>NZ_OZ481794.1:0-10000 GCF_984799205.1 Bacillus sp. SRL543
TTGGAAAACATTGCGGATCTTTGGAATAATGCTCTGGCCAATATCGAAAAAAAAATCAGCAAGCCAAGCTTTGACACATGGCTGAAATCGACCAAGGCACATTCTCTCCAGGGAGACCTGCTCATCATTACGGCGCCGAATGAGTTTGCACGCGATTGGCTGGAAGAACGATACTCGCAGCTGATTTCCGGAATCCTCTACGATATAACAGGAGAGGAACTGGCGGTTAAATTCATTATTCCGCAGAACCAGGGCGAAGAAGAAGTTGATCTTCCGGTCCCGCCGAAAAAAGGGAAAAAGGATGATGACCAGCCTGAACTTCCCTTGAATATGCTCAATCCTAAATATACCTTTGATACATTTGTCATCGGCTCCGGAAACCGCTTTGCCCACGCCGCTTCACTGGCAGTAGCCGAAGCGCCCGCCAAAGCTTACAACCCGCTGTTCATATACGGGGGAGTCGGACTGGGAAAAACCCACCTTATGCATGCAATCGGCCATTATGTACAAGATCATAATCCAGCTGCTAAAGTGGTTTATTTGTCTTCCGAGAAATTTACGAACGAATTCATCAACAGCATCCGCGACAACAAAGCTGTCGATTTCCGCAATAAATATCGAAATGTCGATGTTCTCTTAATTGACGATATTCAATTCCTGGCCGGAAAAGAACAGACCCAGGAAGAATTCTTCCATACATTCAATACACTTCATGAAGAAAGCAAGCAGATTGTCATTTCCAGCGACAGGCCTCCTAAAGAGATCCCTACGCTTGAAGACCGTCTCCGCTCCCGGTTTGAGTGGGGGCTCATAACGGATATCACCCCTCCAGACCTTGAAACGAGGATTGCGATCCTGCGAAAAAAGGCCAAGGCAGAAGGGCTCGATATCCCGAACGAAGTCATGCTTTATATTGCCAATCAGATCGATTCAAATATCCGGGAACTCGAAGGTGCACTTATACGCGTAGTAGCTTATTCTTCTTTAATCAATAAGGATATCAACGCTGATCTTGCAGCAGAAGCATTAAGGGACATCATCCCAAGCTCGAAGCCGAAGGTGATCACGATCCATGAAATCCAGAAAACGGTCGGGGAGCATTACAGTGTTAAACTCGAGGATTTCAAGGCAAAGAAAAGAACCAAGTCTGTTGCCTTCCCGCGGCAGATTGCGATGTACCTCTCCAGGGAGCTGACAGATTTCTCCCTGCCTAAAATCGGCGAGGAATTCGGCGGGCGCGACCACACGACCGTGATCCATGCCCATGAGAAGATTTCAAAGCTGCTCCAGACAGATGCGCAGCTTCAGAAGCAGCTGAAGGAATTGAATGAGCTGTTGAAAGTTTAGGTAAAATGTGAATAACTTTCATCACTTTGCACACAGTCTGTCCACATGTGGATAGGCTGTGTTTCCTTTGAAAATTGGAGTTATCCACATATTAACAGGCCCTACTAGTACTATTACTATTTTTTTAAATAAAATATATATATATATTCAGCCAGTAAAAAAATATGCCAATCCGGAGGATAAAAATGAAATTTCAAATTCAGCGCGATTCATTAGTCCAGAGTGTCCAGGATGTCATGAAAGCCGTGACAAGCAGAACGACGATCCCGATCCTAACAGGAATAAAAATTGTCGCTTCAGAGGAAGGGGTCACCTTAACAGGGAGCGATTCCGATATTTCTATTGAATCTTTCATCCCGAAAGAATCCGATGGCAATGAAATCGTTGAAATCTCAAGAACCGGTTCCATCGTACTGCAGGCCAAGTTTTTCAGTGAAATCGTGAAAAAGCTGCCGACAGACAAAGTCGAGATCGATGTCCAGAATCACCTGCAAACGGTGATCCGTTCGGGCAAATCAGAATTCAATCTGAACGGCCTGGATGCTGAAGAATATCCGCATCTGCCGCAGCTGTCTGAAGAGAAGATCTTCCGGATCCCGACAGACCTCCTGAAGGCAATGGTCCGCCAGACAGTTTTTGCAGTGTCCACCTCAGAAACACGCCCTATCTTGACAGGTGTAAACTGGAAGGTGGAAGATGCTGAGCTGACCTGTATTGCAACAGACAGCCACAGGCTTGCGCTAAGGAAAGCAAAGGTCGAAACAGAAGCAAATGAATCATATAATGTGGTCATTCCGGGAAAAAGCTTGAGCGAACTGAGCAAAATCCTTGATGACAATAATGAGCTGATCGATATTGTCATTACAGAAAACCAGGTGCTCTTCAAGGCTGAGAATCTTTTATTCTTCTCCAGGCTGCTTGAAGGGAACTACCCTGATACAACAAGACTGATCCCGAACGAAAGCAAAACGGAAATCGGCGTGCAGACAAAGGAATTCCTTCAAGCCATCGACCGTGCATCTCTCCTGGCAAGGGAAGGAAGAAACAATGTCGTAAAGTTCTCTACCATCGAGGACGGAGTGGTTGAAATATCCTCCAATACGCCGGAAATTGGAAAAGTAGTGGAGGAAGTACAAAGCCAGTTCATAGAGGGAGAAGACTTGAAGATTTCCTTCAGTGCAAAATATATGATGGATGCCTTGAAGGCCCTTGAAGGAACCGAAATCAAAGTCAGCTTCACAGGAGCGATGAGGCCGTTCGTCATCCGCCCGATGAATGATGAATCGATCCTCCAGCTGATTCTGCCGGTAAGGACTTATTAATAACCAGCGCTAAATTCATGCGCATTGCGAAAAAACTGCCTTTACGGCGGTTTTTTTGCTTTGGCGGAAAATAGGGCACCAGTAACTGGCACATAAAAATTTCCTCTTTTCTTTGTAAATGGTGCGATTTTTTAGTAAAATAAAGTATTGGGAAAGAATCGGACAAACTGGAATTCCTTTCAATGTGCCTTCTTTCTTCATCTCAGAATTCTCCGGAACTATATGTCCGGGATCACGCTTTAAAATAATTTCCGGACCGCATATACGAGCAGGGTTGGAAAAATGAAAGAGTGGATCAAATGACTGATATCCAGATCACAACGGAATATATCACACTGGGCCAGTTCCTCCAGGTGGCCGATCTTATCCAGACCGGCGGCATGGCTAAATGGTTTTTAAGTGAATATGAAGTATTTGTTAATGATGAGCAGGATCAAAGGCGGGGAAGGAAGCTCCGTTCCGGCGACAAGGTGGAAATACCGGGCATCGGCGCTTTCCGGGTGACAGAGTAGCAGATGCTAAAAGGATGTATGGCCTATGTTTATTGAGCAGTTGCTCTTAAGGAATTACCGGAACTATGAATCGCTTGAGGTTCAGTTTGAAGATAAAGTGAATGTCATAATCGGCCAGAATGCCCAGGGCAAGACGAATGTCATGGAGTCGATTTATGTGCTGGCAATGGCGAAATCCCACCGGACATCAAATGATAAAGAACTTATACGGTGGGATGAGGATTATGCTAAAATAGAAGGAAGGGTCCGCAAAAATCACGGGCCTTTGCCGATGCAGCTTGTCATTTCCAAAAAAGGAAAAAAGGCGAAGTGCAATCATATTGAGCAGCAGAGATTGAGCCAATATGTCGGGAATATGAATGTAGTGATGTTTGCCCCTGAGGATCTCCACCTTGTCAAAGGGAGCCCCCAGGTCAGGCGCCGCTTTATTGATATGGAAATCGGCCAGGTATCGCCGGTTTATTTGCATGATGTCGGCCAATACAATAAAATCCTCCAGCAGCGGAACCACTACCTGAAGCTTCTGCAGACAAGGAAGCAGACCGATCAGGCTATGCTGGAAATCCTGACGGAGCAGTTCATCCAGATGGCGGCAAAAATTGTGGCGAAGCGCTTCGACTTCCTGAAGCTCCTCCAAAAATGGGCATTGCCGATCCATGAGGGGATATCCAGGGGCCTTGAGACCCTAAAGATTGAGTATAAGCCGTCTGCCGATGTATCAGATGGCCAGGACTTGTCGAAAATGATAGAGATATATCAGGAAAAATTTGAAAAAGTCAGAGGCCGGGAAATCGACCGGGGAGTCACTATGTTCGGCCCCCACCGGGACGATCTTGCTTTTTACGTCAATGGCAGGGATGTCCAGACATTCGGTTCCCAGGGCCAGCAGCGGACGACCGCCCTTTCGCTGAAGCTGGCGGAGATCGAGCTGATCCACTCTGAAATCGGCGAATACCCCATTCTCCTGCTTGATGATGTACTGTCAGAGCTGGATGATTACAGGCAGTCCCATCTGCTTAACACAATCCAGGGCAAGGTGCAGACCTTTGTAACGACGACCAGCGTCGACGGGATCGACCACCAGACCCTGAAAGAGGCAGCAGCATTCGAGGTGGAGTCAGGTACGCTGAAAAAAATCCAGTGAGGTGATTCTGTGTACGTCCACATAGGAGAAGACATTCTTGTCAGAACAAGGGATATTATCGCCATCATTGACAAACAAAGCGTCAGCTCATCCAAATACATTGAAGAGTTCCTTCAGCAGCACAACCAGGTTGTCAACCTCTCCAAAGGATCCTTCAAGTCTATCGTAGTCACTGGCGATAAAGTCTATTATTCCCCCCTAGCCTCCGGAACATTGAAGAAACGCTCTTATAAATTAACTGTTCAGGAATTTTAAAAATATCAACTTGAAGCGCTGAGTCCTGATGCCGCCTAAAAAGGCGGGAAGACGGACCTGGCAGCCATTTCAGGTTTTCTTATAGATTTTTACTATGCAATCGAGTAATGCAAATGGAAAGTGTAGGTGATCGATGTGTCAATGGAGGAAAAGGCTATTCAGGAGCAATCGTATGATGAGAATCAGATACAGGTTCTGGAGGGGCTCGAAGCAGTCCGGAAACGTCCGGGGATGTATATCGGTTCAACAAGCGGCAAAGGGTTGCACCATCTAGTCTGGGAAATCGTTGATAACAGTATAGATGAAGCCCTGGCCGGATATTGTTCAGAAATCAATGTCATCATTGAAAAAGATAACAGCATCACGGTAGTGGATGACGGACGCGGAATCCCGGTCGGCATCCATGAGAAGATGGGCCGCCCGGCAGTCGAGGTCATCATGACCGTCCTGCACGCCGGCGGGAAATTCGGCGGCGGCGGCTACAAGGTGTCCGGCGGTCTGCACGGTGTCGGTGCCTCTGTGGTCAACGCCCTTTCGACCGAGCTTGAAGTATTTGTCCGCCGTGACGGCAAGCTCCATTACCAGAAGTTCGAGCGCGGCGTCCCTGCTGAGGACTTGAAGGTGATTGGCGAGGCAGAGGAAACTGGCACGACCATCCACTTCAAGCCGGATCCCGAAATCTTCACTGAGACGCTTGAATATGAGTATGAGATACTGGCAAACCGGATCCGGGAGCTCGCCTTCCTGAACCGCGGCCTGAAAATCACAATCGAAGACAAGCGCGTTGAAAATAAAAAAGGCGAATATTGCTACGAAGGCGGAATCAAGTCCTATGTTGAGCATCTGAACAGGACGAAGGAAGTCCTCCATGAAGAGCCGATCTATATCGAAGGCGAAAAAGAAGGCATCACTGTCGAGGTTGCCATCCAGTACAATGACGGCTTTACAGGCAATATTTATTCTTACGCCAATAACATCCACACATATGAAGGCGGAACCCACGAGTCCGGCTTCAAGACAGCTCTGACCAGGGTGATCAATGACTATGCCAGGAAAAATGGCGTATTCAAAGATAACGACGCCAATCTGTCAGGCGAGGACGTCCGCGAAGGGCTTACCGCCATCGTTTCAATCAAGCACCCTGATCCCCAATTCGAGGGGCAGACGAAAACAAAGCTTGGCAACTCTGAAGTAAGGACAGTCACTGATACGTCCTTCTCCGATCATTTTGAGAAATTCCTGATGGAAAACCCTCAGGTTGCCCGTAAGGTTGTAGACAAAGGGCTGATGGCCGCAAGGGCCAGGCTCGCTGCGAAAAAAGCCCGTGAGCTGACGAGAAGGAAGAGTGCCCTCGAGGTCTCAAGCCTGCCAGGGAAATTGGCAGACTGCTCTTCCAAAGATCCTTCCATCAGCGAACTGTATATCGTTGAGGGTGACTCTGCCGGCGGATCCGCCAAGCAGGGACGTGACCGCCACTTCCAGGCCATCCTTCCTTTGAGGGGTAAAATCCTCAATGTAGAAAAAGCCCGCCTGGATAAGATCCTCTCCAATAACGAGGTCCGCGCCATTATAACGGCCTCAGGGACAGGGATCGGCGATGACTTCGATATTGCCAAGGCACGCTATCATAAAATTGTCATCATGACCGATGCAGATGTTGACGGGGCCCATATCCGCACACTGCTGCTGACGTTCTTCTACCGCTATATGAGGCAGATCATTGAAGCAGGCTACATCTATATCGCCCAGCCGCCGCTTTATAAGGTACAGCAGGGCAAGCGGGTGGAATATGCCTACAATGACAAGCAGCTTGATAAGATCTTCGAAGAGCTTCCGAAAACTCCGAAGCCGAATATCCAGCGCTACAAAGGTCTTGGGGAAATGAATCCTGACCAGCTGTGGGAAACAACCATGGATCCCGGCACAAGGACGCTCCTTCAGGTAAGCCTTGAAGATGCGATCGAAGCGGATGAAACCTTTGAAATCCTTATGGGCGATAAAGTAGAACCGCGCAGGCAATTCATCGAGGAAAATGCGGTCTACGTAAAAAATCTCGACATTTAGTTTTCAGGACAGGATAGAATAACGCCCTCTATCCTGCTTTTTATATAATGGCTCTTTTTCCGGTGCCTTATGAAAATTTCCGGAAGGGGGCCGGGAAAACGGAGGCCCTTCCGAATCCTTATCAAGGGAGCGGGAGAGTGCGCAGCGTTTTCTATATACGTTTATAAAGTGAATGACGATAATGTCTAGCAGCAGCGCCTGCTCTCTCATGGCTGCAAGCCAGTCCTCCCTAAGGCAAAAGATGCCTTTCTGTGAGGTTGCCTTGTGTCTGCCGGGATTGGGGAGGACGTTTGCGCTTTTCTTACAAGGAGGTACCTGCTATGGCTGAGACGCCTAGTTCCCGTGTAACAGAAATAAATATAAGCCAGGAAATGAGGTCTTCATTTCTTGACTATGCCATGAGTGTCATCGTCTCAAGGGCGCTGCCGGATGTCCGCGACGGACTGAAGCCGGTCCACCGCCGTATTTTATATGCGATGCACGATCTTGGCATGCATTCAGACAAGCCTTATAAAAAGTCTGCCCGTATTGTCGGCGATGTTATCGGTAAATACCATCCGCACGGCGACTCTGCCGTATATGAAACGATGGTCCGGATGGCGCAGAATTTCAACTACCGCTATATGCTCGTAGATGGGCACGGCAACTTCGGTTCTGTCGATGGCGATGCAGCGGCAGCAATGCGTTATACAGAATCCAGGATGTCTAAGATTTCCATGGAGCTTCTCCGGGATATCAATAAAGATACCATCGATTATCAGGATAACTATGATGGCGAAGAGAGAGAGCCGGTTGTCCTTCCTGCCAGGTTCCCGAACCTGCTTGTGAACGGAACTACCGGAATTGCCGTAGGGATGGCAACCAATATCCCTCCGCACCAGCTTGGAGAAGTCATTGATGGCGTCCTGGCGGTAAGCCATGAACCTGATATCACCATCCAGGAGCTAATGGAAATCATTCCGGGCCCTGACTTCCCGACAGCCGGTATGATCCTTGGCCGGAGCGGAATCCGCAAGGCCTATGAAACTGGCCGCGGCTCCATCACGCTTCGGGCAAAGGTGGATATCGAGACAAAATCGAACGGCAAAGAGACGATCATCGTCCACGAAATTCCTTACCAGGTTAATAAAGCAAGGCTGATCGAAAAAATCGCCGAGCTTGTCCGCGATAAAAAGATCGACGGCATCACTGACTTAAGGGATGAATCTGACCGCAACGGCATGAGGATTGTCATTGAAGTCCGGAAGGATGCCAATGCCAGTGTCATTCTCAACAATCTCTATAAGCTGACTGCCCTTCAGACGAGCTTTGGCATCAATATGCTCGCCCTTGTTGACGGGCAGCCGAAAGTTCTGAACCTAAAGCAATGCCTTCAGTACTATCTGGACCACCAGCAGGTAGTCATCCGGCGCAGAACTGAGTTCGAGCTGAGGAAGGCACAGGCAAGGGCCCATATTCTTGAAGGCCTGCGCATTGCCCTTGACCATCTAGATGAGGTCATCAAATTGATCCGCAGTTCCCAGACAACAGAGATTGCCAGGGAAGGGCTAATGACGCAATTCAGCCTGTCTGATAAGCAGGCCCAGGCAATCCTGGACATGCGCCTTCAGCGCCTGACCGGTTTGGAGCGTGAGAAGATCGAGGATGAGTACCAGAGCCTCGTTCAATTAATCGCTGAGCTGCAGGCGATCCTGGCCGATGAAGAGAAAGTGCTTGAAATCATCCGGGAAGAGCTTGCAGAAATCAAAGAGCGTTTCAACGATGAACGCCGCACGGAAATCGTTTCCGGCGGGATCGAACAGATTGAGGACGAAGACTTGATCCCGCGTGAAAACATTGTCATCACACTTACGCACAACGGATATGTCAAGCGTCTGCCTGTATCGACATACCGCGCACAGAAACGCGGAGGCCGCGGCATCCAGGGTATGGGAACCAATGAGGATGACTTTGTGGAGCACCTGATCACAACCTCCACCCATAATACCCTCCTGTTCTTCACAAACAGAGGGAAAGTCTACCGGGCGAAAGGGTATGAAATCCCTGAGTTCAGCCGGACCGCTAAAGGAATCCCGATCATCAACCTTCTTGGCATCAATAAGGATGAATGGGTGAATGCCGTGATCCCGGTTGAGGAATTTGTGGACGAGTGGTTCCTGTTCTTTACAACCAAAGAAGGGATTTCCAAGCGCTCTCCGCTGACATCATTCGGAAATATCCGCAACAACGGACTGATTGCACTGAACCTTCGCGAAGGCGATGAGCTGATTTCCGTCAGGCTTACAGATGGCAGCAAGGAAATCATCATCGGCACGAAAAAAGGCCAGATGATCCGTTTCCCTGAAACAGATGTAAGATCAATGGGACGTACAGCCACCGGTGTCAAAGGAATCACCCTTGACAGCGATGATGAAGTGGTCGGGATGGAAGTGCTCGAGGAAAACTCAGAAATTCTCATGGTCACTAAGAAAGGCTATGGAAAGAGGACTCCTGAAATGGAATACCGCGTCCAGGGCAGGGGCGGAAAAGGAATCAAAACCGGTAATATCACTGATAAGAACGGCACGCTCGTTGCTGTCAAAGTGGTTACAGGTGAGGAAGACATCATGCTGATTACAACAGGCGGCGTACTCATCCGCATGGCAGTCGGCGATATCTCTACAATGGGCCGGAACACACAAGGTGTAAGGCTGATACGCATCAATGACAGTGAAGGCGAATATGTCGCAACCGTCGCCAAGGTCGAAAAAGAAGAAGATAAGCTTGAAGAGGCCCTGGCTGATGAAGAAGGAATTCTGGACAGCGAAACTCCTGCTGAAACAGCAGAAGCTCCATCCGAAGATGAAACTGAATAAAGAAGCAATTGAGAGGAACACAAATTTGTGTTCCTCTTTTTTGGCAAAATAAAGTAAAATAGTAAAAAAGACTTAATTGGGGTGCAGCTTGTGCGTGTAAATATAAATGACCTGCAAGAAGGATGCATACTGGCAGAAGACATCTTCAGCCTGACAAACCGTCCGATCATCAAGAAGAAAACAGTCCTGACAACAGAATTGCTTGAAGTGATGAAGGCATTTTTCGTCGATGATGCCGCAGTAGAGAAAACACTCTCGGACGGCATGCCTTTTTATCCTTATGGAACGGGTACCGAGGAAGATAAGGACAGCAGCCCATCGAGCCAGCCTGGCAGCTCTCTCAAGGGAGCGGATCTGTTCCTGAGATCTGTACAGGGCTTTAAAAAGGAATTCATTGCCTGGCAGTCAGGAATGCAGATAGATATCTCCAAGATCAGAAGCATTCTGATCCCGCTGATTGAGGCTTCGGAAAGCAATCCCGCAGACCTCTTCTCGCTGTAT
>NZ_OZ481794.1:17500-32500 GCF_984799205.1 Bacillus sp. SRL543
GCTCTTAGCTTCCGGCTGGTCGATGCCGCGCCGTGTATAGCACTTTTTTAAGTAGGCCTGGGTGGTTTCTGCTGAAAAGAAGACAGAATAGGAACTCCAGCCTTTGTATGTATTGGTCATCATTATTACCTCTTTTTAATTTTTTGAAAAATCTAACATATCAATCTGTTCTTGACAGTATTTTGTCCAATTGATAACCTACTAATAATATTTTCGAGTAAATGGGGGCTAAAAAGATGTGGGAAAGCAAGTTTGTTAAAGAAGGATTAACATTTGATGACGTATTATTGGTTCCGGCAAGATCAGAAGTGCTTCCGAAAGATGTACAGCTTCATGTGGACCTGACAGACAAGGTACGCCTGAATATCCCGATCATCAGTGCCGGCATGGACACAGTTACAGAGGCAGAGATGGCAATCGCCATGGCAAGGGCCGGCGGTCTCGGCATCATCCACAAGAACATGTCCATCGAGCAGCAGGCTGACCAGGTTGATAAAGTCAAGCGCTCCGAAAGCGGCGTTATCACAGATCCATTCTTCCTCACGCCCGACCAGCAGGTTTTCGATGCTGAGCATCTAATGGGCAAGTACCGCATCTCAGGTGTCCCAATCGTCAACAACAACGATGAACAGAAATTGGTGGGCATCATTACAAACCGTGATCTTCGTTTCATCCAAGACTACTCGATTAAAATCTCAGACGTCATGACAAAAGAAAATCTTGTAACTGCACCGGTGGGAACGACACTGGATGAAGCCGAGAGCATTTTGCAGAAATACAAAATTGAAAAGCTTCCGCTCATTGATCAGGAAGGTGTACTCAAAGGGCTGATCACGATCAAGGATATTGAAAAGGTGATTGAATTCCCGAACTCAGCCAAGGATAGCCAGGGCAGGCTTCTCGCAGGCGCAGCCGTCGGTGTGACAAAGGATACGATGAAGAGGGTTGAAATGCTTGTGAAGGCAAGTGTGGATGTTCTTGTAGTCGATACGGCGCACGGACATTCAAAAGGGGTAATGGACACAGTCAAGCAGATCAGGGATGCTTACCCTGAGGTAGCCATCATCGCCGGAAATGTTGCAACTGCTGAAGCGACAAGGGATCTGATCGACGCTGGCGCCGACGTTGTAAAAGTTGGCATCGGACCTGGCTCCATCTGTACGACAAGGGTTGTCGCCGGAGTCGGCGTACCGCAGATCACAGCGGTTTATGACTGTGCAACAGAGGCCAGGAAGCACGGCAAAGCGATCATTGCTGATGGAGGCATCAAGTATTCAGGTGATATCGTTAAGTCCCTGGCTGCCGGCGGCCATGCCGTCATGCTCGGAAGCCTGCTCGCAGGTGTCTCCGAAAGCCCGGGTGAAACTGAAATCTTCCAGGGGCGCCGCTTCAAGGTCTACCGCGGAATGGGATCGGTAGGAGCAATGGAAAAGGGCTCGAAGGACCGCTATTTCCAGGAAGACAACAAAAAATTCGTGCCAGAAGGAATCGAAGGAAGGCTTCCATACAAAGGGCCGCTATCTGATACGATTTACCAGCTGGTCGGCGGGATCCGCTCAGGCATGGGCTATTGCGGAAGCAAAGATCTGACCGATTTAAGAGAAAAGGCGCAGTTCATCAGAATGACCGGCGCCGGGCTCCGTGAAAGCCATCCGCATGATGTGCAAATCACGAAAGAAGCTCCGAACTATTCTTTATCATAAACAGCCAGGCCATTGCACCGGATCCAGATGCACTGGCGGATACAAGGTCCCAGGTTCTTACCCTGGGGCTTATTTTTTTGCTTATACACGGTACCAGGCACCTATCAGCATCAGCTATCCATTATTGGCCTGCAGATCTAAGGGCCTATATATATTTCCGCCCAATTAATGGGTATTTACTCTGTCTATGTTTTCAGAAACAGATATGTTAAAATAACGAAGGTGTATATAAAGGTTGGAGGGCATTACAGTGAAAAAACATTTTTATCGGAAGTATGTTGCTAGTTTCCTTGTTTGTATGATGGTGATAGGCCTTTTTCCCGGCCTGAATAAGGCAAGTGCAGATGATGCTTTGAATATCAATGCGGATGCTGCGATTGTGGTAGAGGCTGAGACAGGCAAAGTCCTTTATTCCAAGAATGCGGATAAAGTGCTTGGCATTGCGAGCATGACGAAGATCATGACAGAATACCTGCTGCTTGAGGCCATCAAAGAAGGGAAAGTCAAATGGGATCAGGAGTATGCAGTCAGTGAATATGTTTGGAAGGTTTCACAGGATAGAGCACTGTCTAATGTCCCTTTAAGAAGAGATGGAAAATATAATATCAGAGAATTATATGAAGCAATGTCAATTTACTCTGCCAATGGTGCAACGATTGCCATTGCGGAGACCATTGCCGGTTCTGAAAGCAACTTTGTTAAAATGATGAATGAAAAGGCCGAGGAGCTTGGCTTGAAGGAATACAAATTCTTCAATTCCACCGGTTTGAATAACCGCGACCTGAAAGGCTCCCATCCGACGGGCGGAGCAGAGGATGAGAATGTCATGTCAGCCCGGGCGACTGCCAAGCTGGCGCAGCACCTGCTGCAGGACTATCCGGAAATTCTGGAGACGACTGCTATCCCTACAAAGAATTTCAGGGAAGGCACTGACGATGAAATTGAGATGGATAACTGGAACTGGATGCTTCCAAGCCTTGTTTTCGGCTATGAGGGAGTGGACGGGCTTAAGACAGGTACAACCGATTTTGCCGGCTACTGTTTCACCGGAACAGCAACCCGTGACGGGAACCGCTATATCACGGTCGTGATGAATGCCAAGGGTGAAGGGGATTCCGGTTCCTATAAATCCAGGTTCGATGAAACAAGAAAAATGCTTGATTATGCTTTCAGCAATTTCTCCAAAGAAGAAATCATTGCGAAGAACTATCAGGTAAAAGGCCAGAAGACATTGCCTGTAACTAAAGGCAAGGAAGACAGCGTGAAAATACAGGCGAAGGATGCTATCGGGCTTGTTGTGAAAAATGGCGAGAAGGAAAGCTATAAACCTGAGCTTGTCCTTGATAAAGACAAGCTTGATGAAGACGGCAATCTGACGGCGCCTGTCAAGAAAGGCGATAAGGTCGGCTATCTGACATTGAAATCAGATAAAGAAAACGGCCTTGACTTCCTTTCAGGAAATGGCGGTATCCAGGTTGATGTCGTGGCAGCCGAAAGTGTAGAAAAGGCGAACTGGTTCGTGCTGATGATGCGCGGTATCGGCGGCTTTTTCGGAGATCTTTGGGGCAGCGTTTCATCAGCTGTAAAGAGCTGGTTCTAATTTCAAATAATGGCCTGGCTTTATCCGGGAGAAAATAAAATTCCGGAAGAGTCTGATAAAAAAGGGTCCCTTGTCTTGACAGGGACCTTTTTTTATTGTTTATTTTCATTAGGGGAACTGGACGAATTCCTATCGAATTAATATATTTTCCTATAAATTAATGGGTATTTTGCCTGTTAAAAGCAGATGGTATTACAGAAGGGGGACTTTATAGTGAAGACAGGTACAGATCGAGTAAAGCGCGGTATGGCAGAAATGCAAAAGGGCGGCGTTATCATGGACGTAGTCAACGCTGAGCAGGCCAAGATTGCTGAAGAGGCCGGCGCAGTCGCAGTCATGGCACTGGAGAGGGTTCCATCCGATATCCGTGCTGCCGGCGGTGTGGCCAGGATGGCAGACCCCCGCATTGTTGAGGAAGTCATGAATGCTGTAACGATCCCTGTTATGGCAAAAGGCAGAATTGGCCATATCGTGGAAGCCCGTGTATTAGAAGCAATGGGCGTTGATTATATAGATGAGAGTGAAGTGCTCACTCCTGCTGATGAAGAGTATCATTTAAATAAAAGGGATTATACGGTTCCATTTGTATGCGGATGCCGCGACCTTGGCGAGGCTGCCCGCAGAATCGGCGAAGGAGCAGCGATGCTTCGCACGAAAGGCGAGCCTGGAACAGGCAATATTGTAGAAGCAGTGCGCCATATCCGCAAGGTGAACGCACAGGTGCGCAAGGTGGTCGGCATGAACCTTGACGAACTGATGACAGAAGCTAAGCTTCTCGGAGCCCCTTATGAGCTTCTTCTTGAAATCAAGGAACTTGGCCGCCTTCCGGTCGTTAACTTCGCTGCAGGCGGCGTTGCGACACCTGCAGATGCCGCTTTAATGATGGAGCTTGGCGCAGACGGTGTATTCGTAGGATCAGGCATCTTCAAGTCTGACAATCCTGCCAAGTTTGCGAGAGCGATTGTAGAGGCGACTACGCATTATCAGGATTACAAGCTGATTGCTGATTTGTCAAAAGAACTTGGAACACCGATGAAGGGCATCGAAATCTCATCACTGGCTCCTGAAGCTCGTATGCAGGAGCGCGGTTGGTAAGGAGAATGAACATGGTTAAAGTAGGCGTACTGGGCCTTCAGGGGGCTGTCAGGGAGCATGTCCGCTCCATTGAGTCCTGCGGTGCGGAGGCAGTTGTCATCAAACGCAAAGAGCAGCTTGGGGAAGTGGACGGACTGATCATCCCCGGCGGCGAAAGCACCACGATGCGCCGCCTGATCGATAAATACGATTTCATGGAAGAACTGAGGGCGTTTGCCCAGTCAGGGAAACCAATGTTCGGAACATGTGCCGGGCTCATCCTGCTGGCGAAGACAGTTGCCGGCTATGCAGAGCCGCATATCGGTGTCATGGATGTCGAGGTGGAGCGCAATTCTTTCGGAAGGCAGCGGGAAAGCTTTGAAGCGCCCCTTGATATTGCCGGAGTGGCAGAAGATTTCGAAGCTGTCTTTATCCGCGCTCCGCATATTCTGCAGGCCGGCGAGAATGTAGAAGTGCTTGCAAAGCATGATGGCCGCATCGTGGCCGCAAGGGAAGGTCAGTTCCTTGGCTGCTCATTCCATCCTGAGCTGACAGAAGATCACCGCCTTACCGCGTATTTCGTGGAAATGGTGAAAGAAGCCCAGGCGAATTTAGTTTGAATAATAGGTTGCAAATAGCACATAATTGTAGTAAATTATTATAAAATTACATTCGAAACGCATTGACAGGAAATAGTAGCGGGAATCCCATTCCTATAGAGAGCCGGTGGCTGGTGGAAACCGGTGGTGGGACCTTGTGAATCCGTCCTTGAGCAAAAGCATGGAAAGCCCATATCGGCGAGTAAGTGCTTTCGGTTAAAAACCGTTATGGATTTAAGGTGGAAGGCATTTATGCCTTCAACTAGGGTGGCAACGCGGGTAACTCCCGTCCCTTTTTGGGACGGGGGTTTTTTGTTTTTTCGCAGGTTCCGCCCATATGCCTATCGAATGGAAAACTAGGAGGAATCAGCATGCTTGATATTAAATATTTACGAAGCAATTTTGAAGAAGTGAAGAACCGCCTCCAGCACCGCGGGGAGGATCTTGGCGACCTGGGGAAATTTGAGGATCTTGATGTAAGGCGCCGTGAGCTGATCATGGAAACAGAACAGCTGAAGAGCAGAAGGAATGAAGTATCCCAGCAGGTCGCTGCGCTGAAGCGCGAAAAGAAAGATGCTGACAGCCTGATTGCAGAGATGAGGGAAGTGGGCGACAAGATTAAAGCCTTTGATGAAGAGCTCCGCACAGTGGAAGAATCACTGGACAGCCTTTTGATGAGCATCCCGAATATCCCGCATGAGAGCGTTCCGGTCGGTGAGACGGAAGACGATAATGTCGAGGCGAGAAAATGGGGCAATGTCCGCGATTTCAGCTTCGAGCCGAAGCCTCACTGGGATGTTGCCACTGACCTGGACATCATTGACTTTGAGAGGGCTGGGAAGGTTACGGGAAGCCGCTTTGTATTCTATAAAGGCCTTGGCGCCCGCTTAGAGCGTGCTTTATTCAACTTCATGCTGGATCTTCACACAGATGAGCATGGCTATATGGAAGTCCTTCCTCCATACATGGTCAACCGTGCCAGCATGACAGGCACCGGCCAGCTGCCGAAGTTTGAAGAAGATGCTTTCCTGATTGAAAGCGAAGACTACTTCCTGATCCCGACAGCAGAAGTGCCTGTGACAAATATGCACAGAGATGAAATCCTGACGAACGAACAGCTTCCGATCAACTATGCTGCCTTCAGTGCATGCTTCCGTTCTGAAGCGGGATCTGCTGGCCGTGATACAAGGGGGCTGATCCGCCAGCATCAATTCAATAAGGTGGAGCTCGTAAAATTTGTCCGTCCTGAGGATTCTTATGACGAGCTGGAAAAGCTGACTGGTCATGCAGAGAAGGTTTTGCAGATGCTAGGGCTTCCTTACCGCGTGCTCAGCATGTGCACAGGCGATCTCGGCTTCACAGCGGCCAAGAAATACGATATAGAAGTATGGATTCCAAGCTACGGGACATACCGCGAGATTTCTTCTTGCAGTAACTTCGAAGCCTTCCAGGCACGCCGCGCGAACATCCGTTTCCGCCGCGAGCCTAAGGGTAAGCCTGAGCATCTTCATACACTGAATGGCTCTGGCCTTGCGATCGGCCGTACGGTCGCCGCTATCCTGGAAAACTATCAGCAGGAAGATGGAAGTGTCATCATTCCGGAAGTATTAAGACCATATATGGGCAATAAAGAAGTTATCGGCAAGGCGTAAAGCATGCATCTGGGCGGGTGAATAACCCGCCTTAATATTTTTTTGAAATAGTGTTGACTTTGCTTTTGACAGGTGCTAAAATAAATCTTGTCGATACGGAGGTATACCCAAGTCTGGCTGAAGGGATCGGTCTTGAAAACCGACAGGCGGGTAACACCGCGCGGGGGTTCGAATCCCTCTACCTCCTCCATTTTAAAATCAACCATAGCGCATAACTATTGGAGATACATAAAAAGCCGCTGCATATTGCAGCGGCTTTTTTATGATTTTTGCAGAATAAAAAGGCAGCTTTGCATCATGAAAATGAACCAAACAAAAGCCCGGCATTTATGCCGGGCTTCTTTTTGGTATAAGAGGTTATTCTGTACTCCGAAGCACCAAAAACGAAAGTTTATTTCTTCAGCAGCTGTGAATGCTTCAGAAAGACGGAGATTTTTTCGATGACTGGCTCAATGGAAGCTCCTTCGGCCATCAGGTCATAATCGTTGATGTTCAGGCGCAGCACCGGGCAGGCATTGAATGTATTGATCCAGTTCTCGTAGCGCCCATGCATCTCTTCCCAGTAGGACACTGGCGTCTGCTGCTCCATCGGACGCCCTCTTTCCTGAATCCTGGAGAGGATGTCATCAATGGATCCTTCCAGATAAATCAGCAGGTCCGGGTGAGGAAAGTATGGCGTCATGACCATTGCATCGAACAGGCTTGTGTATGTTTCATAGTCCACCTGTGACATGGTCCCTTTTTCATGATGCATCTTGGCAAAAATGCCTGTGTCTTCGTAAATGGAACGGTCCTGGATGAAGCCGCCGCCATATTCGAAGATGCGCTTCTGCTCCTTAAAGCGCTCAGCAAGGAAATAAATCTGCAGATGGAAGCTCCATCTGTCGAAATCTGCGTAAAATTTATCAAGATAAGGATTGGTATCCACTTTTTCAAATGAGGTGCGAAAGCCCAGTGCACCCGCAAGCGCATTGGTCATCGTCGATTTCCCTACCCCGACCGTACCGGCGATGGTAATTACGGAATTTCCGGGTATCTCATACTTATTCCTAAGATTCATGATGATAAGCTCCTTTAATTAAAGATAGGGAAAGGCTGTCCAGAATATATGACAGATCTTCTTTATTTTTCACAAAATCAAGATCATCGCCGCTGAAGCGCAGAACAGGAATGTCGGGGTTCTGCTCGGCAAATAATTTCATGGCATTTTCATAATCAATTGACAGCTGCTCTAAATAGAGCGGGCTGATATTCTTTTCAATTTCCCGGCCCCGCAGCTTGATCCGCTGCAGCAGTGTCTCAAGGCTTGCATGAAGATAGATGATGACATTCGGCCTCGGCATATCATTTGTCAGGATTTCGTAGATCTTTAAATACTTCTGGTATTCGGCAGGACTCAGCGTCCTTTCGGCAAAAACGAGATTCTTGAGAATATGATAATCGGCAACGACTGCCTTGTTATTGGCTAAAAAATGAGTGTTGATGTCCCCAAGCTGCTTGTAGCGGTTGCACAGGAAAAACATTTCCGTCTGGAAGCTCCATTCCTCGATGTTTTCATAAAACTTTCCAAGAAAAGGATTTTCATCTACAATCTCTTTCAGCAGCGCAAATTGAAAATGCTCGGAAATGGCCTTCGCCAGCGAGGTTTTCCCTACGCCGATCGGGCCTTCAACTGTAATAAAAGGTGTCCCCCCCACAGTGTGGCCTCCTTATTGTTCTTTTTTATCTATGTCCATATATCCTTTAAATCGACTTTTAACGACACAAAAAATATTTTAACACACTATGTAGTGGAAGGGATATGGAATTTCTGCCGGCAAAAAATATAAAAAAAGCCATGGATCGGGCTGACCCATAGCTTTTAGTGACTATTTCCGGAAATCTCTCTGCTACTCCCGCTTTGTGACATTGAAATTGTCTGTGATCAGAAGCCAGTTCTGCGGAAATGAAAGGCCGAGCTTCCAGTAGCTCATCCCCCTTAGCTTCAGTTCCTTCATGAGGTCGAACTTTGCCTGGATGGACCTCGCATCCTCAAACCAGACCTCATGCCGCTTCCCATCGGTGCCTGTATAGTTGAACAGCGGAGCCTGTGACTTCGTGTTATAGCGGATGGGCACGTTTTTCTCTGCGGCCAGCCCGATGGCCTGCTGCGGGCTCAATGCCTTGGCGGTGGTGCCCTGGACAAAAGGTAGGGTCCAGTCATAGCCGTACAGATTCTGGCCCATCATGATCTTGGAGGACGGCATCTCGCTCACTGCATATTCAAGGACATCCCGTACAGGGCCAATCGGAGAGACAGCCTGGGCAGGGCCGCCGCTATAGCCCCATTCATAGGTCATGATGACGACAAAATCAACGATTTCCCCATGTGCCTTGTAATCATGGGCTTCATACCAGCGTCCCTTCTGCCCGGCGCTCGTCTTTGGCGCGAGTGCAGTGGAAATGAGCCAGCCTTCCCGGCTGAACCGGGCCTTTGCTTTTCTTAGAAAACGGTTATAGGCCTCCCGGTCCTCCGGGCGCAAATATTCAAAATCAAAATGGATGTCCCTGAAGCCGTACTTCTTGGCTGTTGCGGTTATATTGTCCAGGAATTTATCCTGCACAGGTATATCATTCAGGAGGATCCGGCCAAGCTCATCATTGAACTGGTCATTTTCCTGATTGGTGATGACCATCATCAATACATTATTATTCGCTTGGGCGATGGCCGGGAAATTATTGAGGAGCGGTTCTTTAAGTCCGCCATCCCTCAGTGCCTGAAAGCTGAAGGGCGCCAGATACGTAAGGTAAGGCGCAGCCTCCCGTGCTCCTTCCTCAAGTGCAGGCGCAACCGATGTGCCCCGCGGTTCTACATAGGCATTGAATTCAGCCGCTGCTTTCGGCCTCGGCGGCAGATAGAGGCGCAATCCCGGCTGGAGAGGCTGGGAAGGCGATATACGATTGATGCTTGCAATTTCCTGCACTGGGATTCCTGTCCGCCGGGAAATGGCCGACAAGGTATCTCCCGGCTGTACCCAGTAAAAGCGCCCTGTGATCGGGATAACAAGCGCCTGGCCCACAACAAGCCTGTCGGGATTGGGGAGTTCATTGGCCTGTGAAATATCTGCTGCCGTCGTGCCGTAGGCCTGTGCGATCCCTGTCAGGGACTGCCCGGCGCGCACTACATGGATTTGCATACTCTTTTCCCCCTTAATGGCAAAATCGCGCTACCATTATTCTATGAAGGGAAATAGGCTGAAATGTTATTTTTCTCTGAGAAGGGTTCTGTTTTGGCATTGAGGACATTTTTCATCATTTTCAATGCATTCTCGTTGTCATGATCATCATTGGATGCCAGACAATTCTCAGGGACATATAAGCTGTATTCTCTCATATAGGCGTCATTCGCTGTAAAGAGGACGCATATATTTCCGGCAACACCGGTGACGATCAGATTTTTGGCATTCAATTGCAGGAGCAGCGTGTTCAGGGCAGTGCCGTAAAAAGCAGAGTGCTTCGGTTTGATCAGGAAATAGTCATCATCAGAGGGATACAGGCGGTCAATGATTTCCCTGCTGCTATTATTACTGCAGTAATCGGCGATCTTTTCAAAGTCAGCTTGCCAAAGGCTGTAATGATCATTAACATAGATGACAGGAATAGCTTCAGAAGCGCACTTTTCCTTTAATGTTTTTATCGGCTGGCTGATTTTTTGGGCTTTTTCAGCTAAAACATCACCTTCCGGAAAATTAAAATCATTGATCATGTCTATAATTAAGAGTGCTGTAGAAGATTCTTTCATGGTGGATCTCTCCTTTGGATCTATTGTGAGCACTAAAAGCTATATACACCCTTGGTATATTTTTAAACATAAGGGATGGAAGGAAAAAGATGAATATAACTTACAATGATGATTATTATATGAAGGAAGCAATAGAAGAAGCGAAAAAGGCAGGAGAGCTTGGGGAAGTGCCGATCGGGGCGGTTGTGGTCCTGGACGGAGAGGTCATCGCCCGCGCCCACAATCTCCGCGAGTCGAATCAGAATGCCGTCGCCCATGCCGAGCTCCTTGCCATTGAAGAAGCCTGCGGCAGGCGGGGGACATGGAGGCTGGAGGATGCTGTGCTTTACGTTACACTAGAGCCGTGCGCCATGTGTTCTGGAGCCATCATCCTCTCCCGCATCAGCAGGGTTGTATATGGCGCGGCCGATCCTAAGGGCGGCTGTGCGGGGACCTTTATGAACCTTCTTCAGGATGAAAGGTTCAACCACCAGAGCGAGGTGGTGCCCGGGATGCTGGAAGAAGAATGCAGCAGTCTGCTGACCGAATTCTTCCGAGCCCTGCGCGAGCGGAAAAAGGAAGAGAAAAAGCAGCGAAAGCAGCTGCTGGGTCTGCAAGAAGGAATTGACAGGCCATAGGCATTGCAATTTTGTCCGAAACTTAGTATACTGATTATGCGTCACAAACGACGCAACCAAATATGGTATCAATTTTGCCGTGCTAAGCGGGGAGGTAGCGGTGCCCTGTACTCGCAATCCGCTCTAGCGAGGCTGAACTCCTTCCTGAGGCTGGTGTCCTGTAGGGCCTGCCTTAAGTAAGTGGTGTTGACGCCCGGGTCCTGCGCAATGGGAATCCATGAACCATGTCAGGTCCGGAAGGAAGCAGCATTAAGTGGTCCCTCCCATGTGCCGCAGGGTTGCCTGGGCCGAGCTAACTGCTTAAGTAACGCTTATGGGAGCCAGTCGACGGAAGGTGCACGGCAGTTATAATCATAATAGCAAAGCTCATCCCGGTCAGGGGTGGGTTTTTTTATGTCCAATCAGATTGGAAAATTGCTCCTCCGGATATTTGCAATCCTTTTTGGAAAATAGGAACTGATACGGTATAATAGAGATAGAAAAGCAGTTAGGAAGGGGGCGTGAAGATGAGTTACCAGGCATTATATCGTGTCTGGCGTCCGCAGCAGTTCATTGATGTTGTAGGGCAGGAACACGTAACCAAAACATTGCAGAACGCCCTGCTTCAGCAGAAAACCTCTCATGCATACTTATTTTCCGGGCCCAGGGGCACGGGAAAGACGAGTGCGGCCAAAATTCTGGCCAAAACCGTCAACTGTGAAAGAGCTCCGATCAGCGAGCCTTGCAATGAGTGCGATTCCTGCATCGGCATTACGAATGGCTCCATACCGGACGTAATCGAAATCGATGCGGCCTCCAACAATGGTGTGGAAGAAATTCGGGATATTAGGGACAAAGTCAAATATGCACCCAGTGCAGTCAAATATAAAGTATACATCGTCGATGAGGTCCATATGCTCTCGATCGGCGCCTTCAATGCACTGCTGAAAACACTTGAAGAGCCGCCGAAGCATGTCATGTTCATCCTCGCTACGACGGAGCCCCATAAAATCCCGCTCACGATCATTTCGAGGTGCCAGCGCTTTGACTTTAAGCGGATTACGGCCCAGTCGATCGTCGGGCGGATGAAAATGATAGTGGATGAGACCGGGGTGCAGTATGAAGAAAATGCCCTCCATATTGTGGCCCGCGCCGCCGAGGGCGGAATGAGGGATGCCTTAAGCCTCCTTGACCAGGCAATATCCTTCAGCCAGGACAGGGTGACGTCGGAGGATGCCCTCACAGTCACAGGCGCCGTTTCCCAGGGATTCCTGAACAAGCTGTCCAGGAATGTCATGGAAAAAGATGCTGCAGGTGCACTGGAGTCGCTGGAGACTCTCCTGTTCCAGGGGAAGGATCCTTCCAGGTTCATCGAGGATTTCATCCTGTATTACAGGGACATGCTTTTATATAAAGCAGCGCCTTCACTGGATGAGTCGCTCGAGCGTGTCATGCTCGATGAGGAATTCAAGGCGCTCGCTGAAGAAACAGATCCGCAGCAGTTGTACAGCCTGATTGAAATCCTGAATAAGGCCCAGCAGGAAATGCGCTGGACCAATCATCCAAGAATCTTCCTTGAAGTAGCCATCATGAAGCTCTGCCAGCTTGAAGGCACGGAGAAGAAAGCGGCTGCTGATATCGAGCCTCTCATAAAAAAGATCGAGCAGCTGCAAGAAGAGCTGGCCGAGCTGAAGAAAAATGGTGTCGCCGCATCGGGTGCGCCAGAGCCTGCCCAGAAGAAACAGGCACAGAGAACCTCGAGAAAAGGATTCCAGGCTCCCGAAGGAAAGATTAACGAAATCCTGAAGAATGCAACGAAAAATGACTTGAATGCAGTTAAAAGCAAATGGGGCGATATGCTCGGGAAGCTTGTCCATAACCAGATGCGCTCCCAGGCTGCTTTGCTGAATGAAGCAGAGCCGGTCGCTTCCTCAACGGATGCGTTCATCATCAAATTTAAATATGAAATACACTGTCAAATGGCCATGGATAATGCTAAATTTATAGAAACGATATCCGGGGCCATCCAGGAACTGACCGGACAAAGGAAGCAGGTTGTCGGGGTGCCTGACGAACAGTGGCAGCGGATACGTGGCAGCTTCCTGAACAGCGGCCATCGCGATGAGCCTTCCGAAGGCAGCGGGCTGGGGGTGCCGGAAGACGACCTGGTCGTATCCGAAGCACAAAAGCTGTTCGGGGATTTAGTCGAAGTCAAAGAATAAAACAATTTGGAGGTAAAGAATATGCGTGGAATGGGCAATATGCAAAACATGATGAAGCAAATGCAGAAAATGCAGAAGAAAATGGCCGAGGCTCAGGAAGAGCTTGGAGACAAGAGAATAGAAGGGACTGCAGGCGGCGGGATGGTTACAGTCATCGTTTCCGGACACAAACAAGTCCTTGAAGTCAATATTAAAGAAGAAGTAGTAGATCCGGAAGATATCGATATGCTTCAGGACCTTGTACTTGCAGCGACAAATGACGCCCTTAAAAAGGCTGACGATCTGACGAATGATACAATGGGGCAGTTTACAAAAGGAATGAACCTGCCTGGAATGTTCTAAAGCAAAGCGGAGTTGAATCTCCGCTTTAAAAATGCCTGAAAAAGCAAAAAAGGCCCGAATACAATGGGGGCAGGCAAAAGTGCGGCAGGTTACAGGCATTGTCTTATGCTGTCGCCGATGAGCAAGCGCCCTCCGCATTTCGGATTGTCCAGCTGCAGCGGCTAGGGGCTCGAGTCATAAGTCAGCCTGGCTAAAAGGTTAAAGAGCAAACCTTTCATCCAGTCTGCCTTATGCTTGTCGCCCCTGAACAAGCCACTTCCGCATTTCTTGATTGTCCAGCTGCGGGCGCTAGCCCCTCGAGTCTTAAGCCACACAAGAATTGAAGGCAAAGAACGCCTTCTATTCTTGCGCGTCTTAAGCTTGTCGGGGCTGAGCAAGCGCCCTCCGCATTTCTATATAGGAGGAGTATTATGCATTATCCTGAACCGATATCTAAGTTGATAGACAGCTTTATGAAGCTGCCGGGGATCGGCCCGAAAACAGCCGCTCGCCTGGCTTTTTTTGTCCTTGGTATGAAGGAAGACACTGTTCTTGATTTTGCTAAGGCTCTGGTGAATGCCAAACGTAATTTATCTTACTGTTCGGTGTGCGGCCATATTACCGATCAGGATCCCTGCTATATCTGCGAGGATCAGCGCAGGGACCGGAGTATAATTTGTGTGCTGCAGGATCCAAAGGATGTTATCGCCATGGAAAAAATGAAGGAATTTAACGGCCTGTACCATGTACTCCACGGCGCTATTTCCCCGATGGACGGAATAGGGCCTGAAGATATCAATATACCTGACCTTTTAAAAAGGCTGCAGGATGAGACGGTGGAAGAAGTTATACTTGCCACCAATCCAAATATTGAAGGGGAAGCGACAGCGATGTACATTTCCCGCCTTCTCAAGCCATCAGGGATTAAGATTACGAGGATTGCCCACGGCCTGCCGGTGGGCGGAGATCTGGAATACGCAGATGAAGTCACTCTTTCCAAGGCGCTTGAGGGAAGAAGAGAGGTTTAAGCAGGGGGTGTACACATGTTTTTCCGCAAAAAAGGAAAGCTCCGCAACGAATTTGATGGCCGGCTTCTAGGACAGCTTAATAGCCTGAAGGAAGAATGGTATAACCAAAAGCGGCTGCTTGATAAAAGCTTTGATCCTTCCGCAGAAATATTAGCGCAAACCAAATTGGCGGAGGCCAAGTACTTTTACTTGTTTAAGGAAGCAAAGGCCAGAAAAATATCCGTCAGATGAACAAAGGGCCAATCAGGTCTTTTTTCATCCTTCTTCTCATAAATTTGTAGTACAGGCAATGGGAGAGGATGATGAGGAATGGAACCGATACTGGTAATAACCATTTTGGGCGGGCTGATATTGTTATTACTATTTATAGGGGCTCCGTTTAAGCCGCTTAAATTTTTGGGACAGGGAGTCATCAAAATTCTGA
>NZ_OZ481794.1:37500-95000 GCF_984799205.1 Bacillus sp. SRL543
GTCGGTCCCAAGGGTTGGGCTGTTCGCCCATTAAAGCGGTACGCGAGCTGGGTTCAGAACGTCGTGAGACAGTTCGGTCCCTATCCGTCGTGGGCGCAGGAAATTTGAGAGGAGCTGTCCTTAGTACGAGAGGACCGGGATGGACGCACCGCTGGTGTACCAGTTGTCTTGCCAAAGGCATCGCTGGGTAGCTATGTGCGGAAGGGATAAGTGCTGAAAGCATCTAAGCATGAAGCCCCCCTCGAGATGAGATTTCCCATAGCGTCAAGCTAGTAAGATCCCTGAAAGATGATCAGGTTGATAGGTCTGAGGTGGAAGCGTGGTGACACGTGGAGCTGACAGATACTAATAGATCGAGGACTTAACCACAATTGATTACTCAGTCATTCTTCTTCTTATACATTATCTAGTTTTGAGGGAACAAAACCTCATCTAAATAGTCTGGTGGCGATAGCGAGAAGGTCACACCCGTTCCCATACCGAACACGGAAGTTAAGCTTCTCAGCGCCGATGGTAGTTGGGGGTTCTCCCCCTGTGAGAGTAGGACGCTGCCGGGCGAAACGAAGAACAGTCTGCGTGACTGTTCTTTTTTTGCGCTTTTTTTAGGCAAATGGAGAGGGTATTAATAAGAAAAGTGCTTTTGAGTGGAGATTAGCGGTCGGGTGGGTGAATGAGCAGGGTTTTTGAAGGGAAGAATGGGCGATTTAATTGCGAATTCAATTAACTGGCAAGATAATCTACCAACTTTGCGATTAATTTAACTAGTTGGCAGATTAATTTACCGAATTGCTCATTTAATTTACCGAATACCCCAGTTAATTTACCATTTGCCCTAAAACAACTATAGCCCCCCGCTAAATTCCTGAGATTGCTGAAAAAAGAACACCGGGTGTGCAAACGAGCAGTATTTTTTGATTAGAATATCAGGTTGAGCAGCTGTTTAAATCATGAATTTCATCAATACGCCGGATAATCTACCAACTTGACAAATAATTTAAACAATTGGCTAATTATTTTACCGAATTGCTCATTTAATCTACCGAATCCCCCTCATATTTTACCATTTCCCCTAAACATCACCCAAAGCCCAACCGCTAAGCAGCGGCACTAAAAGACCCTCTTCCATCCCTTCACCCTGCAAAGGACTATTTTCGTAAAGATCCCGAAAAAAAGACTGGCAGAGGAATGATGGTTTGATGAGAAAGAAATGAATAATATTCTGCTGTGTTTGCTATTATCTGAGCACCTGACCCGTTAATCTGCCAGCTTCCCAACTTAACTAACGGTTTACAGCTCAGGCTGCCAAACTCTTCACTCTGCCTTCAAATGCTGCTAACATGCTGCTCCTTCCACGCCTACAATTTAAAAATGTCTGCTTACCTTCAGCAAACCACAAAAAAAAGAAGCATCAGCTTCTACGAGAATATTTCCGGCGTATTTACTTTCCGCAGTTTTTTTAGATAATATTTATACTTTGGATTGTCCGTGTCGGTGTTAATCAGATCAGATTCACAGTCTGTGCAGATGAAAGAAGTATATAAATGTATGCCCCTTGTTTTATTCTCTTCGCAAATGACACAGATTTTCTGCATCTGATTGTTTGCCAATAAAGAATCCATATCTCCACCTCCACCTCTTATTCTGTCCATTGTGTAGAAAATAATACAATTTTTCGAAAAGTCTCGAGTGTATTTACATGTTTTCTATTGTATGTTCTGCTTCGCTTCCGGGTGTATGTCTATAGGCAATTCTTTCGGGAACAGCTTATTTTTATTTGGGGGGCGCATTATCTTTTTAGGATGGTGTCTGATAAAATAGGTGAAGAATCTAACAAACTGGTGATGACAATGAATAACTATAGTAATCTTCCCCTGTTCGGCAGGCTGATGGAGCATATAGATGAGGATAGCATTTCCCTGCATGTCCCGGGGCATAAGAATGGCTTTTTATATAAAGGCACACAAAAGGTGTATGCAGAGGCACTGAAGCTGGATGTGACGGAATTGTCCGGGCTTGATGACCTCCATGCTGCCTCAGGGGCAATCCGGGAAGCAGAACTTTTAGTAAGCAAGCTGTATGGAGCTGAGGATAGCTCTTTTTTAATAAATGGGTCGACTGCTGGGAATCTCGCCATGATCCTGGGTACCGTTAAGGAAGGGGAGACGGTCCTTGTGCAGCGGAATTGCCATAAGTCCGTTTTGAATGGGATCCGGCTTGCCAAAGCGCATCCTGTTTTCCTGGGGCCGGAGTATAATGGTGACTGGGGAGTGGCCGGCGGCATTGCTCCAGAGACGGTGGAAAAGGCGATCAGCCTGCACCCTGGTGCTAAAGCGATCATCCTGACTTATCCGAACTATTATGGCATGGTATTTGATTTGGAGGCAATCATCCATAAAGCCCATATGAGTGGGATTCCTGTATTGGTGGATGAGGCGCATGGGGCCCATCTTATAAAAATGTCCGGGCTGAAGTCAGCAGTCGAACTGGGTGCTGATTTCGTGGTGCAGTCAGCCCATAAGACGCTCCCTGCCATGACGATGGGTGCTTATCTCCATTATAATAGCCGGCTCATCGGTTTTGAGGGAGCAAGGGAATATTTGCAGATGCTGCAGTCCAGCAGTCCCTCTTATCCGATTATGGCATCATTGGATGGTGCCAGGCATTATTTAGAAACATTTACGGAAGAGGATGAAAGAAGCCTCCTTAATCGTATAAAGTCATTCAGGCGCGGGCTGGCCGGCATAAGCGGCCTGCATGTACTGGAATATGAAGAAGGCACAGGCGACCCGCTGAAGGTTGTGATCCAGACTGAAGGATTGTCCGGCTTTGAGCTGCAGAGCCTGCTGGAGGACGAGGGGATTTATCCTGAGATGGCGGATCCCTATAATGTCGTGTTTGTCCTCCCGCTCTTAAAGAAGGATATGGATTTTCCTTTTAGAGAGATTATTTTTAAAACGGAGAAAGCTATGTCCGGAAAAAGGAAGAGCCAGACTGTGAAGATGAATTATTTTCAAAAGCCATCCGTTTCGACCCTGGCAATGAGTACCCGGGATCAGATGGGGATGAGCAGGAAAGCAGTATCCATGGAGGAGGCGGCAGGAAAGATATGCGCAGAGCTGATCATTCCGTACCCTCCCGGCATTCCGCTCCTTTTCCCTGGTGAAGTGATATCAGCAGAGGATGTGAAGAGCATCCGGCTTTTACAGGCAAGCGGGGCAAGGTTTCAGGGCGGCAGCCATTTAGATAAAAATCAAATCAGCATATATGCTTAAAGGCAGAATGTAAGCAGGAGGAACATGATGGATAAAGGGTTATTTATAACGGCGGAAGGCCCTGAGGGAGCCGGCAAGACGACAATTATCAATATGCTGGCGAGCGGGCTCGCCGATGAAGGATATAAAGTGATGCAGACCAGGGAGCCGGGCGGCATTGAAATCGCGGAGCAGATCAGGTCTGTTATCCTGGATACAAACAATACGGCAATGGATCCGCGTACCGAAGCGCTTCTGTATGCAGCAGCGAGAAGGCAGCATTTGGCGGAGAAGGTGCAGCCTGCCCTGGATGAAGGCTATATCGTTCTTTGCGACCGGTTTATTGACAGTTCTCTTGCCTATCAGGGATATGCAAGGGGACTAGGAATTGATGAGGTCTATTCCATCAATCATTTTGCCATTGAAGGCATGATGCCTGAGCTGACCTTGTATTTTGACATCGACCCTGCTTCCGGCCTTAAGAGGATCAGCCGGAACGAGGGGCGGGAAGTGAACAGGCTGGATCTTGAAAGCCTGGAATTTCACAATAAGGTGAGGGAAGGCTACGAGATCCTGGCCGCGAGATTCCCGGAAAGGATCAACCGGATTGATGCTTCTCTGCCTGTGGAGGAAGTCTGCCAGCTGGCAGCTGCCAGGATTAAATCGCTGCTTTCCAGTAAATAGATGCAGGACGAAATGGCCTCCCGGGGCCTTTTCTCCTTTTCATGAAGATGAATTTGTTCTTTAGAGAACGGAATTATTTCAATGACCTTGAATAGACGCTGTTTATAGACAGAATTCTTGCTATAATATAGATAGAAATACGCGGACAAAACACTTTTTAAAGGACGTGACAATAGATGAAGCTAATATTAGCCGTTATTCAGGATCAGGACAGCAATAAGCTGATGAGTGCGTTAGTGGAGCATAATTTCAGGGCAACAAAGATGGCGAGCACCGGCGGCTTTTTAAAAGCAGGCAACACGACCTTTATGATTGGTACAGATGACATCCGGGTGGATAAGGCCCTGCAGGTCATAAAGGACAGCTGCAGCGCGCGCGACCAGCTTGTGGCGCCTGTTTCGCCGATGGGCGGAAATGCCGATTCTTATGTGCCGTATCCGGTTGAGGTCGAGGTGGGCGGTGCGACAGTATTCGTTCTGCCGGTTGAAAGCTTCCACCAGTTTTAATAAGGGATAACAGGAGACGATCGCTTTGAAAATAAATCAGGATATGCGCCTTAGCCTGGATAAGGTTAAGCAGGATCAGAAGCTGCAGCCAGGCGATGGAGCCAAGTTCCAGCAGCTTGTCCAGAAGCAGGATCGAAAAATGCAGATGGCCCAGCTTCAGGGGCTTTTAAAGGATATCGACTCTGCCGGGGAACGTCTGGGGAGATCGCGCAATTTCAAAGATCTTGCCAAGTTTAAGACACTTGTCAAACGCTTTGTGAAGGAAACAGTCGACTACGGTATGGAGCTGAACCAGTCCCACAGCTGGAACCAGTATGGACAGGGCCGGTCTTTAAAGATCGTGGAGACCATTGACCAGAAGCTGGTTGAGCTGACGGAGGAAGTCATGAAGAAGGAAGAGCAGTCGATCGGTATCCTTGGGAAAATCGGGGAAATCAAAGGACTGCTGATTAATATATATATGTAGGTGAGTGATCAGTTTGGCAAAAACGTGGGAGCAGCTGGAGAAGCTTCAGCCTGCCGTATTGAAATTATTCAAAAACAGCATACAGAAGGACCGGCTTGCCCACGCCTATTTATTTGAAGGGATGAGGGGGACCGGCAAGAAAGATGCCGGGCTTCTTCTGGCAAAAAGCCTGTTCTGCGAAAGGCCGGAGGGCGGCTATATCCCCTGTGAGGTTTGTAATAACTGCAGGCGGATCAACAGCGGCAACCATCCGGATATCCATCTGCTGGAGCCTGACGGGCTATCAATTAAAAAAAATCAGATACAAGCGCTTCAGGAGGAATTCTCGAAAACCGGGGTGGAATCGAAGCGCAAGCTTTATATGATCAATCATGCCGATAAAATGACGGTGAATGCGGCGAACAGCCTTCTCAAGTTTCTGGAGGAGCCAAACTCTGACTCGGTTGCTATCCTTATGACCGAACAGGGCCAAAGGATGCTGCCGACGATTTTGTCCCGCTGCCAGACGATTTCATTCATTCCGCTTACACCCCAAAATATGGAAATGCAGCTCGCGGAAAACGGTGTAAGCCCGCAAATGGCGCCGTTATTGGCCCAATTAACCAATAATCTGGATGAAGCAATCGCTCTCTCTGGCGATGATTGGTTTGCACAAGCACAAAAAATAGTGTTAAAATTATATGAAGTGCTGAAAAAGAATCCTTTAGAGGCAATGGTTGCACTGCAGGAAGAATGGTTTATGCACTTTAAAGAGAAAGAGCAGTTTGATCGCGGTTTGGATTTGCTGATACTTATCTTTAAGGATTTACTATATATACAGCTTGGGAAACAGGGACAGGCTGTTTATCTAAACGAGATGAACCGTTTAGAGCAATATGCATTACAAACGTCCGGACGTCATCTGACCGAGCAGATGACAGCCATTTTGGAGGCAAAAAGAAAGCTGCACGCAAATATGAATCCGCAGCTGTTAATGGAACAGCTTGTGTTAAAATTGCAGGAGGGATCTTCATTTGTATGATGTAGTGGGAGTACGGTTTAAGAAAGCCGGGAAGATTTATTACTTCGATCCCGGAGATCTCTCAATTCAAAAGGACGACTTTGTAATCGTGGAAACAGTCCGGGGTGTAGAGTACGGAAAAGTAGTGATTGCCCGGAAGCAAGTGGATGAGAACGATGTTGTCCTTCCATTGAAGAAAGTTCTGAGAATTGCAGATCAAAAGGATCGGATGATTGTTGACGAAAATAAGGAAGCTGCACATGAAGCCTATGAGGTATGCTGTGAAAAAGTCAGCACCCATCAGCTTGATATGAAGCTTGTTGATGTTGAATATACATTTGATAGAAATAAAGTGATTTTTTACTTTACAGCCGACGGAAGAGTTGATTTCCGGGAGCTCGTAAAAGACTTGGCAGCGATCTTTCGGACAAGGATCGAATTGCGCCAAATTGGTGTTCGGGACGAAGCTAAGATGCTCGGTGGCATAGGCCCATGCGGTAGGATGCTGTGCTGTTCTACCTTCCTGGGGGATTTTGATCCGGTTTCGATCAAGATGGCAAAGGACCAGAACCTTTCCCTTAACCCTACTAAAATATCCGGACTGTGCGGACGGCTCATGTGCTGCCTGAAGTACGAGAATGATGAGTATGAGTCTGCGAAAGAGCAGCTGCCGGATATAGGAGAGGTCATCAATACTCCACAGGGCCGCGGCAAAGTAGTAGGGCTCAATATTTTAGAACGCGTTCTGCAAGTGGAAGTGAGAGACCAGGAGCGTGTCCTTGAATATACGCTGGACGAAGTGCTGACAGAAGGTGCTGTTTCGGTACAATCCACAGATTAATGAGGTGGAACGCGTGGATAAAAAAGAGATTTTTGACTCCGTGATCAATATGGAAACCCAAATCGGACAACTGTATACACAGCTTGGCGAACTTAAGCAGCATCTGGCGGAGATACTTGAGGAGAATAATTCCCTGAAGCTGGAGAATGACCACTTAAGGCGCCGGCTGGAAACGACTGCAGAGCAACAGTCCAACAGGAAGAAAGACAAGAAAGGGAAAAGCAAGCCGCAGCAGGATGATAAAGTCATCGATATTGGCGAAGGCTATGACAATCTTGCAAGGCTTTACCAGGAAGGGTTCCATATTTGCAATCTGCATTTCGGGAGCCCGCGCAAAGAAGGGGATTGCCTTTTCTGCCTTTCCTTCCTTAATAAGAAATGATGCAAGCCTTCCTTTTGCCGGGAAGGCTCTTTTTACAATGTTTATCGGAGGAAATTGTATGCTGAATTTAAAAGGGGATGAGCGGCTGGATTATCTGCTTGCCGAAAAGCTGCGCATCATCCAGAGCCCGTCTGTGTTTTCTTTTTCACTGGATGCTGTCCTGCTGGCGAGGTTTGCGTATGTGCCGATCCAGAAAGGGAACCTGATTGACCTATGCAGCGGGAACGGAGTGATTCCACTGTTTATGAGCAGCAGGACCAAAGGGGCGATCACCGGTGTGGAAATCCAGGAAAGGCTCTATGATATGGCCGTAAGAAGCATTGAGTATAATGGACTGGAAGACAGGATCAGGATGATCCATGGCGATATCAAAGAGATGCCGGCCATGCTTGGGCATGGGAAGTATGATATCGTGACATGCAATCCGCCCTATTTCCTTACACCAGCCAAAGATCAGATCAATGCCAATGAGCATCTTGCCATTGCCAGGCATGAGATCCTGTGCACACTGGAGGATGTGGTGCGCGTCTCCAGCCAGCTGCTGAAGCAGGGAGGGAAGGCTGCTTTTGTCCACAGGCCAGGAAGGCTCCTTGATATTGTCACTTTGATGAGGCAGTATAAGCTTGAGCCTAAGCGGATCCAATTCGTTTATCCGAAGCAGGGAAAAGAAGCCAATATGCTTCTTGTCGAAGGGGTCAAGCAGGGAAGCCCCGATTTGAAGGTGCTGCCGCCGCTTTATATCTATAATAAGGATCATGAATATACACCGGAAATCAGTGAGATGTTATATGGAAAATGATGCACATTACTTCTACGTTTTAAAATGCAGGGATGGCAGCCTTTATGCCGGCTATACCAATGACCTCGACAGGCGGTTCAGGCTTCATAATGAAGGGAAGGCCGCTAAATATACAAGGGGACGCGGACCGGTTGCGCTTGTCTACCATCAGGTCTTTTCAGGAAAAACCGAGGCGATGAGGGCAGAATATCAATTCAAGCAGTTGAGCAGAAAAAAGAAAGAAGACTTTCTAATGAAGGAAACAGGTGATTTTGATGTGGCAGCAAAAAAGCTTTAGCAATGATTATACGAAAGGTACGCTTTATTTGGTGCCGACGCCGATCGGGAATCTCGAGGATATGAGCTTCCGGGCTGTGCGGATGCTCAAAGAGGCCGATTATATTGCAGCTGAGGATACGAGAAATACGAAGAAGCTTTGCAATTATTTTGAAATAGATACGCCTGTCATCAGCTATCACGAGCATAATAAAGGCCATAGCGGTGAAAAAATCATCCAGATACTTGAAGAAGGATCAGCTGTTGCCGTGGTGAGTGATGCCGGGATGCCGACTATCTCTGATCCGGGTTATGACCTGGTTGTAAAGGCGCTTGAACACCAGCTGACTGTTGTTCCGCTTCCGGGGGCAAATGCTGCACTGACGGCTCTCATTGCTTCAGGCATCACTTCACAGCCTTTTTATTTCTACGGTTTCCTGAACAGGCAGAAAAAAGAAAAAAAGCAGGAGCTGGAAAAGCTCGCTAAGATTGATGCAACAGTCATCCTTTACGAATCCCCGCATCGCCTGAAGGAAACGCTGCAGCTGATGAGCGGGCAGTTAGGCGAACGCCAGGCGGTTCTATGCCGGGAGCTTACCAAGAGATATGAAGAATTCATCCGGGGCAGCCTTTCAGAGCTTGTGGAATGGGCAGAATCTGATGAAGTCAGAGGAGAATTCTGTATTATTCTTGAAGGGAATCCGGAGGGAGAATCAGCAGAAGAAGATATGTGGTGGGAACAGCTTTCCATTGAGGAGCATGTGAAGCATTATATATCTGTGAAGGAAATGAGCTCCAAGGATGCCATCAAGCAGACAGCGAAGGACAGGAGCCTGAATAAAAGAGAAGTGTACAGCGCTTATCATATTGAGCAATAGAAAAAAGCTTCCGGTATATGGAAGCTTTTTTCTTTTCTTATATAATCAAAAAGTATTACACTTACATAGAACGCAAGTGACTTGAATGCTGAGTACTTTTTTTATTTTGCAGTTTCAAATGTGTTTTGGATTTCTTTCAGCAGCTGCTCTGCACCGTCACGGCTCAGGATCAGCTTGCCGCCTGCAAGTGTGATGTTATCATCAGATACTTCACCAGTAACCTGGCAAGTCATGTTTGGCTTATATTTTTTCAAGATGATGCGCTCATCATCAACATAGATTTCAAGAGCGTCCTTTTCTGCGATGCCAAGTGTACGTCTTAATTCGATTGGAATAACTACGCGTCCCAGCTCATCAACTTTACGAACAATACCTGTAGATTTCATAATAAAATCTCCTCTCATATCTCCACTGTTTTCTTTTTCTCTATCTATAGATTCGTCATTATTCGACAAAATTCTTATAAATAACATAATACCAGCCATTCCCAAATACGTCAATTACTTTTAAATCAAATTTTTATAGAAATTTTTAGGAGATGAAGAAAGTTGCTATATCAGGGTTTTGTGGCTGAGGAGACACATTTCTGGTATAGTGCTGTTTTGATAATTACTTTGAATTAAGAGTACAATTTTATACTATGATAACATTATTCGACAAAGTTCTACAAAAATGTCGAAACGCTTCATAATATATACTTCGAGCTCGGTTCCGGATTTATGAGGATGGAAGCTGGAGCTTCAGAACCGGGCAAGCGCCCTCCGCTTTTCTTCGTATCCAGCTCCAGCGGCTAGAGCCTCGAGTCATAAGCCACGGCAGAATTAAAGGCAAAGAACGCCTTTTATTCTGCCGCGTCTTATGCTGGGCCCACAGGATGTGGGTCATGCAGGCGTTGCCACAGGACGTGGCGTATTTAGCCTGCGTTCCTTAAATTGCAAGTCGCCTCCGCTTTTCTTAGTTGCACTATTTGATATTTTTAGGTATATTTTGAGGGTATAAGAGGCTATGCTGACGAGTATAGAAAACATAGTGAATTTGCTTGATTGCGGGCATGCTAGGCTGATTTTCGCTCTCGTCCTGGAAAGGGCGGGATTTTTTGCATTCAGGGCCTTGTCTGCCATATCAAATAGATGGACGAGCTTGTTTCTTTTGCTTGCTCTTACTTTGCTGAACATTAACAGGAGGGAAACCAATGGAAGGAAAATTGAAGACCTTTTATCTTACAACCCCGATCTATTATCCGAGCGGCAACCTGCATATCGGCCATGCTTACACAACAGTGGCCGGCGATGCGATGGCCCGCTATAAGCGCCTGCGCGGCTTTGATGTTATGTATTTGACCGGTACGGATGAACATGGACAGAAAATCCAGCAGAAGGCTGAGGAAAAGGGCGTAACGCCGCAGGAGTATGTCGATGAGATTGTCGATGGCATCAAGAATCTGTGGAGCAAGCTGGACATTTCCTATGATGATTTCATCCGCACGACCCAGGACCGCCACAAACAGGTTGTTGAAAAGATTTTCGCCCGCCTGCTTGAGCAGGGCGATATTTATTTGGGTGAATATGAAGGCTGGTATTGTACGCCTTGTGAATCTTATTTCACGGAGCGCCAGCTGGCTGACGGCAACTGTCCTGACTGCGGACGCCCTGTCAATAAAGTGAAGGAAGAGTCATATTTCTTCAAGGTGAGCAAATATGCAGACAGGCTGCTGAAGTATTATGAAGAAAATCCGCATTTCATCCAGCCTGAATCACGCAAGAATGAAATGATCAACAATTTCATCAAGCCCGGCCTTGAGGATCTGGCTGTTTCAAGGACAACTTTTGATTGGGGCGTAAAAGTGCCGGACAATCCAAAGCATGTCGTGTATGTATGGATCGATGCACTTTCCAACTATATTACAGCTCTTGGCTACGGAACAGAAGATGACTCCAAGTATCTGAACTATTGGCCTGCGGATGTCCATCTGGTTGGCAAGGAAATTGTCCGTTTCCATACGATCTACTGGCCGATCATGCTGATGGCGCTGGATCTGCCGCTGCCTAAAAAGGTATTTGCACACGGCTGGCTATTGATGAAGGATGGGAAAATGTCCAAATCCAAAGGGAATGTCGTTGATCCTGTTACATTGATCGACCGCTACGGATTGGATTCCCTCCGCTATTACCTCCTCCGTGAAGTGCCGTTCGGGGCGGATGGCGTTTTTACACCGGAAGGATTTGTTGAAAGGGTCAATTTCGACCTGGCAAACGACCTGGGCAACCTGCTGAACCGCACGGTCGCAATGATCGAAAAGTATTTTGACGGGACGATACCTGCCTATAAAGGATCTGAAGGCGAGTTTGACAAGCAGCTGCTGGACGTGAACAAAGAGACAGTCGCCAAGTATGAAGAAGCGATGGAAAAGATGGAATTCTCTGTTGCCCTTTCATCTGTGTGGCAGCTTGTGAGCAGGACGAACAAGTATATAGATGAAACACAGCCATGGGTGCTTGCTAAGGACGAAGCACGCAAGGAAGAGCTGGGCAATGTGATGTTCCACCTGGCTGAGTCTCTGAGAAGGACCGGCGTATTGCTGAAGCCTTTCCTTACTCGCACGCCGGACGGTATCTTCAATCAGCTTAATGTGAATACAGAAGAGCTGACATCCTGGGAGAGCCTCGAGACATTCGGCCTGATCCCAGAGAATACGAAGGTAGTCAAAGGGGATCCGATTTTCCCAAGGCTTGATATGAAAGAAGAAGTTGAATTCATTAAAGAAAAAATGCAGGGAAGCGCACCAGCTCCTGAGGCAGAAGAGAAGAAAGTGCCTGAAAAGCCGGACAGCGAGGAAATCACAATTGATGATTTCATGAAGCTGGACCTGCGGGTAGCCGAAGTCATTTCCGCTGAGCCGGTTAAAAAAGCGGATAAGCTTTTGAAGCTTCAGCTTGATCTTGGCTATGAAAAGAGGCAGGTGGTTTCCGGGATTGCAAAATTCTATAAGCCGGAAGAGCTTGTCGGCCGCAAAGTTGTCTGTGTGACCAACCTTAAGCCTGTTAAGTTAAGGGGCGAGCTGTCAGAAGGCATGATCCTGGCTGGAAGCGAGGACGGAGCGCTGTCCCTTGCGACCATCGCCGAGTCGCTGCCAAACGGAGCGCGTGTAAAATAAGCCAGCAGAATGGACATAGGGATGTTTTGCGTTTCATAAGCGTCAGACAGCCCTATGTTTTCTTTCATTTAAGGATATGAAAGAGCCTTGTAACATAAATGAAATAATAGAGATATAAATATAACATTTTTAGAAGTAAGGAGATTTTCTATGTTATTCGACACACATGTACATCTGAATGCCGAGCAGTTTGAGGAAGATTTGGAAGAAGTGATAGGAAGGGCACAGTCGGAAGGGGTTTCCCATATGGTTGTTGTCGGCTTTGACCGCCCGACGATCACAAGGGCAATGGAACTGGCAGAAGCTTATGAGTTTATTTATGCGTGTGTCGGCTGGCACCCGGTCGATGCTATTGATATGACGGATGAAGACCTGGCGTGGATCGAAGAGCTGGCTGCCCACCCGAAAGTGGTGGCCATAGGGGAGATGGGGCTGGACTATCATTGGGACAAATCACCGAAGGATGTGCAGAAGGATGTATTCAGGAGGCAGATCAGGCTTGCAAAGAAAGTAAAGCTGCCGATCGTCATCCATAATCGGGACGCAACAGCCGATGTTGTGGAAATCCTGAGAGAAGAGGGAGCGGGCGAGGTTGGCGGCATCATGCATTGCTACAGCGGCAGTGTCGAGGTCGCTAAGGAATGCCTTGATATGAACTTCTATATCTCTCTCGGAGGCCCGGTAACCTTCAAGAATGCAAAAAAACCGAAGGAAGTCGCAGAGGCGGTTCCGCTGGAAAAGCTGCTGATTGAAACAGATTGCCCCTATCTTGCCCCGCATCCCTACCGCGGCAAAAGGAATGAGCCAGCTTACGTAAAGCTCGTGGCTGAGCAGATTGCCGAATTGAAAGGGCTGGCGTTTGAAGAAGTGGCAGAAGCTACTATGGAGAATGCAAAAAGATTATTCGGCATCAGCCGCTAAGCGATTTTGTCGATTCATGGGGGAGCTTGTCCCTATTAGGTCCAATTCTTAAAAGTTCTACACGCCTCCTTTCCATCATAGGATAACCGTGTCGATAAGTCTCTCTTTCCTTTCTCTTGTTTTTTTTGCATAATAGGAAATACGTTTTCCCCTCCCGCCAAGGAAACGCAGCAAAATGAGAGAAAAGTGTTTGGGTTGACAGTCGGCAAGATACTCTATATAATCACTCCGAAGAGAAAAGGAGGCGTTTTTCATCGCGATTGAGAACATGAAAAACCTGTTTTCCAAGTCTTTGAGTAAGAAAAAACTGACCGTCATGGTTGCTAGTTTAATAGTTTTTTCGGCAGCTGCCGGGTTCATGATTTATGAAACCTCGAAAAAAACAGTAGCACTTACCATGAATGGCCAGGACAAAGTCATCAAAACACATGCAGCTACCATTCAAGATATATTCGATGATCTGGAAATATCCCTTCGCTCAGAAGACTATCTGTTTCCCTCGGGAAGCACAAAGGTAAAGGACGGCTTGGAAGTAGTATGGGAGCCGGCGAAACAGGTTCAACTGACAGACAGCAGCGGGAAGAAAACGATTTGGACAACGGCAGATACGGTGGGCGGGCTTTTAAAGGAGCAGAATATCGCACTTTCAGAGCATGATAAAGTCAATCCGGAGCCGGAAGAGGAAATTAAGGACGATTTGAAGATAGAAGTGGAAAAAGCTTTTGCGTTAACGCTCATTGAGGGCGGCAAGAAACAACAAATGTGGTCAACTTCGACTACGGTCGCTGACTTTTTATCGCAGCAGGGAATTACACTAAACAATATGGACCGTGTTGAACCAAAGCTAGAAGAGACAGTCAAGGAAAATGCCATTGTCAATGTCATTCGAGTTGAAAAAGTCACCGATGTAGTGGAAGAACCAATCAGTTATGCCGTGGTTACTAAGAAGGACGCCAGCCTTGCCAAGGGGAAGGAACAGGTTGTCTCCCATGGGCAGGAAGGCCTTTTATCAAGGCAGTATGAAGTTGTTTTGGAAAACGGGAAAGAAACATCCAGAAAATTGCTCAGTGAAAAGAAAGTAAAAGAGAAAAAGGATAAGATTGTTGCTGTCGGCACGAAGGTTATGGCACAGAGGGTTGCTGTTTCCCGCGGAGCGGGCTCAAGCGAGTCCGGCAGGGAGATGTATGTTTCCTCTACTGCATATACTCCAAGCTGCAGCGGATGCTCGGGCATAACCGCTACAGGAATCAATCTTAAGTCCAACCCTGGCATAAAAGTCATTGCCGTTGATCCGCGGGTAATCCCGCTTGGCACGAAAGTCTATGTCGAAGGCTATGGCTATGCGGTGGCTGCCGATACCGGCTCTGCCATTAAAGGAAATAAGATCGATGTATTCTTTGCTTCCAAGTCGGATGCATACCGCTGGGGAAGAAAGACGGTTAAAATAAAAATATTGGATTGAACGATTTATGCAGGGGAAGAATTTCTCCTGTTTTTTCTTTGTTTTGCGGGGTGTGTAAATGCCGAATGATTTTTTCCCGGCGATTCGGTAATATATAATAAAACACAGTTGATTGTCTTTATTGCCACTCATACTATTAGACGACTCAGATTACAAAAATGTTTCAAGTTTTTATCAAATTTTTCATTTTAATTTTGGAGGACCAATGAAGATTAAAGAAATCATTGTAGTGGAAGGCAGGGATGATACGACTGCCATTAAAAGGGCGGTCAATGCTGACACAATTGAAACGAACGGTTCAGCCATCAATGCCGCGACATTGGAAAAAATCAAGCATGCACAAAGCAAGAGGGGCGTAATCGTTCTGACGGATCCGGACTTTCCGGGCCAGAAGATCCGTGATAGCATCACCCGCCATGTGCCCGGGTGCAAGCATGCTTTCATAGATAAAACAGATGCCCTGCCAAAGACAGGGCGAGGCTTGGGAGTCGAGCATGCTTCCCCGGAGACGATCAGGAAAGCCCTCCAGGAGGCCCAGACGATGCAGGAGACAGCCCGGGAGGAGATTACCCAGGAAGACCTTATCCTGGCCGGCCTTATCGGCGGAAGCAGCGCGAGGGAGCGCAGGGAGAAGCTGGGAAGGCTTCTTAAGATCGGGTATACTAACGGAAAACAGCTTCATAAGAGACTGATGATGTTCCAGGTCCCGAAAGAAGACTTTGCATCTGCCATTGAAGCGATCGACCAGGAGGAGCGCCATGCATAAAGATATCGCAACACCACTTAGGACACGTGCCATACTTGAAAAATACGGCTTCAGCTTTAAAAAGAGCCTGGGGCAGAATTTCCTGATAGACACTAATATACTGAATCGGATTGTCGACCATGCCGGGCTCCGGGAAGGCTCAGGAGCGATTGAGATCGGCCCCGGGATTGGAGCGCTCACAGAGCAGCTGGCCAAGCGGAGCGAAAAAGTGGTCGCCTTTGAAATCGACCAGAGGCTTCTTCCGATTCTGCAGGAAACGCTCGCACCATACCCGAACACCGAGGTGATCCATCAGGATGTCCTTAAAGCGGATGTCAAAACAACAATCGAGGAAAGGTTTGCACCAGGACAGGATGTGATGGTTGTCGCCAATCTTCCGTATTATGTAACGACACCGATCATAATGAAGCTCCTGGAGGAAAAGCTGCCGATCCGCGGGATTGTCTGCATGCTCCAGAAGGAAGTGGCTGACCGCATCTCGGCCAAGCCGGGCTCGAAGGACTACGGCTCGCTCTCGATTGCCGTCCAGTACTATACAGAAGCGGAAACGGTCATGATCGTTCCGAAAACGGTTTTTATACCGCAGCCGAATGTCGACTCGGCCGTAATCAGGCTGACAAGGAGGGAGCAGCCTCCAGTTCTCGTGAAGGACGAGTCGTTCTTTTTCCAGGTGACGAGGGCAAGCTTTGCCCAGAGGAGGAAGACCATCCTCAACAACCTGACAAGCCAGCTGCATGAAGGAAAGCAGAAGAAGGAGGGAATCCTTTCTGCACTGGAGGCGGCAGGCATCGAGCCTTCCAGGCGCGGCGAGACCCTTTCAATCGAGGAATTTGGCCGTCTGAGCGATGAATTATATCCCCAGTTTAATAAATGATGAGCATGAAGCCCTGAAAACCGCAGGGCTTCTTTTTTATGGGCTCCATTTCGTCCTGTTTGCCGGGAAGGCACATGTGCAGGGGCATTTGCATAGTTTATGAAAGAACCAGAAGCGATTAGACCAGCTCGGCACAGGAGCTTAATGGAGTGACGCCAGTGAGCATTAACCTTATGGATATTGTAGGAAGGGTTTCATATAACTGTGACATCATGTTTCGGGTGATTGATATACGTGAAGAAGAAGGCCGGAAACTCGCGGTTCTGTATGGAGAGGACATCAGGCTGATAGCTGATGCGCCTTATGAAGACCTGATCGTCATCAACCAGTCAGAGCGGATGAAGATGTCGAGGCAGTATCAGTCTCTTGAGGAACAGTCTTACAATCTGTTCAGGCAGGATGTCAGCCTCCTGAAGCAGAAGCAGGAATACGAAGCAACCGGCGCATACAGCAAGCCGTTCAATTATTTTCAGATCCCGGGCAGGGTGCTTCATCTGGACGGTGATCCGTCCTATCTGAAGAAGTGCCTTTCCCTATATGAGAAGATCGGTGTCCCGGTAACCGGGATCCACTGCAATGAAAAGGAGATGTCCAGCAAGATCGGGCAGCTCATCGATTACTACAGGCCGGATATCCTGGTCATCACAGGACATGATGCCTATTCAAAGGCCAAAGGCAAGGTGACCGATATAAATGCCTACCGCCATTCCAAGCATTTTGTCCAGACGGTCAGGGAAGCTCGGAGAAAGATTCCCCATCTGGATCAGCTGGTCATATTTGCCGGCGCCTGCCAGTCGCATTTTGAATCCCTGATCCACGCAGGGGCCAACTTTGCAAGCTCGCCCTCCCGCGTCAACATCCATGCCCTCGATCCTGTCTATATTGTAGCCAAGATCAGTTTTACGCCTTTTATGGAAAGAATCAATGTATGGGATGTTCTCCGAAACACGCTGACAGGCGAAAAGGGGCTTGGCGGGATAGAAACAAAGGGTGTGCTCCGGACGGGCATGCCGTTTAATAAGGGAGCAGAATAAGGGAAATAAGCCGGCATAAGAGCGGGCTTATTTTTTTTGCAGAGGCTCTGTCAGTGTACCGGTTGATTGGAATTCTTGTGTGTGAAACTCTGTTTCGCATGCATGGCAGCGGATTTGAAATACAGCCATATATCCATCCCGCCGCCAGCTCTGTTTTCAGTCTTCCAAAACTGTATGCAGCAAGGATTTTCTGTCTTATACATATTTGACACATAATTCGTTTATTTTAGGGAATGATAAAAATGTTGAAAAATAAGAAAAAAAGTAGACGAAAATATATTGACAATCTTTTTTAAAGACTGTTATAATTTATGTTTTTATTTGACTCTACTGTGTCAGTGTGATATACTTTACATAGTGAGGTGGACCGAATGGCAAAAACATTAACGGACATAAAAAAAGCTCTTGATTCAAATTTGGGGAAAAGGCTTTTGCTTAAAGCCAATGGCGGGCGCAGGAAAACGATTGAACGTTCAGGCGTACTGGCAGAAACATATCCCTCTGTATTTGTGATTGAACTTGATCAGGATGAAAATGCATTCGAACGCGTATCTTACAGTTATGCAGATGTTTTAACAGAAACGGTTCAAATTACCTTCTATGAAGACGCATCAGGACATATGGCTTTAAGCTGATATATATCCTTTTCTAAAAAGCAGGGGCGGCAAAATGATTTTGCCGCCCCTGCTTTTTATTTTGCCTGCTCAGCAAGAACAGTCAAATATAGGCTTGCATGGACCGGCCGGCAGCCGCTTACAATAAAGGTACCGCAATGCTTAAAAAGGGGATGTTGCGTTTGAGCAGAAGAAAAGGCGTCATGTCAGAGGGCCTCAAGGAAGAACTGGCGAAAGAGCTCGGCTTCTATGATGTTGTCCAGAAGGAAGGCTGGGGAGGGATCAGGGCAAAGGATGCCGGCAATATGGTCAAACTGGCGATTGAAAAAGCCCAGCAGAGCCTCCTTCAGTAAAAATGATGTATATGCTTCAAGCTTAAAACCATACAACTGCATTTGCGGGCCCGGGGCAATCCCGGGTTTTTTGCGTCCATGCAGCGCTCTCCTGACAGCTGTGGACAGGCTATTCTTCCTTTTCTCTGGCGCAATCGCATGGTAAAATAACTTATTTGTTGAAGAATGTCTGATTCGAACGTCTTACAAGCCCTGTTTTGTGGTAAAATAGGACAAAAACTGAGACGTTGAAATGAGCAGAAGTAGGTGGGTATTTTGAAGCTTTTAGTAAAGGCGCCGGCTAAGATCAATTTATCGCTGGATGTATTGTATAAACGGCCGGATGGCTATCATGAGGTGGAGATGATCATGACGACGATCGATCTTGCCGACCGCCTTGAATTGACTGAATTGAAAAAAGATGAAATCAGGATCATTTCCCATAACCGGTTTGTGCCTGATGACCAGCGGAATCTCGCGTACCAGGCGGCATCCCTGCTGAAGGAGCGGTTCAAGGTAAAACAGGGAGTGGCCATCACGATAGAAAAGACCATTCCGGTTGCCGCAGGACTTGCGGGCGGCAGCAGCGACGCAGCAGCGGCCCTTAGAGGCCTGAATAAGCTGTGGGGGCTCGGCCTGTCACTCGATGAGCTTGCAGAGATCGGAGCGGAAATAGGATCGGATGTTTCTTTCTGTGTCTATGGCGGGACTGCGCTGGCAACGGGGCGGGGAGAAATGATCAAGCATCTGCCTGCACCGCCGACATGCTGGGTGATACTGGCTAAGCCGTTCATAGGGGTGTCGACTGCGGATGTATACAGGCGCCTGGACCTGAAAAGGATCAGCCACCCGAATACCGCGGGCATGATTGAGGCTATCAAGGAAGGCGAATACAGCGGTGTATGCCAGAATGTCGGAAATGTCCTGGAAGATGTGACACTCAATCTTTATCCTGAGGTCGCACAGATCAAGGACCAGATGAAAAGGTTCGGAGCGGATGCGGTGCTGATGAGCGGCTCCGGCCCTACCGTGTTCGGCCTTGTTCACCATGATTCAAGAATGCACCGGATTTATAATGGCCTGAAAGGCTTTTGTGATCAGGTCTTTGCGGTAAGAATGCTGGGGGATCAGCATAAGCTTGATTAAATCCGTATATTAGTGGTATATTATCGTTAATTATTCGGATTTCGGAGGTTTCGTAATTATGAAGTTTCGTCGCAGCGAGCGCTTAATAGACATGACGAATTATCTGCTGGAGCATCCCCGGCAGCTGGTGTCACTCACTTACTTTGCTGAACGGTACGGATCTGCCAAATCCTCGATCAGTGAAGACCTGGCCATTATAAAAGAAACATTCGAACAGCGGGGGATCGGCACCCTTCAGACGGTGCCGGGTGCAGCCGGCGGAGTGAAATACTCTGTTAAGGTCAGCGATGATGAGGCACGCCCTTTTATAAGCGGGCTTTGTGAGGTCATTGCCAGCCCGGAAAGGCTTCTGCCGGGGGGTTATCTGTATATGACAGACATCCTCGGCGATCCGGCGGTTGTCCAGAAGGCGGGGAGAGTCTTTGCCTCCGCTTTTGCCGATGCTGACATCGACGTGGTCATGACTGTGGCAACAAAAGGAATCCCGCTTGCCTACGCTGTCGGGGCATACTTGAACGTGCCGGTCGTGATTGTCAGGAGAGACAGCAGGGTGACAGAAGGATCGACTGTGAGCATCAACTATGTCTCGGGGTCAGCCAAGCGCATCCAGACAATGGTGCTTTCGAAAAGGAGCCTGGAAGAAGGATCAAAAGTGCTGATTGTCGATGATTTTATGAAAGCAGGCGGTACGGTCAACGGCATGATCAGCATGCTGGAGGAATTCAAGGCGCATGTTGCCGGGATTGCGGTCCTGGTGGAAGCAGAAAAAGCAGAAGAACGCCTTGTTGATGAATATTTGTCTCTTGTCCAGCTTGCCGATGTGGATGTCAAAGATAAGAAGATCAATGTGACTGAGGGGAACTATTTCAGGCATAAGAACGGATAAAGGTGGGGGAAAGCCATGAAAAAAGTGCAGACAGAAATGGCTCCGGCTGCAATCGGACCATACTCACAGGGTATTGTTGTTAACAATATGTTTTACAGCTCAGGGCAGATTCCATTGACCGCCGGCGGCATCATGGTGGATGGAGATGTTAAGGAGCAGACGCACCAGGTGTTCAAGAACCTTCAGGCTGTACTGAAAGAAGCAGGTGCTTCGCTGGAAACAGTCGTGAAGGCGACAGTCTTCATCAAAGATATGAATGACTTTTCGGAAATCAATGAAGTCTACGGAGAATACTTCGGAGAGCACAAGCCTGCCCGTTCCTGTGTGGAAGTGGCAAGGCTGCCAAAGGATGCACTGGTTGAAATTGAAGTAATAGCGCTCGTTAAGTAACGGGGGCTTTTTTTTATCTTAATATATTTTCTGAATTAACTGTTAATTTAGGTGATTTGTACTGTCAGATAAGGGTCCGCAGATTTTGTCAGCGTCTCCTTTTCGGTCCATTTCCCCACAGGATGGGAAAAAACCTAAAAAAAAATTCCCATTTAAGAAGGAGAATTGGAAAATTTGTTGAATTTATAAAATTAGAATTTATTTACTAGTAAAGGTGGTGAACCCAATGGAGGTAACTGACGTAAGATTGCGCCGTGTAAATACAGATGGACGGATGAGAGCAATTGCATCTATTACTTTAGACCATGAGTTTGTTGTTCATGATATCCGTGTCATTGACGGCAATAATGGCCTATTTGTGGCAATGCCCAGCAAACGTACACCTGATGGAGAGTTCCGTGATATCGCTCACCCGATTAATTCCGGGACGCGCGGCAAGATCCAAGAAGCTGTTTTGGCAGAATATCACCGCTTAGGCGAATTAGAAGTTGAATTTGAAGAAGCTGGAGCTTCTTAAGTATAATTGCAACAAGGGCCTACTTCATGAGTCAGGCTCTTTTTTATGGCCATTTTTTCTTCCAGTTCACTTATTATTGCCTTTCCCCGGTATGTCCCCTTTATAAACCATTTCCCTAAAAAAAACCCTTCCCAGAAAATCTTCATGATGACAAAAATATGTACTTTGGCAACATTCCTTGAAATGAAAGGCTTTTTAAGATATATTCTTAATGGATAAAAAGGTAAATTGGAGGCCTGTAAATGTCTACACGTTTCGCGGTAATTTTAGCCGCAGGCCAAGGGACACGCATGAAGTCAAAGCTTTATAAAGTGCTTCATCCTGTTTGCGGCAAACCAATGGTTCAGCATGTTGTGGATCAAGTATCGAATCTTCATATAGAAAAAATCGTCACCATCATCGGCCACGGCGCCGAACTTGTCAAATCCCAGCTGGGAGACGCAAGCAGCTATGCCCTCCAGGAGGAACAGCTGGGGACAGCCCATGCTGTCATGCAGGCAAAGGATGCCCTTGAAGGCAAAGAGGGCGTGACTATCGTTGTGTGCGGGGATACCCCCCTCATCAAAGCAGAAACAATGGAGGCGCTCTTCCGCCATCATGAGGAAACCGGTGCAAAAGCAACCATCCTCACTGCCATCGCTCCCGACCCTGCAGGATACGGAAGAATTGTACGGAATGAAGAGGGGCATGTCGAGAAAATCGTCGAGCATAAGGATGCAGCAGAGCAGGAGAGAAACATCAAGGAAATCAACACGGGTACATACTGCTTTGATAATGCGTCTCTCTTCCGCGCCCTGAACAACGTCAGCAATGACAATGTCCAAGGGGAGTATTATCTGCCGGATGTCATTGAAATCCTGAAAAATGAAGGCGAGACGGTATCAGCCTTTGCGACAGGCGATTTCGATGAGTCGCTCGGCGTCAATGACCGTGTGGCCCTTTCACAGGCAGAAAGCATCATGAAAAGGCGCATTAATGAGAAGCATATGAGGAACGGTGTGTCGCTGATCGATCCTGAGCAGACGTATATCAGTGCTGAAGCTGTGATTGGCCAGGATACCGTCATCTATCCGGGAACAGTCATCCAGGGGGCTGCGGTGATCGGTTCAGAATGCGTGCTCGGCCCCAACACGGAAATCAAGGATTGCACTATTGGGAACACCACTGTTATCAGGCATTCTGTTGCCCATGACAGCAGCATCGGCAATGATGTGGCCATCGGCCCGTTTGCCCATATCCGCCCGCTGTCGCATATTCATGATGAAGTGAAGGTCGGAAATTTCGTTGAAATCAAGAAGTCTGTTTTCGGCAAGGGAAGCAAGGCATCCCATCTAAGCTATATTGGCGATGCAGAAGTCGGAAGCGAAGTGAATCTCGGCTGCGGCTCAATCACAGTCAATTATGACGGAAAAAATAAATTCCTGACAAAAATAGAAGACGGCGCATTCATCGGCTGCAACTCCAATCTGGTTGCACCGGTCACAGTCGGCAAAGGCGCTTATGTAGCGGCCGGCTCTACCATCACGGAAGATGTGCCGGGAGAAGCACTGGCGGTGGCCCGTGCAAGGCAGACGAATAAAGAAGATTATGTGAGCAAGCTTAATAACAAGAAATAAAAGTGATAAAAAGCTAATGGAGGTTAACATGTCGAACCAGTATTTAGATCCAAACCTGAAGGTGTTTTCCCTGAATTCCAATCGTGATCTGGCATCGGAAATTGCAAAGGTAATCGGAGTGGAGCTTGGAAAGTGCTCTGTTACACGTTTTAGTGATGGAGAAATCCAAATTAACATCGAGGAAAGCATCAGGGGCTGTGATGTATTCGTGATCCAGTCTACAAGCTCTCCTGTAAACGAGCACTTGATGGAGCTTCTGATCATGATTGATGCGCTGAAGAGGGCTTCTGCCAAGACCATCAACATTGTTATGCCTTACTACGGCTATGCCCGCCAGGACCGCAAGGCGAGAGCCAGGGAACCGATCACTGCCAAGCTTGCAGCCAATCTGCTTGAAACGGCCGGGGCGACGCGCGTCATCACGCTGGATCTTCATGCGCCGCAAATCCAGGGCTTCTTTGATATCCCGATCGACCACCTGATGGGTGTTCCGATTCTGGCCGATTACTTCGGGAACAAGGACCTGGATGGCGATATCGTCATTGTATCACCGGACCACGGCGGTGTAACCCGCGCCCGTAAGCTTGCTGAGCGCCTGAAGGCTCCGATCGCCATCATCGACAAACGCCGCCCTAAGCCGAATGTGGCGGAAGTCATGAATATCGTTGGAAATATCGACGGCAAGATTGCCATTCTGATCGATGACATCATCGATACTGCCGGAACGATCACCCTTGCTGCTAATGCCCTGATCGAAAATGGTGCGAAGGAAGTCTATGCATGCTGTACGCACCCTGTATTGTCAGGGCCGGCGATTGAGCGGATCCAGAACTCAAATATTAAAGAACTGGCTGTCACAAACTCCATTGCTTTGCCTGAAGAAAAGAAAATTTCAAAAGTCAGGGAGCTGTCTGTAGCGCCTCTTATCGGGGAAGCGATCATCCGCGTCCACGAGGAGCAGTCTGTCAGCACTCTGTTCGATTGATCCAGCTGTACGAGAGGCTTGCCGCAGGGCAAGCCTCTTATGCTATAATCATGTTATAAAAACAGCTTACAGGCAAAAGTGTTTAAAACATCTCCAATTAGGGCATTTTTAAAAAGATAAGTATGCAGTCCATTTGCATGGTTCATTTTTAATTACACCTTAAATTGAGGAAGGGGACGTTTTTTTATGAGCACTTTACTTCAAGCAAAAGAACGAAAAGAATTCCGCAATTCCAATCTGACGCAGCTGCGCAATGAGGGGAATATTCCTGGTGTTGTTTATGGGAATAAAATCGAAAGCAAGGCAATCTACCTGAACGGTCCAGATTTTATCAAAACAATCCGGGAAACAGGCAGGAACGCTGTTTTTTCTCTTGATGTAGAAGGCACCAGGCATGATGTGGTGCTGAGCGACTATCAGGCGGACCCTTTGAAAAATGAAATTACCCACCTGGACTTCAGGGCGGTTGATATGTCGCAGGAAATCATGGCAGAGGTGAGGATCGAGCTTGTCGGCGATGCTGCGGGCGTCAAAGACGGCGGTGTCCTTCAGCAGCCTGTCCATGAGCTGTCTATATCTGCCAAGCCAAATGACATCCCGCAGAGCGTAGAGGTAAATATTGCAGATCTCCAGGTCGGGGAAAGCATCACGGCCGCTGATATTAAAGCAGGCCGCGGCTTCACGATCAACACGGATGATGAAACAGTCATTGCTTCCATCCTAGCGCCAAGGCAGGAAGAGGAAATCAGCACAGGCGAAGAGCAGGAGCCTGGCATCCCTGAAAATCAGGAAGGCCGGGAAACTGAAGCAAAAGAAGACTAACAATTGAGGGTCTGGCTGCTGGTCAGACCTTTTCTTATAAGGCAAGAAAAATAAAAATCTTATTTTTTTACTTCGATTACTGTCTAGCTCCAGCGCCTGCCCCCTCGAGCCGCAGGACGTGGCAATCATAGTCTGCGTTCCTTAGGGGGCAAGGCGCTTGCGCTTTTCTTTGTGGAGGGAATTTTACATGAAATTATTTGTAGGGCTGGGGAACCCAGGGAGAGAATATGAGAAAACAAGGCATAACATCGGCTTTGATGTCATTGACAGGCTGTCCGAGAAGCTGAATATCCCTATGGACCAGGCAAAGTTCAAGGGCATGTTTGGCATGGGCCGCGTCAACGGAGAGAAAGTATTCCTTCTAAAACCGCTTACATATATGAATCTGTCAGGAGAATCCATCAGGCAGCTGATGGATTATTATGATATTGATACAGAGGATCTGGCCGTCATCTATGATGACCTTGATTTGCCTCCGGGAAAAATCCGCCTCAGGCAGAAGGGCAGTGCAGGAGGCCACAATGGCATCAAATCGACCATTGCGCATACAGGCACACAGGAATTCAGCCGCGTCCGCGTCGGGATCGGGCGCCCTGAAGGCGGGATGAAGGTGACTGATTATGTGCTGGGGCGTTTTACAGCAGAAGAACAGAAAGTGATGGATGAGGCGGCAGACCGCTCTGCTGATGCCTGTATAGACTGGATCACAAAACCTTTTCTTGAGGTCATGAATCAATATAACCAATCTTAGCTTTTCATTATTTCTTTTGGCCTTACATATGATAAAGTTAAGTTAGCGTTTTTTTTGCGGCAGGCTGTGAGTGAATAAGATTCCCTTCCGGGGCAATACTAGCAATAACAATTGTTAGACAGGGAGGGACAGGCATGGCACTTCACTATCATTGCCGCCATTGCGGCATGAAGATGGGTACGCTGGATAACTTGTCAATGCATGCAGAGAGCCTCGGGTTCCACAAACTGAATGAAGAAGAACGCCAGGAGATGATTCTCTATGGATCATCCGGGGATATACACATAAAATCGATCTGCGAGGATTGCCAGGAATCATTGGAAAGAAATCCTGACTACCATCAGAACGATTACCTTATTCAATAAAAAGCTTTGGACGAACACTCCAAAGCGTTTTTCTGTTTCCATATGCACACATAATGACTTAGGACGAGAGGAGGGGTTGCCATGCTAGGATTGAAACAGCTTTTCACCCGGCAGGAGGATATAGGGACTGTCATTTCCGGAGTGAACGGGGGGCTGAAAGAGCAGCTGATCGCCGGATTGACCGGATCGGCGCGGACGCTTTTCCTTGCCTCTATATATGAGCAGACGAAGAAGCCTATGCTGGTTGTAACTCACAATCTGTTACAAGCACAGAAATTATATGATGATATTGTCAATCTGATAGGCGAGGATGATGTATATCTTTATCCCGCCAATGAACTGATCGCATCGGAGCTGAGCATTGCAAGCCCTGAGCTGAGGGCGCAGAGGATCGACGCGCTCAACCATTGGAGCGGAAAGGGCACTGGAATTGTCCTCATCCCGATGGCTGGGATGAGGAAGGTGCTTCCGCCTCCTTCCCTTTGGAAGACGCGCCAGCTGATATTAAAGCTTGGCGATGACATAGAAATAGAGGAACAGCTCCTCGAATTTGTCAAAATGGGCTACAGCCGCACCGATATGGTGTCTTCCCCTGGGGAGTTCAGCGTCAGGGGCGGCATCCTGGATATCTATCCGCTGACCGAAGCGGATCCGATCAGGATTGAGCTGTTTGATACTGAAATTGACAGCATCCGTTCTTTTTCCCTGGAAGACCAGCGCTCGAAAGAAAAGCTGCAGCAGGTCCATATCGGCCCTGCAACCGAAAATCCTTTTGAAGATGAGCATTACGACAGGGTGTATCAGAAGCTGGAAAAAGGGCTTTCAGACAGCCTGAAAAAGCTGAAGGATGAAAAAGCGAAAGAGCTGCTGGCACAGAATATCGGATATGAGCTGGAGCAGCTCCGGAACAGGCAAAAACCTGAGCAGATGTTCAAATACCTCTCTTATGCATACGAATCTAATAATAGTTTGCTAGATTATCTCCCGCAGGATGGGCTTATTTTTATCGATGAAATCAGCAGAGTCCAGGAGATGAATGAGTCCCTTGAAAAAGAGGAAGCCGAATGGTATACAAGCCTGCTCGGCGAAGGAAAGATCGTCCATGACGTGAAGATCTCCCACAGCCTGAAGGAATTCATCAGCCGGTCTCATCAGCCGATCGTTTACATGTCCCTGTTCTTAAGGCATGTCCCGAATACGAATCCGCAGAATATCATCAATGTCTCCTGCAGGCAGATGCAGAACTTCCACGGCCAGCTGAATGTGCTGAAAAGCGAGCTGGAAAGATGGAAGAAAAGCGGGTTCTCTGTCTTGTTCCTCGGTCCTGATATGGCCCGGGTCAAAAAGCTTCAAAGCGTGCTGGCTGATTATGAGATAGAGGCGGCCGTCATCGAGCCTGATAAAGAGGTCCTGAAGGGCAAGTTCCAGATCACGGAAGGAAGCCTTCAGACAGGCTTTGAGCTGCCGATCCAGAAAATTGCCGTCATTACGGAAGAGGAGCTTTTTAATAAGAAAACAGCGAAGCGTTCGCCCCGCAGGCAGAAGCTGTCTAATGCCGAGAGGATCAAAAGCTATTCAGAGCTTAAAATCGGCGATTACGTTGTCCATGTGAATCATGGGATCGGCAAATACCTGGGCATTGAGACCCTTGAGATCAACGGCCTCCACAAAGACTATCTGAATATCCGCTATTCAGGCAGCGACCAGCTGTATGTGCCGGTCGACCAGATCGACCTGGTCCAGAAATATGTCGGCTCGGAAGGCAAAGAACCGAAGATCTATAAGCTTGGCGGCAATGACTGGAAGCGCGTCAAGAAGAAGGTAGAAAGTTCTGTCCAGGATATAGCGGACGATCTGATCAAGCTTTACGCCGAGAGAGAAAGAGCGAAAGGCTATGCCTTCTCTCCGGACGGGGATATGCAGCGTGAATTCGAGCTGTCCTTCCCTTATCAGGAAACAGAGGACCAGCTGAGGTCCATCCATGAAATCAAGCTGGACATGGAAAAAGAGCGGCCGATGGACCGCCTTCTGTGCGGCGATGTAGGCTATGGCAAGACGGAGGTGGCAATCCGTGCCGCCTTTAAGGCAATTGCGGACGGCAAGCAGGTGGCAATCCTCGTTCCGACGACGATCCTTGCCCAGCAGCACTACCAGACAATGAGAGAAAGATTCCAGGAATATCCGGTTGAAATCGGGCTCTTAAGCCGATTCCGGACAAAGAAGCAGCAGACCGAAACGGTCAAAGGGCTCAAAAACGGAACCGTCGATATTGTTGTAGGGACGCACCGCCTGCTTTCTAAGGAAATCATTTATAAAGACCTCGGACTGCTCGTCATCGATGAAGAGCAGCGGTTCGGCGTGACCCATAAGGAAAAAATCAAACAGCTCAAAACAAATGTCGATGTCCTGACATTGACTGCGACGCCGATCCCGAGGACTCTGCATATGTCAATGCTCGGGGTGAGGGATTTGTCTGTCATCGAGACGCCTCCGGAGAACAGATTCCCGGTCCAGACATATGTGATGGAATACAATGGCGGACTTGTCCGTGAAGCCATCGAACGGGAAATGGCCCGGGGCGGCCAGGTGTATTTTCTGTATAACCGGGTCGAGGATATCGAACGAAAGGCAGAGGAAATTTCCATGCTTGTCCCTGATGCCAAGGTGGTCGCAGCCCATGGCCAAATGACGGAAAATGAGCTTGAGTCAGTTATGCTGAGCTTCCTTGAAGGCGAAGCGGATGTCCTTGTCAGCACGACGATCATTGAAACGGGAGTCGACATCCCTAATGTGAATACTTTGATTGTATTTGATGCTGACCGGATGGGACTGTCGCAGCTCTATCAGCTGAGGGGAAGGGTCGGCCGTTCCAACAGGGTTGCCTATGCCTATTTCACCTACCGGAAAGACAAAGTTCTGACAGAAGTGGCGGAGAAACGCCTCCAGGCCATCAAGGAGTTCACAGAGCTTGGGTCAGGCTTCAAAATTGCCATGCGGGATCTTTCCATCAGGGGGGCCGGCAATCTGCTCGGCTCGCAGCAGCATGGATTCATCGACTCTGTCGGCTTTGATCTGTACTCCCAGATGCTCAAAGAGGCCATTGAAGAACGGAAAGAAAATCCGGAAACGTATAAAAAACCTTCTGTGGAAATCGATCTGGAAATCGATGCCTACATCCCTGATGCCTATCTTGCAGATGGAAACCAGAAGATTGAAATGTATAAAAGGTTCCGCGGCATCGATTCGATGGATGAGATTGAAGGGCTGAAGGAAGAAATGACAGACAGATTCGGGGACTACCCGGATGAGGTCGCTTATTTATTCCGGGTCGCTGAAATGAAGGTTCATGCCGTGGAGGCCGGGGTAGAACTCATCAAGCAGTCTAAGACAGAAGTGCTGATCCTCCTGTCTGAGGAGGCAAGCTCTCTGATCGACGGCCAGAAAATTTTCCGGGAAAGCACAAAGCATGGACGGATGGTCGGCCTTGGCATGGAAGGCAAAAAGCTGAAGATGGTCATCCAGACAAAGGGTTACAGTGCAGATAAATGGCTCAACACCGCCTATGACATGATTCTTGGAATAGATAAATCCAAAAAGAAGCAGCATAATCCAATATCGTAAAGTAATGGAAAAGTCCCTGTCATCTAATTGAAATGAGAAAAGTGTTTAATAAGAGTAGACAAGGGTATTTCAAATGGTAAGGATTTTTATACTGGAATGTTTATCCTATTGAGGAAATGTTATCACCCAAGAGAAAAAATATTTGCAAGTGTATAGAACTTTCCATATGAAAGATACTAAGTTCAAACATGGAGAAGTTTTCAACAAAAGGAAGCAGAAAATCTTCTCCTGCTAAAAATCATCAGATGAAAGTGAGGCAACGCAGGATGAAAGCAACTGGTATAGTTCGTCGTATCGATGATTTGGGTCGTGTAGTAATCCCGAAGGAAATCCGCAGGACTCTGCGAATTCGTGAAGGTGACCCTCTGGAAATATTTGTAGACCGCGATGGTGAAGTCATCTTAAAGAAGTATTCACCAATCAGCGAATTGAGCGATTTTGCAAAAGAATATGCAGAAGCCTTGTATGACAGCCTTGGAAACCCGGTCCTGATTTGTGACAGGGATACATTTATCGCAATGGCAGGCGGTTCAAAAAAGGACTACCTAAACAAAAACATCAGTGATCTGCTGGAAAAAACTATGGAAGACAGAACTTCTGTCCTCGTCAACAATCAAGGCGAATATGCCCTTGCAGACGGGAACGAAGAAAGCCTTTCTGCTTATACAATTGGCCCGATCATTGCCAATGGCGACCCGATTGGTGCAGTCATCATTTATGCGAAGGAAGATTCACTTGGCGATGTAGAACAGAAGGCTGTGGAAACAGCAGCTGGATTCTTGGCAAGGCAGATGGAGTCCTAATACGTATTGCATCTTATAAAGATTATCGAAAGGGGCAGCCTGGCTGCCTTTTTTCTATGGGGAAAAAGAAAAAGAATGCTTCACAGGCATTTGTTTTATGACAGGCGGGTAACGAAATAAGGTTATTGCGCTGTCATCCCGTCCTGCGGCTGCTGGTTATGCTATAATACTTTTCGAATTCATTATTGGAAGGAGATGGGCGATGAAGCCCGCTAATCAATCAGGGGACTTGTTCAAAGGAGCCCTGATCCTAACAGCTGCCGCTTTAATCACTAAGGTTTTGAGCGCAGTCTACAGAGTCCCCTTCCAGAATATCGTAGGGGATGTCGGCTTTTATATTTACCAGCAGGTTTATCCCTTTTATGGGATTGCCATCGTGCTGTCTACATACGGTTTCCCGGTCGTGATTTCAAAGCTTTATGCTGAACAGGAAAAAAACAGGAAAGAAGCTCTCCAGCTGCTGGCGGCCTCTGGACTTTTTCTTTTGGCCATTGGCCTGGCTGCTTTCTTGGTGATGTTTGCCGGTGCAGACCGGATCGCTTCTCAAATGGGAGATCCAAAGCTGGGTATCCTTTTAAGGACTCTTTCCCCAGTCTTTCTTCTTCTGCCGGTGACCGCGCTTCTCAGGGGATATTTTCAGGGCCGGGGCGATATGCTGCCGACTGCTGTTTCCCAGGTGGGAGAGCAGGCCATCCGTGTGGCGACCATTTTGGCTGCAGCGTTCATTCTTATGAAAGAAGGGGCATCCTTATATACGGCCGGGAGCGGGGCTGTTTTTGGTTCAGTGACAGGAGGCATTGCTTCCGCAGCCATTCTGTCCGCTTATTTCTGGGGCCGGATGAAAAAGGAATCAGCCGGGAGGGCGGATATTGGACTGAAAGGAAAAGCGGTCCTGAAGACGATGAAAACCATCGCTCTCCAGGGAGCGGCCATCAGTGCGGCTTCTATGCTGCTCATTCTTCTGCAGCTGGCAGATTCTCTGAATCTGTATTCCCTGCTTGTGTCGGGAGGGCTCGATGCTGAAGAGGCAAAAAAGCTAAAGGGGATTTATGACAGGGGCCAGCCGCTCATACAGCTTGGGACCGTCATCGCCACTTCGATGTCACTTTCGCTTGTCCCGCTCATCACAGCTGAAAAACTGAAAAACAATCAGAAGTTCCTTGCTGAAAAGGCAGGCCTTGCCCTCCGTGTCAGCCTGCTCTTCGGGACAGGAGCAGCCATCGGGTTATGGGCGATCATCAAGCCGGTCAATATCATGCTGTTTGAGAATGCGGAAGGGTCAGAAGTTTTGTCTGTGCTGAGCCTGTTCATTTTCTTTGCCTCGATCATCATGACCCTTGCGGCCATTCTGCAGGGGCTGGGGCACACTTTTTTCCCGGCTGCTGTGATTATAGGGGGCTTCGGGATGAAATATATCCTTAACATTCTCCTTGTGCCGGCTGCTGGGACGATGGGGGCGGCAATTGCTGCATGTGCAGCGCTGGCCTTTGTGCTGCTTGTCCTGCTCGCCAGGCTGCGCCTCCTGTTGAGGCAGCCTTTAGTGCCAGGCCGTTTCGTGCTGGGGCTCGGAACCGCTGCCGCAGCCATGCTGCTTTTCTTGAAGGCTTATCTGCTGGCTGCGGGGTTTTTGGCCGGGGAAGGCCGCCTTGCCGCTGGCTTCACCGCCTTGAGTGCAGCTGCATCAGGCGGAATTGTATTCATGCTTTTAGCTTTAAAAGGAGAGACTTTTAGAAAAGAAGAAATCAGCATGCTGCCTTTTGGAAGCAAGCTGAGCTATTTGCTGCCCGGCAGGAACAGGAGATGATTCATAATGAATAAGATTACGATTTACGGCCTTGGGGCGGGAGATCTTGAACAGCTGCCCTTTGGCGTTTATAAAGCCCTTCAGGCTGAGGGAGCGGTATATCTGAGGACAGAGGACCATCCGGTGATCAGGGAGCTGCAGGATGAGGGGATGGCTTTTCAGTCATTTGATCGTGTATACGAAAAGCACAGCCGCTTTGAAGAGGTATATGAGGAAATTTGCGATATCCTACTGGAGAAAGCAGCAGATGGGGATGTCGTCTATGCTGTGCCGGGCCATCCGCTGGTTGCTGAGAAAACAGTGCAGATCCTGATCGGGAAAGGTCCTGAACTTGGGATTGAAATCGTGATCGGGGGAGGACAGAGCTTTTTGGACGCGCTGTTTCAGGCTTTGAAAATAGATCCGATCGAAGGCTTTCAGCTGCTGGATGCCACCGACCTGAAAAAAGACGAAGTGATGCTGAAGCATCATATGATCATCGGACAGGTGTATGACACCTATATGGCGAGCAATGTGAAACTGACGCTGATGGAAATGCTTCCGTATGATTATGAAGTCTATATAGCCACAGCAGCGGGGAGCAGCAGGGAGAGCATCCGGAAGGTGTCTTTGTTTGAGCTTGACCGTGAAGCAGAAATCAATAACCTCACCTCGGTCTATGTGCCGCCTGTAAAGGATGAAACCCTCCTCTACAGGGAATTCAGCAAGTTCCGGGAAATCATTGCCGCATTGAGGGGGCCGGACGGCTGTCCCTGGGATATCAAGCAGACCCATCAATCACTCAGGAAATATTTGATCGAAGAGGCATATGAGCTTATTGAAGCAATTGATAATGAAGATATCGACCATATGATCGAGGAGCTGGGGGATGTCCTCCTGCAGGTGGTGCTGCACGCGCAGATCGGGGAAGATGACGGCTATTTCTCCGTTGATGATGTCATTCAGTCTGCTAGTGAAAAAATGATCCGCAGGCATCCCCATGTCTTTGGCGACGCCTCGGCGGAAACAGAAGAGCAGGTCCTGAAAAATTGGCAGGAAATCAAGGCAGAAGAAAAAGGAGCTGCACCTGAATCGCTCTTGAGCGGAATCGTCAAATCGATGCCGCAGCTGCTCCAGGCAGCGGATATCCAGAAGAAAGCAGCCGGCGCAGGCTTTGACTGGCAGGAAATTGGGCCGGCTTGGGAGAAGGTTAAAGAAGAGCTGTCTGAATTTGAAGAGGAAATGAACCGGGATCCGCGGTCAGAAGAAGCAGCGAAAGAGTTTGGCGATATCCTGTTTGCACTCGTGAATATTGCGAGATTCTGCAAAATCGATCCAGAACAGGCAGTCTTCACGACCAATCAGAAGTTCATCAGGCGTTTTACGTATATTGAAGATAAGGTCAGGGAAAGCGGCCGGGACATAAGCGAGTACAGCCTGGAAGAGCTGGACCGGTTCTGGGATGAAGCGAAACAGCAAGGATTATAAAGGGGGAGACATGAATGAGACTGGATAAATTTTTAAAAGTATCAAGATTGATCAAGAGAAGAACGCTCGCGAAAGAGGTAGCGGACCAGGGGAGGATCCTGATCAATGGACAGCAGGGGAAGGCAAGCTCAACCGTAAAGGTTGGGGATGAGCTGACGGTCAGGCTCGGGCAGCGTATTGTGACAGCGAAGATTGACCGCCTCCAGGAAACAAGCCGCAAGGAAGAAGCGGCAGAAATGTATACCATCCTGAAGGAAGAACGGCCAAACCAGCAGGAAAATTAATGTTTAACAAAGCACCGGCGGGGAAACAGGTATATAATAACCCGGCCGGACTCCGAATGTTCTAAACGCCCCTCCGCCCACATACACATGTACAAAAGGTTGTACTATGGAATTGTGGGGGATGAGGATGAGCCAATTTTATGAACCAAACACAGGCAAAAGCAGTGCTCCTGATCATGATGTCATCATGAGGGGACGAAAGCTTCTGGATATTACGGGTGTCAAGCAGGTCGAAAGCTTTGATAATGAAGAATTCCTTTTGGAGACAGTCATGGGCTTCCTGGCCATCCGCGGCCAGAATCTCCAGATGAAGAATCTGGATGTGGAAAAAGGGATCGTGTCCATTAAAGGAAAGGTCTTTGACCTCGTATATATGGACGAACAGCAAGGGGAAAAAGCTAAAGGGTTCTTTAGCAAGATATTCCGATGACCCTTTCTGCGCAGTTTCTTACCATGCTTGCCATGATTGGCATGGGAAGCGCGTTCGGCGCGTCGCTCGATACCTATAACCGCTTCCTGCGACGCGCCAAAAGAAAAAGCTGGATTGTCTTCATCAATGATTTTTTATTTTGGAGCCTGCAGGGACTTGCTGTCTTTTATGTATTGTTCGTAATCAACCAGGGCGAGCTGAGGTTCTATATCTTTATTGCCCTGTTATGCGGGTTTGCTGCATACCAGAGCCTGCTGAAGCAGGGATTCCTCCGGCTGCTTGAAACTTTGATTGAAGCTATTGCCGCGATATTCCGCTTTTTTGTCAGAATGGCGCATCTTTTGATTTATAAACCGATACAATCGGTTGTGATGGGTATTATTTCCCTTATTCTGATGCTCGGCAAAGGCATTATATCCCTTTTGAAGCTGGCACTTCGGATCATATGGACCCTTTTAAAAGTGATTTTAAGCCCTGTCAAATGGATTTGGTCACTTTTTTGGTTGATTTTGCCGAAAAAGATTAAAAATCTCGTCGAGAAGTTATATAATAAATTGGCAGGAAATTTACACACGTTCAAGAATAACTTAAACAGCTTGTTAACCAGATGGAAAAATAAATAAATGGGCAAGGAGGGGCTGCGAGAGTGAGTGCCATCAGGAAACGCAAAGTAGCAAAAATTGAGACAAACTATGCCAAACAGCAAGAGAATGCAGAGATCAGCACAGCCAGGAAGAGAATCCTGCTTATCCGCAGGCTGACTGTCTTTTTCATTGGCGCTGCAGCCATCGCCGTATTGATGATCTCTACACTCGTCACGCAATCCTCTGCTCTTGAAGAAAAGGCCCTCGAAAAAGAGAACCTTGAAAAGAAGCTCGCTTCCCTTAAAAAGAATGAGGTCATCCTGGAAGAAGAAATCGTCAAACTGAATGATGATGAATATATAGCCAAGCTTGCGAGGAAGAACTATTTCCTTTCCGAAAAGGATGAAATTATCTTTAATCTGCCTGAGGATAAGGGCAAAAAGAAGGAAAAGGAAAAAACATCCGAGTAGCTGTCTTATTGACACTCTTTTTTGAAATTCTGTATAATATAAAGTAAGTTTAATTCTTTTAATCTTTAAGGAGGCAAAATCTTTTTATGTCAATCGAAGTAGGCAGCAAGTTACAAGGAAAGGTAACCGGCATTACTAATTTCGGCGCGTTCGTAGAACTGCCGGAAGGTTCAACCGGTCTTGTCCACATTAGTGAGGTCGCAGATAACTATGTTAAGGATATTAATGACCACCTGAAGGTCGGTGACCAGGTTGAGGTCAAAGTCATTAATGTGGAGAAGGATGGAAAGATCGGCTTATCCATCAAGAAAGCAGTAGACAGGCCAGAGAGACCAGCTAGACCAGAAAGAACTGACAGGCCTGAACGCCGGGAATCCCGCGGCGGATATTCGGGATCTCCGCGTCCGCGCAATGGAAGGCCGAGTGACAGCCGTCCGCCAAGGGAGAACTTTGAGTCCAAAATGGCCAAGTTCCTGAAAGACAGTGAAGATCGATTGGCCTCGCTAAAACGCAACACTGAATCCAAACGCGGAGGAAGAGGCGCTAAACGAGGGTAACTTGCTGCTGATTTTTTTCTATATATTGCAAGACAATGACAGGCCGAGGGGCTTGTCTTTTTTTGTGGTTTCAAAAGTAAGACAAATAAAAAACACCTGCTCCGGAAAGGAACAGGTGTTTTTTTGAAGGGCTGGGCAAGCTGGTTGCGCATTTCATTGTCCAGCTCCGGGTGCTAGCCCCTCGAGTCTTAAGCCACCTCAGAATTGAAGGCAAAAAGACGCCTTCATTTCTGAGGCGTCTTAAGCTTGTCGGGGCTGAACAAGCACCCTCCGCATTTCATGTATGACCCCTACGGGATTCGAACCCGTGTTACCGCCGTGAAAGGGCGGTGTCTTAACCGCTTGACCAAGGGGCCGTATTTAAATATAAGGATAGCGGCGGAGGGGATCGAACCCCCGACCTCACGGGTATGAACCGTACGCTCTAGCCAGCTGAGCTACACCGCCATAATATAAGCACAAGGAATATAATACAAAGGATTGACTCTGGTGTCAATAATATTTTGAAAGAAAAATGTCGGTTCTCCTTTTTTTCAGTTCGCCAATTTTTTCTGGCAGGTAATTCGCGCTGTAAAGGCATTCCTATCTATTATTTGTGTGAATATTCAAAACTGCATTCATCATTATGGGATTATCCGCCATTTTATTGTTTGCTTTTATATTTTTAGGCGGAAAGCCGTCGAAAGAAAAACAGGGGCTTGTCTCCTCTTTTGACAAACTTTTATGCATAACCAATTTTATAATAATCAGCAACGATACAAATATGGGGAGTGGAATGAATGGAAAAGGCAGAACAGACAGTAATGGAGCCGGCTGTGGAAGTGGATTTCAACGGATCGAAGCTCGAGTTGGCAAAAGGCCTTCACAAATTCCAGATGAAAATGGAGACCTTTTTTATCAAAAAGGGCTATATCCTTCTATTGATCGGATTTCTCCTGGGGAGGGCGCTCATACTGGCGAAACTGACACCCTTCAGCCTTCCTTTCTTTGCGGCCGTCTATCTGATCAAGAGAGATAAAGCTCCGCTGGCCCTGATCGGGCTTACTGCCGGAGCATTCACTTTATCGATGATGAATGCAGCATCAGTCTTCGGCATCTGCTTTATGTTCCTCTTCGCCTTCCGGGTTTCAAAAAAGTGGCTGAAAAATGAAGTAAGAGCCTTGCCGGCGTATACATTTTTCATATTGGCGATCGGGAAGATTGCAGAAGCCTATATTGTTTCGGGCCAGCTGGCACTTTATGATGCGATGATGGCCGGCGTGGAGGCAAGCCTCGGCTTTATTCTCACTTTGATTTTCCTGCAGAGCCTTCCGCTGCTGAGCATATCGAAAAGGAGGCAGTCGCTTAAGACAGAGGAGATCGTCTGCCTGATCATCATGCTTGCCTCGGTTATGACGGGTACAATCGGCTGGTCGGTGTATGACCTGTCTGTTGAACATATATTATCCAGATATCTGGTTCTTCTATTTGCATTTGTTGCCGGTGCAACGGTCGGGTCAACAGTCGGGGTGGTGACTGGACTGATCTTCAGCCTGGCAAATGTTTCGAGCTTTTATCATATGAGCCTGCTTGCTTTTTCCGGGCTTCTTGGCGGCCTGCTGAAGGAAGGGAGAAAGCTCGGAGTGGCATGCGGCCTGCTGATTGCAACATTATTGATCGGAATGTATGGGGAAGGAACCGGCACCTTGCTGAAAACCGTCCTTGAGACAGGTGCGGCGACAGTTTTATTTTTCCTGACTCCGCAGGCGCTGACAGGGAAGCTGGCCAGGCATATTCCCGGGACCCCGGAGTATGCGGCTGAGCAGCAGCAGTATATGAGGAAGATGCGGGACGTCACTGCCCAGCGTGTCGCCCAATTCTCCACTGTATTCCAGGCTCTGTCCAAGAGCTTTTCTTCCCATGATGATCCTATTGACTGGGATGGGGAGGATAGGGAATTGGATTATTTCCTGAGCAATGTCACGGAGAAGACATGCCAGACCTGCTTCAAGAAAGATCATTGCTGGGCAAGGAACTTTGATACAACCTATGACTATATGAAAGAAATTATGCATGAAATGGATGCCCGGCAGGGGACCGTTTCCGGAAGGCTGACAAGGGAGTGGGAAAAACATTGCACACGCTCGAAAAAGGTGCTGGAGACGGTTCATCATGAGCTGACTTTCTATCAGGCGAACCTGAAGCTAAAAAAACAGGTGCAGGAAAGCAGAAGGCTTGTGGCTGACCAGCTGCTGGGCGTGTCAGAGGTGATGGGCAATTTTGCAAAGGAAATCCAGCGTGAGCGGGAAAATCATCATAAGCAGGAGGAATCCATCTTTGAAGCGCTCCAGGAGTTTGGCATCCAGATCGAGCAGGTGGAGATTTACAGCCTGGAGCAGGGGGATGTTGATATTGATATGACGATCCCCTACTGCAGGGGGCATGGCGAGTGTGAAAAACTGATAGCCCCGATGCTGTCAGATATTCTGGGTGAGACTATCCTTGTCAATTCGGAGGAATGTTCAACGTTTGGAAGCGGCAGCTGCTATGTGACATTCCGATCGGCCAAGGCCTACGCGGTTGAAACCGGGGTGGCGCATGCTGCGAAGGATGGCGGCCTGATTTCAGGAGACAGCTATTCAACCATTGAGCTCGGAGGCGGTAAATATGCGATTGCCATCAGCGACGGGATGGGGAATGGTGAAAGGGCCCATATTGAGAGCAAGGAAACCCTCCTGCTTCTTCAAAAAATCCTCCAGTCAGGGATTGAGGAGAAGGTGGCAATAAAGTCGGTCAACTCTGTGCTCTCATTGCGGACAACAGACGAGATTTTTTCCACCCTCGACCTGGTGATGGTCGATCTGCAAAATGCGGCGGCCAAATTCCTGAAGGTTGGATCGACGCCAAGCTTTATTAAAAGAGGGGGCAAGGTCCTGAAAGTCCAGGCGAGCAATCTCCCGATGGGAATCCTCCAGGAATTCGAGGTGGATGTGGTCAGCGAGCAGCTGAAGGCGGGCGATCTCCTGATCATGATGAGCGATGGGGTATTCGAGGGGCCGAAGCATGTGGAAAATTACGACCTGTGGATGAAGCGGAAAATCCATGAGCTGAAAACAGAGGACCCTCAGGAAATTGCCGATCTGATCATGGAGGAGGTTATCCGGTCGCGCTCCGGGCTGATCGAGGATGATATGACCGTAGTTGTCTCGAAGATCAAGCATAACACGCCGAAGTGGGCATCCTTCCCGGTGCACAAGCAGCGCCAGAAAGCCAACTGATTAATTTGCCCATCCATTAGCCGGAGCATGTATATTTCCTGTCTGTTCCGTCGAAAATGGTATCAATAAGGTACAGGAGGGGAGATTTTATGAAGACCGGCACACTGAAACAGATTCTGCTTATCACAGATGGCTGCTCCAATCAGGGTGAAGATCCTGTGGCCATGTCAGCTTTGGCGAAGGAACAGGGCATTACAGTAAATGTCATTGGAGTGATGGAGAAGGATGTCATCGATGAGCGGGGCATGAATGAAATTGAAGGGATTGCCCTTTCCGGGGGCGGGGTAAGCCAGGTCGTCTACTCGCAGGCGTTATCGCAGACGGTGCAGATGGTGACGAGGAAGGCGATGACCCAGACGCTCCAGGGTGTGGTGAATAAAGAGCTTCAGCAGATATTAGGCGGCTCCCAGACAGTTGAAGACCTTCCGCCCGAAAAAAGGGGAGAGGTCATGGAGGTTGTCGATGAGCTCGGGGAAACAGTCGAGCTTGAGGTGCTGGTCCTTGTCGATACAAGTGCGAGCATGAAGCATAAGCTCCCGACGGTCAAGGAAGCCCTTCTCGATTTGTCACTGAGCTTGAATGCCCGTTCGGGGGATAACCGTTTTGCGGTATTTGTATTTCCCGGGAAAAAGAATGATGTCGAAAAACTGCTGGACTGGACCCCGAGGCTCGAATCCCTTACAAGCATATTTTCAAAGCTGTCAACAGGAGGCATCACTCCCACGGGGCCTGCAATCCGTGAAGCTTTGAGCTATTTCAAGAAAAAACGTTCACTAAGGAGCCTGCTTTCCCGTGATGATGAACAATACTTTGAAGATTCTATGTAAAGTAAGCCCCGGGACGATTATCGAAGGGAAATGGCATCGCAACCGGTATACGATCATCAGGGAGCTGGGCAGCGGGGCGAATGGGATCGTCTATCTTGCCCAGTGCCGGAATCAGCAGGTTGCCTTAAAGATGAGCGATAATGGTATGTCCGTTACCTCTGAAGTAAATGTGCTAAAATCCTTTGCCAAGGTCCAGGGTTCTGCCCTAGGGCCTTCTTTGCTTGATGTCGATGACTGGGAGAGGAAGGATGCGCGAATCTCCTTTTATGCAATGGAGTACATACACGGACCGGATCTGCTCGGATTCATCCGGCAAAAAGGGCCTTCCTGGACAGAGGTGCTTCTTTCCCAGCTGCTCAGCGATCTGGAAAAGCTCCACCAGAGCGGCTGGGTGTTTGGCGACCTGAAGCCGGAGAACCTGATTGTGACTTCCCCTCCTCCAAGGATACGCTGCATCGATGTGGGCGGTACAACCATCAAAGGAAGGGCAATCAAGGAATTTACGGAGTTTTACGACCGCGGATATTGGGGGCTTGGCACAAGGAAGGCCGATCCGCAGTATGATTTATTCGCTGCTGCAATGGTGCTGATCAATCTTTACTATCCGAAGCGGTTCAATAAGACAGCAGGGGGAATCGGCCAGCTCAGGGATATGATCAGGCAGGACAAAGAGCTGCTGAAGTATGAGCCCGTTCTCCTGAAGGCGCTTGAAGGAAGGTATGGTTCTGCTGCTGAGATGAGACAAGAGCTTCTTGCGATGCCTGCAGGAGGACAGCCTGAAAGCCGCACGGCGCGGCGGAATGCTGCCCGGGTCCAGGCCGCCACCCCTGGCCCCGGCCCCTCACGGAGAAGGCCGGGTGCAAAGGACCAAAAGAAAAAAGGCGGTTTCCTTGAAACGCTGCTTATTGTCTTTGTCATATCAATCCTTTATTTTGTGTATATTTATGGACAGCTGGTCTAAGAAAAATGCTGAAACCTTTTGCATGTTAATACGTACATAATGGAGCGGGGGAAGCGCCCCGGGTGTGATATGCAATCCATCAGGGTTATGCTTTGGAGATTACAGGCAAAGATGCTATTCTTAATATAGTAGTTTCCTTTCCGTCAATAAGGTTATTCACCTATCACCAGGGGTATAAGGGACTATAGATTTTTCAAGTAAGGAAGAATTTATTATGCTTGATGCAAAAGCCGAAGCTTTTCTTCGGCATCATGGTGTAAGGCTTGAAGGCAAAAAGGTACTTGTCGGCGTGTCCGGAGGCCCCGATTCCCTGGCGCTGCTCCATTTGCTGTGGAAAAAGCGTAAGGTGTGGGGAGCTGAACCGGCGGCGATCCATTTTGACCATATGTTCAGGGGCGAGGAATCCTATCAGGAAGCCCGGTTCGTCCAATCCTTTTGTGAAGAGCGGAGCATTCCGTTTGAGATGAGGCGGGAGGATGTTCCGGCTTATATGAAGGAAACCGGGAAAAGCTCCCAGACAGCCGCGCGCGAATGCCGTTACCGCTTTTTTGAAGAAGCCATGGAGGCATCGGGGGCATCATACCTGGCACTCGGCCATCATGGGGATGATCAGATGGAAACCATCCTGATGCGGCTCACAAGAGGCAGCGCAGGGGAAGCAAGATCAGGGATCCCTTTCTCCCGTCCGTTTGCCGGCGGAGAAATCATCCGTCCTTTCCTGTGCCTTGAGCGAGGAGAAATTGAAGAGTATTGTTTAAGAAATGAGCTGGACCCCCGAAAAGATCCGAGCAACGAAAAGGATGTTTACAGCCGAAACAGGTTCAGGAAAAACGTCCTGCCATTCCTGAAATCGGAGAACCCGCAGGCCCATGTTCATTTTCAGCGCTTCAGCGAAGAGCTGCGCGGTGATGAACAGCTCCTTCAGGAATTAACGGCGCGGGAAATGAATACAGTAATGAAGAAAGAAGATGCTGAAATCACGATTGATGCAGAACGCTTCATGCTAATGCCAATGCCTTTACAAAGGAGAGGTATTCAACTAATATTAAAATATCTCTATCAAGAGAGGCCTGCATCATTATCCGCCTTACATATTGAGAAGATATTTTCAATATTGAGCAATCCTCATCCATCCGGTTCACTTGATTTCCCAAACGGCTTAAAAATTGTACGATCATACGGCTTTTGCCATTTCAGGTACAGCCATTCTGAGGTGCAAGCCTATCGTTTTGAGATAAATCAGCCCGGAAAGCTCCAGCTACCAGGCGCCGGTGCCATACTGGCAGAAGAAAGCGGAGAAGATAGAGGAGCGGCAGATCTGAATGCCTTTGAAGTCAGCATGGATAATGTGCATTTTCCGCTTGTTGTCCGCACCCGCGAAACAGGGGACAGAATGACGATAAAAGGAATGAACGGGACAAAAAAAGTGAAATCTATTTTTATCGACAGGAAAATCCCTTTGTATGAACGGAACGGCTGGCCCATCGTGACTGACAGCAGCGGCGAAATCCTCTGGATTCCCGGATTGAGCAAATCCGCTTATGAGCTGCCTGCAGGTCCTGACACCAGGAATATTTTTTTAACATATATAAAGCATTGATCTTCTAGGGGGCACACTATTCATGAAAAACGATATCGAAAAAGTATTAATTTCCGAAGAGGAAATCCAGGCAAAGACTAAAGAGCTTGCCCAGCAGCTGACTGAGGAATATATGGACAGCTATCCTTTGGCAATCGGCGTGCTGAAAGGGGCGATGCCTTTCATGGGAGACCTTTTGAAGCGCATCGATACGTATCTTGAAATGGACTTCATGGACGTTTCCAGCTACGGCAATTCAACAGTCTCTTCCGGAGAAGTCAAAATCCTGAAAGATCTGGATACTTCAGTCGAGGGCAGGGACATCCTGATCATTGAAGACATCATCGACAGCGGCCTGACACTAAGCTATCTGGTAGAGCTGTTCCGCTACAGGAAAGCCAAAAGCATCAGAATCGTCACCCTTCTGGACAAACCGACCGGCAGAAAAGCTGATATCAAAGCTGATTATGTAGGTTTCATCGTTCCGGATGCATTCGTGGTTGGCTATGGCCTTGACTATGCGGAAAGATACCGCAACCTTCCATATATAGGGGTTTTGAAGCCTGAAGTATACACAAACAACGATTAAGCAATCCTATATGTGAGAGGTTTATTGACAAGCCTTGCTAAAAGCATGGACCAGCCCGGTTTTCAAAAGTGTAATTTCTTGAATTGGCATGATTTACTATGATACTATACAATATAGTTTGTTTACCGTGGGAGGAGGTAAGGGATGAATCGGATCTTCCGGAATACCATCTTTTATTTATTAATCTTTTTAGTCATAATAGGCGTTGTCAGCTTCTTTAACGGCAACAATGAGCCGACAGAACATATATCCTATGACAAATTCGTCGGTTACCTGGACAGCGGCGAGGTAACAGAGCTTTCGATGCAGCCTGAGCGCGGAGTTTTTGAGGTGCGGGGCAAGCTTGAAGGCTATGAAGAAGATAAATTCTTTATCACTTATGTTTGGAACAGCGACAATCTGCTGGACCGCATAGATGAGGCGGCAGCCAATGCGAAGGTGGATGTACAGCCTGCCAAGGAAACAAGCGGCTGGGTGACATTCTTCACTAGCATCATTCCGTTCATCATCATTTTCATCCTGTTCTTCTTCCTGCTCAACCAGGCACAGGGCGGCGGCAGCAGGGTAATGAACTTCGGCAAGAGCAAAGCCAAGCTTTATAGTGAAGAGAAAAAGAAAGTCCGCTTCAAGGATGTTGCCGGTGCGGATGAAGAAAAGCAAGAACTTGTAGAAGTCGTCGAGTTCCTGAAGGATCCACGCAAATTTGCGGATCTTGGGGCCCGAATTCCTAAAGGGGTGCTTCTGGTCGGACCTCCGGGTACCGGTAAAACCCTGCTGGCGCGTGCTGTTGCCGGTGAAGCGGGCGTACCGTTCTTCTCGATAAGCGGTTCCGATTTCGTTGAAATGTTTGTCGGTGTCGGTGCATCCCGTGTGCGTGACCTGTTTGAGAACGCTAAGAAAAATGCACCGTGTATTATATTCATTGATGAGATTGATGCAGTTGGACGCCAGCGCGGCGCCGGTCTTGGCGGAGGCCATGACGAGCGCGAACAGACGCTGAACCAGTTGCTTGTTGAGATGGATGGATTCGGGGCCAACGAAGGAATCATCATCGTAGCCGCAACAAACCGTCCGGATATTCTTGACCCGGCCCTTCTGCGTCCGGGACGATTTGACCGCCAGATCACTGTTGACCGTCCGGACGTCAATGGACGTGAAGCAGTTCTGAAGGTACATGCACGCAATAAGCCCCTTGATGAGTCTGTCAATCTGAAGGCCATTGCAGCACGGACACCAGGCTTCTCAGGTGCCGACCTTGAAAACTTATTGAACGAGGCTGCCCTTGTGGCGGCACGCCGCGATAAGAAGAAAGTCGATATGACCGATATTGATGAGGCAACGGACAGAGTCATTGCCGGGCCTGCCAAGAAAAGCCGCGTCATTTCCAAGAAGGAAAGAAATATCGTGGCATTCCATGAAGCGGGGCATACTGTCATCGGTGTGGTGCTCGATGAGGCCGAAATGGTCCATAAAGTAACCATCGTTCCGCGCGGCCAGGCTGGCGGATATGCTGTCATGCTGCCGAAGGAAGACCGCTACTTCATGACGAAGCCGGAGCTTCTGGATAAGATTGTCGGCCTCCTGGGCGGACGTGTAGCTGAAGAGATTGTCTTTGGCGAAGTCAGCACAGGCGCCCACAATGACTTCCAGCGCGCAACCGGCATTGCCAGGAGAATGGTGACCGAATTCGGTATGAGCGATAAACTCGGACCGCTTCAGTTCGGACAGTCCCAAGGCCAGGTATTCCTTGGCAGGGATTTCAATAATGAACAGAACTACTCTGATGCGATTGCCTATGAAATTGATCTGGAAATCCAGCGCATCATTAAAGAGTGTTATGAAAAAGCAAGAAAAGTCCTTACAGAAAACCGTGATAAGCTTGACTTGATCGCCAACACACTTCTGGAGATTGAAACTCTCGATGCTGAACAGATCAAGAGCCTTGTGGACACTGGCAAGCTGCCTGACCGCAAAGTGATCGATGCCAGCACAGAAGATATGAAGGTCAATATCAACATCAAGAAAGATGAAGATGCTGTGAAGGAAATCCATCCGGCAGATTCAAACGATCCGGTCGCTCCGAAGGATGATGCCGGCCCAACCGGCAGCGCTGACGAAAAGCGCGACCTCTAATCAATAAAGAAGCTGACTCAGAAAGGCCAGAAAATGGGCCTGCTGAGTCAGCTTTTTGCTTTTTGGGAAACAATAAGGGTATCTTAGTATTGGTGCAGCCGCAGCATCTGCATTCAGGCAGGAAGGATATCCCTGCAGGGACAGGCAGATACAGGCCTTTTTCTATTACGATTCAACAGGAGTTGTGATATGATGTTGGCAGTGTGTTTGTGTTAGAAAAATTATAAAAGTGGTGAGAATGTTGATCTTTGTATTTGACGTGGGAAATACAAATATTGTTCTTGGTGTATATGATGGCGAAGAGCTTAAGCACCATTGGAGAATAGAGACGAACCGGAATAAAACAGAAGATGAATATGGGATGATCGTGAAATCTCTTTTCGAGCATGTGAATCTCTCATTTTCTAACATAGATGGCATCATTATTTCTTCGGTTGTGCCGCCGATCATGTTTGCGCTTGAAAGGATGTGCCAGAAATACTTCCTTCATAAGCCGCTTGTCGTCGGCCCTGGCATTAAGACCGGTCTGAATATCAAGTATGAAAATCCGCGCGAGGTGGGGGCTGACAGGATCGTCAATGCTGTGGCAGCCATCCACGAGTATGGCGGGCCGCTTATCATCGTCGATTTTGGTACTGCGACAACCTACTGCTATATCAATGAAGATAAGCAGTATATGGGCGGGGCAATCGCGCCAGGGGTCAATATTTCGACTGAGGCATTGTATTCAAAGGCAGCTAAGCTTCCGAGGATAGAGATTGCCCGTCCTGAACATATTGTCGGCAAGAATACGGTAGCAGCCATGCAGTCGGGCATTGTTTATGGGTATGTTGGACAGGTAGAGGGCATTGTGAAGAGGATGAAGGACCAGAGTGATGAGAATCCGCTGGTCATTGCTACCGGAGGGCTTGCCAATCTGATTGCCCAGGAATCAAATATGATTGATATTGTCGATCCATTTTTGACCTTGAAAGGATTACAGTTAATTTATAAACGAAATAGGGAAAGTATAAAGAAATAGGAAATACAGCTTTGAAAGGAGTACAAGATGGAAGATTATTTGATTAAGGCGCTTGCCTTCAACGGACAGGTGCGTGCGTATGCTGCCCGCAGTACAGCTACGGTGGGAGAGGCGCAAAGAAGGCATTATACATGGCCGACGGCTTCTGCTGCTCTGGGAAGGGCAATGACCGCAGGTGTGATGATGGGAGCGATGCTGAAAGGCGAGGAGAAGCTGACCATCAAGATTGAAGGAGGCGGCCCGCTTGGCCCGATCCTGGTTGACAGCAATTCCAAGGGAGAGGTGCGCGGCTATGTGACGCATCCGCAGACCCATTTTGACTTGAATGAGCAGGGGAAGCTGGACGTAAGCCGGGCTGTCGGGACCGATGGCATGCTGACCGTCGTCAAGGACATCGGGATGAGAGAGCATTTCACAGGACAGGTGCCGATTGTTTCGGGTGAGCTTGGGGAGGATTTCACTTATTATTTTGCAATGTCCGAGCAGCTCCCTTCCTCTGTCGGAGTTGGCGTTCTGGTAAATCCGGATAATACAATCCTTGCTTCAGGCGGATTCATCCTCCAGCTTCTTCCAGGGACAGATGAAGAGACGATTACAAGAATTGAGAACAGGCTGAAGGAAATCCCGCCTGTGTCCAAGCTGATTGAAAAAGGCCTTACACCGGAAGAGCTCTTGAATGAGATTCTTGGAGAGGAAAATGTCAAGATTCTGGAGAAGATGCCTGTATCCTTTGAATGCACCTGCTCCAAGGAACGGTTTGCAACGAGCATTATCAGCCTCGGCAGGGATGAAATCCAGGATATGATCGATACAGACGGAGAAGCAGAGGCCCAGTGCCATTTCTGCAATGAAAAATACCATTACTCAAAAGAAGAGCTTGAGGCACTAAAAAGCGAAGCGGTATAAAGCTGTTTTCTGGGGGAGGAAACTGTGAAAAAAAAGCAACTTTGGCTGATTATTGCCAGCCTGTCCATTTTGAACATTATTTTTATCCTATTATTGACGATCAGGCCGGCCGTACTGTTTGCCGGCAGCGGGGAGACCGTAGCTGAGGTCGGAGATGGTAAAATTACAAGAGATGAATGGCTGAACGAAATGGAGCAGCGCTATGGCAAGGAAGTGCTGAATGATCTGATCGACCAAAAGGTAATCGGGGCCATGGCAGAGAAATACGATGTTAAGGTATCAAAGGAAGCGGTCGAAAGGGAGCTCACGCTTGTCAAAACGATGTATCAGGGCAATCAGCTGAAGCAGCTTGATGAAAGCAAGTGGAAGGAGCAGATTAAATACAGTCTGCTCCTTGAGGAACTGCTGACAAGAGATGTTGTGGTGACCGAAGAGGAAATGAAGGACTATTATGATCAAAATATGAGTCTTTTCCAGGTTCCTGATTCCTATCATATTTCTCAAATTGTCGTCAAAACAAAAAAGGAAGCTGAACAGACAATAAAAGAGCTTGAAAATGGCTCGAGCTTTCCGGTGCTGGCCATGGAGAGGTCGATCGATGAATTCACCGCCAACCAGGGCGGGGAAACCGGATTCATCAGCGAAGAAGATGAGCGTTTTTCACAGGATTTCATAGATGAAGCGGCAAAGCTGAAAGAAGGAGAATGGAGCGAGCCGGTTGCAGTGGAAGACGGGTATGCAGTAATCCTGCTGCATGAGCATCTGGAAGGCCGGAATTATGCTTTCAAGGATGTGAAAAATCAGATCCGCCGCCAGGTCGCTCTCGAGCAGATGGACACCCCTGCTTCGGCCAAGCCATTCTGGAATGAAATCAAAGTCGACTCTTTCTATGATAAACAGGAAGAAAAGCAATAGGATGAAAACGGACAGGCAGCCTGTCCGTTTTTGTTTATCCTCAACATAAAGGCAGGCATGAGGGTATATAATACTACATAGTGAATATAGAACTGCGTTAATTAAAAGAAAATTCTAAATAACAGGGTCGTTTTGACTGCATATTGATTGACAATTTCCTTTTGCGCTGTTAAGTTTTTATAAAACCAATAAAAATACTCGGATTAGGGAGCGGATGCAAATGGTGCGCGTAGCAAACTCGATTACAGAATTGGTCGGGCAGACTCCGATCGTCAAATTGAACCGTATGACAGATGAAAACAGTGCTGATGTTTACTTGAAGCTGGAATATATGAATCCGGGCAGCAGCGTCAAGGACCGGATTGCCCTTGCCATGATTGAAGCTGCAGAAAAGGATGGAAATCTGAAAGCCGACGATACGATTATCGAGCCGACTTCAGGGAACACAGGGATTGGGCTGGCGATGATTGCAGCAGCTAAAGGCTATAAGGCCATCCTCGTTATGCCGGAAACAATGAGTATGGAGCGCCGCAACCTTCTTCGCGCCTATGGAGCCGAGCTTGTTCTCACTCCAGGGCCTGAGGGGATGGGGGGAGCGATCCGCAGGGCTGAAGAGCTGGCGAAGGAGCATGGCTATTTCATGCCTCAGCAATTTAAGAACGAAGCCAACCCAGAGGTCCACAGAAGGACAACCGGGAAGGAAATCGCTGAACAGATGGATCAGGTGGATGCTTTTATCTCAGGGATCGGCACAGGCGGAACGATCACCGGGGCAGGAGAAGTGCTTAAGGAGAAGTTTGGCTCTGTCAAAATTTACGCAGTAGAGCCGGCAGATTCACCGGTCCTTTCCGGCGGAAAGCCGGGCCCCCACAAAATCCAGGGCATCGGTGCCGGGTTTGTACCGGATATCCTTGATACAAAAGTGTATGATGAGGTAATCAAGGTAACAAACGATGATGCGTTTGAATATGCCCGCCGTGCAGCAAAGGAAGAGGGAATCCTGGGCGGAATCTCGTCAGGCGCAGCCATCTATGCTGCCCTTAAAGTAGCGAAGGAGCTTGGGAAGGGCAAGAAAGTCCTTGCCGTCATCCCAAGCAACGGGGAGCGCTATTTGAGCACGCCGCTGTACCAGTTCGAAGAATAGAAGAAACAATGAACAGCAGCCGTCCGGGCTGCTGTTTTTTATGCCTTTGCAGAGAGCGGAGTACCTGTCCCGCCGGCTTCAAATCATGTATGATGAAAAGTAGTGATTCGGATGGGAGTGTTCAGGATGGAGAAGCTGTCAATCTACAGCAGGAGAACTGCTTATACATATACAGAGTTTTATCAGCATTACCGGCATTTATCTGCAGGAAAAGAAAATCATGCTCTCTTGGAGAGCGGGCGGGGCGGCAGATACAGCATGGCAGCTTTTGACCCGGAGGTGATCCTGACGGGCAGGGGCATGCAGCTTGAGGCAGTTTCCCGCGAAGGAACGGAGCTGCTAGAAGGCAATCCGCTTCATTGCCTGCAGGAATATATGGGCAGATATGAAGCCGGCCGGCTGGAAGGGCTGCCGGACTTCCAGGGAGGAGCCATCGGATATATCAGCTACGACTATGCCAGATATGTTGAAAAGCTCCCTGTCTGGTCAGAGGATGACCTCAAGCTTCCGGATATTCATTTTTTCCTGTTCAAGGAATGGTTTATTTTTGACCATGAAAAGGAGGAGCTCTGGCTTTTATTTTTATATGAATCCTCTAAGAACCCCGGAGACACGGAAAAAAGGGCGGAAGAGTGGATGTCCCGCTGGATAAGCCCTGTTCCTGCCCCCCGAGTCCCGGAAAAGGCTCAGATCAGTGAAGCTCTTGAGGTATCTATGGAAGAAGAAGAATTTAAGGAAGCGGTAAGCAGGATCCAGGATTACATTTCCAAGGGGGATGTATTCCAGGTCAACCTGTCGGTAAGGCAGACAAGGCCGATCGGCGTCGAAGCGATTGATGTGTATGATCAGCTCCGCCAGCTCAATCCGTCGCCTTATATGGCTTATATCCATACACCTGATTACCAGATTGTCAGCGGTTCGCCTGAGCTGCTGGTCAAGAAGAAAGGGCGGGAGATCAGCACGCGGCCGATAGCGGGCACAAGATCAAGAGGGGCCGATGAAGCAGAGGACCTAAGGCTTGCCGAGGAACTGATCCAGAACGAGAAGGAGCGGGCAGAGCACGTCATGCTTGTAGATCTGGAGCGGAATGATCTTGGCCGTGTTGCTGAATACGGCTCAGTGGAAGTGAATGAATTCATGGTGATTGAAAAATACTCCCATGTGATGCATATCGTCTCAAATGTCAGGGGGACCCTTGCGCAAGGCAGATCTCCCTATGATGTCATTGATGCTGTGTTTCCCGGCGGGACGATTACCGGGGCGCCGAAAATCAGAACGATGGAGATTATTGAAGAACTGGAGCCTGTGAGAAGGGGCTTGTACACAGGTTCAATCGGATGGATCGGCTTTAATGGAGATTTGGAGCTGAACATCGTCATCCGCACGATGCTTGTAAAAGACGGGAAGGCCCATGTACAGGCGGGAGCCGGTATTGTCATCGACTCCAGCCCGAAGCATGAATATAAAGAATCACTTAAAAAAGCGATGGCCCTCTGGAAGGCAAAGGAGCTGGCCGAGAATGGCGGGGAGCTGCTGATATGATTTATATGATTGATAACTTTGATTCATTTACCTATAATCTGGTTCAATATTTGGGTGAGCTGGGGGAAGAGCTGGTTGTAAAAAGAAATGATGGGACCGCCCTTGAGGACATCGCAGCAGCCCGGCCTTCCTTTCTGATGATCTCCCCTGGTCCCTGCAGCCCGAATGAAGCAGGAATCAGCCTGGAGGCGATCTCCCATTTTGCAGGAAAGATCCCTATTTTCGGCGTCTGCCTCGGGCATCAGTCTCTTGCCCAGTCATTCGGCGGAGATGTCGTACAGGCAGAAAGGCTGATGCATGGGAAGACCTCGGAAATCTACCATGATGGCAAAACCATTTTTGCCGGTTTGCCGAATCCTTTCCCTGCGACCAGATACCACTCTCTGATTGTTAAAAAAGAGACATTGCCTGACTGCTTTGAAATTTCGGCGTGGACAGAGGAAGGCGAGATCATGGCGATCCGCCATAAAACCATGAAGGCAGAAGGCGTCCAATTTCATCCCGAATCCATCATGACTCAATCGGGAAAAGTATTATTAAGCAACTTCATTTCCCATTATAAGAATGCCAATATGGTGGAGGCCTAAGCATGTATGTTTTGATAAACGGCAAGCTTGTTTCAGCTGAAGAAGCGGTGATTTCGCCTTTTGACCACGGTTTTCTTTACGGAATGGGGCTATTCGAAACATTCAGGGTGTATGATGGCCATCCTTTCCTGCTCGACGATCATCTTGAACGGATGAACCGGGGGCTTCGCGCGCTCAATATCGAGGCAGCTTTTTCAAGAGAGGACATGGCCGGGAAAATCAGCATGGTGCTTGAGCGGAATGGATATCGTAATGCCAATGTGAGGCTGAATGTATCTGCAGGCATCGAAGAGCTTGGCCTCCCCCCTGATGTTTACAGCAAACCCCAGACAATCCTCTTTGCAAGGCCGCTGCCGCCAGCGGGGGAGATGGCGGAAAAAGAGCTGGTGCTCCTCAAAATGAGGCGCAATACGCCAGAGGGGGATGAACGGCTGAAATCCCACCATTATATGAATAACATCCTTGCGAAAAGAGAGCTTGGACATGTGCCTGGACAGGAAGGGATCTTCCTGACGAAAGAAGGTTTCCTGGCTGAAGGGGTTGTGTCCAATCTTTTCTGGGCGAAAGGAGATGTCTTATATACCCCATCATTGGAAACGGGTATCCTGAATGGCATCACAAGGCAATTTGTGATGCTGCTTGCTGAAAAAAAAGGCCTGCAGGTGCAGGAGGGCTTTTATCAGCCAGAGGAGATGATGGCAGCGGACGAAGTGTTTGTTACCAACTCGATTCAGGAGATTTCACCTGCGGCAGGCATTGCCGGTGTTCAATTTCCTGGTGGGGTCGGACGGCTTGCCGGAATGCTGCATAAAGACTATAGGAAATACAGCAGTCATCTATGGGGACGAGAAGGACTTCTAATGGAGGGACAAAGATGAACAGACAAATCATCCATTGCGGGCCATACGAATTGGACTATGGCCAAAAGACTTTAATCATGGGGATCCTGAATGCCACCCCAGACTCTTTTTCTGACGGCGGAAAATACTTTGACACCGATAAGGCGGTGAAGCACGCCCTGGATATGGCTGCAAACGGTGCTGATATCATTGATATTGGCGGGGAGTCGACAAGGCCGGGCTTTGATGAGGTTTCTGCAGAAGAAGAGCTTGAGCGGGTGATCCCCGTGATCAGGGCTGTGGCAAAGGAAGTGCCGCTCCCGATCTCGATCGATACATATAAAGCAGCAGTCGCAGAGGAAGCCATCAATGCGGGTGCCCATATCATCAATGATGTCTGGGGAGCGAAGAAGGACCCTGAGATGGCAGAAACAGCAGCGAGGCTCGAGTTCCCGATCATCCTGATGCACAACCGGAAAAACAGGGATTATACCGTATTTGTCCGTGATGTGCTCAATGATCTGTACGAAAGCATCCATATTGCCAGGAATGCCGGCGTCAAAGACGAAAACATCATTCTCGACCCGGGAATCGGGTTTGCGAAAAACCTGCCTTATAATCTTGAAATGATGAGGAATCTTGACCTGATTACCAGTTTAGGTTATCCAGTGCTGCTGGGCACATCAAGAAAATCCATGATTGGCACCATCCTTGACCTTCCTGTCGGGGAACGGATGGAAGGAACAGGGGCAACTGTCTGCTACGGCATTCAAAAAGGCTGCCAGATCATCCGGATCCATGATGTGAAGGAAATGAGCCGCATGGCAAAAATGATGGATGCCTTAATGGGAAAGGGGGAGCAGCATGGATAAAATATACCTGAATAATATGAAATTCTATGGCTATCATGGAGTTTTTCCTGAAGAAACCAAGCTGGGGCAGCGTTTTGCCGTGGATTTAATTGTAGAGGCGGATTTAAAGAAAGCGGGTAAAAGCGATAATCTTGAGGATTCTATCAATTATGGTGAGATCTATCATGTCTGCAAAGAGGTGGTTGAGGGAAAGCCATTCAAACTCGTAGAAGCGCTGGCTGAAAAAATATCTGCTGAAATGCTGGGGCAGTTTGCTGCAATCAGCACAGTAACCGTCAAAGTCATCAAGCCGGATCCCCCGATCCCTGGCCATTATGATTCTGTCGCAGTTGAAATCACAAGGGGACGATAACCGTGGAAAATAGGTCATTTATCGCATTGGGCTCCAATATGGGAGACAGAGCTGCCAACCTCAAGGAAGCCATCCAAATGCTTTCAGAGAGTCAGGGAATCAGCCTGGTAAGTTATTCTTCTATATATGAAACAGACCCGGTCGGCTACGAAGATCAGGGGGAGTTCCTTAATATGGTCATTGCTGTAGATACAGACAGATCTCCGCATGAGCTGCTGGAAACATGCATGTCCATTGAGCAGAATATTGGGAGGAAAAGGGAAATACGATGGGGTCCGCGCACCATAGACCTTGACATTCTGCTGTATAATTACGAAAATATGATAACAGAGGACCTTATCATTCCTCATCCCCGGATGAAAGAACGGGCATTTGTTATCGTGCCTCTTGCTGAAATCGGTGAAAGAACAGATGTTCCGGGATTGGACACGCCTCTTGAAGCATTGCTGGAGGAACTGACTGATAGAGAAGGAGTGCGAATATGGAAGCAGAAAAATGGGGAAGACGTATTCGGGCTTTTCGGAAATTAAAAGGTTTTACACAGGAAAGCTTTGCGAAGGAGCTGGGTGTTTCAGTCTCTGTACTTGGCGAAATTGAAAGGGGCAACCGTATGCCCTCTGATGATTTCATCGTCCAGGTGGCGCATGTATTAAAGATCAGCATTGAAGAATTAACTCCGCCGCAGGAGATTGAATAATAGAGAGTGGAAGAAACAGGAGGTACAGATATGCTTAAGATTGGCGACATTGAGATGAAGAATCCTGTTGTCCTCGCCCCGATGGCCGGAGTCTGCAACTCAGCATTCCGCCTGACGGTTAAAGAATTCGGGGCAGGCCTCGTCTGTGCCGAAATGATCAGTGATAAAGGAATCGTCATGAAAAACGAAAAGACGATGAATATGCTGTATATAGATGAGCGGGAAAAACCTTTGAGCCTGCAGATTTTCGGCGGGGAAAAGGATACCTTGGTTGAAGCGGCCAAGTTTGTAGATGAAAACACCAACGCAGACATCATTGATATCAATATGGGCTGCCCGGTTCCGAAGATCACTAAATGCGATGCCGGTGCCAAATGGCTGCTGGACCCTGATAAGATATATGAAATGGTTTCGGCTGTAACAGCGGCTGTTTCAAAGCCTGTAACCGTCAAGATGCGGATGGGCTGGGATGAAGACCATATATATGCAGTGCGCAATGCCCAGGCTGTCGAAAGTGCCGGAGGAGGAGCTGTTGCCCTGCATGGCCGCACCCGTGTACAAATGTACGAAGGCAAAGCCAACTGGGATATCATTAAAGAAGTGAAGCAGAATATATCCATTCCGCTGATCGGCAACGGCGATGTCCAGACCCCGCAGGATGCCAAAAGGATGCTGGACGAAACCGGGGTGGACGGCGTTATGATCGGGCGCGCTGCGCTCGGAAACCCGTGGATGATCTACCGTACCGTGAAATACCTGGAGACAGGGGAACTGATGGATGAACCATCTGTTCGTGAAAAAATGGATGTATGCATCCTTCACCTCGATCGTTTGATCGCGCTGAAGAGCGAGTATATCGCAGTGCGGGAAATGAGAAAGCATGCCGCCTGGTATTTAAAGGGCATCCGGGGGAACGGCAAGGCCCGCAATGCCGTCAATGAATGCAATACAAGGGAAGAGCTTGTAACGCTCCTTAATGCGCTTGCGCTAGATGCGGAAGCCAAGGAAATCCAGGCCGGGTAAGATGCTATCATTTTCTTCTCTATCTGAAACACTTTTGTTATAATTAGAAACTGCCAGTGGTTTGCTGGCAGTTTTTCGCTATTTCTGCATTTATGATGTCTGTTTCACGTCAATTGTGTAAAATAATAGAAGTATACAAACAAACCTGATGTTCCTGTATGAGGGTTTACATAAAAAGATCAGTATTGGAGATGATTTCTATGAGCGAAAGCCATGAAGAGTTAAATGACTTGATGAGAGTCCGCAGAGAGAAAATGAACAGCCTGCGGGAAAAAGGAATGGATCCATTCGGAAAGAGATTCGATCGCTCCCACCAGTCCGAGGACTTGATTGAAGAGTATGGAGAGCAGGAGAAAGAAGCAATCGAAGAACAGAATATTTCTGTCACTCTTGCCGGCCGGATCATGACGAAGCGCGGAAAAGGGAAGGCAGGCTTCGCGCATATCCAGGACCTTAAAGGCCAGATCCAGATTTATGTAAGGCAGGATGCTGTAGGAGAAGAAAGCTATGAAATCTTCAATAGTGCCGATCTTGGCGACCTTGTCGGCGTAACAGGCACACTGTTCAAGACAAAGGTTGGCGAGCTTTCCATCAAGGTGGAGGCGTTCGAGCTTCTGACTAAGTCACTGCGCCCGCTTCCTGAGAAGTTCCATGGCTTAAAAGATGTTGAGCAAAGATACCGCCAGCGCTACCTGGATCTGATCATGAGCCAGGAAAGCAAGAAGACGTTCATCACAAGAAGCCGCATCATCCAATCAATGCGCCGCTACCTGGACAGCCAGGGATATCTTGAAGTGGAAACGCCAATGATGCACAGCATCGCCGGAGGAGCATCTGCGCGCCCATTCATCACCCACCACAATGCTCTTGATATGGAACTGTATATGCGCATCGCAATCGAGCTGCACTTAAAGCGCCTGATAGTGGGCGGACTGGAGAAAGTGTATGAAATCGGCCGCGTATTCCGTAATGAAGGGGTATCTACAAGGCATAACCCAGAGTTCACAATGATTGAGCTTTATGAAGCTTATGCAGATTACCGCGATATCATGAGCCTGACCGAAAACCTGGTTGCCCATATAGCTGAGGAAGTCCTTGGCACTACGACTGTACAGTATGGTGAATATGAAGTGGACTTAAAGCCGGAATGGACAAGGCTTCATATGGTAGATGCAATCAAAGAGCATACCGGTGTAGACTTCTGGCAGCAGATGAGCAAGGAAGAGGCACAGGCCCTTGCGAAGGAACATAATGTAGAAATCAAAGAATCAATGGAATATGGCCATATCGTCAACGAATTCTTTGAACAGAAAGTAGAAGAAAAGCTGATCCAGCCGACATTCATCTTCGGACATCCTGTTGAAATCTCCCCTCTTGCGAAAAAGAATGAAGAGGATCCGAGGTTCACTGACCGTTTTGAATTGTTCATTGTTGCCCGTGAGCATGCTAATGCCTTCACAGAGCTGAATGATCCAATCGATCAGCGCGAACGATTTGAAGCACAGCTGAAAGAGCGTGAGCAAGGAAATGATGAAGCCCATATGATGGATGATGACTTCATTGAAGCCCTTGAGTACGGCATGCCGCCGACAGGAGGACTGGGAATCGGAATTGACCGCCTTGTCATGCTGTTGACCAATTCTCCTTCCATCAGGGATGTGCTGCTGTTCCCGCTTATGCGCCACCGTTAAAAAATATAGCAGAATTCTTTTTTCCAGCTGGAGGCAGACCCGATAACAAACGGGCCTGCCTCCAGCTTTTTTATTATAGAAGGAGATGGTTTATCGAAGTGTGGAGGAGCGGGCTATTAAGAGAGAGATTAGCGCTTGGCCTGCGAAAGTCCGCACTAAGAAATAGTGGAAAAATAAGAATAGTTTTTCTTTAACGACCATGTATTTTTTTAATGAAATTATATTGCGCACCTTTCATATAGGTGGTATATTAATATCTGTTGCTGCAAGACAGCAAGCTAGACAGCAAAAAATAAATAAAAAACTATTGACTCAATAACTTGGTTATGATAAGATAGTTAAGTCGCCTAATGAGCGGCAAACAAAAAAGATCGTCCTTTGAAAACTGAACGAACAAAAACGTCAACGTTAATCTTAATTTTTTTATCAGAGCTAAATCTTACTCTTATATGGAGAGTTTGATCCTGGCTCAGGACGAACGCTGGCGGCGTGCCTAATACATGCAAGTCGAGCGGACGGATGGGAGCTTGCTCCCTGAAGTCAGCGGCGGACGGGTGAGTAACACGTGGGCAACCTGCCTGTAAGACTGGGATAACTTCGGGAAACCGGAGCTAATACCGGATAATGCATTTCCCCTCATGGGGATATGCTGAAAGATGGTTTCGGCTATCACTTACAGATGGGCCCGCGGCGCATTAGCTAGTTGGTGAGGTAACGGCTCACCAAGGCAACGATGCGTAGCCGACCTGAGAGGGTGATCGGCCACACTGGGACTGAGACACGGCCCAGACTCCTACGGGAGGCAGCAGTAGGGAATCTTCCGCAATGGACGAAAGTCTGACGGAGCA
>NZ_OZ481794.1:97500-100000 GCF_984799205.1 Bacillus sp. SRL543
CCGCGCCGAAAATGTACCGGGGCTAAACGTATCACCGAAGCTGTGGGTGGACACCATCTGGTGTCCGCGGTAGGAGAGCGTTCTAAGTGCATCGAAGTCAGACCGCAAGGACTGGTGGAGCGCTTAGAAGTGAGAATGCCGGTATGAGTAGCGAAAGATGGGTGAGAATCCCATCCACCGAATGCCTAAGGTTTCCTGAGGAAGGCTCGTCCGCTCAGGGTTAGTCGGGACCTAAGCCGAGGCCGAAAGGCGTAGGCGATGGACAACAGGTTGATATTCCTGTACCACCTCTTTACCGTTTGAGCAATGGGGGGACGCAGGAGGATAGGGCAAGCGCGCTGTTGGATATGCGCGTCCAAGCAGTTAGGCCGCAAACGAGGCAAATCCCGTTTGCATAAGGCTGAGCTGTGATGGCGAGGGAAATTTAGTACCGAAGTTCCTGATTCCACACTGCCAAGAAAAGCCTCTAGCGAGGGAAAAGGTGCCCGTACCGCAAACCGACACAGGTAGGCGAGGAGAGAATCCTAAGGTGAGCGAGAGAACTCTCGTTAAGGAACTCGGCAAAATGACCCCGTAACTTCGGGAGAAGGGGTGCTTTTTAGGGTGAATAGCCCGGAAAAGCCGCAGTGAATAGGCCCAGGCGACTGTTTAGCAAAAACACAGGTCTCTGCGAAGCCGCAAGGCGAAGTATAGGGGCTGACGCCTGCCCGGTGCTGGAAGGTTAAGAGGAGGGGTTAGCGCAAGCGAAGCTCTGAATCGAAGCCCCAGTAAACGGCGGCCGTAACTATAACGGTCCTAAGGTAGCGAAATTCCTTGTCGGGTAAGTTCCGACCCGCACGAAAGGCGTAACGATCTGGGCACTGTCTCAACGAGAGACTCGGTGAAATTATAGTACCTGTGAAGATGCAGGTTACCCGCGACAGGACGGAAAGACCCCGTGGAGCTTTACTGCAGCCTGATATTGAATTTTGGTACAGCTTGTACAGGATAGGTAGGAGCCTTTGAAGCCGGAGCGCCAGCTTCGGTGGAGGCATTGGTGGGATACTACCCTGGCTGTATTGAAATTCTAACCCGCGCCCCTGATCGGGGCGGGAGACAGTGTCAGGCGGGCAGTTTGACTGGGGCGGTCGCCTCCTAAAAAGTAACGGAGGCGCCCAAAGGTTCCCTCAGAATGGTTGGAAATCATTCGCAGAGTGTAAAGGCACAAGGGAGCTTGACTGCGAGACCTACAAGTCGAGCAGGGACGAAAGTCGGGCTTAGTGATCCGGTGGTTCCGCATGGAAGGGCCATCGCTCAACGGATAAAAGCTACCCCGGGGATAACAGGCTTATCTCCCCCAAGAGTCCACATCGACGGGGAGGTTTGGCACCTCGATGTCGGCTCATCGCATCCTGGGGCTGTAGTCGGTCCCAAGGGTTGGGCTGTTCGCCCATTAAAGCGGTACGCGAGCTGGGTTCAGAACGTCGTGAGACAGTTCGGTCCCTATCCGTCGTGGGCGCAGGAAATTTGAGAGGAGCTGTCCTTAGTACGAGAGGACCGGGATGGACGCACCGCTGGTGTACCAGTTGTCTTGCCAAAGGCATCGCTGGGTAGCTATGTGCGGAAGGGATAAGTGCTGAAAGCATCTAAGCATGAAGCCCCCCTCGAGATGAGATTTCCCATAGCGTCAAGCTAGTAAGATCCCTGAAAGATGATCAGGTTGATAGGTCTGAGGTGGAAGCGTGGTGACACGTGGAGCTGACAGATACTAATAGATCGAGGACTTAACCACAATTGATTACTCAGTCATTCTTCTTCTTCTGCATTATCTAGTTTTGAGGGAACAAAACCTCATCTAAATAGTCTGGTGGCGATAGCGAGAAGGTCACACCCGTTCCCATACCGAACACGGAAGTTAAGCTTCTCAGCGCCGATGGTAGTTGGGGGTTCTCCCCCTGTGAGAGTAGGACGCTGCCGGGCTTTACAATATGGAGGATTAGCTCAGCTGGGAGAGCATCTGCCTTACAAGCAGAGGGTCGGCGGTTCGATCCCGTCATCCTCCACCATATTTGCCGGTTTAGCTCAATTGGTAGAGCAACTGACTTGTAATCAGTAGGTTGGGGGTTCAAGTCCTCTAGCCGGCACCAGCTTCAATGTTTGTGAAAAAGTTTGAGCCATTAGCTCAGTCGGTAGAGCATCTGACTTTTAATCAGAGGGTCGAAGGTTCGAGTCCTTCATGGCTCACCATTTAATCTCAGGCAATAATATATGCGGGTGTGGCGGAATTGGCAGACGCACCAGACTTAGGATCTGGCGCCGCAAGGCGTGGGGGTTCGACTCCCTTCACCCGCACCAATTTTATATGCGGAAGTAGTTCAGTGGTAGAACATCACCTTGCCAAGGTGGGGGTCGCGGGTTCGAATCCCGTCTTCCGCTCCAGATATTTGCCGGGGTGGCGGAACTGGCAGACGCACAGGACTTAAAATCCTGCGGTAGGTGACTACCGTACCGGTTCGATTCC
>NZ_OZ481794.1:105000-300000 GCF_984799205.1 Bacillus sp. SRL543
CCCATAGCGTCAAGCTAGTAAGATCCCTGAAAGATGATCAGGTTGATAGGTCTGAGGTGGAAGCGTGGTGACACGTGGAGCTGACAGATACTAATAGATCGAGGACTTAACCACAATTGATTACTCAGTCATTCTTCTTCTTATACATTATCTAGTTTTGAGGGAACAAAACCTCATCTAAATAGTCTGGTGGCGATAGCGAGAAGGTCACACCCGTTCCCATACCGAACACGGAAGTTAAGCTTCTCAGCGCCGATGGTAGTTGGGGGTTCTCCCCCTGTGAGAGTAGGACGCTGCCGGGCGAAACGAAGAACAGTCTGCGTGACTGTTCTTTTTTTTGCGCTTTTTTTAGGCAAATGGAGAGGGTATTAATAAGAAAAGTGCTTTTGAGCGGAAACTAGTGGTTGGGTGGACGAATGAGCAGTGTTTTTAAAGGGGAGAATGGGCGCTTTAATCGCAAATTTAATTAACTGGCATGATAATCTACCAACTTTGCGATTAATTTAATCAAATAGCTAGTTAATTTACCGAATTGCTCATTTAAATTACCGAATACCCCATTTAATTTACCATTTGCCCTAAAACAACTATAGCCCATCCGCTAAATTCCTGATATTGCTGGAAAAAGAACGCCGGGTGGGCAAATGTGCCGTATTTTTGATTAGAACAACGGGTAGAGCAGCTGCTTAAACCATGAATTTAATCGTATGGCGCGATAATCTACCGACTTTGCGATTAATTTAATCAATTGGCCAACTAATTTACCGAATTGCACATTTAATATACTGAATTACCATCATATATTACCAACTCCCCTAAACATCATCCATAGCCCAACCGCTAAGCAACAGTCCTAAAAGCCCATCCTCAGGCACGCTAACCGCCACCGCCACTCCCACCAACCACTCCCGCCGCCCACGCCCAACCACCAACTCCAATAACCATCGTCCGAACACTCTAAAAATCTTGCAGAATCCTCTCTTATTACCGAGTTACCCTCATATATCCCACACCGCCCGCGCCGGCTCTTCCCCGCCAGCAGCAAAAGTATCAAGCAAAAACACGCCCTCGCTTTCTCAAAATCAACTTTCCCGCCCCATGACAAGCACCCAAAAGCCCATCGTCTGAATACTCTAAAGAGCTGGAAGAATTTTCACTTGCTACGTTTGAGAAATTTATTAAATGGGAAAATTAATAAGGCGTCCATCTTGCAACTTTTTACATAATTCATTTATAATTAAAGTCAAATATAGTCAAAGTCAGGGAGGGGGAGGCCTGGTGAGGAATATATCCGACATAATCGAGAAGTACCTGAAGGAAGTTTTGGAGCTGAGCGAACGGGAAAGTGTCGAGATTAAAAGAAGCGAAGTTGCTGATAAATTCCAATGTGTCCCCTCGCAGATCAATTATGTCATCAATACCCGCTTTACAATTGAAAAAGGATACATTGTTGAAAGCAAGAGGGGCGGCGGAGGATATATCCGGATCATGAAGGTACAGTCCTATGATCATGCAGATCTGATTGATCAGCTGCTTCTGCTGATTCAAAGCAGGATATCACAGGGTAGCGCCGAGAGCGTTATTATACGTCTGGTTGAAGAGGAAGTTATCACACGCCGTGAAGCAAAGATCATGCTTAGTGTAATCGACCGGTCGGTTTTATATATAGAACTTCCGTACCGCGATGAGTTGCGATCAAGAATGCTAAGAGCAATGTTGACTTCATTAAAATATAAATAAGAATTAAGCAGCTGGAGAGGTGAGTGCATGATTTGCCAAGAATGTAATCAGAGGCCGGCAACGCTGCATTTTACAAAAAGCATAAATGGCGAGAAGACCGAGTTTCACCTTTGTGAGATCTGCGCCAAGGAAAAAGGCGAAATGTTCATGATCAATAATCAGGCTTCAGGCTTTTCCCTCAACAGCCTGCTGGCGGGGCTTTTGAATATCGAGCCGTCCCTGCAGCAGCCGAAGAAAGAGCAGATGCCGCAGGAGCATATACTGCAGTGCAGCAAATGCCAGCTGACCTTTAAGCAGTTCATTAAAATCGGAAGGTTTGGCTGCGCCCACTGCTATTCGGAATTCAAGGGGCAGCTTGACCCGATCCTGAAGCGCCTCCACAGCGGGAACTGGTCTCATAGAGGGAAGATACCGGCAAGAGCCGGCGGCAGCATTCAGCTCAGGAAAAAGATTGAGGATATGAGAAAAGAGTTGAAGGATTTGATCCTGCAGGAAGAGTTTGAAAAAGCTGCCGAGCGCAGGGATGAAATACGGTCCCTTGAAAAGCAGCTGAGCAGCGGCAGGGAGGGGGACTGATATCGTGTCACTGGAACGTTTTATCAGCCAGGCGGTCAGTTCTTGGATGAGTGCGGAAGGCCCTGATTCGGATATCGTACTGAGTTCCCGCATCCGTCTGGCAAGGAATATGAATGTATATAAATTTCCCACTTTATTTTCAAATGAGGAAGCGCAAAGCATCATTGAAGATATACGGCAGATTTCTGCTGAGAAGCCTTTCCCGGGGATTGGCAGCATGGAGCTTCTTGAGATGGGGAGTGTGCAGCCTCTTCAGAAGAGGGTGCTTGTCGAAAAGCATCTGATCAGTCCAACTCTGGCTGAGCAGTCTCCTTATGGGGCTTGCCTCCTGTCAGAGAATGAAGAGGTCAGCATCATGGTCAACGAAGAAGACCATATCCGGATTCAATGTCTGTATCCTGCTTTCCAGCTGACCGAGGCACTTGAGATGGCCAATGAGCTGGATGACTGGCTTGAAGGAAATCTTGAGTTTGCCTTTGATGAAGACTATGGGTACCTTACCAGCTGCCCGACCAATGTCGGAACTGGGCTCAGGGCTTCAGTCATGATGCATCTCCCCGGCCTGATGCTCACCCATCAGATGAACCGGATCATCCCGGCCATCAATCAGCTTGGGTTAGTGGTGAGAGGGACTTATGGCGAAGGGAGCGAGGCGCTCGGCAATATTTTTCAAGTGTCCAATCAGATCACGCTCGGAAAGTCGGAGGAAGACATTGTAGAAGATCTGAAGAGTGTCGTGGGCCAGCTTATCGCCCAGGAAAGATATGCCCGGGAAGCATTAGCAAAGACATCCAACATACAATTAGAAGACAGAGTGTACCGTTCCTATGGGGTTCTCTCCAACAGCCGGATCATTGAAACAAAAGAAGCGGCAAAATGCTTATCTGATGTCCGGCTGGGTATAGATATGGGATACATCAAAGATATTTCAAAAAATATTTTAAATGAATTGATGATTCTTACACAGCCCGGTTTCCTGCAGCAATATGCCGGCGGGCCGCTGCGGCCTGAAGAACGTGATATTAGAAGGGCTGCACTTATACGTGAAAGATTAAAAATGGAAAAACAATAGTCGGGAGGATGAAAATATGATGTTCGGACGATTTACTGAAAGAGCTCAAAAAGTATTGGCATTAGCACAGGAGGAAGCCATTCGCTTAGGACACAGCAATATCGGTACAGAGCACATCCTGCTCGGCCTTGTCCGTGAAGGAGAGGGAATTGCCGCAAAGGCGCTTTATGCACTCGGGCTGGGTTCAGAGAAAATCCAAAAAGAAGTGGAAAACCTTATTGGCCGCGGCCAGGATTCCTCACAGACTCCCCACTATACGCCAAGGGCTAAAAAGGTCATTGAGCTTTCAATGGATGAGGCAAGAAAACTGGGCCACTCTTATGTCGGCACAGAGCATATCCTGCTCGGCTTGATCCGCGAGGGTGAAGGGGTTGCGGCGAGGGTGCTGAACAACCTGGGAGTCAGCCTCAATAAAGCCAGGCAGCAGGTGCTCCAGCTTCTGGGAAGCAATGATTCAGGAAGCCATCAGGGAGGATCTGCGGCAAGCGCCAACACACCTACCCTTGATAGCCTTGCACGAGATCTGACGGCCATTGCCAGGGAAGGCAGCCTTGATCCGGTCATCGGCCGAAGCAAGGAAATCCAGCGTGTCATTGAAGTGCTGAGCCGCCGGACAAAGAACAATCCGGTCCTGATCGGAGAGCCTGGCGTCGGTAAGACAGCCATCGCTGAAGGACTTGCACAGCAGATCATCAACAATGAAGTGCCGGAGATCCTCCGCGACAAACGGGTCATGACGCTTGATATGGGAACGGTTGTAGCCGGAACAAAATACCGGGGCGAGTTCGAAGACCGTTTGAAAAAAGTAATGGATGAAATCCGCCAGGCAGGCAATATCATTCTCTTCATCGATGAGCTTCATACACTGATCGGTGCAGGCGGGGCGGAAGGGGCAATCGATGCTTCCAATATCCTGAAGCCATCCCTTGCGAGGGGCGAGCTGCAGTGCATCGGCGCCACTACCCTGGATGAATACAGAAAGTATATCGAAAAAGATGCGGCGCTTGAAAGGCGCTTCCAGCCGATTACGGTTGATGAGCCTACAGCAGAGGAGTCGGTCCAGATTCTGAAGGGACTGCGCGACCGCTACGAAGCCCATCACAGGGTATCCATCACAGACGAAGCCATCGATGCCGCAGTCAAGCTCTCAGACCGCTATATTTCAGACCGGTTCCTTCCGGATAAAGCAATCGATCTGATAGATGAAGCCGGCTCAAAGGTGCGCCTGCGTTCATACACTACTCCTCCTAACCTGAAGGAGCTTGAAATGAAGCTTGAAGAAGTCAGGAAAGAAAAAGATGCTGCCGTCCAAAGCCAGGAGTTTGAAAAGGCTGCATCCCTCAGAGATTCTGAACAGCGCCTGCGCGAACAGCTGGAGGAAACGAAGAAGAGCTGGAAAGAAAAGCAAGGGAAGGAAAACAGCGAAGTCACAGTGGATGATATTGCATCTGTCGTGGCAAGCTGGACTGGAATTCCAGTAGCGAAGCTGGCCCAGACAGAAACAGCCAAGCTCTTGAATATGGAAGAGATCCTTCATTCCCGTGTCATTGGCCAGGAAGAAGCAGTCAAGGCGATCTCCAAAGCGGTCCGCCGTGCACGAGCCGGCCTGAAGGATCCTAAGCGCCCGATCGGCTCCTTCGTATTCCTCGGCCCAACAGGAGTTGGTAAAACTGAGCTTGCGCGCGCGCTGGCAGAAGCGATGTTCGGCGATGAGGATGCGATGATCCGCATTGATATGTCCGAATATATGGAGAAGCATTCGACTTCCCGCCTTGTCGGTTCGCCTCCGGGATATGTAGGCTATGAGGAAGGCGGCCAGCTGACAGAAAAGGTCCGCAGGAAGCCATACTCGGTTGTCCTTCTGGATGAGATTGAGAAAGCACATCCGGATGTATTCAATATCCTCCTTCAGGTTCTTGAGGATGGACGCCTGACAGACTCTAAAGGCCGGACAGTCGACTTCCGCAACACAGTCCTGATCATGACATCCAATGTCGGGGCAGAATCGCTGAAACGGAATAAATATGTCGGCTTTAACATCCAGGATGGAGAGCAGGACTATAAGGACATGAAAGGCAAGGTAATGGAAGAGCTTAAGAAGGCCTTCCGTCCTGAATTCCTTAACCGTATCGATGAAATCATCGTGTTCCACGCCCTTGAGAAAAAACACCTCAAGGAAATTGTTACACTGCTGTCCGACCAGCTGGTTAAACGCCTGCAGGAACAGGAGATCGTCCTTGCCCTGACAGATAAAGCAAAAGAAAAAATCTCTGAGGAAGGCTACGATCCTGAGTACGGTGCAAGGCCGCTCCGCCGTGCAATCCAAAAGCATATTGAAGACCGCTTATCAGAAGAGCTTCTAAAGGGCCAGGTGCTGACAGGGCAGAATGTCATCATTGATGTAGAAGATGGGGAATTTGTCGTGAAAACAGAAGAATCTCCTGAAACTGCAACAAACTTATCTAAATAAACGTCATATTATATAATAAAAAGGTACACGGTGCACAATGCGTGTACCTTTTTCCATTCAATGCAATTCACCCTGTTCTTGGGGATAGGAACCATCTGTTTCCGTAATTTTCCTTAGGCAGGCATTTTTATATAAGCCGGGAAGTATAATATACTTTCCCTATAATGAAACTAATAGTGCACTTTTAAAAGATAGAAGAGATTGAGATAGAAAGGGAGAAACGGATGGCAAAAAGAAAGACCAAATTCATCTGCCAGGAATGCGGCTATGAGTCCCCCAAGTGGATGGGCAAGTGTCCTGCCTGCGGGCAGTGGAATACAATGGTGGAGGAAACAGAAAAGCCTGCGGCTGCAGGAAGAAGGGGTGCATTCGCCCACTCAGCTGGCGTAACCCTCGCTTCAAAAGCGACGCCGATCACATCAATTGAGACAGTGAATGAACCGCGGATTTATACAGACCTGAAGGAGCTCAACCGCGTTCTTGGCGGAGGGGTGGTAAGGGGATCTCTTGTGCTGATCGGAGGCGATCCCGGGATCGGGAAGTCGACGCTTCTTCTGCAGGTTTCATCCCAGCTTGCCCGAAAGGATCATTCTGTCCTTTATATTTCCGGGGAAGAATCTATGAGGCAGACAAAGCTCAGGGCTGACAGGCTTGGGGTGGTATCAGATAAGCTGCTGGTATATGCAGAAACGAATCTCGAGGAAATCAGCCGGACCATCGAAAATGAAAACCCTAGCTTTGTTATTATTGATTCAATCCAGACTGTCTTCCATCCGGACATCACCTCGGCGCCCGGAAGCGTCTCACAGGTAAGGGAATGTACAGCGGAGCTGATGAGGATTGGAAAGACAAAAGGCATTGCAATTTTTATTGTCGGGCATGTCACGAAGGAAGGCTCGATTGCCGGTCCCAGGCTGCTCGAACATATGGTCGACACCGTCCTTTACTTTGAGGGTGAAAGGCATCATACCTACCGCATTCTCAGGGCTGTTAAGAACCGTTTCGGATCAACCAATGAAATGGGCATTTTCGAAATGAAGGAATTCGGCCTTGAAGAGGTGGAAAACCCATCGGAAATCTTCCTTGAAGAGCGCTCCCAGGGGGCTTCGGGGTCGACGGTGGTTGCCTCTATGGAAGGGACGAGGCCGGTGCTGGTTGAGATCCAGGCGCTGATTTCACCAACAAGCTTCGGTAATCCGCGGAGGATGGCCACCGGAATCGACCATAACCGCGTCCCGCTTTTGATGGCTGTGCTGGAAAAGCGCGTCGGGATGCTTCTGCAAAATCAGGATGCTTATTTGAAGGTGGCAGGCGGTGTTAAGCTGGATGAGCCTGCGATTGACCTGGCAATTGCCGTCAGCATCGCATCAAGCTTCAGGGATAAGCCGACACAGGCATCGGACTGCATCATAGGAGAGGTAGGCTTGACCGGTGAGGTCCGCCGCGTCTCCAGGATTGAACAGCGCGTCCAGGAAGCTGCCAAGCTTGGGTTTGAAAGGATCATCCTTCCAGCGAAGAACCTTGGAGGCTGGGATCCTCCGCCGGGTGTGCAGCTGATGGGGGTCAATACAGTGAGCGAGGCGCTAAAAGCAGCATTAGGAGGATAATAAATGGAGAATAAAAAGCTGGGGGAAAAGACCCGGAGTGAAATTCTGAAATTTTTGGCACCAGGAACACCGATACGCGAGGGGATAGATAATGTCCTTCGCGCCGACACAGGCGGCCTGATTGTACTGGGCTGCGATGAGAAGGTAAAGGCGATTGTAGACGGAGGCTTCCAGATCAATTGCCCTTTCACGCCCAGTTATCTGTATGAGCTGGCCAAAATGGACGGCGCCATTATCCTGAATGAGACAGGCAGCAAAATTCTCATAGCGAATGCGCAGCTTGCCCCGAACCCGGGCATCCCTTCTTCGGAAACCGGGATGCGGCACAGGACAGCAGAGCGGGTGGCGAAGGAGACGGGGGCGCTGGTTGTCGCCATTTCACAGCGGAGGACTGTCATCACGCTCTATCAGGGCCATTTCAGATATGCACTGAAAGACATCGCTGTCATTCTTGCAAAAGCTAATCAGGCGGTCCAGACGCTTGAGAAATATAAAGTGGTGCTGGAGCAGAGCATCGCAAGCCTCGGGATCCTTGAGTTTGAAGAGCTTGTAACTTACAGTGATGTGCTCCAGGTGCTGCACCGCTATGAGATGGTGCTGAAGATCAAGCAGGAACTGATGTCCTATCTGAGTGAACTGGGAACAGAAGGCAGGCTGATCCGCCTGCAGATGAACGAGCTCTTGACAGATATGGAAAAGGAAACCTCTTTGATCATCAAAGACTATGCTTATGATAAGGATGTCAGCACGAAGGAAGCCATCAGAAAAATGCAGGAGCTGGCAAGCGGCGAAACAATCGAGGACAGCATCCTCCTGAAGCTGATCGGCTATAGCGGTTATGTCCACCTGGATGAAGGTATTTGTCCGAGAGGCTACCGGATGCTCAATAAAATTCCACGGCTCCCGCCAATCATTATTGAAAATCTCATCACCAGGTTCCAGGAGCTTCCTGAAATTACGGCAGCTTCCGTAGAGGATCTTGATGAGGTGGAAGGCATCGGTGAAGTCAGGGCCAGGAAGATCCGCGAGGGCCTCAAGCTGGTCAAGGAGCAGCTGTTTGCGGACCGGCAGCTTTAATTGCCCATTGAATTGGTGTATTCAGTATGCTAAAATGATGGTTTTATATTATTTGACACTCTGTGGGCACGATGCTACGCTTAAAGTGTATAAGTGTATAAAAACCTCCAATTATATTATTTTGAGATAATGTTACAAAAAACGAAATTAACATATTCAGCAGGTTTCAATTCAGGGAATTTGTTTATAATGATTAAAAGGAGGTGAAGGAATGTTAAAACGTATTGTACAGGCATGCTTCCTTATTACCGGGGGGACTCTTGGAATTTTCCTGATTCCGGACTTGCTGGGGCTAGTTGCTTTGGGTGACATTCCTCTTTTAAATAATCCGTATGTGTCCGCTATTTTAGGTGCCATTATTTTTTATCTTATATCTTTTTGGGCAGTTGATTATGTAACCAATTTCGTGAAATGGGTAGAGGAATCATTGGTAAAAGCGCCTATAACAGATATTATTTTTGGCAGTGTGGGCCTTGCGTTCGGCCTGATATTGGCATTTTTGATCGGCTTCGCGCTGAATGAATTTCCAATTGTCAACACAGTCGCACCAATTCTGCTTACGCTCATCTTTGGCTATCTTGGCTTCCAGGTGGGCTTCAAAAAGCGCGACGAGCTCCTGGGATTATTTACGAGCCGGAAAAAGAAATCCGGGGAAGAGGAAAATGAAGCACCGCAAAAAAATGTATTGAAGATCCTGGATACAAGTGTGATCATCGACGGCAGGATTGCGGATATCTGCCAGACAGGTTTCCTGGAGGGGACGATTGTCATTCCGCAGTTTGTCCTCGAGGAACTCCAGCATATTGCTGATTCTTCAGATGTATTGAAAAGGAACCGCGGAAGAAGGGGACTTGATATCCTCAACCGCATACAGAAAGAGCTTTCCATCAAAGTCGAGATTTACGAAGGTGACTTTGATGAAATCCAGGAAGTGGACAGCAAGCTTGTGAAATTGGCAAAGCTGACGAACGGCGTTGTTGTGACGAATGACTTCAATCTCAACAAGGTATGTGAGCTTCAGAAGGTATCTGTGCTCAATATCAATGACTTGGCCAATGCGGTCAAGCCGGTGGTGCTGCCGGGCGAAGAGATGAAGGTCCAGGTCATCAAGGACGGGAAAGAGCATAATCAGGGTGTTGCCTATCTGGATGACGGCACGATGATTGTCGTTGAAGATGGCCGCGATTATATCGGGAAGCATATCGACGTCCTTGTCACCAGCGTACTGCAGACCTCTGCGGGCCGAATGATTTTTGCAAAGCCTAAGCTGCTTGAAAAAGCTTTATAAAAGAGAGTTGGGAGACTGTTTATGCCTTATCAGGTAATTATTCCTGCTGCAGGCCAGGGGAAGAGGATGGGTGCCGGCAAAAATAAGCTTTTGCTCGAGATCCGCGGTGTGCCGGTATTCATCCACACGCTCAGGGTGTTTGAAAGCGATCCGGATTGTACAGGCATCCTGCTTGCGGTCAATCCGGCCGAGAAAGCGGAGATTGAAGCGCTTCTTGCTTTTTACGATATCAAGAAAGCCGCCAAGCTCATACCCGGGGGTTCGGAACGCCAGTACAGCGTCTATAATGCAGTGAAGCAGCTGCAGGGAGATGGCATTGCCATGGTGCATGATGCGGCCCGGCCGTTCATTGACCAGCACCTGATCCGGGAGCTGACGGAAGCAGCGGAACAGGATGCTGGTGCAGTATTGGCCGTTCCGGTTAAGGATACCGTGAAAAAGGCGGACGGCAATCAAATCCTGGAAACAGTTGAACGTTCAAGTCTGTGGGCAGTCCAAACCCCACAGGCTTTTCGTGTTTCCACCCTCCTGCACATTCATCAGAGAGCGGCTGAGGAAGAGTACCTCGGCACAGATGATGCCAGCCTGGCAGAACGGCTCGGCATCCCTGTAAAAATCATTGAAGGAAATTATGATAATATCAAGCTCACAACCCCGGAGGACCTGTATTTTGCAGAAGCGATCATCCGGAAGCGTGAAGCTCAAGGTAAAACATAAAGGGGAATCGACTATGTTTAGAATAGGACAAGGCTTTGATGTACACCAATTAACCGAGGGACGGCTGCTGATTATCGGCGGCATCGAAATTCCCTATGAGAAGGGGCTTTTGGGCCACTCTGATGCCGATGTGCTTCTCCATACGATTGCTGACGCATGCCTTGGGGCAATCGGGGAAGGAGATATCGGCAGGCATTTTCCGGATACAGATCCTGAGTTCAAGGATGCTGATTCAGCCAAGCTGCTGGAGCATGTGTGGAAGATTGTGGATGCTAAAGGGTATAAGCTTGTGAATGCTGACTGCACCATCATCGCGCAGCAGCCGAAAATGGCGCCTTATATCGGCCAGATGAGAGAGCGGATTGCAGAGCTTTTGCAGGCAGATACGGACCGCATCAATGTGAAGGCAACGACAACAGAAAAGCTCGGTTTTCCGGGCAGAGGCGAAGGGATTGCTTCACAGGCTGCCGTCCTGCTGCAGAAAAAGGATTGAGCGCCCGAAAAAAATTAGCTTTATACGGCAAAAACACGGTGTTAGAATATAGCAAAGAAGAAGAAGGAAAATGACTACTATAGGAGGCTTATTCATGTCTAATGAAATCAGGGTCCGCTATGCGCCAAGCCCAACCGGACATTTACATATAGGCAATGCCCGCACGGCGCTGTTCAACTATTTGTTTGCACGCTCAAAAGGCGGGAAATTCATCATCAGGATCGAGGATACCGACCTTAAGAGGAATATTGCAGGCGGAGAGGAAAGCCAGCTGAAATATCTGAAGTGGCTTGGCATTGACTGGGATGAAAGCATTGATAAAGATGGGGAGTACGCCCCGTACCGCCAGTCAGAGCGGATTGATATCTACCAGAAGCTGTATCAGGAGCTGCTTGACAAAGATCTTGCCTATAAATGCTATTGCACAGAGGAAGAGCTTGAAGCAGAGCGCGAAGAGCAGATGGCAAGGGGAGATAACCCCCAATATTCCGGCAAATGCCGCCACCTGACACAGGATGAAAGGGAAAAACTGGAGGCTGAAGGCCGCAGGCCGAGCATCCGTTTCATCGTTCCGAAAGGGAAGGTCTATGCATTCAATGACATGGTCAAGGACGAGGTTTCCTTTGAATCTGACGGATTCGGCGATTTTGTCATCGTGAAGAAAGATGGAATCCCGACCTATAACTTTGCCGTTGCTGCCGATGACCATCTGATGAAGATTTCCCACGTATTGCGCGGGGATGACCATATTTCGAACACACCGAAGCAGTTGATGATCTATGAGGCCTTTGGCTGGGAGCCTCCTGTCTTTGGCCATATGACGCTCATCGTCAATGAGAGCCGCAAGAAGCTCAGCAAGCGTGATGAATCCATCATCCAGTTCATCGAGCAGTACGAGGAGCTTGGCTATCTTCCGGAAGCATTATTCAACTTCATCACCCTGCTTGGCTGGTCGCCTGCAGGAGAAGAAGAGATCTTCACGAAAGAAGAGCTGATCAATATCTTTGAAGCTGACCGGCTTTCAAAATCACCGGCGCTGTTCGATAAGCAGAAGCTGACATGGATGAATAACCAGTACATCAAGCAGGAAGAAATTGATAGGCTAGTGGAAATTTCACTGCCCCATCTCATCAAGGCGGGAAAAGTCAGTGAAAACCTTACAGGCGCGGATGAAGAGTGGGTACGCGGGCTTATTTCCCTTTACCAGGATCAAATGAGCTATGGTGCAGAGATCGTGGACCTTTCCGGCATCTTCTTCACAGAGGAAGTCAGCTATGATGAAGAAGCGAAAGAAGTCCTGAGCGAAGACCAGGTGCCGGAAGTGCTGTCTGCCTTCCTTGCAGAAATCGGCTCCCTGGAAGATTTCACGGCTGAAGAAATCAAAGCAGCGCTGAAGGCAGTCCAGAAAGGCACGGGCCATAAAGGCAAGAAGCTGTTTATGCCTGTCCGGGCAGCCATCACAGGACAGACGCATGGACCGGATCTTCCTAAGGCCATCGCTCTTTTAGGAAAAGACAAGGTAAAAAATCGTTTGGCAAGCATTAATGATTAACATCTTGGCAAAAATGTAATATAGTAAGAGTAATTCAAATTTAATGATCCAAAAGTGTTGAAGAGGAAGAGTAGAAAAATGACGCTTCAATAGCCTGGCCCGCGCATCCAAGGGAAGGCTGAAAGAGAGAACCATCACCGGCTGAAAGTGGTTCAGGCCCCTCATTTTTTGAAGTGCCCCTCTGAGCCCCATTTCGAAATGCAGAGTAGACTTGGGCGGATTCCCTTCCGTTAACAGGGTAAAGTTGAGGCATTTTTACATATGCCTAAACAGAGTGGAACCGCGCCTACAGCGTCTCTGTCATTATGACAGGGGCGCTTTTTTTTTGTTGTTAAGGATCAAAAGCTAGCCGGGCTTGGAGCAAGCAAGTCGAGGCCCGCTCCAGCATCCGGTCCCTCGTATATGAGCTGCTCCGGAAGGGCTTGCCTGAAGGATGCAGGCCGTCTGGATGAAAGTTTTCAACCGTCAGATATGCAAAAACAGGGAGGGGAGAACAAATGTTCCGAAGGCTTAAAGAGGATATAGAGGTGGTTTTTGACCAGGACCCTGCTGCCAGGAGCTATATTGAAGTCGTACTTACGTATTCCGGAGTCCATGCCATCTGGGCACATAGGCTGGCACATGCCCTGTTCAAAAGGAAATTCTATTTTTGGGCCCGGGTTGTTTCCCAGATCAGCCGGTTTTTCACCGGCATTGAGATCCATCCTGGTGCAAAGATCGGCCGGCGTTTCTTCATTGACCACGGCATGGGCGTAGTGATCGGCGAGACTTGTGAAATCGGCGATAATGTGACAGTGTTCCAGGGCGTCACCCTCGGCGGAACCGGCAAGGAAAAAGGAAAACGCCACCCGACAATCAAAGATAATGCCCTGATAGCCACTGGTGCGAAGGTTTTGGGTTCCATCACCATCGGAGAGAACTCGAAGGTGGGAGCGGGGTCGGTCGTCCTTAGGGATGTTCCCCCCAATTCAACGGTGGTGGGGATACCGGGCAAGATCGTCATCAAAGATGGCGTGAAGCTTAAGAAGGATCTCAACCACAGCGATCTGCCTGATCCGGTCAGCGACAGGCTGGTCGAGATGGAGAAGAAGCTTCAGGAGATGCAGGTCGAGCTGGAGGATTTGAGAAGAGAAAGGAGCCTTAAATAATGGCTATTGCAATTTATAATACAATGTCCAGGCAGAAGGAAGAGTTTATTCCCCTTGAAGAAGGGAAAGTCAAAATGTATGTTTGCGGACCGACCGTATATAACTATATCCATATAGGAAATGCCCGTCCGCCGATCGTTTTTGATACGGTAAGAAGATATCTGGAGTTCAGGGGCTATGATGTCCAGTACATTTCCAATTTTACAGATGTGGATGATAAGCTGATCAGAGCTGCCAAAGAGCTCGGGGAGGATGTTCCTTCCATTGCCGAACGTTTCATCGATGCTTACTTTGAGGATGTTTCAGCGCTTGGATGCAAACGGGCGGATGTGCACCCGCGCGTAACTGAGAGCATGGACCTTATCATTCAGTTCATCGAGGCCCTGATTGACAAAGGATTTGCCTATGAATCAAATGGGGATGTGTACTTCCACACCAGAAGATTCGACGAATACGGCAAGCTGTCACAGCAATCCATTGATGAGCTACGTGTCGGCGCCAGGATTGCTGTAGGGGAGAAAAAGCAGGATGCCCTTGACTTTGCGCTCTGGAAAACAGCGAAAGATGGGGAAATCTCCTGGGATAGCCCATGGGGCAAGGGACGTCCGGGCTGGCATATCGAGTGCTCTGCCATGGCGAGGAAATATCTTGGCGACACAATTGATATCCATGCCGGCGGCCAGGATCTATCATTCCCGCACCACGAAAATGAAATCGCCCAGTCCGAAGCGCTGACAGGGAAGACTTTTGCGCGCTATTGGATGCATAACGGGTATATTAATATCAATAATGAGAAGATGTCAAAGTCGCTTGGCAACTTCGTCCTTGTACATGACATCATCAAAAATCATGATCCGCAGGTATTGAGGTTCTTCATGCTATCTGTCCATTACCGCCATCCGATCAATTACAGCGATGAACTGCTTGAAAATACCCGCAGCGGGCTGGAGAGAATCACTACGTCTTATCAGAACCTTGCGCACCGGAAGGAAGCAAGTGCTGAGCTGACGGACAATAACAGCGAGTGGCTGAAAAAAATCGAAGCTCTCCACGGGGAATTCATCAAGGAAATGGATGATGACTTCAATACAGCGAATGGGATATCCGTGCTGTTCGAGCTTTCGAAGCAGGCGAATTATTATCTTTTGGAAAAGAATACGAGCGTTGAAGTGATCGATGCCTTCATGAAAGAGTTTGAAATCCTGTTTGACGTCCTCGGGCTGTCGCTCGCTGGTGAAGAATTGCTGGATGCCGAAATCGATGCGCTCATTGAAAAGCGCAACCAGGCGAGGAAAGAACGCAACTTCCAGCTTTCCGACCAGATTCGCGACCAGCTGAAGGAAATGAACATCATTCTGGAAGATACAGCCCAGGGCACAAGATGGAAAAGAGGCTGACATTATGCTTCGCTATGAGAATAAAATCAACGAAAAACAGCTGAACAGCCTTGCGCTTGCCTATATGGGCGATGCCGTATTTGAGCAGTATGTACGCAATCACTTAATCCACAAGGGGACCGTAAGGCCGAACTTCCTCCATAAAGAGGCGACGTCTTATGTATCAGCCAAGGCGCAGTCTTATGTGATCCATAAATTCCTTGAAGGCGAGTTTTTGGAGGAAGAGGAGGTTGCCGTTGTGAAGAGGGGCCGGAACGCCAAGTCCGGAACCATCCCTAAAAACACGGATGTGCAGACATACCGCTACAGCACCGCATTTGAGGCGCTGATTGGCTATTTATATTTATCTGGAGCGGAGGAGCGGCTGGAGGAAATCATCTCTGCCGCATTCCTTCATGCTGAAGAAAGGAAAGGGGGGCAAGGAAAGTGAGCCAGGATTTTATTATTGGGAAAAACCCCGTGCTGGAGGCCTTAAGGGCAGAGCGGGATATCAACAAGATTTTTATAGCGGAAGGGTCCCAGGGCGGGCAAATGCAGCAGGTTATCGGCCTTGCCAAAACAAACGGGGTGCTTGTGCAGTTTGTGCCGAAGAAGAAGCTGGACCAGATGGCGGAAGGGGTTCACCAGGGCGTCGTGGCAGCGGTCGCGGCCTATGAGTATGCCGAGGTGGATGATCTCTTCGCGGCGGCAGAGAAAAAGAATGAAACTCCGTTCTTCCTGCTGCTCGATGAAATTGAAGATCCCCATAATCTGGGGTCCATCATGAGGACGGCCGATGCTGTCGGAGCCCATGGCATCATCATCCCGAAAAGAAGGGCAGTGGGCCTGACCGCCACTGTGGCGAAGGCATCGACAGGAGCCATCGAACATATCCCGGTCGCAAGAGTGACCAATATGGCCAGGACAATTGATGAGCTGAAGGATAAAGGTGTCTGGATCGCCGGAACGGATGCAAAAGGAAGCGAGGATTACCGCCGGTTTGACGGGACTATGCCTCTGGGCCTTGTTATCGGCAGTGAAGGAAAGGGAATGGGCCGCCTGATCCGCGACAAGTGCGACTTTCTGATCCATTTGCCGATGGCTGGGAATGTAACATCCCTGAACGCTTCTGTTGCAGCAGCACTTTTAATGTATGAGGTATACCGCAAACGCCATCCGCTAGAGGGATAAAGATGGACATCCTTATAGTGGACGGGTATAACATCATCGGCGCCTGGCCTGATCTCAGGGAGCTGAAGAACAAGGATTTGGGTGCGGCGAGGGATAAGCTTGTAGAAAAGATGGCAGAATTCCAGGGGTACTCAGGATACCGGGTCATCATCGTCTTCGATGCCCATTATGTCAAAGGAACAGAGAAAAAGTTCCAGAACTATAAAGTTGAGGTTGTTTTTACGAAAGAAAATGAATCTGCAGATGAACGGATCGAAAAACTTGCCATCAGCCTGAACAATATCAAAACCCAAATCCATGTCGCCACGTCCGATTATACCGAGCAATGGGCCATTTTCGGACAGGGCGCCCTGCGCATATCCGCGCGGGAGCTGCTGATCGAGATGGAAAGCACGGAAAAAAGGATTGAAAAAAAGGTGAAAAAAATCCAGGAAAAAAAGCCTGTTTCAAAGATTCCGCTTACAGATGAAGTGGCAGAAATTTTTGAAAAATGGCGCAGGGGACAGAAATGAGCGGTTGACGCTCAAAATTTTCCTGCTGTATAATATTTCTATCCAGGGATTTGTGCGGTCAGGGGGATCTGTGTGAGTACTGATTTCAAGACGATGATCAACGAAGAGGAAAATAATTATCTTCAGCTCGAAGATGAAGAGATAATTGAATTGGTCCACAAGGGCGAAAGCGGGGCTTTGGATTACCTGATCCAAAAGTACCGGAATTTCGTGCGTGCCAAGGCGAGGTCCTATTTCCTGATAGGCGCTGATAAAGAAGACATCGTCCAGGAAGGCATGATCGGCCTTTATAAGGCAATCAGGGATTTCAAGGAGGACAAGCTGTCTTCCTTCAAGGCGTTTGCCGAGCTGTGCATCACCAGGCAAATCATAACAGCGATCAAAACCGCTACCCGCCAAAAGCATATACCGCTCAATTCCTATGTTTCACTCGATAAGCCGATCTATGATGAAGAATCGGACCGGACCCTGATGGATGTGATATCCGGCGCCAAGGTGATGGACCCGGAGGAGCTGATCATCAACCAGGAGGAATTTGATAACATTGAAGTGAAAATGTCCGAGCTCCTGAGCGATCTGGAAAGGAAGGTCCTTGCCCTCTATCTTGACGGGCAGTCTTATCAGGAAATCTCCGAGGAACTGAACAGGCATGTGAAGTCGATCGACAACGCCCTGCAGCGCGTAAAGAGGAAGCTGGAGAGATATCTTGAAGTCCGCGAATTTTCATTGTAAAGCCAATTATTACAAATAGATCCTTATTTCCTATGATTCTGACTCTTATTGACATGACAGGGGCACCATGTTAAAGTTTGTAAGGAAACAGACAAGCAATAAGAAGGTGCCGATATGAGGAAAAAAGTTGTACTGGCTTGTGCAGAATGCGGGTCCCGCAACTATTCGACCATGAGCAATAAAGAAACAGAGCGTATGGAATTGAAAAAGTTCTGTGATACATGCAAGGCTCATACTGTCCACCGGGAAACAAAATAGCAATAGCACTCATTCATAGATCAGCAAGCAACCCTTGAAAGTTGGAGGTTACGAACCGTGAATTTTTTCCGTGATATTGGACGCGAAATGAGAAAGGTCAGCTGGCCAAAGCGCAAGGAGCTCACCAGCTATACGATGACAGTCCTTGTGACAGTAACGTTCTTCGCCCTTTTCTTCGCCGTTCTTGACTTAGGTATTTCTGAATTGATTCGTATAATTCTTGAATAACTCCTGTAATCTCATGGTATAATGGAGAATAACACAGGAAACTTCTGCAAAGCCCGGAAACGGGTTTTTTCATTTGCTTAAAAAAAGACAGGCATCCGCGCCTGTTTTGGCCTGGGAAGAGCGGAACTCTTTATGGGAGCCGGAGGATCATACTGGATCCGGCCGTGTTCACAGGTATATTGGAAACCTACAGAGGGAAGTTTGATTTTATTTAGACAGGGAGGGAAGGACGAACAGTCCTCTTGAATGGAAAAAAACTGGTATGTAGTCCATACTTATTCAGGCTATGAAAACAAAGTAAAAGCCAACCTGGAAAAACGGGTGGAAACGATGGCCATGCAAGATAAGATCTTCCGCGTGATCGTGCCTGAAGAAGAAGAAACAGATATTAAGAACGGCAAGAAAAAAGTTGTGAAGCGAAAGGTATTCCCCGGGTATGTGCTTGTGGAAATCGTCATGACTGATGATTCCTGGTATGTTGTCCGGAATACGCCGGGTGTGACAGGATTCGTCGGATCGGCAGGATCAGGCTCAAAGCCGACGCCTTTGCTTCCTGAAGAAGTAAATGTTATCCTTAAGCGCATGGGCGTTGATGAAAAGCGCGTCGACATCGATTTTGAAATCGGCGAAACCGTCAAGGTGAACGAAGGTCCTTTTGCCAACTTCACAGGCTCGATCGAAGAGATCGATAAAGACAAAGCGAAGATCAAAGTTCTGGTTAATATGTTCGGCCGGGAAACGCCGGTTGAGCTCGATTTTACACAAATTGAAAAATTATAGCCTGAAAAACTTGAAATCCGCTTTTAAAAATGTTACTATTTCATAGGTCAGTATGTCTCGGACAACGAGACTGGACAAATTGCTATGTTCTTTATTTTTAACATAAAGACTACAAGTTGAGTGGGAGGGAAATTCCCTATTACCACATCACGGACTTTAAGGAGGTGTGTCTCGTGGCTAAAAAAGTTATCAAGGTAGTTAAATTGCAAATCCCTGCTGGTAAAGCAAATCCAGCGCCGCCAGTTGGTCCTGCATTGGGTCAAGCCGGTGTTAACATCATGGGATTCTGTAAAGAGTTCAATGCTCGTACAGCTGAACAGGCTGGACTGATCATCCCTGTTGAAATCTCGGTTTTTGAAGACCGTTCATTTACATTTATTACGAAAACTCCTCCCGCTGCCGTTCTTCTTAAGAAAGCGGCTGGAATCGAGTCTGGTTCTGGTGAACCAAACCGTAATAAAGTAGCAACAGTTAAGCGTGATAAAGTACGCGAGATTGCTGAGACTAAAATGCCTGACTTAAATGCTGCTAGCGTCGAATCCGCTATGCGCATGGTAGAAGGTACTGCACGCAGCATGGGTATCGTCATCGAAGACTGATCCATGCTCGAAGATTAGGTTCTTATGGGGTTGCGGCTGAATTGGATTCATTCGCAACCTTTGTTCTGTAAAGCCCGGGCGCCCGGCCTTTTCGAGGGAGGGCGCCCATGCTTTTGGACGTGGGAGGTTATTCCGCTAAAACCACAATTCAAGGAGGAAATCATAATGGCTAAAAAAGGCAAGAAGTATTTAGAAGCTGCTAAGCTTGTAGATCGTTCTAAAGCTTACCCGGTCGCTGAAGCGATTGAGCTTGCTAAGAAAACAAACTATGCGAAATTCGATGCAACTGTTGAAGTGGCTTTCCGTCTTGGGGTTGACCCTAAGAAAGCTGACCAGCAAATCCGCGGAGCAGTCGTGCTTCCAAACGGAACTGGTAAAACTCAGCGTGTATTAGTATTCGCTAAAGGCGAAAAAGCGAAGGAAGCAGAAGCTGCCGGAGCTGACTACGTAGGCGATTCCGAGTACATCACAAAAATCAGCCAAGGCTGGTTCGAATTTGATGTAATCGTTGCTACTCCAGACATGATGGGTGAAGTTGGTAAGCTTGGGCGTACATTAGGTCCTAAAGGCTTAATGCCAAACCCTAAAACTGGAACAGTTACTTTTGATGTAGAAAAAGCAGTAAACGAAATCAAAGCTGGTAAAGTTGAGTACCGTCTGGATAAAGCTGGAATCATCCATGTTCCAATCGGGAAAACTTCTTTCGAAGATGAGAAGCTTACTGAAAACTTCAACACTATCTTCGAGACTATGATGAAAGTTAAGCCTGCTGCAGCAAAAGGAACTTACGTAAAATCAGTTACTGTAACATCAACTATGGGCCCTGGCGTCAAAGTTGATCCTTCTACAGCTTCAGCAAAATAATACCAATTGACAACAGCATGGTTATTTCATATAATCTAAACTGTTGTGAAAATAAAATAACATTTGTACCGTAGACAGCAGGTGCGAGAGCTTAATTTCCTGCCGAGGTCATACGATAGATTCTCTTTTGAACGGCTATTGTATACTTCCTCCATGTCTGCAAGATGTGGAGGTTTTTCTTTGGACGGTATGAATGAAAAAAATCTACAGGAGGTGTAAGGATGAGCAGCGCTATTGAACAAAAGAAATTGATCGTTGATGAGATTGCCGATAAATTCAAAGCAAGCAAATCAACGGTTGTAGTTGACTACCGCGGACTGACTGTTGCAGAAGTAACTGAACTTCGTAAGCAGCTTCGTGATGCGGGCATCGAGTTCAAGGTTTACAAAAACAGCATGGCTCGCCGTGCTGCAGATGCTACTGAGCTTTCTGGCTTGAACGAAGCACTGACAGGTCCAAATGCGATTGCATTCAGTAATGATGATGTAGTTGCACCTGCGAAAATCCTAAACGATTTCGCTAAAAAACATGAGGCTCTTGAAATCAAGGCTGGTGTAATCGAAGGCAACATCGCTTCTGTTGATGAAGTTAAAGCTCTTGCTGAACTTCCATCGCGCGAAGGCTTGCTGTCTATGCTACTCAGCGTACTTCAAGCACCTATCCGCAATCTTGCTCTTGCTGCAAAAGCTGTTGCAGACCAAAAAGAAGAACAAGGCGCGTAAGCTAGTCTTTTCATAAAAAAATCAAACCAATCATAAGGAGGAAATTTTATCATGACTAAAGAACAAATCATTGAAGCAGTCAAAAGCATGACTGTTCTAGAACTTAACGACCTAGTAAAAGCAATCGAAGAAGAGTTTGGCGTAACTGCTGCAGCTCCTGTAGCTGTAATGGGTGGCGCTGCTGGCGGAGATGCTGCAGCTGAGAAAACTGAATTTGACGTTGTTCTTGCATCTGCAGGCGACCAAAAAATCAAGGTTATCAAAGTTGTTCGTGAAATCACAGGTCTTGGTCTTAAAGAAGCGAAAGAACTTGTTGACAACACTCCAAAAGCTGTTAAAGAAGGAGCTTCTAAAGAAGAAGCTGAAGAAATCAAAGCTAAGCTTGAAGAAGTTGGAGCTGGCGTTGAAGTTAAGTAATGCCAACTTTGAAAAGCCCGCTGCCTAGCGGGCTTTTTGCTTTTTTCTTCTGGTTGATTTATAATTCGTCCGAACAGGATGCATGATCCTCAATGTGTTTCCTCAGGTTGGAGGTGATTCTATGACCGAACATTATTATTCCCGCGTATCAAAAACTGAAAGTGATCCTGCTTATTGGACTTTTCCGCTAAGAGGGCATTCTTTCCGGTTTAAAACCGATAATGGTGTGTTTTCAAAAAAAGAAGTGGACTTCGGATCAAGGCTTCTTGTTGAAGCGTTCACTTTGCCGGAGCCTGAAGGCAATATCCTGGATGTTGGCTGCGGCTACGGGCCGATTGGCCTGGCCATTGCCAAAAGCTTTCCGGAAAGGACGGTCCACATGGTGGATGTGAATCTCCGGGCGATTGAGCTGGCAAAGGAAAATGCTGCCGGTAATTCAGTCAGCAATGCCGCCATCTATGAAAGCGACCGTTTAAACGGAGTCGGCGGAGGCAAATTTGCGGCCATCCTGACAAATCCGCCAATCAGGGCCGGGAAGCAGGTTGTCCACGACATTTTTGAACAGAGCTATGAGCATTTGCTGCCGGACGGCGAGCTGTGGGTTGTCATCCAGAAAAAGCAGGGTGCCCCTTCGGCGATCGAGAAGTTAAGCTCTCTTTTTTCAGATGTGGAAACGGTAGAGAAGAAAAAAGGCTACTTTATTTTAAAAGCGAAAAAAAGTTGACTTGACTTTTTCTCTATGATAGTATTGTAAAATGCCAACATAATACTTTCCGATTTATTTGCTATTTTGCAGTCGTTCTGTATAAATTTGGCTATAATGGGAAAGCTAATAAAATAATAGTCGAAATGTGAAAATGTGGTTTTTGAGTTGAAAACCCTTTTTCTTTTTGTCTTATGAAAAGTAAAAGCTGTCTGCGCCCGAGGGGGATTGGCAATGCCGGTTTGCATCAATGCCGGTTTCTCTTTTGGACAGGGTGCTTGCGCTTTTCGATAAATAACGCTTGATTTGAGGGGTGAATCAGTTGACAGGTCAACTAGTTCAGTATGGACGACACCGCCAACGTAGAAGTTACGCACGAATCAGTGAAGTTTTGGATTTGCCTAATCTAATCGAAATCCAAACCTCTTCTTATCAATGGTTTCTTGATGAGGGTCTTCGTGAAATGTTCCAGGACATTTCGCCAATTGAAGACTTTACTGGTAACTTATCGCTTGAATTTATTGATTACAGCCTTGGCGATCCAAAGTATTCCGTTGAGGAATCGAAAGAACGAGATGTTACATATTCAGCACCTTTGCGTGTTAAAGTGCGTCTTGTAAACAAAGAAACAGGCGAAGTTAAAGACCAGGATGTCTTTATGGGTGACTTCCCGCTTATGACAGAAACAGGTACGTTTGTGATCAATGGAGCAGAACGCGTCATCGTTTCTCAGTTAGTACGTTCACCGAGTGTATACTATAGCGGAAAGCTGGATAAAAACGGGAAAAGAGGCTTCTCTGCTACTGTTATCCCGAACCGCGGCGCCTGGCTTGAATATGAAACAGATGCCAAGGATGTCGTATACGTTAGAATAGATCGTACTCGGAAACTGCCCGTTACGGTTCTTTTGCGTGCACTTGGGTTCGGCTCTGATCAAGAAATCATTGATTTGATCGGAGACAATGAATATATCCGCAATACGCTTGAAAAAGACAACACGGAAAGTACAGATAAAGCCCTTCTGGAAATCTATGAGCGTCTTCGTCCGGGCGAGCCGCCGACTGTAGAAAATGCAAAAAGCCTGCTCGTTTCCAGATTCTTTGATCCAAAGCGCTATGATTTAGCGAATGTTGGACGCTACAAGATCAACAAGAAGCTTCATATTAAAAACAGACTGTTCAACCAGCGTCTTGCTGAGACACTGGTCGACCCTGAAACAGGCGAAATCATCGCAGAGAAAGGGACTATGCTGGACCGCCGGAACCTGGACCGCATCATCCCTAATCTTGAAAACAATATCGGCTTCAGGACAGCAGCTCCTTCAGGCGGAGTGGTGGAGGACGAGGTCCTTCTTCAATCCATCAAAGTCTATGCTCCAAATGAAGATGGAGAAAAAGAAATCAATATCATCGGCAATGCCTATGTCGAGGAAGCGGTCAAGAATATCGCTCCTTCCGATATCATTGCGTCCATTGGTTATTTCTTCAACCTTCTTCACGGGGTCGGCGATACTGATGATATCGACCACCTGGGGAACAGACGCCTTCGTTCAGTAGGCGAACTGCTCCAGAACCAGTTCCGGATTGGACTTTCCAGGATGGAACGTGTTGTCCGCGAGAGGATGTCCATTCAGGATACAAATACAATCACACCGCAGCAGCTGATCAACATCAGGCCAGTTATTGCTTCTATTAAAGAGTTCTTTGGAAGCTCACAGCTTTCACAGTTCATGGACCAGACCAACCCGCTTGCCGAGCTGACGCATAAGCGCCGTCTATCTGCATTGGGGCCTGGCGGTCTGACTCGTGAGCGCGCCGGCTTTGAAGTCCGTGACGTTCATTATTCACACTACGGCCGTATGTGTCCGATTGAAACGCCGGAAGGACCGAATATCGGTCTGATCAACTCATTGTCTTCTTTTGCAAAGGTAAACCGCTTCGGCTTCATTGAAACGCCTTACCGCCGCATTAACCCTGAGACCGGCAGAGTGACAGGTCAAATCGATTATCTTACAGCTGATGAAGAAGACAACTATGTTGTTGCACAGGCTAATGCGCGCCTTGGCGATGACGGTACTTTCCTTGACGATGAAGTCGTAGCGCGTTTCCGCGGGGAAAATACAGTTGTGCCGAAAGACCGCGTCGACTATATGGATGTTTCGCCTAAGCAGGTAGTATCAGCTGCGACAGCATGTATCCCTTTCCTTGAAAACGATGACTCCAACCGTGCCCTCATGGGAGCGAACATGCAGCGTCAGGCTGTGCCATTGCTGCAGCCTGAAGCACCTCGTGTCGGAACAGGGATGGAGTATGTGTCCGGGAAAGACTCCGGTGCAGCTGTCATCTGCAAGCACGAAGGAATCGTCGAGCATGTTGAAGCACGCGAAGTTTGGGTGCGCCGCATTTCTGAGGTCAATGGCCAGGAAGTCAAAGGCGACCTTGATAAATACAGAATGCTTAAATTCATCCGTTCCAACCAGGGAACATGCTATAACCAGCGTCCGATTGTTGCTGTCGGGAACCGTGTGACTAAAGGCGAGATCCTTGCCGATGGCCCTTCAATGGAGCTTGGCGAGCTTGCTCTTGGCCGCAACGTGCTTGTCGGCTTCATGACTTGGGATGGCTATAACTATGAGGATGCAATCATTATGAGCGAACGCCTTGTGAAGGACGACGTTTATACTTCCATCCACATTGAAGAATACGAATCAGAATCCAGGGATACAAAGCTTGGGCCTGAAGAAATCACCCGCGACATCCCGAATGTCGGCGAAGATGCACTCCGCAACCTTGATGAGCGCGGAATCATCCGTACGGGTGCTGAAGTGAAGGACGGCGATCTCCTTGTCGGAAAGGTTACGCCTAAGGGTGTTACCGAGCTGACAGCTGAAGAACGCCTCCTGCATGCCATCTTTGGCGAGAAAGCCCGCGAAGTGCGTGATACTTCCCTTCGAGTTCCTCACGGAGGAGGCGGAATCGTGCTTGATGTCAAAGTCTTCAACCGTGAAGACGGAGATGAGCTGCCGCCAGGCGTGAACCAGCTTGTACGTGTTTATATCGTTCAGAAGCGTAAGATCTCCGAGGGAGATAAAATGGCAGGACGCCACGGAAATAAAGGGGTTATCTCCCGGATCCTTCCGGAAGAAGATATGCCTTACCTTCCAGATGGCACACCTGTCGATATCATGTTGAATCCATTAGGGGTTCCTTCCCGTATGAACATCGGGCAGGTGCTTGAGCTCCACCTCGGCATGGCTGCGAGGGCGCTCGGCATCCACGTCGCTTCACCGGTATTCGATGGAGCGCGCGAGGAAGATGTTTGGTCAACAATTGAAGAAGCCGGCATGGCCCGTGATGCAAAGACAGTCCTGTACGACGGCCGTTCGGGAGAACCGTTCGACAACCGCGTATCTGTCGGCGTCATGTACATGATCAAACTGGCCCACATGGTTGATGACAAGCTCCATGCCCGTTCAACAGGACCTTACTCACTTGTTACGCAGCAGCCTCTTGGCGGTAAAGCCCAGTTCGGCGGACAGCGTTTCGGGGAGATGGAGGTTTGGGCGCTTGAAGCTTACGGTGCAGCCTATACATTGCAGGAAATCCTGACTGTTAAGTCGGATGACGTTGTCGGACGTGTGAAAACGTACGAAGCGATCGTCAAAGGCGAGAATGTACCGGAGCCTGGAGTACCTGAATCCTTCCGCGTATTGATGAAAGAGCTTCAAAGCTTGGGTATGGATGTTAAGATTCTGTCAGGCGATGAGAAGGAAATCGAAATGCGCGACCTTGAAGACGATGATGATGTACAGCAGGCTGAATCGCTGACCATCGCACCGGATAAAGAGGAAGCAAACACCGAAAAAGTAGCTAGCAAAGAATAAATTGAATAACTATATAAATTTGACTGCCGCTCCGCCTTTACGGGCGGGGGGCGGCATATTATTGCCGGATTAGCAATAAGGGTATAACCCGAGATTGAAAGGGAGGTAGGCCCCTTGCTGGATGTAAACAATTTTGAGTATATGAAGATCGGTCTTGCTTCACCTGATAAGATCCGTTCCTGGTCTTTTGGTGAAGTCAAAAAACCTGAAACAATCAATTATCGTACATTAAAGCCTGAAAAAGACGGTTTGTTCTGCGAACGTATTTTCGGACCTCAGAAGGACTGGGAATGCCATTGCGGAAAATATAAAAGAGTGCGCTATAAAGGCGTAGTCTGCGACCGATGCGGAGTGGAAGTTACCCGCGCCAAGGTCCGCCGCGAAAGAATGGGCCATATCGAGCTTGCTGCTCCTGTATCACATATCTGGTATTTCAAGGGCATCCCGAGCCGCATGGGCCTTGTTCTCGATATGTCACCGCGTGCGCTTGAAGAAGTCATCTATTTTGCTTCATACGTAGTGACTGACTCCGGCGATACAGCTCTTGAGAAAAAACAGCTTCTGTCTGAGAAGGAATACCGCGCTTACCGTGAAAAGTACGGAAATAAATTCCAGGCTTCCATGGGTGCGGAATCCATCAAGAAGCTGCTTTCCGATATCGACCTGAACAAAGAAGTAGACGCGTTAAAAGAAGAACTCACAACTGCCCAGGGCCAGCGCCGCACACGCGCCATCAAGCGCCTTGAGGTGCTTGAAGCCTTCCGCGGATCCGGAAATGAGCCATCTTGGATGATCCTGGATGTCCTTCCTGTCATTCCGCCTGAGCTTCGTCCGATGGTCCAGCTCGACGGCGGAAGATTCGCGACGTCCGACCTGAACGATCTTTACAGACGTGTCATCAACCGGAACAACCGCCTGAAGCGCTTATTGGATCTTGGAGCTCCAAGCATCATCGTCCAGAACGAAAAGCGTATGCTTCAGGAAGCCGTTGACGCCTTGATTGACAATGGCCGCCGCGGACGTCCTGTAACAGGGCCGGGGAACAGGCCGCTTAAATCTCTATCACACATGCTGAAAGGGAAGCAAGGGCGTTTCCGTCAGAACCTGCTCGGAAAGCGTGTTGACTACTCCGGACGTTCTGTTATCGTAGTAGGGCCTAACCTGAAAATGTACCAGTGCGGTCTGCCGAAGGAAATGGCGCTTGAGCTGTTCAAGCCTTTCGTCATGAAGGAATTGGTGGAAAAAGGACTGGCTCACAATATCAAATCGGCTAAACGCAAAATTGAAAGAGTCCAGCCTGAAGTCTGGGATGTGCTTGAAGAAGTAATCAGAGAGCATCCAGTTCTGCTGAACCGTGCACCGACCCTTCACAGGCTCGGAATCCAGGCTTTTGAACCAACATTGGTTGAAGGGCGCGCAATCCGTCTCCATCCGCTTGTATGTACAGCATACAATGCCGACTTTGACGGTGACCAAATGGCGGTCCACGTACCGCTTTCATCTGAAGCACAGGCAGAAGCACGCCTTCTCATGCTTGCGGCTCAAAACATCCTGAACCCTAAGGATGGAAAACCTGTCGTTACACCTTCCCAGGATATGGTACTGGGTAACTATTACCTGACAGTGGAAAGAGAAGGTGCAGTGGGCGAAGGAATGATCTTTAACGATACAAGCGAAGCACTGCTTGCTTATCAAAATGGCTATGTCCACCTTCATACCCGCGTAGCGGTAAATGCAGGTACGCTGAACAATGAAACATTCACAGAAGAACAAAAGAAAAAGCTTCTCATAACGACTGTCGGAAAGCTCATATTCAACGAAATCCTGCCGACTTCATTCCCTTATATCAACGAACCGACAAAGACGAATCTTGAAGAAGAAACGCCTGCCGGCTACTTTGTTGAACGGGGAACTGACGTAAAAGAAGCAATTAAAAATATGCCGCTTGTTGATCCATTCAAGAAGAAGATCCTTGGAAACATCATTGCGGAAGTGTTCAAACGCTTTAAAATCACCGAAACATCCAAAATGCTTGACCGCATGAAAGATCTCGGTTTCAGACATTCCACTAAAGCCGGCATCACAGTCGGTGTGGCGGACATCGTCGTTCTTAAAGAAAAGCAGGAAATCATTCAGGAAGCCCAAGGCAAGGTTGATAATGTCCTTAAACAATTCAGGCGCGGACTCATTACTGAGGATGAGCGCTATGACCGTGTCATCTCCATTTGGAGTGCCGCTAAGGATACCATCCAGGCCAAGCTGATGAAATCCCTGGATAAAACCAACCCGATCTTCATGATGAGTGACTCCGGTGCCCGTGGTAACGCATCTAACTTTACACAGTTAGCCGGTATGCGCGGACTCATGGCCAACCCGGCCGGCCGGATCATCGAGCTTCCGATCAAGTCCAGCTTCCGTGAAGGGCTGACAGTACTGGAGTACTTCATCTCCACACACGGTGCGCGGAAAGGATTGGCGGATACAGCCCTTAAGACAGCTGACTCCGGCTATCTGACCCGCCGTCTTGTTGACGTGGCGCAGGATGTCATCGTCCGTGATGATGATTGCGGAACAGACAGAGGCCTGCAGATCAGTGCCCTGAAGGATGGAACAGAAGTCATTGAAGCGCTGGATGAGCGCCTTATCGGCCGCTATGCACGCAGAGATATCAAGCATCCAGAAACAGACGCTGTTATCGTAAAAGAAAATGATCTTATCACAGAAGATCTGTCTGTTGAAATCGTAGAATCAGGCATTGAAACGGTATGGATCCGTTCTGCCTTTACTTGCAACACCCGCCATGGCGTATGTAAGAAATGCTACGGGCGCAACCTGGCAACAGGCCAGGAAGTTGAAGTGGGCGAAGCTGTCGGAATCATCGCAGCTCAATCCATCGGTGAGCCTGGAACACAGCTTACAATGCGTACATTCCACACAGGAGGCGTGGCAGGAGACGATATTACACAAGGTCTTCCGCGTATCCAGGAAATTTTTGAAGCGCGTAACCCTAAAGGGCAGGCTGTCATTTCAGAGCTTGAAGGTGTTGTCGTCGGCATTAACGAAGGCCGTGACCGCCAGCATGAAATTGTGGTGCAGGGCGAGGTTGAATCCCGCACATACACAGCTCCATATACAGCGCGCCTGAAAGTGGCTGTTGATGACAGGGTAGAACGCGGCCAGGAATTGACCGAAGGTTCTATTGACCCTAAAGAATTGATTAAAATAAGAGATGTAAATGCTGTACAAGAGTATCTGCTTCGCGAAGTACAAAAGGTATACCGCATGCAGGGTGTTGAAATCGGCGACAAGCACATCGAGGTAATGGTCCGCCAGATGCTTCGCAAAGTGCGCGTCATCGATGCAGGGGAAACAGAAGTGCTGCCTGGCTCGCTTCTTGATATCCACCAGTTCACAGATGCAAACGAAAAAGCACTGTTAAACGGCAAAATGCCTGCGACTGGCCGTCCTGTACTGCTTGGTATTACAAAAGCTTCACTTGAAACGGATTCCTTCCTGTCTGCTGCTTCCTTCCAGGAAACAACAAGGGTACTTACAGATGCAGCCATCAAAGGCAAGCGCGATGAATTGCTCGGTCTTAAAGAGAATGTCATCATCGGTAAGCTCGTCCCTGCCGGAACAGGAATGCAGCGCTACCGCAGGGCTGAACCTTTCACTGCGGATGAAGCAACCGAAGAAACAGTTACAGTGGAATAAAAGAAATGCGGTGCCTGCCGAAAAGGGGGCACCGTATTTTATAGTATGGCCCAAGCAAAATTTCCTGCGCGTGATATTCATAGATTAACCGGACAGAATATGCATGAATCTAAAAAAATATTCGCCGTGATGTTGACAATATTCCTGTGCGATGGTAATATTGCAAAGGTGCTCCTATTTACCGGATACTTTGGAGGATATATCATGTCTTATGATAAAGTATTGCAGGCAAGAAATATTATAGTAGGAACAAAGCAAACAGTAAAAGCTCTGAAATCAGGAACAATCAGCGAAGTGCTGATCGCAGAGGATGCAGACCAGAGGGCTGTAGAAAAAGTGATCAATGCGGCGCTTGAATATAAAGTTCCGGTCACCCGGGCCGGCTCGATGAAATCATTGGGAAAGGCCTGCGGAATCGACGTAGGTGCGGCAGCTGTTGCAATATCTATTTAAAAACTGTTTTTGTAGATAAAGATCTGCAAGGACTTTGTTTTTGCAACAAAATGAACCACCTGGATGTGTGGGCTTACACAAAAGACGAAGGGAGGAAAAATCATGCCTACAATTAACCAATTAGTGCGCAAGCCTCGTAAAACAAAAGAGGAAAAGTCAAAATCACCTGCGCTTAACAAAGGTTACAACAGCTTCAAAAAAGCACAAACTAACGTATCATCTCCACAGAAACGCGGTGTATGTACTCGTGTTGGTACAATGACTCCGAAGAAACCAAACTCAGCGTTGCGTAAATATGCGCGTGTACGCTTGACTAACGGAATCGAGGTTACTGCCTATATTCCTGGTATCGGACACAACCTTCAAGAGCACAGCGTAGTATTAATCCGCGGCGGACGTGTAAAGGACTTACCAGGGGTACGTTACCACATCGTGCGCGGCGCGCTTGATACTGCCGGTGTTAACAACCGTATGCAAGGCCGTTCTAAATACGGTACTAAGCGTCCAAAAGCAGCTAAAAAATAATGATAGACCACAAATAATATTCAGTTTTATCGAAAGGAGGAAATTACATGCCACGTAAAGGTCCTGTAGCAAAAAGAGACGTATTACCAGATCCGATTTACAATTCAAAGCTAGTTAGCCGTCTTATCAACAAAATGATGGTTGATGGCAAGAGAGGTAAATCTCAAGCTATTCTTTATTCAGCATTTGATATCATCAGCGAGCGCAGCGGAAAAGAGCCAATGGAAGTGTTCGATCAAGCACTTAAGAACATCATGCCGGTTCTTGAAGTAAGAGCGCGCCGTGTAGGTGGTGCGAACTATCAAGTACCAGTTGAGGTGCGTCCAGACCGCCGTACGACTCTAGGTCTTCGCTGGTTGGTTAACTATTCTCGTCTTCGCGGTGAGAAAACAATGGAAGAGCGTTTAGCTAACGAAATCCTTGACGCTGCCAACAACACAGGTTCTTCTGTGAAGAAGCGTGAAGATACTCATAAAATGGCTGAAGCCAACAAAGCATTCGCTCACTACCGCTGGTAGGATTGAACCCACAAACAAACTATTACATTTACTAGGAAGGAGAAAGACCCAATGGCAAGAGAGTTCTCCTTGGATAATACTCGTAATATCGGCATCATGGCCCACATCGATGCCGGTAAAACTACTACGACTGAGCGCGTACTTTACTACACTGGCCGTATCCACAAAATCGGTGAAACACATGAAGGTGCTTCACAGATGGACTGGATGGAACAGGAGCAGGAACGCGGTATCACAATCACTTCTGCAGCAACAACTGCACAGTGGAAGGGCCACCGTGTAAACATCATCGATACACCAGGACACGTAGACTTCACAGTTGAAGTTGAGCGTTCCCTTCGTGTACTTGATGGTGCAGTAGCAGTCCTTGATGCACAATCAGGGGTTGAGCCTCAGACTGAAACAGTTTGGCGCCAGGCTACTACTTACGGTGTACCTCGTGTGGTATTCGTAAACAAAATGGATAAGCTGGGTGCAGATTTCCTTTACTCACTCGGTACACTCCACGATCGTCTGCAAGCCAATGCTGCAGCTATCCAGCTGCCGATCGGTGCTGAAGACCAGTTCGAAGGAATCATCGATTTGATCGAGATGAAAGCGACTTTCTACGGCAACGACCTTGGAACAGACATCGAAGACCGTGAAATCCCGGAAGAATACAAGGCGCAAGCTGAAGAATACCGTGAAAAGCTAATTGAAGCGGTAGCTGAGCTTGACGAAGAATTAATGGAGAAATACCTTGGCGGTGAAGAAATCACTAACGAAGAGCTGAAAGCAGCTATTCGTAAAGGTACAGTAAACGTTGAATTCTATCCTGTAATCTGTGGATCAGCGTTCAAAAACAAAGGTGTTCAGAAAATGCTTGATGCAGTAATCGACTATCTTCCGTCTCCACTTGATGTACCTTCCATCAAAGGTACTCTTCCGGATTCAGAGGAAGAAGTTACTCGTCCTTCAAGTGACGAAGAGCCATTCTCAGCTCTTGCATTTAAAGTTATGACTGACCCTTATGTCGGTAAGCTTACATTCTTCCGTGTTTACTCTGGTACATTGAGCTCTGGTTCATATGTGCAAAACTCTACTAAAGGAAAGCGTGAGCGTGTAGGACGTATCCTGCAGATGCACGCCAACTCCCGTGAAGAGATCTCTCAGGTATACGCAGGAGACATTGCAGCTGCCGTAGGTCTTAAGGACACTACAACTGGTGACACTCTATGTGATGAGAAGAGCCTTGTAATCCTTGAGTCAATGGAATTCCCTGAGCCGGTTATCCAATTGTCAATCGAGCCTAAATCAAAGGCAGACCAGGACAAGATGACAACTGCTCTTCAAAAGCTTCAAGAAGAAGATCCTACATTCCGTGCGCATACTGACCAGGAAACTGGACAGGTTATCATTGCGGGTATGGGCGAACTTCACCTTGATATACTTGTTGACCGTATGAAACGTGAATTTAAAGTGGAAGCAAACGTTGGTGCGCCTCAGGTTGCATATCGTGAAACTTTCCGTGCTTCAGCTAAGGTTGAAGGTAAATTCGCACGCCAATCTGGTGGACGCGGACAATTCGGACACGTTTGGATTGAATTCTCTCCAAACGAAGAAGGAAAAGGCTTTGAATTTGAAAACGGCATCGTCGGCGGTGTGGTTCCACGTGAATACATCCCGGCAGTCCAGGCAGGACTGGAAGATTCACTAGACCGAGGCGTTCTTGCTGGGTATCCGCTAGTTGATATTAAAGCAAGATTGTTCGACGGATCTTACCATGATGTCGATTCATCTGAAATGGCGTTCAAAATTGCCGCTTCTATGGCACTGAAAAACGCTGCTTCTAAATGTAACCCAGTTATCCTTGAGCCAGTAATGAGGATAGAAGTTATCATTCCAGAAGAATATCTGGGAGATATCATGGGTAACGTCACTTCCCGTCGTGGACGTGTAGAAGGTATGGATGCCCGCGGCAACGCACAAGTTGTCCGTGCAATGGTTCCGCTGTCTGAAATGTTCGGATATGCAACTTCCCTGCGTTCAAGCACACAAGGCCGTGGAGTATTCTCCATGCACTTTGACCACTATGAAGAAGTACCAAAGTCGATTTCTGAAGAAATCATCAAAAAAAATAAAGGTGAATAATTGATTTTACCTTTATAATCAAGTATAACTACTATTGTAGAACCAAGCTGCTGATCGGCTTGCCTTTCAGCAGTTCTAAAAATACTTAACTTTTTAAAATCAAAGGAGGATTTTCCTAATGGGTAAAGCTAAATTCGACCGTTCAAAACCCCACGTTAATATTGGTACAATTGGTCACGTCGACCACGGTAAAACAACTCTAACAGCTGCAATCACAACAGTTCTTTCTAAGACTGGTGGAGCAGAAGCACGCGCTTATGACCAAATCGATGGTGCTCCAGAAGAAAGAGAACGTGGTATCACAATCTCTACTGCACACGTTGAGTACGAAACTGAGAGCCGTCACTACGCACACGTTGACTGCCCAGGACACGCTGACTATGTTAAGAACATGATCACTGGTGCTGCTCAAATGGACGGCGGTATCCTAGTAGTATCTGCTTCTGACGGCCCAATGCCACAAACTCGTGAGCACATCCTTCTTTCTCGTCAAGTAGGTGTTCCTTACCTTGTTGTATTCATGAACAAGTGTGACATGGTTGACGACGAAGAGCTTCTTGAACTAGTAGAAATGGAAATCCGTGATCTTCTTACTGAGTATGAGTTCCCTGGCGATGACATTCCTGTAATCAAAGGTTCTGCTCTTAAAGCTCTTGAAGGCGACGCTGCTTGGGAAGAGAAAATCAACGAGCTTATGGCTGCAGTTGATGAGTACATCCCAACACCAACACGTGACACTGACAAGCCATTCATGATGCCTGTTGAGGATGTATTCTCAATCACTGGCCGTGGTACTGTTGCTACAGGACGTGTTGAGCGTGGACAGGTTAAAGTCGGTGACGTAATCGAAATCATCGGTCTTACTGAAGAGCCAAAATCAACAACTGTAACAGGTGTTGAAATGTTCCGTAAGCTTCTTGACTTTGCAGAAGCTGGAGACAACATCGGTGCTCTTCTTCGTGGTGTAGCACGTGAAGACATCCAGCGTGGTCAAGTTTTGGCTAAGCCAGGCTCAATCACTCCACACGTAAAATTCAAAGCTGAAGTTTACGTTCTTTCTAAAGAAGAAGGTGGACGTCACACTCCATTCTTCACTAACTACCGCCCTCAGTTCTACTTCCGTACAACTGACGTAACTGGTATCTGCAACCTTCCTGAAGGTGTAGAAATGGTTATGCCTGGCGACAACATCGAAATGACTGTTGAGCTTATCGCTCCAATCGCTATCGAAGAAGGTACTAAGTTCTCTATCCGTGAGGGTGGACGTACTGTAGGCGCTGGCGTTGTTGCTACAATCACTGAGTAATCTTTGATTGATATATAAAGAAGCAGGAGGATCTAATCCTTCTGCTTCTTTTTTTATTTAGGAATTTTTAAATTGTAAGTCTTGTTGATATTTATTATGTCTTGAATAACGATCAGCAGCTGCGCCGAGGTCTCAAGCCAAACCGCCCAAAAGGCAAAGAATGCATTCCGGGAGGATTTTCATAAGGCCCCAGGATTAGAGGCATGCAGGCTTTGCTGCAGGATGTGGCGTGCGTTCCTTAAGGGTGATCAAGGCGCTGGCGATTTTGTTCTGTGTTATGTTAATGTCGCCTGTAAAATTAAAGCGAACGCAGATTCCGGACAATGTTTCATTAGCCAGCCAGGACTCCTGTAAGGTTATCACCATTTAATATTTGAAGTACAATTTAGGGATGCAAGCCAGAGTCTGTCTTCATCTGACCGTTGCTCTTATGATGGTTCTATAGAAATGCACTAGAAAGTATTATATTCACAGATTCTGTCTCTTTGACTTTGACCGGTATAATATAGAAGAAACACGAAGTGAGTTAGTATGCACGGCCGTAAGTTTACATACCAATGCAGTGGGTTAGAGTATCAATCCTGCATATGTACGGGCAGAAATAAGTCGGCAGCCATTCCAAATTGTTAGACTTCTCCCCATCCCCTTGAAAAGGAGAAGCTAAACCGCTATAATAGTAAAAGTGTGCGAAACATAAAAGAATATAACATTTCATGTTGCATTTCTTAAATGGTTTCTGTATAATAGACAATGTTGGTCTTTGACTGCGATGAAGTGAAAGGTTGCTGACACACCCGGCCGCTTTGCCATGGCGAGTGTGTGGGAAATTTTCACGGAGAATGTCTATAACAATATAGGCGAAAAGGAGGGAAAATAATGGCAAAACAAAAAATTCGTATCCGTTTAAAAGCGTATGATCACAGAATCCTTGATCAGTCTGCTGAAAAGATTGTTGAAACTGCAAAGCGTTCAGGTGCGGCTGTGTCCGGCCCGATCCCATTGCCGACTGATAAGTCAATTTACACGATCCTTCGTGCGGTCCATAAGTACAAAGATTCACGTGAGCAGTTCGAAATGCGTACGCATAAGCGTCTTATCGACATCATCAACCCAACTCCACAAACAGTTGATTCACTGATGCGTTTAGACCTGCCGTCAGGTGTAGATATCGAAATTAAATTATAATGAAATAAATAACTAAATTCTCAGGAGGTGTGACTAATGACCAAAGGAATCTTAGGAAGAAAGATCGGTATGACTCAAGTATTTGCTGAAAACGGCGACCTTATCCCGGTAACTGTTGTTGAAGCTACAGGAAACGTTGTTCTTCAAGTTAAATCTGTTGAAGCTGACGGATATGAAGCAATCCAGCTTGGCTTTGAAGATAAGCGTGAAAAGCTTTCCAACAAACCTGAACAAGGACATGTCGCAAAAGCTGATACTGCTCCTAAGCGCTTCGTTCGCGAATTCCGCGGAGTAGACTTAGCAGCATATGAAGTTGGTCAAGAAGTCAAAGTAGGTATTTTTGCAGAAGGCGATACTGTTGATGTAACAGGAATCTCTAAAGGTAAAGGTTTCCAAGGCTCTATCAAGCGCCACGGACAATCACGCGGACCTATGTCTCACGGTTCACGCTACCACCGTCGTCCTGGTTCAATGGGACCTGTAGCTCCTAACCGTGTATTCAAAGGCAAAGCATTGCCAGGGCGCATGGGCGGAGACCAGATCACTGTTCAAAACCTGGAAATCGTTAAAATTGATGCAGAACGCAACCTGCTTCTGATCAAAGGAAACGTACCTGGAGCGAAGAAAGCTCTTCTTAAAATTAAAACTGCGGTTAAAGCATAATTAATCCAGTCAGAAAGGAGGAAATAGAATGCCTAAAGTAGCATTGTTAAACCAAGCTGGTTCACAAGTTGGAGAAATCGAACTTAACGAAACCATCTTCGGTATTGAGCCTAACAACCACGTATTATTCGAAGCTGTTGTAATGCAAAGAGCTTCTTTACGTCAAGGAACTCATAAAACTAAAATTCGTTCTGAAGTAGCCGGCGGCGGACGCAAGCCATGGCGCCAAAAAGGAACTGGACGCGCTCGTCAAGGTTCCATCCGTTCACCACAATGGCGCGGAGGCGGTACAGTATTCGGTCCTACTCCACGCAGCTACAGCTATAAGCTGCCTAAAAAGGTACGCCGTTTAGCAATTAAATCTGCACTCTCATCTAAGGTTGCAGAAGAAAACATTCTAGTATTAGAAAACCTTGCTTTAGAAACTCCTAAAACAAAAGACTTCAAGGGTGTCCTTACAGGACTGTCTGTTGATAAGAAAGCTCTTATCGTAACAGCTGATCTTGATGAGAACGTAGCATTGTCTGCACGTAATATCCCTGGGGTGACTGTTGTAACTGCAACAGGCGTAAGCGTTTTGGATGTTCTAAGCCATGATAAGCTTATCATGACTAAAGCAGCGGTTGAAAAAGTAGAGGAGGTGCTTGCATAATGGATGCACGCGATATCATTAAGCGCCCCGTTATCACTGAACGTTCTACTGACCTGATGGCTGACAAAAAGTATACTTTTGAAGTTGATGTTAGAGCTAACAAAACTCAAGTTAAAGTTTCTGTTGAAGAAATCTTTGGCGTAAAAGTTGAGAAAGTAAACATCATGAACTACAAAGGTAAGTTCAAGCGCATGGGTAAATTCGGCGGCTATACAAACAAACGCCGTAAAGCTATCGTTAAACTAACTGCGGACAGCAAAGAAATCGAATTCTTTGAAGTCTAATAACCATAACTAGAAGAGGAGGGAAACGAAATGGCGATTAAAAAGTATAAACCTACCTCCAACGGTCGTCGCGGAATGACTACTTCTGACTTTGCTGAGATCACTACTGACAAGCCGGAAAAGTCACTGCTTGCTCCTTTAAAGCGTAAAGGCGGCCGCAACAACCAAGGTAAGTTAACAGTTCGTCACCAAGGCGGCGGACATAAACGTCAATATCGCATCATCGATTTCAAACGTGATAAAGATGGCATTCCAGGACGCGTTGCTACGATCGAATACGATCCAAACCGTTCAGCCAACATCGCGCTAGTCAACTACGTGGATGGAGAAAAGCGCTACATCCTTGCTCCTAAGAATCTTTCTGTGGGCTCTGAAGTAATGTCTGGACCTGAAGCTGATATCAAAGTGGGTAATGCACTTCCACTTGCAAACATTCCAGTGGGTACTGTTATCCACAACATCGAACTGAAACCTGGCAAAGGCGGACAGCTTGTACGTTCAGCCGGTACTTCTGCTCAAGTATTGGGTAAAGAAGGCAAATATGTTCTGGTTCGTTTAAACTCTGGAGAAGTTCGCATGATCCTTGCTACTTGCCGCGCTACAGTGGGCCAAGTCGGCAACGAGCAGCACGAACTGATCAACATCGGTAAAGCCGGTCGTTCACGCTGGTTAGGCAAGCGCCCAACTGTCCGTGGTTCTGTTATGAACCCGAATGATCACCCGCACGGTGGTGGTGAAGGACGCGCTCCTATCGGACGTAAATCACCAATGTCACCTTGGGGCAAACCAACTCTTGGTGCCAAAACACGTAAGAAGAAAAGCAAATCCGACAAGTTTATCGTACGTCGCCGTAAAAAATAACGGGATTGAGCTACGGTTCCACAAGAGAACCGTAGAACGATCACGAAGGGAGGTTCAATCATGGGTCGCAGCTTAAAAAAAGGACCTTTTGTTGATGAGCATTTAATTACAAAGATCGAAAAGTTAAATGAAAACGAAGGCAAGCAAGTAGTAAAAACTTGGTCACGCCGTTCTACGATCTTCCCGCAATTCATCGGTCACACTATCGCAGTTTATGATGGTCGTAAACATGTACCTGTATATGTGACAGAAGACATGGTAGGGCACAAGCTTGGAGAATTCGCTCCATCTCGTACTTACAAAGGCCATGGCAATGATGACAAGAAAACAAGACGTTAATGAGAGGAGGGCATCCTGATGCAAGCTAAAGCTGTTGCAAGAACAGTTCGTATTGCTCCTCGTAAAGCTCGTTTAGTCGTAGATTTAATTCGAGGTAAGCAAGTAGGTGAAGCGGTGGCTATCTTAAACCATACGCCAAAAGCAGCTTCTCCTGTCGTTGAAAAATTATTGAAATCCGCATTGGCAAACGCTGAGCATAACTACGAAATGGACGTAAACAATTTAGTAGTATCTCAAGTATTCGTTGACGAGGGACCGACTTTGAAGCGTTTCCGTCCACGTGCTATGGGCCGTGCAAGTGCAATCAACAAACGTACTAGTCATATTACTATCGTTTTATCAGAAAAGAAGGAGGGATAATCAGTGGGTCAAAAAGTAAATCCAGTCGGTTTGCGAATCGGTGTCATCCGTGATTGGGAGTCCAAATGGTTCGCAGGCAAAGACTATGCTGATCTTTTACACGAAGACCTTAAAGTGCGTGAGTACATTACGAAGCGTTTAAGCGATGCATCACTTTCTAAAGTTGAGATCGAGCGTGCAGCTAACCGTTTAAACATCACTATCCACACTGCTAAGCCTGGTATGGTTATCGGTAAAGGCGGTTCTGAAGTTGAAGCTCTTCGTAAAGCTCTTAACTCACTTACTGGCAAACGTGTTCACATCAACATCCTTGAAATCAAAAAAGCAGACATCGACGCGAAATTAGTTGCGGAAAACATTGCCCGCCAATTGGAAAACCGTGTATCTTTCCGTCGTGCTCAAAAGCAAGTTATCCAACGTGCAATGCGCGCTGGCGCTAAAGGTATCAAAACAATGGTATCTGGCCGTCTTGGCGGTGCTGATATCGCTCGTTCTGAATCTTACAGCGAAGGTACTGTTCCACTTCATACACTTCGTGCTGATATCGACTATGCTACTGCAGAAGCAGACACAACATACGGTAAATTAGGCGTTAAAGTATGGATCTATCGTGGAGAGGTGCTTCCTACAAAGAAGAAAACTGAGGAAGGAGGCAAATAATATGTTATTGCCAAAACGCGTTAAGTATCGCCGTGTACACCGCGGAAAAATGCGTGGACAATCAAAAGGCGGTACTGAAGTGAACTTCGGTGAATTTGGCCTTCAAGCTCTTGAAGCTTCTTGGATCACAAACCGTCAGATTGAATCTGCCCGTATCGCGATGACTCGTTACATGAAACGTGGCGGTAAAGTATGGATCAATATCTTCCCTCACAAGCCTTACACTGCAAAGCCTCTAGAAGTCCGGATGGGTTCTGGTAAAGGTGCTCCTGAAGGATGGGTGGCAGTAGTCAAGCCAGGGAAGATCATGTTTGAAATTGCCGGCGTATCTGAAGAGGTAGCTCGTGAAGCATTACGTCTTGCATCACACAAACTTCCTGTAAAGTGCAAGTTTGTAAAACGAGAAGAAATTGGTGGTGAATCAAATGAAAGCTAATGAAATTCGTGACCTTACCACTGCTGAAATAGAACAAAAAGTAAAATCTTTAAAAGAAGAGCTATTCAACCTGCGCTTTCAATTGGCGACTGGACAACTTGAAAATACAGCTCGCATTCGTGAAGTACGCAAAGCGATTGCTCGCATGAAAACTGTTATTCGTGAGAGAGAGATCGGCGTTAACAATCGATAATTGATAGGAGGTTCGCACAATGAGTGAACGTAACCAACGCAAGGTTTACACTGGACGCGTTGTTTCCGACAAGATGGACAAAACAGTCACAGTTCTTGTTGAAACTTACAAAAAGCACACGCTCTATGGTAAGCGCGTTAAGTACTCTAAAAAGTTCAAAGCTCATGATGAGCAAAACGAAGCAAAAATTGGCGATGTCGTTCGTATTATGGAAACTCGTCCACTTTCTGCGACTAAACGCTTCCGTCTTGTAGAAGTAGTAGAAAAAGCAGTTATAATCTAATGGTTCGGAATAAGCTTCATCCCGAAGGGAGGTTACACGCATGATTCAACAAGAATCACGTTTGAAAGTTGCTGACAATTCAGGTGCTCGTGAAGTACTGACAATTAAAGTCCTTGGTGGCTCTGGCCGCAAGACAGCTAATATCGGTGATGTTATCGTTTGTACTGTAAAACAAGCAACACCAGGTGGCGTTGTTAAAAAAGGTGACGTCGTGAAAGCAGTTATCGTTAGAACTAAGCGCGGTGTTCGCCGTGACGACGGTACTTACATCCGTTTTGATGAAAACGCATGTGTAATTATCCGTGACGATAAGGGCCCACGCGGAACTCGTATATTTGGCCCGGTTGCACGTGAATTGCGCGACAGCAACTTTATGAAAATCGTATCACTAGCTCCAGAAGTACTATAATTCAAACAAATTGCCTTTAAGGAGGTGCGACAGATGCATGTAAAAAAAGGTGACAAAGTCATGGTCATTTCTGGTAAGGATAAAGGCAAATCAGGTGTGATCCTTGCTGCTTTCCCTAAACAAAGCCGTGTGCTTGTTGAAGGTGTGAACGTAGTAAAGAAGCACTCTAAGCCATCCCAAGTGAATCCGCAAGGCGGAATCATCAGCCAAGAAGCACCTATTCATGTATCAAACGTGATGCCAATCGACCCTAAGTCAGGTAACCCGACACGTGTTGGTTACAAAGAGGTTGATGGCAAGAAAGTTCGCGTTGCGAAAAAATCCGGTGAAGTTCTAGATAAATAAGTAACTGAAGAAGGGAGGTACAAGAATGAACCGCCTAAAAGAGAAGTTTTCAAAAGAAATTACACCTGCTCTTATGAGCAAGTTTAACTACGAATCAATCATGCAAGTACCAAAGCTTGACAAAATCGTTATCAACATGGGTGTCGGCGATGCTGTTGCAAACGCAAAGTCGCTTGACAATGCTGTTGAAGAGCTTGCGGTTATCAGCGGTCAAAAGCCAGTTGTAACCCGTGCTAAAAAATCAATCGCAGGGTTCCGTCTTCGTGAAGGCATGCCTATCGGTGCGAAAGTTACACTGCGCGGAGAGCGCATGTACGAGTTTTTCGATAAATTAGTATCTGTATCTCTTCCACGTGTACGTGACTTCCGCGGGATCTCAAAGAAATCCTTTGACGGCCGCGGCAACTACACTCTTGGTGTGAAAGAACAGTTAATCTTCCCTGAGATTGATTACGATAAGGTAAGCAAAGTTCGTGGTATGGATATCGTTATCGTTACTACAGCTAACACAGATGAAGAAGCTCGTGAACTTTTAACTCAATTTGGAATGCCATTCCAAAAGTAATCGCTAAATAGAGGGAGGCGACAACGTGGCTAAAAAGTCAATGATTGCGAAACAAAAACGCACGCCTAAACATCCGGTACAAGAATACACTCGCTGCGAACGCTGCGGGCGTCCACATTCTGTATACCGTAAATTTAAGCTTTGCCGTATCTGTTTCCGTGAATTAGCATACAAAGGACAAATTCCTGGTGTGAAAAAAGCTAGCTGGTAAAACCCAAAGTCTGGGAAGGAGGTAAAAACAATGGTCATGACAGATCCAATTGCAGATTTGCTTACACGCATCCGTAATGCGAATATGGTACGTCACGAAAAATTAGAGGTTCCTGCTTCTAATATCAAGAAAGAAATCGCTGAAATCCTTAAGCGTGAAGGTTTCGTACGTGATGTTGAGTTTATCGAAGACAATAAACAAGGCATCATCCGCATTTTCCTTAAATACGGTGCAAACAATGAGCGCGTTATCACTGGTCTTAAGCGCATCAGTAAGCCTGGTCTTCGTGTATATGCAAAATCAAACGAAGTTCCTCGCGTGTTAAACGGTCTAGGAATCGCATTAGTATCTACTTCTCAAGGAGTTCTTACAGATAAAGAAGCCCGCGCTAAGCAAGCTGGCGGAGAAGTATTAGCATACGTTTGGTAATAGAGTTTCTCAAGAATGGAGGTGCAATAAATGTCTCGCGTAGGTAAAAAACCAATTGAAATTCCAAGTGGAGTTACAATCACTGTAGATAATAACAATGTGACAGTCAAAGGCCCTAAAGGCGAATTGACTCGTTCATTCAGCCCTGACATGGCTATCAGCGTGGAAGAGAACATCATCAATGTTTCCCGTCCATCAGAAGCGAAAGAGCACCGCGCACTGCACGGAACTACTCGCGCCCTGATCGCAAACATGGTTGAAGGTGTTTCTAAAGGATTTGAAAGAGGGCTGGAGCTTATCGGTGTCGGTTACCGTGCTCAAAAGCAAGGGAAGAACCTGATCCTGAACGTTGGCTACTCTCACCCTGTTGAAATCGTTCCTGAAGAAGGAATCGAGATCGAAGTGCCTTCTAACACGAAGGTTATCGTAAAAGGCACAAGCAAAGAACGTGTTGGTGCACTTGCTGCTAACATTCGTGACGTTCGTCCTCCAGAGCCTTACAAAGGTAAAGGTATCCGCTACGAAGGCGAATATGTGCGTCGCAAAGAAGGTAAAACAGGTAAGTAATGCCGCATAGGCAAACGAAAGGAGTGACCTAAATGATTACGAAGGCTGATAAAAATCAAGTCCGCAAAAAAAGACATGCCCGCGTGCGTTCTAAACTTAGCGGTACTGAAGCTCGTCCTCGTTTAAACGTGTTCCGCTCTAACAAGCATATCTATGCTCAGCTGATCGATGATGTGAACAGTGTGACTGTTGCAAGTGCTTCAACACTTGATAAAGAAGTTGAACTTACTGCTTCAGGCAATACAGATGCTGCTGTTAAGGTTGGAGAACTAGTTGCTAAGCGCGCTGTTGAAAAAGGAGTTAAAGCTGTCGTATTTGACCGCGGAGGCTACCTTTATCACGGACGTGTTAAAGCTTTGGCAGATGCTGCTCGTGAAAACGGCTTAGAATTTTAATAGAAGGAGGGACACATAAAGATGCTTCGTATTGACCCAAACAAACTTGAACTTGAAGAACGCGTAGTTACAATCAATCGTGTAGCGAAAGTTGTTAAAGGTGGACGTCGTTTCCGTTTTACTGCTCTAGTAGTAGTAGGCGATAAGAACGGACATGTTGGCTTTGGTACTGGTAAAGCTCAGGAAGTTCCAGATGCCATCCGCAAAGCAATTGAAGATGCTAAGAAAAACCTTATCGAAGTACCTATGGTTGGAACAACTATTCCACACCAAATCATCGGTCATTTCGGTGCTGGCGAAATCCTTTTGAAGCCTGCTTCTGAAGGTACTGGAGTTATCGCTGGTGGTCCGGTTCGTGCGGTTCTTGAATTGGCTGGTGTAGCTGATATCCTGTCTAAGTCATTAGGCACAAACACACCAATCAACATGGTTCGCGCAACTCTTGAAGGACTAAATAACTTAAAACGTGCTGAAGACGTAGCTAAGTTACGCGGTAAATCAGTAGAAGAACTGTTAGGATAAGGAGGGAAATCAAATGGCGAATAAACTAGAAGTTACCCTCACTCGCAGCGTGATTGGTCGTCCTCAAGACCAGCGCGAAACAGTTAAAGCTCTAGGATTACGTAAGATGAACCAAACAGTTGAGCACCAGGATAATGCTGCTATCCGCGGCATGATCAACAAGGTTGCTCACCTTGTAAAGGTCTCTGAGAAATAAGTTCGATTTTTTCAATAAGGAGGTGCCAAAATGAAACTTCATGAATTAAAACCTGCAGAGGGTTCTCGTCAAGAACGCAAGCGCAAAGGTCGCGGTATCGGTTCAGGCAATGGTAAAACTGCTGGTAAAGGTCATAAAGGTCAAAACGCACGTTCAGGCGGCGGTGTACGTCTTGGTTTCGAAGGTGGTCAAACACCTTTATTCCGACGCTTGCCTAAGCGCGGTTTCACAAACATCAACCGCAAAGAATATGCAGTTGTTAACCTTGATGCTCTTAACCGTTTTGAAGACGGAACAGAAGTTACACCAGAACTTCTTATCGAAACAGGAGTCGTAAGCAACGAAAAAGCAGGAGTGAAAATTCTTGCTAAAGGCAAAGTAGAGAAAAAGCTTACTGTTAAAGCTCATAAATTCTCCTCTGCTGCAAAGGAAGCTATTGAAGCTGCCGGCGGTCAAACAGAGGTGATCTAATGTTTCAGACAATCTCCAATTTTATGCGCGTGGGTGATATAAGACGAAAGATCCTATTCACCCTTTTAATGCTGATCGTATTCCGCATCGGTACATTCATTCCTGTACCGCATGTGAATGCTGATCTGTTAAAAGCACAGGATGACTTGAGCGTATTCGGTATCCTGAATACATTCGGCGGAGGAGCGCTTCTCAACTTCTCTATCCTTGCAATGGGGATCATGCCGTATATCACGGCTTCGATCATCATTCAGCTATTGCAGATGGACGTAGTCCCGAAGTTTACTGAATGGTCAAAGCAAGGGGAAGTGGGGCGCCGTAAATTGGCTCAATTTACCCGCTACTTTACAATCGTGCTTGGATTCATCCAGGCGCTGGGTATGTCTTACGGCTTTAATAACATGGCTGGCGGCATGCTGATTGAAAATCCTGGCGTCGGAACTTACCTTTTGATTGCAACTGTACTGACAGCAGGAACGGCCTTCTTAATGTGGCTAGGAGAGCAGATCACATCCAAAGGTGTCGGGAACGGCATTTCCATTCTCATTTTTGCTGGTATCGTAGCGGCCATACCTTCAACGGTCAACCAGATCTACGCCCAGAAAATTGAAGATGCAGGTGAGCAGCTTTTCCTCAGCATCATTACAGTAGTATTGATCCTGATTGCAGTTATTGCCATCATTGTTGGAACGATCTTCATCCAGCAGGCTTTAAGGAAAATTCCGATTCAGTACGCCAAGCGTATGGCCACAGGAGGCAATCCTGCGGGCGGACAATCAACTCATTTGCCGTTAAAGGTGAATGCAGCCGGAGTTATTCCAGTCATCTTTGCTGTGTCGTTCATCGTAACGCCAAGAACGATCGCTTCTTTCTTTGAGCAGAATGATGTGACGATGTGGATCCAAAGAGTGTTCGACTATACACACCCAATTGGTATGATCGTGTACAGTGCATTGATCATCGCCTTTACGTATTTCTATGCTTTTATCCAGGTGAATCCGGAGCAGGTTGCCGACAACTTGAAAAAGCAAGGCGGCTATATCCCGGGTATACGCCCAGGTAAAAACACTCAGGAATATCTGACTCGTGTCTTATATCGTTTGACATTTGTCGGTGCGCTTTTCTTGACTGCCATTGCGATCCTTCCGGTTTTCTTCATTAATTTCGCCGGACTGCCGCAATCAGCCCAGATTGGCGGAACAAGCCTTCTGATTGTTGTGGGTGTTGCGCTCGAAACAATGAAGCAGCTTGAAGCCCAAATGGTTAAGCGTCATTATAAAGGTTTCATAAAATAATTCGGTTTTGGGAACTTTTAGTTCCCATTAACCTTATTAGAGACTGAGGGGGAAATCTTGTGAATTTAGTATTGATGGGGCTCCCAGGTGCCGGCAAAGGTACACAAGCCGAGAAAATTGTCGAGAAGTACGGCATCCCTCATATCTCAACAGGAGATATGTTTCGTGCAGCTATTAAAGAAGGCACGGAACTAGGTTTAGAAGCTAAATCTTTCATGGATAAAGGCGAGCTTGTCCCTGACCAGGTGACAATCGGCATTGTCCGCGAGAGGCTAAGCAAGGAAGACTGCAACAAAGGCTTTTTGCTTGATGGCTTCCCGAGGACGGTTGCCCAGGCTGATGCCCTTGAAGACATTCTTTCTGAACTGGATAAAAAGATTGACTATGTCATCAACATTGATGTTGATCAAAGCATTTTAATGGAGCGCCTGACTGGCAGACGCATCTGCAAGAACTGCGGGGCCACATACCATCTGGTATTCAATCCTCCAGCAAAGTCAGACGAATGCGACCGGTGCGGCGGCGAACTTTATCAGCGTGCTGATGATAACGCCGAAACCGTTAAAAACCGCCTTGATGTCAATATTAAGCAGACGAAGCCCCTTCTTGATTTCTATGAAACAAAAGGGTATCTGCGCAATATTGATGGACAGCAGGAAATTTCCAAGGTGTTCACTGACCTTGATGCACTCCTCAGGAGCCTGCATTAATGATCATTTGCAAAACACCGGGTGAAATTGCAATCATGCGTGAAGCAGGCCGTATTGTGGCCCTGACTCACCAGGAGCTGCAGAAGCATGTTGCACCGGGCATTACTACCGGAGAGCTGGATACAATTGCCGAGGCGTTTATACGCCAGCATGATGCAATTCCTTCTTTTAAAGGTTATAATGGTTTTCGTGGCAGCATCTGTGCATCTGTGAACAATGAACTTGTCCACGGGATTCCCGGGGATCGGGTGCTAAATGACGGCGACATTATCAGCATCGATATTGGTGCAAAATATAATGGCTACCATGGCGATTCCGCCTGGACCTACCCTGTAGGCAATGTTGACAGCCAAGTCCAGCAGCTGCTGGATGTCACAGAGCAGTCATTGTATGAAGGCCTTAAAGAGTCAAAGCCGGATGTACGTTTATCGAACATCTCTCATGCGATTCAGACGTATGCGGAAGCAAACGGTTTTTCCATTGTGCGTGAGTATGTCGGCCACGGAATCGGGCAAGACTTACATGAGGAACCGCAAATCCCTCACTATGGTCCGCCCAACAAAGGGCCGGTGCTTAAACCGGGGATGGTGCTGTGCATCGAGCCGATGGTCAACGCCGGAAGCAGGTTTGTAAATACCCTGGCTGATGACTGGACAGTTGTTACAGTGGACGGCAGCATGTGTGCGCATTTTGAGCATACCATTGCCATCACTGAAACAGGCTATGAAATCCTCACTAAAGCTTGATGTGCAGGTGAATAGCATTGGCTGATTCTGAGAATGTTCTGCAGCCCGGACAAGACCTTTTGATCGCTGGTCAAATTGTTTTGATTAAAAATGGGCGGGACGCCGGCGAATATGGTATAATTATAAGGTTGATAGATGAACGGTTTGTCTCTATAGCCGATGGCGCCAAACGGAAGTTTGACAGTCTGAAGCGGAAGAACATCCGGCATCTGGAGCTGACTGATTATGTTTCTCCGGAAATTCAGCGCAGCATAAATGAAACCGGCCGTGCAACGAACGGAAAATTACGTTTTGCGTTAGCAGCGTATTTGAATAAGTGAGATTCTGAAAAGAAGAAGGGAGACATGTTCGATGGCGAAAGACGATGTAATCGAAATAGAAGGCACAGTTATTGAAACTTTGCCAAACGCTATGTTTAAGGTAGAATTGGAAAACGGTCATACTGTTTTGGCTCATGTTTCCGGCAAGATCCGCATGCACTTCATCCGCATCCTGCCAGGAGATAAAGTAACAGTTGAGCTTTCACCATATGACTTGACTCGCGGAAGAATCACTTACCGCTTCAAATAGACTGATTGCACTCCGTAATATCAAGGAGGTTAGGATAATGAAAGTTAGACCATCAGTTAAGCCGATCTGCGAAAAGTGCAAAGTTATCCGCAGACGTGGTAAAGTTATGGTTATCTGTGAAAACCCTAAGCATAAACAAAAACAAGGCTAATAACAAGGAGGTGCGCATAGAATGGCACGTATTGCTGGTGTAGATATTCCACGTGAAAAACGTGTAGTGATCTCATTGACTTACATTTATGGTATCGGTAAAAATACTGCTCAAAAGGTTTTGGCTGAGGCTGGTGTCTCTGAAGACACTCGCGTTCGCGACCTTACAGAAGATGAGCTTAACAAAATCCGTGAAGTAATCGACAGACTCAAAGTTGAAGGTGACCTTCGCCGTGAAGTTTCACTCAACATCAAGCGTCTTATGGAAATCGGTTCTTACCGCGGTCTTCGTCACCGTCGTGGCCTTCCTGTACGCGGACAGAACACTAAGAACAATGCCCGTACACGTAAAGGTCCTCGTAAGACTGTAGCTAACAAGAAGAAATAATCGGTAAAGGAGGTAATATACAATGGCTCGTAAAACTAATACACGCAAACGCCGTGTTAAAAAGAATATTGAAAGTGGCATCGCCCACATCCGTTCAACATTCAATAACACTATCGTAACAATCACAGACGTTCATGGTAACGCTCTTTCTTGGTCAAGTGCTGGAGCTCTTGGATTCAGAGGTTCTCGTAAATCTACTCCATTTGCTGCTCAAATGGCTGCTGAAACTGCAGCGAAGACATCTATGGAACATGGTATGAAAACTCTTGAAGTTACTGTTAAAGGACCTGGTGCAGGACGTGAAGCTGCCATTCGTGCCCTTCAGGCTGCTGGTCTAGAAGTAACGGCTATCAGAGATGTTACTCCGGTTCCTCATAACGGATGCCGCCCGCCAAAACGTCGCCGCGTATAATTTTTTCTGTATAGAATTTGTATCCTTGTCTATAATGGGTTATGATACAATATTCCGTTATACAGAAACTTTATTCCAGTTGTTGTGCACAAACGGGAACGTATACATGGGGGAATTTCGGCAGGCAAAAGCTAGCCGGGGTTTCGACGTTTTGAAGGAGGGTATATTTTGATGATCGAAATAGAAAAACCAAAAATCGAAACGGTTGAGATCAGCGATGATGCCAAGTATGGAAAGTTCGTCGTAGAGCCGCTTGAGCGTGGGTATGGTACTACTTTGGGTAACTCCTTACGTCGTATCCTTTTATCCTCACTCCCTGGTGCCGCTGTCACATCTATTCAAATTGATGGGGTACTTCATGAGTTCTCAACAATTGAAGGCGTCGTAGAAGATGTAACATCTGTAATCTTAAATATTAAAAAACTGGCTCTTAAAATCTACTCTGATGATGAAAAGACGCTGGAAATTGATATTCAAGGTGAAGGTGCGGTTACTGCAGCTGACGTAACGCATGACAGTGATGTAGAGATCCTCAACCCGGATCTTCATATTGCTACCCTTGGGTCCAATGGGCACTTGCGCATGCGCTTGACTGCCAAAAGAGGACGCGGTTATACACCAGCTGATCAAAACAAGCGAGAAGATCAACCAATCGGTGTCATTCCTATCGATTCCATCTACACTCCAGTATCGCGTATTTCCTACCAGGTAGAAAATACACGCGTCGGGCAAATGACTAACTATGATAAGTTAACATTCGATGTATGGACTGATGGAAGCACAGGTCCACAAGATGCGGTTGCTCTTGGAGCGAAGATTTTAACTGAGCATTTAAATATCTTTGTCGGCCTTACTGACGAAGCGCAAAATGCTGAAATCATGGTTGAGAAAGAAGAGGACCAAAAGGAAAAAGTTCTTGAAATGACCATTGAAGAACTCGACCTATCAGTCCGTTCATATAACTGCTTAAAGCGCGCAGGCATCAATACTGTTCAGGAATTGGCCAACAAGACCGAAGAGGATATGATGAAAGTCCGCAACCTTGGCAGAAAATCTCTTGAAGAGGTAAAACATAAATTAGAAGAGCTGGGATTAGGCTTACGCAAGGATGACTGATCTTAGGATCTATCACTCTTAGGTCTATCACCGACTGATCACTTCAACAAAGGAGGGAAACTTTCATGGGATACAGAAAGTTAGGACGCACTAGTGCTCAACGTAAGGCTATGCTACGTGACTTAGCTACAGACTTAATCATCAGTGAGCGCATCGAAACAACTGAAGCTCGTGCGAAAGAGCTGCGTTCAGTTGTTGAGAAAATGATCACTTTAGGCAAGCGCGGAGACCTGCATGCTCGCCGTCAAGCAGCTGCATTCATTCGCAATGAGGTAGCTAATGCTGAGACAAACCAAGATGCAGTACAAAAGTTATTCAGCGACATCGCAACTCGTTATGAAGAGCGCCAAGGTGGATACACTCGAATCATGAAGCTTGGGCCTCGTCGTGGAGACGGAGCACCAATGGTTATCATCGAGTTAGTATAATTGCTGCAGCAGACAACAAGGGCGCTGGACAGTTTATCATGAACTTGTTCTTTGCCCTTTTTCTGTAAAAGGCTTATCTTCCATTATTTTCATAAGCCTTATATTCAAGCCAAATACGAGCGTTACGATGAGCAATGTGCCGCTGTGCCTGATCCACAGGCCTCTCAGTGCCAGCTCTATACTGACGGATGCAGCATACGCATCCCGGACTTGTCTCGTCTAGCTCATGCACCTCTTCCGGAACTGTTTTATGCGTACAGAATGAAGATTCTGCAGCCGGAATGAGGTGCAGGCTTTTTTATAAGTTCAGGTTTTTTGGCAGAGAGCACAGATTAGAGAGGCAGCTAAAGCGATTATTGAGCTTTGATGCATTTAACGACACAAGCGCATATGTGCCGGCAGCCATCTGACTTCAGCTAATAATTCAATGTCTTCTGTAAATCAGGCTCGCCAAAAGGCGGGTTATTTTTATTTTCGGGAGCTGAATGGCAGTGAGGCTATTTCTTTTTTTATAGGCTCTGTTAGTGCTCAATTTAACACAGCCTTTCTAATAAAGAAGTGCTGAATCAGTTAAGTCCAAGGCTGTATATGCAGCTGCAAGAAGAGCTGAGAGGAGGATCCTTTTGTCAAATCCACTTGTTCAATTAGAAAACATTTCTTTTCAATATGATGCCGGCAGCCAGTATGCCCTAAGAAACGTTTCCTTCGACATAAATGAAGGGGAATGGCTTGCGATTGTCGGCCATAACGGTTCTGGCAAGTCTACATTGGCAAAGCTGTTAAATGGGCTGCAGTATGCCCAGGAAGGCAGGATCCTTGTGAAAGGAACTGAACTGACAGAAGAAACCGTATGGGACGTCAGAAGGGCTGTAGGTATGGTGTTCCAGAATCCCGATAACCAGTTTGTCGGAACAACGGTGCAGGATGATGTGGCTTTTGGTTTAGAAAACAATGGTGTCCCGCAGGAAGAGATGAAAGAAAGAGTGAGTTCCTCATTAGAGCTGGTCAATATGGGCCAATTTCTAGATCAAGAGCCGCACCATCTTTCAGGCGGCCAGAAGCAAAGGGTCGCCATTGCAGGGATCATCGCGCTTAGGCCTTCGCTGATCATTCTGGATGAAGCCACAAGCATGCTGGATCCCCGCGGGAGGGAAGAGGTCCTGCAGACGGTAAGAGAGTTAAAGGGTGAACATCAGATGACGGTCATCTCGATCACGCATGATCTTGAAGAGGCGGCCAAGGCAGACCGGATCATCGTGATGAACAAAGGGCAGCTATACAGGGAAGGCACACCAGAGGAAATCTTCCAGATGGATGAAGAGCTTGTTAAGCTCGGCCTTGATATCCCTTTCCCAGTCAAGATGAGCAAAGCGCTGCGTGAAAAAGGGCTGGCTATCCCGAAATTTTATTTAACTGAAGAAGAGTTGGTGGAAGAGCTATGGACATCTCACTCCAAAATGTAGAGCATAGATATCAGATAAATACACCGTTTGAGCGCCTGGCCATCCAGGATGTATCGATTGATATCCCAACAGGCACGTATCTTGCCCTGATCGGCCATACCGGTTCCGGCAAATCTACTGTCCTTCAGCACCTGAATGCCCTTTTAAAGCCGACAAAAGGCAGTGTGAAAATAGGGGACAGGGAGATCACGGCGGGTAAAAAAGAGAAAAACCTTAAGGCCGTGCGCCAAAAGGTCGGGATTGTCTTTCAATTTCCTGAGCATCAGCTTTTTGAAGAAACAGTCGAAAAGGATATCTGCTTTGGGCCGATGAACTTCGGTGTCAGCGAGGCCGAAGCAAAAGAAAGGGCAAGGCAGGCGATCATTCAGGTCGGTCTTGACGAGTCCATTCTTGAGAAGTCTCCTTTTGATCTGTCTGGCGGACAGATGCGGAGAGTTGCCATTGCGGGTGTGCTCGCCATGAATCCGGACGTGATCGTTCTGGATGAACCGACTGCCGGCCTGGATCCACGCGGGCGGAAAGAGATCATGGAAATGTTCTATGCGCTCCATAAGGAAAGGGGCCTTTCTACCATCCTGGTGACCCACAGTATGGAAGACGCTGCTGCCTACGCCGACCAGATTGTGATCATGCACAGAGGAGAGGTCTTCAGAAAAGGCGTTCCGGAAGTAATCTTTGCTGATCCGGCAGGACTGCTTGAGCTCGGCCTTGATGTTCCGGAGGTTGTTAAATTTCAGCATAAGTTTGAGAAGGCATTCGGATTAAGGCTCGAAAGGACCTGCCTGACGATGGAGCAGCTGACAGAAGCAATCACAGAGGCTGTAAAGCGGGGTGGGGCGGAATGATGGAGAAAATGATTTTTGGCCGATACGTGCCGGCCGATTCCATCCTTCACCGGATGGATCCCCGTGCTAAGCTTGCCATTATCTTTTTATTTGTATGTGTCGTCTTTTTAGCCAATAATGTTCTGACTTATGCTATTCTCACTGTCTACACGCTGATGATGGTCAGTTCATCTAAAGTGCCTGCAAGGTTCATTTATATGGGGCTGCGGCCGGTGCTGTGGCTTGTGCTTTTTACCCTGCTGCTGCATGTATTCATGACAAAGGGCGGAGATGTCATACTCGACCTTGGCTGGCTGAAAATATATGAAGAAGGCCTGAAGCAGGGTCTGTTCATCTCTATGCGCTTTTTCCTGCTGATCATGATGACATCGCTTCTAACCTTGACGACGACCCCCATTGAAATTACAGACGGGCTGGAAAGCCTGCTGGGGCCATTAAATAAGGTGAAGTTCCCTGTCCATGAGCTGGCTCTGATGATGTCTATTTCGCTTCGCTTCATCCCGACCCTCATGCAGGAAACAGACAAGATCATGAAGGCGCAGACTGCCAGGGGAGTCGATTTTTCCGGCGGACCGATCAAAGACCGTGTAAAGTCGATCATTCCGCTGCTGATCCCTTTATTCGTCAGCTCATTCAAACGCGCTGAGGAGCTTGCCACAGCAATGGAGGCAAGAGGCTACCGCGGAGGGGAAGGCAGAACAAAGTTCCGGCAGCTGAGCTGGAGCACACGGGATACCCTTATGCTGCTCTTGCTCCTGGCCGTTGCAGCGCTGCTTGCTGTATTCCGCACATAATGGGGTGAAAAAAATGCAAAGATTCAAATGCAAGATTGCCTATGACGGCTCCCGGTTTTCCGGCTATCAGGTGCAGCCGGGAAAGCGGACAGTGCAGCTGGAAGTGGAAAGGGCACTGGCCAGACTCCATAAAGGAAACCCTGTGAAAATCTTTGCCTCTGGCAGGACAGACGCAGGAGTGCATGCGAGAGGGCAGGTCATCCACTTCGACTCGCCGCTCGCCATTCCTGAAGACAGATGGGTGGCAGCCCTGAATTCCCTTCTCCCGAAGGACATAGCTGTGTTGGGCACTGAGAAGGCCGCTGAAGGTTTTCACGCGCGCTTTGATGCATGCGGGAAGGAATACCGCTATTTTGTCTACAGAGGAAAAATACGGAGCCCGTTCGAACGGCACTATGCCTATCATTATCATCATTCCCTTGATATCGGAGCGATGAGGGAAGCAGCGGATCATCTCCTCGGCACCCATGACTTCTCAAGCTTCTGCGCCTCCAGGACAGACGTGGAGGACAAAGTGAGGGAAATCAGAAAGGTCCGGATCGAGGAATCGGGGGAGATGCTGGAGCTTCATTTCACGGGCAGCGGGTTTTTATATAATATGGTCCGCATCCTGACCGGCACGCTCCTCGAAGCAGGGGCTGGGTCAAGAGAGCCTGGAAGCATCCCGGAAGTCATATCCGGCAGGGACAGGAGCCTGGCAGGCAAGACAGCACCTGCAGAGGGTTTGTATCTGTGGGAGGTATTCTATTAAAGGGAAAAAGGAAAAAATTATTTTTTCCAAAACAACTAAACCTGGCGTAACATTCCCTTGACATTGTACTATATAGGATATATCATAATATGGTATGTATTTTAACCCCACAAATAAGCCCCGGAACTTATCTGTGTGATAATATACGAATTCAAAGAACATGAATATGATTGATTATTTAGGAGGGAAATCCATGCGTACGTTTATGGCTAACGCAAACAATATCGAGCGTAAATGGTATGTTGTTGACGCTGAAGGCAAGACTCTAGGTCGCCTTGCAAGTGAAGTAGCAGCAGTCCTGCGCGGCAAAAATAAACCAACTTTTACACCGCACGTTGACACTGGTGACAATGTGATCATCATCAACGCTGAGAAAATCGAACTGACTGGTAAGAAGCTTACTGATAAGATCTATTACCGTCACACTATGCACCCAGGCGGTCTTAGAACAAGAACTGCTCTTGAGATGCGTACAAACTACCCTGTGAAAATGCTTGAGCTTGCTATCAAAGGCATGCTTCCAAAGAATTCACTTGGCCGTCAAATTTTCAAGAAATTACACGTATATGCTGGCAGCGAACATCCGCACCAAGCACAACAACCTGAAGTTTACGAACTTCGTGGATAATTTTTAAAGGGAGGTTATTATCTTGGCACAAGTTCAATATATCGGTACTGGTCGTCGTAAAAGCTCCGTTGCCCGTGTTCGTTTAGTTCCTGGCGATGGCAAAATCATCATCAATGGTCGTGAGATCGAAAGCTATATCCCATTCGCAGCTTTGCGTGAAGTAGTTAAGCAGCCGCTTGTTGCTACTGAAACACTAAACAGCTACGATATCCTTGTAAACGTTAATGGCGGTGGTTACACTGGCCAAGCTGGCGCAATCCGCCACGGCATCGCTCGTGCATTGCTTCAAGCTGATCCGGAATTCCGTCCAACATTGAAGCGCGCTGGACTATTGACTCGTGACGCACGTATGAAAGAGCGTAAGAAATACGGTCTTAAAGGTGCTCGTCGTGCTCCTCAGTTCTCAAAGCGTTAATCTTTACGCTATCAAAGCTCCCAGGCTTATCGCCCGGGAGTTTTTTTGTGTTTATGAAGCTTTTTTCAGTTAGCTCTTTTCGCATTTATTCTTGGAACGAATGAAAACAGTCTTTCAGAAAGAGATTTCTTATATCTTTTGAAAAACGAATGTCCTTCATCCCCTTTATTCGCTGTCAAAATTGCCAGTGCTTTCTTGAATGACACCCATTGGGCGGTTAAAGACTATCTTCAAGGGGTGAAGAAAGCTGTGAGTGTGATTACAACTTTTACAGATAAACAGCGCGAAAAGCAGATCAAATATGAAAAAACGGTCCTAAAGGACATTTCAATAAAAACGCTGAAGGAAAGCGTCAAACAGCATTTTGGAAGCATAAGGTTCACGTCAGGGCTCCTGCTTAATTCGGGGGTGGAGGAGGCATGTTATGATGTTGCAATCGAAGCCTACCTCCTTGGCGCCCATTTCAGCCGGTTCGGCTATTATGGAGAAGGCGTCGAAAAGGTCCTGGAAAGATGCAGGAGCGAGGAACAGCATTTTATTGATACGCTCTATAACTTCCTCCTTTACTGGGGGAGCGGTGAAGAAGCTGCCGCGAATGAGTCTCTGGCTGGCACCTGTGAGCATTATGTGCGTCATTGGTGGATGGAAGGCTTTCAAAAGGGCCAGCGGCGCCATAAGCTTAGGCTTCATTGATTCCCGTAAAAAAGTTCTAACCCCTTCCCTTGTCCCATATATATGAATGAGGACAAGCGGAGGGATGGGTTAGAACGATGAAGCGAAAACTGCAGATGGCTGCTTTTGCGGCCGGACTTATAATCCTATTTTTGATCTTTCGATACGATTTTCTCGAAAATAACTCCTGGAAGTCATGGAATTTACCCCTTACAGGAGAAATCATTCTTCTCGATCCCGGGCATGGCGGGCCGGATGGCGGGGCAGGGGATTCAGATGCTTTGGAAAAGGATATTGCTTTGAATGTCTCATTAAAGGTCAGGGACTATCTGCAGGAGCAGGGAGCGCTTGTCATCATGACAAGAGAAGATGACCGCGACCTGGCGCCAGAAGGAACGAAAGGCTACAGCCGGAGGAAAGTGGAAGATCTGAAACGGCGGCTCAGCATGATCAATGAATCGGAAGCCGACTTTTTCCTCAGCATTCACTTGAACTCTATTCCTTCCGCCCGCTGGAGCGGTGCACAGACCTTTTATGCTCCGCAGATTAAAGAGAATGCTGCAGCAGCCAAGTTCATTCAGGACGAGCTGCGCAGAAACCTCGAAAATACAGAAAGAAAAGCTAAGCCGATCAGCAATGTGTATATCCTGAAATATGCCAAAAAGCCAGGCGCACTGGTCGAAATCGGCTTCCTCTCCAATCCGGGGGAAAAAGCCAGGCTGAAAACAGAAGAATATCAGGAAAAAGTGGCAGCCTCCATCTATAATGGGGTATTGCGCTACTTTACGGATGAAGAAGAGCTGGTGGAGACAGAATAAAGGGGCATCCTGCGGGGTGCTTTTTTTTATGCCAAGGAAGAAAAGTCCGCCGGCGGGGCATATGGAAAGTGAGATGAGCATTGGCTCGTATAAGGGGAGTATGCTTGTCGGGCCAGAACAGTCGCCTCCGCAATTCGTCTTGTCCAGCTGCGGCTCCTTGCCCCTCGAGTCATAAGCCGGCCAAGAACCGAAGGCAAAGAACGCCTTCAATTCTTGGCCATCTTATGCTTGTCGGGTCAGAACAGTCGCCTCCGCATTTCGTCTTGTCCAGCTGCGGCTCCTTGCCCCTCGAGTCATAAGCCAGAAAAGAATCAAAGGCAAAGGGCAGCCTTTGTTTCTTTCCTGTCTTATGCTTGTCGGGTCAGAACAGTCGCCTCCGCATTTCGGGCTATGGTATACTATACTAAGTTATAACGACTTAAAGGGCAGGTGCATATAGATGTTGACAGAGCAAAGAGTAAGAGAGCTTTTGAACGATGTGAAGGAACCTTTTATACATAAAACACTGGGTGAGCTTAATGCAATTCAGGAAGTTAGTGTGAAGCCGGAGAAGAACCATGTGAGTGTAAAGATTGCTGTTGCGAAAACAGGAACAGCGGAACAGCTTCAGCTGCAGACGCAGATTGTAGATTTGCTTAAGCAGAATGGCGCAGACTCTGTCGGCCTTCGCTTCAGTGACCTGCCTGCGGAGGAACTGGCCAAGCACCGTTCTCCGGAAAAAGAGGATAAAGGGCTTTTATCAGAAGACAGCAAGACGAAGTTTATTGCGATTGCCAGCGGTAAAGGCGGCGTAGGCAAATCCACTGTTTCAGTCAACCTTGCTGTAGCTCTTGCCCGTCTAGGCAAAAAGGTCGGCCTGGTCGATGCTGATATTTATGGGTTCAGTGTTCCTGATATGATGGGCATCACGAAGCGCCCGGTCGTCAGGGGAGAGCGGATCATCCCGGTAGAGCGCTTTGGAGTGAAAGTCATTTCCATGGGCTTTTTTGTTGAAGATAATGCACCGATCATCTGGAGGGGCCCAATGCTTGGCAAAATGCTGAACAGCTTCTTCAATGAAGTCGAATGGGGCGAACTGGATTATCTGCTGCTTGACCTTCCTCCAGGAACAGGGGATGTGGCGCTGGATGTCCATACGATGCTTCCTTCATGCAAAGAAATCATCGTTACGACCCCGCATCCGACAGCTGCTTTTGTTGCTGCACGTGCAGGTGCGATGGCGCTGAGAACCGAGCATGAAATACTTGGCGTGATTGAGAACATGGCCTTCTTCGAAAGTAAGCTGACAGGAGAAAAAGAATACGTATTCGGCCGGGGCGGCGGAGAAAAGCTTGCTGATGAGCTGAGAACAAATGTTTTGGGCCAGCTGCCTTTATCACAGCCTGACTGGAATGATGCGGATTTTGCACCTTCCATCTATGATAAGGATCATAGGCTTGGGGAAATTTATACAGACATTGCGGAAAAGGTCATTCAATCCGTATAAAAAAATGCCTCAGGCGATTAATCGCCTGAGGCATTTTAGTGCATAAGGGAAGGATCAGGATCCGCCGCCGCTGTCCCCGCCTTCTCCGCCGCCACCGCCGCTTTCACCGGAGCCGCCGCCTTCACTTTCTTTACTGCCGCTCTTGACCTCACCAGCGGCCTTGATGATCATATCCTGTATCTTGGCTTTGTATATAGGGCTCTCAAAAGTTTCGGTCATGACTTTTTGAAGATGTTCCCTGTATTCGGTGCTTTTTAAAATGGTTGTGACTTCTTTCTCCAATTCTGGATCTTTCAGGACTTCCACCATCATTTTTCGATATTCGGGATCTTTCATCAAATCTTTTAAAAGCTTTTCATTTTCTTTTTCCATACTTTTAGCCATGCTCTCGGCAAATTTGGGATCCTCAAAAGATTTTTTCCAGAATTCAGTACCTTTATCAGATGTCAGGGTCTTTTCAATTGTATCGGAAACCACTGCCTGGTCCATTACAAGCTGCTGTTTTAGCTTTTCGTCTCCCATCAATTCCTGAATCGCCTTTTTGCCATCGTCGGTCTTCAATATATCGACAATCATTTTCTTTGTCTGATCATAGTCCATTTGGCCGCTGCCTGATTCGGCAGCCTGACCGCAGCCCGAAACGGCAAGGATGAGAATGAGTGGGAGGAGCCGGATTATTTTGTACATGATTGAAAGCTCCTTTCAGGATTGTCCCTAACCTTAGAATGGTGAAAAGGGGCAAATATTATTCGTTTGGCGAGTAATGCCTAGATTTTTCATACTTTGGTTGGTACAATCATATAGGTGTATGACTATCGCTATGGAGGCTTAATATATAATGACCAGCCGTAATTGGGTAAGGTTGTTTTTGTCCACTCTGCTTCTGGGTGCAATTGCAACCGGTATCACAGGATTTATTGTCAGGTGGGGAGAGTATCAGCCGCTGTTTGCTGATTTTGAAGTACTGGAAATCATCTCGGTATTATTTTGGCTGGCTGGAGTGGGTCTAATTTTCAGCATTTTGAGCCAAATGGGCTTTTTTGCGTACTTAACCGTCCACCGGTTTGGATTAGGAATTTTCAGGTCTTTATGGAATGGTGTACAGGTTGTTCTTATATTATTTGCCTTGTTTGACCTGGTATACCTAAGATACAGCAATTTTGCTGAAGATGGGGACAGCTATGGCCCTTATATTTCCTTGGCGCTCATCCTATTCGCAGCGGGGCTGGCAGCGGCATTCCTTAAGGCGAGGCAGACCAACAAAGGAGCATTTATTCCTGCTCTGTTCTTCATGGTGGTGGTAACCAGTGTGGAGTGGACTCCTGCCCTGCGGGTGAATGAAGAAAGCTGGGTATATCTCATGCTTTTCCCCCTCCTTATCTGTAACGCCTATCAGCTGCTGATCTTGCATAAGCTGAATGAGAGCTCCATGAAAAAGAGGGAAGCCATCAAGGCTGCGAAGTAATCGGGACATAAAAAAGGTGAGCGCTGATTTCAGCGGCTCACCTTTTTTATGTTACTTTATTTCATTTGATTTTGTGCTTGCGTTTGCCATCATTTCCGATACCGAAACCAGCTTAAGGCCTCTGTCTTTATAATTGCCTATAATGGCGGGAAGGGCTTTGGCTGTTTGTTTTGCCGAATCGGAGGCATGCAGGAGTATAATATCTCCTTTGCCGGCCTTGGCTGCATTTTCCGCAATTCTCTCAACGCCCGGATTGGTCCAGTCTTTTGAGTCAATGCTCCAGTGTACAACCGTATATCCCATTTTTTCTGCTACATCCAATGTCTTTTGATCAAAATGGCCTGTTGGTGCTCTTACCAGCTTAATATCCTTTACATTGAGCTTCTTGAATGCTTCCTGTCCCTTGGCAAGGTCCTGGCGGATTTTGCTTTCTTCCAGATCTGTATAATCTTTATAATCATAGCCAAGCATCCCTATTTCAAAGCCCTCTTTAACAATGCGGGAAACGAGCTCCGGATGCCTCTCCGCCCATGAACCGGATAAGAAGAACGTTGCCGCTTTCACATTCTGGCTCTTCAGAACGTCGAGGATGGGTTCTGCTTTTTCATCCCCCCAGCCTATATTGAATGTCAGAGCGGCATCTTTTTCTCCTTTATAAATTGCCTTTGGGACATCATTTGCTGAAAAAACAGGAACGTGAATAATATTCTCCATATACAAAAACCAGGCAGTAAAGAAAGAGGCAATGATAATAAGAAGCCCCTGTTTAATGGCCTTTCCATTTACTACATAAAAAAAATTCATCCAATCACCTCGTCCACAAAGAATCCTTGTCTTATTTTTATGAGTGCAAAAAGCAAATATGACTCAACCTCCAGCTTTTGATTTATTTTCTGTTCTTTTCATAAAAAACAGGGTAATGGAAAATACTACAAGAACCTTAAAAGACAAGGAGCGATATAATGCTTGGGATGCTGATCAATGAAAGGGAATTAAAAGAGATGGAATACTTGATTAAAAGAGAGATGGACGAAATACTCTTTGATCTGAAAGATGAACGGATTGACCATATTGTAAAAAGAGCAATGGGGGAAAGGTATAAAATATTATTCGCCCTGTTTAAGCGGATCGCCTCGGAAAATGAGTGCATAAAGTATATGCCTGCGCCGCAGCTGAAGGAACTTTAATTTTTTTCGGATATATTGTTGACTTTGTATTGTTATCTTGGTATATTAATAAACGTCGCTGATGACGTAAAACAAACTCGAAAAAGTTGTTGACAAGTTATCTGCTGTGTGTTAAATTAACTAAGTCGCTCCAAGAGAGTGACTGAGATCGTCCTTTGAAAACTGAACGAACAAAAACGTCAACGTTAATCTAAATTTTTATCAGAGCTAAATCTACTCTTATATGGAGAGTTTGATCCTGGCTCAGGACGAACGCTGGCGGCGTGCCTAATACATGCAAGTCGAGCGGACGGATGGGAGCTTGCTCCCTGAAGTCAGCGGCGGACGGGTGAGTAACACGTGGGCAACCTGCCTGTAAGACTGGGATAACTTCGGGAAACCGGAGCTAATACCGGATAATGCATTTCCCCTCATGGGGATATGCTGAAAGATGGTTTCGGCTATCACTTACAGATGGGCCCGCGGCGCATTAGCTAGTTGGTGAGGTAACGGCTCACCAAGGCAACGATGCGTAGCCGACCTGAGAGGGTGATCGGCCACACTGGGACTGAGACACGGCCCAGACTCCTACGGGAGGCAGCAGTAGGGAATCTTCCGCAATGGACGAAAGTCTGACGGAGCAACGCCGCGTGAGTGATGAAGGTTTTCGGATCGTAAAACTCTGTTGTCAGGGAAGAACAAGTGCCGGAGTAACTGCCGGCACCTTGACGGTACCTGACCAGAAAGCCACGGCTAACTACGTGCCAGCAGCCGCGGTAATACGTAGGTGGCAAGCGTTGTCCGGAATTATTGGGCGTAAAGCGCGCGCAGGCGGTCTCTTAAGTCTGATGTGAAAGCCCACGGCTCAACCGTGGAGGGTCATTGGAAACTGGGGGACTTGAGTGCAGAAGAGGAAAGTGGAATTCCACGTGTAGCGGTGAAATGCGTAGAGATGTGGAGGAACACCAGTGGCGAAGGCGACTTTCTGGTCTGTAACTGACGCTGAGGCGCGAAAGCGTGGGGAGCAAACAGGATTAGATACCCTGGTAGTCCACGCCGTAAACGATGAGTGCTAAGTGTTAGAGGGTTTCCGCCCTTTAGTGCTGCAGCTAACGCATTAAGCACTCCGCCTGGGGAGTACGGCCGCAAGGCTGAAACTCAAAGGAATTGACGGGGGCCCGCACAAGCGGTGGAGCATGTGGTTTAATTCGAAGCAACGCGAAGAACCTTACCAGGTCTTGACATCTCCTGACAACCCTAGAGATAGGGCGTTCCCCTTCGGGGGACAGGATGACAGGTGGTGCATGGTTGTCGTCAGCTCGTGTCGTGAGATGTTGGGTTAAGTCCCGCAACGAGCGCAACCCTTGATCTTAGTTGCCAGCATTCAGTTGGGCACTCTAAGGTGACTGCCGGTGACAAACCGGAGGAAGGTGGGGATGACGTCAAATCATCATGCCCCTTATGACCTGGGCTACACACGTGCTACAATGGATGGTACAAAGGGCTGCGAGACCGCGAGGTTAAGCGAATCCCATAAAACCATTCTCAGTTCGGATTGCAGGCTGCAACTCGCCTGCATGAAGCTGGAATCGCTAGTAATCGCGGATCAGCATGCCGCGGTGAATACGTTCCCGGGCCTTGTACACACCGCCCGTCACACCACGAGAGTTTGTAACACCCGAAGTCGGTGGGGTAACCTTTTGGAGCCAGCCGCCTAAGGTGGGACAGATGATTGGGGTGAAGTCGTAACAAGGTAGCCGTATCGGAAGGTGCGGCTGGATCACCTCCTTTCTAAGGAATATATACAAGACGTGACGGTCTTTGTTCGTTCAGTTTTGAGAGTATGATCTCTCATTTTGTTCTTTGAAAACTAGATAATGTAATGAAGAAGACATTACCGAGTAATCGCCATTTTAGGTTTTCTCTCTTATATCAAATAAGAGTTTAAAAACCGTGAGGGTGATGAGAAGCGAACAGGTCGAGGAATCGATTGAGGAAGCACCGGAGCGTATGTTTTGTATACGTGAGGATGCTGACGATTGAGATGACGAAGAGATGTGAAGCTTATCAGCAGCCGAACAGGTTAAGTTAGAAAGGGCGCACGGTGGATGCCTTGGCACTAGGAGCCGATGAAGGACGGTACTAACACCGATATGCTTCGGGGAGCTGTAAGTAAGCTTTGATCCGGAGATTTCCGAATGGGGAAACCCTCTATCCGTAATGGGATGGAACCCTTGCCTGAATACATAGGGCATTGGAGGCAGACCCGGGGAACTGAAACATCTAAGTACCCGGAGGAAGAGAAAGCAAACGCGATTCCCTGAGTAGCGGCGAGCGAAACGGGATTAGCCCAAACCAGGAGGCTTGCCTCCTGGGGTTGTAGGACACTCTACACGGAGTTACAAAGGAACGGAGTAAATGAACAGGCATGGAAAGGCCGGCCATAGAGGGTAACAGCCCCGTAGTTGAAACTTCGTTCCCTCCAGAGTGGATCCTGAGTACGGCGGGACACGAGAAATCCCGTCGGAAGCAGGGAGGACCATCTCCCAAGGCTAAATACTCCCTAGTGACCGATAGTGAACCAGTACCGTGAGGGAAAGGTGAAAAGCACCCCGGAAGGGGAGTGAAACAGATCCTGAAACCGTGTGCCTACAAGTAGTCAAAGCCCTATGACCTTCGGGTCAGGGTAATGGCGTGCCTTTTGTAGAATGAACCGGCGAGTTACGATTACATGCGAGGTTAAGTTGAACAGACGGAGCCGCAGCGAAAGCGAGTCTGAATAGGGCGAATGAGTATGTGGTCGTAGACCCGAAACCAGGTGATCTACCCATGTCCAGGGTGAAGTCCAGGTAACACTGGATGGAGGCCCGAACCCACGCACGTTGAAAAGTGCGGGGATGAGGTGTGGGTAGCGGAGAAATTCCAATCGAACCTGGAGATAGCTGGTTCTCTCCGAAATAGCTTTAGGGCTAGCCTCATGTTGTAAGAGTCTTGGAGGTAGAGCACTGTTTGGACTAGGGGCCCCCATCGGGTTACCGAATTCAGACAAACTCCGAATGCCAAAGACTTATCCATGGGAGTCAGACTGCGAGTGATAAGATCCGTAGTCAAAAGGGAAACAGCCCAGACCACCAGCTAAGGTCCCAAAGTATACGTTAAGTGGAAAAGGATGTGGAGTTGCTTAGACAACCAGGATGTTGGCTTAGAAGCAGCCACCATTTAAAGAGTGCGTAATAGCTCACTGGTCGAGTGACTCCGCGCCGAAAATGTACCGGGGCTAAACGTATCACCGAAGCTGTGGGTGGACACCATCTGGTGTCCGCGGTAGGAGAGCGTTCTAAGTGCATCGAAGTCAGACCGCAAGGACTGGTGGAGCGCTTAGAAGTGAGAATGCCGGTATGAGTAGCGAAAGATGGGTGAGAATCCCATCCACCGAATGCCTAAGGTTTCCTGAGGAAGGCTCGTCCGCTCAGGGTTAGTCGGGACCTAAGCCGAGGCCGAAAGGCGTAGGCGATGGACAACAGGTTGATATTCCTGTACCACCTCTTTACCGTTTGAGCAATGGGGGGACGCAGGAGGATAGGGCAAGCGCGCTGTTGGATATGCGCGTCCAAGCAGTTAGGCTGCAAACGAGGCAAATCCCGTTTGCATAAGGCTGAGCTGTGATGGCGAGGGAAATTTAGTACCGAAGTTCCTGATTCCACACTGCCAAGAAAAGCCTCTAGCGAGGGAAAAGGTGCCCGTACCGCAAACCGACACAGGTAGGCGAGGAGAGAATCCTAAGGTGAGCGAGAGAACTCTCGTTAAGGAACTCGGCAAAATGACCCCGTAACTTCGGGAGAAGGGGTGCTTTTTAGGGTGAATAGCCCGGAAAAGCCGCAGTGAATAGGCCCAGGCGACTGTTTAGCAAAAACACAGGTCTCTGCGAAGCCGCAAGGCGAAGTATAGGGGCTGACGCCTGCCCGGTGCTGGAAGGTTAAGAGGAGGGGTTAGCGCAAGCGAAGCTCTGAATCGAAGCCCCAGTAAACGGCGGCCGTAACTATAACGGTCCTAAGGTAGCGAAATTCCTTGTCGGGTAAGTTCCGACCCGCACGAAAGGCGTAACGATCTGGGCACTGTCTCAACGAGAGACTCGGTGAAATTATAGTACCTGTGAAGATGCAGGTTACCCGCGACAGGACGGAAAGACCCCGTGGAGCTTTACTGCAGCCTGATATTGAATTTTGGTACAGCTTGTACAGGATAGGTAGGAGCCTTTGAAGCCGGAGCGCCAGCTTCGGTGGAGGCATTGGTGGGATACTACCCTGGCTGTATTGAAATTCTAACCCGCGCCCCTGATCGGGGCGGGAGACAGTGTCAGGCGGGCAGTTTGACTGGGGCGGTCGCCTCCTAAAAAGTAACGGAGGCGCCCAAAGGTTCCCTCAGAATGGTTGGAAATCATTCGCAGAGTGTAAAGGCACAAGGGAGCTTGACTGCGAGACCTACAAGTCGAGCAGGGACGAAAGTCGGGCTTAGTGATCCGGTGGTTCCGCATGGAAGGGCCATCGCTCAACGGATAAAAGCTACCCCGGGGATAACAGGCTTATCTCCCCCAAGAGTCCACATCGACGGGGAGGTTTGGCACCTCGATGTCGGCTCATCGCATCCTGGGGCTGTAGTCGGTCCCAAGGGTTGGGCTGTTCGCCCATTAAAGCGGTACGCGAGCTGGGTTCAGAACGTCGTGAGACAGTTCGGTCCCTATCCGTCGTGGGCGCAGGAAATTTGAGAGGAGCTGTCCTTAGTACGAGAGGACCGGGATGGACGCACCGCTGGTGTACCAGTTGTCTTGCCAAAGGCATCGCTGGGTAGCTATGTGCGGAAGGGATAAGTGCTGAAAGCATCTAAGCATGAAGCCCCCCTCGAGATGAGATTTCCCATAGCGTCAAGCTAGTAAGATCCCTGAAAGATGATCAGGTTGATAGGTCTGAGGTGGAAGCGTGGTGACACGTGGAGCTGACAGATACTAATAGATCGAGGACTTAACCACAATTGATTACTCTGTCATTCTTCTTCTGCATTATCTAGTTTTGAGAGAATAAAATTTTCAAAAATTCTCTTGCAAACTGAATACAAGATGGTATAATAATACTTGTCTTGAAAAAATAGTCTGGTGGCGATAGCGAGAAGGTCACACCCGTTCCCATACCGAACACGGAAGTTAAGCTTCTCAGCGCCGATGGTAGTTGGAGGTTCTCCTCCTGTGAGAGTAGGACGCTGCCGGGCGAAACAATTATTCCGCAGTAGCTCAGTGGTAGAGCATTCGGCTGTTAACCGAACGGTCGCAGGTTCGAGTCCTGCCTGCGGAGCCATTCTTATCCTTAATACCATTAAGGTATTGGGCTAATGCTTCCATAGCTCAGTAGGTAGAGTGCTTCCATGGTAAGGAAGAGGTCACCGGTTCGAGCCCGGTTGGAAGCTTAAAGAAACTATAACTTGTTAATAGAATAGCAAGGCCCCTTGGTCAAGCGGTTAAGACACCGCCCTTTCACGGCGGTAACACGGGTTCGAATCCCGTAGGGGTCACCATTTTGGAGGATTAGCTCAGCTGGGAGAGCATCTGCCTTACAAGCAGAGGGTCGGCGGTTCGATCCCGTCATCCTCCACCATATATGCCGGTTTAGCTCAATTGGTAGAGCAACTGACTTGTAATCAGTAGGTTGGGGGTTCAAGTCCTCTAGCCGGCACCATTTCCTTTGCAGATTTGTAATGGAATGTGGAGGGGTAGCGAAGTGGCTAAACGCGGCGGACTGTAAATCCGCTCCCTCCGGGTTCGGCGGTTCGAATCCGTCCCCCTCCACCATTTGAATAAAAACTCCAGATTTGGACAATCTTATAAATGTCCTTTTTATTTTGACCGTCAGGTCATTGATTGATGGGCTATAGCCAAGCGGTAAGGCAACGGACTTTGACTCCGTCATGCGTTGGTTCGAATCCAGCTAGCCCAGCCATTTTTTGAGCCATTAGCTCAGTCGGTAGAGCATCTGACTTTTAATCAGAGGGTCGAAGGTTCGAGTCCTTCATGGCTCATCATAGCAGGACAGGCCTTAGGTTTCAGAACCCTAAGGTCTGTCCTGATGAATGCGGAAGTAGTTCAGTGGTAGAACATCACCTTGCCAAGGTGGGGGTCGCGGGTTCGAATCCCGTCTTCCGCTCCATTTTCGGGGCCTTAGCTCAGCTGGGAGAGCGCCTGCTTTGCACGCAGGAGGTCAGCGGTTCGATCCCGCTAGGCTCCACCATTACTACATACATCTTACCTTAAACCCTGCCGGGTTTAAGGTTTTTTTTATGTCTGCAGCCTTCTTCAGGAATTCCCCGCCAGCTCTTTTGACTATTTAGATTTTTCGGAAAAACACGTATATATATGCATGTTTTTGTCGAGTTGAGTCATTGCTTTGAAAGCGGTTAAAATGAGAGTAGTACAGGGGTGAAGGAGGAATATAAAGAGATGAAGAAATTATCTATTATCGGGATGCCAATGGATCTTGGCCAAATGAGGCGAGGCGTTGATATGGGTCCAAGTGCCATCCGCTATGCCGGTGTAAATGAACGTTTGAAATCTTTATTTGATCAGATACACGATATGGGCGATATTGCAATCGGGCGCCCGGAAGTGATGATTGATCCGGATACCAATCTGCGTAATCTTGAGCTGATTGCAGAAAAGACCGGCCAGCTGGCAGAAAAGGTTGATGAAGTGATCAAGGATGGTTCTTTTCCGCTTGTGCTGGGCGGAGACCATAGCATTGCAATCGGTACGCTGGCCGGGGTATCACGGCACTATAAGAACATGGGTGTCATCTGGTATGATGCCCATGGCGACCTGAACACGGCAGAAACATCTCCTTCAGGCAATATCCATGGCATGCCGCTGGCGGCTTCCCTCGGCATTGGCCATCCGCTGCTGACTGAGATAGGGGGCTATTCACCGAAGGTAAAGCCTGAGAATATCGTCATCATCGGGGCGAGGGCCCTGGATGAGGGAGAGAAAGAGCTTGTGAAGGAAAAGGGGATCAAAGTATATACGATGCATGAGATTGACAGGCTCGGGATGACACGGGTGATGGAAGAAGCCATTGAGTATCTCAAGGACCGCACCGATGGTGTCCATCTGTCATTAGATCTGGACGGGCTCGACCCCAACGATGCACCAGGCGTTGGAACGCCGGTCATAGGCGGCATCAGCTACCGTGAAAGCCACCTGGCGATGGAAATGCTGGCAGAAGCTGAGCTGATCACCTCAGCTGAATTCGTAGAGGTCAATCCGATCCTCGATGATAAGAATAAGACGGCATCAGTAGCCGTCGCGCTGATGGGATCTCTTTTCGGAGAAAAGCTCCTGTAGAATTGGATATAAAAAAAGCGGTAGCTTGATTTTCAAGCTACCGCTTTTTTCCGATTAAATGATTGTATCTGTTCAGCAATGAATCCAGCCTCGTACTGGCTTCAATTACATTATGGCTGGACAAAGATGTTCGGGAAGCTAGCTGGACCATTTCTTTGCGGCATTTTTCAATATCCTGCAACAGTTCTTGGACACCCATTTACAAAAAACCTGCCTTTTCCTCAGCTTAATTAGTCCCTTTATACCCCAACTAAAACTTTTTAAACATGAAGAAGTAAATTTTTGTTAAAATAATAGTTATTGAGAAATTTTATTAAAAAAATGAAACCTTTTCCGCTATCGATCCGTAATATCGTATAGCCGCATTAGAGCGGAGGTAACTAGAAATGGAAGCAATCGTAAAGAAAAGGATCAAACAGGTTCTAAAAGGCGACCAGAATGCCTTTGGGGAAATCGTGGAAATTTATAAAGACAAGGTGTTCCAGCTTTGTTTCCGTATGCTCGGCAACCGCCATGAGGCGGAGGATATTGCACAGGAGGCTTTCCTGCGCGCATATGTGAATATTCAAAGCTTTAATATCGATTTGAAATTTTCCACCTGGCTGTACAGGATCGCAACCAATTTATGCATTGACCGGATCAGGAAGAAAAAGCCTGATTATTTTCTCGATGCCGAGGTTGCGGGGACGGACGGCTTGACGATGTATTCGCAGATTGCATCGGATACCAGGCTGCCTGAGGAAGATGTAGAAAGTCTGGAGCTTCAGGAGACCATTCAAAACGAAATCTCGAAGCTTCCTGAGAAATACAGGTCAGTAATTGTGCTGAAATATATCGAGGAGCTTTCTCTCAACGAAATAAGCGAAATTATGGACCTGCCGCTCGGGACGGTTAAGACCCGCATACACAGGGGCAGGGAAGCTTTAAGAAAGCAGTTGCGTCATGTGTAGAGATGAATGGCTATGCCATCTTCTTTTGCAAAAATGAATTCAGCTTATCATTTTAAGAGGGTGAGAACTTTGAAATGTCCAGCAGAGATTGTTGAGTTTATGCACGAGTATCTAGATGAAGAGATCTCAGCCGAGCATGAACAGCAATTAAGGGAGCATTTGAGCAGCTGCGATGAATGCCGCTCGTATTTTCATGAATTAAAGAGAGCTATTGCACTTGTGCAAAGCACTTCACATATACAAGCGCCGTCAGGCTTTACAGCCGGTGTGATGGCGAAGCTTCCGAAAGAAAAGAAGCAGGTCGGCTTCCAGCGTTGGTTCAGGCAACATCCGCTGCTTACTGCTGCTTCCCTGTTCCTCGTCCTGATGATGGGGAGCGTCATGTCCACCTGGAATAAGGATCATAATTTTTCGGTCTCCAAACAGCCGAACCTGATTGTCCAGAATGATACGGTCATCGTTCCGGAAGGTGAAGTGGTAAAGGGCGATGTCACTGTCCGCAATGGCAAGATAAAAATTGAAGGACTGGTCGATGGGAATGTAACTGTCATCAATGGAGAGCAGTATATGGCTTCTGCAGGCCAGGTGACAGGCGAGATCAAGGAAGTGAATGAAGTGTTTGAGTGGCTCTGGTACCATATCAAGAACCTTGGCAAAGATCTCGTGAATGTATTCGATGAGAAAGAAAAAGAGCCTGCTGCAGGCTGACTGAATAGATAAAGCAAATCCCTGTCAAACTAGAAATATCCAGCTGAGCGGATATTCTAATGGCAGGGATTTTCTTTTAGGAAAATATAATGCTGCCTAAGGGTTTTTGCAATATATCCCATGCCCATATCATTGGTTTTCAGAGTATTTATGATATAATATGTGAGTTACATACATTGAAAACAAAGCTTATGCTTTTTGGAAAAATATACTTGGAGGAAGGGATAATGTCGTTTGCAGATTTCTCAATTTTGAAATACCTGGCTAATATTGTTGACATTCTCCTTGTTTGGTACGTCATCTATAAACTGATCATGATTGTGAGGGGCACCAAGGCTGTCCAGCTATTGAAAGGGATCTTTGTCATTCTGATCGTCAAGGTGATCAGCGACAAATTCCAGCTGCAGACGCTTGGCTGGATGATGGAGCAGGTTCTGCTGTGGGGGGTCCTGGCCATCATCATCATATTCCAGCCTGAGCTCCGCAGGGCGCTTGAGCAGCTGGGGAGGGGAAGATTCTTCTCAAGAAGCAGCTCCCAGGAAGAAAATGAACAGGAAAAGATGGTGGATTCCATCACTAAGGCCGTTGATTATATGGCTAAACGCCGGATTGGCGCCCTGATCTCGATTGAACGGGAAACAGGGATGGGCGACTATATAGAAACAGGCATTCAGCTGAACTCAAAGATTTCGTCAGAGCTGCTGATCAATATTTTCATCCCGAATACACCTCTGCATGACGGGGCAGTAATCATCCAGAAAAATTGTGTGGAAGCTGCGGCCTGCTATCTGCCGCTTTCCGAGAGCCCGTTCATTTCAAAGGAACTGGGCACCAGGCACAGGGCCGCCCTGGGGATCAGTGAGGTCACAGACAGCCTTACCATCGTCGTATCTGAGGAAACGGGCAGCGTCTCACTGACTAAAAACGGTGAGCTCCACAGAAGCCTGAGCTCTGAGGCATTCAAGGAGCTCCTATCCAATGAACTGATTGTCAGCCAGAAGGCAAAACAGTCTTCTTCAGCCCGCTGGAATTGGAGGGGGAAGAAAAATGGATAAGCTGATTGATAAGCTGGTGGACAACAGGTGGTTCATGAAAGCTGTGGCCCTTGTCCTGGCCTTGCTCCTTTTTGATGCTGTCTACGATGGATCGGACAACTCAAGCGAGGTCAATGTACCCGGAGATCAGGACACCATGCTAATTGAAGACGTTCCGGTCAAATCTTATTATGATACTGATAACCTCGTGGTCACCGGAGTACCGGATACTGTGGATGTGAGGGTTTCAGGCCCGAAAAGCCATGTCCAGATTGCCAAGACCCAGCGGGATTTTGAAGTCTATGTGAATTTATCTGATGCTGAAGTTGGCGAAAGGCAGGTCCGGATCCTGGTAAGGGATATTTCAGACCGTCTCGATGTAACGGTTGAGCCGCGGTATGCGACCGTCTCCATCCAGGAAAAAGTAACGAAAGAGTTCAAGGTCGAGCCTGAATTCAACCAGTCCCTGCTTGGTGACGGATTTACATCCGGCGCGCCGTCCGTTAAGCCTGATACTGTAAAGATAACGGGTGCCAGGGATGTGGTCGACCGGATCAGCTATGTGAAGGCAGCGCTTGATGTCAAGGGGCCGATAGAGGAATCTGTCACAGGTGATGCAAGCATCAGGGTGCTCGACAGGGATATGAATAAGCTGAATGTGGCTGTCGATCCAGAAACCGTAGAAGTTACAGTGTCAGTGAAAAGTCTGACCAAGACAGTGCCGATAGATATTGTCCGCAAGGGGTCATTGCCTTCAGGTGTGACGCTTAACAGCATTGATCTGGATACAGCTGAGGCGAGGATTACAGGAAGTGAAGAAGCCCTCGATCAGACTGAAAGAGTAAGGGTCGAAGTTGACTTGGGCAAGATCACTAAAGACGGTGTGCAGACCCTTCCGGTCATCATCCCGGACGGCATAACATCCGTGGATCCCAAAACAGTGGAGGCCACTGTTGATGTGACAGCGGAAAGCCAGGGAGATCAGGAGGATGCCGGCTCAGAAGCAGAGGAAGATGAAGCTGAGACGGCGACTCCTCCTGCGGAAGAAACAGAGAAGGATGAAACCAAAACCTTCTCGAACCTGCCGATTGACCTGACTGGGACCTCAGAAGGATATACCGCTGCTTTCGCTGATGGATCAGGGAGAACAAATCTGTCTGTCCAGGGGCCGGTCAATGTGGTCAATGGCCTCGGCTCTGCAGATTTCAATATATTTGTCGATATAAACAGCCTGTCAGAAGGGGAGCATAATGTGCCTGTAAAGGTTACTGGCCCCGATAATGTAAGCTGGAAGCTATCAAGAGAAACAGTAAAGGTTTCTATCACTCAAAAAAATGAAGAAGCTTAAATATAATGTCACTATGGTTAGAAGGAGCGATTTTTAATGGGTAAATATTTCGGTACCGATGGAGTACGAGGGATTGCGAATAGTGAGTTGACCCCGGAGCTGGCTTTTAAACTGGGCCGGTTTGGCGGATATGTGCTGACAAAGAATGAGGAACGCCCAAAAGTATTGATCGGCCGCGATACACGCATATCAGGGCATATGCTGGAAGGAGCCCTTGTCGCAGGACTGCTTTCCATTGGCGCTGAAGTCATGCGCCTCGGCGTCATTTCAACGCCTGGAGTAGCGTATCTGACAAAAGCCCTGGGTGCACAGGCTGGTGTCATGATTTCGGCTTCCCACAACCCGGTTGCTGATAATGGAATCAAATTCTTCGGGCCTGACGGCTTCAAGCTTTCAGACGGACAGGAGCTGGAAATTGAAGCTCTCATGGATAAAGCAGAAGATGAGCTTCCGCGTCCGGTAGGGGGAGACCTGGGCCAGGTGAATGACTATTTTGAAGGCGGACAGAAATATCTTCAATACTTGAAGCAAAGTGTTGATGAAGACTTCTCCGGCATACATATTGCGCTTGACTGTGCGAACGGTGCTACATCTTCACTGGCAGCTCATCTGTTTGCCGACCTTGATGCCGACCTTTCGACAATGGGCGCATCCCCTAACGGCCTTAATATCAATGATGGCGTAGGCTCGACTCATCCTGAAGCACTATCGGCCTTTGTAAAGGAAAAAGAGGCAGATGCCGGGTTTGCTTTTGACGGCGACGGAGACCGTTTGATCGCTGTAGATGAAAATGGCGACATCGTTGATGGAGATCAGATCATGTACATTTGCGGGAAATACCTGAAAGAGCAGGGCCGCCTGAAGCACAACACAGTTGTATCCACAGTCATGAGCAACCTTGGCTTCTACAAAGGGCTTGAATCGAATGGCATTGAAAGCATCCAGACTGCAGTCGGGGACCGCTATGTGGTGGAGGAAATGAAAAAAGAGGGCTACAGCCTTGGCGGGGAGCAATCCGGCCATATTATCTTCCTTGACTACAACACAACTGGCGACGGCCTTCTGACAGGCCTTCAGCTTGCCAATATCATGCAGGCGACAAAGAAGCCGCTGTCAGAGCTTGCGAATGAAATGAAGAAGTTCCCGCAGACGCTCGTCAACATTAAAGTTACAGACAAGCACCATGTAACAGACAATGATAAGGTCCATAGCGTGATTACAGAGGTTGAAAATGAAATGAACGGAAACGGACGCATCCTTGTCAGGCCTTCCGGCACCGAGCCTTTGGTCCGTGTAATGGCTGAGGCGCCTACAAAGGATCAGTGTGAGGCTTATGTGGAGCGTATCGCTGCTGTTGTCCGCGAGGAAATGGGTTTAAAGGAGTAATGGAGGGGAAGATATGCATAGAGGAACGCTTTGGCGCCTCTATGCATATTTTTTTATATGGAGCCCCTGCAGGCTTCGTGGAAAAATGTGTATCTTTTGTGATATGAGTTGACGGATTCTCGCGTGATGATGTATGATTATCCTGTTTTTGCAAACCATGGTGCAAAGCATATTCAGAAATAGAAAGGTGGATTGTCAGGGAATACTTTTAAAGCGCCTGAACTGGCCATGAGTGGGCTAGTTGACGAGGAGGAGGTTTATCGATTTTTCGGCGGATGCCTCCCGGTTGATTCAAGCACAACCGAAAATCCTTCTTTAAAGCATCAAGGCAACTTGGTGGACAAAGAGAGGGATATGCTTCTGAACAAACAAAAACTAGAGATAAGGGGGCAAGCATGCCCTCTAAAAAAGGCTTCTTGCCCCCTTTATTAGGGAGGACACAGAAGTATGTGCGGAATTGTAGGTTATATCGGAAACACTGATTCAAAAGAAGTATTGTTAAAAGGCTTGGAAAAGCTTGAATATAGAGGCTACGACTCAGCAGGCATCGCCGTCATGAACGAAAACGGCGTCCATGTTTTCAAGGAAAAAGGCCGCATTGCCGACCTGCGCAGCATCGTTGATGGAGATGTGGAAGCACACACCGGAATCGGACACACCCGCTGGGCGACACATGGCGTACCGAGCAAAAAGAATGCCCACCCTCACCAGAGTGCAGGCGGACGCTTCACGCTCGTACACAACGGCGTCATTGAAAACTATGACCAGCTGAAGCGCGAATTCCTGAGCGGGGTAGAGCTTCAGAGCGACACGGATACAGAAGTCATCGTTCAGCTGATCGAGCTGTTCGTGAACGAAGGAGAAGCAACGGAAGACGCATTCCGCAAGACACTGCGCCTGCTGAAGGGCTCTTACGCTTTGGCACTCCTTGATGAGCAGAACGATGAAACAATCTTTGTAGCGAAGAACAAGAGCCCGCTTCTTGTCGGCCTTGGCGACACATTCAATGTTGTTGCGAGTGATGCAATGGCTATGCTTCAGGTGACAGACCAGTATGTCGAGCTGATGGACAAAGAAATCGTTATTGTTAAAAAGAACGAAGTCATGATCCAGGATATGGACGGCCAAATCATTGCCAGAAATCCTTACACAGCTGAGCTTGATGCAAGCGATATTGAAAAAGGCACATACCCTCATTATATGCTGAAGGAAATCGATGAGCAGCCGCTTGTGACGCGCCGCATCATCCAGAAATACCAGAATGCAAATGATGAATTGGTCATCGACCAGGATATCCTTGATGCGATGAATGAAAGCGACCGGATCTATATCATCGCAGCTGGTACTTCTTATCATGCCGGCCTTGTCGGCAAGCAGTTCATCGAAAGAATGGCAAAAATTCCGGTAGAAGTCCATATTGCCAGTGAATTTGGCTACAATATGCCTCTTCTGTCAGAAAAGCCGCTATTCGTCTTTATTTCACAGAGCGGTGAAACAGCTGACAGCCGTGCCGTGCTTGTGAACATCAAGGAGATGGGCTATAAAGCACTGACCATCACGAATGTACAGGGTTCAACCCTTTCCCGTGAAGCAGACTACACGCTTCTTCTTCATGCAGGGCCTGAAATTGCCGTTGCTTCAACAAAGGCATATACTGCCCAGCTGGCTGTTCTTGCCATCCTGGCAGAAGTAACAGCGAAGAGCAAGGGGCTTGGACTGCCATTTAACCTGGTTCAGGAGCTTGGCATCGTTGCTAATGCCATGGAGGTCCTTTGTGACGGCAAAGAAGAATTTGAAGCGATTGCCCGCGAATATCTGGCAACAACTCGCAACGCTTTCTTCATCGGCCGCGGAATCGACTTCTATGTCGGCCTTGAAGGCTCACTGAAGCTGAAGGAGATCTCTTATATCCAGGCTGAAGGATTTGCCGGCGGAGAATTGAAGCACGGTACCATCGCCCTGATCGAAGACGGTACACCAGTCATTGCCCTTGCCACACAGGAAAGCGTCAACCTGAGCATCCGCGGAAACGTCAAGGAAGTCGTATCCCGCGGCGCCAACCCATGCATCATCAGCATGAAGGGGCTTGAGCAGGAAGAAGACCGCTTCGTCATTCCGGAAGTAAATGAATTATTAACACCTCTTATCTCTGTTATACCATTGCAGCTGATCTCTTATTATGCTGCCCTGCACCGCGAATGCGATGTAGACAAACCGCGCAACCTGGCTAAATCTGTTACGGTTGAGTAAGCGGGAGTAAGGATTATATATAGTTGTACCAGCAAAATCGAGTTCTTCCTTAGCAAAATAAACTGTATTGTTGGTCAAATAAACCGTTCCCTAACACGAGCGAAAATCGGAATCACCATCCGATTTTCCTCGTGTTTTTTGTTGGATAAAAAGAGCGAGCAAAAAACTGGAGAGAAAGAACGTGGGGGAAAAATGAGAAGAAAAGCGGGTGAGAATGCCTGATAAACCTTCGGTTTGATAGGCAGGAGGAAGAAGAGAGAAAGAAAAAAGAGACGGGTAAAAGAGCGAGAAAAAGCATGAGATAATGCGTGAAAAAGAAGAGGAAATCCTGGATTTCAGGGAACAACTTATTTACCTGAAAAACCTGGAATCCGACAAAAAATAGGACAAAAAAAGGCCGAATTAAGGAACAACTAATTCGCCTACAATATTTGGAAATTCAGTCAGGGCAAGGGTTTGAAAAGGAGGTCAGGGAACGACTTTATTTTACGGGTACATAGAAGGTCAGGATTTTAAGGAAAACAAGGGAGGAGGAACAGGAAAGCTGAAAACTGAGAATTTTTATAGAGTATTAAAAGAAGCAAGTTGTACACACCTAATAATCTTTGTCCTTAAATAAAAAAAATTGGTCAAGGCTGGAGGAAAATCAGGTGAGAACCTGGTCGCCCTTCGGTCTTTTTTGCATGAAAAAAGCGAGGATACGTACCGTTGGTACGTCAGCCAGATTAATCAAACGTTTGAATAAAAGCCTGATAAATACCGATAAATCAGGAGTTAAGGCGGGAAAGAGCATGAGAAAAAGGGAGAAGAAATGCAGGAGAAAAACGTGAGAAAAGTAAGGAGAAAAACAGGGTTTTTGGACAAAGTTTTTTATGTCTAAGACCATGAAAATTCGATACAATTTTGAGCAAAAGTGGGGAAAAGGCAGGACAAACTTTTTTCTATTCCAGAAGATGGGAGGAAGGCGTGAGGCGAAGAAGGACAAGGGTTTGAGGGGAAAGAGGGGAAGAAAAGCAGAAGGAACAAAATGGACAAGGAATTTTATATGTGAACAACTTAGAGGAATGGAGGAAAAGCAAGTAATTAAGGAATTGATAAAAGACAAGGCTATGATTTGCATTTGTGGAATGTTGCAAAGAATACTTGGGGTTCGTGAGGAATGGGTTGAAGCTACAAGAGGGGATAATAATTTCGATAGCATTTTTAGATTGTTCTTATAAAATCGAGTTGATATCGTGTGGAACTGCAGTTATCATAAACTTATAGAAACCAATAATTTCAGAATGAGGAAACAAAATGAAGACTTTAGGTTTTTCCTATAAAAATTCATATTGCATAAATTAACGCTCAGTCATAGGACTGGGCGTTTTTAATTGTGTTTGTTTCCAAACTCCATTTGAAAGGGGGAGAAATAGATGCAACTACAGGGGAAAAGTTAAAGGAATTTTTAATAAACATGCTTATAGAAACAATTGGTGATGGGCTAATGGTATATACCGCTATCATTATCGAATATTACAAAAAAAATTCAATTCGTATGATTCCGATAAGGGTTATTAAGAAAGTGGTGGTGAATCAATGGAGGAAAAAAGATATGTGATAATTAGTAGTGAGTGTGATGGTTTTAAGTGTTTTTTACGGATACTTCAAAAAGAAGGTAGGGATTCGACTAATTGGCGAAAAAAGGTATCTTCCTTGGCTTTAGCTACTGCTAATGAAATTGGAAAATTGGATTCCTTTAAAACCAAAGAGAATGCTGTAAAAACTGTTAAGGATTTGTTCCCTACGATGGATGATACAGAACTTATTCAAGACACAGGAGAGATGCTTTACACGATATATCAGAATTTGGATTTCAAGTTATAGAAGGGAATGGTGCATGTAATGAAAAAGTTTCATAGGAAATCCAGAGTTTACACTAAGTTTCCTAATACTCCTCCAGTTAAACTGGCGAATAAACCACCCAAGTTATATGGATTTGTTATCGAAACAGTTTATGGAGGTGTTTTTGTTGGCATTAAAACGTCTGTCAGAAAAAAGGAATATTACTAATCCGAATTATGGTATTAAATGTACTGTACCGATGTCAGAGTATTTAGTCCCAATAATTGAAATGAACAAAAAAGCACTTCGGATTCTCGCAAAAAGAGGAATCTAATCAATGATGTATTCCAAAAAAAATAAGCAAATGAAGGTGAAAACTATGAGCGAAAAACTGGCTGTCTCCATCGTTAGAGAAATTATTCGAGACATTTACTGTAGATATGGGATGGAACAATTTTTTAAAAGTATAGAACCACGTATCCAGGTCGAAGTGTATGAAAAGTGGATACGTGTTGTTTCTAAAGAGCTTAAAAAGGCAGGATTTATTGAAGAAATTTACAAGCCTTTAAATACAGATGGAATGAGTTTCGTGGATGTTATAAACAGGACTGATTACTATTTAGCGAACGATGATGAAGAAGAATAAGGGGGATTCAGCATCAGCATTGGATATAAGCAGGAAAAGGATACTGATATTGCCGAAATAGCGGAGGAAGTTTTAATTTTTGATGACCTGAAAATGGACAATGATATTCGTGAATGGTTACAGACACCGCCTGTTAAATTGCAGAACTATGGATTTGAAGCGGAAAGGGAAGAGGAGTATTTTGCAATACTGAATGAAATATCAGGTTATCTGACGGAGAGATAATGATATAAGAACTATCTGTAAAGGGGGGAAAGGTTTAATGGAACAAGATTGGAAGGTAAAGTTGAAAGCAGAAATCCTTGAAGATATGAAAAGGGAAGCAATTCAAGAATGGACAGAAGAGAAAGCCAAAACTTTAATGGATGAAGATTGGGATGATGACAAGATTACTCAAACTCTTGGTCTTGAGATAGAAGAAGTCCACGGAATTAGAGAAGAGTATCAAAGGTTAGAGTTCGCCAAACAATTAGAGATAACGGAAGAACCAGCTTACCTTGAGGACAATTTGATTTCTAAGTGCTTATTGAAAGATATGTATCTAAAAAACGGGAAACTGGATGGGACCGAAAATATGCTTTTGCTCGGCTTACATGCTGTAGGATTAAAACGATTCTTAGAACTCATTTCCGTTGATACAAGAGAAAGGCTACGAAAGATGCTAACTGAACAAGATTTAGATGCCAAAAAGGAGGGGGGAATTTGAGTTGCTATAAAATGTTGGATAATGTACATGTTATCATTCGCAAAAAAGACCAAATCAATTTTTGGGAACAAGAACTCTATGGAAATTCCGATTTTCATGAGGCCTGTTTGGATGTTAGTCTTCTTCTTAAGGAGGGAATTTGTAGGGAAGTTGAGCGTGATGATGAAAGAATGGGAAATGAGCAAGAAATACAGACAGAATATTGCCCGTTTTGTGGCAAGAATTTGATAAGAGTTCTGTCTGAACAAGAACAAAAGAAATACAACCTTCGCTATGTCAGTGATAAAATTGGAATTTCTAACTGGGATTCAGTCTTTGCTTGGAAATGTCCTTATTGTGCAAAAATGTGGAGAAGGGAATGTTGACCTTATGTTAATCCCTAAGAAAGAACCTCAACCGATTGATTACAAAATTTATGAGGAATATACACCAGGCGAAAATAAGTTAGAAATGGTAAATGGGGTTTTCCTCCCCTTTGATAATGAAAGACGGAGAATGTTGATGTTATGTTTATTCAATATGGGCTACCATGAGTTCATTAGCAACCTTCCACAACAAGCAAAGGAAGAACTTTTCCTTTTACTACAACAAGATTTGAAAGAGTGATTTAACTTTTGAAATGCCCCTGACTTGCTTTTGGTTTATTTAGAAATTTGCTAAAATATAGTAGCGGAGCTTTGGGGTTCGTGCATCTAAAGGACACTTTTTTTGAGAGCGACCACCCTTTTTGCTTTACGAAACAACCACTATTTTTGCTTTTGCAAAGTTCTAAGGTGGTTGTTTTTATTATGTGTATTAACCATCAAAGTTTAGTTGGTATAGAGCAACTTTATGAATAGCTATTGGAAGAAGTAAGGGGGATGTTATAAAATGCTTTCGCTTGAAGAATATATTTCAAAAAGAAAAAAAGAAGATAAAATAAATGAATATAATATTGATGCCAAAATGGATAACATGAGAATTTGTGTAAATCACGTTTTTGAGTATTTTAATCAATATTTAAATATTGAAGAGATGGAACAAAGGACATTTTATATGTATGATTATAGGCAAAAAACAAATTTATTTTATCTAAATGCTTTACACAAGGATTTCTCAGAAAACGTTCATCAAGGGAAAAAAACAGTTACTTGAGATAATAATGATGTACATCTGGTTACATGAAATATGGGGAGATGAAGAGAACTATTGGGAAGAATATCGTAGTAAGGTTATTAACCCTTTATAAGTAGAAATATTTGTACCAGCAAAATAGAGTTCTTCCTTAGCAAAATAAACTGTATTCTTGGTCAAATAAAACGTTCCCTAACACGAGCGAAAATCGGAATCACCATCCGATTTTCCTCGTGTTTTTTTGTGGATAAAAAGAGCGAGAAAACCTTCGGTTTGAAAAGAAAGCGGGAGAAAAAAGAGGCGGAAAAGAGCGTGAAAAAGAAGAGGGAATCCAGCATTTCAGGGAACGACTTTATTTCACGGGCAAGGGAAAGGTTTTAAAGAAGAAAGGGATAAGGGAACGATAATAAATTTTGATAAGGATTGAAAATAGTTCAATCAGATTTTGCAATTTTTAAAGAGGTATCTGAATATATAGGAAAACCTTTAATGCGAGGAGCGATAGTATGACAGACTTAATGCCAAAAAAAGGTCAAAAAATAGCCTATGTAGCGATGTGACTCTTAGTACCACATTGATTATTTGATAATCTAAGAAAGAGAAGAGATTTTTTCTCCCCTCTTTTTGTTTGTGTAGGAAAGCAATCTCTCCTAAATTTATTTATAAGAAACGAAATATCCGTTGGCGGAGTTTTTTATATCAAAAATCTCTAATAACTCCCCAACTAATTGATTTATAATTCTTGGATGATTAATATTTGATGGCAGAAAGTTCCGTATGTCATTATAGCTATAATAAATCTTTCCGCTATTATGCAGTTTATTCTTTTCATACAAACGCAAGATAAAGCGAAAGGCGATTCTGATTGAATTGATGTTCTCTAATTTGAGTATTGTTAATAATAGATTTTTCCGAAGTAATAAAGACTCTTCATCAATGAGGATTTGCTTTATATGTAGCTTTAAAGATAAGGTTTGGTTTTTATTTTCTGTGAATGAAATGAACAGATTATTTGAAAAGGACCTATTGTTATTCCTGACAGTCTTTATGCTACAGCTGAGTATTTTAGCTAAAGATTTTATAGGAACATTCAATATAAAGTGGTTTGAATCAGGGTTTAAAAAGTAATACACGCACAACTGAAGCGTTTGTGTCTTAGATAATTTGGAATCAGTTGCAAATTGAATAGGTAAACTGTCAGCTGGGTAACCTGCTAAATACATAACTATTGGTTTTTCAAATCCTGCTAAATCGCTGAGTGTAAGTTCTCTCTGCATCGTTCAACGCTCCTGTGAAAGTAGAAAACTGACTATAAACGTCAAAAAGCCTTGTTTATAGTCAAACACCACTTTTTTTTAAAAAAAGTAGTAAATGACATAAACAAGGCTATATTATCCCTCTCATATTACAATCTTATAGAATATTCAATTGAATGTCTATAGTATATGAGATGAACTCACAAAAGGCTGATAATAGCGTTTCAGAAGTTATCCTTTAGGCGGGTGAGGGTCGTTACCATAACTATTACGTTCTCTGATTTGACCGCCTTTATTATGAATAAAGAGCTCAGATTTTTGATTTTTTGCTACTCCTGTACCGTAAGAAATTGCTTCTGATTGAGTACGAAATACCTTTGTTGCTCTTGAATTTCCTGCACCTTTAACTTGATATCCTCCACCTGAACGGGGAGTTACATGTTGGTTCTTACCCATCATTTTCACCTCATAAGTTTTAAATTATGTGGAAGACGAACACACGTTATCTTTTATCGTATGAAAAATTGTTGTAACATAAAAATGTGAATATTGTTTAATGGCTCTTATTTGTTTTGCAGAACAAATAAGAGCGTTTTATTTTAGTACCCTCTTAAATTCTTGCTCAAGCCTCTGCATCTGTCTTTTCATACTTTGATTTATTTCATGATTAAGTTTTCTGACTGCACTATTTACTTGTGAATTGCTCACTTTTACTCTCACCATTTGTTTCACCTCCTTGAAAAATACCTGTGAGTTATTCGCCTTCCACAGTTATTTATTATACCGTCATTTGTGATTTCGCTCAATATATTGTGTTTTTAATAGAGAATATAATACTACATGTTGTGTTAATGTAGATTTGTAAGGTGAAGTGTGTTATTAACATAAAAAGATATTTATTCAGTGATTTGTAGAAAGCGAATCCTTGAGAGGAAATTTTTCATACAATAAAATTTGTTTTCTTGAACGATACAGGAAGAATAGTGCACCCTCATCCAGCTTGTTTTACTCATGGCTGTTCGGCAGAAAGCAAGAATCCTATTCAGCATTTAGAAGAAAGAACATTCATATTACCAAAAGAAACTTTTCCGTCTGTGAAGCTGTGGGATTATGGGGAAGAGAAAGGATTGCAAATTCTAATCACTCCATGCAAAGAAGAAAATTGATTTATAACCTGTCTATCTAATAATTGATTTTCAAGTAGAAAAGAAATATGATGAATTCAAATAATAGATTCTTAAAAAAGGTTGGGATTCCTATGGGAGATTTCCGAAACCACAACTTAAAAAAATTTCTAATCAACGCTTAGTCACCCGACTGAGCGTTTTTATATGGTTTTTTTTCAAACTCTATTGAAAGAAGGTGAGATGAGTGAAGGTGAAAGTTCAAAGTATGTTGGTTGAAATCATTGGAGATTCTCTAATGATTGCTCTTGCTTTGGCAGGCTCTTACATTATCAAGTCTGTTTTAATCGGCTAATTATTTAAGGGAGATTTATGATTGAGAATTACGAACTTGTTTGCAACACAGACAATTAAGCTGATTCTGGAAGTGAATCAAGAAGAGTATTGGTTATTAGACATGAAAAAATTCTTGTTTTTTATTAAAGTGAATAAATCAAAATGGCAGGAGGTTGAATCATGAAAAACGAAAAAACAATGTCTAACGATTGCACAACCGAAGTTTTGACCATGTGAATATAGAATCTATAAATAATGATATCAAAAAAAAGATGATGGAAGACAGTATGGTTTATAAAGATTTCTACAAAGAAGTTACCAGTGCAGAAGAATTTAAGGCAATAAAAGAGGTTATATCAGACTTGATGATGGAGAGGTAACTTACAACCAAAACTTATGGATTTCGTATGCTATAAACTTGCCAATGAGTATGAGTATCAGTGAGATTGTTATTTAATCGGGAAAAGTACCTTTTTATTTAGGGGATGTTGGAAGACCTAACACTAAAGATAGCAATAATTGCATAAGGAGGTTTAAGTAGAATGAAACATGAATATAAAATGCTGGAAAATGTTCATGTAATGCTTAGTTCAGATAAGACGAAGCGTAAGGAATTCAAAATTTTTGGAATGGAGAAATATATAGTACAGCCTGTTTTGAAGAGGCTTGTCTAAATGTTAATTGCTTAATAGCTAATGAGATGTGCAAACAGATGAAATAAACTATTGAAAAAGGGTGATTGAGATTGAGGAAAATAAAGGCCCGAACTAAGTGTCAGAACCCAAATAGACGAGAAATGCAAGTTCCCACAGAACTTATGGTGAGCCAACCTTTAAAAAAGCTAATCAGAATGTTCTTCGCATCTTATCAAAACGTGGCTTCTAACTAAATGTGAGAAAGAAGTGGTGTCGTATGAATCAAAAAAGAAAAATCGTGCTAAATCAAGAGGAGTTTATGTGCCGATTCCAACTCCCAGCCCAAGAAGTGAAAAAATAAAAAAGGATAATAAAGCACTACTGGATTATCTGAAGAGCACACGCAAAGTGGTCATTACTTTCTTACTTGTATGAACTGGCATAATTAAAACTCGTACCTTGTCTAACCATGCTGTTTTAGAGTTATAGTTTTCTGCCTCCCTGCTTATCATATAGTGGTCTTAAAACTCCAGGAATTCATTAAGAATGAATTAACAGGAAGTTCTGCTTAAAAAGCAGATATTTGAGGAGGAAACAGTATGAAAACAGGGAGAGAAATGCCAAGAAACTTTGGGGAAAAGCTCAGATTTTATAGGGAAGAAAAAAAGTATTCGCTTAAGGATGTACAACGTATGACAGGTGTAGATGCAGGCTACATCAGCAAACTTGAAAATCTAAATAGAAGAGCACCGAGTTTTCCTATTATCAATAAACTTGCTTCTTCGTTGGATATTAGTGTTTCTGATTTAATTGATATTGAAATTCCAGAAGCACCTCTTAGAAGTATCCAAGAAACATTAATATTTTCCGAATACTTGGTTAATGGAAAACTTCCAACTTTAACGGAAAGGGAGGCTATGCTTTCTATCATTCAAACAATTCTTGACGCTGAATGGCAGGAGTTTAGCAAACATACTGACACGATTAATATAATTGAGAAGGTTGATAGATTTTTGCGGTTATTACGTTAAAACATGCAGAGAGAGGAACGATTCGTAGTTCTTCTCTCTGCTTTTATAGGGTGGAGATTCATTATGCATCTTAGGATAGAGCGAATGGTCAAGAAATTGAATTTGCAGATATAGTTCGAGGGTTTGATAAAATTAGTAAGGAACAAGGGCGGTTGAAAGAAACTGAAAATTTAACCCAGCTACTCATGTATGAAATGGGATTGCAGAGGTTGATTAAATTATTTCCACCAGAAGTAAGAGAAACAATAAAGGAGATAATAGAGGAACAGAACAGCGAGGAAAATGTGCGTAAACGCTTTGACAAGCTGTTACAAGAGGAAATTAAGTCATACAAGTCAAATGTACGGAAAGTGTCTGGAGAGTGGTTTCATTCTGCTGAGAAGGATACGCTTGTAATCATATTAGTGATTGACAAAAGGTTTAGCGTCAGCTGGATAGAGTATAAGTTTTTAAATGACAGTTGTGAATCATTTGAAAGGATAGAGAAACAAACTGATACTTTCACTTTAGTGAAGACTGATTCGTGAATGAACGTATAAAGAACTGACCAGATAATGATATTTAGCAAACAATATTGTACGGTGAGAGTGACAGGTTGAGTTTAATCTGTTGCTCTTTTTTATCCTTCTTTTCAAAAAAGAGAAAGTTTATTTTTTTGCTTCTTAAACAGCCTTAACAGCATTCATATCAAGGGTTTGTGAGGGGTATCAACTTTTGGAAAACATAAACCTATATAGGCGTGAAAAACTTAAAAATTTATCATGTAAAGTCTAAAAAATCTCCGAAATGTCAAAGGGCTTCAAGAAAATTAAAACCTACTTTTACATAACAGCCAAGCTGTTTCACAAGAGAGAAAATCAAAAGATACTTTATTATCCAGTGTGAATTGGTATGATAAATTCATAACAGGATAAATTGATAGCTGAAGCAATATGGAGTTTTTTATTAATAATTTATAGAAAATTATGAAGTCTTACTGAACTATTCAGATTTAAAAAGATAGGGAGTGTTCATAATTGCTGAGAGTTGAAGAATACATTTACCAGCGTAAAAAAGAAGACGGACTGAATGAGTTCAATAATTCTCTTAAGATGGAGAACACTAAAAAAGTGATTGACTATGTTTTTGAATACTTTAATCAGTATCTCACCGTAAATGCAATCGATGAGAGGACTGTGTTGCAAAACGAAAAAATTCAAAAGCTACAAAAACAACTCGATATTTATGATGAAGACGTACAGAACTGGTTACTAAACATTTATGAAACTTATGATAAGCAAATTCATCGCTCTATCATAAGTCTTTTGAAAAAAGAGGATACATTTTTCCTTTACCATAGTGATAGCGATTTTCGGAGCTGTTCATACGATATTTACGCTAATCTGATAAAGAAAAATTCTTTTTTGAAAGACCATGCTGAGCCATTATTTAACTTCATAAAAGACCATCATAGAATTCAAAGTGAAAAAGAAGATATTTCAAGGAATCCATTCATCTCGAAAGAAATAAGTGTTTGGGTAGATAAAACATGGAAAAACCATAAGGTGAATTTATGGGCGTTCGCTTCTGACTATGCAAATCGATTTTATAATGACCCAACCTTATGGCCAACGAAGCATAAAAAGAAAAGCAAAGAAGATTATCAAGAGTTTGACTATGTTTGTAAACAGAAGTCAAATCTTTTTAACATCGATTCTTTGTATACGAGAATCTCTGACAAGCCGTTCATGAAAAGAAAAAAACAGATGCTCGAAGTCATTCTAATGTATGTTTGGCTTCATTCAATATGGGGAGATGAGGACAATTATTGGGAGGAGTATAGCAACAAGGTTATTAAGGATGAAATCTAAGTAGGTTTGCCTGGTAATAGAGGAGGAGTTTTAGGGATGGACTTGAATATATTGATATCGACAATCGTAACCGCAACAGCGGCCTTGGTTGCCATTATAGGCGGTTTTTTAGTCAGTAGGGTAATAACAATGGCGAGTGAGAGAAAGGGCATAGAGAGGCGAATAAGAGAGCTTAAAAATGATTTATCAGCTAAGCGGAAGATGTATGAAAAGGCCGAATTGGTTCTGTTAGACGAAGATGCTGAAGATTTTGTTAGAGATAATTTAGAAGAGTTGATTTCAAAAGAAAGAAATATTGATGAAATCATACAAAACGATACATATAACTATCGTTCGATTGAAGAACTTCAACCGTATCTTGAAGAGATTGACCACATAATAGGTGAGGTTAAGGAGATGATTTCTGGTTATTATCGTGAAGATGTTACAAATGATTTTGAATCATTCATTGATAGTGAGAACATTAAAGTAGATTATAAACAAAAGATGGAACTGTACGAAAAAGTTTATTTTTTATTGAAGGACTCATTGCCTAAAAAACCAGTTAGTCCATTAATGTCAGATTTCAGCTTTCCCTATGAATCTATTGCAATAAGACCAAATTTAATACCAACAGTTGTACCAGTCAGTCATCAAGCATATAGGGACAAAAAGAAAAATCGGGATACATTAAAAGATGAAGTTACCATCTTGACCTTACAACTGGGAGAACAAAAAAAGATTTTAGATGATTATGCGAAACCAAGAGGGTTTTGGGGTGGAATACTTATATTAATATATGCATCTTTAGTTGGTGTTGCATACCCAACTACATTGCTTCCATATCCCAGCAATTATTATGATGATGTTGCAACAAAATGGCTATTGATTTCATTATTTCTAAGTCAATTAGTTGCTCTGTTTATTTATTTAACGTATGAGATACATAAGATGACAAGTTTCAGTAGAAATGATTGAAAAGTAAAACGAACAGCCTAATCCTTTTTATTAAAAGTGAAAAAGGTTGTTCGTTTTTAATGCCAATTATTTATTCTCTATGTATTCAATTCCTGCACGTTGGTATCTTTGAAAAGGATTTTTCCTGTCCCAATCACTTCCCATTTTAGTAGCATCTACTAAAGCATCTTCTTCTTTTGTGACGGTGCATACATAATAATATTTATTTAAAAGCTCCTGAACGAATTCTGGGCTGATTGTACCGTCTAATGTCTTTTCAGACAACTGTTTGATGTAATAATTTTTTGGGACCATGTGCTCGAATTTTAAGTTACCTATTATATTCCCTGATTCAATAGCTTTTGGTGCTTCTAAGCTAATAAAGTCAGACATACTATGCTTCCCCTTGTATAAGTCTAATTGGCGATAGTAGCTTTCTGTAAGGTAGTATAAGTCGTCTCCAATTCCTATAGAACTTAAATGATGTTTTCTTAATCGTGTATACGAGATACGTTTTTTCAACATTAAAACTTCATACATATTTAATGCCAAGTGATTTATGAAATCACTTCTATTGAAGGTTCTTTAAAAAAGTCTGCTGTTTTTTTCATTTAGATTCTCCTTTTAAAGTTAAATTATTGACTCAGGTCAAAAAATATTTTCTTTAGACGATAATCTCTGCAACAGATTCTTTGATTTGGTAGAATAATACTATAACAGACGAGAGATTCAGTAAAGAGGGTGGAATTATTGAACAAGCGGGAACTGAGCGAACGGGATATTTGCACCAAATTTATAACCCCTGCTATTGAGCAGGCGGGATGGGATATACAAAAACAGGTACGGGAAGAATATACATTTACTGATGGTCGTGTCATAGTCAGAGGAAACCTTACTACACGAGGGACAAAGAAACGGGCAGATTACCTGATTTTTTATCAACCCAACATGCCGATAGCCATTATTGAGGCAAAAGATAATAAACATACTATCGGTGCGGGAATCCAGCAAGCCTTGGAATACGGTGAAATGCTTGATGTTCCCTTCATCTACTCCTCAAATGGTGACGGGTTTTTGGAGCAAGACAGATTGACAGGAGAAATTAGGGAGCTTTCATTAGAAGAGTTTCCTTCGCCAGAAGAGTTATGGCACAGGTATAAGGATTCAAAGAATATCACTCAAGAAGAAGAGGAACTTATTACTGAACCATATTACTTTACTTTGGGGGATAAGACCCCACGATACTACCAGCTCAATGCCATTAACCGTACAATAGAGGCGATAGCCAAAGGACAGGATAGATTGCTTCTGGTTATGGCAACAGGTACAGGAAAGACGTATACAGCTTTTCAAATCATCTGGCGTTTGTGGAAAGCAAAAAAGAAAAAGAAAATCCTTTTTTTAGCCGATAGAAACATTTTGGTTGACCAGACCATGACGAATGACTTTAAACCGTTTAAAGGTGTAATGACAAAAGTCGAAAATCGTCAAATGGATAGTAGTTATGAAATTTACTTAGCTTTGTATCAACAATTAACGAGCAACGAAAGCCAAATGGATGTGTTCCGTCAATTCACACCTGATTTTTTTGACCTGATTGTAGTAGATGAGGCTCATCGTGGTGGTATAAGGGAAGATTCCAATTGGAGACGTGTTCTTGAGTACTTCAAAGGAGCAACCCAAATAGGTCTAACTGCTACACCTAAAGAAACCGATAAGGTATCTAATATCGCCTATTTTGGAGACCCTATTTACACCTATTCCTTAAAACAAGGAATAGATGACGGATTTTTAGCTCCATATAAGGTGGTCCGAATAGGGATTGATAAAGACTTGGAGGGCTATCGCCCAGAAAAAGGACAGCTCGATAAGTTTGGGGAGGCGATTGCAGATAGGGAATATGGTCAAGCAGATTTTGACCGAAACCTTGTTCTTGAAAAGCGAACCGAATTGATTGCTAAGAAGATAACGGAATTCCTCAAGAAAACAGACCGCTTTGCTAAAACGATTGTATTCTGTATCGACATTGAACATGCTGAACGTATGCGTAATGCTCTAATTCGTGAAAATGCTGATATGGTAGCACAAAACAGCAAATACATCATGCAAATTACAGGTGACAATGCAGAAGGAAAAGCTCAAATTGAAAACTTTATTGATGAGGAGAGCCAATACCCAACCATCGTTACTACCAGTAAGCTCCTCACCACAGGTGTCGATGCGAAGACGTGTAAGGTCATTGTGCTGGATAATATATTTGGTGAAAACGGAATGATAGAGTTTAAGCAGATTATCGGGCGTGGGACACGATTAAAACCAGAATACGGAAAAGAATTCTTCACGATTCTTGATTTCCGTAACGCTACTCGTCTTTTTGCAGATAAAGATTTTGACGGGGAACCTGTTCAAATCTATGTGCCAGGAGAAGGAGACGACATTGTACCCCCTATACCTGATGAAGATGATGAGCCAGAAGGTGGAGAAGAACCTGGTGGAAATTCAGGAAATGGAACACCAGGAGGTTTTGGTGGAGATGACGATGGAGATGATGGAACAAGCCGTAAATACTATGTGGATAACGTAGAAGTCCTTGTCTTAAATGAGCGAGTCATGTATTACGGAAAAGATGGAAAACTCATTACGGAGAGTCTGAAAGACTATACAAGAAAAACTGTACTTCAGGAGTATGCCACTCTGGATGATTTCATTAACAAATGGAACAGCGAAGAAAGAAAACAAGTCATTTTAGAAGAGTTGACAGAGCATGGCGTGTTTTTAGAAGCATTGAAAGAAGACGTCGGGCAAGATTATGATGAATTCGACCTGATACTTCATATTGCCTTTGACCAGAAGCCTCTTACACGCTCTGAACGTGCCAAAAAAGCTCGAAGCGAACATTACCTATCTAAATACTCAGGCGTAGCAAGAGAGGTTATAGAAGGCATTATAAACAAATATCAAGACGAGGGTCGTTTTGATTTTGAGGATGTAAAATTGCTTGAGCTAAATCCATTTAATGAGATAGGAAACCCTATGAAAATTGCTAAGTCATTCGGTGGAAAAAGCCAATATAGAAAAGCCTTAAAGGAGTTAGAAAACAATCTCTATGCCTAATTGACCTTTCTTTTAAAAGAAAGGTTTTTCTTTTTAAAAACACTTGAAGTGGTTCTGAATCATTGATAATATTTTCATAAAGTTAAATGAGTAATATTCATTTTTTTTTATGAAATAGAGGTGAGTGAGTTGAATAAACAGAGAGATTTTAATGATGTGAAGATGTACCTTGAAGACCTACTATTTCTTTATCAAGTACCGAAGAATTTATCTTTTCTCGTGTATGAATTGTTGGAAAAATCTAATCAAGATGGCACTATAATAGTAAATTCTTTTATTAAAGAGCAGTTGGTGGAGAAAGTTGGATTATCCAAAGGGACCATTGACAATGCCTTGACCAAATTAACAGAATCTTTTTTACTGGAACGTGTGGGGAGAGGCGTATTCAGACCGCACGAAGCACTTTTGAAGAGCAATGAGCTTTCTAAGGGTAATACCGTTGGACTGCATGTTGATTATCAAGACAAAAAAAAGACAATTAAAACAACATGAATGGGAGTTATACATATGACAGTACAATCATTAGTTAAACGAATTCAGGATATTATGAGACAAGATTCTGGGGTAGATGGTGATGCACAGCGTATCTCTCAAATGGTATGGCTGTTATTTCTAAAAGTTTACGATGCGAAAGAAGAATTATGGGAGTTTTATGACGAAGAATTTGAATCTATCATTCCACAAAACTTACGTTGGAGAAATTGGGCGGTAGATAAAAAAGACGGAAAAGCAATGACAAGTACGGAACTACTTGATTTCGTTAATAATGATTTGTTCCCAACACTAAAGGAACTCATCATTGATGAAACGACAGAACGGAGAAAAGCGATTGTAAAATCCGTATTTGAAGATGCATACAACTACATGAAAAACGGAATTTTGTTGCGTCAGGTGATTAACGTACTAAACGAAGTTGATTTTACAGAATATCAAGAACGCCATATGTTCAATGATATTTACGAGAATATATTGCGTGACCTTCAATCAGCAGGGAACGCTGGAGAGTATTACACGCCACGACCAGTAACAGATTTTGTGATTGACATGCTGAATCCTCAAATTGGGGAAAGCGTAGCAGATTTTGCCTCTGGTACAGGAGGGTTCTTGGTTTCTGCCCTGACACATTTGGAGAGCCAAGTAAAATCACCAGCGGATAAAGAATCTATCAGTGAATCTTTATATGGTATCGAAAAGAAGCCACTACCATATCTTTTGGCAGTAACTAACTTGATTCTGCATGATATTGATTCACCGAAAATGTATCACGACAATTCATTAAGCAAGAATGTGCGGGACTATAAAGAAGATGACCGATTCAACGTGGTTTGTATGAATCCTCCTTATGGCGGGACAGAAGAAGACTCTATTAAAATTAACTTTCCAACAGGTATGCAGTCTTCTGAAACCGCAGATTTGTTCATGTTGCTGATTATGTATCGCTTGAAGAAAAATGGTCGTGCGGGAGTTGTGCTACCTGACGGGTTCTTATTTGCGACCGATGGGGCAAAGAAGAGCATCAAAGAAAAACTCCTGTCTGAGTTTAATCTTCACACGATTGTTCGTTTGCCAGAAGGGGTGTTTTCTCCTTATACAGACATTACGACAAACCTCTTATTTTTCGACAAGACGGAAAAAACAAAAGAAATTTGGTATTATGACCACACTTTACCAGAAGGGTATAAAAAATACACCAAGACTAAACCTATCCGAACAGACGAGTTTGAAAAGGAAAAAGCGTGGTGGAATAACCGCATTGAAAATGAGTATGCTTGGAAAGTTTCAATAGATGAAATTGAAAAAAGAGAGTACAACTTAGATATTAAAAATCCGAATAAAGAAGAATTGAAAGAAGAACTTCTTTTAGATGGTATTTTAGATGAATTGGAAGAGAATTTTGAAGAATGTTCACGATTGTTAGCTTCATTGAGGGAGGAAATCAATGAAAACCTTTAGAATCAAAGACATATTCAACATTGAAAAAGGAACACTGCAAAGTTCTAAAAATACGCCTGGAAAGTACGATTTCATTACAGCATCAGTGGATTGGAAAACACATGAAAGCTACTCGCATGAGTGCGAAGCCTTGATTTTTGCCATGGGAGCTTCTGGTTCTCTTGGGCGAACACATTATGTCAACGGGAAATTCATTACCAGTGATTTATGTTTTATCCTTACACCGAAGGAAGAATTTAAAGGAAAACTGGAAATGAAGCTCTACTATCATTACTTTAACTTCAATAGGGAGAAGATTGTGAAGGCAACCTCGACAGGTACTTCTAAGAAAGCGATTAACCTGAATAACTTTTCAAATTACGAGATTGAATATGTTGAAAATCAAATAGCATTGTTGCGTAAAATCGAAACAGCTCTATTGAAAAATGAGGAACTTAATCGTTTAACCAATAGAAGTGTAGCACTCCTCAAAGACGCTAAAATCAGAGTAGTTAATAGAGCAGTTATCGGTGATATTTCTTCTGTCAGCGAAAACGATGTTTCTTCTGATATTCTCTTACATCATATAGAGCGAGAAAGGAAAGAGCTTAAAATCAAGAAAGACAAGTCCGTAAAAATAATCGAAGAAGAAAATGTTCCCTTTGAGCTTCCAAAAGGGTGGAGTTGGATTCGATTTGGCGAAATCATTCAACATAGCAGATATGGGACTTCAAAAAAGACGGATTACACCACCAAAGGAGCACCCATTTTACGCATCCCTAATGTAAGCAAAGGATATTTAGAGTTGGACGACATGAAATATGGCATACTAACAGAAAAAGAATTGAACGATTTATCGCTTGAAAAAGATGATATTCTTCTTGTTAGGTCTAATGGAAGTAGCTCTATTGTGGGAAAAGCGATATTGGTAAATCAAAACTTAGATGGTTATGGGTTTGCTGGATATTTGGTTCGAGTCAAATTGTTCAAAGATTATATCTATCCTCCATATATCCAAACAGTCTTAAATGCTAAGTTTGTAAGAAATCAAATAGAGCCGAACCTTCGCACTACAACAGGCGTGAAAAATATAAACACTAAAGAAATTCACAATTTAATCATTCCTTTCCCGCCACTGGAAGAGCAGAAAAGAATCATCAAAAAAGTAGAAGAACTCATGGTGTATCTTGATAAACTGCAGGAGAAAACAGCAAAAGCAAAAATAGAAACAGACAATATCATGAAATATGTATTGGAAGAATCATTTCGCAAAGAACTAACGCTAAAAACTGTTTGAGAGGGGCAACCCTCTCTTTTTTATATTTATCTCCTTATCTCCCCCATTTTTACACATTTTCCCCCTATATCAGACCTTTTTTGACCTTTAACGCATAGATACAACCTTTCTTTGCATAGAAAATAAGGATAAGACAACAAGAGGAGGTCCATCTATGAACGAAGCTGGTTCATTATGCTAATGCTATCCAGTCCATTCTTTCTAATTGGACTTACGTTAGCTTGACGAGTTTCTGTATAAACATATGTGATTATCTTCACATTCAAAACATAAGACGCTGAGAAGATTTTCATGATAACTGTATACTTAGATGCGAAAGAAGAGAACTTATGTATAAAAATGCTGATTAAACAGCATTCCTTTAAAATAAAGAATCAATAGCATTTCTTACTTCTACAGTTACCATTGGATTTTTGACTTCGGTCGTCTTTTCTTCAAAAGTAGTTAACCGTTGAGATGTAAGAAACTGCAACACTTTTTCAATGTCCATATTTTTGGTATCAGAAAAGTCATCCCTATCTTTGCGAATAAGACTACGAATGTACTCGCTTAAATTTTGCTTTTCTTTTTTTTGTTCAATAAACTCCCATAAATCACTATCAGACGGTAAAAAGCTGATAGTGATTTTTTTATAAGGTTTCATGGGTATTTCACCTTTAAAATCTCAAGAAAACTTTTCACGTTAGAGAACTGAGGATTTACGATAATGATGGCTTGGGGGAATAGTTCCTTAATTTCCTTTTGCAACAGTAATGAACCGCCACCGACAAAATACACTGCATCCTGATTAAAGGTGTAATTATGCTGTTTGGCATAATTAATAATATTATCCAAATGCTGAGCTTTAACATGAGAAATTACTCCTGCACTCTCTTCAATCAATTTCCCCATATAACTCATATATCCTCTCTGAATAATTTGCTCTAAGTCATTTGCTGATATATTGCGGTTGTATCGTTGAACTAATTCCTGTTCCAGCTTTGCCTTCAATACATTTATTCCGAAATGACTCAACGTCATGCTATTAAAATCGGGATGCACACCGTCAAAGGTACAATAAGTTGTGTTTAATCCTCCAATATCAATTACTGCAGATGTTTTTTTCGCATATTCATCAAAATTAGTGTACGTTAGCCCCATTCCCTCGAAGCATATCGTTAGATTAATTAAATTAAAGTTGTAGATTTTACCATTTAAACGGAATAATATTGGTTTGCCATTATTCTCAACAAAATTTTTGAAGGAATCCTTTGCTTGTTTGGATTTGTAAACACTAATTGGCACATTAATAGCAATATGAAGGTCGATATTGTGGAAATATAGTTTTTCCTTTGCCATCAATTCACAGATTGCAGTATAGATTGCGAGTTTGTGCACCAATGTCTCCTTACTTAAATCAAAATTACTTTGAGACTCTGAAACCATATTTCCTAATAGATATTGTTTGTTATCAAAATCTATCTTGTAGGAATTTGGTTGAATATCAATGCCTACATCATTTACCTCCTGGCTTTTTGTTCTGAACATTATGGAAGAGGTCTTTCCTCTGTATTCCATCAATCCTTTCGTTGCATATTTCCCTGAATCAATAGCGATATATAAATGTTCTCTCAATCTAATTCTCCTCTCTATTTTTTAATGCCTCCTATTATAGTCAAGTGCATTCCGATATATTATGAAAAAATAAGAAATATAGGTCTTATAGTGTTCAAGTCTTCTTAATTTTTCATAATTAACTCGAACCAGGTACGACCAAAAAGCAATAGGACAGATTCTTACTACGAGATAAACTCTATCTATCAGAAATGTATAGAGGAGGAACATAATTGAAAATTGCTGAAAAAGAGAATTACTTTGAAGAACTAAAATTACAAATACTTGATAAAAATAGATGGGATAAGTATAGATATAAGGTTTTCACCTATGAAGCTGGAAGCGGGAAAAGCAGAACAACTCAAGAGCTGTTAGCACAAGTAAGTGAACGGGCTTTATACGTGCAGAAGTTTGCAAAAGATGACCTGCTTGAAGAGACTACGAATAGAATTAATCTATTAGCAGGAGAAGAGGTCGCTGTCAGTTTTGCTGGTGAGGATACGAAAATAAAAAAGGCAAGAAAAAGAGCTATTGAAGCTCGAATATTATGTATAACACATAAAATGTACATTAATATTTGCAAAGGTCACCATTCCGACTTAATGGTTGATAGAGAAATATTGATTATTGACGAATATCCAGACCTGCTTGAGCCTATTAGTTTGATAAGCAATGACATTGGGATGTTGTTTACTGAGCTGTATAAGTACAATCGGATAGAGACAGATGAATTGGCAATTGAACTAAGGAAAATTTACCACCATTCACTTCACAAATCTGTACAAGAACAAATGTTATTCGTTGATTTTAATGACAATAAATACGATAAGTATAAAAAAGTAGTGAATCAACTGATAAAAGAAACAAGAGCACTAAGAAAAACAAAGCATACAGAACTCCTTTTTAAAATTAAGCAAATTCTTAAGAACGGATGTTATTTCTCAGAGCAGGCTTTTCACACATTCAATTCGGACATTCATTTTGCGTTATTGAAGTGCAATATCATCTTAGATGCCAATAAAGAAGATTATCGGTACTCCTTTTCAAACATCTTTGACAAAGTAAAAACTCCACAACAATTTAGTTTTGCTCATGCGAATTTTTATCATTACGACATTAATACCAGCAAGAAAGCGTTAAAAAGCTATTTGAACCTTACAGAAAGAGCATTAGAATATATTGGATTGGAAAAAAGTAAGGGGATTTTGTTGATAACGGATAAAGAAGGAGAAGAAAAGGTTCAGAAGGGAATTGAGACATATTATAGCGATTCCTTAGATTCAATACAGCAGAAATTGGGATGCCCTATTAAAATTGACCATTTTGGAAATCTGATTGGAAGAAATGATTTTAGGGATTTCGATACCGTTGCTATATTAAAATCACCATATTTTGATTATAGAACCTATGCATTAACAAGTCTCTTTTACAAGTATCATGCTGGGTTACCGATTGAAAGCATATCATTGTTCCAAGACGAAGTTGTAGAAAAAATTAGATTGTCCACAGTAGCAGGGGAAATTTATCAAGCTGTCAGAAGGGTTGCGAGAGACAATCCTGGTGAAGCGAAAGTCCATGTGTTTAACGACAATCAGGAAGTGGTCAATTTAGTATTAAATCAATTGACGGACATTCAACTTGAAAAAAGGCAATTAGAAGTTAATAAAATGAGTGAGGAGAAGGTAAAAGAAGAAAGTGGAAAGAGACAAAATAAGTTTACTGAAAAAGTAGAAGAGGTTAAAGAAATCTTACTAAAATATCAGAGAGAGGGAGTTAAAGAAGTGCGTAAGAAAGACATTCGACTTGAAATTGGGATATGCGATAGTGCTAATTTTTCCAAAGTTATGGCCGAACTGCAGTTGTTTCTGAAAACAAATAAAATCGAAAATCAGGGGACCCAGGTTCTACGACTTAACCCTAAAAAGGATGTCAGTTAATGGCATTCTTTTTTAAATGGGGCAATAAATAGTTATCACCGTTCGTTAAAAATAATGACTCGAAAAATTTACATGTGAAAGGACATCGATGTAGCTTACTTATGCGGTACTCCAGCATATCAAAAATCATAAACACCTCAACTTTTAGCAACAGCAAAATGGATTGAAAAGTAAACCTTTACCCGTTAATTTCAGAAGGCACTTATCCATTTTCTGTTTAGTTTGCTATGCAGGGATTCGTTAGCACATCGGTGGTGATTAAACTAATCAATATCCAGAGTAGTTAAAGAGGTCTTTGTTATCTTCAGTGGTATTTTTTTAAGGAGCAATTTTATTTGTTCGGTGGGGTTTGTGGAAAAAGCGTCAGCTTTTATGTAAAAGTAGGTATTTCGGATGAGGTTTTTGACTTTTAGGGGTAAGTGTTTCATGGAGGAGTTTTTGACGTTTTCAGGTGATTGGTTTTGAGTACTTTAGCGAATTCCGATGAGTAAACAGGAAAAGTTGTATCTATTAAATTCCCCTTTATACATATAAAAGATAAATACAACTTTTTAGAAATATTTAGACAAATTTCAATTGAAGTTTTTGATTCTGACGAACGAGTATGACAACTTTCGATTAATCAAGGGTCAGACATGGTAGAACGCTAATGCCATAGAGGACTTATTGTAAATTATTTATAATTGACTTATAACCAGCAATACAACACCAAGAAAGTATTAATCATTAAAATGCTTGGATGAACTTAAACAGAACGACTTTAAGAAAGGAAGGATGTTAGTATGAAAAATAGTGTAGATAGTTTTTTTGTGAAAGACCCTCGAAAATTGAAATTGTATAGCATGTGTATGGAATTGAATAAATTAATGTATAAAGATGTAAGACAATTTCCTCGAATAGAGGAAAATAATATGAAGATACAGATTATTAAAAGTGTCACTTCGATTGGTGCTAATCTGACTGAAGGGAACGGTCAAATCTATCCAGCAAAAGAATTAACTTTCCTTAACAATAGTCTTGGAAGTGCCCAAGAAAGTCGTTATTGGTATGATTTAGCAAGGGTGAACTCTTACGTAACGGAAGCACAGTTTGGGATAGCCGATAATCTTTTACAAGAAGTTATTCTAATACTGATAGCTATGATGAAAAGATTGAAAAATCAGAGTGTCGCTTAGTTTTAGCTTACTTGTAAGAGGATAATAAGGAGTAAAACTTCCTCTTGAGTTTAATTTCCACTTGAGATAAGATGATGACAAATAAAAAACTTAAATAAAAATTACTATTAATTCTCATTGAAGAATTGAAGTTTTTCACAGTTAAATTAAATTGCAAGTGGTCTTTCCAAAAAAAAACATTTTGGATTGACTACTTGCTATTTTTTTATGTCTGAAGAATATAGTCAAAAACCAATTAACTCAATAATGAGGATTTACAAAACTTCATTGACGAACAAAAACATTGATAGAGATGATTTTCACTTGAGTTTTTGATAACTCTATATTTTTTCAAGTTTTACGTAAGACATTATGAATAATACTTGACGACAAGTTGGCCAGGGGGATAGAGATGGAAGTTTACGGATACGTCAGAATTAGTACGAAGTCTCAGATAGAAGGGTACGGTATTCAAACACAAGAAGCGGCCATTAAAGAATATTGCCTAAAAAACAATTGTAATTTGATAGAGGTTTTTAAAGACGAAGGGATATCTGGTTCAGATTTCAATAGAGATGGATTGACTGAATTGTTGAGTATTCTTAAAGGCGGTCAAAAAATACTTGTACTCAATACTTCAAGACTTTGGAGAAGTGAGGCAGTAAAAGTTCTTGTGCAACGAGAGCTAATGAAGAAGAACTCAGATGTGCTTAGTGTCGAACAACCGACCTATTCCATTTATAGCAAAGACCCTAATGATTTTCTTATAAACGGATTGATGGAGTTATTGGACCAGTTCGAGAGGATGTCCATTACCTTAAAACTCAGTGCAGGCAGAAGAACAAAAGCGAAACTGGGTAGCAAGGCTTGTGGAAATGCTCCTATAGGTTACAGATGGAACGAACATGCGGAAATTGTGATAGATGAGAAGCAAGCAAAAGTCGTATCCCTTATTTTCAAGAAATATTTAGAGTTTGGGAGTTTGGAAAAACTTAAACGCTATCTGAAGACAGAACAAATAAAAACTAATAGGGGAAATGATTTTAGTAAGCAGGCATTAGCTGAAATTCTTAAAAATGATTTTTACAAGGGTGTTCTCCGACACAGTGATTTGGTTATTACGGGTAGTCATCTGCCAATCGTAAACAAAATTGTCTTTGGAAAAGTGCAAGCATTGCTAAAAAGGAATAGAAGAGGGCGTGTCGAGCATGAGCAGAGAGTGGAATGAAGAGAAATTGCAAAGATATATGAAAGAAGGGCGAGGGCAAGGAGAATATGAAGAATACAAAGGATTTATTCAAATTCACGACTTCGGAAGTCTCGGTAGGAGTGCTCGAATAAAGAGTTGGAAGACGAACCGAATTTTCCATTTGCTTTCTGATATTGAGACAAGGTTTTTTTATCTGACTGAATTCGATGACTCTATTCTTCAGGTGAAGGAGCACTTTCCTCTATACGATTTTGAGGATGTTGTTGGAGAACAAGAAGATATTGATACAAAAAAATTTAAAGACAAGCAATCGGGTTTTCCCTACATCTTAACAGCTACCTTCCTGCTAACAGTAAGCGGGAAGGATGGTCGTACATTTGAAGTGGCAAGGAGTGTGAAAGCATCACACGAGCTTGAAAAGAAAGCAACAATTGAAAGGTTCGAGTTAATCAGAAGATATTTTGATAAAAAGGGAATTGATTGGGGTTTGGTCACTCAAAAGGAAATACCTCTTATAAAGGCAAAAAACATTGAATGGATTCATCCTGCAAGGTTTCTTATTGAAACAACGAATTTTACTGAAAGTGATGTACTGTATCTTAACAAGTTTCTAATGGAATCATTCAGCGGAAATAATCGTGCGATTCGGGATATTACAAGTACGTTTGATAATCAGTTAAATCTTGAATTTGGTTCAGGACTATTAATATTTAAGCACTTGTTAGCTACGAAACAAATCAAAATGGATATGCATAAAAAAATTGATTTAAACGAATCAGCAAAAATTTTAGAAATAGTCGGGATAGAGAGAGGTGAGTTGAAAAATGCTATTAACCGTTAACACGCTGATTGGATACCGACACGACCCTGATAAATTTACAATTAAGAGAATTCTTTGGATTGACAGTGGCTATTCAAAATTGGTTTTGATAGATATATTTGCAAACATAAGCACTCCAAATTATGTAGAAGTTGAAGAAATTGAATCTGGACTTCAATCCAATCAGATGTTCCTTGTAAATGAGGACCATTATCAAACATACAGAACTGACGATGAAATAAGCCACAAAGAACGGATTGTACAGAACAGAGGATGGGAAGTAATTCAAGCAATTGCGGATAAAGACAATGAACCCAGCATATTTAATGCGGAGAAACGTTCAGAATTGATAAAAAAAGCAAGTAGCCAATTTAATATTAGTAGTAAAACGGTATACAAATATTTAAGACGTTATTGGCAGAGAGGCAAAAATAAAAATGCTCTCTTACCTGATTATCAAAACATTGGCAGAGTATATGATAATCAAACTTCAGGAAAAAAGAGAGGAAGACCAAAGCGATATAAAAATATTATTGGTGAAGGTGTAAATGTAAATGAAGATACAAAACGTATTTTTCGCATCGCAATTAACAAGTTCTATTATTCAGATGTTAAAAACTCATTGAAAACCGCTTATGAGTTAATGAGGAAGGAATTTTATGTAGATGACAAGACGACCTTATTGAAAGCATCTGAAGAAGTGCCGACATTCGGTCAATTCAAATATTTCTTTTATAAAGAGAGGAATCGAAAAAAAGAAATTTACTCAAGAGAAGGTTCAAAACAATATTTGCAGAATCATCGCCAACTGTTAGGAAATGCAACAAACGAAGTCATAGGACCAGGATTTTACGAGATAGATGCAACGATTGGCGATGTCTACTTAGTTTCAAGGTACAACAGGAACTGGATTATTGGTCGCCCTGTTATCTATATGTGCATAGATAAATTTTCACGAATGATAGTAGGGCTATACGTGGGATTAGAGGGACCGTCTTGGAACGGTGCTATGAATGCTCTGGCAAATGCTATGACAAACAAAGTTGAATACTGCAGGCAGTACGATATTGAAATCAGTGAGGAGCAATGGCCAGTCAATCATTTATGCGACACTATCATGGCAGATAGAGGTGAGTTGGAAGGCAAACTTTCAGAATCTCTCATAAGCTCATTACATATAAAGGTTCTCAATTCGAGTCCGTATAGAGCAGATGCGAAAGGGATTGTAGAGAGGAACTTTCGAGTGATTAATGATAAAATCATCAAACCTTTGCTACCAGGAGCGGTAACCCCCAATTCGGTAAGGGGCGATAAAAATTATCGGCTCGATGGAGTTTTGGATATATTTCAGTTCACTCAAATAATGATTAAATCATGTCTCCATCATAACCGCAGTTGGGTAAACGAGTATAAGCGTGAAGAGACTATGATTGAAGATGACATTGAACCTATTCCTATAAAACTTTGGAATTGGGGGATAAAAAACAGAGCTGGGCTTTTACGGTCTGTTTCTGAAGATATTGTTAAATTAAATCTTATGCCTAAAAAAAGTGCGGTTATTTCTGAGAAAGGTATCAGATTAAACGGACTACTATATACTTCAGAAACTGCGATTAAAGAAAGATTATTTGAAAAAGCAAGAATGAGTGGAAGTTGGAAAGTAGACGTTTCTTATGACCCTCGAAATATCAATCTAATTTATATTAGAAAAGACAATGGGAAAAGTTTTGAAAAGTGTTATTTGCTCGATGGTCAAGATGCTCATAAAAATAAATCTGTAGAAGAACTGGTGTACTTGCAGGAGTATGAAAAGTTACAAAAACAGATTAAAGAAGATGAGCAGTTGCAATCAAAAATGGACTTAGTTTCGGAGATAGAAGATATAGTTCAACAAGCAGAAAAGCTAACGAAAGAATATCAAGATGGTAAGGAAAGTAAGAATGGAAAATTAAAAGGTATTCGTAAGAATAGACAGATAGAGAAGTTATTGAACAGAGAAAATGAAGCATTTGAGCTGGGTAAAGTTATTACGAAGGAAAAAGGACAAGTTATTTCTATCGAAAGTGTTAATCGTCAAACTTCAGAGGAAGAAGTGGATGAATATAAGAGTGAATTGGCTTTGTTGAAGAAAAAGCAAAAGGAGAATTCGTATGGTAAATCAGAATAAAGTATGGATTCCAAACGGTACTGAAGCAGTATTTGCTGAGTACAGTGACCAGGATGTCGAAGAGTATAAAGGGAATCCATTTATTGAGGCCCTTCCCCCGATTTTCTCAAAAGAACAAGCAATTGATAAATTAGCTCACTATCCAACATTCGATAAAGCTGAGCGTAACTTAGACAGCCATATAAGACTGCATCTCGTTCAGCGTCTGTTTCAATATTATCAGCCCACCTTTCACACACTTGATTTGGAATCCAGGGTTTCCAGAATGATTCGTATGGGCTATGTTCATAGAAATCCGATGAGACCTGAATTCATTAACGCTTTAAAAGAAAATTATCAATATATTAAAAACGGAATCATTGATATGTCGGAAAGTATGAGTAATAAAAACACATCCTCTACAATGACGATATTAGGTCCTTCGGGTTTAGGAAAGTCGAGAATGATGAATGTTATCCTCTCAACTATGCCCCAAGTTGTTGTTCATTCTCGATATAAAGATAGCGACTTTAATATGTATCAATTAACGTGGCTCAAAATAGATTGCTCGTTTGACGGAAATATTAAAGGTATTTGTATTGATGCATTTAGAAGCATAGACAGCAAATTGGGAACAAACTATTACAAAAAATTTGCTTCTGCACGACAGCCGATTGCATCTATGCAACCCGCCTTAGCTCAGATGTTACAGGTTCATGGTGTTGGTCTTCTTGTAATAGACGAAGTGCAATCGTTGAGTGTAGCAAAATCAGGAGGTGCTGAAAAAGTGATGAATTTTTTTCATTACTTGGCGAACGTGGGCATTCCCATCCTGCTAATTGGAACACCAAAAGCACTTCCTTATCTGAGGGGAGACTTCCGACAAGCAAGACGTGGCAGTAGTCAAGGCGACCTTATAATGAAAAGAATGGAAAAGGACATAAATTGGGATTTAATTATTGAAGGTATGTGGGATTATCAGTGGGTGCGGAAACCTACCCCTCTTACTGAAGAGTTGAATGAATCACTGTACCTGCAATCAGGTGGTATAACAGACATTGCTATTAAACTCTTTTTTATGACACAGGTCAGGGCTATTTCAAGTGGGAAAGAAGAATTAACACCTGCGTTGATTAAAAAAGTTGCAAAAGAGAATTTGCAACTAATACAACCAATGATTAAAGCAATAAACAGTGGAGATATTAAAGCTATTTCACGTTATGAAGACATCACACCTATTGATATGGAAGGTTTTATAAGTCAGGAATCCAATTCTGTGGCTATGACCCAAAAGATTAAAGAGCTTCAGCAAGCAAAGAAGAAACAGGATAAAGGTTGGAAGGAGAATATCCGAGAACAAGCCATTCTAAATTTAATTGAGCTGGATGTTGAGCCGAAAAAAGCAAAGAGGTTTGTTGAATCGGTAATGGAACTACGCGGAGAGGACCTGGATGTAAAAGGAGTTGTAAAAGAAGCATTCAAGCTATCAATCAAAGATGACGATAACCCTCTGCCAGATAAAAAGGCTAAGAAAATAGAGTTGCAAAACAAACATGATTTAAGGGTAATTGTAGCAGAAGGAAAAACAGCGGGCTTATCAGTATATGAAGTATTGAAGGAAAAAGGAATCATAAAGGGAATTGAAGATGACTTCTTTAGCGTAGGTTGAAGCAATGGTTGCATTCTTTCCTACCCCATATCCTGATGGTGAATTGCTCTATTCAGTTTTGGCTCGGTATCATGTAAGAAGCGGAAATGTTAGTCCTAAAGCAACCATTGAAGAGTTGTTTGGTTCTCGTTCAGTCACAGCAGTTGTTGACTTACCAGCCAATATAGATTCTTTAATCGATAATCTGCCCATTGGAAGTGCTCATACTGCAGAAAAGCTAATCTACGAGAATACCTTATATCCTTTTTATAGTGCATTTCTTTCTCCAGAACGAGCTGGAATCGTCATGAACTCAATGAAGGGGAATAATGGAGGAAGTATTCATAATCGTATGGGAATAATGGCAAGTTCGATTACGAATAATAAACAGTTGCGTTGGTGTGCTGAATGTGTGAAGGAATCAGAGACAGCATTTGGAGAATTATATTGGAAAAAGAGTCACCAAGTTCCTGGGATTGTTATTTGCCCAAAGCACAGGACACCTTTGAATGATAGTAAAGTACCGTTCAATCATTTTAATAAACACGAATTTATTCCAGCTTCTTTAGATAATTTCGTGACTAATTCTGAGTACAATTACAAGGTGTTTTCTTCATTTGAAAGGCTTGTATCAGCTGGATTTGAACATAAGTATTACCAGCTTGTAGAAAATGTAGAAAAATTGTTGAAGAATCAATATCCGAAGCAAGTGCCTGGCTGGTACTTATCAAGATATTTAAACCGTTTAAAACAGCTGGGCTTAGCAAATGTAAGTGGTAGAGTGAATCAACAGGAACTTAAGAGAGCATTCATAACTTATTTTGGAGAATCGCTTTTAGAATTAGTGCAATCACCTGTAACAGATAGTGATAGTTCTTGGCTCAGTATGATGGTGAGGAAGCCACGTAAAACTTTTCATCCTATTAGACATCTGTTAATGATTCAGTTTTTAGGAATTAGGTTGGAAGAGCTTTGGGGTGAAGAGAATGAGTATCTTCCTTTTGGAAAAGCTCCTTTCCCATGTTTGAATGCAGGGGCAGAGCATTACTTGAAACCAGTCATAACTACAATTTCCATCCGTTACGACAGCAAGGTAAAACGACCAGTTGGAACATTCAGGTGTTCTTGTGGATTCATTTACGTAAGAAAAGGTCCAGATAATAGCGAAAAAGACAAGTTTAGGATTGGCAGAGTGAAGCAGTTTGGAGATGTGTGGGAAGCTAAATTGGAACAACTTCTTCAATTGGATTTGAGTCGGAGGGAGATTGCAAGAAGACTAAGGGTAGATGTAAACACGGTTATAAAATATGGTCAGAAAGCAAGTGAAGAAAAAATTAAATGTGTAAACGTTGAAGGTCAAAACTTCAATGAGAGTTTTCGCAATGATTGGCTGGCATTGCAAAAGGCATACCCCAACAGTAGCAAAACAGAACTGAGAAATATGAACAATCTTCTTTATACCTGGCTATATCGTAACGACAGAGAGTGGCTCAACTCGAACTCACCTAAGCGGAAACGGTTATCTATTATTAATAAACGAGTCGATTGGAGTAAAAGAGACGAGGAGATACTGGAAGCTGTTAAAGGTGTTGTTGATTTAATTATGCGGTCTGCTGAAAGACCCCAACGAATTACTATTGGGCGGGTGGGAAAGAAGGTTGGCAAATCAGCTTTACTTGAAAAGCATTTGAAAAAGCTCCCTTTGACGTATGCATACTTAAGTTCCAAAGTTGAAACGGTACAGGACTTTCAAAAAAGAAGAATAAAATGGGCAATTGAAACGAGTGATGAGCCAGACTTATCCTGGTGGAAAGTCGCTAAAAGAGCAGGAATAAGAGACGAGGACTGGAAAGAGTCAGAGAAGTATTATATGTGGATTATAGAAAAATGAAGAGAAATTCATTTAAAAAACAGAAAATGACGATTAGAAGAGCATCTCTTAATTTGGGATGTCTTTTTTTATGTTAAAACGATTTGAAATTATGCGGTGATAAAGAGACAATGTAAATAGTTAGAAAATTTTCCAAAGTAAGTATGAAGCTCTAACTTAAATAATGATTAGAGGGTATTCATAGACAGGAGGAGAAAAAATGTATATTTCTCAACTAAGAATCGAAAATTTCAGATGTTTCAAAGAAGATTTTGTAGTTAAATTCAACCCTGGTATGAATGTAATAATAGGTGCGAACAACTCAGGTAAAACAACAATAATAAGAGCATTGGAAATGATATTTAGTCGTAATAACAATAAAAAGCTATCCATTGATGATTTCAACAAATCGCTAAGTGACTTTAGTGAACCTCCTGAGATAATAATAGAGGCTAAAATTCGTGTCGAGCAAAATGATTCTGACGAAGATAAAGCACTTATTGCGAGCTGGCTTACTGATATCGGTCAAGACTTTTGGGAAGCTACACTTACATATAAATTCTTTTTGCCAGAAGGAAATAAAGAGAATTACCAAAACGAAATCGCTGGGGCTCAAGATATAAAAAAAATGTGGAGAATATTAGAGAGGCATTTACCACGTTACGTATCTAAAATGTATGGTGGAAATCCAATAAACAAATTGAAAGCAGACACAGAATTTTTAGAGAAGATTCACTGTGAAGTTTTAGATGCACTTCGAGATGTAGAAAGTAAAATGGCTACAGGAAGAAGTGCGTTATTGAAACAAGTCTTATTACACTTTAAAGATGTTGTATCTGAGGTTACTGTAGAAAACAACCAAGAAGCTGAATTAAAATCTCCTGAAGAAAAATTTGAGGAATATGCAAATAATATAGTAGATAATTTAGTGAGTAGAATAGATGTGACTGATATAGTGAATTTAGCTAATGATACAGGTGCTTCTGTGGGAGGAGAACCAAAACTAAATGGTTTCTTATCGGAATCAGATATTTTATCTGTACTTAGCTTAGTAATAAGAAAAGCTTCAGGGATAGAAGTTTCGATTTCAAACAATGGATTAGGTTACAACAATTTAATATATATTTCTCTTATACTCGCAAAATTTAAAGTTATCACTTCTGTTGAACAAGGTGAGAATGCAAAGACTTTTCCAATGTTGTTAGTAGAAGAGCCCGAAGCACATTTGCATCCTTCACTTCAATATAATTTCTTGAAATTTTTAAAAGAAGAAATTGAAAAACAACAAAATAGCAGACAGATTTTCATTACTACTCACTCCACACAAATCACTTCTGCTGTTGGTTTAGACCCAATTATTTGCGTTGAAGAAGATGCATCGGGAATTATTAAAGCCAAGTTGCCATCAAAGGTTTTTGGAAATACAGCAGAAGATATAAAGTCCAAGAAATATATTGAACGATTTTTAGATGCCACTAAATCAGCAATGTTATTTTCAAAGTCGGTGATTCTCGTTGAAGGTATGGCAGAGCTGTTATTATTTCCTGCATTTGCAAAAATGTTGAATGAAGATTTAGAACGACAACATGTATCGGTTGTTAAAGTGGACTCGGTGTCATTTAAACATTTTGTGAAATTATTTGGCTCAGGGACGTCTTGTGAAAATGCATTAGAAAAAAGAGTTTCTTGTGTGACTGATAAGGACCCACTAAAAAAGGCGAAAGCAAAAAATCAGAGATGGAAAAAATGTTGGCCATTTGAACTTAATACAAATAATGAACTCTTTGAGTATGAGCCATTGTCATTTGCTTTAAAAAACTTAATAACAGCTGTTGAGAGTTCCTCTAATGTAAAGATTTTTCATAACATAGAAAACTGGGGTAAAACTTTAGAATTTGATATTGGTTGGAGAAATTATGACCAGGACTTTTTCAGAAAGGACATTGAACTTGATGAGGATATAATGTCGCTAATTGAGCAATCTGAAGAATCGGAACGGAATTTAGTAGCTACAAAATATCTAACTTATGCAGATGGACAAAAAGGTGAAGTAGCCTTCGATTTATTGGACTACTTGAATGCTAATGAAGAGGCCACGCTTAGATTACCCTCCTATATTGAAGATTCTATTTCATGGGCTTGTTATAAGGAGGTTCAATGATTATGAACAGCAATATTTCATGTTTAATTGACTCAGATTATCTCTTGGAAGATTTAGAAAAGTCATTTAAAGTTATTGCGGGTCCAGGAGCTGGAAAAACATATTGGTTAGTGAAAAATATCAAACATATATTGAAAAACTCCAAAAAATTACATAGGAATTCCAAAATTGCATGTATAACATATACGAATGTTGGAGTTGAAGAAATCAATAAAGAACTGTCCTCTGGTTTTGAAAATGTAGAAGTTTCTACTATTCACTCCTTTTTGTATAAAAACGTGCTAAGACCTTATGTGTATATGTTAAATCAAGTGGATGAAGAAATTGAAATAAATATAGATAGGTTAAGAGGTCAAGAAAACAATATACCAACTAAATCCTTGGTAGATGGATGGAGAAATGAAGACAAGATAAATTATTTAAGTTGGTCTAATGAAACCAACAGCGAAATGAGAAAAGTATTAGGTGGATTAAAATGGTCTTTTGATGATGAGGAAATTAAATTAACTTCATCAGAGTATATATCTGGTCCGACAATTAGGCAAACTGATTACCTTAAGTTTAAACAGTATTGTTGGAAAAGAGGAATTATCTATCATGATGACATTATTTATTTATCGTTTCAGTTGTTGCGAAGGTTCTCTTATATAGCGAAAGCCATATCTTCGAGGTATACATATTTGCTATTAGATGAATTCCAAGATACAAATATTATTCAGTCCAAAATTGTTAAAATTCTTTCTGAAGCAGGGAGTATTGTAGGAGTGGTTGGAGACCCTGCTCAATCTATATATAAATTCCAAGGAGCAACAAGGCAAGCATTTATTGACTTTCATATCGACAACCAGGTTGATTATATAATCCACCAAAATCGAAGAAGTGGAAAAAATATAGTCCAGTTTTTAAATGTTTTAAGAATGGATAACCTGACTCAAACTGCACTAAGTCAAGAAACAGCTGATTATGTATTCATACACCAATATCAAGAAAACGTAGATAATATAAAGCACTTATTTGAGAGAAAACGTTTGGAATTAAACCTTCAAGACGATTTTTCAATTTTAGCTTATCAGCATGCTCATATTAGCTTACTGAAATCTTCAAATAATGAAGAAGAAAATGTATGGGAAAGTATCCATTTACTTGATGGTGATAGACACGTATTGCTTTATAAAATCTTTAAAGCCTATCGTCTGTTTTCAGAAAAGATGTTGGACTTAGCCTTCAATGAATTACTGTCTGCGTTACGTCTAAAAGGAAATTCTGACTTGGTAGCACCTTTTAAGTCAAACATAAAAGAGCATCAGCGAAGAAGTTTGGCCTTAGACATTATTTTATTTACTGTTCAGTGGATAGAAGGATGTTCTAAAAATAGAACATTAAAAGATTTTTATAATGAATTAAGTCAGTATCTACTAAATGACCATGAGGTAAAGTTACCTAAAATAACACGTGGCACTTTCAATGCATTTGCAACAGAGTGCACCGTTCAATCCTTAGTGGAACAAATAAAAGTAAATGAGGTCAAGGTCGACCATCATCGTACTATCCATGGGGTTAAAGGAGCGGAATTTGAATCTGTTTTAGTATACTTAGATAATGCTAATCAATTAATAAAACCTGATATAAACAACTCTGCGGATTCAACGAGGATTTTTTATGTTGGTTGTAGCAGGCCGAAGAGGATGTTATTTATTGCTATACCAGAAATGGATGAAAAATCTCATGAACTTCTACTTGAGAAGTATGGTACATGCTTAACAGTTTTATAACGTTAGAGTTAATGGTTTATACCGTAAAGTGTTTTTTTAAGGCTGTTTTCTAAAAGATTGTTGTTTTTAGATAGGAAATTTGGATAGTTGCTATAATATGTTAAAATATAGAAAATGGGGGGATGGGAATGAGTCAGGATAAAGAAACGCCAGAAGAAAGAAGAGAGAGAATGAGACAAAAGGAATTAAAAAATCCTTCAAGCAGTATTCACGGAAGCAACCTTTCTGATTTAGTGGGAAGTTTGGGCTGGAAGGGTACAGGAATACTTATCCTTGTAATCATAATAGGTTTTATTATCGCATCAATATTCTTGAAGTAAGACCTCGTTTTGAGGTCTTTTGTTATGCAGTTCTTAATAATTCCACGGTTGTATAATTTGACTTTTGACACGCTGAAATAAGCATTTGCTCTACACGCTTATCAAATGCTAAATTCTTGCCTATTTCAAGCCAACGGAACCAATAGAGGTAGTTGTCCAAATAATGAGTTCCCACTCCTTGAAAACGTTCCAACCAACCTTTTAAGCGATTGTGAAAGTTATTAACGTGTTGTATATGATAAATACCCTTCTTCACACGCTGTTTTTGGCTTTCATTTACCGTTTCGTGTGTGAGTCCTTTGAGTTTGGCAAACTTCTTGTAGTTAGTGGCTGTATCAGTGCATAGCAAAGCAGATGGGTGAATATAATCACCTATCACTGTGTCAATTTCTTCTGCTTTAACACGCCCTGTTCCTGCTTTTCGAGCAATCATATTGCCGTTTCTATCTTGGGCTACTACAACAGCAATTTTAAGGTTAGAAATACCCCTTTTCTTATCTTTCTCTCCACGTTTTTTTGCTTTTCTATGAGGGATTTCTTTCCGACCTTTTAATGACTCACGAAAGAAGGTTTCGTCGCTTTCGACGATACCTTGCATTTGATTGAAACCAAGACTTCCTAATGCGTTCAAGATTTTATGTCTCCAATAAAATGCGGTAGAGATGTGTATTTTAAGACGTTCAGCGATTTTTGGTAATGTGTAGCCTTCAACCATTAGTTCAATGTACTTCACCCATTTTTCAGGGTATCGTGAGCCTGAAAATGGAGTATTGGTCATATCGTTGAATGTTTTATTGCAATCTTTACATAGATAGCGTTGGCGAGTACGATATTTTCCATTACGTTTTACAGATGTACTTCCACAATGAACACAAGCCAGCCCCGAAGAAAATCGTGCTTCACGAATGGTTTTGAGTAACTTGGTAATCTTGTCTGGTTCTTCTGGAAATAAGTCTTGTTTCATTGCGTCAAATAGTGCCATTTGCTCTGATTTTGATAATTCGCTGAACTCTTCATATACATCTTTCCACATTCTTGAACACCTCCTAAAACTGCATTATAGCAACCTTTTTACAGTATGGTCAAGAAAGCAACAATCTATACGAAAACAGCCTTTTTTAAAAAGAAAATAATGTATCAAGTAATGAGGAGAATCTTAATGGATGAGAATGTTTTTAGCAAAAGATTAGGAGATATATATGACTACTCTCCCTTGAAATATATGAGCGGAGAGGCCGTAATTTCATCTGAAACACAAGCCCAAGACGTTCATTGGGAGTTATGCTTAGATGTTAGCGGAGAAACTCACTTGCAGATTTCTTATTGTGGTATTCCTTTAAGGATGAAGAACTTTTCCTTAACGGGTGAAACTGAAGACAAACAATGGTTTGTTGAGTCAGAAAAAGTTTATATAGTTACTACAAATCATAACTCGGAAGGATTAAGAAACACTATCTATTGTAAAACTCCAGAAATAAACTTTTCAAAGAAACAAAGTGATTTAGAGATTCAAAAAGCAGAAGTTTTTATCACGAATTTTGATTTCTTAGGTTCAGAATATACAATAGTAGATAATCATCACTGCTTAAATAAAATTCCTGTATCATTACCAAACGTAGATTTACAATTAATTCTTAGTGAAAATCATAAAGCTGTAAAAGAATTACTACAGATAAGGCGTATCTCAAAAGCTATCCTATCTAAAATGATTGTAAGTTCAAATCAGCAAATAACGATGGAGGAATTGAACAAGGAAATTAACCAAATAACGCTGTTTTTAAGTTCCATAACTTTAAATACCAATTACGAGCAAATGATAAATTATTTCAATGATGAAGAGTTAGTCGCTATAAAAATTATTGATACAATCAAGATGGATTTTCATCCGAATGTTTTAATTGATAATCATATTATTAGAGGCGGTATAAATTACGCTTTTGATAATATATATCAAGAATTTAACATGTTGAGTGAACCATTGAGACTTAGAAGTTATGTAAACAGAATTATAGATATGCAACAACAAAGGTTTATCGATAATAAATTGGCTCATTTAATTATTGCATATGAATCATTATTGACAGATTTTTTAATTTACAAGGGAGCTACAGAAAAGGAAATTAGTGAAATAAACATTCAACAAAAATTAGGTAAATTAAATAGAGAGTTGAGATTTATTCCGAAAGACTTGTTGGGTGAAAATTTGAGAGAATTGAGAAATCCACTATTCCATACTGGTACGATACCTTTATTAGACATCACTGATTCAATTGACATTTATTCAGAATACAACAATTTGTTAATGAAAATTTTCTTAAGAATTTTATCATATGATGGGGAATTTTTATCCCGAATTGATTATCAGTCCACTACTGTTTAAAGTGAGCCTTTCCTTACCCCTTATGCCTACATCCTTTATCTATGTACCAGCAAAATCGAGTTCTTCCTTAGCAAAATAAACTGTATTGTTGGTCAAATAAACCGTTCCCTAACACGAGCGAAAATCGGAATCACCATCCGATTTTCCTCGTGTTTTTTGTTGGATAAAAAGAGCGAGCAAAAAACTGGAGAGAAAGAACGTGGGGGAAAAATGAGAAGAAAAGCGGGTGAGAATGCCTGATAAACCTTCGGTTTGATAGGCAGGAGGAAGAAGAGAGAAAGAAAAAAGAGACGGGTAAAAGAGCGAGAAAAAGCATGAGATAATGCGTGAAAAAGAAGAGGAAATCCTGGATTTCAGGGAACAACTTATTTACCTGAAAAACCTGGAATCCGACAAAAAATAGGACAAAAAAAGGCCGAATTAAGGAACAACTAATTCGCCTACAATATTTGGAAATTCAGTCAGGGCAAGGGTTTGAAAAGGAGGTCAGGGAACGACTTTATTTTACGGGTACAATAGTTTGTCTAAGGAGGCTCCTTTCAGGATGCCTCCTTTTTGCATAGGTGTGGAACGTAGAGAAAATTAATCGATTAAGGGCAGCTGTTGCACGGCGCTACAGTTTTAATTAAAAAGTTTGATGCAGGAAAGCAAATGGACTGCTGCTGCAAAGCTTTAATCAAACGTTTGATTAAGGGTAATAAATGGACTGCTGCAAGATATGTATGGCTTTAATCAAACGTTTGAACAATGGGCTATAGAGGCAAACGGCATCGCTTAAAAAAGAGGCAAGAATGAAATGTCCAAGTTATTATTAAAAAATCAACAAATATTTTGTCATATATATACGACAAAAGTAAATTATATGTTACAATTTTTAAAAGCAGTAAAAGCCAGGCTGGCAATAAAAGGAGGCATGTGTTTGAAAGAAATTCTGGTTAAAAATGCGGTGAAAGTCACAAGGGTGGAGAGAGGAAACCTGACGCAGGGCGACCTGGCAAAGCTTGTCGGGGTGACCCGGCAGACGATGAATTTGATTGAAGCGCAGAAGTATAATCCAACCATTAAAGTCTGCCTGCTGATTGCTGCCGCCCTTGATACATCCGTTGAGAAGCTGTTTTGGATGGAGGAATGATTATGAGAATACTGATTACTTATCTGCCCGTTCTTTCCTTTATTTTAGTTCTATATCTATTGGATGGCGGCATACTGAAATGGATTCTGCTGGGACTCGGAGTTGTCCTTGTTGCTTTGGCCAAATACATGAGGGTGCGTATGAAGGAGGAGGAAGTCGAGTTTGATGACCGGGTAAATGCCAATATTGCGAAATGGTCGCTGCGGAGCATCTATCTGCTGAATTTTATTTTAATTGTGCTGCTATGCTTGGAGGCTCTCATTCCGGCGGCAATCGGCCTGGGTAAAGAAACGATCTTAATTTATCTGCTGGCAACCCTGTTTATTCCGTTTTACATTATTCCGGTCATAGTGAAGAAATATTAAGGAGATGAATCAATGAATCAGGATTTGATGGTTTTTGGGATTATTTTTCTTGTGCTTGGCTATTTGGTAGGAGTTAAGAAAATGACGTGGCTTTTATCGGGGTTTAATGAGAAAAGGGTGAAGGATAAAAACAAACTGGCCCATTTGGTAGGGGGAACGGAAGCGGTTCTTGGCTTTGTTCTCATTATTGGCGGCATTTTGGGAGCAGGTTCACCGAAATTTTTAATCATGTTCTGTATAGCCATTATGATGGGGCTCGTATTTTATGTGAACAGCAGGATGGCAGAGTGAATAAGGAGGGAACTGCCCTCCTTATTCTTCTCCTCCGTTAAACCATAGGAGAGCTTCATCATCAGGGTCGCCATTATAGTTGATCATTATTTCTTCGTCTTTTTTAATATCTTTATAAGCGTAGAAATCAAAAGAGTGATTCTCGAAACTGATTTCGTAATCGGCATTCGGCTCATAGGAATGGTTGAACAGCATTCCATACCCAAGCAGAAGTGCAGAATGGTTTGTTCCATATTCAAATACATAGTCTGCGATCCTGGTTTTCTCAATATATTTATGTTCTTCATTTGGATACGCAAGCACCGGGGCTCTGTGGATCAGCTCTCCCTTTTTGATATCGCGGGTAGCGAACACACCTTTATTGGTTTCGTCATCGGTAATGTTTGAGATTCTAACTTCAATCAAGCTTTTCACCTTCGCCTTCATAATCTTTCAATCCTAGTCTGACAGTCTTGGCGCAAAAATGCAATCGCAGGAAGCAATTGGATGCCAGTCCCAGGCCTGTGCGGAGCTGATTTGGTCCCAGCCAGGGTGTTTGTATGGTAAAGTAATAACAACAGCAAAGGAGGAAATGCAGATGCAAATCACTGATCAGGCACGCGATATTTTAAAGCAGATGTTTGAAAAAGAAAATGCCCGCAATATCCGTATATATTTCGCAGGCTATGGCTGAGGACAGCCAAAAGTAGGACTGGCTCTGGATGAGCCGGAAGAGGATGACAATGTATCAACAATCAATGAAATCAAGGTGGCGGTCGATCCGATCATCGAACCGAATGTAGAGGACCTGGTCCTTGACCTTAGCGGGGACAAGAAAGGCCTTGTGCTGCTGGGGAATACGGGCAATTGCTGCTAGACAGTAATCAAAGTCTTATCTTGCAATAAAAAAGCATGGAAAATGGGCTGCAGCTCTTTCCATGCTTTTTTTCATGCGCAGAAACCGATGCAAACCCAGATGAATTGTACTATAATAATGAATACCAAAATCAGGATAACGGGAGGTGGATATAATGGCAGAAACATTCTGGCTGCCGGATACTGGAGCGGCTCATGCAAAGCCTGTAAGAGGAAAGGCGATACTTTGCATGGGGAGAAGATTCATATAATCGCCCTTACATTGTGATCTCATTTCTATTACTGGCTTTGCCCTTATTTAAGAATCCACTAAAATAAGGAGCTGGCCGAAATGAGCTATGTAAAAGCAGCCGCTGTTTTGCCTGAAGAGCTGATAGCGGAAATCCAGAAATATATCCAAGGTGAAATGATTTATATACCGAAGCCTGAGGCTGTCCGGCAGAAATGGGGAGAGTCCTCCGGCGGGCGGAAGCAGATAGATAGACGAAATGAGGAAATCAGGAAGGCATTCCGGAACGGAAAGCCTATAGAGGAGCTGGCAGAGGAATACTTCCTGGCCATTGAAACGATCAAAAAAATAGTCTATTCAAAACAGAAACGCAGGCAGTAGGTACACTTTAGTTCAGAGTCATTCTACTCCTATTTTTCGCTGCTGATTTTTCCTATAATTGTCTTGAGAAATCAACAGCCTGATCCGGGACAGAATAGGAGTGAATGAAATGGAACACTTTATCCGGAACGACCAGTATAATTTTATTAAAGAGCAGGCGGCTCTCCTTGTGAACGGGCATAGCTCTGTAAATGATAAAGGAGTATTGAATGCACTGAGAGCCATCACATCTGAGAAGGCTGCTGCCCTGTTCCCTGAGCTCAGTGCAGAACAGGAGGAGCTTCTTGCCTCACTGCCTGATATAAAGGACAGGGCAGAGGCAGACCGATTCCTGGAGAGCCTGCAGGCTTATGTCATCCCTTTTCCGGCAGTGGGAGAACAGGCTGCCAAAAAACTGTTTCCCAAAGCTAAGAAACTGAAGGTGCCGGAAGCCGGACTGGAAGTGCAGAAAGGCCTCTCCTACTTCTCCTGGGATGACAAAGGCACCGGAAGAAGGTATATGGCCGCATTGTATAAAAATAAGCTCGCCGGCTTGTCGGGAACCTTCAAGCCGATCAGCCAAAAAGGAATCTGTTCCATCTGCGGCAGACATGAAGAGGCGGGGCTGTTTGTTTCCCAAAAGAAGGGCGCCGTTCAGGGGACTTATGTAAGAAAAGGCAATTATATCTGCTGTGACAGTGTGAAGTGCAACCAGAACCTGACCAGCCTTGAAAAGCTGGAGCAATTTGTGGAGCTGGTGAGATAGAAAAAAAGACAGGGGCCTGATCCAGGTTCCTGTCTTTGCAATGAGGCATGGCTTGGTAAAAAGGCTGCTGTTGGACCATCTTCTTTGAGATTAATGAAGCTGATCATCCTTATAATCAACGTATAGGGTGCCATTCTGCTGGACTTCAGCGTAAAAGACATCTGACAGTGAGGCGCCGCTTTGCTGGAGCTGGTCCTCCAGCCACTCCTGGGAAAGATTTAAGCCGTCAAGATTCTGGGAGACAAGCTGGCCGTCGGAAATGACGGCGGTACCGATCGGATAGGCATCTTTAGGCACCGGGTTCCCCTGGGCTGCGTGGCTTTGTGTCAGCGGGCGCTTTCCTTCTTTTTTTAGTACCGACAGCTTGCCGTCTGTTTCAAAGACTGCGTAGTCTGCATCTGAAATGGAGAAAATATTTTTTTGCCTGAGCAGGGCGCTTAGCGCATCGATATCCAGTCTGGCTTTGCGGAGGGAATCCTCCATCACCTTGCCGTCTTTTATGACGATCAGCGGCTGCCCCTCCAGGATCACCCGTGCTTTCCGGGACTTGATATCAAGATAGCCCATGAGGATGGTAAATACTGCCCAGCCGGTGAGTGCGATGACCCCGCTCCGAAGAGCCACATTTGGGTTAAGAACTGTGTTGGCGGCAATAGACCCGATGGCAATGGCCGACACAAAGTTGAAAAAGGTCATCTGGGCAATTTCTTTCCGTCCCATCACCCTGGCAAGTGCAAAAAGAACAAGAAAAGAAACGGAGATCCTTATCAGCAATTCTGAAATATTCACAGTACACCTCGTTTAGGTTGAATTTAATTGATAGATCTAATCTCCCAGGAAGAATGCTTCCTTATTTTTGCAGGAAAACATCTTTTTATACATAAAAAAGAAAGAGAGTGGGAGAGAATGATTGAATTATTGCTGATCCGCCATGGCCAGTCAGAAGCAGACCTGCTGGGCGTCCATGAGGGGCGGGCGGATTTTCCGCTGACCGCTTTGGGAAGGAGGCAGGCGGGCCTTCTGGCCGAGTTTATAACCGAACGCTATCTTCCGGATATCATCTGGACAAGCACGCTGAAAAGAGCCTATGAAACAGCGGCTATAACAGCTGATAGAGCAGGGTGCGGGCTGAAGACAGATGAGAGGCTGATGGAATTCAATAATGGGGTTCTTGCCGGAATGTCCCGGGAAGAAGCGGAAATCCTCTATCCAGAACCGCCTGATGGGAGAAAGCCGCATGAGCGCATTGAAAAGGGAGAATCGATGCTCGAAATGAGATTCCGTGCTGAGACAGTTTTATCAGAGCTGCTGGATGATGCTGAACAAAGAGGATACAAAAGGATTGCTGCAGTCTCGCACGGCGGGATGATTTCCATGCTGATCCTGGCGCTGCTCGGACTGCCAAATACCAGCCGCCAGCTGTTTGCAACGGGTGATACCGGTGTTCATTTGTTCAGGATAGATCATAAAAGAAAGGCAGCCATGTTTTTGAACAGCCAGCGGCATCTGCCAGATGGATTATTGGGATAGGAAAAGGGGACAGGATAGCCTGTTCTTTTTTACTTTCCATAAAAAGGGTATTGATTCTCTATTTTCGCTATTTCCAAACCGGTGCGGACGAAGTATGATAATTCTATCAAACTGAAAGGGAAGACAATATGGCGGGAATGAATCTCCTTTTCCTATTTGCAATCACTATCTATAGTCTATGGGGATTAGGGGACGACCCTTTCTCGGGCCTGCTTTCGGATGATGACAAGCGATTTGAAACGCTTGTACTGGAGGAAGGCAAAGCTTTTTCGAAAGAAAAGCCTTTTGAGCGAAAAGGGAAGCTCCTTGGGGCGGCCGCGTATCTGCCTTTAGCAGCCGCGTCAGCCGGCGTACTGCTGTTACGAAGGTTTTTCCGGATGGATATTATGCTGGAAAAGCTGAGGATCCTGCTCACACCGGTCTTTTTTCATTCTAAGTTTTTTATCTGCACGAGTATTCGGGCAGGAGAAACGCGAATCTGAAAAAAAGAGGTGTAAGAATGAGGAATTTAGGTTTTGGGGAAATCATGGTCATCGTTTTTGTTGCGCTGCTTATATTTGGGCCGCAAAAGCTTCCTGAGCTTGGCAGGGCGGCCGGCAATACGCTGCGTGAATTCAAGAAAGCGACAAAAGGCATCATGGAAGATGATAATGAGAAAGATAAATAAATAGATGCAGAACTGCTCCGCCGATGCTGGCCTTTATTTGGCTTCATCATTGCGGAGCAGCTGTTTTGTTCTGGAGGAACATGATGAAAGAGATGATTGTTGCCCTTATTTTGGGCATTGTTGAAGGGCTTACTGAGTTTGCGCCTGTTTCGTCCACAGGCCATATGATTATAGTGGACGATATCTTATTGAAGTCAAAAGAGCTTTTTTCAAAGGAAGTTGCCAATACATTCAAGGTTGTCATTCAGCTTGGGTCGATCCTTGCGGTGGTGATTGTGTTCAAGGACCGGTTTATCCAGCTCTTAGGGCTGGGTAATAGGAAGAAGGAACAATCGGATGGACCGAAGCTGAAGCTCACGCAGGTGATTGCCGGCCTGCTGCCGGCGGCTGTTCTCGGGCTTCTGTTCGAAGACTATATTGATGAGTATCTGTTCTCAGTCAATACAGTGGTAATCGGCCTGGTGGCTGGCGCACTGCTGATGATTGTTGCTGATTATTATTCAAAGAGGAAGCCGGCCATTGAGACAGTGGACAAAATAACGTACCGGCAGGCGATTCTCATCGGCCTGTTCCAATGTATAGCATTATGGCCTGGTTTTTCACGGTCAGGCTCTACGATCTCGGGCGGGGTGCTGCTTGGCCTCAGCCACAGGGCTGCCTCTGACTTCACCTTTATCATGGCCGTGCCTGTCATGCTTGGGGCAAGCGGGCTGTCGCTTTTGAAGAATTGGGAGTACTTCACACCTGATGCCATCCCATTCTTTATCGTCGGCTTCATCAGCGCCTTTGTTTTCGCCCTGGCATCGATCCGGTTTTTCCTGGCGCTCATCAACAGAATCAAGCTGGTGCCTTTCGCTATTTACAGAATTATCCTGGCGGCAGTCATTTATTTTGTTTTTCTGTGAGGCTAAAGGACGGTTCCAGGATTTAAATATTTACAGAAGATAGGTTCATAGAGTAAAATTAAAAAAAATTTATCGAATGATGCGCTTAATCTTTTAAAGAGCGGGGGATCCAACCGGCATCTAAATGCCTCGGGGTGAATCCTTTACAGGTAGGGCACTCTCAAAGCCCGAATCCGACAGCTAACCTCGTAAGCGTTATTTGGGAGGACAAGTCTGCGTTCAAACACAGAGGTCTCGCTCTCTGTGTTTTTTTGTGCTAAAAAAATCAGATTTTAACAAGGAGGCTTGCATTATGAAACTATCAACAAAGATTATCATAGCCCTCATTGCGGGGGGGATTGCCGGCTTATTATTGAACCTTTATTCTCCCGATTTATTTGTGACACTGAGTACGTATCTATTTACTCCGCTGGGGAAAATATTCCTCAACCTGATCAACATGCTCGTTGTGCCGATTGTGTTCTTCTCCATCACACTTGGCACCGCAGGCCTTGGCGATCCTAAAAAGCTCGGAAGGATCGGCCTGAAGACCATCTCTTTCTTCCTGGCCACCACCTGCATGGCTTTGATCATCGGGATTGCGTTCTCTTATATCTTCCAGCCGGGAAATGTCGGGACCTTTGATACGACTGGGGCAGAGTTTGAAGCGCAGGAGGCGCCGCCCGTATCTGAAACACTGCTGAATATCATTCCGACAAATCCTATCAAGGCATTTACGGAAGGAAATATGCTTCAGATCATTACTTTCTCTGTTTTCATCGGCTTTGCCCTGACTATGCTGGGCGAGAAGACCAGGGGCATCCTGAAGCTGTTTGACCAGGGGAATGAGCTGATGATGTACCTCGTGAACCTGATCATGCGTTTTGCACCGTATGGAACCTTCGGCCTGATCGTATCGGCAGTCGGCACACAGGGAGTGGATGCAATCAAAGCGATGGGCCTGTACATGGGTGTGGTGCTTGCGGCACTGATTGTCCATACGCTTGTGACGTACGGATCAGCGGTATACTTCCTGGCCAGGCGCAGCCCGATCGAGTTCTTCAAGGGCTTTGCCCCGGCAATGAGCGTGGCCTTCAGTACATCAAGCAGTAATGCCACACTTCCTGTTTCCATGAATGTGGCCCAGAAGAATCTGAAGGTGCCTGAATCTGTGAGCAGCTTCGTTCAGCCGCTTGGCGCCACGATCAATATGGATGGAACGGCGATCATGCAAGGTGTGGCCACCATCTTCATCGCGCAGGTGTATGGCCTTGACCTGACGTTCACGCAGCTTGTGACGGTCGTTCTGACTGCCGTCCTCGCGAGCATCGGTACAGCAGGCGTACCAGGCGTCGGCCTGATTATGCTGGCGATGGTCCTTCAGTCTGTTAACCTTCCGGTTGAAGGGATTGCCCTGATCATCGGGATCGACAGGCTTCTTGATATGACCAGAACAGCGGTTAATATTACAGGCGACGCGGCTTGTGCCGTTATCGTCGGAGAATCCGAGAAAAAGAAAAATCGGGAATTGACCTGATTATAGAGAGAAAACACCGTCCAAATCAAGGACGGTGTTTTTTCATAGGCCGAGTGAGCGCATGCGTGCTTCTTAAGCTGTCGGCTCGGCCGCTTCTTCTATTTTTTTCTGCAAAAGCAGCTTTTTGAGCTGTGGCTTGCTTTTCCGGCTGGCGAGGATGTACAGGATGTCCCCAGGGAGGATAATCGTGCTGCCGGCCGGGGTGATGAGCTCATCATTGCGGATGATGGCGTTTACGAGCGCGCCCTTTGGAAATGGAATATCGATCAGCGTCTGCCCGATGATCTGGGCGTCTTCCTCCATTTCATATTCAATCATTTCCGCATCTGCTTTCCCGATAGAAACAAGCTCAAGCGAGTGCATCGGCATCGTCTTTTTAGGTCCGGTCAGCTTCAGTCTGGCTGCGAGTGCTGTGATCGTTGATCCTTGGATCAGGCAGCTGGTCAGCACAACGAAGAAGACGACATTGAAGATCTGCTGGCTTCCCTCAATCCCTGCAAGAAGGGGGAAGGTGGCCAGTACGATCGGGACGGCTCCCTTTAGGCCGGCCCAGGAAAGGAAGATGAGTTCGTTCTTTTTATAGCCCATCCTGATGGTAGATAGGAAGACGGCTGCAGGCCTTGCGACTAAAATGAGGAACGCGGAAATGGCGATGCCTTTCAGGAAAATATCCAGGCTGAACAGCTCAGAAGGGAACACCAGGAGGCCGAGAATGACAAACATCATGATCTGCATCATCCAGGCAAACCCTTCAGAAAAGCGGAAGATCGTATGCTTGTAGGCAAGCTCCATGTTCCCGATGATAATGGCAGCGATATAGACCGCCAAAAGGCCGCTGCCGTTCGCAAAGGCTGTGATTCCATATGTCAGAAGTGCAAAGGCAGAGGCAAAAACAGGATAGAGGCCGCCTGAATCGAGATTGATGCGGTTAAGGGCAAAGACGGCCACTCTTCCAAAAATCAAGCCAAACAGGAGGCCGATGCCCATCTGGAGGAAAAAGGTGCCGATCAGCATCCCGATGCTTGCCTCAGGAATTGTGATCAATTCAATCATGGCAACCGTCAGGAAAACAGCCATCGGATCATTGGAGCCTGACTCTGCTTCAAGCGTGGCGCCGATCCGTTCATCAATATTCTTATCCTTAAGGACGGCGAAAACAGCAGCGGCATCTGTTGAGCCGACAATGGCCCCGAATAGAATCGATTCAAGCCAATCTGTCCCCAGAATCAATTTTGCTGCAGCAGCGACCATTCCGGATGTGAGGATGACGCCAATGGTGGCGAGCGACAGGGACGGGAGAACGACTGGGCGCAGTGTTTTCCATTTAGTCTGCAAACCGCCCTCAAACAGGATAATGATCAGGGCGAGGACGCCGATCATCTGGGCTGTGTTGGCGTTATCGAAATAAATGATGCCCAGTACATCGCTGCCCATCAGCATTCCGACTGCCATAAAGAGCACTAGGGATGGAACACCGAGCCGTGAGGAGAATTTAGTCGTCAGCACACCGGTGATGAACAGGATGGCTGCAAGCAGGATGAATGTATCTGTATGCAAAACATTAATCATCATTTTCTGCTCCTTTTCTATAAATTGATATCGAGAGTGACAGATGGCGGGGTTTTGGGTGAAATCCCCAAGTAGCTGTACGTTTCGGAGGGGGAGGATTGCTGCAGCCTCTTTTGGATGAGCGACACGGCAATGCCTTTTAAATAGGCATGATAGCCAAAAGTTTTCCTTAAAGTATGGGTCCCGACAGGTTCATCGATGCCGGCGGCTTGTGCAGCCTCATTGATGATCCGGTATGCTTGTACCCTAGTAATTGAATTGTGGGACTTCCTGGACTTAAAGAGCGGGTCCTCCCGATGGAGGCCATTCTCCCGGATGCATGCATGGAGGGCTTGGCGGACCTGCGGATTGAAATAGATAAGGGGAAAGCAAGCTTCTGAGGTTTGCATATAAGGAAGGATATTTCCGCTCTCATCCGCCACGTCCTTTACCTGGAGATGGAGCAGGTCATTGATGCGGATGCCGGTGTTGATGCCGAGCAGGAATAAGCAATAGTCCCGGGCTGAACGTGATTGGAGCCATTCCTTCATCATCAGGATTTTCTGTTTATCGGTTATTGCGCCGACTGTTTTCATTCCATCACCTCTAATGTAACTTAATCCTATTATAGCATATGGTTATGTAACATGAAAAAGACTTAGCCTTGTAAATGGCTGTGACAGAAGTCTTTCTGACGTCAGATCTTCAGGCCAATAGAGAAATGAGCATGGCAGCTGTCCAGCAATTTTTTCAGGGAAAGGCAGCTATATTATACAGTCCAGTATGATCAGTATGATCCAGCGTTCAAAAGTGATTGGCTGGTTTTTTCTGTACTGTACTTTAAAAAACAGACAAAAACGCATGAATCTTAAAATGATCCATGCGCTTCCTCTGTTGCTGCCAGCTTATAAAAACTTCACGCATACAGGATAAGGAACAGAAACATCCTTCTGCAGCAGGGAAAGCCTCCCGCTCTGTGCGTCGCGGGCAAACAGGGTGAGGCTGCCGGTTTCCTGGTTGGAAGCAACGATATACTTCTCTGAAGGGTCAAGCACAAAGTCGCGCGGCCAGTTTCCTTCGGTGGAGGTATGCTCAATGAAATCCAGCGTGCCGGTTTCTGTGTTTACTGAAAAGACGGCGATGCTGTCATGTCCGCGATTGGCGGCATAAACAAAGCGGCCGTCAGAAGAAATATGAATGGCGCTTCCCTGGTTATTTTCATGGAATGTCTCAGGAATGGCCGCTACTGTCTGTATCTCTTTAAAGCTGCCGTCATTCGGGCTGTATTCGAGCACGATGACTTCGGAGCTCAGCTCTGTCATCACATAGGCAATATTCCTCTCCGGATGGAAAACAAGGTGCCGCGGCCCGCTGCCGGGCTTTGCAGCCAGTTTGGCCGTTTCCTTCAGCTGCCCATCTTTCAATGCATAAGTGATGATTTCATCTGTACCCAGGTCGACAGCCGCGATGTATTTTTCATCTGGCGTAAAACCTGCATAATGAGCATGCGGCTTTTCCTGGCGGTCTGGGTTTGGCCCTGTGCCCTCATGCTGGGCAACCGATGAAGCTGAAAGCAGGGAACCGTCCCCCGTCAGTCCGTAGGCTTCAATCGTACCTTTATGGTAATTGGCAGTCACTGCATAGTTCAAGTCTTTATTTACACTGATATGGCAGGGAGATGCACCGTCAGACAGCTGGCGGTTCAGTTCTGAAAGCCCGCCTTCATCGCTGATGGAGAACGCGGCAGCGCCGCCCTTTGCCCCCTCCTTTACGACGGAATAAAGGCGGGTTTTATCTTCGCTGATTGTCACATATGTAGGGTTTTCAAGCTCTGCGGCGAGCTTGACGTTTTCGAGCCTGCCGTTTTCTGTATTCAATTCAAAGAAGTAAATGCCTTTGCTGTCGCCTTTTGTGTATGTGCCGATAAATCCGGAAAAAATAGGATCTTTCATGGTCTTTCTCCTTTCAAAATGCGGATTGCCTTTATTATAGCATGAACCTTTTCAGCCTATTTAGCAGGGGACTCTGAAAAAGCCAAAGGACCTGGCTGATTTGCCAGGTCCTAGTTGGACAGTGCAGCCTTATCCTTTTGGATAGTCGGAATTTGGCTCCCGCGGATCAGTATAATCACGATTCACTTCATCTCTCAGTCTGTCTTCATCCGCAAAGGGATTGCTAACCACCTTATCGCTGAGCGGGGTATTCGGATCGATATTTTCATCCGTATAAGGGCGGTTTTGATCCTTGTGATCCTCGAATGCATTTTCTCCTTTATCCAGTTCACCAGGGTTAAGCGGATCGACTACATAGTTGTCATATTTTTCTTCCTGGTCTGTTGCCCGGATAGCTGTATTCCTGTCTGTGGTACCAACGAAGTCTTCGTCAGTTCGGCGGGCGGCATTGACAGCTCCTCCGGTGAAGATTGTTTCATCATCCGTCAGGCGGTCACGGTTCTGCTTATCCGGATCGACAAGGATCAGGATTCTGCCTTCTTTTACCTCTGCTTCATAGCGGTTGGCTTCTTCCTCCGGAATGCCCATGCCGATCAATGCCCCTGCCAGGCCTCCTGCGCCCGCTCCTACAGCTGCACCGGTCAGTGTTGCCGCAATCGGGCCTGCCGCAACAATCGGGCCAATTCCAGGAATCGCGAGGGCGCCGATGCCGACCAGCAGCCCTGTAAGCCCGCCTAATGCTCCGCCGGCAGCAGCGCCAGCTGCCAGGCCTTCTTCTGTCTTCGTTCCGGTTTCTTCACTAACGGCGTCAAGATCATCGCGGTTTTTGCTGATGACCGAAATGTCTTCAGCCCGGTAGCCTTCCGCTTTCAGCCGTTCAATTGTTTCAACTGCTTCATCCTCTGTTGCATATGAGCCTACTACACGCTTATTATCTTCTGCCATTTTCATTCCTCCTTATTCGTATAAAAGCTAATCTACTAGGGTACATACCCTCTTGTGGAAAACGCTTAAACCTTGCCGCGCCTGAAAAATATGGCAGAATACGCTGCGTGCCGGGACTCAAATGGGGGTTGAACATTGCAATACCCGGGGGAAATGCTTATGATATAATTGTCAGACTTTTTCATGGGAGAAGGGATTGCTTTGAAGAACGAATTGCTTAAGATTGGCACAAGAATAGTTGAAAGCAAAGAGCAGCTCGTCAAACATATATTTGAAAGAGAATGCCCTTTTTATAAGGAAAAACTTAAGAGGTCGACTGTTGCCAAAGAGCAAATAGCTGTATGGCGTACAGAGCTGATTCAGATCCTGGGTGAATCATTATATATGGAACAGAAGGAAAGCGGCCGCAGAATTGAAAAATGGGCCAGGAATACGGGAGAAACTGCGATGGAAAACGGTGTCCCCCTGGACGAATCCCTGCGTGTGCTGTCCCTTTTCCGTTCCGTTATTTGGGACGTCTTCACAGAAGAGCTGGAGAAAAATCAATTTGCTGCAGTAACGATGCTTGATGTCAGCAAAATCATCAACCCGCTCCTCGATGAAGTTGCGTATATATTCAGCAATATTTATATGAACTACAGCACGAGGAGAATTGAAGTCGCCCAGACTGCCCTTCAGGAGCTGTCCGTTCCGGTTGTGCCGATTTCAGCGGATATTGCCGTTCTTCCGCTTGTTGGAGTAGTAGATGAAGAGCGCGCAAAATTCATTATGGAGAAATGCCTGAAAAACAGCTCTGAGCTTCAATTAAAGCAGCTGTTCATTGATGTTTCAGGCGTGCCCATGATAGATACGATGGTTGCCCATAATCTGTTCCGGATTGTGAAGGCATTAAACTTAATCGGCGTGAAGGCAACTATGACAGGAATACGGCCTGAAATTGCCCAGACGATCGTGGCCCTCGGAATAGAGTTCCGGGAAATCCCGACAAGGGCAAATCTTAAGCAGGCGCTGATGGCAGCGGGATTCGAACAAACCAAAAGGTGATATTTGTGTGAAACTTTTATATAAAAGAAGAACTAATTAAATATAAAGTGATACACTGGGAATATCTATTAAGCAGCCTTCTGCAAAAGCGGGGAATCAAACATGAAGCTGGGATTAATCATAGTTATCGCCATTATCATTCTTTCTTTAATTTTCACCCTTATGCTGGCAGGCAAAAGTGATGCTGACTACTCTCAGTCAGCCAAGAGAAATACTGTCAACCTGACTGTGATTTATGCGGCAGTCATTCTGCTGTCTATTGTCGCACTGGGTGTTTATATTAAATGGGGAATCTAAAAAGTGAAGCGTATACGCTTCACTTTTTAATTTGCAGCCTGCCACTGTCTTTGAACCTGCTCCTGTGCAAGGCGGGCAATTTCCTCTTCTTGAGTCCCTCTATGTGCAATTACGTTTGTCATATAATTTTTTCCATCGTGGTTAACGGTTACGGTTACTTGTAACATGCTTTTTAATTCCTTTCTTAATGGTATGTTAGTATAGTGATACCATCATAAAAGGAAAGTAAAACCTGTTTGCTGAAATTTTCACCCCATTCTATCAGCTGGAATGGAAGGGGCATTTTCCTTCAATCGGCTTGATGTCATCGCCGATGAAATATTGTTTCCATTCCCGATGCTCAGGGTCACCGTAATGGCTGATATTCGGATGCTTTGGCAGTCCATCCCACTTTTCCACGCGTTCCCTGACTTTTTCCCGGGACATGATGCCTCCCTTAGAAGTGCCTTCAAGCCCCTCGAAAATCCTCCTCGGCTGGAAGCCCAGCACCAGGCTGTTTCCGAGATCCCTTGTTTTCCGCTGCTTATAGGCAGGAGCGTTTCCAAATACAAAGAATGGCTCTTCTGCAAAAGAGAACGCCCATAGATGATGGTCAGGATCCTCGGGATAATCCTTTGGCCACGGCTTTTCATCCTGATCATGAAGATGCTGCAGGATGTTCCAGAAATACTCGCGGTAATAGGGGATATCCTTCTCTTCTTCTTCAGGCTCCACAAACACAAACAACCCATGGCGGATAAGCTTCGGGGCGTCAAAAAGGTCAATGAACTGTTCCAGCGCCTTCGGAAGCTGTGACCAGTCGTCCCGTGAAATATACGCATAGCGCAGCTCCCCGCGGTTTTCTGCAGTCATGCCGAAATAGCAGGGGAATGTCTTATCTGTGACGGTTTGATGGAAGGTTTTATATTCTTCAATGACCCACGCGGGTACAATATCAGGGTTCGTCATATCTTCTTTTTTCAGCAATGCTTTTTGGATTGTTTTCATCATCATCTCTCCTAAAGTGGTTTTTTCCATGGTGCATGAAAGCCGGCTTCCCGCAGGAGGCCGGCTTCATCTCATGCTTTAAAAAATGCCTCTTTTCTGGTGGCTATTCATCTCTGTTTTCATTCATGCGATTGTTCTCCGGGTTTATCGGATCAGCGTTACCAGGCGTCATCGGCCGCGCCGGATCAGATCCACCAGCCTGATTGCCCATTGAGGCATCAGGAGTCATGGATTCTTTGATTTGGCTGGTGCGGGCATCTTTATTGATGCTGGTCTGCTCGATTTTCCGGTCAAGCTTTTGCAGGTACTTGGCTGCAAAATCCCTTCCGCCCAATCCGAAGGCAAGGCCAAAGGCAAGAGCCAGTCCGCCCAGGATAAGGATAAAGGCAGAGTTGACGATGGAATGTGCGACGCCAAGCTGGTCCAGGGCCATAAAGATGGAAACAGCCACGATTGCATATTGGGCCACTGAAGAAAGCAGGCGGAAATGAGGGCCTTCCAGCAGGCTGGAAAGCAGCTTGTTTACAAGGGTTCCGAGCCATAGTCCAGCCCCAAGAATGACAAGGGCTGCTAGAACATGCGGCAGGTAGGCTATGACACCGGTTGCCAGGGTGACAAGGAAGTCGAGCTTCAACAGGTTCAGAGCCTGTACAGCAAATAAGAGGACAACAATGATCTGCGCCAGATAGCCGATCAGCTGGGAGATCCCGCTCTTTGCAGCTCCAGTTTTATTTTTTTTGAATCCGATGCTATTAAAATAAGAATCTGCGCCGATTCGTTCAAGAAGGCCGGCAACCAGCTGCCTGACCCATTTTCCGAGCCAGATGCCCGCAAGGATAAAGGCAATGGCGACAATGATATTCGGAATCATGGTGAGGACATCGTTCAGCATGGCAATCGCAGGCTGTGATATTCCTTCCAGATCCAATTCTTCGAGAGCCGCGATTACGACCGGAATCATAATGAAGACAAATACGATATAGCCGGCGACAGATGAAAGGGTAGTCCCTTCAAACAGCTTGGAAAGGCCGAAGCGCCCGACAAGCTTTTCCGTGCCGATGCTCTGCAGGAAGCTCGTGACAATATCACGGACCAGCTTGGCGATGAACCAGCCGATAAACAGAATAAGGGCAGCGGCAAAGAGCTTGGGAATGAAAGCCAGGATATCATTGAGCATGCTGGCAAACGGCCCGGAAACCCCTTCGAGATTCAATGCCGACAGCACGGCTGGAATGAAAATCAGCAGAACCAGATAGAATACGATATTGGCAGCTTTATCGACAATATCAGAGGAATCATGATCGCCTTTGATGAATTTATATTTGTTCAGTGTTTCATGGACACGCAGCGTTCTGCCTGCCCGCTTGATGAGGAACTTGAGAGCGGATGCTGCCAGCCAGGCAAACAGAAGGATCAAGGCTGCCTTCAGGATGTTCGGGATGGCCCCCGTGATCGTCGAGAACATGCCGACAAGCGGAGTGGCAAGGAAGCTTAAGTTAAGGATATTGAAGAACCATATAAAGACAAAAATCAGTATAAGGATATAAACGATTTTGCTTATTATTTTTTCAGGGGAGTATTTCCTGTTTCCTGCTTCAGCAAACAGTTTATTATCAAGATTTGTTTTGCGGAGCCCCTTTAGTACCGCCTTCTCAACCGCCTTTGCAATGATCCATCCCAGCAAGAGGACGACCAATGCCAGCAAAAGGTCGGGAAGCTGGTTCAGGTAGCCGTTCCAGCCATTCCAAAACGCATAATTATTATCCAACTAGATCCACTCCTTTACATAGATATTTACATTTACCCAGAGAGTTAGCTGCTAAACAGGCCACAGGCAGCTGAATTGGAAAATAAAGTTTGGAAAAGCAAAACCTTTTTCCTATGAAGCAGTCTAATATTCAGGAAAACAAGAGGGGGATCGATCAGCTTTGGAGCATATTGTCCGCAAAGCCATGAAAGGGAATGATGAAGCTTTTCTTGATATCATCCGTTCCTGTAAGGCGGATTTGTACAAAACCGCACTCGCCTATATGCGAAATGAGGAAGAAGCTCTTGAAGCCGTCCAGGAAGTCACCTTCCGGGCTTACAGGAGCATAAAAGATCTGAAGCAGCCTGCCTATTTCAAGACATGGATCATCCGTATCATGATCCATTATTGCTGCGACAGGCTTAAGAAGCAAAACAGGCTAGTATATAACGAACAGCTGCTCCCCGCTGCGGGCGGGAAAGAGGATAATCTTCTATTTGAAATCCAGGATGCGATGGAGGCGCTCGATGACCGCTCCCGTGAACTGCTGACGCTGAAATACTTCCACGATCTGAAAATCAGGGAAGTGGCTGCCCTTTACAACCGCCCGGAGGGAACCGTGAAAACATGGCTCAATAAAGCGTTAAAATCATTAAGGGAAAAGCTTGAGGAAAGCGGGGGGAAGATGGATGTTTGAGAAGGAAGAAAAACAGCTTGAAGCCATGGGGGAACGGTATGGAGAGCTTCCCGTGCCAGATGAACGGCTGGAGGAAGCAATCATGAAAGGATTCCAGCAGGCTAAAGCAGCTTCTCCGAAAAAACGATTGATCAGAAAAAGGTGGCTGCCCGGTATTACGGCCGCCGTGTTATTGCTCGGCTTTTTGACCAGTATCAGAGTTTCCCCGGCTTTTGCCCACTATGTCGCAGAAATGCCTGGTATGGAAAAGCTGGTTGACCTCATCCGGTTTGATAAGGGATGGATATCCGCTGTGGAGAATGACTATATGCAGCCTCTCGGCTTGTCCCAGGAAAAAAATGGGGTACGGGTCACGCTTGATGCCGCCATAAGGGATGAGCGGGGACTGGTGGTATTTTACACAGTTGAATCAAAAGAGAAGCAGGTGCTTCATACAAATAAGATCAGTATAACTGGCGGTGAGGGAGAAGAGCTTCCTGTCAGTTTTTCCGGTTCCGGTGACAGCGCCTACACGGATGAGCCAGTCAAGTCTGTAAATGGGACAGCTGACTATCTATTCAGCGAAGACTTGGAAGGAAACGAGTTTAAGGCAGAGTTGGAGGTCAAAACGGAGAATGGGACAGAAACTTTCAAAATTGATTTCCCGGTTGAAAGCCCAAAAGTGAAGAAGAAGGTATATTCGTTAAATGAAACTGTATCAATTGAAGGGCAGAAAATTACATTCAAGGATATCACCATCTATCCACTGCGCGTGGCCATCCATGTGGCATTTGACCCGGACAACAGCAAGAAAATCTTTGCTCTTGATGATTTAAGGCTTGTTGATGAGAATGGAGAAGCCTGGTCTGGCATTGCCAATGGTGTGACAGCACAAGATATTAAGGAAAACGAGAAAATCATTTATCTGCAGAGCAATTATTTTAAAAAGCCGGAGGAGCTGTATCTTGCCCTGAATAAAGTGATGGCCGTTGATAAAGAGGATGCGGAAGTGGTCATAAACACCGAGACATTAGAGATTCTGAAGCAGCCCAAGGGTGATAAATTGTCAGGTTTAGTCTTGGAAGGAGGAAGCCTCTCATTTCAGGTTCAAGCAGATAAGGAATACAACCATCAGCTCTTTACAGCTGCAAAAGATGCAGAAGGCAGGGAGCTTGATGGCGGAAGCTCCTTCTATCGATCCGGCGGCTATGGTCTTGAGAAGGAGTTTGGCGTGGCCTTATCTGAAGCAGATCCTGCCAAGTATAAAAATCCCATTAGACTTGAACTAGCAGCATTTCCATCCTGGATTGAGGGAGAAGTGAAGCTTCGGCTGTATTAGAGACTGATAGGTTTGCAGAGGGTGAAAACCTCCATGTCCGGAACTTTATAAGGAGAAGCACTCTTCCGTTATAAGAAAGACCAGGCTGGAACAATGGGTTCCGGCCTGGTCTTTTTATGTGCATTCTGCCATTGATAAGGAGGTGCCGCCCGATTGATTCACCTGGACAAGCCGCCTCCGCTTTTCTCTCTGTCCAGCTCCAAAGCCTAGCCCCTCGAGTCATAAGCCACCCAAGAATTAAAGGCAAAGAACGCCTTTTATTCTTGGGCGTCTTATGCTTATCGGGGCTGAGCAAGGCTTTTCCGCTTTTCTTTACCCCAGCAAAACATCCTCACTAGGGTACCGGATCTTTTCCGGTCTTTGTTTGGCGAAGGAGAAGGCGAGTGTGAGCGGGCCGAGTTTGCCAAGGAACATGATGAAGATGATGATTTCTTTTCCGATTCCGGACAGGTCGGCAGTGATGCCCATGGACAGGCCGACGGTGCCGAAAGCGGAGACGACTTCAAAGATGATTTTAATAAAAGGCAGATCTTCTGTGATGCTCAGGATAAAGATGGCACTAAATACGAACAGAATGGAGATCGTTGAGATGGCCAATGCTTTTGTCAGATAGTTTCCGCTGATAGAGCGGCGGAAGATGACGATATCTCTTTTGCCGCGTATGAATGTAATGACGGCCAGGATGATGATGATGAAGGTTGTCAGTTTGATCCCGCCCCCGGTTGAGGCGCTGCCGGCGCCGATAAACATCAGAAGCAGCATGTACAAGACGGTTGCATCCTCAAGCCCGCCGATGTCAATGCTGTTGAAACCGGCCGTTCTGGGCGATACAGCCTGAAAGTAGGATGCCCAAAGCTTTTCCCAGCCGGTCAGCTGGGCGAGGGTCTGCGGATTATTGTATTCAAGATAAAAGATGACGGCCATTGATACAATATTGACCACAAAGGTGCCCGCAATCATCATCTTGGAGTGGAGCGAAAGCCTTCTGAATTGCTTTGATTTCCACAAATCGGCCAGTACGGTAAAGCCTAGGCCGCCGATGATGAAGAGCATGGAAATGACAATATTGATGACAGGGTCGCCGACAAATTGGCTCAGGCCATCCGGCCAGAGCTGGAAGCCTGCATTATTGAAAGCAGAAACAGAGTGGAAGAGGCTATAATAAAAGCCATCCGACCATCCGTACTTCGGAACCCATCTCAGGCAGAGAAAGAAAACGGCGATGGCCTCGATTGTAAAGGAAAAGATAAAAAGGTAGCGGACGAGGCGGATGACCCCTCCGATTGACGTTTGATTCAATGCCTGCTGGAGGACCAGGCGCTCCTTAAACCCGATTTTCCTTCCGAGCATCAGATAAATCAGAACAGCAAATGACATGATCCCGAGCCCGCCAAGCTGGATGAGGCACATGATGACAACTTCCCCGAACAGTGTATAGGTGGAGGCAGTGTCAGCTACTGTCAGCCCGGTCACAGTCATCGCCGAGGTGGCTGTGAACAGGGCATTGATCCACGAAACGCCTTTAACAGTTGAAAAGGGAAGCTTCAGCAAGGAGGCACCTAACAGGATGAAAAACAAGAATATAAGGGTCAGAAGCTGGGGAGGCGTTATATTTAGATATTTTCGTTTCATAATGGATGGTACTCCTTCTTCCTCAAAATGATGAAAACAAACAGGCCAGGGTTTTTGGACACAAAAAAGACCATTCTTATCCACGGAAAAGAATGGTCAATGCGCCCATTGGCCTTTCTCTCAATATGCTTACGGAGTTAGCTGCCGGATTAGGAATTGAGAGCTTCCTTCCTGGCCCGCGCCAGGATTCACCCCGGGCAGGTGCATCAGCAGCCTGCCTTATTGGTTCCCCCGTTCTTAACATAAGATTCAGCAAAGTTATGAAATTCAAGTGTGATTATAATAAATAAAATACTCCCGCACCCTTGCAAAGTCAATCAGGAAATTGTAAATTTTTCTGGACCAAAAAAACCGTGCAGGCTGCACGGTTTAATAAGATCATTTACCCTCCAGATGGATCTGGCGGTAATCATCCTCCAGAATGCTCATCATAATCGAATCGTGGTATTGGTGATCGTAGAATAAAGCATCGCGCTGGACGCCTTCCTGTTTGAAGCCGAGCTTTTCGTAGACATGAAGCGCCCGGTTGTTATAGTTGAAAACATTCAGCTCGACCCTGTGCAGATTCAGTACGCCGAACGCATAGCCAAGCATCAGTTCCATGGCTTCGCTGCCATAACCGCGCCCCTGGTTCTCTTCTTCGCTGATATTCACGCGGATATTGGCATTGCGGTTGGTGGCATCTATATCCTGAAGGGCGATATCACCGATCACTTCATGTGTTCCATCAAGGACAATCAATAAGAAGATGGAAGAAGAGTCCTCTGCTTTTTCTTTAATATAAGAGAAGATCTGGTCTTTCGAAAAAGCTTTTTTCAGCCCGGTGAGCTTTCGTGACTGTTCATTGTAGAGCAGCTTTATATAGGTATCTGTATCCTCTGTACTGATCGGCCGTAAAAAAATCCGTTCGCCCTGCAGAAACCGTATTGCATCCATTCGAACTCCTCCTTGGAATTTTCTAATTACAATATAATCCACTGAAGGACAGATAAAAATAGATATTTTATCACTTTCAGCAATTTATGCATCAATGATAATTGAAAAAGCAAAAGTTGGGTAAATGTAATAGCAGATACACTGTTCGAAAGAGGGGGCCTTGGCCAGGATGGATTATAAAAAAGGAATACTTATTTATAATGGAAACGCCGGACAAAAGAATATGGAAAAATCCCTGGCAGCCTGTGTCCCGATCTTGTCAGCGGAGCTGGATTCCCTGATTCTGCTGCCAACCAAAAGGGAAGGGCATGCAAGAGAGCTGTGCAAAGAATATGGGCCTGAAGTGGACGTGGTTTTCATTCTGGGCGGAGACGGGACAGTACATGAATGCATCAATGGATTGGCGCCGCTTGAGACCCGGCCGGCCATCGGCATTTTGCCTGGCGGGACATGCAATGATTTCTCAAGGACACTGGACATTCCCCGGAATCTTCGTGATGCCGCGCTTGCCATGATCACAGGGAAAGCAGAGCCGGTTGACATCATGCAGGCGAATGAGGATTATTTCCTCAATTTCTGGGGAATCGGGCTGGTGACGGAAGCTTCGGAAAATATCAAGGCAACAGAAAAAAACCTATTCGGCCGGATCGGCTACTTCTTGAGCGCATTGCGGACGATCAAGGAAATGGAGCCCTTCCATGCATCCATTTTTGTAGATGGGACGGCTATAGAGGAAGATGCCGTCATGATCCTCCTCGCCAATGGCCGGTATATAGGAACCAATGCATTGCCTTTCAGGGATCTTGATTATAATGACGGACTGGCTGATCTATTCATTATAAAAGATGCCAATCTTGCTTTAATGAAAGAAGCCCTTACTGAAGAAAGCATGGAAGCGAACGAGAATATTCTCCACTATAAAGGGAAGGAAATACAAGTAAGCACAGACAAGAAGATGGAAGCCGATATGGATGGAGAGGTTTATTCTGTGACTCCCTGCCAGATACGGGTCCATGAAGGACATGTGCAAATGATAAAGCCAGGACAGCTTTAAGGGCTGTCCTGGCTTATGGTTGTTTCAGAAGGCTCGTTCAGCGCTCCGATTTCTTTCAGGATAAAATAGAATCCGCCAGCCGATACAATGGTAAAGCCCCAATTCAAAATCTGCCTCAGCACGATTCCCTGGTCAAAGGCATCGACGCCATATTTTCCAATGAGCCACACCTTTATGGAAGCGAGAAGAATGAACTTCAGGGCAAAGCCCGCTGTGATCAGGCTGAAAATCATCAAGCTTTTGCTTTTAAAGAAAACTTCCTTCATGCTGCCCCTGTTTTTTCCCTGCAGCTCCATAAAATCCAGAGTGAAATAGAGGAAGACGGGCTTTCTCAGCACGATCGTCAACAAAAACAGACAGCCCAGTACATAAGAATAAATGACATTATTCCAAAGCAGCTGAAGGGCAGAACCGGCAAGTACATCTATCATGGTCCCGATCACCAGGTTCGAAAGAAGGAACAGGCCGAATAGATTGATTTTCTTCAGCTGGAAGAAGCGGTACAGTGTATAGATGATGCCAGGTACGGAAGACAGGATCATCGCCAGATAATCACCGAGCATGTCCCGGCCATAATTCCAAACCACAAGAGGGAGCACAACATAAAAGAGGATGTCCGGCACCATTGAATTTTTCTGCATAGAACTCTTGCCTGCCTTTTCAAAAAGATTTCAGTACTTAAATATTCCCCATAGAAGGAGGAACTCCTTTATTTTCTTAAAGGAGCATACAAAAAAAAAGAGCCGTCCGGCTCTTTTTATGCTAGAAAGGCTTTCAGCATCCAGATTTTCTTCTCCAGATCTTCAATCAGTCCGATAGCAAGGTCTTCTGTGACCGGATCTGCTTCTTCATCCGCTAGTCCTGCCAGCTGCTTTAGCTCAGAGCTGATAATGCCGTAGTCTGAAATAAGGGAAGCGGCCATTTCTTCTGCTGTTTCTTCGCTGCCATTATCCTCGATGGACGCATGCTCAAGGAACTCACTCATTGTGGCAATCGGCCTGCCGCCAGCAGCTAATGCCCGTTCCGCAATTGTATCGACATTGGCTGCCGCTTCATTATAAAGCTCTTCAAATTTCTCGTGCAGGGTGAAAAATGCAGGTCCTTTCACAAACCAGTGAAAACGGTGAAGTTTAGTATATAGGACGCTCCAGTTAGCGATCTGTTTATTCAGGCTGTTTATTAAAGTCATAGATAATTCCTCCTCATATTGTCTGTATCTACATTATATCAAATATTAATTTAAAATCAATATTTATTTATAATTATTATAAATAAAAAATTAATATAAAAAAACGGCCGGGATGGCCGTTTTGAATCAGACTGTTTTCTTTTTTTTGCGCATAACCAGATAAATGATATATACGATGACAATCAAGGCTCCGCCTATGAGGGTGACCATACCGAAATTCTCTTCGATAAATGGCCGTGCTTGTGCGCCAAGCACCATAATAAGGGCGGCTTCAAGGAAGAAACGGGCGCCTCTGCCTATGATGGACCAGATGATGAGGGTCCGGAGCTGGACTTTTGTGATGCCGGCAAAAATAGTGAACACTTTATAAGGAATTGGGGTAAAGCCTGCAATCAGGATGGCTACTGGCCCGTATTTATTGAAATAATTTTCTACTTTCTGGATTCTTTCTTCAGAGATGATATACCGCAAAACAGGGCGGCCCAGTTTTTTTCCAATGAACCATCCGAGAATGGCGCCCAGGACGGATGCCACGGTTGTGATGAATGCATACCAGATGACGCGGTCCGGATTGGAAATGCCCATTGGGATTAATAGTACATCCGGAGGGATGGGGAAGAAGGATGAGTCGGCAAAGGACACAAAAAACAATCCAAAAATACCATACTCCATAAGCCATTCTTCAATCGTGTGAATCAGTTCTGACATAACGGATCTCCTTTAGCAGCTTCGTTAAATATCCTCAAGCCCTCTTGTACAGAGCTGAAGGACAGCACACGAGAAGTATATCATTTACTGTCTGCCAAGTCATGCAGGAGTCCGGTAATTACAAGAATTTTCATAAAGACCAAGGGGGCCTTACCGCTGGCCGGCTGATCCGGCGTTTCCTTTACCCGATAAGAATAAAAGGGTATACATCTGTCTTGCAAGAAGATAGATGAATGCCCCGATCAGGATGGCGAACAGGTCGAGCCAAAGCCCATTCTGGTATCTTTCAGGCTGTTTGAACCAGTCAAGCGATGTCAAACCCGAGATAAAAGCAGCCGGGACAAGAATGACCATCCATGGGCTTTGCAGCCATTTCACTTTATAAGCCTGTGACACAGCTTCATACAATATCTCTGCAATCCCTGCAAGGAAGAACACAAGCATATAGGTGGAGAAAAGGTATCCTGGTTCAAGCCCGAACTCATATTGCGGGTTATAATACACCATTGTTTTATATGATATGAGGTGCAGGGCAGCTGTCAGAAAAATCGTGCTGAAGAGGAACCTGAAAATTTTATAAAAAGGAAAAACAGCTTTCTTCAGCTCCGAGCTGATTTGCTTTTCATTCCCAAAGCTTCTGATTGCTTCCCCGGCAGCTTCTTCCTCGGACCAGCCGAAGGCCATCAGCTCTTTTGCATGCTCTTCAAGATGGGAGGTCATTTCAAGCCGCAGCTCTTCCCGCTCAGCATTGTCCATTGGCAGACCATCAACGATATTTTCGATGTACTGATCGATTTTTCTCATGAGTAGCCCTCCGAAAATTTGTGGATTAAGTCGCTGATCTTGTTCCAGTTTTTAAGCTTTTTGCGCAATTCTTTGCGGCCGTCTTCGGTGATGCTGTAATATTTCCGCCTGCTGCCCTCAAGCTCCTGGTGCCAGTAGGAAGTGACAAATCCTTTTGCCTCCAGCCGCTTGAGAGCGGGATACAGAGTTCCCTCATTCATGCTGTATGCTTCATCGCTCTTCTTGCGGATTTCCTTTGTCATTTCATATCCATAGCTGTCTTTTTCGGAAAGAAGGGATAATAGAAGGATATCGATGCTTCCTTTTAAAAGTTCTTTATCCACGAAGGGTACCTCCAGGTTCATTTGTATACATTGTACTTCAATGTACATTGTTATACAAGGTAAAAGGCGAAGGGTAATGAAATCAGTTACAATGGGTATAGAGATAACAAAGGAGTTTTTAGATGGAAATTTTACTTTTTTTATTGCTTGGCGGAGTGATCAGTGTATTGTCCGGCTTCTTTGGAGTAGGAGGAGGATTCATCCTGACGCCTGTACTGTTATTGATCGGGTTTGCCCCCCTGGAGGCAATCGCGACCAGCCTTTTTTTCTCAATCGGCACTTCACTGTCGGGGATCGGCGCCCATTTCCGGCTGAAAAATATCCTATGGAAGGAAGGGGCAATACTTGGGGTGAGCGGCATGCTTGCCACCCAGGCAGCCAAGCCGCTGGTGCTGTTCCTGAGCGATAAAGGCCTGGATGCAACCGTCATACCGGCAAGCTATATTGTATTGCTCTCCTATTTCGCGTTCACCATGTTCCGGCAAGGGAAAAAGACCAATGAACAGTCCCATGAGGGCAGGCCATCCCTGGCTGGAATGCTGCTGATCGGATTTTCAGGCGGTTTTGTCTCTGCCGCTTTAGGAGTGGGGGGAGGCTTCATCATGGTTCCCCTGGCAATTGCCTTTCTTGGCCTCCAGCCGAGAAAGGCAGTGGGGACAAGCCTGTTTGCTGTCCTGCTGATTGTAAGCACAGGATTCCTGTCGTATGCATCTGCTGTGGAGATCAGTTATCTGACAGCCATCCTGCTTGTTGCCGGCGGCCTTGTCGGATCACAGGCAGGAGCATGGCTGACCAATTTTTATAAAAATAAAGACATCAGCCTGCTGCTTTCAGGATTGTATATTGCGACCCTGTTAAGCGTTGTTTTCAAGCTGGTCCATCACAATCTGATCGGAATTGTCCTGCTGAGCTTATTTATTGCTTATTTCTTTTTTCTGTCCCTGTCGAAGATCATCAGGAAGAAGGAAGCGGAGGCATAGAGGCAGGAGGGGAGGGCGCTTTGCCCTCCTCTTTTTGTTAATCCTACATTTTCTTTGGCGCTGTTATCCCAAGCAGCCGCAGCCCTTCTTCAAGGACAAGGGAAGCAGCCCGGATAAGGCTGAGCCTGGTTTCGAGCCCAGGGGTATCGTCCAGTATCCTGATCTGTCCATAATATCTATTGAAGCTCTGCGCTACATTGATGATATATTTAGCAATGACGGAAGGTGAATAGTGTTTATGGGCTTCTTCAATCTTCCGGGGAAAGAGGCTGAGCTGCTTGAGGAGATCCCAACTGTATGGGTCGCTGAGTCCCTGCTCCACCTTGCCTGCTGTCCCGGCCTTTTGGAGGATGGAATGTGCCCTCGCATTTGTGTACTGGACATAAGGGCCGGTTTCACCTTCAAATGTAAGCATTTCTTCCAGAGAAAATTCAATATGGTTGAGGCGGTCATTTTTCAAGTCGTGAAAAAGGACTGCTCCGATGCCGACAGCGGCAGCGGTTTCTTCCTTCTGCTCAAGAGAAGGGTTCTTACGGCAGATATTCTCATAAGCAAGCTCGACCGCTTCCTTCAGGACATCCTCAAGCAGGACGACCCTGCCTTTCCTTGTCGACATTTTCTTGCCGTCCTTCAGATAAAGCCCGAAAGGAATGTGATGCATATCATCTGCCCAATGGAAGCCAAGCTTTTTCAGAACAAGCTTCAGCTGTCTGAAGTGGACGGATTGCTCCTGGCCGACGATATACAGGCTTTCAGAAAAGTGATAGGTTTCTTGCCGGAAGATCGCGGCGGCCAGGTCTCGGGTTGCATACAGGGTCGCTCCATCCGATTTCTTGATCAGGCAGGGAGGGAGGCCATGTTCTTCCAGGGTGACCACTGCCGCTCCCTCGGATTGGGTGAGGAGGTTCCGGGCCTGCAGGAGCTCTACGGCTTTATCCATTTTATCGTTGTAGAAGGCCTCTCCGTTATAGGAATCAAAAGAGATGCCCAACAGCTCATAAATCCGGTTAAATTCTTTCAATGATTCCTCCCTGAACCAGCTCCATAACGCAAAAGCCTCTTCATTACCCTGTTCAAGTTCCCTGAACCAGCGGCGCGCTTCGTCTTCGAGATCAGGATCTTTCTCTGCCTCCTCATGGAAACGGATGTAAAGCTTGAATAGTTCAGCGACCGGCTTTTCTTTTACAATGCCGGGGCTGCCCCATTTTTTATAGGCGGTAATCAGCTTGCCGAATTGAGTTCCCCAATCGCCGAGATGGTTGATCCTGATAACTTCATAACCGCATTTTTCAACTATCAGGCTGATGCTGTTTCCGATGACGGTTGAGCGCAGATGCCCCATCGAAAACGGCTTGGCAATATTGGGGGCTGAGAAGTCAATGGTGATGGTCTTTCCAGAGCCGGCGGTGCTATTGCCGTAAAGGGAGCCGGCGTTAAGTAAAGACTGCAGGATTTCCAGGCCGGCTTTTTCCTTCGAGAAAAAAACATTCAAATACGGGCCGTGGGCTACTGCCCGGTCAATGAGGCTGTACTGAAGTTTTCCGGCGGCTTCAGCAGCTATCACTGCCGGTGCCTGCTTCATTTTTTTGGCAAGGGTGAAGCAGGGAAATGCCAGGTCGCCGTGCGCCGTATTCTTTGGCACTTCAATCAAGCCGGCAAGCTCAGCGGCTGAGAGCCGGTCCTCAAACAGTTCCAAAAGCGCTTCAGTAAAAATGGCTTTCAGTTTGATCATGGATCTTTCTCCTTCCAGTTGTTTTGATTGAACGCAAAAAAGCCCGCCTCTTATAAAAGAGACGAGCCTGTTATACCCGCGGTGCCACTCTGATTGTCCATAGGACCTCTTGAAATGATAACGGGGGACTGCCCCGGCAGGACCTACTTTGATTTTCGGCCCGGCATCTCCGAAGTGCGCTTCATAAAAGGGTCCCTGCAGGCTTTCACCATCCCTGCATCGCTTCAGGGGACGGCCCCTTTACTACTCTCTTCATCCTCGATTGAAATATAGATGAACTTAATATTAAACGATTATATCCCATTTTATATAAATTGCAAGACTATTGTGAATCTGATGAAAACATATAGGTTTTATGATGGAAGCGGATGCTGAAGATCAAACCCATCGCAAACATATTGCCCATCAGCGAGCTTCCGCCATAGCTGATGAATGGAAGCGGAATCCCTGTGATCGGCAGCAGCTGAATGGTCATGCCGATATTCTGGAACACATGGAACGTGATCATACTGATGATCCCTGTACAAATATAAGTATTATAAGGGTCTTTTGTGTCCATGGCCGTCTTGGTCAAATGATAGATTAAGAGGAAGAAAAGGCTGATGACCACGCTTGCCCCAAGGAAGCCATATTCCTCTCCGATGACGCTGAAGATGAAATCGGAATGATTATCGGGAATATTGACCTGCCTGTCGCCGACTCCTTTTCCAGTAATAAGGCCAGATCCAATCGCCTGGAGCGAGCGCAGGAGCTGGAGGCCGGCAGACTGCCCGTAGCTCTCGGGATCGAGCCACGAATAGATCCGGTCAAATTGATAAGGGTCGACCTTCAAATATTTTTCAATGATTTCAGGTGCCCATATCACCAGGTAAAGGACTGCAGCAGCAAAACCAATGCCAGCACTATAGATGGGCAGAAGAATTTTCCATGAAATCCCGGAGACGAAGATGATTCCGAGCATGATGGCAATGATCACGAGGGCGGTCCCAAGATCCTGGACAATGATAAGGCCGAGCGGCAAGGCGGTCACAGCGCCAAGCTTGATCAGAAGGTAAAAGTCGGTCTTCAGTGTTTTCTGCATAAATTTTTCATGATGGGAGGCAATCAGCTTGCTGAGCGCCATGATCAGGAATACTTTAACAAATTCGGATGGCTGGATCGAACCCACGCCGGGGATGACAAACCAGCTTTTTGCTCCTTTAATTACGGGGGCAATGCTGTCAGGGGCGAGGGCAAGCGCCACAAGCAGGAGTATGCCGAAAGCATAGAGGATCCAGGAAAGCTTCCTGAATTGGTCGCTGTCGAAATACATGGTCACACCCACGATAAAAGTGCCGACCCCATACCAGAAAATCTGCATCAGCAGAAAATTTTTATCATATTGCTGCAAGGTTTGTGCACTGTAGATCGCTGTACAGCTGACTATGGCAAATAACAGCAGCAGAAAGCTCAGCGTCCAGTCAAAGCGGTCGGAAGGCTTAAGTGAACGATCCATTGTAAATTACACCCTGTTTCATTTCAGTTTGGCCATTGTTTATATATGCGCCATGCTCCCATACACTCTGCAGGGGGAAGGCAAGTGGATTCTGGCGAAAGTCCGGAATAGCTTTATGTACATTGTCATTAGTATAGACGTTCCTGCCGGTCATATTGTTTCCTTAAAAGGAGAATTTTTCAAGATTGCCGGGAAAAGAGAGTATTCGGTTCTATCTGCTGCTGTTTTATTGGCAAATGAGTGAGTGCCGGTACACTTGCATTGTGCGGTTAACCATAAATTGGAAAGATGCGGCTGATTTATATTTTTATTAAAACTAAGAAATTTTCAATGTTTTTTGCTAAAATAGGGATATTGTATCCGGACGGGCATGGCAGCTGAAGCGTGAGCGAGGCTGTGTATCTTAATAGATCAGAAGATCCTTTAAAACTTCGGCAACTGTTTAGCTCCGCGCTCCATCGGCTCAGAAATCATCTTTTCTTATTTTATTCGGAGGTTCTGCTATTGAAAAAGAATCATAACAGCTCGCGTGATCTCATATATGTCCATTTAAATGAACAGGAAAGATATGTTATGTCTTACGGCATTGAATTTGAGGAGTTTGCCCGGTCGCTGTCAGATGTAATGGCGAATCTCCTGCTTTTGAAGCACAGGTTTGATGATGGTGAATTCAATATGCATACACTTCTGGAGTATGTTCCGTATGAAAAGCTGAATAAGCTGCTTTCTGATGATGTCTACAACTATGGCGACTTCTGCTGGATCGATTTTGAGGAGCTTGAAGGGCTGAACGAGCTTCCTGGCCAGACCATTGCGGAGCTTTTGTATCTGGGCCATCTGAAGGAGCACCTGAAAGCGCCATTCTATAACTATCTTGGCAACCGCTTTGTCTATTTGGCCCATGATGACGGCTGGTATAACAAAACCTATTACCGGGACATGGCTGATTTTTACCGCCTGCTGAGCCAGCTGATCCCTGAAAAGCTGAGCGAAATCAAGCCGGAAAAATCACTCCTCGGCCTGCGGAAGAAAAGCTCCTTCCCGCCGGTGCCGCAAGAGGCTATTTCCTACATGAAGGACATGATGAGGGAAGGTGCAGTCATCTCCATCAAACAGACAGAGCAAAACCGTGCGCGGATCGAGATCCCCATCTGGGTGATCGGCGATTTTGCCAATATGGACGACATGTACGAAGAATACGAAAGCATCGCAAAAGAAAAATGCGAAGCCAAGCTCGTGTTTGATAAAAAAACACGGGAATGGAAGCTGTATGCGAGATGAGGAAAGCCCGGCAGGAATGCCGGGCTTTTTTTATTGGGAAAAGGGGGGGCAGGAGAGTTTGGCCCTCTAGAGGAGTTATTGAAGAACAGAGGGTGTTAGTGGGTGTGACTAGAGCCGTCTGGAAGAGTTTTTGTTGATCAGAGGGTGTTAGTGGGAGCGACTAGAGCCGTCTAGAAGAGATTTTGCTAAACAGAGGGTGTTAGTGGGAGCGACTAGAGCCGTCTAGAAGAGTTTTTGAAGAACAGAGGGTGTTAGTGGGCGTGACTAGAGCCGTCTGGAAGAGTTATTGAAGAACAGAGGGTGTTAGTGGATGTGACTAGAGCCGTCTGGAAGAGTTTTTGAAGAACAGAGGGTGTTAGTGGGAGCGACTAGAGCCGTCTAGAAGAGATTTTGCTAAACAGAGGGTGTTAGTGGGAGCGACTAAAGCCGTCTAGAAGAGTTTTTGGAGAACAGAGGGTGTTAGTGAGAGCGACTAAAGCCGTCTAGAAGAGATTTTGAGAAACAGAGGGTGTTAGTGATCGCGACTAGAACCGTCTAGAAGAGTTTTTGAAGAACAGAGGGTGTTAGTGGGAGCGACTAAAGCCGTCTAGCAGAGTTTTTGAAGAACAGAGGGTGTTAGTGGGAGCGACTAAAGCCGTCTAGCAGAGTTTTTGAAGAACAGAGGGTGTTAGTGAGAGCGACTAAAGCCGTCTAGAAGAGATTTTGAGAAACAGAGGGTGTTAGTGATCGCGACTAGAACCGTCTAGAAGAGTTTTTGAAGAACAGAGGGTGTTAGTGGGAGCGACTAAAGCCGTCTAGCAGAGTTTTTGAAGAACAGAGGGTGTTAGTGGGAGCGACTAAAGCCGTCTAGCAGAGTTTTTGAAGAACAGAGGGTGTTAGTGAGAGCGACTAAAGCCGTCTAGAAGAGATTTTGAGAAACAGAGGGTGTTAGTGATCGCGACTAGAACCGTCTAGAAGAGTTTTTGAAGAACAGAGGGTGTTAGTGGGAGCGACTAAAGCCGTCTAGCAGAGTTTTTGAAGAACAGAGGGTGTTAGTGGGAGCGACTAAAGCCCTCTAAAAGAGATTTTGTAAAACAGAGGGTGCTAGTGATCGCGACTAAAGCCGTCTAGAAGAGATTTTGAAGAACAGAGGGTGTTAGTGATCGTGACTAGAACCGTCTAGAAGAGTTTTTGAAGAAAGAGGGTGTTAGTGGGAGCGACTAAAGCCCTCTAAAAGAGATTTTGTAAAACAGAGGTGTTAGTGATCGCGCCCAAAGCCCTCTAGAAGAGTTTTTACAAAACAGAGGGTGCCAGCAAGACCGACTAGAGCCCTCTAGAAGAGTTTCCGAAGAACAGACTGCATGCATCTGAACCTCACATGCCCCGTTAACCGCAAGATGCCCGCCTTGCCCTAATACCGCAAATTCAAAAGAACATCCCGGATCGCTTTATCCTCCATGATGGTGTCCTTATATTTCTGTGTGATTTCGGTAAGGGCGACATCATGATAGAAGAACTCAGCGAAAAACTTCACGAGCGGCCTTGAACGGGTGGTGATGGCATTCCACTTGCCGGCTTCCATGCCGGCGAACAGCATTTCTTCTTCGTCGATGATGGCGATCCTGCTTCTTTCGAGTGTTTCATGATGCCTGTCTGGAATCAGGACGGAAACTGAGGGGAGGTTCGTTTCTATTTTTCCGATAGAGTGCACATGAATACTGACACCGTCTCCGTGCTTCTCCTCCAGCAGCTCTGTAAACTTCTGCAGATCATCGCCCCAGGCAGAGATAATGATCTTTCTTTCCGCCCTTCCGAGCATTTCCTCCAGCAGGGAAAGGATGGAGTGATTATCTTTCAAGGTCCACACCCGGTCATCCGCAACAGGTTTTTTGACGGCAGTTTCCCGCAGCTCCTGGACGCTTGTTTCGAAGTCAGCCTTCAGCTTGCTGATCACAGATTCAACGGGAAGGGCGGTGTACAAACGCTTTTTTTCTACCGTCGTTTCAAGGATGATGCCCTTCTCTGCCAGGCGGTGAAGCACCTCATACACCTTTGAGCGGGGGACGGCAGAGAGCTTGACGATCCCTGTGGCGTCCAGCGGCTGGTCCGCGGAAATAAGCGCCTGATAAATTTGGCTTTCATATTGGGTAAACCCGAATTGCTGCAGCATAGACAGAACTCCTGAGTCAGTTTTTTCTTAATAATATCATATCTTTTCCGCTAAATCGCACTGGGAAAATTAACACTTGCACCTATCCCTATAAAAAGTTACCATTGTGGTGGTAACTAATTGAGAGGTGTATAAAATGGATAAACGTGTGTATCTTTTGACGATCGTTTCCTTTGTAGTCGGGATGGTCGAGCTTATAATAGGAGGAATCATTGATCTGGTTGCGGCCGATCTTCATGTCAGCATCGGCAAAGCCGGCCTTTTGATCAGTGTGTTTTCGATTGTATATGCTGTCGCGGCACCGATTCTGCTGACAGCGACCGGGGGAGTGGAAAGGAAAAAACTGACGCTCATAGCCTTGCTCGTTTTCCTTGCAGGAAATATCCTGGCTTTCCTGAGCCCGAGTTATAGTATTCTTTTTCTGGCAAGGGTTATATCAGCGGCAAGCGGATCTTTGCTTGTTGTGCTGTGCATCACGATCGCATCGAATATAGTGCAGGAAAAATATCGCGCACGGGCGATCGGCATCGTGTTTATGGGCGTAAGTGCTTCACTTGTTCTTGGCATTCCGGCCGGGCTTATGCTTGGCAATGAATTTGGCTGGAGGGCACCATTCCTGATGATTGCTGTCCTGACATGCCTGTCGATAGCAGGGGTGTACTTTTTCATGGACCGGATTGAACCGAAAGCTGCCATATCCATCAGGCAGATGTTCGCTGCCCTGAAGAACAGGAAAATTTTATTCGCCCAACTGGCCTCGTTCCTCTTTTTAGCAGGGCACCTGACACTTTATGGATATCTGACTCCATTTTTAAAGACCGTCCTGGGAATGGACGGAAACTGGGTCAGCATCATGTATCTGCTGTTCGGTATTGCCGCGGTGGCCGGCGGCGGTGCAGGCGGATATCTAGCCGACCGCTTCGGAACAAAGCCGACGATTTTAGCGATTATTGTGCTGTTTGCGGCTGCGCTGTTTTCGATTCCGCATACTGCTTTTTACCTGCCGCTATTTATTGCAGTCATGATTATCTGGAGCATGCTGAGCTGGGCGATCACTCCGGCCTTGCAGAGTTATTTGATAGAGTCTTCTCCGGAAACATCGGATATCCAGCAAAGCTTGAATAACTCAGCCCTGCACTTTGGGATTGCCTTTGGATCCCTGATCGGGGGAATTATAATTGAACAGGCTTCAGTCGAGTGGAACGCTTCGGCAGGGGGAGTCTTCATCCTCTTCGCACTTGGCGCTGCCGTTTTCTCGATGGCAGGATTGAAGAGCAGGCGGCCGGCAAGAAGCAGCAGCCCGACCGTCTAGCAAAAAGGGTCTGCCCGGTCTTCTTCCGGACGGCCCTTTTTCTGCTAGTTTTAAAGATGAAATAGTGTATAATGGCGATAGCGGAAAATTTCATACATATGCAGAAACAGGTGTTTTTCTTTGAAAGACTTAAAAGGGAAGTTGGTGCAAATCCAACGCGGTCCCGCCACTGTAAATGGGAGCAAGCTGCAAAGCCACTGTACGGATGTATGGGAAGGGGCAGCAAGCAATGACCATGAGCCAGGAGACCTGCCTGATTCTTATGCACCCATAAACCTACGAGGATAGGGAGGTGTACGGCAGCCTTTTGGAATCTTTTATTTTGAATCTGCGCACGCCGTGCAAAGCATCTCCATGTTTATTGGGGATGCTTTTTTTGATTTCAAAGGATGCTGGTCCCGTTTTGGGCATAAGACTCTTGCAGCATGAATTTTGCGACATTTATTCTACAGGGGGATTTACCATGAAAAAGCTTTATTCGTTATTATTCAGCATGCTTTTGGCAGCGGGTGTTCTGTCAGGCTGCGGCGATTCGGCTGCAGAGCCTGAAAAGGACAATGGCAGCAGCACTGAACAGACAGAGACAGAAACAGAAAAAGCAGAATTTCCGGTTACCATCACAGATGCCGCCGGTGAAGAAGTTGTTATAGAAGAAAAGCCGGAGAAGATTGTTTCCCTGATTCCAAGCAACACGGAAACAGCTTTTGCACTCGGTCTGGGTGAAGAAGTTGTTGGGGTATCTGATTTTGATAATTACCCGGAAGAAACAGCAGATAAAGAGAAGATCGGCGGAATGGAGTTCAATGTTGAAAAAATCATCTCCCTTGCTCCGGACCTGGTTCTTGCGCATGCTTCAAGCGCTCACAATGCAACAGCAGGATTGCAGCAGCTGAAAGATTCAGGAATCGCTGTGCTGGTTGTCAATGATGCCCAGAGCTTTGAACAGGTATATGAGTCGATCGAAATGATAGGAACCGCTTCTGGTGCAAAGGAAGAAGCCGAAGATGTGATTGCCGGCATGAAAGAGAAGATAGAGGCAATCAAAGAAAAAGCAGCTGGCGTAACGGAAAAGAAGAAAGTCTTTGTAGAGGTGTCTCCAGCGCCGGAAATTTATTCGCCTGGGAAAAATACATTCATGGATGAAATGCTTACGATGATTAATGCAGAGAATATTGTAAAAGAAGAAGGATGGCCAAAGGTGGATCCTGAAGCCATCATCAAGGAAAATCCGGACGTGATCATTTCCACTTCCGGCTACCGTAATGAAGATGCTGTGGCAGAAGTTCTCGCCCGTGAAGGCTGGCAGGATGTAAATGCCGTAAAAAACAAGCAGGTGTTCAGTGTGGATTCAGATACAGTAAGCCGTTCCGGCCCGAGGCTTGCTGAAGGAGTAGAGGAATTTGCCAAAGCTGTCTATCCGGACGTATTTAAGTAAGAATAAGCTGTCAGCCTATGTGGTTGCAGCCGCTTTCCTTGTCATATGCATGCTGGTCGGGATTTCAATTGGTACAGTCTCTGTGCCGGTCCCTTCCATCATCAATATAGTAGGATCTAAAATCCTGCCGATTCAGCCCGCTGCTGCGGTTGACCCGATGCACAGCAATATTGTGATGAATATCCGCCTGCCCAGGGTCATTCTTGCCGGGCTTGTAGGAGCTTCCCTCGCCATTGCGGGGGCAGCCTTCCAGGGCCTCTTGCGCAATCCGCTTGCAGATCCTTATACACTGGGGGTTTCATCCGGTGCGTCTGTCGGTGCAGTGCTGGTGCTGTTTTTTCAAATCTCGATCCCGTTTGCAGGCCTGTTTACGCTGCCTATTCTCAGTATGATATTCTCATTCCTGACCATATTTGCCGTGCTGTTTTTCGCAAGAAGGATTGACAGGGCCATGAAGGTGGAAACGATCATTTTGACGGGAATCATTGTCAGTTCTTTTCTTGGCGCGCTCATTTCTCTCATGATCGCTTTGACAGGAGAAGAGCTCAGGCAGATCATCGGCTGGATCATGGGAAGCGTTTCGATGAGGGGATGGGCCTATATCCGCATCATCCTGCCGTTTTTCATCATAGGAAGCCTTCTGTTAATGATGAATGCGAAAGAGCTGAATGCCATGTCATTTGGAGAAGAGCGTGCACAGCATCTTGGTGTGAATGTACAGAGAAGAAAAATGATGGTGCTCGTGGCAGGATCCATTCTGACAGGTGCCGCCGTCGCGGTGTCAGGCACCATCGGCTTTGTCGGCCTCGTAATCCCGCATCTGACAAGACGGCTGTGGGGGCCTGACCATATCCATCTGCTGCCTTTGTCAATGATGACCGGCGCAGGCTTCCTGATACTTGCCGACCTGGTCGCACGGACGGTCATCTCGCCTACAGAGCTGCCGATCGGCGTCATTACAAGCATCATCGGAGCGCCTGTGTTTGCACTCATTTTGCTGAAAAGAAGAAATAGGAGGGCGGTCTGATGCTGAGCATACAAGGATTGACCGGCGGCTACGCGGACGAAAGCATTATTAAAGAGGTCAGTTTTTCAGTGGAGAAGGGTGAGCTGTTTGGCATCCTTGGCCCAAATGGAAGCGGAAAGACAACTCTTTTAAAAATGCTGAGCGGCATCCTCTCCTATAAGAGCGGGAGCATTTCTGTCAAAGGCAGGCCTTTGACGGAGTTCTCAGTGAAAGAGCTGGCAAAGGTCATTGCAGTGCTGCCGCAGCATTCATCACAATCTTTTTCTTATACAGTCAAAGAAACGGTTTCTTTGGGCAGGTATGCCCATCAGAAGGGATGGTTCCAGACCTGGTCTGAAGAAGATGAAAAGATCGTACAGCGCGTGATGGAACAAACGCGGGTCGCAGAATTCAAGGATCATTATATCCATGAGCTTTCCGGCGGGGAGAGGCAGCGGGTATTCCTTGCCCAGGCGCTTGCCCAGGAACCTGAGATCCTGCTCCTGGATGAGCCGACCAACCATCTTGATCTCTCTTTCCAGAAAGAGCTGCTTGACCTGCTGCGGACATGGGCGAAGGAATGCGGGATGACCGTTGTTTCCATTTTCCATGATCTGAACCTTGCAGCGCTGTATTGCGACAGGCTGCTTTTAATGGAAAACGGTAAGGTAGTCGCGGCTGATGTACCGAATGAAGTGCTCCATGAGGACCGGATCCGCACAGTCTATCAGACGGATATCATGAAGCATGCCCATCCGGCCGTCCCTGCCCCGCAGATGGCGATCCTGCCAGGGGACCTGACTGCTGCTGAACCGGCCGCTGTCGGCGAAGAAGATGTCCAGGTGTACGAAGACCATGTGCTTGTGAAATCATCTTTCCCGCTCCGTACGATGTCCTCTGGGGTGGCAGGAGCTGGGGTCGGCTGGCACAGGCTGTTTGTTAACCGCCAGGTGCCGAACCATTATGACTGCAGCGACCATCGGGCAGAAATGAAGGAATATCTGCGGGAAAAAGGCTATGAACCAGGCGAGGCGGTCGGCATGATGACAGCCGTCCAGGTGGCCGACGCTGCCTATAGGCTCTATGAATCCGACGGCTTTTCTCTCCTCGCAGTTGTCACCGCGGGAACGGGGAATGCTGTAGACGCTTCCCGCAGCGGCCTGCACAGCTTTGAATTTTCCCCAGGCACGATCAATACATGGATCTTCATCAACGGAAACCTGACAGAGGAAGCCTTCATCCAAAGCATCATGACGGCCACGGAAACAAAGGTGAAAGTGCTTCATGATCATCAAATAATCGATAAGGCATCCGGCACTCTGGCGACCGGAACAAGCACAGACAGCATCCTGATTGCTGCGGCCCAGTCAGGGAAAAAGCTGGAGTTTGCAGGAACGATTACACCTCTTGGCAAGCTGATCAGCAAAGCCGTATATGACTGTACAGCTGAAGCGCTCCACAAATACCGGGATAGGGTGTCATCATGATTGTTTATCATCTTGCTGCCCTTACCCTTGCGTTTCTGCTGGATCTGCTTATTGGAGATCCGCCTAAATGGCCCCATCCAGTCCGGTGGATCGGGTCATTTATTCTATTTTTGGATAAAAAATGGAACCGGGGCGGCCGGCGGAAGCTGAAAGGGGCCATCATGGTCCTGGCTGTCCTTGGTACTGTATTCCTTGCTGCCAGCGCCATCACATACACCGGCTATAGCATCCATCCGCTGGCAGGAATCATAATTGAAGCCATCCTCATTTCCACCACCATCGCGCAAAAAAGCCTGAAGGAAGCGGCGCTTGAGGTCTATAGTCCGCTTCATAGAGGAAACATATCTGAAGCACGCCTGAAGCTTTCCTATATTGTCGGCCGTGATACAGAAAAGCTGGAAGAGCCGGACATTGTAAGAGGAACGGTGGAAACGGTTGCAGAAAATACGAGTGACGGGATCACTGCTCCATTGTTTTGGGCGCTCATCGGCGGAGCACCTCTTGCCCTTTTATACCGTGCAGCCAATACTTGCGACTCTATGACAGGATATAAAAATGAAAAATATATCGACTTCGGCTGGACCTCAGCCCGGCTCGATGATCTGCTGAACTTTATCCCGGCCCGGCTGACCGGCCTCCTGATGCTGCTGGGAAAAAAGCCCGAGCATACCAGTTTTAAGAAAGCATGGGACATTCTCATCAGGGACAGCAGGAAGCACCCGAGCCCGAACAGCGGCTGGGGAGAAGCGGCAGCTGCAGCCTTGATGGGTGTGCAGCTCGGGGGCATCAATTACTATAGAGGGATCGTTTCTGACAGGGCAAGAATGGGCGACCCTGTCGTTATCCTGGAAAAAGGCCATATATTGTCGGTCATTGAGATTATGAAAAGGACGTCTTTATTATTTCTATTATTCTTATGGCTGGGGGGAATGCTCTTTGAATTGGCCGTCACATGGATCCAATCCGCAGCATTTATTTAAGGCACTTGGGATGCCGGAGCCATCAGAGCTGCTGGACTTCAGCGCTAATATTAATCCTATGGGGCCGCCTGAAAAATTAAAGGCAGGCTGGCATTCATTTTTCAATGAACTGCCTGTTTACCCGGACCCTTTTGCAGCAGAACTGACTGCCAGGCTGGCTCAAAAGGAAGGCATCGCCGGAGAGTATGTACTGGCCGGGAACGGTGCATCCGAGCTGATCAGTCTGGCAGCAAGGCTTCTGGCAGGAAAAAAAGTCACGATTGTTCAGCCGGCTTTCTCTGAATATGAACAGGCCTGCAGAGTGAATGATTGTGACATCAGCTATTTTCAGCTGGAAGAAGGGAGCTGGGAACTGGATACGGCAAAACTCTGTGAGGCAGGAAGGAAAGCGGATGCCCTCTTTCTCTGCAATCCGGCTAATCCGACAGGCAGATACTATGGCCGTGAAGAAATCGTTTCATTATTAGAGGGATGTTCCGAAACACTCATCATCGTTGACGAGGCATTTTATGATTTTCTGCCGGAATATGAACCTCTTGTGCCGCTGCTTTCAGAATACAAAAATCTGATTCTTCTCCGCAGCTTGACGAAAATGTTCAGCATCCCGGGTCTGCGGCTCGGCTATGCACTGGCAGATCCTGAACTGATCAGGGGGATGGCCCGCTTTCAGTACCATTGGAGCATCAACTCCGCTGCCCAGCAGGCAGGACTGATCTGCCTGGAAGAGGACGCATACATAAAAGAAACACAGAAATTTATTGAAAAAGAAAGAAGCAGGCTCTTTAACTTCTACAGAGCCAAAGGCTTGCCCGTGTCCGAATCGAAAACCAATTTCTATCTTCTCCGCGACCAGGAATATGATGACCAGGAAAAACTGTTTTCCTTTTTGCTGGAAAAAGGAATCGTCCCCCGCCATACCTATAATTTCCCTGGGCTTTCGGGGCGCTGGCTCAGGTTTGCCATCAAAGGGACAGAAGATAATCTGAAGCTGATGGAGGCGTTCGACGAATGGATGATACAGAAGGGCTGATATTCATAACAGGCGGCGTACGCAGCGGCAAAAGCACCTTTGCGGAAAAAGCAGCAGAGTCCCGAGCCGCCGCCTCCAATAGCCGTCTTCATTATATAGCCGCAGGGAAGAGCTCGGATGAAGAAATGGCCGAGCGGATCCTGCTGCATCAAAAGCAGCGGGATGAAAGCGGCAGCGGGTGGAGGACCTGGGAACAGCCTGCGGGGATAGGAAAGCTGGCTGCTGCTTTTACAAAGCAGGATGTGCTGCTTCTGGACTGCCTGACCACTCTGTTGAACAATGAATTATTCGGCACAGATGGCAGCTGGGAGAGTCCGGAATTCCAGAAAGCTGTCAGAGAGCGGATCCTTCGGGATATTCAATCCCTGGCAGACCATGCAGGCGCATTGATTATTGTCAGCAATGAAGTCCAGTATGAAACGCTTGAAACAGGGAGTGTGTCCCGCATCTACACCAGGCTGCTTGGCCAGCTCCATCAGAGGATTGTCTCTATGGCAGGACAGGCTTATCTTGTGGAAGCGGGAATCCCGCTTCTTATGAAAGGAAGAAAATCATGAAAGGCATCATGATACAGGGAACAGCTTCAGATGTGGGGAAGAGCTTTATCGCTACTGCTCTCTGCCGGCTGCTGTCCAATGAAGGCCTCAGGGTGGCGCCGTTCAAGTCTCAGAATATGTCCAATAATTCCTATGCGACAGCGGACGGCAGGGAAATCGGCCGGGCGCAGGGCATCCAGGCAGAAGCTGCAAGGACAGAAGCAACAGTCTGGATGAACCCGATCCTGCTCAAGCCGAAATCGAATATGAGCTCAGAGGTGGTTCTGCTCGGAAAGGCTGTTCGAAGCTATTCCGGCCGCAGCTACCGGGAGAATTTTTATGAAAAGGGTCTTGCTGTGATTGAAAAATCATTGAAGAAGCTTGAAGCCGATTTTGATGTCATTGTTGCAGAAGGAGCCGGGAGCCCGGTAGAAATCAACCTGAAGGACCGGGAGCTGGTCAATATGAAGGTGGCAGATCTTGTTGATATCCCGGTCATCCTGGCAGCGGATATCGACCGCGGAGGTGTGTTCGCAAGCATCATCGGCACCCTTGAGCTGCTCACCCCAGAAGAGCGGAAGAGGGTGAAAGGGCTGATCATCAATAAGTTCCGGGGCGATCCGGATTTGTTTGCAGATGGCATCTCCTGGCTGGAGGAGCGGACAGGGATTCCTGTTCTCGGCGTTCTTCCCCATTTTGACAACCATATGATTGATGGAGAGGACTCCCTTTCCCTTGAGGACAGCTTTTACAGGAAACAGGGAGGGAAGATTGATATTGCGGTGATCAGGCTGCCGTATATATCAAATTACAGCGACATTGAACCGTTTCTCTATGAAGAAGACGTGTCGGTGCGCTGGGTGAAAAGTGCTGCTGAGCTGGGCAAGCCGGATGCCATCATCATCCCGGGGACGAAAAGTACAATCCATGACCTGCAGTTTTTGAAGGCAGCCGGCCTGGACCGTTCTATTATCCGTCTTGCCGGAGAGGGCGGCAGAATTGCCGGAATATGCGGCGGCTACCAGATGCTAGGGGAGCAGCTGTATGATCCTGAAGGGACCGACAGCGGTACGATAGGCTTAAAAGAAAAGGGACTGGGCCTGATAGCGGCTGATACGACCTTCTTCAGAGACAAAATAACCGTCCAGGCGAAGGGTTCATATATAGCATCCGCCGGGTTTGGCAGCGGCAGTGTTGAAGGCTATGAGATTCACCTTGGCCAAACAGCTAAAAAAGGCGAGGATGCAGGCAGGAGTTTATTTTTGATGGAAGATGGCCGGGAGGAAGGCTATAGCGGCAGCAGCGGAAAGGTCATCGGGACCTATCTCCATCATGTTTTTCATAATGACAGCTTCAGAAACAGGTGGCTTGTCAGCATTCGGAAGGAAAAAGGCCTGCCGCAAAAGGAGCCTGTACGGATCGGAGACATGAAGGACGAACGTTTTGAGAAACTCGCCAATGAGGCAAAGCAGCATCTTCAGTGGGACAAAATCAAAGAAATCATAGGATATGAAAATGCATATGAAAACCATTAAAGGACTTCTGATCAACATTCAATTTTTTACAAGCATCCCGGTGCCGATGGAGATTCCGATGGATAAAGATCATTTAAAAAGGGCCGTGATCACTTTTCCCGCCCTCGGTCTTCTCCAGGGACTCTTTTACAGCCTGGTATTGTATGCTTTCCTGGAATGGACTCCGCTTTCGCCGCTCGCCTCGGCATTTGCCCTATGGCTTGCGATGATCATCCTGACAGGGGGAATCCACCTGGACGGCTGGATGGATGCAAGCGATGCCTTCTTCTCTTATCAAGATCGGGAGAAGAGGCTCGAAATCATGAAAGATCCCCGTACAGGTGCGTTCGGCGTCCTTTCGGCCATTGTGCTTCTTGCCGCACGCTTTCTGTTCATATATGAAATAGTGCTCCAGCAAAAGCCGGAGACATATTGGCTCATTGCCCTGATTCCGTTTCTCGGAAAACAGATCATGGGCGTCCTCCTGATGCAGGTGCGCCCGGCAAAGCCTGAAGGACTGGGGGCAATGTTTCAAAAAGCTGCCAGTGCCAGAGATTTGGCCTTTTACCCGGCGGCAGTGCTGCTGGTGTTCGTGCTGTATGCTATGGCAGATATCAGCCTTGCAGTCCATGCGGCGATTCTGCTATTGGCAGCAGCAGGTTTTCTGATGTTTGCCGCTGTAAAGTCGGTTAAATGGTTTGGGGGAATTACAGGGGATGTGCTTGGTGCATCTGCAGAAGGAGCTGAATGCTTTTTATGGATGGTACTGTGGCTGTTACATTATTTCGCCATGTCCTGACAGAACAAAACAAGCAGCATGCCTATCTCGGCTGGACAGACTCTGCTCTATGTCATGAAGAGAAACGAAGATTCGAAGTGTGGGCTCGCTCCCTGCCTGCTTATCCTTTCATTTTTTCAAGTGATCTGGGACGCTGCCTCGAGACTGCCAGTTCTTTGCCCGGAGGAGATGCTCTCAAGCTGAAGGAGCTGCGGGAAATGAATTTTGGCAGATGGGAAGGCAGTGTCTATGAAGAGCTGAAGAATGATCCTGTCTACCAGGCCTGGCTCAATGATCCTTTTACTGCCCCGATACCTGAAGGCGAGGATTATGGGCAGTTTTCTGAAAGGGTCAGGCATGGCTGGGAAAAAATAAGGACCATCCTGATCCGGCATGAAGGAACAAAAGCTGCTGTCGTCACGCACGGCGGGGTGATCCGGCAGCTGTTGACCAGGCTTGCACCAGAGGAAAGGCCGTTCTGGGAGTGGAAAGTCCCGCATGCCGGCGCCATCACAATGGTCTGGGAGAACAATGGGTTCAGGAGGGATGAAAGATGCACTTTATTATTGGAGGAGGATTCAACGGGAAAGCTGCCTGGGTGAAGAGGCAGTATGAAGGGGAAACCATTTCCTGGCATAATGCCTATATAGGCGAGCGGTTTCCTGAAGCTTCTGGGGCAGCGCCAAACTGCGTCATTATGGAAGGAATCGAACAGTGGATCCGCGAAGATATAAAGAGAATGGATAAAGACCAGGCCAGAGCCCTGTGGAAGGAGCGGCTGGATGATTGGCTCCGCTGGGAAGCTGGTTTGCAGGAAAGAAAACTGGTGCTGATCGGGACAGATATCACCAAAGGGATTGTACCGATGGAAAAAGAAGACCGGGATTGGCGCGATGCCTCCGGGTGGATATTCCAGGATGCTGCAGCAGCTGCTGAAAGGGTCGATCTGATCTGGTATGGCATCAGCCGGAAATTAAAATAAAAGGACAGGGGAAATGAAAATGAGGATTTATACAAGGACAGGCGATAAAGGGCAGACAAGCATTATAGGCGGCAGAGTGGATAAAGATGATGTCAGGGTTGAGGCGTATGGCACGGTTGATGAGGTGAACTGCTTTGTCGGACAGGCCATGACTGAGCTGGATGGGGAAGTGTTCAAGGATGTGCTTGATGATCTGGAAAAGATTCAGCATGAGCTGTTTGACTGCGGAGGAGACCTGGCCAATGTGTCGGCTAAAAGGGAACTGAAGCTTGGACAGGACTCTATTGACTATCTGGAAAGCAGGATCGATGAATTCATCGAAGAAGCACCGGAGCTTGAACGTTTTATCCTTCCAGGCGGTTCGAAGCCATCCGCTTCCATCCATATAGCAAGGACGGTGGCCAGAAGGGCAGAGCGTCTCATCGTCACGCTCATCAAAACGGAAGAAAAAGTTCCTGAAGTTTGCCTGCAGTATATGAACCGACTTTCAGATTATTTCTTTGCCCTGGCAAGGGTAATCAATTTCCGCCTTCAAGTGAAGGATGTGGAATATGTTCGGAGCGCGAAGGTTTTCCGCGGCGGAAAGCGCAAGGAGAACTGATTGTGAAAAATAAAAAAATGATGCTGGCTGCCTTGTTCATTGCTTTTTCAGCCATCGGGGCAGCTGTCAAAATTCCTGCGGTCATAGGGAGTGTGGCGCTCGATTCGTTTCCGGCATTAGCTGCTGCTGCCCTGCTCGGGGGCGGGACAGGCAGCATTGTGGCCGGGCTCGGCCATCTCCTGTCTGCACTGGTCGGCGGAATGCCGCTCGGGCCGCTTCACTTTCTCGTTGCTGCAGAAATGGCCGTTCTGGTCTGGCTGTATGGGAAGCTATGGGGAAAAGGCCGGAGGAAGGCCGCTTTGTTCATGTTTGCAGCAGGCAACACGTTCCTTGCACCACTCCCGTTCCTTTTTCTAATGGGGATTGGTTTTTATATCGCGATCGTCCCTTCCCTTCTGATTGGCTCGCTTCTAAATGGCATGCTGGCTTTTTGGGCGGTCCCGCGCATCAGCCGCGTGCTTGGTGAGGGGCAGAGGGAAGGGAATGTACCGGAATGAGGGACGTATTATACATACCAGGCGGAAACGGGGAAATGCTGGTCATCAGCAGCGACAACAGCGGAGGCATCGGCCTGAAGGATGCCGACCATGTAAAGGTCCCGTATGAAACAGTTGCTTATTTTGCTTTCCGCACAGCTTTCATGGAAAATCTTTCAGCCGGCGGTGCTCCCTTTGCAGCTGTCCTGCACAATTTTGCAGGGGACGAGCATTGGAATGCGCTAGCCGGAGGCATTGAGACAGGCGCAGAAGAAGCAGGGCTTGAAGGCTTCTCTGTCACAGGAAGCACAGAAAGCAATTTTGATCTCCTCCAATCGGCAGTCGGGCTGATGATTATTGGAAAAAAGAAGGGCTGTCCTGTAGCTGCTCCCCTTTACACCGGCCGGGAGAAGCTGGCGGTCATCGGACTGCCGCTTGTCGGCGAAGAGGTCCTGATCGATAAAGGGGCGATTGCACCGCTTTCGCTATTCAAAGAAATCAGCAGGATGGATGGAGTCTGTACGCTGCCTGTCGGCTCAAAGGGAATACTTTATGAGCTGAACCAGCTTTTCACCAATAGGGAATTCACTAAAAATGAAGTTTCCTGCAGTGGGGTGGACCTCTTGAAATCAGGCGGGCCTTCCTGCTGCTTCATCGCTTCCTATCCTGAGGAGCTTGAGAGAGAAATCATGATTAAAGCGGGAAGCTTCCAGCATCAGCTTGAGATCGACTAGAGGAGGAATGAAACTTGCTTGATTTATATTTTGTAAGGCATGGGGAAACAGAATGGAATAAGTCAGGACGGATGCAGGGCAGGCTTGATTCGGATTTGACTGAAAAAGGGCTGGAGGATGCTGAAAGGCTCGGAGAATATTTGCGGAAGATGCAATTTGACGAAATCATCTCAAGCCCAAGCGCCAGAACCATTCAGACAGCTGAAAAACTTGCCGGCTGCAGTGCAGCACCCATCCGTTCCGATGAAAGGCTGATGGAAATCCACCTTGGCCAGTGGCAAGGAAAAACGGGCGACGAAATAAAGATGCTCTTCCCTGAACAGTACAGCTATTACTGGAACGAGCCGGAAAAGTTTGAGAACCCGGAGGGAGAAACCTTTCTGGATGTAAAAGCCAGGCTGGCCGGATTCCTGCAGGAACTCGGGGACAGCCGGAGCACAGGGAAAATCCTGATTGTCACCCACGCGGTTGTCATCAAAACGGCAGTCATGCTCGCCAATAAGGTGACAGACAATGAAATATGGGAGCCGCCGTTCATCCATGGCACAAGCCTTACCCATATGAAATACAGGGATGGGCAGCTTGAACTCGTGCTGGCAGGCGATCTTTCCCATATCGGAGTGCCAGGCTGAATGCTCGTGAAATATATCAGGTGCGGGGTTGACTCAGCTTCCAGGGAAAAGTTCAGCCTCGCCCAAATGGGATGGGATCCATTGAAGCGGGTCCCCGGTTTTATCCGGCAGTTCGGCGGCTGGACAAGAACGGAAGGGGATGCCGATGCCAGTATCTTTGGTTTGTGGGAGAGCAGAGAGAGCTACCAGTATTTCATGGATTTTCTGCATGATAGTCTGATAGGCGAATCATCACAGGAACAGTATCTCCATTCTATTTCGGTGGTGCTTTATGAGGTGGATGAAGGTTTGGTTCGTGGTGCAGCCGAGAGCAGCAGGATTTTGGATATTTTTGGAGAGATGCTGGATATAGGAACCCGTGAAGTGGAGCTTGTCGGGGAGTGGGAAGTACAGGCGGCATTCAGCTGAGAGTCTATGACCCTCAGCTTTATTTTAGTGGAAATTCAAAGCCGGTATACGTTGAAATATGGTTAAATCCAAGCCGCTCTGCAACAGCGATGGAGGGCTTGTTCATTTCCATGCAGTCCCAATATGCGACTATATCTTTTTGCAGACATTCTTGTACAAACTTGCGGGCTAAGCATTGCGCTAATTTTTTTCCCTGATGGGGCTTGAGTGTTTCAATATCAATTCCGTGGACGCTCCCCGCAACAAAACCTGAGAAGCAAACACTGATGATTTCATCTTCATAGATATAAGCATAGCCTATTCCTTCTTTTAGAAATGTCTCGGGCGCTGGCCAGAACAGGCTAATCTTTTACTGCAGGAATCTGTTTTTTACTTTTTCAAAATGTTCCTTCTTGATTCTTATGATTTCATAGCCATCCTCAGCAGGGGCGTAAGAGTTATCAGAATAGCTGCCTGGCTCTAATTTATATACTCTCTGCTTCCAGCTCCCAAGCTTCCGGTGTGCAAAAACTCTTTCTATTGTCTTATTCCATTCAGCATGATTGCCGATAGCTTCGAACCATTCTAGCTGGACTTTCATTGCCTCAGTTTTAATCACTTTGTCTATAAAAGTATTTAACGCTCCGTTAAAAATCTCATTGTTTTCATTTCCAATGGAAATGAAGCCGTCATTGTTTCCGAGCCAGATAAGACCTGTTGAAGGGGCGAGTCTGTTGTCTGCAAATACTCTTCCCGTGATGGTTCCTTCTATTACAGCGGCAGCTTCTAATTGCCCTTCCGGGTGAAGCAGCTCCCTGCATCTGCTGAATTCATTCTTACTCAGTTCCGTAATCATCATTAGCATCCCCCTTTCAGAAAAATACTAACATATTCTTCCTTATTTGGGTGGGGAAGCAGAAATGTTTTTCGCTATTGAATATAGGGATTCACTTTGTTATACTTCTAACTAACGATAGTTAGGGAGATGGATCAAAGATGACTTCACAGCAAATCAAACAGGCAGCATTAAAGCTTTTTGCTGAAAAAGGATACGAGGGGACGCCGCTCTCCGCCATCGCCAAGGCGGTGGGGATTAAGACCCCTTCTTTATATGCGCATTTTCCTTCAAAAGAAGAGCTGTTCCTGTCGGTTTTCCGGGACACCGTTTCATTGGAGCTGCTCACTATTAAAGAAGCCATGGATGATCAAAGTTCAGGTAATGCCCTTGAAACAATCATGTCAATTTTTGATGCTTTGACCGAAGTGAGGGAAGAGAATGAGAATATCCAATTCTTCAAAAGAGCGATATTCTTCCCGCCGGCCAATCTCGGCCCAAAGCTGAAAGAGGAATTTTTTGAATATGAAAAGCATTCCACTGACATGCTGCAGGGCTTATTTGAGCAGGGTAAAAAAGAATCAATGTTTACGTCTGCCGAAAGCGGCGAAATGGCTGCAGCATTTTATTGCCTGATAGACGGGCTGCTGGTCGAACAGCATTATTACAGCCAGGAAGAATACAACAAACGGAGAGAATCGGCATGGAAGATCTTCCTGGCCGGAATCACCATGAAGAAAGAAGGGTAGCATCAATGCCTTGGATTTATTTATTTGCAGCAGGATTATGCGAAATAGGCTGGGCTTTCGGGCTCAAATATTCAGAAGGCTTTACAAAGCCTTTGCCGTCAGCCATCACTGTTATAGTGATCTTTATAAGTTTTATGCTGTTCTCGAATGCGATGAAGACCATCCCGATCGGAACAGCTTATGCAGTATTCACAGGGATAGGCGCCGCAGGTACCGTAATTATCAGCATGCTGTTCCTCGGGGAGCCGGGCGGGGCTTTAAAGCTGCTGTTCCTGGCACTGCTCCTCGGCGGCATCATCGGGCTGAAAATGACCTCCAAAGAAGAAGAAACGGAAAAGGGGGCTGAGTAGGCATGGCATGGGTTTATCTAGTATTGGCGGGATTCGGTGAGATAGGTTTTGTTATTTTCATGAAGCTGTCAGAAGGCTTTAGCAGAAAAAAATACACACTTTTGTCTGCCCTATCCGGCTTTGTCAGCTTTTATTTCCTCTCCAGGGCGCTCCTGGAGATTCCGATTGGCACAGGCTACGGAATCTGGACCGGCATCGGCGCAGCCGGAAGTGTGCTGCTCGGCATGCTATTTTTCGGTGAATCGCGGGACTGGAAAAGGGTATTATTTATCGGCATGATCATCGGCGGTGTTATTGGCTTAAAAACGATCAGCTAAGCACAGGCAGCAGCTCTCATTGTAGAGCTGCTGCTTTTTTTCGGTTGATTCAGCCTAGTTTCAGAGTTGTTCTGCCTGGATTTTTGTTTATTCCGCCTAAAATCAGTGATAATATTTATTGATTACATTTATTCCCAAAGTCAGTGATTTGAAAAATTATAAAAATTCATATATTAACTGATGTTAATGATAGAATATGAGTTATAACAGTTGGCCCTGGCAAATTGAAGGGTTTTCTGCTGAAGGATACGAGAAAAGCTGAGGGAGCTGCACGAGGAGATCAGCGGACAGGATATGCAGAGGGTCCGTTCGCACCGGTTCATTATAAAAGCACAAAAGTAATAAAGAAAAGCGGGCCTAAAAAGACCGCTGAAAGGAGCTTATGATGGATTTGAAGCTTGGCTATATCATTTTATATGTCGAGGATTTGGAAAAGACGAAGCAGTTTTATGGCGAACTTCTCGGTCTCGAGCTGAAAAATGAATTTGGCACCTACATAGAATATGACACAGGCAGCACCATCCTCTCCATGAATACAAGGGAAAATGTCCGTGAACTGACAGATCTTCCGATACCAGAAGGCTTCCGGACAGAGCAGACAATGGAGCTTGGCTTTGTAACAGATGATGTGGAGGGGACAATCGAAAAGGCGCGCCTGGCGGGAGTTCGTGTCCTGGTTGAACCGGTGAAAAAGCCGTGGGGACAGACTGTCGCCTATATGGAAGATCCGGATGGGCATTATATTGAGATTTGCACACCCATTGGCTAGAAATGCTTGGCCCTCTTTTTAGAGGGCTTATTTTTTTGCATCAGCAAGATTTATCCGGGTAAGTATTTTAAAGAAAATCGAAGAAAAACAGCAGAAACTCAGTAATTCAGCGCTTACAGCGGCTCTTGTAAATTATCTGGAATATGGTATGATACTCTATGTTTTTGTCGGCCCGGACTTTGATGAGAGTTCAAAGTCACACTATAAATCCAAATACAATAAGGGGTGTTCATTTGAAAGGTTTATCAATTAAAGAACAATGGTTTGGCAATGTCAGAGGTGATATCCTGGCCGGGATTGTCGTGGCGCTTGCGCTCATTCCCGAGGCGATTGCTTTCTCCATTATTGCAGGTGTAGACCCGATGGTCGGTCTCTATGCTTCTTTCTGCATTGCGGTTATTATCGCGTTTGTCGGCGGACGGCCGGGGATGATTTCAGCTGCAACCGGGGCCATGGCCCTGCTGATGGTTACGCTTGTTGCAGACCACGGGCTTCAGTATTTGTTCGCTGCCACCATCCTGACCGGAATCATTCAGCTGCTGCTGGGTGTCTTTAAGCTTGCCCGGTTTATGAAGTTCATTCCAAGGTCTGTGATGATCGGATTTGTTAATGCGCTCGCCATCTTGATTTTCATGGCGCAGCTTGAGCAGTTTGTCGATGCGACATGGGTTATGTATGCGATGGTAGCCGGTGCGCTTGCAATCATATATTTGTTTCCGCGCATGACAAAGGCTGTTCCATCGCCGCTTGTTGCCATTATTGTCATTTCTATCATTGCGATAACGACAGGTTCAGATGTGCGGACAGTAGGAGACATGGGGGAGCTGACAAGAAAGCTTCCGGTATTCCTGATTCCTGATATCCCGCTGAACCTGGAAACACTGAAGATTATCTTCCCTTATTCCCTCGGATTGGCCATTGTCGGCCTGCTTGAGTCACTTTTGACAGCTTCCATCGTCGATGATATGACCGACACGGAAAGCAACAAAAACCGTGAAGCCAGAGGGCAGGGGATTGCCAATATCATTAACGGATTTTTCGGCGGGATGGCGGGCTGTGCGATGATTGGCCAATCCGTCATTAACGTGAAGTCAGGGGGCCGGGGAAGGTTGTCTACCTTGACAGCCGGTGTGTTCCTGATGTTCCTGATTCTGGTCCTCGGCGACCTGGTGGTGCAAATCCCAATGGCTGCACTTGTTGGAGTTATGATCATGGTATCCATTGGTACATTTGACTGGACTTCTCTCCGCAATATGGCAAAGGTTCCTGCCACGGACTCCATCGTAATGGTCGTAACGGTTGTAACAGTTGTTTTCACCCATGACCTGTCTAAAGGCGTCTTTGCGGGAGTGCTCCTGAGCGCAATATTCTTCGTTGCCAAAATCTCAAAAGTGAAGGTGTCGACAGTCCTGGATGAAAAAGCAGGCAAACGCACCTATAAAGTGACAGGACAGCTGTTCTTCGCCTCTGTCACTGATTTTGCCGGCAGTTTTGATCTAAAGGAAACGGTACAGGAAGTGGTCATCGATCTTTCTGAAGCGCATGTGTGGGATGACTCTGCTGTAGCTGCCATCGATAAAATCGTAATGAAGCTCAGGCAGAATGGAACAGCCGTCCATTTGATCGGACTCAACGAGCCGAGCCTGCATCTGGTTGATAAGCTGGCTGTCCACAAACAGAAAGGCGCCAAGCTTTCCGGCCATTGATATAGAAAAAGGGAAGACATCCTAAAATGGTGTCTTCCCTTTTTTCTTTACTCTTTCCTTAAAATCCTCACGAACTTCCGCTTACCGACCTGCAGGATCAGCTCTTCCAGTACAGGAACCGTTAAGTTAACATCATCAATTTTTTCGCCGTTCATCCGGACTCCGCCATTTTGAACCATCCTTCTTGCCTCGCTTTTGGAAGGGAAGAGGCCGGCATACATCAGAAGCTCCAGCAGATGTGGTTCTTCACCGCCATCCCAGGTGAGTACAGGCATGTCTTCCGGTATGGAGCCTTGCTGGAACACACTTTTGAAATGGGCTTCCGCTTTTTCGGCAGCTTCATGTCCGTGGTACATGCTGACAATGGTTCTGGCAAGCTGCATTTTAGCATCGCGGGGATGAAGCGACCCTTCTTCCAGCTTCTCCCTGATGGACAGCTTCTCAGCAAGCGGCAAATTTGTTGCGAGATGGAAGTATTTCTCCATCAGCTCATCTGGGATTGACATGGCTTTACCGTAGATTTCCTCCGGTTTTTCGTCCACTCCGATGTAATTGTTCTTGGATTTTGACATTTTCTCTGTTCCATCGAGCCCTTCCAAAAGAGGGACAAGGATTACCACTTGTTTTTCTTTTTCATAGTGCTCCTGCAAATGCCTGCCCATAAGAACATTGAAATGCTGGTCATTGCCGCCGAGTTCTATATCGCTTTCGAGCATAACCGAATCATAGCCCTGCATGAGCGGGTAGAAAAACTCATGGAGGGAAATCGGCTTCCCTGCCCCAAGCCGTTCGGAAAAATCATTGCGCTCGAGCAGGCGGGCCACGGTAATGCTGCCGGCAAGCGTGATGACATCCTGGAGGTTGAGGGCTGACAGCCATTTGGAATTATAATGAAGCTCGGCCCTGCCCATATCGAGCACTTTGCCGAATTGCTGGAAGTAGGTTTCCGCATTATGCTTGACCTCTTCGTCGGTCAGCTGTTTTCTTGCTGCTGATTTTCCAGTCGGATCGCCGATTTTTCCGGTAAAATCGCCGATGATCAGCTGGATGGTATGGCCATTTTCCTGGAATTGTTTCAGCTTATTCAATACAACAGTATGGCCCAGGTGGACGTCAGGGGCGGATGGATCAAGCCCGAGCTTCACCTTCAGCGGCTTGCCGAGAAAAAGTGACTTGGCAATTTTATTTTTGAGCTCCTGAGGGGGCACCACATCCTGAGTGCCGCTGGTGTAAAGCTGATATTGCCTTTCAAGCTCCTTTTTCTGGTCGGGGTTCAGCTTTTCTATAAAATTCTCCACGATGTATCCTCCTTATGTTTTTTGTTTGCGGCACTTCCTGATGAGTTTTGAACGCACAAAAAAACCACATCCCTGTAAAAAGGGACGTGGTTTTGCACGCGGTACCACCCTTGTTGAAGACATTTGTCTTCCGCTCGTTCGGATAACGGACCGTCCGTCCTTTGCTACTTATGATTCACAAAGAATGTTCAAGGAGGTAATTCACGTTTGCTTTTGTACCGGTATGCACCAAACACCGGCTCTCTTCAAACAGGGAAGCAAACCTTACTGATTCCTGTCATAACTCATCTATTTAGTTTCTGTTTACTGAATGTTAGAAACAGTTTAGATGATTATCCAGGAGATGTCAAAGTTAATTTTCAGGCTACACAGCTTTTGCTTCATTTTTGAGCGGGACAGCTTTTTTCCCGCTTGCTTTGTCCGCGAGGAGTGTGATGGCACCGTCGCCTGTTACATTGCATGCAGTGCCGAAGCTGTCCTGGGCAAGGTAGAGGGCGATCATCAAAGCAGTCATGGTCCCATTAAAGCCAAGCATAGATTCCAGGAGGCCGAGCGCAGCCATTACAGCTCCTCCGGGAACGCCTGGTGCGGCAATCATCGTTATCCCGAGCATCATGATAAACGGGAACATCTGCCCTAAGGACACGGCTTCACCCTGGAGCATAAGAACCGCAATGGAACAGCTGACCAGTGTGATGGTGCTTCCGGATAAATGGATCGTTGCCAGGAGAGGCACAGCAAAATCCGCTGTTTTCTCACGTGCGCCAAGCTTTTTAACCTGCTTCAGCGTAACCGGGATCGTAGAGGCAGAGGATTGAGTCCCGAGCGCAGTGAAATAAGCAGGAAGCATTGACTTCAGCAGGTAAAAAGGATTCTTCCTGGCGGCAGCCCCTGCTGCTGTGTACTGTAAAAGCAGGAATAAGAAATGAAGGGCAATAATCATGACAAATACTTTTGCGAATACACTGATGATGCTTCCAACCTGTCCGCCGTGCGTCATATTGGCAAAGATCCCGAAGATATGGAAAGGCAGCAGGGGAATGATGATTTTTTCGATCAGCATTTCAATGATCCCCCGGAAATCATCCATTACATTCTGCAGGGCACTGCTTTTCAGGCCGGCAAGCCCAAGCCCGATTGTGAAAGCAAGCAGCAGTGCTGTCATGACCCCCATTACCGGCGGCATGTCCACCTGGAAAAAGGGAGAAGCGAGCGCTTCCTCTGGATTCCCGAATTCTTTTAAGCTCTGATTCTTGAGCAGGGCAGGGTACAGGGTCACAGCGGCAAAATAAGCGGCTGTCCCTGCGGCAATTGTAGAGGCGTAAGCAAACCCTGTTGTAATGCCAAGAAGCTTGCCTGCACCCCTTCCCATTGTCCCGATGCCGGGAGCAATGAACCCGATGATAATTAAAGGGATGGCAAAGCCGAGAAAGTTTCCGAACAGGCTGTTGAATGTTGCAAACAGCCTGATTGCTCCTTCCGGAGAGAAAGAACCGATTAAAATACCTAAAGCTATTGCAAGAATAATTCTGGGAAGAAGTCCTAGCCGCTTCATTTTTTGTCCTCCTTGAAAATACATTTGTTTGTATAACGTGGATTATACAGATGGAAACCTAGCTTGTTAAGTGGAAATTTTTAAGGAAAAATAAATAAAAATATTCGGTAAATTCAAACTATACCATCTAAAAAACTATTTGAGAATAATACCTTGGAACCAGTTATCCGGGGGGGGGGGGGAATTAGGCGGAATGGGTGGCAGATAGGCCCGGGAAATCATACATATATAGAAAGCAGGGCAGAATGGGAAAGAAAAAATTCCTGCAAATAACAATATTCAATCACGACTTTTTGTCTTTTGGAGTGGTAAAATGAAACATGTGATTGAATAAATGGAGGGTTCCTTTTGATGAAAAAGAAGCTTGGATTATTATACGGCGGAAAATCCGCAGAGCATAAAGTATCAATGCAGACGGCCCTGGCTGTCATTAAAGCCTTGGATTTGGAGAAATTTGATATATATCCTGTTTACATAACTGAGGAAGGGGAATGGGTGAAGGGCCCACTGCTTGAGGCACCGGCAGAAAGCGTCAAGCAGCTGGAATTTTCCCAGGGCGAAGCTGTATCGCCTGCAGCACTGGCTCCGGCAATGTTCAAGTCAGCTGAAGAAAGCAGCTTTGACGTCATCTTCCCGCTCCTTCACGGGCCAAATGGCGAAGACGGCACGGTTCAGGGGCTGCTTGAGATCCTTAATCTTCCTTATGTCGGCAATGGCGTGCTCGCCTCATCTGCGGGCATGGATAAGGTCATCATGAAGAATATCTTTGCCCAGGCCGGCCTGCCTCAGGTTAACTATGTATGGTTTGTGCGCAGTGAATGGCAGAAGGCTGGAGAAACGGCTTATGAGAAGGTGGAAGAGGAGCTGGGCTATCCTTGCTTTGTCAAGCCGGCCAATCTTGGATCCAGTGTAGGGATCAGCAAATGTACAAACCGTGAAGAACTGGCAGCGGCTTTTGAAGAAGCATTCCAGTTTGACCGGAAGATCATTGTGGAGGAAGGCGTAACGGCGAGGGAAATTGAGCTCGGCGTCCTTGGCAATGATGAGCCGGAGTGTTCGGTAGCAGGAGAAATTGTACCGAAGAAAGACTTCTACGATTATAAAGCCAAGTATGAGGATGGCGATACGGCCATGATCATTCCTGCTGAAATTACGGAAGAGGAGTACAGCACACTGAACGAGATGTCGATCAGGGCTTTCAAAGCGCTTGACTGCTCCGGACTCGTTAGGGCAGACTTCTTCCTGACGCGCGACGGCAAGGTGATGATCAATGAGGTCAATACAATGCCCGGCTTTACGCCGTTCAGCATGTTCCCGCTTCTTTGGAAGCATACTGGAGTGGAATATCCGCAGCTGATTGAAAGGCTTGTTAACCTGGCGATTGAAAGGCATACGGAAAAACAGAGCATCAAACATACAATGTAAACTATTAAATGATAGAGGCACGGCTGTGTGGGCCGTGTCCCTTTTCTATTAGCAAATCAGTCAGGAGGCGCAGAAGATGATTAAACGTACAATCGCTCAGATTGCCGGGATGATTCCTATTCTAAATGACCACTCGGCTTTTTCTGATGTCAGCATAAAGGGAGTATCGATCAACTCAAGGACAATGGAGCCCGGCAACCTGTTCGTTCCTTTCAAGGGTGAACACACCGATGGCCATCGTTACGTGGAGGATGCCCTTCGAAAGGGGGCGGCGGCTGCGCTTTGGCAGCAGGATGTCCCGAATCCGCCGCTTCACCTGCCGATCCTTGTTGTAGAGGACACGCTCAAGGCAGTGCAGCAGCTGGCAGAAGCCTATCGGAACGAGCTTGATATTAAAGTGGCCGGCATTACAGGCAGCAATGGAAAGACAACTGTGAAGGATATGACTGCCCGTCTTCTGTCATTAAAATACAAGGTACAGAAAACAGAGGGGAATTACAATAATCATCTGGGTCTGCCCCTTACCCTGCTTTCCCTTGAAGAGGATACTGAGGCAGCTGTCCTTGAAATGGGGATGAGCGGCTTCGGGGAAATCGAGTTCCTGACAAAGCTAGCCCGTCCGGATGTAGTCATGATTACGAACATCGGGGAATCCCACCTGCAGGATCTCGGCTCAAGGGAAGGCATTGCAAAGGCGAAGCTTGAAATCATTGAAGGGCTGAAGGACAGCGGCATGATCATTTATCATGGGGATGAGCCACTTCTGAAAGACAGGCTTGCCGGATACAATGGTCCGGCAAAGGTCCGCGCTTTCGGAAAGAGCCCTTCCAACAGCGTATATCCGGTTAAAATCAATCAGGAAGAAAAGGGGAGCGTTTTCCAGACGAATCTTTCAGACATGGAATATCATTTGCCTGTGCTCGGTGTCCACAATGTCATGAATGCCCTCTGCGCCATGGAGGCTGCCCATTTCCTGGGCGTTCCGTATGAGCAGATGAATGAAGGATTTGCATCATTGAAACTGACGGCGATGAGGATGGAGCTCTCGGAAGGAAGCAAAGGCGAAAAGATCATCAACGATGCTTATAATGCCAGCCCCACTTCTATGAGGGCAGCAATTGATCTCGTGTCAGAGCTTTCAGGATATAGCAGAAAGGTGCTTGTGCTGGCTGATATGCTCGAGCTTGGAGATGATGAAGTGAGATTTCACCGCGAAATCGGCCGATCAATCGATCCGGAAAAGATTGATTATGTGTTAACGTTCGGATCCCTCGGCCGCATTATCGCGGAAGGAGCACAAGGGGCGTTTCCAGAGGACCGTGTTTTTGCTTTTTCTGAGAAAGGTCCATTGATTGAAAAGCTGCAGAGCCTGACGAGTACAGAAACAATTGTGCTGTTTAAAGGCTCCAGGGGCATGAAGCTGGAGGAAGCAGCTGAGGCACTGAAATAATATTTACTGATATAAGGAAAAAAATCCCTGTTTCACATGAAACAGGGATTTTTTGCGTTCTTATACAGTGCAGATCATAGACGCAGCAGCTGGACAATGGCCAGAACCGCCCCGACAGCTATAGGAGAAGCAGTCAAAACGATTAAACTTCCTCCTTTATTGATATAGTTCTCGATCGGATTGACCGCAGGGGATGCCAGAAAAGAGAGAATCCTGTCGAAATTGCTCTTTTTCCTGGGGATTTCCGGTATATCTACATGGTAGGAATCCAGATGCATTTTCAAGAGCGGTTCCTGTTTTAATAATTCTTCAGCATCATTGGGTTTTTCTTTGTTCAATCTCATCCACCTCCAGTACAGTTTTCAAAGTTTTTATGGCATGATGTAGCCGTGACTTTACCGTGCCGACAGGGCTACCCACAACCTCTGCGATCTCTGCCTGTGGCATATCATGATAATAGCTTAGAATAATGACTGCCCTCTGTGCCTCGGGAAGGCTGGCGATGGCTTCCCGGACCGTCATCTTATCTGCCTGGTCCATCTGACCTTCAGATGAGGGGAGCAGGAAGGGCATTAGCTTCTGCCATTTTTTCCGTCTGTTCAGCCTGGTGATCATCAAATGATAAGCGATTTGAAAAAGATAAGTTTTAACGCCTGCCTTCTTCGGGTCAAAGCTTGCTTTTGACTGATGGAGTTTCAAGAAGCTATCCTGGACAAGATCGCTGCTGAGCTGCTCTTCTTTTGTAAAGCGGAAAAGAAAAGCATATAAGGGAGATTTAAGTGAAAGATACAGCTGGTCAAAAGCCTCTTCACTTCCTTCCTGGAAGGCTATCATAAATTGATTGGCGCTTCCGGCTTGTTCAGTCATTCTCCTGAAGCTCCTTGACTCCTTTAATGACCATGGCCAGCCGTGAAATAAGATAGGCTGTCCCGACAATCACCCAGGCCTGGCCCTGGTTCGTGAAAAACTGGACAAAAGGATTTTCAATGGTGCTCCCACCGGAAATCAAGAAGTTTAAGATCTGGATGCAGATGATGCTGTAGGCGGCCACACCGATCGCGAGGCCGTCGAAAACATTCCAGCGGAGCAGGACCGGCGACTTGCGGAAATTGATCTTGCCGTTTTCCTTAACGACATATTTCCGCTGAAACGGAATGGCAATAGATAAAATGATAGCTGTAAGAATTCCAACCACGATTAAAGAAACAATAAATCCAATCCCCATTTAAGACACTCCCTTACTAAACATTGTATCTATTATACAAACGAAGGGGGAGCCAGGTTCAATGGGAAAATAAAAAAACGGCGAGTGGCCGTTTTTTTAAAATCATTTCAGAGAGTTAAAAAGAGTTTGAAAACCTGTTGATTGGAGTGCAAGGCACGCAGACTCCTGTGGGAGATAGCGGCAAGGCTGAGACCCCGCAGGAGCACAGCGAAGAGGAGGCTCAGCGTCGCCCCGCGGAAAGCGAAGTGCCTGGAACGGAAATCAACAGCCCCATTTAAAGCAGGAGATACTTCTAGGAACAAAAAGGTTTACCTATCTCCCGGAACATTGTTTTTCCCAGCTAAGTAAGAAGCTCATAGATTTCATTCAGCTTATTGGCTCTTTTATAATCGAGCTCTTCTTTGGCGTGCTGGATTTCAGGGGGGAGGATGCTGTTCAGGAAAGCGGCTTCCTGCTCGGTAAGCCTGCTTACAAAAGCGTTGTCCTCCTCTGAAAGATCGTCAGTGATTTTATGGTACAGCTCACGGCATTCATGGGAGCGGTCTGTATAATTGGACAGCAGTTCACGCAAATAACCCAGCGATTGGTTCAACATCATCACCTCATTTTTATAGTCCCTTACTAGGATGGTGAGAGGATAAATGAAATATGTGCCTCTTACAGATAAATGTTTGAAATAATTTTAAAAAGGGTAAATGAGAAGAAAAATCCGGCCGACCCCCATAATCCGCTTTCCTGAAGAGAATGTTATACTAGAGATAGAAATAGCCTGGCCTGAAAAAGGCGCATAAAAGGCATAGGAGGTTTCGTATGAGAGCGCACTACCTGGATATTGACCAGCTGCTCGATGAAACCAGTGAATTGCAAGAAGACAATTTATTTTATGCGATAGGCCAATTCGAGATAGACAAGCTCCTGGAGAGCACCCGCGATTGGTGAATTCATTGGTTCAGCCTTTTGGCAGCACTCATGATAGCATAAAGGATTATAGAAACAGGGGAAAAGATAGATACAAACAAGGGAGGCTGCCATTTATCAGGCAGTCTTTTCATTTATGTTTCCGATCTTTGTCAATCGGGTAATTTTGTTGGGATAATAATTATGCCAGAGTGTAAAATAAAGGAACTGTGAGCAAATAATACAGACGAAGGTGATGCAGATGATCGGCTGTCTTTGTATCCATGGATTTACAGGTGCTCCGTTTGAGCTTGAGCCGCTGACGGATTATCTCAGGAAGCATACTGCATGGGAGGTTGCTGTCCCTACCCTGCCAGGGCATGGGGAAAGGCTGCAGCTGAAAGGCATTGAATACAAGAAGTGGATAAGCCATGCAGAAGATGAGCTCCATCGACTGCTGGAAAAGTGTGATGAAGTCTATGTGATCGGTTTCTCCATGGGCGGGATCATTGCCAGTTATCTGGCGGTGCATTACCCGGTGAAAAAGCTGATCCTTTTAAGTGCGGCTGCCTATTATGTGAACCCGAAGCAGCTGGTGAAGGACATAGGAGAAATGTTAAAGGACACCGTTAAAGGAAATCTCTTGAGGAATGAAATGTTCCTCAGGTATAACCGGAAAATCAGGGAGACCCCGATTGCAGCCACGCTGCAGTTCCGGCGGCTGGTGTCTTCTGTAAGGCCGATTCTTAACCAGATCCAGGTTCCTACCCTGATTGCCCAGGGGGAAGTGGACGGAGTCGTGCCGCCGCGCAGTGCCACATACCTATATGAAAATATCGGCGCATCGTCCAAAAAGCTTATTTTTCTAAAAGAATCGAAGCATCTGATCTGCCACAGCGGCGAATGTGAAGGGCTGTTCCAGGATATATTGGAATTTCTGCAGCATGAGGCATAATTGCCAGGGAAGGGCACTTTATTGCAAAGCGCCCTTAAAAATGGTAAGATAAACCCTAAAGTGCCAAAGGGAAATTTCTTTGAAACCCGGACATACTCCACCTGGAGAATGTCTTTTTTCACTTTAATATATAGGTATGACTGTAAGGGGAGACTTCCGGGCTGCCCATTCGGCTTTATTATAAAAATTGTTCAAATACTGAATGAAATATAGCCAGCTGAACAAGCTGCCATCTCCTTTACCGGGTTTCAGCCAGGATCCTTCCACTCAGATCCCGGCAGAGATAAAAGATCTTCGGTCCTCTTAGAACACTCCAAAACGCTTGCCTGCCGAGTTTCTGTGCAGGAAAGCATGTTTTGCCATGCATTGTCCGAGCGGCAGCTTACCCTGCTGATCTGACGCTAATCACCATAAATAATCGCCAAGAAACAGAAGGAGAGAATACATTGACAAAGTTTCAAGATTTAGGCATCAGTCCTGCTACAATGAAATCACTAAAAAGAATGGGGTTTGAAGAAGCTACCCCGATCCAGGCTGAAACAATTCCTTTAAGCCTGCAAAATAAAGACCTGATCGGCCAGGCGCAGACCGGTACTGGAAAAACAGCTGCATTCGGAGTTCCGCTGATCGATAAAATCGATACAAGCAAAGATGTCATCCAGGGGATCATCATTGCTCCGACCCGCGAGCTTGCGATCCAGGTATCCGAGGAACTGTATAAGATCGGCTACGGAAAAAGAGCGCGCGTACTTTCCATCTATGGAGGCCAGGATATCAACCGCCAGATCCGCGCCCTCAAAAAGGCCCCGCATATCATCGTTGGTACTCCGGGAAGGGTCCTTGACCATATTAACCGCAAAACGATGCGTCTTGACAATGTTCACACAGCGATCCTTGACGAAGCAGATGAAATGCTGAACATGGGCTTCATAGAAGATATCGAATCTATATTGGGAAGCGTTCCTGCGGAGAGGCAGACACTCTTGTTCTCTGCTACCATGCCTGCACCGATCCAGAGAATGGCAGAAAGATTCATGAGAGATCCGCAGGTCATCCGTGTAAAAGCAAAGGAAATGACAGTTCCGCTTATCGAGCAGTTTTATGTGGAAGTACAGGAAAGAACCAAGTTTGATGTACTGACCCGCCTCCTGAATATCCAGTCACCTGAATTGGCCATCATCTTCGGGCGCACGAAAAGACGGGTTGATGAGCTTGCAGAGGCGCTGACCCTGAGAGGCTATCTGGCAGAAGGAATCCATGGCGATCTTAGCCAGGCAAAGCGTATGTCTGTTCTGAGAAAGTTTAAAGAAGGATCCATCGATGTTCTCGTTGCGACTGATGTTGCTGCAAGGGGCCTTGATATTTCCGGCGTAACGCATGTATACAACTTCGACATCCCGCAGGATCCTGAAAGCTATGTTCACCGCATCGGGCGTACAGGGCGCGCAGGGAAAGAAGGAATGGCGATCACATTCATCACTCCTCGTGAGAAATCATACCTGTCTGTCGTTGAAAGAACGACAAAGCGCAAGATGGAAAAATTGGTGCCGCCAACGGTTGCTGAAGCGCTGGAAGGACAGCAGAAGGCAACTGTAGAGAAAATTTCTCAGGCGATCGATACCAATAACCTGCAGAATTATAAGCAAGCCGCTGAAGAGCTTCTTGAGCAGCATGATGCATCTGACGTTGTGGCAGCAGTCCTGAAACTGATGACAAAAGAGCCGGACGACACTCCTGTCAAGCTGACAGAAGAAAAGCCGCTTCCATCCAAAAGGGACAGAAAGCCTTATGACCGCAAAAGAAGCAGCGACAATAGAAGAGGCAGCGACAACAGAAGAAGCTATGATTCCAAAAGGAAAGACGGCCAGTACAAATCAAGGCCGGGACAGAGCGGAGGACGCCGCCAAGGCAATTATTCCAACCGTACGTCCGACAGCAGCCGTTAATAAAATATAATGGGGCACCATGAGTGCTTCAAGCAAAAGGGGTACGGAATTTTCATTCCGTACCCCTTTTGCTGTTTTATTGCGAAGATGCATGCGGCCTGTTATTGGCAGCTGTTTTACGCTTTTCGGAAGGATTCTACATAAAATTTACATTTTTCTACATAAAAAGAGAAGGATCCTACATAAAAATGAACTATTTCTACATAAAATTAAAGGAATTCTACATAAAATACATAAATTCCCAAAACCATCATTAAAACCAACCCTCCTTTTTTAAAAAGAAATTGGCGCATACTAAGCAGGATGCAACATTAAAGGGGGTTTTTGCTCTTTGACGATCATAAAGCTTGGCTATGTGGCGATGAGCGTGCATCTGCAGAATTGTTCGCCTTCGCAAACCATGACTTATAAACAATTTTCCGGAATTAAGAACCGGGAGGCAGCCATCCGGAAGCTTGAACGGATCGCTATTTCCAATCTTGAGAACTGCCTGCGCCTCCTGAAGCATAATGCCGCCCATGATATTTCATTCTTCCGGCTCAGCTCAAAGCTGATCCCGCTCGCCAATCACGAGGAGCTTGCTGACTGGAAATATATGAGGCCGCTGAAGCCTGTGCTGCAGGATCTGGCCAGTTATATTAAAGATCACAGAATGAGGGTCGATTTCCACCCGGATCATTTTGTCCTCCTGAATGCCTTAAAGCCGGAAATCCTGAATGTGTCGATCAAGACGCTTTCCATGCATAAAGCTTTGCTGAAGGGGATGGGGATTGAACCTGAGCACAGGTGTGTCCTGCATGTAGGGGGGGCGTACAATGACAAGGAGAAGGCCCTGGAGCAGTTCATCCATAATTGGGGGCTGATCCCGGCAGCCATCCAGCAGATGGTCATGCTCGAGAATGACGACACGGCCTTCACTTTGGACGATACGCTGTATTTGTGCGAAAAGCTTGGCATCCCGCTCGTCTTTGACTATCACCATCATCTGGCCCATTTTGAAAATGAAGACTGGAAAGCTAATTGGGAGCGTGTCACTGCAACCTGGAAGCATGCGAAGCTCCCCATCAAGATGCATATCTCCAGCCCCCGTTCTCCCAAAGACTTTCGTGCGCATGCTGATTATGTCGATCCTGAGATGTTCATGGACTTCCTGAAGGGCATCAATGGGAGCGTACCGGAAATCCATTGCATGATTGAAGCGAAAAAGAAGGATGATGCCCTTTTCAGGCTGGCTGACTATCTCAGGAATGAGGCAGGTCTGGAAGAAGTGGACCAGGCTGCGTTTAAAATATAGCAATAATTTCCTCGCGGGCTGCCTGAAGTCCTGTATACTGGAAGGTATAAAGCCTGAAGGACGGCTTAAATTCTAAAGTGCCTTTTCAGGAGGAATTATTTATGAACACCGGACCAAGAAAAAGGATTTCAAAAAGGGCCCTCCCGGTATGGAGAATATCAGGAGCGATCCATTCAGGCATTTTTGTGCTTGCAATGGGAGGTGCTGCGGCACTTGCCTTTATATTTGACGGGCCTGGATGGATCATCCCGGCTGCCGTCATCCTGGCATGCATGTATATGTATTTTTTTATCATACTTTTCCCTTCGCTGAAGTGGAAAAGGTGGCGCTATGAAGTGCGGGAGCAGGAAATCGAGCTTCAGCATGGCATATTCATTGTCAAAAGGACGCTGGTGCCAATGGTCAGGGTGCAGCATGTAGATACAAGGCAGGGGCCGATCCTCAGGAAATATGCGCTGGCCACCATCGCCGTGTCTACGGCAGCCACTGTCCATGAGATACCTGCGCTTGATATGGAGGAAGCAGAAGAATTGCGCCTCTCCATTTCAAAGCTGGCAAGGGTGGCTGATGAAGATGTCTGAGCCGAAGAGGCTTCATCCGATATCTGCTGTAGCCAACTTTTTCAAGCAGCTTAAAGAACTTATTGTACCGTTTTTAGTATTCATTGTTTTCGGATTCAAGAATTCAAACTGGGACCTTTTCTACCTTATTGGCTCTGCAGCTGCCGTCCTCCTTGTACTCGCAGGCGGCATCCTGAAGTGGCTCCGCTTTACCTACCGGGTAGAAGAGGGTGAGCTTCGGATTGAATATGGGGTCTTTGTCCGCAAGAAAAGGTATATCCCCTTTGAAAGGATTCAGAGCCTTGATTTTTCCGAGGGTATTCTGCACCGTCCGTTCGGCCTTGTGAAGGTCAAGGTCGAAACAGCAGGGACGAGCGGGACCCAGGAGGCAGAGGCGACCTTGACAGCCATTACAAAAGCGGAAGCGGCGGCCATCCAGGCGGAGCTTACAGCAGAGAAGGGCAGCGGGGACGCGGAGAAAGAAAAGGCCCTCAATAGCGGGCAAGACATTTATAAGATTTCCCCCGGACAGCTTCTGCTGCTTGCATCCACTTCCGGCGGGGCGGGAGTGGTCATTTCCGCGGTAATTGCTTTTTTCTTTCAGTTTGAGGAAATCATTCCCTATGAAGCTCTTTTTCACCGTTTTGAGCATTTCGCAGAAAATGGCGTCATTTTCATCAGCGGCGCTGTGTTTCTTCTCCTGTTATTGGCATGGGTCATCGCTGTCATCGGGGCGATGCTGAAATACGCTGGCTTTACCGTCAGAAGAGAAGAAGATGACCTGGTCATCTCCCGGGGACTCTTGGAGAAAAGGCAGCTCACGATCCCGCTGCACAGGATACAGGCGCTCCGCTTCAGTGAAAATCCTGCCAGGCAGCCGCTCGGGTTTGGTACTTTGTATGTGGAAAGCGCGGGCGGGTCGGCCGTGGATAGGGACAGTGCCAAGGTGATGCTTTTCCCGCTTATCCGAAGGAAAGACTTGCAAAAGCTGATTGGGCATCATCTTACAGATTATAACGCTGGAATCCAGCTTGCGGGACCGCCGATAAGGGCGCTTCCGCGGTATATTTTCAGGGGGCTCCTTGCTGCGGCTTTATTCATTATTGTGCCGCCGGCCATCTTCCGTCCATGGGGATTCCTGTCTCTTCTGCTGCTCCTGCCGGCTGTGGTCTGGCCCTTTTTAAAATTCAGGGCAGCGGGGTGGCATATCAGCGGCAGCCAGCTGACGCTCCGATATAGGACGTTCGGCAAGCATACGGTTTATATGACGAAAAATAAGGTGCAGTCGCTCAGCCTGAAGGAAAGCCGCTTTCAAAAAAGGAAGCAGCTTGCGACAGTGGAAGCAACCGTCAAGTCCGGATCGGGCGGGTCCGGAGGAAAAGCGGCTGACCTGGATATTAGTGATGCAGAACAGATTTACAGGTGGTATTCCCGAGAAAGATGACAGACATGAAGAAAAGCGCCAGCCGGCGCTTTTTCTGCGTTATCTATTTCTTTTTAATGAAAGGGCTCCTATAAGAAAACCGGAGATGAACCCGAAAATGTGCGCGGAAATATTGATGTTTGGCTGGATGAAGGTCATAATAAGCCCAATGACGGCTATGGTGATGATAATCTGTGAATTCTCGCGCGACATCAAGTCTTTCCGGAAGTATGCGACCGCTGCAAAGAAGCCAAACAGGCCGAATATCGCCCCGCTTGAACCGACATGCGTGTAGGTGGGAGGCTCAAGCAGCAGGGTGGCCACATTGGCCGAAATGCCGGTGATAAGATAGATGCCGGCAAATCTCGCCTTTCCTGCAATCCTCTCAAGGGCAGGGCCGAAAAGGACGAGTGAAAAGCTGTTAAACAGGACGTGGGTGAAGCCGCTGTGCATGAACATCGGGGTGGCAAGGCGCCATACCTCGCCTTCCCTTATGAATAAATTGACTCCGGCAAGCCTCTCGAATATGTAGGAATTCGGAAATACAGGCAAAACAGTCAGCAAATAGAGCAGTATATTCAAAAGCAAAATAATGGAGACAATGGGATAGAAGCGGATGAATTCCTTGAAGCTCTCTGTCCTTGTAAACATAACAGTCCCCTTTCTATTTTTATCTGTAAAGGAAGGTTAATTATACTATAGCGTGAAAGCGCCGGAAATGGCCACTGCTTGTATACTATTGTGTATGCAAGGTGCAAACCAATTAGAAGGATGATGCATGTGATTGAAGGAATCGGCATTGATATCGTTGAAATCGGAAGAATCAGCAGGATGGCCAACCGGGCAAAATTTTCAGAACGTATCCTGACAGAGCGGGAACTGGCTAAATACATCATGCTGAACGAAAAGAGGCAGCTTGAATTCCTTGCAGGCCGGTTTGCGGCAAAAGAAGCTTTTTCAAAGGCCAATGGCACTGGAATAGGAAGCGAGCTGTCTTTTCAGGATATTGAAATATCAAATGACAGCAAGGGGAAGCCATTCTTCAGCAAGCCTGAGAGGGGAGGCCTTCATCTTTCCATTTCCCACAGCGAAAGCTATGCTGTTGCCCAGGTTATCATTGAAAACCCTTCGCCGGAAAACCAGGACGGAAAAAGCTTGTCATAGGCCAAGTCATATTCCCGAAGGTTGTCTCATATATTCATAGTGCGACAGGAGAGACAAGGCTATGCCCCGAATTGCCAGCCGGCATTCATACGGCTGCCGCTGTGCCGGGCATGCCCTGGCTCTCCTTCAGAAAGCGGAATGCCTGCATGCAGGCAGGAAGCGCACAATTGATGAAATGAGACAGAAGGGGTTGAAGGAATGAAGAAAAGATTGTTCATGCTTCTCGCCGGGCTTTTGGCCATCTTTGCCTTAACTGCCTGTGGAACTAAATCACAAGAGGATGTGGTGAAGGAGCTTGGAGGAAAAGTGGAGGAACTGAAGGGATATAAGGCAGAAGCAAAAATGACCCTTCAGATGGGCACTGAGCCCCAGACTTATGCCATAGAAATCTGGCATAAAGAACCTGCTTACTATCGCGTCAGCCTGAAGAATCCCGAAAAGAACCAAAGCCAGATGATCCTCCGGAATGATGAAGGTGTTTTTGTCCTGACACCGGCGCTCAACAAGAGCTTCAAGTTCCAGAGCGACTGGCCGCAGAACAGCAGCCAGGCTTATCTGTATGAGTCCCTGCTGCAGGATATCCTCGAGGATAAAGAGGCGAAATTCAGCGCTACTAAAGAACACTATGTTTTTGAAACAAAGACGAGATACCAGAACAACAAGATGCTTCCTTACCAGGAAATCACCCTTGATAAGAAAAACCTTGCCCCTGTCAGCGTAAAGGTCATGGATTCAGACAGAAACCCGCTGGTGACCGTCGACTTCTCCAAGGTTGACTTCAAGGCTGCCCTTGATAAAAAGGATTTCGACACCCAGAAAAATATGACCGGCGCCCAGATTGAGGTTCCAGTCATGGCAGAAGAAGCGGCCAGTGAGGAATTCTCTGTCAAATACCCGCAGGCCGAGCTTGAAAATGTCAGCCTGATCGATGAAAAAGAAATCAGCATGGAGGACGGCAAACGCTTTATCCTGACTTACGGCGGCGACAAGACCTTCACGCTCATCCAGGAAAAAGCAAATGTCGTGCCGGCAAACACCACTTATACTTCCGAATCAGGGGAGCCGGTAGATCTTGGCTTTACAATCGGAGCCATCGCCGATAATAAAATCAGCTGGACTCACGGCGGGGTGGATTATATCATCGCATCCAGCGACCTGACGAGAGAAGAAATGGTCATGCTTGCACAATCAGTGCAGGGAGATGCAGTGAAATAATGGAAGGCAGATGCCTGGGGGCATCTGCCTTTTTTCTGTGAGCAGATACCGGGGAAGCGGCAACCGCGTTTCGTATGGTTCAGCTCGAGGCGCTAGCCCCTCGAGTCATAAGCCACATCAGGATTGAAGGCAAAAGGCAAACGCGTTCTCTTTTGGAGCGCAAAAACATAATACAGTACAAATAACGCAGTAAAGAACATGGTAATTAGCAAAGTAATCATCATGTTTTTTGTATATGATCCGCGATAACCGATCTGATAAATAGACGGAAAAATTCCGCTTAATTTGGAATTCGCATCAAAAATAGCTCAAATAGACGGAGAAATTCCGCCTACTGACTCGAAAAATACGAAAATGGGGGATTTCGCTTGGCATAGCCGGAAAACCTCCCCTTATTTAGCCCGTCCCGAGCTCCATTCTGAATTTAACCGGAAAATCTCCGCTTACTTTACTTTCGCTGGTTCCTTTATTGGAACAGCCGCCTCCGCATTTCGGTTTGTCGAGCTCCAGGATTGAAGGCAAAGAACGCCTTCTATCCTGATGCGTCTTATGCTTGTCGGGGCTGAACAAGCGCCCTCCGCATTTCATGTTGTCCAGCTCCGGCGGCTAGAGCCTCGAGTCATAAGCCACCCAAGAATTAAAGGCAAAGAACGCCTTTTATTCTTGTGCGTCTTATGCTTGTCGGCTCTGGGCAAGCCGCCTCCGCATTTCTTATTGTCCAGCTGCGGCTCCTAGGTGCTCGAGTCATAAGCCACTCCTGGATTAAAGGCAAAGAACGCCTTTTATCCAGGAGTGGCTTATGCTTGTCTCACCTGAACAGTCGCCTCCGCATTTCGGTTGACATTAAGATTCCAGAGTTCGATAATAATTTGTATACTTTTTGAACGGAAGGAAAAGGACGTGAATGGCAATGGATTATCCCACAGGTTTTTACCGGGATACATGGGCTGAAATCAATCTTGATTATATAAAAGAAAATGTGCAGTCAATGAAGAAGCTTCTTCCTGGAGATGTGAAGCTGTTTGCTGTGGTGAAGGCAAATGGGTATGGGCACGGAGACTTCGAGACTGCCAGGGCAGCCCTTGAGGCTGGGGCAGACTGCCTGGCTGTGGCCTTTATGGATGAGGCACTTTCCCTCAGGCAGAGGGGGATCAAGGCCCCGATACTGGTATTGGGTGCGAGCAGGCCTGAGGATGCTCCCTTGGCTGCATCTTTGGACATAACTTTGACTGTTTTTCAGGAAAACTGGCTTGAGAAGGCGCTCCCTTCTTTGCAGGGAAAAAGGCTGGCTTTCCATGTGAAGCTCGATACCGGAATGGGACGGATCGGCGTAAGGGAGAAAGACGAGCTGCTCGCCATCGAGAAGCTTGCCGGGCGGGAGGATGCCTTTGAGCTGCAGGGCATCTATACCCACTTTGCGACAGCAGATGAATTGGACGATTCCTATTTCCGGGAGCAGCTCAGCCGGTTCAGGGAAATGCTTTCCTGGCTCAGCGAGGTGCCGGAAATCGTCCATTCCAGCAACAGTGCCGCTTCGCTCAGGTATCCGGAAGCCCGCTTTAATGCAGTCAGGATGGGGATCAGCATGTACGGCCTCACCCCATCGCCCGAAATTGAGCATGATCTGCCATTCCCGCTAAAAGAGGCTTTCTCGCTTCATGCCAGGATTGTACACGTGAAAAAGCTCCAAAAAGGGGATAAAGTCAGTTATGGCGCCACCTATGAAGCGGAAGGGGAGGAATGGGTCGGCACCCTTCCGATCGGTTATGCGGACGGCTGGATCCGCAAGCTGCAGGGACAGGAGGTGCTGGTGAACGGGAGAAGAGCCCCGATTGTTGGCCGGATCTGTATGGACCAATGCATGATCCGCCTGCCATATGAGGTTGAACCTGGAACAGCCGCTACCTTGATAGGTGCGCAGGAGGGCAGTAAGATTACGGTCAATGAAATAGCGGCGAAGCTTGAGACCATCAATTATGAAGTCACCTGCATGATATCCGGCCGGGTGCCGCGCGTATACAAACAGAACGGGAAGACTGTCGATCTGAATAACCCGCTGCTCGGGAAGCAGAGCAAGGTCTAACAGGGGCCATTCGCTGCTAATCCCGTTCCAGCCCAGCCATTTCATTCATATTTCAGGAAATAAATGCGTATTAATGCATAAAAGGATATTTTTTTGGCCGATAATACAGAGGAATTGCTGATTAGTCCTTTGCACAGCAGCTGAATAATGGTAATATAAAAAATGGTAGAGATAAAAAATGGTGTGTAGTGATGGTGGAGGTGTATGTTTGTGTCTGAGTCCAGCGCAACAACAGAGATCATGGTAAAGTTACCGCAGCATCTTTTAACCGAGTTAGAAAGCTTTGTTAAGCAGGAGAATGTCAATCGGAGCGAATTCATTTATCAGGCAACGAAAATGTATTTGCGTGAACGGAAGAAGAGACAAATTCGTGAGTCGATGAGAAGAGGCTACATGGAAATGGCAAAAATTAATCTGACGATTGCATCTGAGGCATTCCAAGCGGAATATGAGGCAGAACACACAGTTGAACGTCTAGTAAGCGGAGGATAATCCTTTGATTGTCAAACGTGGCGACGTTTATTTTGCAGACCTATCCCCAGTTGTTGGTTCCGAACAAGGCGGCGTACGTCCAGTACTTGTCATCCAAAACGACATCGGGAATCGGTTCAGTCCCACAGTAATAGTTGCAGCCATTACAGCCCAAATTCAAAAAGCTAAGCTGCCTACTCACGTTGAAATTGATGCGAAGCGTTACGGCTTTGAAAGAGACTCTGTCATTCTCTTGGAACAAATTCGTACAATTGATAAACAACGCTTAACCGATAAGATAACCCATCTCGATGACGAAATGATGGGAAAAGTGGATGAAGCTTTGCAAATAAGCTTGGGTCTTATTGAATTCTAGTTATAAGCACGCACGCTCTTCCCAGGGCGTCTTTTTATAACACACAGATTTCGCTGTGTCTTCCGGAAAACCAAGAGATAAAGGATTTGCTTTATCTCGGGTACATATCAAATTTTAACCTACTTAATATTGTGTATCTGCTGAGGACAAGCATGTGTGTTGCTTGTCTTTTTATTATGCCATCTTTCCCGGGCAAAGGTTTAATCATCCGGAAAACGGGTATAATTAAAAGTCTTTCTTCTAGTTCCAATACTTAGAGGTTTTATTTGACTGTGCCTAACTGTTATCATTAAATGGTATATATATATAAATTTTGTTTACATTTTTAAATTTGGTTTACAAGTGCAGGGTAACTCCATCTTTAGAAATATTTGTATGTTAAAATAGGGAGGATCAAATGGATAAAAAGGTTTTGGATTATATTCAAGCTCGAAAAGATGAGATCTTCAATGAATGGGTACGAAGCACGAAGGAGAACGCAGATGAACGGGTTATACGGGTAGTTTCAGACCAGGTTTTCACTGGTACGAGCTATGAGTTCATCGATTTGATCATATCGAATATAAGGGGGACGAATGAAGAGTTCACCTCCAAGCTGTCCGATTTTGCAGAAAAAGTGGTCCGGCTCGGCTGGCCGCTGAGTTTTGTTACGAAAGGGCTGCAGACCTTTGGGAAGATTGTTTTAGAAGGCATGCAGAAGGAGGGGCTGATTACTCCCGAGAACCAGCTTAGTATCGTCTATGACTTCGAGATCTGGATGACGCCTGTCTCCAATGAAATAGTCGATATGTATTCCTCGACCTGGGAAAGAACCGTCTCCCTGCAAAAAATCGCCCTTCAAGAACTGTCTGCTCCACTAATCCCTGTTTTTGAAGGTATTACTGTAATGCCCCTTGTGGGCACCATAGATACGGAACGTGCAAAGCAAATCATGGAGAATCTCCTGACTGGAGTGGTCAAACATCGATCAGAAGTGGTTTTAATAGATATAACAGGTGTGCCTGTTGTGGATACAATGGTTGCGCACCATATTATCCAGGCAGCAGATGCCGTCCGCCTTGTTGGCGCTAAATGCATGCTTGTAGGGATCAGGCCTGAAATTGCCCAGACCATCGTGAATCTGGGAATCGACCTGAACCAATTTACAACGAAGAACACACTGAAAAAGGGAATTGAAGCAGCACTTGAGCTGACTAGCCGTAAAATTGTAGCTGTGGAGGGAGAACAGTGAGAATACCTATATTAAAATTGCATGACTGTCTGCTAGTATCCATTCAATGGGAACTTGATGACCAGACAGCACTTCAATTTCAGGAAGACTTGCTTCATAAGATTCATGAAACAAGTGCAAATGGGGTTGTTATAGACTTAACATCCATTGATTTTATCGATTCTTTTATTGCCAAGGTCCTTGGCGACGTTATAAACATGTCCAAACTGATGGGTGCAAAAGTCGTCATTACCGGTATACAGCCAGCTGTAGCTATTACGCTAATCGAATTAGGCATAGGGTTAGATGATGTCCTTACTGCATTAGATCTAGAAAAAGGTTTGGAGAAACTTCAACAGGAATTGGGGGATTAAACTGTATGGGTATCCAATCCTGCGTAAAAATCATTAACGAATGGGACATCGTAGCAGCACGCCAGCTGGGGCGTAATGTTGCAAAGGAGCTTGGGTTCGGTACAGTGGACCAGGCCCGTATTACGACGGCCATCAGTGAACTGGCCAGGAATATATACTTATATGCCGGACAAGGTCAAATATGTATAGAGAAAATTTATGACGGCGGCAAAGCGGGATTGCAGATCGTAGCTGTGGACAGCGGCCCTGGAATAAATGATATGCGCCAAGTCATGGAGGATGGGTTCTCTACCTCCGGCGGACTGGGAGCCGGTTTGCCTGGGGTAAAGAGATTGATGGACGAATTCTACATCAGCTCATCTCCCGGAGACGGTACAGATATAAGAGCGACTAAATGGCTTCGTTAGGGGGAGGCATTATGGATTTCCGAGAAATGATGGAATCAAAGTATCGGGATATTCTAGAGAATTATTTAAAAGACCAGTCAGAACAGACGCTGTATCAAGGTCAAAAATTCAGTAGAAAATCCATTGAACATAAGATATCACCAGAAGAAATCATCAGTCTTCACAAAAGTCTTCTATTTGAAATTTATCCTGATCTTCCCGAAAACGTACTTCATTCTTTTGATGTGCTGCTTGAGGTGATGATCGGCTACGGCCTCGCTTACCGCGAGCACCAGAGCTTAAGGCATAAACAGGAAGAGTTAAGGTCCGAAATGGAAATTGCCGCGAACGTCCAGCAGACTCTGCTCGGCACGAGCGTACCAGTTGTCGATTCCCTTGATATCGGGGCAATCAGCGTTCCGGCAAAACATATGAACGGGGACTATTATCATTTTGTGCAGGATGAGCATAATAACATAAGCATCGCTATCGCTGATGTCATTGGGAAAGGGATTCCGGCGGCCTTGTGCATGTCGATGATCAAATATGCCATGGACAGCCTGCCGGAAAACCGCCATGAGCCAAGCAGTGTGCTTGAGAACCTGAACAGGGTTGTAGAGCAGAATGTAGACCCTAGTATGTTCATTACCATGTTCTACGGAATGTACAATACGGAAAGCAATCTTTTCCATTACGCTTCTGCAGGCCATGAACCCGGTTTTTATTACAACGCCGAAAAAGATGAGTTCAGCGAGACGACGGCCAAGGGGCTGCTGCTCGGGGTCGACAAGCGCACAAAGTATAAGCAGTTCGAGAAGGAGGTCCATCCTGGGGACATGATCGTTCTCATGTCGGATGGGGTGACTGAGTGCCGGACAGATGAAGGATTCATTGAAAAAGATACGCTGATTGGATATATACGCAAATACATCCATCTCAGCGCCCAGGAGATTGTTACAAATATTTATAAAGAACTTGAAAAGCTTCAGCACTTTCAATTGCGTGATGATTTTACTTTAATAATATTAAAAAGAAATGTTTAGCGTTTCTTCACGCCGGGTATAAGGTAAGAGCAATTGACATGTTAAGAGGTGGGGTCTAGTTATGAATATTACGATAGATTTGAAAGAGAATGATACATTGGTACAAGCTAAGATCAGCGGAGAAATTGATGCATATACAGCTCCGAAGCTAAGAGAATCATTATTCCCGCTTTCTGAAAAAGAGGCAGTTGAAATGGTTGTGGACCTTTCGGAAGTATCTTATATGGACAGTACAGGATTAGGCGTTTTTGTCGGGGTTTTCAAAAATGTACGCTCCAACAACGGCAAGTTTCAGATTGTCGGCCTTTCTGAACGTTTGAAAAGGCTGTTCGAAATCACAGGTCTAGCCGATATAATTGATATTAACAGCCAGATTGAGGGTGGGGTACAATGAGTCAACCGTTTGATTACTTAGAAATGAAAATTCCGGCCAAGCCTGAGTTTGTCGGAGTTATCCGGCTGACATTGTCAGGCATCGCAAGCCGAATGGGATTTTCTTACGATGAAATAGAAGATTTGAAGATCGCGACGAGTGAAGCTTGCACAAATGCTGTGCAGCATGCTTATAAAACGAGTGAAAAAGGTGAAGTGGTTATTGGCTTCGGCCTATATACCGACCGTCTTGAGGTAATGGTGGCTGACAGCGGTAAAAGCTTTGACTTCCAATCTGCACGCGAAGGCATTGGTCCTTACGACCAGACCGATTCTGTTGAATTTTTGCGTGAAGGAGGACTGGGCCTTTACTTGATCGAAACATTGATGGACGAAGTCAGAATCCATCATAAAGAGGGTGTGACGGTCTTTATGACCAAGTACCTGGAAGGAGAGCAGGTGGAGAGGGATGCAGAAACAATCTCAACCTAACCAGAGATCTAAAGAAGAAATCAATGAATTAATCAAAGCCTACCAGGAAAATCAGGACGAAGAAGCCCAGGAAATACTTGTTAGAAACTATAAAGCCCTGGTTGAGACGATTGCCAGGAAATATTCAAAGGGACGCTCCTACCATGAGGATATCGCACAGGTGGGAATCATCGGCCTGCTGGGAGCCATTCGCCGATATGATGAAACCTTCGGGAAAAGCTTTGAAGCTTTTGCTGTTCCGACGATCATCGGGGAAATCAAGCGGTTCCTGCGCGATAAAACATGGAGTGTGCATGTGCCGCGCCGCATAAAGGAATTGGGGCCGAAGATAAAAACAACGGTCGAAGAACTGACGACCCAGCTTCACAGATCGCCGAGGGTTGATGAAATAGCGGATGAAATTGGGGTATCTGAAGAAGAAGTGCTGGAAGCAATGGAAATGGGCAAGAGCTATCAGGCTCTTTCTGTCGATCATTCCATTGAAGCCGATTCGGATGGCGGAACGGTTACCCTTTTAGATATTGTAGGCAATGTGGATGAAGGATTTGAAAAGGTCAATCAGCGGATGGTGCTTGAAAGAGTCCTCCATGTCCTGACAGACCGTGAAAAACAAATCATTCAATACACCTATCTGGAGAATATGAGCCAAAAGGACGCCGGCGACAAACTTGGCATTTCTCAGATGCATGTGTCAAGGCTGCAAAGAAGGGCCATCAAAAAGCTCCAGGAAGCCATAAATGCTGAAAGCAATAACTCGGAGTGCCTTTCATGACGCATATTGTCAAAGATAATCTTGAGGTACTCGCTCATCAGACAGCAAAAGAAGGAAAGTCCGAATGTGGGGATGGCTATTTTTTTACAGCAACAGATGATTACTTGGTCTGTGTTCTGGCAGACGGGCTGGGCAGCGGCCAATATGCCCATGAAGCTTCTTCTGCAGTCATCCAGGTGGTAGAAGAGAACCATCAAGAAGATGTTGATACCCTCATGAAACTGTGCAATAATGTGCTGGTTCAAAAGAGGGGAGCTGCTGTTTCGGTATTCAAGGCTGATCTTATCAATAAAGAATTTGTATATAGCTGTGTCGGCAATATCAGATTCTTTTTGTACTCAGCAGCAGGCAAATTGACGTATCCGCTCCCAGTAACAGGCTATCTGTCCGGAAGGCCGCAGGTTTTCAATACACAGCGGTTCAATTATGAATCCAAATCTAAATTTCTCATCCATTCGGATGGCTTTAATATCAGTGGAGTAAAGTCGCTGCTCAAAAGTTTCATGCCGATTGATTGTATTGCCGAAGAGATTAAAAGCAAATATTCAAACAGCACTGATGATTCAACCTTTATTATTGGGAGCCTGCTCTAATGAGAGCCGGCTTTTTTTCTTTGTTTGGGAAACTTCGATACTTTTGATAAAATAATAGTAGAAAATTGAAGGTTGTGGGGGATTGAATTTGGAGAAGACTGCGCATAAACAGGAAGAGATGCTAAAGCTTGTATCCGCCGAATTGAAAATTAACAGCAAACAGGTGAAAAGTGTCATTGCTCTGCTTGAGGATGGAAACACGGTTCCTTTTATTGCCCGGTACAGGAAAGAGCAGACGGGTGCACTGGACGAAGTGCAAATCAGGGACATCATGGAAAGATGGCAATACATACAGAATCTTGAGCAGCGGAAGGAAGAAGTACTCCGCACGATAGAAGAACAGGAAAAGCTGACGCCGGAGCTTGCTGCCCAAATCGGAAAAGCGGTCAAACTGCAGGAGGTTGAGGATCTTTATCGCCCTTATAAGCAGAAGCGCAGGACGAAGGCTACCCAGGCAAAGGAAAAAGGGCTGGAGCCTTTTGCTGAGTGGATGCTTGCGTTCACCAGAGGACCAGTTGAAGAAAAAGCGGCTGCATTTATTTCTGCGGAAAAAGCAGTGAATACACCTGAAGAAGCCATTGCTGGTGCCAAGGACATCATTGCCGAAATGGTGTCAGATGATCCGGAAAGCAGGAAATGGATCAGAAGGGAAACCTTTAAGAGCGGCAAGATTGAAACTTCGGTAAAAGATGCCGCTAATGATGAGAAGAAAGTTTATGAAATGTATTACGAATATGAGGAGCCGATCAGCAAAATCGTCCCACACAGGATCCTGGCAGTAAACCGCGGTGAAAAAGAGGATATCCTGAGAGCGGCAATCAGACCGAATATAGAAATGATGCAGAACTACCTGAAGAAAAAATGGATTAAAAATCTTTCTTCCCCCTCTGCAGGACCGGTAGGCGAAGCGATTGAGGATGGGTATAAAAGGCTGATCCAGCCTTCCATCGAGCGGGAAATCCGGAATGAATTGACGGAGAAGGCAGAAGAACAGGCCATTCATATCTTCTCGGAGAATTTGAGAAACCTTCTCCTTCAGCCGCCGCTTAAAGGAAAGGTTGTACTTGGTGTAGACCCGGCATACCGTACAGGCTGCAAGCTGGCAGTTGTGGATGAGACGGGAAAAGTAATGGACATTGGCGTTATTTATCCTCATCCGCCGGTCTCTAAAACAAAGGATGCAAAAGAAAAAGTAAAACAAATCATTAAAACTTTCAAAGTCGAAATGGTAGCGATCGGAAACGGTACCGCTTCAAGAGAAACCGAGCAATTCATTGCTGATATCCTCAAGGAACTGAGCGGGGATGTATATTACATTATTGTCAACGAAGCCGGGGCGAGTGTCTATTCAGCATCCGACCTTGCCAGGGAAGAATTTCCGAATTTCCAGGTGGAAGAGCGCAGTGCCGTATCCATTGCCCGCCGACTGCAGGATCCTTTGGCCGAGCTGGTTAAAATAGATCCCAAATCTGTGGGAGTGGGCCAATACCAGCATGATGTATCCCAGAAAAAGCTCAGTGAGTCTCTTACATTCGTCGTCGAGACAGCTGTAAACCAGGTTGGCGTCAATGTTAATACAGCTTCATCTTCTCTCTTGCAGTATGTAGCAGGCTTATCAAAAACAGTCGCGAATAATATTGTTAAGAAACGGGAGGAAGAAGGCAAGTTCTTATCCAGGATCCAGCTGAAGAAGATTCCCAGGCTGGGTGCCAAAACCTATGAGCAAGCTATCGGGTTCTTGCGCATAGCAGGCGGAAAAGAGCCGCTTGACAGGACTAGCATCCATCCTGAAAGCTATCAGGATGCGGTCAAGCTATTGGCGAAGCTTGGATTTAAAACAGCTGATATTGGATCAGAGGAGCTGAAAGCCGCGCTGGCCGGGATTGATATCAAACAAACAGCGGCAGAGCTTGAAACAGGGGAGCTGACGCTTAAAGACATCATTGAAGCTCTCATGAGCCCTGCAAGGGATCCCCGTGATGATCTTGCTAAGCCTATCCTTAAAACAGATGTTTTGAAGCTTGAAGATTTAAAGCCTGGCATGGAGCTTCAGGGAACAGTCAGGAATGTAGTTGATTTTGGCGCTTTTGTCGATATTGGCGTGAAACAGGATGGTCTTGTCCATATATCAAAGCTGCGAAAACAGTTTGTTAAGCATCCACTGGATGTTGTATCGGTTGGGGATGTGGTGACTGTGTGGGTCGACAGCATTGACAGCCAAAAGGGAAGAGTAGCCCTGACCATGCTTTCTGATCAATAACTAATTGTTGAGGAGGAGTGTTTAGTGACGCTCCTCCTCTCTTATAGTTCAGTGCAGGTGCTTCTTTCTATAAAAATACCAGCACTGGTTCAGCAGTTTAATCTGATACCGGTTTTTCTCCAGGAATGCGCGCTGAATCTGATTTTGAAACCAAGTAGGCATAAGAACCCTCCTGTAGTAAAATCTGTATATATAGCCTATGCAGGGGCAGGTTGTCAGGTGAACCTGCCGCTGCTATAAAAACAAAGTAAAAGGGGCATAACAAGAAAGGATATAAAGGAATGAACGATCAAGAACTCCAACTGCTGACCGAGCGGATTTCAGAAGAATATTTTCATAAGCCATTCCGGCACAAAGCGTATTTCAACCCGCGTTTGCGTACAACCGGAGGCAGATATATTTTAAGCACCCACAATATTGATATAAATAGAAGTTATCTCGATCAGCTGGGAAGAGAAGAGCTCATCGGCATTATCAAGCATGAACTATGCCACTATCACCTTCATTTGGAGGGCGGGGGATACCAGCACAAAGACAGGGATTTCAAATTGCTGTTAGAACAAGTGGGTGCACCTAGATTTTGTTCTTCCTTGCCAGATAGGCCAAAGAGGAAACCTGCAAAATTAATTAGCTATACTTGCTCGGGCTGCGGGCAGCTTTACAGGAGAAGGCGCTCAATCGATACATCAAAATATGTCTGCGGAAAGTGCAGAGGAAAATTGGTTAAGTCGGGAGAAATACCGAATGGGTAAGTGCATATATTTCTCCTTAAACTTTTTTAAAAACATGGTTGACTTTTGATTGCCAGGTTCTTATAATAGTAAGAGTCGATAAGATGTTAAAGACATTCCGCAGTAGCTCAGTGGTAGAGCATTCGGCTGTTAACCGAACGGTCGCAGGTTCGAGTCCTGCCTGCGGAGCCATATGGGGAAGTACTCAAGTGGCTGAAGAGGCGCCCCTGCTAAGGGTGTAGGTCGGGCAACCGGCGCGAGGGTTCAAATCCCTCCTTCTCCGCCAGATACAACCTGGCTTTATCATGGCCCCTTGGTCAAGCGGTTAAGACACCGCCCTTTCACGGCGGTAACACGGGTTCGAATCCCGTAGGGGTCACTTGAAAACAATCGTATTTTCTTTTTTAAAAACGGTCCCGTGGTGTAGCGGTTAACATGCCTGCCTGTCACGCAGGAGATCGCGGGTTCGATTCCCGTCGGGACCGCCATTTTTACTCAAAAACATTGGGCTATAGCCAAGCGGTAAGGCAACGGACTTTGACTCCGTCATGCGTTGGTTCGAATCCAGCTAGCCCAGCCATTTTTTGAGCCATTAGCTCAGTCGGTAGAGCATCTGACTTTTAATCAGAGGGTCGAAGGTTCGAGTCCTTCATGGCTCACCATTTATCTTTATATGCGGGTGTGGCGGAATTGGCAGACGCACCAGACTTAGGATCTGGCGCCGCAAGGCGTGGGGGTTCGACTCCCTTCACCCGCATCAGCATTATTTTACCAGTTGATACTCAATTACTTATCTGGTATAATGAATTTTGCTGTCACTTATAATTGCGGTCGTGGCGGAATGGCAGACGCGCTAGGTTGAGGGCCTAGTGGGGGTTAACCCCGTGGAGGTTCAAGTCCTCTCGGCCGCACCAAAAAAGTTGTTGACAACCGAAAATGGTTGTGGTAAGATATAAAAGTTGCTTCTTTAAAAAAAGAGCAGTTATAAAATGCGCCCGTAGCTCAATTGGATAGAGCGTCTGACTACGGATCAGAAGGTTATGGGTTCGACTCCTTTCGGGCGCGCCATATTTTACGGGGAGTAGCTCAGCTTGGTAGAGCACTTGGTTTGGGACCAAGGGGTCGCAGGTTCGAATCCTGTCTTCCCGACCATGAAATATTTCAATTTTATATGCGGGTGTAGTTTAATGGTAAAACCTCAGCCTTCCAAGCTGATGTCGTGGGTTCGATTCCCATCACCCGCTCCAATTTTTAAGATCGTCCTTTGAAAACTGAACGAACAAAAACGTCAACGTTAATCTTAATTTTTTTATCAGAGCTAAATCTTACTCTTATATGGAGAGTTTGATCCTGGCTCAGGACGAACGCTGGCGGCGTGCCTAATACATGCAAGTCGAGCGGACGGATGGGAGCTTGCTCCCTGAAGTCAGCGGCGGACGGGTGAGTAACACGTGGGCAACCTGCCTGTAAGACTGGGATAACTTCGGGAAACCGGAGCTAATACCGGATAATGCATTTCCCCTCATGGGGATATGCTGAAAGATGGTTTCGGCTATCACTTACAGATGGGCCCGCGGCGCATTAGCTAGTTGGTGAGGTAACGGCTCACCAAGGCAACGATGCGTAGCCGACCTGAGAGGGTGATCGGCCACACTGGGACTGAGACACGGCCCAGACTCCTACGGGAGGCAGCAGTAGGGAATCTTCCGCAATGGACGAAAGTCTGACGGAGCAACGCCGCGTGAGTGATGAAGGTTTTCGGATCGTAAAACTCTGTTGTCAGGGAAGAACAAGTGCCGGAGTAACTGCCGGCACCTTGACGGTACCTGACCAGAAAGCCACGGCTAACTACGTGCCAGCAGCCGCGGTAATACGTAGGTGGCAAGCGTTGTCCGGAATTATTGGGCGTAAAGCGCGCGCAGGCGGTCTCTTAAGTCTGATGTGAAAGCCCACGGCTCAACCGTGGAGGGTCATTGGAAACTGGGGGACTTGAGTGCAGAAGAGGAAAGTGGAATTCCACGTGTAGCGGTGAAATGCGTAGAGATGTGGAGGAACACCAGTGGCGAAGGCGACTTTCTGGTCTGTAACTGACGCTGAGGCGCGAAAGCGTGGGGAGCAAACAGGATTAGATACCCTGGTAGTCCACGCCGTAAACGATGAGTGCTAAGTGTTAGAGGGTTTCCGCCCTTTAGTGCTGCAGCTAACGCATTAAGCACTCCGCCTGGGGAGTACGGCCGCAAGGCTGAAACTCAAAGGAATTGACGGGGGCCCGCACAAGCGGTGGAGCATGTGGTTTAATTCGAAGCAACGCGAAGAACCTTACCAGGTCTTGACATCTCCTGACAACCCTAGAGATAGGGCGTTCCCCTTCGGGGGACAGGATGACAGGTGGTGCATGGTTGTCGTCAGCTCGTGTCGTGAGATGTTGGGTTAAGTCCCGCAACGAGCGCAACCCTTGATCTTAGTTGCCAGCATTCAGTTGGGCACTCTAAGGTGACTGCCGGTGACAAACCGGAG
>NZ_OZ481794.1:305000-360000 GCF_984799205.1 Bacillus sp. SRL543
GCAGCGTCTGCAGGCCGTTATTTCGATGGACTTGTATCTCCTTTGACAGATGCCAGAAGAGGCCAGGTATATACCGGCCTTTACCGATATGAAAAGGGCAGCCTTGTGAGCGTTGTTAAGGATCAGCTGTTATTATCGGCTGATTGGGCAGATAGGCTGAAGCAATACGATGAATCTATCCTGTTTACAGGCAATGATGTTCCTGTCCACAAAGAAGTAATTGCACATACGCTTGGAGGCCAGGCAAGATTTGCAGGCATTACAGACTATAATCCCCGTCCTTCTGAACTTGCGCTGTTAGGGAAAGACAAAGAAAGTGTGGATATCCACAAATTTGTCCCAAACTATATCCGTTTGGCAGAGGCGGAAGCGAAATGGCTGGAAAGCAATAATAATCCGGAAGCCGGTCGATAGGATTATGGGGTATTCTTTTCGTTTTATGACAGAGGAAGATATAGACCAGGTTATGGTCATTGAGCATAAATCATTTACTCTTCCATGGAGCAGGGATGCTTTTACCAATGAACTGGCCAATAATCAGTTTGCGGTCTATCTTGTAATGGAGGAAGATGATGCTGTAATAGGCTACTGCGGCGCTTGGATCGTTGTTGATGAGGCACATGTGACGAATATAGCCGTCCTTCCGGAGTATAGGGGAAAGAAGCTTGGCGAGGCTTTGATGAAGAAGATGATGGAAGCAGCCAAAGAGCTGGGGGCCGTCACCATGACACTTGAAGCGAGGGTTACGAATATCGCTGCACAGTCATTGTACCGAAAGCTCGGATTTCAAAATGGCGGCATAAGAAAAAACTATTATACAGACAATCAGGAAGATGCGATTGTAATGTGGGTGAAATTAGATGAGTAAAGATACTTTAATCCTGGGAATTGAGACAAGCTGTGATGAAACAGCTGTTGCAATCATAAAAAATGGAACAGAAATTGTGTCAAATATAGTGGCATCGCAAATAGAAAGCCATAAGCGCTTTGGGGGCGTTGTACCCGAAATTGCTTCCCGCCATCACGTGGAGCAGGTCACACTTGTGCTGGAAGAAGCATTGCAGCAGGCCGGGGTTTCCATAAAGGAAATAGATGCGATTGCTGTAACAGAAGGGCCAGGTCTTGTGGGAGCACTGCTCATCGGGGTGAACGCTGCCAAAGCCCTCGCTTTTGCACATAATAAGCCGCTGATCGGCGTCCATCATATTGCTGGCCATATTTATGCCAACCGCCTGATAACAGAAATGAAGTTCCCGCTTTTATCGCTTGTGGTGTCAGGCGGGCATACAGAGTTGGTATATATGAAAGAGCATGGGCATTTTGAGGTAATCGGGGAAACGCGTGATGACGCGGCAGGGGAAGCTTACGATAAAGTTGCACGCATCCTTGGAATGCCTTATCCCGGCGGTCCGCATATTGACCGCCTTGCCCATGAGGGAAGCCCGTCCATCCAGTTCCCAAGGGCCTGGCTGGAGGAAGGGTCTTATGATTTCAGCTTCAGCGGTCTTAAATCGTCTGTGATCAATACCGTACACAATGCGGAACAGAAAGGCATCAAACTCTCGCCTGAAGACTTGGCTGCAAGCTTTCAGGAAAGTGTCATTGATGTGCTTGTAACCAAAACGGTGAAAGCCGTTAAAGAGTACGGGGTGAAGCAATTGCTGCTTGCCGGCGGAGTGGCTGCCAACAAAGGGCTGCGCGCTGCCCTGGAAAAGGAATTCAGCAGTCAGGAGGCCGAGCTGGTGATCCCTCCGCTATCGCTGTGTACCGATAATGCAGCTATGATTGCGGCTGCAGGCACCATTTTGTATGAGAAAGGGATCCGGTCAGATCTTGCACTTAACGCCAATCCAGGATTGGACCTCTCTCTTCATAACTAAAAACACGCTAAAGCCGACTTAGTACCCAACAGGGGCTAAGCCGGCTTTTTTTAAATTAAAAACCTCCATATCACTTTATCAACAGATTCAACTTTCTGAATCTATCGCCAACTGCCACAACCTGTGGATAACTAATCGGAAATATGTTAAAACTGTGTATAATGTGGATAAAAACATCTTTAATTGTGGATAATGTGGAAAAGCCTGTGGAATACAGTTAAATATACACTCTGTCTGTGAATAAAATTGTGAATAACATAAATAAAGAACCAGGCTGTGGACGCCTGGTTCTGTTGATTAAAATGAAAGCCTATTCAGCAAGCTCAGCCCATTCTTCCATGAGCAGTTCGAGTTCTTCTTTAGCCTCACTGTTGTTCTTAGTGATGGCTAAAACTTTTTCATGGTCCTGATAGATTTCTGGCTCGCAAAGCTGCTGTTCATAATCTTCAATGGATGATTCCAGCTGTTCGATCCGTGTTTCGATCTCTTCAAGCCTTCGCATTTTCTGCCTTTCAAGCTTCTTTGTTTCTTTATCCTGCATATATGACTGCTTATCTGTTTTTAGAGGTGCAGCAGTCTCTATTTTGATTGTCTCCAAGGCCAGAAGCTCAGCCTGCTCCTGCTTTTTATCGACATAATAGTCATAATCCCCGAGGAATTCGGTTGCTCCGCTGTTTTCCAGCTCTAATACTTTGGACGCAATCCGGTTGATAAAATAGCGGTCATGAGATACAAATAAGATGGTGCCCGGATAATCTATCAGGGCATTTTCAAGTATTTCCTTGCTGTCGAGATCCAGATGGTTTGTCGGTTCGTCAAGGATCAGGACGTTGGCTTTCTGCATCATCAGCTTCGCCAGGGCGAGCCTGGCTTTTTCGCCTCCGCTCAAAGCGGAAACAGGCTTCAGGACATCGTCGCCTGAGAAAAGGAAATTGCCGAGTACGGTGCGGATTTCTTTTTCATTGTGGAGCGGATATTCATCCCATAATTCATTCAGGACGCGTTTGTTGGACTTCAGCTCAGCCTGCTCCTGGTCATAGTAGCCAATCTCTACGTTTGATCCATAATCGATTTTGCCGCCGATTGCCGGCAGTTTTTGAATGATGGTCTTCAGCAGGGTGGACTTCCCGACGCCATTTGGCCCAACGAGTGCGGCACTGTCTCCACGGGACATCCGGAAAGAGATATTTTCAGAAACCTTATTCCCATCATATCCGACCTCAAGGGAATTGACCTTCAATACATCATTGCCGGTCTGCTTTGAAATATCGAAGCTGAAAGCGGCTGATTTTTCATCGCCGAGCGGCCTGTCCAGCAGCTCCATCCTTTCAAGCTTCTTCCTCCGGCTCTGCGCCCGCTTGGTTGTAGAGGCGCGTGCCAGGTTTCGCTGTATAAAGTCCTGCAGCTTGGCCACTTCTTCCTGCTGCTTCTCAAACTGGCGCATATCCCTTTCATAGTTCTCGGCTTTTTTCTCCAAATAGTAGCTGTAGTTGCCAGGGAATTTGGAGATCTGCTGACGGGTTATTTCATATACTTGTGTGACGACCTTATCAAGGAAGTACCGGTCATGGGAAACGATGAGTATGGCTCCCTCATAGCCCTGCAGATATTGCTCCAGCCACGATAGGGTTTCAATGTCCAGATGGTTGGTTGGCTCGTCCAGGATCAGGATATCAGGCTTGGTCAGCAGCAATTTGGCCAGTGCCAGCCTTGTTTTTTGCCCGCCGCTGAGGACTGATATGCTTGTATCATAACTAAAGGAATGAAAATTCAGCCCGTGCAGGATAGAGCGGATATCGGCCTCATACTGATACCCTCCCTGTTCCTTGAACTGCACCTGCAGCAGATCATATTCTTTAAGGATCTTCTCGTAGGAGGCAGGATCATTAAATATGCCGGGATCTGCCATACTTTGTTCCAGCCGGCGTAGCTCGGCTTCCATCTCCCGGAGGCCCTTGAAGACTGAAAGCATTTCATCCCATATGGAAAGGGCTGATTCAAGCCCTGTATTCTGTGCAAGATAGCCTATGGAAACATCCTTCGGCTTGATGATTTCGCCAGAGTCATGGGACATATGCCCCGCTATTATTTTCAGCAGCGTCGATTTGCCAGCCCCGTTCCTGCCTACCAGGGCGATCCGGTCGCGCGTTTGCACCTCAAGCTTTATATTCGATAAAATCAAGTCAGCGCCAAAGTACTTTGACAGCTGATTAACTTGAAGTAAAATCATTGTTCTCACCTCTGTATTCTAAAGGTTAGTGTATCGCATTCAATCCCTCACAGCAATAAGATGAAATTTGTGAAACATCAAACAATATTGCTTACATACCCATTTAAAATAGTGTATGATTCTGTAGAGAGGTGTTTATGAATGTCAGAGTTCACACATTTTAATGAAGAGGGCAGAGCCCGCATGGTGGATGTCAGCAGCAAGCCCGAAAGTGTCCGGACTGCATCCGCCCACTCAAGTATAACGGTTAATAGTGAAATATACGAAAAAATAACCGGCAACAGCATGAAAAAAGGCGATGTTTTGGCAGTGGCCCAGGTAGCTGGCATCATGGCCGCCAAAAAGACGTGGGAAATCATTCCTATGTGCCATCCCATTCCGCTGACCGGCATCGATATTTCTTTTGGATGGGAAAAAACAGAAGAAGATTACCGGCTGAATATTTCTGCCCAGGTGAGGACCAAAGGATCCACTGGAGTTGAAATGGAAGCGCTGACATCAGCAAGTGCCTGTGCGCTGACGGTCTATGATATGTGCAAGGCGCTTGATAAGGGAATGATCATCGGCCAGACCTATCTTGTTGAAAAGACGGGCGGAAAAAATGGGGACTTCAAAAAAGAATAGCAGACAAATACAATAGAAATCAGCAGGGTGGGGGAAAAGCTATGTCAAATGAAGCCATAAAAATACCGCAGGCAACGGCAAAAAGACTGCCGCTGTATTATCGATTCTTAAAAAATCTCCACTCTTCAGGGAAACAGAGAGTGTCCTCGGCGGAGCTCAGTGAAGCTGTGAAGGTGGATTCTGCTACTATCAGAAGAGATTTTTCTTACTTTGGTGCGCTTGGGAAAAAAGGCTATGGCTATAATGTTAACTATCTGCTGTCTTTTTTCCGAAAGACGCTGGACCAGGATGAAGTGACAAAGGTTGCCCTCATCGGGGTCGGCAATCTGGGGACTGCCTTTTTAAACTATAACTTCCTGAAAAATAATAATACAAAGATTGAAGCGGCATTTGATGTCGATGCTGGAAAAGTAGGGACAGATATTGGCGGGGTGCCTGTTTTCCATATGGATGATCTGGAAAGAATATCTGAAGAGCATGCTATTAAAGTCGCCATTCTGACAGTTCCGGCGCCTGTTGCCCAGGCTATAACGGACAGGCTTGTAAAGGGAAGCATCAAGGGAATACTCAATTTTACACCAGCAAGGCTTACAGTTCCTTCTGCCATCAGAGTACATCATATCGACCTGGCTGTGGAACTGCAGTCGCTTGTCTATTTCCTGAAGCATTATCCGATGGAAGTCATGCAGGGAGCAGAAGCAGAAGAGTAAGATTCCGGAATGTGACAATTAAAGCAAAGTTAGCATTACGGATAGAATTATACAGGCGTTAGTGGTATCATCAATATGATAGATAAAGGGAGGTGAGGCGCAATGATGAATTTAGGAATGGGAAGCCTCTTGCTTATTGTTTTTGTCGCTTTGCTGATTTTCGGACCGAAGAAACTGCCTGAGCTTGGAAAAGCTGCCGGCAATACCCTTCGTGAATTCAAATCCGCTACCAAAGGGCTTATGAATGACGAAGATGATGAGAAGAAAAAAGAAGTTAAGTAACATAAGGATGTTTTATGTATGAGTCATAAAGATATGACAATTTACGAACATATAGGCGAATTAAGAAAACGGCTTGTCATGACAGTCGTTTTCTTGTTCTGCGCGATGATTTTAGGCTTTTTCCTTGCCGAACCCCTGATCGTGTACCTGCAGGGTGCCGACGAAGCGAAGGACCTGACGATGAATGCATTCCGCCTGACAGATCCCGTGAAGATCTATATGCAGTTTGCCTTTATCATAGCCTTTGTCCTGACGTCTCCGGTTATCCTTTATCAATTCTGGGCGTTCATCAGTCCGGGACTATATGAAAAGGAACGGAAGGTCACACTGAGCTATATTCCTGTATCTGTGATACTGTTCATCAGCGGAGTGTCATTTTCATATTTTGTTCTTTTTCCGTTTGTTGTGGACTTTATGACCCGGATTGCGGACAGGCTTGATATCAATCAGGTGATTGGGATCAATGAGTATTTTCAGTTCCTGTTCCAGCTGACGATTCCATTCGGGATCCTTTTTCAGCTTCCTGTTGTCATCATGTTCCTGACCAGGCTTGGCATTGTCACACCGATGTTCCTGTCGAGCATCCGGAAATATGCGTATTTTGTGCTCCTTGTCATTGCGGCGTTCATTACGCCGCCTGAGCTGCTGTCGCATATGATGGTAACAGTGCCGCTTCTGCTTTTGTATGAATTGAGCATTTTCATCTCCAGGTTTTCGTATAAGAAAGTGCTGGAGGCCGAAGAGACGCAGGCAAAAGAAATGGAAGCCAAATAAAAATGAGCCTCATTCCAGGCTCATTTTTTTTGGTTATTTTTAATTTGTTTGATCTTATAGTGAAAGGCAATCATCCGAAGGCCTGATCCAAAGTCAAAAGTTGCCAGAAGCACGAGCAGATACGTAAAAAATCCCCATTCGCCGGTTTCACTGATATTCTGGATTGCGAAGTAAGTGAACAGCACGCCCAGGAATATATAGATGAACCCGGAAAACAATGGTGACTGCCTCATTTAAAGTCCCCCAATAAAGCTTTGAATTTGTTCCATTTCATTAATCCACTTTTGTATTTTATCCTGATTCATTTGAATGATGACTACCAATGTATTCATCGACACATGCGCAAAAATCGGGACAAGGATCCGCTTGGTCCGCACATACAGGAACGCAAATGTGAAGCCCATTGCAGAATACAGGAGCACATGCTCAGGCTCAAAATGCGCAAACGCAAAAATCACCGAGCTGATCAGGGCCGCTAGGAAGAAGTTCATCCTTTTGTAAAGGGCGCCGAAAATGACCTTCCGGAAGACGATTTCCTCCAGGATCGGGCCGATGATGCTGCTGACAATCACGACAAGCGGCAGAGTCTCGATGATACTGATGATCTGCTGGGTGTTTTCAGAGCCCATTTCAATGCCGATCAGATTTTCGATATTAGCTGCAAGCGACTGTGAAAACAAGGCCAGGAACACACCGGCAACTGCCCAGGCGATGGAAGCTAGAGGGGACGAAGCATTGCGGTCAAGCGTCTCCTTTGATTTGAATTCCTTCCGCAGCAGGAAGAGCACCAATATCAGGGCAACTGTAAAGCTGAAAACAAGCCAGTAGGCGACAGACAGCGCCTCTACTTCCTCATGGCTGCCGGCAAAGGTCGTCCCGGCAAAAATAAAAAGCGGAACGCCAAGGAAGCTTGAAAACTGCATGCCTATATAAACAATCAGGATGATCCAATATTCATTCTTCAAAAGTTTATTCTCCTTTATCTAAAAACATGCCATACATACCATTCTACTAATAATGGGCATTTATCACAAATAAGATGGTGCCGTAATGAAAAAATGGAATATGAACACCTGCTGCTTCATATACTTAAAGGGTTGGCCATTTTTACATGGCTTTGTTAGTGTCCCATGTTGATTTTGTGCTCATTCGTGTGAAAAGCAGCTTTTACATACCTTTCAGCTGTGCCGGAAGCTGGATGAACCAAAATCAACAGTAAAGTTTAACGCATCCTTATATATGGAAGCAGCAGTACATTTTTAACAAAAATTTTTGTGCATCCCACTTGCAAATAAAGTGAAGATTCATTAATATAATAATTGTGTTAGCACTCATTAGATGAGAGTGCTAATAAATTACTACATAAAAGATTTGAGGAGGTTGTTTCACTTGTTAAAGCCACTAGGTGATCGTATTATTATCGAGCTTGTTGAAACGGAAGAAAAGACTGCAAGCGGCATCGTACTGCCAGACACAGCTAAAGAGAAGCCTCAGGAAGGCAAGGTTGTTGCTGTAGGTACAGGGCGCGTTCTTGAAAACGGCGAGCGTGTTGAGCTGGAAGTTGCTGCTGGCGACACGATTATCTTCTCAAAATATGCCGGTACAGAAGTGAAGTACGAAGGCAAAGAATACTTAATTCTGCGCGAAAACGATATCCTGGCAATTGTAGGCTAACAGCCCCCGTACGCCGGACACTATACACACCATAAAACTTGAGGAGGTTTTTTTACAATGGCTAAAGAGATTAAGTTTAGTGAAGAAGCCCGCCGCGCGATGCTGCGCGGAGTGGATTCCCTTGCAAATGCGGTAAAAGTTACTCTTGGACCTAAAGGGCGAAACGTGGTTCTTGAGAAGAAATTCGGTTCACCTCTTATCACAAATGACGGTGTTACCATCGCAAAAGAAATCGAGCTTGAAGACGCATTCGAAAACATGGGTGCAAAGCTTGTAGCTGAAGTAGCAAGCAAGACTAATGATGTTGCCGGTGACGGTACAACAACTGCAACTGTCCTTGCACAGGCTATGATCCGCGAAGGCCTTAAGAACGTAACAGCAGGAGCCAACCCAATGGGTATCCGCAAAGGTATCGAAAAAGCGGTTAAAGCTGCTGTAGAAGAGCTTCAAGCCATTTCAAAGCCAATCGAAGGCAAAGAGTCCATTGCACAAGTTGCTGCCATTTCTGCTGCTGACAATGAAGTCGGCCAATTGATCGCAGAAGCAATGGAGCGCGTTGGAAACGACGGCGTTATCACAATCGAAGAATCAAAAGGCTTCACAACTGAATTGGATGTTGTCGAAGGTATGCAATTCGACCGCGGATACGCATCTCCTTATATGGTAACTGATTCTGACAAAATGGAAGCTGTTCTTGAAAATCCATACATCCTGATCACTGACAAAAAGATCACAAGCATTCAGGAAATCCTTCCTGTCCTTGAGCAGGTTGTACAGCAAGGCAAGCCATTATTGCTTGTAGCTGAAGATGTGGAAGGCGAAGCGCTTGCTACACTTGTAGTGAACAAACTCCGCGGCACATTCAATGCTGTTGCTGTTAAAGCTCCTGGCTTCGGCGACCGCCGCAAAGCTATGCTTGAAGACATTGCTGTCCTTACTGGCGGTGAAGTAATCACTGAAGAGCTTGGACGCGACCTTAAGTCTGCAACAATCGACTCTCTAGGACGCGCTTCTAAAGTAGTTGTTTCCAAAGAAAACACAACAATCGTTGAAGGTTCTGGAGACAGCGCTCAAATCGCAGGCCGCGTGAACCAAATCCGCGTCCAGCTGGAAGAAACAACTTCCGAATTCGACCGTGAAAAGCTGCAGGAGCGCCTGGCTAAATTGGCTGGCGGTGTAGCAGTTGTCAAGGTTGGAGCTGCAACTGAAACTGAACTGAAAGAGCGTAAACTTCGCATCGAAGACGCCCTGAACTCTACTCGTGCTGCAGTAGAAGAAGGAATCGTTTCCGGAGGCGGCGTTGCCCTTCTGAATGTATACAATAAAGTAGCTTCCCTTCAAGCTGAAGGCGACGAAGCGACTGGCATCAACATCGTGCTCCGCGCAATGGAAGAGCCTGTACGCACTATCGCTCACAACGCTGGCCTTGAAGGCTCTGTCATCGTTGACCGCCTGAAGCGCGAAGACGTAGGCACTGGCTTTAACGCTGCTACTGGCGAATGGGTAAACATGATCGAAGCCGGTATCGTTGACCCAACTAAAGTAACTCGTTATGCCCTTCAAAACGCTGGATCTGTTGCGGCTATGTTCCTGACTACAGAAGCTGTAGTTGCTGACAAGCCGGAAGAAAATGCCGGCCCTGCAATGCCTGATATGGGCGGCATGGGCGGAATGGGCGGCATGATGTAATCATGCCCTCAAGCCCTTGAAATTTAAGGGTCTTGAAAAGATTTTCCAACAAAAGCTAACATCATAAAAAAAGGCTTTTCATTAGTTTATCCAAACTTATGAAAAGCCTTTTTTTATTTAAATTCAGCCAGGTTCGCTGGATCTGTTGTTTGCTAAAAAAACACGTATGCGGATGCTTTCTAATAACAGGAAGGCATCTTTTGTTTTTAAAAAAACTATTTACAGCAAGATTTGGAAAGTTTCCCTGCAGTTGTGATGGTATCCTTTTTATAAGAACAACAAGTTTTTAACATATGCAGTCAGGTATTAATCGACGTAATCGCTGGTGAGTTTTTTGATTGGTACGGATATATGATAGGAAGAATCAAGGTGGTGAATATTCTCAAACATTTGAATAAGTTCAATGTCGGATTCTTCTGTTTCCTGCTTCGAAATCTTTAAAAATCGGGCAAAGTCAGTAATGAAGACATCCCCGATATCCAGCAGGTCACCAGAATATCTAAACTGAGCGCAAAAGAATGGCGGAACATCTACTGTGAAATAATTTGGCTGATTGATTTTTAGGTACTGTGGGATCCCCACTAGAGCCTTGAACTTGGTTGAGTCTGGCTGGCAATTGGAATAGATGATATAACATGGGCTGCTGATGGTGTCATCAATGCTGTTCACGATCATTCGTGAATAAGACCGAATCACTTCTTTATAATCACTTTCTGCTAAATCGACTTCGAATGCTACCCCGCTTATTTGCGCAGATTTAAAATCTGTCAGTGTAAAGTCAGCAACGATATCTCCATTGATGTTTTTAATAGCTCTTTTAATTACTGGAGGAATCTCTTTTAGTGTTATGGCACTGCCGTATTTTCTAAGAGAGCTTGGGGTGATGCCATAATGGCTTTTAAATGCACGGGTGAAGGATGATGAGGTTCCAAAGTTTAGCTGATGCGCAATATCTGTTAATGATAATTTTTCATTTTGGATGTATTGAACAGATGCATTCAATCTTCTTGATAAGATGTATTGGTTTAAAGAGCAGCCCATCATGGCAGAAAAAAGTCTATGAAAATAATATTTTGACATATTAAAGGAATTTGAAACAGACTCCAATGATAATGGCTGATGCAGATTGTCTTCAATATACAATAAAGATCCTTCAATTACTTCATAATGTTCCAAGTCGCCACCTCAATTTTTATCCTGAAATGCATGCCTAACTTATTATATGCCGTTTATAGCTGCAATAACTAGAATTATTCAGAATTTTGCAGTTACGCTAGGAGTGAAGATAAAAAATGGGAGGGAACCACATGATTCATGAAAATAAGAAAAAGCGAGAAATTACGGGGAAAAGTTTGATGCGGTGGGCAGGTCTTTTTGCCATCATGGCAGGGATGTTATATACAGGTATTCAGTTTATCCACCCAGAGGATCATATCTCATCTGTTGGCACAAGCCAATGGGCAGTCATCGCTTGTACTACCAGCATTATGTCTCTCTTCAGTCTGATAGGGATTACAGGAATCTATACGAGACAAGCGAAAGAAGCAGGGTGGCTTGGGCTGTTTGGTTGTATTTTATTCAATCTATTCTGGTTGATTTCCATGAACTTCAGCTTTAATGAGGCTTTCGTTTTGCCGCTGCTTATTAATGATGCTCCTGAGTTTGTAGAGGGAATAGTAGGGATATTTGGCGGAACTGCAAGCACAGTGAATCTTGGGATTTTTCCCATACTAGCCCCAATAGCTGCGCTTCTGTATGCCCTCGGCGGACTCTTATTTGGAATGGCCACCTTCCGTGCGGGGATATTCCCGCGCATGGCAGGTGCTTTACTATCCTTTGCTGCTGTGATCACTTTTGCTGCAGCCGTAATCCCGCACCCCTTCGATAGGATATTGGCATTACCAATGGGAGTGGCTCTTATTTGGCTGGGATATGCTATTTGGTCAGAACCCAGGAGAATTAAGCAGAGTAAGCTTACGGACGGCAAAGTATACCAAACCCCTCAAGCCCTTGATTGAAAATGAAGTAGGATTGCTGATACGGGTTCTAAAGGAAGTTTCTTAAAAGTTCACTGAACTTCTGGGAAGCTTCTAAATTCCTTGTTGACTATTGGAAGTTTCATATTTTCTTTTGGTTATAATTGACAATTGTTTTTGAATGGAATTATCATAGAGTTATCCCTGCTCCTCTATTGAAAGCTCACTCCCCAATCAGGAATACCACTGTTAGATAACCCGCCATAGCATTTTTGAAATCTCCCAATATCATTAGTTACGTTTCCACTTTATTCTGTATTTTTTAATCAAGCATTGTTGTTACTTAGCTTGAAAGGAGTGATGTCCAATATAACCTTATTATGATCCTTATTATGCTCTATGAGCACTCTCTGCTATGTATCTATTTCTGTGTAAGTTGATTATTAATCTAAGGAGGTTTTTTATGGGACATGATATTTTTGCGTTTGATGCTGCTGGGAATGAAGTTGCTTATGCACGTTTTAACATGGGTAACCATAATGCCGTTATACTGTACCACTTGCTTGATGCAGACAAATTCTATGCTGGAGTGAGCGGATCAGGCGGGAGTGCTGCTATCTCTGTACAACAAACGGAAAAGGCATTCAGCAGTTACAATGAATCATATAACATTGGAGATTCCCTGGATAAAAAACAAATTTCGGAGTTTTTATCAAACTGTCTGGAAACAGCAAAAAAAGAAGGGAGTGTAAAAGTTTATTTTGGCTGATGATATTCAATAAGATGATGGATGATGTTATCTCCTCCTTGGAAAACACCTGCTAAAATCCACTGAAACCACTGCTTAGTTAATCTCTATTTCCCCAAATTTACAGTGTCATCCAACCAATTTAAGCCTCACAATGGACAACCCCCCTGCCACTCACCGGCCATGCGCATATGATAATTGGAAGGCTTTTGATAAGCCTAATCATGTGATGCTTGGAGGTGAGTGAGGTATGGGTCAAAATCAAGAAAAAAGCGGCTCCAATGACAACCAAGGGTGCGTTCCTTACAAAGGCAAAAGGGAGTCGGCTTTCCGGGCAATCAATACAACAGCCCAGCCTGTTGAAGCGAACCAATCGGTGAAAGTGTATTTTGATGAGGAAGAGTTCGACCTCGGCCGGGAATACGAGCCAGGGCCATCTATTTTTGAACCGCGCAAGGATGGAGTATATTTGATCACAGCAACGGTTGGATTTGAACCGGAGAACTTTAATCAGAACTATAGGGCGAGAGTGGAAATACAAGTGAATGGCCAGCCTTTTGAGGCAGCAGACAACGATTTCTGGGGCGCTGGCGTTCAATTCATCAATGCCGTCGGAGTCACTGCTATACTAAAGCTGGAGGCAGATGACTGTGTAGAGGTTTTCCTGCAAAGTTCAGTCTCAGGCAGAGTCCCGCCTTCTGTTCCTGGAAGCGGTGTTAATGCTTTCTCAGCAGCAAGGCTTATTGACTTGCATTAACAGTTTTAAAAACAAAACCCGGTTCCTCCTCAAAAGGAACCGGGTTTTATTTACTCCTATTCTTCTGTATCGCCACCGCCAAAAGCCTCCGGAATCATCGTAAACCCTTCAATCACAGTCTCTTCCTCCACCTCAATCATCAGATAGCGTTTGCCATCCACCACAATCTGCTTCACGTAGCGCAGGTCTGGGGGGCTGATGGAGATGTTGGCGACTTTGGTGCTGATTTTTATGGATTTTGATGTGAATTTCGGCAGGACGCTGCTGGCTTTGATTTCGTATTTGTCGTCGTCAATGATCTTTTGATAGGAAGATTCAACCTTTTCGGTATCGATATCTTCAAAGCCGCTCATTTTGAGAACACGTTCTACGTCTTTGGAGTCGAGCTTTGGCGGCTCTTCCTCTTCATTTTCCACGATCATGCGGTTGATTTCCTCATAGACCGTCGAGAGCGCAGAGGTGCTCAGCTGATCTCCTGTAACGTCCTTAATGATTTCCTCAAAGACAATTTTATCATCCTGGGCTGTCATGGTTTCTTCGCCATTAAGCACATCTTCTATGAACAGGTGATCCGGCTCGTGGACCTTGCCTGCAGAATAGAGAATGTGGTTGACATCTGCCGCGTTGTCGGTGAAACATGGAAATAAGAACCCGGAGAGCGGGGCATTGAGGTTGATGATAGGATCCATGACAAAGTGGTATCTGAACTCTTTTTCAACATAATCAAAAAGCAGTTCCTTCTTCGGCTCCTGGGTGTTATTGATGCTGCAGAGAATGAATGGGTGGGAATAGACGGTATCCCGTCCGCTTTCCTCTGCTTCATCGTTGCGGCGCTTCGTCGGCTTGTAATATTCCCCGCGGATGAATGTGATGACGATATCTTTTTCATATTGCCGGACTGCAAGCAGCTTTTCCACAATCTTAAGCATCTGCTCTGCCCAGCCTTCTACATCGCTGCTCAGCAGCCCTTGATGGAGGATCAGCTGGCTGCTGTTGTCCGCATCGCGCTGGAACTTCAATTCAAAGAGCTTTTCATCGAGCTGGCCGGCGAGCATTTTTTTAAAATTGTGCAGAAACAGCTCCTGCTGCTCCTGATCCAGCATTTCAAAAGGCTGGCTCTGATAATGAAAAATGTCACTGGAATCCTTCATGATATACACATTAAAAATATCGGAGATTTTAAGCAGATCATTATTAATTTTGAACTGCTTCCGAATTTGGGCGATGTCTTTTTTATTCATATTTTTACACTCCTAAGCTGCCTTCATTGGCATATGTACTAGGATAACAAATAACGGGCCATAGTGAAATCCTCTTGTTCAAACTGAAAATATAACTTTTTGAAACCTTTTCCATTCCTGTCGTCTAACGGTTGAATTTTTCCAAAGGGGGAGGTGCTAATAGGTTGAATTATGAGCTTCATTTATCGGCACAGCAAGATGCAGAGGCCAAGGAAGATATACTGGCAGATCTTATGGACGCTTACGGGGACATGGTGAAAAAAATCGCTTTTACTTATGTGAAGGACATCAATCTCGCAGAAGACATTGCCCAGGATGTGTTTGTGAACTGCTATCATCATTTAGATTCATTCAAGCAGCATTCCTCTTATAGAACGGGGATCTACCGGATCGCGGTGAACCGTTCAAAGGAAGAGCTGAAAAGCAATGCCTTCCGGAGGATCCTCCCCTTCATATGCTGGATGGGGATAGAATGGATGAACTGGAAGGCTTTTTTCAAAATGAGTAGGTAAATGAGCTCGTCTTAGAGGCGAGCCTTTTTATTGTTGCAACACTTCATCTATCGGTATATACAAGTATACTCATGATGATCGGTTTGCATTAGTGGTTTTGAGAGGCTATGGAACAAAGGATGAAAAAAAGCAGCAGCATCACTCCATATGTACAAGCCAATTAAAGCTTTTTATCATAAATAATAAGGAGGTGGTGAAAACGATGGTGAAAATTTTTATTGACCCGGGACATGGGGGGACTGATGCAGGAGCAACAGGATCAGGGCTTCTGGAAAAAAATATCACACTCCAGCTTGGGAAAAGAATACAGTCTATCCTGCTTAATGAGTATGAGGGGGTGGTTGTCAGGATGAGCCGAACCGGCGATCAGACCATAACGCTGCAGCAGCGTACAGAAGCCGCCAATAGCTGGGGAGCTGACTTTCTGCTTTCAGTCCATGTAAATGCCGGCGGCGGCACCGGATATGAGGATTATATCTATCCAGGAACCGGGGGGACGACAGCAACATATCAGAATATCATCCATCAAGAGGTGATCAGGCAGACAAGCTTTCCCGACCGCGGAAAAAAACAAGCCAATTTCCATATGCTCCGCGAATCGAACATGCCGGCACTTCTGACAGAAAACGGCTTTATTGACAATCCGGCAGATACGGCTAAGCTCAGGAGCAGCGCATATCTGGAGAGCATTGCTCGCGGACATGTGAATGGAATCGCACGTTCCTTCAATCTGCGCAAGAAGAATAAGCCAGTCTACCATTTAGTTAAGTACGGGGATACCGTGTATGCCTTAAGCAGAAAATACGGAAACACCATTCAGCAGATTAAATCCTGGAACAACCTGGATAATGCCTATACCATCCATCCGGGGCAGCGCCTGCGGGTGAAATAAGCTTGGTAATCTTAAATCATATATTTTTACTTCGAGATTAATTCTATATTAATAGAAGAAACTCGAAATAAGAAAAGGTTCCCTAATATTGGGAGCCTTTTTTTTGCCTGGAGAAGGTGCTCCTTTCTAACTAAGTTAAGAAGCCAGCGTCTTTAAAACGCCAAATCAATAACTGGAGAAACACAGACTTTTGGCTGACCTGGAAATATTCTTAAAGAGTCAAACAATTACATATAGTGAAAGATTACTCCAAATAAACTTTTTGTATAGAAAATTAAACTGGTATCTCGTCGCCAAAATGGTTTCTAGATACATTTCCCTAAAAAATAATCCAAAAGACTCACAAACTTTAACAATTGTAAAAAAAACAACCTAAAATATTACAATTTTCAGATGGGTATATAACTCTTCACCTGCTCGCCTGCCCAACTTTTGTCTCAGAAAAAAATCTCGACTTAAAGAGGTGCTAGGAAGATACTTCCAGACAAATTTCGACAAAATCGGAAGCGAGTTTGACGGAAATGTGAACGCGTGATTAATATATAGTACATAAAAAGAAAATTTTTGAAATTCACCTGGTTTAGAAAGGCTTAAACGAGGTAAATAGTAGGGAATTTACAGGAAATATTTTCTTATAAAAATAAAAATTACCTATAGGAGAGAAGCCGCAGGATGTTGGAGTCGAAGAGGAGAGCTATCATATTTATTCTTGTATCAGTTTTATTAGCAGCAGCAGCGGGATTTTTCGTATTAAAGAAAGTCAGCGAGCTGAATGCGGAGCTAGGAGGAATGACAGAGGTTTATGTAGCTGCCAGTGATATACCTTCACGGACCCTTATTGAGAGGGAGCAGGTAAAAACTGTTGAAATCCCTAATCGGTATGTGAACAATTCCCATGTAACCAATGTTGAGGATTTAATTAATAAGGTACTAGTTGTACCGGTAGCTGGAGAGGATGTTATTACTAAAACGATGATTAAGCCTGTATCCAATGTCAGGGACGAGAATAATAGGCTTGTGATGATTCCGCAGTCAGATAAAGTAAATTTCGATCAGCAGGTGGAAGCTTTAGATAGGGTTGACATTATCGTATCGCATAAATTTAATGACAAGCCCGTAACAGAGACATTTATGAAGGACGTTCCAGTAGCAGCGGTGCTTAAAAGCAATAAAAAGTTTAAGGGAATTGTTGTGGAGATTGCAGATAAAGACGCTCCACAAGTCATACACATGCAAAATTATGCAGATAGTATGAGGATTCTAAAAGCCAATGTAGGCAAAGAGGAGCCGGCAGAAGAGGAAGCCGCTGAGGCAGACGAAGCCCAGGCTTCAGAACAGAAGTCAGCAGAGCAGAAGGCAGCTGCAGATAAGAAGGCAGCTGCAGATAAGAAAGCAGCAGAGCAAAAAGCTGCAGCAGAAAAGAAAAAACAGGAAGAGCAGCAGAAAACAAATGGTGCTGGAAGTTAAAGGCCAATCAACCAGATAATATAATGGAGGACGAACATGGGTGACGAAATTAAGATTCTGCTTGTAAGCGATGAAGAACAATCACTCACAAGTATCAGAGGTCTTTTCACTGATTTCAAACAGGTAGAGACGATAAACCACAATGAGGTCAGGACTGAACTGGACCGCTTAGCGCCTGACCTGGTGTTTTTGATTGAGTCTGAGGGAGAAGCTACTGTAGATACCATTGATTATATCCATGCGGCAAGCCCAATGCTTCCGATCGTATTCATTGCTTTCTCGCAGGACTTTGACTTATTAAGAAATGTTACTAGAGCAGGTGTCGTGGACTATTTTGTCCTGCCGGATGAAAATACAATGCTGTATGGAAGGTTGGACAGCATCATACAGATGGCTGTTCAAAGAAAGCAGCAGCTATCGGAAACTGCTTCAACAAGCCAGTCGTTTAAGAGGGGGAGGGGAAGGATCTTCTCTTTTTACAGCGGAAAAGGAGGAAGCGGCAGAACAATTATATCCAGCGCATTTGCTCAAACTTTAAAGCTGGAATCTACTGCCCAGGTCATCTTAATTGATTTGAATCTCCAGTTCGGCGGAGTCGAAACTTACTTATCTATTGAATCAAACAGGTCATTGGCTGATCTGCTCCCTGTAATCGAGGAACTAAATGAAAGCCATATCCGAAATGTATCAGAAAAGGAAAGATATTCCAAATTGGAAATTCTGCTGAGCCCGCGCGATGCCGAAGTTGCGGAAAATCTGCCGGAAGGCTTTGTTTCCCGTTTATTGCGGACTTGCCGGAGAAGTTATGATTTTGTGCTTGTGGATTTGCCTACAGCCATGAATGAGCATACTTATTCTGCTTTAGAGGAGTCTGACAAAATTTACTATACTCTTAATCTGGATACACCATCAATAAGCATGCTAAAGCAGGTAGAAGGGTTATTTTTGAGGCTCGGAATTGAAACAGAAGGCAGAATGGAACTTCTTCTTAATGAGGTTGGACGTGAGAATGAAATTAAACCCGCAGATCTGAAAAGTGTCATCCAATATCCAATAGCCCACAAAATTCCTCGGGATATCAAAGGGGTTCAGGCCCATATTAATAAAAGCGAGCCATTCAGGAAAGAAGCCATAGAAAAGAAACTTATCCCGTTCACAAAATCCATTAAAAAGTGGGTAAGCCAAATTTTAGAGTAAAAGGGTTGATGACCTGTGTCACTATTTGAGAAAAAAACAGAAAAAAAGGCAAGCCGATCATCTTCCAGAGCACTATTGGAAAATCATTATATCTCTGAACTGGTAGACCATTATAAGACAAGGATATTAAAGGAGGCTAATCTCGAGGTCCTCACGAATTTGCCGCAGGGCGAAATGAGGCTGAGAATTGAACAGCTCATCAGCCAATATATGAGTGAGGAAAAAATTATCCTTCCTAGGCATGACAAGGAACTGCTGCTCACGAGAATTATTGATGAATCTATAGGATATGGTCCCCTGGAGCCGCTTCTGAATGATGCCACCATTACAGAGATACTTATTAACGGACCGAAAGAAATATATATTGAGAAGCTCGGCAAGCTGCAGCCTGCACATATTTCGTTCCGGGATGACAGTCATGTCCGCCATGTTATTGACCGGATCGTTGCTCCACTGGGCAGAAGAATTGATGACAGCTCTCCAATGGTCGATGCCAGGCTTCCGGATGGGAGCCGTGTAAATGCTGTCATTCCTCCAATCAGCTTGAATGGGCCGCTTGTTTCTATACGTAAATTCCGGAAAGACCCTTTCAAAATGTCAGATCTCTTAAACTTCGAAACTTTAAATGATGACATGTCAGTCTTCTTGGATGCCATCGTAAAATCTAAGTTAAATGTACTGATTTCAGGCGGAACAGGAAGCGGGAAGACGACACTGCTGAATGTGCTTGGGAATTCCATACCAGCTAAGGAAAGGGTCATCACTATCGAGGATTCAGCTGAACTTCGTTTGGATAAGCCAAATGTTGTAGGAATGGAAGCAAGACCGGAAAACATGGAAGGCGAAGGAGAAATAACTATTCGTCACCTAGTGAAAAACTCCCTGAGGATGAGGCCGGATCGAATTATTGTCGGTGAGGTTCGTGGAGCTGAAGCTTTTGATATGCTGCAGGCTATGAATACCGGACATGAAGGCTCCATTACTACGGTTCATGCCAATACCCCATTTGATGCCCTTAGGCGTGTAGAGGGGATGGTTATTATGGCAGGAATGGATCTTCCTTCAAGCATCATCCGTGAGTATATCGTAGGTGCCCTTGATATTATTGTCCAAAGCTCCAGGCTGACGGACGGCACAAGAAAGATCACCTCTATCTGCGAGATTTATCGTAATGAGGATGGGGAAATAATCATAAATGAAATTTTCACTTTTAAAAGGAATGGCCTAAAGGGCAATGGTCAGGTGGACGGCTATTTTACCCCTACGGGACATCTGCCAAAGTGCCTGGAAAGGATTAAGGTCTTTGGAATTGACATTCCAGATACACTATTTACCGCATAGGAGGTGAGCCTGATGGAAAGTGCCGTCTTATTCGGGGCAGCTGTGCTGCTGTTTATTTGGGGGATGTACAACTACCTTGGGTACAGGAAAGAGAAGAAGGAAATTCAAAAGAAATACGAAGAACTGTTTAAAACAGAAAAGCAGCGAAGCAGTTTTATAGCAAAAGTTGGGGACCGGTTTGATCAAACAGATTATGCACTGGATTTGAAAAAGAAGCTGGTCCAGGCTAATATCCCTATTTTGCCTTCAGAGTTTTATGCAATCCTCATATTTATCGGATTCCTGATGTCGATTTTATTATTTGGCTTTTTCAACATACCGTTAATCATAAGTGTGGGAATATCTTCCATGGTAGTGATTGCAGCATACTGGTTTATATTCTTCATCAGAAAAAATAAGTATACGGAGCAATTAAATAATCAGTTATCAGAGGTATGCAGACTGCTTGGAAATGCTACAAAATCAGGAATGACCATTACTCAGGGGCTGGAAGTGGTTGCTTCAGAAATAAATTCCCCCGCAAGAGAGGAATTTAAAGTGTTAACGCAAAATATCAGGCTTGGGCTGGATTTTGAACGTGCTCTTGCCGAGATGGAAAAAAGGATTAAAACGAGAGAATATAAGCTTTTTATTTCCGCATTAATGATCCAAAAAAGATCAGGCGGAAACTTAACGAAAGTACTTTATGAAATGGCGCAGACACTTGAGGAGCGGAAAATTTTGCGGCAAACCATTAAAACAGCAACAGCAGAGCAGCGTTTTGTCTCATATATACTGCCTGCGATGCCTATCTTTCTATTATTCATGCTGAATAATATTATGGATGGATTTATTGATCTTATATTCACAGTTCCAGGAGCTATTTTAATGACAATCTTTATAATCGGGATGGCAGTAGCTCTTATTCTGGTAAGAGCTGTTACCAATATAAAGGTGTAGCTATGGATTCAATTATTTTGATTACTGTTATACTTTGTTGGCTGACGCTAGTTCTCGGATTAATTAACCTTTATCAGTTTGCCAAAAGAAAGGAGATTTTAAAGCTTCATATTGATGAAATAGCCGCTTCCTCTGCGTTCGACGTTACAAAGAGGACGAGTGGGTCCGAAAAAGTCATCACTTTTTTAGCGAGATATGCAGACGATTTTTCTACAATTGGGGAGAGAGTAAACTTATTAAGCGAATCTGCTGAAATTCAAACTCTTCTTAGGAAAGCAGGCAATCCATTTGAGATGACAGTTGGCCGCTTTCAAGGTTTTAAAATTGTTTGTGTGATTATTGGATTCATTGCTGGATTGTTCACGGTATTATTAGGGCTTCCATTGTCCAATATTGCGTTTGTGACACTTCCTATTTTCGGATTCTTCGTTCCTATACTCCTGGTCCGTTCCAAGGCAAAAAAACGCCAGCAGCAGCTAAGGGGTGACCTTCCAGATTTTTTGGATACCGTTAGTGTCAGTCTGCAGGCGGGCTCCAATCTGGATAGTGCCTTAAAGGAAGTCATTAAATATTTTTCAGGGCCAATAAAAGAGGAGTTCTCCATATTCCTGCAGGAAATCGAATTAGGGGTTCCCAGGGAAAAAGCCTATGGAGGCCTGCTCGAAAGAAATGACAACGAAGAGTTCCAAAGCTTTATAAAGTCATTAATTCAAGCCACTAGATTAGGAGTTCCAATGGCCTCGACATTAAAAAGCCAGGCAGAGGATATAAGGAAAATCAGCTTGGAGCAGGTGAAAGAAAAGGCAGCAAAAGCATCGCCTAAAGTTACAATGATCACATCATTTATCATTGCTCCATTAATCATGCTGCTTATTATCGGGCTGGTGCTGCTGAATATGATTTACGGTGAAAATAGTTTGTTACAGTTCTTCACCACTTAGTATCCTTAATGCCGAAACTTGGAAGGGGTGATGCCGAAAACTATTCGTTCCGGATAAATGTGTATTAAGGATTTAATAGATAACTAAAAATTAGGAGGAATTTATAATGAAAACGCTGTTAACAAAAGTGAACAATTGTGTGATTGGGCTATATGCGAATGCAAAAAGCAAGGTTCAAAATGAAGCAGGTGTTTCAACAATTGAATGGGTTGGGCTGGCAGCAGTTGTTGTAGCATTAATGTTTGCGGTTGCCGGAGCGATGAGTGGACAGGGAAGCGGTCTCGCAGGTGCTATAGTTGGGAAAATCTCAGATATGATCGAGTCAATTGGGAACTAATTTTGTTTTAGTAAGCTTGGAGGACATCTATGCGTAAATTAACTAGAATTCTATTTGCACCTCTTCTCATTGGGAGTATCATTTCCGGGTGCTCCGCAAGCGGAGGAGAAGATGATACTCAGGTTCAAAAACAAGAAGTCCAGAAAGAGAAGGCTGATGCTGATCAGGCTGTTGGCAATGCTGACAACCAGTCAAAGCTTGAAAGTCCTCCTTTGCCCGTATCATTGGAGGAAATCTTCTCTTATCCTGAGGGATCCTTTTCCAGTGAGGATTTAAGCATAGACACTGCAGATGCAGAGGCTGCTTTGAATGCAGTTCCAGCAGTGCCAGAAGGTGCATCTGATGAAGAGGTTAAAGAGGTATTTGGGTACCTGTATTCTCTGTACAAAATGGAATATCAGGATCCAAGGGCTATCATGGAATCAGCATCTGAGGTGGAAGGACCTGAATCAGAGGGCGGATCCCAGGAATCACCAGCCAGTTTCAATGTTGAGATTGTTCTGGATGCCAGCGGAAGTATGGCTAATAAACTAGGTTCCAAGACCCGGATGGAATTAGCCAAAGAGTCTATAAAAGAATTTGCTTCCTCCCTCCCTGAAGAAGCAAATATCAGTTTAAGAGTATACGGGCATAAAGGAACAGGGTCAGATTCAGATAAAAAAATGTCATGCTCATCTAATGAGCTGGTGTATTCGCCCCAGCCTTATAATGAAGGTGAACTGAACAGTGCTCTGGATAAATTCAATCCAGCCGGCTGGACGCCGCTTGCACAATCCCTGATAGAAGCCCAAAAGGATTTGGCCCAGTTTGAAGGGCAGGATAATAAGAATATGGTTTATGTGGTCAGTGATGGGATTGAGACATGCGACGGTAATCCGATAGAGGCAGCAAAAGACCTGAAAGATTCCGGTGTAGCCCCTGTTGTCAATATCATTGGATTTGATGTGAAGGGGAAGGATCAGCAGCAGCTGGAAGAAGTAGCAAAAGCTGCAGGAGGCACGTATCAGAATGTTACCAGCCAGCAGCAGCTGCAAAATGAGCTGAATAAGGCTGTAGAGGAATCTTTAAAATGGCGGACCTGGTACTACGAAGAACGAATGAATTCCCTGGAAGACTTCAATTCTCAGAAACTGGATATTCGTTCCATCAAGAACGACTGGGTGAAAAATCATAATATTGAGAAAGCAAAAATCACTACATCTTTAAGTCAAATAAAGCAAAAGGGCAAAATAACTGATGAGCAGCTTTCGCAATTAACTGACTTCAGAGATGACTATTATAAAAGCCAAAGGGAAGTAATAGATGATTTGGCAAACGTATTAATTGATGCAAAACAATCTGATATGGAAAGTATTAGGCAGAAAATAGATGAATTATATGAAAAAAATGTATCTAATTAAACAGCAAGAGGGGGGCGCATTGTGAAAAAGCTAAAAAATGAACGGGGCTCGGCCACCATTGAATTCCTCGCAATGGTGCCCCTTGTTTTGTTGATATTGATGATTTTTGTTCAATTTCTGGTTGCAGGATACGCCGTCATGGTGGCTCAGTCAGCTGTGAATGAGGCTGCAAAGGTTTATTCAACCTCAGAAGATATAGAAGTAGCTAATATTGCTGCAAGAGGTGTAATTAATAGTGCCGGTGGAAACCTGAATTTCGAGGGAGTTAATGAAACCATTCGAAATGGCAAGAACTTTACACTTACACTGAATGTGGATTTAAGACTGATTTTTATTCCTGAAAAATATACAGGATCACTGCCGAATATATCATTTGCCAGGTCGATCAATGGCAGGGTGATGGATTAAGTGGAACACTTGAAAAATGAAAAGGGCAATACTACTTTATTTATGATCAGTTTTTTTGGAATTTTTGCTCTGATGTTTATGATGGTTGCAAACTTTGCGAATGTGCTAATTGAGAAGCAGCATGCCTCCAATAATGCGGAACAGGCGAGTCTTGTAGCATCAGGGATTATTTTGGAAGCACTTGATACAGCGATAACTGAATACGATGAAGAGGTTGTTAGACGCCTTTTGGAGAATCCTGATTTGGATCTTGAAGAGCTGCGGAAAAAGGTTGACGATGAAATCAAAGCTTTGCCAGAAGACTACAAGAAGTATGAGAAGAACCATATTGCGATTAATAATATCCTCAAACAAGAACTGCCAGGCAATGGCCTGCTTCAGGAAAAAGTTTTGGCAGAATTGAATAACGCGGAGAGTCTAATTCCTTTTGAAGTCGGCGCAAATATTTCAGGAAATAACGGAAAGGTTGAAGAAACAACCCTCTTCCTAAACGATAAAAACAGGATCGAGGTAGAAACCTCTACACGATATAAGGCAGTGAAATTCGACGAGTATTTTTCTGAAAATCAGCGTTACATCAAACAAAGAGGGCAGGGCCCGAGTTTTGATTTTGCAGAAGCTATGAGTTGGAGTCTTAATCTGTCGCCATTTTAAAAAGATTGGAGGGTAAAGAATGAAGAGTATTAAAAGGATAATTGTTTCCCTTATGGCATTGGCAGTATTATTTTTCATGAACCCCGGATTTCTAGCTATAAATGCATATGCCTGGGAAACGTGGAACTCAAATCCCGGCTGGAATAACAATCCGACCTGGAACAGTCCTGGCTGGGAGAGTCCTCCTGAGTGGACAAATCCAGGGTGGGAAACAGCACCTGAATGGCAAACAAAGCCCGACTGGACCAAACCTGCATGGGAGACAGCACCTGAATGGAACAATCAGCCTGAATGGAACACCAAACCTTGGGAAACTAAGCCAGAGTGGAATTCAGGTCCAGGCAATAATAACCCAAATGGGCCTTCCAGCAACCCGAATGGAAACAATCCAGGAAACAATCCAGGAAGCAATCCCAACAACCCTTCAACAGTGCCTGGCGGTAATACCAATAATCCCACGCCTGGTCCGCCTTACAGCCAAGACTATAAAAACCCCGGATTGGAAACTCTTGACCAGCTGAATCAGACAAAAAATCCACCGTCAAACAACAGCAGCAATACTGCCGAAGATCCATTCCTGTCCATTAACTCTCCAAAGCCTTACGATGTCCTTAAATATTCTGCTAAGGATATAGTAGGAGGAACTATTAATCTGGCAGATAAAGTTGTGAGAGGGAATGATCTGGAGCTTAAGGATTATCTGGATTACAAAAAAGGTCTCGCGGTTAATGGATTTAAGACATTAACAAAGGGAGACCCTACTTTAGATGCCATCTACGATGCCCAGTCTGTTTATAAAAACTCAAAAGATCTTTATCAAAAGTACAAGACGTTTGAAGAGTTTAGAAATATAAACAACCTCAAAAAAGCTGGAGATATTATAGAGGCAGCAGAAAAATTCGATGATTTATATCGGGCGGGTAAAACCTTTACGCCTGGAAACGCTATTGTTTCTGCTGTTACACTGCCTTTTGCTGTCAATGATACAGTGAATAATGTTAAGAAATTCAACAGTGCCGGTACATCTGAAGAGAAAACGGCAGCAGCCTTTGACCTGGTTGGTAATTCTGGAGAAATTATTACAGGTCTAGCCCCTGCAGTAGCGCTGATCCCAGGAGCGCAGCCGATAGCTGCGGGAATGGTGGTCGTCGGAGGGGTATTGAGTCTGGCTAGCCTTGGTCACAAAATGTATAGGAACAGAGAGAAGATTGTTAAAGACGTTAAAAAGAAATTTAATAAGGCAAAAGAAAAGGTAACAGGTTTCTTTAAGTCAGTGTTTGGATAATGAGGTGCAGAAATGATTGATGTAAAGCCATCGAAAGAACATTTGAAAAATATAAAGGAACATAAAAAGTTTCTGGAGAAGTGGGACATGTGGGATTTTGCCTACTATGACGGCAGTGAATACTATTTTCTGACTGCTTATAATTCAATAACCGGTGGCATCACCGGTTACTTGATTTTGAATGACAAGGGAGAGGAAATATCCTACAGCCAGGCTAAGGAGCCTGCCTATTACCTTATTAGTTACAATACATTGGTGCATAACACCATAAATGGCCTGGCACCGCGGATGAATAAGAATATGCAGCCTTACCAGGATATGGTGGAATTATTAAGTAATCATAAAGCAGAGATCGTTCAACAGGAGCCAGGTCTAAGTGGAGCAATAGACCAAATAATCGACTATACCCAGAAAAATATTCAGGAAGCAACTTATGTTAGAGAGATTGTCTATACCTTGGGTGGCTATCAAAGAGAAGTAACTAGAGAAAGAGGATATTTCGATAAGGAATTCTTAAGAGTAATGGAGAATGAATTTGGACGGTACAGCGAAATCATGTACACATATGGAATTCGGGAGCGTGAAATGCAGCCTGATTATCAAAAGCTATATCGTCTTCTGGACTCAGGAAAGATCTCAATCTCAAAGCTGAAAAGTATACTAAAGGCTGCCATTGAGACAAATGAAAAGGAACTTGAAAAATCTATGTCTACCTATGAGAGGGACCCGGACGGTGCTTCTCTGGAAATCGACCGGAATAACATAAAAGAATCCCTAAGAGTAAACAGGTCTGTCCAGGGCAAAAAAGATTTTGAAAAGATTTCAGCACCGCTAATTAGAAATCATAAATCAGGAGAGGCCAATGAAAAAAATCTTCTCTAATTCATTCAGCCTGTATGCTCAAGAATTTTATAAAATCATTCTTTTATCATTGCTGACATATGTGCCACTGCTTCTGGCGCATGCATTTATTGTCAACTATATATACGAACAAACCTTATACACGGATTACCCTAACTTAATAGGTGATGTAGCCAATGGTGTATTTATGCTTATATTTTTAACTATAGCCCAAATTCCATTCATCAAATATACCCTGCTGGAGGATGAAGGGGAGGATAACCCATTAAAAAAGGCCCTTTCCTTCTCTCTTGAAAAGGCAATCCCTATTTATATTTTTGCCTGTCTTTACGCACTGCTGATTTTTATTGGGGGTCTTTTCTTTGTTTTGCCTGGCCTGGCAGTACTGCTTCTATTTTACTTTGTACCATACTTTTTTACTGATAGCGTGAAAAGTTTTAAAGTTGCTATCAAGAAATCAGTAAGCTTTATGAAAAAGAATTTCTTCAAGGCGTTTTTCTTAATTATCCTCCTTTCTCTTACTCAATTGTTTTTTGAAAATGTTTTGATAACCCTTTTGACTTTTTATACAGATGTATATTTCACACTACTTATTGTAAAAATTCTTCTCCTTATGCTGCTGCTTCCGCTGCAGACTATCATTGTGACCAATCTATATAATGAGTGGAAGGCAGTCTAGATGATTCGTAGTTAAGAAAGGGATGGGGAAAATCGTTTCAAAAAAAGAAAGAAAGTGGAATTGGATCTATCTATTGATCATGTTGTTTATCTATTTTATATACATTCCCGCATTCTTATTAGATTGGCTAGTTTTAAATGGAAAGTTCCCTCTTATACCCCTATTTATAGGAGCAATCCTTCCTTTTATGAGGAAGAATCACCTTAAGAAAAATAAGATTTGAGAACTAACGATATAAGCGCAAAAATATAAGACCCGGAATATTAAATCCCGGGTTTTATTTAATGGCTTTCTTATAAAAATAGTCGGAATTTGAAGCGGAAATATAGTGAAAGGGGATATGCCGATGCTCGACTGTGAAAAACTGTCAGATGATATCAAAAAAGTAGCCAAAAGAATATGACCCCTCCAGCAACAGGATTGACTACCTTCCTTCAAAATTTCATTATAACGGGCAAAAATACTACGCGATAAGCTACTATCCAACCCTTCAGGACCTTCTTCTATTTACTTTACTGTTAGAAAAGCCTGATGGACTGCAAAAAGAAAGCACTTTGAGAGCATTAAAAGAAGCCGTTGTTATTAAGTCAGAACTCTAGAAAAGCGGTAGAGGCCAAACAATGAGTAGGGCTGTAAAGTGAAGCAATAAACAATCTGAAAATCTATGATTCTAGAATGCAGGCAAGTGCAAGCATGGCTGTGCTTACATGGAGGGGGAGGCTTAGCCGATGGCTGGATCACCATGCTGAGTAGCCTTGAAGAATATACCTAAACGTGGTTTATGAAGGAAGAGATAAATAAATGCCCGAATTTTTAAGAAATATTATTTTCTTTATGACACTTCTCTTGAATCAACAGCTGAAGCAATTAGTTTAGAAAGTTAAAAGCTGCCAATATCATTAGAAGAAATCTATGCCTTTCCAGAGGGCCATTTTCATCAATGAATACAGCAGTCGATAATCCAGCGGTCCACGAAAAGCCCAAGAATCTAGGGAAGGACAAATAAGTCTTAGGCTATAAATACCTTTATGAACTGTGTAAAATGTAACAAAAGAATTTGATGTTAACATAAGTATGAAAAGGTAATCCCCATGCTACAAGGGTCATATTACAGAGAAGATGGCTGAGGGGTATGCCTGTTACTCCCTTTGATAAGCTAGAAAGGCATACAATTATTACTCCCGTATGAACTGTATACTATCCAAATTTTAGTAGAATAGGAATGGTTCAATTTTGCTTAATTTTAATTTTTAAGGAGTGTTTTTACACTATGGGAAAAAATTATCGAAACATTTTTGTTATTTCTATAGTCATGCTCGCTTTGCTGACAGCATGCAGCGATAAACAGACGGACACAAAACAAGATGATCAAAAAGAAACCTCTGCCATGAAAGAAGCTGAAGACAACAAAGACAACAAAGACAGCAAAGACAGCAAAGACAGCAAAGATGAACCCTCTATTGAGGAGATGTTAGCTTCATTGCCAGAACCAACACAAACTACTGTTGAGCTTGCCAATGCAGGTGCAGGTATGTTTTCCGGGCAGGATTATGATGAGTTAACTCCTGAACAGCAAAAAGAACTGTTAAAACAGTTAAAGGAGCTTCCGGAGTTTGGTGAGGAACCGTCCGGCGAAGAAATTGAATTGTATTGGAGAAAGTTGCTTGACTTATTCCACGAAGACTACCCTAATCCGGCAGAAGTGTTGGATGAACTGGAGATGGAATCGTTTGGCAGTCCGGATATTAAGGACGAGCGCTACCAGTTTAAAGAAAACCTGAATGTAGAGATTCTCCTGGATGCCAGCGGAAGCATGGCAAACCAAATCGATGGCAAAACCATGATGGATATCGCTAAGGAGTCTATTGGAGAGTTTGCCGAAGACCTCCCTGAAGGAGCAAATGTTGCCTTAAGGGTTTATGGACATAAAGGTACAGGTTCTGACCAGGACAAAGAGCTTTCCTGTAAGAGCAATGAACTCATCTATGAAATGGGTTACTATAACGGCGAAAAACTCAATAGCACTTTGCAGACTGTCAAGCCTGCTGGATGGACCCCGCTTGCCGCTGCAATAGAGGAAGCAAAAAATGATTTGCTGTCCTATAAAGGAGATACGAATACCAACATTATCTATCTGGTCAGCGATGGAGTTGAAACCTGTGACGGCAATCCTGTGGAACAGGCCAAGAGCCTTGGGGATTCTGACATCCAGCCGATAGTCAATGTGATTGGATTTGATTTAGATGCGGAAGGGCAAAATCAGCTGAAAGAAGTAGCCAAAAGTGCAAGAGGGATATACAGCAATGCGCGCAACCAGAGTGAGCTGAAGGAAGAACTGGATAAAGCTAAACAGATAGCGGAAAAGTGGAATCAATGGAAAAATAGCGCCATAGAAGATGCTTCGAGCCAGAGGTACGATTTAAAACTAAAGAACATCCCAACCTTCGGCATTGAATGGAATCAGGCAAACCGTCACGAAAACCTCAATATACTTAAAACACTTACAGCCTTGAGAGATGAAGAACAAATTACTAAAGAAGCACATAGCCTCCTGTCAGATTTGGCTGATGAACGATTTAGCTCTGTATCGGACCTAAACGACGAAATTAGGCTCGAGCTTCGAAGTCTAGCAGATTCAAATTTTGAAGGTGTTAAAAAGGAAATTGAAAAAAAGTACAATGATAACCAAAGTAATTAGTTAGTGCGATCAATAGTTTTGGTAACAGCATTTGTTGAGATAAGAATTAACAACTTTATTTTAAATTATAACCTTGTAATCTCTAAAGTCTTGATTGGCTAACATGTCAATCAGGGCTTTTTATCATACACGATCCGGAGGTGCCCCAATGATCAACGTCAAACCAACAAAACAGCACATCCAAACCATCAAGAAGCACAAGAAGTTTCTCGAAAAGTGGGATATGTGGGATTATGCCTATTTTGACGGGAAAGAGTATTACTTTTTGACGGTTTACAATAATTTATTGGGTAATATCACTGGATATTTGATTTTAGATGCGGCAGGCCAGGAGCCAGAGGCTGAAAAGGTTGAGGAAGCTGCTTACTATTTAGTTTCCTACAATACCATGGTGCATAACACCATTACAGGGCTCGTTCCAAGGATGAACATGAACATGGAGCCTTATCAGCAGATGGTGAAATTGCTGGGCAAGCATAAAGGGGAGCTAGTACGGGAAGACCCCTTATTGGAAGCTGCCATAGAGGAAATCCTTGTATTAACGAAGGTGATTATAGAAGAGTCTTCGCAAATCAGGGACATTGTGTATACAGTGGGAGGCTATCAAAGGGAGATTACGAGGGAAAGAGGCTATTTCGACCTGGCTTTTCTGCGGAAAATGGAGGAAGAGTTTGAAAGGTACAGTATTATTATGTACACTTTCGGGCTGAGAGAGCGGACAATGGCCCCGGCATATAAACGTATTTATGAGTTGGTCTCCTCAGGCAAAGTGAAGGCTCCCAGGCTCAAAGGCCTCTTGAAAGCAGCCATGGAGACTAATGAGAAAGAATTAGAAAAGTCCATGTCCACCTTCGAAAGAGATCCTGATGGAAATCCACTCGAGATTGATAAGGAAAATATCCAGGATTCGCTCAGGCTGAATAGGGAGGTACAGGGGAAGAAGGACTTCAAGGAAAAAAGCTTGCCTCTAATTAGGAATCTCCGCAAGTGACATGAGCTGCTGAGCCTTTTCCCAACAAAACGAAACCCCATCGCCCCTCATCCGTATACATACTGTGCATCAAGAAATAATAACTCCTGAAAGGGGAAGCATATGGGAAGCATTTTTATATTTTCGATTATAATCGGTCTGGTGATAGCAGTTCTGCTTGTGCCGCTTCAAGGCGGGAGGAGCGGGAAAAAGGATAAGAAAGAGAAGAGCCGCTTCAGCCCCGTTGGCATGACAGTGGCGGCGGTCATTTCAATTATTGCTGCATTCGGTTTTTATTATTTAACCAACCTGGACCGGAATTTTTCTTCTGTGTGGCTGGTGCTGATTCTGGCTTCAGGTGTCGGCGCCTTTTTGGCAGCAGGAAAGGAGCGGCTTGTTAAGAGCATGGTGTTCCTGGTATCCCTGCTGGCCGGGGTTTACCTGCTGACTGCGTTCGTTTTTAATGCAGATGAGAAGTATGAATCAGCGAAGATGGATGTAAAGACGGAAATTGAAGCTTTTGATGAAGAAAAGACACCGGCAAGTGTGCCGCCGAAGTTTGCCCGCAATAAGATGAAAAAGGCATTTGGCCAGGTGCCGGATACAAGCTATTATGAGCTCGGCAGCCTGCAGATCCAGAAGGTGAACGGTGAATATGTCTATATTGCGCCAGTCGAGTTCTCGGGATTATTCAAGTGGATGAAGGGCGACGAAACGCCGGGGTATTTTACTATCAGTGCGACTGATTCTAATGCCAATCCTAAGTTTATGAAGGAAAAGATGACTTACACGCCTTCGTCTTATTTTAATAAAAACATTGAGCGGCATATCCGGAACAACTATCCAAAAAGGATATTCAATGGCGATGTGCAGCTTGAAGTGGATGATAACGGAAAGCCGTTTTATGTCCGCACCTATGGAGAGTTTATCTCTGCCAGGAATGGCTTTGATGCAGAGGGAATCGTTGTGGTCGATCCGCAAAACGGTAAAATGAAGTCGTATAAGCTGGCAGGTGCGCCTGATTTCATCGATGGTGCGGTCTCGCCTGAAACCGTCAGTCTGCAGAACAGCTATTACGGAAATTATGTCCAGGGCTTCTGGAACAGTGTGTTCGGGAAATCGGAAGTGAAGCTGCCTTCTGATGAAGGTACTGAGGTGAACGTGAGCCCGATTTTCGACGAGAACGGTGATATGTATTACTTTACAGATTTTACCTCGCCGAAAGAAGGGGTGGACAGCATGCTTGGCTACTCTTTGACCAACTCAAGGACGGGCGAAGCGATCTTCTATACAGGCAATCTGGAAGAGTCATACATGGACTCTGAAGGGAATCTGCAGATCATTGAAAAGAAATTCATTGAGAAAAAATGGAGCGGCGAAATGCCGATCCTGTATAACTTCTACGGCGAAGCCAGCTGGCTGACGCCGGTGCTGGATGCGAACGGATTCCTGCAGAATTACTTTATCGTTTCAGCAGCAAATCCGGAAATCTCCGCGTATGCCAATACGCCAAACCAGGCGCTCAAGCTTTATAAAACAGCCCTGCAGCGCGGCGGCGGAAGCGTCAACGGCAGCTCCAAGGCCGAGGAAAAACAGATCAGCGGCACAGTCGTACGCGTCTATAAAGAAAAAACAGGCGATTATACAACCGTCTACTTCCTGCTCGAGGGCGGTAAAAGCTATATCGTCTCATCAGAAAACAGCCCGATGAGCATCTATCTTCAGGAAAATGACAAAGTAAACATCACATACCTCGACACAGGCGAAAACTCCCTGCCGGTAAGGGGAATGGAAATAGAGGGGCTGCAGTAGGTGTTTGCATAATAGGTACCGCATAATAGGTACCAGGTACCATCCGTGGACAAAAGAGGTAAAGTGTCTTTTTACGGTGCCAGGTACCATCCGTGGACAAAAGAGGTAAAGTGTCTTTTTACGGTGCCAGGTACCATCCGTGGACAAAAGAGGTAAAGTGTCTTTTTACGGTGCCAGGTACCATCCGTGGACAAAAAGAGGTAAAGTGTCTTTTTATGGTACCTGGCACCGCACATAACCGCCAATAACAAAAAATAAGAAACCCTCACAAAAACCTTGCTCCACTAAGGCTTTTGTGAGGGTTTCTTTGTTTATTCGTCCGGAAACAGATCCATATTGAATAGATTGTAATCTTCTTCCGCTGCGTCTTCTTTTGGTTCTTCAACAGGATCCTGCCTGCGGGATTCAGCTGGTCTATACCCATGCCGGCGCCTGTTAAGATCCTTAAACTCCATTTCAAGATACTCCGCCTGATCATGCGAGATCTTGATGGTCACTTCATTGCCGGATTCATCGGCAGCCTTCAGCAGAACATAGCTTTCAGACGCATCCCTCAGAGTGACATTGCTCAATGTCAAATTCATATCATTCAATTCATAGCGTGCTCTCATCGCAGTGCCTCCATTGCCTTTCTCGCTAACCCCATAGATGATTCTATTCTACTGGTTATGAGGGGAATTATCAAAGCAGGGATCACAAAAAAGGCAAAAAACCGTACCTGGCACCCTCCGTGGACAAAAAGCGGTAAAGTGTCTTTTTATGGTACCAGGTAAGGTCCGTGGACAATAGAGGGTGAAGTGTCTTTTTATGCTACCTGGCACCATAAATGGACAAATATAGCAAAAGTGTCTTTTGAGCCTACCTGGCACCCGGCAGCACCCAACCTTCTACCCACCCCGCTCATAGTGCCAAAATCTCATTTTTCGCCATTTACACAAAATTTACAAAATATTATTGAATCCCTAATTCCGGGGTGCTTTACTAGTAGATGGAACAGGATGTCTTCAGCCTTTTGGGCTATCAGTCCGGGACTTAAGCATCCTACTAAAAAACTTATACTGGAGAGGATCAAAAGATGGGAATACGACAGCGTCAATTGTTCAGCCTTGTACTCATTTTTGCACTAATCTTTAGCCTTGTTTCTCCATTTCAATCCTCCACTGCGAAAGCGGCCGATGTTATTTCGGTTGCAGATGCCATTGCCAACAATAGCGGCACGGCAACAGTGGAAGGCTATATCGTAGGAGCGGCAATATCAGGAACAAACTATGAACAGGAAGCGCCATTCACTAAGAATACCAACCTGGGCATTGCTGATTCCGCTTCTGAAACAGACCCAGCGAAAATCCTTCCGGTCCAGCTTCCGTCAGGAAGCATCCGAACAGCGCTTAATCTTGTGGACCACCCCGAAAACCTGGGCAAAAGAGTCCAGATCACAGGCGCACTGGAAACTTATTTCTCAGTTCCTGGCCTCAAAAGCCCAACCGGTTTTTCAATCATTGAAGAAGACTCCACAACCGTCAAACCTGTCACTGCCTCACCAGGAGCCGGCGCAGTTCCTGCTGGCACCGAAGTAACACTCTCTACAGCTACACAAAATGCAGTGATCCACTATACCCTTGATGGCTCTGAACCGGACGCAAGCAGTCCTGTTTACAGCAGCCCCATCACGATTAATGCACCAGCAGCCATTAAAGCTTTTGCTACAGCCGATGGCCTGGACAATAGCGAAGTTTCACAATTCAACTATACGATTGCAGAGCAGATGACGATTTCCGAAGTCAGAGCGCTTCCGCTTGACAGCACTGTTTTTGCAGAAGGAACAGTGACAGCTGTCCTTGGCTCTGCCACTTATATTCAGGATGAGACCGGCGGCATCGTCCTTTACGGAAACGGATTGAATGTCGAGCGCGGAGACAAAGTCCAGGCCTCTGGCAAACTGACAGACTACAATTCTCTCCTTGAGATTGAAACAGCAGCAAGCGATGTGAAGGTTTTGGAAAAAGCAGAGGTACCAGCTGCAGAGGAAGTAACGGCTGCTGACCTGAAAGAAGAGAAAGAAGCCACTTTGCTGACTCTGAAAAATATCGAAGTCCAGTCATTCAGCGGCGGCAACTACACAGCTGTTGATGAAAACGGCGTGTCCTTCCAGATTCGCCCTGAGGAAGCCGGGCTGCTTAGCATCAATACTTCCTATGATTCTGTTATAGGAGTCCTTGGCTCCTACAGGGATGTTTACCAGCTGATCCCGCGCGATGCAGGAGATATCATCGCTGATTCTACGACTGTCCAGCCGATCGTTGCCTCGCCGGCACCAGGACTGATTAAAGAAGGCGGCAAGGTCACACTCTCAACAGGCACTGAAGGAGCCGCCATCTACTATACAACTGACGGCACCGAGCCTACTGAGGACAGCACGCTGTATGAAGCACCAATCGAGATTACAAAAGATACTACCATCAAAGCCATTGGTGTAAAAGAAGGCTTGAAAACTAGCAAGCCATCAGTCCTGAATTATATCATTCAAAAAGAAAATGTCCGCATCCATGACATCCAGGGTGCAGGCCACTATTCTCCATATCAAGGCCAAAACGTAAATGATATAGAAGGAATTGTAGTGAAAGTACTGGATTCCAATAACTTTTACATGCAAGACCTCCAGCCTGATGAAGATGATAAAACGTCAGAAGGTATACTTGTTTATAAAAAAGCACACGGCTTAAAGCTTGGCGATGTGGTGAAAGCTTCCGGCCAGGTGAAGGAATATGTGATGGAAGGCTATTCCGACAGACTGCAGAATGATCTGCCAGTTACGGAAATTGCAGCAACAGCTGTAACTCCTGCAGGCAGCCAGGAGCTTCCAGAGCCAGTTGTCATTGGTGCAGATCGTAAGATTCCGACAGAAATCATTGATAATGACGGATTGACCGAATTCGATCCTGAAGAGGACGGCATCGACTTTTTCGAAAGCCTTGAAGGCATGCTGATACAGGTGGACAACCCTAAAGTCGTCGCGCCGCAGAAATACGGCGAGCTGACAGTCGTTCCTGAGTCTGTCCCGACAAACACAGATGAAGGCGGCCTCCGCATTACAAAAGACGATTTTAACCCGGAAAGAATCACGCTTGATATTGATGACGAAAGCTTTGTTGCCAAAATGGGCGACCACTTCAACGGCAGCATCACAGGTGTTGTGAGCTACGGCTTCAGCGGCTATAAGGTAATCGTTGAAAAAAATAGCCTCCCGGAATTTGTGGAAGGTGATAACGATCGGGAAACAACTGATATAACACCTGTTGATGACAAGCTTACAATCGCTTCCTATAATGTAGAAAACTTTTCAACCAAGACAGATGATGAAAAAGTGACAAGACTGGCAGAAGCAATCGTCCAAAATCTGAAACAGCCGGATATCGTTGGCCTGACTGAAGTTCAGGACAATGACGGCCAGACTGACAGCGGCAACACAGATGCCAGCCAAAGCTACGAAACACTGATTGCTAAAATCAAAGAGCTCGGCGGACCTGAGTATTCTTATACAGATATTGCTCCAGTCAATAACCAGGACGGCGGAGCACCGGGCGGAAACATCCGCGTCGGCTTCCTATATAAAGCAGACCGAGTCTCCCTGGTGCCTGGCACCAAAGGAACAGCAACTGACTCTGTAGATTTTGAAAACGGCGAGCTTACATTAAACCCGGGCCGTATCCAACCGGCTGATCCGGCATTTGACTCAAGCCGTAAGCCGCTTGCAGCCCAGTTCGAATTCAATGGAGAAAAGGTTATTGTCGTTGCGAACCACTTTAACTCCAAAGGCGGAGACCAGCCGCTGTTCGGCAAAAATCAGCCGCCTGTCCTTGGAAGCGAAGTACAGCGCATGAAGATTGCCGCCATTGTGAACGGTTTTGTAAAAGACGTACTCGCTGATGACCCTGAAGCCAATATCGTTCTGCTTGGCGACTTCAATGATTTTGAATTCTCGAACCCGCTGCAGGCACTAAAAGGCCAGGAACTGACCAATATGATTGAAAAAGTCCCTGCCGAAGAACGCTATTCTTACTCTTACCAGGGCAATGCCCAGGTGCTGGACCATATCCTTGTATCCAATAACCTGGCAGACAAAACACAGGTCGACATCGTCCACATCAACTCTGCATTCATGGAAGAGCACGGCCGTGCCAGCGACCATGATCCAGTGCTGATCCAGACGTCACTTAAGCCGGCAGAAGTGGAAGAACCAGAACAGCCGGAAGAGCCTGATTACGATAAAATCTACAACCTGGTTGGCTACAAAGCGAAAAAGCTTACTGTCAATGAGAAAAATGCATTGGTGATAATGGATGCTTCCTCTGAAATTAAAGAAGGCATCACAATCAAGAAAAACGCCACTCTTAAAGGGGAAGGCCTGAAGAAAACCAAGGTTATCATCAAATCGGCCGCCCACGGCAGCATTGTTGACTTCACAGGAACTCAAGTCAAAGAAGTCCTGATCGACAGCGACAAAACAGCCGAAATCAGAGGCGCCGAAAACGTTCAAAAATGGAGTGTCGGCAAGCATGTAGACACTTCAGATATTCTTTTCACTGACTCTAAAGGGGAAGAAATTCCTTCTCCGCTTCCGAAGACTCCGGATGTGAAAGAGAGAATTTCTAATCTGGTAAACTACCTGCTTGAGCTTTTAAAACAGAGATGGGGCCACCTGTTCCCACAGCCTTAAGTAAGGCAGGTATAGCTGGAATCAGCTTCTATTTTGTAGAATCCCCCTGAGGTGATAGGGTGAAGAAAAAAACACTCAATATCATTAAACATACCTATGTGGCGGTGCTCTTTGCCAGCTTCCTCGTATACTATTACAGGGTGCAGGAGGATGGTCAGATTGATATCGGAAAATACAAATATGACCTGCTGCTGTTTGGTTTTCTTTTCCTGATAGGAGCGATATTGGCCGCCATTGATATAGCTTCTTTACGGGATAAAGGCAGCAATATCAGTAAAAAGGCTGTTTATGGAGGAGTGTCCTTAGCAATCTTCTTAGTTGTCTGGAGGCTCGCAGTTTATTTTATTTGAAAAGCCTGGTCTGGCTGTATCATAGAAATGGGAGCTTCCTTGTGGAGCTTCCCTTTTTTAAGCCTTCAGCTCCAACAGCTCATGATGGGAGGGAGAGGATCATGAAAAAGAAGACTTTCACTTTTATCTCTGTGTCATATACCATATTGGTCTTAGTTAGCTTTTGTATATATGCCTATTTTGTTCAGGAAGGCGGGTCTATCGACACAGAAGAGCATTTTTATGAATTATTGCTGTTTGGTGTCCTTGGCGTTGTTGGTCTATTCCTGGCATCAGTCGATGCTGCGGGTGAAAGGGAGAAAGGCAGGAAGCTGAATAATAAAGCACTCTGCACTGGAGCGGTCATCGCGGTACTCTTTCTCCTTTGGCGCATAGTATGAGCTTTTAGGGGGGAATTCAATGAACAAAAAAACACTTTCCCGAATTGCAACGATTTACACGGTAGTGGTACTCGGAGGAATTATCATCTATGCCTGCACAATCCAGGAAAACTGGATTATAGATACCCAAAAGTACTTCAACCAGATTGTCACATTTGTTGTGTTAGCTTCAATCGGACTTATTCTTGCTGGCATAAGCGGGGCCTCTCTCAAGGATGAGGGGAAAAGGGTAAGTAAAAAAGCAGTATATGGCGGCATTTCGATTGCTGTCTTCTTTCTTCTGTGGCGGCTTTCTATGGGACTTTTATAAGCGGGAGAAGTTTAATAGTATGCCAGTATAGAGTTCTCCTGAGGAGAGCTCTTTTCTCGTGTTTAATCAGCCTGTAAAAGGGTATATAAGGTTGTTTTAGAAATAGAAAAATTATCCAAAAGTGATATCGAAACTAAAAGGGAGCTGAATTTTATCAAGAAAAGAACCCTTGCCAAATTAATCTTTTCTTCTTTTTCACCGTTACCCTTTCTTTTGGCGTATATGCCTATACAGTTTCCGAAAACTGGCTGATTGATTTTCAGGAGCAAAAGTATAATCTGCTGTTTTTTGCTTGCATTTCCTCTGTTGCCTTGGTGTTGCTGTAATAGATGGGACAGCTGGGAGGTATGAGGAGGAAAGGGTGAGCGGAAAAGCGGTTTTGGCAGGGATCAAAATCGTGGCGGTGTTTATGCTGCTAATGGCAGCAGGGGTGAGATTGAGATTAATTTAGGGTGAAATAGCATTCCTGGGGGGGACCTGGCTTAAGGCAAGAAATAATACAGCGCATATCGTGTCTTGGTAGGCCTAAATCACCAATAGAAATTCAAAAAACAGGACCAAAAACCCAGGAACGAAACTGGGTGAAAAACGTAAAATTATGGAAGGCAATAATCATATACCATTACTAGATGCATCATCATAGGAGTTGGATTGAATGAAAAGGACAGCGGAATTTGTGTTAGGGCTGGTGGGCGGCATCATTGGCATTTTGTTTTCGTTTTTAGGTTTTTTTGTGGCTTTTGTGGCAGCTGTCTCAGACGGCGATCAGCAGGCGGCAGGCATTATTTTTATTGTTACGCTCTTATTTTTCATGATTCAGGCAGGGGCATTGATTGTCGGCTGTCTGGTAAACAGAATGAACCACAAGCTATTTGGGGGACTGATGATCGCATTTGGCGTTTTAAGCTTCCCGATTTCGATTTTTTTCATGTTTGTGCCAAGTGTTTTATATATTATCTCGGGAGCTTTAGGCTTCAGGGTTATGCAGGAAAGGCCGGAACATTCTTTAACAGTGGAAAAAGAAATGTGATCAGAGGAGGATGAAGGATGCTGAAAAAATACATGGTGTTCATGCTGGCCGTCTTGCTTATCCTGGCCGGCTGCTCTGGGGAAAAGAAAGTGGACAAGGCAGAACCAGCCCAGGCTGAGGCTGACCCGGCTGATGAAAAAGAGGCCGGGAAGGATCATAAAGGAGAAGGCAGTGAAGTCACAGATGAAATCAGCACGGTTGTGATTCCTTCTACGGTGGAAGAGTTCCGGAATGCAGAGCCAGGCCTTTTGACAAAGGACTTCAGCTATGAAAAGGAAACCGCGCTTTGGCCTGATTTTAATACGCTTTCAGGCATCAGGGAAGATTTTGAAGAGCAGATGAAAAAGGTCACAAAGGAAACGGATGATCCGGATATGATGTTCAAGGCACTGCTTTATTATCTCGGCAACAGTGCCTATCAGCAATCCATTGGCAGGATCATGGATTATGAGCCGCAATTTGATGAACCGCTCCTGCCTGAGCCGGAGCAGGCATCAGAATCTGAAACCGGCAAAGAGCGGGAAAACGGGAAGGCGCTTCTCCTCCTTGACGCCAGCTCCAGCATGCTGCTTGATGTAGACGGCAAGCAGAAAATGGAGATAGCCAAGAGTGCAGTCAGAAGCTTTGCCAAGACCATTGGGGAAGAAAATGATGTTTCTCTTTATGTGTATGGGCATGCAGGCACACAGGAGGACAAGGACAAGCAGATTTCCTGTACGACGATTGATGAAGTTTATCCGCTGCAGTCATATAACGAAGAGTCTTTCTTCAAGGCTGTCGAAGGGGTGGAGGCAAAAGGCTGGACCCCGCTTGCAGGCGCCATAAAGGCCGCAAGGGAAGCGAGCATGGATTATGAAGGTGATATTACCCTTTATATTGTCAGCGACGGAGCGGAGACTTGCGACGGAAATCCGGTGGAGGAAGCCAGGCTGTTTGCTGAGACCAATGAAAGCCGGAAGGTGAACATCATCGGTTTTAATGTGGATGCAAAAGCAGAAGGTCAGCTCAAGAAGGTGGCTGAGGCAGGGAAGGGCGAGTATATCGGCGCCGATAATGCCGATCAGTTGAACAGCAGCATCTCTAATGAGTGGGTGCCAGGGCTGATTGATATCATTGGGGTTCAGTGGTCCACTCCCAAAAATACATTTGCCGTCTCCTTCCAGAAGATGGACATCGATCAGATGGGCATGGGGCTTGGATATGCAATCAGGAATGAAGCTGGGCGCATCCGGGATGCCATTGCGAACCTAAAGGAAAATGAACTGATCGATGCACCTATGGAAGAGGAGCTTCTCAAAAAGACAGAAGAGCATGAGAAGGTGTTGGAAGGACTGCAGGAAGAGATCATTAACAGCAAGCATCAGGAAATTGACGATGAAGTAGACAGGATCGATCAAAAGATCAATGACTGGGCTGAACGGATGGAAAAGTTAAGGGAAAACCGTTAATCAAACGTTTGATTAATTGTGCGTGAAAGCATGCCCTGCCTATGCGGGCATGCTTTTATTTAATTGTTTAAATCAAACATTATCAAGTTAGTGATTTCACTTGAGCGGGAACATGCTGGATAGTTGAAAAGCCTCTAAAAGGAGCAGATTTCTTTTAACTCCTCACTCATCCTGAAACAGTCTCCGCCATGTCCGGAAATCTTTCCATTTTACATATTTTTGAAAATTACCTACAATAGATATGCTGGCCTTACGTTAATATTTTACCAGGTCCGTATTTTTTACAGGTTTTTAACAGAATCTGTCGAATATAAGTTATAAGAATCATAATTCAAAAGAAATTCAATTTAAGCTGCGCCTTTTGGCCTGCTTAATAGATATAAAACAGGAGGGATATAGATGCGCGATCAAATGAATCCCGCGGCTGAAAGGATTTTGCATAATATCGAGAAGGTTATGATTGGAAAGCGCAATGTGGCTGAACTGAGCCTTGTGGCACTTCTGGCAGGAGGGCATGTTCTGCTTGAGGATGTCCCGGGCGTTGGTAAAACAATGATGGTAAGGGCGCTGGCAAAATCGGTGGGCGCCAACTTCCGCCGGATCCAGTTTACTCCCGATCTGCTTCCGTCAGATGTAACAGGCGTTTCTATATATAATCCAAAAGAGATGGAATTTCAGTTCCGTCCCGGGCCGATCATGGGGCATATCATCCTTGCTGATGAAATCAACCGGACCTCGCCTAAAACCCAGTCTGCATTGCTTGAGGGGATGGAAGAGAGCAGTGTGACCATTGACGGCGTGACGCACAGGCTTGAGAAGCCTTTCTTTGTCATGGCAACCCAGAACCCGATTGAGTATGAAGGGACCTATCCTCTTCCTGAAGCCCAGCTGGACCGTTTTCTGCTGAAGATGAAAATGGGCTATCCGGAAGTGGCCGAAGAAATGGAAGTGCTGAACCGCGCACAGAAGGTGCCGCCGATCGATGAGCTGGAACCTGTCATTGACCTTGAAGAACTGAGGGAGCTGCAGCAGCAGATTAAAGAAGTGCATGTGAATGAAACCATCAAGAGATATATTGTTGATATCGCCAACAGGACAAGGACCCACAGCAGTGTGTATCTGGGGGCGAGCCCGCGCGGATCGATTGCGCTAATGAAATCGGCCCAGGCCTTCGCTTTCATGTACGGCCGGGATTATGTACTGCCTGATGATATCCAATATCTGGCCCCGGCTGTGCTGGCCCACCGCATCATCCTGAAGAGCGAAGCCAAGTTTGAAGGCATTTCAGCCGAGGAAGTTGTGGACCGTGTGATTGCAAGAGTGCCGGTCCCTGTCCAAAGGCTAGTGAAGTAAGATGAAGCGGCTGATACATCTGGGCAAAAATGTCTGGAAGCTGATTGTATTATTTCTCCTCATTCTGATCACATTTTCTTATGCGATGTTCCAGGGCGGGTTTGTGAGCTGGTTCCTTTTTTACAGCTTCCTTCCTTTTGCCTTGTACGGCCTTGCTTTGTCCTTTTACTCAGTCGGCAGCTTCCGGGCTGACAGGGACCTTGCAAAGACGGATTATAATGCTGGAGAAAAGCTTAAGGTAAAAGTGACTTTGAAGCGGGACAACTCTTTCCCGCTGTTTTTTCTCATTGCCGAGGACTGCCTCAATGAGGCGCTGTCTTTTTCCTCAAAAGGAAATAAGGCAAAATCCTTTGTATTTCCCTGGTTCAAGCGGGAGGTTTCTTTTGAGTATGAAGTGGATGGACTGCCGCGCGGTGAGCATATCTTCGAGAATATCCGCCTGAAAACGGGCGATCCGATCGGTTTGGTTGAAAAAGAGAAGCTTGTGGAGCTGGAGGGCCGGATCATGGTGTACCCCGCTTATGAGGAGCTTATTTATAAGCCGGCCGACAACCATTATGACCAGGGGATGACTGCGTCGAAGGAACGGGTCCAGAGGGATACTTCCATGGCTGTCGGGATCCGGGAATACCAGCCCGGAGACCGTTTTTCCTGGATCAACTGGAAAGCGACCGCCAGGCGGAATGATATCATGACAAAGGAATTTGAACAGCGGAAATCGCATGATGTATATATTATGATGGATTGCGCACCTGACAGCAGGTTTGAGGGGGTTGTATCCTTTACAGCCTCTGTCATCAGAGGCATCCTCCGCAAGGGAGCCCAGACCGGCCTGATCACGATGGGCACGGAAAGGGCGGCTTTCCCTGTCAGGGGCGGAGAAGGACAGCAGCAGCACCTTTTTTACCACCTCGCTAAAGTGAAGGATGACTGCCCGGTTTCCTTTGACCGGGTGCTGGAAACGGAGAACTTCCTCGCCCAGCAGAATGTCTCGCTTATGCTGATCACGGCCCAGCTGACGAAGCGGCTGGTGGAAAAGGCAAGTTTCTATGCTTCCCACAAAAATGCCGTCACCATTTTTCTGCTGAAAAATGAACGTGAGTCTGCAGCCAAGGAGGAAATCGCACTCAGGGCTTCTGCCAATGCGCGCGGGGTCAGAGTCGTTCTTGTCCATGAAGGCCAATTTTCGGAGGCTTTTTCGGAGGTGAATAGAAGATGAGGGCAGATGAGAACAGACGCACCATGACTTCTGTCATATTATATATGTTCGGATTCCTGCTTCTGTGGGAGTGGATGCGCCCGCTTGAGCAGCTGACAGATACTTCTAACATCCTTGTGTTTATTGTGTTCATTATTCTTAGCCTTGTGATGTATTATTTTAACGTGAATATGGTGGTCAGCGGCTTTGTTAAGTGCCTGTATGTCCTGTATTCCCTGCATTATCTTTATTATGAGGGAGCTTTTTTTTCACCGGTATGGGTGCTGCCGTTTTTCATGGAAATCAAAGAGAATCTGGGCTTTGTTTCGGCAGCCGATTGGCCGGAGCTCACAGACTTGTTCAGGAGCCTTCTGTTCTTTGTGCTGATTTGGCTGATGACTTACCTGCTTCAATATTGGCTGATTAATAGAAGGCAGATCTTTATTTTCTTTTTTATGACACTGACCTATATTACGGTGCTGGATACCTTTACTCCATACCAGGCAGACGGCGCCATTGTCCGTACTGTTATCGCCGGTTTCGGTGTGATGGGGATCCTGACATTCCACAGGCTTATGGAGCGCGAGACAATCAGGAAAAAGAGGACTTTCTCGAGAAAATGGATGGCACCGCTTGCCGTGATGATTGCCCTGAGTGTGGCGGTCGGCCTTGCTGCCCCCAAGGCAGCGCCTATTTGGCCCGACCCTGTTCCGTATATAAAATCATATGGCCAGAACAGCGGAGACGGACCAGGCGGTTCAGTCGCGCGGGTAGGCTATGGAGTCGATGATTCCAGGCTTGGCGGGCCCTTCATCGGAGACAACCAGGTTGTTTTCCGGACTGAAGTGAAATCTCGCCACTACTGGAAGGTTGAAACGAAGGATGAGTACACAGGCAAAGGATGGCTTGCTTCCGAAGAAGGGGAAGAGCGCATTCCGTTCACTGAGGAAGATGAAGTGCCGATTTCCTCTTTTTCAGGAGAGGGGATGACAACCAATCCGGAAACTAGTTCAGTATATTTGTATCAATCATCTCCGCATATTGTATACCCGCTTGGTGTTGAGGGCATTCAGCCCAAAGGGGATGTGAGCTTTGAGCTTGATCCGGCGATTGAAAAAGTTTATGCTGTCCAGCCGATGCCCCTGAAGGAATATAGTGTGAGCTATGACGTGCCGAAATATAGTGTTACTGCACTCCAGGAGACCGGCGATGGCCAGAATCTGGACGGCAGTTTCCTGGAGAGGTATACTCAGCTGCCTGATAATCTCCCGGCAAGGGTTAAAGAGCTGGCAGAGGAGATAACGGTTAATGAATCAAGCTGGTTCGATAAAGCAAGAGCGGTTGAACGCTATTTCCGGATGTCCGGCTTTTCCTATGATCAGATGGATGTGGCCGTTCCCGGTGCCCGCGATGACTATGTGGATCAATTCTTATTTGATACAAAAAGAGGCTATTGCGATAATTTCTCTTCCTCAATGGCTGTTCTTGTGCGGAGCCTCGGCATTCCTGCAAGATGGGTGAAAGGCTATACAGAAGGAGAATATCAGGCAAGGGAAAGTGGAACAAGCAGGGTCTTTGAAGTGACGAATAACAATGCCCATTCATGGGTGGAGGTTTACTTCCCTGAAATTGGCTGGGTTCCATTTGAGCCGACACAAGGTTTTTCAAATAATGTGCAGTATTCCTATGACAGCCAGACAACAGACACTCCTGAAACAGATACAGAAGAAACGGCAGCCGAACCGAAAGAGGAGCCTGCTGCTCCTGAATCACCAGAGGGAAACAGCGATACGTCCTCTTCCTTTACGCTGGCTGACTTTGGTTTGAAAATAAAGGAATTCTTCGCTGGCTCATGGAAGCTGCTGGCTCTGATCTTACTGCTTCTTGCTGCGGCCGTTGCGGCTGCTTACCTGAAAAGATCCAAATGGCTTCCATCATATTTTATCTGGAAGTTCAGACGGATGAAAAAGAAGGATGACCGCTTTGCTTCAGCGTATCTGACGCTGCTCAAACAGCTTGAACGATACGGCCTGAAGAGGAAACAGGACCAGACGCTGAGGGAATATGCTGCTTATATCGATCATTTCTTCTCTACACAGGAAATGAGTAGGATCACTGCCCAGTATGAGAGGGTTCTGTACAGAGGCAGCCTTGAAGAAGGGCGCTGGGAAGAGATCAGGGAATTGTGGGAAAATTTAATTAAAAAGACAATAGCTTGACCAAAAAAATGACCTGTTGATACAATGTTCACGAGAATCATAATTTAATATGCACCTTCATATATCCTCGATAATACGGTTCGAAAGTCTCTACCAGGTCACCTTAAATGACTTGACTATGAAGGCAGGTCATTCTATATAGCGTTTTAGGGCATTTATGCTTAAAAACCGGAATTCTGCCTTCAGCGTATTTGCGGAGGAGAGTTCCGGTTTTTTGTGTTGTTTGGCGATTGCTGGACAGGCATGCGGCCTTTAAGCCTGCTGCCGAAGATAACCGGGTATATGAAGCTGAGAGAAGTAAAGCTGTTCCGGATTCTGGTTAAAGTAAGGTCCGGGAGAGCAGGATAAGAAAAAATAACATAACCGAGGTGGACAGATTTGACGGGGAAAACAGAACTGCAAAACCAGGAAATGATTGTCGTGCTAGACTTTGGCAGCCAGTACAATCAGCTGATAACTAGAAGGATCCGCGAGTTTGGGGTATACAGTGAGCTTCATCCCCATACCATCACGGCAGAAGAAATCAAGGAAATGAATCCAAGCGGCATCATCTTCTCTGGCGGCCCGAACAGTGTATACGGCGAAAATGCCTTCCGCTGCGATGAGAGGATTTTTGAGCTGGGCCTGCCTATTTTCGGCATCTGCTACGGAATGCAGCTGATGACCATGCACTTCGGAGGCAAAGTTGAGCGCGCAAAGCACCGAGAGTATGGAAAAGCTGTCCTGACACTTGAACATGAGTCCAAGCTTTTTGCCGGACTTCCGAATGAACAGACAGTCTGGATGAGTCACGGCGACCTTGTTACAGAAGCGCCTGAAGGTTTTATTGTTGATGGAATCAATCCTTCCTGCCCAATCGCTGCTATGAGCAATGAAGAGCGCGGGCTTTATGCGGTTCAATTCCACCCGGAAGTCCGTCACTCTGTATATGGAAATGATATACTGAAGAACTTTGTCTTTGGCGTCTGCGGATGTAAGGGCGAATGGTCAATGGAGAACTTTATTGAAATAGAGATAGAAAAGATCCGCCAGGCTGTCGGCAACAAGAAGGTTTTATGCGCGCTGAGCGGAGGGGTAGATTCCTCTGTTGTCGCTGTCCTCATCCATAAAGCGATCGGCGATCAGCTGACATGTATTTTTGTCGATCACGGACTTCTCCGGAAAGGTGAAGCGGAAAGTGTGATGAAGACCTTTTCTGAAGGCTTCCACATGAATGTTATTAAAGTTGACGCAAAAGACCGCTTCCTTAACAAGCTGAAGGGTGTCAGCGATCCGGAACAGAAAAGGAAAATCATCGGTAACGAATTCATTTATGTGTTTGATGATGAAGCCACTAAGCTTGAAGGAATTGAGTTCCTTGCCCAGGGCACTCTGTATACCGATATTATTGAAAGTGGTACAGCAACTGCGCAGACAATCAAGTCCCACCATAATGTCGGCGGGCTTCCTGAAGATATGCAGTTCAAGCTGATTGAGCCTTTGAATACTTTATTCAAGGATGAAGTCAGGGCGCTGGGCACTGAGCTTGGCATCCCGGATGAAGTCGTCTGGAGGCAGCCATTCCCTGGCCCGGGGCTCGGCATCCGTGTACTTGGAGAAATTTCAGACGAAAAGCTGGAAATTGTCCGTGAATCAGACGCCATTTTGCGGGACGAAATCAAAAAGGCAGGTCTTGACCGCGATATCTGGCAGTACTTCACGGTTCTTCCGGATATCCGCAGTGTAGGGGTCATGGGAGATGCCCGTACCTATGATTATACGATCGGGATCCGTGCAGTAACTTCCATTGATGGAATGACTTCAGACTGGGCAAGGGTCCCTTGGGATGTACTGGAGCTTATATCCACCAGGATCGTCAATGAAGTGGATCATATTAACCGCGTTGTTTATGATATCACAAGCAAGCCGCCTGCAACGATTGAGTGGGAATAAATACGAACGATTAAAAACGAACATTGAAAAATGTTCGTTTTTTTATTGACTGAAAATAGTGCTCCTGCTAAAATGAAGAAGAACTGAATATGTCGTATTACGTCGTATAATATCAGGGATATGGCCTGAAAGTTTCTACCGAGCTGCCGTAAATAGCTTGACTACGAGGTAAATGTTTATAGGGATATTTACTGAACTTATTTTCCATTTCCCCCTATAGGCAGGAACCTGTTGTCACGCTCCCGGAAACCGGCGGGCGTTTTTTATTTGGTTTTATACACTAGGGGGGAAAGTAATGAAAAAGTATTTCCAGTTTGAAGAGCTTGGCACGAATTACCGCCGCGAAATCATTGGCGGATTAACTACGTTTTTATCAATGGCCTATATCCTGGCCGTTAACCCGCTCACATTATCATTGCAGTCTGTTCCAGACCTTCCGGACAGCATGAGGATGGATCAGGGTGCAGTCTTTGTGGCGACAGCCCTTGCTGCTGCCATCGGGTCCATTTTAATGGGCCTGATTGCTAAATATCCGATCGGGCTTGCGCCGGGGATGGGCTTGAATGCCTTTTTCGCCTATACAGTCATATTGACAATGGGGATCTCCTGGCAGCATGCACTCGGCGGGGTGCTCATTTCCGGTCTGATTTTCATACTACTCACGCTTTCAGGCATCAGGGAAAAAATAATCAATGCCATTCCTGCTGAACTGAAGTTTGCAGTAGGAGCGGGAATCGGGCTGTTCATCGCCTTTATCGGGTTCCAGAACGCCGGGATCATTGTCAATGATGATGCCGTACTGCTCGGACTTGGCGATCTTTCAAATGGAAACGTCCTTTTGGCCATCTTCGGCATTGTTATTACGGTCATCCTTATGACTAAAGGCGTCAAAGGCGGTATCTTCATCGGGATGGCAGTGACTGCACTAGCCGGTATGATTTTTGGACTGATTAATGCTCCTGAAAATATCGTAGGCGCTGTACCAAGCCTCGAACCTACGTTCGGAGCTGCCTTTACGGCATTTGGCGACAGTTCATTCTTTACGACAGAGATGCTTGTCGTTGTTCTGACGTTCCTGTTCGTTGACTTCTTTGATACAGCAGGAACACTCGTCGCAGTCGCTAACCAGGCAGGTCTTATGAAGGGGAACATCCTGCCGCGCGCAGGCAAAGGGCTGCTTGCTGACTCTTGTGCCACTGTGGCGGGAGCCATACTTGGAACTTCAACAACAACATCTTATATTGAATCATCTGCTGGGGTGGCTGCCGGAGCCAGGACAGGATTCGCAGCAATTGTGACAGCTGCGTTCTTCCTGCTTTCACTGTTCTTCTTCCCGCTGCTTGATGTAATCACAGCGCCGGTTACAGCTCCGGCCCTGATCATTGTAGGTGTCCTGATGGTTTCATCGCTTGGGCAGATTGACTGGAAGAGATTCGAAATCGCCGTTCCAGCCTTCCTGACAATCATAGCCATGCCGCTCACATACAGCATTGCTACCGGGATTGCAATCGGCTTTATCTTTTATCCAATCACCATGATAGTAAAAGGAAAAGTCAAAGAGATTCACCCGATCATGTACTTCCTGTTTGCAGTGTTTGTCCTTTACTTTGTTTTCTTAAAATAATTTTGTGGGAGCCTCTTTTATGGAGGCTCTCTTTCTTTTGTAGAGGCTCTTTTCGCATAGGTTGTCGGCTCTGGGCAAGCCGCTTCCGCATTTCGATTGTCCAGCTCCGGGCGCTAGCCCCTCGAGTCTTAAGCCAAACAGATCAAAAGGTTAAAGAGCAAACCTTTCGCTCTGTTCGTCTTATGCTTGTCGGGGCTGGGCAAGCGCCCTCCGCTTTTCTATTTGTCCAGCTCCAGCGGCTAGAGCCTCGAGTCATAAGCCACGGCAGAATAAGGCAAAGAACGCCTTTTATTCTGCCGCGTCTTATGCTTGTCGGCTCTGGGCAAGCCGCTTCCGCTTTTCTATCTGTCCAGCTGCGGCTCCTAGGTGCTCGAGTCATAAGCCAATCAGGCCAGAAGGTTAAAGAACAACCTTCCGTCCTGCTTGTCTTATGCTTGTCGCACCTGAACAGTCGCCTCCGCTTTTCTTTTTATTGACTTCCGATTTTGTCTTTTATAACATGTAACTACTTGATGGAGACTGAAAAGAGGAAAGAGGATATGAAAACGCTTGAAGTGAAAAAGGCACTAAATAATAATGTACTGATCGGCCAACACCAGGAACACGGCGAGGTTGTCCTCATTGGGAAGGGGATTGGCTTCAGCCATAAGAAAGGTGATTTCATTGATGAAGCTTCTGTAGAAAAGCTCTTTATCCTGAAGAATGAAAAAGAGCAGGAAAACTATATCAAGCTTCTCCCGCATGTGGACAATGAACTGCTCGATGTTATCATTTCCTCTCTTGAACTGATCAAGCAGCGGACTAACTCGGAATTGAATGAGCATATCCATGTGGCGCTGACCGACCATTTGATGTTCGCTGTCAGCAGGCTGTCCATTGGCATGGAAATGCGAAATCCCTTCCTGATTGAAACGAAAGCGCTGTATCCTTTCGAGTATGAAGTAGCCAAGGATGTTGTCCAGCTGATTGGAGAAAGGGCGGGAGTGCACCTGCCTGAAGGGGAAGTTGGATTTATTGCCCTCCATATCCACAGTGCCGTCATGAACCGGAATCTTTCCGAGGTCAATCAGCACTCGCAGCTTGTGACCCATCTGGTAAATATGATTGAAGAGCAGCTTGATATAAAAATCGATAAAGAAAGCATAGATTATATGAGGCTTGTCCGGCATCTGAGGTTTACAATCGAGAGGGTACATACCGGCGAACAAGTGGAAGAGCCGGAAAAAATTGCAGACCTCTTGAAGTCAGAGTATCCTGTGTGTTACAATCTTTCCTGGAAGCTCATTAAAGTGATGCAGCAAGCGCTGCGAAAAAAAGTTTTTGATGCAGAAGCAGTGTATCTGACGATGCACCTGCAGAGGCTTCAAAAGAAAATCAAATAAATATCATAATTACGTGTTACTGATACGATCAGGCATGAGTGATTAGATAATTGAAAACAAGTTTTATGGGTAATATACACCTGTACAGCTTTTTTCGGTTATTTTTTCCTCATGCCTTTTTTGCTTTCTGCTTAATTGTGCTCAGTATTGGAAACGCTTTATGAGCTTATAAAAAAAGGAGGAATTCACATGTTTAAAAAAGCTTTTGGTGTCTTGCAAAAAGTCGGCAAGGCATTGATGCTTCCGGTAGCGCTCCTTCCGGCTGCAGGTATCCTGCTTGCCTTTGGTAATGCCCTGCAGAACCCTGCGCTGCTGGAATTAGCTCCATTCCTGGAAAATGGCGGAGTGGAAATGGTCGCTTCCGTTATGGAAAACGCCGGTAATATTGTATTCAGCAACCTTGCCCTCTTGTTTGCGGTCGGTGTTGCAGTCGGCCTTGCAGGCGGGGAAGGTGTAGCTGCCCTTGCTGCCATCATCGGTTACTTGATTATGAATGTAACGATGGGCACTGTATTGGGCATTGAAGCAAAAGACCTTGAAGGAAGTATGGAATATGCCAATGTCCTGGGAATACCGACTCTCCAGACGGGTGTATTCGGCGGTATTATTGTAGGTATTCTCGCTGCATCCATGTATAATAAATTCTTTGAAATTGAGCTTCCTTCCTATTTAGGATTCTTTGCAGGAAAGCGTTTTGTACCGATTGCGACAGCAGCGAGTGCAGTGGTCCTTGGGCTTTTGATGATTATCATCTGGCCTCCGATCCAGTCTGCACTTAACGCTTTTTCTCAAAACATGGTCCATGCCAACCTGACATTATCCGCATTTGTGTTTGGTGTCATTGAACGCTCGCTTATTCCTTTTGGCCTGCACCATATCTTCTACTCGCCATTCTGGTATGAGTTTGGACAATATACAACAAATGCAGGCGAATTGGTGCGCGGTGACCAAAGGATCTTCATGGCTGAAATCAAGGATCGTGTCCAGGATCTAACAGCTGGTACTTTCATGACTGGTAAATTCCCGTTCATGATGTTCGGTCTTCCGGCAGCTGCTCTGGCGATCTATCATGAAGCCCGTCCGGAACGAAAAGCAATTGTCGGAGGCCTGATGGCTTCTGCGGCTTTGACTTCATTCCTGACTGGTATTACTGAGCCGCTGGAATTCTCATTCCTGTTCGTAGCTCCTGTACTTTTCGGTATCCATGCCATTTTCGCCGGATTGTCCTTTATGACAATGCATCTTTTGAATGTAAAAATCGGTATGACCTTCTCTGGCGGTTTGATTGATTATATCCTGTTCGGTCTGATTAACCCTCAGACAAACGCATGGATTGTCATCCCGGTAGGTATTGTCTTTGCGGTTATCTACTACTTCGGCTTCCGCTTTGCGATCCGCAAGTTCAACCTTAAGACACCTGGACGCGAAGATGTAGAAGAAGAAGACGTTACTGAAGGTGAAAATAAAGGCGGAGATCTTCCGTACCAAATCCTTGAAGCAATGGGCGGACAAGGAAACATCTCTCATCTTGATGCATGTATCACACGCCTTCGTGTGTCTGTAAATGATATTAAAGATGTAGATAAAAACCGTTTGAAGAAGCTGGGGGCCTCCGGTGTCCTTGAAGTAGGCAACAATATTCAAGCAATCTTCGGCCCTAGATCTGAAACGATTAAAGGCCAAATGAAGGATATTATGACCGGCAAAAAACCGCGTCCGGTGGAAAAAGCTCCTGAAAAGGGTGTTGAGCAGCAAATCGAGGAAGTAAATCCAGAAGCGCTGCAGACAGAGCATAAAGGAGAAGATATTTTTGTTTCTCCTATAAAAGGAGAAATCAAGCCTATTACAGATGTTCCAGATGCAGTGTTCTCCGGAAAAATGATGGGCGATGGTTTCGCAATCGTTCCAAGTGAAGGTACGATCGTTTCTCCGGTTGACGGCAAGATAGTCAATTTGTTCCCGACAAAACACGCCCTGGGTCTCCTGTCAGATTCCGGCCGCGAAATACTGATCCATGTCGGCATTGATACAGTCAACTTGAAAGGCAAAGGCTTTGAAACACTTGTCAAAGAAAATGACAGAGTGGAAAAAGGGCAGCCTCTCTTAAAGGTCGACCTGAACTTTGTAAAAGAAAATGCACCATCTATCATGACGCCGATTGTATTTACTAATTTGGCTGAAGGTGAAACGGTTGTTATTAATAAAACCGGCAGTGTAGATATAAAAGAAGAAGATATTATTACAATTAAGAAATAATCTTCTATATATAAAGGTATTGTAGGTCCGGCCGCAGACAGCGGCCGGCCTTTTTTTTAATGAGTAAAATCTATGAATAAAAACATAGATTACGGTGTTGACTCATATGCAGGTTCGGTGTTAATATAGGTGAGCAGTCGTTTTCGGCAAAAGCTTTCAACCTTAGTTGTTTTAAAAAAGTTGTTGACGAGGGCTGTGGGAAATGTTATTCTAATATAGTTGCTCCGAGAGAGTGACTGAGATCGTCCTTTGAAAACTGAACGAACAAAAACGTCAACGTTAATCTTAATTTTTTTATCAGAGCTAAATCTTACTCTTATATGGAGAGTTTGATCCTGGCTCAGGACGAACGCTGGCGGCGTGCCTAATACATGCAAGTCGAGCGGACGGATGGGAGCTTGCTCCCTGAAGTCAGCGGCGGACGGGTGAGTAACACGTGGGCAACCTGCCTGTAAGACTGGGATAACTTCGGGAAACCGGAGCTAATACCGGATAATGCATTTCCCCTCATGGGGATATGCTGAAAGATGGTTTCGGCTATCACTTACAGATGGGCCCGCGGCGCATTAGCTAGTTGGTGAGGTAACGGCTCACCAAGGCAACGATGCGTAGCCGACCTGAGAGGGTGATCGGCCACACTGGGACTGAGACACGGCCCAGACTCCTACGGGAGGCAGCAGTAGGGAATCTTCCGCAATGGACGAAAGTCTGACGGAGCAACGCCGCGTGAGTGATGAAGGTTTTCGGATCGTAAAACTCTGTTGTCAGGGAAGAACAAGTGCCGGAGTAACTGCCGGCACCTTGACGGTACCTGACCAGAAAGCCACGGCTAACTACGTGCCAGCAGCCGCGGTAATACGTAGGTGGCAAGCGTTGTCCGGAATTATTGGGCGTAAAGCGCGCGCAGGCGGTCTCTTAAGTCTGATGTGAAAGCCCACGGCTCAACCGTGGAGGGTCATTGGAAACTGGGGGACTTGAGTGCAGAAGAGGAAAGTGGAATTCCACGTGTAGCGGTGAAATGCGTAGAGATGTGGAGGAACACCAGTGGCGAAGGCGACTTTCTGGTCTGTAACTGACGCTGAGGCGCGAAAGCGTGGGGAGCAAACAGGATTAGATACCCTGGTAGTCCACGCCGTAAACGATGAGTGCTAAGTGTTAGAGGGTTTCCGCCCTTTAGTGCTGCAGCTAACGCATTAAGCACTCCGCCTGGGGAGTACGGCCGCAAGGCTGAAACTCAAAGGAATTGACGGGGGCCCGCACAAGCGGTGGAGCATGTGGTTTAATTCGAAGCAACGCGAAGAACCTTACCAGGTCTTGACATCTCCTGACAACCCTAGAGATAGGGCGTTCCCCTTCGGGGGACAGGATGACAGGTGGTGCATGGTTGTCGTCAGCTCGTGTCGTGAGATGTTGGGTTAAGTCCCGCAACGAGCGCAACCCTTGATCTTAGTTGCCAGCATTCAGTTGGGCACTCTAAGGTGACTGCCGGTGACAAACCGGAGGAAGGTGGGGATGACGTCAAATCATCATGCCCCTTATGACCTGGGCTACACACGTGCTACAATGGATGGTACAAAGGGCTGCGAGACCGCGAGGTTAAGCGAATCCCATAAAACCATTCTCAGTTCGGATTGCAGGCTGCAACTCGCCTGCATGAAGCTGGAATCGCTAGTAATCGCGGATCAGCATGCCGCGGTGAATACGTTCCCGGGCCTTGTACACACCGCCCGTCACACCACGAGAGTTTGTAACACCCGAAGTCGGTGGGGTAACCTTTTGGAGCCAGCCGCCTAAGGTGGGACAGATGATTGGGGTGAAGTCGT
>NZ_OZ481794.1:375000-1172500 GCF_984799205.1 Bacillus sp. SRL543
CGGTGGAGCATGTGGTTTAATTCGAAGCAACGCGAAGAACCTTACCAGGTCTTGACATCTCCTGACAACCCTAGAGATAGGGCGTTCCCCTTCGGGGGACAGGATGACAGGTGGTGCATGGTTGTCGTCAGCTCGTGTCGTGAGATGTTGGGTTAAGTCCCGCAACGAGCGCAACCCTTGATCTTAGTTGCCAGCATTCAGTTGGGCACTCTAAGGTGACTGCCGGTGACAAACCGGAGGAAGGTGGGGATGACGTCAAATCATCATGCCCCTTATGACCTGGGCTACACACGTGCTACAATGGATGGTACAAAGGGCTGCGAGACCGCGAGGTTAAGCGAATCCCATAAAACCATTCTCAGTTCGGATTGCAGGCTGCAACTCGCCTGCATGAAGCTGGAATCGCTAGTAATCGCGGATCAGCATGCCGCGGTGAATACGTTCCCGGGCCTTGTACACACCGCCCGTCACACCACGAGAGTTTGTAACACCCGAAGTCGGTGGGGTAACCTTTTGGAGCCAGCCGCCTAAGGTGGGACAGATGATTGGGGTGAAGTCGTAACAAGGTAGCCGTATCGGAAGGTGCGGCTGGATCACCTCCTTTCTAAGGAATATATACAAGACGTGACGGTCTTTGTTCGTTCAGTTTTGAGAGTATGATCTCTCAATTTTGTTCTTTGAAAACTAGATAATGTAATGAAGAAGACATTACCGAGTAATCGCCATTTTAGGTTTTCTCTCATTTTGAGAGTGATACCAAGAATAAGCTTCGCTTATTTTTAGGTTAAGTTAGAAAGGGCGCACGGTGGATGCCTTGGCACTAGGAGCCGATGAAGGACGGTACTAACACCGATATGCTTCGGGGAGCTGTAAGTAAGCTTTGATCCGGAGATTTCCGAATGGGGAAACCCTCTATCCGTAATGGGATGGAACCCTTGCCTGAATACATAGGGCATTGGAGGCAGACCCGGGGAACTGAAACATCTAAGTACCCGGAGGAAGAGAAAGCAAACGCGATTCCCTGAGTAGCGGCGAGCGAAACGGGATTAGCCCAAACCAGGAGGCTTGCCTCCTGGGGTTGTAGGACACTCTACACGGAGTTACAAAGGAACGGAGTAAATGAACAGGCATGGAAAGGCCGGCCATAGAGGGTAACAGCCCCGTAGTTGAAACTTCGTTCCCTCCAGAGTGGATCCTGAGTACGGCGGGACACGAGAAATCCCGTCGGAAGCAGGGAGGACCATCTCCCAAGGCTAAATACTCCCTAGTGACCGATAGTGAACCAGTACCGTGAGGGAAAGGTGAAAAGCACCCCGGAAGGGGAGTGAAACAGATCCTGAAACCGTGTGCCTACAAGTAGTCAAAGCCCTATGACCTTCGGGTCAGGGTAATGGCGTGCCTTTTGTAGAATGAACCGGCGAGTTACGATTACATGCGAGGTTAAGTTGAACAGACGGAGCCGCAGCGAAAGCGAGTCTGAATAGGGCGAATGAGTATGTGGTCGTAGACCCGAAACCAGGTGATCTACCCATGTCCAGGGTGAAGTCCAGGTAACACTGGATGGAGGCCCGAACCCACGCACGTTGAAAAGTGCGGGGATGAGGTGTGGGTAGCGGAGAAATTCCAATCGAACCTGGAGATAGCTGGTTCTCTCCGAAATAGCTTTAGGGCTAGCCTCATGTTGTAAGAGTCTTGGAGGTAGAGCACTGTTTGGACTAGGGGCCCCCATCGGGTTACCGAATTCAGACAAACTCCGAATGCCAAAGACTTATCCATGGGAGTCAGACTGCGAGTGATAAGATCCGTAGTCAAAAGGGAAACAGCCCAGACCACCAGCTAAGGTCCCAAAGTATACGTTAAGTGGAAAAGGATGTGGAGTTGCTTAGACAACCAGGATGTTGGCTTAGAAGCAGCCACCATTTAAAGAGTGCGTAATAGCTCACTGGTCGAGTGACTCCGCGCCGAAAATGTACCGGGGCTAAACGTATCACCGAAGCTGTGGGTGGACACCATCTGGTGTCCGCGGTAGGAGAGCGTTCTAAGTGCATCGAAGTCAGACCGCAAGGACTGGTGGAGCGCTTAGAAGTGAGAATGCCGGTATGAGTAGCGAAAGATGGGTGAGAATCCCATCCACCGAATGCCTAAGGTTTCCTGAGGAAGGCTCGTCCGCTCAGGGTTAGTCGGGACCTAAGCCGAGGCCGAAAGGCGTAGGCGATGGACAACAGGTTGATATTCCTGTACCACCTCTTTACCGTTTGAGCAATGGGGGGACGCAGGAGGATAGGGCAAGCGCGCTGTTGGATATGCGCGTCCAAGCAGTTAGGCTGCAAACGAGGCAAATCCCGTTTGCATAAGGCTGAGCTGTGATGGCGAGGGAAATTTAGTACCGAAGTTCCTGATTCCACACTGCCAAGAAAAGCCTCTAGCGAGGGAAAAGGTGCCCGTACCGCAAACCGACACAGGTAGGCGAGGAGAGAATCCTAAGGTGAGCGAGAGAACTCTCGTTAAGGAACTCGGCAAAATGACCCCGTAACTTCGGGAGAAGGGGTGCTTTTTAGGGTGAATAGCCCGGAAAAGCCGCAGTGAATAGGCCCAGGCGACTGTTTAGCAAAAACACAGGTCTCTGCGAAGCCGCAAGGCGAAGTATAGGGGCTGACGCCTGCCCGGTGCTGGAAGGTTAAGAGGAGGGGTTAGCGCAAGCGAAGCTCTGAATCGAAGCCCCAGTAAACGGCGGCCGTAACTATAACGGTCCTAAGGTAGCGAAATTCCTTGTCGGGTAAGTTCCGACCCGCACGAAAGGCGTAACGATCTGGGCACTGTCTCAACGAGAGACTCGGTGAAATTATAGTACCTGTGAAGATGCAGGTTACCCGCGACAGGACGGAAAGACCCCGTGGAGCTTTACTGCAGCCTGATATTGAATTTTGGTACAGCTTGTACAGGATAGGTAGGAGCCTTTGAAGCCGGAGCGCCAGCTTCGGTGGAGGCATTGGTGGGATACTACCCTGGCTGTATTGAAATTCTAACCCGCGCCCCTGATCGGGGCGGGAGACAGTGTCAGGCGGGCAGTTTGACTGGGGCGGTCGCCTCCTAAAAAGTAACGGAGGCGCCCAAAGGTTCCCTCAGAATGGTTGGAAATCATTCGCAGAGTGTAAAGGCACAAGGGAGCTTGACTGCGAGACCTACAAGTCGAGCAGGGACGAAAGTCGGGCTTAGTGATCCGGTGGTTCCGCATGGAAGGGCCATCGCTCAACGGATAAAAGCTACCCCGGGGATAACAGGCTTATCTCCCCCAAGAGTCCACATCGACGGGGAGGTTTGGCACCTCGATGTCGGCTCATCGCATCCTGGGGCTGTAGTCGGTCCCAAGGGTTGGGCTGTTCGCCCATTAAAGCGGTACGCGAGCTGGGTTCAGAACGTCGTGAGACAGTTCGGTCCCTATCCGTCGTGGGCGCAGGAAATTTGAGAGGAGCTGTCCTTAGTACGAGAGGACCGGGATGGACGCACCGCTGGTGTACCAGTTGTCTTGCCAAAGGCATCGCTGGGTAGCTATGTGCGGAAGGGATAAGTGCTGAAAGCATCTAAGCATGAAGCCCCCCTCGAGATGAGATTTCCCATAGCGTCAAGCTAGTAAGATCCCTGAAAGATGATCAGGTTGATAGGTCTGAGGTGGAAGCGTGGTGACACGTGGAGCTGACAGATACTAATAGATCGAGGACTTAACCACAATTGATTACTCTGTCATTCTTCTTCTTCTGCATTATCTAGTTTTGAGGGAACAAAACCTCATCTAAATAGTCTGGTGGCGATAGCGAGAAGGTCACACCCGTTCCCATACCGAACACGGAAGTTAAGCTTCTCAGCGCCGATGGTAGTTGGGGGTTCTCCCCCTGTGAGAGTAGGACGCTGCCGGGCGAAACGAAGAACAGTCTGCGTGACTGTTCTTTTTTTTATGCTTTTTTAGGGAAATGGAGAGATTTTTAATAAGAAAAGTGCTCTTGAGCGGAAATTAGCGGTCGGGTGGGCGAATGAGCAGGATTTTTGAAGGGGAGAATAGGCGCTTTAATTGCGAATTTAATCACCAGGCATGATAATCTACCAACTTTGCGATTAATTCACCAAATGGGCTGATTAATTTACCGAATTGCTCATTTAATTTACCGAATACCCCAGTTAATTTACCATTTGCCCTAAAACAACTATAGCCCAACTGCTAAATTCCTAATATTGCTGGAAAAAGAACGCCGGGTGGACAAAAGAGCAGTATTTTTGGCTACAATAATGGGTAGAGCAGCTGACTATACCATGAATTTAATCACCAGGCATGATAATCTACCAACTTTACGATTAATTTAATCAATTCTCCAATTAATTTACCGAATTGCTCATTTAATTTACCGAACCCCCATCGTATCTTACCATTTGCCTAAAAACATCGATTCATCCTCCCCATATATTTTACCAGCTGCACTTAACCCGCCCAACTCAGCCCAAGTTCCGCCACCTAAGCAGCCGCTTACATCTTACATAAACCGAAACCGTCCTGCACTCCCCTGACTCCTCCAAAACCCTCCCAGAAAAAACTCTGCGTCTTTCTTTCAACTTCCCTCCATTTCCCTGCCACACTATCCGCTGCAGCGGTTTTATCATGAGCCAAATAGGTTAACATAACAAAAAGATCATTTTATTTTTTTCTAAATGGTTCGCAAAAGGAGATTTCTCTTGTACAATAGGGCTTTACGTTGATTTTAGGCAGAAGCTTGGAGGAGGTTTATTTTTGCTTGAAAATAGTTTAGTGATGGTTGCCATCATACTTGTCATTAATATTGTATACGTCTCCTTTTTCACGATCAGGATGATTCTGACACTGAAAGGGCAGCGCTATTTGGCAGCTTTTATCAGCATGATCGAAGTGGTCATTTATGTAATAGGACTGGGGCTTGTCCTTGATAATCTTGATCAGATCCAGAATTTGGTCGCTTATGCTGTCGGTTACGGAATCGGTGTAGTCGTCGGGATGAAGATTGAGGAGAAACTTGCTCTTGGATATATAACGGTTAATGTAATAACAAAAGAATATGATAAAGATGTTCCCAGGGTTCTGAGGGAAAAAGGGTATGGCGTAACGAACTGGGCTGCCAATGGGCTTGAGGGCGACCGGATGGCTATGCAGATCCTGACGCCCAGAAAATACGAACTGAAGCTTTACCAGACGATTAAGGAGCTTGATCCTAAAGCCTTCATCATTGCCTATGAGCCTAAGACCATTCATGGCGGGTTCTGGGTGAAGTCTGTTAGGAAAGGAAAATTGTATTCATGAGCAAGGAAATGAAGAAGAAGCAGTTTGAAGTCCTTGAAAATGAAACGATCAGCCAATGCCTTGACCGCATAGCAAAAGAAGGCTATGTGCCGGTGAGAAGGACAGAAAAGCCGATATTTAAAGAAGTGAAGGCCGGCGGTTCGGTCACTTATGAGCCGGCGGGACGGCAGATTGTCTTTGAAGCGAAGAAGGCAGAGTAAAACACGAACATTATCCTATTATCAACTCTTATTGTTCGAATAGTGGTTGACACTTCCATAGGATAGTTGGTAAGATGTTGTTAGATAAGATTACAATTAAAGTTATACTCATATAAAGATTTACCCTTATATAATAATGGGGATATGGCCCATAAGTTTCTACCTGGCTGCCGTAAATGGCCGGACTATAAGGGAAAGATGATATGACCGGTTCAGGGGTCTGCTTCCTTGCGTGTATTAGGAGGAGTCCTTTATATCCGAGCCCGGACAGATTACTTTCTCTATTAGTGAAAGATATCTGTCCGGGCTTTTTATTTTGGGGAAAGATCAATTTTCTGTTGGGGGAGAGGCACATGAAAGTAGCTGTTATTATGGGCAGCAAGTCTGACTGGGATACGATGAAGCATACATGCGATATGCTGGAAAAGCTTGAAGTTCCGTATGAGAAGCAGGTTGTTTCTGCCCACCGCACACCGGACTTGATGTTCCGGTTTGCAGAAGAAGCAAGGAAGCGCGGGATAAAAGTGATCATTGCCGGAGCCGGGGGTGCAGCCCATCTGCCAGGAATGGTCGCAGCCAAGACGACATTGCCGGTCATTGGCGTTCCTGTCCAATCCAGGGCTCTTAACGGACTTGACTCGCTGCTGTCCATTGTTCAGATGCCAGGAGGTGTTCCTGTCGCCACCGTAGCTATAGGAAAGGCCGGCGCAGTCAATGCGGCCCTTCTTGCTGCACAGATGCTGGGAGCTTTTGATGCGGATATTGCGGACAGGATTGAGAACTTGAGGCTGCAGACAGAACAGGAAGTAATGGAGAGCAGTGATGAACTTGTCTAAACAAACAATTTTGCCTGGACAGACGATCGGAATCATCGGGGGCGGACAGCTGGGAAGAATGATGGCATTGGCAGCCAAGGCACAGGGGTTCAGGATTGCAGTCCTTGATCCGGCACCTGATTCTCCTTGCGGCCAGGTAGCCGACCGGCAGATTGTCGGCGGTTACGATAACCTGCTATGTATAAAGGAACTTGCAGAGGCAAGCGATGTGATCACTTACGAATTTGAAAATATCAATGCCGAGGCGCTTGACTGGCTGACCAGCCATGCCTATGTTCCCCAGGGGTCTGAACTGCTCCGCACAACGCAGGACCGCCTGACGGAAAAGGAAGCGATCGAACGGGCAGGGGCAAAGGTGGCGCCTTACGCCCGCATCGAAAAGACGGCCGATATTTATGATAATATAGAGAAGCTTGATTTTCCTGCGGTACTAAAGACGGCGCGCGGCGGCTATGATGGCAAAGGCCAATATGTGATCCGTTCAAAGGATGATATTCCTGCTGCTGCAGAGCTGCTTGAAAAAGGCATCTGTGTCCTGGAAAAGTGGATTTCTTTTCAAAAGGAGATCTCGGTTATCATTGCAAGAAATCCGGATGGGGAGACTGCTGTTTTTCCAGTGGGAGAGAATATTCATAAGGAAAATATTCTGCATGAAACCATTGTACCGGCAGAAATCAGTGAGAATGCTGCCCGCAAGGCTGAGGAATTGGCCATAAAGATTGGTGAAGCACTTGGGCTGGTAGGGACGCTTGCAGTGGAGATGTTTCTCTCTGACGGCGATGAGATTTACATAAATGAATTGGCCCCAAGGCCGCATAACTCAGGCCATTATACGATCGAGGCCTGTGAAACGTCGCAGTTTGAGCAGCATATCAGGGCAGTGTGCAATTGGCCGCTTGCAAGCACAAAGCTATTAAATCCGGCAGTTATGGTCAACATATTAGGAGAGCACCAGTCAGATGTGATCAGGGCGATTCCGGCCCTGAAGGATTGGAAAATCCATCTGTATGGGAAAGATGAACCGAAGCATAAGCGGAAGATGGGGCATGCAACCCTTTTAAGGGCTACAGCGGCAGAAGCGCTTGCTGAGATAGACCGCAGCGGAATATGGAGCAAAGCAAAAGAAGGTATGGAGGTTTTACGATGATTGGACGTTATACAAGACCGGAAATGGGAGCGATATGGACAGAGGAAAATCGCTTTAAGGCCTGGCTGGAAGTAGAAATCCTTGCTTGTGAAGCATGGGCAGAGCTCGGGGACATCCCAAAAGAAGATGTGCAGAAAATCCGTGAGAATGCTTCATTCGATATCGAACGCATCAATGAAATCGAGCAGGAAACGCGCCATGATGTGGTGGCATTCACCCGCGCGGTTTCGGAAACTCTCGGCGAAGAGCGGAAATGGGTCCATTACGGCCTCACTTCCACTGATGTAGTGGATACGGCTCTTTCCTACCTGATTAAGCAGGCTAACAGCATCCTTCTTCAGGACCTGGAGAACTTCGTTGAAATTTTAAAGAATAAAGCAAAAGAACATAAATACACAGTCATGATGGGACGCACGCACGGTGTCCATGCGGAGCCGACAACCTTCGGGCTGAAGCTGGCTTTATGGTATGAGGAAATGAAGCGGAACCTGGAGCGCTTTAAGCAGGCCGCTGCCGGTGTTGAATTCGGTAAGATGTCCGGTGCTGTAGGAACTTATGCCAATATCAATCCATTTGTCGAAAGCTACGTATGCGAGAAGCTGGGACTGCAGCCTGCCCCTATTTCGACACAGACACTGCAGCGCGACCGCCATGCCCACTATATGGCTGCCATTTCGCTGATTGCAACTTCCGTTGAGAAGTTTGCCGTTGAAATCCGCGGACTGCAAAAGAGTGAAACCCGTGAGGTGGAGGAATTCTTTGCAAAAGGCCAGAAAGGCTCTTCTGCGATGCCTCATAAGCGCAATCCAATCGGATCTGAAAATATGACAGGCCTTGCACGGGTGATCCGCGGCCATATGCTGACAGCGTACGAAAATGTGCCATTATGGCATGAGAGAGATATCTCACACTCTTCAGCAGAGCGGATCATTCTTCCGGATGCAACGATTGCCCTGAATTATATGCTGAACCGATTTGGAAATATCGTTAAGAATCTCACCGTGTTCCCGGAGAACATGAAGAGAAATATGGACCGTACCCTTGGCCTCATCTATTCCCAGCGTGTGCTGCTTGCCTTGATCGATAAAGGCATGGCCCGTGAAGAGGCATATGACGTTGTCCAGCCGAGGGCGATGGAGGCATGGGAGAAGCAGGTAGCGTTCAAATCGCTGGTGGAAGCTGATGAAACGATTTCTTCCAGGCTGTCAGCAAAGGAAATTGAAGATTGCTTCGATTATAACTATCACATCAAGCATGTGGATACCATTTTTGACCGCTTAGGCTTATAAAATTCGGGGGCTTCGGTCCCCTTTTATCAGGAAGATTCCCAATATTCTTACCAAGGAGGCTCTGCCATGGAAAAGAGAGCGCAATTATATGAAGGCAAGGCGAAAAAGGTATATCTGACCGATGATGAAAATATTGTCTGGCTTGAATATAAAGACTCTGCAACTGCATTCAACGGAGAGAAAAAAGCAGAGATTGCCGGTAAAGGCCGTTTGAATAACGAGATTACAAGTCTGCTGTTTTCAGAGCTTCATAAAAAGGGCATCAGCTCCCACTTTATTGAGAAACTATCAGAAACAGAGCAGCTTGTACAAAAAGTAGAGATTATTCCGATTGAAGTGGTTGTAAGGAATGTGGCTGCAGGAAGCATGGCAAAAAGGCTTGGAATGGAAGAAGGGGCTCCGCTGAAAAAAACGCTTGTGGAATTTTACTTGAAAGATGACAGCCTGGGCGATCCAATCATTACTGATGACCATGTCTTTGAGCTTGAGCTTGCTTCTCCTGATGAAGCTGCCCTGCTGAAGAGCAAAGCGCTTGAGGTTAATGCATTTTTATCAAGCTTCTTTAAGGAAATGGGCATTCGTCTCATTGACTTTAAGCTTGAGTTCGGAAAAAATGCTGCCGGCGACATTCTGCTGGCAGATGAAATCTCTCCTGATACTTGCCGCCTTTGGGATATGGAGACAAATGCGAAGCTTGATAAAGATGTATTCCGCCGTGATCTGGGAAGCTTAACAGACGCCTATGAAAATATTTTAACAAGATTGGGAGGACGCCAGCATGTATAAAGTAAAGGTGTATATCACATTAAGAGAAAGTGTATTGGATCCGCAGGGAACGGTTGTGAAAGGGTCGCTGCACTCCTTAAACTTCAATGAAGTTCAGGACGTCCGGATTGGGAAATATATGGAGCTGACAATCGATAAGACAGATCGCGATATCGATGATGCTGTAAAAGAAATGTGTGAGCGCCTGCTGGCCAATGTAGTGATTGAGGATTACCGTTATGAAATTGAGGAGTGTGTTGCACTGTGAGGTTTGCAGTCATCGTTTTTCCGGGCTCCAATTGTGATATTGATATGTTCCATGCGATCCAGGATGAGCTTGGGGAGCAGGCAGAATATGTATGGCATGATACAGAAAGCCTTGATGACTATGATGCGATCCTTCTGCCGGGCGGCTTCTCTTATGGAGATTATCTCCGTTCCGGCGCGATTGCCCGCTTCAGCAAGGTGATGAAGGCCGTGATTAAAGCAGCAGAGGAAGGAAAGCCGGTCCTTGGTGTCTGCAATGGCTTCCAGATCCTCCTTGAATCCGGTCTGCTGCCAGGAGCGATGCGAAGGAATGAAAGCCTGAAATTCATGTGCAGGCCTGTAAAGCTCCAGGTAGCCAACAATAACACGATCTTTTCTTCCTCCTATGAACAGGGCGAAGTGATCACCATCCCGATCGCGCATGGAGAAGGCAATTATTACTGCGATGAAGCTACACTGAAATCACTTAAAGAAAATAATAGAATCGTATTCACATACAGCGGCGATAACCCGAATGGAAGCCTCAGCGACATCGCCGGGATCATCAATGAAAAAGGAAATGTCCTTGGCATGATGCCTCACCCTGAAAGGGCAGTCGACCAGCTATTGGGCGGTGCCGATGGACTGAAGCTTTTCCAATCAATCGTCAAACAATGGAGGGAATCTTATGCCGTTAATGCTTGAGCCAAGCCCGGAGCAGATTGTAACAGAAAAAGTCTACAAAGAGATGGGGTTGACGGACCAGGAATTTGCGATGGTTGAGGATATCCTTGGCAGATTGCCGAATTACACAGAGCTCGGACTGTTTTCCGTCATGTGGTCAGAGCATTGCAGCTATAAAAATTCCAAGCCGGTCCTGAAAAAATTCCCGGTCAAAGGTGAACGCGTCCTGCAGGGTCCGGGGGAAGGAGCTGGCATCGTTGACATCGGAGACGGCCAGGCAGTTGTATTTAAAATCGAAAGCCATAACCATCCATCTGCGATCGAGCCTTACCAGGGAGCGGCAACGGGTGTGGGCGGCATTATCCGGGATGTATTTTCAATGGGAGCAAGACCGGTCGCTCTCCTTAACTCTCTTCGCTTTGGAGAGCTGGATTCTCCTCGCGTTCGGTACCTTTTTAAAGAAGTAGTCGCTGGCATTGCCGGATACGGAAACTGCATCGGCATTCCGACTGTCGGGGGCGAAGTGCAGTTCGATGCTTCTTATGAAGGCAACCCGCTCGTCAATGCGATGTGCGTCGGGCTGATCGATCATAAAGATATTAAAAAAGGACAGGCGCACGGCGTCGGCAATACGGTTATGTATGTTGGTGCGAAAACAGGCCGAGACGGCATCCATGGCGCGACCTTTGCATCTGAGGAGCTGACAGAGCAATCTGAAGAAAAGCGCCCTGCTGTCCAGGTCGGCGATCCGTTCATGGAAAAACTGCTGCTTGAGGCGTGCCTTGAGCTGGTCAAGTGTGATGCGCTTGTCGGCATACAAGACATGGGGGCAGCCGGGCTGACAAGCTCTTCTGCCGAAATGGCAAGTAAAGCAGGCTCCGGCATTGAGATGAATCTCGATCTTGTCCCGCAGAGGGAAACGGGCATGACTGCTTATGAAATGATGCTGTCTGAATCACAGGAGCGTATGCTGATTGTCGTCCAAAAAGGGCGTGAGCAGGAAATCGTTGATCTTTTTTCAAAATATGAACTCGAAGCTGTGGCGATCGGCCGGGTGACAGATGATAAAATGCTGCGCCTCCTCCATAAAGGAGAAGTGGTGGCGGATGTACCGGCTGATGCTCTTGCCGAGGAAGCGCCTGTATACCACAAGCCTTCACGCGAGCCTGAGTATTTCCGTGAATTCCAGGCCATGGACACGGAAGTCCCGGCAGCGGGTGACGCAAGGGATACTTTACTGCGCCTGCTGCAGCAGCCTACGATCGCAAGCAAGGAATGGGTCTATGACCAATATGACTATATGGTTCGCACGAGCACAGTTGTGGCTCCAGGCTCTGATGCGGCTGTCGTGAGGATCCGCGGAACGCGCAAGGCGCTTGCGATGACAACCGACTGCAATTCGCGCTATCTGTATCTGGATCCTGAAACAGGCGGGAAGATTGCCGTTGCTGAGGCAGCAAGGAATATCATTGCATCAGGTGCCGAGCCGCTTGCCATTACAGACTGCCTGAACTTCGGCAATCCGGAAAAGCCTGAAATCTTCTGGCAGCTGGAAAAAGCGGCAGACGGCATGAGCAGTGCCTGCCTTGCCCTGAATACGCCGGTCATCGGCGGCAATGTTTCACTATACAACGAAACCAACGGCACAGCTGTCTATCCTACACCAGTAGTCGGGATGGTCGGGCTTGTAGAGGATGTTGACCATATTACAACCCAAAGCTTCAAGCAGGCCGGCGATTTGATTTATCTTCTAGGAGAAACAAAGGCCGAATTTGGCGGCAGTGAACTGCAAAAGCTTGTTCACGGCGAAATTTTCGGGAAAGCGCCGGAGCTTGATCTGGAAACAGAAGCAAGAAATCAGATGCAGGTGCTCTCAGCCATCCGTGCCGGACTTGTCTCTTCCGCCCATGACCTGGCAGAAGGCGGCCTTGCAGTGGCTGCTGCTGAAAGTCTGTTTGGCTCAGAGGAACTTGGAGCCGCCATCCGCATCTCTGGAAATGAAACTGCGGCCTTATTCAGTGAATCGCAGTCCCGCTTCCTCCTCAGTGTTAAAAAGGAAGATCAGCAGGCATTTGAACAGATGACTGATGCGGTTCTGATCGGCGAGGTGACAGGAGAGCCTGTCCTTGAAATCCACTCTGACAGCGGCCTGGTTATGAAAGAACAAACAGAAGTTCTGAAATCAGCCTGGAAAGGAGCAATCCCATGCTTGCTGAAATAAGAGGCCTTAACGAAGAATGCGGCATCTTTGGCGTCTGGGGGCATGAAAATGCCGCCCAGATTACCTATTACGGCCTTCACAGCCTGCAGCACCGCGGCCAGGAAGGAACAGGAATGGTCGTCACGGACGGCAAAAAGCTGAAAGGGCTGAAAGGCGAAGGTTTAGTAGCTGAAATTTTCACCCAGGAAGCAATGGAGGCGATGGACGGAAAGTCGGCCATCGGCCATGTCCGCTATGCAACAGCAGGCGGAGGAGGATATGAAAATGTCCAGCCCCTGCTGTTCAACTCGCAAAACGGCGGCCTGGCACTTGCGCATAATGGCAATCTGGTAAATGCCACTGCATTGAAAAATCAGCTTGAGGGACAGGGAAGCATCTTCCAGACCAGCTCAGATACAGAGGTGCTGGCCCATCTGATCAAGCGCGGCGGATTTTCGGCCTTGAAGGACCGGGTTAAAACGGCCCTTTCCATGGTAAAGGGCGCGTATGCTTTTCTGATCATGACAGAAACCGAATTGATGGTGGCGCTTGACCCGAATGGCATGCGGCCGCTATCGCTCGCGAAGCTTGGCGATGCTTATGTGGTAGCTTCAGAGACCTGTGCATTTGATGTGGTCGGGGCAGAGTTCATCAGGGATGTGCTCCCTGGCGAGCTGCTGATCATTGATGATGAAGGCTTCCGTTCCGAGATGTTTGCGGTTGCCTCAACAACAGCCATGTGCACAATGGAATATGTTTATTTTTCAAGGCCTGACAGCAATATCAACGGCATCAATGTCCATACGGCCCGGAAAAGTCTTGGGAAGAAGCTGGCTGAAGAGTTTCCTTTTGAAGGAGATGTGGTCACGGGCGTGCCTGACTCCAGCATTTCGGCTGCCATCGGCTATGCGGAAGCCTCCGGAATTCCTTATGAGATGGGGCTGATCAAGAATAGATATGTCGGCAGGACATTCATCCAGCCATCCCAGTCACTGAGAGAGCAGGGCGTCAAGATGAAGCTCTCCCCTGTACGCGGTGTTGTCGAGGGCAAAAGGGTCATCATGGTCGATGATTCCATCGTCCGGGGCACAACAAGCAGAAGGATTGTCACTATGCTCCGTGAGGCAGGCGCGACTGAGGTTCATGTCGTGATCAGCTCACCGCCGATTAAAAACCCTTGCTTCTACGGAATCGATACATCGACAAAGGAAGAACTGATCGCCTCCGAGCATTCTGTGGAAGAGATTCGGGAAATCATCGGGGCAGACACCCTTTCCTTTTTAAGCGCGGAAGGCATGATCGAAGCGATCGGCAGGACAGAGCAGGGAGCATTGAAAGGCCAGTGCCTGGCATGCTTTACAGGTAATTATCCGACCGAAATCTATCCTTCTACCATTCATCCTTACGAAAAAGTCTAAAAAAGCGGCATTCAGCAATGCTGCTTTTCTTTTCAAAAAAATACATGATCGAGGGGGAACTGTAATGGCTAATGCTTATAAGCAGGCTGGCGTGGATATAGAAGCAGGATATGAGGCGGTATCCAGGATGAAAAAGCATGTGCAGAGGACGCAGAGGGCTGGCGTAATGGGCGGCCTGGGGGGATTTGGCGGCATGTTTGATCTGTCAGTCCTGAACCTGAAGGAGCCGGTGCTTGTATCAGGGACAGACGGGGTCGGCACAAAGCTTATGCTCGCATTTATGATGGACCGTCATGATACAATCGGAGTGGATGCTGTTGCTATGTGCGTGAATGATATTGTCGTACAGGGCGCTGAACCGCTGTATTTCCTTGACTATATTGCATGCGGAAAAGCGGACCCGGCAAGGATTGAAGCAATCGTCAAAGGAATCGCAGACGGCTGCGAGCAGGCCGGATGTGCGCTTGTCGGCGGAGAAACAGCTGAAATGCCCGGCATGTACAAAGAGGAAGAATATGACCTGGCCGGATTTGCAGCAGGGGCCTGTGAGAAATCCGCGCTGATTGACGGCAGCAGGATCAAGGAAGGCGACGTGCTTGTCGGCCTTGCCTCAAACGGAATCCACAGCAATGGCTATTCTCTTGTCAGGAAGATCCTGCTCGAGGAGGCCCGTCTGGAGCTGGACGGATACCAAGAGGAGCTTGGATGCACATTGGGCGAGGAGCTTCTGAAGCCGACGAGGATTTATGTGAAGCCGGTGCTTGATGCGATGAAGAAGTTTGACATCAAGGGATTGGCCCATATCACTGGCGGCGGATTCATTGAAAATCTTCCAAGAATGCTTCCAGAAGGGCTTGGGGCTGACATCGATGAGAGCGGAAGGGAAGTCCCGCCGGTATTCGGTCTTATGGAAAAGCTGGGAAATCTGGACCGCTTGGAAATGTACAATATTTTCAATATGGGCACCGGGATGGCCGCGGCTGTCAGCCCGGAACAGGCTGACAAGCTTATCAGCACCTTGAATGCATCAGGAGAGAAAGCATACAGGCTCGGTACCGTCACAGGCCGAGAAGGAATTACAATCACCGTGTAAATCGGATATCGGAGGTTCCCATGAAAAAGATTGCAGTGTTTGCTTCCGGAAGCGGAACCAACTTTCAAGCCATATTAGATGCAATAAAGAACGGCGACCTGGATGCGGACATCCGTCTTCTGGTCTCTGATAAGCCCGGCGCTTATTGCCTTGAGAGGGCGGAGGCAAATGGAATTCCCGGATTTGCCTTCCGCGCAAAGGATTTTGAAAGCAAGCAGGCATATGAACAGGAGATTCTTCGGAAGCTTAAGGAGTGCGGAGCTGAGTTCATCATTCTGGCGGGCTATATGAGGCTGATCGGTCCGGTGCTGTTGTCTGAATATGAGGGAAGGATCGTCAATATCCATCCTTCGCTCCTGCCATCTTTTCCAGGTAAAGATGCGATCGGCCAGGCTCTTGAAGCCAGGGTGCCGGCCAGCGGAGTGACGGTTCATTATGTGGATGCCGGCATGGACACAGGGCCGATCATTGCCCAGCAGTCGGTGAAGCTTGATGGCACCGAGACGAGGGAGAGCCTGCAGGAGAAGATCCATCAGATCGAGCACAAATTGTATTCGGCCACTTTGAAAAAGATATTTGCAGAAAATGCAGCAAGGGTCAGCAGTAAATAAGGACAGTCAACAGGAGGAATTCAAATTGAAAAAGCGAGCGTTAATCAGTGTGTCAGACAAAAACGGAATCGTCGATTTTGCCAAGGAGCTCGCCAGTCTTGGCTATGAGATCATATCAACGGGCGGCACCAAGAAAGCACTCCAGGAAAGCGGCGTTGATGTAATCGGGGTAACCGATGTCACCGGCTTCCCGGAAATTCTTGAAGGCCGCGTAAAGACATTGAATCCGATGATTCATGGGGGCCTTTTGGCAAAATTCGATCAGCCCGGGCACCGTGCCCAGATGGAGGAGCATGGAATTGACCCGATCAGCATCGTCTGTGTCAATTTGTACCCTTTCCAGCAGACCATCGCCAACAGCGATGCCTCAGTCGAGGACGCAATTGAAAATATTGATATCGGCGGTCCTGCCATGCTGCGCGCGTCAGCAAAAAACCACCAGTATGTCACAGTGGTCATCGATCCCGCAGACTATATAACCGTCCTGGCGGAACTCAGGGAAAACGGGGAAACCCAGGCAGCGACACGCCGCAGGCTTGCTGCAAAAGTTTTCCGCCATACAGCTTCCTATGACAGCCTGATTGCCGAATATATGACAAAGCTTTCAGGTGAAGAAAATCCGGAAAAAATGACCGTTACATACGAATTGAAGCAAACGCTGCGCTATGGAGAGAATCCTCATCAGAAGGCTGCTTTTTACCGGAAGCCACTTGGTTCTGAATTTTCGATTGCCAATGCAGAGCAGCTGCATGGGAAGGAGCTTTCCTACAACAACATCAATGACGCAGAAGCTGCCCTGCAGATCGTCAAGGAGTTCAAAGATCCTGCTGCTGTCGCTGTAAAGCATATGAATCCGTGCGGCGTTGGAACCGGCAGCGATGTCTTTGATGCATTCACGAAGGCTTTTGAAGCAGATCCAGTTTCCATCTTTGGGGGAATCATTGCGCTGAACCGGGAAGTGGATGCTGATACAGCAAGGAAGCTTCATGAGATTTTCCTTGAAATCGTCATTGCTCCGGCATATTCGGAAGAGGCGCTTGAAATTTTGACAAGCAAAAAGAACCTCCGCCTCCTAACCATTCCTTTTGATGTGGAAAAGAAAGAGGAAGCAAGGCTGACCAGCATTGAAGGGGGACTGCTCGTTCAGGAATATGACCGATACACTCTTGAGGATGCCGCGGTTTCTGTGGCAACCAGGAGAGAGCCGACAGAGGAAGAATGGGCGGCGCTTAAGCTTGGCTGGAAGGTTGTCAAGCATGTGAAATCCAATGCGATTGTCGTCAATAATGCAGAGATGACTTTAGGCGTTGGAGCCGGGCAGATGAACCGAGTCGGAGCGGCCAAAATAGCCCTCGAGCAAGCAGGAGGCCGTGCAGAAGGGGCAGTGCTCGCTTCAGATGCGTTTTTCCCGATGGACGATACTGTCGAAGCAGCAGCCAAGGCAGGCATCACTGCCATCATCCAGCCTGGAGGCTCCATCAAGGACCAGGATTCTGTGAAAAAGGCAGATGAATATGGAATTGCAATGGTGTTTACAGGAGTAAGGCATTTTAAACATTAATCAGGGAGCTGATGGATGGTGAACGTATTAGTCATCGGGCGCGGCGGCAGGGAGCACAGCATCTGCCGGAAAATGAGCGAAAGCCCGTCTGTGGATAAAGTATATGCTGCACCAGGGAATCATGGGATGGCTGACTGTGCAGTCCTGGTTCCAATTGAGGAAATGAATTTTCCGGAGCTTGCAGCCTTCGCAAAGGAAAATGAAGTCGGGCTTACAGTCATTGGCCCTGAGGCGCCGCTTCAGAGCGGACTGGCGGATTTTCTGGGCAGTCTGGGAATGAAGGTATTCGGCCCGAAGAAGGATGCAGCTGTGATTGAAGGAAGCAAGTCCTTTGCCAAAGAACTGATGGAAAAATACAAGATTCCTACTGCAGGATATGCGGCTTTCACTGATTATGAAAAAGCCAGGGATTATCTGGACGAAAAAGGAGCTCCCATCGTCATTAAAGCGGACGGGCTTGCAGCAGGCAAAGGGGTCACGGTCGCCATGACCATCGATGAAGCCCAGCAGGCGCTGGAGGAAATGATGGTAGGTGCCCGGTTCGGGGAAGCCTCCGCCAAGGTAGTTATTGAAGAATTCCTTGAAGGGGAGGAGTTCTCCCTGATGGCTTTTGTCAACGGAAGCACGGTGGTGCCGCTTGAAATTGCCCAGGATCATAAGCGGGCATATGATGGGGACCTTGGCCCAAACACAGGCGGGATGGGTGCCTATTCACCGGTTCCTCACATCGGCGATGCTGTGGTCCAAGAGGCCGTACGGACAATCCTTGAGCCGGCGGCAAAGGCGATGGAGCTTGAAGGCAGAAGCTTTTGCGGCGTGCTGTATGCCGGCCTGATCAACACGGAGCAGGGCCCAAAGGTCATCGAATTCAACGCGCGCTTCGGTGATCCGGAAACCCAGGCAGTGCTTCCCAGGATGAAGTCGGACCTGGCTGAAACCATGCTGGCTGTCATAGATGGCGGAAAGCCGGAAATAGAGTGGGATTGCAAATTTGTGCTCGGTGTTGTAGCTGCTTCCAAAGGCTATCCCGGTTCGTACGGAAAGGGAGCCGTGCTGAAAGGGCTCAGCGGGCTGGATCCTTCCTTGTACTTGTTCCATGCAGGAACAAAACAAAATGCAGACGGTGAGTTCATCACAGATGGAGGACGGGTGCTTCTTGCCGGCGCCAGTGCCGGGAGCCTTGCGGATGCCCAGGCAAAGGTATATGCCGAGCTTGAAAAGCTAGAGTGCGAAGGGGTTTTCTACCGCAGGGATATTGGCGGCAGGGCTATCAAGCGCCTTTCCTCCCGGACTTCCTTATAAAAGCATAAAGAATTGCGATGATGCTGCCGATCAGGATGATCAGTACAAACGACATATCGGTAACATATTCAAGAAACATTCACTTTCATCTCCTTAGGGTCAAAAGCGGCAGGCACCTTTATATGGTGTCCGCCGCTTTCTTTTTCTCATTTAAGCGTGTTATTCTGCATCAGGGTCTTTTCTAGCATCGCCAGGTCCTGATCGTTCAGGTCCTGTTTATCTCCGCCAGCATGGTGTTCATTATGCTTTTGTTCAGAATGGTCTTTCCGGCTGCCGCTGCCGCCTCCATTCATCATATCCTGCCCGCGGTCCAGCATGGCTGTCACCGGGCAGTAGCGGACAATCCCTTCTGCCACCTTCATGGCCCCAAGCATCGCCATGACCAGATAGGAATCGCGCCAAGGCATTTTGACCAGCTTGGCTGTGCTCCAGGATAGGACGGTAAGTCCAATGGTGATGCGGATGAGGGCATTCAATATGCCGATATTCTGCTTGATTTTCATGACTCATCACTCCTTCACAAAATTTTCAATTTCTTTACAATTCTTTAATGCGTTAAACAGTGAAATATGTTAGTATAGATAGAACAGCTCTGAAAGGGCTTTCTTTTTTGCGAAATGATCTCTTAGGATCTTATAAAATATATCAAAGCCGCTTCAGCGGCATAGTAAACGGAGGGGACATTGTTGCTCGAACAGCGGTATCGGTGGAAAAACAAACAAATAAGGGAACAGGTCTCCGTTCTGGATGGAAAGCTTGCCCCGACCATGCTTTTGCAAAATGCCACGTATTTGAATCAAGTGCTGAATAAATGGATTACCGCCAATATCTGGATCCACGACGACCGGATTGTCTATGTCGGAGAGAAGCTTCCGGCACGGACAGACGGCTGCGAAATCAGGGACTGCGGCGGTGAATGGCTCGTTCCGGGCTATATAGAGCCCCATGCCCATCCATTTCAACTATATAATCCCCATTCTTTAGCCGCCTATGCATCACAATTCGGCACGACGACACTCATCAATGATAATATGTCGCTTGTTTTGCAGATGGATAAAAAGAAAGCGTTTTCTTTTTTGAGGGAAATGCGCAATATTCCTTCTACGATGTATTGGTGGTGCCGGTTTGATGCACAAACAGAAATCCATAACGAAGAGCAGGCCTTTTCTCATGGAAGCATCAAATCATGGCTTGAGCATGATGCTGTCCTGCAGGGCGGGGAACTCACGGGATGGCCGCGGCTGCTGGATGGCGATGACATGATGCTTCACTGGATCCAGGAAGCCAAGCGGATGCGAAAGCAGATCGAAGGGCATTTTCCGGGGGCGTCGGAAAAAACATTAGCGAAGATGATGCTCTTTGGGGCAGACTGCGACCATGAAGCGATGACCGGAAAAGAGGTATTTGACCGGCTGATGCATGGATATACGGTTTCCCTTCGCCATTCTTCCATCAGGCCGGACCTGCCTAAGCTGCTGGAAGAGATGCATGAGCTGGGAATCAATGTGTATGACCGGTTCATTTTTACAACGGACGGCTCGTCTGCTTCCTTTTACGAGCAGGGCATGATCGACCATATGATCAGGATTGCCATCGAAAAAGGGGTCCCTGTGATAGATGCTTATAATATGGGGACGATTAATCCGGCCCGTCATTATAATATCGACTATCTGCACGGCAATATCACGACAGGCAGGATTGCCAACATCAATTTCCTTGGAGATGAAAGAAATCCTACACCGGTTTCTGTCCTTGCAAAAGGCAAATGGGTCAAAAAGGACGGCAGGGAAGTCGAAGGTGCTTACGGGTGGAATACTTGGGAAGAACACGGCTTTGAAAAGCTGGATATTGACTGGACCCTGACGAGTGATGATATGCAATTTTCCATGCCGTTTGGCATTAAGATGGAAAACGCCGTCATTACAAAGCCATATTCCATCTCGATTGATGTTTCCTATGAAGAGCTGTCAGAAGAACATGATGAATGCTTCTTCATGCTTGTCGACAGGAAGGGCAAATGGAGGATCAATACCATGCTGAAGGGCTTTGCCAGCCGGATTGGGGGCATGGCGAGTTCCTTCTCCAACACAGGGGATATCATCCTGATCGGAAAGAACAAAAGTGATATGATAGCAGCCTTTGAACGCATCAAAATGCTCGGCGGCGGGATTGCGGTTGCCGGCAATGGATTGATTGAATGCGAGGTTGAGCTTCCCCTGAACGGAGGAATGTCTAGAAAGGCGGTCCCGGAATTGATTGAAGATGAAAAGAAGCTGCTGAGGCTCCTTCAGGATAAAGGGTATAAATTTGAGGATCCAATCTATTCTCTCCTCTTTTTCTCATCGACCCACCTTCCGTACATCCGGATTACACAGCATGGGATGTATGATGTCATGAATAAAACGGTACTCTTTCCAACGATAATGCGTTAAAATATAAAAGAATAGACTATAAAGATAATCAGGTATCAACTGGGGTGAAAAAAATAAAAAAAGTAATGATGCTGTCAGCAGCGGTGCTGATGCTTGTTTCAGGGTGCAGCAAGTCAAATGATGGTGCAGAGCCGAAGAAAGGGAATAATCAGGCTCCGGCCGAACAAACTTCCAATGAAAATGAAAGACAGGAAACAGAGGCAGAATCTCCGTACGCCTTTCCGCTGACAGGTATCGGCACGGAGAAGGAAGCCGAGGGCCGTGCTGTAGCAGTGATGATCAATAACCATCCGGCAGCAAGGCCCCAGTCAGGGCTGCCGGAGGCTGATATTGTCTATGAGCTGCTGGCAGAGGGGGATGTGACCAGGTTCCTGGCCATCTACCAAAGTGAACAGCCGGAAAAAGCCGGCCCGGTCAGGAGTGCCCGCGATTATTACATCGAGCTTGCCAAAGCGTATGATGGGCTCTATATCTGCCACGGAAACAGCCCGGACGCCAAGGCGCTTATGGACAGCGGCTATATCGACAGCCTCAACGGGCTTTATTATGACGGAACCCTTTTTCAAAGGGCGGGCTTCCGCATAGCGCCGCATAATTCATATATTTCTTATGAAAATATTTTGAAGGGTGCCGCGGAAAAGGACTACGGAATGGAAGAAGCCCCTGGTCCGCTAAGCTTCATGACGCCTGAGGAAGCGGGACAGCTTACTGGCGAAGCAGCAGAGAGTGCAAAGGTTTCGTATCTCTCAAATGAAACATTTACAAGCACCTATGAATATGACAGGGATCTTGAAAAATACAAAAGATACTCCAATGCCGAACTGACTGCAGATTATGACAGCGGCGCCCCGGTCCTGATTGACAATATATTCATCGTTGAAGCTGCACACAAAATTGTTGACAGTGCAGGCAGGCGTGAGATTAACTTAACATCCGGGGGACGAGGCTACCTGCTTCAGAAAGGCTTCCTCAGAGAAGTTGAATGGAAGAATGAAAATGGAAGGCTGCTTCCGTTTATCGGTGGCCGGGAAGCACCGCTTGTCCGCGGTAAAACGTGGATCAATGTAGTCCCATCAGACCCAGGCCTCGGCCAGGCAGTCAGCTTTAATTAAGCTAATAAATCTTACAAATTTGTCCTAAATAAAGGAGACCCTATATGCAAATTGAAAAACTAAGAGGCAAAGAGCTGGATCAATTATTTAAATCGGTTCTGTCCCTAAACGACCTGGAAGAATGCTATCGATTCTTCGACGATCTCTGCACGGTAAATGAAATTCAATCTCTTGCCCAGCGCCTGGAGGTTGCCCGGATGCTGCGTGAAGGAAAGACCTATCATAAAATTGAAACAGAAACAGGAGCTAGCACGGCAACGATTTCCCGTGTTAAACGCTGCCTGAATTATGGCAATGACGCTTATGAAATGGCCCTTGAGCGCATCAAGGACGAAGAAACACAGGCCGCTGCAGAATAATTGATGAAAAGCCGCAGGATGAAAAATCCCGCGGCTTTTTTATTAGGAGAAGCAAGCATCCCGGCCCATGTGTTCTTTGTTTGCACTGCCGCCCCCGCAACCTCCCGCTATGACTTTTCTTCTTCCATCAATATGCAGGAAATGTCCTTCCCGCTTTCCTTTTTGATTCCAGTGTCTAATGCTATAATGTTGTAATGGAATGATAGAATGGAGGCAAGTATGCATGTATGATGTTCGCGAGTGGCGCCACGCGTTTAAACTCGATCCAGATAAAGAAATTTCTGACCAGGACCTCGAACGGATCTGCGAATCCGGGACAGATGCTGTAATCGTCGGCGGTACAGACGGCATTACGCTTGAAAAGGTGCTGGACCTGATGGCAAGGATACGCCGCTACACGGTGCCCTGCGTACTCGAGGTTTCAACGATCGAGTCAGTAACCCCCGGCTTTGATTTGTATTTTATTCCGTCTGTCCTGAACAGCGGGGACAGCAGATGGATCACCGGGCTTCATCATCAGGCGGTCAAGGAATACGGCGAAATCATGAGCTGGGAGGAAATCCTTGTCCAGGGCTATTGCATCATGAACAGCGAATGCAAGGCTGCAAAGCTGACAGGAGCAAAGACTGATCTGGATGCCGAGGATGTAGTTGCTTACGCAATGATGGCAGAAAAGATGTTCCATCTCCCAATCTTCTATCTCGAATACAGCGGGACATATGGCGATCCCAAGCTGGCTGCAGAAGTAAAACGGACGCTCGGGGAAACAGCGTTTTTCTATGGCGGCGGAATTTCCTCACAGGCAGAAGCAGAGGAAATGGCTGAGGCCGCGGACGTCATTGTTGTCGGCAATATAATATATGAAAATCTTGATGAAGCTTTAAAGACAGTTTTGCCTAAATAAAGTTGATTGCAGAAGGACTTAAGGATACACTTACTATAAAGAACATATGTTTGTTTGGGCGGTGAAAATGAAATGCAATATTTAACGGATAAACTATTAAACGGATTGAATGCCCAGCAGCAGAATGCTGTAAAGGCAACGGACGGGCCGCTGCTCATCATGGCCGGTGCGGGAAGCGGCAAGACGAGGGTGCTGACCCACAGGATCGGATATCTTATGGTGGAAAAAGGGGTAAACCCTTATAACATCCTGGCCATCACCTTTACCAACAAGGCGGCAAGGGAAATGCGCGAGAGGATCCAGAACATGATGGGCGGAGCAGCCGATGATATTTGGATTTCGACATTCCACTCGATGTGTGTGCGCATCCTCAGGAGAGATATAGACAGAATCGGCTTTAGCCGGAATTTCACAATCCTTGATACAACAGACCAGCAGTCTGTCATCAAGGCGATCCTCAAGGAAAAGAATCTTGATCCGAAGAAATACGACCCGCGTGCGATTCTTGGCAGCATCAGCTCAGCGAAAAATGAACTGATCGACCCGGAGGAATATGCAAAGGCTGCCGGCGGTTTCTTTGAGCAGATCGCAAGCGACGTATACACAGAATATCAAAGGCGCCTCCGCAAAAATCAGGCGCTGGACTTTGATGACCTGATCATGACAACAATCCAGCTCTTCCAGCGGGTGCCTGAGGTGCTGGAATATTATCAGCGCAAATTCCAATATATCCATGTCGATGAGTATCAGGATACAAACAGAGCACAATATATGCTTGTAAAGCTGATGGCAGACAGATTCAAGAACCTTTGCGTCGTCGGAGACTCCGACCAGTCGATCTATCGCTGGCGCGGAGCGGATATTGCCAATATCATGTCATTTGAAAAAGACTACAAAAATGCGCGGACGATCCTCCTGGAGCAGAATTACCGTTCAACAAAGCGGATCCTGCTCGCAGCCAATGAGGTGATTGCCAAGAACCTCAACAGGAAGGCCAAGAATCTCTGGACAGAAAATGCAGAAGGCAATAAACTGTTCCATTACCGTGCCGACAGCGAGCAGGGGGAAGGGCAGTTTGTCGCCGGAAAAATTAAAGAAATGGTCGACAGCGGCAAGCGGAAGTATTCTGAAATTGCCATCCTTTACCGGACAAATGCCCAGTCCCGTGTAATGGAGGAAGTGCTCCTCAAATCGAACATCGAGTACTCCATTGTCGGCGGCATCAAGTTCTATGACAGAAAAGAAATCAAGGATATCCTTGCCTATCTGAGGCTGATTGCCAACCCTGATGATGATATCAGCCTGCAGCGTGTAATCAACGTGCCAAAACGCGGCATAGGTTCAGGGTCCGTGGACAAAATCGCCAATTTTGCACAGATGCATGATATGACGATGTACCAGGCACTCGATGCCCTTGACCTGATCGGCTTGAGCCCGAAAATCACTAAGGCGGCAACCGAGTTCCGCGATCTGATCAGAAGCTATGAACAGATGCAGGAATATTTGTCTGTGACAGAGCTTGTTGAAGAAGTGCTGGAGAAGTCAGGCTACAGGGACATGCTGAAGGCAGAGAAGTCAATTGAAGCCCAAAGCCGCCTGGAAAACATCGACGAGTTCCTGTCTGTTACGAAAAACTTTGAGGATGGGAGCGAGGATAAAACCCTTGTCGCCTTCCTGACAGACCTGGCCCTTGTCGCAGATATCGACAAGCTTGAAGACGATGGAACAAAAACTGATTCCGTCGTCCTGATGACACTTCACTCCGCGAAGGGGCTGGAATTCCCAGTCGTGTTCCTGATCGGGCTTGAGGAAGGTGTCTTCCCTCACAGCCGCTCCCTGATGGAGGAGGCGGAAATGGAAGAAGAACGCCGCCTCGCTTATGTGGGGATCACCCGTGCAGAGGAAGAATTGTACATCACAAATGCGCAAATGCGGACATTATTCGGCCGGACGAATATGAATCCTCCATCCCGGTTCATCCAGGAAATCCCAGCAGACCTTATTGAGGGGATTGAGCCAGAGAAAGCATCACCTTCTCCATTTGGCAGCGCGGCAGGAGGGCGGTCACTATCATCCTCTGCTCCGCGGCAGGCTATGCGCAAGGCTGTGGTCAAGCCGGCTGCCGCTTCGACCGGCGGCGACGCGCTCGGCTGGCAGGTCGGAGACAAAGCCGTCCATGGAAAATGGGGCACCGGAACGGTTGTCAGCGTAAAAGGCCAAGGAGAAGGGACAGAGCTGGATATCGCCTTCCCGAGCCCGACCGGCATCAAACGCCTGCTGGCAAAATTCGCGCCGATTACAAAAGGCTGAACAGAAAAGAAAGCATAATTACCCGGAGCTGCCGGGCCTTTCTGAAGGCTGGCAGCTGCCGGATTTTATTAGTTGATATGAAAATATAACCCCGAAAACTGTCTAGCAGCTGCGCCTGCCTCCTCGAGGTCTCGCTTGAGGCCCCCAGTATAAGGCGCTTGCGCTTTTCTAATGAAAGGGCTGGAAAATATGGACCTTCAAAATGCCGAAGCGAAAGTGAAAGAACTGCATAATCTGCTGAATCAATATGGCTATGAATATTATGTCCTTGATCAGCCGTCAGTGCCGGACGCTGAGTATGACCGGCTCCTGAAAGAGCTGATTGAGCTTGAAAATGAACATCCGCAGCTGAAAACCGCTGATTCACCTTCCCAGCGGGTCGGCGGCGAAATACTCGATATGTTTGAAAAGGTCGAGCATCAAACACCTATGCTGAGCCTTGGCAATGCCTTCAACGAAGAAGACCTGCGCAGCTTTGACCGCCGGGTGCGGCAGACGGCAGGAGAAAATCTTTCTTATGTGTGCGAGCTGAAAATTGATGGCCTGGCCGTCGCCCTGAAATATGAGGATGGCCTGTTCATCCAGGGGGCGACAAGGGGAGACGGTACGATTGGGGAAGATATCACCGTAAACCTGCGGACAATCCGCTCCATCCCCCTCCGCCTTTCAGAGCCTGTATCAATTGAGGTGCGCGGGGAAGCATTCATGCCGGGGCGATCTTTTGAAGCATTGAATAAAGGAAAAGAAGAGCGGGGCGAGGAGCCGTTTGCGAATCCGCGCAATGCGGCTGCAGGCTCCCTCCGCCAGCTTGATCCCCGCATTGCTGCTTCCAGGAACCTTGATATCTTCCTATACGGGATATCAAACACCGGCGAAACAGGTGTGGAATCACACAGTGCCGGGCTGGATTATTTGGAAACGCTCGGATTCAAGACGAACAAAGAGCGCAGAAGATGTGCCAATATAGAAGAAGTCATCGAATATGTCAGCAGCTGGAGCGAGAAGCGCCCTAACCTGGATTACGATATAGACGGAATCGTCATTAAGGTCGATTCGCTTGCCCTTCAGGAGGAGCTGGGTGCCACAGCGAAAAGCCCGCGCTGGGCGATTGCTTATAAATTCCCTGCTGAAGAAGTGGTCACCACTTTAAGGGATATCGAGCTGAGCGTCGGCCGTACCGGCGTTGTCACGCCTACAGCCCTGCTGGAGCCGGTCCGTGTCGCCGGGACAACTGTTCAGCGTGCATCACTTCATAATGAAGACCTGATCCGCGAAAAAGACATCAAGATCGGTGACAAGGTCGTCGTCAAGAAAGCCGGGGACATCATCCCCGAGGTTGTCAATGTGCTGGCCGAACAGAGGACAGGCGAAGAACGCGAATTCCTGATGCCGACACACTGTCCGGAATGCGGAAGCGAGCTGGTCCGCCTTGAGGGTGAAGTGGCCCTGCGCTGCATCAATCCGAAATGCCCGGCCCAGATCCGCGAGGGGCTGATCCATTTTGTCTCCCGGAATGCAATGAATATTGACGGACTTGGCGAAAAGGTGGTCAGCCAGCTGTTCGCCAAAGAGCTGATCAAGGATGTGGCTGACCTTTATAAGCTCACTCATGAAGCTTTGATCGGAATGGAGCGCATGGGCGAAAAATCGGTCAATAATCTGCTGCAGGCCATAGAGGCATCCAAGCAGAACTCCCTTGAAAAGCTGCTGTTTGGATTGGGAATCAGGCATGTCGGCGCAAAGGCAGCCAAAACGCTCGCACAGCATTTCAGCACCATGGATAACCTGATGATAGCATCGGAAGAGGACCTGACGGCGATCAATGAAATCGGCGGCAAAATGGCTGGAGCGATTGTCGCATTCTTTGAGCAGGAAGAAGCGAAGGAGCTTATCCGCGAACTGAAGGAATCCGGCGTCAATTTGGAATACAAAGGGCCGAAGCCAGTTGCGGCAGAGGACTCTGACTCGTTCTTTGCAGGAAAGACAATCGTGTTGACAGGCAAACTTTCCATATTGAGCCGAAATGAAGCAAAAGAAAAGATCGAAGCACTGGGCGGAAATGTGTCAGGAAGCGTCAGCAAGAAAACAGACCTCCTGATTGCAGGAGAGGATGCCGGCTCCAAGCTGGCGAAAGCCCAGGACCTGGGAATTGATATTTGGAATGAGGAGCAGCTGGTTGAAGAATTAAATAATTAAGAGGTGTAAAAGCAGTGAGAAGAACATCAATAATCGCCTTGTCCCTTGTCCTTTTGCTGACAGGCTGCGCCCCTAACTTCCAGAAGCAGGAGGAAGTGGTGCAGGAGCAGGATGACTCAAAGGAAAATGCGATTATTCCAAACTATAAGATCTCGGATCAGTACTACCGTACGATCCTGCCTTTTAAGCCCGGGGAAGCACGCGGATTGGTCGTCAATAATATCAATACCAGATATGACCTGAATGAATTTGAGACCGGCCTCATGAGGGTGGCCCAGAACTCCTTTGATCCGGATAAATACTTTTTCCAGGAAGGACAGTATCTGAAAAGAGATACAGTCAGCAAATGGCTGAGCCGCAAGTATACGGCCGCACAGCTGAAGGAAAAGAATCTCGATGAAGAAGACAATCTTGGCCTGAATCCGGTGGATGACGGAAAAGGGGATATCAAGTCGCGCGAGGAAAGAAACCCGATTTACCTGGCCCATATCCTTGAGCATAACTATCTCCTGAAAAACGAGGATGGCAAAGCCTATCTCGGAGGAGTCGTCATCGGTCTTGCACTGAACTCTGTCCACTATTACAGGACGGTGGAGTACGGAGACGTATTCGAGAAAAAAATCGACCATGCCACCCTTGAAAAAGAAGGGAAGCAGATTGCCGATCAGGTATTAAGCAGGCTCCGCAGCATGGACGAGCTGAAAAATGTACCGATCACGATCGCCCTGTTCGAGCAGGAAAGCAATAAATCAGTCGTGCCTGGCAGCTTCTTTGCCTATGCCCAGGCCGACAAAGGAAGCGGCAAGCTCGGCGGCTGGGAAGGTGTAGATGAAGAATACGTGCTATTCCCTTCACCTGAAGCCACCGAAGATCACAGGGAAGACGTCACCTCATTCCTTAACTTCAAGCAGGACGTCGAAAAATACTTCCCGAACTTCAACGGAGTCATCGGGAAAGCCTTCTATGCCCAGGAACAGCTCCAGGAGCTGAACATCGAAATCCCGATTCAATTCTACGGGAAAGCAGAAGGCATCGGCTTTACCCAATATGTGACCGGACTCGTCATGAAGCATTTCCCTGACTATATATCCGTCCAGGTCAGCGTCACCTCCGTCAACGGCCCGGAAGCACTCATCGTCCGGAAAGCCGGGGACCAGGAACCGTTTGTGCATATTTATCAGCAGTAGAAGAGACAAGCAGCCGCTTTGGGGGGCTGCTTGTTTTTTTTGTGTGAAGGTGCAGGTGTGGGAGGGAGTCAGTTGGTAGAAAAAAGCGTGAATTGGTAGAAAAGCTGGGTGGATTGGTAAAATGATTGCGCGGTTCGGTAGAAAACAGGCGCCAGTCGGTAGAAAAAGCTGCAGATTGATGGAAAATGCGTCCGATCTCTTTTCGAAGTGTACTATGTGAGCTGTGGAGATAGCCTTTCATGGGGGGAAGTGCCTTATTTTGGAGGATTCAGCCCGCTCAGTTGAGCGTTGGGAGGGAGTTGGTAGAAAAAAGCGTAAGATGATAGAAAAGTTGGGTGTATTGGTAAAATGGTTGGGCGGTTCGGTAGAAAACAGGCGCCAATCGGTAGAAAAAGCTGCAGATTGATGGAAAATGCGTCCGATCTCTTTTTGAAGTGTATTATGTGAGCTGTGGAGAGAGCCTTTTATGGGGAGAAGTGCCTTATTTTGGAGGATTCAGCCCGCTCAGATGGACGTTGTGAGGGAGTTGGTAGAAAAAAGCGTGAATGAATTAAAAAACAAGCTGAATTAATGAAATTATTACGCGAATCGCTAGAAAACAGCCGCCAATCGGTAGAAAAGCCGCATAATGCTGAAATAGCCCCTCCGCTCCATCTTTCGAAATGAGCTTTTAAGCTAAAATAGAGAGCTTTGCAGGTCAGCGAAGGTCCCTTTATGTGATGTTCGCCAGAAAAGTGGGCAATTTTAACAAAAAATACTCATGTGTGTTACAAAACAGCCCCCATTTTACCAAACGACCCCCGCCAGCCGCCCAATGACTGCCCAAAATGACTAATATACTGCTCCCGCGTCCCGGCCACCACCCACCCTCTCGAAAGGGACAAACAAAATTTCCCCACAAAAACAGGATTTCCATACCCGGACCAAGTATATAAACACTAGAAAACAAGAAAGGAGCTTTCTATGATTATAAAAAAAATAGAAATGCCTTTAACACTGCAAAAGCTGCAGGCCCTTAACCGGAGGCTGCCGCAGAACCACCCCAAATACCAGCTTATCCAGGAAAAAATGGCGAAGGGGCTTGCCGGTTATAAGGGTGAGCTTGCGGTAGGGTACCAGCTCGGTTTTCTTCCAAAAGACAGGTATTTAATTTTTCACAATATCCGCCTGCAGGAAGGGGAGCATTTTTTTCAAATGGATTTCCTTCTTTTGTCCAAAGAGTTCCTGATAACGCTTGAAGTGAAGAATATGGCGGGCACCTTGTATTTCGATCCCGTTTTCCAGCAGCTGATCCGGACGCAAAATGAGAAGGAAGAGGCGTTTCCTGACCCGCTTATCCAAATTCAGCGCCATAAAACCCTCATGGCCAGCTGGCTTAAAACGCATAACTATCCTCCCATCCCAATTGAGTCCCTCATCGTAATAAGCAGCCCATACACCCTATTGAAAACACCCCCTAAAAATGAATCGATCTCCCGAATCATTCTTCATAGCGAAGCACTTCCAGCTAAAATTAAGAAGCTTGAATTGGACCATATAAAGAGCTGCATGGATGATAAACAGTGGAAAAAGCTCAGCCGCCTGATTCTGAAGAAAGATACCCCTCTGAATGCAGATATCCTTGAACAATATGATATTCGGAAAAATGAGCTCATTGCGGGTGTATTCTGCCAATCCTGCCATGCTCTCCCGATGGGAAGGTCACATGGGACATGGTCGTGTCCGCAATGCCATTTCAAGGCTGCAGATTGCCACTTGCCTGCTCTGGCAGATTATCGTTTATTAATAGGAGAGACAATCACAAACAGCGAGGCGAGATATTTTTTGCAGATATCGTCATTGCAGCTGGCAGGACGCCTGCTATCTCATGTACAGCCAGATGGAAAAACAAAGGGAAGGATTTATATATTAAAATAACAACCTGCAGCACTTTTGGAAAAATAAACATTTCTCAGAATGTTGGAGATAAATAGAAAGTCATGTTAAAATGGAACCTGGATGTAAACGTTTTAGTACATAGGAGGCGTTATAAATGGTACAACCTTACAAGCATGAACCTTTTACTAACTTTTCTGTTGATAAAGAACGCGATGGCTATCTGCAGGGCTTAAAGACTGTCGAGGGCTATCTTGGCCAGGATTATGATCTGCTGATTGGCGGAGAGCGCGTTTCGACTGAAGATAAAATAGTTTCCTATAATCCTTCTAATAAAGAAGAAGTGATCGGCCGTGTATCAAAGGCGACGCAGGAGCATGCCGAGCAGGCAATGCAGGCGGCTGTCGAGGCTTTCAAGACGTGGAGAAAGGTGAAGCCTGAAACGCGCGCTGATGTGCTTTTCAAGGCAGCTGCGATTATCCGCCGCCGCAAGCATGAGTTCTCTGCTTTGCTGACGAAGGAAGCGGGCAAGCCTTGGAATGAGGCTGATGCAGATACTGCGGAAGCAATCGACTTCCTTGAGTACTATGCACGCCAGGCTCTGAAAGTGAAAGACGGCATGCCAGTGAACAGCCGTCCGAATGAATATAACCGCTATGATTATATTCCATTGGGCGTTGGCATCGTTATTTCTCCTTGGAATTTCCCGCTTGCAATCATGGCTGGTACGACTGTAGCTGCCATTGTTGCCGGAAACACTGTATTGCTCAAGCCGGCTTCAACTACTCCTGTGGTAGCAGCGAAGTTTGTTGAGGTCATGGAACAGGCCGGCCTTCCGAAGGGCGTTCTGAACTTTGTACCTGGAAGCGGAGCAGAGGTAGGCGACTATCTGGTTGACCATAAGGACACCCGCTTCATTTCATTCACTGGATCCCGTGATGTGGGTCTGCGCATCAATGAGCGTGCTTCTAAATTGAATGATGGCCAGATCTGGCTTAAGCGTGTTATTGCAGAAATGGGCGGGAAGGATACGATTGTCGTTGACAAAGAGGCAGACCTTGAGCTTGCTGCACAGTCAATCGTTGCTTCCGCATTCGGTTTCTCCGGACAGAAATGCTCTGCCTGCTCACGTGCAGTGGTGGTAGAGGATGTGTATGATCAGGTGCTTAACCGTGTGGTTGAGCTGACCAATGATCTGACACAGGGCAATCCTGAAGATAACAGCAATTTCATGGGTCCTGTTATCGACCAGAATGCATTTGATAAGATCATGAGCTATGTTGAAATCGGCAAAGAAGAAGGCAAGCTGATGACAGGCGGAGAAGGGGACAGCTCTACAGGCTACTTCATTAAACCGACTGTGTTCGCAGACCTTGCTCCTGATGCACGTTTGATGCAGGAAGAAATCTTTGGGCCGGTTGTAGGCTTCACAAAGGCTAAAGACTTTGACCATGCATTGGAGATTGCCAATAATACAGAGTACGGCTTAACAGGTGCGGTCATCACTACGAACCGTGAAAACATCCAGAAAGCGCGCGAAGATTTCCATGTCGGGAATCTGTATTTCAACCGCGGCTGTACAGGAGCAATCGTTGGATACCAGCCATTCGGCGGATTCAATATGTCAGGTACAGATTCAAAAGCTGGAGGACCTGATTATATCCTTCTGCATATGCAGGCGAAGACAACTTCTGAAATGTACTAAATCCGTACTGCCGGACAGGCCCGCATCCCATTATGGGATGCGGGCTTTTTGTGCTTGTTAAGGAATTTATAAATTGTAATTCTTGTGGATTATTATCAATTCTTGATTAACGTCCAGCAGCTGCGCCGAGGTCACAAGACGAACTTCCCAAAAAGGCAAAGTACGCCTTTCCGGGAGGTTCGTCTTGAGGCCCCCAGGAAGCTGGTCATGCAGACGTTGCCACAGGACGTGGCGTTCTTAGTCTGCGTTCCTTAAGGTGATCAAGGCGCTTGAGCTTTTGTGCTGCGCACTTCTAGTAGGATAGTCATATTTTTATCGAAATATTTATACTATTAAATTTATTGTGTATAATCTTATTAGTTTTACCCACTTAAAGCCGCATGATAGGAGGGAAGAACAGAATTTAATCAAACGTTTGATTAATAGGTTTTTACTAAAAAAATGGAGGTGGCGGGAGATGGGATTGAGCGGGATGACGATTTTCTGGCTGTTTGTGCCAATGCCGGCATTGGTTTTGCTTTCTATCATCACGTATTTTACTGAGAGGAGAATGGAAGGATGATGTCTACGGCTACACTCGTTACATTTATCGTCTATCTGGCCGGGATGCTGGCAATTGGCCTGTTTTTTTACCGGATGACCAGTAATCTGTCCGATTATGTATTAGGCGGAAGGAGCCTGGGTCCTGGAGTGGCAGCATTGAGCGCCGGGGCATCTGATATGAGCGGCTGGCTTCTTCTGGGACTGCCGGGCGCTGCATATGTTTCCGGTTTTTCTGCTGTCTGGATCTGCATCGGCCTGGCGGCTGGCGCTTATCTGAACTGGCAGTTTGTTGCACGGAGGCTGAGGGCTTATACAGAGGTTTCCAGGAATTCCATTACGATTCCTGATTACCTTGAAAACCGCTTCAGGGACGATTCGAAAGTGCTGAGGGTTATTTCTGCATTTGTTATTTTATTATTTTTTACCTTTTATGCTTCATCAGGAATGGTGGCAGGCGGCAAGCTGTTTGAAAATTCTTTTGGGCTGCAGTATGAAGCGGCCTTGTGGATCGGTGCCATCGTCATCATTTCCTATACCTTCCTTGGCGGCTTCCTCGCGGTTAGCTGGACTGACTTTGTTCAAGGGATATTGATGTTCATCGCCCTGTTGATTGTTCCGATTGCGGCAATCAGCGAGGTCGGCGGCTGGAGCGAGGCAGTTGATAAGGTGGGAAGCATCAAGCCGGACGGCCTTGATGTGTTTGCAGGGACCACGGCAATCGGGATCATATCTTCCATGGCCTGGGGCCTCGGTTATTTTGGGCAGCCGCATATCATCACCCGTTTTATGGCATTGAGATCAACCAGGGATGTGCCGATGGCAAGGCTGATCGGAATGGTATGGATGATTGCGGGGCTGTTTGGCGCCATTTTTACCGGGTTCGCCGGCATTGCTTATTTTGCAGATGCTCCGTTAAAGGATTCAGAAACGGTATTTATGGATTTCAGCTCCCTGCTGTTTAATCCTTGGATTTCCGGGATTCTGCTTGCTGCAATCCTTTCGGCGATTATGAGTACAATCGACTCCCAGCTTCTTGTGTCCTCAAGTGCGGTGGCGGAGGACTTCTATAAGGCAGTCTTCAGGAAGGGAGCCGGGGAAAAGGAGCTTGTATGGGTCGGCAGGATCTCAGTCATCGTGATTGCCCTGATTGCCATCATTCTTGCCATGAACCCGGAAAGCTCTGTCCTTGATCTTGTGAGCTATGCTTGGGGCGGATTTGGCGCTGCATTCGGTCCGGTGATCATCCTGTCGCTATTCTGGAAGCGGATGACAAGGAATGGTGCGCTTGCAGGGCTTATCTCCGGGGCTGCAACGGTTGTCATTTGGGAAAAATTAAAGGGCGGCATCTTTGACTTATATGAAATTGTTCCTGGCTTTCTGGTATGTACTGCAGCGATTATTATTTTCAGTCTGGCATCTTCTTCACCGGATAAGGAAATCGAGGAAGAGTTTGAGAAGGCCAGAAAATCATCTTTTAATTAAAAAATATATATCTATCATAAAGCAGGCTATTATGGCCTGCTTTTATATTTCAGAGAAAACTGCGACTTAATTTTATAAATTTATATGAATAGATACTCGCATAGAACCGTTTTCTTAATTATATATGCAATATTCATGAATAAATATAAATGACAACTATAAAAACTGAATATTATCCCTGTTCTGACTATGTATCTGTGTTACGCTTATTTACGGCTGTTGAACGGCGGGAGTGAGGGCTGTTTTCTGATTGGTTTTTTTCTTGAAACCGGGATTGCATAAGGTTGCAGAAAAATTGCATAGAAAAGAGTGCTCTTAATTAAAATTATATTTAATCCAGAAAGGAGAATGCTTTAAAACAATGGAAACTGCTACGTTAATTACTTTTATTGTGTATTTAATCGGAATGCTTGCAATTGGACTTATTTCATATAAACTGACAAGCAATCTGTCTGACTATGTCCTCGGAGGGAGAAGCCTTGGTCCTGGAGTGACGGCCCTTAGCGCCGGCGCTTCTGATATGAGCTCCTGGCTGCTGCTGGGATTGCCGGGCCTTGCTTATGCGACAGGACTTGATTCCATCTGGATGTGCATCGGCTTGATTATTGGTGCCTATCTGAACTGGAAATTTGTTGCTTCCAGGCTGCGCGCCTATACGGAAGTTGCGAATGACTCCATCACAGTCCCCGACTTTTTCGAAAACCGCTTTAAGGACGGATCACGGCTTCTTCGTGTTATATCCGCTCTCGTCATTTTAATATTCTTCACTTTTTATGCTTCATCCGGTTTGGTAGGGGGAGCCCTGCTTTTTCAGGAAACTTTTGGGATGACGTATAATTCGGCCCTGCTGATAGGGGCGGTCGTCATTATATCGTATACCTTCCTTGGCGGCTTTTTGGCTGTCAGCTGGACTGACTTTTTCCAGGGGCTTCTGATGTTCCTGGCTCTTGTAATCGTTCCGATTGTAGCTTTCGCAAAGCTTGGCGGATGGGGAGAAACGATTGATACAGTCCGGTCTATCGATCCGTCTTATCTGGATCCGATTGATACGATGTCAGGCCTGGGAATCGTGTCTCTTATGGCCTGGGGGCTCGGCTATTTCGGCCAGCCGCATATCATTACCCGATTTATGGCCATCAGGTCTACAAAAGAAATTCCTAAAGCCCGTTTTTATGGGATGTCCTGGATGACCATTTCTATTATCGGCGCCATTTTGGTCGGCCTTGTAGGAATACCGTCATTTGCGGATAACCCGCTGATCCAGGGAGATGTGGATAATAGCGAAAAGGTATTTATTTTCTTTGCGGATATCCTGTTTAACCCATGGGTATCAGGCATCCTGCTGGCTGCAATATTGTCAGCAATCATGAGTACGATCGATTCCCAGCTGCTTGTATCATCGAGCGCATTGGCGGAAGACTTTTATAAAGGCATCATCCGCAAAAATGCGAGTGATAAAGAACTTGTCTGGGTTGGGCGCATCGGTGTTATCGTCATTGCGCTGATTGCAATCCTTTTAGCGTATACAGGCAATCCGAAAAACGGGGGAGCTTCGATTCTTGACCTGGTGAGTTATGCATGGGGCGGATTCGGCGCCGCATTCGGCCCGGTTGTACTTTTGTCTTTATACTGGAAACGGATGACCCGCAATGGGGCGCTTGCAGGTATACTTACCGGCGCCATTACGGTGGTCGTCTGGAAGCAGCTTACAGATAAAGAAATCATTCCGTTTGAGCTGTATGAAATCGTACCAGGCTTCGTCCTTGCCCTTCTGGCAATCGTGATCTTCAGCCTTATCGGCAGGCAGCCGGACAAGGTGATCAGGGAAGAATTTGAAGAAGCAGTGGAAAGCGATCGAGAATAAATGTGAAAAAGCTGGTGAGATTTCTCATCAGCTTTTTTTCTGTAACTAATTTCAGAAAATTTGATTAAAACACTTTTCTTTCTGTCAGTTTCTGTTATATAATACAAAATGTAAATAATAATCTGTATTATAACATAAAGGAGGAAATGGAATGGTTACTAACACAGCTGCAGCGATTCAGGAGAAGTGGGAAATGGAGGATCGGTGGAAGGGGATTGAACGCCCATATTCTGCTGAGGATGTTTTAAAGCTGCAAGGTTCGGTCCGGATTGAACATACATTGGCAAGAAGGGGCGCCGATAAGTTGTGGAAGCTGATCCATGAGGAAGATTTTGTGAATGCGCTTGGGGCACTAACAGGAAACCAGGCTGTCCAGCAGGTGAAAGCCGGGCTGAAGGCGATTTATTTGAGCGGCTGGCAGGTTGCGGCAGATGCGAATCTTTCCGGCCATATGTACCCTGACCAAAGCCTTTATCCTGCCAACAGTGTTCCACAGGTAGTCAAACGGATCAATCAGGCGCTGCAGCGGGCTGATCAGATCACTCACAGCGAAGGCGACCATTCCATTGACTGGTTTGCCCCGATTGTTGCCGACGCAGAAGCCGGGTTCGGGGGGCAGCTGAATGTGTTTGAGCTGATGAAGGGAATGATTGAGGCAGGTGCCGCTGGTGTCCATTTTGAAGATCAGCTTTCTTCAGAAAAGAAATGCGGCCATCTTGGCGGGAAGGTGCTGCTGCCGACTCAAACAGCGGTGAAAAATCTGATTGCTGCCAGACTGGCGGCAGATGTGATGGATGTCCCGACTGTGCTGGTAGCGCGTACAGATGCCAATGCAGCTGATTTGATCACCAGTGATGTCGATCCTTATGATCACCCGTTCATTATGGGAGAGAGAACGCCTGAAGGTTTTTTCAGGGCCAGGGCAGGACTTGATCAGGCTATTTCCCGCGGGCTTGCCTATGCACCTTACGCGGATTTGATCTGGTGTGAAACTTCTGAACCGGATTTGGATGAGGCGAGAAGATTTGCGGAGGCCATCCATGAAAAGTTCCCTGGAAAATTGCTTGCCTACAACTGCTCGCCTTCATTCAACTGGAAGAAAAAGCTGGACGATGAAACCATTGCAAAATTCCAGAAAGAGCTCGGCAGGATGGGGTATAAGTTCCAGTTTGTCACGCTGGCAGGATTCCATGCGCTGAACCACAGCATGTTTGAACTGGCACGGGGCTATAGGGACAGAGGAATGGCCGCTTATTCCGAGCTGCAGCAAAGGGAATTTGCGAGCGAGGAATTCGGCTATACGGCGACCCGCCATCAGCGCGAGGTGGGCACCGGTTATTTTGACCAGGTTTCCATGGTTGTTTCAGGAGGGACGTCTTCCACGACAGCCTTAAAGGGGTCGACTGAAGAAGATCAGTTTACAGTGTCCCAATAACGTTCTGCTCTCCCTCCTTGGCCAAAGGAGGGTTTTTTTTATGGGGGAAAAGGAATAGTAAAAAGAGGAACATCACATTCTTAGACAAATTTACATACATAATAGTAGCCTGTTACTAGAGGAGGTGCGGAAATGCCACAGAATGTGGATGATTATGTGAAGCAGGGGATGTATGGGCAGAAGCAGACAAAGCCGGATGAACGGAGAAAATTCCTCGGAACGATCAGGGAGCGGATTGTGGTTGCACTCACCCAGCCCCAGGTAAGAAGGGAAGGGACGATCCGGGAGGCTGAAGCTGCGCTGAAGGAAAATCCATCGGCCCATCTATACTTAAACGGGAACATGAATTACTCTTATTTGTCGAAGTATATAAAGCTTGCGTCACACTATGGAGTGGAATATACGATTGTCACGAATAAGGAACATAATACGGAAATCGGACTTGTCCTTGCTTATGATCATGCGATAGATAAGGAAGAAATTTATATTAGCGATGACAAGGCTGCAAAGAAAGCTCCTGAGAAAAAGACAAAAAAGGGAGTGGCTGGATTTTTCCAGAAGCTTTTTCAAAAGTAATTTAGGAATAGGGAATGCTGAGGGCAATGGTCCTCAGCATTTTGTGTTAAAATTAAGTAATATTTTCCATATATATATCTTCAGTCAGTTGATATCCCCCATATACACAGGCAGCTCTCCCTCTCCGTCTGCATGCCTGATGATCAGCTCCCTGATGGGGGCAGGAAATAAAGGGCAGTCTGCCCCCCGCTGTCATGCATCTTGATGGCAAGCAGGCAGCCAATTTTTATAATGATTGCTTTTGAAGCTGTTCTGATCACTTTATATCCTCCTTGGGATAGCATTCATATGGGGTCTGTTCATTTCCGTTCTAGGCACTTCGCTTTCCGAGGGGCGACGCTGAGCCTCCTCACGCTGCGCGCTGCGGGGTCTCAGCATTGCCGCTGCTTTCCCGCAGGAGTCTACGTGCCTTCCACTCCAATAAACAGAGGCTCCTGTACTTTTACTTACTTTTAACAAAAAATAGAGTCTGAATGTCTCCATTCCATGAAATAGACTCAAGGATGCATTTCCTTTTGACGAACCAAGCCATTTCCCCCTATTTATTTTACTAAGCGAGGTGCAGGAAAAATGAATATTGCCGATTTGCGCCCTAAAAAAAGGTCAGAATTAAGAATCAGAGCCGGCACGTGGTATTACACCTGGAAAAGATATGGCCGCTGGCTGGCGGACGCCCGTACATACAGCAGCAGAAAAGAAGAAGCTGCTTTGCCATATCCGGTGTTCAGGCATCAGACCCCCCTTCTAAGAAAGCTGAAGGACGTAGACATGGCCTATCAATATAATAAAATTAAAAACCTGGAAATTGCCGTTGAGAGGCTGAACGCTATCGTTATTTATCCTGGGGAAACATTCAGCTACTGGAAGCTTATAGGCAGGCCGGCTGCAAGAAAAGGATACCAGCCCGGCATGATTCTTCACTATGGAAGCTTTAAGATGGGAACAGGGGGCGGTCTCTGCCAGCTTTCCAATTTGATTTACTGGATGGCCCTGCACACCCCGCTTACAGTGACGGAAAGGCACCGCCACAGCTATGATGTGTTCCCGGACTCAAACCGCACCCAGCCGTTTGGGAGCGGTGCCACCTGTGCATATAATTATCTGGACCTGCAGATAACCAATCATACAGAAGAGCCTTATCAGCTGATCCTTTATCTGACGGATGCCGATTTGTGCGGAGAGTGGAGGTCGGTTTCAGAGCCTCTATATACGTATGAGGTGTATGAACGGAGCCATACCATCACCCCTGCATACTGGGGCGGATATGTACGCCATAATGAAATATTCCGCCGGGCCTATAACCGGCAGGGGAAGCTGTATGACGATGAATATGTAACAGAGAACCATGCCATCATGATGTACGAGCCTTTGCTTGAAGGAACAGCCCGCTCTAACTAACAGAGCAGGCTGTCTTATTCAAAGGGGCTGAAGCTGGGAAGAAGGCTCAAGGCCATGGCCTTCTATAATGATGGCGGTAATGCCGAGGGAGGATCCTGATTCATGGTTTTCCCCTTCTTCCCAGAAAACGGCTGTTCCAGGCTCCACAGCTATTCGTTCGCCTTCTGCGTCCCTTACCCAGCCCTCGCCGGAGACAATCAGGAAAAGCTGCGGGCAAACAGCAGGATGCATCCCAAGGACGCTGTCTTCCTTCAGGTGCATGCAGCCAATCGTGGCCGGCTTCTCCATTGATAAAAGTGTGTAATAACTGTTCATGCTGCCGAATTTTGAAACCTCTTTTCCGCCAGAGCCTAATCGAAAAAGCTTCATCTAAACCTCTCCTTTAATCTATTCAAATCCATTATAACCAAAAAGATAGAATAGAACGAATTATATAAAAACCGATGTAATTTTCTGGATTCAGGGCTTATAATAGCTTTATCAGGCGGCATATTCCGCCATACAAGGAGGAATTCATTATGACAATCGAGGTGCTTGTTTCCTAGTCTGGGACGGGGAGCTTGTCACGAGATCTCCGTTTCAGACTTTCTTAGTTTCCATTAAGAAAGAAGAAGCGGAGGAAGGACAATGGATGCAAAAAAAGTATATTATAGGCTAACAGGAATCCGGGCGTTTTTATTTCAAGTCATATTTACCGTAAATGCGATTTATTTTGTAGTGGAGGCCGGGCTTAATCCGCTCCAGCTCGTCCTGATCGGCACAATCATGGAACTGTCTATTGTACTGTTTGAGGTGCCGACCGGAGTCATAGCTGATCTTGTCAGCAGAAAAAAATCCGTCATCATTGGAACGGCGCTCCTTGGCCTGGCACATCTTCTGGAGGGGGCGGTTCCTGCATTCTGGGGAATCGCAGCAGCTTATGCTGTCTGGGGCCTAGGCTACACGTTTCTCAGCGGCGCTGAAGAAGCCTGGATTGCAGACGAAATGGAAGGAAAGGGTTTGGATAAGCTTTTTTTGAAAGGCTCGCAGATTGCCTCCTTTGGAAAAATTGCAGGCATCATGGCAAGTGTGATGATATCCATGCTCTTTTCTGTTCAGGCAGCGATTCTGATTGCCGGCGGTTCTTTCATTATATTGGCTGTCTGGCTCTGGTTCAGGATGCCTGAACACCGGTTTGAAAAGCTGGAGCTTGAAGAATCCTCCCAGCTTCGCCAGCTTGCCGGGGCCGTCCACAAAGGATACAGGACAGTGAAGGGCCATCCGGTTCTTGCCGGCATGGCTGGCATTGCCCTTATGTGGGGGCTCGCAAGCGAAGGCTTTGACCGGTTATGGGCTGCTCATTTCCTTGAAGATATCCAGCTTGCCGAAAGCTCTGCAGTTCTCTGGTTCGGTTTAATCAATGGAGTAGCGCTGCTTTTGAATATCGGTGTGGTCGAGTGGGTCAGCAGGAGGCTGAATGGAGAAGGGGAGCAGAGATATGTCCGCCTGCTGCTCTTCGTAAACGGAGCTCTTGCGGCCAGCACACTAATATTTGCGCTTAGCGGGGAACTTTGGCTTGCCCTTGCCTCTTATTGGATCAGTTTTACACTGAGAGGCCTTAACAGCCCGCTTTACAGCATCTGGCTTAATCAGAAGCTGGAGTCAAAGGGGAGGTCCACCATGCTTTCTCTGTTCGGCCAGCTTGATGCAATCGGACAGATTGCAGGAGGGCCGCTTGTCGGCTGGATCGCTTTTTCCTTTTCCATCTCGGCCGGACTGTTTGCGACAGGCCTGCTTACAGTGCCTGTCCTGTTGTTCCTGTGGCTAGCCGGACGATACGCAAGCAGCAGGGTGCCCCGGTCAATCGGAAAGGATCATTCCGTATAAGACCAGGACCATGAATGAAAGAAGAACACTGAAAAATGGAAAAGGCGTCTGGAATCTCCCAGGCGCCTTTCCGCTATACCATGCCGGCATAATTCAATAGGAGAAAACGCGGGATACTATTGCTTCCGGCAATTGCTTTAAAGCGCTGGAGTCTGATATGATTCTATCTATACTTATCAGCATGTTTTTAATTTATTTGGAGGTGAATGAAGTGTCTAGGATATCAGAAGAGCAGGTCAGGCATGTAGCCCACCTGGCACGTCTGGAAATGACAGATGAGGAAGCAGGGCGGATGCAAAAAGAGCTGGATAAAATGATTACCTTTGCGGAGCAGCTTAACGAGCTGGATACAGAAAAGGTTGAGCCCACATCCCATGTACTGGATATCAAGAATGTATTCAGGGAAGATGCAGCGAAAAAAGGGCTTCCGCAGGAGGAAGTGCTGAAAAACGCGCCGGACCACCAGGATGGACAGATCAAGGTGCCATCCATACTGGAATAGGGGGAAAGACTAATGAGTTTGTTTGATCATAAAGTTTCAGAGCTCCACGAACTTTTACATAAAAAAGAAATTTCCGTATCTGATCTGGTTGAGCAGTCCTTTAAAAGGATTGGGGAAGTGGACAGCCAGGTAGGGGCATTCCTGACTTTGAACGAAGAAGAAGCACGCAGGCAGGCAATGAAATTAGATGAAAAGCTGGGCACAGAAGAGTCAAAGGGCCTCCTTTTTGGCATGCCGATCGGGATTAAAGACAATATTGTCACAAAGGGGCTGAGAACCACCAGTGCCAGCAAGATCCTGGAGAATTTCGACCCGATCTATAATGCCACGGTTATGGATCATTTACATAATGCTGAGACTATCACAATAGGGAAACTGAATATGGATGAATTTGCGATGGGCTCTTCAAATGAGAACTCAGCTTTCGGGAATGTGCGCAATCCATGGAATCTGGATAAAGTGCCTGGCGGTTCTTCAGGCGGTTCGGCAGCAGCAGTCGCTGCAGGAGAAGTGCCGTTTTCCCTGGGATCGGACACAGGTGGATCAATCAGGCAGCCCGCTTCCTACTGCGGTGTGGTTGGGTTAAAGCCGACATATGGGCGTGTTTCCCGGTTCGGGCTTGTTGCGTTCGCTTCGTCACTTGATCAAATCGGCCCCGTAACAAGGAATGTTGAAGACAATGCTTATCTGCTTCAGGCGATTTCGGGGCTGGATCAGAATGATTCTACCTCAGCAGATGTTCCTGTCGATCATTATGCCAGCGCCTTGACTGGAGATGTGAAGGGCCTACGAATCGCTGTGCCCAAAGAGTACCTTGCTGAAGGTGTGGATGAGGAAGTCCGGCAGTCTGTCCTTGATGCACTCAAGGTTCTGGAGAAGCTTGGGGCTGTTTGGGAGGAAGTATCCCTGCCGCATTCCAAGTATGCTCTGGCTGCTTATTATTTGCTTTCATCATCAGAAGCGTCCGCCAACCTTGCCCGCTTTGACGGTGTCAGGTACGGCTACCGCGCCCCGGATGCCGAAACACTCATGGAACTCTACAAAAAGTCGCGCGCCCAGGGCTTCGGCGATGAAGTCAAGCGAAGGATCATGCTCGGAACCTTTGCCTTGAGCTCCGGCTATTATGATGCCTATTATAAAAAAGCGCAAAAGGTCCGTACGCTGATCAAAAAGGATTTTGAAGAGGTATTCCAATCTTATGATGTCATCATCGGACCGACAGCACCGACTCCTGCTTTTAAAATCGGGGAAAATCTGGACGATCCTCTGACTATGTATGCGAATGATATTCTTACAATACCAGTCAACCTGGCGGGAGTGCCGGCCATTTCTGTGCCGTGCGGATTGTCGAATGGAATGCCGCTCGGGCTGCAGATCATCGGCAAGTATTTCGACGAAAGCACGATCTACAGAACAGCCCATGCCTTTGAGCAGGCCACTGACTTCCACAAGCAAAAACCGGGACTGTAAGGGGGGAACAGACATGAACTATGAAACGGTGATTGGACTTGAGGTCCACGTTGAATTAAAAACAGATTCGAAAATTTTTTCCGCGAGCCCGAACCATTTCGGGGCGGAACCGAATACAAACACAAGTGTTGTTGAACTTGGCTATCCCGGCGTGCTGCCGGTGCTCAACCGCAAAGTGGTCGATTATGGAATGAAAGCGAGCATGGCGCTGAATTGCCAGATTGCCGACGTAACCAAATTCGACCGCAAAAACTATTTTTACCCTGATAACCCAAAGGCCTATCAGATCTCACAATTTGATAAGCCGATCGGCGAACACGGCTGGATCGAAATCGAAGTGGATGGTTATAAGAAAAAAATCGGAATCACCAGGATTCACCTGGAGGAGGATGCCGGCAAGCTGAATCATGAAAAAGGCTATTCCCTCTGCGATTACAACCGCCAGGGAACCCCGCTGATCGAAATCGTTTCTGAGCCGGATATCAGGACAGCCAATGAGGCGTACGCTTACCTGGAGAAACTGAAAAGCATCATCCAATATACGGGTGTTTCTGATTGTAAAATGGAAGAAGGATCGCTCAGATGCGATGCGAATATCTCCATCAGGCCAGTTGGCCAGGAGGAATTCGGCACCAAGACGGAGCTGAAGAACCTGAACTCTTTCAACTTTGTCAGAAAAGGCATTGAATATGAAGAGAAACGGCAGGAGGAAGTGCTTCTCGCGGGGGGTGAAATCCAGCAGGAAACCCGCCGCTATGATGAATCTACTAATACGACCCTGCTTATGCGCGTAAAGGAGGGTTCTGATGATTACCGCTATTTCCCGGAGCCTGATTTGACGGATATTTATATTGATCAGGAATGGAAGGACCGGATTGCTGCTGAGATTCCGGAGCTGCCGGACGCGAGGCAGAAGCGTTATGTAGAAGAGCTTGGCCTCCCTGCTTATGATGCTGCCGTCCTGACGGTAACGAAGGAGACAGCCGATTTCTTCGAGGCAGCGGTGGAAGCGGGTGCGGATGCTAAGCAGGCATCAAACTGGCTGATGGGTGAAGTGTCTGCCTACTTGAATGCTGAGCAGAAAGAACTGGCCGATGTGAAGCTGACACCGGAAAATCTGGCCGGGATGATCAAGCTGATCGAAAACGGGACGATTTCCAGCAAAATCGCCAAAAAGGTGTTCAAGGAGCTCGTTGAAAACGGCGGCACTGCCGAAGCCATCGTCAAAGAGAAGGGCCTTGTCCAAATCTCTGATGAAGGGGCGCTGCTGCAATTTGTAACAGATGCTCTTGATGCCAATCCGCAATCGATTGAAGACTTCAAGGCAGGAAAGCAAAAGGCGGTCGGATTCCTGGTCGGGCAGATCATGAAGGCGTCCAAGGGACAGGCCAATCCGCAGATGATCAACAAGCTGCTGATGCAGGAAATAACAAAGCGATAGAGATTGAAGCCGTTGGGAAATCCATCGGCTTCAATTTATTATGGGGAATTTTGCTGTTTGTTTAGACAATCTTCTGCGTTATTTCCCAGGAAAGGATGAAATGCGTCAAAGTCCGGCAAAAAAAGGAATGTACTGCAGTCATCGAGAATAAATAAGAGATGGGATGGCCCATAATCGATATTGAAAGAAAAGGAAGTGCTTGTATGGAATTGAAGGACTGGTTTGCTAAGGGGCTGACCTTCTCTGAATATGTGGAAGGCATGAGTGTTAATAAGCAGGAGATGGAAAGCATAGAAAGCAAGTTTTCTCTCACAGAAGAGGAAAAGGACAAGCTGGTGACTGTGAAGGAAAAAGAATTGAAAGTGATTGTCCTGACAGAGGACTGGTGCGGGGATGCGATGCTTAATATTCCGATCCTTATGCATATAGCAAAAGAGACAGGGATGGAGGCAAAATTCATTCTGCGCGATGAAAACCTTGAGCTGATGGATCAGTATTTAACAAACGGGACGGCCCGTTCGATCCCTATTTTCATCTTTATTGATGGAGACGGACAGGAAAAGGCCGTATGGGGGCCGCGGGCAGAAACCGTGCAGGCCTTTGTGGATAATGAGAGGGCTCAGCTTCCGCCAGCCGACAGTGAAGATTTCAAAGAAAAACAAGGCATCATGTTTAAAAAGATGAAAGCAGCTTACCAGGGAGATGAACAAGTCTGGCATGATGTGGCAGCAAGCATTATAGCAAAACTTCAATAAAGGCAGCAAAGAATATGGAGAAGCCAGCAGCCACGCATATTAAAAGTATAGCAGGCAGCCCGGCTGGCTTCTCAATTACAAATAAAGCTTCCGCATCTCAGCGGCAGCTTTATTTGTATTCTTTTCAAGAGAACAAAAACGAAATTCCAAGGGAAGCAGCGAGCATAAGCAGAGAGGATGCGAGCAGGGGATTGACTCTGATGTGGAACATTTCCCTGGCTTCCCTGTGCCCGGTGTCCCGGTGGTTCATGAATGAACTGGCGATGACTCTGTTGGTCCAAGCATCGCCCGTGCTGGAAAAAAAAAGATGAACGCAAACCACAGAGCGGAAAATAAGAATGAGAAATCAATCAGGCCATAACCTGAAAAGAAAAAGTGCCAGATGGAGAAAAGCAGCAGGGCCTGGATGGTGAAGGAAGCAGCAAGGATGATGGCAAAACGTTTCATGAATTTATCTCCTTTCCATTATTAGAGGAAGCGGCGTATGGAAGGATGTGTGTTTCAAAGTTGGCCGGCTTGCCCCCCGTGTTTCTATTTTTACGATTGAAGAAAGAAAAAGTTCCAAAAAAAGTAAAACTCAAGAGATAGTATGAAAGAAAGAGAGAGGGATTGAACTTTGTGTCAGTATAGAGCGGGTTATTTGCTTGATTACACCGGGCTCCCGCAGCCCGTTATCGTCCATGCTGAGAATCTCCTGAGCTGTCATCCATTTATATTCTGTAATCCCATTTTCTAATTTGATAGAGCCGCCGGCAAATTCAGCAAGAAATTGAAAAAGGATGATAGGATGTCCCGTCCTGCTGATGAATTGGAACAATCCTGCAGATTCCAGGACCTTAACATCCAGCCCTGTTTCTTCTTTTGTTTCACGCCGGGCGGCCGCAATTATATCTTCCCCGGGCTCCACATGGCCGGAGGGAAAGTTCCAAGTGGGTCCTGCTTCATTTTTATGTTCCTTTATCATGAGCACACGGCCTTCCGTCAGGACGGCAGTGCTTGCAATCAAGATAGAATTCATTGAGTACCTCCTGTATAACTTTTTGGTTCATTATAACCTGAGAAATGCCCCCTTCATTCAGGGGGCATGGTGTTAAATGATAGCTTCCTCTTCTTTTTCAAAGTGTTTATCCATCCAGTCTTTCCCCTCCAGCTGTTTGGTGACAAGCATGCTGGAAACAGTATCTCCGGTGACATTGACTGCAGTGGCAGGCGGATCGACCACTACGCCGATTGCTGAAATGATCGGAAGCGCCTCAATTGGCAGGCCGTAAAGTGTGATGATCATCATTTCGCCAATAAAGCCTCCTCCTGGCACACCGCTCATGACTGTCCCTGCAAGCAGCGAGATGCCGATCGCCGTTAAAAAGGTGTCCAGGCCGGTGAAATCCATATTGAAAATGCCGAATACAAAAGATATCTTCAATATGGCCGCCAGGCAGGAGCCATCCATATGAATGGTTGCGCCGAGCGGAAGAACGGTTTCCCTAATATCTTTAGGCACGCCGATTCGTTTGGCAGCCTGCAGGTTAACAGGCAATGAGCCAACGCTGCTTCCAGTGGCAAGAGCGGTGGCAGCAGGGGAAAAGATATTTTTCCAAAAGCGGGCCACTCCTCTGCGTCCCCCGGCAATAAAGGCATAAAGCGTAAAGCCGATCAGGAAATAAAGAATGGCAGCAGGGTAATAGACGATGACAGCCCGGGCATAATCGCCAAGCAGTTCGGGTCCGAATACGCCTATCAATGACGCGAAGTAAGCACCAAGCCCGATGGGTGCATAATACATGACAAGATTGATCAGCCTCATAAAGACTTCTGAACCGCTGACCAGAAACTTTGTGAAAGGGCGTCCTTTTTCACCAGTAAGCCCTGAAGCCACCCCAACCAGGACCGAAAAGACTATTAAAGCGAGCATATTCTTGCGGGAGAAGAGCTCGATAAAGTCAGGCACAGTAAAGGTTTTGACCAACTGATCGGGCAGGCTCAGCTCTTCTGTATTTTCCGGCTGTGTCAGAGGGATGTCAGTCCCCTGGGCCGGCGGGAAGGCTGTTACCGCAACCAGCATTACAATGGAGGCAATAATGCCTGTAGCAATGAATACAACCATCATGCTGCCCATGATTTTTCCGAGCCGCTTCATGCTGTTCATATTGGCAATAGCCGATGAGATTGTGAAAAAGACGAGCGGTACTACTAGCATGAATAAGAGATTTAAGAATAAGTCCCCAAGCGGTTTGATAACTTCCGCTTTTTCCCCGAAAACAAACCCGATGATGCTTCCAATGATAATTGAAGCAAACAGGATAATGGGAAAGCGGTATGCTTTTAATTTTTCCTTCATTTAGGTAACTCCTTCTGCAAAAAAATTGAGATGATGCCCACAGGATATGGGTGAACCTCTACCATTCTACCCGAAATGGAATGGATATGACAGATTGGGAAAAGAACAGGTATTTTTTTCATTCAAAGGATCTGCCATTCAGAAGGCGGACCCGGCTTGTTTATACACCAAAAAAAAGAGAGCCATCACAGCTCTCAAGCCTGCTTCGGCCCTTTTTTTGCAGGTATTCTGTCATTCTTTAAATTCTTGTCATTGATTTTCGGCTCTTTATTTTGGCGGAAGTTTGAGATGTTGGAACGGTGCAGGATGATCAGAAAGATTGTAAAAAAGAAAAATATAAGTTCATGAGTCCATCCTGGCTGAAATAAAGAGAAAATGAAAAGGGCGATTCCGACAGATATAGAACCGAAAAATACATATTTTGTTATATAGATTACTCCGACAAAAGCTGCATAGGCGGCCAGGAACATCCAGGCATTGGCAACCAGCAGCACTCCTGCTGTTGTTGCAATGGCTTTGCCTCCCCGGAAGCCTGCGAAAATGGGGAAACAGTGGCCAATAACTGCAATCAGACCGGTGCAGAGCGGATTCAGATCAGCATGAAGGAAGATGGGCAGACCTGCTGCAAGTGCCCCCTTGCCGGCATCAATGAGGAGAACGGCAATCCCGGCCCGCTTTCCGAGCACACGGACGGTATTGGTCGCCCCTGGATTATTGCTTCCATGCTCGCGTATATCGATTTGGAACAGCCACCTGCCGATCAGAAGGGCGGTTGGAATCGAGCCGATTAAATAGGCGGCTGCAAGGATAGCAAAATTCATAAATCCTCCTTTCTGCTGGTGCAAAAATAAATTGTAGATAAATTGTAATTGCTTTCATTCTACCATATAATGAGCATACCCAGATTTAAATTCCTAATATTTTGAAAAAGGATGTGGCAGAATGGGTATTGTTGATTTTGGAAACAGGGCAAATGAATATGCACGTTCCCGGAACGATGTTCCAAATAGTCTGTTTGATAGCCTTCATCTAAGAAATATAAATTTTACCGGCAAAAAAGTGGCTGATCTGGGCTGCGGGACAGGAGCGCTGACAAGGAGGCTGGTTTTCCGCAAGGCAGACGCAGTCGGAGTCGATCCTTCAGAAAAGCTCCTTCAGGAAGCTGCTGTGATCAGCCGGGATAAGTATCTGGAAATCCCCTACAGAAAAGGGACTGCAGAAAGTACAGGCCTGGATGGGGCAGAATATGATATGGCAACGGTCCTCCGTGCCTGGCACTGGTTTGACAGGGAAGAAGCCCTCAGGGAAATCAGCCGTATTCTTAAGCCGAAGGGACATCTGATTGTGGCAGATACAGGGTTCAAGAAAGACCAAAGGCTTGTGGGAATCACTTTTGATTTTTTGAAGAGAGAAGGAATCGAGCTGAAACCTAAAGCAGATTCGGGGCAAGAAATCAATGGATTTCCAGTTCAGTGGTTCCGGGAGTGGGAAGAAGCAGGGTTCGGGCTGAAGGATTTGTATGCGCTTCCATACGGTGTCCATTTCACGAATGATGAATGGCTGGACAGAGTCGCTTCTCTTTCCAGTTTGGAGGATCTTTCTAGAGAGGAAGGTGATAGATTGCTGCAGGGCCTGAAAGAAGAGCTTGCGGCACACTTTGGGAACAATTCCTCACATGAGGTCGCCCATTTCTGCACTATAGCAATTCTGCAGGATGGAAACCGCTGAAGAGGGGATGGATCCAAAAGCAGGAGAATTTAATGTGATTTATTGATGCTCGAAGGCATGCAGCAGGGCTTCTTCCTTGCATTGCTTTTTCAAGCCGAAATGTGCATAAGCCCCTCTTTTCGCTTATAATAGATTCATATAGTGATTGAGAGGAGAATGACAATGGCAGGGAACAGCAAAAAGTCTGAATGGATTTCGTGGGCAAAGTCGATTGCCCTGGCGCTCGCCATTGCGTTTATTTGCCGGCAGTTTATATTTGCGCCGGTGACTGTACAGGGCGAATCCATGATGCCGACCTTCCAGGACCAGAATAAAGTGATCGTGACCAAGCTCAGCAAAATTGAGCGTTTGGATGTAGTTGTATTTCATTCGCCTGATTCCGAGGATGATTATATAAAAAGGGTGATCGGTCTGCCTGGGGATGAAATTTCTGTGAAGGATGACCAGCTTTTTGTTAATGGAAAAAAAGTGGACGAACCGTATCTTGCTGAAAACCGCAAAGAAGCGGCAGAGTTCGGCATTGAACATCTGACAGAAAATTTCGGCCCGCTAGTCGTGCCGGAGCATCAATATTTTGTGATGGGCGACAATCGTTTGAACAGCAATGACAGCAGAAGCTTTGGCTTCATTTCGGATGAATCTGTCGTAGGGGAAGCCAAATTCCGTTATTTCCCGCTCAATCGGATAGGAAATCCTGAGAAACCATAAAAGAAAGAGCCCGGCGGCTAATTAGCCGGGCTCTTTTCCTGTCACTCGCTTTTTTGATCCTTTAAAGCTCCTTCAACTTGATAAGGGCTCAGATCAATATCCGTATCATGCCCCAATGCAAGCTTCGCAAGCTGCTGTCCAAGAAGCGGCCCCATCGTCAGGCCGGAGGCACCAAGCCCGTTGGCAGTTAGAAGGCCCTCCCAGCCGGGAACTGATCCGATGACTGGAAGGAAGCCGGGAGTGAAGGGGCGGAAACCGACCCTGGCTTCTATCAGACTGGCATCGGCCAGGCCGGGAGCTGTAGAAAGGGCTTTTGCAAGGACCTCATGCATGCCTCCGGCTGTAATTCTTGTATCAAAACCGGAAACATCATTTTCATGGGTTGCCCCTGCGACAATCCTTCCGCCGGTGAAGGCAAGCAGATACTGGTCACCGGGGGGCATAAGGACAGGCCAGCTGCCAGTTGCTTCATCCTGAAGCTTTAGGTGGGCAATCTGGGCCTTCTGATAGCTGACATCCATTTCAATGCCGAGCGGCCTGAATATTTCCGCTGCCCATGCGCCGGCACAGACGATTACAGCATCTGCCTCCCATTGTTCTTCACCGGCAAGGATGCCTGTCACCCGGTTTCCTTCATAGATCAGTGAAGCATCCTTCTCGAGAAAGACTGCCCCTTCCTTTTCTGCCGCACGGATAAGAGAATCCCTCAGTGCCCGTCCGTCTACCCTGGCGGCACCGCTGACCTGTACTGCTTCAAATTCTTTATCAGCAGGAGGGAAAGCCTCAGCTGTCTGTTCCCGGGTAAGACGTGTGACTTCCCCGATTTCCGGTGCTTCTTCCCTCCGCTTCAAGGTCCGCTCTTCCGCTTTGTCGAGCTTATTGGTTTCTTTGTGCAGGATAAGGGCACCGACCCTGCTGTAGCCTGTATCCGACTCACCGCGTTCCTCGAGCTCCTTCACCAGCTCGGGATAATAGCGTGCCCCCGCTTTGGCCAGCCGGTACCAATCCTTATTCCGCCTCTGCGATACCCATGGGCAGACAATGCCTGCGGCCGCTGCAGTAGCCTGGCCTTCTTCATTCCGGTCCGCCAAGATCACCCGGCTGCCCGATTTGGCCAGGTGGTAGGCAGCTGATGCGCCTAATATGCCTGCACCAATCACGATATAAGTTTTCATAGCTGCATCCTTTGTTAATGGAATTTTAGTTATAGTATAACGTCGTGGTACTCCAGTTGTAAAAATTCCTAAGCCGGGGAAGCCGTGCAGCTTTCTGAATCCCCTTACAAAATATGTAATTTTATATGATATAATAAAAGCATCCTTACACGAAAGCAGTGACTATTGATGAAAAAAATTCTGACGATCGGGCTTGCCGCAAGCCTTCTTGCAGGCTGCCAGAATATGCAGAGCGGAAAATTGGATACAGATAATCTGGAAAAAGTAGAAATGGCCGACGTGAATAAAGAACAATCCAAAAAAATCCCTGTTACATATGAAGCGCAGACTGTTGAAGAGGGACTCGATGCACTTCCGTTTGAAATGAAGCTGCCGGAAAAGCTGCCATTTGACGGGGAGGGGTTCCAGCCGCCGGCCATTATGGATATGAACCATACCGGAAAACAGATCAAGGCGGAATTCAGAGCCTTTCCAAAAAGCAAAGAAGAGGGTTACGTGCTGATGGTTTTTGCTGATTACCCGGTTGAAACCTTCGAGCAGCCCAATTCCGAACCAGTAGACCTTGAAGGAGGGGCAGAGGGTATGTATCAGGGAAATACCTTGTCCTTTCTGCAGGATAAAGTTCAGTACACCATTATGTACAATAACAAAGCGATTCCGGAAGATCAGCATAAAAAAGAGCTGACTGAAATGGCGAACGAGATGCTGAAGTAGTTCGCTTAGCAGGCTCCTGATATGGTATGCTAGTGTTTATGTGCAAGCCTGCTGTGATTCAGACGGATAATGAGCAGGAGATCTCAGCACAGAAACATGGGAGCTGATTGTAGATGACCAAAGCAAAAAAAGGAAAAAGCGGTATTGGCAGCGGAACTGGAAAGAAAGGCTGGAACCGTTGGCAGGCGGGTGCCAATAAAGCAAAAAGCGCCAAGCCGTATAAAAGTAAAGGTACGAAAAATCAAGGGAAATCCGGGGATTCCGGCGGGAATAGCCAGGGATGAAGATAAGAGCCAGGAATTTCTTCTGGCTCTATTTTATTTGCTTTATTATAAAAAAACCTGCAGATATTTGTAATCCTACTTATCCTCTCTCCCGTCATTCCCCTCATCAACGCCCGTTGCGCGATTAAATGCCTGCGAGATAATATTGAGCCCCTGGTCCATCGCATTCATCGATTCACTTTTTTCTCCGATCTTTTTGTCCTTCTTTTGGTTTTCCATCAAAAGCACCTCCTATTTTTATAGGATTTGATGCTGTCCGCAGAATATGCGCCTATTCCAGAAAAGAGCCGTTAACGGGCACTTCCGACAGAGCTATATGGGTGACTGTACCTGCGTAGGGCGTGATTTCATTGATGAACTCTTCGATATCCCCCAGCTTTTTCAACCGCAGCTTAACAAGATAGCAGGCCTGGCCGGCTATCCGGGAGCAGAATTCCGCGTTAGGGACTGCAGCGATTTTTTCCCTGAACCTCTGATAATCTCCTTGCCGCAATGTGACTTCTACGAAACATTCAATCACATATCCGAGCTTCTTATAGTCAATGGAGATGGTATACCCTTTGATGACTCCCTCGCTTTCCAGGCGCCTGACACGCTCTGTGACTGAAGGGGCTGAAAGGTTTACCCTCTTCGCCAGCTCCCTCATCGACTGCCGCCCATTTCTCTCCAGCTCCTGCAGTATGCGCCTGTCTAAATCGTCTATCATCATTTGTAAACCTCCCTATCTTAAATGCGTTTCATTTGAAAAGCTAAACTGTCTAAACTGGTTTCAAATTCAATTCAACTTTCTTTCGATTCCTTCTATTATAAAAGGAGAAGGAGGAGTTGGAAATGCCAAGAATTAAATTGAAGGAAAAACAGGGGGAGACCAATTTTCAAAAAGCGCTGGCGTATGTGCCTGAAGTGGCCTCCCTATATGATGCCCTGTATGAGCAGCTGTGGAATGAGGAGGGTATCAGGCAGGATGTGAAGGAGTCGGTGCGCCTTTATCTGGCTAATAAAAATGGTTGTGCCACATGCATGAGCCTTTCCTATACCGGGGCATTGGAGCAGAATGAGGCCATTGCATGCGCAGTGGAGCAGAATGATTTCTCAGCGTTCACTGATTGGGACCGGCAGCTGTTTGCTTTTCTGGAAACCTACAGGTCAAATCCGCGGCTCTTAAAAGACTCTGATTTAGAGTGGCTGAAAATTCTCTATGAAGAAAAGGAAATCATGAAGCTGCTGGCTCTCATCAATCTTTTTGATGGCTATCATAAAATGATTGTCAGCCTTGATTTATATGACTTTTGCTCTATCAGGAAGGAGGATGCCTGATGGCTGTCCTGCTATTGATTGATATCCAGAGGGCCTTCGATGATCCTTCCTGGGGGGAGAGGAATCATCCAGGTGCTGAAAAAGAGGCTGCAAGGCTTTTGGAGCATTGGCGAAACCGCGGTCTTCCGGTGATCCATATCCAGCATACATCCCAAAACAGGGAGTCCCTGTTCTTCAAAGGAAGCACGGGACATCAATTCAAGGAAGAAGTGAAGCCTGCAGCTGGGGAAAGGATCCTCCAGAAAAGCGTAAACAGTGCATTTATCGGCACGCCCCTTGAAGCGGTGCTTAAAGATCTGCAAAGCACTGAACTGATTATTGCCGGGCTGACCACCCCCCATTGTGTTTCTACCACTGTCCGGATGGCTGGAAATCTTGGCTTTAAGGTTTGGCTGCCGGAGGATGCCTGCGCAGCCTTTGAACAGACAGGACCTGACGGGACCATCTTTTCTGCCTGGCAGATTCATCAAACTGAACTTGCCATTCTTCACGGAGAGTTTGCTGAAGTGTGTACAACTGAAAATGTATTAAAGAAATTCCCGGCCTGAGAAGCCGGGTTTTTTTGATTTCAGAGGGGGGGCGGGATGGGGCATGATAGAATGAAAAAGGTCTGAAAAAATTTTTTTTGAATATCTGTAGGGTTCTTTTATCCTGGTATCGTCTATTACGGTGGAAGCTGCCAGAAAGGGGGAGAGAGAGATTAGCGACCAAGTTCTTATCCAGCAAGCAAAGAGCGGCAATGAGCATGCCTTCAGGCTCCTGGTTGAAAAATACCGCAATGATTTGTTCCGGACAATCGTTGCAGTATTAAGGGACCAGAAGGAAGCGGAAGATGCCGCACAGGAAGTGTTTATTAAAATCTATTCCTCTCTCCCCCAATACGAGGACCAGGGCTTTAAAACCTGGATCACCAGAATTGCAGTCAATCATGCTATTGATGTAAAAAGAAAGAGGGACCGGCGCAGGGAGGATTCCCTTGAATATGCCGGATATGAGCTCCATGGCACCCATAAAGAGGCTGTGGAGACCGAAATTATGAGTAAGGAAAGGCGGAAGCGGGTGAGGGAAAAGCTTCACCAGCTGCCTGATAATTACCGCGATGTAATTTATGACTTTTATATAGCTGAAAAAAGCTATCAGCAAATAGCGGATGAACAGAACGTCCAGGTGAAGACTGTGGAGACTAAGCTCTACAGGGCGCGTCTTTGGATGAGGAAGCACTGGAAGGAGGATGATTTCTCATGAAGCACTTTAGGTATGAAGAGTGGAAGCGGTATGCAAATGATGAACTGGCAGAAGCGGACAGGGAGATGTATGAAAATCATCTGTACAGCTGTGATGAGTGCCTAGAGGTTTATCTGGAGGCTGTGGCCGAAACGGAGCTGCCGCCAATGGAAAACGGCTCATCCTTTACCGATCTGGTGATGGCGCAAATATCGGAAGAAGCAAAAAAAACTGCCCAGCCGCAGAGTTCCGAAGAAAAGAAGCGCAGGCCATTCTATCAGTCGCCGCTATTCCACTATTCCCTTGCAGCGGCCATGACCATCCTGCTGATGACGACCGGTGTTTTCCAGTCGATCACCCAGTACGCGGGAGCTGTCCAGGATCCGGATTTTCAGGAAAAGAAGACATCTGTGACAGAAGGGCTTGTGGATAAAACCTTTGCCTGGATGGATACGATCGAGAAGAAGAACAAGGAGGCAAATAAATAATGAAGAAAAATCCGATTATCGCTTTTCTTTTAGCTTTTTTCCCTGGAGGAGGCCTTCTTTATCTGGGAAAGACCCTTAGAGGTTTATTTTATACAGCGGCCGTGTTCGGGCTGCCGATCTTTACCTTTGCACTGATCAGCATGTTCTATTTTGGGGACGGGGCAATCATTTTTGCGCTGTTCGGGCTGCTGTTATATTTCGTGAATTTTATTGATACGGCAATCACCGCATCAAAGCTCTACCAGCAGGGCAGCACAGCCTACACGGATGGCAGCGGGGCTTCAGGATCAGCTAAGCCGGCAGCCAGCCAGGAGTCGGAGCGCTTTTTTACCATCATCCTGTCCTTTGTACCTGGCCTTGGGCATTTCCAGCTTGGCCTCATGAACCGGGGTCTTACGCTCCTTACCGCTTTTCTTGGGCTGGGTGTGATGGTGCTGTTTGTGTCGGTGCTGACCCACCGCAATGAGTTCCTGGTATTCTGGGCAATTCTGCCGGTGATTTGGGTATACGGCTTCTTTGACGCAATACAGCAGCTGAACCGGAAGCATCGGGGAGAAGAGCTGGTGGACCGTACGATCATGGAGGATTTTGAATCAAAACGTGATGAGGGCAAGAAAAGTAAGTCTATTGCCACCTTCCTTTCCATCTTTCCGGGAGCAGGCCATCTCTACCTGGGGCTGCAGCGGAGAGGCGTCCAGCTGATGGCTGCCTTCCTGTTTTCCATTTATATACTGGATGTGCTCAGACTGGGAATCTTCCTGTTCCTGATTCCGATCATTTGGTTCTACAGCTTCTTCGACGGACTGCAGAAATCTTCCAGGTACGGGAAGGAGCCGCTGGATGATACGCCGATCATTTCTTATTTCATCAATCACCAGAAATGGGTAGGGATAGGGCTCGTTCTTGTGGGGCTTTACTATTTGACAACAAGCATTGTCCTTCCCGCCATCTCCCCGATGCTGTACGACATGATTGATATAGATATCCGCTACTGGTTTGACCGCTACTTCCAGACGGGGATTGTATGCATCCTGCTGATCGGCGGAGGTCTGCGCCTCCTTCTTGGCAGCAAATCTGTAAAAGAAAAGGCGGTTGAATGATAGATGGGGACTGAAGAGAGAAACGAAGGGCGGAATAATGGGATGAGAACATGGCGTGTTGGTACATTTTCCATGGGGGCGGCACTGCTTTTCCTTGGGGTTTTCCTGCTGCTTTCGAGGCTGCTTGATATGGACTTCGGCTATGCCATGATGTCGTGGTGGCCGATCATCCTTGTGATCTTAGGAGCCGAAATACTGCTGTTTTTACTTTTTTCCAAACAAGAAAAGCCTTATCTGAAATACGATTTCCTCAGTATCCTCTTTGTCGGCATTCTCGGCACAGCCGGCATCGGGTTCGCGGCAGTCAGCTCGACCGGGATACTGGATAAACTGGACGAAGTGGTTAACCGCGAAGAGCGGACTATTGATTTGCCTGAGTTCACTGAGAAACTGGATGGAAGCATCAAGAGAATTGTTGTACAGACAGGCAATTCCCCGATCACTATAGAAGGGGCATCAGGAAAAGATATTTCTATGTTTGGTACTTACAGGGCGATGACAGGCAAAAAAGAAAGCCTGATTTCACAGTCTTCTGATTATGTCAGCTCCCACCGGAACGGCGACTCGCTCTATATTACAGTCAAAGAGCTCCCAAATGAAATAGCGGGTCCGTTTGAACGCTATGCCTCCATGGATGCCACGCTCCTTATTCCTATGGGCGTGAAGCTTGAAGTGACAGGAAGCGACAACACGGTGACCATGAAGCCGAGGCAGCTGATGAGTGACTGGAGTGTCGAACAAGTTTCCCATGTCTCCCTTTATATCCAGGAAAAAAGCAGCCTGAAGGTGGATGCATTTGACATCCAGCACCTTCAGGGCAGCGAGGGGGACTGGAAGGTTGCGGAAGAAGAAAAATCCTCAGCTGAAGGAGAATATGCTGATTCTGAAAGCAGCGGGAAGGATGCAACCTATCAATCCGGCGGCGGAGAGCATCGGATCAGCATTTCCAATAGCTATAGCGTAAGCTTGAACACAGCTGCAGAATAAGATGCCTGGCCAATCGGCCGGGCATCTTATTTCTTAACCTCTTATTTCTTGAACACCTTTGACCGCTTCTTCCTTTTTGGCCTTTGCTCTCATATACATGCCGATATTCAGGATAACAAGGATGCTGGAAATCATCAAAGAACGGTCTGACAGCCCATCGCGGAAAATATAGCTAAAAGCAGCCGCCAGGATAATAAGTGCCGCAAGCAACAAATGGTGCAAATCAATTCCTCCCAGAATGTCTTTTTCACCAGTATACAAGCTGGAACTGTCAGCCCTGTGAACAGAACCTTACGGGAACCTTAACAATACGGAATTAACAGCAGGGTGAAAATTGGGTATACTGAAGATACTAATAAACTTACATAACGTTGGTGAAGCATGAAGACATTTATTGAAAAAATCCTGGAGCGGTTATCTTCCGCACAGCTGATCGTTCTTTTCTACCTGTTTGCCGTTGTTCTTTCAGCTGTACTGCTGGAGCTGCCGATTACCCTTAAGGAAGGCGTCGAATTATCCTTTATTGATGCTTTCTTCACATCTGTCAGCGCCATCAGCGTGACCGGGCTCTCCACAGTTAATATCAGCGAGATCCTCAGCGTCCCTGGCACTTTTATTTTTGCTTTTATCCTGCAGTTTGGCGGAATCGGGATCATGACACTTGGCACCTTTTTCTGGCTGCTTGTCGGAAAGAAAATCGGCTTAAGAAAAAGAAAGCTGATCATGACTGACCAAAATCAATATAATCTTGCAGGGCTGGTAGTCCTCATCAGGCGCATTCTGGTGATTTTCATTTCCATCGAACTGATCGGGGCCATCATCCTTGGCACCTATTTTCTGCAATATTTCCCCACTTGGCAGGAGGCCTTCCTCCAGGGATTCTTTGCGTCTGTCAGTGCGACGACCAATGCGGGATTCGATATCACAGGGCAGTCCCTGATCCCGTTTGCCAATGATTATTTTGTGCAGATTATCAACATCATTTTGCTGATCGTCGGAGCCATCGGATTTCCGGTATTGATAGAAATAAGGGAATTCATCCGGCATCGCGGGTCAATTCCTTATAAGTTCACACTGTTTACCAAAGTAACGTCTGTGACCTTTTTCCTGCTTGTAGTATTGGGCACCGCGTTCATCTGCCTTTTCGAATATAAACATTTTTTTGCTGACAAATCTTGGCATGAATCCTTCTTCTACGCGCTGTTCCAATCGGTTTCAACCAGGAATGGCGGGCTTGCAACAATGAATATCAGCGATTTTTCAGAGCCGACCCTGTTCTTCATCTGTATCCTGATGTTCATCGGCGCCTCTCCGAGCAGTGTCGGAGGAGGGATCAGGACAACTACGTTCGCCATTATGGTGCTGAGCATCTACACATATGCCAAGGGCAATACGCACATCAAAGTGTTCAGAAAGGAAATCCTGCAGGAGGATGTAATCAAATCATACATCGTCTTCACTACGGCTATCCTGATTTGCAGCATTGCAGTCATCCTGCTCACCTTCACCGATCCGAAATTCACCTTTCTGCAGGTTGCATTTGAGGTTGCTTCGGCATTCGGGACAACCGGCCTCTCCATGGGGATAACAGCGGACTTGACTGTTACAGGGAAAATCATCATCATACTGCTGATGTTTATCGGGCGGATCGGCATCCTGTCCTTCCTGTTCCTGATCAGGGGAACCCCGAACAAGGAAAAATATCATTATCCGAAGGAAAAAATCATTATAGGATAAAGTAAGGCAGCCTTCTGCAAAAGCGGGCTGCCTTTTTTTGTTCATGAATCGGCTATCTTTTCAATATATAACTATATAAAGCAATGGGGGGGATTAGGATGATCATAAAAGCGATAGATCTTGGGCTGATGTCGGAGCATTTAGTGGTGCATAAAGGCGTCCTTGGAAAGCTGCAGCTGTATTTCTGCCTGGCAGAAGATGAAAGGCTGAAGCAGCTCCTGTATGAACAGGCCGTTATCATGAATAACCATGTGAAAGTCATGATCAGGCTGATGGATCCATCTGCAAATGAAGGTGTGACTGCAGCCGATCTTCAGGAGCTGGAACCGTTAGAAATCGTATGCAATCATACAGCGGGCAGAATGAGCGATCAGGAAATGGCCCTTGAGGCGAGAAATACCGCCAAGTCGATGGCCGGCACCAATTTCAGCTCGGCGCTTGATATGAAAACCCCGAATGTCCGCCGCATCCATATACAGATGGCGCTCCAGCAGACAGGGCTGCAGGACAGATACAGTAAACTGATTAAGGAAAAGAGCTGGGAATACGTCCCCGATTCAAACAGACAGGAGCAGGAGGAGGCGGTCCGCCGTTTTAAAAAGCTGTTTGGAGAATGAAGACGGCCTACTCTTCTAAATTCCACCATCTTACCGCATAATGGCTGTTCGGGAGGTAGGCGATCTTCAGCTTCCTTCCCTCCAGCCGTTCTTCATAATAACTTCGGCTGATATCCATGGAGTAGACGTTCACCATCACATCGTCAAAAATAAACTCCATGACAAACTCAGGCCCTGTTTCGGGGTCATCGTATTCTGCCCCGGCAGGAATGCCTTCCACAAATTCAAATTCTTTATTTTCGTATGCATCTCTATCCTTGTAGAGCAAATGGGCCTCTTTTACAAAGTGCACGCCGGTTGAGAACAAGACTATTGTAAAAAGAAGCATAAAAATTCTCCAAAACCAGCTCTCCATTGCCCATACCCCAGTCAGAAATGCAAGGCTAAAGCATAAACACATTGATACAGCAGTTATCAATCCTAAGATTTCCGACCAGATGAAATCGTTTGTCCATTCAGATGCACCCCACAGTAAGAACGAAACTATTAAAAAGATGAGGCACCCAGCCCCTGTAATAGCGATCAGCCATTCTGAGGCAGACTGCGGCTTATGTATGAGCCTTTTTTTGAGATTCAGTTTCTTTTTCTTCATATTAGACCTCCAGCCGCTCTTCATTTATAACTTTATATACGTTGAAAAGAGAGTAAAGTTTCGTCCGGAAAATCTGAGGGCAAACAAGCGCATATAAAAGTGGCCGATGTACCCGCTGCACGGTTCAAAATAAACACAATAAAATGTTTGAATTTTTAAAAATATCTGCTTATAATTAAATAAACTAACTAGTTTATTTTTGTGCGGCACATGAATTTTTAGATACATATGCGGTTTTTCAAGAAAAGCGGGTGAGAAGAATGAGCAGAAGAACAATCTCAAGAGAGATGAAGAAGACGAGCAAAAGCATCCATATGGAAGAATGGATCTGGGAGCTTTCTGCCCATATCCAGCCTTGCCGGTCGGGGGCGATTAAGGAGCTTTTCTTTGATAGGATCAGGGCTGAATTGGTAAAAGAAGGACTGATCGGTGAAGATGCTGAAATTACAAAAGAGCATGGGGAAATTTTTGCACTGCTGATGGAGAAGCGTGCGAAAAGCTGCGGATAGAAAGGAATTTGCGTGATGGAAAACTATTTCACAGGGCCGCGGGTCAGTCTGCGGCCTTTTAGAGAAGGAGACAGCACCCATATTTATCAGGCCCTCCTCGATCCTGAATTCAGGAAGCTTACAGGGACACAGACCTTTTTTACAGAAGACAGCCTTGAAAAAGCCTATAAGAATTTTGATGGAGACAAATCGCGGATCGATCTTGTGATAACAGACAAAGAGACAGGAGCTGCTATAGGGGATCTGGCTCTGACGGAAATTGATCATATCAATAAAAATGCCAGCCTCCGGATCGCCCTATATAAAAAAGAGCATTACGGAAAGGGGCTTGGAACGGAGGCTATGTCGCTTCTGCTTCAATATGCCTTTGAAGTGCTCAGCCTTTACCGCGTGTATCTCAATGTGTATGAGTATAACAGCCGCGCCATCAGGGCTTATGAAAAACTGGGATTTGCCAGGGAAGGGGCTTTCCGGGGAGAGCTGCTGTGGAATGGCGTCTATTACGATAATCTGATCATGGGCATCCTCAGGCATGAGTTCAGGCCTATGCGGACAAACAGGGAGGGAAATTGAGTGCCTCCCATTGTATCAGAAGAGTATAAACGGAATAAGAAGAAGGAAATTTTGGCCAGTGCGCTGAGATGCTTTGCCAGGAAAGGCTTCCAGGCGGCATCCATCGACGATATTGTTGCTGAGTCAGGCATCAGCAAGGGTGCCATCTACAACTATTTTAAAAGCAAAGATGATATATATATAACCCTTATGATGGAGCAGACAGAGGAAGCCAATGGCCGTCTTCTAAAGGAAATCGAGGCGCTTGATTCTGCAGGGGCAAGGCTCTCTTATCTTTTTGACCGCTACAGCCGCTCCAGGCCTGATAAAGAGATGAAGGATTATATTGTCGTCCACTATGAATTCACACTCCATTCTTCGCGGAATGAGGAGATCAGCAAAGTGCTGAAACAGCGCGGCAATCAATTCTTTATTAACCTCATCCTCAAAATTGTGGAAGATGGGAAGCAATCGGGAGAGTTTGCTGCTGAAACAGATTCCCGCCTTATTGCCAACATGTTCTGGGTTGTGGTGGACGGTACGAATATCCAGCGCATCCTTTTCGAAGATTTTCCTTCGGATAAAGTATTTCAGACGTTTAAGCAGTTTATGATGTCCTATATTAAAAATGGATGAGGATCAGAGACACCTCACCGGATTATTCCTGAAAATCTGCCGCCGTGCAGGTTTTTATTTTTTCAGCTGCAGTGCAGAAGAAGGATAATTACCGCCAAAAGGGGTATAATGCCAAGGTGCATAATCGAAAAAATAAAGGGTAAAATTATGCTTTTCAAACTGTATGGTGTTAAAATTGGTAAGGAAGCTTATTTCCTATAATAAGGAAAAAGTAATGGACAGTTTTGAATTGAGCGTCAATTTTAATAATAGGATGATGGGTATGAAAAGAGCAAGAATCATTTATAATCCAACCTCTGGACGGGAAATCTTCAAGAAAAATCTGGCTGAGGTGCTGCAGAGGCTCGAGGAAGCCGGCTACGAAACATCGTGCCACGCCACGACCTGTGAGGGAGATGCGACTAAGGCGGCCCGTGTAGCAGTAGAGCGGAAATACGATCTGGTCATTGCTGCAGGGGGAGACGGAACAATCAATGAAGTGGTCAATGGGATGGCCGAGCAGGAGTACCGGCCGAAGCTTGGCATCATTCCGTGCGGCACGACCAATGACTTTGCCCGGGCGGTCCATATTCCCCGCGATGTCCAGACCGCAGTTGATATCATCATACAGGGAGATACCATTCCTGTTGATATCGGCCGGTTCAATGATAAATATTTTATTAACATAGCTGGCGGGGGAAGGCTTACCGAGCTTACGTATGAAGTGCCGAGCAAGCTGAAAACAATGCTTGGGCAGCTCGCCTATTATCTGAAGGGCATTGAAATGCTGCCGTCCATCAAATCTACGGAAGTCAGCATTGAGTACGATGGGAAGCTGTATGAAGGTGAAGCCATGCTCTTTTTGGTCGGGCTCACCAACTCGGTTGGAGGCTTTGAACGCCTGGCCCCGGATGCATCGATCAACGACGGGCTGTTTTCCTTGCTGATCCTGAAAAAGACGAACCTCGCCGACTTCATCCGGATTGCCTCCATGGCAGTAAGAGGAGAGCATATCCATGATCCCCATGTCATTTATACGCAGGCCAACCGCATAAAAGTAACCTCAAGAGAAAAGGTCCAGCTGAACCTGGACGGGGAATTCGGCGGACTGCTTCCAGCTGAATTCGTCAACCTCTACCGCCACCTTGAAGTATTCGTGCCGATCGATAAAATCCGCAAGGAAGACCGGCCGTATGAAACGGTGGAGGAATAAGAAACAGGGAAGAGACTGGGTGTCTCTTCCCTGTTTTTTTGTTTTACAGCACCATGCCATCTTGAACCAGGATTGCCTGGAGCTTTTTAATGTTTATTTCAGAAGGGCTGCATAATGCATTTACGGCCAGAGCGGCTGCTGTGCCTGCTGCTTGGCCAGTAGCCATTGCGCTCGGCGTAAGCCTGGTAGTCGCAAGTGCTTCGTGTGAAGCTGACAGGCAGCGCCCTGCTACCAGAAGATTGGAAACATTCCTCGGTACAAGAGATCTGTACGGGATATCAAAAGAACCATCCCCTTCAATCCAGGCTATTTCCATTCCTTTGCCGCTTGGAGCATGTATATCAATAGGATAGCCGCTTTTGGCAATAACATCGTCAAATTTTCTTCCGGCAGTTACATCTTCTTTAGAAAGGATATATTCTCCCTCTATTCTCCTTGATTCCCTTACCCCAATTTGGGCACCTGTATTAGAAATGGAGGCATTTTCGAAGCCGGGAATCCATTTAGTCAGAAAATCAGCTACCATCAGCACCTGTTTTCGCCCCTCGAATTCTGCTTTGGTCAGGTCGTGGATATTAGTTGCATCCAGATCCTGGACACGGGTCATATTAACAAGAACCTCATCCTTGGCAGGTCCGGTGAAAAAAAGCACCTGATCCCGGTTAATCGGAAGATTGGCTTCTTTCCATTCTTTATAGAAGCCTTGGACAGCAGTCAACGGAAGGACAGGGAGTTCAGAGAATGGCGTCTTTCTGAAGAAATTATCAGGGTTATCAATCATATGCTGTTTAATTTTTTCCAGATCGACTCCGCGCATCCTGAATTTCATGGTAAGCGGCTGTGTTTTTTGATCAGCATCCCGGCCTTTTAGCGTAGAAGCTCCTGACAGGAAGGCGAGGTCTGCATCACCTGATGCATCGATGAACATTTCTGCTGTTATCCTCAGTCTGCCTGATTTTGAAGAAATCTCAAGTGCTTCAATTTTCCCATCTTCTGTAATCGCATGGTCGACAAAGCTGTGCACAAGTAAATCGGCACCAGCTTCTTCAAGCATTTCTGCCGCAAGGACCTTATAGACCTCCGGGTCATAAGGTGTAACACTGTAAACGAAGCCACAGGTATCACGCAGATGGCCTGGTGAAGCTCCTCTGTCTTTCAGCCTCTGTACAATTTCCTCTGCGATTCCTTTAATCACCTGGGTCCCATTCTCTGTATGGAATGTCATCCATGGATAAACACCTGCAATAGTGGACATTCCGCCAAGGAAACCATGCCTCTCGATTAATAGAACGGATTTATTTTGACGCCCGGCAGCTATGGCTGCATTGATGCCTGCAGGCCCGCCGCCGACAACGACGATATCATAATGGATATTCATGTTTGATTCCTCCTGTTGAGAAATTTGTTGTTTATGTCCATTATACTAGCCTAACCTAAGAGGGCTTTCTATGTTTCTGAGGATAGTTGAAACATGTTTCAGTGAAAAGCGCTTACAAAAAACATGTTTCAACTATCCGTGAGCAGCAAAAAACTTGTGATATAGTTATCGATGTTGAAAGCGTATACAGATGATTGCTTGATTTATAAAGGGGGTTCTATGGATGAAAAAGAAGCTACAAAGCTATTTTTCCATGCTGGGGAGATCATTTCTTCTGGCAGTCGCGGTTATGTCATTCTTTGTTTTGCTATTATCCCTGGGCGCTGTATTGAAAAATCCTCACTTTATTGAGGCTGCGCCATTTCTGGGTAGTCCGGCCATCCAGTTCATAGCGAATGTGCTAAGTGAGTCGGGACTCGTTGTTATCCGGTTCATGCCAGTCGTATTTGCCGTCTCGATTGCCATCGGGATGTCTGAGAAAGGCAATAAGGAATTGGCAGCTTTTTCTGCACTGATTGGTTATTTATTTATGATCACATTCTCAAGCTTAGCGATGAGCAGCTTTGGGATGACAATCCGTCCTGACGTTGCCATCGGCGATAACAATATGGTCAGTATTATGCAGACTCTGGATATGAGAAAAAGCATGCAGACGATGGTACTGGGAATCCAGACGATCGACACAGGTGTTTTGGGCGGGGTCATTGTTGGTACAACGGCAGCCTGGGCTACCAGGAGGTTCCGTAATCAATCACTGCCAATGATTTTCAGCTTCTATCAAGGCAAGCACTTTCCTCCAATTGTAACAGGCATAATTTTCATGCTCGTTGGGATCGCCATCCCATTTGTCTGGCCTATCATTGGCGGGGGCATCTATAAGGCGGCACAGCTTGTAACAGGGGCAGGAGTGTTTGGATCGTTCCTTTTCGGATTTATTGAAAGAATCCTCATTCCGACTGGGCTTCATCATGTCTGGTATTCACTTGCCCACTTTACACCTGTTGGAGGGACAAAGGAAATTTGCGGTGAAATATTCACTGGTACGAAAGCCATTACTACCTCTGCTCTAGGGTGCGGCGAATTTACAGGAGATCTTTCTGATATAACTCGTGTCTGGCTGGGCCAGGGGGCTACACCTATTAAAGTATTCGGGGTGCCGGGAGCCCTTTTAGGAATCTACCTGGCAGCGAAAAACAAAAACAGGGCAAAGGTCATCGCCATTTCGGCTGCAAGTGCCTCCTTCTTTGCGGGAGTGACAGAGCCTTTTGAATTCCTATTCATGTTCCTGGCTCCAGGATTGTTTGTTATCCATGCAGCACTGACCGGCCTTTCTTTTGCAGTGCTGGATTTGGTCAATGCCTCGTATCTTGGCGGGAATAACATAATTGAATTGATTTTTAATGGGGTGTTTCAAGGGCATAAATCAACCTGGATTCCTGTCACAATAGTCGGGATTGCCATGTTCTTTATCTATCTTTTTGTTTTCAAATGGTATATTGAAAAATTCAATATCATGACACCTGGCCGTGAACCTGAGGGTGACACTGAGGATGTCTTGAAGGCTGAATTGGAAGCATCAAAGCTTCTAAAGCAAAAAACGGACAAGGATGCAGTGGCGAAGATGCTTATTGAGCATCTAGGCGGAAAAGAGAACATCCGGGACTATACGAATTGTATTTCAAGGCTGCGGGTATTTGTTCATGATTCGGAAAAGGTCGATAAAGAAGCATTGAAGAGACTGCCTGATTCACTCGGTACGTCACAGCCTTCTGAAGAAGAATTCCATATTGTCTTTGGAATGAAAGTATCTGAATACCGCCAGGCGGTTGATCATCAGATCGGAGCATAAGGCAGCAGAAATAGAATTAAAAATACAGCTGAATGAGGTGCGGAATATCATGAAGACATTTAAAATAGCGGTAGCAGGCGGAGGATCTACTTATACACCAGGAATTGCGAAAGCTTTAATGCTTAAAAAGGATGAATTCCCGGTCAGTGAAATCCGGCTGTATGATATCAATGAGGAGCGCCAGGACAAAGTGGCGCTCATTACGGAAAAAGTAGTTCAGGAATTTGATCCTGAAGTGAAAGTAACAGCAACAACTGATCCTCAAAATGCATTTGAAGGCGCGGATTTCATTTTTGCCCAGCTCCGTGTCGGAGGGAATGCGATGAGGGAAAAAGATGAGAAAATTCCTTTCAGCCATGGTGTGGTAGGGCAGGAAACATGCGGGCCAGGCGGCATGGCATATGGGCTGAGGACGATCGGGCCAATGATTGAGCTGTGTGATTATGCCGAAAAATATGCGCCCCAGGCTTGGATCATCAACTATTCCAACCCTGCTGCCATTGTGGCGGAAGCGATCCGCAAAGAGAGGCCTAATGCGAGGATCCTGAATATTTGCGATATGCCGATCGGGATGATGCTGAGAATGGCTGAGATCCTGGACTGTGAAAAAGATGAAATAGAAGTGGATTATTTCGGCCTGAACCATTTCGGCTGGTTCACTGATGTATATGTGAAAGGCGAGAGCAGGATGGCGGAGCTGCGCGAATACATGAGTGAACACGGACTCGTAACACCTGAACAGTCAAGAGATCTTCAGCACTCTGATGTAGATTGGATCAAGGCTCATAAAAATGTGGCCAAGATGCTGCAGCTGTTCCCTGAGTATCTGCCAAGTTCCTATCTTCAATACTACTTAATTCCAAATACTGTTGTCGGGCAAACAGATTCATCTTACACAAGGGCTAACCGTGTAATGGATAATCGGGAAAAGAACCTGTTTGATTCTATTGGCCATCTTGAAGAGACAGGAGAATTCAAGGAAGGATTCAATGTAGGCGTCCATGGCACCTTCATTGTCGATGTAGCCATGTCAATTGCGTACGACCGACGGGAAAGATTCCTGCTGATAGTCGAAAATAACGGCGCGATCCCGAATCTCCCTGATGAAGCGATGGTTGAGATTCCAGCTTATGTAACGAGCAGGGGTCCGGAACCTGTCCGGCTTAAGCCAATCGGCTGGTTTTACAAAGGCCTCATCGAACAGCAGCTCGCCTCTGAAAAGCTGCTGGTAGAGGGAGCACTTGAAGGTTCTTATCAAAAGTCCCTGCAGGCATTCGCCCTTAATAAAACATTCCCTTCTGCAGAAGTCGCACAGACTGTATTGGATGAATTAATAGAAGCCAACAAGGAATATTGGCCAAACCTAAAATAATGACTAAAGGGCTAAGAGCATTTGCTTTTAGCCCTTTCTTTGTTTTTTTCTTGCGTCCGCTTACAATGGAGGCTGGCATAAAGCCTGCTTTTCTGTTTATAATGCTAAATGACAAGGGAGGGTATACATAATGAAGAAACTGCTGATGAATAAAATTCTGGCGACTGTCGGTGACACTATCAATGATACTGAATATGCCATTCTTTTGGACCTTATCGACCGTATCGAAAACCTGCAGAGCTACAGCATCCGGGAAGCAGCGAAAAACAGCTTTGTCTCAACCTCCAGCGTCTCCCGCTTATGTACTAAGCTTGGGCTGAGCGGATACAGCGAACTGAAGTATTATTTAAAGTCGCAATACGACTTTTTGAAGGAGAATCAGGAGGGACGCCATTCTTCTATTAAAAAGACAGCGAACGTCCTGCTTGGAGCTTTCCAGGAAAATTATGCAAAAACAATTGAGCGCATGGAAGAAGCAGAAATGGAGAAGTTTCTCCAGCTATTGATCGATTCTGATACCATCGGTGTGTGCGGCTCAGGCATCTCAGAAATTATTGCAAACTATTTCTCTCAGCGGTTCCAAATCATTGGAAAAAATACCTGGCTTGTTAACGTTAGCGCTCCCGGCGGCATCTACATGAATCAGCTGGCAAAAACACAGCTTATGGTCGTATTCTCCAGATCGGGTGAATCTTCTTATGCTTTAGCAAAAGCAGAGATTGCCAAAAGGCAGGGCATTAAGATTGCCGCAATAACAAGCAGCAGGGAAAGCACATTGGGCAGCCTGGCCGATTTGATTCTCCCCTTATATGGATCTCGCGAGCCGCTGGATGTTTCTTATCATATTACCTCTTATAATTCCATCGCCATCTTATTTGCTGATCTGGTGCTGCAGCTGTATATGAGTGCTGTTCCGAACGAAAAACTCCCCCGGACATAGAAGGAGAGGCTCTTGTTCAAATTGTATGCAGCTGGTCCTGGTTCCCATGATAAAAAGGCGCGGATAACCTCCCGCGCCTTGTCTCATTTATTTAAGCTTTATGTTTGATTAGATCAGTGATTGCGTGGTAAATCTCCATCCCCTGGTAAAGAAACAGAGTAGAAGCCGTTAATGAAAAAGCGCCGATCATTAAGAATCGAATCCACATAATATTGTCCTCCTTATTGTTTGTTTAGCTTTTTGCTGAACAATACAGGAGAACGATCCACATAATTGGATTGATAAAAGACACTTTTCAGGAAAAAATGATGCAGTGCGAAAGCAAGATGGCGGACAGCAAGCAATATCAGGATGCCTGCAAGCACGATATAGAAGGAACTGCCGGGTAATGCAGCAGGTTCGTGTTTTTCATCTGCAGCCAGCTGGAATGATTCCCCGGATTCTCCAAGAAGAAGGGCTGCCTTGCTTTCGTGGACGGGCTGGTGATCCTGATGGATTGGCTGATAATGGACGAACAAAAATGACAGTATTGTCATTAGCAGCAGTGCTGAAACAGCTCTCGCCTTTCTCATCTTCTCACACCCTTCGCCAAATAGAATATTACCATCATATCGCCTTTGTTCATGTTTTAAAACAAAAAAGTTTTGACAAAATCCCCAGTTTTGACGCGAATTGGAGATGAAAAGGTTTACTTTGCTGCTGTATCAAGGGTGGGGGGAATTTTGCATTTTTTTTGTGATGGTGGATGTGATGATACCGGCTTTGTCTGGTAAGAGGAGAGATAATGGGGGCGGTTTATTTGCAGGTTTTGGGATGTATTTGCGAGTTTCGGCATGTATTTGCGACTGTCCCCAGGCTGGAGGTCTTCAGCAATCAGCAGCAAATCGAGGTTATTAGCAACTTTCTCCATATATTAGCAACTTTCCCGTTTTATTAGCAACTTTCTCCATATATTAGCAACTTTCCGTTTTTATTAGCAACTCCCACAATATATTAGCAACTCCACTCCGCCCATCCCCCAAACCCATCCCAGCTCAATGCCAGCCCCGAACTCCCCAAAATCTCCCCCACCTTCGCTTTCCCCCACCCTTTATGGTACAATCTTGCTAGTCAATAAAGCCACGGAAATTAACACAGCAAAGGACGAACGTGATGAAGGGTACTGTTCCAGTTCAGAAGAATGATTATATAGATGTAGTATTTGAAGATTTGACGCATGATGGGGCGGGGGTTGCTAAGGTTGACGGCTATCCTCTGTTTGTGCCGAACGGATTGCCTGGCGAGAAGGCCCAGGTGAAGGTGACGAAGGTGAATAAAGGGTACGGGTTTGGCCGCATGATGGAGATTTATGAGGAGAGCCCCCACCGTGTGGATGCACCATGCCCGATCTATAAGGAGTGCGGCGGCTGCCAGCTGCAGCATCTCAGCTACCAGGGCCAGCTGCTGGCAAAGGAAAAGCAGGTGCGTGATGTGCTCACAAGGATCGGAAAGCTTGAGGATGTGAAGGTTCATCCAGTTCTCGGGATGAGTGAGCCGTGGCGGTACCGGAATAAAGCACAGGTGCCGATCGGCGAGCATGAAGGCGGCCTGATCGGCGGCTTTTACCAGCAGCGCTCCCATCAGATCATCGATATGAAAGAGTGTCTGATCCAGCAGGAAAAAAATGATGAAGTTGTCCAGACGGTCAAAGAAATCTGCGCCAAGTATGGAGTCAGGGCTTATGATGAAGGGCGCCATAAAGGTGAGCTCCGCCACATCATGGCGCGTCATGGCCTTGTGACCGGAGAAGTGATGGTTGTGCTGATTACCAGGACCAACGAGCTTCCAAACCGGAAAAAGCTCACCGAGGAAATTGCGGCCAGCATAAAAGGGATCAAGTCGATCGTCCATAATGTGAACCCGAAGAAAACGAATGTGATCTTTGGCGACGTTACCCGTGTAATCTGGGGCGAAGAAGTGATTTACGATTATATTGGCGATATTAAGTTCGCCATCTCTGCCCGCTCTTTTTACCAGGTCAACCCGGAGCAGACGAAGGTGCTTTACGAGAAGGCGCTCGAATATGCAGATCTGTCAGGCGAAGAAAGCGTCATTGATGCTTATTGCGGCATCGGCACTATCTCTCTTTTCCTCGCCCAAAGAGCAAAGAAAGTCTTTGGTGTGGAAATTGTGCCAGAGGCGATTGAGGATGCCAAACGCAATGCGGCTCTTAACGGGATCACGAATGCCGAGTTTGCCGTAGGGGAAGCGGAAAAGGTCATTCCTGACTGGTATAAAGAAGGAAACCAGGCTGATGTGCTGGTTGTTGACCCGCCGCGCAAAGGCTGTGATGAAGCCTTGCTGCAGACGATTTTGAGCATGAAGCCGAAAAAAGTGGTCTATGTTTCCTGCAACCCGGGAACGATGGCCCGTGATTTAAGGATTCTCGAAGACGGCGGCTATAAAACAGAAGAAGTCCAGCCGGTTGATATGTTCCCGCAGACGATGCATTGTGAAGCCGTGGCAAAGATCGTATTAGCATAAACAGAAGGATTTTATCTTCTATAAGTCTCTTTGGTACTGGTAGGATGCTTCAATCCTTGTACACTGATGCCCAAGAACACACTCATTTCTTCTTGTGCAAAAATATAGTTCATGTTGAAACTGTAATATGCTGCATCAACTTCTAATAATGTTTATATCCCCTAAAAGACTGAATCGATCATGATTCAGTCTTTTCTTTGTTCAATCACAGACTTCTCCTTGTGAAAAAACTTTAATTTTCAGAATTTTTATTGTGTTATGGTAAATAATCACATATAATCAAAAAAGAGCATAAAAGTTCAAATTCACTCAAAAAATGAATGAATTTGATCATATATCTGCAAATAGTTGAGGAGGAATGATTTCTTGTTCGGTATAGAAAGAAAGTCAGCCATCCTAGAATTACTCAACAAGAATGCCAGAGTAGATGTGCAGAGACTGAGCCAGCACTTTAATCTGTCAGAATCGACAATACGAAGAGATTTAAAAGAAATGGAAGAAGCTCAATTGTTAAAAAGGACACATGGCGGTGCTGTATTATACCAAAGTGTGGCATTTGAGCCGACTTACATAGAGAAAGAAGTGCAGCTCCAAAAGGAAAAAAAAGCAATTGCAATGGAAGCTGTAAAATTCATTGAAAACGGTGAAAGTATTTTACTCGATTCTGGAACGACTACTTTTTATCTGGCTAAAGAGCTAAGGCATTTCACCAGCTTACAGGTTGTAACCAATTCAATTCCTTGTGCCAACGAACTAAAAGATGTCCCCGGAATTGAAATTGTATTATGCGGCGGTTTTTTACGCTCCGAAACTTTGGCCCTGGTAGGTCCTTTTGCCGATATGTGTTTGAGTAAAATCCATGTGGACAAATCATTCATTGCTACAAATGGGGTAAATGTTGAGTCTGGGCTAACCACGCCTAATTTGAATGAGGCAACTACAAAAAAACATATGATCGAAAATTCCAAAAAAGTTTTTCTGGTCACAGATCATTCCAAGATAGGCCAGGTGAGCTTTGCTAAATTTGGGGATATACATGACGTAGATTATTTAATAACAGATAGGGCTGCAGCACAGTCAGTTGTGAAGGAAATTGAAGAAGAAGGTATTCATGTCCGTCTGGTGTAATCATGGAAATTTTTGCGGTTAGTGCCCTGAATATTGTAAGCGCTTAAATTGATTAGCGTTTTGATCAGATTTTTTAGGGGGTGAGGCTGATAAGAGGGTCCAATTTGTTTATTGATTGTCCAGGAATTATGAGAACGAAAAAAAAGATGCGATTTAGGCTGCCCACGACCAAATGGAAATAGCCCTAAATCACACCTCTGCTTGAGTATGGCTAAAATTATAAAAATTTTAGCACTCATTTTCATAGTAGAGTATAACAAATCATTTATCAAGATTTGTGTTTTACGTATTAAACTCTTATTCTTCAAAACTAAAATCCGGGGGTTTTCTAAACTATGAAAAACTTAAAAGCTGTAAAGATGCTACTTTTAATTCTGGCTGTATTCTTTATAACTGCCTGCAGCAGTAATGACAGTGTTTCTAACGCTGATAAAAAAGATGATACTGAGAAAAAGCTTAAGATCGGTTTGACAGTCCCGACTTTAGGAAATCCCTTCTTCGTAGCAATGTCCAAAGGGGCAGAGGAAGTAGCTTCTAAATATGATGCTGATGTGATTACAGTAAGTGCAGATCACGACCTTGCCAAGCAAACCGCTCAAATTGAAGATTTCATCACAAAGAAAGTTGATTTAATCCTGTTGAGCCCTTTTGATTCCGCGGGTATCGCCGGTGCTGTCAGCCAAGCAAAAGCAGCAGGCATTCCAGTTGTTGCTCTTGATGGTTTTGCAGAAGGCGGGATAGACACGGTAGTCATGTCTGATAATGTTCAGGCAGGCAGGTTGGCAGCGGAATATCTAGTTGAACGTCTTGACGGAAAAGGAAATATCGTCATTATAGATGGTCCTCCTGTATCAGCAGTAACAGATCGGATTAAAGGCTTTAATGAAGTAATCAGTAAACATAAAGACATTAAGGTTATTGCAAATCAAAATGGCGAGGGCAACCGCGAAAAAGGACTTACAGTTATGGAAGGCATACTGACTGCGAATAAGGATATTGACGCAGTATTTACAATCAATGATGAAGAAGCAGTCGGCGTCCAAATTGCCCAAGAACAAGCTGGACGGCAAGAAGAATTCTTTGTGGTAAGTGTAGACGGAGCGCCTGCTGCGGTTGATGCATTGAAAAAAGGCGGAAGCTTTGCAGGTACTTCAGCGCAGTTTCCTAATCAAATGGTCATTGATGGTGTTGCTTTGGCATTAAAAGTAATTGATGGAGAAAAAGTTGATTCAGAAGTGCTTATTCCAACTGAATTTATTACTCAAGATAATGTTGATTCCTACAGCGGCTGGTAATAGACATCCTCATGTGATTTAAACGAAATATGGTGCTCTGTCAGAGCACTATATTTCTATCCTGGTTAACAGGTTTAAAAAGTAACATAGGGAGTGGCGAATATGGCAGTATCTCAAATGCAAAAGCAAACAAACCGCTTGTCAGAACAATTGCCAATCATGAGGCTGGAGGCGGTGACAAAACAGTTCTCCGGTGTCAAAGTATTGCAGAACGTCCATATAGAACTCCATAAGGGAGAAGTTCATGCATTAATGGGGGAGAATGGTGCGGGAAAATCAACCTTGATGAAAATTATGGCGGGTGTTTACCAGCCGGATGGCGGCACGATTAACTATAAAGGACAGGAAGTTCAGTGGAATAATCCAATGGAGGCCAGAAATAAGGGCATTAGTGTCATTCATCAAGAAATAAGTCTATCTCCTAATTTGTCCATTGGCGAAAATATATTGATGGGTACATCTTTTAAGAAAAATAAGATGGGGCTTATAAAGTGGAATGAAATCTACGAAAAAGCTGAACAGGTATTAAGATCTATTGGATCAACTTTAGATCCCCGGGCGGATGTCTCAACTCTTAGTGTGGCTCAGCAGCAGATGGTTGAGATTGCCCGTGCTCTATCGCTCAACTCTGAAATTCTGATTATGGACGAACCTACAGCATCACTAACGGATAAAGAAATAGATAAGCTTTTCGGCATCATTGAAGAATTGAGGCGAAAAGGAGTCGCAATCGTATATATATCTCATCGTATGGACGAAATCTTTAAAATTTCAGATCGATTCACAGTGCTCAGGGATGGGCAGTGGGTAGCAAGTGGGCCAATTTCAGATACTAACCCCAAGAACTTAGTAAAGCTAATGGTCGGAAGAGAGTTAAATGAGCTGTTTGTAAGGGAAAGAAGCGAAAAATCTTCAAGGCAGGAACACAAACCAGTACTTGAGTTAATAGGAGTCTCAGACAAAAAGTTTGTGCAGAATGTATCGATGAAAATTTATCCTGGTGAAATTGTGGGTTTAGCAGGTCTTGTCGGTGCCGGCAGGACTGAGCTTGTGAGGACCATTTTTGGCTTATCAGAGCTTTCAGAGGGACAAATCATGATAGATGGCAAGCAGGTTCATATAAAGAGTCCGATTGATGCCATGAAGCTCGGCATAGCACATGTTCCTGAAAGCCGAAAGGAACAAGGATTATTGCCTAACTTATCTATAAAGGAAAACATCTTGATGGCAAGATTGTCTTCCTATCGGAAATTTAAAATATTGCAGTATAAAAAAATGAATCAGGATGCAGATCGGTATATGGAAGAGCTGGGCGTCAGAGCTGCCTCCAAAGAACAAAATGTAATGGGTCTCAGCGGCGGTAATCAACAGAAGGTGGTTATTGCTAAATGGTTATCCATTGGACCTAAAGTGCTGCTGCTGGATGAGCCTACCCGCGGGGTTGATATTGGCGCCAAAACAGAGATCCATAAGATTATAAGCAAATTGGCTGATCAAGGGCTTGCTGTATTAATGATTTCGTCTGAATTACCGGAAATTCTGGGTGTCAGTGACCGGATTTTTGTAATGCATGAAGGAAAAATAAGAGCTGAGCTTCCTCGTGACAAAGCTTCGCAAGAAAAAATTATGTACTATGCTACAGGGGAGGTTAAATAATGAATACTAATATACAAACTTCTAGTCCGTCCATAGTTTCAGCCAAGGAGCGTTCAAAACAGATTTTTAACCACTTGGGCATGGTAATCATTCTTGCTCTGTTAATTATAATCATGACAATAATAGCTCCAAATTTTACTGACTCAAGCAATATCTTAAATGTATTGAAGCAAAGTTCAATCACAGCCATTCTGGCAGCCGGGATGACGGTTGTTATTTTAACAGGAGGGATAGATCTATCGGTAGGGTCAACGCTGGCATTAAGCGGGGTAATTTCTGTAATGCTTTCCAACGCAGGAGTTCCGCCAGTTTTTGCTATGTTAGCCGGTGCTGCTGTAGGTTTTGCTGCAGGGGCTATTAATGGGTTTTTTACAGCTGTGCCAAAGCTGCCTGCTTTTATCGTTACTCTTGGAAGCATGACCTATCTGAGAGGTTTGGCATATGTGATTACAGGGGGATATCCAGTCGTATTGGCTTCGGAACAGTTCAAATTTATTGGAGCAGGTGCAATCCTGGGTATTCCGGCCCCGATTTATATTATGGCCATTGTTTATATCGTCATGTTTATAGTCTTGAAATATACCATGTTTGGACGGCATGTTTATGCCATTGGCGGAAATGAAGAAGCAGCGCACCTTACTGGCATAAAGGTGAACCGTACACTTATTAACGTCTATTCAATCAGTGGCTTACTGGCAGGCATCGGCGGTGTTGTAATGGCTGGACGTTTGTTCTCCGGCCAGCCAATGGTAGGAATAGCGTTTGAACTAGATGCAATAGCAGCTGTTGTTCTAGGGGGTACCAGCTTTGTAGGCGGACGCGGAAGGATACAAGGGACGATTGTTGGGGTTTTAATTGTGGCTGTATTAACCAATGGAATGACATTGCTTAATGTCGATTATTACTGGCAGCAAGTTGTAAAAGGAGCCGTCATTGTAATTGCCGTACTGCTTGATAGGCTGCGGGGGAGAACCTGACTTAGGAACCGGGACCTGAAAAAACGAATTGTGCCTGTAAGAGAGGACTGGCGGACTGGTCTATCGCATTAAGGAAGATAGCCGGCGAAGGCTGCTTCCATTGACAGAAGGGCGTCAACATAAAGGGTTGGATTTCTTGCTTTTTATAGAAGCAGAGTCCGGTCCTTTGATCTGCTTCTGAATTTCATAAGCAAGGAGAGAGCCGTATGTATGATGTCACTGCCCTTGGTGAATTATTGATTGATTTAACCCCTTATAGTTCTTATCAGTCAGAAAAGATTAATTATGAACAAAATCCAGGTGGTGCCCCAGCAAACGTATTAGCTGGATTATCTAAATTAGGAAAAAAAACCTGCTTCATTGGTAAAGTAGGGAATGATCAATTCGGCCATTATTTAAAGCAAGTGCTACTTGATGCAAACATAAGCTGTGAAGGTCTGTCTTTTACTGATAAGGCAAAGACAACGCTCGCATTTGTCCATTTGGACGAATCTGGCGACCGCTCTTTCAGCTTTTACCGTAATCCTGGTGCAGATACACAATTAACAGCGGATGACATCAGTGAAAATACCATTATGCAAACAAAAATTTTTCATTTTGGTTCTCTTACACTCACTAGTGAACCTTCCGCCACAACTACTCTGAGAACTGTTAAATTGGCTAAATCCATGGGGAAACTAATTTCCTATGATCCTAATATAAGAATATTGCTCTGGGATGATTTAAATCATGCGAAACATATGATCAAAGAAGGGTTAAAGCACGCAAACATCGTAAAGCTATCAGAAGAGGAATTAAAGTTCATTACAGGAACGGCAAACTTAGATGAAGGAACAAAACAACTTGCTGAAGAGTACGCCACGGATTTAATATTTGTTACTTTAGGAGCTGATGGCTGTTTTTTTCGAAAAGGCACGGACACTGGCAGGATCAGATCCTTCAAAGTTCAGCCGGTTGATACAACAGGGGCAGGCGATGGATTTTTAAGTGGAGTATTGTTTAAGTTTTTGGAAAAAAATAAAGCGGTAGCTGATTTATCTTTCCATGATACAGAAGAAATGATATTGTTTGGAAATGCTGTCGGCGCAATAGTTGCTACAAGGAAAGGTGCAATGTTAAGCATGCCGGGCATGGAGGAAGCAGAGGAAATTATAAAGCATAATAGATAAATTCCTGAAGAATGATGTGAGAAGTGAACCTTACTTAAATGAGCAATTACAAGTAAGTTATTTAATATTATTATTCTCTATTGTGTCCTTTCTGTCAGTTCTTATTGCCGGGAGCAGGATTTTTAGAATGACCGGCGGAAACTTGGATTAGTGCTGCTGGCCATTCAGCATATAGTCTGTACAGATTGGAGCAGCAAAGGGCCCCAAAAAGAAGATCAATAAATAATGTAATCGAGGCAGCCCCCAACCAGGCTGCCTTTTCACATACTTCCAAACACTCTGACCCATACTAAAACCGGTGATGAAAAATGGCATGCCGTTCTAGTGATGAATTGAAGAAATTGGTTGAGGAAGCGCGTAAGGAGACGGTGCACGGAAGGGTGGCCGATTATATCCCGGCGCTTGGGAAGGCAGATCCGGCGGATTTATCCATTGCGATCCAATATCCTGGGGGCGAATGCGTCTTCGCCGGTGATGTGGAAGAAAAGATTACACTTCAGAGTGTGTCAAAGGTGATCAGCCTGGCATTTGTTTTAATAGAAAAAGGCCCTGAATATGTATTCGACCGTGTCGGGATGGAGCCGACGGGTGATCCGTTCAACTCAATTGCAAAGCTTGAGACAACTGCGCCTGCCAAACCGCTGAATCCGATGATCAATGCAGGGGCGCTTGTGGTTACCCATATGATGGCAGGAGATACCGCAGATGAGCGCCTTGGAAAGCTCCTGGATTTTGTACGGAAGCTCGCGGATGATGAAACGATCGGCTATTGCCGGGAGGTGGCACAGTCAGAATTGAGGACAGCCGACCTGAACAGGGCGCTTTGCTATTTCCTGAAGCAGCATGATGTTATCAAGGAAGATGTGGAAGATTTGCTCGAGTTATATACGAGGCAGTGCGCGATTGAGATGAACTGCCTGAACCTTGCGAGAATCGGCCTGGTTTTTGCAATGGATGGAAAAGACCCCCGTACAGGCGAGGAAATCATGCCAAGGGATATCGCCCGGATCTGCAAAACCTTTATGGTGACCTGCGGCATGTATAATGCTTCAGGCGAATTTGCGATCAAAATCGGGATCCCGGCGAAAAGCGGTGTTTCAGGAGGGATCATGGGCGCAGTCCCGGGCCGCTTTGGCATCGGCATTTGCGGACCGGCTCTAGATGAAAGGGGAAACAGCATTGCAGGCATCCGGCTCCTGGAACTGCTGTCGAAGAATTACAGCCTGAGTATGTTTTAATCCAGAATAAAACCCGCTGTGATGCAGCGGGTTTCTGGCTTACGCGGGTTCCATGATCTGATCAAAGAAGGATGAGATGAGCTCCTCCAGTTTTTCAATGTGAAGCGGATTGAACAGGCCGCTTCCTTTAACAGAGAGCATTGTGCTCTCGATCAGGAACCTTCTCGGACTCTTGGATCTAAGAAGTTCTTCCTGGATAAAATCAAGAAGCTCCACATATTTAGGTTCCTCTTTGTTGATGGCCTTTTTCAGCGTGAGGACCGTGTGGTGGAGGTCCTTTTGGAAGCCGGGGTTTGGGTGCCTGCAGTCTGGCGCCCATTTATCAAGAAGTTCCGGCTGAAACAGCTGGTCTTTTGTACCCGACACCTCTTCAACCATTTTCACGATTCTCTTCACACTGTATTGCACCACCTGGTGGATGCTGGCATTCACTTCATTGGCAATGGTGTGGTATTTCAGGTTCTGGTTAAGGATCCCGAGAAAAATGATCGAACAGTCAAGGAGATAATATTTCTTTTCTTCTCCGAACAGGTCGATGAACCGCTGGTACAGCCAGCGCAGCATGCGGAGCTGGCCGCGTTTGATGAATTCCTTCAGATCTTCATCGTTTAAGATGTGGACTTCTTCAAAAAGGGCAATCAGATTGTTCGCGCGGTTCGTCACCAGCTGAAGCTCAATCTGCTGGATGAATATATCTATGTCGGCAGGGTCCTGGCCGATGAGCAGTTCATTGCGTTCTTTTTCCAGCTGGGAATAGATGCTTCTGACCATCTCAATCAGGAGTTCATTCTTGGATGGAAAATAATTATAGAAGGTCCCTTTGGAGATTCCGCTGTAATCCAGGATATCCTGAATGCTGGTGGCCTGGAAGCCTTTATCGATAAACAGCTGGTGTGCCATTTTGATCACATGCTGTTTTCTGTCATTCATAAAATCACCTTTTTTTAGTAGTATACTGCCTGTATAATTTTTATAGTACACCATTTATTATGCCAAAACAAATCCAGTTATTTCAACGAAACTTTTGGATTGCAATCTTTGTACCGATGGTATATGATATGTTTTGTGAAACAGGAGTATAATATATTGGACTTAAAGTATAGGAGGAAAAAATGGAACAAACAATAAATAAAACAGGCAGGCCGCCGTACGGTTTGATAGCGGTTTTGATGATCGGTGCCTTTATTGCTTTCTTGAATAATACGCTCTTGAATATCGCACTGCCTTCCATCATGAAGGAGCTTGAAATCGGGGCATCCACAGTTCAGTGGCTGACAACCGGTTTCATGCTTGTCAACGGAATTCTGATCCCGACAACTGCTTTCCTTATTCAAAAATATTCTGTACGCAAGCTGTTCCTTGCAGCTATGCTTTTATTTACGGCCGGAACTGTGCTGGCCGGTACTGCGCATGTATTCCCTGTATTGCTTGCCGGAAGGATGCTTCAGGCATCAGGTTCGGCTATTCTCATGCCGCTCTTGATGAATGTTATGCTGATCAGTTTCCCGGTTGAAAAAAGGGGAACGGCGATGGGTGTATTCGGACTGATCCTCATGTTCGCACCTGCAATCGGCCCGACGCTGTCAGGGTGGATCATAGAGCATTACGATTGGAGAATGCTGTTCCACTTCATTACTCCGATTGCGGTTGTGGTCTTGCTCGTCGGATTCTTCATGCTGAAGGATAAGAAGGAAAAAGTGAATATCCGCCTTGATTTGCTATCGCTTATTTTGTCCAGCATCGGTTTCGGGGGCATCCTCTACGGATTCAGCTCCGCGGGGGACAAAGGCTGGGATAGCCCGCATGTGTATGTGACGATTACAGTGGGTGTTATCTCGCTGATTATTTTCATCCTGCGCCAGACAAAGCAGGAGCGCCCGATGCTGAACTTTGGGGTATACAAATATCCGATGTTTGCTTTATCATCAGCCATCACGATGGTCGTCAATATGGCACTGTTCTCAGGGATGATCCTGCTGCCGATCTATGTGCAGACACTCCGCGGAATCTCGCCTATGGATGCAGGGCTCCTTCTTCTGCCTGGAGCCATCATCATGGCATTTATGTCGCCTATTACAGGACGATTGTTCGATAAGTTTGGCGGGCGTGTGCTTGCGATTATCGGCCTTTCCATCACGGTGGTAACGACTTACTTGTTCTCAAAGCTAACACTTGATACGACTTATACAAATCTCATCATTCTTTACTCTGTCCGCATGCTTGGGATGTCCATGGTTATGATGCCGGTTTCCACTAATGGCCTTAACCAGCTGCCAGCCAAGTTTTATCCGCACGGGACAGCGATGAATAACACATTGAACCAGGTGTCTGGTGCGATTGGTACGGCATTGCTTGTGACAATCATGTCAACCCGGACGAAAACCCATGCTGAAGAAATTGCTGCTGACGCATTGCAGCAGGCGGCGGGATCTAATGCCGGCGTTCAGCCGACAGAAGCTGCACTTGCGCAAATGGAGCAGCAGATCGGCATTCAGGCTATGCTTGAAGGCATCAATGATGCTTTCCTTGTGGCAACCTTCATTGCAGCTGTTGCCCTTGTGCTTGCCTTCTTCATCAAGCGGGCCAGACCAGCCGAAGAACCGGCCGAAGCAAAGGCTCCACAGGAAAAGGTTTCGCCGAAACTGGCTGAAAACTAATAAAGACAAGGAGAATGTCCAAGGGCATTCTCCTTTTTTAATATATAAAAAAAAGGAAGAGCAGAATCTCTTCCTTTTCCCTTTTAATATGTCTTTACCACATCATCAAAAGCCCTTCTTGCTTTCGGACGCGGATCTTTTGTACGGTAGCCGAATGCAGCCATGACTGAAATGCCGAAATGGCCGTCTTCAAGGATGCCTTCCTCCTGGAGCAGCTCATTCATTTTTTCAATATTAAAGCCTTCAATCGGGCAGGAATCGATGCCGATCTGGGCAGCAGCAGTCATCATATTAGCTAAGGCAATGTATGTCTGCTTGGATGCCCAGTCATACAGCGGGCGGTCTCCGTCAAGAAGCTTAAAATCATCTTTCTGGAATTCTTCAATCCGGCCCAGATATTTTTCGAGTATGTCAGAAGGCATATTGAGAACATTGGTGAATTGATCTTTCAAATAATCAGAGTCGTACTTCGTATCCATTTTGGTCCGCGCCAGGATTACGACGAAATGGCTCGCGTCGGGAAGTTTGCTGTAGGCACCCCAGGAAGCATTTTTGATTTTTTCCCGAAGCTCCGGGCTTTCAATGACAGCAAAGCGCCAAGGCTCAAATCCGAATGAGCTTGGAGACAGGCGGCCTGTTTCCATGATGAAGCGGAAGTCATCCTCCGGGATTTTTTTATCTGGATCAAACTCCTTTGTTGCATGGCGGAAATGGTAAGCGTCAAGAATCTCCTGCTTTAATTCTTCTTTATTGCGCATCTCGTCAACTCCTTCTATTTTACTATCATTAAAATTACCATAATCACTTTTTTAATTCATGGAATCGGCTCGGCAGAACCAGAGGTGGTGGAAAATATTGCTTACTATTCCTCTATTTCCATATATTAATCCGGACATAGTCCGGGTAGATATTAACTACAGTTGAATATGGGAACTTCTTGGAAAAGCTGGAGCATACAGAGCTGTTTTTTATATGTTTCCAGCAGGGTCCATCGGGTAATTGAAAACTAGAGCCGAAATAAAAAATTACAGGAGGTAATCATGATGAATAACAACAAAAAGTTCATTGGAGTATTTGATACGCAGGAAGAAGCAATTAAGAAGATTGATGACTTGAAGCTCCAGGGCTACGGAGAATCGGATATTTATGCCGTTGCGAAGGATGCCGATGATATCTCTATGGTAAGAGGCCGCACCGGGGCAGAAGTGGAAGGAACGGATGCGGACAGCAGTACATGGCTGGACAAGTTCATGTCATTCCTGACCGGCGAGGATGAGGTCCGCGGAGGAATGCAGAATATGGGCTTGACGGATGAAGAGTCTGACCGCTATTACAGTGATATCCAGGCAGGGAAGATCCTGCTGTACGTTGATAAGGAATATGATCAATTCTATGGTGACCGGACACTTGGGAATGAAGCTGATCCTGCAAGACCTGCTTCCCCGAACCTTGATGCAACAGGCTATGGTGCAGTAACCGGGCCGAATAGTACAGCAGGTACAGCCGGCATGGCAAATACTGCAGGAATGCGTACAGGCAGCCTGACCGACGAGCCGGACGGCTATGTAGAGGGTGTTAAGGCAGATAAAGTGAACGGCTATGCTGATGATGATGACTTGACGGACGAACAGCGCCTGCGCCTGCGTGAGGAGCGCCTGCAGGTTGACAAAGAGCGCGTCCAGACCGGTGAGGTTCATGTTGAAAAAGATGTTGTAGAAGAAGATCGTTCTGTTGATGTGAATGTCAGCCATGATGAAGTATATGTAGAACGGCGCAAAGTCGATGGACAGGCAGCTGACGGAGATACAAGGCCGATTGTCGATGACAATGATGATATAAGAATTCCCATTACAGAAGAACGGCTGGAAGTGACGAAGAAGCCTGTCGTGACTGAAGAGCTTGTTGTCGGCAAGCGGAAGGTAGAGGATACAGAGACTGTGAGAGATACAGTCAAGCGTGAAGAAGCCCATGTGGATGGGGCGGATGATCTTGATGAAGATGATCGTGATTCAGGCGCCGCCTACCTGGGCAGCGATCACGACGATAGTCTGGCAGACCGCATGGACGATCGCGGCCGCTTCTAATCTGATAGTGATCACGGCGAAACAGCCAGCATTTTGCTGGCTGTTTTTTCTATGCAAAATTTTATTACGTTCACATGACAGTGGTATAATTTGGTATATAAAAGAATGCGGGAAAGCGTATGGTGAAATTCTATTTATTTACTTTGATGTGCATTTTTCCCGTTCCTCATGATGGGATCAGTCTATACCGTTTTGACTGCTGTCTGGTTTTTCTTATATGTACTCTTAATCCAGCAAATCAGTTCTTTCATGAAAAAACCGAAAACTCAGAAGGCAATTGAAGGGCTGACCGGGACCATCCTCATCGGGTTCGGAATTAAGCTTGCCCTGGAGAAGGCGCGGTAAGCTCCTCATTTCCATCAAAACATGCTATTCTGTAAATAAGATCATAAGAACAGAAGGGCTGAGTCCATGTATTTAACCATTGAAGAAACGGCAGAATATCTGTCAATGCCAGCTGGTGCTGTCGAAAAGCTTGTGCGGCAGAAGAAAATCCGCGCCATTTTCGACGGAGAGCAATATCTTATCTATAAAGAGCAATTCAAGACCCATCTCGAACAAATGGAGAAGTATAAAAGGCTGGTAGAGGAAGTACTGAATGAACCGATTCCGGAAGACCGGGATATAAAGGATGAAGACTAAAACAAAGCGCCTGGGATGCCGGGTGCTTTTCTTTATTTTAAGGCTCTGTTAAAGTCTGCTGTTGATAATTTTGATTAAATGAAAATATAAAAACAGGAAGTCTTTTCCTTATTTGAGTGACCAGCAAGCCTTAAAAGTAGGCGGAGAATTTCCGGTTAAACTGCTGAAAATGGCACTGGTGGGTGTAAATAAGCGGAGAAATTCCGGTAAAGAGGAGCGAAATTGCCCATTTTCCTGTTTTTTGAGTCGATAGCCGGAATTTCTCCGTCTATTTGAGCTATTTTTAGAGTTTTTTTGAAATTAGGGGAAATTTCTCCGCTTATTTTTCAACCTGTCATTGATTCCCTCATTCAGGTTCAGGTCAGCTCTTTTATGGCTGGACTGGGAAGAAAATATTGCTCTTAAATAGCTCTTCTTGAATGGCCCCACGATTGGCTTATTGCACAAATGGGGCAGGTTAATTGAATGAGATCGAGCAAAACCGATATAGAATTAGACTTATTTTCGTTATTAACAGGTTTATAATAATCAAAGTGAACTTACAATAAGTTTTTGGGTTTTTAGAGGAGCACTATTCATATTTAAGGATGGTGCTCTTTAATTTTGTTTTTATATATTATAACGAACATAAATGAAGATAGATTAAATTTAATTTCCTGGGAATCATTAGAAATTTATATTCTTTTCCATAAAAAATGTGTTTGCATTTTATTTTTAAAAAGCTAAAGAACCGTTGATATTTCAGCAATGACAAGATTCTTGTCACTAGAAAATTAAGATGTGAAGAAGCTTATCTAGTCATTTGAAGGAATCTAAAATATTCTTATTTAAGAAAGGGGACAAATTATGAACTTATCTGTAAAAATCAAAAAGCTAAGAGCAGAAAATAATTTAACACAAGAACAATTAGCTGAAAAATTGAAAGTGTCAAGGTCCACTATATCAAGTTGGGAAACTGGGAGAAGTTATCCTGACTTAGTTATGGTTATCGGAATTTGCGACTGTTTTAATGTTTCTTTAGATTTTCTACTAAGAGAGGATGAGAAAATGGTGAAGAAATTAAATTTTGGAATCAAACAAAAAAGACTGTTGATAGGGCTAGTAGTTACTTTAACAGTATTGTTAATCAATACAGTAGTAAGCTCTACATCGTTTCAAGCTAATCCAAAGAGTTTGGAGATAAGTAACGTAAGTATGATTCGGGATTTAAGTTACAACGGAGAAAATCCAGACAGAGATTGGAATACAACAATTAATTTAGATATGAAATCAAAAAATGTGTTCTTTAAACCTGTATCGGGTGATTTATTAGTATTCAATGATAATGGAAATTTAGCATTACAAACAAATTGGTCGTTTAGCCTTTTTAACATTTTTGATATACAGAGAACTGTTCAAGCTGATCAGTCTGTTTTAATTAATGAAAATGTATCAACTGATGATATCACTGTGAAAATTCACGGAGACAAAAAATTGATACCATTTCATATATCTGATATTAATAACTAAAGTATTCAGCCTATGAAATGATCCTGTAATAAAAATGTTTTTCTGCATATTCAACTATAGGTGCCCTGTTCCAGAAAGGATTGGGGCACCTTTTTATTGAATTCCTTATTAAACAAAAGGGGCAGCATTCCTGTAATGAATAAGAGTGCGAAGTAAGTTTGTGAATAAATGTACTTAAACAAACGGGTGCTTTAGTTTACCAAGCAAATATCACAAAAATGGAACTTCCACAAATCAGGAAGTTCCATTTTATTTTTAATATCAACATGTAACTTTAACAGCCTTCTTTAAAAAGGAGAATGATGCACCGATTGAACGGCCATGATTCCGGCCTATCAATTGTGCATCAGCCTGGTGAGACAGGAAAAAGAGGAACTATGCTATTTAGGATAAGTTTATTGTTGTGCTGAGTGATAAAAAGGAGTATATTTAAATGAGAATGATAATCAATTCTATTGGTTATGAGGAGTGAGCGGAATGAGTCAGCAGGAAATCTTTGATGTTACCATTATCGGCGGAGGGCCTGCAGGCCTTTATTCGGCCTTTTACAGCGGCCTGAGGGAAATGAAAACAAAACTGATTGAATTTCAGCCGCAGCTTGGCGGAAAAATACATGTTTATCCGGAAAAGATGATTTGGGACGTCGGCGGCCTGACGCCAACTCCAGGTGCAAAGCTGATTACACAGCTGGTAGAGCAGGGGCTGACCTTTGATCCGGAGGTTGTGCTTAATGAAAAGGTGGAAGCGATCTCCCGCGGGGAGGATGGAATTTTTGTCCTTTCCGGATCTTCGGGAAGGCTGCATTATTCAAGGACAATCATTGTCGCTGTAGGCAGCGGAATTCTGAATCCCCAGAAGCTGAACATAGAGGGCGCTGAACGGTTTGAGGTTTCCAATCTGAATTATACGGTAAAATCACTGCAGCATTTCAAGGATAAAACGGTTATCATTTCAGGCGGCGGCAATTCTGCGATTGATTGGGCGAATGAGCTGGAGCCGGTCGCACGCCAGGTGTATATCGCTTTCCGGAAGGAGAATCTTTCCGGACATGAGGCGCAGGTGTCCCAGCTTCTTGGGAGCTCGGCCATCTGCCTTGGCTGCACGTCGATTACAAAGCTGATTGCAGGTGAAAGCCATGAGATGATTGAAAAGGTCGAGCTGACCAATTGTGAAACAGGAGAAGTTTCTTATCTGGATGTGGATGAAGTCATCATCAACCATGGCTATGAGCAGGATGCTTCATTATTGAAGAATAGCGGATTGAAGATTGATATTGCCCAGGATTTCTATATTTCCGGGAACAGCTGCAGTGAGTCATCCATTGAGGGTCTCTATGCAGCAGGGGATATCCTTCAGCATGAAGGCAAGCTCAATCTGATTGCAGGCGCGTTCCAGGATGCTGCCAATGCGGTGAACAAAGCAAAGCAATACATCCAGCCGGACGCCGGCAGGGCCGCGATGGTCTCGTCCCATAATGATGTATTTAAGCAGCGCAACCGCAAGATTGTCCAGCAGATGATTAAATAATAGAGATAAAGGCAGGTACCCGGACGTGGGAGCCTGCCTTTTTTTAGTATTCTTGATACCTGATTTCCGTTCCTCTTCCCACATACCATTCATAAAAGTCTGCCGCCATCTCTTTTGGCACATCATCAAGGCTGGAATGCAGGACCGGCTTTGCCCTGTTGACGGTTTCGATTGAAGCGAGGCCGAGCCATTTTTGAAAAAGGTTGCTTGTTACACTGATTTCAATTACCTTTTCTCGCTTGGAAATGAACAGTGAAGTGGAAAGGCTGCCCGATTTTATCTGGATGAACTGGCTGTTCAGGGTGTATCTTGTATTCCAGTAATCCAGAACCCTCAACAGGCCGATGATGATCAGGAGACCTGCAGAAACGAACAGCCAGGCTCTCTCCGTATCAAGGATTTCAGGCTTGAACCATGCCAGCCCTGCCGTTGCCAGAATCCACACCCAGCTTGGCTTTAACAGGCGGATCCAGAAGGACTTACCTGGCAGCCTCTTCATTTCCCTGGTGACTTCGTATTGCGGCAGGATTTCAGAAATCATTTCATAGGCCCTTTTAACAGGGAGGAACGGATACAAAGTGCTGATTTCAGGCGAATCCTCACCCAGGCTCACACCGCCTGCGCTTGTCAGCTTTACTTCTGCAAGTCCCAGCAGCCTTTTGATCGGCGGCTGTTTCACCTCAATAGCCTGTACCCTCTCTTTTAAAATGGAGAATTTTGATTCATCCAGTACTCCCTGAGCGATATAGATCCGTTCCTGGTCTGAGGAAATTTCATACTTCCCGTATTTAAGATAAGTCCTTGCCACCCCGATTCCGGTCGATACGAGCAGCAGAAGGATAAGGATGCCGGCAAGAAGGAAACTTGAACCCATCAATGCGGCAAACAGCCCCTGTGCCTGCTCATCCAGATCAAAGACTTCATCAATTTTAAAATAAATGGACAAAATGGCGGAAAACAGGACAAGAAAGCTGAAGGAAGTGAATGATGCTTTGAGGATGTCCTTTTTTCCAGGGGTAAAATGGACGATCCTCCGGGCAGGAAGTGCAGATTGATCATCGGGCCCGCCTGCGGTTTCGTTGCCAGCTGTAGGAATGTCAGCCGGCCCCGGCTGCGGGACAGCTTCCTCCTGCGGACGGGAAACATGTGCTTCCAGCTTTTCCGCTTCTTCTTTTCTGATCACCTTGAACTCAATCGCTGAATCTGCGCCTGTCATTCCTGTTTCAAACCGGATTGAAGTTAACCCGAATATCCGGTGAAAAAGGGAGGTGCGGTAATTTACATTCTGCACCTTTGAGAAAGGGATGGTCTGATTCGATTTGGTAAAAATCCCTTCTTTTAAGTGAAAGGAGCTGCCATCAAGCTTATAAGTGCTTGTCAGCCACTTCAGGACAATTGAAACAGCTGATACCAGCATAAAAAGGAAGAATACCAGCCTTCCGTATTTAACATACGCAGCATCAGAGCCAAATTTGATGACAAATAGAAAGAAAACGATGAATATGGAACCCTTCACCAGCTGGTAGAGATTCATCAGCATGATGAGCGGGTGATAGCGTTTTTCCTCTATCATTGTTCCACTTCCTTTATCTTGGCGAACCGGGCAATCGTGTCCCTCAGCTCCATTGCCACTTCCTCAGGCAATGCAGGGATGCTGTGGGACGAGCCCATCGTTTCAATCGAGATGGAATAGAGTCCATATCTCCTCATCAATGGCCCCTGGCTGGCAGATACAGATTGGATTTTTGTCATAGGGACCAGCTGGTGCTTCTCGGTGATCGCCCCGAATTTCAGCTTCAGGAATTCCTCGTCCACTCCATACCGCCAATTTTTATAAAGCAGCATCGGCCTGATGATAGACCAGGGAATAGAGAGAACTGTAATCACCGCTAACCCGATCAGAATCCAGCCGATCCACTCTTTCCATGCAAAATAATGATCCAGATAAAATAGTATGCCGAGAACGGCGAAGGCAATAATGTCACCGATCATATCGGCCGTAATCCAAACTTTTACCGCGTTTTTTGATAATCTGCTTTGAGGCGGTGCAATCCGCGATTCCAAAAATACCACTCCTGAAAACAATTTAATAGAAAAATTAAGTTCTTATATTATTTACGTCGCAGGTTTTCATAAAGATTCATTTAATTTTGAGGATAAGAGGGGCTTTTCTGATTTACAGCCTGTTTCACATGAAAAATAGAATGTATCTGTTTTCAAAGGATATTTCCCTTGCAAAATACGAACATTAATTTGAGTTGACTTTTTATCGTTCGTATATTAAACTCTTTAATGGGTTGGGGCAGGAAATGCCCGCCGAATAATAATAGTTGACTCTGGATGCTTCCGAGGAAGCAGGACTTGATTTTATACACATATAAGGAGTGTTACTCATGGATAATGTATTTGATTACGAGGATATTCAATTAATTCCGGCAAAATCAATTGTGAACAGCAGGACAGAGTGTGATACAACGGTTGAGTTTGGAGGACGCACCTTTAAGCTGCCGGTTGTGCCTGCCAATATGCAGACCATTATTGATGAGCGCATTTCCATTCAATTAGCAGAAAAGAATTATTTTTACATCATGCATCGCTTCCAGCCTGAGAAGCGCCTTGCATTTGTAAGGGATATGAAATCACGCGGATTATATGCGTCAATCAGCGTCGGTGTTAAAGAGGAAGAATACACTTTCGTTCAGCAGCTGGCTGAGGAAAATCTGGTTCCTGAATATATTACAATCGACATCGCCCATGGCCATTCCAATGCAGTGATCAAAATGATTCAGCATATCAAGCAGCTCCTGCCTGGAAGCTTTGTCATCGCAGGCAATGTTGGCACGCCTGAAGCAGTCCGTGAGCTTGAGAATGCAGGTGCCGATGCAACAAAGGTTGGGATCGGGCCAGGGAAGGTCTGCATTACAAAAATTAAAACCGGCTTCGGAACCGGCGGCTGGCAATTGGCTGCATTAAGATGGTGCGCCAAGGCAGCGAGCAAGCCGATCATTGCGGATGGAGGCATCCGCACACATGGCGATATTGCTAAATCAGTCCGTTTCGGCGCTTCCATGGTCATGATCGGTTCCCTGTTTGCAGGGCATGAAGAATCGCCGGGTGAGACAGTTGAAGTAAACGGAAAGCTGTACAAAGAGTACTTCGGATCTGCTTCTGAGTTCCAAAAAGGCGAAAAGAAGAACGTTGAAGGCAAGAAAATGCACGTAGAATACAAAGGTGCTTTAGAAGATACGCTGATCGAAATGGAACAGGATCTTCAGTCCTCCATCTCCTATGCGGGAGGAAACAAGCTGTCCGCCATCAAGAATGTGGATTATGTGATAGTCAAGAACTCCATCTTCAATGGAGATAAAGTATACTAATCAGCAAGCCGCCTGTCCTGGATAGGCGGTTTTTTTCTGCATTCATAGGATAAAAATAAAATAAAAGGGACTTTTTTGAAACTAGAACATATTCGGAATTGTCTAACTGCCAGGAAGAAGGGGGGAAGGAATTGGAGAAACAAGAAAGAGACGTATTGCTTACAAAAGCCATGGATGAATATGGGCATTACCTGACCCGGCTTGCTTATGCCTTTGTAAAAGACGAAGCGAAAGCCGAGGATATCATCCAGGAAGTATATATCCGCTATTATCTGAAGCTGGAACAATTTGAAGGACGGTCAAGTGTGAAAACGTATTTATACAGAATGACAGTGAATGAATGCAAAAACTACCTGAAAAGCTGGTCTTTCCGAAAAATAGATTTCTTTAATAAAAAAAGTGTGATGCCTTCATCCAATTTTACCCCTGAGGAGGAAGTGCTGAGGCGGGAGGGTGAAAACTGGACTTTCCGGCTGATCGACAGGCTGCCGGTCAAATATAAGGAAGTGCTGTGGCTTCATTATTATGCTGAACTTTCTGTAGTGGAGATCGGAGATATTTTGAAGTGCCCGGCCAATACGGTGAAAACCAGGCTGGCCAGGGGAAGGAAGATGGCGCGGCTGACAATGGGAGAGGAGGAGATTGAAGATGCCAAAGGATATTAAACAAGAGCTTGAGGACAGCATCCCGGATCATATCACCATGTCAGGCAGGCAGAAGCAGACAATTTTAACAGAGGCAGCCAAACGCCTTGAACGCAAGCCCCGCCGTAACGGCAGGCTCATTCTGCCCCTTGTCAGTGCAGCCGCCATCCTGGGTTTGTCGGGCATACTCGCCGCACCATATGTCCAGGAACAGCTAAAAGAGAATGAGGTCCAGCAGCAGCTTGACGCCTCATTAGAAAAAATGACCGTTCCAGAGGCGAGCTATCCTTCTCTCATCAACTCCCAATATAAAGAGGAAACGAATGAACTGGTCTACACAGACGGAAAAGGGTTCTATTCCTTTAATAAGGAAACAAAAACAACAGAGACGCTGGTCAAGCCGGAAGAGGGGGCAGGTTTGTATGAATTTGCTGTGAATGGTGATTGGCTTGTGTGGGACAGCCGGAGCAAAGTGTACACAATGAACCTCAAGACGAAAGAGGTTAAAGAGATTCCTGGCAGTGCTGCTGCAGGTGATTTTCAGATTGAAGAGAATACCCTGAGCTATCTGTCTGCTGATGGCCAATCATGGGGATATAAACTGGTGGATTTGCTGACATTATCTGAATCTAAATTGCATGAGCTCACAGGAGAAGGCACAAGCAGCCAGACAACCCTGGATGAAGGACAGATTGTCATACCAGAAACCATTGTGGAAAATGGAGAAAAGAATATTCTTTTTACCCTCTATGACTTGAAAGGCGGGGAAGAGGAAAGGGAATTCGCAGTTCCTTATGACCGGGCTGCAAATGTTACACTGACGGATGACAAAATCTATGCGGAGCTGTCAAATGACGGTAAAGCTCCGGTTTTGGCGTATACGAGCCTGGAAGACGGTAAGCTCCACAAAGTAAAGACTCCTCCCTTCGATGCTTATGCTGTATACGAAGATTATTTGGCTTTGAGTATACCGGAAAAAGAAGATTCGAATACGGTCAAACTGTACCGGATCATCGATGACAGTGCAGTGGCCCTGCCTGCATTTGATCATGTAGAAGAACGGCTGGTCAAACCGAGGTTTACAGATAACGGTGTGCTTGTGGTAAACGGGGAAGGCGCGGATTTTTCTATGTATCTTCTGGGTACAGAAAAAATTAAAGATTGAAGGAATGGCACTCTTATCCTTTACTTCAGCTTGGTGCTGGACAGGAAAAATCTCTCCATTCATTCGCCTCTGGAGCTATAATAAATGGGAGATAAAAGAGGAGAGGGGCGGTTTCAATAGACTTGTTTGAATTGTACTATAAAAAATACAATGAAACAGTGCAGGCGGAGGATTATATTGAGTGGGCCAGCAGCTGTCTTGAACTGGATACACGCGAGATCAAGAAGCTCGCCGGAATGAGGGCGCCCTTCAATGTGTTTGAAATTGAAGCTATGTTTACCGATGCAATGAAAAGCATCGGTCATGAACCCCCTGCTGAAGAAGAATGCCTTCAATATCATCTAAAGCAGCTGCATGCAAAGTTATTGATGCCTGCAGAGAATGCCATTGAAATGGTTAAAGAGATTTATATCTGTGCAGCGCGAAATGGTTTATCCGGGGAACAGATGGATTGGCAGGAAGTCAGCGACGCCATTGATGATTACGAGTACGGTGATAATCTCCCCGGCTATACCATGGATAAAATCCATGAACTGATCATCACAAACGCCAGGAGGCTCTGGCATACTAAATTCAGCAAAATATCTTTCCGGGGATTCATCGGGCAAATAATCACTAATATTGATACGGATGGTCAATTTATAATTGAATTTGAAAAAGGATATCTCAGTATTGAGTGTCCCTGGAGGATACGAAAGGCAGATGGGATCCTGCTGGGAGAAACAGATATACGCTCAAATTCAAGAGAATGGAAGTCTGTCAAAGAACTATTGGCAGGCAAAAGACTTGAGGATGTCAGGCTGCTGGAGCAGTGTCCGTTTCTCATAGTACAGTGCGGGGACTTGTTCCTGGACTTATTCCATGCAAGTTCTTTTTTCGACGGATGGACCCTCGCTGACGAGGAAGATTTCTATCTGTTTTCCATGCACGGAGGAAGTATAGCATAAGTGAAGAAACAAAAAAACGGCACCCATCCAGGTGCCGTTTCTATTTATCCGGCTTTCTCAGCCAGCTCCATCCCGTTTTTCAGGCTCTTGAACCTCAGGTAAAAGGCGCATGTCATGACCAGGGACAAGGCTCCGAAGATGACGCTCATATACTGCAGGCCGACTGCATCAAGCAGGAATCCGGTCATGAGGAGGACAATTTGGAAGACCAGGCGGTCCAGCATGTTCCGGAAAGAGAAGAAGCGGCCGTGGAAATCCTTTGGCACCCTTGTCTGGAAGATGGTGGCGGCAGTCGGGAAGAAGCAGCCGACAGAAAACCCGAAGATCAGGAATGCCAGGACAGACAGAACCGGTATATCAGCAAAATAAAGGATCAGCTGCGAAATGCCGATGATAAAGGAAAAGAAAAACAGGATGCTGTAAGGCGAGCTTTTGCCGCTGATCTTTTTCACCGCAAAGGCGCCGAGCATGAAGGCGACTCCCTCCGCAGTATAAATCCACCCTTTAATGGCCGAGCTGTCCTGAAGCTCGCTGATATTGATGACCATCAGGTTGAATCCGCCAAGAAATAATAGCGGGACAAGCGTAAGCACGAGTGTCATAAACACAATCGGAAGTCCCTTGATGACAGGGAAGACCTCTGAAAATCCTGCAGGCTTCTGTTTGACATCTTCCTGCTTCTCCGGCTCCTTTTTCTCCTCAAAGCTCAGGAAGCATGTGAGAAGGAATAAACCCAGATAGGCAGCGAGGGACAAGAGATAGAGCATGGATAAAGACATGATGACCAGGAATACCCCGGCAACGGCAGTTCCAAGCACTCGTGAAAGGGTTGATACATTCATGTACACGCCGTTCAGCTGCAATAGATCTTTCTCGCCGACCACCATCGGGATGGCTGCCTGGAGGGCAGGGAAATAGAATGCAGCCGATATTTGCAGGCAGACGAGGAAAACGACCATCCACCAGACTGAGCCGGTGTGGATGGCGATCAGCATAAATACAACGCTCACAGAGCGGGCGAAGCCGGAAACAAGCATGACGGTTTTCTTGCTTGCCTGATCCGTAATCCTGCCGGCTGCGGGACCAACCGCAAGGCCGGCAAGCAGGCCTGCTGCAAGAATAAGAGACTTCAGGAAATCTGAAGCTACCTTTTCCTGCATAAATTCAAGGTTGCCGATGATTCCGAGCCACAGGCCGAGCCCTGCAATGAACTCCCCTGTCAGTAAAATCCACACGTTCTTATTTTTCCACATATCTGCAGCCTCACGTTTCTGATTATTTCGTTTCTCTAAAGATACTACAGAATTGAAATTTAATGAATGGGTTTACAGTAACTTCTTGCTTTAAACAAAAAAATTAAAATGTAAAGTCTTTTTGTGAGTCTGGCCAATCTAACATCTAGAAATAAAAAAGGATATCCTCACATCTGGAGGATACCCCTTTTCTTAAAAAATAAGAAAGTATATTTTTACTACTTTGATTACTGTCCAGCTCCAGCCCCTACCCCCTCGAGGTCACAAGCCAATCCTCCCAAAAAGGCAAAGAACGCATCTCCGGGAGGATTGACAGGTGCTTGTCGGGGGGACCAAGGTGCTTGCGCTTTTCTCATTACACTGCATCAGCAGCTGACCGTAAAGCATGATCCTTCCTGCCATGCAGGAAATAATACAGCACAGCAGACAAAAGGATCAGGGCGCCCATCATGATATACAGGCTACTGTAGCCTGTTATTGGAATGATGAGGCCAAGCAGGTATGGGCCGAATCCAAGGCCGGCGTCAAGGAAAATAAAGAAAGTGGAAGTGGCAAGCCCCAGCCTGTGCGGAGCCGTCAGCTTGACGGCGATCGCCTGTGTGCTTGACTGCATATTTCCGAAGCCAAGGCCGATCAGGACACCTGATAATAGCAGGATAATGCTTGACCCTGCTGTGCTTAACAGGAGCATGCCGGCGGCGAACAGGATGAATGCCGGATACATGATATAGTTGGCGCCCTTCAGGTCCATCAGGCGCCCTGTAAACGGACGGGACAGCAGGACGGCGACTGCATAGACAATAAAGAAGAAGCTTGCAGCATCCACAAGATCAAGCTCCATCGCATAGAAATTGATAAAAGACAGGACACTGGAATAACAAAAAGCAATAGCCAGGGTGATGACCGCAATCGGCAGCGCTTTTGGTTCCACAAAGTCCGAAACCCTGAAGCCTTTTGCTTCTGCGCTCTTCGGAGTGCCTGTGACAGGCGGGACAGTGACAAGAAAGGCAGTCGCAAGGCTTATAATCCCCAATGCCAGGCAAAAGCTGAAAATCATTTCAAAGCTTGTATGCTGGCTCATATAAATCCCGATGAAAGGCCCGACCGCTGTCGCCAGTGTTGCACTCATGCTATAGTAGCCAATCCCTTCTCCTTTCCGGGCTGCCGGTATGATCTGCGCAACGATTGTACCTGTAGCTGTACTGGCCATGCCAAGCGTGATTCCGTGAACAAAGCGGTTGGCCAGCAGAAAGGCAATCCCGGCATGGACAAAATATAAAAGCGTCGTCAGCGTAAAGAATATCAGTCCAATGAACAGCATTCTTTTGCGTCCGACCAGATCGATATAGCGCCCGATGAACAGCCTGCCGATGAGCGTCCCGATAATAAAGATCCCTGTTACTAATCCGGCCTGGCTTGTCGATGCATCATATTCATTGACGGCATAGACAGAAATGGTGACCATCAGCAAGTAAAAGACCAGTGTTAAAAAAAAGTTGATGGAGGATACAACGATGAAGTCCTTGGTCCAAAGTTTTGCTTCTGAGTTCAATGTGTTTCCCCCTGTTCCATTAAGTTGCTGCGGATGCCTTCCATGATGGTGATGGCTTTGAGCTGTTCTTCTTCTGTAAAACCTTTTAGAATCCTTTGCTCAAATTCATCAATGGTCAGCCGCACTTCGCTGTACACTTTATGGCCAAGCTCTGTGAGCTGCATCCTTTTTTCGCGGCGGTCTTTGCTTGGCACCTGTTCCACAAAGCCGAGCTCCTCCAGCCTGGTGATTGTCCGTGTGACGGTCGGCTTTTCAACGCCCTGGTAATGGGAAAGCTCCACAAGAGTGGCTGAGCCAAAATTGGAGATATAATATAAAATCGTCCATTGCGCCCTCTGAAGCTGATGCTGTGCAAGAAGCTGATTAAGCTTATTTTCAAACGGGCGGTAGAGCATTAAAAGCTGATGAAAGAATTTCTGAAACGTTTTGATGGCAAACACCTCTATATTCATTTAGTTATCAATGATAATAGTTACCGTAAGTAACTATAATAATATATCAGAAAGTGTCTGCCCCTGTCCAGGGGACAGGCCATAATTTTACAATTATAAGGCAGATCGGCAGGAAAGAGAAATAGGGTTTTCCTTGTCTCTATGATAAAATTTCAATATCAATAATGGACGAGGGGATATAGTTGAACATTCAATTGGACAGCAAAAAAATAAAAGAATCGTGCGGGCTGGTTTCTTTTAGGAAAGGGGATTCTTTCTACCGTTCCAAGAAGGTAGTGTTCAGCCGCTATGAGCCGGAATACTGTGAGGCAGATGTGATGGCTGCCGAGGATTTCCATGTCTGCATTCAGGGGGACGGGAAAGGCGGCTACCATGCGGAGTGCAGCTGTCCGAGGCTTGCTTCTGCCAAAACAGACTGCCAGCATATTGCGGCCGTCCTGGTGGCCATTCTTGATCATCAGACAAATGGCACAGCTCCATTGATGGACGTGGAGGGGGAGGGACATGAGTCGCTGGCGGAAGGGCTGCTGACGATTTTTGAAAAAGAGCCTTCCCGCTCAAGCGGAGAACAGCTTCACTTCGAGGACAGACAGCCGGCAGAAGCCTGCTTTACATGCATGCCGATATCTCTTGCAGATGGCAGTACCATGCTGGGAATGGAAGCCAGTATAGCCCTGCACCCGGTGAGGGACATCAGAATATTTCTTATGGATGTAAAAGACAGAAGGACGAGCGAGATTTCCCCCTTCTTTACATATGAACCTGCCGGGCATTATTTTCGGAAAGAAGATGATGCTGTCCTACAGGAGCTGACGCGGATCATTGAGGATGAACAGGCTCATAAAGAAGGGAAGATGATAGAAGCGGACACGTCTATTCTGCTGATCCCTCCTACCTCCTGGAGGCGGCTCCGTTCCTTTCTCACAGCTGCCCCGAAGGTACAGCTCAAAAATGAAGGGCAGGTATACGAAGGCATCAGCTTGCCGGAAGAGCCGCTGCCATTGTCGTTCCGTTTTGAGCTGAACGAAAATAAAGGCGGCCGGCTTGTGGTGAAAGGCATGGACAAAATCTTAATTCTGCAGGCATATCAGTCAGTCTTGTACCGGGGTATGATATATCAGCTTGAAAATGAGGACTGCAAGCGCCTGGCAGACCTGAAGGGGATGCTTGCGGCCTCAGGCACGGACCGGATTCCTATACAAAAAGAGCAGGTCGGCTTTCTGCTGGAAAAGGTCGTACCAGGGTTGAAGAAGCTGGGAGAAGTGCATCTCCCGGGCGGGATCAAGACTCAGCTCATCCAGTCGCCGCTGACAGCCAAACTATACTTGGACCGCCTGAAAAACAGGCTCCTTGCAAGCCTTGAATTTCAATATGAAAATGTCGTCTTTAATCCGCTTGAAGAGAAGGAGTTTCATACAGATTTCCTGCTGATCAGGGATGAAGAGAAGGAAAGAAGCATCCTGAAGGTGATGGAAGAGAGCAGCTTTGCCAGAACCGACAGCGGCTACTATCTCCAGAATGAAGAGCTGGAATATGAATTTCTGTACCGGCAGCTTCCAAAGCTCCAGGCGATGGTCAAGGTATATGCGACAACCGCGATCCGGAACCGCATCTTCAGGGAAAGCATGCACCCGCGCATTTCCGTTAAGGTGAAAAAAGAGCGGACCAACTGGCTGGAATTCAAATTTGCCATGGATGGGATCCCGGAGCTTGAAATCCGCGGCCTATTGGCTTCCCTTGAGGAAAAGAGGAAATATTACCGGCTGCGGGATGGGGCGCTGCTCTCCCTTGAATCCAGGGAATTTGATGAAATCAGGCGGTTTCTGAATGAGGTTCCTGCCCAGGATGAGGATCTGGAGGAGGGACTGAACATGCCCATTGTCCCGGCGCTCCGCCTTCTTGGCTCCTTGGAGGAAGGGGAAGTATTCAGCTTTGAAGATTCTTTCCGGAGCTTTCTCGAGGAAATCCGGACCCCTGGCAGCCGCCAATTTGCTGTACCGGAAAGCCTGGAGCCTGTGCTGCGCGACTATCAAAAGCAAGGCTATCAGTGGCTGAAAACGCTGGCGGGCTATGGGTTCGGCGGCATCCTTGCAGATGATATGGGTCTGGGGAAGACACTGCAGGCCATCGCCTATATCCTGTCCGAGCTTCCGGCAAACCGGAGGCTGCAGCAGCCTGCCCTGATTGTTTGCCCATCCTCCCTGACCTATAACTGGCAGAGTGAATTTGAGAGATTCGCACCGGAGATCAAGAGCATGGTGATGGACGGCAGTAAATCTGAAAGGGAAAAGATGCTGGGAGAAGCAGGAGAGCTGGATGTCCTGATTGTGTCATATCCGCTGCTCCGCAAGGACATCAGCAGCTATGAGAAACAGCATTTCAGCACAGTCTTTTTTGACGAAGCGCAGGCGTTCAAAAATCCTGTCACCCAAACGGCAAGGACGGTTAAACGGATCCAGGCAGGAAACCGGTTTGCGCTTACAGGAACGCCGATCGAAAATTCGCTGGAGGAACTGTGGTCGATTTTCCATGTGATCTTCCCGGAGCTCTTCCAGGGGCTCCGCGAATTCAGTTTCCTGGAAAGGAAGACAATCAGCAGGAGGACCGGCCTGTTCCTGCTCAGGAGATTAAAATCGGATGTGCTGACCGAGCTTCCGGAAAAGACAGAATATCTTGAGTCAGCCGAGCTGCTGCCAGATCAGAAAAAGCTGTATGCCGCCTATCTGGCCAAGCTCCGCCATGACACACTCAAGCACCTGGACAAAGATACGCTCCGAAAAAACAAGATCAGGATCCTTGCCGGACTCACCAGGCTGAGGCAGATATGCTGCCATCCGGCTCTGTTCGTGGACGGCTATAAGGGAAGCTCTGCGAAATATGAGCAGCTGCTGCAGATCATTAAAGAATCACGTTTGTCCGGCAGGCGGGTGCTGATTTTTTCCCAATTCACGAAAATGCTCGATATGATCGGAAGAGAATTGGCCAGGCAGGGCATCGGCTTCTTCTACCTGGATGGACAGACTCCCTCAGAGGAGAGGGTCACTTTGTGCGGGCGCTTTAACAGCGGTGAGCATGACTTTTTCCTGATTTCCCTGAAGGCAGGAGGGACCGGCCTGAATCTGACCGGCGCCGATACGGTCATCCTTTATGATCTCTGGTGGAATCCGGCAGTCGAGAACCAGGCTGCAGACCGGGCCTACAGAATGGGCCAAAGGCATAATGTGCAGGTGATCAAGCTGCTGGCCCGCGGAACCATTGAGGAAAAGATGAATGAACTGCAGGATAAGAAACGGAATCTCATTGAAGAGGTCATCGAGCCTGGCGGAAAAAGTCCGGGAATGCTCACAGAGGATGATATCCGGGAGATATTGAATGTCTAATAATCCTTCAGAACTGTCTCAATGATGGGACCATAACAGCAAGATTGAAGACGAAACCTGCAGCCTTATCCTGTAAAATGGCAATACAAAGCAGAGTGACAGGAGGGAGTAGGTTGGAGAAAGTTTCTTTGTCTTTTGAAGAAATGTGGGAAAAGATCCTGTCCTGTGACCGGACATACGACGGGCTCTTTTTTACAGCAGTGAAAACGACCAAAATCTATTGCCGGCCATCCTGCCGGTCAAGGAAGCCGAAAAAGATCAATGTGGAATTCTATTTCAGCAAGGCGGACGCGGAGCAGAAAGGCTATAGGGCCTGCAAAAGATGCCAGCCGGAAGTGGAGCATTCTCCTCAAGTCGGGCTGGTCCGGAAGGTCATTTCCTTTCTTATCAATCATTATGGGGAAAAAGTGACCCTGCAGGACATTGCGGAGGATGCAGGAGTCAGTGCCTTCTATCTGGAGCGATTATTTAAAGAGGAAACATCGGAAACGCCGCGGGAATACCTGGAAAAGATCCGGGTAGATAAAGCTGCCCATCTGCTGGCTCACTCCGGGCTGACGAACCTGGAGATATGTTTTGAAGCAGGGTTTCACAGTCCTTCAAGCTTTTACAAGAGCTTCAGGAGAGTGAATGCCTGCACCCCAAGTGAATACCGAAAAAGAAAGCAGGTGCTTCAGGAATGAGGTGGGAGCATAAGGAATCCTCGCTGGAACTTGAGCTCCCGGATAATTTTGATTTCAGGGAGGCCCTCGTCTTCCTGGGCAGGTCAAGCCAGGAGATCCTCCATGATGTTGAAGATTCTGCGGTTTATAAAGGGATTATCATTGATGGGGAAGTGATCCTGCTTAAAATAAGCTCTACTGAAACCCATCTTCATGCCGGCTTTTTGCTTGGGGCTCCATCGGAAAATGGAAGAAAGAAGGCGGCTGATTTTATTGAAGAGTGGCTTGATTTAAAGCGTGATGCAAGGGGATTTGCAGAGGTGGCGGCCGGGGACCCGCTCCTGAAGGGCCTGGCAGAACGCTATGCCGGACTGCGGATCATAGGAATACCGGATTTATTTGAAGCGCTTGTCTGGGCGGTCATCGGGCAGCAGATCAATCTCACCTTCGCCTATAAGCTGAAAAAGGCTTTTACCGAAAAGTATGGGACTTGCTTTTCTTATGAGGGCCGGTGCTTTTGGATATTTCCTGAACCCGAAAGGATTGCTGCCCTTGACCCGGAGGAGCTGAAACAGCTGCAGTTTACAGGCCGGAAAGCAGAATATATCATAGGGATTGCGAAGCTGATGGCAGAAGAAAAGTTAAAGAAGGATGATCTGTTGGGCCAGCCGGGAGCAAGGGATGTGTTGATGTCTCTTAAAGGAGTCGGTGCGTGGACTGCTGATTACGTTAGGATGAAATGCCTGCTGGATCCGTCCGCTTTTCCGATTGGGGACGCGGGGCTTCAGAACGCCTTAAAGCTGCAGATGGGCTTAGACAGAAAGCCATCCATCGAAGAAATTGAAAAATCCGCAAGCCGGTGGGCTGGCTGGCAGGCTTATGCAGTCTTTTATTTATGGAGGTCTTTATATGAATAAAGTATATTATGCAGATTATGAATCGCCGATCGGCACCATTGAAATTGCCGGCAATGACCAGGCCGTTGTCTCAATCTTATTTACTGAACGTGAAAAAGCAGAATACCAGCTTGAGCATGAACATCCTGATGCAATAAAAGAATGCTGGCAGCAGCTGGATGAGTATTTCAAAGGTGAACGCAGGGAATTCACCTTCCCATACTTGCTGGTAGGAACAGATTTTCAGCAGCGTGTCTGGAATGCACTGACTAGCATCCCCTACGCCAGTACAGGCACATACAAGGATATCGCCACTCTGATTGAGAATGAAAAGGCAGTAAGGGCGGTGGGGACAGCGAATGGCAGAAACCAGCTGAGCATCGTGTTTCCCTGCCACCGGATTATTGGCACAAACGGGACGTTGACCGGCTATGCCGGGGGTATTTGGAGAAAAGAGTGGCTGCTGGAGCATGAGCGGAAACATTTCAGCAAGAAGGACTGAGAAAACAAAGCCAAAAGAGGCTATTTACTGATATGTTATTTTTTTCAAGTTAGTGATATTATAGTGGAAGAATGCTATTATAGGAGGCCTTCGATGGACAGGAAATACAACGATTTAATCGGAGATATTCTTGAAAATGCAGGTGAAAAAGATAACTTTAATGGAAAAGGCAAGCCGCTGCCTAAAGAGTATTTCGAGCAGGATACCTACCAGCGCTTCCAGAAAATCGCCAAGGATTCGGGCTATTTGCCGCCGTGGCTCAAGCTTCAAAAAGAAATCTCGGAAATGGTCCATGTATGCAGTACAGAAGAAGATGCTGCTGCTATCAACGAAAAAATCAGGAAATATAACATGGCATGTCCCCCGCCGATGCAGAAAAACATCATCCGCTTCAATGACCTGGAACAGGCAAAGAGAATCTGGCAGGTATAAGGGACTTTAACAGCTGTCTGCGGACGGCTTTTTATTTTGCATAAAATTAGCAAAATCTATCATCTGCTCGACTTTTGGTTTCCAGTAAATAACACGAATCCTTATTGAATAAAAGGGAACAAACCAACTGGAGGGTGATATCATTGCAGATTGAAAAAAAGGTGTATGACAATGATGAGGATGTGTATATTCAGGTCGGGAAGTATAAAATGATTGTGGAAAAAAGGTATAATGTGCTCTCCTGGCTGAATGATTTCTTTCTTGGCGTCTTATATTTTATCGGCAGCATCTTGTATTTGACTGATGTAGATCAGAGGATTGCCATTTCTTTTTTCCTTGCTGGCAGTGTCCTTATGATTGCCAGGGCGGTTTTGAATATATTGAAGGATTTGCATATCAGGAACATTAAGCCGGGCAGGAGGAAAAGGAGATGGAAGGAGCGTGGAAGTGAATAGAGGTTAAAATGGGAGATGCGTGTAGCTATCTCTCATTTTTTATTTTAACAAATCCCATTAGTAAATCGTCAGAACTGTCCGGCGAAATCACTTTGAACCCGTACGAAGTAAAAATAGCAGAAAGAACCAGATAAAAGGAAAGGGGTGATCCTGATGAGGTCACTCCTTTATTTGTAAATAAAAACAGGTTAGATTAAAACTTTGTAAAAATTTTAGTAAAAACATTGATTTATTTACTAAAAGTAATAAAATAAATGTAAGCGATTTACTTATTGGGCGGAAGGAGGCTGCATATGGCGACAATCAAGAAGATAGCAGAAAAAGCAGGAGTTTCGATTGCCACCGTTTCCAGGGTTCTCAACTATGATGCTTCCCTGTCGGTTACAGACGATACCCGGAAAAAGATATTTGAAGCTGCAGAAGAGCTGGATTACAAGAAAAAGCCGGCTAAAAAAGATGCCGCTTTAAAAATTGCTGTCATTCACTGGTATACAGAGAAAGAAGAGCTGGAAGATCTGTATTATATGTCGATCCGCTATGGCATTGAGCAGCGGTGCCAGCAGCTCGGCATCCAATATGCCAACTATTTTTACGATGATTTGGAAAAAGCCAAGAGTGAAAGTCTTCAAGGCATCATAGCTGTCGGGAAGTTCAGCAAGGCGCAGGCCGATGCTCTGGGAGAAATCACCGAAGCTCTTGTTTTTGCTGATTACAGCCCGGATGAAGACCGGTATGATTCAGTTGTCGTGGATTTTGAAAAAGCGGCCGTGAAAATACTTGATTATTTAATAAGCAAAGACCATGAATTCATTGGCTATATCGGCGGACAAGAGATGTTTAAAGATGAATCGGGCGGAATTGAAGATGCACGCGAATCAGCTTATAGAAATTATATGGCAAGCCGCGGGCTTCTGGATGAAGGGAATATCTATAAGGGAAGCTTTACCGTGGACAGCGGCTATACGCTGATGAAAAAGATGATAGACGATAAAGGGGAGAGTCTCCCGACTGCGGTATTTGCTGGCAATGACCTTATTGCGATCGGCTGCCTGAGGGCCCTCCATGAAGCCGGTATCCAGGTTCCGGAGCGTGTCAATGTGATCGGAATCAATGATATCAGTGTATCCAAATATATTTTTCCGGCGCTGACCACCTTGAAGGTGCATACAGAGCCGATGGGCGAGGCGGCCGTCGATTTATTATTAGAAAGAAATCAGGGCAGGAAGATTGCGAAGAAGGTGTTTCTGGCGACTGAACTGATTAACCGGAGCAGCAGCTTTTAACTTTGTGAAAAAAGGAGACAACAATATGGAACATCAAACACTCATCAATGAATTTCAGACGATATACCCCAACTCTGGAGCTGGAGATACCCGGCTTTTTTTCTCCCCTGGGCGCATTAATTTAATTGGAGAGCATACCGACTATAATGGCGGCCATGTTTTCCCTTGTGCCATCACTTTTGGGACTTACGGAGCGGCGAAGAAGCGGAGCGACAGGCTGGTCAGGGTATATTCAAAGAATTTCCCGGATGCAGGCATTATCGAGTTTTCCCTGGATGGGCTGGAGTACAGAAAAGAGCATGGCTGGGCGAACTTTCCGAAAGGTATGATTGCTTATATAGAAGAAGCCGGATGGGGGCTTCCATCCGGAATGGATATAATCGTGTACGGCAACATTCCGAATGGCGCAGGACTCTCTTCATCTGCTTCACTGGAGATGCTGGTCGGGGTGATCGTTAATGAGCTTTTTGGGTTCAATATCAGCAGGACAGATCTTGTTAAGCTGGGGAAAAAAGTCGAGAACGAATTCATTGGCGTCAACAGCGGCATCATGGATCAATTTGCCATCGGCATGGGGCAAAACGGCAGTGCCATCCTGCTTGACTGCAATACCCTGAAGTATGAATATGCCCCTATTAATCTGGAAGGCTATCAGATTATGATCATGAACACAAATAAGCGCAGGGAGCTGGCTGATTCTAAATATAATGAGAGGCGGAGCGAGTGTGAGGCAGCACTTGCCCGGCTGCAGGCGAAACTCTCCATAACATCTCTCGGGGAATTATCAGAGGATGAATTTGAACAGCATAAGCACCTGATCGGGGATGAAGTTTTTCAAAAAAGGGCGAAGCATGCAGTCTATGAAAACCAGCGGACTCTAAAGGCATTCAAGGCTTTGCAGGAAGGGCGCCTTGAAGACTTTGGGAAGCTGATGAATGAGTCGCATCAGTCTCTGAAAGATGATTATGAAGTAACAGGCAAAGAGCTCGATGCTTTGGTGGAAGCGGCCTGGCAGCAGGAAGGCACCCTCGGGGCCCGGATGACTGGCGCAGGGTTTGGCGGCTGTGCGATTGCCATTGTTGAGAAAGATAAAGCCGCTTCTTTTATTGAAGAGGTTGGCAGTAAATATAAGGAAAGAATCGGCTATGCAGCAGATTTTTACGCAGCAAGTGTCGGTGATGGAACCAAGGAAATCATTTTGGAGGTGCAGGGATGAGTATTTTAATTCTTGGCGGTGCAGGATATATCGGTTCACATGCTGTTTATCAGCTGATCGATCAGAAATACGAAGCAGTGGTTGTCGACAGCCTGGAGACAGGCCACAGGGAAGCGGTTCACCCGGATGCCAAGTTTTATCAGGGGGACATCCGCGACAAGGAGTTTCTGCGCAGTGTTTTTAAGGATGAAAGCATTGACGGAGTCCTCCATTTTGCAGCCAATTCGCTTGTCGGCGAATCCATGGAAGACCCGCTGAAATACTTCAACAATAATGTGTACGGCACACAGGTGCTGCTCGAAGTGATGACTGAGTTCGATGTAAAGAATATTGTGTTCTCCTCGACCGCTGCCACTTATGGGGAACAGAAGACAATGCCGATTACGGAAGAGATGCCTGCCAATCCTACAAACGCCTATGGCGAGACCAAGCTGACGATGGAAAAAATCATGAAATGGTGCGAAGCGGCCCATGATTTGAAATATGTATCCCTCCGTTATTTCAATGTGGCGGGAGCTAGATCAACCGGAGAAATCGGCGAAGATCACCAGCCTGAGACCCATTTGATTCCGATTATTCTCCAGGTGGCCCTTGGACAGAGGGAACATATTTCAATCTTCGGCGATGATTATGATACAGAGGATGGAACCTGCATCCGTGATTATATTCATGTCGAGGATCTGATCGCCGCCCATCTGCTTGCCCTGCAATATCTGCAGAATGGCGGTAAAAGCGAGATCATCAATCTTGGAAGCGGGCAGGGCTTCTCTGTTAAGGAAATGATTGAAGCAGTCCGTGAGGTGACCGGGCATGAAATTCCGGCTAAAGTTGTTCCCAGAAGAAGCGGGGACCCAAGCACCCTCATCGCTTCCTCACTGAAAGCAAAAACAGTTCTCGGATGGAATCCGCAGAGAACAAGCATCAAGCAGATCATTGAAGATGCCTGGAGCTGGCATCAGGCGCATCCGCACGGCTATAACGATTAAGGAGGGCTCGGGATGGATGTATATACGAGCATAGAGACGCTGGTCAATAAGGCAGCTGCATTAGGCATGATTGAGCAGCGCGACAGAATATATGCACGAAATCAAATCATGTCTTTGCTTGGGCTAGTCGAGTATCCGGAACATGCCGAAGCAGTAGAAAAGACCATTCCTGATTTATTGGAAGACCTTATCGGGTTTGCAGCGGCTGAAGGCAGGATAGCCGGCCTTGAAAGCGATAAAGATATTCTTTCAAGCAAGATCATGGATGTGCTTGTTCCGAAGCCTTCTTATGTGAATAAAGAGTTCTATGAAAAATATGCGGAAAGCCCTGCAGAGGCTACCAGGTATTTTTACGACCTCAGCCGGAACAGCAACTATATCCAGACGAAAAGCATTGCAAGAAATATTAATTATAAAATTGCCACCGATTATGGCGATCTGGACATCACGATCAATCTTTCCAAGCCGGAGAAGGATCCGCAGCAGATAGCACGCGAACGGGAGATGAAGGTTGTTTCTTCGAATTATCCGAAGTGCCTGCTGTGTGCAGAAAATGAAGGATATGCAGGCCGTCCGGGACATCCGGCCCGCTCCAACCATCGGATCATCGACCTGGAGCTGTCTGATGAAGCGTGGTTTCTGCAATATTCCCCATATGTATATTACAACGAGCACTGTATTGTACTTTGCGGGGAGCACCGCGACATGAAGATCGACCGCAGCACTTTTGCGAGACTGCTGGAGTTCACAGGAAAGTTTCCGCATTATTTTCTTGGCTCCAATGCTGACTTGCCGATTGTTGGCGGATCTATACTCAGCCATGATCATTATCAGGGCGGCAATTATAAGTTTGCTATGGCGGGTGCAGATGAAATCGGCTCGTTCCAGCTAAGGCGTTTTCCTGGCATCAGCGCCAGCATGCTGAGATGGCCGTTATCGGTTATCCGCCTGAAAGGCAACAAACAGGAAGAGCTTGCAGACGCGGCAGAAATGATTCTTGAAGCCTGGAAACAGTACAGTGATGCAGCTGTGGAAATAGAAGCATTTACAGGAGAGACCAGGCATAATACCATTACACCGATTGCGAGAATGCGGGATGGCCTCTATGAACTGGATCTTGTCCTCAGGAACAACCGCACGAGCACTGAGCATCCGATCGGCATTTTCCATCCGCATGCCGATGTCCATCACATTAAAAAAGAGAACATTGGCTTGATTGAAGTCATGGGGCTTGCTGTTCTGCCTGCTAGATTGGAAAAGGAAATTCAGGAGATAGAAAAATATCTGCTGGGCCAGCCTGCAGAGGTAGAGGACTACCATTTGCCGTGGGCAGCTGAAATGAAAGAGAAATATGCGGCTAAGTTAACCGGGGAAACAGCCGGATCTATTATACGGAAAGAAATCGGGTATAAGTTTGTAAGGGTTCTCGAGGATGCAGGCGTGTTCAAGCAGACTGAATCGGGCCTGGCGGCATTCCGCAGGTTTGCTGATCTCCTGGCGGGACTTGATTGATTGGAATATTGAATTACATTTTTTAAAAGAATGGGAGTCTTGCAAATGAAGGCAGTTAGAGAGAAGTTTGCAGAGCCGGATGGACGGACAGTTTCCATCTTTACACTGGTGAATGAGCAGGGAATGGAGGTTTCCTGCCTCGATTATGGGTGTATCATCACGAAAATCCTTGTGCCGGACCGGGATGGGCGGATGGAAAATGTTGTTCTGGGCTTTGATACTCTGGAAGAGTACCAGCAGCATTCCCCATACTTTGGAGCAGTTTGCGGGCGCCATGCCGGGAGGATTGCCGGCGGGGAATTTGAGCTGAACGGGAAAACCTATAAGCTTGCCAAAAATAATGGCGGAAATAATCTTCACGGCGGCGTGGAAGGTTTTGATAAAAAGCTGTGGGATGCAGAAGTCACAGAAGGCCCGGATTCAGCAAGCGTCATCTTCCGGTACGTCAGCAAGGATGGCGAAGAAGGCTATCCAGGAAATCTTGAAATGAAGGTTACTTACACATTGAATGACCGGAACGAACTGGAGATCAGCTATGAAGGAACCAGTGATGAAGATACGATCGTCAATGTAACGAATCATTCGTATTTTAATCTGAGCGGAGATCTGAAAAGGGATATCCTCGATCATGAACTGACGCTTAAAAGCGGCCGGTTTGCGGAACTGAACGAAGCGCTCATACCGACCGGGGAGCTCCTGCCTGTCGATGGAACCGTATTTGATTTCACGAAAGGCCGGAAACTTAAGGATGGAAATACCTCGGAAAACCCGCAGAATATACGGGTCGGCAGCGGCTATGACCATCCGTTCCTGCTTGCTGAAAACGGGAATGAAGAAATCACCTTATTCGACGCAGAAAGCGGCCGGCGCCTTGTCGTGGAAACAGACCAGCCTGCCGTTGTCCTGTATACAAGCAATACACTGGAGGGGCCATTCTCCATAAGAGGCGTCAAAGCCAGCAATCATCTGGGGGTATGCCTGGAAACCCAGAGACTTCCTGATGCGGTGCATCACCCGGAATTTCCATCTTGTATTTTGAAAAAGGGAGAAAGTTTCCGGTCAGCTACTACCTTTAAATTCTCTCAAGAGCAGCAGGGAATCTAAGATTTGAGCCTGTACAGTCTGAACTGTGCAGGTTTTTTCTATTGGTGCAGAGAATTCTAAGGTTGGATTAATCGGTGTATCTGAGTTTTCTTATGAAACCAAAAGCAAAGCATTCTTATAGAAATCTGTTAAGCATTTAGGGCTGCTGTGTTAACTGGCTAACCCAAAGAGATTTCTGAAAATTTTTCCAGTAGGAATGCAACTTAATCGAATTTTCTACGTAATATAGAGACAGATATCCGGCTGAAAGGATTTTCTATATATCACGAAAACTTTAAACTTCTCTTAAATATTCCTTCAAATGCAATCCTTTTTAAAACAAATGTTTCCTATTCTAGAAGGGAGTTATGAGCAATGAAAAAGATAAAGCTGTTTGCTGGTCTGTTTTTAAGGGAGCCCCTATGGTTCAAGATTCTCATTGCAGGTTCTCTGCTTTTGTCTATTCTATTCAGCAGTTCTGTTTTTGCAGATGGAGGCGCATTCTTTCAAGGAACTTCTAAAATTTCGGCTGCGGTATTCTTCGGTGCCTGGGGGATAAAGCTTAAGGCAAGCCGGGGGGCTTCAGCTGCTTTATTTATAGCATCAGCAGTTTGCCTTGGCCTTGCAGCAGCGGCATTTTATCAATAGATTGGGGTTATCAAAAAGATGATAGAGATAAAGATTAGGAGACCTGTTTGCGAAGATATAGCAAGGTTAAATGATTTTTTCAGAATGGTCATCACCGATACATTTATCAAGGAAGGCATTGGCGGACTTTCCGAAGGTATGGAAAAAGAGATTGAATCAAAAAAAGAGTACGTGCAGCAGGATTTTTCAAGCCGGGGAGAGGGCCGTTATTTTTTGCTTGCAGAGGCGGAAGGAAGGTTGATTGGGACTGTTGAGTTTGGGCCGGCCAGCAGGCTGATTTTGGAGCACACCAATCAGGGGTACAGCCATTTATTTGAAGTTGGCACTGTTTTTGTTCATCCTGCTTGTCAGGGACAGGGTATTGGCAGCAGACTGCTGAGCAGCCTGTACCCAGTCTTTCATGAAAAGGGAATAAAGGAGTTTTGTCTGGACAGCGGGTATAAAAGAGCGCAGGAAATATGGAAGCGGAAATTCGGCCAGCCTGATGTTGTGATGAAGGATTATTGGGGCGGTGGTGCCCATCACATGATTTGGAAGCCAAGGGCGGAGGACCTGAAGAGAAGCGTTTTGGGATAGAGAAGTGACTCCAGATAGTGAAACTTTATCATGCCTCTTTCGTATTTTAATAAAAGAAAGATGAAAGAAGGAGGAGTCCTGATGAAAAAAATAGCCAGGGAATGTCCGAAATGCGGAGAAAAGGAATTGGGGAAAGGCAAGCAGAACGGCTATGCAGCCATAAGCCCTGAAAATAAGATGAGCTTTGGATCAACAGTTGAGCATATCATCTGCACTGGCTGCGGGTACATAATTGAAAGCTATGTTACAAAGCCGGAGAAGTTTAAGGGGACCATTTTCTAAAAGGATGCTGCCAGTGTCATTCACCGTGTGTGGACAAATTGCGGGTATCTGTCTTTTTGCGGTACCAGGCACGCGGAACGAGGAAAAGGCATGATCTCAACCGATCATGCCTTTTCCTGCTGCTTCCATTTATAGTAGTTGTAGCAGAACTGGCCAATGAAAACGAAGATCAGCAGGGCGGAAAGGGACAGCTTATAGATATTCTCAAAATCCGTGAGATAGAACATCAGGGTCAGGAGGAGAATGAGGAAAGGCAGCTCCCATAAGGAGCGAATCACTTTTCTCCTATGGCTCAATTGATAATAAGATAAATTAAATCCCTTGTCCTTCTTTTCTCCGTCCTTCGTAATATAGGATATAAAAGCAGAAAGAAATAAAACAATACAAAGATTAACAACAAGTAAGGTCGGCACAGGGGTTCACCTCATTTAAAGTTATCGCGGGGATGGAATGATTGTGATTACATATTTTCCCTTATGATTATATACGAACGAGCAGGCATTTGGTTTCACCGTGCCTAAGCAACCCTCCGTGGACAAAAGGCCGGAAACTGTCTCTTTACGGTGCCTGACACGGCGGGAGGAGCGCTGGGTATTTCGTCGGGATGTACGGATGCTGGCCCTTCAAGATTGAATCACCATTCACTGTTATGGTAAAGTGCAATTATCATTTAAGAGGAGGATGACCATGCTACCGAATACTCAGCAGCAAATTCAGCTTGCTTCACGTCCGAAGGGAACCCCTGTGAAGGATGATTTCCGGTTTATCGATATGAAGGTCGAGGAGCCGAAGGAAGGGGAAGTTCTGCTTCAGACGATTTATCTGTCGGTGGATCCTTATATGCGCGGGCGGATGTCTGATGCAAAATCTTATGTTGAGCCATTCAAGCTCGATGAGGCGCTTCACGGCGGAGGAGTGGCCAAGGTTGTAAAGTCCAATTCTGCACATTTCCATGAGGGGGACTATATTGTCGGGATGCTGCCATGGCAGGAGTATTCCATCGCTTCAGAAAAGGCAGTCCGCAAAATCGATTCCCAGTTTGCCCCCATTTCTACTCACCTTGGTATTTTAGGAATGCCAGGCTTGACTGCCTATTTTGGGCTTCTAGACATCGGGCAGCCGAAGGAGAACGAAACAGTTGTTGTTTCAGGCGCGGCAGGAGCCGTAGGGTCGGCGGTCGGCCAGATTGCTAAAATCAAGGGTGCCCGTGTTGTTGGGATTGCAGGGTCCGATGAGAAAATTTCTTATCTGAAGGATGAGCTTGGATTCGATGAAGCCATCAACTACAAAACAGCTGGCGATATCCGCAAGGCTTTGGAAAAGGCCTGTCCGGACGGCATTGATGTATACTTTGAAAATGTCGGCGGGGAAATTGGCGATGCAGCCATCAGCCTTTTGAACAAATTTGCAAGGGTGCCGGTATGCGGAGCTATCTCAGCGTATAACAAACAGGGCGAAGACACAGGTCCGCGTGTCCAGGGCCAGCTGATCAAAACGAGCGCCCTCATGAAAGGCTTCACAGTCGGAGATTATGCCAGCCGCTACAAAGAAGCAGCTGCCGATCTTGGCAAATGGGTCAGTGAAGGGAAGCTCAAGTACGAAGAAACCATAACAGAAGGATTTGATAATATCCTTGATGCCTTCCTTGGCCTTTTTGAAGGAAAGAATATGGGCAAGCAGCTGGTGAAGGTTGCGGAAGATAAATAAAAATGAACGTAGGGAAGCGCTGGTCCTGAGAGGACCGGCGCTTTTTAGTTTTTTCCTTAAAATGTACTTTTGTTGAATCCAGCGGTTTTTATGTAGAAAAAAGCAGAATTTATGTAGAATAATTCAGTTTTTATGTAGAAACTTTAAAAAATTTGGTGGAATCATATTCATTTCAGATAATCTATCGCTTTGACACATTCAAAACTAACTTCAATAAATATGAAAACGTTTCCGGTAATAATTTATAATAAAGAAAAACACAAATTCCTGCATGGAGGGGTCAATTATGCTGAAGGAAGAGCTGTGCAGAGTACTTATCGTGGATGACGAGGTTTTGATAAGGCAGGGAATCAAGCATTATATGGATTATGAGCAGGCCGGCTTTAAGATTGCGGGTGAAGCCTCGAACGGGCAGGAGGCGCTGGCCATGATTGAGGCAGTAAGGCCGCATATCATTCTGACAGACATTGTTATGCCGATTATGGATGGCGAGGAACTGACAAGGATAGTGACGGAGCGCTATCCTGATATAAAGATTATTGTATTGAGCAGCTATGGGGAATTCGATTATGTAAGGACGGCCTTCCAGAATGGGGCAGTTGACTATATCTTAAAACCAAAGCTCGATGCGGAAGCACTGCTGAAAGTGCTCCAGACAGCTGCCGGCAAAATTCCCTCCCTCATGCAGCCAGAGGGAACCAGAGGCCATTCGATAGAATCAGTGATAGAAAAGCTGGCTGCCGGCTATGAAGTGAAGTTAGACCAGCCGGCTATAGAAGAAAATTTTCCCTTCCCGGCCTTTTATCTGCTGGGAATAGAGGCTAAGCGTGCAGCGAAGACTGCAGCAGAGCTTGCCCGCCAAGTCAAAGCAGGTATCCATGAAAAGGCATTTAATGCGGCTGCAGTGCCATTTTTCACGGACGAAAGTATAGCAGGGATTTTAATCAATATGGAAGAGGAAGATGAGGCAGTGATTCTCCTTGCGATTGAGGAAGCTGCTGCTTCCGAAAATACAGCTGCCTTCGCGCTCAGCCGTAAATTTGAGAGTTTCTCCGAGCTCGGTGCTGTGTGGAAGGGCAGCATCCTGAAGCTGCTTCCCTATTATTTTTATTTTCCCGATAAGGGGATCTTACAGGAAGAAGAGCTGCCTGCTGCTTCTTCCGGCAGGATCGAGTTCAGCCTGGAGTGGTTTACAGAGGAATTCAAAAGCAGAAATGTCCATTCTGCCCTGGCCCACTTGAGTGAGCATGCGGCTTACCTGGCAAAGGGCAGATCTATCGAGCCTTTTGAGTTTAAAGCATTTTTGGGAAATATCATTTTTAATATTACGGTCATTCTTGGGAATATGGATGTTGAAGCCGGAGATCTCCAAAAGAAAAAATATGAATATTTTAAGGCTGTTGAAGATGCAGGAACTGCAAAGGAGGCGCTTGATGTCCTGGAGCGCTTTATCGGAGAGGTGGATGCTTCCCTTATTCCTGCTGAGAAACAAAACAGCATCACTATTAAAAAAATCATTGAATATATGAAAAAACATTATGCAGAGCCTATCACCCTGACGGAAGCTGCCAGGCACTTTCATTTTAATCCTTCCTATTTATCCAGCTACTTTTCCGCCCATAACGAGGGAAGCTTTATTGAGCAGCTGAATAAAATCAGGATTGAGGAAGCCTCAAAGCTGCTGCTGAAGGGGGAGGCTACAATATCAGAAATCAGCGGGCTGGTCGGTTTCTCTGATCACAGCTATTTCTGCAGGGTGTTTAAGAAAAGGACGGGGCTGTCGCCGAGCCAATATAAACGAAAATACTTTATGGGATAAGAGATGAGAGTTTATGAGACTTAACGGACTTTTTATGAAACAATTCCTTTTCACAGTGTTCATTATCATTTCGGTTTCGGCTGTGCTGACTGTGACAGTGGTCCGGATGTCTGAACAGTTCTTTATCGACAGGTTCAGCATCACTAATTCAAAGGTAATGAACCAGGTGAAGGACAGCTTTGAATCTTTTCACTATTCTATCGTTAATACTTCAAATGAAGTGCTCCAAAATGGGGCTGTCAAACGGATACTGAGTGAAAGAGAAACGGAATATGAACAGATGATTTCCTTTTTTAATATGTATCAGCAGATGAACCGGATTACATCATATCTGGATGCTTATGAGATAGGCATTGTGGTGACGGGCAAAAATGGGATGGATTATGCAACCGACCGGCCCTACTGGCCCATAACCGACGAGGAGCTGAGAAGGAGCGCGATCCGGAAGAATACGCTCCGGAATCCTAAGAGGCTTATGTATCAGTATGACTACAGGCCCGGAAAGGACATTGAATCGGATGACAGGAATTTCATCGTCGCATCAAGGGCAATCAGGGAGCCGATTTCAGGAAGGGATTTTGGGGAGCTGTATTTTGCCATCCAGGAAAAAGAATTCAAGAAGTTTTATGCCAGCTATACAAGCCCGGGAAATAATGTGTTCGTCACAAATAAATCGGGCGTTATTTTTTCCAGCAGCAGATCGGATTTGATTGGCCGGACATCGGCTGATCTCCGCCGCTATACTGAGGAATTGGAAGGAACTGAGCCTTATAAAGTAGGAGATTTCATGGGAAAGGAACACATTATCCTGATGGAATACCTGCCTTCCTTTGACTTATACCTGTTCAATATCATTGATAAAGAAGTGGCGTTCGGAGATTTGGTTGATAAAAGCGACATTGCCCAGATTGTTATTTTAATTGTAATCATCATATTATTTATTGTATTTTTTGCTTCCCGGAGGCTGACAAATTCTCTTTCAACCCTGGCAAGTCAGATTTCAGGAGCTGCCAAGCATGATTTTGTCCAGTATGTGACTGTGGGAGGTACCTATGAAACAAAGAAAATCGCCCATGCCTTCAACAGTATGCTGGACGAGCTTCATGACTATGTCGAGGAACTGATGCAGACGCAGAAGGAAAAGCGCAACGCCGAGCTGGCCGCGCTTCAGCAGCAGATCAACCCGCACTTCTTATATAATACGCTCACATCAATCAGATTTATGGTCCAGCAGGGCGGCAGGCAGGAGGCGGAAAACACTATCATGGCGCTTATATCGCTGCTCCAAAATACAATCGGCTCTCCAAGTGAAACGGTAACAGTCAAGCAGGAGCTCGAAAATCTTAAAAACTATGCTTTTATTAACCAAAAGCGTTATGGGGACCGAATCAAAACCAACTATTTTGCCTCTCCGGACTGTCTGGATGAGCCTATTCCCAACCTTATCCTCCAGCCTTTTATGGAAAATGCATTTTTCCATGCGTTCAATCGGAAGGACGGAGGCTATATCAATGTATTGATCTGGAAGGAGAACGGCAGCCTGATTTGCGAGGTAGTGGATAACGGTGATGGAATGGAGATTGAGGAAGATAAGCAAATGCCTGCTAAAAGCAAGCAGCAGCTTTTCACCGGTATAGGCGTGAGGAATGTTCATGAAAGGCTGCAGCTCATTTATGGGGATGATGCAGGTGTATCTATTTCCAGTAAAGCGGGAGACGGGACAACCATTCGCATTATGATACCGCTCTTAAAAGCTTGAAATCGTCCAAGTTTCTAAAAAAAATCCAAGGATCTGTAAATGAAAACGCATTCATAAAACAAAGATATTACAAATGTTAAGAAAAATCCTCCTAATACTTCCTTCCTTCGAAATGCTAGGATAAAGACAGAAAGATAACGCTTACAAAAAATGGACGGAGGGGAATCAATGAAAAAGCTGCTGGCCTTTTTATTAATCGGAGTATTGATGCTGTCTGCCTGTTCTTCCGGGTCAGATACTGAAGATGCTTCAGGAGAATCGAAAGATACAAATGAAATAACAGTGTGGGCATGGGATCCAAACTTCAACATCAAAGCACTTGAACTGGCAAAGGAAGCCTATCAGAAAGAGGACTCTGAGCTTGATGTCAAAATTGTTGAAAATGCACAGGCTGACATCATCCAAAAGCTGAACACAAGCTTGAGCTCAGGGACGACAAAAGGCCTTCCGAACATCGTCCTGATTGAGGACTATCGCGCACAAAGCTTCTTGCAGGCTTATCCTGATATGTTCTACGAAATGACAGATTCATTCAGTGCAGATGATTTCGCACAATATAAAATCGCTCCGACAAGCCTTGATGGCAAGAATTATGGACTTCCGTTTGATACAGGTGTAACAGGGCTCTATTTCAGGACAGATTACCTGGAGCAGGCCGGCTATACACCTGAAGATATTCAAGACATTGACTGGGACAAATATATTGAAATCGGCAAAAAAGTGAAAGAAGCTACAGGCAAGCATATGCTGACTCAAGACCCGAAAGATCTGGGCTTGATCCGCACAATGATTCAGTCAAGCGGATCATGGTATTTGAAAGAAGATGGAAAGACACCTGATTTGGCAGACAATGAAGCATTGAAAGAAGCTTTTGAGACATACAAGGCAATCCTGGATGCGGACCTTGTTAAGCCGGTTTCAGACTGGAGCCAGTTTGTTGCAGGCTTTAACAGCGGGGATGTGGCAACAGTGCCTTCAGGCAACTGGATCACGGCATCAATTAAAGCCGAAGCAGACCAGTCCGGAAAATGGACTGTAGCGGCTCAGCCGAAGCAGTCAGGCATTTCAGGATCAGTAAATGCCTCAAATCTCGGGGGAAGCTCATGGTACGTTCTGAATATCCCTGGTAAAGAGAAAGCAGCAGAATTCCTGACAAAGACTTTTGGATCCGATGCTGATTTTTATCAGACTCTGAACACGGAGATCGGTGCAATCGGAACTTACAAGCCGGCAGCAGAGGGAGAGGCGTATAAATCAGGCGACGACTTCTTCGGCGGCCAGGAGGTTATTTCTGACTTTGCTCAATGGACAGAGCAGATTCCTCAAGTAAACTATGGTTTGCACACTTATGCCATTGAAGATATCCTGGCAGTTGAAATGCAGAATTATCTGAAGGGCAAAGATTTGGATAAGGCACTTGAAGATGCACAGGCACAGGCAGAAGCGCAGATTCAATAAAACTAAATAAAATTAAGCCTCGGGAATTCGCCGGCTACTCCTTTCGGTTTAATGGAGCGAACTGATTATCAGGCGGATGAACGGGGCTTTTTCCTACTAGAAAAAGGTTGGGAGCTGATGAATATGATGCCGGCAAAAGCCAGCCAGACAGCGGCAGCAGCAAAGCCAGGGCAGGGACCTGGCACAGCAAGGCCAAGCAGAAGGCTTAAAATAAAGAATGGGGCAGTTGGGTGGTCGTTTATCACAATTGCAGCGGTATTGATTTGCTTATTTTACTTTTATCCGATGATCCAGGCATTGCTTCTATCGTTTCAGTCAGGGACAGGCGCAAACCTTCAATTCACCGGAATTGATAATTATACCCGGCTCTTGAAGGACCCTACTTTCCTGACGACGCTTAAAAATACAGTGATTTTCTTGATCGTCCAGGTGCCGGTGATGATTATCCTGGCTTTATTCCTTTCTGTATTGCTGAATAATAAAACGCTTAAGTGGAAGGGATTATTCCGGACAGCGATCTTTTTGCCGTGTGTGACCTCACTGGTTGCCTACTCGGTCATCTTTAAGTACCTTTTCAGCCAGGACGGAATCATCAATATTATGCTGATGAAGATGGCGATCATTGCAGAGCCGATTTCGTGGCTCACCGATCCTTTCTGGGCAAAAGTGACGATCATTGTGGCAATCACTTGGCGGTGGACGGGATATAATATGATCTTTTATTTATCGGCTCTGCAGAACGTGGATCAGTCAATCTATGAAGCAGCCAAAATGGACGGCGCCTCTTCTTTCCAGCAGTTCTTTAAAATAACGGTGCCCATGCTGAAGCCGATCATTCTCTTTACATCTATTACATCGACAATCGGGACACTGCAACTGTTTGACGAGGTCATGAATATCACTGCGGGCGGACCTGCAAACGCAACAATGACAATCTCTCAATATATCTATAATCTTTCCTTTAAGTACACACCTGACTTTGGCTATGCTGCAACGGTTTCATATGCCATTGTCATTCTGATCGTCATTTTCTCCATCATTCAGTTTAGAGTGGCAGGTGATAAGAATGAGTAAATCGAATCGTATAATAGCGTATACCGTGCTGGTGGCGGCTTCTATCATCTCTATATTTCCATTTTTATGGATGATCGTCAGTTCAACAAACAGGTCAGCCGATGTGACGAAAGGCAAATTGCTTCCAGGCAGCCATCTTATAGAAAATATTACAAATCTCCTGAATACGGTTGATTTAGTGCCGGCTTTGATGAATTCAGCGAAAATATCGATTTCTACGACCCTGCTGGCCCTTCTGATTGCTTCACTTGCAGGCTACGGGTTCGAGATTTACCGAAGCAAGGCGAAGGATATCGTGTTCAACATCCTGCTCTTATCCATGATGATTCCATTTGCTGCTTTAATGGTGCCTTTATTCCGCATGTTCGGAACCATTTCGCAGACCATGCCGATGATCGGGATCGATACCCTGACGGCAGCCGTCCTGCCGACAATTACAACGGCTTTCCTGATTTTTTTCTTCAGGCAGAGCACAAAGATGTTTCCGCGTGATATTCTCGAAGCCGGGCGGATCGATGGTCTTTCTGAGCTGGGCATCTTTTTCCGCATTTATGTGCCAACCATGAAAACAACATATGCTGCAGCTGCGATCATCACCTTCATGGCAAGCTGGAACAGCTATCTTTGGCCGCTGGTTGTCCTTCAGTCGCCAGAGAACCAGACGATACCGCTTTTGATTTCAAACTTAGGCTCAAGCTATTCGCCTGACTATGGTGTAATCATGACAGCCATCGTCATTGCGACCCTCCCGTCTGCACTGATTTTCTTCATTATGCAGAAGCACTTCGTGGCAGGGATGATGGGATCGGTTAAATAAACTTTTTATAAAAGGAAGTGTACGGAAAAATGTCTTCAATTCCTACTATAGACTGGCTTTCAGATGTAAGTGTGTTTGCGGTGAACCGCCTCCCCGCACACTCAGATCATAAATACTACAAAACGCTGGAAGAAGCCAAGGCTGGTTCATCCATGAGCATGCGACACAGCTTGAATGGCAGCTGGAAGTTCAATTACTCAATCAATCCTGCTATGAGGCCTTCCGAATTTTATAAACAAGGCTTTTCGTGTGATGGCTGGGATTATATCAATGTCCCTGGGCATATCCAGCTGCAGGGCTATGGCAAGCCTCAGTATGCAAATACGATGTATCCATGGGACGGGCTTGCTGATGTCCGTCCGCCGGAAATTCCGCAGGACGTTAATCCTGTCGGGAGCTATGTAAAAGAATTCACTGTTCCTGGCACCATGGAGGGCAAGCCTCTTTATATTTCATTCCAGGGAGTGGAGTCCGCTTTTTATGTATGGCTGAACGGAGAATTCGTCGGCTACAGCGAGGACAGCTTTACTCCGGCCGAGTTTGAGCTGACATCATACCTTAAGGATGGGGAAAACAAGCTGGCTGTTGAAGTATTCCAGCGCAGTACAGGAAGCTGGCTGGAGGACCAGGATTTCTGGCGCTTCTCCGGCATCTTCCGGGATGTGTATCTGTATACGGTGCCTGGCACTCACATCCGCGACCTGGATGTCAGGACAGAGCTTGATGACAATTTTACCAAGGGGACGCTCAAGGGAAGGCTGGACCTGCTGAAGGGCAGTGATGTACCGTCACGGATTGCAGCAGATTTATATGACGACCTTGGGAACCTGGTTTCCTCAGGAGAGGCAGTTGAAAGCGGCGGGAGCTGGGAATTCACGATTGGGCTCGACTCTCCTGCATTATGGAGTGCGGAGCAGCCTAACTTGTATAAGCTCTATCTTACGGTATATGGAGAAGACGGAAGCGTAGAAGAGGTTGTGCCGGAAAGAATCGGCTTCAGAAGGTTTGAAATGAAACAGAAAATCATGACCCTGAACGGACAGCGGATTGTCTTTAAGGGCGTCAACCGGCATGAATTCAATTGCCGCACGGGAAGGGCCATCACCAGGGAAGATATGCTTTGGGATATAAAGACGCTCAAGCAGCATAACATCAACGCAGTCCGCACCTCCCATTATCCAAACCAGAGCCTGTGGTATGAGCTTTGTGATGAATACGGAATTTACGTTATTGATGAAATGAATCTTGAAACGCATGGGTCGTGGCAGAAGATGGGCAAAGTCGAGCCTTCCTGGAATATCCCGGGCAATCTGCTGGAATGGGAGGATATCGTCATGGACCGCGCCAATTCCATGTATGAGCGCGACAAAAACCATCCATCCATCCTGATCTGGTCCTGCGGGAATGAATCATATGCAGGTGACGTAATCCTGAATGTATCAAAATACTTCAAGGAAAAGGACCCCGGGAGGCTCGTCCATTATGAAGGGGTATTTTATGACCGCAATTACAGCGAAACGAGCGACATGGAAAGCCGGATGTATGCCAAGCCGGCTGATATTGAAAAATACTTGACCGAAGATCCTGAAAAGCCATACATCAGCTGTGAATATATGCATGCGATGGGCAATTCGCTTGGGGGCATGTACAAATATACTGATCTGGAAAATAAATACCCGATGTACCAGGGCGGCTTTATTTGGGATTATATTGATCAGTCACTGGTGAAAAAAGACCGTTTCGGCAAAGAATTCCTGGCCTATGGCGGGGACTTTGACGACCGGCCGACCGATTATGGCTTCTGCACGAACGGCATTGTATATGCCAACCGCGAGCTGTCCCCGAAAATGCAGGAAGTGAAATTCCTGTATCAGGACTTTAAGCTGGAAGTAGAATGGGCCGGTGCCAGGATTAAAAATGAAAGCTTGTTTACGAATCTGGATCGGTACGACCTGCAATATACACTGCAGCATGAGGGACAAGAGATTTTCAAAGGATTTTCGTCCTTGTCCGCAAATCCAGGAGAAGAAGGATATGCAGCCTTCGAATGGCCTGAATCTATCAGAGAGAAGGCTGGTGAGTACTGCATTACAGCTTCTCTTCTCCTCAGAGAGCCGGAGCAATGGGCTGAGCAGGGGCATGAAACTGCATTCGGCCAATATATTTTTGAGGTGGTAGGTGAGCAAAAAGCTGAAGCAGTGCTTGGGAAACTAAGGGTTGTAGAAGGAGACGTAAATATCGGTGTCCATGGAAGCGATTTTTCCATCTTATTCTCTAAGCAGGCTGGAACACTTGTCTCGCTGAAATATGCCGGAAAAGAAATGATTTCCTATCCGGTCTTCCCACTGTTCTGGAGAGCCACTACCGACAATGACAGGGGATTTGCACAAGGATTTACATCAGGGGCGTGGTATGCGGCCAGCCTGGCAAGGCGGTGTACAGCGGTTGAAGTGAAGGAAGAAGCGGGCTATGCGGAAATCGTATTCCGCTATCAATTCTCCATCAGTGAAGAAATGAACACAGCGGTCCATTATACAGTCCGCGGTGATGGCTCACTGCATGTAAAATCCGTTTATAGCGGGGCAGACAACCTCCCGCAAATGCCAATTTTCGCCCTTTCCTTCAAGGTGCCGGCTGAATATGAAAAGCTTGACTGGTACGCCCTTGGGCCGGAAGAAAATTATGATGACCGTAATCGGGGAGCCAGGCTTGGAAGATTCCAGAACACAGTGAAGGATAATGTCTCCGGCTATGTGATGCCGCAGGAGTCCGGAAACCGGACCGGCGTCCGCACAGTGGACATAACCAATCATAACGGTTCAGGCATCAGGATCTCAGCAGAAGGGGAGCCGGTTGAGTGTACAGTCTCTCCATACACGGCATTTGAATTGGAGCATGCAAACCATCACTATGAATTGCCTGATATCCATTATACAGTGGTGACCGTTGCCGGCCGCCAGATGGGTGTGGGCGGCGATGACAGCTGGGGGGCTCCTGTCCACAGCGAACATATAATCCAGCCGGAGAAAGACATGGTATTCGAGTTTGTCATTGAGCGGGTGTAAGAATTTTTTGAAGCAGGTGATTTTATGCTAATACATGCAAATAAAGAGACCAGACAGTTCCATCTGACAAATGGGCAGGTCAGCTATATTTTCCACGTCATGAAAAACGGCCAGCTTGGCCATCTATATTATGGAAAGGCGCTGCGGCACCGGGAGGATTTTTCCCACCTTCAGGTCTATGATGTCCCGACCCCGGCGAGCTGCCATCCCTATAAGGATGATCCGGCATTCTCACTGGAAACAATACGCCAGGAATATCCAGTATACGGGAGCTCTGACTTCAGGGAGCCTGCGATCCTTGTCAAAAAGGATGGCCTGAATCATATTCCGGATTTTCGCTTTGACCGGTTTCAGGTGATGGAAGGAAAGCCCCGGCTTGAGGGGCTTCCGGCCACCTATACAGATGAGAGCGGGGAAGCGGGCACACTCCAGATCTTTTTAAGGGATGAAAAGCTGCAGGCCGAGCTTGTACTGAATTACACTATTTTCAAGAATCTGCCGGTGGTTACAAGAAGCGCAATGCTCATAAATGAAGGGGGAGAGCCACTCGGAATAGACCGATTGATGGGTGCATCGATTGATTTCCCTGATAGCAGCTTCCGCTTCCTCCATTTGGCAGGTACCTGGTCAAGGGAGCGCCATATTAAGGAAAGAAGGCTGGAGGCCGGAATTCAAGCGATATCAAGCATTAGGGGGGCAAGCTCCCATCACCATAATCCGTTTGCCGCATTAGCGCGGCTTGATGCAACGGAGCATAGCGGCGAGGTGTTTGGCTTCAATTTTGTCTACAGCAGCAACTTCATCATCCAGGCAGAGGTGGACCATTATGATGTGACCAGGCTGACGGCAGGCATCCATCCTTTCGGGTTTCACTGGTCGCTTGGAGAAGGTCAGTCCTTTCAGACTCCGGAGATGGTGATGGTTTACTCTGACAGCGGGCTGAACGGAATGTCTCAGGCCTTCCACGACCTTTACCGGAAGCATTTGATCCCCGCGCAATGGCGTACCCAGGAAAGGCCGATCCTGATCAATAACTGGGAAGCCACCTATTTTGATTTTAACGAAGAAAAGCTCGTGAATATCGCAAAATCAGCCGCCGATCTGGGCATCGAGCTGTTCGTCCTGGATGATGGCTGGTTTGGCAAGCGGAATGATGACACCACTTCTCTCGGTGATTGGGAAACAGACGAAGCCAAGCTTCCGAATGGGCTGAGTAAGCTCGCAGAACGAATAAGAGATACCGGGATGAAATTCGGGCTTTGGTTCGAACCGGAAATGATCAGTCCGAACAGCCGCCTGTATGATAAGCATCCTGATTGGGCGGTAGGCAATACGCTGGGGCGGAATCAGCTGGTGCTGGATTTCTCCCGCGGGGAAATTGTTGAATACTTATATGAAAAAATGTCAGGCATCATAAGAACAACAGGATTGTCCTATATAAAGTGGGATATGAACAGAAATATAACGGAAGCCTTTTCGGGGAAGCTCACTGCCGGACAGCAGGGAGAATTCTTCCACCGTTATATTCTTGGAGTGTACCGCTTGTACGAAAAGCTGACAGCAGAATTCCCTGAGGTCTTATTTGAGTCCTGTGCAGGCGGGGGCGGCAGGTTCGATCCCGGAATGCTGTTTTATGCCCCGCAGGCATGGGCGAGCGATGACACAGACGCAGTGGAAAGAATGAAGATCCAGTATGGGACCTCTCTTGCCTATCCTCTGTACAGCATCGGATCACATGTATCAGCAGTCCCGAATCATCAGACCTTAAGAGAGACTCCGCTATCTTCCAGGGCCAATGCGGCCTTCTTCGGAACATTCGGTTATGAGCTGAATCCGCTCAATCTATCAGAAGAAGAGCGCGTCAGTGTCTCAGAGCAGGTTTCTTTTTATAAGCAGCATCGGAGCTTAATACGGGATGGCATTTTTACTAGATTATTGAGTCCTTTTGAAGGGAACGAAACAGCCTGGCTGACAGTCAATGAAGACAAGACAGAGGCGCTTGTGGGCTGGTATAAGGTACTGGCAACAGCGAACCCTCCAAAGCAGCAGACCCTGAAGCTTTCAGGGCTGGAGCCTTCAGTGATGTACCAGGTCTCTGGAAGCAGCATAAGGTATTATGGCGATGAGCTTATGCAGTCAGGACTGCAGCTTCCCGTTGAATTCAACGGGGCCAACGGCAGGACTGCCGAGCGCGGCGGAGATTACCAATCTTGTGTGTTTCATCTAAAGGCAATAAAGTAGAAAGGGCGGATTCACCGCCCTTTTTCTATTGGCCAAGCTATCAAACTGCCGAACCAGCCATCCCTTTGCCTTTAACAAACCTCCCGAAAAGAAAACGGACAAGCGGCCCCATGATAAGAAGCTGCAGGGGCAGGGCGAAGATAAAGTTTTTAAGAGCGATTGATCCGTAGCTTTGCACCCATGATCCCCCAGCCAGGTGTCCGGTGAAATAGGCAGTGATGAGTCCATATAAAGACATAAGGAGAACCATTCCCGCTACCATGCATAATGACATAGAAACAATGCTGAAAAATTTATTAGATTTGTCATATGGCAGCATAGAAGCAATCCTTCCGGCAGCAGGACCTACGATGAATATTTCCAGTACAATCGCCACAGCAAAGCCGGTGATATACTGAAAGATTAACGAAGAGAACGGTATTTCACCGATCATTCCATTGATTACGAGATTATAAGTGGTCATAGCTGCCACCATTCCCAGGCACATCATCAGCCCGAACTGCAGGCTTTCTTTTTTCGTTGTCGGCACTTTCATCATCCCTTCTTTTGATACCCAGTTATTATAGGGAGAGAAGGAACCGCCTCGTAAGTGAACATTTTGTGAACTTTTTTATATGGCAAACAAAAATAATTTCTCCCTGAAGAAAGGTACTATGATATTCTTCCGTTTTTATCAGGAAAGTCATCCGGCAATTCCCCATCCAGGCTTCAGAACCGAAGAATGCAGATGCCCCAAGTGTTTAAGCCTCTTTAATCAAACGTTTGATTAAGAAGAAAACTCCGTATCTTTCTTATAGCGGGTTCTCTTTTAAAAAAATTTAAGCGGGGAACGCAATAATAAATGTGCAGTTGAAAGGAAGGATAGGAGACGCACTGCAGCAGCAGTGCTTTTTCTGTTTGAGGGAAGCGGAAAGCAAAAAATGCCGGCCCGCTAAATCCGCCGGGGGAAGGGCGGCCTTTAACGAGCCAGCATCAGGTATATCAGCTGTTTAAACGTTTAATTCTATCATCCAGATCAGGGTGAGTAGAGAATATAGATCGTTTGCTTTTATTATTGATTTTCAAGGTGGATATCGCTGTCTGCTCTTCGCCTTTCATGCGGGCAGAGTAGGCTTTCAGCATCTGCAGGGCATGAGTCATTTTATCCCTGCCGGCAAGGTCTGCGCCGCCGCGGTCAGCGTGGTATTCGCGATGCCTTGAGTAGGCGAATACGACGAGGCTTCCAAGAATCGAGAATGCAATCTGGAAGATTATCACGGCGATGAAGTGGACAATCGGCGCCATTTCTTCTCTTACGAAACGTGATGCCACCCAGGCAGCAATACGCGCCAGAAAGACGACAAAAGTGTTCACTACACCCTGAAGGAGGGTCATGGTCACCATATCGCCATTCGCAATATGGGCAACCTCATGGGCAATGACGCCTTCAATGGCATCGTCATCCATTTCCTGAAGCAGGCCAGTCGATACTGCAACCAATGAACGTTTTTTGGAAGGTCCGGTCGCAAATGCATTAACCTCAGGGGAATGATAGATTCCGACCTCCGGCATATGTGTGAGTCCCGCTGCCCTTGAGAGGCGGTGGACTTTTTCAACAATCTGCCTTTCAGAAGGAGATAAAGACCCTTCAGGCTTCAGCACCTGGACATTCATCATCCGCTTTGCCATCCAGCGCGACATTGCCAGAGAGATGAAGGATCCGGAAAAACCAATGACAGCACTGAGTATCAGCAGGGAAGCAAAATCAATCCCGCCCTGTGCATTGATGTAATTTCCGCCGCCGATCAGTGAAAAAATAATCGAGATGGTCAACAGAACCAGCACATTGGTCAATAAAAAGTAAAATATCCTTTTACCCAATTTTTCTCATCCTTTTTATATAAAATTTTAAGGTCATTTGAACTTGTAACTTGACCTTATTTTATATGATTATGCGCAAATAAGCAAGTATAAAACACCTTGCCAAAAACTTCGTGCCAGGCACCGCAAAAAAACAAAACCGCCATTTTTGTCCACGGAGGGTGCCTGGCACGCTGAAGCACCGTTGACGGTGTCAGAGGAAAGATTTAGGATAGGGTTACAAAGTATCGGTCGGGAGTTGAGTGAGTATGGAGTTGTTTCAGTTGTCGAGGGCCAGGATGGCGGAGCTTTTGTTTGCCCTCAGAGGGGAAGGGGAGAAGAATCCGAAGGCAGTTTTGCAGGAAGCGTGGAAGTCGGGCCGCCTGACCAATATATATGGGAAGAAGCTGGAGATTTTCACAGAGGCGGATTTGCCGGCGGTTTTTGAAAAAATTATGAGGAAAACTCCGCCGGTTCCGGGCTTCAGTGTCAACGAGATTGTCTCGCTCGGAAATCAGATCGAGTATACCAGCCTCTCATCCACAGCTGTGCAGAACTGGGTGAAGAGGGAAATGCGCGAGCTGGTCGGAGCGCCCCAGGCGGGGAAGAAATATACCATAGACCAGGCGGCCATTCTTTTTATTGTGGAGGATCTGAAGTCGGCTTTGGATTTCGGTTCGATCCGCAAGATTTTGACTCTTCTTTTTAATAATCCGGAAGATAGGTCAGATGATGTCATCGACCCGATCGTCTTCTATGCTGGATACGCCGGCATTTTTGAAAAAGTGCATCCCCGGAAGCTGGCTGAAGGCACTGCACATTTTCAGGTCGAGCAGGAAATCCGGAGAGAATCAGCGGAAGCGGTGGAAGTATTAACAGAATTGACCGGATCTCAAAAGGAGCTTGTATCCAATGTGCTGACAACCGCAGCCCTTACCGTGCTGTCAGCCTACTATAAGACACTCACAAAGAAATATGTGAGTGCAACCCTGTTTCTTAACGGGGAATAAGATGCCGCAGTGCCCCGATGGAAGAGTTTGTCGAACGGGCAGTATTGATGTTTAGTAGAATAAAAATTAAAATTGAATAGATTTCATCTTTATACTAATTCAGTTTTAACGGAGGGTTAACGTGGCAGAACAAAAGAATATAAATCTGGTAGTGGCCGGGCTTCTGCTGGGCATCCTGATGGCAGCGATGGACAACACGATTGTTGCCACAGCGATGGGAACCATTGTGGCAGACCTGGGCGGATTCGAACAGTTTGTCTGGGTCACTTCAGCCTATATGGTCACCGTCATGGCGGGCATGCCGATTTTTGGGAAGCTTTCCGATATGTACGGCCGCAAGCGCTTCTTTATTTTTGGACTGGCCGTATTCCTGATCGGCTCTGCCCTTTGCGGGCTTGCCCAGTCGATGGTCCAGCTCAGCGTATACCGGGCCATCCAGGGGGTTGGCGGAGGAGCCCTCATGCCGATTGCATTTACGATTGTATTTGATATTTTCCCGCCTGAAAAACGGGGGAAAATGACCGGTCTGCTGGGGGCTGTGTTCGGAACAGCCAGTGTCCTGGGCCCGCTGCTCGGAGCATTCATTACCGACTGGATCAGCTGGCATTGGGTTTTCTACATAAATGTACCGATCGGGATCGTTTCTTTCTTCCTGATCATCAAGTACTATCATGAATCCAATGACTATCAAAAGCAGAGAATCGACTGGGCCGGTGCTTTCACCCTGGTGGCTGCAGTTGTCAGCCTTATGTTCGGCCTTGAGCTTGGCGGAAAGGAATTCGCCTGGGATTCTTTCCAGATCATCGGCCTGTTTGCCGGCTTCGTCATCTTCTTCTTTGCATTTCTATGGGTGGAGACGAGAGCGGATGAACCGATCATTTCTTTCTGGATGTTCAAGCGCCGCCTTTTCGCAACCTCCCAGATCCTTGCTTTTCTTTATGGAGGCACTTTTGTTGTCCTGGCCGTGTACATCCCGATTTTTGTCCAGGCAGTGTACGGCGGATCAGCTAAAAACGCAGGGCTGATCCTGACGCCGATGATGCTTGGATCTGTGGCAGGCAGCGCCATTGGCGGTATTTTCCAGACGAAAACCAGCTACCGTAATCTGATGGTCATCTCGGTCATCTCCTTTTTTACCGGGATGCTCCTGCTTGGCAATATGACGCCGGATACAGCCAGATGGGCTCTGACCATCTTCATGGTTCTCACAGGATTTGGCGTAGGGTTCTCGTTTTCACTGCTACCGACAGCATCCATCCATAACCTGGATCCGAGATACCGCGGTTCAGCCAACTCAACGAACTCATTCTTACGTTCGCTTGGCATGACGCTTGGCATTACCATCTTCGGAATCGTCCAGCAGAATGTGTTTGCTGATAAATTGCAGAATGCTTTTAAAGGCATGCAGGGCAGCGGGGCAATGCCGATGGGCGACCCGCAGCAGCTGTTCGAACCGGCGGAGCGGGCAAAAATCCCGGCCCCGGTTCTTGAAAAAATCATTGCGGGGATGTCAGACAGCATCACCATCATATTTATGCTGGCCCTCATCCCGATCGGAATTGCGGCAGTGACCATCCTCTTTATGGGGAAAGAACGCGTCGAAATCAACAAAAAAATAGAAGAGCCGCAGGAATAGCGGCAGCTGGCCGGCAGGGGTATCCTGCCGGTTTATTTTGTCCAGGAACAATCTTAAAGACTCTGCTGGCAATTCACGACATCAATTATTTTAATTGAGAGGGCAATAAATTTTCCATATTTGAAACGTTTCCCATCTCCCAGCACTCTAACAAGCAGAAAGAAAGGAGGGGCAGGCATGGATATAAAAAAAGTGAAGCAGGCGAAAAAGGGAAATAAGAAGGCCTTCCAGGACCTCTTGGAGGCTGAAAAAGAGAAGCTGTATAAGATGGCTTACTTATATATGAAAAATGAGGCGGATGCCTTGGAGGCTTTTCAGGAGACGGTATATAAAGCACTCATATCCATTCGAAACCTAAGGGAAGAACAGTATTTTTCAACTTGGCTGGCGCGGATCCTGATTAATACGTGCATGGACCAGCTGAAAAAGAAAAGCAGGGTCATCCCGATGGAAAGAGAAGCGCTGGAAGATAGAACTTCCCCCTATGTGCCGGGAGACGGCGGCTCTGAATTACTGGAGCTGATAAAGGGCTTGGAGAAGAAATATAAGACCGTTTTGATCCTCCGGTATTATCGCGATTATTCAGTCAGGCAAATTGCGGATTTCCTCGAATGTCCGGAAGGAACTGTGAAAACAAATATTCATCGCGGAATCGGGCTCCTGCGGGAGAAGATGAAGGAGGAGTGTGTCAATGAATAGCGAATTCCCTCAATTCAAGGAAGAAATGGAAAAGATAGCTGTGCCGGAGGATAAGCTGGATCAAATTATAAGCAGGGCCATAAGCGAAACCAAGACGAAAAGAACCTTCAGGCGGAAAGCGTTTTACACAATCAGTGCAGCTGCTGCAGGGTTTGCCTTATTTATCGGTTCGGCTATATATTCTCCTGCTCTCGCAAAAATTGCTTCAGAAATCCCGGTTGTGGGCACCTTTTTCAGCGGTTCGGGAGATGAAGGGCTGGAAGTCGCCGGTGCAAAAGGCCTTACCCAGAAGGTTGGCAAATCGGCAACAGATAAAGGCATCACTTTGACCATCAATGAGGTTTTTTATGATGGAACAAGGCTGGCCTTTGGGTTTACACATGAATCGCTTTTGGCAATCGGAGAAATGGAGCGGCCGGCCATTTATGTGGATGGCAAGGAAATCAATTTTAGCTCAGGATCGTCAGGGGAGTTTGTTACACCGGCAAAATACCAGGGGATCCTGGATATCAATCCGACAGAAGAGCTTCCTGAGGAGTTCACCATGAAGTTCAGGGTAGATGCGGTCGGCCTTATGCCAGGGAAATGGGAATTTGAATTCCCGGTCAAACAGTCGGGGGAAGTGACGGTCATCCGGCCGAAAAAAACCCAAAATATTAATGGGCTGGAAGTGAATGTGAAGTCGGTTAAGCTCGGCCCTGCAGGAACGGATCTTTCAGTCAGTCTGACAGCCGATCTGGAACAAACAAAGCTGGATCCTTATACAGATTTGCATTTCAATATTGTCGATGACCGGGGGTTCGCGCTCAGGCAGCTGTCTGGCAGCGGGCATGGTGATACTGTGGACGGCAAGGAGAAAGCAACGCTTAGTATGTTATACTCCCCGGTAAAAAAGGGGACAAAATCCTTGAGCATTATCCCCTATAAGCTGCCGGATCAGCATAGTGCTCCCGAAGAAGTGATGATTCCTCTTGATGAGGGCAGTCTTCCAGCTATACTCGGGAAGGGAGGCAGAGACAAAATAACGGTAACGGACATAGAGAGGACAAAGAAAAGCACCACCGTGTTTTTTAAAGTGGACAGTGAATTTGCCTATGATGATCAGCTGACGAAAAATCCAACCATCCTTGAGACGGCTGATGGGGAAGACCTCACTATCGAGAAGGCACCGTTTGCTGAAAGGGTAGAAGGAAACCTATATAAACAAGTATTTAAGGCATCAGGAAGCAAGAAATTGAGATTCAAAGCCTTTATCATGCCGGAGCCGGAAATGTTTGAAGCATTTACAGTAGAACTGCCATGATCATAGCCAGGCACCTTCCAAGGTGCCTGGCTATGATTCATTCTACCTTAACACTAACCCGGTCAATCGCATTATACCCATATCCCTTCCTGTTCCAATTTGGGGAAGCGGGCTGTGTGCGTCCGTGTGTATCATATGCTCTGGACATCAGGATGTATTCTCCTTCGCTTGCATCCCAATCGTACGTCCATGGCTGCCACTCATAAAAGCCAGCACCCGGATCCTCAAGCCGTGCTTCCTTCCAGTTTTCACCCCCATCAATGCTTACCTCCACTTTTTCAATTCCCCCTTTACCTGTCCAGGCGATGCCTTTGACAGGATGGCTGCCGGCCTGAAGGAGCTGGCCGTCCAATGGGTGTCGGATGGAACTGTTGACATGGATCCTGGTTACTGGCACTGCTTCTTCATCGGATTCTTTATAAGGAAAATAGACATAATCAATTGTCTGGAAAGGCCCTGTAAACGGAGCATCTGCAACGGTGATACTCTTGAGCCATTTAACGGAAGCCATCGCGTACCACTGGGGAACGATAAGCCTTAATGGAAAGCCGTGCTTGAAGGGAATCGGCTTTCCGTTGTATTCGTAGGCAACCAGTGTATCCGGGTGCAGGGCTTTTTCCAGGGGAAGGCTTCTTGTAAAAGAATAAACTCCATCAAGATCGGTACTTTCTCCAAAATCATATCCCTCAAAAACGATTTCCGCCGCTCCGTTCTGAATGCCCGCACCCTCGAGGAGGGAGGCAAGCGGAACACCCTTCCAGCTTCCCTGGCTGACCGCACCTTTTTCCCATTGCTCACCGAACGTTAGGGGTTCAAAAAAACTCCTCTTGTTACCGGCGCATTCCAAAACGGCGGTCACGGTCCTTGATGGGAGATTCATTATATCGGTCAGGGAATAAAGCAGGGGTGAAGAAACTTTGCCTTTGACAGGAAGCCAAAAGGCAGAAGCTGAAAGCGAAGGATAAGTAAAATGATTCCGCCGGTAAAACAGGGAATTTCCCACCATTCTGCCTGAAATGAACGCAATGGGTGATTCCTGATTCTCTGGCTGCAGGCTATGGGTGGTCAAATAGGGCCTTACGAAAGGTTTTTGCATAAAAGGGCCTCCTGAATCGGTAAATATCCATTCTTATGTAAGAAACAGGAAGATCATGCCTTTCCTATATGTAAAAAATTCCGGCTCTAATTAAAGATAATTCCTGTCCTGTGCGGGTATATGACTAAAAGATATGATTTCAACGTAAGAAAATGGCAGCAGGGAGGATAAACCATGAAATGGAAGGGAAGAAGAGCGAGCTCCAATGTTGAGGATAGAAGGGGAATGGGCGGCAAAACGCTCGTCGGGGGAGGCCTCGGAGGAATAGTCATTGTCCTCATTATCACATTATTGGGAGGCAATCCCGGCGAGCTCCTCGGAGGCCTGGGCATGACCGGGGAGGAGCAGTCGCCTGCACCTTATGAAGAAACTGCCGAGGAAAGGGAGCTGGCGGATTTTGTGTCAGTGGTGCTGGCAGATACGGAGGAAGTCTGGAGTGAGATCTTCCAGGAGCGGGGGATGGAGTACAGGGAGCCGACCCTTGTTTTGTATACTGGCAGCGTCCAGTCTGCCTGCGGTGCAGCAGGAGCATCGGTCGGGCCATTCTATTGCCCGGGAGACCAGAAGCTTTATATTGATTTAAGCTTCTATAGGGAGCTGCGGGAGAAATTCCAGGCGCCTGGCGATTTTGCCATGGCCTATGTGGTTGCCCATGAAGTCGGCCATCATGTCCAGACGCTCCTGGGCACTACGGATGAGGTCATGCCTCTCCGCCAAAAGCTCAGCCAGGAGGAATTCAATAAATATCAGGTCCGCTTTGAGCTTCAGGCTGATTATTATGCCGGCGTTTGGGCACATCATGCACAGGGAATGGGTTATCTAGAGCAAGGTGATCTGGAGGAAGCGATCCAGGCTGCCCATGCAGTCGGCGATGATACGATCCAGAAAAGGGCGCAGGGCTATGCAGTGCCGGAAAGCTTCACCCACGGCACCTCTGAACAGAGGAAGCGTTGGTTCAATAGGGGCTTCCAGAATGGAACGATAGAGGGCGGCGATACGTTCAGCGCCCGCAATCTTTAACTTAAGAAGGAGTGGATGCACATGAGTACGCAAGTGAGATCTTTTTTCCTGCAGGACAATGGTGATATCCCGAACAATCAAGAACTGCCTGTCATCATTTATGAAGGAATATTCAGTGACAATGCCAATACAATAGAAGGGACATTCACCCGCCACAACTGGCTCGGCACATGGACGGGCGGGGTGTTCGACTACCATCACTATCACAGCAACTCTCATGAAGTCCTTGGAGTCCGATCGGGCCGCGCTACGATTCTGCTGGGCGGGGACGGCGGAGAAAGAGTTGAAGTGAAAGCAGGGGATGTCATTGTCCTGCCAGCAGGGACAGGCCATAAGAATGTTGACAGCTCAGAAGACTTTGAGGTTGTAGGAGCCTACCCGGACGGAATGAGCCATGATTTGAAAAAGAAGGATCCGGGAGGGCGTGCACAATCTCTCTCAGAAATCCGCAGTGTACCGGTGCCTGCCACTGATCCGGTTTATGGCGATACAGGCCCTCTGCTTGAAAAATGGGTAAAATAAACAAAAAGCCAGGCACAAGGTGATTAACGGGTTCGGTTTTAAGATACCAAGTGCGGATTGGCAGTGCTTTTCGCAGACTCTTAGCATGAAATTAGCACACAAAAAAGCTCAGGGCCATTATGCTCTGAGCTTTTTATAGAGATAGCAGGTTGTTGAAGATAAGCACCAGTGTGTTGGCTGTGAGTCAAGACTGCCTGCTAAAAGAGCAATTTTTCCCCTGTCCACCCTGGCCTAAAAGAGCCGAGCTTCCAAGGACAGGATGGGGTTCTGTTCGGGTTAACCAATAAGCGGAAAAATTCCGGCTAATTTTAAAAAATCTCTAAAAACAGCTTAAATAGACGGAGAAATTCCGGTTATCAACCCGAAAAAAAGCAAAATGGACCATTTTGCTTCGCTGAACCGGAAAAACTCCGCTTATTTGAACCCATTCGAGGCAAGTTATCAATCTAACCGGAAAAACTCCGCTTATTAATTTCTTGTTGGCAACTCAAACCAAGTTCGCATCAAAGGATTCCCCAAACGAACATATAATAAAACCCGAACACGGCGAAGATGAGCAGCAAAAGAGCTGAGAGGAGAATTATCATCTTTTTAGAAAACATGAATGATTGGCTGTTGATTTCATGCCCTTTTCTGAAATACCCGATTGTGGTCATGATGATCGTCAATATACCCACAATAATGGAAGCAAGTCCGATGATCTGCGCAGGGCGTCTCCTATCATCGAAGCAGCAGGCAGGGTGGAAAAGTGAAGGTTTGTGATAAGGAAGCCGACTCCTATGATTGTGATGCTTGTCCTGACCCAGGCCAGATAGGTCCGCTCATTGGCCAAATGCTGCTGGATATATTTAGAATCCTTTGTAGGCTGCCCATTGTCCATCCTGCATCACCACACTATCAGTTTGTTGGATAAATGGTAGCATACACTGGGAAAATTGGCTATTCCGCAACAGGATGCATCTGGCACCTTGCCCCAAAGGCAGGTAGAATAAGGGTAAGCTCTTAATCTGAAAGGGGTATAACCAAAATGCTGACTGAAAAAGAAAAGATGCTTGCAGGTGAGCTATATGATGCGGCAGATCCAATCCTTATAAAAGAAAGGACGAATGCACGCAGACTGACCCGGCTGTTCAATCTGACAGAAGAAACAGAAGATGAGAAACGGACAGAGCTATTAAAGGAGCTGTTGGGATCGACTGGAAAGAAGTTTTATATTGAACCAAGCTTCCGCTGTGACTATGGCTATAACATCAAGGTTGGCGAGAATTTTTATGCCAATTTTGACTGTGTCATCCTGGACGTTTGTGAAGTGAAAATCGGCGATAACTGCTTTATGGCCCCGGGCGTCCATATTTATACGGCAGGACATCCCTTGAATCCGGATGAGCGGAATGCCGGCCCTGAGTTCGGGAAGCCTGTCACCATCGGGAACAGTGTCTGGATCGGCGGCAGGGCCGTCATTAATCCGGGTGTTAAAATCGGGAATAATGCCGTCATCGCATCAGGTGCAGTTGTAACAAAGGATGTGCCTGACAATGCGGTAGTCGGCGGTAACCCGGCGAGAGTGATTAAGTTTATAGACATCTAAAATTCCAGCAACAGATTTAATGAAATTAAAATGGATTATAAAAAAGCAGACTGGCCTATTGCCGGCTGGTCTGCTTCACATAACGGTCCCAATGATCCTCAATTTCCTTTTTATGCTTGTGGTCATGCTCAATCAGCCCGGCAAAGTATTGGCCGATTGTCATGTCTCTCCCGGGGTACAGCTCCTGAAATCTTTCCGGCTCCAGTTTTTCCAATAGTGAGAGAAGCTCTCTTCTTGCCTCAGCAAACTCACTGATCAGCATTTGCCTGCTGATTCCTGACCTCGCGTAGTGTCTCGCTTCCATATTCATTGCATCTGCATCAATATTTTCGGAGGGAATTTCTCCTTTGCTCAGCAGGGCAGGCATGCGCCGGCTGATGACAAATCGATCCCAGGTGATAAAGTGGGAAACCACATCAGCTGTTCCCCAGGAGCCTTCACGGAAAGGGAGGAACCATAGTTCATCCTCCATTTGTGCCAGCGATTGCACCCAGTCAATGAATGCCGATTTTTCTTCAATAATCTCTTCTTTTCTCATAAGCTGCCCCCTTAATTAGCTATCACCCTCTCTCTTCTTTCTGACCAGAGTAAATTCCTGCTTTTAAAAAGAAGAGGGACCTCCGCATGAAGGTCCCTGTACTATTAAAATTTGTGTCCGCCCATCAGGGGCTTGTCTACACCAAGCTCTTCCAATTCTTCTTTGGCAGAGTCCATAATGCTGTCGGCTTTAGCTTTCGTTTCTTCATCCAGATCCGCGAAAGGATCTCCTTTGCCATGGCGCTCTGGAAGAGTGATACCGAGAGCCTTTAATTGCTCATCAGCTTCGTCACGAGAGAGGGAGCCATCTTTGACCTGATCTTGAATGGCCTGCACTTTAGCTTTCGTTTCTTCATCGAGGTCAGCGAACGGATCTCCTTTGCCATGCCTCTCAGGAAGAGTGATGCCGAGAGCCTTTAACTGCTCATCAGCTTCTTCGCGGGTAAGGGAGCCATCCTTGACCTGATCCTGAATGGCCTGAGCTTTTGCTTTTGCCTTTTCATCAAGGTTAGCAAAAAGTTCCTCTTTTTCCCTTTTTGCAGGAAGCTCAACACCGATCGCAGCCAGTTCTTCTTTCATATTGTCCATGATATCCTGAACCTTAGCCCTGGTGCTGTCATCCAATACTTGTCCGGCCTTTTCTAAAAGAGAAGCAGGTGCAGTTCCTGTCCCGCTCTCCTCTGCGGCCATTGCCTTGAATGCCGTGCCGCCAATGATGCTTAGCGACAATGCTCCTGTAAGTGCATATCCAGCCCATTTTTTCTTCATCAATAAATACCTCCGTTTTTATTAAAATTTTTGATCGTCAAGCTGTGTACATGCTTCACTATAGGGGGCTTTGGTGAAAAACAGGTGAAAATAAAAAAGAATAAAATATTAGAGGATTTATTGCTTCTTGAATTTTGGTAATATAAGGATATGTGTTACTCCGTACTAATTCATAGCTTGCAAGCTTGCACTTTTCTTAATTGGGAGGTTTCTATGCAAAAAGTAAATGTCTGGTCCTTCATTTTCTCTATCATTTGTATCCTGTTGTTTACGGAGGCTGCTTTTTCAGGATCGATTGATTATTCTATCATCGGCCTTGACCCGTTCAGATTTTTGTTATACCTGGCCCTGTCGGCCTTTGTTTTTGCTGTACTGGGCTTTGGCGGCATCCAGAACTGGAAGGGCCTGGCGAGGAGTATTGCTTCGCTTGTAATAACAGTGGGACTTTCCGGTGTCTTAGCTTATATCATTTTTATCGGAAAGCTGTTAAGCTAGGGCAAATAATAATGGTTGAAAGCAGAAAAGGCTCAAACACAGCAGAGTCTTTTTTCTTTTGGACATTAAGGCAGAAGGAGGCTGGTTTTTTCACTCGATTTTCACCAGCGTATGGTATCTTAATCATAACGAAATGCGGGAAGGTGGATATATTGAAAATACTGCTTGCAGAAGATGATGAATATCTGGGTGAATTGATCGTCCACTTGCTGAAGAAGAAAGGGTTTGGGAAAGCAGATTGGGTGATGGAAGGCGAGGATGCTTATGAATATGCAAAGGCTTCCTATTATGATGTGCTTATCCTGGATTGGATGATGCCGAACGGTGATGGCATTTCCGTCTGCCGCCGGCTGCGCCGGGAAGGATACAGCGGGGCCATCCTGATGCTGACTGCGAGGGATGCCGTATCTGACAGGGTCGAAGGGCTCGAAGCCGGTGCTGACGACTATTTGATCAAGCCGTTTGAAATTGATGAGCTGGCAGCCAGGCTGAAAGCTTTATCACGGAGGATGCTTGCTCCGCTTCAGGAGGATATCATCCGATGGAAAAGTCTTGAGCTGAACCGGACGAGTCATACGCTATTTCTGAACGGAGAAGAAATCTTCCTGACCCCGAGGGAGTATCAGCTTCTTGAAATGCTCCTGCGCAATAAAGGGCAGGTCCTGACAAGAGAGATGATTTTAGACCGGATATGGGGCATTGAATCAGATGTTTCAATGAAAACGATCGATGCGACCGTCAAGCTGCTGCGAAAGAAGATTGATAAGCACAGCACAGATAGCATGATTGAAACCATTCGCGGAGCGGGGTATAAAATTGAAGCCTAGACGTTTCCTGGATAGATGGAAAAAGAAGCTGCCTCAGGAGGTGTTTGGCCAGACAAGCCTTCGCCTGACACTGTTCTACAGCGGCATCATCACTCTTTTTCTGATTATATTTGTGATCATTGTCCTCTTTATTTTATACGGTGTCATCTATGCCGACCAGGAACGGAAAATTACGGAGCTGGCTAACCGGGAAACAAATGAGTTTCAGGAAGAGGGCTTCCGCCGGCACAGGCCTCAGCTAAGAGAAGGAGACAAGCAGGTGTTTCTCAGCGAGAATCAGCTGTTCTATTATGTTGCTGCCGGGGATGGCAGCCTGGTCAGTGCCAGTGAAAGCTTTGGCCCGCTGCGGCCATTGTTTCTGGACCTTGTAAAAAACTGGACACCCGGCCAGAGTGAAATCAGGCAGAAGACGCTCCAGATTCCCGGGGATGATGCCGGCTACAGCCAGTTCAGGGACTTTGACATCAGGGTCCTTATGCTTGCCAGGCCGGTCATTATAAATGGACAGACAGCCGGGATGATGTATATCGGATTGGATATATCTAATTTAAATACCATTTTTAAATGGGTGGTCATCGTTTTAAGCAGCCTGGCCGCCGTTTTTATCGGCATTGGAATCTGGCTGAGCCGGATGATGTCGAGGAGGGCGCTCATCCCGATTGAGAAGTCTTATAATCAGCAGCGTGAATTTGTGGCGAATGCCTCCCATGAACTCCGGACCCCGCTGAGTGTTATCTTTTCTTCGGTTGAAGCGATTGAAATGGAGCTTGAGGATCCTGATCCTTTTACAAGGAAAATGATGAATGGACTGAAGCATGAAGTAAAAAGGATGACAAAGCTGATCAATGACCTCCTGACATTGGCCCGTTCAGATTCTGCTGAAGCTGCGGTGCTGGATCGGAAATGGGAGGACATGCGTCCATTGAGCGCACAAGTCCTTGATTCTTTTGAAAGCTTTGCGGCTGAAAAACAGATCAGGCTCTCACTCCACGCTCCTGAACAGGTGATGGCCCATGCCGACAGCGGGATGATTGTCCAGCTTTTATATATACTGGTGGATAACGCGATTAAGTACAGCCCCTCTGGAGGAGAAGTCAGCGTGAATCTCGGTGTGAAGATGGATAGGCAGTCCGGCATTTTTGTTCTCTCAGTGAAAGATACTGGGATCGGAATGAGCAGGGAGGAGCAGGACCAGGTATTTGACCGCTTCTTCCGGGCTGATAAAGCAAGGAGCCGCAAGGAAGGCGGACATGGGCTCGGACTTTCAATCGCCAAGTGGATTGCAGATGTTCATAAAGGGCGGATCACTGTGGAAAGTGAACCTGGGAAAGGAACCGAATTCCGGGTCGAAATACCGTGCGAATAAAACAATTAAGTAATGATTGAAATGGTTCTTTAACTGCCATACTAAAAAGCGGGTACATGAGTACCTGCTTTTTTAGTATTTCGATATAACTATGGTTGGGTGTTGGGTACTTTAAAATACAGACGTGACAAAAGTAAATAGTCTGAGCTGGATACTTTGAAGTGGAGATATTAAAATAATATACCATTTATTTAGGAGATGAACATCTTATGAAGATCAAAGCAGCTGTCACCCATGGCCAGGGAGAAGACTTCAAGATTGAAGAAGTAGAACTGGCTGAACCGAAGGCAAATGAAGTCCTGATTAAAATCGTTGCTTCCGGCGTCTGCCATACAGATGCAGTGGCGCGTGATCTGGGCCTGACACCTTATCCGGTTGTACTGGGGCATGAAGGCTCCGGAGTTGTTGAAAAAGTAGGCGCCGGCGTAAAAACAATCGTGCCGGGAGACCATGTTGTACTGTCTTTTGCATCCTGCGGACATTGCGAAAATTGCCTGACAGGCCACCCAACGGTCTGCACCGAATTCAATGATCTTAACTTCGGCGGAAAAATGGAAGATGAAACCCACCGGCTGCACCAGCATGATCACGATCTTTCCACGTTCTTTGGGCAATCTTCTTTTGGTACATATGCAGTTGCCAATGAGCGAAATGTGGTAAAGGTAGACAAAGATGTGGATCTAGCCTTGCTGGGGCCTCTAGGTTGCGGCATCCAAACCGGAAGCGGAACGGTATTGAACCGGCTGAAGCCGGAATTTGGAACATCCATCGCCGTTTACGGAACAGGAGCAGTAGGCTTGAGCGGCGTTATGGCAGCTAAGATTACAGGATGCAGGCATATCATCGCCATTGATATCCATGACAGCCGCCTGGAAAAAGCAAAAGAGCTTGGTGCTACACACGTCATCAACAGCAAAAATGAAGATGTTGTTGAACGCATTAAAGAAATTACAAAGGGCGGAGTGCATTACGGACTTGAAACCACCGGGGTTCCGATTGTGGTGCGCCAGGGGCTTAGGGCTCTCCGTCCGCTTGGCACGCTGGCAATTGTCGGTGTGACACCGGAAATGGAAATCAATGTTCATGAAGAAATCATGGCAGAAGGCAAAACAATGGTCGGCGTCATCGAAGGAGATGCTGTGCCTCAATTATTCATCCCTCAATTGGTCGATTATTATAAAAACGGCATGTTCCCATTTGATAAACTAGTGGAATTTTATGACTTCAGCGACATCAACCAGGCCTTTGAAGATTCTAAAAAAGGCCTTGCGATCAAGCCGATTGTCAAAATTGGACAATAGAGAATAAAACCCTCGCCGCCTGCGGCGGGGGTTTATTTGTGTATAAAGCAGCGTCACAGGCTGGGGAATAATTTCATTGCTGACAACCAAACTAATGAAAGGATGGAATCACAATGAAAGGACATCACAGATGAAAAAACAACTAGCTGTTTTAATCAGCTGCCTCCTATTGGCAGCGGCATTGGCTGTCCCGGCCAGTGCAGCGAATAATCCCCGAAACATGTACGATGTAAAGCGGGGAGATACCTTGTGGAAAATCGCCGGCACCTATAAGACGACACCGGAAGAATTGAAAAAAATCAATGGGCTGCAGACCGCTCTGATCTTGCCGGGCCAAAAACTGCGGGTGCCCATTATGTATGAAGTGAAATCAGGAGACACATTATGGAAGCTTTCCCAGAGCTTCAGCTCCACTGTCATGGGCATGAAAAAAGCGAATCGGCTATCAGGCGACCACATTACTGTGGGGCAGAAATTAAGGATACCGCCGAAAAACCTTACGATGAATGGCCAGTTTGTCCTCATGACAAGAGAAGAATTCCAGGATTGGATTTTCAATCAGAAATTCACAAGGAAGGTCGGCAAGGTCCAGCAGCATCACACATTTCAGCCTTCCTACGAGCAATTCAACGGCAGTAATCATTTTTCCATGCTGAAAGGCATGAAGGAGTACCATGTGACAGGGATGGGCTGGAGTGATATCAGCCAGCACCTGACCACCTTCCCGGATGGAAAGGTAGCTGTCGGACGCTCATTCAACACTGCACCTGAAGGGTCATTCGGACTGCAGAATGAAGCCGCCATGCACCGGATTGAGGCAGATAGCATAGCAATCGAAAATGTCGGCAATTTTGACAAAAACAAAATGACAAAAGAGCAAAAGGAGACCATCACAGCAGTCACTGCCCTCCTTATGCTGAAATACGGCCTCTCTCCATCAGTGAACACCATTACTTATCATCATTGGTGGGACATCAACACCGGTGAGAAAGTGCTGGATAAAAGCAGCGGACATGCAGTCAAGACTTGTCCCGGGACAGAATTCTTCGGCGGGAATTCCACTGAGGATGCCAAGAAAAGCTTTTACCCGCTGGTAGAGAGGAAAATGAAAGAAATATCGGCTTCCATTCAGTAGATGGAAAGCCCTGCACTTTTTGAAAGAAATCATGCACTGGGGGACTGGGAAATAGATATGACAACCTTTCCCCGGGCATGCCCTTCAGCAAAATACCGGAATGCCTCCGGAACGTCTTCAAGACTGTAGGTGCGGTCAATGGTTGGCTGCACCTTGCCTTCTTCAATAAGTTTGGCCAAAGATATCAGGTCCTTTTGATTGTGCCTTTGAAGAAAACTGCCCACTTTTTGTTTCCCTGTTAAGGAAACCCATGGTCCCATCATCAGAGCCTGAAACATCTGCTTGCCAGATCCGCCGACATGGACAAACTGCCCTTCTGGCTTCAATGCACGCCTGTACGTTCTTATTGAATTAGATCCGTTAACGCCAAGAATCAAGTCGTACTGATTATTGAGTACAGTAAAGTCCGTCTTCTTATAATCGATGCATTGGTCAGCGCCGAGCGACTGTATAATGTCTATATTCCCTGTACTGCATACTCCGGTCACCTCAGCTCCGAAGGACTTGGCAATCTGTACGGCAAAAGTTCCGACACCCCCGGATGCTCCGTATATCAGCACTTTATTCCCCTTTTTTATTTTTCCTTTATCACGCAGGCTTTGCAGGGCAGTGGCAGCTGCCATTGGCACAGCGGCTGCTTCTGTGAAGGATAGTCCTGCAGGCATCGAGGCTAATGAACTTTCCGGAACAGCAGCATATTCAGCAAAGCTGCCCCAGCCGCTCCCGGAAAGGTCGCCGAACACTTTATCGCCTGGCTTGAACTTTTTAATATTTTTGCCGGCTGCTTCTATCACCCCGGCCACATCCCCGCCTGGTATGGGATAATTCGGCTTGAAAAGCCCAAAGGCAAAACGCGCAAGAAACGGATCCCCTTTCAATAAAACCAAATTGCCAAAGTTGATGGAAGCAGCGTGTATCTTAACCAGGACCTGATCATCTCCAGGAACAGGCTTATCAATCTCTGCTAATTTAAGTACTTCGGGCGAGCCATATTTTTCACATATGATGGCTTTCATTTTTGTGCCTCCTTCTCTTCCTTTTGGGAAAAAGATATTCCTGAGACTAACAAATAAGACTATTGCTCTAGGAAAATATATCTTGTATTTAGGCGTTCGCAAGGATAATAAAGGCAAATCACTTTTGCGGCAGAAAAAGGACCAGAGTGGTCTTTTTTTATATCACCTGAAAAAACCTGTTTTTTCACCAGATTTTCTCCTTAGCACTATAATATTCTCTTTGCAGCCATCAACTAACAGGGAGGTGAAGAAAGTGAAAATGAAGATGCTTATCGGAGGCGCTATCGGCGCTGCCGCGGTATATGCCAATTATAAAGCAGCAGAAGGGTTCTATGGACAAGCTTCAAGGCCGATGGCAGCAGAGGGGCAGATCCACTTTGCTCCCCATCACCGGGGCAGAGGATTCCACCAGAATGTGATCGAGTTTACACCAGCCGTGCACCCTCATTCCTGGATGCAGGCAGGCAGTTTTATGGCGGTTATCCTGCAGCTGCTTTTGATTGCAGCAGGCTTCCTTTTATGGAAAACGGCTCAAAATGGGGGGCTGAAGAAATGGGCGGGCATATTTCTCGCCGGTCTGGGATTGTTCCTGCTCCTTCCTAAGATTGTTTTTATTCCAATGGCGCTCATCGGACTGTACACGATCTATAAAATCCGCAGCAATGAGGAGCCGGCCGCCTTTTCATATGATTGGACAAGCCCCGGCTTTCAGGGAAACAGAGACTTCCTGGATGAGTGGGAAAAGAAAACAAAAATGGAGGAATAGGAAAAATGGGCGTATTAAAAAGAATGAAACGCATCGTCACTGCTGACTTGCATGATGCAGTTGATAAAATGGAGAACCCAATAAGTCTTTTGAAGCAGTATATAAGGGAAGTGGAGGAACAGCTGGAAAAAGGAAAGCAGGCACTGGCCCAGCAGTATGCTGTTGAACAGAAATATTCATTGCTGATTGCATCAGAGCAGGAAACGGCAGAGAAGCGCAAAAGACAGGCGGATCTGGCTGTATCCAAGGGTGAGGAAGATATCGCAAGGCTCGCCCTTCAGGAGAAGATCGTCAGCGAACGGAAGCTCTCGGTCTACATCCAGCAATATGAAATGATCCAGGAAAAAACCAATGAACTGGCAGGGCAGCTTGAAGCGCTCCACAGGCAATATGAAGAGCTCAAGCTGAAGAAAAATGAGCTGGCAGCCCGCTATCAGGCAGCAGCGGCCATCAAGAACATCCAGGAAAGCACGGTTTCCTTTAAAGCGGACCAGGCGCTCAGCGGGTTTGCCAGAATGGAAGAAAAGGTACTTGAACAGGAATCTTATATAAAGGCAGGGAAGCTGCTCTCTGCAAATGCCTATAAACCGGCTGTCAGCCCGCATTTGGCAGATGAAGTGGAGCTTGAATTGGAGAAACTGAAAACAAAGGAATAACAGCAAGGGACTCCGGTTCCTTGCTTTCTCAAATTTTGGAATATATCTTTGCCGATTTCATCATACTAAGGCTTATCTATGATTATGGGAGGTTAAGCTTTGATGAACAGGGAGCCAGTAAAGATTGACGCAATCATCAATGGAGAGAAAGCACCGACTGAGAAAAACTTTCCCCGTGAAAATCCTGCACACCCGGAAGAAACTGCAGGATATGCACCAGTGAATACAAAGGAAGAAGCTATCAGGGCCATTGATGCGGCTTATGATGCATTCAGCGTGTGGAAAGTCAGCAAGGTAGAAGACCGGGTGGAGCGGATGGAGCGCGCCATCCAGAAAATTAAAGATGCCACTCCGGAAATTGCAGAGCTTTTATCCCGCGAACATGGAAAGGCATTGTGGGATTCTAAAGGAGAAATTGCCGTTTCCCTGATGTGGATGGAATTCGCCTGCCAGAATGTAAAAGAGGTAACCGAGCCGCAGATAAAGGAGCATGATAACGGAAGGACCCTTATTACATATGATCCCATCGGAGTGGTGTCCGCCATCACACCTTGGAATTATCCGATTTCTTTATCAACCATTAAAATCGCCCCTGCCCTCCTGACCGGAAATACAATGGTACTGAAGCCAAGCCCATTTGCGCCTCTTGCAGTCAGCAAGGTCGTGGAGATCATTGCTTCCGAATTTCCGCCGGGAGTCCTTAATCTTGTTCATGGGGAGGCAGATGTCGGGGTTGAGCTTACATCCAATCCGAAGGTGGCGAAAATCGCATTTACTGGCGGAACCAAAACAGCTAAAAGCATTATGAAAGCTGCCTCTGAGACGATAAAAAAAATGACGCTTGAGCTGGGCGGGAATGATGCAGCAATCGTGCTGCCAAGCTTTGATGTAAACGATGAAAAAGCAATGCGCCGCATGGTCATCTCCAACTTTCTGACCTCAGGCCAAATCTGCATGATTGCCAAAAGAGTGTATGTGCATCAATCCATTTATAAAGGTTTTGTGGAGAAATACAGAGAAGCAGCAGATAAATGGATCCGGGTGGGCGATCCATTCAACCCGGAAGTAACCGTCGGGCCGGTCAATAATCCGGGACAAGTCAAATATGTGAAAAGCCTGGTTGAGGATGCCAAAAGCAAAGGGGCAGAAGTCATAAAGCTCGGGAAGATCCTTGATCAAGACCTGATGGATAACGGTTATTTCCTGCAGCCAACACTGGTACTCGGTGCAGATCCGCACGATCCGATTGTAGTGGAAGAGCAATTCGGCCCGACTGTCCCGATCATTCCCTATGATGACGAAGAGCAGGTGATCCAGCTTCATAATGAAAGCATTTATGGACTGACCAGCTCTGTCTGGGGAGACGAAGAAGAAGCGATTAAGGTTGCACGCAGGATTGAGGCCGGCACCACCATGATCAATACCGCCGCCGTACAGGGACTTGATGTCCGCTTTCCTTTCGGAGGCGTCAAGCAGTCCGGGGTTGGACGCGAATACGGCAAAGAAGGGCTGAAATCCTATCTCGAAGTGCATGTCATCAATATTCCGAAGACATTGGAGCTGCCATATATTCCTGAATAATGTGCGAAAAAACGAAGGCTGCTGAAGAGGCAGCCTTCGTTTTTTTATGGGTTTACACAGTGAAAGTAACGGATGTATAATTATGGAAACAATTATACAGCCCGACTGGTAAAACCTTGGAAAGGCGGTGTGGAGTTTCGTTGATCTGTGAAGCCGGAGCAGCCGATCAGAAGCAAATTTCCGAACTTTATCGAATGCTGGTTCCCCATAGCCGGAAAAGGAATGTGTTAGTGGAGCAAATTGAAAGAATCAAAATGGACCCCGGCAATTTCTTGCTTGTTTACGATGAAGAAGGAACAATTCTCGGAACACTGACACTCAATATATGCCTGCAAGCCTTGCATGGGCTAAAGCCTTATGGAGTAATTGAGAATATTGTGGTTCATGAACATCATCGTGGCCGCGGCGTTGGGCAGAAGCTGCTGAAATATGCAGAGGAGTATTGCAGATCACTGGATTGCCATAGAATTATGCTGTTAAGCAGCTCAAAGAGACAGATGGCCCATCAGTTTTTTGAAAGTGAGGGTTATGATGGGGCAGTGAGCAAGGGTTTTAAGAAGTATTTATAGAATAGGGTATATGGAAAAAATGAATTTGCAGATAATATAGCAGCACTGCAATCAGCGGGCAGAGAATCTGTGTGTTAAGAAAGGGGAAGCTCTTGAGAGAGAAAAAGCGGGAAACCTGGAAGCTCTGGGATGCCATGTTCACCTCTGGTATTTTATCTCTTCTTAAGGACGGGGAAGAAGCTCAAACCGACGATAATAAGTTTAGACAATTATTATGGCAGCTGTTGTTTGGGATCATTCTTACTGTTTTATTTTTCATCATTCTGGCGTTCTTTGTATATTAAAAAGAGCCTGTTCTACTGATAGTCAGCAGACAGTTCAGAGCAGTTTTTTATGTAAATATCATAGCTTGCGGAGGAGTGTCAATATGACATCAGCAAACAAAGTAAATCATGCTAAAATTTCTTCCAGATTGATAGAGCAAAAAGAAACGGCAGACAGCCTGGCCATTATTCTGCCGGGAGCAGGGTATACGACACAGGCTCCGCTGCTTCATTTTTGTACAGGTTTATTTTACTCGAAGGGCTTTGATGTCCTTCATCTCAACTACAGCTTTAATCGTGAAGAGCAGTCGGCTTTATCTGGAGAAGGCCTGGCTGAGGCTATCCGGCTTTCTATTGCGGATGCTCTGAAAGATAAAGGGTATGACCATTATTATATCGTTGCTAAATCCATTGGAACCATGGCGCTGCCTTATCTATTGAAGGATCAAAGCTTTCTGGATGCGAAAGCAGTATGGATGACCCCTTTGCTTCAAAAAGAGTTTGTATTGACTAGCATGGAGGCTGGCAGCCATAAGGGGCTCTGTATCATTGGGGATCAGGATCCTTATTTCACTTGGGAACGCATTGAAAAGGTTAAAGAGAATCCCAATCTTTCAATTAAGGTGGTGGAGGGTGGCGATCATAGGCTGGAACTTAGCGGTGATCCTATCCAATCGATAGATGTATTGAGGAATATCATTTCTGATATTAACCAATTCTAGCTTTAATTTTAGGAGTGCATATGAATATTTTCTAATAAAAAGAGCCGCCACGGTTCTTTTTTTGTTGCATCCATTTTGCTCCGCCAATAAAAACCATTAAAATAACTAAATAAAGATTGACCATGCAGTGCACCCCCTGGTTTATGATGCAGGAAGGAGGAAAGCATGTATAGAATTAGCGAATTTGCTGAATTAACGGGGCTGAGCAGGGAAACACTCAGGTATTATGCTGAGGTGAAGCTGCTTGAACCGGCCTATATAGATCCGAAAAACAACTATCGCTATTATGACGATGGAAGCTACTTTTTGGCAGTCCTGTTAATAAAGCTCAGGAAGCTGGGATTCACCATCCAGGAAATGGTGTTGGTGATGGAGGATGAATCTTTTCAGAATCTGGAGCAGCTGCTCCTCAAGAAAAAAGCTAAAATCAGGAAGCAGATAGATGATCTTCGGGAGCAAGAGGAGGAGATCGATCAGTTTCTGCTTTCAGGCAGGGAGGAATGAAGAATGATTGAATGGAAGGAAGAAATAGTTATCCCGGTTAATATTGAAAAAGTATGGGATTTATTTAAGGACAAGAATATCAAAAGGATCATGCCAAAGGTGGAGGAACATGTGCTGATCGAGAAAACGGAAGAAGAAGCAGGTGCCAGGCACCGCCAGACTTACAGGGAAGGAAAGAGGACTGAAACCTATATGGTTGAAACACTTGTATACGAAGATGAAGAAAGTGAAAAGAGGAAGCAGATTCAATTTGTGCTGGGCAAGGCATTTGAGATATCCCTTTCATTTAATTTGGTGAAATTGAACGAGGGACAAACAAGGTTCATTTATGAGGGCCATAATAAAGGAGTTAATTTTGTAGGAAGAGCGATGTTAAAGCTGGGAGGACAGACCAGCAATAAGCAAGTGGTGCAGGAATTCCTGAAAAAAGTGGAAGAAGAAGCCCTTAATGGATAAACAGCTGCAAAGAGCATTCATCTTTGCAGTTTTTTTAAGATGGATGTAAAACATGTTTGACATGTAAATAAATGTCATGTTATGCTATGGATGTAAAACATGTTTGACAAAAATACGGCAGAGTGGTGTGAATGGATAATCAAATCAAAGAAGTGAGAAAAAGCAGCGGCCTTTCTCAGGAAGAGCTGGCCAAAACATGCGGCGTTTCGCGCCAGACGATTAATGCAATCGAGAACAACAAATATGATCCCAGCCTTGCACTTGCCTTTCAGCTGGCAGAGTCCCTTGGCATGACAGTGGATCAGTTATTTCATTTTAGGAGCAGGGGGAATGAGAGATGAAAGGAAAAGAAATAGCAGCGCTTGTGTTTCTGATAGCGGCAACACTTTATTTTGGGGGAACCTTCATCAGCTATATCAAAATCGATGAAGCATCCATTGGGTCAGCAGAGCTGCTCGTGATCATCGCCCTGCTGATTGGATGGGTCCAGTTCATTACATGGGGAACGAGGAAGGAAGTTCAGAAAGATGAGATGGGCAGGCAGATCATTAAGGACAGTGCCAGAGTCAGCTATTATGTTGTATTAACTGCACTTCTGCTGTTATGGATCATCGACTTCTTCCTTGTGAGCAAGGGAGAGAATTACACACTGTTCATCGCTTTGTGCATCGCTTATATTACGTATCCGATCATCCAATATGTACTTGTAAAAAGATTTGCTGATTAATATCATCCCAAAGCCACAGTGCCTGCTGTGGTTTTTATTTTTGAGCAAAAATATTGCTGTTTTATAGTTGGTTTTATAAAATTAAATTGTGCACAATTAATATATAGGAGTGATTCACATGACAAAACCACTATTCACTGCATCAGTAACAGCAATCGGCGGACGAGAAGGCAGAGTATCATCAGCAGAAGGGAATTTAGCTTTGGATGTAGCCATGCCGGGAACTCCAAGGAAAAAAGAAGTTCCTGAAGCAACAAATCCAGAGCAGCTGTTTGCGGCAGGCTATGCAGCATGCTTTGACAGTGCGCTGCAGATGGTTTCAAGGAAAGAAAAAGTTTCTTTTCAATCGGAAGTGACTGCAAATGTGAGTCTTTTGAAAGATGAAAGCGACCAGGGCTTTAAGCTGGGGGTTGTTCTGCAGGTGAAAGGAACAGGCATAGAAGATAGCCTTCTGAATGAACTGGTGGAGAAAGCCCACGGTGTCTGCCCATATTCAAAAGCTGTGAATGGGAATATTGAGGTTCAGCTCGAAATCATTCAATAAAGTAAAAAAGGATGCCCGCTTGGCTGGGCATCCTTTCTTATTGCTCATCTTTATGATGAAGGATTTGCAGGAGCTGCAAAAGGGAGGTTTTCAGTGAATTATATTCTTCTTCATTGGCGCCGCTCATTTCAAAAATTTTCCCGGGGATGGATTCTGCCTGTTCCTGAAGGGAAATCCCTTTTTGTGTCAGTGTCACAAAAACAGAGCGCTGATCCTCAGCAGATCTCTTCCGGCTCAGAAGGCCCTGCTGCTCCATCCTCTTCAGCATGGGTGTAAGGGTGCCGGAATCGAGGTAGAGAAACTCCCCCAGTTCTTTTACAGTCAGGCTTTTCTTTTCCCAAAGAAGGAGAAGGACAAGGTATTGAGGATAGGTGACTTCAAGCTTATCTAATAGTGGCTTATACTGCTTCGTCATTTCTCTTGAAGCAGCATAAAGAAGAAAGCAAAGCTGATTTTCAAGCTTTAAATGGCTGGACTCGTTTGTCATTATTTCACCGCTTTATCGTTATAGTCTGTATGTATACTATAACCTCAGCATTACAATTAATAAACTAAACTGCATGCGGTCTTCCTTAATAGGGGTTCGGAACATCAAATATAAGATAGAGAGCTGCTATAAAAATCCCACCCATGAGCCAGGCGGTCCACGGCTTGCGATAATGGGCAATCAAAAGTGTGAACGTCACAATATTGAACAGAAAGGACCAGCGGAAGGACCAGTCATGATGATGGATAATGCTGTCATTTATATAGGCGATGAGCTCCACACCTGTAAAAAGAATTGACCAGGCCAGTATCCACCCTGCCTTGCCCCACAGCTTTTCCGGAAGCCTTCCAAGAAAGACAGGCAGCACAAAAGGGTAGATTATAAAAGCAATGGCCATGGAAATAGCGTTATGAGTCGGCAGAAGAACATGGTCGATTCCGACAGGCTTAAATTCCCAGACCCGAAAGCTGGATAATAGCAGTTCATAAATCAGATTGGCAATGATCCAGTACAAAAGCGTGCTATAATACTGGGCAAAACTTCTCCAAACTCCAAAAACGATGCCAATAATAATGAAGAATAACACAAATGAAGACTGCATCTCTTTAACCCTCTTATAAGTTGATATAAGGATAGGTTATCCAGCCGGCGGAAAAATAACCTGCCCCCAATGGCCTGCTGAAAAGGAAAAATGTCAGCTGGCGGCGAATAGGAGAAAGCAAAAGTTTATCTCAAGACAACAGAGGTGCAAAGAATGAAAACCAAACTAATACTCGTTGAGGGGCTTCCCGGCTTCGGCAAGTCAACAACTGCCCAATATGCAAAAGAGATACTCGAGGAGGCAGGAGTTGAGGCAAGGTTATTCCTTGAAGGCAATCTCGACCATCCTGCCGACTATGATGGAGTCGCTTATGCAGCGGAAGAAGAGATAGAGAAACTGCTGAAGGAAGCTGGCGGCCAGGCAGACCTTATAAAACAATATACAATTGAAAAAGAAGGCTATTATCTAGTTCAATATGAAAAAATGAAGCGGAAATATCCTGCTGCATTTCCTGAAGGCCTGCTGGAACCTATTATCCGGACTGATATTTACGAACTGCCGATGAAGCTGCATATGGAGCTGATGGAGACCAGCTGGCGCAGCTTTGCAGAGGGAGCCGCCAATGAGGATGCTGTATACATATTTGAATGCTGCTTCATCCAAAATCCCATGAGCATCGGAATGATCAAGTACAATGAGCCGGCTGAAGAAATAACGGCATATGTGCAGCGGCTTGCAGAGACTATTAAAAAACTTGATCCGCTTTTGATCTATCTGGAGCAGGACGATCCTGAGTCAGCCTTCAGAAATGCTGTGAAAGAGAGGCCCGCAGAGTGGTATCAGGGATTTACCGATTATTATACTGGCCAAGGGTACGGACTCAGCCAAGGCTTGAAGGGACTTGAAGGAACAGTGAAGGTGCTGGAGGCAAGGCGGCAGATGGAGCTGAATATTATCCGGCATCTGGATATGAAAAAGGCTGTGATGAATAATACAATGTTCGATCCGGACAGCCATAAAGAAGCAATCCGGCTGAAGCTGAAGGAGTATGGTGTTATATAAATAAAAAGGGCATGGGTGCCCTTTTTATTTGAACCGTTTAATTTGCAAGCCAACCCAAAATTTCATTTACTATTAAATCCTGCTGTCTTTGAGGCGGAATAGCCGCTGGATTGTCCTCTTTTTGTGCACCATACATGCCGAATTGTGCATGGTTGCCACCTACTATTTCATATAAGTCTGCCGCATCAGAAAGCAAATGCCGCGTTTTTTCAATCTTCCCGGGTGTGGTCAGTCCATCATTTTCCGCATAAATCGAAAGCATAGGCATCGTGGAACCTGAAAAGTCAGAGCCGCTGCTTGGATAGGAGCCGAGAAGGATGACTCCATCAATCAGGTCCGTATGGTTAAACGCATAAGAAGCCGCCGATACTCCCCCGAGGGAATGCCCGCCAATATACCAGCTCTCTATTTCTGGATATTGGGAGATCAGCTCGTCTGCTTTATCTCCTTCGAGAATAGAAAAATTCAAGCGCATTTCAGGCACCAGCACCAGGTACCCATTCTCAGCAAGCCGCTTGCCCACATAGCTGTACGCCTCTGGCTCGACCTTGGCTCCAGGATAAATGATGATGCCGGCTTTCTTCACCTCACCCGGATTAAAGACAATCCAATCCTTCTCATGCCGGATATTTTCCTCCCCGACTAAATCAAAGAGTTCTTCTGACGGTTTATACGTTGCCTGGGACCAAATGTAAAATCCTGCGGCACCCGCGAGGATAACAGCTAAAACAATGATAAATGCAATCTTAATAATTATTTTCATAATAGATCCTCCTGCCGGCCATATATATCTTTCATTGTATTTTAAAACAGGAGAAGGTTCCACGTTGAGTGTACAGGCTGAAACCTTCGTTGAGCTCTGCCCGTATATTAAGGAAAGGTATGGGAGGGTTTTAAATGAAAAGGTATAAAGTGCTGGCTATAGCTGCTATTCTGATCATCACTTTCCTGCTTGCCGGAAACCATTTCATCATACATACAGAAGAAGCAGAAGCGGCGGCAGTTGAAGATAAAGGAAAAGAGGGCACAGAATTTTATGTTCTCCTTGATGGGCGGAAGCTGGTGGTTGAGGACGAAAATGTCTGGAATCTGATCGAAGCGGGTGGAACGTATGACATTGTGTATGAATGGTATGGAAATAAAGATCCCGTCATAACAAGCATCACATTTCCGGGGCATGAAGGCAGTCATTAACTGAGTGGCAACACTAATTGATTTCTCCGGGGTGAGTTAGTTACTGCAGTCATTAAACACAATTTTTAACGGTGCTTTGTTCCAACCTGCTGCCAAACCAGGCAGCTTTTCTTCTTAACTAGCGGGGCAAAAGGAAATATGTGCAGGAAGCCGCCAAAATAGCATTTGGATTACAATGACAGAAAGGATCTATACCAGAATAGAGAAAATGGTATAGCATACACATGATAATAAAAAAACCATTATTTTTTATACATTAAAAAGCAAAGGATTACTAATATCCTTTGCTTTTTTGTATAACTTTTTCAAGGACAAATTTAGTTGCAGCTGCCTTAATAATGTAGATTGGAACTGAATATGAGTACTTCCAATGAGTTAATTCGTAAATGCCAAATTTAACAAAAAGGGGTTCGGCTATGTAAGAATTGAGAAGTGAAACGATAATATTAGCAATTATGAAAGGCTTCCATTTAGAGAAATATTGATAAACAAGCATATGCATTACAGGAAGTACACTTATATCTACTGGATTTAGCCGTGGAACAATGGTGACGAGTTTATATGGATAATTCCATAAATTCAGTTCACTTCCTATATCATCCAAATAGATAATAAGGATGGTTATTAATGCACCATAAAGCCAAATTTGTTTGATTCTTGTTTTGTCTACCAATATCCACCACAATATCCAAGGCATAATAGTAAGAGCTAATAGAAACCACCATTGAGGACTTAAAAAATCCTCGTGAATAAAGTTTTCTAGCCTCAATTCTGTCAGCTGATTATCTACTTTGTTAATTTCATCTTTAGTGGGATAACTCATCGATATCTCCCTTTAAAAGTAATGCTTCTATTTTAACCATTAAACAATAATTGTATTTATGGGTAGAAACCCCTATGTTCAAAGCAGCAGCCAAAAACCAGGCGGCTTTTCTTATTCCGAAAATGAGACAGGATAGTGAAGGAATGGTTTTAAAAAAACAGGTATTCCTAGTGGCCAGCAAGCCTTATAATAAGCGGAGATTTTCCGGTTAGGATGCTGAATATGGCCCGAATGGGTGTAAATAAGCGGAGAATTTCCGGGTAAGCGGAGCGAAGTTGCCCATTTTACTGTTTTTTGAGTCGATAGTCGGAATTTCTCCGTCTATTTGAGCTATTATTAGAGTTTTTTCGTAATTAGGGGGAATTCCTCCGCTTATTTTTCAACCTGTCACTGCCCTCATTCAGGTCCGGGAAGGTCCGCTCTTTTATGGCTGGGCGTGGGAGACTTAAATAGCTTTTCCTGAATGACCGCACATTTGGCTTATTGAATAAACGGGGGCTTTAAAAAGTAATTAAATTAAGAGCCTAAAATATGCTTTCTTATTTTAGGCTCTTTCTGCATTCATAAAAGTTACTCCTGTTTATAGCATTTTTCAGTGCCACACAACGATGCTGGTTCTTGCGTGCATAGCTGAATGGAGGTTTTACTTTTTGAAAAATATAGAGGACCAGGCAGGAATAAGAGCCTGCATAATAGAATATACGTTCTTTATTGAAAGGCTGAATAGCAAAGGTAATTTGCGGCATTAGAGCCTGAAAGATAGAAGGTGATCTTACATGGAAAAAACAGCAGTGAAAAAACAAGTTTCCCTGGCATTTTATAAAAACGAAGATGAAGTGCGGCTTCAAGGCTATCAGCTCCCGGAAGAGCAGCTTGCTTTTACCAGCTTGCCGATTCCGGCAATTGAGGCCTGTCTGAAGGAGGATGACCGGCATCCTATTATCATTAATTACGGAGAGGATATAGCTGGCTTCTTCGTCCTTCATGGCAAGGGCGGGGCCATCAAATACAGCCCGAATGACCGGGCGATTCTGCTTCGCGCCTACTCGATCAGCTCCAGCTATCAGGGGAAAGGGATTGCGGGCGACTCATTAAGGCTTCTGCCTGATTTTGCAAGGAAGCATTTTCCGGATAAAAATGAAATCGTCCTGGGTGTGAATCACAGCAATCGGGCAGCCCAGCATGTTTATAAAAAAGCTGGTTTTATTGACCAGGGACTTCGACTCACCGGAAAAAAGGGCGAGCAGTATGTGCTTCACATGCAGCTTTAGAAAGGGAATGAAAACATGATCAGTTATCCGATTTTAAAGGAAGACGCCGTAATTGGCGTAACAGCAGCATCGTCCGGGGTGCCGGAGGAGCTTCACGATATGATCCGGTCTGCCTGCAGCCGAATGGAATCAAGGGGATTCCGTGTGAAATGCGGCGACACACTGTGGACACAGGAAAAAGCAAAGTCGGCCCCGGCTTCGGTCAGAGCGGATGAATTTAATGAAATGATGGCAGACAGCGGGATAGACTTAATCATTCCTCCGTGGGGAGGGGAGCTTTTAGTAGAAATATTGGATAAAGTGGATTTCTCGAGTATGGAGGAAAAGTGGATATTAGGCTACTCAGATACGAGTTTGCTGCTGTTGTCCGCTACTTTGATGACCGGGATGGCGACAGCCCATGGAACCAATCTTGCCGACCTGCGCGGTGAGCAAATGGATGAAACAACAGCCAGGTGGCTGGATGTTTTGAAAACAGAAGAGGGCGGATCGGTCCAACAGGAATCTTCCAGCAACTATCAGAAAGAATGGCAGCATGAGAATCCTTCACCATATGTATTTCATTTAACAGAGCCGACGAGCTGGAAAACCATATCCGGCAGTCCGGAGAGGATGGAAGGCCGGCTGCTTGGCGGATGCATTGATGTTATCAGGCATCTGATCGGCACCCCTTACGGCCGTGTCCGTGAATTTCAGCGGGAGCACCTTGGCGGGGATCCTATTGTCTGGTATTTTGAGAACTGTGAAATGACGACAACCGACCTGCGCAGGACTTTGGTCCATATGAAGCTGGCCGGCTGGTTTGAAGGCTGTGCGGGAATCATGTTTGGACGCAGCAGCGCCAACACAGCAGTTGGCGGGTATACTGCAGAGGATGTATACCGGGAGCTGTCAGCTGAGCTCGATGTTCCTGTTATTTATGACATCGACTGCGGCCATGTCCCTCCGCAGGTCACTTTGATCAACGGAGCATACGCGGAGATTGAAGCCCGGGATGGAAATGGAAGCATCATTCAGCATTTTAGAGCATAAGAAAAAGGCAGGATGCGGGATCCTGCCTTTTTTTATCGTACCTTAATGAGGCAGGGCATTAAGTTTCACCATAATACTCAGCAAAATAAAGGAAACCGAATTTCCTTACAAGATAGTTTCTTAACTGCCCGGCAGTTGCTTTTTCAAGGGGAGGCTCGGTAAGGGTATAAGCTTTGCCGTTTAGTCTGGCAAATTTCTCTGAATCTGCTTTGTTATGATAGTGATCCTCGATAATCCCTGATGTCAAAGCAGCACCAGGATAGCCGCTTATCAAAACATGGGTCCTGAGGGCAAGGTGAGGGGTTGAATGCAGCAGCAGGAAAATGATCACAATACCGGCAAGAACCAGTTTCTCTTTTTTATATTTCATGAAAGAAATTCTCCTCAACATTAATCTCTTATAACAATTCCATAATCTGTATGGTATTCCTGCTGAAACCTAACAAAAAGGAGTGAGGCAAAATATGAAGCAAATAGTGCTGTTTCTCTTTCTGGCGGCCGCTGCCGTTCTGGCTGGCGCCTGCGGGGCATCCGGCCAATCCTCCGGAAGTTATCAAGTCCTTATCATCGGGGGAGATGAGACATTGAGCGGAGCATTCAGCGATTTTACCGGCAATGGCGGGCCGGTTGGCGAGCTCCGGTATATTGCAGATCCTGAGGAAGCGCGTAAAGAATTTCCGAAGTATTCTTTTGAAGAAACTCCGGCGATACTCGTTTTTGAGACCGGGGGAGGCGAAATGAAAAAGCTTGTGCTGGAAACGAATGAGGTGGAAGAGGCACAGAAGTTTTTAGAGGGGAAAGAATAAAAAGAGGCAGTTGGTAGAATAATTCGTGAAGTTGGTAGAATAACGTATGAAGTTGGTAGATTATGCTCTGAATCGGTAGAATAACCGGCGAAGTTGGTAGATTATCACGCCGATTAATAGAATGAGCCCAAAAAGGGGCCGGCTGCCGGCTCTCCCAGCTCCATAATGCCTGAAAACCGGCTTGAAGAACGCTGTCCAAGCCGGAAAAACAGCGTTCTTCATCCAACAGCAGTCTTTCTTGGCCTCTGAACAAGCTCGCCGCCGCAGTTGGGGCAGACTCTATTCATACCCTCAGTGCATTCCTGGCAAAATGTGCATTCATATACACAGATAAAAGCTGTGCCATCCAAGGCCAATGGTGCATCACATTTTTCACATGCTTTTCTCATTTCCAAACCCATAGAAAGCCCTCCATCCGTCTATTTTCATAGCTAAGATTAGCAGAAATTCAGGCAATCTTTCAGGGACAGATCGCAACTATTTTCTGGGGTCAGCAGCGGCTGAAAAGCCTCATCCCGGAAGGAAGCCCTCCTTGCTGATCAGAACCTGTCCAGGCGGAAATACTTCTGTAAATCTTTTATATACTTTCCTGTATGCGGTCCGGTTGTACCATTCCTTCAGGTTCAGCTCTTCGTAAAGAGCAGGGATGCCGATCTTTTCCGTTCGTCTTCCTCCGCTTCCATCTCCCATAAAATAATCATCGATGCAGATCCTGTTTACAATGGGGAGAAGCAATTCCGGGAAACTCTCACTGCTGGGGAGCAAAGGGGCAATGGTAGCCTGGACGGGTATGCCTGCTTCCTTCAGCTCCCGCAGGGCCTTCAGCCTTGCCGGGATCGGCGGGGCGGAGGGCGTGAAATGCTTTCTAATTGTCTCGCTGTCCGTTTCGACTGTCATGCTGATCCGCACCTTTTCTCCAAGCTTTTGAAACAGATCAGCATCCCGTGCAGCAAGGGGGCTTCTAGTTTGGACAAACAAGAAATCCGGCTGGTTTTCTGCCATTGCTTCAAGGAGGGAGCGGGTGATCCTTTCTGAATGCTCAGCCGGCTGATAGGGATCTGTGCTGGAAGACATGAAAATGGTCACTGGCCCTTTCTTTTTGGCTCTTGTTATTTCTTTGTCCAGCAGTTCTGCGGCACCCTGCTTTACGTCGACCCAGCTGCCCCATTCTTCGCTGCGGAAGATGGAGACGGGCATTTCCCTGACATAGCAGTAAGAGCAGCCGAAGGCACAGCCTGTATAAGGGTTAAGCGAGTGGCTGTAGCCGGAAAGGAACCCGGTGCCTTTTGTCAAAATCGTTCTGGGTGTTTTATAAGCTATATTCGCTTTCATTTTAATCATCCTTATTTTGCATTATGGAAGATGATTCCCAATCCATACCTGGTACCTGAGGAGAGTGTACTGACACCGTGGCGGACAGTGTTCTTGTAATAGCCTCTTTTCCCCTGGACCGGCCTGCTGCTTGTTGGGAAAATCAATGCCTCGCCCTGTTCGAGCGTAATCACATGACCCCGGCTTTGCGCCCTTGGCCGCTGTTCGAAGAGAAGAGATTCACCGCCGGTGTAGTCTTGCCCTCTTCTGCTCAATGTAAATAATACCTGGAAAGGAAAAAACACATCTCCGTAAAGATCCTGGTGCAGGCAGTTGTAGCCCCCCTGCTCATATTTCAAAATAAGCGGGGTTGTCCGTTCCTGGCCATGCTGCCTGCACTCTTCCAGGAATTCCTCCAATGTGCCGGGATAGGCCGGCTGTTTGCCAAGCATAACAAGCCAGCGGTTGGCAGCTTTCGCAAGTTCAGGGTAAAAAGCCGTGCGCAGCTCCTGCAAAAGAGGGGGAAGCGGATCCGCGAAGTACTTGTATTCACCTTTCCCAAAACGGTAGCGTTCCATATTGATGGTGCTTCGATAAAGGCTTTCCTCATGATACATTTCGATAACAGATTCACATTGCGCAGGGGATAGGAGGGTGCCTAATTTTACAAATCCATCCTCATCCAAAGATTGATGAAGTACCTCCCAATCAAGTGTGCTTACTTTTTTGCCCATTTCGCTGTCCATGCTGTGGCCTCCTTCATCTCATCTCTAATGATATGGTCTATTATTTGCAAAGTCTTGTATTAAGAATGAGTTATAATATGGTAAATAAAGGGTATCTAACATGATATTATGGAAGGAGGGATCTGATGGGCCTATTAATCATGATTGCCGCTATTATCTCACTGTTGTCCATTGAGGTGAATCTGAGGAAGACAGTGAAACAAAATCAGGAAATTATTGAATTGCTTAAAGAAGGTAAGAAGGAAGAAGAGCAGGCAGAATGATTCCAAAAGAGAAGAAGCCAGCATGGGGCACATCCGGCTTCCGTCATTCTGATTAAAGTGTATTGGCCATAATCTCCTTCAATACTTTCGCAGAGGTGCTGAACTGCTCTTTTTCTTTTTCATTCAGGTCGATTTCAATTATTTCACGGATGCCTTCCCGGTTGATGATGGCGGGAACACCTATATAAAGGTCTTTTTCTCCATATTCGCCGTCCAAATAAGCAGAAATGGTCAGGATGCAATTTTCGTTATGGAGGATTGCTTTCGTAATCCTGGCCAGCGACATTCCGATCCCATAATAGGTCGCACCTTTTCTTTGAATGATATCGTAGGCTGCATCACGTACATTGACGAATATTTTTTCAAGACAGTCCGGGTTCACGTCTTCTTTGCGCTTCAAAAAGCTGCCAAGAGATTCAATGCCAATGCTGCTATGGCTCCAAACAGGGAATTCCGTATCTCCATGTTCGCCGATGATGGCTGCATGGACATTCCTTGTATCCACTTTGAAATACTCGCCCAGCTTAAAGCGCAGCCTTGCTGAATCAAGGACGGTGCCGGATCCGATGACTCTTTCCTTCGGGAGGCCGGATTCTTTCCACGTCACATATGTCAGGATGTCAACCGGATTTGTTGCGACCAGGAAAATGCCATCAAAGCCGCTCGCCATAACCTGCTTGACAATAGTTTTGAAAATGCCGGTGTTCTTCGCTGCAAGGTCAAGCCTGGTTTCGCCTGGCTTTTGAGGCAGGCCTGCAGTGATGACAACAAGATCAGCTTCCCTGCAGTCGTCATAAGTTCCGTTCCACAGCCTGACTGGTGAAGGTGCAAACGGCATCCCGTGATTAAGGTCCATTGCTTCACCTTCGGCCTTAGCTTCGTTTACATCAATCAGGACAATTTCTTCTGCTGCACCCTGGTTGACCATTGAGTATGCATAGCTGCAGCCCACAGCTCCAGTGCCGATTACAACAACCCTGTTCACTTTATTTGTTTTCATCCTGAATTTCTCCCTTCAATTGTAAAAGTCATATGTCTGCTTATATTTCGCGAGGCGGATATTTAAGATACTTTTATTATATATTAAAAATGTGAAATAAATCACAAACTCTGTTGCAGTTTTGTGAAAAGATTCACAAACACACCCGGAAATAACGGTTATGATCATGTCATAACCGCTAAAACAGCTGATTCGAGCCTATTATTAAGCCCGGTCCAGCCTTTTCCTGAAATCTGAGGGGGAGAGGAGGGTATAATCTGTATGCTTCTTCAATCCTTCCAGGAAACCAAGATCGGCTTCATAAAGGTCCTCTTCATCGTATTTATTGCTGTAGTAAAGCTGTTCAGAGCCAGTCTGGAGAAGGAGACTAAGCTCCAGACCCATCGAGGAGCCGCTGGGACTGTCTTCGTCTCCGAGAACAGCACCTGGATGAGAGGATTCCTCCTGGCTGATGTATAAACGGGCATCGGCCGCATTTTCTGCCGCCTTCACCAATTCGGGAAGCGTTCCTATCTTTTTCAATGTCATCTTCATCACCTCTGTTCTCTGTTTACCTAATTAGAGGGGGATTCTAAACTTTCCGTTTGCAGGAATGTCCGGAGGGTAAAAGAATAATGAATATAAATTGGAAAGGAGAATGCTAAAATGGCAGACAAGAAAGCACCTTACAAAGGATTTAACACAGAGCAGAATAACGGGCTCTCCGATACCCAGGAAGTGAACTACAGCAGTGATTTCAAGAAAGCCTATAAAGCTGAAAAGAAGAAAGACTCCGAATCCAGCAACAATTCTTCAAGTGAATAATGAAAAGGTAAGGCCCTGCCGGCTGCCGGCGGGGCCTTTTGTATTTTGATAAGCATTTTCAGGAAGGAGATTATCTCCTCTTGTAGAAATGTACATTAATAAATATAGGGACATTAGGAGGGAAATGATGTACGAGCAAAAGACGAAAGAGAATGATAAGAGTGTAGAAGAGTTCATTGAAAATGTGGATAATCCAAAGAAACGGGAAGATGCATACAGACTGATAGAGATTTTTGAAGAAACGAGCGGATTCAAGGCAAAGATGTGGGGGGACAGTATTATCGGGTTCGGTTCCTATCATTATAAGTATGAAACCGGCCACGAAGGAGATGCCCCGCTTGTCGGCTTTTCACCGAGGAAGGCGAAGATCAGCCTGTATTTTGCCACTGGGGACAGCAAAAGAGGGGAGCTGCTTGAACGGTTTGGCAAGCATACAGCAGGCAAGGCCTGTGTGTACATAAATAAGCTGGCAGATGTCGATGAAGCCGTTTTAAGGAAGCTAATTCTCCAATCGATGCAATTTCTAAGGGACACCTACCCAGAAGCATAACAGACAAGGGGGGAATCGGATTGAAAATCAGGAGAGCAGAGGACCAGGATGCAGAAGGAATCGCCAAAGTCCATGTGGAAACGTGGAGGACTGCATATAAAGGCATTATTGATGATGAATATCTTGCAGCCCTTTCCGTGGAAAGCAGGACCGAGCTGTGGCACAGGAATATAGCAAAATCCGGGAACATCGTACTTGTGGCAGAGGAAAATGGCGGGATAGTTGGCTTTGCGGACGGCAGCCGGGAGGAAACAGGCGAGTATGAGGGCTTTAAGGGGAATGTCACCTGTCTTTATGTGCTTGAAGAGCATCAGGGAACTGGCCTTGGAAAGGCACTTCTGCATGAGCTTTTTCATGCTTTTCAAAAAGAGGGAATAGGTTCTGCTGTCGTCAAAGTGCTGAAGGAAAATGATGCCTGCCGCTTTTATGAACATACGGGTGCAAGACTGCTGAAGGATGCTCTCACAATGAAAATCGGCACCGGCCGGGAGCAGGAGCTTTGTGTGTATGGGTGGGATGATTATAGCTCAGCATTTATGCAGCAGGAAAATCAAGATGAGGAGAGATGAAGCGATGAAGCTGGCTATAAAGGCATGTATCCTATCAGCGTCATGCCATCTGATTTTTGCTGCTTATTTTATTGTCAAAGGCTATATCATAACGAAAAACTATGTACCTGATATGGACAAGGCCTGGGATGAAGCTGCCTCAGCACCGGCCTCGGCTGCATTTGGGCCGGCGCCTTCCCCCTGGTCAGCAGCTGTGACCTTCGCAGCCGGCGCCTGCCTGTTTGGAGCAGTGATGATGTGGAAAAAGAGTGTCCGGTGACAGGAACCATAAAGAATCCTCCAGCATTATGCCCTGCTGGAGGATTCTTTTTTTCCTTCATATTCACTTGAACTGATTCTTTCTATTCCCATATTTTCAAGCAGATTTTCTATTGCTGTTAAGTGCTTTTTGTCCGGCACAGCAATGAGACCTGGCTGAAACAAACGATTCTTCACCTTGAGCTTTAATTGATAGCCATTGTCTGCGCGGGAGTCCAGCCCGTAAAGAGGATGCCAGCGGACAATTTTCTCTGTTTCATAAGAGCGGATTTCGCTCTGGCTGTAAAATCTTCCGTGCAATATGATGCCGTCCTTCATGATAAAGAGATTTTGCGGCTGGCGGATGAAGCTGGCAATCGCCAGGAATATATAAGCAGCACTGAGGAAGGCTGGGTCAAACCAATCTGTTGTGAGCAGGAGCAAGAGGAACCCTGCCATAAGGAAAAAAGCATATAGCGTTCCCCATTTTATATACTGATAGGGTTTAGTATTTTTCGTGATTGGCTCCATTTCCTTCCACTCGCCTGGCAGCAGGATGCCTGAGTATTCTTCCTGCGTGCGTGGGAATAATGCTTGTCCCGACAGGTCGGCCGCTTTTTTTACACGAAGGCGGAGCTGCAGCAGGTAGTAGCATCCGATGAGGAACATGATGATAAATAACAGGTCAAGCCACATAGTTTTCCGTCCTCTCATTGTCCAAGATTTTTGCTTCTTGCTTTACTAATTAATACGGAGGAGATGGAAAAAGGTTCCCTATTTTTTAAAAACAGAAGGAGGATATGAAAAATGAGAATGACAGACCGCATGAAAAGGATCATCCTTCTGGCAGAAGGAGAACGGCTGGAGAGTGGCGTGCAGCAGGGCTGTCGTCATTCCATATCCACATTAAAATAATCACTGTTCAAAAAATTGAAACATTTAGTTCTGCTTTCTCTGTTTAGCTCTCTCTTCTTCTGGGAATGGGTAAGGGACTTGTACATAGCTGCCAGTCAGCATGAGCCATTCTAAGGAGGAGACTGAATGAAAGAAAACCGCAATGTAAATGGATCCAGCAAAAACGAACAGCTTGAGCAATTCAGGACAGATGACCGCGGGGAAAAGCTGACAACCAATCAGGGAGTCAAGGTATCAGAGGATGAGTTCTCTCTTAAAGCCGGTGTCCGGGGGCCAACCTTGCTGGAGGATTTTCATTTCCGGGAAAAGATGACTCATTTTGACCACGAACGGATCCCGGAGCGGGTCGTCCATGCACGCGGCTTTGCAGCCCATGGGGAATTCCAGGTGTATGAATCTATGAAAAAGTATACAAAGGCAAAGTTCCTGCAGGATCCTGGTGCGAAAACGCCTGTGTTTGTAAGGTTTTCAACAGTCGTCGGCTTCCGCGGGTCAGCCGAGACTGTCAGGGATGTGCGCGGGTTTGCGACAAAGTTTTATACAGAAGAAGGCAATTATGACCTGGTAGGCAACAATATGCCTATCTTTTTCATCCAGGATGCGATCAAGTTCCCGGATCTTGTTCATGCAATCAAGCCGGAGCCGCATAATGAAATGCCGCAGGCCTCTGCTGCCCACGACACCTTCTGGGATTTTGTCGCCAACAACCAGGAATCAGCCCATATGATCATGTGGGCCTTATCGGACCGCGCTTTGCCAAGAAGCTTCCGCATGATGGAGGGGTTTGGCGTCCATACATTCCGGCTTGTAAATGAGGAAGGGATCTCTCATTTTGTTAAGTTCCACTGGAAGCCGGTGCTTGGGATCCATTCCCTCGTCTGGGACGAAGCGCAGAAAATAGCCGGGAAGGATCCTGATTTTAACCGCAAGGATCTTTGGGAGTCCATTGAACAGGGCAATTACCCGGAATTCGAGCTGGGGATCCAGGTGATAAAAGAAGAAGACGAATTCGCTTTTGATTTCGACATTCTTGACCCGACGAAACTCTGGCCGGAGGAGGAAATTCCTGTCCAAATCATTGGGAAAATGACGCTCAACCGGAATGTGGACAATGTCTTTGCCGAGACAGAGCAGGTCGCTTTCCATCCGGGCCATGTGGTGCCTGGGATCGATTTCACCAATGATCCGCTTCTGCAGGGGCGTTTATTTTCCTACACAGACACACAGCTGCTTCGCCTGGGCGGGCCAAATTTTCATGAAATCCCAATCAACCGTCCGGTTTGTCCCTTCCACAACAACCAGCGGGATGGCTTCCACCGCCAGACCATCAATAAGGGGCCAGTGAGCTACCATAATAATTCGATCGCCCATAATACCCCATCGCCAGCGTCGGAGGCAGAGGGCGGGTATGCCCATTACCAGGAGAAGGTCGAGGGGCGCAAGGTCAGGGCGAGGAGCGACAGCTTCAAAGACCACTTCTCACAGGCAAAGTTATTCTGGAACAGCATGAGCGGACCGGAAAAGCAGCATATCATCGATGCGTTCAGCTTTGAGCTCGGCAAAGTGAAGAGCAAGTCGATCAAGCAGCAGGTTGTAGATATGTTCTCCAATGTGGACCTTGAAATGACGAAGGAATTTGCAAAGAACATCGGGGCAGTCCCTCCTGAAGCGGGCGGTTCTTCTGTAACAAAGTCTTCTCCTGCGCTCAGCCAGGAAAATACGAAGAGACTTCCTGCGACCCGGAAGGTCGGTGTCATCGCTGCCGATGGGTTTGACGGGGAGGCTGTGAAAGTGCTGGAGGCTATGAAGGCACAAGGCATCATGCCTGTAATCATCAGCGACCGGCAGGGCATGATCAAAGGATCCGATGGAAGTGAGCTCGAAGTCCAGGATACCTTCCTGACAACAGAATCGGTCTTAGTTGATGCTTTATATGCCGTTGGAGGCAAGGGAGAGACGAAGAAATTCCAGCAGGACGCAGCTTATTTCATCCATGAAGCCTTCTCTCACTTTAAGCCGATCGGCGCGACTCATGAAGGCAGGAAATGGCTTGAAAACAGCGGCAAAAATAAGGCTGCGGGAGTCATAATAGGAGATGGAGCGGAAAGCTTTACAGAGGAATTCATCCGGGCAGTCGCCCAGCACCGCTTTTGGGAAAGGCAGCTTATTTAATAAGAAAGGCAGCGGGGTTGTACCGCTGCCTTTTTTGTATATCTAAGATCCTATGGCTTCCAGACTGACCAGGCCATTCTTGGCCGAAACCCGGTTCCTTCCAAGGTCTTTGGCCTGAAAAAGAAGCTGGTCTGCCAGGATATATGCTTTTTCCATCGGGGTTTCTGCGTTTACTTTTCCATAATAAAGACCGAAAGAGGCTGTATAGACGATCTGGATTTTTTTTCCGTGGAATTCCGCCTCTGCGGGCCTGTCCACAAGTCCCCGGTTAATATCTTCAATCAGCTTGCTGCATTGATTAAAATCTCTTCCGCGGAGGAAAAGGGTGAATTCTTCTCCGCCGCTCCGGATGAGGATATCTTCTTCTGTAAGCTCCACTTTCAGGGCATTTGCGAAATGCTTGATGACGCAGTCTCCTACAGCGTGATTATAGGAATCATTGATATGCTTGAATTTATCTATATCAGCCACAATGATTCCGACCGTCTCCTGTGCCTGGTCGATCTCTTTCATTTTCTGGTCCATGAAGGCCCGGTTATGGATGCCGGTAAGGAAATCAGTATAAGCCATCTGCTCAAATTTATCGCGCTCATACTTATGCTGTGCGCTTTGGGACTTGGACAGAAATGACCGGCTTACAAGGTAATTCAGCAGAAACAGGCCAAGCAGCATATCCCACTTCCCCTGCTGGAGGAAAAGAAGGAGAAATCCATTCGTGAAGGCAATTTTGCCCATATCAAGGACACTTCTGCTTTTAATAAAGTCGATTGCCTTCCTGAGTGTATTGATCTCTCCGTAGAACGAGAAGATAATAATTAAATAAAGGTCGGACAGTGCCGCTGTAACTGTTATAAGAAGCAGCATCAGCAGCCAGAAGCCGAATGGGATGCCTTCCATCCGGGGATATAGAGATTGAAAGATGAAATAGGCAATGCTGTTATTCAGTGTAAAGGCGCCGATGTTGTAAAAGGTGTGGATGAATTCATCGGGATCTGCAGTTTTTGTCTTGATTTTTGTAAAGTAAACCGTAAGACGGTAAAGAGATTCAAATATCAGCAGTCCCGCCGGCCCGGCGAAAAGCCCGATTGAAAGGCTGTAGGTAATGCCGTAGTCAATGGTCGAGCTGCCCAGCTTGCTATGTGTCCCCAAGTGGAAATAAGAACTGGAAAACACCCAGTAAAAAGCAAGTGCAAGAAGATACACATTCCAGTCAGGGACCGTCCATTCCGCCTGGAAAGCAACAGCAAGTGAAGTGAAAAAAATAGAAAAGATAAATAATCGCGCCTTTTGCATAATTGGTATTTGGACCCCTTCCCCGCGATTGTTATAAAATGCCTGTCTTAAAAAGTCAAACAGCTTAACTGCCACAAACCTATTTCCTAATTATATAGCAATTTAAAAATTCAGAACATAAAAAAAACAAATATTTCATGATTTTCCCAACTTGACCAGAAGGGTGTCAGGCACGCCGGATGGACATTTGTACATCTGGCGTGCCTGGTGCATCGGGAAATTTGTCGAGATTTATCGGAATGTCACCGTTTTCATTTATTTAACTAATAAATTTGCGTATCTTACCTATATCTGTTATCATAAAGTGAAATTATTTTTGTTCGGTATATAAGGAAAGAACAGTTTTGATACTTTTCGCCTGATAACTTTGAGCAAGAATAGTAATACAATGTGTGTTTACACGCAAGGAGGCAACAAACATGGCTACAGGTAAAGTTAAATGGTTTAACGCAGAAAAAGGATTCGGATTCATCGAAACTTCAGAAGGTCAAGATGTATTCGTACACTTCTCAGCTATCCAAGGCGAAGGGTTCAAAACTCTTGACGAAGGTCAAGAAGTTTCTTTCGACATCGAAGAAGGTCAACGCGGACCTCAAGCTTCTAACGTAGTTAAAGCATAATTACGTGAAAAGCTGAAAACAGGCACTCGATCGAGTGCCTGTTTTTTTGTGGAAAAAATTAAACAAACTCTCATTACATGCCCCATAATAAAAGGACATCACCCGGGGGGAATGATGTCCTTTCCTATTGATGCATCATTTTGTTTTTATATTGCTCATGATAAAGCCGCTTTCTGGAAAAGTCGGCATTCTTGAAAGGCTGAAGCTCAGGTCCTGGTCTTCCGGGACAGAATAGTCAATTTCGTTCACGAGGAAGTCAAGGCTTGCTTTCATGATCTCAATAGTTATGCCTTCTCCTGGGCAGCGGTGGCCTTTCGAGGCATCGCCGCCGCCTTGAGGGATCAGGTCAAAAAAACTGCCGTCCCAATCTTCGAAGCGCTCCGGCCGGAATTCGAACGGTTCCTCCCAAAGCCGGGAATCGTGGTTGGTTCCGTAAATGTCGAGAAGGACAAGCATGCCCTCTTTGAATTCCGCCTCATTCCAGATAAAGTCTTTGCGTACGATCGCCCCAAGGAACGGACCGAAAGGATAAAAGCGCCGCACTTCCTGGACGAACATTTCGAGCTCGCGGCTGTTCCCTGTTTGCAGCATTTCTTTATAGCGGGGATGGCCGTGAAGCGCAAGAGCTGAGAAGACGATGAAAGTTGAAATGGCTACAGTCGGCCGGAGGACATTAATGAGCTCGACAGCGGCCATCTGTGAGTCCAGATGGGTGCCATCCAGATTTTTGTGGAAGGTCATTTCATACAGGGCTGAACCTTTTTCTGCAGCCAGCTTACCTTCCCTGACATCCTCGATGATACCCCGTATCCAGTCTTCTGAGCTGCCTCTCGAGTGCCTGCCTTTCCAATGGCGCGGGCCGACCGCCCCGAAGGCGTTTACCATATCGGCAAACTCTTCCGCTCTATCTTTTTCTTCCTCCGGCTTCAGCGGAACACCCGCCCACGCACAGGCTGAGCGGCACAGAATGACCTTGGCTTCTTCCATCAGGACAACTTCACTTCCGTCTTCCTGCCATTTGGCGGCCGCTGCCTTCCATTCATTCATGACCATCCCGGCAAGCCTTTTTTGATGGGGCGGGGTCATCAGGGACATGAACAAAAGCTTCCTGTGGATATGGGCGTCACCGTCCATCGTCTGGATGGCGTTTTCACCAAACAATGTTTTTTGTATCCGTTTGGGAGCGGCACCGTTTCTTTGAAAACGGTCTGTATCATAGAATAGCCGCGCCGCTTCTTGTCCGCTCATGCAGATCACTTTTTGCCCAAGCAGCCGGGCTTCAAATATCTCCGATTCGTACCGTTCTTTCCTGTTAGGAATAAATTCATAGCCTTCGTTCATTAAAGCAAGGCTGTTATCCAGACTTTTATCATGCGGAATCTGTCCGTTTATTGCCATCAGCATCTGCTCCTTTATTACCTGCATTTGTATTGTATTATTTTTCACTATTTGCAGGAGGTTAAACACTGGGCTTAAGTTTATTTAATAGAAACTTCTGAATCCCGGCAACATCGTTTACAGCAAAAAAACTCCCCATTATTGTGAATGGAGAGAATGCCGGTTTAATTAATCATATTCAAGTATTCATCAAGCTGGCTGAAGGTGCTGGAATATTCCTGGTGCAATCCATCCAATGCAGCTTCAAAGCTCTGCTGCTCATGGATTTCAGGGTTAAGAGGGGATGCCAGCAGCTCTATCTCTGTTTTATTTTCCAGACTGATGAAGTTTACTTGGTTGACCACTTCAAGGGGCCATCCTGAATTAAAAGGAGCGCGGACCGCACTGCCTTCTTCATCTGAAAATGAGTTGATGAATATCAGTTTATCAGGAGGGGAAATTTCATCATATATGAACCGTCCCCATATTTCATAGCCTTCGGGAGACTTCTGGCTGTAGTGGAACATTCCTTTTGGATGGAGTTCCAGCATGGTGACCTTCATGGCATAACCTTTTGGGCCCCACCAGTTCTTGAGGTGCTCTGCTTCTGTCCATGCTTTGAATACAAGCTCGCGCGGTGCATCGAATATCCTTGAAATCACTAGCCCGGTTCGGGTATCTTTTAGCATTGTCATGTCCTCCTCCTTTGAAATATTCAGCCGAGGGAGGTGGGAAATAGAAGCTGCGATGTCTGGCCCGGCCATAATTATACTATTCTAAATATACGTTAAAAGAATGAAAGCTGTAAATTTATTTATAGAAAATAAGGTTATATTTTTTCTGAAGGCTCTGTTAGTGTTCCACGCTGAGTTTAGAATCATGCGTGTGAAAACGAATTTCACTCGCATGTGCCCAAAATCGGCAACAATGTTTAACACAGCTTTCCTGAAAAGAACTAATTCCCCATGCAATCATATGTTCTATTATGTTAGTATATTAATTAATATTAAAACTAGACAGGATGACAGCATGAACGGAACAGCGCATATGACAGTCGGGGCCGTAATTGGCTTTATGGCAGCTAATGCCGTGCAATCAAGCCCGGCGGAAACTCTATTGCTAGTGGGTATCGGCACAGCTTCGGCCCTTTTGCCGGATGCTGATATCGACGGCAAGCTCAGCAATAAAATTACCATATCACACAAAGCGATCCGCTCGATTGCCCAGACAATTGGGCTTTTGATGTGCTTGTACAGCTTCCTGGAAGGCGGAAGCAAAGAGCGCTGGCTCGGGATGGGAGCGGGTGCAGCCATTGTTGTCCTTGCTTCTTTTATTACGAAGCGGAGGATGCTGACGGTTACCGGAATCGGGCTAGCGGCCGGCGGCTTATCTCTTCAGGAAAGCTGGCTTTTGCTTTTGGGCATATACATCATTGCAGCATCATTTGTCTCCCACAGGACCTACACACATTCAGCGGCAGGCCTGATTTTCTTCGGAGTGATTGCCTATCAGCTTGATGCCTCCCTTGGCATCGAAGGCGTTTTTAAGACCTGTATGGCAGCCTACGTCAGCCATCTTGTCACCGATATGAAATTTCTCCCTTTTAATAAACGCGGCATTAAATTACTGCTGCCATTTTCATCAAAAGAGATATGAGGAAGCGGTCCTGAAAAAGGGGCTGCTTCTTTTTTTCGCCAGCTTGGAAAAGGATTATCCTGAATATGCCATCGTCCATTCTCAGCAGGAGAGTTTAGCTTTCTGTAAAAGAAGGAAAAATAACCTCCAAGCAGACTAAATCATCTACGAAGTGGGAGTGGACAACTTGAAAAAGGGTTTTGCAGGAATAGCGATTGCCGTTGTGGCCTTAGTTATCATTTTTATGATGCTGGGATCCAGCTATAATGGATTTGTAAATGCAGAAGAAGATGTGGACAAAGCGTATTCGCAGATCGAGAACCAGCTGCAGAGAAGGCTGGATCTGGTCCCGAACCTCGTTAATACAGTCAAAGGCTATGCGGCTCACGAAAAGGAAGTCATCCAATCCATCTCTGATGCCAGGGCGAGGCTGGCAGGAGCAAGGACGCCGGAAGAAGAAGCGACAGCCAATACCGAGCTTTCGAGTGCACTGAGCAGGCTGCTCGTCGTGGTGGAAAATTACCCGAATCTGAAGGCGGACAAGCAATTTACACAGCTGATGGATGAACTTGCCGGAACGGAGAACCGGATATCCGTGGCACGCCGTGACTATAATGAGCAGGTAGGAAGCTATAACAAAAGAATTAAAAGATTCCCCGGTGCAATTATTGCCAATGTGGCTGGCTTCGATGAAAAAGAATACTTCCGGGCCGATCCTGCTGCCGCAGAAGCGCCTGAAGTTGATTTTGGGGGCAATGAGTAATGATCCGGCATCGGGCATTGCCGTTTGTGCTGGCGCTTCTCCTGCTATTCTTCTCTGCAGGCGCAGCATACGCTGAAGAAAACGGAATTCCCGCCCCGTCCGGGGATATATATGTCCAGGATTTTGCAGAAGTCTTAAGCCCGGAGCAGGAAAATGAAATACGGGCCCTCGGACGCTCCCTTGAAGATCGGACCACTGCCCAGGTAGCAGTCCTTACAGTGGAAACGACCGGGGGACGGCCAATTGAGGAATACGCGAACCAGGCATTCCGGCAATATGCTATCGGCAGTGCCGAGGAGAATAATGGAGTCCTGCTTGTTCTTGCCATGAAGGACAAAAAGGCACGGATAGAAGTTGGCTATGGGCTGGAAGGCCGGATACCCGACGGCAAAGCCGGAAGGATACTTGATGAAGTGACGTTCCCCCTGATGCAGGCCGGACAGCCGGGGCAGGCTGTCCTTGACACATATAAAACGCTTGCCGGCGAAGCAGCAGCTGAGTATGGCCAGGGCCAGGGTGCAGCACAGCCGGCAGGAGAGCAGGGCACAGGCATTCCTTCCTGGCTGTTATTTATCATCATCGTTGGGGTCATCGTGCTGGATTTCATGTTTTTTGGCGGTACATTGACCTATCTGCTGCTTTCTGTCATTTCGCGGGGCGGAGGAAGAGGCGGCGGAGGCGGACCACGCGGAGGCGGAGGCGGCTCATCCGGCGGCGGGGGTGCCAGCAGGGGCTGGTGAGAGAGAATAGAAGGGCTGCTTGCGTGCGGTTTTGCTGATTTGGTAGAAAAAGTCGGGAAATGATTAAAAAAAGTCGAGAAATAACCAAAATAACACCGGCTTTAATTGAATTAATCCTTCAATCGGTAAATTCAAGTACCGCTCTGATTCTAAAACCCTTACATTCAGCCGCTGGACACCCGTCTTAAGGATAACCTCCAGCTTCAGACGAACAGATTAACAAAAAAAAGCTGGAAACTATGATTAGTTTCCGGCTTTTCTCCATTTTAGCTTAATATTTTTGAAATCTTCTTCATCGCATCGTCCGGGCAGAAACCGGAGAAGTGCTGCAATAGTTTTTCTTTGGCTTCCTCTCTGCTGATAGAGAGACGCTCAATCCCGTCCTTCTCCAGCCAGCTTCCCATCGTTTCATAGGAAGTGCTGTTCCAGCCGTTCGTTTCCCCGGCTTCATTATGTTTTTCCTTTATTCCGGAAATGACAATATCCATGCTTCCCTGCAGTTCCTGCAATCCTTGATCGAAAGCCTTTTTGTGCTCTTTGCCAAGCATATTAGCTTCTTGTCTCAAAAGGCGCGTGTCGATTCCTTCATGGGTACTGATGATGCTGAACAGAGTCAGCGCTTCTTTTGAAAGCTCCCCCTTATGGTATCTTTCTTTAGGCATATCGTTTTTTCCCAGAACAGCGAGAAAAAGAGGAACCCAGTCTTTTGAAATAAACACTGCCTTTTTACTGATGAACTTTCCGTAAGCGGCAATCCCTTCCCCCGCAAACCGGGTCCGCCATGTCCAAGGGTCGGAATCTCCTCCGGCATGCCAGCTTTCAGGCTCCGTAATGGTATTAAGTGCTGGATACCCCGGGATAAGGGGAGCCAGCGGCAGCAGGCCAAGCTCTTTAATGACGGCAGCAGCTTCTGAATATGCTGCTGCTTTATAATCCTTCATGATTCAGCTTCCTCCTTTTGAAAAGTAATCTCTTTCTATTTTTCTGTTAACTGCTCAATGTGATAAGACCATTATAGTAAAATTTGGATGAAGGATATATATCTGGCGTTTCTTATTCATATTTGTTGTTAAAGGCGCAGTACTGAAGTAAACAAAAAAAGGGCCGAGGCCCTTTTCTGTTATTCCCGAAAATTAAGCTGCCCGGAAATCCTTGCTGTTCACCCGAAGCTGGCGGTATTTGAAAATCTGGCTGATATACCAGACGAGCACCACGGCTGCCAGCGAGAAACCAATAATCATAGACAGCCGGTAATCCATTCCCAATCCTTCCGGTGCGTAGAAAATATAGGTGCAGACGACGCCTGTCATGAACAGGGCCGGGACCCCGCAGATCCAGTGGAAGCGGCTGTTCTTCAGAAGATACACAGTGCCTGTCCACAGCATGACTGTAGCAACAACCTGATTGGTCCAGCCCACATATCTCCAAAGGAAAGTATAGTCAATAGTTGCCAGGAAAAGGGCCGGCACTGCTACCAGCACGGTTACTAGAAGAATCTTTATTTTGCTTTCCATATTAAAGAACTTGGCAAAGATTTCTGTCAGGATCATACGGGAAGAGCGCAGGGCCGTATCTCCTGTTGTGATTGGCAGAATGATGACGCCAAGGATGGCAAGAATTCCTCCGAGTGTCCCAAGAAGGGAGGTAGAGATTTCGTTTACAACTCCGGATGGGCCCCCTGCTGCCAGCGCCTCTCCAAGGCCCGCAGTTCCATTGAAAAACGTCATGCCGGCTGCTGCCCAGATGAGGGCGATGATGCCTTCGGTGACCATAGCGCCATAAAAGATTTTGCGGCCGTCTGATTCTTTTTTCATCGTACAGGCGACAATCGGGCTTTGCGTACAGTGGAAGCCAGAGATGGCCCCGCATGAAATGGTGACCATCAATAGCGGCCAGATCGGCAGCTCCCCAGGATGAAGATTCTCCAATGTCAGGTTGGGGATGCTTTTATCAGAAATCAGCAGTGAAATGCCGATGGCCAATGCCATGAAAAGCAGGATGCCGCCGAGCAGCGGGTAAATCTTCCCGATGACGCGGTTGATCGGCAATATTGTTGCCAGCAGGAAATAAGCAAAAATAATCAGCAGCGAGACCGTAAAGCTGAGCGGTGTCAGCTGGGCGATCAGCTGGGCGGGGCCTGCTGTGAACGCAGCGGCCACCAGCACCATTAATACAAGCGAAACGACACTGATAACCGCTTTAACGGTTTGCCCGAGATAACGGCCTACAAGGGAAGGGTACTGCTCTCCCTGATGGCGGAGGGACATCATGCCTGAAAAATAATCATGAACGCCTCCTGCAAAAATCGTCCCTATCACGATCCAAATAAAGGCTACAGGACCGTATAAGGCTCCGGCCACCGCACCGTAGATCGGCCCGAGGCCAGCTATATTCAGGAGCTGGATCAGGTTTCCCTTCCACCAGCTCATCGGTACATAATCGAGATTGTCCCTTTTCGTATATGCAGGTGTTGGAGTGCTGTCATTAATGATGAATACGCGTTCCACAAATTTAGAATAAAAAACATAGCCGAGTACAAGCAGGACTAGTGCTCCAAAAAAAGTCGCCATTATTGTTCTCCTCCTGTTGATTGCCTTTGGAATATGAAACATTTTAACACTTTTATGCATAAAAACAACAGATTTTTCAGAAAAAATATAAAATTTGGTTTATTGGCATTTGGCACCTTCCTTGCATCAGAGGCTGTTTAATCATAAAGAAAGCCCTTACTGTCCAGCTGACCTTTTTTTGATTTCCTTTGTTATGTGAGGGACTGCTGCTTCACAGGAAATGGGGAAGATGCAGGTATGATATCAGGATAGTGCGGGACAATAATTGCTATTAAGACACATAACGGCAGGAGCAATTAATATGAGCATGACAGCAGCCCATTACGCTATTTTATGGACCGTTTTGATCGCCACAAGTGCAGGAGTTCTATTTATGTTGAGATATAATTTCCTCCGCTACGGGATCATGCTTATATTTAGCAGTATTACTGCTGCATTAATATGCTTGTTGTTTTTTCGGATGGGCTTTTACCGCTATGCTCTGCCTATGAAAGAGGTCCTGCCTGCGGCTGCTGTGAGCTTCAGTTTTTTTGCATTATTATTGATCAGATACAGACCTGATAAAAACACTTTCCCTTTTTTCTTTATCAGCATCACTGCTGTTTTTTCTATTGAAGTATTTTTAAAAGATTATTTTGGATTCATACGATTCAGCAATGGCTGGGATTATTGGGACTCTTATTCCCTCTATTGGCTTTACCTTCGCCTAATGGGATTTGTGGGGCAGTTCTTCGTTCCAAGAGCTTATCGTGCACCAATCCGGTCCGATACAAAGGGTTATTGGATTCTTTTTATAATTATGCTGATTTATGCCTGCTTCGGTGTCTATATACTGAATAAAGGGTGGACGGCGATATTTTAGTTATACAAAAAGCTGCCTGACTAGGCGGCTATATTTTTTTAGTTCAAGGTAAATATATCCATTTAAGAGATGAGAATGTAAAATGAAGATAATAGAACGGAAATGGGAGGAGATGAAATGAAAGCAGTCTTCTTTGATCTGGATGGAACCTTACTGGACCGTGATGCCTCACTAAAAGAGTTTTCACTGCAGCAGTATCAAAGGCATTACAGCAAACTCAGCCATATCCCCCAAGCTGTGTTTACAAACAGATTCATAGAGCTGGATGCACGCGGGTATGTCTGGAAAGATAAAGTCTATCAGCAGATGGAAGCCGAGTTTACCTTTCAAGGGATTGCTGCTGAAGATCTTTTAACGGATTATCTTGATCATTTCAGCCAAAGCTGTGTTCCGTTTCCTCATTTGGCTGAATGTTTATCTGCTCTGAGAGTTATGCAGCTTAAGCTGGGGGTTATTTCGAATGGCAAAAGGGATTTCCAGAAAGCGAGCATCCAGGCTCTTCATATAGAGGAATATTTTGAAGCCATTGTTATTTCGGAGGAAGAGGGCATCAGCAAGCCAGATCCCCGGATTTTTCAAAGAGCTATGGCCAGGCTTGGAGTCATGCCGCATGAAAGTGTGTTTGTCGGAGACCATCCGGTTAACGATGCAGAAGCTGCCAAAAACTGTGGAATGGAGGCTGTGTGGAAAAGGGATCCGCACTGGGTTGAACCAGCTGTAAAATGGCAGATAGCCAGCTTAAAAGAGCTTCCGTTAATAGTTAATAGAATCCGGGGAAAAATACATAGGCATGGTCTGTTTGCTGGTGAATACGAATGACCTTTAACCAAGAGGGGGAGAGATTTTTTGAAGAGGTTAATTGCTTTTTGTTTAGGTGCTTGCTTTTTGGCCGCAGGCTGCTCTGACAATGAAGCGGAAGGCTATAAGGAAGCCCGGCAGGAATCAACAGGAAAAGCTGCTGAAGTATCTGCTTCTCCGCAAACCGGAACAGATATAGTCAAAACAAAGGATGGTATTACCTTCAAGATCATAGATAACGCAGGCATAACAGAAAAGAAGAAAGAGCAGTTTAAATCAGAACTGGCTGAGGCCTATGATATTGTGAAGGAATCCATTCTAACAGATTATGAGCCGGCGAAAAGGATCACCATTTATCTGGAAGATGGATCTGATGCCTCATGGGGGTTCAAGAATGAAGTCGTCTTATATGGCATAAGGAACAATCAGTATCCCCTGGTGCATGAGCTTACCCACAGTCTGCTCGGCTATGGCAGTGATTTTGGTTCAGACCGGGGCTATTTTACGCAGGAGGGCTATGCGGTCTATATGGAAAACCAATATGGGAAAACGAGGTACCCTGCGCATAAAGTAGTGAATTATTTAGCTTCTCGGAATAAAAGAGTCCCTTTGGATAAATTGATAAGTAAAGATACCGATGACCAGTTTTTCCGTCCGTCTCTCAAAGAAGAAGGCAATATTGCCCTGCAGTGGATTTCTTACACAGAAGCAGGGTCATTCGTCACTTATCTTATTGATATATATGGCTTAGAGAAGTTTGAGGAAATCTATAACCATGTCAATCTGGAGAAGAAGCTGTATGAAGTATACGGCAAAAGCAAAGAGGAGCTTGAGCAGGAGTGGCTGCAATATATTGAAGCAAATGCAGGAGAATTGTCAATGCCGGATAAAATGAAAATACCAAACTTCTATTATGTCGACGAATCCCTTGGAGCAATAGACAGCAAGAATTTTAAATAGGCTTGGCTTAGTGCATAAGAATGTCCCGGGTGATAATCCCGGGACTCTTTTTTGTTCATATTCCATTATTCACGGACTCTGTTTCACACAGCCTTTAATTAATAGACATCCGTTCTTTGCTTTTCGTGGAAAACATGGCTGTCGAGATATTTATGGAAGAACCATTCTCCAGCTGCAATGACGATGGCGCTGATGATGGAGGCTGTAATGATGTCACCGTCGCCGGCAATAAGGCTATTGCCCATGAACCAAATGACCAGGAAGGCGAGCACGGCGTCGGAAATAGTGGCAATCAGGTTTCTTCTTCCTTGATCTGAACGGTCTCCTGCTGTACGGAAGATTAACAGGTCGCCGGCAACATAAGCCAGAATGGTCAAAACCACACTAATGAGCAGGGAATCTGTAAGACTGACATCGAAAAAGCCGGTAAAAATGATGCCCAATACAACAGCAACCATAACAAACTTAATGACAAGTGCTTTAATATGTTCCAAAGTGCATCCTCCTTCTTATGATGTAGGTATATCCATTACATAGCCAGGCCTGCCCCATCGTAAACCCGGATATGACTGAACAGGTAAGGAAAGTAATTCCAAATTACACTGTGCTTAAAATAATTTTAAGCGGGTATTAAGTGGTAAAATCATGAAAAATGCTCCCATGCTGATTTAATAAAGTGTTCTGGAACTATAAACGGGTATGCTGCAAACAACCAATATGAAATGGAGCTGAGCAAAATGGAAGGGAAAGGGATCGGCCAGATCATCAAACTTCTGGAAGATGAGAAAAAGCTCTATGAAGATAAACAAATTAAATTGGCTATAGAGAGGGGAAGCAAGGAGAAGGAAGCTTATGTAAAAGGGATATCAGAAGGGTTATCGATTGCTGCAGCCATCATTTCCGAGGCTGGTGAAAAGTAGCTGCTCCCGGCTGAGTAAGAAGATCAGCGGACATTGGTGAGGAAAGGCAAGGGCTTAAATATGGACAATTCTTTCACTGGCATTATACTATCAGCAATGGCAACAGGATTGGGCGCTGTTCCAATCCTGTTTTTGAATAAAATAAACGGTAAATTGAAGTGCATCCTGCTGGGGTTCGCTTCAGGGGTCATGATGGCAGCTACAGCTTTCAGCCTTATCCCTGAGGCACTTAAGGCTTCTGATTTGCTGGTGCTCTCAATAGGGATGCTTGCCGGTACGATTGTGCTGAACTATGTGAATTCAAAGGTTTCGGGGCTGGAAGCCGGCGACATCCGTTTTAATCCCGGCATCGACAGAAAAACCCTTCTCATCGTGATTGCCATCATGCTTCATAATTTGCCGGAGGGCCTTTCTGTAGGGGTGAGCTACGGATCGGGCGAGGATAATCTGGGATCGATCATCGCTTTGGCTATCGGGCTGCAGAATGCCCCTGAAGGGTTCCTGGTTGCTATCTATCTGCTCTCAGAAAATGTCTCAAGAATCAAATCACTTCTAATCGCTGCTCTTACGGGAGCGGTCGAAATTATTACCGGGACGATCGGCTACTTTCTGGCATCAAAGGTGGATGGCCTCGTTCCATATGGCTTGAGCTTTGCAGCGGGAGCTATGCTTTACGTGATCTTCAAAGAGCTGATCCCTGACAGCAATGAAAGAAAGGAAGAAAAAATTCCCACTTATGCTTTTGTGCTCGGGCTCATTGCCATGCTGTTTCTTGTACAGGAGTTTGGATAAGGATAGGAAAAAGAGAATGGCCGCAGGTCCGGAGATGGAACCCGGAACCTGCGGCCATTGTTCGATAAAAGCCGGCAGCACTCACTCCACACTGTTTGTCAGCTGCTCATGCCACTTTAAGGTCTGTTCTTTGTTCTCTCCATTGATGAAGATATGCTTTTTTCCCATTTCAATATAAATATAAGGGGATTTCTTGTGGATAAATAGCAGGCTGCTTCCGTAGCCTTCTACCGTAAAGCGGCCTTTTGCAAGGGTTGACAGGCCAAAGCCGTTTTCCTTCCAGGTCACCTCCGGCATTTCCTCCAGCAGCTCTACCTTTGTAATGCTGTCAATCGCCCATTCATCCCCGTACATGCCTGTAATTTTAAAGGTTTCTTCTGAAATGGAGAGATGCGGCTTTTGATAGCCGAAATAGGTAAGGCCGCCAATAAATCCAATCACAACCACGAAAAGGATGCTGGTGAACCAATACATCCTTTTTCTTTTGCGGGGAATTTCAAACTTGGACAAATAGATGCTGCCGCCGAGGAGGAAAAGAAGCATAAAGCCAAATTGGATTTCCATTGCATAAGTGAAGCTGGTAAAGGTCAGCGGTAAAAGCAGGAGCATCCCGGCCGCCGTTGCCAGAAGGAGACCGCCGGTTTTCTGGGGCATTTGATTTTGAATGAGCTCTTCCTTCTCTTCTGCGGGACGTCCGGCAAAACCTGAAATCAGTTCATAGTTCTTTTTATAGCGTATGGCCCATCCGAGAATAGAAAAAAGCACAATAACAAAGATTTGTACACCTGCGAGGAACCACATGAAAAGCCACTCCTTTTTTCGTTCATTAACAACTATACGGCTGGAGGCCGGCTTTGGATTCAGATTTATGCGGTTTTTGAACGGTGATATCTAAATGTCTGTCTATTTCTTTATGCCAAACCATGTTTTCTGCCGCCAACAGAAATAGGGATTTTATAGCCTGCAGCAAGTACATCTTCAATACTTGCATGTCCACTGTTATCGGCGATCCCTAATTTGCCGTTCTCTCCTTCCGCCCTGACCTCTGAAACCCTGGCATGCCGGATGCCTTCGCCAATGAGAATTCCCTGCTTTGCAGACCCCCGGATGGAGGCTTTGCTGATCTTAACATGGTCTGCCCGCTGTGCACCGCCGAACACTTTAACATCAGCACCTGCTTGTTTAAAGCCCTGGATGGAAAGGCGGTTAAGCACAATGTTGCGCGCCCTGTATTGGATGGCTATGATTGGGTTGCCGGCATAGTCATAGTCAGGATCTCCTATCAGTGTGAATTGGTTGATCACCACATTTTTATATGCTGAGACCACCAGCCCCCTGGGTTCAGAGCCTGAATAGAGATCTGTATGAACCGGATGTATGCTTACTATTTTAGTAGCCCTGATATTGCGGGCTGTCCGCGATTCCGGATCGCCGGCTTTATGGTGGCCGATGTGGCGGAAGTTAAAGGAGCGGTTATCATTGACGGAAAGATGGCCGATGATCTGGACATCAGAGGCCGCTGAAGAGTTATGATGAGCTTTGATTTCCACCCCGCCAAAGCATCTGGCCGAAGAGTTATTAACAAGCCAGACATTTCTGGAGCCATCATCCACCTCAATGCCGTTTGAATTGGAGAAGCCTTTTTTATGGCTGCGGCCGCTTGGATCGCACATATGGCAGTTGGAGATGAAGATATTCTCGCTGTGATGGGTGGTGATCCCGTCGTCCCCGAATCCATAGCCGTTCAGCTTGTCCAGCCAGACATAACGGCTGCCTCCGCGGGCGCGGTAGCCGTCTCCTGAATAGTTATAAAGGGTGGACGAAACATCAAAGCAGTGAAGGCCGGGGTTGATGGCTTCCACATTTTTTACCCATCCGTACATGACGTTTGCATACGTAAGGCAGCTGGAATGGTTTCCCCAGGTGCTTGTTTTAGCTTCATTTCCGAGCCTTTCGACGTTCCAGTCCAGGCTCAGGTTCTGGACAAGGATATGATGATTGCCTTTCCAATGGTTTGAATTGGTCACCAGCCTGGCTGCCTTAGGAGCCTGGTCAAGCAGCTTAATGACGGTCAGGCCTTTTCCTTCTCCCTGCAGGAGAGTCCATGAAGGAATCTGTATACCCGACACCAGATATGTTCCAGCGGGAATGCTGACCTTCACCTTTCCTGAGCCCAGCGCGCGCCTGAAGGCTTCTGTATCATCTGTCAGCCCATCTCCGGCAGCGCCGCAGTCCTTCACGCAAATCTCTCTTTCAAAAGTCTGGAACAGCCGGGTATATTCCTGGTCAAGCTTCTTTTTCCACAGAGGTGCGGCAGTGCCGGATTCATCCACTATCGTGCCGTCCGTTTCTTCATTTTTCCGGTCTGAGGCCAGGAACAGGTTTTCTGCGGTTTTGATCAATTTGTTGAAGAAACCTTTGCCGTAATCAGGCGTTTTTCCGGTGGAATGCAGGTCGGACGTTTTTTTTCTCTCGTTAAAGAGCCTGCCTGTCTCCTCAGCCAGCCTTTTTGTATCATATTCCGGACTGAACTTATCTATCAGTTCTCTATTGCGGCATGGGTCATGCTGCTTATCCAAATATAGCATCTGCGGATCACCTCTATTTCTTTATACTGGGCCTTTGTATTATTCCCGCCCGGGGATGCTGCTAACCTTATTGCACCCAGAGGAAGGGCGAAAGCGGAATAATGGGGAAATAATAGACAGAAAATTGCAACTGGGTTAGTTTTATTATAAGGAAAAATGCGAAAAGGGGATGAGTGGTAAGACTCTGTGTGTTTTTTTGCCGGAAAAAGGATATTTCAAGAAAATCAGAAGTTGATTGAATATAGATCATACAGGAAGGAAAGTGGCCGGATGAACCCGTTTGTATTTGCCTGCATCACTCCGCATGGAGGAGAAATCATACCTGAACTGCAAGGGGATAAGCCTGAGAGGATGGAAAAGACGAGAAAGAGTATGGAGAGGCTTGGGGCCATCATGAGTGAAGCCCGCCCTGACAGCCTGATAGTCCTCACTCCCCATGGAACACGCATTAATGGCCAGTTCTCAGTAGCTGTTTCTGAAAGACTGGAGGGGGAAGTGGAGGAAAATGGAGCTTCTTTCAGGATGGAGAGGAAAACCGATCTTATGCTTGCTGCGTCTATCCTGGCAGAAGCTGAAGGAAGGGAGGTTCCTGCAGCCGGCATCAATTATGGAACAAGCGCCGGCCCGTTTTCCTGCCTTCCCCTGGATTGGGGCGCCATTGTACCGCTCCGCTTTATGCCGGAACTGCCGGTAGTGGTCATCACCCCTTCAAGGGAAATTTCTTATGAGCAGCATATGGCTTTCGGCAGGGCAATCAGAAAGGCAGCCGGGGAATCGGGGAGGAAAGTCGGCCTGATTGCCAGCTGCGACTGGTCTCATACCCATGACAGCGAAGGGCCTTATGGCTTTCATCCGGCAGCGGAGGAACTGGACCGCCGTACAGCAGAAATAATAGAGTCCGGGAGGCTGGAGGATCTCACCTTGTTCGACCCAGAGCTTGTGGATAATGCAAAGCCGGACGGAATTTGGCAGGCGCTTATTCTGGCCGGGGCCCTGCCGCCTGAGGAAAGGGACAGCATGCTGCTCTCTTTCGAAGCACCCACCTATTTTGGCCTGATTTGCGCAGCTTATTACCAGAACTGGGAGGCAAGGGGAAATGATTGATTGGAAAAGGAAAGCAGATATACGGAAGAACGATCTGATGAAAGATCTGACCGGAATATTGAAGATTGCCAGCATCAAAGATTTATCCACGGCCACTGAAGAAAGGCCGATGGGAGATAAAATTGGGGAAGCGCTGGAATATATGCTGAAGCTCTCTGAAGAAGCGGGCTTTACGGTGAAAAATGTGGGCGGAATGGCCGGCCATGCCGAGCTGGAAGGCAGCGGTGAGGAAACGGTCGGCGTCCTTTGCCATGTTGATGTCGTGCCTGCTCCCGGCGAATGGACAACACCCCCATTCGAACCTGCAGTAAGGGACGGGAAGCTGTATGCGCGTGGAAGCATCGATGATAAAGGGCCGACGCTTGCCGCTTTTTATGGAATGAAGATTGTCAGGGAACTGGGCCTTGAGCTAAGTAAGAATGTGCGGATCATTTTCGGGACGGATGAGGAGAGCGGGATGAGCTGCATGCGCCACTATGCAGAAGCGGAGACTATGCCGGAGGAAGGCTTTGCACCAGATGCAGTTTTTCCGATCATTAATGCTGAAAAGGGGCAGATGAATGTCAAATTGGCAATCGGCGCCAGCAGGAAAGAGCAGAGGCAGGAGAGGGGCTTGACGCTTCTGTCCTTCCAATCGGGCAGCCGCATCAATATGGTGCCGGAAAGTGCATCGGCAAGTGTGGCCGGACCGGACGCAGGGCAGCTGGAAAAGGACTTCAGTTTATTTTGTGATGTGAATGGCGTACGCGGTGACGCTGTCATAACAGATGATGTGGCTACCTTTAATTTATATGGAACCGCAGCCCACGGGATGGAGCCCTCCAAAGGAGTGAACGCCGGTACCCTGCTTGCCGTTTTCCTGTCAGATTTGGATGTGCAGCATACAGGGGCGGAATTCCTTTCGTTCTTAAAGCTTCTTCACGGGGATTTTTATGGCCACAGACTTGGCATTTCATACAAAGATGAAGTATCAGGTCCGCTGACAGTCAATCCGGGCATTATCTCTTTTGATCAGGCTGGTGAAAGCTTTGTGCAGCTGAATATCCGCTGTCCGGTTTCCTCCGATTATGAAGACCTGAAAAAAAGGCTGGCCGAAGCTGCTGAGTCGCAGGGATTTGACCTGGACGAATACAGGGAGTCACAGCCTCATTACGTTGCCCCGGGGCATCCAGTGATTGAAGCCCTTCAAAAGGCATATCAGGAAGAAACGGGAGAAGAACCGGTCCTTTTATCAACAGGCGGTGCCACATATGCCCGATTTATGAAAAAAGGAGTAGCCTTTGGCGCCTGCTTCCCTGGGAAAGAGATGACTGCCCACCAGAAAGATGAGTATATTGAAGTTGATGATCTGGTAAAGGCCGCAGCCATCTATGCGCGGGCTATCTATGAGCTTGCAAAATGACAAAAATATTTATTTGATCATCTTTTGTTTATATTGAGCCATATGGCGGCAGCCGTTCTGGCATAGGTGATCCCTCTCGATTTTAAAAGGAAGAACTAAATAGATTTAAGCAAAAAAGCTCAGCATGAAGCTGAGCTTTTTTGCTCTTCATCTTTATTTAGTATTGTAAAAACATGGTTTAAAGTGTAAAATTACACTAATTAACACAAAAAAGGAAGTGCTGAAATGCTTGCTAAATGGTTTCTGTATTTTGGGATTGCCCCGTTCCTTCTCTCTATACTGTCTTTCCTTTTGTTGGGAGCTTGGCCGGAATATGCCTTCCTCCTGCAGATTATCGTGCTGGCGGCAGGCGGAATGCTGATTGGAACAGTTAAAAGCAGGAAGGAAAATGAGAAGGATTGGCTTCTTGCCTATGGACCGCTCGTCTATACAGCAGTCGTCTGGGCGTTTTTTATGATAGTGACTGGCGGATTTTCCGGACATGAGTCCTGGCTGTTTTATGGAATCCTCCATATTCCCTTTGCCCCGATCTTCATCTTCTCATCCCTCATGGGCGAAGGGCGGACCTTCTTATGGGCTCCGCTTGCATATGAGATGGCCTTCCTGGTGCCTATTGCAGTTTCAATGATTATCAGGAGAAATGCAGTTCGGAAGATTCCCAAAAAGCAGGCTGCTATTTTATCTTTAGTATTTGCACTCTCGATAGGCGGCGGAGCTTTCATCCATTGGGAGCGGAGCAGAACTGTCCTCCCTTCTTATGGTTTTGACTATGCTGGCGGTTACTCGAGCACAGATCTGACGCCTTATGATATAACCAATACTAATAACCGGCTTCCAAAGCTCGAAGAAAAGCCTTCTTTTTCAATTTCAGAGGCCGGCGCTATGCCTGTACTGGATGGAGCAGAAGCAGCTTACCCTGTTTATTCTGCTTTTGCCAATGCAGTTTATAAGAATGTACAGGACGCCTTAACGAAAAAGGAGGTAGTGAGTTTCACCAATACCATCTATGCATATGAACGCCTCCTTTCGGGAGATGCTGATATTTACTTTGGCGCAGAGCCATCTGCCGAGCAGCGGAAAATGGCGGAAGATGCAGGAAAAGAGCTGGTGATGACCCCAATTGGGAAGGAGGCTTTCGTCTTCTTTGCCAACCCGGAAAATCGCATTGAAGGCCTTACTGTTGAACAGGTGAAAGACATTTATTCAGGAAAGATAAAAAACTGGTCGGAGGTTGGCGGAAGCGGCGGAAGAATCATTGCTTTTCAACGGCCGAAAAATTCAGGAAGCCAGACGCTCCTGGAAAAAATCATGGGTGATACACCAATCATAGAGCCATTGAAGGAAGAAGTCCCAGAGGGCATGGGCGGAATCATCGAGCAGGTTGCGGATTACCGGAACTATGACAATTCCCTCGGATTTTCCTTTCGCTTTTTCGCCACAGGAATGAATGGAAGCACAGATATCAAGCTTCTGGCAATCGATGGGGTCGACCCAAGCCCGGAGAATATTGCCACCGGGAAATATCCTTTTACTGCCTCCCTGTACGCAATTACACTTAAATCTAATCCTAATCCAAATATCACTCCATTTTTGGAATGGATGCAGGGTGAGCAAGGACAGAGAATAGTAGATGAGATCGGATATATAAAGGAATTTGAAAACTGATTTTCAATTTTATAGTTGGGAAAATCCAGGGAGCCTAAACGGGTCCCTTTTTCCAATGGCTGGAACCTTTCCCCTCTCCAGTCCGTAATACAGGCAGACAGGAGGAGACACTATGAATACTTTATCTGAAATCAAAACTTCTATAACCCCTTTTGAGTGCGCCTTGAAACTGCTGGAATCCCATTCATTGAACAATGATAAAATCCATGAAGAGTATCATACACCTGCGGAAGGTGTTGAGATATGTGTTCTTGTGTTTGAAAGATTTTATTTCCGGACGGGGGGAAGGGCGTCGCTGACAGTCATCATGGAAAATCTGAGAGGAGACAACAAAGTGAGATGCATTTCTGCGGGAAGCGCGGAAAGTTTGATCAGCTTTGACTGGGGAGCAGGCAAAAGCTTTGTCAATAAGGTGAAGGAAATTCTCGCTCCCTTTGCATTGGGAAAATAGTTTTCAGCATAATCCTCCGGAAAAAAATCATCATCGCCAAATTCCTTAATATGGTAAAATAAAATATAAGAGCATATTAATAGATTAAGAGGTGTATTCAGTGCTGAAAAAGAAAAAGCTGGTAATAGGAACAGGGATTCTTGCAGCTTTGGCCATTATGCTGCTGATGGATGCTGTAAAAATCTCAAATGAGAAGCATCCTCCCAATCCTGTGGTGATGATCGATGGGGGGAAAGCAGATGCCGATCTGCGAGGATATACATGGGATGGAGAGACGCAGGCAGTGAAAAGGGCGAATGCAGCTTCTGTAATAGAAGTAAAACCCCGCTCTGAAGTAACGGTTAAATTCGGAACAAGAGATGAGCCTGAAACAATTGCAATAGATACGATTTACGGAACTGACCGCAAAAAGCCGGTCAATACAGGCAAATATAAGCTATCCAACAAGCCAGGCCCCATCACGATGAGAATAAAGGCAAAATGGGAAGGCAAAGGACAGGCGGAATATACATTAAGCCTGAATGTTGAGAAGGAGACCGCTTACCAGGAGCTGCTGGCCGAAGAGGCAGGGGAATTCACAATTTTAGCTATAAAGGAAAATGACCAGGATAACTGGGTTATCCCGGAGGAAGTTTATGAAGCTGGCACCACAAAAGTAGAATTTAGAAATCTGGATACTGTTCAAAGATTATATACTGACCTTGAAGTCCAGCAGGCCCCTTACTATATTGTGCTTGGGTATGAAGAGCCGGTTTTAAGGACAAGCGATCCAGGAGAAGCAGTGGAATATGTCAGGACCCGTGCAGGGCAGGATTAGAGGAGGAAGGTCTTCCGCATGTACGCCTTCTTAAATATTTTCCCGTTTATCCAATTAGCAGCCCTTATCCATTTAACTCGAAACAGCACCCCATTTTAAGGTATAATAATGGTGAGACTTACTATTTTCTGCAGGCATGGAAAGGTCTTTCCATGCAGCCATAGATCAGATATAAGTGAAAGAGAGTGAAACAGATGGGCCGTAAATGGAATAATATCAAAGAAAAAAAGGCTTCGAAGGATGCTAATACCAGCCGGTTATATTCAAAATTCGCATTGGAAATATATGTGGCGGCAAAGCAGGGGGAGCCGGATCCGGAATCCAATCAGGCGCTTAAATTTGTGCTCGAGCGTGCCAAAACATATAATGTGCCAAGAGTCATCATCGACCGTGCGATCGATAAAGCAAAGGGCGGCGGAGAAGAGAGCTATGACAACCTCCGTTATGAAGGCTTTGGGCCGAGCGGTTCCATGGTCATCGTGGATGCGCTCACCAATAATGTGAACAGGACCGCGTCCAATGTCCGCGCAGCATTCGGGAAAAATGGCGGGAACATGGGCGTCAGCGGCTCTGTATCATATATGTTCGATGCTACGGCTGTTTTCGGGATTGAAGGCAAATCAGCTGATGAAGTGCTGGAAATCCTTATGGAAGCAGATGTTGATGCAAGGGATATCCTTGAAGAAGAGGATACAGTCATCGTTTACGCCGAACCTGATCAATTCCATGCCGTTCAGGAAGCTTTAAAGGCTGCCGGGATTGAGGAATTTACAGTGGCCGAGCAAACGATGCTTGCCCAGAATGAACTATCTTTATCTGAAGAAGACCTCGCCCAGTTTGAAAAGCTGGTCGACGCCCTTGAGGATCTGGAAGATGTCCAGCGTGTGTACCATAACGTTGATTTAGGTGAATAAGTGAAAAGCAGGCTCTCCTTGATGGGAGCCTGCTTTTTACTTATTTATCTGCTCACAAAGAAAGGCAGTTTTTCAATGCCTGCAAGGCGGGCGTATGTAAACAGCTGTCCTTTATGATGGATTTCATGGTCTTTGGCGTTTTCGAGGAGAACGATCCCGGGCATGGTCATGCCATAGAAGTCGACTGTTTTCCCAAGCTGGTCCTGGGTCAGCTCTTCAAGTGTTGTTTTTGTTTTGGAAGTTTCTTCCTGCACAAGTGCTTTTAGCTGCTCTAATGTTTCAATGGCCGGATACTCAGGAGGCGGCGTAAATTCGCCTGTTTTCACTGTCTGCACGAACATTTCCATAGAACCTGTTATATGTGTTGTCAGTTCAGAAACAGACATCGCCTGCTCCCATGCTCTGAAATTCTGCTGCCCTTCTTCAAATGTGTCCAGCAGTTCGATCAGCGCCTTTCTGTGGCCGAGCCAGCCCTGAATGAAACCATTCCATTTTTCCATCAAGATCTTCCTCTCTATTTATGAAAAATTCAGGCTGCCGCCACACCGGCAAAAGCAGCCTGCCGCCACACCGGCAAAAGCAGCCTGCCGCCACACCGGCAAAAGCAGCCTGCTGCCATCAGTATAATTCACTTTCCTGTGCCATTCAAAGCTGGTGCCTGAATAAAAGAAACAGCCATTCCGGAAGTGCCTTTGATAGAATGAACTATAGAAATCAAAGGGAGGCGGGATCATGCCTGGACACATTCATCATGTTGAAATCAACGTATCTGATTTGCAGAAAACCATTGAATTTTGGGGCTGGTTTTTAGAAGAGCTTGGCTATGAACATTTTCAGGAATGGAAAAAGGGGCGAAGCTGGAGGCTGGATGATGCCTATATTGTCTTTGTGCAAACAGAGGAGAAATACCTTGATATCCCATATCATCGCTCGGGGACAGGCCTCAATCATATTGCCTTCCATGCCGGCTCCCGCAGCCAGGTCGACCGGATGGCAGAACAGCTAAAGGAGAGGGGAGTCAGCCTCCTGTATGGGGACAGATACCCATATGCCGGCGGGGAGGGCCATTATGCCGTATTTTTCGAGGATCCGGACCGGTTAAAGGTTGAACTGGCCGCACCATAAGAATGGCCGGAAAGATAGATTCCGGCCTGTTTTGCTTTATTTTGTATGAACTGCCATTTCCAGAGCTTCAAGCGGCACTTTCTTTGTTTGAAGCTCGTAGATTCTTTCTCCATCTTCCCAGTAAATATCATTTTCGACCTCATTGCCGCCATGCCTGTAATGAACCTTAATGCGCCCATCATCATGTGGTGCAGGGAGGTAGTGGGTTTCAAGATAATCAACCATCTGGCGGGCAATTGCCTGGTCATCCATTTGATCTGCTGTAACAGAGCTGATCTGGAGAATCCAATTGCCTTCTTTCCAGTTTAAGTATTTATGGCCTGCGGCTCCTTCACCCATACCCTTGATGCCATGGCCGAGGTCCACGGCCATTTCTGCCGGTATATCATCTAGTGACATCGGCGGAAACCATTCCTGATCATTGTCAGCTGCTGTTTTGTTATGGGCCTTGAAGACAGCGATAACAGGGGCATTTCCATTTGGTGTTAATGAAGGGTCATTAACAGGGACCATCTCATTCGTCTGGTAGAAGGTTACCTGATAAGAATCTGTCTTATCTTCCTCAATTGAGGCTGAAAGATGGGATCCCTCCTTTAAAGGAAATGAAGCGGGCAGTATAGCATTCTCCATCTTCAGCTGCTCTTTTACATTCCCGATGACATCCGCTGTTGTCTGGGTATTATCAGACTGGCTGTTTTCTTCCTGTGTGCTGTTTTCTTCTGTCCCATCTGCTTCGGCTTCATTTTCTTCTGCTCCGTTTTCTGCATTTTGATCATCAGGCACTGTGGTCTGTTCCTGCCGGGAGTCTTCCGGGGCAGGAGAGCCCGCGTCATCAGTACCCGAACAGCCTGCTGCAGAAATGGCAAAGGCCAGTGAAACCGGAAGCATCAGTCGTTTTTTATTCAATGAAGTTCCTCCTATTAGAATTGATATTAGATGTTTTCCCTATCTTTACTGGAGGAAACGGTAAACCTGTGCTGGAAAACTGAGAGATTGCATACAAAGATATAAATATACTATGCAATAAATAATTACGGATGAAGCTTTCCTGGGGGACTTGGAGAATAGGGTGGATTTCGGATGGGGCTGCTAATTTCCGTTCCAGGCACTTCGCTTTCCGCGGGGCGAAGTTGAGCCTCCTCGCGCTAACGCGCTGTGGGGTCTCAACATTTCCGCTGCAATCCCGCAGGAGTCTGCGTGCCTTGCACTCCAATTAGCCGGTTTTCAAAAATTTTTGGGCAAGCAGGCAAGGCAGTTTATGTCAAATCCATTTTTACACCCATAGTGTTTAATACATATCTACGTAAAAATTAAAGGGAGGACGGAAGGTTTCTTCTGTCCTCTTTATCTGCCAGCCATTACTGAAACAGCTGCCGTCCCCTAATCTTCCTGCTTCTTAATCTTAGAAGGATTATTAATCTTATAGCGCACATCTTTATTCAGCTTCCGGTCGACGATTTTGGCTTCAAAGGTGAGCCTGTTTCCTTCGGTCAGCTCTGCTTTTTTCAGTGTTTTGCTGTAGCTGCACCAGGCTTCGCCCACTTCGAGCGGGCTTTCTCCTGTAATCTGCACCTGCTCAAAGACGATGATTTCTTCATCCGTTTCATTGAAATGATTATATTTTGTCGTAAATTCCTTTATTGCCGCCTCAAAAGGAACCTTATCAGCCGGAAGGTCCAGGGCGGGAGCTTTTCTCTGTTTCTTTTCTGCCGGCTTTTTTTCTTCCGGAGCCTGCGCAGGGGCCTTCGCCGGCTCTCCTGCCTCTGGAAGGCCTGTATCCTTCTGGGAATCTCCCGCTTCAAGGGAACTGATTCTACCAAAGGAAGAGCTCTGCATTTCTTTTAAGTAGGCAGGATGGACGCAGTGAAGAGCGTCATTGGAAAACGCCACTACAGCAGTTTCATGATTGCCTGTCTGCAAAAATCCTTTTATGGCAACAGTATAAGCGGCAGCCCCGCGTTTGTAAGAGAATTCCTGCTTAGCGTTTTTGGCAGAGGCTGTGATCAGTCCCCACTCCCTTAATTTAGCCGCATAGTCATCTTCGTCGGCAAAGGTGAAAAATTCTCCGGGTGGTATCGTTTTGAACATGGATGGCTCCTCCTATCTTTCTATTTTCTACTTGAACCAGCCTTTCTTCTTGAACCAGGCAAACATCGCAAGCCCAATAAAGAGCATGACCAGCAAGGTTGCGTGGTAGCCGCTGTTCCATTTCAGCTCTGGCATATGCTCGAAGTTCATCCCATATATACCGGCAATGAAGGTAAGGGGCATGAATATGGTCGTGATGACCGTCAGCACCTTCATGACCCTGTTTGTCTGATGGGCATTCAATGACAAATAGCTGTCCCTGATATCGGTGGTCAGCTCCCGGTTTTCTTCAATCATCTCTGCAAGCTTGAGGAGATGGTCATGGATGTCGGAAAAATATTTGATTTTTTCCTGGAAGCCCGCCAGCCGCTGGGAGTTCAGCATCCTGTAAATAAGATCCCTCATCGGGGCGACAGTGTGCCTCAGGGCCAAAAGATCGTGCCTGGCATCAAAAAGATCTTCCAGTAAAAGCTCCATCGGCCTGTCCTTTGAATTTTCGTCAATATCATTCAGCGTGTCCTCCAGCTGGTAGACGAGCGGAAAGTAGTTGTCCACAATTTTATCAAGAATATGGTATAGAACCAAGAGCGGCTCCCATTTATCAGGCGAGTTGGACAGCCTGAGCCTTTCCCTGACATCTTCTATTTCAGTGGAGGGATGGTGATGGAAAGTAATCACATAATTCTGCCCGAGGAAAAAGTTAACTTCTTCACGAACAATCGTATCCGGATTGACGCTATGCGTAACAAAAAATGCATAGTCTTCATAATAGTCCAGCTTTGGGCGCTGAAGCACATGGATGCAGTCCTCAATGGCGAGCGGGTGGAAATTCAATGGCTTTCTCAGCAGCTCGATTTCTTCATCGGAAGGATTGCTGAAATCTGCCCAGTACCAGAGAATATCTTCTTCCAGCAGCCTGGCGATATCCCAGTTGCTCTTAATTTCGTGATTCTTCGTTACCGCAATCGTTTTGATCATATTATCTCCTTTTAAGGGTATCATCTCTATAATAAACGAAATAAATGATGAAATGAAATTAGAATATAGGCTGTTGATGCAGGCTTTTTGAGTGAAATAAAGACATAAGACCGATTGACCTGTTATTTTTAAGGAAATTCGGGTAATAAATAAGTACTAACACAATTGAATGATATTATCTTATAAAAACAGGAGGCAGGAACGATATGAATTCCGAGTACAAACCGAACCAGTTCAACCAGGATCAGTATTTATCATCCATCCATGACCTAGCGGATAAAGACAGCTGGAAGACAAGAAAGATTCTGTCTCAGGAAACGACAGAATATACAGATGCAGTGAACGAAGTCATTGGAAAGGTGCAGGGCGAGTGGCTTGAAGCTAAACGATATGATGAAATCGACAAAGCCTTGGATATTAAAGACGAAGAACGTTTTCTGGCCCTCACATCAGAAAACTGGGAAGCGGTGTTATAAAGAAGAATGGATAGAAGAGAAAACATATATGATTTCCGATCGGGCCCATTTTTTTCAAATGGAAATGAGCCCGATTTTTTTATCGTTTTCACTATAAATATGTGATAATAGGCTTAAGGTACCCAGCACTGGAGTTGATGTGTCCGCTGGGAAAGCTTATACATAGGAGTCATAGCCATAATGAATTTTTTTGCCCGCAACTATACCGTGTTAAAGTGGATATATATATTATGTGCCATATTTTTAATCGATGAAGCCATCGAAATTGCTTTGGGTTACTTTTTTCACCCGGGGGATTTCTGGTTATTCGAGCTGGCTCATATGCTGATCAGCTTTGGTATCCTGATTATCCTGTTTTTGCTTTTTATTCAAAAAGGCATACAGAGCACCACAGCCGAGCTGAGAAAAAGCAATCAGAGGCTCAGCAATATATTTGATACCCTGGATGTCGCTATTTGGCATCATGACCTGAAGAGCGGCCGGCTGATGATTACATCCGGCATTGAAAAGCTGTACGGATTTCCGCGTGAGTCATTTTACCAGGATCACGATTTATGGAAAAAAGTCATCCATCCGAATGATTTATGTGTTCTTAAAGACCGGGAAGAAAAGGTTGGACAGGGCGATCCGGTTGTAAGCGTATACCGGATCATCCGGCCAGAAGGTGGAGTGCGGTGGATTCAGGACCGCGGAATTCCTGTACTCGATAAAAAAGGCAGGCTGACCGAATTTTCGAGCGTCCTGTTTGATGTAACAGACAGGAAAGAAAGTGAAGACCGCTACCGCGGCCTGGTGGAATTGTCCCCGGATTTCATCGGCGTCATATCAGGCAATGTTATTGTTTATATCAATGAAGCAGGGTGCCGGCTGATCGGGGCATCAAGCAAAGAACAGCTTCTGGGCAAGCCGATCACCCAGTTTGTCAGCAAGGAGGCAGCTGTCGATATCTATGGCACTCTGCTGGCAAAGGACAGCGCTGCAGCTGAGAAGAGGCGCTTTGAAGTGCAGGCAAGAACGCTTGAGGGTGTTCTGGTTGATGTCGAGGTCTCATCTATGCCGATCCGGTATGGAGGCAGAGAAGCAGTGCAGGTCATTGGCCGGGATATTACTGAACGGAAAAAGTCGGAAAGAACCATGGAGTATATGGCCTTTTATGACACGCTGACAGGCCTGCCGAACCGGAACGAAATCATGAAGCGGCTGCAGGGCATATTGAACAGCGGCAAAGACAAAGCGGCAGTATTTTTCCTGGATCTGGACCGCTTTAAAATCATCAATGATACAAAAGGCCATTCCACTGGCGACCTTCTTCTTAAAAAGGCAGGCATCCGCCTGGAAGATACCGTAGGGAATCTTGGTCTTGTAGCCAGGCAGGGCGGCGATGAATTCATCATCCTTTTTGAAGAAAAGGAAAAGGAACAGATAGAAGGGGCAGCGAGAGCGATCATCGAGCAGTTCAACAAGCCTTTCATTCTGGAAGGGGAAGAATTTTTTATTACTCCAAGCATCGGCATCAGCCTCTATCCTGAGCACGGGACTGATCAGGAAACGCTGATCAAGCATGCTGATACAGCCATGTACCTTGCAAAGGAAAGAGGAAAGAATAATTTTCAATTTTACACCTCTTCCCTGGAGGGCCTGGCATCCCGGAAAATGGCGCTGGAGAATGGCCTGCGCAAAGCGCTTGACCGCGGGGAGCTTCTGCTTCATTTCCAGCCGCAAATCGATCTGAAGACAGGGAAGCTGAAAGGGACGGAGGCGCTTGTGCGCTGGCAGCAGCAGGATGGGGGGCTTGTTTCCCCTGGGGAATTCATCCCGCTGGCAGAAGAAACCGGCCTGATCGTACCGATGGGAAAATGGATACTGCGGACAGCGTGCGAACAGCATAAACGCTGGAAAGATGAAGGTGCCGGATCGGTTCCGGTAGCAGTCAATATATCAGTCCGGCAGCTTGAGGATCCTGATTTCATCATGTATGTCAAATCAGTTCTGTCTTCCTGTGAAATTGAGCCCGGGTGCCTGGAGCTGGAGATAACAGAGAGCATCATGCAGAATATTGAAAAGGCCACGGTGGCCCTGAATGAATTAAAAAAAATCGGCATCCGTCTTTCTATCGATGATTTTGGAAAAGGCTATTCTTCATTAAGCTATTTAAAGCACTTGCCGATCGACACCATCAAGATTGATAAGTCGTTTGTAGACGATATATTGGATCCTGCCCAGAACGGATCGCTTGTAAAAGCCATTATAGATATGGGCTTGAATCTGAATTTCAGTGTAGTCGCTGAAGGAATTGAACATAAAGAGCAGGCAGAGTTCCTGCTGGAAAATAATTGCCCTATTGGACAGGGGTATTACTTCAGCCGGCCTTTGACAGGAGAAGATTTCAAGGAATTCATAAAAAAATTATAATAAGGAAAACCCAAGCCGCGGAAAGGCTTGGGTTTTCTATTATTTATTTTTGTCTGCGTAAACCATCATGCTGTCGCGCATAAAGATGGCCAGGCCTTCTCCGAATTTGTCTATATTCCTGGTGAAGCGCTCATCATCGGCATACATCTGCCCGAGGCCCTTAAAGGCATCCAATGAATAGCTGCCCATTTTATTCAGGAATATATACCATTCTTCAATCGCCTCCTGGGCTTTGTCTGAATCAGGGGACATATGGCGCACTTCCGCAAGGCGCCGGTAAATCGCGTTCATAGAATCCCCCAGCTTCTGCTGCTCTTCTTTTGTCATATTGAAAACCTTCTTATTGGAAGCATCAACAGCTTTATCCCCCCAGCGTTCACGGGCCTCCTGCTCATAGGGGTTCGAGCTGAAGTCAAAGCCCTCAAATCTTTCTTCATTTGACATGTGTATCTCTCCTTTCGTGTGCCTGATCGTTTTATCCAGCGTGGCAATCATCTTATCAAGACGGCTGCGCTTTTCATGCAGCATTTCCCGGTGCAGCTCTAAAGCCTTTTGCTGGTCAAACGAAGGGCTGCTGATAATTTCTTTAATTTTCTTCAAAGGGAAGCCGAGCTCTTTGAAAAAGAGGATCTGCTGCAGCGTCTGCAGATTTTCATCAGAGTACAGCCGGTATCCTGCCTCGGAAACCTCATCCGGGACGAGGAGCCCGATTTCATCATAATGATGAAGTGTGCGCACACTGATGCCAGCCAGCCCGGCTGCTTCTTTTACCTTCATGGCCATTTCATCCGGCCTCCCTTCAATAAACACTTTAAAGTATCACGCAGCGTGAGAGTCAACAGGTAAAATACAAATATTTATAAAGAGGAGCAAATAATTAAAAGAAGACCTGCAGAGTGCAGGTCATGCAAGATTGGCCAAAGAACGCCGCGCCTTTAGCCTGCGTTCCTTATAAGGGCAAGCTGCTTCCGTATTTCTATTTCAGCTTATCGTTCAGCACACTTTCTTCTAATACGGAAAATTTATCGCCATAGACTTTGGTGATATGGCGCTCGCCCCAGGCGCAGAGGGCGTCAAGGATGCTTTCGAGTGATTTGCCGTAGTCACTGAGCTCGTATTCAACCTTCGGGGGGACCTGGTTGTAGACGATCCGGTTGATAACACCGTCCTCCTCAAGCTCGCGAAGCTGCTGGGTGAGCATTTTCTGTGTGATATTCGGCATGAGCCTCTTCAGCTCACTCGTCCGTTTTTTCCCGTGGGTCAGGTGGCAGAGAATCACAGTCTTCCATTTCCCGCCGATTACTTCAAGGGTGGCTTCCACCGAAATATTGTATTTCTTTTTCTCCATCATGATCACTCCTGTTTCATAGGAACCAAAAGGTGCCTATAGAACTTTTCGGTGCCTATAGCACTATAAAGTACGTACTTTTCAAAAGAAACGCTATATCCCATAATAGCATTTGCCGGCAGGAAATTGCTATACTCATAAAATTTTCATAGATAGGAATAGGAGGAGAAAAATATGCCATCTGGCAAAAAAACAAGTTTGCTTCCGCTGCTTGCGCTTGCAGTCAGTGCATTTGCAATCGGAACAACTGAATTCATTTCAGTCGGGCTGCTGCCGATGATCGCGGAAGATTTGAATATTCCCGTCACTACAGCAGGACTGACTGTTTCTATATATGCACTGGGGGTCATGTTCGGAGCGCCTGTCCTTACCTCGCTCACTGCTAAAATGTCCCGCAAATCACTTTTGCTTTGGATCATGGTGGTATTCATTGCGGGGAATATCATTGCTGCATCATCTGGCAGCATAGGTATTCTCCTTGCAGCGCGGATTATTTCGGCCTTGAGCCACGGAGTGTTCATGTCTATCGGCTCTACCATTGCCGCCGATTTAGTGCCGAAGGATAAGAGGGCAAGTGCCATCTCAATCATGTTTACAGGCCTGACTGTTGCCACAGTAACAGGCGTTCCGTTTGGGACATTCCTCGGCCAGCAGTTTGGCTGGAGATTTGCTTTTGTAGCGATTGTCGTGATCGGCATCATTGCCTTTATTGCCAACAGCATCCTTGTGCCAAGAAATCTTTCAAAAGGGTCAAAAGCTGCATTTGCCGATCAGATCAAACTGATCACGAACGGCCGGCTGCTGCTGGTTTTCATAATAACGGCGCTTGGCTATGGCGGCACATTTGTTGTGTTTACGTATCTGTCACCACTGCTGCAGGAAGTGACCGGCTTTAAAGCTGGTACAGTGGCTGCCATATTGCTTTTATATGGAATCGCCATTGCGATAGGAAATATGGCCGGCGGCCGCTTGGCGAACAAAAATCCAATCAGGGCACTTTTTTATATGTTCATTATCCAGGCCGTGGTTTTGCTGCTGCTCACATTTGCAGCGCCTTATAAAACAGCAGGCTTGATCGTCATCCTGCTGATGGGGCTGTTTGCATTCATGAACGTCCCAGGGCTCCAGGTATATGTTGTTATGCTGGCAGAGCGGTTTGTCCCCGGAGCGGTGGATGTGGCTTCTGCTATTAATATTGCCGCCTTCAACGCCGGAATTGCGATTGGTTCATATTTGGGTGGACGCGTCACAGACTCTATCGGGCTGATCCATACACCGTGGATCGGCGCCAGCATGGTGCTTGGCGCTGTCATTCTTACAGGCTGGAGCATGAAGCTGGAAAACCGGGATATGAAAACAAACACTATCAATGGGGGAGCTGCTTAAAGCAGCTTCCGGAAAAATAAAGGAGGAGCAGTGATGATGAAAAGCATTCAAGATAAAACAGTTTTAAATAATGGTGTGGAAATGCCATGGATGGGATTGGGCGTTTTTAAAGTAGAAGAAGGGCCGGAGCTGGTCAACGCCGTAAAAACAGCAATCAAGCTCGGTTACCGGAGCATTGACACAGCTGCCATTTATGGAAATGAAGAAGGCGTCGGACAGGGAATCAGGGAGGGGATTGCGGAAGCAGGCATATCCCGCGAGGACCTTTTTATCACATCAAAGGTGTGGAACAGTGATTTAGGCTATGAGTCAACAATCCAGGCATATGAAACAAGCCTGCAGAAGCTTGGGCTTGAATATCTGGATCTGTATCTTATCCATTGGCCGGTGGAAGGGAAGTATAAAGACGCATGGCGTGCACTTGAAACTCTTTATAAAAAAGGACAAGTAAGAGCTATCGGCGTGAGCAACTTCCAAGTGCACCAGCTGGAGGAATTGTTGAAGGATGCAGAGGTAAAGCCGGTGATCAATCAGGTAGAATACCATCCGCGTCTTACCCAGCAGGAAGTAAAAGCATTCTGCCGGGAAAATGGAATCCAGCTTGAGGCGTGGAGCCCGCTTATGCAGGGGCAGCTGCTGGACAATGAAATCATTGCTGCAATTGCTGAAAGGCATGGCAAATCTGCGGCCCAGGTTATCCTGCGATGGGATCTTCAAAATGGTGTCATCACAATCCCTAAATCAACAAAGGAGCACAGGATTGCTGCCAATAGTGCCATATTTGATTTTGAGCTATCTGGAGATGAAATGGACCAGATCAGCTCACTGAACCAAAACCTGCGTGTTGGGCCGGATCCGGATAATTTTGATTTTTAATGGCTTTATTCGTAAATATTGTTGCTTTTAATTATAATGATAAACAATTTACATTTTAGGGTATCGTCTCCTGATTTAAGTGGCCAGCAAGCCTTAATATAAGCGGAGATTTTCCGGTTAGACTGCTGAATATGGTACGAGTGGGTTTAAATAAGCGGAGACTTTCCGGTAAAACGAAGCGAAGTTGCCCATTTTCCTGTTTTTTGAGTCGATAGCCGGAATTTCTCCGTCTATTTGAGCTATTTTTAGAGCTTTTTTGAAATTAGGGGGAATTGCTCCGCTTATTTTTCAACCTGTCAATGATCCCTCATTCAGGTCCGGAAAGGTCCGTTCTTTTAGGGCTGGGCGGGGAAGAAACCGCCTCCTGAAGAGGTATTTATCATGTCTTATAAAGATGAAAAGATAGCAACAATCTATTCAAAAGCCATTTAATAGAAAAACAAAGCCCCGGCTATATCCGGGGCTTTTCCTTATCAGTTATCGTTCTCCAGGACCTCATACCATTTATCCTTCCAGGCTTCTACTTTGCTGTTAATTTCATCTCTTGCCTTTTGTGCTTCTTCCTCTTTTTGTTCGTATAAGTCCTTGAAATGCGCATCGCGGATTTCATGCCTGGTCTCCGCCAGTTCTTCTGCTTCTTCCGCCGCCTCGGAACTGATCAGCTCTTCACTTTCGAGGAAGGATACGGCACTTTTAATTCTGTCTTTCTCTCTATCGGAAATCAATCTGATCGGGTTGGATAGATCAAGAAGCCTTTCTTTCTGGTCTACCGTCTCATGCAATGGTACTCCCAGCTGGGAAAATATCTGGCCCAGGCTCGGCTTCCATTTTTTCAGCACCTGGTCTTCCAGCTCGTCTTTATCCCGGACCGTCGCATAAGTCCCGCCGCCCGCCTCCGCAACCTCCTTCAGCTGTTTTTGCCCTTCGTCATCAACATCGAAGCCAATGATATTGACCTTTGCCTCGATATTGCTGCCCTGAAGCTGCCGCGCTGCTTCTACAGGGTCTCCGTCACAGGTCTCAACCCCATCGCTGACAATATAGATAGTGTTTTTATAATCCGTGCTGTTATAAGCGGACAAAAGCTCCCGTGCTTTGTCAATCGCTCCAGCCAGCGGAGTCCAGCCGCTTGCTTCAAATGAATCCATAGATTGGTTGAAGGCCGTTTTCTCATAGGCCCCCAAAGCAAATACCTCATCAATGCGGCTGCAGGATTCTGCTTTATCTTCATCGTTCCCTGTCCCTACATGTCCGTACGCCATTAAGGAAATACTGGCATCATCCTCCAGTGAACTTGTGAACTCCTTGATGGTTTCTTTGGCAAGCGCCATTTTATTGCCGCCGCTGACGTCAGCTTTCATGCTTCCGCTTGCATCCATCAGGATGACTACATTAGATTTCTGGTTCTTTGCCTGCTGAATCTCATCTTCCCCATCAGGGAGCTCAGGCATCACATGGCCGTGCTCAAAAGAAACAAGGTCCTCATAGTAGGACTGGTATAAACCTGAACCCAGCTGATAGACCAGATAGTCGTATACCTGGCTGCCGGATGCATCCTTGTTCCCGGAGAAATATGCTTTCATTTCTTTCTCTGCTGCCGGCTGGAGTGTCTGCTCATTAAAGCCGGTGTATTTTTTGGAGTCCCACAGATCGGCAACCTCCACCTCAGGTTCCAGTTTACCTTCAAGAATTTTGCCTGGTTTCTGGGCAACCATGCCCTCAATATCTTCCGCTGCCTCCGGTATCTTTTCATCAGCAGCTGTTTCCTTCTCCCGGGCTTCTTCCTGGGGAGCATCACTTTTCTTTTCACCTGAAGCTTTTTCATCTTCCCCGCTGCAGGCTGCCAGAACCAGGATGCATAAAAGTGCGAATAAGCTTGCAAGAATATGTATGTTTCTTTTCATATTTCTGTCCTCCTCTTTAGAGATTTTACAATATTTACTAAGCGTCTGCCCTTTTTTACCCAAAATCAGGCATTTAGTAACCCGCTTGATTTAAAATATAGGAAAATAGGAATCTAGAGAGTTCAAACTTCCGAAAGAGAAGAAGGGTATATATAGTTATAAATGACTATTACATAAAGACTATACAGATAGATGGGGGAATCACAGTGAGTGTGTATCAATTTTCAGCTCCGGCAATGAACGGAAGGCAAATCTCTCTGGAAGAATATAGAGGGAAGGTAATGCTGATTGTCAATACAGCAAGCCAGTGCGGCTTTACTTTTCAATATCAGGATCTTCAGAAGCTGTACGACCGCTATAAAGACAGAGGGCTGGTTGTGTTGGGATTCCCATGCAATCAGTTTGGCAATCAGGAACCGGGCAGCGATGAGGAAGTCCAATCCTTCTGCGAGCTCCGCTATGGTGTTTCATTCCCAATGTTTCAAAAAATGGATGTGCGCGACGGAAATGCCCATCCTTTATTCAATTACCTGACTGCACAAAAGCCATTTGAAGGATTTAATGAGCATCATCATGTTGCAAAAATCCTCATTCCTCTGTTGAAGGAAAAGCATCCTGAATACTTGTTCGGCGACTCAATCAAATGGAATTTCACGAAGTTTTTAATAGATTCAGAAGGGAATGCTGTGAAAAGATTCGAGGCTACTACAGATCCATTCGAGATGGAAGCGGACATTGAACGTCTGCTGAGCTGATAGACAAAAGGAGCTCCGATGCCGGGGCTCCTTTTGTGCGCGTAATTATTCCGGAAACTCCCTGGTCACCTGGATGCCCTTTTCCTGAAGCTTCACATTAAATATTGGATATGCTTTCCGTACGGTTTCTGTGATCAGGAAGCTGTACTGTTCCCCATCCTCAAATACAAATGTAAGATTCTTATCCTTTAATCCACCTTTTTCCTTAACAGCAATCTGCTTTGCTTCCTTTAAATCCGCCCACAGAAATTCCTTTTCTCCGAAGCCGAAGAAGGGGTTGATATATATTCCATTGCCGTTCATATAGTGATAATGATCGACGCTGAAGACGGACATCAAGATGCTTGCGGAGATGCCGGCTGCAATCAATCCCTTAGCCCATTTACTTTTGGCCAGGCCGGAAATCATCAGGAGCAGGCTGAGGCTCAATAAAATGAGGGAGCCGGTGAAAACAAAATAAGCTGATCTCGGCGGCTCCAGGAACCAGTATCCGAAGGGATGATACAGGGCCTGCTGAAGAGGGAGCAGCACCACCAGCGGTATAAAGAATGATCCCAACAGCAGAATAAAGGAAATGCCAAGGATATATTGATTTTTGTCCCGTTTCTTTTTTTTAGTAATGGTATAGCTGCTGGACATCTGTTATTCCCCCAAATGAAACTGGCATCTTAAGTATTGATAGAGCGATTTAGACTATCAGCCCAGCCTAGGGCTTCTACGTATTGGCGATATATTTCATCTTCAGGGATTTTGAAGGTGCTGCTCAATTCAGTGATGGAATTGCCTCTTTCTAAAGATGACAGCAAATCTAAGACCATGGCAAATTCGTTTTTATGTCCCAGCAGGGCTTCCTGCATTGCAGGAGTCAGTGGCAGCTCTACAAGAATTTCGTCCATTGGCCGCTCTAAAATTGTATCTATTAGAGAAAATAAGCCAAGCAGGAAATACTCTGAAATATTCCGCTGTTTCAGCTTTCCGATGGATTCTGCAAATTTGGCTCTGCACATTGAAAGCTTAATTGTTTCATTGTCTTTAGCCGACTTATAATCTGAAATGGCCATCAAAAGCACCCACTTGCGAAGCTCGTAAAGTCCCAGTACCATAATGGCTTGTTTGATTGAATGGATTTTGTTTCTCATATGGTAAGCTGCACTGTTTACAATACGCAGGATTTTGTAGGTGAGGGAAAAATCATTTTCTACAAGCTCGGCGATTTCATCGATATCCGGCTCAGGATCATCAATTTTATTCAAAAGATATAAGTGCTGCTGATTGATCAAAGTTGAGGAAACATCCTTGGCATTAATTACTACCGGTTTGCTAAAGAAGTAACCTTGGAACAAAGTGAAGCCAAGAGACTTCGCTATGGTGAAATCCTCTCTGGTTTCTACCTTTTCCGCCAAAAGCTTAACATCTTTATTGGGTAACTCCCTGAGTATCTTTCCTATATCCTGGATGTTTGTTTTAATTATATCAACTTTTATAATATTAGCATAATCGAGGAATGCTTTATTTTCCTCCCTCTATAAATATTGATTTATCAACGGTTTGAGCCGTTAATGGGGTGTCAAAAAAATATTTTTTGACACGAACTCTAACAGTATTTTTCTTTTATGTGAAACTATTCCAACATATGGGTGCGCTACGCGGTCACCAGTGTATAAATATGGTAAATGGTGATTAGGTTATATGCGATGCACAATGGATCTCTGCGTAGCTTATGATGACGTACCCTCCCATGTCTCTGGGCATCAGTGTGCCTACATTCCTTCGTTCGGTCTAGTCATAAGGCAGAGGCTAGCGAAGCTCCTTTAGGGACTCTGGGTCGAATGGAAAAAATAGTGCCAGCTTCTCCGTGTCATCCAGTTGTCTAGGTCTCATTAAGGGATGTAGGGTCTTATGCAGCCTCTTCGAGACTTGGAATATCCCTCATCATTCGCTGTGCATCAAATACTCTGTGCTTCGTGCTTATACCATGCAAAACTTTTAATAGCTTCCCGCATAGAACCACGATGGATTGTTTCTTACGCAATGGATTAACCTTACGGTTTGTATAGTACTCATGAAGCTTTCTAAAGGCTTCGTTGTGGCGAATCATTGGCATCATGACTCGGAATAGGAGGGCTCGCAGCTTTCTCCTTCCCCGTTTAGAGATGCGTTTTTTCCCTTTATGCTCTCCGGATGAGTTCTCACGCAGCGTTAATCCCGCAAGTTTAATGATTTGGCGTGGATCTTCGTAGTGTGAAAAGCTTCCGATCTCAGCTAGTAGGTCAACAATGGTGGCATCTCCAAGCCCAGGCACCGTTGATAGCCATTCATATTCTACAGATGTTTTTACAAGCTTATCTAAATGAAGGGTAATGTTTTCAATATCCTGTTCAAGTTGATGATAATGACGGACAAGTGTGGCAATTTCAATTCGGGCCATCTGGTGTCCTTCTGTTACCCCAATTGAACTGGCAGCGACTTCAATAAGACGCACTGCTTTTGGTTTCTGGGGGGATTTGAGCCCCTCGGCCTTTCGATAAAGAGATAACACTTCATCGGGTTGTTTCTGGTGTAGATCACTCGGAAAAGGAGTGCATTGAAGTGCAGCCAATGCCATTTTTCCGAATGACGGAAATACTTGGACAAACTCAGGGAAATAACGATCCAGCCAGCGAATCATCATGTTTTTGACAGCGCCCAATTCCTCTGTCAATTTACCTCTGAACGATGATCCGACGCGGAGTTCAGCCTCCATGCCTTTCAGGATGCGCGGATAGCTGAAGCGCCCATCTTTTACTAGGCGAGCAATGACCAATGCATCCTTACGGTCGTTTTTAGTTGGCAGATTATCATCCAACTCTTTTGATCGCTTAACATGCATAGGATTAACCATGGCTAGGGGGATTCCCCGTTCCTCTAGAAAATAGGCAAGGTTGAGCCAATAGTGTCCCGTAGGTTCAATCCCTACAATCACTTCTGTTTTGGCGTTCTCTTTCATGGCGGCCAAAATACGTTGATAGAAAAGCTCAAAACCATTTTCTAACTGGGAAACTGAGAAGGATTTCTGAAGCACTCTTCCTCGGTCATCTACAAAGCAAGCATAGTGAGTCCGCTTGGCAATGTCGATTCCAATCACAAGTGTATTTTCGGTGACTTGATTAATTTTCTGATTTTGTTTAAAATCCATTAAGGAGTCCTCCTTGGTTAACTAAGTTAGGGGTCATATCGGCGCACGATTTGACACCCCGTATCATACCAAGAGGGCTCTTTTTTGTTCAAGTCCCCGAAAATCCTTCTAACAGGAATGCTCCTTTAGAACAAAGTCATCCAAAACAATTGTGTACCCCAGCTGTTTAAGTTTAGAGCATGCCAGGAGTATTTCTCTGGTGGGAATGATGTCTTCAAGAATTTCTACTGCTATGGCTTCTTTATCAAAATAGGTTGGAATATCATTCAGAATTAGTTTCTCGGTAAAGTTAATGAAGCATTTTTTTCCGTCCGCGAGCTTGTCCATGCCAATACTAAGGAAGCTGTTTTTTAAGACCTCCAGTGTGGCCATATCCCCATCAGTTTGCAGATAAACATTTTCCTTGCCCGTTCTATTTAATAACTCATAACCAAACAGTTCCTGATGGATATCAAAGATTGGCTGTCTGCCCACGAAAACTTCCACATTCCACACATCCTTCAGTTCTTTGTCCTTATTGAAGTATATACCATTTCAATAGTAATATTTAACTATGTAGATTGTAAATATAGTTTAAGTAAAATTTTTACTTGGTTTACAGAAATAGTTTGACATAAAAAATAGAAAAGGATTATTTTATGCAGAAAATCATGATCATTGAAGATGACAGCAAAATGAGAGGGCTTATCGGGAAATTTTTAAAAAACTGGGGTTTTTCAGTGCTGCCAGTCGATGATTTCAGCATGATAGCTGAGCAGTTCAGCGCCTGCAGCCCGGATCTGGTCCTCCTTGATATCAATCTTCCTGAGCGGGATGGCTATTATTGGTGCGGGAGGATAAGAGAGATCTCTGATGTGCCTGTTATTTTCATCTCCTCGCGCTCGCAGAATATGGATATCATCATGGCAATGAACATGGGGGGCGATGATTACATCCAGAAGCCTTTTTCGCTGGAAGTGCTGGTCGCCAAAATAAATGCGGTTTTAAGGAGAACCGGCAGGGGGAAGGAAGCGGAAACTGATATTATAACAGCAGGCGGTATATCGCTTAATATGGGAACTGCAGCATTTATGTATGAGGGGACTGAAATTTCTTTGACCAAGAATGAGTTCTTGATATTATATACGCTGATGAAAAAGCCTGAACAGATTATTTCACGTGATGAAATCATGCGGGCGCTTTGGCAGGATGAACAATTCATAGATGATAATACTTTGACTGTCAATGTCGGGCGACTCCGGAAAAAGCTTGAAGCAGCAGGATTGAAGGACAGAATTTCTACGAAAAAAGGATTGGGGTATATGCTTCTATGAGCTGGGGAAAGTATCTGCTGGACCAAAGGGCGCTCCTGGTGTCAATCTGCACTTTATTAACTCTCAACTGGATAATCGTCTGGCTTGAGCCAGGTTCATCCCTCCGCTTTTCCAGTCTGCTTTATATGGCAGCAATGTCTATTATTGTGATAGCTGCCCATCTGGCTTTTGGGTATATCTCAAAGAGGCGGTTTTATAGTCACTTGGCGCCTGCAGTTGAACAGGACAGCCTTCCAGGTGAATGGCGGGGCATGTCTCAGGAAGAACTACTGGTCCTGCGGCTTATCCGGAGCCAATATATGAACCAGCTCGAAAGAGAAGATGCTCTGGCGAGGAATCAAAAGGACTGGCTTGAGTATATGGCACTATGGTTCCATGAGATCAAAACACCGATATCTGTCAGCAGGATGCATTTCGAAACAGATAGAGACATTAATAGTCTGGCAGAGGAGATGCGCAAGATAGAGCATTTTGCCGAGCAGGCTCTGTATGTTTCCCGCCTGAGCAATTTCAACAAAGATTATCTGATTCAGGAGATTGATGTCCAGCAGACAATCAAGGATGCCGTCAAGCAGGACATGAAGCTGTTTCTTTCTAAGCAAATCAAGCTGGAATTGTCCCTTGAGCCTTTTTCTGTTTTAACGGATAAAAAAGCGCTGTTGTTTATTACCAGCCAGATCATCGGAAATGCACTGAAGTATACTGGGGCCGGGGGCATGATCAGTATCAGCATCCAGCCTGCCGAAAGGAAACTTATTATCCGTGATAACGGAATTGGCATACCGAAGGAGGATATCCCCCGTGTCTTTGAAAAAGGATTTACAGGGAAAAACGGCAGGCAGATGGCTGCTTCCACAGGAATGGGGCTGTACCTTGCCAATGAATTGGCAGGGAAGCTGGGGCACAAGCTTGTCTGCCGATCAGAAAGAGGCAGGTACAGCTCGTTTGAAATCCTTTTCCCTGACCTGAAGAACCCTTATACAGAAATATAAGAGAAGCAGCATTTTCCGGCTGCTTCTCTTATTCGTTAATTAACGATACGGCTGTATGTTCTTGCTGTAGTGAAATAATAAACAAAGTAAATCAGTGCATATACAGCTGCCGCCAAACCGAATGGGGCCAGTGTGTCTATCTTCAGGAACCGCGTCAATGCCAGCATAATGACAGAACTATGCAGGACAGCTGCCAGGAGCGGAAGCGTGAAAATAAGGAACAGCTGCTTCATGATGGCGGCATTGATCTGCTTCCTGCTCATTCCGATTTTCTTTAGGACTCTATATCTGTCCCGGTCAGAAACAGCCTCTGACAGCTGTTTATAGTGAAGCATACTGCCGGTTGCAAGCAGAAATGTCAATCCGAGAAAGCTGCTTATAAAAATAAGGATTCCATATATCTGCATCAGCTTTTCATGCTGATGGAAGAAGGTCGAAAAAATGGCTGTATCAAGATCATGCATATCACTATAATAATAGGCCTGGATCTGGTTTGCGATCGATCCGGAATTCTTATCATTTTTCCAGCTGACAGCCTGTAAAGTGTTTTCAGGGTAATCTGCTCTTAGCTCACTATAGAGTTTATCGGTTATGACAACAGGGAAGGAATACAAACCCTGGTTTAGGATCGGCTTTTTTTCGTATGAAGAAAAGCGGACCTCCTGACCTCCAGGCAGCATCATGACTTTTCCTGAATAAGGATCTTCATCCTGCTTCAGGTTTCCGTCATAGAAGGCAATTGCTCCATTTTCCCCGGATATGACAGGCATACTCCGGCCGAGTTCTCCTGCGAGTTTTTTATAGGCGGCTTCGGGAATGAGCAGAGCCGGGTAGTCATCCGGAAACCTGCCTGTAGCCGACAAATCAGAGTTAACAGCAAGGTAAGGGATCTCAGCCGCAAAGCGGATGGGATTTTTCTGATTTTTCTCGATCAGCTCTATAATATGCTGATTCTGTTCTTCATTTTGAACGGTGTACAGAAGGCTGAGCGGGTAATTCTTATTAGCAAGTGCATTCATATTGTAGTAAAGGCTGCCAGCCGTTCCGATTGTGAATAATGTAAAGGTGCTGAGCAGGGAAATGATTGTCAGCGCCAGTATATTGCCTTTGATTCTGAATAATAAATGGGAAAGGCTGACTAAATTGTTTCCCTTATAATATACTCTCTTCATCCCTTTAAGGCATTTTAGCAGAATAATAATAAAACAGTTTAAGAATAAGTAAGTTCCAAGGCCGATTGCTCCAAGCGATGCCAAAATAGAGAAGAAGCCAAAGTCTTTCCAGATAGCAGAGCTTGAAGGCTGCAAAAGAAGAAAGTATCCTGAACCAGCCATCAGCAATGAGAGCACAGCACCCAAAGCAGAACCCTTTGGCTGTTTTTCGGCTTTCTTTTCGGCCTGAAACAGCTCGAGCAATGTATGCTTGTACACAAGCCTGCAGTTGTAAATGGAAGTGAGCAGGATGATCAAAGAAAAAACAGCAAAGGTCTGCAGGATGGCTGTCCCGGAAAAAGCAAAGCTGGTAATAGTGGAAAGACCCATCACTTTGATGAGAAGCATGGCAAAGAATTTAGACATCAGCATACCCGACAGAATACCTGCGGACAAAGAGAAAATACCTATCATCATCTGCTCGAGGAAAAGCAGGCGGCCAATCTGATTCTTTTTAAGTCCATATAAGGCATAAAGGGCGATTTCCTTTTTCCTTTTTTTCATAAAGTAGGCGTTTGAATACCAAATAAAGGTCGCAGCGAAAGCCAGCAGCATAACAGAAGCCGCAGCAAAGGCGGGCTCAAGCTTGCCGAGCGCTGTTACGGATGATGAAATGCTCTGATTGTACTGCAGAGATACAAATGTATAGTAAATCAGGATGCTGAATACCATAGGGTAGCAATAAAGCAGATATTGGGTCCTGTTGCCTTTAAAGCTGCGTCGGGCGAGTTCAAATAAGGCCATGGTGGCCTCCGCCTCCTAAAGCAGCAAGAATATCAATTATCTGCTGGAAGAATTGTTTCCTATCAGAAATACCTTTGCGGATCTCTGTGAAAATATGACCATCCTTGATAAAAAGCACTCTGCTGCAAAAGCTGGCTGCAAGTGGATCATGCGTCACCATTAAAATGGTTGCCTGCTGTTCAATATTCAGCCTTTGGAGCGCCTGGAGCAGGCCGAAAGCGGACTTGGAGTCAAGGGCGCCTGTAGGCTCATCGGCCAGAAGGAGGGAAGGTTCTGTAATGAGCGCCCGCGCAGCAGCGGTCCGCTGTTTTTGCCCGCCTGAGATTTCCCGTGGATATTGCTCAAGTATTCTCTCGATTTCAAACCACTCGGCAAGCTTCTGGATTCTTGCGTCAATCTGATGGGATGCTATTCCTGACAAAGCAAGGGGCAGGGCGATATTTTCCCTGACATTCAAAGTATCCAACAGGTTAAAATCCTGGAAAATGAAGCCGAGCTGCTCTCTCCGGAAACGGGAAAGCTCATCCTCCTCCATCCGCAGAATGTCTTGATTTTTGATATGGATGCTGCCTGCAGAAGGGCTGTCAATTGAAGACAATATATTAAGCAGTGTTGATTTCCCTGCACCGGAAGGCCCCATGATGCCTGTGAATTCCCCTCTTTCAACCTCAAGATCAATATGCTGAAGAGCATTAAATAAATTTTTTTTAGTCCCATATGTTTTCCTGATTCCCTTTGCACGAAGAAGCATGGCAGAATTCCTCCTGAATTTTCTTTTTCTAAGCTAACTATATGAGAAATGATGTATGCCAGCCATAACTTAAGCTTACAATATTAAAACTAAAGATGACATTTTTGTCAGAAACAGAAGATGGAGGAAGCAAGGTGGACAATTACTCAGTTGCCAGGGAGCTGAACAAGTTCCTGAAAGGGATGTACATGGGCATCCATGCCTACGAGCATTTCATTGAAAAGCTTCAAGATGTAGGTGTCAGAGCCGAATTCCAGAGAATGCAGCAGGAGCATAAACATAATGCGGCCCTAATCGCGGAGAGAATCCAGAATCTTGGGGCTGTCCCCGCTGATGACGAAGGCATTGCCGGTTCCATCCAGGGATATATCAGCAGTCTGTTCCTGCCGGACAGCCAGGATGCCATAGTCGATAAAACTCTTACCGGCGAAGACTATTATGCCATCCAAATGTCCGAAGAAAACGTAAGAGGCGACCTCGACCCGGAGAGCCGCCGTCTAGTCGAAAAAGTCCTCGACACAGACCGGAAGCATGTGGAATATTTGAATACATTGAAGGGGAGAGTCTGAAGCCTTGTCTAAGAGCAAGGGTACTAAAGGGGTCAGCCAAACAAATTATTAAACCCTGCTGATTGGAGTGGAAGGCACGAAGACTCCTGCGGGAAATAGCGGCAAGGCTGAGACCCCGCAGACGCGCAGCGGTGAGGAGGCTCAGCGTCGCCCCGCGGAAAGCGAAGTGCCTGGAACGGAAATCAGCAGACTACATTTGAGAGAGTATCCAGGTAACTGATCAAAGAACTACATAAAATTAGAATCGGATTGCAAAAAAAGTATCAAACCCATTTATAAGCAAAACAAAGGCAGTGCACTCAAAATGCACTGCCTTTGCGATTATTTAATACCCTTCATCAATCTCTGAATAGAAGGCGACATGAAAATCAGGACAAAGCCTAAAACGACAGCCAGAAGTCCAAGCGTACCAAAATACATAATCTCATTATTAGGATCATACAGCTTAACAAGCTGCGCATTTACCGCCTGTGCTGCTGCATTGGATAAAAACCATAAGCTCATCGTCTGAGCTGAAAATGCCGCCGGTGCAAGCTTAGTAGTAGCTGACAGTCCAACAGGGGACAAGCAAAGCTCACCGATAACGACAAGGAAGAAGCTCAGTACAAGCCATAATGGATTAACCAAAGATTCTCCACCGCTCATATAAGCAGGGATGATCAGTACAAGGAAAGATAATCCTGCGAAAATCAAGCCAAGTGAGAACTTCCTTGGTGTTGATGGCTGCCTGTTCCCAAGTTTTACCCAAAGCCACGCAAACAATGGCGCAAGTGCGATGATGAATAACGGGTTAAGAGACTGGAACCATGAAGCCTGCAAGTGGATGCCTGCGAAATCCAGGTCAGTCCGCTTGTCCGCATATTGGGCAAGGATGATCGAGCCCTGTTCCTGGATCGCCCAGAACATAACCGATGCTATAAACAGCGGGATATACGCGATGATCCTTGAACGCTCATCTGAAGTCGTTTTCGGACTGCGGTACATCACAATAAAGTATGCGGTCGGGATGGCAATCCCGAGGATACTGATCAGAACCGTAAAGCGGTTGATTGTTAAGAAACCTGTTGAAATACTGATAAAAGCAATAATGGCAATAATAACTGCGGCAATTGCAATGCGGCCGAATACTCTTTTGCGTTCTTCAGGAAGCAGCGGGTTAGGCACATAGCTGCCTGCAAGACCCAGGTTTTTCTTCTTGGTAGCAAGATAAGTAATCAGTCCAATAAGCATGCCGACTGCGGCAAGGCCGAAGCCCCAGTGGAAATTATACTTTTCACCGACAGTTCCGACAATTAACGGTGCAATGAAAGCACCTGCATTGATTCCCATATAGAAGATGGAGAAACCGGAATCGCGGCGGACATCTTCTTTGCTGTAAAGGTCGCCGACTACGCTGGAAACGTTAGGCTTTAATAGTCCTGTACCAATGACAATCAATGCCATGGAAATGAACAGTGCTGTAATGCCTCCAGGGAATGCAAGGGCAATGTGGCCAAGCATGATCAGGACACCGCCGTAGAATACGGTCCTGGCAGTTCCGAGTATACGGTCGGCAATCCAGCCGCCGATTACCCCGGACATATAAACGAGTGAGCCGTACACAGCCATTACAGAAGCAGCTGTCGTTTCATCGATCCCAAGTCCGCCCTTAGAAACTTCGTAATACATATAGTATAGAAGGATAGCTTTCATCCCATAGTAGGAAAAGCGCTCCCAGAACTCTGTGAAGAAGAGCGTGAACAAACCCTTAGGGTGACCGAAAAAACCTTTTTGCGGCACGCTATTCACAATTTTCTGTTTATCAAAAGCTGTCATTTTTCTGCCTCCTTTAGTACAAAAACCATCATACTAAAAATAAATTGGGATTGTCAAAAAATTATAGGAATATAATAAAAAAGTACTAGGCATCTATACCATATATCTACTCCTCTTTCTTTATTTGGAAACAATTGAGAGTTTACCCTATAATTTTTGCCTGAAACCAGGATAAATGAATCATTATGGTCTGATATGTCAGGCGCTGGATCTTGCCGATCTGCGATTTTGCGGGCTATCTGTTTATAAGATGCCCTTTTGGAGAATAAAACTAATCATTTAGTAATAAACAATTCCCAATTCCATCCTCCTGCACAAGCCGCAAAAATACCCGGGCATCAAGGCCCGGGCAAGTTAATCAGAATTTATTCCAGTTCAGTACATCATCCAGAGGCAGGCGGTTTTTCTCAAAGCCGGCTTTTTTGCCTTTACCCAGGGAAATGAGCATCACTGGCTTGAAGTTGTCCGGCACATTAAAGGCTTTCAAGAACTGCCCTTCATCATAGCCGCCCATTGGAACTGTGTCATAGCCTTTTGCTTTAGCTGCCAGCATCAGTTGCATGGAGACAAGCCCGCCGTCGATCATCGCAGTTTTTAGCGCTCTCTCATCAGAGAAACCGCCATAGGTCTTCATAATGGATGCTACATAGGAATCTTTGATTTCTTCAGTCATGCGGCCCATCTTTACAAGGCTTCCGTAAATCTCTCCTGCATTCTTATACGCCTCTACATCAGCAAGTACTGCCACGACAACAGAAGCATCTGTGATTTGCTGCTGGTTGTTTGCGATTGGCAGCAGCTCTTTTTTCGCTTCCTGGTCCTTGATGACAAGGAATCTCCATGGCTGGAGGTTGGATGAAGAAGGTGCCAGGATGGCAGCTTCAAGAATCCCGCGGATTTCACTTTCTTCCATAATATAATCGGCATCATACTGGCGGACAGAGCGGCGCTCTTCTGCCACTGTAAAGAAGTCTGTATTTTCCAGCTCCTTTGGTGCTTCAGTAGTTTGATCAAGGTCTTTTACTTTATTTAAATATTCTTCTTTGCTCATTGTATTTTCACTCATAAAATTCAGCTCCTTTTAACTGTGGTTATTACAAGAACAGTATATGGCGTTACTGTTCTTTTGTCAAACACAGTTTCTTACTACATAAAAATCACAGAATTGGGTTTATAGTAATACGCATGTGAAGGGAGGGAAAGGAGGGATTCTATTTCAGAGCTTATGAAATTGCCTGGTGGAAAGTGCCTGCCTGTCAGCCATAAGGATACCTGCCTGATCCGGAAAGCTGGAACCAATTGCTTTCCTGTCCGTAGATGTTATAAAGGGAGGGATGATTTTGCAGGTTGATTATAAGCATGCTTCAGAGCAGGTACTGAAAGCTGATAAAGCAGTATCTGTTCAAAAAATCCTCAACATTGCCGGGGGCTTCATTCTGCTTGGACTGCTGGTCAGTATTTTTACAGTGCCAGTTTCATTAAATGAAGAGCTGCAGCTGTATTATGATAACAAGCTGGTCTTGAAGGGAGAGAAGCTGGAGGAGTTTTTGTCTTTTGTTATTGCAGCAGGCTTTGCTTACTTTATGCTGGTCCGGCTGTATTTTACACAGCGGAGGCTTTTCTTTATTTTTTTGTGGTTCATCCTTATCGACTCCATCATGATGATATTCCTTTTACCCGGATCTCATTAACAGCCGCTGCGGGAAAAATAAAAAAGGAAACGAAACACAATGATGTCCCGTTTCCTTTATTTTTTTGCCATCAGGTCGCTAAGGGTCTTTTCTTCTAATCCGTTCAGGATCCATTGCTCCATTTCATTTTTCAAGCCGGATAAGGCACTTCGGGTGCATGGTTCAAAGCACTCTTTGCTGCTGACATCCAGGAAACCTTTTGAAAATGGCTCGGCGCGCATCCCCGCATACACATCGGATAGCCTGATATCCTCTGGAGGCTTTGCGAGGAAATAGCCGCCGTCCCGGCCTTCCTTTGCCTGGACAAGGCCTTCCTTGACCAAATTCCGCAAAATTTTACGCAGGAACCCTGATTCTGAACCGATTTTATCGGCCAGCTTTGCACTTGGGCACAGGCCCTCATTGTCTGCCATGATAAGCAAGGCCTGCAGGGCCAGGCTGAACCATCTTATGCTGGAGGCAGAGGGTGTTTTCTCGTTCAATATACTCACCTCATCTTTAACTGTATCGTATTTTCAGCTAAAAAGACAATCCCTTGAAAAAATTGTTAGAAAAAAGAGAACGGCTCAGCGGCCGTTCTCCTCCTGTATATAGCGGCCCGCGGCGGGTAGCTATGTTTTTATAATTTAAATGAGCTTTTCAGTGAAACGATCCGGTTGAATACAATATGATCATTTGCTGTGTGCTTGGGATCAACATTGAAATATCCGTGGCGGAAGAATTGGAACTTATCTTGAGGCTGGACATCCTTCATGTTCGGTTCGATGAATCCATTGACGATTTCCAATGAATTTCCATTCACATGGTCAAGGAAGGTTTTGCCTTCATTTTCTTCGCTGTTCAATTCTTCGTCAAGGATCAGCGGCTCATACAGGCGGAACTCAGCAGGAACTGCCTGGGACGCCTCGACCCAGTGGATGGTCCCTTTTACCTTCCGTCCGGTAAAGCCGGTGCCGCTCTTGGTTTCAGGGTCGTATGTGCAATGGATCTCAACGATTTCGCCGTTTTCATCCTTGATGACATCTTCGCATTTGATGAAATATGCATGCTTCAGGCGCACTTCATTTCCAGGGAAGAGGCGGAAATATTTCTTCGGCGGATCTTCCATGAAATCTTCCTGCTCGATATAAATCTCTCTTGAAAAAGGAATCTGGCGATTGCCCATTTCCGGATTTTCAGGATTGATTTCCGCTTCAAGCATTTCTGTCTGCCCTTCCGGGTAATTGGTGATCACAACCTTCAGCGGCTTCAGGATTCCCATTGTCCGCGGGGAAGAGAGCTTAAGGTCTTCACGGACGAAGTGTTCAAGCATAGCAGTATCAACGGCTCCGGAGCCTTTTGAGACGCCTGTCGCTTCTACAAAATCACGGATGGCGCCAGGTGTAAAGCCCTTTCTTCTCAGCCCAGAAACGGTTGGCATGCGCGGATCATCCCAGCCATCCACATACTTTTCGTCGACCAGCTGCTTCAGCTTTCTTTTGCTCATGACTGTGTTGATCAGGTTCAGGCGCCCAAATTCAATCTGCTGCGGCTTGCTTTCCATCTCACAAGCTTCAATGACCCAGTTGTACAGCGGCCTTTGATCCTCAAACTCTGTGGTGCAGAGAGAGTGGGTGACGCCTTCGATTGCATCCTCGATCGGATGGGCAAATGCATACATCGGGTAAATGCACCATTTGTCGCCTGTGTTATGGTGATGGGCATGTGATACACGGTAGATGACCGGGTCCCTCAGGTTAATATTGGGTGAGCTCATATCGATTTTTGCCCTGAGCACCTTTTCACCATTCTGGAACTCGCCCGCACGCATGCGTTTGAAGAGATCAAGGTTTTCCTCGGCAGACCGGCTGCGGTACGGGCTGTCCTTCCCGGGCTCAGTCAAAGTTCCGCGGTATTCCCTGATTTCATCTGCATTCAGGTCATCAACATAGGCCAGGTCTTTATTGATCAGCAGGACTGCGCGCTCGTACATTTCTTCAAAATAGTCGGAAGCAAAGCGGAGCTCATCCCATTGGAATCCAAGCCATTTGACATCCTCTTTAATAGCATCCACATACTCCTGGTCTTCTTTCAGCGGATTGGTGTCATCAAAGCGCAGATTGGTTTTGCCGTTAAAATCGTCGGCGAGCCCGAAGTTGATGATGATGGACTTTGCATGACCGATATGAAGATAGCCGTTCGGCTCTGGAGGGAAGCGGGTAACAACCTCTTGCCTTTTTCCGGATTCCAGGTCCTCCTTAATGATCGTTCGAATGAAATTGGATGAGTTTTGTTCCAAAACAGTATCAGCCTTTCTTTTATATACTTTAGGAAATTATAGAATTTTTTTGCACGAAGCTCAATCGGTGTCCAAACATTTTTATTAAAATAGCCCTTTTTTTTTTAATGGTTGATCTGAACATTGTTGGTGATTTTGGGCTCATGTGTGTGAAACAGAGTTTTCACACACATGAGCCCAAAATCACCATGCAGTTACAAAGCATTTCCAAAAAACAGAAAAATTCTCTGGGCAGGTTATAGTCTAATGGAACCTGAAAAGATATGCCATGAACTTAATACTACTCATTAAGAAGGATAAAAACAAGGAGCAGGTAAGCAAAATCAGGAAAGCGGAGGGGCTTGGCGGGAAAAAACTTTTGGGCAAAGCTGCCTGCCGGCCTGCGGCTGCATACAATAGCTTTATGTACCCATCTGCATCGGCCGTAAGCCAGGCTGCTGCCTGAATTGAAACGAAAGAACTAGGGGAGAAAATCTCCTGGTATGATAAACTGTTAAGGTAATATAATGGATCATATGGTTTTTTTACCCACAAGCTAATATCGTTTCCGAATCTCAATCACATCATGAACCTCCAACATTGCTGAATGACGAACAGGCTAAAGGGGGATGAAAATGGAAAGGATGATGGTTAAGGATCTGCCTGTCATTGAAGATAAGGTAAGGAAATGGTCTGCGATTGTGTATTGGACGGGAGTAGGGATCATTATATTGTTTGCGGCTATCAGCTTATATCATGCTGCACAGCTGCCTTCTGACGCAGGCCAGCCGGACGCAGGGAGCCAGGGGGCTGCCCAGGAAACGGTCACGAGCCTGATCATCAAGCCGATTGCCGAGTCACCGAAGTTCCAGGTCATTTTTGAATATCTGTTTTATTTGCTTTTGTGGCTGCTTCTTTGGCTGTTAGTGCCTTCCGCATCCAGGAGGATCATCCGTTTCAAGCTCGGGAATCTGGAGTTTGACCTGGACCAGAGCCAGAAGGAAGTCATTTCCATCATTGATGACCAGATGAGAAAGTTTAAATTCCTGACGTATCTAATGAAGGAAGAAAACAAGAATGTCCTGAAAACGAGCTTTGACTCAGAGCATCCAAAATTTCACGATGCGCTCGACTTTGCGCTTGCCAAAATGCAGGAATTCTATTTGAGTGAATGGGATGAGCATCTCACCTTCGAAGTGATGACGCTTGCCGAGTTCCATCAGACATCATTTCCTTCGGCAGTAAAGAGGTCGCTGGAGCTTGTGGACTTATATAAAACAGGGATTCCGATCAACAAGGAAAACCCGGAAGTCATCCATGATAAAAATTATTTGGTTTATACCACCTCAGAAGAGGAAAATATCTATACAAGCGGAACAGAAGTCGTTGATTATGTCATTTGCATCTCGAGCTACAGATCTGAATTCAATGAAAATGACGGCTATCTGGTCGCAGGCATCACTTCCCTTGTGTCGGAGCTCCATAAACGGGCATGGGAGAACTTGGGGCTTACAAAGCTTCGGGAAAGATTGAATCTTTAGCCCTAATGAGGTAAACTTAAATTAAAGAGGTGGTTGAAAATGTCAGCCGAAAAGCATGCGTTGAAAGTCCAGAAGCCAAGTGGCGAGGAAGACATTTTTAATTTTGATCGGTTATTTAAAGATGCTGCCAACTATAATAAAAAAGCAGACCAGCAGGATATCCACTATCCGCGCGGAGCGTCGATATCAAGGAAAAGCTCCATCGTAAAAGGGCTTTTCACCGCCAAGGCCTGATGAATCGGCAAGGCTGGTCCAAAGGGGCCGGCAGCAGGCATTTGGTATGCTAAATAAAAAACGCCCGAATCACGGGCGGCTGCAGAAAATATGAGCGGCATCTTCGGGTCCCGGGAAAGCCCCGCAGATTCCGGACTGATCGTTTTTTAATGGGACAAGCCATAAGGCCTTTCATAACTTGCGTATGCAGGTTATTTTTTTATGCCCAGATATTTGGACAGAAGCTGCTGCATGTTGTGGCTGTTCCCGACAATCTGTGAAGACCGGTGCACCTTGTTGATGGGGCTGCCTTTGGGGAATTGGATTTCCCGGCACCCTTTTTTATGAAAAAATCTTTCTGCATCGGCAAATAGCTTTGAAAAATTAAAGTCATCCATTTCTGTTCTCCGCCTCCAGGTTAAATGCTCTCCTTAGTGTATTCTATGCAGGCAGTACTATACGGGAAATGAAATCTGTGTGTCTAGGAGAAAACGGGCTTTTTTCAGGCGGGCAGGCAGGGTTTGAAGCATGCAGAGTCGAACCTGTTCAAGGTGAGAAAGAGGAGGGAAACAGAAATGGCGGATAACTATCCAGTATTGAACGGAGCAGAACCTTTTTACTTTGAAGGCGGCAGGGCAGGCATCCTGGTTTCACATGGTTTTACAGGCTCGACACAAAGCATGAGGCCGCTCGGGGAGGCATACGCAAAAGCGGGCTATACTGTCTGCGGCCCAAGGCTTAAAGGCCACGGCACCCATTATGAGGAAATGGAGCAAACACAGTACAGCGACTGGATTGCCAGCATTGAAGAAGGCTTTCAATGGCTGAAAGACCGGTGCGATGATATTTTTGTCACAGGCTTATCCATGGGAGGGACACTGACGCTGTATATGGCTGAGAAGCATCCCGAGATCAAGGCGATCATTCCCATCAATGCAGCAGTTGAAATTTCGGATATGGAAGGTGCAGCCGGCCTCCAGGACGTCCGCTTTCTCGATGCCATCGGCTCCGATATAAAAAAACCTGACGTAAAAGAGCTTGCCTATGAGAAGACGCCGGTCAAATCAATCGGGGAAATTGTCCAGTTAATGGAGCAGGTAAAAGAAGGGCTGGATGATATCCAATGCCCTGCACTGATTTTTGTCTCAAGCGAAGACCACGTTGTCCCGCCTGATAATTCCCGGCTCATCCTTGACCGCATCTCAAGCAAAGACAAAAAGCTCATTACGATGGAAAACAGCTATCATGTCGCCACACTCGACAATGACCAGCAGCTGATCATTGATGAGACCCTTGCGTTTATAAAAAAGTATCAGTAAGAAACAGGGGCTTCGGCCTCTTTTTTAATGGAAACAAGATATAATACTGCATTGCCATCAATTAAATAACTGTGTTAACATTTAGTGAATCGAAATATATTCTTAATAGAGTATTTCTCCCGAGCCTTTCAACTGCTCGAAAAAGGGAGCTTTTTTAGAAATACATTATTATTTGAAAAGGAGGCTTGGCCATTTGAGCGAACAGAAAGAAAAACTCTGGACAAAATCTTTCATTATGCTGATGGCAGGGAATCTGTTTGTCTTCATGTCTTTCCAGATGCTGATTCCGACGATGCCGCCATACATAAAATCAATAGGGGCCTCCGGTTTGGAAATCGGCCTGGTCACAACTCTTTTCTCTGCAGGCGCAATCCTGTGCAGGCCCTTTATCGGCTATATGCTTGGGTACAGGACAAGAAAGCCCCTGGTTTTGGCCGGTGCAGCCGCACTGCTGCTGATTACGCTGATCTACCCGCTTTCCAGTGCGGTTGTTATGTTTCTTCTCTTCAGGCTGGTGCACGGGCTGGCGTGGGGATGGTCGACGACAGTCAACGGGACGGCGGCGGTCGATGTAGTTCCGAACTCCCGCCTTGGCGAGGGGATGGGCTATTATGGGCTGTCTGTGACTCTCGGGATGATCATTGCTCCCAGCCTTGGCATTTATCTGTTCCAGATCACATCCTTTGAGAATCTGGTCTATGTTTCAGCAGCGCTTGGCATCATTGCGATCATGCTCCTGGCGCTCGTCAGCTACAGAACTCCCCAATCGGTGAAGGAAGCAAAGAAGGAGGATCAGGCTTTCTCCTATATGGGTTCCCTGATTGAAAAAACAAGCTGGTATCCAGCTCTTATTACGGTCATCGTCACCTTCGGGTATGGCTCCATTGTTACGTTCATCGTCATTTTTGGGGAGGAACGGGGGATAGAGCAGATTTTCCTTTTCTACTTATTCAATGCCGTCCTGGCATCTGCATCACGCCCGGCGGCTGGAAAATGGTTTGACAGAAATGGGCCGAGAGGGCTTGTCCTGTTCTGTACGCTCATTACGTTTGCCGGAATGTGGGTGCTGTCTTTTGCTCATTCAAATGTTTTGATTTCGGCAGCCGGTGTTTTGTTCGGAATTGGCTTTGGCTCGCTGATACCGACACTCCAGTCGTGGACTTTGTCTCTTACGCCGCCAAACCGCAGGGGCGTTGCCAATGGCATGTTCTTTTCAGCCATCGACCTTGGCATCGGCTTGAGCGGGCTGGTATTCGGCGTCATAGCTCAATTCGTGGAAACAGGCAGGCTGTTCCAGATTTCGAGCTTTTTCCTGCTGATAGCCGCAGCCATGATGATGGCTCATGGGCGGAGGCGGAAAAACAGCATAAAGAAACAGGCTGCAGCCGTATAAGGCCGGGGACGCTTCCCCGGTCTTTTTGTGCCGGGCCGGTTTGCTGCGGGGGGGTTAACAGTCTTCTTTCCTTAGGATATTCTCAGCGATTGGCTTCTCCTGCTGCAGGAATGATAAAATGGAACAAGCAAAAGATACAGCTGGCGAACAGGGCAGCTGATCTCAGGATATAGAAGGGTGATAATATGGCACAGGAAGTAAATCTCCGTCTGAAGGCGCGTTCTGAGGAGGAGTATAGTAAAGGGTTTCCCCTTGTTTATAAGGATAAAATAGAGAATCTTGCGGATCTGAAGGAAGAGGGGGCAATCTTCCGCCTTGCAGACAGCAGGAATAAATTCATCGGCAAAGGCTATTATGGATTGCAGAACAAAGGCTGCGGCTGGATCCTGACGCGTAATGAGCAAGAAGAGATTGACCAGGGATTTTTCGAAAAAAAGCTTCAAAAGGCTTTTAAGCATCGGGAGGCATTCTTCAGCAGCTCTGATACGACCGCTTTTCGCGTCTTCAATGGCGAAGGCGACGGGATCGGCGGGCTGACCATCGATTATTTTGCCGGCTATTATCTGCTGACATGGTACAGCGAAGGCATATACCGGTTTAAAGAAGAAATCCTCCAGTCTTTAAGGAACCTGGCTGATTTTAAAGGGATCTATGAAAAGAAACGCTTTGATGCAAAAGGCTCTTATATGGAGGATGATGACTTTGTCGAGGGGCAGCGGGGAGAGTTCCCGCTCATCGTCAAAGAAAATGGCGAAAACTTTGCCATCTACCTGAATGATGGTGCGATGACCGGCGTGTTCCTTGATCAGCGCGATGTCAGAAAAACCATCAGGGATCAATATGCGAAAGGCAGGACCGTCCTTAATACGTTTTCCTATACAGGGGCATTTTCCGTTTTTGCGGCAAAGGGCGGTGCAGTGAAAACGACAAGCGTGGATCTTGCGAACAGAAGCAAAAGCAAAACGATTGAGCAGTTCAGTATCAATGATATCGATTATGAGGCCCAGGATATCATTGTAGAAGATGTCTTCCATTATTTTAAATATGCTGTAAGGAAAAAGCTCCTCTTTGATATGGTGATCCTCGATCCCCCGAGCTTTGCCCGCTCTAAGAAACATACCTTCAGCGCAAGCAAGGATTATAAGAACCTGCTGAAGGAAGCAATTGCGATTACGGAAAAGGATGGCATCATCGTCGCTTCCACCAACTGCAGCACCTTTGGTATGGGCAAGTTCAAAGGGTTTATAGAAGCAGCCTTTAAGGAAAGCGGCGGAAAGTACAAGCTGTTGGAGGAATTTTCCCTGCCGAAGGATTTCCGGACCATTAATGAATTCAAGGAAGGCAACTATTTGAAAGTTGCTTTCATTCAAAAGCTGTCTTGATTATGCCTGCGTTTTGCCTGCAGCTGTAAAGGGTAAACAGCCTATATAGGATTTTCATATAGGAGGCATTCATGATGAAACGGGATATTATCGGTGTTTACAGTTCAATAGATGAAACGATCGAGGCAATCAGGGAATTGACGGCGAAGGGCTATGATTCAAAGGATCTGGCTGTCATTTCAAAGCGGCAGGATATTTACACCCTTGATGCATACACAAATGCAGATGTGGAAAAGACTGCCGGCTCAGCGCAGAAAGAGCATGATGATGAATCGTTCTGGGATAAACTCAAAGAAGCATTCTCGCTGGACGGCGACTTTGGCGAATCCCATGAAAGGCTGACAAAGTATGGAATCGCTGAGGAAAATGTAGAATCATATGCAGCAGATATGGACAATGACAAGATTCTCCTGGCTGTAAATGCAGATTCTGCGTTTGCCAATGCTGAAACCGGTGCGGATGAGTGGTACGGCGCCGGTAAGATCGAGAACGGAGATGCCGATGGGACGGATGCCGGCCCTTCCTTTTCCGGGGAGCAAACCGTATACACAACAGATGAACAAAACAACCTGAGAAGAGGCTCACGCTAAGGGCTTCCATCCATCATCAGTGCGGACCCGCCTTCTTCCAAAGGCGGGTTTTGCTTGATGCATAGGCATTGGACAGTGCAGGAAGAAGATTTTGCGTAAAATTTACCATATCTGCAGAGAGCTGTTAAAATTATTACAGAAGGAAACATTTCTGTATCAAAAATGAAAGTAAAATGAAATTTGTTGCATTCCATTCTTTGCTAGAATACAAAGATAGAGAGTGCAGTATAATGGGAATCTCTTTAGCATATAGTAGGTCAATCTATTTACATAAGGGGATAACAATGACGATAGAACAGCAATTAATCGATAAATCATATTATGGGATGTTCATGGAAGGCCGGAGCGGCGAGCAGCCTGCACAGGTGCTTGGCGAGGCTTATTTCCTGGAGCAGAAAAAAGAAATACCAGAGCTTTCGGTCATCAGATTCGCGCAGGGAGAAATCTATTTTCACCATAAAGACTATGAAGCTGCCATTTTCAAATGGGAAAACATACATAATGAATTGGGCGACTGGGCTAAAAAAAATACAGCTGATGCCTATATGGAGCTGGATCTGCATGCGACAGCCGAGGAAATCTATAAATCCATCGGAACAGAATCACTTGTGCTCCAGACAGAGGTCCTGCTCCAGCTGTTTTCCTTATTTGTTCACCAGGGCAAGCTTGACAAGGCCGTGCAGACGATTAAAGAGGCTGTTCTCCTCAACCCGGATTATCCGGATGTAACCGAATTGGCGAGGGTCTTTTTCGAAAAGCACCAGGATTGGGGCAATGCCATTGAACTTGCCGTCAATGAAGGAGTACGCACGAGCTCGCTAGAATGGTTTGCGGTCCTGAACGGCTATATCGACCAGGGAGCTGCCAGGAAGCTCGAGCCTGTTTATTTCCTTGAAGCACTGAAAACGGTCTTTTATAAAGACGAATCAAGGTTTGAAAAACTGTCCTCATCCCTATGGGAGCATTACCAGAACCAAAGCAGCTACCATCAGTGGCTTAAGGATTTCAACGGAATGATGCTGGAGCTTGAAGCGGACCGTTCTTTTGCATATCATGAGCTTTCCGCCCTGTACAAGGAGACGTATCTGCAGCTTGTCACCGGCAATTATTATGTGAAAGAGTTGACGCCGCTTGTTCCTGAGCTGCTCGTGAACTGGGTCCGGATCACAGATTCCGCCAATGCCGTGCACGCTTCCGCTGCATTGCTCGCCTGGAATAAGCTTTTCGCAGGAATCGACCCTGAGGCTGCTGCAGACGCGGAAAGTCTGATTGGCCGCTCAAGCCTCTATAATGGAGGGCTGGAGGACAGCTATAAATTGTTTACGGATATTAAGAAATGGGCCCTCAAAAATGATCTCCCGCTGGGGCAGAGGCTGGAATGGATGGTTGAGGAGCTCCTTGATCTGGATAACAGCCATATCCTTGTTGCCGGCAGGCCTGGAAGCGGGAAGTCAGCGTTCATTAATTATGTGCTGGGCAAGCCGGTTCTTGGAGAGGACACAGCTTCTGTCAGCATGTTCAAGGCAGGTGAAGACGCTGCCTTCAGTGAAATTACCGACAGCGGCCTGATCTTGATGAAGGACCTCCCGCAATATCAGGAAAATGAAGCAGCCGCTGCCCTTGAAGGAGAAAAAGTTGCCTTTGACTGCCGTGTCCCTGTCCCATTCCTGCAGGAAAACAGAATTGCACTCATTGACACCCCGGGAGTCAATGGGGGAGGCCGGGCAAGTGGAGAGCTGTCCCACTATCTCCCGCTGGCAGACAGCATTTTATATGTCATCAATGCAGCTGAAGGCCTTGTAGAGGAAGACCTTCTGGCATTGGAAAGAATTCGTGAGTCTGCTCCTTTCAAGAAGGTGCACTTCCTCTTGAACAAGGTGGATGCAATCCATGATCAGCGTGAGGCTGAAAGAATGGTAGATGAGATATCCGCACAGATTCAGTCTTATTTCCCGCAAGGAAAAGTGTTTGCTTTTTCCTCCCATTATGGAAGCAGGGAGCAGCTGGCAGATTTGGCCGGATTTTTCGGGGACTCCTTAAGCAGGGACTGGTATGAGGGCAGGTCACAAAGTATGCTCATCTATATCCAGCGCGCCTTAAGCTATCTGCTCGATAAGCGGGTGGAGGTGGAAAATTCGCTGCAGGAGGATATCCGCTGGAACGAAGAGATGGTTACCAAGCTGAATGGCGCCATCAACCAGCTCAGCGATATTGAAGAAGAAAAGACAAGGACAATCACAAAATCTTATCAGTCTATTAAAGACCGGATGAAGAGGAAGCTTGAAGAAGAAATCCCGGGGATCCTGCGGGGCACTTCCGAGCTTGTCACAGAAGACAGCGACTTCCGGAAAATCCATCTTGAGCTGAACGACGCAATGAACGAGCGCGTCCAGCAGTATCTGGAGAATTCAGTCCTTCCCGAATTCTACGGATCCATCCAGGAGTGGATTGCCCTTACGACAGAGGAATTCAATCACAGCCAGGCTTATTTATACGAAATGGGCGAAGGCTTCAATGAACTGTATGGGGAAGAAAAAATCAGGCTTGAGTGCGATTTCAAAGTGCTGGATGACTGGCGCAGGGATGCCGACAGGATGACAAGCGGAGTGAGGATGGAAAAAGTGAACATCCTTTTGCGCTTCACTCCTTCCCAATTCCTGCTGAAAAGCGCCGGCAAGCTATTTGGCAGCATCCCGCAAAACAAAGGGATGCTGTACAATAAATATAAACAATTCCTCGAAAACGAGGATTACAGCGAAAGTGTAGACAGTATCGTCAGCAAGTTCATGCAGCAGTTTGAACTGTTCGAAAAAGCGCTGGAGAGGGATATAAAAATCTTCTTCCGCAATCCATTCAATGTCCTCAACATGACAGTTGAGGAAACCCTGAACATTATAGAAGCAAACGGGCAGGCACTGAGCAAAATGAAGGAAAATCCGGAGGCTTACCGCGATCCGATCACTTTGTTTGAGCTCAGGAAGCTGCAGTATGAGTGGATGGTTCGTCTGTAAGGATGCAGGAAAGCTTTGGGCAACCGAAAATAAAAGACTGGCCAGAATTAGTTCTGGCCAGTCTTTTTGTGTTTTTGGGCAGGATTATGTCAGCATCTGTTCTGAAGCGTCTTAATTTGCTCAGCTGATTCAATCTCTGTCTTTTGCCTGCTGGGTATCCCTGATATTCTTCTGGACTGTAACGGCAGCAAAGACGCTGAGTACGAAGGACATCGCATAAAATCCTTTCTCGCTCAAAATAATGCTTCCTGCATTGTACAAGCCGATAGCCATCAATAAAACGGCCACAATAAGTGCAAACCAGCTCAGTCCATAATAAATGCCGGTAACCGGTATTCCCTCTTCTTTGTCTCGTACCGCCTTTTGCAAAGAAACTGCTGAGTAGAGGCCGAAAATCAGGACAGCAAAATAATATCCTTTTTCGTTCAGCTGCATGGTGTCAGCATTGAACAGCCCGATCAGATAGGCTGCCACACCGACAAGCAAAGCCGCCCAGGAAGCTCCCTTAAAAGCGGCAGTCGGTTCCCCTTCTTTCCGTTCTTCCTTCTTTTTCGGCGCATTATTAGTGCCTTTATCTAATAAAACATCATCTTCATAAGCCATTCCCAAATCGCCTCCAGCTAGTCAAATTAAATTAAAGCACCGTAAAATCCTGAAGCATCTTCCAACATCTATTATATAGAAAATTTTTGAAATGAATAGAAAAAATTGCAGAAAGCTTCCATTTCAGTGTACCAGGTACCGTTCGTGGACAAATAGGGCGAAAGTGTCTTTTTAGGGTGCCTGGCATCTTCCGTGGACAGAATGGGCCAAGTGTCTTTTTCGCGTACCAGGTACCGGAAAATGACATTTGTCATATGAATCTGGTGACAGTAGGTACTAATGAGCAGAGCTGGAAAGTTTTACAATGAAGTTAATTAATGAAGACGGAGCTGATGAGTATGGCCAAGGCAGTTGTTTTTGAAAATGTGGTAAAGGCTTATGGTTCTTTCAGGGCGCTTGATGGATTGAATTTGACTGTCAATGCAGGAGAAGTTACTGCACTGCTGGGGCCTAACGGAGCCGGGAAGACGACCGCGGTGGGGCTGATGCTTAATATGCTGAAGCCTTCCTCTGGCAGTATTGAAATATTCGGGCGGCAGCCGAAGAACAAGGAGCTCAGGGAAATGACGGGGGCGCTGCTGCAGGAAACAAAGCCGGCAGACGGCTTGCGTACAGGCGAGATCCTGCAGCTTTTCCGCAGCTATTATAAAAATCCTTTATCGTATGAGCGGCTGCTGGATCTTTCGGGTCTGCATAAGGAAGAAAAAAGGAAAGCAACTGCGCTTTCAGGGGGCCAGCGGAGGAGGCTTGCATTCGCGCAGGCACTTGCAGGCAATCCGAGCCTCATGATCCTGGATGAACCTACTGTCGGGATGGATGTAGAGTCGAGGTTCCGCTTTTGGGAAGTGATCAGCGCTCTTGCGAATGACGGGAAGACGATTCTCCTGACCACCCACTACCTGGAGGAGGCGGACGCCGTTTCTGACCAGATCTGTGTAATGGCGGAAGGGAAGCTCATCGCTGCCGGCACTCCGCAGGCACTTAAGGCAAGAGTATCATCAAGGACTGTTTCCTTCCGCTCTTCCCAGGAGCTGGATCTGAATCTCCTGAGTGGACTGCCGGGTGTCGAGAGGGCGGAGAAAAGCGGCAATGCTTATTCTCTATATGCTCGGGAAACGGATGAATTATTGCGGAATATCATTTCATCAGGCTGGGAAATCAGGGATGTCCAGGTTTCCTCCGGCAGTCTGGAAGCCGCTTTCAGGCAGCTGACAGATATACAGGATCAGCATTCAGAAAAAAAGGAAGGTGCTTAAACATGAATATGTTTCTTTCTCAATGGAAGGCAGAGAGCCTGCGGATTGTCAGAAGCCCATTTTTCCTGCTGTTTTCCCTCTTGATGCCATTTGTATTTTACTTTCTGTTTGCCAGCCTGAACGGAGCAGACAAGGAAATAGCAGGTACTTCATGGGGAGCATACTCGCTTATGTCCATGACCGCTTTTTCACTGATAGGGACAGCTACATCCCAGTTTGGCATCCGCCTTGCTTTTGAAAGGAAGGAAGGGTGGATCCGCCAGCTTCAGCTCACCCCCCTGTCACATTTCACCTGGATAAGCGCTAAAGTTGCTTCGCAGATGCTCATCCATCTGCTGATCATCCTGCTGCTGTTTCCGCTGGCAGCTATTGTATATGATCTCCATCTTACTCCCCTGCAGTGGGCAGCCTGTACGATTTGGCTGCTGTGCGGAAGCCTCCCGTTCCTGGCATTGGGAGCTTTGGTCGGCACAATGCGGAATGCGGATGCCGCCATTGCGATATCAAATGTCCTCTTGATGGGGCTGGCCATCGCAGGCGGGCTGTGGATGCCGCTGGAGGCCCTTCCAGGCTGGATGCAGGCCGCCGGAAAATGGCTGCCGTCCTATCATTACGCAAATGGGGCCTGGGAAGTGCTTTCAGGCAACTACATTTCATTGGAAAATATTTTCTATCTGGGCGCCTGCACGGTTTTATTTATGGTACTATCAAGCTATATTCTAAAGAAACGGGATGCGGTATAAGTGAATCTTTACTGGAAAAAGTTATTTCCTGCCTCGGAAGGCTGGCCTCCATATATCTATCTTGCCAACTTTGCGCTGCCTGTATATTTCATGCTAGGTGAAGCCCCGCTTATGAGGGAAGCGGGCTTTTTCCTGCTGCTGGCCTATCTCTTTTTTTACAGGCATCTGTACTGGACCAGAAAATATGAAACTCCGATCATTGCATTGATGGTCGGCATGACACTGTTATTCAGCTTTTTCTATAATCCTCTGTATCTGTATCTCATCTTTCTGGTGCTCAATCATCTGGTCAGACTGCCGCTGAAAACGATGTATGTCCTGTGTGCCTTCTTCGGTGCAGCCAGTGCAGCTGTCCTGATCCAGTCGGGTATTCTCATGGAGCCTCTCATGCTTTCCGGCATAAGCCCGCCTTTATTTGGCGGGACCATTCTTCCTTTCGTCGTAAAAGCTTCTGCAAAATATAAGGATATGTCAGAGCAGCTGCAGGTTGCCAATATGCAGATAGAACGCCTGGCACAGCAGGGGGAAAGGCAGAGGATTGCAAGAGAGCTCCATGATACGCTCGGCCACACCCTTTCATTGATTGCACTGAAAAGCGAGCTCACAGCCCGGCTGGCCTCCAAAGATCCGATACGGACGGAAAAGGAAGCAATGGACATCCAGCAGACGGCGAGGACGGCTTTGAAGGAAATGCGTGATCTGGTTTCAGATATGAACATTGTCAGGCTTGAAGAGGAAGCCGGGCATGCCCAGACGCTTTGCGCGGCTGCCGGCATTGAATTCATCTATAAAACACATCCTGTACTGTCCAGCCTGACACCGCTCCAGGAGAGGATTCTGGCCATGTGCGTGCGCGAAGCGATCACCAATATGGTCAAATACAGCAGGGCAGCCAGATGTGTACTGACAGCGGCAGAAACAGAGGAAGAAATCCAGCTCTCTCTCCAGGACAATGGAATAGGGTTTGATTTCTCGATGATCGCCAAACACTCGGGAAATGGGCTAGCGGGGATGAAGGAAAGGCTCCAGCTTGTGGAAGGCAGCCTCCAGATCAGTTCGGCGCCAGGAAAAGGAACAGATATCATGATGAGCATACCGCAGGTCATCCGGGAAGGATTTTAAAGGGGGAGATGGCAAATGATCAGGATTGTACTGGGCGAGGACCAGCGCCTTCTGCTTGGCGCACTCGCCTCTCTGCTTGAGCTGGAGGATGATATTGAAGTGGCTGCACAGGGAGAAAACGGCAGGGAAACCCTGGAGCTCGTCGAAAAGCACAAGCCCGATGTATTAATAGTAGATATAGAGATGCCTTTGATGACCGGTCTCGAAGTGGCAGAGGCCTTGAAGAATTCCGGTTCATCCTGCAGGGTGATCATCCTGACCACTTTTGCAAGACCAGGCTATTTCCAGCGGGCGATCGCGGCAGGAGTGGGCGGCTATCTGCTGAAGGATACCCCGAGCAGGGACCTGGCAGAAGCGGTCCGCCGGGTGCATGCCGGTAACAGAATGATTTCACCGGAGCTTTCACTTGCCATGTGGGAGGAAAAAAGCCCGCTCACCCCAAGGGAAACCGAAATACTTGAATCCGCCGCCGCAGGCCATACAATGGCCCAGATAGCCTCACAGCTGTATTTGTCGCACGGAACAGTCCGAAACTATATGTCCGAAATCATCGGCAAGCTTGGGGCAGCCAATCGGATTGAAGCCGTCAACCAGGCAAAGGCGAAGGGCTGGATTAAATAGCCGAAGAAAATAAGTGGAAATCAGGCTCTGGCTTTTTGCCGGGGCTTTTTCTGTTGCGCAGGCTATCCGCAGGGCGGCAACAAGTACTTGACAGGAGGAGGGAAGGGCTTGAAATGTATGGCGGGAGCAGGTCTGGAGTAAATGAGTGTGTGAGAAAGTGTGTAGTCATGTATCCTGGGCACCTGGAGTACATGAGCAGCGGTAAGGGAAAGGCATATACCCCCCAGCGGGGTCCGCCGTACATACCTGCATTCACGCTAAAACCAAAACGTTAGCCAGTCATTTGTACTTGCGGAAAAAACATTTGTCCTTTTAGAGAGGAAAAACTATTGCTTTTTCTGCTTTAAAGCATGATAATAATAGTTAAATTTTAGCAGGGAAACTGCATTTATGGGAGATGTGGAAATGAAGGTTGTAAAGTTTGGCGGTTCATCTCTTGCTTCTGGCCGTGCAGTCGAAAAAGTTTTTGAGATTGCAGCAGCCGATGAGAGCCGTAAGATCATTGTTGTATCAGCTCCGGGCAAGCGTTTTCCGGAGGATGAGAAAGTGACAGATATGCTGATAGACTGCGGGATATATGCTCTTGAAAATGAAGGGGTGCCTCCGAAGCTTGAAAAGATTGTTGAACGGTACGGCCGGATAGCAGCGGAGCTGGATCTTGGTGCCGGGGCAGAAGAAGAGGTCAGGGGACGGCTCCTGGATACAATGGGCTCCGGCAAAGAGCGGCCGGAATATTTTCTTGAAAAAGTAAAGGCATGCGGCGAGGATCTGAATGCGAGATTGATAGCGGAATATTTCAGGAAAAGGGGGATTGATGCAGCATACGTCAATCCTGGGGAAGCAGGGCTTATTGTGACGGATGAGCCCGGAAATGCAAGGGCGCTTCCTGAAGCCTATCTTAATTTAAAGTCATTGCGGGAGCGTGAAGGCATCATCATTTTCCCGGGATTTTTCGGCTGCAGCAAGGAAGGGGATGTCCTGACTTTTTCGAGGAGCGGTTCGGATATTACCGGATCGATATTGGCAAACGGCATTGAGGCTGAGCTTTATGAAAATTTCACCGATGTGGATGCTGTTTATTCGGTGAATCCCCATATGGTGAGTTCGCCGAAGGAAATCAGGGAGCTGACCTACAGAGAGATGCGGGAGCTGTCGTATGCAGGATTTTCCGTGTTCCATGATGAAGCGCTGATCCCTGCGTACAAGGCCGGCATCACCGTCAATGTGAAAAATACAAATAATCCGGAAGCGCCCGGCACCAGGATCGTCGGCGAAAGGGACAATACAAACGGGCCGGTCATCGGAATCGCCAGTGATAAAGGATTCTGCAGCATTTATGTGAGCAAGTACCTGATGAACCGGGAAATCGGCTTTGGCCGCAGAATCCTGCAGATTCTCGAGGATTTCGGATTATCCTATGAACACACACCTTCAGGAATTGATGACCTTTCCATTATTTTAAGGCAGCAGCAATTCGATAAAGCTGCTGAAGAAGAAATTGCAGCAAGAATCAAAAAGGAGCTGGAGGCAGATGAAGTAATCATTGAACATGATCTGGCCCTCATTATGGTCGTCGGTGAAGGAATGAGGCATAATGTAGGCACAATGGCCAGGGCATCAAAGGCACTGGCGGCAGCGAAGGTAAATATCGAGATGATCAACCAGGGCTCTTCGGAAGTCAGCATGATGTTCGGTGTAAAAGAAAATGATGAAAAAAGGGCAGTCAGAGCGCTTTACGAAGAGTTCTTTGAACCGGCGCGGACAGCTGTAAGATAGTTGATAAACCTGATTGCATAGCAGTCAGGTTTATTTTTATATAAATATATCGCTATATACGATATAATCGTAAGTAACGATAAAAAAGGAGTGTTAGTATGATTAAACAAATCAACGAATATTTTACTGATATTTATTTCCATTTACACCCGGTCCAGCAAGAACCCATCTCCCACCAAAGCGTACGCATCCTGCAAATGGTCCAAAAAACTGAAACAGTGATGATTGGAGATATTGCTTCACAGCTGTCCATTTCACATAATACAGCTTCAGAGCATGTGAAAAAGCTGACAGCGGGCGGATGGCTATATAAAGAGCGGGATGAAAAGGACCAGCGGAAAGTTTATTTGCACATGACAGAGTCTGGAATGATGGTGCTTAAAAAGAATACAGAACTGGACGGGGAAAAACTGAAAGCTGCTCTTGAGAGATTGTCTGCCGAAGAAAGGCAGCAGATACTTAACGCATTTCAGCTGCTTAGCGAGGCATCCAAGTAGATGTATACGCTCATTAAAATTTTGAGTTCAGCAGCGATCATTGGCATCATCACAGAATTGGCGAGGAGGTTTCCGTTATATGGAGGCGTGATCGCTGCTTTGCCGCTTGTCAGTTTGCTGAGCATCATATGGCTGTATGTCCAGGGGGAACCTGCGCAAAATGTCACGCGTTTTACTTTTGGGGTGCTGTCAGGCCTCCCTGCAACGATGGTCATGCTGGTTATCATTTATGCAGCTTTTAAACAGGCAATCCAGCTGCCCTGGGCAATTGCGATGGGAATTGCAGGATGGGGACTATCTTTGCTGATTCAAAATTATTTAACTCAAGCATTTATTAGGTGAACAGTTTCCCCTCCAATCAGTTAAATTGAAGGATTTTTAAGAGTATTCAGCGAACAGTTAACAGGAAGGCTTAAGAATGGAACTACCTAGCTGCAACTATTAGGGGGCATGACGCATGACAAATTTAGAGATAAAAGAAACAACTCAAGCCTTTATCAAGAATTATAAACTTTTTGAAGACGACACTGTGCAGCAGATCCAGCTGCAGCACCGGTTGGATTTGGCTGCTGCCTTTCAGATCAAGGAAGGCATGCGTGTGCTGGAGGTTGGCTGCGGACAGGGAGACACTACGGTGGCACTTGCAGATGCAGTTGGGAATGAAGGATTTGTTCTGGCGATGGATGTCGCCAGTCCGGACTATGGCGCTCCGTTTACTTTGGGGGAGGCTGCCGAAAGAATTAAGAACTCCTCCCTGGGGGACCGCATTTCGTTCCACTTTGAAACCGATCTTGACAGCTTTACAGGGATGGCTCCTTTCGATGTGGCCGTTCTATCTCATTGCTCCTGGTATTTTAAGCACCCGGAGGATTTGCTTCGGACTTTTGCCAAGCTCCGCACGCTGGCAAAAAGAATCTGTTTCGCGGAGTGGGATCTTGATTTCACCAATCTGGACCAGCGCGTTCATTTTTGTGCTGCTTCAATTCTCGCACTATATTCAAATTTTGTGGACAATGAGGGAAATATCCAAAACTTATTCCACAAGTCCCAAATCCGGGAGCTTCTGGAGCAGGCAGGATATACAGTTGAAAGCCGGCTGTCTGTAAATGCTTCTTATCTGCAGGATGCTAAATGGGAAAAAGATTATGCGAACAGCATCCGCCCTGAATTTTCACACGCATCAAAAATGGTTCAAACCCTAGTCAGCAGCTATTATGAACTGATGAATCATGCCAAAGCAGAGCAGTCGCTCGACAGCTTTATACTTTGTGCAACATGAGGCTGTAAAAATGTCCGCTGCTGAAACAGCCCATCAATCAGCAGACAGAATGGCATGGGGCGGGCACTTTTTCTCCCTTACAGGACAATTATAAGATTCAGCTGCCAATACCAGGCGGCTTTTCTTATATGACTAACAGGTAAGCTGAATTGCCATGAAAGATAATTAATAGTAGGAAGGAATAATCCTTTCAATGAGAAATAAAATTAACTTAAAGAAAAGGATTATTGATTAAAGAGAAAAGGAGGGTCAGATGATGAAAGAAAAGACAGAAAAAAGATTTAATGCACCGGCTGGGTCAAAAAGTGCAATCACTTTTGGTGCTGCTTTGGCTATTACAATTTCCTGGAGTATTCATAAATCAGTTCTCTGGGCAATCATTCACGGGTTCTTTAGCTGGTTCTACGTTATATATTATGTTTTGACCAGGTGAGGGTTTTAGTTAACTAATGTAAGCTTTTTCAACTAACAAGTGTTTATGTCCAAGTGTTTATGTCCAAGACTGCTGCCATTCCGGGCAGTTTTTTTTATTCCGTAAAAGGGGAGTATTAATATGGCATATTCAAAATAGGTGTCTGGCCCCACATTTGCTAAGTTAAGTATGTGGAGCAAGGCGCCATTCTTTATAAAGCAGGTTTATGCCTCTTTTGGATGAATAGATTCATAGAAAAATAAATACATACCTGAAGCCCATTTTCACAACACTGCTATCATCCGGAAGCAAAACGGGAATGGAGAAGAAAAGAAAAGAAGTTTTAGAAACCGCTGAAATTTTGTTCATTTCCATTCCTGGAGCAGCACGGTTTTGAGTATAAAAGCGTTTCATTCCAGCTAAAATGTTAAAAAGTGAGGTTACACTTATGTTCACTGTGATGATTGCAAAAATGCTGCGTCTCCTCCCTAATCAGGCAAAAAAGAATCCTTTGATTCCCAGGCAGCAAGTAAAGATGAAGAAAGATATGGTGGTTGAAACATCTGTCCAGCCTGCTGAGATTTCCTTGTATTATCCTTTGGAAGCAAAACAGGAGAAGTATCCTGTTTATATCAATTTCCATGGCGGAGCGTTCATCATGAATGAAAAAGAGATGGATGATCCTTATTGCCGCTACCTGGCCAATCAGGCAGAATGTGCTGTTATTAATGTCGATTATGCGAAAGCACCGGAGTACCCTTTCCCCAAGCCTATTGAGCAGGGCTATGAAATTATTCAATGGATAAAGGAAAGAGCCGATGATTTGGGTATTGATGCGGAAAAAATCATGGTTGGCGGACAAAGTTCAGGGGCGAATATCGCAGCAGCCCTCTGTCTCTACCTGGAGGAGAAAGAAGAAGATCAGCCGCTGCTCCAGGTGCTGTCCTGCCCGATGCTGGATTTTGCCACTCCGCATGCTGAGAAACCGGAGCCTGATAAGTGGCGTGCCCGATATCCTCAAGCAGCACATTTTTTGAATATGTGCTATGTACCTGGCAAAAAACAAGCAGAGCATCCGCACGCTTCCCCTGTTCGTGCTGAAGTGAGTGATCGCTTAGCTCCTGCCCTTATCCTGATAGCGGAATACGACGCATTCAGGCCGGAAGCCGAATATTATTCTGAGAAATTAAAAGCAGCAGGGGTGAATGTTCAAGATGAGCTGTTCAGGGACTGTGCACATGCCTTTACCCATCTTGGCCCAAAAGAAAGTGCGGAAGAGGCTTGGAGGCTGATTGCATGCAGAATCAAAGCAGCCGGATCCTATGGTCATTGAAGCGCCTCCTTCGTTATTCCTCCCTAAAAAGTTTGAATGTGTTTTGCAGCACATTCAAGTTTTTTTAAGACGGAACCGGGGTATAAAATAATTTTAAGGCTGCAGACTTGGCAGCAGAAACATAGACAATCGGCGGTTTACATATTTCAATGATCTGGAAATAGATCCGAAGGAGATGAATATGGACAAAGAGCAAATGCGAGCGGACTTTGATTATTGTGAAAAAATCATAAAAAAACATTCCAAAAGCTTTTACTATGCTTTTTCACAGCTCCCTCGTGAAAAAGCGAATGCCGTATATGCCATCTATGCTTTTTGCAGGACCGCAGATGAATGTGCAGATGGAAAACATTCATCCAAGAAAAAGGTTCAGCTTCTGAAAAAACTAAAGAAAGAACTTGACTTGTTCAAAGATCATGCTGAATTGGACAAACCGTTATGGCGCGCTCTCAGACAAGTATTTAATACGTATGATATGGATATCAGCCCCTTTTATGACCAGCTGACCGGGCAATCCATGGATTTAACATTTACAGCCCCGAACACAATGGAGGAACTGGAAAGATACAGTTACTATGTAGCCGGGTCTGTCGGTTTAATGCTTCTCCCTGTAATCGCTTCAAAATCTTCAGCGGATTTGCATTCATCCGTGACAGATCTTGGCGTGGCCATGCAAATAACGAATATCCTGCGTGATATTGGCGAGGATTATCGTGAAAAAAACCGCATCTATCTGCCCAAAGATGAACTAAGCCATTTTCAATACTCACAGGATGATTTACATAAAGGCATGATCAATGAGAATTTCATTAATCTATGGGAGAAACTTGCTGCACATGCCGAATCATTATATAACAAGTTTTTATACAACATAAACCTGCTGGATGAGGACAGCCGGATACCCGTCTATCTTTCTGCCCACGTTTACAGAGGCATACTTGATGCTGTGCGGAACAGTGGATATCAATGCCTGAACAAACGGAACTTTGTAACAAAAGAAAAAATGGCCCAAATCAATGCTGCAGTGAAAAGCGCCTTTGATTTGCGGGAAGGAGATGCATTAACAGTTGAAAAATAAAACCGTACTAGTCATCGGAGGCGGACTCGGCGGGCTGTCTGCTGCGATTTCACTTGCCCAAGCCGGATACAATGTCTCCTTATATGAAAAAAATCATCACATTGGAGGAAAGCTGAACCGGCTGGATCAGGATGGATTTGGATTTGATCTGGGTCCATCCATCCTGACGATGCCGCAGATATTCGAAAAATTGTTTGCTGCCAGCGGGAAATCCATGAAGGACTATGTCCCGATTGAAAAACTGGATCATCAATGGCGCTCTTTTTTCCCTGATGGAAATGTCATAGATTTATATGAAGACCTGAAGGAAATGCAAGAGAAAAACGCATCCCTGAATGAAAAAGATATGCGTGAATATCAAAATCTGCTTGACTATTCGAAAAGAATTTATGATCTGACAGATAAAACCTATTTCCAGCATGGCGTTGATACGACGAGGGAAATCATGAAACATACAGGCCTGTTCGCTGCCTTGAGGAACTTTGACCTGTTTTCTACGGTGCATGGAGCCATTGATAAGCGCATCAGCAATGACCAGTTCCGCGATATGCTTTCCTATTTTATCAAGTATGTAGGTTCGTCCCCTTACGATGCACCGGCCGTTTTGAATATGATGATTTACATGCAGCATGACCAGGGGGTTTGGTATGTACCCGGCGGTCTGCACAATCTCGCGGGCGGCCTCGTGAAGCTGGCTGAAGAAGTCGGTGTCGAATTCCATCTCGGCACACAGATCGCCAAGCTTGAAAAAAAGGACGGCGAAATTACAGGAGCTGTTTTGGAAGACGGAACAATGCTGACAGCAGATTACTTTGTTTCCAATATGGAAGTCATACCGGTCTATGAACGATTATTGGAGGAAGACAGCTCTTATGTGAAAAAATTAAAAAAGAAATTCGAGCCGGCCAGTTCCGGCCTCGTTATGCATTTGGGCGTGAAAAAGAGCTATCCGCAGCTGCGCCATCATAATTTCTTTTTCGCCGAAAATATGAAACAGCAAATGCAATCGATTTTCCATAAACATGAATTGCCGGAAGACCCGGTCATTTATTTAGTCAACGTCAACAAAACAGATCCGTCGCAGGCACCTGAAGGACATGAAAATATTAAAGTGCTGCCCCATATTCCCTATATCCGGGACCAGAAGCCGTTTACACAGCAGGACTATGAACAATTCGCTGAGAAGGTCCTCATCAAACTGGAAAGAATGGGTCTGCACGGTCTGCGGGAAAATATTGTCACAAAGGATGTATGGACACCGGAAGATATCCGGAAAATGTATGGCTCTGACCGCGGTGCCATTTATGGAACAGTATCAGACCGCAAGAAAAATAAAGGATTCAAGCACCCGAAGCAGAGTGAACGCTATAACAATCTATATTTTGTCGGCGGAACCGTGAACCCAGGCGGCGGGATGCCCATGGTCACCTTAAGCGGCCAGCTTGTAGGCAAGAAAATTGTCCAGAGGGATTCATCCCGTGCCTGACAATCACAGCATTTCCCTTAAATCTTTGCCGGAAAGGCAGAGGGAGGATCTGTTTTCCGCGGGGAGCCCTTCACTTGAAGCGCGCAAAAAACAGCTTTCAAAGCTGAAAACCATCATTGAGGAACATGAAGAGGCATTTATCAGGGCTCTTCATGCAGATTTGGGAAAACCTGCATTCGAATCTTTTTCATCTGAAATTGCCGTCTTATTGAACGAAATCGATCATGTATGCAAGCATATAGCAAAATGGGACCGGCCATCCCGGTCCCGCTATCTTAAAATGGGATATGTCGAATCTGTTAAAAGAAAGCGGCACCCCTATGGAAGTGTACTCATTATCGGTTCGTGGAATTATCCGCTCCAGCTTTCCCTGATGCCTGCCATTGGCGCAATAGCCGCCGGGAACCGCTGCGTAATCAAACCATCTGAACACGCGCCGGCAACAGCTGACCTGCTGAAAAAAATCATCAATGATGCATTTCCTTCCGAACAGCTGCTCGTTGTGACCGGAGATGCAAAGACCGCGGGGCAGTTGACTGAAGCCCCATTTGACCTGATTTTTTTTACAGGCAGCGGACAGACAGGGAAAATTGTGGCAGAGGAGGCAGCCAGGCAGCTTACTCCGGTGATACTCGAACTCGGCGGGAAAAATCCGTGCATCATGGATGAATCAGGGTTTTCAAAAGCCGCCATCAGGGAAATTGTCTGGGGCAAGTTCCTGAATGCAGGACAAACCTGTATTGCACCAGACACCCTTTTTGTCCATGAGTCCGTTTATGAAAAAACGCTGAATGAAATTTCTGCAGCGGTTACTGCTTTCTATGGCGGGCAGCCCCAGAAAAACGGCGATTATGGCCGGATCTGTACTGATGCACATTTTCAGAAGGTGGTTGAGTTCATCCGGCAGGGAGATGTCCGGCATGGCGGTTCGCATGATAGAAACGACAGGTTCATTGCCCCGACCGTGGTAACGGATATAGAACCGGGGAGTCCGATCCTGGAGGAAGAAATATTCGGCCCGGTCCTTCCCGTCATTCCTTATACAGACTTAAGAACGCTATTATCCAGCGGCAGGATACAGCGTGATGCACTTACAGGATATATTTTCAGTAAGAACAAGGAAGACATCCAGCTGTTCAAGGAACATATGCGGTCACCAACCATCAGCGTCAATAGAGTGATCCATCATGCTGCTAGTCCCCATATCGCATTTGGCGGGGTGGGAAGAAGCGGATACGGAGCTTATCACGGCAAAGCTGGTTTTCTGGCGTTCAGTTATGAAAAAACAGAATACCAAACACATCATTACATCCATTTTCAAGGTAAATTCCCGCCATATTCTGATACAAATATGAAAGCTTTGAAAAAGTTAAGAAAGTGGCTGCTCTAATAGAAGCCTCATCATAATAAGGAGTTTTATCATGATTGCTTCACTTCCGTTCCATTGGATCATGGTCATTGATGTACTTGCATGGGCATTTTTTCATCTATCCATTTCGGCCATTTGCCTGAAGCTGCCTTTATCCTGGTTTTTAACAGACACTTTCTGGTTTCGGATTTTCTCCTGGGAAAAGTCAGGTGAATTGTGGCAGCGTTTATTCCGGGTGAAAAAATGGAAAGGCTATCTGATAGACGGCACGATTTTTCTCAAAAAAGGATACAGTAAAAAGGAGCTGCATGGCATCGGGCCGAGGGACTTGGCAATCTTTGCCGCGGAAACAAAGCGCGCTGAATTGACGCATTGGCTTTCCATCCTGCCTGCTCCGCTGTTCTTCTTGTGGAATCCGGCAGGGGCGGGCTGGGCAATGATTCTGTATGCCCTCGGTTTCAACCTTCCCATTATTGTGGTTCAGCGCTACAATCGGGGGCGCATGACTAGCATTGCTTCTGGTCTTGCTAAAAGATGAAGCGGAATATAGTTTGGAAATGAGGGATTTACATGAGTAAGAAAGTGATTGTCATTGGCGCGGGTGTAGCCGGGCTTGCAACTGCCATCAGGCTGCAGCATGCAGGATACCAGGTGGAGATATATGAAAAAGGAGAGACGCCCGGAGGCAAAATGAACCGGATTGAACTGGATGGCTATAAATTTGATCTGGGCCCAAGCATCGTCATGATGCCGGATTTATATCAGGAACTATTCGAAATGTGCGGCCGCAATCCTGATGATTATATTCCGATGGAAAAATTGGATCCGATTTACCGGGCTTATTTCAGTGATATTCCCGACAAGCCTTTTGATATCTCCTCTGATCTTACCGAATTGACAAAGACGATTGAATCGATCAGCGAAGAAGACACAGCAGGTTTTTTTCAGTATCTGCAGGAAATTTACAAACGCTTTGTCATCGCGAAGCACCATATTCTTCAAAGGCCGTTCCGCAAAAGGTCTGATTTTTATAATCTCCCGATGCTGAAGAAAGCCTTGAAACTAAAACCATACGACACTGCCGAGACTTTCATAGGAAAATATATTAAAAATGAAAGGCTGAAACAGCTGATCAGTTTTCAAACATTGTACATCGGCATTTCCCCTCTTAAAAGCCCTTCTTTTTACACCATGATCCCTATGATTCAATTTTTATATGGAGTATGGTTTATTAAAGGCGGTATGTATACGATGGCCTTAGCCATGGAGAGGCTCTTCGGGGAACTTGGCGGAACCATTCACTATGGCAGGGATGTGCAGGAAATATCCATTCAAAATGGCAAGGCAGATGGAATTACCGTGGATGGCCAGAAGGTTTCCTCGGATTATGTTGTCTGCAATGCAGACTTCCCATATGCGATGAAGCATCTGGTGAAAGACAAGGCAGCCAAAGGGAAATATACCGATAAAAAAATCGACAGCATGAAATACTCTTGTTCATGTTTTCTTTTATATCTCGGCATGGACCGGAAATATGATGAAATCGACCATGTACATAATTTTATTTTCAACGAAAACCTTAATCAGAATCTGGATGATATTTTCGCCGGAAAAAAACTGACGAATGCCTCCTTTTATGTATACATCGCTTCAAAAATGGACCCCTCTCTTGCACCCGAGGGGAAAGATGGGCTCTATATCCTGATGCCCGTCTCCGATAAAGCTACAGCAAACTATGAATGGAATGAGGAAACCATTTCTTATTATCGCAGTTACATTTTAAGTGAATTAAAGAAAATCCGCGGTTTTGAAAACGTAGAAAATGAAATTGTCACCGAAACGCATACAACACCAATGGATTTTGACTCGAAGTTCAATGCCTACAATGGCGCCACGTTCGGTTTGCAGCCAATCCTGAAACAAAGCAACCATTACCGCCCGCAAAGCAAGGCCACCCATTGTGAAAATTTATACTTTACGGGAAGCAGCACACATCCGGGTGCCGGTGTCCCAATTGTGCTGCTATCCGCCCGGATCACCGCACAGGAACTGATACAGGACGATACAGGCAATCTCTATGACTATTCAGCCAAATAATGGCTGGCCGGGAGTCATAAAAGCTGTGGCACGCAGAGGAAGGAGGCAGTTTTTATGACAGCTGCAGAAGGTATTAATCTCGCTATTGGATTACTGGCGTTTATAGTTGGCATGATTATGTTCTGGTCTTTGCCGGTTCCCGGCTTCTCCTCCAGGCAGACGGCCGGTCTTCCGTTTCTGTCCATCATCATTCCTGCCAGAAATGAAGAAGGCAGAATCTCGCCGTTATTGCAATCATTGCAGGAACAGCGCTTTAGGCACTTTGAAATTCTGGTCGTTGATGACGATTCATCGGACAATACCAGGGCTGTTGCGGATAGCTATGGTGCCAGGGTTCTGCAGAATGAAGGGTCAGGAAAGTCATCGGCCTGCTGGCAGGGTGCTGAGCAGGCCAAAGGAAACTGGTTATTATTTTTAGACGCAGATACCAGATTCACCAGTGTGGATGGGCTGAAAAATCTGCTGCATTTTTATCAGGGCAAGGGAGCAAGGGGCATTGTGGCATTACAGCCCTTTCATACAGTTGATCGTTTGTATGAACATCTCTCCGTTGTATTCAATATCATCGTCGTAGTGGGGATGAATTTGTTTACAATCTGGGGATCGAAGTTTAAAACCGCCGGCTCGTTCGGTCCATGCATTCTTTGCAATAGGGACGATTACTTTTTGAGCGGAGGGCATAAAAAAATCGAGGGAGCCATCATGGATGATCTGGCACTGGGAGAAGCATTCCTTGAGCATGAACTCCCGGTCCGCTGCCTCGGCGGCAAAGGAATCATCTCTTTGCGCATGTACCCGGAAGGCTTGGAAAGCCTCATAGAAGGCTGGTGCAAAAGCTTTGCCGTCGGCAGCAAGTCCACACATCCAGCCGTCATGCTCATGGTCATCTTCTGGATCTCCGGCAGTTTCATCGCAGCCGGAGCATTGATCTCTTCCATAACTGAATGGAACCCTGCAGCCGTGATATCCAGTGGAATATTATATATCCTCTATAGTATACAAACAGCATGGTTTGCCCGCAGGGTCGGCAACTTCAAATGGGCAATCTTCCCCTTCTATCCCGTACTGTTCCTGTTCTTCGCAGGAATCTATCTCTACTCCTTCATCCGCGTCAACATATTCCATTCAGTAAAGTGGAAGGGGCGTAAGATCAAGGTTTGAGCCAGGGGGACAGGTACCTTGGCTCTTTTTGAGGCTGGGCCAGGGGTGGGCCAGGGGGACAGACCCCTTGGCTCTTTTTGTGTGCCGGGTATATCCATCAACGAACCAAGGGGACAGGTCACTTGGTTCTTTTTGAGGTGGGCCGAGTGACCTGCAATTCGAATTTTACACTATTGATCAATGGTGTGAAATTTGACGCAGTTTGCAAGTGGAATGTCGCCATTGGCTAGTCACAGGGCAGGTTAAGGATGGTAATATAATATTTGTTCTGTTAAACAAGCTGCAACGGTAATTAATTTTGCAAATGTGCAGATGGCTAAAGGAGGGACGATTATGACATCTCTTACCAGGATAAAAATGCCGGCAGGGTTTTGGACTGGATTACAGCAATTAGGGATTTCCGCACAAGATGTGGTTCGAAAAGCACGGGTGCCCCTCACTCTCTTGAATGAACCAGTTGTTACTGCTGCTCAATATTTTGCAATCTGGCAGGCATATTCAGACATGGTTGACGACATTGCGAAAGGGATCATCAAACTTACTACAGTATTTGAGACTTCGCATTATCCACCGGCAATTTTAGCGACCTACCATGCTCGTGATTACCGCGATGCACTTAACCGAATGGTCCGGTATAAGCAGCTGTGTCCTCCCGAAAGCTTACGTGTCACTGAGGAAGGCGAGTATTGTCATATCGATTTGGAATGGCAGCATACCGGTGAAACTGGTCCTCCAATGCTGGTAGGCATTACATTATCGTTTCTTATAGAGTTAGGGAGACGAGGCACAGGTAAACCATTGACTGCAAGATTCGTTGAATTTTCGCACCCAATGGGCAATGTAAACGCGCTTGAAGCTTATTTCGGCTGCAGTATCCGAATTGGAGCAGACAGAAACCGGTTAACCCTGCATCGAAAAGATCTGGACCTCCCTTTTGTATCGTATAACTTAGAATTGCTGGAAGCTTTGACGCCTGTATTGGATAAATCATTGAACGAAGAGCAGCGCAGCCGCTCAAACACCGAAGTGGTTAAGTGGATCATTGGACGCAGCTTAGCAGATGGGCGCCCCAACATTCATACTGTCGCGAGCGAACTGGGAATGAGTAATCGTACCTTACAGCGCCGGCTAACGGAAGAAGGTACAAGGTTCAATCATCTGCTGGCAGAAGTTCGGCATAATCAGGCGCGGGAATACCTATCAAACCCTTCAATAGATATTAAAGAAGTGGCGTTCCTGGTTGGCTACGAAGATCAAAATGCGTTCTACCGTGCCTTTCGCCTTTGGGAAGGAGATACACCTTCAAATTGGCGTAATGAACATATGGGGGCAAACTCACTACTCTAACCTTGTCTTCTTAACACGAAAATACATACAGGGGGAAAATTTATGGACATGGGTCTAAAAAATAAAACGGCTTTAGTTACAGGATCCACCAGAGGCATTGGGAAAGCAATTGCTATTGAACTTGCCAAAGAAGGTGTTAATGTACTGATTAATGGAAGAAACGACGAAGAGGTAGAACGAATGGTGACTGAAATGAAGTTGGATTTTCCGGATACCTCTCCCGCGAATGCAACAGCCGACATAGTGGATCGCAACCAAAGAGAAGCCTTGTTTAGAAAGTACCCCAATATTGACATTCTGGTTAACAATATGGGTATTTACGAAATTATGAAATATAAGGATGTTGACGATGAGGTTTGGGAAAAGTACTTCCGGACTAATGTTCTTGCCGCAAATGGATTATCTAAATATTATTTACCGAAAATGCTGAACCATGGCTTTGGCCGTATTATCTTTATTGCCAGTGAGGAAGCGGTTATGCCTTCTGGACAGATGCCCCAATATTGCATGACAAAATCAATGTTATTATCATTATCTAAAAGCTTATCTAAATTAACAAAAGGTACGGAAGTCACAGTCAATACCATAATGCCAGGGCCAACACTCTCTGAAAATGTGCAACAAATAATTGAGGGGATTTACCCGGATGAGGATATGAGTTTCCCGGATAAAGAGAAAAAATTTATGAATCTAAACTTACCTCAATCCGAGTTACAGCGATTTATCAGACCAATAGAAATAGGACGACTAGCTGCCTTTGTATGCAGCCCCTATGCCAATGCGTTTAAGGGGTCCCCTATCCGTATGGATGGAGGAATGGTGCCAACTATTTATTAGAGCCAAGGGTAGAGCCAAGGGGACAGGTCCCTTGGCTCTTTTTGAAACTGGGCCGAGGGACCTGTCCCCATGGCATCTCATTGTCCAGTCCACCCCTAAAATTCTGCATATGATAACAACAAGTTCTTAGAGGCGAAAATTAGGAATAGGACGCTATAGCAGAAGGGGTGGTTTGTACAGTGCGGATTTTATCAACAGGTCCTATAGACAATAATCTAGTAAACGGTACCCGGGCCACGGTGAAGCTGACAATCCGATTTGTGAACAGAAATGCTGTTAACCCAGCAACAGTAAAAGTTCAGGGATATACGTTAGAGGGATCCAGAACATTGTATGTGCAGGAATTATTTTCTTTAATGCCAAACCAGGTGATTAATAAAGATTATTTTGCCAGTCTGAATGCATTTGAATTTGTTTTTACTACAAACGGCTCAGGTGAAGAGGAAACAGAAATCTCAGTTTGGGGGAAAAATAATAACGGAGTATTAATGGGTGTGCACCGCCTTGTTTCCTCTGAGCTTCTGGGATCGGAGCAGGGCCAGCAAGGACCTCAAGGAGATCAAGGCACACAAGGGGATCAAGGGCCGCAGGGAGTTCAAGGACCAAAGGGAGAACAAGGGCTGCAAGGAGTTCAAGGGCCGCAGGGAGAACAAGGGCTGCAAGGAGTTCAAGGGCCGCAGGGAGATCAAGGGCTGCAAGGAGAACAAGGGCCGCAGGGAGATCAAGGGCTGCAAGGAGAACAGGGACCGCAGGGAGTTCAAGGGCCTCAAGGAGAGCAGGGGCCGCAGGGAGTTCAAGGGCTGCAAGGAGAACAGGGGCCGCAGGGAGTTCAAGGGCCTCAAGGAGATCAAGGGCCGCAAGGAAATCAGGGACCACAAGGGCCTGCAGCTTTATTGACTACAAGAAGCCAAATTGTCCGTAATGCAAATTTAACTTTGCCTGGAGGAGTACGTGAAATTCTTGATATTCCTCTTAATCCTCCAATAACTCTGACAAAAAATACAACGGTTGAGCTTACAGGATTCTTTAGAATGGAATTTATTTCTGACTCTATAGCAAATTATTATTCTTATGAAGGTATTCTTGGCTTAGGAGGAATTGGTTTAGGAGGCGTTCGAACAGAGACTGTTTTTTCAAACGAGGTTTTTAAAAGGGATATCACTTCAAAGAGTACAACAATAAGCCCTTCAGCCAGTTACTTGCTTCCAGATCTGTCTCCTGGAACATACACATTCGTTATGAGCATTAATACGGCTGGTATGCAGCTCCTCGAGCGAAGGCTTTATGAATTTGCTTTTTATGTTAAAGTGTTTTCTTAGTAGTGAGCCAAGGGGACAGGTCCCTTGGCTCTTTTTGAAACTGGGCCAGGGGACCTGTCCCCATGGCCTTTGTCCCCATGGCCTTTTTATATAAATGATGCCAGAAAAAAACTAAGGCTGATCCATAGGCAAAGTGGTGAATAGAGGGCGGTGTCTTGTTTTGCAAATCTGGTATGTTTGATTTTCTTGAAAAAGCCTACATATCTGCCTTCTCCAATAGCGCGCAGCAGGAAAACAGTTCCTCCAGCTATGCAAAGCCATTTTGAAAGAGGGGAAGGTTTGATGATTGTGATCCAATCGACTTGAACCAGTAGAAGTATAGATGCAAAAAAGCAAAGCAGCCCGACAAAAAGTGTGCCTGCCACTCTTGGCTGTAAAACTGGCAATTGACTATCATCCTTAGTTGGAAGAGCCATATTTACTCCCCATTTGCCTCCAAATGCCCAAAAAACATGTAATATACCAATAATGATAAATATTAGAGACGTTATACTTATTAAAGCCTGTACCAAGAGACCACCTCTTCTGTATGTTATGATTCTCCGGAACTAAATTGCCGTATCATAATTATACTTATTTATTTCTCAATTCAGCACAAATTTTGCGGAGGAAGAACCAAGGGGACAGGTCCCTTGGCTTTTTTGGGCCGAGGGACCTGTCCCTATGGCTTTAATTTGCAGCCATAACTAGTTATGATTATGTATGAATAGTTATGTTTAGTTGGAAAGGAAGAAAGATGTGAAAAGGCGATTTGTTTTTTTCTTTAATGCACTGCTGCTTTTTGCTGTGATGGCAGGGTGTTCGGGTAATGAAGCTAAGGATGGACAAGAGGGCGGCAGTGAAAAGAAAGTGGAATTGACGGTTTCTGCAGCGGCAAGCCTTCAAGATGCTTTGAATGATATAAAAGCCTCTTTTGAAAAAAAACATTCTGATGTAATAGTCAACTTTAACTTTGGGGGTTCAGGGGCGCTCCAACAGCAAATATCCCAAGGAGCACCGGTTGATGTTTTTTTCTCAGCGGCAGAAGACAAATTCGATAAACTGGCAGAGGATGGGGTAATTGATACTGCTGATGGACTGGATCTTGTCGGAAATAACCTGGTGCTGGTCGTGCCAAAGAATTCGGATAAAAACATTCAATCGTTTGAAGACCTGGCTAATGCAGGTAGTATCTCAATTGGCACCCCTGACTCTGTACCAGCAGGACAATATGCCAAAGATACACTGGAATATTTAAATGTTTGGGAATCTATTGAAGGCAAAGTTGTATACGCGAAGGATGTCAGGCAGGTCCTTACATATGTAGAAACGAACAATGTTGACGGAGGCATCGTCTATAAAACAGATGCCATGGTTTCGCAAAAGGTAAAAATCGCAGCAACTGCGGAAGAGGATGCCCATGCTCCCATTATTTATCCCGTGGGTGTGATCAAGGATAGTGCCCATCCGGAAGAAGCCCATTTGTTTTACGATTATCTGCAGAATGAAACGTCAATGAAGATTTTTGAAAAGCATGGGTTTAAGAGTTTGAAATGAATTGTGCATGGGGACTTTTGTATTCAGCTGCCAGATCAGGCGGCTTTTTTTATATGGAAGACAGGACAATTCAGTTCAAAATAATTCATAATTCTTATATTTATTTATACCATATGGGGGTATAATATATAACAGCTAATAATATTGGGGAGTGAATGGGGATGAAGAAAAAACTAATTGGTGTTCTTAGTCTTGCTGCAGTTATTGGCTTAAGCGGCTGTGGCAATGATTCCAGCACAGAGAATCACAATAACGAAGCTGAAGAGGGACAGAATGATCATTCCGAGCATTCGGAAATGAACCATTCTAGTTCCGGGGAAGTGCCTGAAGGGTTAAAAGAAGCAGATAATCCCACATATCCAGTCGGAAGCACAGTTATATTAGAAGCCGGCCATATGGAAGGAATGGGAGGTGCTGAAGCAGAAATTTCCGGTGCCTATGATACTACGGTTTATGCCGTTTCTTACACGCCAACAACTGGTGGAGAAAAAGTGGAGAATCATAAGTGGATAATCCAAGAGGATATAAAAGATGCTGGAGATTCTCCATATAAAGTGGGAGATGAAGTCACTTTAAACGTGAAGCATATGGAAGGAATGAAAGGTGCAAAAGCCACAATTGATTCAGCAGAAAGAACGACTGTTTATATGGTTGATTTCACGCCGACAACAGGCGGAGAAAAAGTAAAAAATCACCAGTGGGTTACAGGTGACGAGCTTTCAGCGAAATAGAAGCCAAGGGGACAGGTCCCTTGGCTCTTTTTTTGAGACTGGCACAGGGGACCCTGTGATCTTTTGGGAAAGTTAGTGAAAGTATTTTGAAAATGATAAAATAAAGTGAACCCGCAATTAAAAAATGGGCATGATCCAAGGGGGCAGACCTGTGGCTTTTTATGAGATTGGGCGATGGGACCTGCCCCTTTGGCCTAAAGGTAAGGGAGTTGAAGACCATAGAGTATTTACTCATCATCATATTAGTCTTGTCTGTAATTGGTTTAAGCTTTTTTATGGTATTCTGGGGTGTGTCTCAAATTTATAAAAGTACTAAAAAACCATTAGAACATAACCATGCAATGCTAAAAGCGGAATTAGATTTATTAAAACAGCGAGTAGAATCGTTAGAAAGCAAATTATGAGCCAAGGGGAGCCAAGGGGACAGGTCCCTTGGCTCTTTTTTTAGACTGGGCCAGGAGACCAGACCCCTTGGCATCGTTAAAGTGTTTCGAACTAAAATAAAAATTTTATTAGATAAAGTATAAGTTTACTTTACTTTTATATATAAATAATTTATTATTTTATTCAAGAGGTGATGGTCATGAAGAAAGATTTTGGTGACTCCATATCAAATAAGGTTTATGAATACCGGGTACTAGCCAGGATGTCTCAGCAAGAATTGGCTGAGCAAGTTGGGGTCTCTAAACAAACCATCTTCGTAATGGAAAAAGGGAATTATGTTCCCACGCTGCTGCTGGCTTTTCGTATTGCTGAATTTTTTAAGGTTGATGTAAACGATATTTTCACTTATGAGAAAGGAAATGATTCTAATGGAAATTAAGTCTATATCAGATATCCCTAACGCTCTTTTTTACCCTTTGAAGACATGGGCAGAACAATCCTCCGGGAATTGGAATATCCTTGTGGGAATCGGTTTTTTACTGCTCATAGGCAGTGCCATTTTTGCTTATATTTTTTATAAGAAGATTGGGCAGGATGACGAACGGACAAATAAGATCTTTTTGAAAAGCAGTTACTTTATGCTGATGGCCATTATTATATGTGACACGATTTTTCCGAGGGACTATATGTGGAATATATTTTTCTTATTTAAATATGCTTTGGCAATTCTGGCTTGCGGCATTTATTTGGCAGCTCAATATAAAAAGGATTTCACGTAAGGAATCCAGCTTAGGATGGAGGGTTAAACGATGCTGATAAATAATCTGACTAAGCAATACGGAAGTTCTACAGTCTTACACGATCTTTCTTTAGAGTTGCATCCAGGAGAAATCGTTGGTCTGGTGGGGAGAAATGGCGCTGGAAAAAGTACGCTGATGAGGATTATTGCGCAAACTGTTCAAACCTATAAGGGATCAGTTGCTGACAATCATCAGGTAGGATACTTAATAGAAGAACCAAAGCTATTCAGCAATAAAACGGGACTGTTTCACTTAACCTATTTTTCGGGGATTTACGGAAATACTTTTAAGCTATCTGATTATGAGGAGCTTTTGAGAAACCTGCACTTATTCGAGGTGCTGAATAAAAAGGTAAAAGAATACTCGCTTGGAATGCGGCAGAAGCTGGGAATCGTCATAAGCCTGCTTAATAATCCGAGCTATATTGTTTTAGATGAACCTACTAACGGCATGGATGTGGAAACTTCTTTTGAGGTTTTGCAGGAACTGAGAAAAATGGCTGATGAGCGGAATGTCGGTATTTTGATTTCCAGCCACAAGCTTGAGGATATTGAAGCGGTCTGTGACCGGGTTTTATTCATAGAGGATGGCGCAATTGCTGCTGAGCAGAACTTTTTACAGGAAGAGCAGCGTATGATCAGGCTAGTCTTTGATAATCCAGATGATTTAGCCGAATTCACTTCGGAACAGCATTTCGGCAGGGTAATCTATTCGGGCGACAAAGATATTCAGTTTGAAACAGCTGTGGAAAACTCTGAGATTTTTGAGGTGATAAACCGGCTGGGCATCCGGCTGACCGATTTCACTGAGGAGAAGAGAACCCTGCGCAGTATCTATATGAACAAATTCAGAGGTGAAAATCATGACCATCAGTATTAACAGATATGTGGTTTATAACCTGAAAGAACTGCTTAAAAATGGCTATCTTGTTATTGGTTTGCTTGGGGCTTGTGTACCTGCATTCATTATGGCTTTCGTAATCCTTAACGGGGACACTCCGTTCAACATCAAACATGTTTCTGATTTTTACTGTATGCTGGGCATGCTCGCAGCAGTCTTAACGCCGCTTTACTTTATTAATAGAGACTACTCGGCCAAAACGATCTCTCTGATTAATAACTCAGTGAAAAACAGAAGAAACTATGTTTTCGCTAATGGTATTATCGCACTTTCAGTAAGTTTCCTTTTTGCAGTGATAGGAATGGTGCTGTTTCAAGCGGCAAAAATGCTGGGTGTGTCCGGTGAATTAGAGCTCTCTTTCCTGGCTGGTTTCTCTGTGAATGTCTTTCTCCTGGTAATGACCTATTTCTTATTAGGCTATCTGTTATTCTTATATAATTTTCGCAGTGGTGCGGTATATGGAATTTTAACAGCCACACTGCTGTTTTTCCCCAATGCCCTGGCCAGTATCCAAGGAATGACCCATAACGGGTTTCTTTCAAAAATCATTGAGAACTTCCCCGGGTATTTCTATCCCATCATGGTCGGATCAAATCCGCTCTCTCTTCTGCAATATTCAATTGGCTGCCTTACACTGGCCGTTTTGTTTGTGGCTGTACTTAAAAAAAGTGAAAAAATCGAAATATAGAGCCAAGGGGACAGGTCCCTTGGCTCTTTTTAAAACTGAGCCAGGGGACCTGTCCCCTTGGCTTAAAAGGGAAAAATTTGAAACTATTTTACCGAGTTATCCGTATATTATATAGAATATTAAAAATACATTGAGTATTTAAAGTGTAAATACAAAAGTATAGGCGGTTTTTGTTATGTATGTATACGATGTTGAACCTGCCATTGGGGCGAGACTAGCGTTATTTTTAGCGATCAATCTAACATTGTTGTTTAGCTTTAATATATTAGCGAGAAAATGGTTTAAAGTGGAGAGTAAGAAATTCTTTTCTTATAACCATGTGAATGATAAACATATGAAGATTGATTGGACAATCAGGCTTACGTCAATGGCCAGCATTTTGGTGGGATATGCGATAAACATCACAAGAGACCCATCAGACTGGTATTGGTTTTTACAGCCGTGGTTTTTCCTTCCTGTTTTTATCGTCATTTCTCAAGCAGTCACAGCAGTCATGGAAAAGAAGTATGCTAAGAATTCCAATGCCTATAAAGTAACACTCAGTGAGTTAATATTTATACTTATATTGTTCTTTACATTATACGTGACTGATTTTTGGGGATTGAGATGAGCCAGGGGGACAGGTCCCTTGGCTCTTTTTGAAACTGGGCCAGGGGACCTGTCCCCCTGGCTCCAAGAGAAGGTGATTTTTATTAGAAAAGTAATCCAATTTTTTATGTTCATATTGATTGTAAGTCTGTTTGGCTGCTCGAAAATCCCCATAAATGATGATGATGTTTTAGAATTGCTGAAAGTATATAAGAAGGAACAATATACAATTGAGGAGCCCTCTGACCCACCCATAAATGATGAAATAGTTGAACGTGTAAAGCCATATTTAAGCGAGAGAGCCCTGGAGAAACTGAATGCAAATCGTGTCTTTAGCATTGCACCGGATATTGCTTCCCACACAAATAAACCCGTTAAGGTGAACGATGTTCAGATTAAAGAGCTGGAGAAAAATGAAGATGGTACAGCTGATTATACTTATACTGTAGAAATCCAGCTTGGTGAAGGGGCTAATGCAGAAATCATTAAAACCAATGGACAATTAACCGTTTCATCTGAAGATGGCTTGAAAATTATTAGGGACTGGGAAGAAAAAGATCATTTTAAAAAATTTTATTAAAGTTTAGCTGCCAAACCAGGCGGCTTTTTTTACACCCAAAAAGGGACAGTATATCGAAAGAAGGACATGGAGAATAAAAATAGAATCTATTGATAGAAACGATAAGGAGGTGATGCATGGGTTCATGATTATCTTAAAAACCATGCAGCCTCTTGTAAAGGGATATAAGAGTTAGAAAAATAGTTATCAAAAAGGAGGCTGCCATTTGAAAAAAATACTATCAGCCATAATGTTAATCCTTGTTTTATTGATGGCGTCATCCAGTAAAACAGACTTTGAAGATGGCAGCCTAATTCATGATGAGCAAACACAATCAGCAGATCGACTGAGTAAGGCTGTAGAGGTGGCATACAGTGAAAAAGAATTTGCTGAATTGGGGAGGATCTTTAACTTTGAAAAAGAACTTCCCAGTGTTGATTTTGAAGAATCGGCTATTTTAATCGCACAAACAATGGAGAACTCTTGTCCTAAAGAAATTGAAAAATTAGAGTTGGATAAGGCAACAAAAGAATATTTAATAATTGAAACCGCGCAAAAAGGGAATACCTGTAACGACATTGTAATTCCAAGGACTTTTGTTTTCAAGTTAGACAAAGAAAAGTTAGAAAAAGTTGAAAAGGTTATGTTTGAAGGCGAGGAATTTACCTTAGAAGATTAAGCATCAAAGATATTATTTGATTAGGAGATAGCAGATGAAGTCACCATACAACAAGGTTTATATACCTTTAACTATTATTGCAATTATTGTATTGATCCTGCATAAAATTGGGCCGTTTGCTGGGCAATTAAGACTTGCTGGCTTTGCTCTCTTCACTATACTATGTGCTGCCTTAGTTATCGAAAATAGAAGGACTAAAGGAAAAGTATTTGCGGCTATTGTTTATTTCTTTTTTGGATTTGTTATGTATAAATTTAGTTAAGCTAATTGTTGTAGGGCGAATTATCATACTCCTAAAGGAGGATCAATCCATGAATATTTCAATCCATACAGCAAAGATTTATGACCACTACGCTATTAATTTAATTGTTAAAGAGGGCCAGGATGAACACTCAGAAGCACTGCCATACATATTTAATAAGGTGGACCAGGTTATGCCAGAAAGCTACTGCCGCGAATTGCTGGAAGACCCAAAGAGTGAAATACTAATTGCTAAAATATCTGAAGAAATAGTAGGGTTTGCGGTTATAGAATTAAATGAATCTCCACCATTTGACTCAATGGTACCAAGGAAATTTGCTTATATGAATGATTTTGGCATAAAGAGAAGCTGCCAAAGAAAAGGAATAGGGAAAATCTTATTTGAATCATGTGTGGAATGGTCTAAAAACAAAGATGCTGCATCCTTAGATCTAAATGTCTGGGAGTTTAACAAAAAAGCCATTTCGTTCTATGAGAATTTTGGGATGGAAACCATCAGCAGAAAAATGACATTGCGTTTATGAACCAAGGGGATAGGTCCCTTGGCTCTTTTTAGGCTGAGCCGAGGGACCTGTCCCCTTGGCATATCAACATCAGGAATAATGGTCAATTGCGGGGAGTGAACAAATCGAGAATAGTGTTGGCATATTTAAAAACAAAGTTGATGATAATATGATTTTAGTTCCATTTGGAGTTGACGAAAGCGGTGTATCACGAGGGCTGAAGAAATATAAAAGGGTCAATAAATCAGAAGGTTCCAAGACTGTTGGTGCCAGTTTGAAAGAGTGTTTCGATATTATCATAAACAATGAATATACTATCGAAGATATGAAAAATGTGGATTTAAAACGGATTACTGGTGATAAGAGCGAAAAGAAATTTACTGAAAAGCATCTTTATCAAATTGTTTTTTTGGTTCAGCACAAAGGCTTCGAATTTGAACCTAAAATTCGGAACGAACAATACAACTGTTATAGCGGAAATGGCTGGGTATCAGAAGAGCTTTTGCTAAGTGCTTCTAATGAAGAACTGGGAGAAGCAGTGTTTAGAACGTTAGAACTTTGTAAATGAAGAACCACAGGAACAGGTCCCTGTGGCTTAATATAGGAGAGGATGAACAATCTTGCTAACAAATTTGTACTTTGTACGTCACGCACATTCCCCATATACACCTGACGAATTAGCCAGGCCCTTATCTAGCAGAGGCTTTGCAGATGCAGAAAGGATCACTGGCGTTCTTGAAAATGAAAACATCGATATTGTCATTTCCAGTCCTTACAGGAGGGCGGTTCAAACGGTTGAGGGAGTCGCAAATGTGATAGGGAAAGAGGTAATAATTGAAGATGGTTTCAAAGAACGGTACTTATCTGCAAAACCTGTAGAAGACTTTACTTTAGCTATTACAAAGGTATGGAAGGAACCTTATTTTTCTTGGGAAGGTGGAGAATCCAATATTGATGCCCAGAAACGGGGTGTTAAGGCGACACTAAAGGTATTAGAAAAATTTGAAGGTAAGAATATAGCAGCAGGAACACATGGTAATATTATGGTGCTAATTATGAATTACTTTGATAAAAAATATGGCTTTAGTTTTTGGGAAAACCTTAATATGCCGGATGTTTACAAATTAACTTTTGATAAAAGGGATCTGAAAGAAGTTAATAGAATTTGGAATCGGTAGAATGTTGCTTAACTACAGCGCCAATTTAGGTGGCTAACAAAAGGGTCAGATTTTAGATTAGGAAAAGCTTTTAATAGGATAGAAATATACATAAAGTCTTTAATGGGAGTTGGAAAGTTTGGAAAGCCATCAGTTACCCAGAGTAATACTTAGGGAGTTATCTCTTGATGATGTTGAGGACCGTTATAAATGGTGTCTGGATAGAGAGGTTATAAAGCATCTAAATATGCCTAATAAATATCCTCCGTTTAGTAGGGAAGAGACACAGAAGTGGATTGAAATGTGTATGCACCGAACGAACGGCTATGAACAAAGAGCGATTATGACGGAAGAAGGAAGGCATATTGGCTGGGTAGACTTAAAGAATATAGATCAATTGAATAAACACGCTGAGCTGGGAATAGCCATCGGTGATAAAGATTACTGGCATAAGGGATTTGGTTCAGCAGCTATGCAAGAAATGCTGAAGGTTGGCTTTAAAGATTTAGGCCTAAATAAAATTTGGCTTAGAGTAGAAGTGGATAATGAAAAAGCGATTAAGTCATATAGTCGAGCAGGATATAAAGAAGAAGGTATTCTGAGGCAAGATAGATTGAGAAATGGAGAATTTGTTGACCGTCTGAGGATGAGCATTCTTAAAGATGAATTCTTCGAGTAACAGGGCATTTAGTTAAAGAAGGGGTTAGCCATATAATATTGAATACACATATCTTCACAATGGCCATACCAAAAGAAAACCAAGGGACCTGACCCCGTGGCATATCATGGGAGGATATCAAATGACCGTAACATTATCGCTTTGTCCTTATGAAGATAAAACGGTTCTATCTAATCTGATTCAGTTATATCGTTATGACAGCAGTGAGTTTGAGGGCCATATTTTAAGTAAAGAGCCAAGGGGACAGGTACCTTGGCTCTTTTTGGCTGGGCCAGGGGACCTCTCCCTGTAGATACGCTGACTTAATCTAATGAAAAATAAATATAAAAAAGGCGGTGAAGTCATCGCCAAGTTCAAGCGTCTTTTTTTGAACGTTCCTTATGATAAATATAGTCAACCCGTTCTTTAGTTTTCATGAGTAGTGAAGATAAAATTGCAGTGTAAATAGTTGTTAAAAGAATTGCAATAATTCCTACACCAAGCAAATTATTATTACGATACATTAATAACACCACCTTATTCTTTTAAAGTTGCAATAATATGTTGCTCTTGAAACTTATTTTTATTCAAAGAACCAAGGGAAGAGCCAAGGGGAGAGGTCCCTTGGCTCTTTTTAGGCTGGGCCAAGGGACCTGTCCCTATGGCATCTCCCTGTGGCACCATAAAAGAAAAATCTCAGGATCAAATCCCTGAGGTTTTTTTTGTGAGTGAACGATTCGACGATCATAATCGTCTTAAAAGTAAATAAACAATTGGGTGGAGAGAAAAATGAATGAACTGTTAAATGCAATTCCATGGGGAGCGGTTGCGCCCATACTTGTCTTACAGCTAATTCTGATGATTGCAGCATTGGTTTCTTGCGTCAGAGAAGAAAAAACGAACGGACCCAAATGGTTGTGGATCCTTATTATTCTCATGATCAATTTAATCGGACCAGTGCTTTATTTTGTTGTTGGAAGGAGAAATGATTAATGGAGTTATTAAAAGCGAACGATTTAGTAAAAAGATTTGGAAATATGAATGCTGTTAAAGGAATCAATTTTCATATTGAAGAAGGCAGGTGCGTTTCATTACTTGGACCGAATGGGGCAGGAAAAACAACGACTTTAAAAATGCTATCCGGATTGCTGGAGCCAACTTCCGGCAGTATTGATTTTAAAGGGGAAAAAGCAAAGGATTTAAGGCAGTACATTGGTTATTTACCTCAATATCCCGCTTTCTTCAATTGGATGAGCGGAAAGGAGTTTCTTGTTTTCGCCGGCCAATTAGCAAAGCTGAATCGGAAAGAAGCGGAAAAAAGAAGTGAAGAATTACTTGAACGCGTGGGTCTGACGGATGCGAAGAAAAGGAGAATAAGGGGGTATTCCGGCGGAATGAAGCAGCGCCTGGGATTGGCACAGGCACTTATTCACCGTCCGAAACTGCTTATTTTAGATGAGCCTGTTTCAGCGCTCGATCCACTTGGGAGACGCGAAGTATTGGACATGATGAGGGAGATTAAAGATGAAACCACCATCCTCTTCTCCACGCATGTCCTTCATGATGCAGAAGAAATAAGTGACGACATTCTTATCATGCATGCCGGGGAAATTGCGGTATCTGGCAGCCTGGAAGGTGTAATGGCAGAGTATCGGCAGCCTATTATACAAGTTGAATTCGAATCACAGGCTGCCGATTGGCTAAAGAGCCTAGCAGGTTATGGCTTTGTATCTGAAGTAAACATCCAAGGTAGTAAAGCCAGCATCGTATTAAACGATATGGTAAATGGGAAGCAAACATTATTAAAAGATATCGTGGATAATAAGCTTCCGATTCGTAAGTTCGAGGTTTCCCAAACAACATTAGAAGATTTATTTATGAAAGCGGTGAAGTCATGACACAATGGACTGTTCTTTATCGAAAAGAAATGTTGGAAATGGCGCGGAATTTTAAACTTTTATGGATTCCCATTGTCTTTATTTTGCTGGGTGTCATGCAGCCGGTCAGTATGTATTATATGCCGCAAATTTTGGACACTTTTGGCAGTCTTCCAGAAGGTACTATCCTTGAAATGCCTGTTCCAACGGGGGCAGAGGTACTAATGGCTGTTCTATCAAATTATGGGATGCTTGGTGTGCTTATCCTTGTTTTGAGTGCAATGGGTGTCGTTTCCGCAGAAAGACAGAGCGGAGCAGCAGGTATGGTCATGATTAAACCGGTTCCTTATTCCTCGTATATATTATCGAAATGGGCCGGGTTAATGACAATTACACTTCTTTCATTGTTTATCGGATATGCAGCTTCCTGGTATTATACGAATTTACTCATTGAAACAGTCGCTTTTAAGCACATTTTCCAAAGTGCAGCAATCTACAGCATATGGCTGGTTTTTGTTGTTACCCTGACGCTGTTTTTTAGTACGGTCATGAAAGGAAATGCTAGCGTCGCTTTTCTGACCATTTCTGTGGTCTTTGCCATTTCAGCAGTTACATCCGTTCTGGGAAAGTATATGGAATGGAGCCCGGCTGCAATGACTGAACACACAGGACAGGTCTTGTTGTCAGGAGAACTGGATTCAAGTTTCCTGCCAGCTTTTATTACAACTATTGCTATTATCATCATCGTTCTCGTCTCATCCATACAAATCTTTAAGAAAAAAGAGCTATTAGAATAAAATAGGTTTCCTGCGTGTGTGTTTTATAAGCTTACAAAAATATCACTTATATTGTAGGTTGCTTGTTTAATATCAGCTGCCAAACCAGGCAGCTTTTCTTATTCCATAAAAAGGGCAGGTTAGTTCGAAAAGGAAATAGAATATAAATGAAGAGGAAATTGGAAAGGTGGGTGAGTGAATATAGCGATATTGTAAAATGTTTTTTCAACCCGAAGAATTTGTTGGCCAGAGTCGGATGATTCCATTCTTGCTGAATACAAATAACCATTAATATAATCCTCCCCTTTAACTAACGAGCTTGGGTCAAAAATCAGACCGCTTTTCTTATTCCAAAAAAGGGGCAGTATCCTTTAATAAGCAAATTTCTGCAGTTTAATGCAAGGTATAACAAGTCGGCTTAAGTGTTGGCAAACGCTGCTTATCAACAATATAGATATATTGTTGGTGAGAGAAACACAACCCCTGATAATTCAAGTAAACAAATTCCATCAAATGGAGTGTTTTAGTGGTAAAAAAATAATATTTTTTAGTATTCTATTCTTTAGTGTACTTGAATATATATGGATCTTATTCATTATTGATAAATATGGAGATATTATGTGGATTAGTAATATATCAGTTTACTTAATCTATATCATAATCTTAAATATAATCCTTTTCTTAAGGTCCAAACCAAGATTCAAGAACTTGCTTCAAACAATATCTTTAATAATCTTACTGATCATACCAATATCGATATTTATATTTAAACCCAATTTTACAGTAGAGGAAGCTCTAAATTCTTTAGAGGAAAGGCAGCAAGAGTCATTATTGTATATACATTTCCAAAAATACAATAATGAGAAAGTCTATGTTTTTCATTCTAAAAGAAGAGAGGAAAGGTATTTTTTTAATCCTTATAATGGTGATTTCGGAGATCTTAAAAATGAATAGATAATTGGCATAGACTTACTCAAAAGGGTATTGAATACTTTACCGTTTTGAGTCAGTCTTTTTCTGTTAATCAAATATAAAACTTAAAGCTCGAGTCTTTGGACAGTTTCAGCCGTCAGATCATTTTGTGTTTTCTCGCCGGGACCCTCTGTTAGACAAACGGGATTACTTGAAAAGTAGTAATGGGTTTTTGTGGTAAAATTAAGTTATATAATTTTTAAAAAATATAGGGGGGGAGGAGGAGTGGATATGCGAAGCTGCGTTAATTGCAAGAAACAGTTTAGTTGGGAAGAACAAGAAAAATCTACGAGAAACTTGCTTACATATCCAAAAGTTGAATGCACAAATTGTGGTGTAATAAATAAGATAACTATACCATATTATATTTTACACTTTTTCGTTAGAAGCACTCCGTTTTTAGTATTCTTCCTGCTGCTTAAAAGCGATATTTCAAATAACATTAGTTTCCTTATATTTTTGGTTAGTTTTGGAGCTATCTTATATATAGAACCATTTTTGGCTAAGTATAAGAAAGAAAAATAAGGTTTTTTTAAAAACTACTATTACGCTAACGGGAGCGGGCTTATGTTACAAACCTCTGCAAAGCCGGGCGGCTGCAAAGGGACTTTTTTTTTGAATATAAGGGCATAGGAAATAAGAAACGCCTGGAATACCATGCGTATTCATTATTTGTCCAAGAATTGCTAGAACTTGTTTCGCAGTCATGTTGGCAAGATATTTGACCACTAACGTTGTGGTTTATGATCAAGTTTAGTGTATCCAGGCAGCTTCCTTTTATGGCTTTAGGAGCATTTAAACTTAATAGGAATGGCAAATAATCATTTTAAAATACCAGATAATAGAAGAATACTATTCCATTTTCCTAGGGGAGTACGCAGTGGTGAAAAATATATGGCAAGAAGATGATGAATATTATAAGTTGGAACCTTTAACAAATAAAGTAGTAGAAAAAGCAGAAAAAAAACTTGAAATAAAGTTGCCTAAATCCTATATTCATCTTCTTAAAGAACAGAATGGTGGATATATAAACTATAATTCGTTTCCTTCTAATGTCCCAACATCCTGGGCTGATGATCATATTAATATAGAACACATTTTAGGTATAGGTGAAGAAAACGGTATATTAGAAAGTGAATACTTAATAAAAGAATGGGGATTGCCTAAAAACATTGTATTGATCTCAGGCAGTGGGCATTCATGGGTTGCGTTGGATTACAGAAATACAAAAGAAGAGCCTCCTATTATATACATTGATGTAAATTCTGAACAGATTGTTGAATTAGCTCCTAATTTTGACACATTCATTATTGGATTGTACGCAGAAGAAACAGAACTTGAAGATATTTATTATGATAAAGAGGAAAAACATTGGACTCCCGATGAACTTAACAAAGCCTTATCAACAGCTAACGAACAAGAAATTATCCTCGCTTTGAACTATCTTTATGAAAATACAAAGGGAAATGAACAATTCATTGAACAAACATTAATTGTTCTCCTTCAAAATTCTGTTATTGATATTAAAAGGATAGCTGTCAATTTTGCTAGTCATTTCAATGAAATAGGGATACTGTCTGCTAAAGGGGTTAAAGAAATGATATACCTTATACGGAAGGATAATGAAATTGAATATTATGCAGATATGTATTTCAGTGAAAGTTGAGGTGAACTTCTTCAGCTAACAGGGGCTAAAGTTCCAGATCACTGCCCAATCTGGCGGCTTTTCTTCTTCGATAATAATTTTATTGATATCGATAAGGTTACGGCCTTCTCTCATATTACTTTTTGAAAATTCCATAATTTGATATGATATAAGCAAAGTAATAGACAGAGGGAGTGCAAAAAAATATGGAATACATAACACTTAATAATGGGCTGGAAATGCCTATAGTAGGTACAGGCACAAATACTTATGGAAAAGAAAACAACGATTATAACGGGGCGTTAACAAATGAAATACCTGAACTCGCGGCAGCAGTTGAGTTGGGTTACCGTTCCATAGACGCAGCCATCATGTATCGAAACGAAGAGCTTGTTGGAAGAGCTTTAGCAGAAAGCACAGTGCCTCGGGAAGAGTTTTTCATTACGACAAAAATTCCAGCCAGTGAAGAATATATTTCTTCAAAGGAAGCTACCTGGGCAGCTATTGATAATAGTCTAAAAAACTTCCAAACAGACTATCTCGACCTGCTTCTTATTCACTTCCCGATCGAAGACAAAGTACAGCTTAAAAACACTTGGGAAGTCTTTGAAGAATATTACGAAGCGGGTAAACTAAAAGCAATCGGTGTTTCAAACTTTCAAAAAAATCATCTGGATGAATTGAAAGAATTCGCTAATGTAAAGCCGGCTGTTAATCAGATACAAATCAACTTAAAAGAACCTAACAAAAATCTCCTTGCTGTATTAAAAGACGAGGGCATTACCCCTGTTGCATGGGGACCTATGAAAGCCGAAGCCCACCAAAAAGAAGCTCTGGATGAAATCGGTAAGATCTATCATAAATCTGGTGCACAAGTCTTATTAAAATACCAAATCCAGCGCGGTGTGATTGTTATTCCTAAATCTCACAACCGTGAAAATCAAGCATCTAATCTAGATCTTTTCGATTTTGTATTGTCTGCAGAAGATATAGAAAAGATCGAAAACCTATAATTAGTTGGTCCTTTTATCCTGGTGATATGAATAATATTGCTGGGATTTTTACGTGAGTCTCAAACTTTCCACAACTGTATTCAAGGATTTGAAACAACAAGGCAGGTGTATGTAGAGAGGATACTCGTTTATGAATTTGAGGGGAAAAATCATTTGTTCGCTGCAAGTGATGATAGGCCTTATCTTTAGTTATTTGGCACTGCAAAGAAATTTAATGGACACAAAATTAGGTTCCTCTTTTGTTGCTATCATCGGATTTATGGAGGCTTATATAGTTTCCAAAAGATAGAAATATACATTACGTATAGCACTGCTGTTGTTCAGTTGAAGGAGCAGGTCAGGTCAAGAACGGATATATAAAATACCTTGAATTGAGCTCACTAAGGGGGTAATTAAATGAAAAAGTTTGGATTTATAATAGGTATAGCAATAGTTGTTACAGCTGTGTTCATATTCGTAAATAAATTGTACTATCCTTCTCTTCCAATAAAAACCTTATCAGCAAATGAAGCAATTGAAAAATTAAAAGAATCGGAAAGTAAAATAGCCGAAATAGCAGTAGAAGGCGATTCTATTTGGTATATCACAAGTAGTGAGAACAGAGGTAAATCGATTGCTGATGAAAATATAAAACATATGATTAGTTCAAACGGATGGAAATTTAAAGAAAAAGATGGTGCTGGTCTGTTCTTTGAGAAAGACGGAAGGAGATTAATTGCTACCACGCAAATGTGGACTGGGAATTATGTTCTCGTTAAAATCCCAGGTGATTTTAAATAATTTTGAGAGGTTTTATTAAACTATAAGGTGCGTTAATCTAGGGGAGGATTAACCGCCTTTTTTGTTGAATTCCTTATTGAACAAAACGAGGAGTATGTTGAAGAAAAAATTATACATCTGAAGAAGCAAAGGGCAAAAACGGAGCGAATTAAATAATATCCTCAAATTGGTACATTATTGGCGATGACATGAATGGTAATTACATAACAATTGACCTGGATAAGTCACGTTTAGGACGGTGTTATGACAGCTCTTGGGATATTCACGGTGTTGCTGGAAGTTGTCCTATTATCGCAACTTCTTTTACGAGGTTATTAGAGGGGCTAATGATGAATAACGGTCAACACTGGTATTGGGTTCAAGATGATTTTAGATCTTTGGGAGATGCGTATGGAGAATAAATATTAGTGCTTAGTGTACTAACGAAGCAGTTTAGTCCAATAAAGAACTGTTAAAATTTACTATAAAAAGGTGGCTGCAAATAAATGTTTGGCTTCAAAAAGAAAGGCAAAAAATTTATTATCCCTGGTGACAAAATTGAAAGACTAATTGACTCTAATGAGGGATGTATTGCAACTGACAGAATAACAGTTAACGGGTGCAAAGTTGGTTTTATGTATAGAGAAGAGCCACACCAAAACGGGAATCCAGATAGTGGCTGGAGATTCATGGCGGGCAATGAAAGTGATGAATATATGAATAATCTTGAAAACCACTCAGTTTATCAAGTTAATACTATTTGTAATTACGACAGAGAAATAATACCACTGCTGAATTCAGCGCCAGGGACCGCATATATTCGTGATGAAAACGGTAAACTGGTTCTTGATGAAGACTGGGAAGAACCACTAGATTAATCTCGATAGATATCCCCTTAATTCATGCATTTTTTTATTGAATAAACGGGTGTTAGCTCAATAAGGGATCATAAAATATAACTAGGAATATTACACGTTTATTGCTTTATAGTATTGCGGTACGAATCTTACTAAAGCTCTTCAAGTACCCCTTCAAGAAAAGAAAATCAAAAAGGGTATTGCAGGGTCTATGAAGTAGTCATTATAGAACATAATCATTAAAGCGTAGGTCTAGCAGGACTGACGTTTTTTTATGGAATTCCCTATAAAGCAAAGGGGGAGGTTTGCTGACTAACGAATATAGTCAGTAGCCCAAAAACTAAGTTAAGGTAAAAGGGGATAATTCAATGAACGCATATTGTAAAGGAATAATAAATCAGATGGATATGGCGGTTGATTCGGTAGTTAGGCTGATAGATACATTAAATGAGAAAGACCTAAACATCAAACCTACTGCAGAAAAATGGTCAATTGGTGAACTGCTTATACACATGTCGGTTATATGCAAAGCAGATTTCCTGATTGGTTTGGGGGCATCAGAGGAGGATTTGGATCGTTACTACGAAGAAACAGAACCAAAAGCGGATCTTAAGTCTATACCTTTAACACTGAAAGACAATTACGCTTATTTCAGAGAGCGTGTAGCAGAACTCGATGATGCAGAGTTAATGCGAGAAACTACTTCCTTCTTTGGAGTTGTTCATTCGCGTTATGAGTGGCTGCTGGATACTCAGGCGCACTTTTACCATCATCGAGGCCAGCTGCATGCTATGTTGGTTCACATTCTTAAGCGAGAACCAAACGTACAACTATTTGAATGATATATAGTAATGCTTTGAACTAAAGGAGCAGGTTAGTGAAGAAATAGTTTTAAAAAACAGGAAGTCTTATCCTTATATGAGTGACCAGCAAGCCTTGAGAAAAAAGCGGAGAAATTCCGGTTAAGGTGCTGAATATGGCATGTGTGGGTGTATATAAGCGGAGAATTTCCGGTTAAGAGGGGCGGAGTTGCCCATTTTCCTGTTTTTCGAGTCGATAGTCGGAATTTCTCCGTCTATTTTAGCTATTTTTAGAGTTTTTTTGATATTAGGGGAAATTTCTCCGCTTATTTTTCAACCTGTCACTGATTCGCCCCATTCATATCCGGGAAGATTCGCTCTTTAATGGCTGGGCGGGGAAGACTTAAATAACTTTTCTTGAATGCCCCCACAATTAGCTTATTGAACTAACGGCTGCCTTAGTCAAACAACCCAATAAAAAAACACGGCCGGACGTAAAAATCCAGCCGTGTTTTTTATTACCAGTTTTGCATTTTTACACATTATCGAATTTCTTAGGCCATGCTCCAGCCAATTCATTTGGCTAAGCCAACCCTTCCAGCCGGCCTTCTTGTTCAGGCCCCTCTGCCAAAGGAAATTCCAGCCGGAAAACAGTGCCCCGATGTTTGACAGAAGAGACATGAATGCTGCCGCCATGGAGCTCGGCGATGGCGCGGGCGATGCTCATGCCGAGGCCGGCGCCTTCTGTCTGTTCGTCTGTGCTTGTGCCGCGGAAGTAGCGGTCGAAGAGGTGCCTGACTGTTTCTTCGTCCATTCCCGAACCGTTGTCAGAGATGGTGACAATGGCGGATTTGCCTTGTCTGCTGACAGAGGCGGTGATGCTTGTGCCCTTTGGGTTATGTTTGATGCAGTTATAGATAAGGTTATCGAGCATCCGCTCAAACCAGCGCAAATCTGCTTGTATAAAAATTTCTGGATTTGCTCCTTCGAAGTCCATGGGCACATCCTCAAGGGTGCGGTCATTGACAAATTTAAGCATGATGCCGCGCACAAGTTCATTCAGGCCGGCCGGCTTCAGCTGATGGGGAAGCGACTGGTTTTTGAGCTGGAAGGCAAGGGCGAAGTCCTCAATGAGGGCCGTCATATAATCTCCTTTTTCCCTGATCATCCTGCCCATGTCCAGCAGCTCTTCTTCGGTCCAGCGGTACTGCCCGCTTTCAAGCAAATGGGCATAGCCCTGGATCGTGGAAAGGGGTGTCCGGAGATCATGGGAAATGCCGGTCATCCACTCTTCGCGCGTTTTTTCCAGCCGGTCTCTTTCCTTGTCTGAGGCAGAAAGCTTTTCGGCCATTTCGTAAAAGGCCCCGATCACTTCTTTATAAAGCTTGTATCTCAGGCGCACCTTCCCATTTTTCCGGAAGACTTTTTTGCGCTCTTTTTCTGTCAGCACTTCTTCATAGTTTCCATGGCCCATTCTTTCAAGCCAGCCGGTAAAAAGAAGGAGGGGCTGGCCGTAACGGAAGCCATGCCAGAAGGAAATGCCTACCGTCAAGGCGAGCAGTACAGCTGCGAGGATAACGATGACCCTCATAACCTCGGTAAGAAACGCAAAGCCTTCAGGCTCTGCCTCTTGCCTGGGGGTATGCATGATCCAAGTGAAACCCGATTCCGGATCATTGAAGATCGTTGTATGGGTTTCGAATTTTCCCGGTGATTTTGTCCTGACAAGCACATCGAGAGGCTTGTAGTCTTGTTTCATTATTTCAGAACCGGCGGATTGGACAACTTTCCCATCCTGGTTTACCACATGGATGGAGCCTTCCATTGGCTCTAATTCCGTTTCCAGCTTCTTCAGGTTTTCATCGGAGATCCTGCCGCTGCTTGAATACTGTGAAAACCAGCGCTGGAGGCTCTCCAGCTCATTATTTTCATATCCGAGCATATAAAAGTAAGGGTCTTTAAAAGTTGTGTCGACCTCGGAATAAACATAGAAGCCTTCATATTGATTGGTTTTTTCAATTTGTAGGATCTCGCTGACAGTGTATGAGTCAGGCAGGAGTTCAGGTGTATTTTCTGACCCGATGACCTCCCCATCCATATCAACAACCTGAACCCATAGATTCCGTTCTTCGAGCTGGTGTTTCCAGGCATCGCTGATGGTGGCCTTGTTATCCTCAATCAGCGTATCGATCGTAATGCCTTCCAGGGCACCTGCGGGAAAGTTTTGCTTCATCTCTTCTCTATTTAAATGCATCAGCAGCACAAATAGAAGTACCAAAGAAAATATACCGACAAACACCATAATGGAAATGAACTGAAGAGAGAAGTGAAGGGCCAGCCTCCGCCTGAGCGACTTCATCCTTTTTTCCCCTTTACCAGCTTGTAGCCCAGACCGCGCACGGTCACGAGCATTTCCGGATGGCTCGGGTCTTTCTCTATTCTTTCCCGGATTCTTCGAATATGTACAGTAACGGTATTATCATCCACAAAGCTGTCAAAGCCCCATACGGCTTCAAGCATCTGGGTTTTGGAAATGACGGTATTCGGATGCTGGCACAAATATTGCAGCAGGAGAAATACCTGGGCAGGCGTCTGTACGGCCCTGCCCTCGACAATCAGGTCCCCTGCCTCTTCATCCAGGATAAAGCGCCCGAAATCATGCTTCCTGCCAATTTCTTTTAAAGAAGGAGAAGGAGCCTGATTCCGCCGGAGCCTTGCCTTGATCCTTGCCGCAATTTCAAGCGGGTTGAAGGGCTTGGTGATATAATCATCCCCGCCGATCGCAAATCCTGTCAGCACATCAAGGTCTGAGACGAGAGCTGTTAAAAAGAGAATATAAGCATTGGAGATTTCCCTGATTTTCGGGCAGATATCGAAGCCGCTTTGTCCGGGAAGCATGACATCAAGCACCACAATATCGATGGGGTTCCGGGAAACGCACTCAAGCGCCTCTTCGGCTGTATAAGCTGTATGTATATGGGTGAATCCTTCTTTTCTCAGGACGGTTTCCATTAATTTAACGATAGATTTTTCATCATCCACTAATAAGATTTCTGCATTTTCCACTTTTGCCCACCTCGGTCATTATCGTAGCACAGAAACCTTACGAGAATATTAACATTTTTTCCAAAAGTTTATCAGAAAGTAAACTTCTGTTTCTCTAAGGGAAATAGAAGCAGATTATACTGGGTGATAGAATATAAGCTTCCTATTGAAAGGGAGGCATAAAGGAGTATGAAAATGGACGGGGAAAATAAGCGGATACACGTAATTGATGGGATGAGGGGCTTTAGCCTGCTCGGCATCCTGGCTGCCAATATGCTGATTTTTCAATACGGGATGTTTGGGAAGGATGAGATGGGAGCATTCTCACCTTCAGGGCTGGATAACTTCCTGCATGAAACTTTAAAGATCTTTGTTGAAAGCAGCTTTATGCCGATTTTCACTTTTTTATTTGGCTACTCATTAATCAAGCTGAAAGAAGGGCTTGAAGGGAAAGGCCTGAAATACAGGAGGCATCTGGTGCGGAGGTTTTTCCTGCTCCTCGTGTTGGGAGGCTTGCACGGCGGTCTTCTATGGGAGGGCGATATTCTTTTCTCTTATGGAATCATGGGCTTCTTCCTGCTGCTCTTCCTGAACCGGAAAAAGAAAACTGTCTTTGTTTGGGGAATGGTGCTGCTGATTCTAGCTTCCTTTATGGGCTATGGCATGGATTCTGCCGTCCCGGCCGATGAGGCAAAGAGGATGGGTGAGTATGTGGCGGATACTAATCAAATATATGGCACAGGGACGTACGGTGAAATTTCCTTCCACCGCAATAATGCTGATCCTTTCGGGATGCCGGACTCGTTTTACCTGTTCATGATGCTCGCCATGCCATTCATCACAGCGCCATTATTCCTGTTTGGCATCTATGCTGCCAAGCGCCGCGCTTTCCATGAAATCGGCCGGAATAAGAGCAGATATCTGCTTTGGGGAGGCATCCTCGCCGGAGCGGGAATACTGCTGAAGGCTTCGCCGCTCATAGTGCCGGGTACAGGCTGGGCCGGCGTTCTGTATATGCTGGGAGGGAATATTTTATCACTGGGCTATATCTTCCTTTTTGCCTGGCTGTATGCGGTAAAGGGAAGTGCTATTCTCTTCAGGGCTTTTGAATGTGTTGGACGGCTTTCGCTGAGCAATTATCTAGTGCAGTCTGTTATCTGCACCACTGTTTTTTACGGCTATGGCATGGGATTGTTCGGCAAACTGGGCGTGCTGGCAGGCATCCTGCTGACAGTGGCAATTTACAGCATCCAGCTTGCCGGAAGCTATTTCTATCTTCAGCGGCTCCGTTCCGGCCCGTTTGAAAGAATCATGCGGATGTGGACTTATTTCTCCTTATCAGGGAGACCTAAGACGAAGAAGGCTAAGAAAGACAAAGATCTGCTCGCTAATGCACAATAATGAAAAGCCTTGGAAGGCAATCCTTCCAGGGCTTTTTGCCATGCAGGATTTTCCTGTTTGTGGGAGAATAACTTTAAGTACTGCAATTAACAACAAGCAGAGGAGAGATCATATGGAGCAGGAGTTTTTGAAAATATTCGATGACGAAGGAAATCAGATCGGGACGGCCGCCAGGAAAGATGTGCACCGGCAGGGTTTTTGGCATGAAGCTTTTCACTGCTGGTTCATTCAGCGGGAAGAAGACAAGGTTTATATATATGTACAGCTGAGAAGCAAAGAGAAAAAGGACTATCCGGACCTTCTGGATATTACGGCAGCCGGGCATCTGCTGGCTGAGGAAACCGTTGAGGATGGCGTGAGGGAGATCAAGGAGGAAATCGGCATTGATGTTGATATCGAAGAGCTGTCGCCGATTGGGATCATTAGATATTGCATGGAGAAGGAAAACTTCATTGATAAAGAAATGGCAAATGTGTTTCTCTACGAATGCTCCCAGCCGTTCAGCGAGTATGAGCTGCAGCAGGAAGAAGTAGCCGGAATTTACCGGATTGAATGGGACAGCTTCAAGAAGCTTTGGGAAGGCGAGGACGGAAACGTTCAGATGGAAGGGTTTGAAATCGGCAGTGCCGGCGAGAAAATCTATTTGGAGAAGGAAGCTGTTATCGGGGATTTCGTTCCTCATGACCGCTCTTACTACAAGGAAGTCATTAAGGGTATTTCGCAGCGGCTTGACCTGATGTAGGAGAGCAGTCCGCTCCTCAAAACATAAATTCTCCCTGAGATAGCAGACTATAGATATCAAAATGGCAGGAGGGGAGGATGAAGTTTGAAAGTATTAACAATGAAGCAGCCCTGGGCCAGCCTGTTCGCCCTGCGGGAGTCCGAGTATGAAACGAGAACATGGAAAACCCCATATAGAGGGGAGTTAGCCATCCATACCAGCCAAAAAATGGATGTGAAAGCTTGCCGGCAAAAGAAGGTATCTGAGCTTCTGGGCAAGCATGGGTACACAGAAGAAAATCTCCCTGCCGGCCAGATCATAGCTGTCTGCCGCCTTGATGATTGCTTTAGGGTCATAGATCATGCTGAGGCAGGGGCTGTGCTTGAAAACGGCAGGATTATATCCGGGCAGGAGCTCTATTTGGGCGATTACCGGGTTGGCTGCTATGCCTGGCAGGTCAGCAGCATGGAAATCCTGAAAGAGCCAATCCCTGCCAAAGGCCGGCTGGGCTTGTGGGAGTACCCGCTTTGAGGGCGGGTTTTTCTATTGGAGAAGGAAAAGACGGTCAAGGCGGCATTCTTATAAAACAATAACAAATCCCTATTCGTGAAAAAAGAGGTGACATCCCAAATGAAGGAAAAAGTCAAACAAACATTTAACAATCTGGCAGGCATCTATGAGCATCAGGTGGATGATGGCAGTTTATTTAACAGCGAGTTTGAAAGGCCGGCAATGCTTGAACAGCTCCCGGAAAGCCTGGAGGGAAATGATATTCTGGATGCAGGATGTGCAGCCGGGTGGTATACGGCTGAATTGGCCAGGCGGGGTGCAAATGTAACGGGTACGGATCTAAGCCCTGAAATGATCAGCGCTGCGAAAAGGCGCATTGGCAATAAAGCGCGGCTTGTCTGCTGTGATCTGGAAGGAGAGCTGCCCTTTGACACCAGTTCGTTCGACTGGATCATCAGCTCTCTTACTCTTCATTATCTGCAAGACTGGAATCACACCTTTGCAGAATTTCACCGGATTTTAAGGCCGGGCGGAACGATTCTGTTTTCCGTGCATCATCCGTTTATGGATATGAAGCTGCTGGATGAGCCGGACTATTTGTCTGCAGAATTGATTGTGGACCGGTGGGAAAAAGCAGGGCAAACCTTTGATGTGCCTTTTTACCGCAGGCCCCTGCAGGATATCATCAACATGACGGCGGCCTGTTTTTCTTTGCAGAAATTGATTGAGCCCCGCCCGACGCAGATTTTTAAAGAGCGAAAGCCTGACCAGTATGAAAAGCTGATGAAGGCGCCTCATTTTTTAATTGTGCGTGCTGAAAAAGCTTTGTGAAACCAGGATGGTAAAAGAAAACTGTGCGGAAAACGGACACTATTGCATTTATCGCGGTATCTCTGCCTTTGCCGGAGACTTTGTCAGTATCATGGCAGCCATGGAAAAAGGAATAGCAGAATAAGCCGGGCTTCTTCCCCATGCATGAAAAACCCGCCCAGAAGGGATACTTGGCTATAGCGTCATCCTTTTTCAATTGGTGGTTTTCTGCTGCCATATTGAGGTAAAGGTAATGGCAGGGCTGCATGCTAAAGCTTGTGCAAGGCCGGAAAGGGGAATTTTCAGTGCATCATTTTGATGAAGTATTTATACAAATCTTATTCTTGCTTGCTATTTCAGTAACAGTCATTGCTATTGCAAAACTGGCTAAACAGCCTTATTCCATTGCTCTTGTACTGGTCGGACTGATTCTGGGGCTTACCAATATTCCGCTTTTAGAAGAGGCCGAGCAGTTCATTACACAATCGCATATTTTTCAGGCCATCATTATATCTCTGTTTCTTCCCATTCTCTTGGGCGATGCCTCCATTAAGATGCCGTTCTCCCATGTGAAGCAGGTGAGGAGGCCGATATTGGCGCTTGCCTTTGGGGGGACCTTTCTGTCATTCATTATTATCGGTTTGGGCTCCTATTATCTGCTGGACCTTCCGCTGGTCCTTTCCTTCACATTTGCTTCCCTGATGAGCGCGACAGACCCGATCAGTGTTATATCGATATTCAAAACGCTTGGCGTGCCAAAAAAGCTGGTCACCATTATAGAAGGAGAATCTCTGCTCAATGATGGCGTGGCTGTTGTATTGTTCCAGATTTCCTCCATCTATCTGCTTACGTACATAGAAATGGGCTGGGCCGGGATTGCTAGCGGCGTTTGGCTGTTTATCAAATTCAGCGTAGGAGGAGCCCTGCTTGGGGCCTTGCTGGGCTATATTTTTTCACAGATCATCCGCATTTATGATGATTATCCGCTTGAAATTGCGTTCTCGATATTGCTGTTCTTCGGCAGCTATTTCATCGCTGAGCATCTGGAGGTATCGGGTGTTATCGCGGTTGTGGTCGGAGGGGTCATTTTCGGGAATTATGGAGCCAGGATCGGCATGTCCGAGACAACGAAGACCAATATCAGCTCCTTCTGGGATGTTATCACCCTGATTGCCAATTCACTGATTTTCCTGATGATCGGCTTGGAAATCAAAAACATCAGCTTTATCAATAACTGGTGGACAATTGTCCTGGCCATTGTCATTGTGCTGGCAGGAAGAACGATTGCCCTTTACAGCAGTCTTGCTTTCGTTAAGGACTTCTCCGGCAAATATAAAGTTCTGCTTAACTGGGGAGGGCTGAAGGGCAGCCTGTCGATTGCCCTGGCTTTAAGCCTTCCGCCTTCTTTTGCAGGCAGGGATACCGTCCTGCTTCTCGCTTTCAGTGTGGTCCTGTTTTCCCTGATCGTCCAGGGGCTCACCATCAAGCCGATAATCCAGAGGCTTGGTATAAAGGCTGTCCCTGATGATGATAAAAATTGACCGGAAATCCATTCAGCACGCTGGATGGATTTTTTGGCTGGGGAAGGATAACAAGGATATCAACTGGGAATAAAACAGCTGAAAGGACCGGCAGATCTTTAAAAATGGCTGGAAGTTATGCGATTTATTTTATTTTTAATTGGAATGGAAATTAAAATTGCCTCTGGTAACCTTCATCATTTAAACTGTAAAAAGTGCATGGGGGAATATATATCCCAGCAGGGCAAATTTCCGGAAGAAAAAAGGCGGGATCGCTCCTGCTTTGTCTGACGGGACCTCAGCCAAGTGATTTGTGCATGGAGGGAGAGCCAATGGAGGAATTCAAGAACGATACATATGAAATCATGGAGGTCTGTCTTCTTGCCGGAAAGATCATGCTTCAGAGCGGTGCTGAAACATACCGGGTCGAGGACACGATGATGCGGATTGCGGCTGCCTTCGGGGTCAGCCAGTCTCACAGCTATGTCACGCCGACTGGCATCATTTTTTCCATAGAAGGCCATGAACCGACCAAAACAAAGCTGATCAGGATTTCAGAACGGGGAACTGATCTTGATAAAGTCACCATTGTTAACAGTATTTCAAGGAATATCAGCAGCGGGGAGCTGACAGTGAAGGAGGCCTTGCTGTCATTGCGTGAAGTGGAGGCTGCCCCGATGGCTTATTCGCTGCTTCTTCAGATACTGGCGGCTGCTATTTCCAGCGGCTGTTTTCTGATCATGTTCAAGGGAAGCTGGGAAGACTTTTTGCCCGCGGTAGTATGCGGCGGACTTGGTTTCATTTCTTTTATCTATTTTCATAAATGGGTGCCTATCAAGTTTTTTGCTGAATTTGTGGCGGCATTTGTCATTGGCCTTGCATCTTATGCTTTTGTTTTTTCAGGTGCAGGGAATGAGCTTGATAAAATCATCATCGGTTCGGTGATGCCGCTTGTGCCCGGCCTTTTGATTACAAATGCGGTCAGGGATTTAATAGCAGGCCATCTGGTATCAGGTCTTTCCAAAGGGGCCGAGGCCTTTCTTACCGCCTTTGCCATCGGTTCAGGCATCGCGGTCGTATTATCTTTCATTTCATTTTAAGGAGGGCATTGCATGGAAACGATTGAACAGCTTGCTACAAGCTTTATAGCATCGGCCGCTTTCGGGATTCTATTCAATGCCCCGAAAAAGTCATTGATCAAGTGCGGCACGGTCGGCATGATCGGCTGGCTCGTCTACTTCTGGATGGAATCGGCCGGTGTGGACGCCGTTGCTGCTACCATCAGCGCCGCTTTTTTCGTGGCATTTACGAGCCAGTTTTTTGCGCGGGCCTATAAGACGCCGATCATCATCTTCAGCGTAGCAGGGATCATCCCGCTTGTTCCGGGCGGGCTTGCGTATGATGCGATGAGGAATTTTGTTGAGAATGACTACAACACAGCCATCAGCCTTGCTGCAAGGGCCTTTATGATCTCCGGGGCAATTGCGATCGGGCTTGTGTTCTCAGAGGTCATCAACCAGATCTTCAAGAATGCGAGAAGGGTCCAAAGCTGAAGGATTTCCAGGATATAAAACAAAGGGAGGCATGTATCTGCATGCCTTTTTGCATACAGTAAAAAGAATTAGCAGATAAATAATTTCAAAATTCCGTAAAAAGTCGTATGATAGTGTATATATTTAGTTAAACGAAAGATTAGGATTCTGAGCTTTTTCCTCGAAAGGCGGGTAAAGGAAAAGCAATTCAGCAGGAATCAGACTTGGAGGACGATTATGGGAAAGGTGTTTGGATTTTTAAAAATATATAAAGTCGCAGTCATTGTCGCCATAACATTGATGCTGACAGAGCTTGCGGTTGAGCTGCTTCAGCCGCTCCTGATGGCCAAGATCATTGATGAAGGAATCATGAAGAAGGATATGGATGAGGTTTTGCTTTGGGGAGGAATCATGGTTGGCATTTCGCTTATTGCTTTCGCGGCTGGCATCATCAATTCTTTTTATGCTGCGCATGTCAGCCAAAGCTTCGGCTTCGACATCAGGAAGAGTGTGTTTAAAAAGGTGCAATCCTTCTCGTTTGCTAACTTTGCCATGTTTCCGGGTTCTTCTCTTATCACGAGGATGACCAATGATGTCACATTGCTGCAGAATATCGTTTTCATGAGCCTGCGCATCATGATGCGTGCCCCGCTCCTGGTCATTGGAGGCCTGATCATGGCATTTGTTGTCAATGTGAAGCTCGCTTTGATTCTGAGTGCGGTTGTCCCATTTTTATTTATTTTCCTCATTTTTATTATGAATAAAGGCGGGGCTTTGTTTAAAAAAGTTCAGGAAAAGCTGGATGACGTTAATAATGTCATGCAGGAGAATCTGGCCGGCATCAGGCTGATCAAAGCGTTTCTGCGCAGGAATCATGAAAGTGAAAGATTCACAGAGGTAACAGGGGATCTGAAGGACCAGACCGTTTTTGCTTTACGGCTGATGGAAGTGACGATGCCGGTGCTCCTTCTGATCATGAATATAAGCATCATCGGAGTCTTATGGTTTGGAAGCATCCAGGTGGATGACGGGAGCGCCAAAGTCGGTGAAGTGGTTGCAGTCATCAACTATGCCACAAGAATAACGGGCGCACTCTCAATGCTTTCTTTTATCATCATGGCCTTTTCAAGGGCGAAAGCTTCGGCTGGCAGGATTGCCGATGTCCTGAATACAGAAGTGGATCTAAAGGATTCTGAGCATGCCCTGGCCGGATTTGAAATCGAAGGGGGAGAGATCGAGTTCGATTCTGTGAGTTTCCGTTACCCAGGCACAGACACAGTGGTGCTTGACGATGTATCCTTCAAAATAAAGGCCGGCGAGACGGCAGCCATCCTCGGTGCCACAGGTGCCGGCAAGTCATCTCTGTTTCAGCTGATTCCGCGGTTATACGATGTGACCGGCGGAACCGTCCGGATTGACGGCCAGGATATCGGGCGGGTCAAACTGGATGATCTTCGCAAGCAGATCGGGTTCGTCCCCCAGGAGGCGCTGCTCTTTACAGGGAGCGTCCAGGAAAATATCCGCTGGGGGAAAGAAGATGCGGCTTTTGCAGAGGTGGAGGAAGCGGCGAAGAAGGCCCAGATCCATTCTTCCATTGAAAGGCTCTCTGCTAAATATGATACAAAGATCGGGCAAAAGGGCGTCAACCTTTCAGGAGGCCAGAAGCAGCGCCTTTCCATCGCCCGGGCCCTTGTACGCAATCCGAAGATCCTTCTGCTGGATGACAGCACAAGTGCACTGGATTTAAATACCGAGGCAAAGCTGCTGCAGGCATTGCGTACTTATACTGCGACAACGCTGATCATTACGCAGAAAATCAGTACAGCGATAGAATCGGACCATATACTGCTGTTTGAAGATGGAAAGCTGATTGGCGAAGGGGACCATGACACACTCCTGAAGGAATCGGAGCTTTACCAAAAGATCTTCCGTTCGCAGTTTGGAGAGGAGGCGCTTGAGCATGTTCAGGGAGCTGACTGAACCATTCCGCTACAAGAAAATTGCTGTCCTGGAGAAAGAGAATCTCAAAAAGACAGCCGATGATGCCAAAAAACCAAAAGTAAAATCTAAGAACTGGTCAGGGACCCTCGGCAGAGTCTGGAACTATCTCGCCGAGGAAAAAGCGCTCCTCTTCCTTGTCCTGCTGATGGTCATTATCAGCAGCGTACTCGGGCTTCTCGGTCCATTCCTGCTGGGGAGGGGAATTGATAATTATATCGTAGAAAGAAGCAGCAGCGGCTTTGCTGCCCTGCTCGCCGGTCTGGCTGCTGTATATATCTTCTATTCTGTGTCTCTTTGGTTCCAGAACTACTGGATGATCGGGATTGCCCAGAACACGGTCTTTAAAATGAGGACCCAGCTTTTCCGCCATCTGCACAAGCTTCCGATCCCTTTCTTTGATAAAAGGCAGCATGGGGAGCTGATGAGCCGGGTGACAAATGATATTGAAAATGTCAGCTCGACGCTGAACAGCTCGGTCATCCAAATATTTTCGAGTATCCTCACTCTTGTCGGGACCGTGGCGGTCATGCTGTGGCTGAGCCCGCTGCTTACCTTGATCACCATGATCATTGTTCCGGTCATGTTTTATGGAATGAAGTGGATAACCAATCGGACGGGCCGGCTTTTCAAGGAGCAGCAGCGCAACTTAGGAGAGCTGAATGGCTTTGTCCAGGAGACGATTTCAGGCCAGCGGATCATCAAGACTTTTTCCCAGGAAGACAGAGTGATTGAAGAATTCATCGGCAAAGGCGAAAAGCTGCGGGCGGCCGGTTTCTGGGCCCAGACTTATTCAGGCTTCATCCCCAAGCTGATGAACATGCTGAATAATATGAGCTTTGCTATCATCGCAGGAGTGGGCGGTATATTTGTCCTTAAAGGGATGATATCGATCGGAGTCATCGTCATTTTTGCCGAATATGCCCGCCAGTTCACCCGCCCCCTGAATGACCTGGCCAACCAGTTCAATACCCTGCTGTCAGCTATCGCCGGTGCTGAACGCGTGTTTGAAATCATGGACCAGAAAGAAGAATTCGAGGATGAAGCAGATGCAGAAGAAATCAGCTTTATTAAAGGGGAAGTCGTGTTCAAGGATGTTTCTTTTTCTTATGAAAAAGGTGAAAATACTGTAACGGGCATCAATTTCAAGGCAAACACCGGGCAGACTGTGGCCCTTGTCGGCCCGACCGGAGCCGGAAAGTCTACGATCATCAACCTGATCTCCCGGTTCTATAATTATGACAGCGGCAGCATCACGATTGATGGCCGGGAGCTGAAAAAAATCAAGCGCGAAAGCCTAAGGCAGCATATGGCATTCGTCCTCCAGGACTCGCTCCTTTTCCAGGGGACGGTCCGGGAAAATATCCGCTACGGCAAGCTGGATGCAACAGATGAAGAAGTGGAAAAAGCTGCAAAGATGGCGAATGCACACTCGTTCATCATGAAGCTGCCGCAGCAGTATGATACCATCCTGAAGGGTGACGCCAGCGGGATCAGCCAGGGGCAGCGGCAGCTTTTGTCCATTGCCAGGGCATTTCTTGCCGACCCTTCGATATTGATCCTTGATGAAGCAACAAGCAGCATTGATACGATCACAGAAATGAAAATCCAGGAAGCGCTCCAGACCTTGATGGAAGGCAGAACCAGCTTTGTGGTGGCCCACAGGCTGAACACCATCCAGCAGGCCGACCAGATTCTTGTCCTTGACGAGGGCAGCATCATTGAGAAAGGCTCCCATGAGGAACTTCTTGAACAGGAAGGATTCTACCATGGCCTTTACCACAGCCAGCTGAAGGAAGAGGCAATATAGGAAAAAAGGTGCACGGCCGTTCGGGCTGTGCACCTTTTTATGTATGCCGGGCCGCTGCATGGCCATAGTCCAGTTCCTTCATTAATGTCTGTGGGATGTCGGAAAAAAAAGCATTGTACTCTAGTACCATTTCACATATAATTCTTAATAGGAAAAAGATTCAGAATAATAAGGGGGAATTTGTTTGGAAGGTTTTGTTAGCCAATTAAACGGAATACTTTGGAGCACGCCTGTCATTTATATTTGTTTGGCAGTAGGGCTGCTGTTTTCCGTCTTAACCCGTTTCCTGCAGGTCCGGCACATTAAAGACATGGTGCTTCTTATGTTTAAAGGCAAAAGTTCCGAAGCGGGCGTTTCTTCTTTCCAGGCCTTATCTATTGCTCTTTCCGGCCGTGTAGGAACTGGTAATATCGCAGGCACAGCCACAGCGATCGCGATGGGCGGACCCGGTGCCGTCTTCTGGATGTGGGCAATTGCATTCATCGGTGCAGGAAGCGCCTTTGTGGAATCGACTCTTGCACAGATCTACAAAGTAAAACAGGACGGCTTATACCGCGGGGGCCCTGCTTATTATATTGAAAAGGGCATCGGCATCAAATGGTTCGCTGCTTTATTTGCAGTGGCTGCCCTGCTGGCCATGTCCGTGCTGATGCCGGGCATCCAGTCCAATTCCATTGCTTTGGGCATGGAAAATGCATTTGGCGTTAACGTATATGTCACAGGCATTGTCATTATCGGCCTGCTTGCCCTGATCATTTTCGGAGGGGTAAAAAGGATTGCGACAGTTGCCCAATATGCTGTACCATTCATGGCAGTAGGATATATGCTGGTTGCCTTGATCATCATCGGCATGAATATCGGCGAGCTTCCAGGCGTAATCTCCCTTATTTTCAGCAGTGCGTTTGCCGCGGATTCCATGTTTGGCGGAATTGTCGGCAGTGCGATTGCCTGGGGGGTAAAACGCGGAATCTATTCGAACGAAGCCGGCCAGGGAACCGGACCGCATGCTGCTGCAGCTGCCGAGGTATCACATCCGGCAAAGCAGGGGCTTGTCCAGGCATTCTCTGTTTATATCGATACACTGTTTGTATGTTCTGCAACAGCCTTTATGATTCTCTTCACCGGAATGTTCAACACAGTCGGTGAGGACGGCAAAACGATGATTTTCAACGGACTTCCGGGAGTGGAAGCAGGCCCGGCATTCACCCAGGCTGCAGTTGACTCTGCACTTCCTGGATTCGGAGCAGGATTTGTCGCAGTATCTTTATTCTTCTTTGCTTTTACAACCATCATGGCTTACTACTATATTGCTGAAACGAATATGACTTATCTCATGCGCAATAAAAATAGTAAATTCATGGTCTTCCTTCTGAAGTTGGTATTGCTGGGATCGACTTTTTACGGAGCTGTCAATGCAGCCGATCTTGCATGGGCGCTTGGGGATGTCGGACTCGGCCTGATGGTATGGCTCAATTTGATTGCCATCCTGATCCTTGCCAAACCGGCCCTCATTGCCCTGAAGGACTATGAAGCCCAGAAAAAGCAGGGGCTGGATCCGGTCTTTAACTCGAAGAAACTCGGCATCAAAAATGCAGAGTATTGGGAAGAGGAATATGTGACGCAGGATGAAAAAGTTTCATAAATGAGTGAGTGGTGCCCTTGATGGTGAGCAGTCCCATCTTGGTGGAGAAACATTTAAAATAGCACAATAAAGAACAGGCCAAATCGCATATGATTTGGTCTGTTGTTTTTTCTTGTGTATTGATGTTTTTGAATAGTAACACTTGAATTCACATGCGAAATTACAGCTTAAATAACATAGTGACAAACGTTATCGATAATGTGGTAATTGCTATTTTTTAACCTTATTTGAGTGACTTAGCAAGCCTTAAAATAAGCGGAGAAATTCCGGTTAAGGTGCTGAATATGGCATGTGTGGGTGTATATAAGCGGAGATTTTCCGGTTAAGTGGAGCGAAGGTGCCATTATTCCTGTTTTTTGAATCGATAGCCGGAATTTCTCCGTCTATTTGAGCCATTTTTAGAGTTTTTTTGAACTTAGGGGAAATTTCTCCGCTTATTTTTCAGCCCGCCACCAATTTCCTCATTCAGGTCAAGGAATGATGATTTTTGAAAACTCTTCGAAATCTTACTTTCGTTACCTGTCAATGGGTAGAGATATTGGAATACTATATTGCTGGATTAAATAAAATTATAAACAGGAAGAAAAAATGAGGTGATTTTATTTTAGAAAAACTCAGGAAAATTAATATGAAAACTGCTGTATTTATGGGAATTATTTTTTACTCTTTGACTATCTTAATCCACTTTCTTATTATAAGCAAAAGTATTCCATTCACATGGGTCAATGGTGGAAGGTCTGAATCATTCGCTGAACAGCTGCCAATAACTGTTATAAATATTGTTATTTCTATTATTGGAGTGGTTTTTACGTTGATTGTTGGCAAAATTAATCTATATAAATACAAAAGAGGAATAACCGTTATATGTTGGTTTTTTGTTATACTGTGGTCTTTTGGATTTATTCAACAATTGTTTGGAACACCTTTTGAAAAAATGGTTTGTTCGTTAGTATTGCTTCTTGGAGTGATCTCGAACTTGCGTATGGCAATTGAAAAAAAATAGCTGTAACCATTTAATTAACAAGTTTGTGAACAATTACAATTCAACTAAAAGGATACTGTAGTTAAATTAGAAAGTAAAAAAAGAACGCTTGGAATATTTAAAATCCAAGCGTTCTTCTATGCTTTTGCATCGTTATTTATAGTTCTGGACATAGTGCGTTTTCGTGCGTTATTTGATCTGCAATTTAGTTTTTCTCCACAGTATCTGAACTACTTACCTTCATGGGCATCCCTTTTTTAGTCCATAGCCGTGATGGGAGCTTCAGGTTTTTCGGGCAGGCTCTTTCTTTGCCGCTGTGCCTGAAAGCGAGTAAACAGATAGCAGCCAAGGATGACAATCATGCCTCCGAGAAACTGAATGCTTTCAAGCTTTTCTCCAAGCAGCAGAAAAGCCAGAATAGCAGTGAAAACAGGATTGAAATTCAGGAAAACCCCTGCCGTGACGGCCCCGATTTTCTGCACACCTTTATTCCAGAGCACCATGCACACAACCGTTGAAACGAGCCCGGTATAAAGCATGGATCCTGCAAAAGGCAGATCAGGATTTTTGATTTGAAGATCAGAATAGCTGAATGGCAGCAGGATGGCCAGTCCGAAAACCCCCGAATAAAAGGTCGACATGATCGGAGAAGTATATTTTCCGGCCCATTTGCCGAGGACCGAATAGATTCCCCAAATGCACACCGCTGCAATCATCCATAAATCTCCTACATTAAATGTCAAAGACAGCAGCAGCTCCAGATGGCCTTTTGTAAGGACAAGCAAGACACCGAACAGAGAAAACACCATGGTGAGAATTTGCGGTCCGTTAATTCTATCCTTTAAAAAGAGTGCTGAGAAGACAGCGATCGAAATAGCGTTAAGTGTTGAAATCAAGCCGACATTCGTGGCTGAGGTTTCTTCCAGCGCCCAAAATTGAAAGATATTGAAGAATACTACACCTGTCACGCCCATCAAAATCAGGGGAACAAGCGATTTTGCAGGAGGCAGAAGCTTTTTTTCCTTGCGGAGAACGATAGGGAACAGGCAGATGACAGCAATGGTCCATCTAAAGACGGTCAAGGTCTCCGGGGAAGCATGCTCCACAAGCGACTTGCCTACAACAAAATTCCCGCCCCACAGCAGGCTGGTTAGAAGCATCAGGCATACATATAAAGCTGGCATAAAAGCAGCTCCTTCGAATAGTTGTAGATTTATTTTAACATTTTCTCTTTAAATCATAATGATTATTTCGTACAATTGGGTAAATTAGAAATTTTATTAAAAGTATTGGTGAAATATATGAATGATATTAAGTTAAAAATAAGCTGAAGCGGAGTTTGCAGAATAATCGTAAGGGAGCTGTAAGATGGAATCGATTGTGAACAAGGTGCTGGATGAAGTGGACCTGAAAATCCTTGATCTGCTCCAAAAGAATGCCCAAATAAGCAATGCCGAGCTTGCCAGGCGGGTCAGCCTGTCAGCACCAGCCATTCACGGAAGGGTGAAGCGGCTCGAAAATGAAGGCTATATTGAGAGGCAGGTAGCGATTTTAAATCAGGAGAAACTGGGCTTTGACCTGCTTTGCTTTATTTTCATCAGCACCAACATCCATCAGGCGGTAAAGCTGGAGGCACTGGAGGGGACGCTGGTGGATATGGCGGAGGTACTGGAATGCCACTGCCTGACAGGAGAATATGATTATATATTAAAAGTGGCCATCAAAGACCGGAAAGGGCTGGAACAATTCATCCGGAAGCTGAATCAGCTTGGGATCACGAAGATACAGACAAGCCTCTCGCTGAGGGAAATCAAATATTCAACGGTACTGCCGATTCTGCCTGCCGGGGAAAAATGAGTCTGGTTCAAATTGCGGGTTCTCCCCGTCCAATCGCTGTGCTAAAATGAGAGAGAACAATTGAATAGTCAGAATTATCACTAGGGGAGCCTGCAAGAGGCTGAGATCAAGCATTTGAGACCCTTTGAACCTGATCTAGTTCATACTAGCGTAGGGAAGTGTGCCGAACGGTTATGAAAAGAACCTATTTTTTCAGCCATAGATAATCAATCAGCCACTTTCCTGCGCAATGGGGAAGTGGTTTTTTTGCGTCATTTACAAGGCTGGCCTGGCAGGAATAAACTGCAGCTCCACGCTATATCTGCGGGGCAGCCGGCGGAGGATTTTATCAGGATAGCTTCAAGCATCTCGCAGTATGTGGACTATATCCATATCAGGGAGCACCACCGGACAGCGGCTGACATCTACGAGATGGGAAGAAGCCTGCTGGAAAAGGGAGTCCCGGGGGAGCAGATCATCATTAATAACAGAGTGGATGCAGCGGCGGCATTAGGAGTGAAGGGAGTCCAGCTCGGCTATCACAGCCTTCCGGTACGGGAAGTGCGGAGAACATTCCCTGGCCTGCTCATCGGAAAATCTGTCCACTCAATGGAAGAAGCTGTTCAGGCAGAAGAGGAAGGCGCCGATTATGTGGTGTACGGCCACTGTTTTCCGACAAGTTCCAAGCCAGGAATAGAGCCTAAGGGTCTCTCCTACCTGGAAGAAATTGCGAAGAGGCTGCCGATTCCGGTGATAGCGCTCGGGGGAATCACGCCAGACAATATCGGTCAGGCAATAAAAGCCGGTGCTTCAGGTGCCGCTGTCCTTTCAGGAATCTTTAAAGCCTCAAACCCGGAGAAGGCAGCAAGCGCATTTGCAGCTGAGTTAAAGAGAAAAGGAGGCAGATATGAAGAAAGTATATGATGTGATCATTGCCGGGGGCGGCATTATTGGCTGCTCTATCGCATTCCAGCAGGCAAAACTGGGCAAGCGGGTGCTCATTCTGGAAAAAAGGGAACTGTGCTCTGAAGCATCTTCTGCAGCAGCCGGCATGCTGGGTGCCCAGGCCGAAATAGATGAGAACCTGTCCATGCTGAAGCTCGCCTTGAAGAGCAGGGCCATGTTTCCAGGCCTGATCCAGGAGCTTGAGGATCTGACAGGAATCAGCATCGGGCTTGTCAATGAAGGCATGATTAAAATTGCTTGGGATGATGTGGAGGCAGAGGCCCTTAAAAGACAGGTTAGATTCCATAGAGAGTGGGACGAACAGGTAAGGTGGTTAGACCAGGCGGAGATCAGCGAAAGGGAACCCCATCTCTTTCGGGGGCTTGCAGGCGGAATGCTGATTCCGAATGACGGCCAGCTGATCGCCCCGAATTTGGCGCGGGCTTTTGCGATGGGGGCAATGGCCAGAGGGGCAGCCGTGCTGGAAGGGGCAGAGATCGAAGACTTTATTTTTGAAAAAGATTCCATTCAAGGCGTGATGACCAGTAAAGGAAGCCTTTATGGAGATACCGTTATTGCTGCCGCAGGTGCCTGGACGGGAGAGCTGCTGAAAAAGGCAGATATTGAGCTTCCTATTTTTCCTGTAAAAGGAGAATGCCTGTCAGTAATACCGCAGCAGCCTTTGATCCGGTCGACCATCTTTTCCGATTCTGGCGGGTATCTTGTGCCCAAGACGGACGGGCGCCTAATCATAGGGGCGACAAGCTATGAAAATGATTTCAATCCTTCCGTTTCGTTCGGCGGTGTCAGGGTGCTGGCCGAACGGGCGTGCAAGCTGCTGCCCCAGCTGGAATCCGCACGGTGGGAGAAGGCATGGGCAGGAATCCGGCCGCAGACAGGGGACGGCCTTCCCTATATCGGCTGGCATCCGGCCTATAAGGGCCTGTTCATCGCAGCTGGGCATTACCGGAACGGCATCCTGCTGAGTCCGATCACGGGAAAAATGGTTTCTGATTCTATTGAAGGAACTGCAGCCGCAGAGGACAAGAAGCTTTACAGAGAGTTTGAGATTGAGAGAGGTTTGAAAAAAGTGCAGGAGGGGTGGATCCAATGAAGCTGCAGGTGAATAGCAGTGATATCCGGGTGCCAGGCACCGTCAAGTCGGTAGGAGATTTACTGGACCATTTAAAGCTGAATCAAAAGGCGGCCATTGTAGAACTGAACGCCGCTATTTTGGAAAAAAGCCAGCATGCTGAAACGGAGCTTGCTGAAGGTGATCGCATAGAAATCGTACATTTTGTAGGAGGCGGATGAAATGCTGAAAATTGGAACATACGAATTTACCTCAAGATTGCTGCTCGGGACTGGGAAATACCCGGATTTTAAAACTCAAAAAAAGGCAGTCAAAGCATCACATACAGAAGTGCTGACCTTTTCAGTGCGCCGCATGGATATTTTTGACCCTGACCAGCCGAACCTGCTGGAAGAGCTGGACGTGGAAAATTACAGGCTGCTCCCCAATACGGCGGGTGCGAAGACGGCGGAGGAAGCAGTCCGTACGGCGAAACTGGCCAGGGCATCCGGCCTTTGCGACATGATCAAAGTCGAGGTAATCGGCGATATGAAAACACTGCTGCCGGATCCGATTGAAACCTTGAAAGCGTCCGAGGAGCTCTTAAAGGAAGGCTTCATTGTCCTTCCGTATATTTCGGATGATGTGATGCTGGCGAAAAGGCTGCAGGAAATGGGCGTGCATGCCATCATGCCTGGTGCGTCGCCGATCGGCTCAGGACAGGGAATCATCAATCCCCTCAACCTCAGCTTTATCATCGAACAGGCGGAAGTCCCTGTTATCGTCGATGCCGGGATCGGATCCCCTGCAGACGCCGCCCTGGCGATGGAGCTCGGAGCGGACGGGGTCCTGCTGAACACAGCTGTCTCGGCTGCCAAGGATCCGGTCAAGATGGCCGAAGCGATGAAGCTTGCCGTGGAGGCGGGGAGGCTTGGCTATGAGGCCGGACGGATGGCAAAGAAAAGATATGCAACAGCCAGCAGTCCGATTGAAGGGTTGAGTACCGTTTGAACGGCAGATACTCCAGGCAGGAGCTCTTTGCCCCGATCGGCGCCGAGGGTCAAGAGAAGCTAAGCAGGAAACATGTCCTTATCATCGGCGCGGGGGCGCTCGGGAGCGGCAATGCCGAAGTGCTTGTGAGGGCTGGTATTGGAAAAATTACGATCGTCGACCGCGACTATGTAGAGTGGAGTAATCTGCAGCGGCAGCAGCTTTACACAGAAGAAGATGCGGCGGGGAGGCTCCCGAAGGCAATTGCTGCAGGCCGCCGTCTTCAGTCGGTCAATTCATCGGTTCAGATTGAGAGCATCGTAGGAGATGCCGGCCCTGTTGAGCTGGAGCAGCTTGCTGAAGGTGTCGATCTGATCATGGACAGCACCGATAATTTTGACACGAGGATGGTCATCAATGATATTGCGGCCAAGCACTTGATCCCGTGGATTTACGGAGCCTGCGTAGGAAGCTATGGCATCAGCACAGCCTTCCTGCCGGGAGAAACACCCTGCCTCAGCTGCCTGCTCGAGCAGGTGCCGATCGGCGGGGCGACCTGTGATACAGCCGGGATCATCGCGCCCGCGGTCGGGATGACCGTTGCGTATCAGACGGCCGAAGCGCTGAAAATATTGGTTGGGGATTTTAAGGCGGTGAGGCGGAAGCTTGTTACCTTTGATTTGTGGGAAAACCAGTTTTCTTCGGTGTCTACAAACGCTTTGAAAAAGGACGACTGCCCTTCATGCGGGGTGAATGCTGTGTATCCTTATCTTGCTTACGAAAACAGGATGAAGACAGCAGTTTTGTGCGGGAGGAATACGGTCCAGATCCGGCCGGCTGCTGGAGTGGTGCTTAGCCTGGATGCTGCAGCAGAGCAGCTTAGGCTTGCGGGCGGGATAGTAGAAAGAAACCCTTTCCTGCTTTCTTTTGAAAAAGGCGGCCAGCGGCTTGTCCTTTTTAAAGACGGACGGGCGCTGGTCCATGGAACGAAGGATATCCAGGAGGCGAAGCGGATTTATCATCGGTATTTGGGGTAGGTGGGGGTGTCGAATAGTAGATTTAGCGGTTTTGGGCTGCTTTTTCTAAGAGGAGGGGGTTAGCTGAGGGAATTCCCGCGAGCATATTTGCGAGTTTTGGATTTTATTTGCGGGAAATTGAATTTATTTGCGAGTTTCGGAGTTTATTTACGGCTTTTTAAATATATTTGCGAGTTTCAGGATATATTTGCGACTCTTATAAGCTGCGGGTTTATGCCGCAAGCCGGTTATTAGCAACTTTTGGATTTTATTAGCAACTTTTTTCGTTTATTAGCAACTTTTCAATTTTACTAGCAACTTTCAGGATATATTAGCAACTTTCTCATTTTATTAGCAACTCGCCTCAAAAACAGCAAACCAAAAGGAGCCCTGCCGTCGCAGAGCTCCTTTCTCATGCATTCACCAGATTCCTGCAGCCGGTATCTCCTGAAGTCGCGAGTTTCAGCAGGTACAAGCGCTGGAAGTTTGAATAAGGTTATAGCTTACATCAGGTTTTCGAGTTCAAGACCAAGGTCAAGATCTAAACCTAATGAAGAGAAATCTTCCTCTTCATCTTCGCTGGACATGCCTGCAAGGTGAAGGCCAAGCTTTGCCCATAAAACAGCTTCTTCTTCATCGCTTAGAGATGCAAGTCCCAGATCAGTCATCGCATCCAGGCGGGAAGCAGAAACATCTTCGCCGTCATTATTCATGGCAGCAGCTGAAAGACCAAGCTTGCTCCAAAGACCAGAATAGTCTTCATCATCTTGTGTAAATAAACCAAGATCGTTCATTAAATCAAAACGGGCAGAAGACTCATCATTTTCGTCATTGTTCATAGCAGAAGCATTCAAGCCTGTTTTGTTCCAAAATGAAGATTTTTCCTCATCGTCTTCAGAAACAAAGCCTAAATCATTAAAAAAATTCAAGCTGGCAGAAGATTCTTCATCATCCTTGTTCATCGCAAAAGCGTTCAAACCAGTGTTATTCCAAAAAGAAGTCATTTCATCTTCGTCTTCAGAAACAAAGCCTAGCTTGTTCATTGCATCAAGATTGGCAGAAGATTCTTCGTCATCCTTGTTCATCGCAAAAGCGTTCAAACCAGTGTTATTCCAAAAAGAAGTCATTTCGTCTTCGTCTTCAGAAACAAAACCAAGCTTGTTCATTGCGTCAAGATTAGCAGAAGATTCTTCGTCATCCTTGTTCATCGCAAAAGCATTCAACCCAGTGTTATTCCAAAAAGAAGTCATTTCGTCTTCGTCTTCAGAAACAAAACCAAGCTTGTTCATCGCGTCAAGATTAGCAGAAGATTCTTCATCATCCTTGTTCATCGCAAAAGCGTTCAAACCAGTGTTATTCCAAAAAGAAGTCATTTCCTCTTCGTCTTTAGAAACTAGACCTAGTTTGTTCATTGCATCAAGATTGGCAGAAGACTCATCTTCATCCTTGTTCATCGCAAAAGCATTCAACCCAGTGTTATTCCAAAAAGAAGTCATTTCGTCTTCGTCTTCAGAAACAAAACCAAGCTTGTTCATTGCATCAAGATTAGCAGAAGATTCTTCATCTTCAGAAGTCATCGCACCCAGATCTAATCCAGTGTTCAGATCAGCAGAAGACTCTTCGTCTTCATCTTTGTTCATCACAGAAGCATCAACATCAGTATCCGCCCAAAGAGAAGATTCTTCATCTTCAGAAGTCATCGCACCAAGATCCAATCCAGTGTTCAGATCAGCAGAAGACTCTTCGTCCTCATCTTTGTTCATAGCAGAAGCATCAACATCAGCATTTGCCATAAGAGAAGACTCATCGTCAGAAGTCATTGCACCAAGATCCAGCCCAGTGTTCAGATCAGCAGAAGATTCTTCGTCTTCGTCTTTGTTCATCACAGAAGCATCAACATCAGTATCCGCCCAAAGAGAAGATTCTTCATCTTCAGAAGTCATCGCACCTAGATCTAATCCAGTGTTCAAATCCGCAGAAGACTCTTCGTCCTCATCCCTGTTCATAGCAGAAGCATCGACATCAGCACCTGCCATAAGTGAAGACTCATCGTCAGAAGTCATGGCACCAAGATCCAACCCAGTGTTCAGATCAGCAGAAGATTCTTCGTCCTCATCTTTGTTCATAGCAGAAGCATCGACATCAGCACCTGCCATAAGTGAAGACTCGTCGTCAGAAGTGGAAGCACCAAGATCCAGATTAGTTCCGAGGTTGGCAGAAGATTGCTCTTCTCCATTGTCTTCACTAGAAGACGCTTGTACATCTGCGTTTGTGTTTGCATCTAAAGAAGAACCTTCTTCAGAGCTTTCGAGTCCCAGACCCAGGCCGAGATTGGTATCCAGGCTGCTTGAGTCTTCGGATTGTGAACCATCAGATTCAACACTTTCTTGTCCATCAGCTGTTTTGGCAGCTGTTTCACCATTTTCAGATGAACTTTCTTCTTTGTTTGAATCAGTTGATACAGACTTTAGATTCAGGTTTGCCTTTAAGTTTGAAGTGAGTGAGGAGTTTTCATTATCCTCGCTTGAATTCAAGCTTGCCAGTACATTGGTGGAAAGTCCAAGTGAATTATGGTTAGTCTCTTCATCTGCAAGGGTGTAGGAGCCTCCTGCAAAAAGACCTGCTGCAGCAAAACCTGTGATCGCTAATGTTTTCAATAAGTGTTTATTTTTCAATTGTATTCTCTCCTTCTTCTTTTTAGTTTTTTAAATAAAAACGTATGAGAAGAAGGATTCTTGCGGCGGCTGGGCAGGAGGAGCATTTAACCATTGATCATGGAAAAAAGCAACATTTCCATATCTGGCCGCTTTTACAGACATTGCATCAAGCATTGGGACACCGGCAAAGTAAATGGAAGGAAGAGCTGCTCCGCCTGTGGCGGATTGTCCTCCGCTTGCCGTAGTACTCGTACCATTTGTTCCGCTGTTGGCAGGGACGTAGGCGATAGCTGCCTGTACCGGCTTTTCAGCAGGATCCTGTTCAGAGCCTTTATCTTGAGGCTTGCTGCCGCTTTCGGAAAAAGGCGTCGCTTCGGCCTTGGCTGCAGGAACCACGGAATTTCTCAAAGACTCTTCAGCTAATGGCAATGGCTTCACGCTGCCGATTTCAGTTGTATCGTCATCAGATTCAACAGTGGCCTCATTCTGATCTAAAACTGTCCTGATTGGTCCAGCTGGCGTATTGGCTGCCGCCTCCCCATCGGGATTGTCTGTAACAGCAGGTGTTTCAATGCTGATAGAGTCAGAATGGCCATTGTCGGCAGACGGCGTATTCACCTTAGTGGAATCGCCCGTTTTAACGTCAGCCGCCGGCGTTTTAACAGAAATAGAATCAGACACATCCACATCTGCGACCGGAGTCTTCACCTTGATGGAATCACCCACCTCGGCATCGACAACCGGCGTTTTAACAGAAATAGAATCAGACACATCTACATCTGCGACCGGAGTATTCACCTTGATGGAATCACCCACCTCGGCATCGACAACCGGCGTTTTAACAGAAATAGAATCAGATACATCTACATCTGCGACCGGGGTATTCACCTTAATGGAGTCACCCACTTCAGCATCGACAACCGGCGTTTTAACAGAAATAGAATCAGATACATCTACATCTGCGACCGGGGTATTCACTTTGATGGAGTCGCCAACTTCAGCATCGGCCACCGGCGTTTTTACGGAAATAGAATTGGAAACGCTGGCTTCAGCAATCTTTGCGTCCACTTTTATGGAAGGCTCTTCAGAAAGGTCAATATTCACCAAAGAATCTTTTTCAGCATTTTCGTCTTTTTCCACGCTGATGATTGGCTTTGTCACCGTCTTGACTGTTTCTTTTACTGCATCGGTCACTGTGCCTAGAAGAGAGGCGTCTTTCTGATCGGCAGCATCATTATTCTGTTGTCCGCTTTGATCGTGGCTTTTTTCGCTTCGCTGCAGGGGAACCGTTTCTTTAACGGTGCTTGTGACTTTTTCCGTCACAGACCCTAGCAGCCCATCCGCAAGCGCGGTTGAGGGGATGAAGCAGAAAGCAGCAAGAACCAAGGCTTGTACGAATCTAGCTGACACTCGCTATGCTCACCTCCTTTCAAAATTCCGCCTGAATTGGAACTTATTCCATCTTTTTGTACCCGGCGGAAAACCTTATAAACTTTTAGATGTTCTGCTGAACTAACGGATGAAAAATAGTTTTGGATCACTTTTTTATGAAAAAAATTTAGTTTTTTTAAAAAAGTGTTGTAGGAGTAAGGGAATGGGGCGTTGGACATATATGGGAAACGCGAGTTTTATGGAAAATAATTAAGCTGAAAAATTTTGAAATAGTTTTCTGAAAAAACATGTTCCCTTCCCCCGGTAATTGGGTATATCCAAATAGATTCTGGATAGGAGTGTGAGAGATGAAAGCCGTAACTTACCAAGGTTCCAAAGATATTCAAGTCAAGGAAGTCGAAGATCCAAGGATTGAGAAAAACGATGATGTGATCGTCAAAATTACTTCTACAGCTATTTGCGGATCAGATCTGCATATCTACCAGGGAAATATGCCCCTGAGGGAAGGCTATATTATCGGGCATGAACCGATGGGGATCGTTGAAGAGGTGGGCCCTGAGGTTACGAAGGTGAAAAAAGGGGACAGAGTTGTTATTCCTTTTAACGTTTCCTGCGGGCAATGCTTCTTCTGCCAGCATGATATGGAAAGCCAATGCGATAATTCCAATCCGCACCAGGATACTGGCGCTTACTTTGGCTATACAGAAAGATACGGAAACTATCCTGGCGGCCAGGCTGAGTATTTGCGCGTCCCATATGGAAACTTTGTACCTTTTGTTGTACCTGAATCCAATGAAATGGAAGACGAGGAGCTGCTGTTTCTTTCCGATGTTCTCCCGACTGCTTATTGGAGCGTCCTTCATTCCGGCGTCAAAAAAGGTGACACGGTCGTCGTCCTGGGCTGCGGGCCGATCGGTTTGATGGCCCAGAAGTTCGCCTGGATGAAAGGGGCTTCACGAGTGATTGCAGTCGACCATCTTGACTACCGCCTGCAGCACGCAAAGCTTGTCAATAAGGTTGAAACCTTCAACTTCAGTGAACATGATGACATGGGCGAGTATCTGAAGGAAATCACAAGCGGCGGTGCAGAGGTCGTCATCGACTGCGTCGGCATGGACGGGAAGAAATCAGCGATTGAAAAAATCGAGCAGAAGCTGAAGCTCCAGGGAGGCACTCTCGGGCCTATCCAGATGGCAACGAAGGCAGTCAAGAAATTCGGGACCGTCCAGCTGACCGGCGTCTACGGGGCAACCTACAATATGTTCCCGCTTGAAGCCTTCTTCTCAAGGAACGTAACGATTAAAACAGGACAGGCACCGGTCATCCACCTGATGCCGGAAATCTATAATATGATCGAAGAGAAAAAGCTTGATCCGACCCATATCGTCAGCCATAAGCTGCCGCTCGCAGATGCAGCACGCGGCTATCATTTGTTCAATGAACATGAAGACGATTGTACGAAGGTTGTATTGAAGCCATAACAGCAGGCAGGTCCTTTCCGGGCCTGCTTTCCTTTTGACTGTTTGCAGGATATCTCCCTGATCTCAGAGAAATTAAGGGTACTATTTCTTTTAAAGCGGGTGGAAAAATGAACAATCTCTTTTTAGAAAATGATGCCCTTGCCCTGGCAGAGCTGGTGAAAAAGAAAGAAGCTGCTCCGATTGAGCTGGCAGAGGCAGCCATTGAGAATATTGAAGCCTTAAATCCCAGGCTGAATGCGGTTATTAATAAAATGTATGACCAGGCAAAGGCCGCTGCTTTGTCCGCTGATCTGGAGGGAACATTTGCGGGGGTGCCGATGCTGCTGAAGGATATCACTCAGGAAATCGGAGGGGAAAAAATCACTTCCGGCTCAAAGGCGCTGCAGAATTACCGTGCAAAAAGCGATTCTGAATTTGTGGCCAGGCTCCGGCGGACGGGTGTCATTTTCCTCGGGCAGACGAATGTCCCGGAGCTTGCACTGATGGGGATAACAGAGCCTGAATTTTACGGACCGGCCAGGAATCCATGGAATCCTGATTACACTCCGGGCGGTTCAAGCGGCGGATCTGCGGCAGCGGTGGCGAGCGGGATGGTGCCGATTGCAGGCGCCAATGACGGCGGCGGTTCGATCCGCATCCCTGCCGCTTATTGCGGATTATTCGGCCTGAAGCCGGGCAGGGGGAGAACACCGGCCGGCCCAGGGCTTGGCCGGCATTGGCAGGGGGCTTCATCTGATCATGTGCTCACCCGTTCGGTCAGGGACAGCGCCGCCATGCTCGATGAGCTGCATGGACCGGAAAAAGGCGGCGCTTTTCTTTCTATTCCCCCAGCAGAATCGTATCTCGGCTGTCTGGAAAAGCCGCTCCCAAAAACAATGAAAATTGCTTACACCACAGCTTCCCCGCTTGGCACTGATGTCCACCCCGACTGCAGGGATGCTGTGCTCCGCACGGCCGCTATCCTCGAAGATCTGGGCTACCGGACCGAAGAAGCTAAACCTGATATAGACGGAAAGAAGCTTGCCCAAAGCTATATCACGATGTACTTTGGAGAGGTGGCGGCAGCTCTGGCCGGGATGGAGGAAACGCTCGGGCGGAAAGCGTCCAGAAATGATGTTGAAGCATCTACATGGCTCCTCGGGATCCTAGGAAAAACAATTTCTGCCGGGGACTTTGTCCTGAGCATGAGGGAGTGGGACAAAGCTGCCTATATGATGGATATTTTTCATGAAACCTATGACTTCTATTTGACGCCTGCCACTGCTTATCCCCCGGCAAGGATCGGCGAGCTCAGCCTTAAAAGTGCAGAAAAAGCGGCAGTGCGTTTGATCAGCATGCTGAAGCTTGGAAAGCTTGCCCAAAAGGCAGGGCTGGCAGACCAGCTTGCCGAAAACAGCCTGAAGCGGACGCCGTTCACCCAGCTGGCCAACCTGACAGGGCAGCCGGCGATGAGCGTGCCCCTGCATAAAACAGCAGACGGTCTGCCTTGCGGAGTCCAGTTCATGGCAGTAAAAGGACGGGAAGATCTGCTGTTCCGCCTTGCATTCGAACTTGAACAGACGCCATATTGGCTGAGGGAATATTGAAGTGCTGCTAGAGAATTTTTCTGCGGCGGTGCGCATGAAAAGGAGCTCAGATGGCATGAAGGCTGGACATCTGGAACATCATAAGCTAGTATCAGAACGGTACACAAATTTTTGTAAAACTGGGCATGCTCTAAAAAAGCAGCTCTGGAATAGATGAGATTTTTCAAAAAAATAAAAGTATATTTTTAAATTTCGATTATTGTCTAGCAGCTGTGCCTATCCCCTCGAGTCACAAGCCAATCCTCCCAAAAAGGCAAAGAGCGCCTTTCCGGGAGGATCGTCTTGAGGCCCCCAGGAAGCTGGTCATGCAGACGTTGCCACAGGACGTGGCGTTCTTAGTCTGCGTTCCTTAAGGGAGCAAGGCGCTTGCGCTTTTCTATGAAAAAGGAGATAGTTATGACTGAAAATCAATCTGTAGTTGCCGGCCTGAAGCCTTTTATCCAGGAAGTATGGGAAAAGTCCGGCTTTAATGAGCCGACCGCCGTTCAATCGAAGAGCATCCCCCTTATCCAGGAGGGCAGGGACGTGATCGCTGAATCGCCGACAGGGACAGGCAAGACGCTTGCTTACCTGCTGCCGCTTCTTGATAAAATCGATCCTGGCAAAAAAGCGGTCCAGGCCGTTATTATCGCCCCTTCACAGGAGCTGGTTATGCAAATTTTCTCGGAGGTCCAGAAATGGGCAGAGGGAAGCGGCATAAAAGGAGCCACCTTCATCGGCGGCGCCAATACGAAAAGGCAGCTTGAGAAGCTGAAGAAGCATCCGCAGATCGCTTTGGGCACACCTGGACGGATGCTCGAGCTGATCAAACAGAAAAAGCTGAAGATGCATGAAGTCAAAACAGTTGTGCTTGATGAAGGAGACCAGCTGCTGGTTCCCGAGCATCTGGAGACTGTAAAGACCATTTTAAAGTCAACCCTTGCTGACAGGCAGCTTGCATTCTTTTCAGCAACACTTCCTGAAAGTACCGCGAAGATTGCACAGGAGTTCTCCGCTGATGCCGAGCTCATCCGTGTAGGGAAGGAAGAGACCATCCCGTCAGATGTTGACCATATTTATTTTGCCTGCGAGCAGCGCGATAAAATCAAACTGCTTGAAAAGATTTCCCGTGTGAAGGATATCAAGGGGCTAGCCTTTGTAAAGGACATCGGCAATCTTTCTGTCCTTTCTGAAAAGCTTGATTTTAAAGGCGTGGATGCCGGAATTCTGCACAGCGATCTGGATAAAATGGACAGGCAGAAGCATTTGAAAAATTTCCGCGAAGGAAAAAGCAGCCTGCTTTTTGCAACAGATGTAGCTGCAAGAGGCCTCGACATCCAGGGTGTCACCCATGTCATTCATTATGATTTTCCGAGGGACATCAAGCAATATGTCCACCGGTCAGGGCGCACCGGCCGATTCGGTGCTAGCGGGACCGTTATCTCGCTCGTGACCGAAAGAGAAGAACGCGAACTGAAGAAATTCTGCCAGGAGCTTGGCATTACACCGGAGAAGAAAGTATTTTATTCCGGTGATATTGTGGACGCTGATAAAAGAAGATAAAAGAAGCTGACAATCCGGTTTTGGGTTGTCGGCTTTTTTTGTAAGAATATGTATTTTGTGTAGAATCACGCTGAAAATATGTAGAATAACTCATTTTTTTATGTAGAATAACTCCAAATTTATGTAGAATAACTCAGAATTTATGTAGAAAAACATCAAAATGATTTAAAACCTTTCCCCAAGCAGGCAAAGAACCCTCTAATAGGCAAAGGCATCCAGACACCTCCCAAAAAACTGCCCCCCTACCCTAAAAATCATCAGCATTACTCACTTCAAGTGCATTTTATAAACCTGACTCCTGCCAACTTTCAAGATGCCGCGCTAACTCTCCATTACACTTCATAACCAACCTTTAATATAGTAAAGGATTCAGAAAATATGATAAACTATGAAAGTAAATTCCATGTGAAAGGATACGATTCCTATATGAAAAATCCAAGATTGAAAAAGCTTCAGGAAGAATGGCTTCTTGAAGCCACAATAGATGAGATGCAGGAGAAAATGGAGAAGGGAGAGGTTTCCTCCAAGGAGCTGGTGCTGATGTATCTGCACAGGATCGCACAGAAGGATAAGAACGGTCCGGCGGTCAACTCTGTGCTTGAAATCAATCCGGATGCTGTCCAGATCGCGGCAGCACTGGATGCTGAGCGAAAGGTGAAGGGCAGCCGCGGGCCGCTGCACGGCATTCCTGTCCTGATCAAGGATAATATTGATACTGCCGATAAAATGCATACCAGTGCCGGTTCTCTTGCTCTGAAAGATTCTGTGGCAATGGAAGACTCCTATGTGGCCGAAGCCTTAAGGAAGGCCGGGGCCGTAATTATCGGGAAAACGAATATGACCGAATGGGCCAATTTTATGACAGAGGGCATGCCGAGCGGCTACAGCTCAAGGGGCGGGCAGGTGCTGAATCCTTATGGACCGGGTCATTTTGACGTCGGCGGATCCAGTTCAGGTTCAGGTGCAGCCATCGCTTCGAATTTTGCGGCAGTGGCTGTCGGAACGGAGACGTCAGGCTCGATTCTCAGCCCGGCAAGCCAGAACTCGCTTGTCGGCATCAAACCGACGGTCGGACTGATCAGCAGAAGGGGCATCATCCCGATCGCGCATTCCCAGGATACGGCAGGCCCTATGGCCAGAACGGTCAGGGATGCAGTTTATCTTCTGGATGTGCTTGCCGGCAATGATGACAGAGATCCTGCTGTCCAGAACAATCCCGAGTCAGACTATACCGAGTTTGCAGGCTTTCTTGATGAAAACGGGCTGAAAGGAAAAAGAATCGGCATTGCACGCGAAGTGTATTTCGATTATTTGAGCGGGGTCAAGCTTGAAGTGATGAACCATGCGGTTGAACAGCTGAAGGCTCTTGGCGCTGAAGTGGTCGACTCTGTAGAAATTCCTTCGACGAAAAATGAATGGAAATATGATGTGCTTACGTACGAATTCAAAGCAGATCTTAACGCCTATCTGCGCGGCCTTGCTCCGCATATTAAAGTAAAATCGCTTGAGGATGTGATCGCCTTTAACCTCGAAAACAGTGGCGCGGCCCTTAAATACGGGCAGACCATCTTGGAGGCAGCCGAAAAAACAAGCGGCACCCTGACTGAGGAAGCTTACATATCCTCACTCGAAGAAGATATCTATTTTTCAACCGAGCAGGGAATTGACCATGTCCTGAAACAGCATAATCTCGATGCCATCGTGACGCCTAACAACTTTGGGGCGGGCATTCCGGCAAAGGCAGGGTATCCTTCCATCACAGTTCCAGCAGGATATTCTCTGGAAAATGAACCGGTTGGCATTACATTTACCGGGACCGCTTTTTCAGAACCCGGGCTGATCAGCATGGCCTATGCTTACGAGCAGGGTACTAAAGTGAGGAAAGCCCCTCTCCTGTAAGGCTGCCAAAGCAGAATAACACACTGTGAAAAGGCCCATACTACCAGAGAAAACGCTAGTAAAGGAGCGAGGCAGCATGGGCAGGACAAAACTTGGAAATGCAAACGCACAGCGCAACAATAATAAAAAAAGAGAAGGCTGGACAAGTGAAGAGCTGGTTGAATTCAACACCGGCACAAAAAGCAAGAAAGAAAACCAGCCAAAAGACTAAAGAAGAAGGCCCCCAGCACTTGGGGGTCTTTTTGCTTAAAAAATATCTTTATTTTTCCTGAAAAGTGATTATAATCAAATTAACAAACAACTGATAAAGGCAAACCTGTCGAAAGGCAGGGACGCAAAGCTATGGGCCTTCCCGCATTCATGCGGATGGCTGCCAGGCTGCCGGGCTCCTTTTTATGGATGTCATGGCATCATAAAAAGGAGAACTGAAGATGACCGTAAAATTTTTCAAAACAGCTTTTTTGGCTGTACTGCTCGTATTTGCAGCCTGCCCCGTGAAAGGAGAGGCTGCTGATATGAACCGCTCAACCTGGCTTTGGGACACAGCAGCGATAAAGGACAGGTCTGATGAAATCATTCGATTCCTGGGGGACAAGCAGGCAGATAGGCTGTATCTGCAGATTGACCAGAGCCTGCCAGCATCTGTCTACCAATCATTTATAGAAAAAGCAAATGCCGGCGGAATCAGTGTCCATGCATTGGATGGAGCTCCTAAATGGGCGACGGCAAAAGGGGAGGCGGCCATGCTCAGCTTCTTCTCATGGGTATCTTCCTATCAGGAGCAGGCAGCCCCTTCCCAGCAGTTTTCCGGCATCCACCTGGATATTGAACCCTATCTTCTGCCTGGCTGGGAAAGCAATTACAAAAACACTGTGGTGAATTATCAGACCCGTATGGCACAGGCAGCATCTCTGTGCGCAGACCTCCATCTTCCTTTCGGGGCAGATATTCCTTTCTGGTTTGATGAAATGATGTTCAGCAATAAATACGGCAGGAATTCTCTTGCAGACTGGGTCATAAAGAATACAGATAGTGTGACCATCATGGCATACAGGGATATGGCAGAAGGCCCTAACGGAATGATCGAGCTGTCCAGGACCGAGGTTGAGCTTGCGGCCCGCTTCGGGAAAAAGATAGAAATTGCCGCAGAGACAGGTGCCTCTTCAGAAGCCGCATATATTACTTTTTATGAAGAAGGCACAGCAAAAATGGAGAATCAGCTTTCACTTGTCCGTGACTTCTATTCCGCAAATTCCCATGTCAGCATGGCTGTCCATCATCTTCAAAGCTGGATGGATATGAAACCATAATATGATCGGTAAAATGCCTATTTGTAATAAATAGGTATTTTTTTACGTTCAGTACCTTGCAATGTTCAGTAGTGTATTGTATGATGGGTCTGTGAAGTGATGGAAGAATTTACATGACTACTGAATAATGTTCACTACCGGTGGAGGTGCAAGGATTGAATGTTCAATTCAAAAAGGGAGTTCTTGAGCTGTGCGTGCTGCTGCTGATCTCAAAGAAAGATCAATATGGCTATGAACTTGCACAGAACATTTCGGATAAAATCGAAGTGGCTGAAGGGACGCTCTATCCTTTGCTCAGAAGGCTGACAAAAGAAGAGTATTTAACAACCTATCTGGCAGAATCAACTGAAGGGCCTCCCAGAAAATACTATTCACTGACAGAAAAGGGCAGGGATTATATGTATATGCTGGTCGAGGAGTGGCAGCAGTTCTCATTGGCGGTTAATGAATTTGTTGAGGAGGGGAAGTCGAGTGGCAGGCAATGAATTTTTGGCAAGGCTTGAGAAGCTGCTTGGTAAGGTGCCGGAGTATGACCGGCGGGAAATGCTGTATGACTATGAAGAGCATTTTGAAATCGGGCTCGCGAATGGCAAGTCGGAAAGGGAGATCATGGAGGAGCTTGGCGACCCGCATGTGATAGCGCGCGATCTTCTTGCAGATTACAGGATCGTCAAAGCGGAGAAGACGCAGTCAGTGACTAATATATTTCAGGCGGCAACGGCAGCGGTCAGCCTCAGCTTTTTCAATCTGGTCTTTATACTTGGGCCGCTGGTCGGCCTCGCTGGCGTCTATATTTCACTATGTGCGGTGGCACTCGTTTTGACACTATCGCCATTTGCTTTGCTGGGGTCATCCTTTTTTACAGGCTTTGAGGATATTACGCTGAATTTCTTTGCTTCGCTGGCATTGTTCAGCCTTGGCCTGCTGCTGAGCATCGGAATGATTTATGTTGGCAAATTCTTTTACCGGGTACTTCTCGGCTATATCAAATTCAATGTCAGGCTAGTCAAAGGAAAGGGAGAGAAGGCGGCATGAAGAAACTGGTGGCAGGTTTGGTCGTTTTATTCCTGATTGGTGTCGGCGGTTCAGCCATTACACTCAGCGCTTCGGGAGGTCTGAATTTTAACACGGCTGATATCAATCAAAGTGAGACGATAGAAGCAGGTTCCATCCGGCATATTTCGGTAAATAGCGCTTCGACTGATGTGGTAATCAGGGAGGCTGGCAGCGAAGAAGATATAAAGGTGGCACTAACGGGGAAAGTCAGCAAAAAACTGAAGGATGATTATAAACTGAAGGTCAGCGAGGATAATGGCACCCTGAATGTCGACCTTGATGTGAAGAATATGTTCCGCATGGGAGTTGTCATCATTCGTGATGTGAAAATAGAAGTGCTTCTTCCGAAAAAGGAATATGAGGAACTGGCTGTCCAGGTATTATCCGGCGATATCAAAGCGGAAAACATTCAAAGCAAGGACAGCATTTTTGAGACAAAGAGCGGTGATGTTGCACTGAAGAAAATGGAAGCCGGAGGCCAAATGGAAATCCAGGTGGCGAGCGGAGATGTAAGGGTAGTAGATTCAAATGCGAAGGAATTGAAGTTTAAGGCAGCAAGCGGGGATATGCTAATTGAAGGCTCAACCGCTGAGAATGCAGATTTATATACGGCTTCAGGGGATATCGAAATCAACGGATTGTCCGGGGATATTCTTGCAAAAATCACTTCGGGCGACCTGAACATCAGCAATGATCAGCTGGCAGCCAGCATTACTGCCGAAACGGCAAGCGGGGATGTCAATATTTCATTCAAAGAGGAGCCAAGCGACATGATGGTAGATTTTAAGGCAACCTCCGGAGAGGGCAAGGTCCAGCTGGATGGATTCCTTTTTGAAGAAAAAGAAGAAGACAGGATTCTTGGAAAAATAGGTCCAGGAGAGCATGTGGTGAAGGTCCACACTGCTTCTGGAGATTTTAATTTGAATTAATAGAGAGAGCTGTCCTTATCCAGGGCAGCTCTTTTTATGCTGTATGGACTGCATATTGCCTTAAATAGAAAGCCCCCGCAGAATACGCCGCAGGAGCTTCCAAATCATTCACCTTGAATTTTTTTAAGCGGAGTTTCGGCCGGACCTTCGACGACTTCCCCGGTATAAGAAAAGCGCGAGCCGTGGCATGGGCAGTCCCAGGTCCGTTCGCCATTATTCCATTCACATTCGCAGCCCATATGGGTACAGGTGGTGTCGACGATATGGAGGGCTCCTTCTTTATCGCGGTAGGCACCGGCCCGTTTGCCGTTGAAGATGACAGGTGCACCGTGGTCTGGTTCAAGATCATCGAGCTCGGCAGGGATGTATTCGAGCTTCCCTTTAATCAGCTGGCCGGCGACATCAGTGTTGGCTTTGATGAATTCCTTGATGCCTGGATCGGCTTTAAAGCGGGAAGGGGTGAATACGTCCTTATATGGACTATCCTTTCCTGCAATATAATCAGTCAGCAGATGGGCGGCGGCAATCCCATTGGTCATGCCCCATTTGCGGTAGCCGGTTGCGACATAGATGTTAGGAGAGCTGCCGGTGATTGGACCGATATAAGGCATCTTGTCCAAAGTGATCAAATCCTGTGCTGACCATCTGTACGGATATTCCTCTATGCCAAGGACCTGCTCAGCGAATTCCTCCAAAGCCTCATAATGCTTCAGTGTATCGGACTCATGCCCGGTTTTATGGCTGTCGCCGCTCACAAGGACAAGCTTTTCGCCATTTACCGGCGTATAGCGCAGGGAGCGCGTCGGCTGATCCGCGCTGTAGTACATGCCCCCCGGATACTCATCCCTGGTCTTGACGGCAACAATATAGGATCGTTCCGGATGCATCCTTGCAAAATAAAAGCCTTTGCCATCATAAAAGGGGAAATGGGAGCCGACGATGACATGATTGGCTGTGACGGTATGGCCGTCCCTTGTTTTGACCGTGGCAGGCTGTCCTTCTTCAACATCGACAGCTGTTGTGTTTTCATACACTTTACCGCCTGCTGCTGTAAATTCCTCAAGAAGCACCTTCAGGAATTTCAGGGGATGGAATTGTGCCTGCCCTTTCATGACAGCTGCACCTTTGATGTCTATATTAAATGGAATGCTTTCAGCAAAGCTGCTGTCGATCTCGAGCTTCTGGTAAGCTTCATACTCTTTTTGCACCTTGCTTGCAGCCTGGTCGGAAACAGCGTAAATATAAGCATCTTCCATGCTGAAATCGCAGTCGATCTTTTTTTCCTCGATGAGGTTTTTTACAAAAGTGATGGCTTCAGCATTCGCCTGATAATAGAGCTTCGTTTTTTCTTCCCCAAAGTGGCTGATCAGCTCATCGTAAATGACTCCGTGCTGGGCAGTCAGCTTTGCGGTCGTATGGCCTGTGGTTCCATTTAATACGTTCCCAGCCTCCAGGAGAGTGACCTTAAGGCCTTGTTTAGCAAGAAGATAGGCCGCAGTAACGCCTGTAATCCCCCCTCCGACGATTGCCACGTCAGTCTCGATGTTTTCGTTAAGGGCTGCATAAGATGACAGCGGGGTTTCCCTCCAGTAAGGCTCCGGGTATTGCGGCATTTGTGAATGGTTCATAATTTTCCTCCTCAGGGTTTTCTTTTAGATAATCTTTCCTTTCCAAGGGGGGCATATTCGTTCTTCTGCATAGCTGATGTAAATTTCATACCCTTTTGGGCCCAAACATAATCGCTGGAAAAAGAGTTGAGGATAGGGCTGGTTTATTGGATAAAATAAGCAGTAAATTTAAATACTAGAAAAGCAACTTTAAAATGGATGGGAAGATAAGATGGTCACTTTTTCGTTTATATTGGTTTCCGCAAGTATGTTCGTGATGACGCTTCTCTTTGATATGTTTGTTTTTAAAAGTACAGTCCGTGAAGCAGTTCTGAATATTTTTTACGCAGAAATCGCCGCGGGAAGGGTCATTGCATTGTTTGTTTTTTTCCTTGGCCTGGGTTCAAGCTTGCTTATAGACTTAAGGCTTCATAAGAAAAAAAGGGCTGAAAAAGCACAGCAGAAGGGAAGTGGGAGCTGATGTTGAAAGAAAATATATCGCTTAGCCAGCTGCTGACACTGCTCATAAATTTCCTTCTCGGCAGTGCGATCATCATCGGTGTCGGCAAGGGTGCCGAGCAGGATGCCTGGATAGCCATGATCATTTCTACAGGCTTGGGAATGGGGATTGTGTACTTTTACTGGTTCCTGATCAGCCGCCTTCCCGGAAAAAATCTTTATGAAATCATGGAGCACTGCTTTAAGCGCTATCTTGTGATTCCGGCGGCATTTCTATATATCATTTATTTTCTCTACATATCCAGCAGGGTGGTGAGGGATTTTGGCGAGCTGATCGCGTCTGCCATTCTTCCCAATACGCCCATTGAAATGATTTCCCTCACCATCGCCTTGACGATGGGCTATATCCTTTACCTTGGCATTGAAGTGCTCGGACGGACGTCTGAAATCTTTTCGCCTTATGTGGTGCTGTTTGTACTATTGCTGACGATATTCCTGCTCGCAAGCGGGAATCTGGAGTTCAGCCGGATTGAGCCGGTCCTTGGCGAAGGCATCATGCCGGTGGCCAAAGCTGTTTTTCCTTCGCTGTTTGTATTTCCCTTCGGCGAGCTTATAGCTTTTACTGTCATTTTTGGGAAAGTAACCAGTTTCAAATATGTAAAAAGAGTTTCATTAATGGGGACAGCCATTGCCGGGCTGCTGCTGACTCATGCAACCATCCTGATGGTCATGACGCTTGGGGCAGATGCGATGGTCCGTTCCAATTTTCCGATGCTCAGTGCGGCAAGGCAGGTTTCCATCGGCAATTTCATTGAGCGGATCGATGCACTCGTTGTTTTCATCATGATGCTTGGCATCCTTATAAAAGGCTCAGTGTTCCTGTTTGGAGCGCTGAAAGGGCTGGAGTACGTGTTCCGGCTGCCTTACCGATACTTTGCCCTTCCTATGTCAGCGGTCGTGTCCCTGTTTTCTGTGCTGATTTCAGTCAATTTTGCCGACCATCTGGAAGAGGGGCTTGTTTTAGTCCCATATTTTGTTCATTTGCCGATGCAATTCGGCATTCCATCTGTCCTCCTGGCTGTTTTGCTGTGGAAGAACCGCAGCCGGAAGCATTCCGGGAAAAATGGGGTGAAGTGTTGAACCGCATTAAATCACTCAAGCGCATAAAAAGAGCCGGCAAAGAGAATGTGGAGGAAGCTGCCCGGGAAACCGGCGGTGCGAACCTCGACAGCTATGAGCTTGATGAGCTTAAAGAGGAGTTATCCGGCATTTTTGGCGCTTCGGCCGACTTGAAGATCGAAGAGCTCAAGGCTGGACAGACTGATGCCCTTCTTTTCTATCTGGAGACCATGGTCGACAGCAATGCGCTTAAAGAAATCATTCATTCAATTGCCAAAGAGTCCGGGCCGGATTCAAGGGTAAAAAATATTGATGATGTAAAGAGCTTCGGCAAGGAGCATTGCAGGGGAGCAGGCTATAAGCTGGCAGAATCAGTACCTCAAATAACTGATTACATGCTTTCAGGGAGCATTATCCTTGCTTTTAAAGGGGTCAACCGGGCGATTTCCGTTCCTGTCCCCACTACTGAAAGCCGGTCGATTACTGAACCGAGCACCCAAACTGTCATCAGGGGCCCAAAGGATGGATTTGTCGAAACATTATCGGTAAACGTCAGCCTCATCCGCAGGCGGATTAAGAATCCAAGGCTGCAATTTGAGGAATTCACCATCGGGAATGATACGGGCACGACCGTTTTTATCAGCTATATGAAGGATATTGCCGACAGCGGAATTGTCGGAGAGGTACGCAAGCGTCTGAGAAAAATTGACACAAGCGCAATCTTAGAATCAGGGAATATCGAAGAGCTGATTGCAGATAAAACTGCTACTCTTTTTCCATTGGCCCTTAACACAGAAAGACCTGATGCGGTTGCGGCCAATCTCCTGGAGGGGAAGGTGGCCATCCTTGTTGACGGGACGCCGTTTGTACTTCTAGTGCCTGCTGTACTTGTCGACTTTTTTTCCGTATCAGAGGATTATTACCAAAACTTCTTTATGGGGACTTTTATACGCTTTATCCGCTATATTTCATTTATGATCGCGCTTATAACTCCTTCTTTGTATGTGGGGATTCTTACGTTCCATCACGAACTTCTCCCGACTACGCTGCTTTTGAGTGTGATCGCACAGCGGGAAGGGGTGCCGTTCCCTGCGGTGATTGAAGTTCTGCTGATGGAAATCACCTTTGAAATCCTGCGCGAGGCAGGAGTCAGGATGCCGCGCGCAGTCGGACAGACTGTATCGATCGTCGGGGCGCTCGTCATCGGCCAGGCTGCAGCCGAGGCGGGGATCATTTCCAATATTATGGTTATCATAGTCGCGATTACTGCCATTGCCAATTTTGTTTCACCGACATACAGCTTCTCGAACGCTTCCAGGCTGCTCAGATTCCTGCTTATTATTACCGCCTCCATCCTCGGCCTTTACGGCGTACTGATTGTGCTTGTTCTGATGGTGGCTCATTTGAGCTCGCTCCGCTCCTTCGGCGTCCCATATCTGGCCCCTGTAGCTCCTTTCATCATTGAAAGCCAGAAAGATGTGTTCTTCCGCTTCCCTTTCTGGAGCATGAATAAAAGGCCCAGCTATTTAAAGCCGCAAAAAGAAGAGAAGCAGCCTAAGACTGGCTCCCCTTCTCCTCCTCCAATGAATGGGGGCCCGGGAAAATGAAAAAAATCATGGCTGCTATAGCAGTTTGCTGCCTGCTGTCAGGCTGCTGGGATCAAAAAGAGCTGGCTGAGGTCACGGTTGTCACCGGCATGGCAGTGGACAAGGGAGAAGATGCAAAATATTACCTGTCCGTAGAAGGCATTAACGCAGCCGAGCTGAACAACCGGACTGCCGGCGGCAACGCACCTTCGATTGTGTACGGAAAAGAAGGAAATTCCCTGTCTGAGTTGACGAACCAGATGAGCGAGGGCATCTCAAGGAATCTTGTTTACTCGCATATGAGGACCCTGATCATCAGTGAAGAATTGGCAGAGGAAGGGATGCTGGAGTTCCTGGATTATCTGGAGCGCAACAGGGAGATGCGGGATGATTTTAATATTGTCATTGCAAGAGGAGTAAGGGCCGAAGATGTGCTGAAGGTGACCTATCAGTTCCAGAAATCCACTTCACTTAAGCTCCATACACAGCTGAATACAATGGAAGAGACTTGGGGCGGTGATCCCGGGGTGAGGCTGAATGATGTGATCAGCGCCTGGACGTCCCCCGGCCGGCAGCCGGTGATGGCTGCTGTGGCAATTAAGGGAGACCCGGGGAAAGGGGCGAGTGTAGATAACATGAAAAAAGTAACACCGGACGCACTCGTCGTACTTGATTCCCTTGCTATTTTCGACGGCGGCAGGCTGGAAGGCTTTTTAGATCTGGAGGATGCAAGGAATTACCTTTGGACGCAGGACAAAATAAAGAATACAAGCTTAACAATCGGCTGCGGAGACAACCGCTATATTGACATCAGAATCTATAATACAACAACAAAGACAAAAGCACGGATTATAGACGGCAAGGCGAAGGTCAAGATTGACATCAGAGGAGAGAGTTATCTGGAGGGCACTCAATGTGATGATAGCGTCGATAAAATAGCTGTTTATGAGGATTATGAAGAAAAGACGGAGAAGCACATTGAAAAAATCGTTGCAGAAACCATTAAGAAAGTCCAAAAAGAAGACAAAGTGGATATTTTCGGATTCGGAGATGCGGTGAGAAGAAAAGATTATAAACATTTTCATGAAGCAGAAGGCAATTGGGACCAATATTTCTCTGAGGCGGATATCGAGGTGACTGCTCTTATTAAAATGAGGCGGGCAGGAATCAGGACCAAATCCTTCTTATCTGAGACGAATTAGTACAGGTTTACAGATCAGGCCTCAGGGTAAATTCTCTGTATAGGCTGCCATCAGATGGCTTGTCTATTTATCTTACCTTATCAAGGAGGCAAAAGATAATGGCAGAAGAAAAGAAGCATATTGCAGGCGTTTATGATACACAAAGTGAAGCCATTGAAGCTGTTGAAGAGCTGAGGGCACAGGGCTATGACTCTGCGGATATTTCAGTGGTCGGGAAAAATGATGATGATGTGGATGCAGTGACAGAGCAGACAGGGACTAAAGCTGAAGAAGGGCTTGCTGCAGGGGCGGCAGCCGGAGGAACGCTCGGCGGCCTTGCAGGACTGCTGGCAGGAGCGGGAGCCCTTGCCATTCCCGGCATCGGTCCGGTGCTTGCGGCAGGGCCGCTCGCTGGAGCTCTCACCGGGGCTGCCGCTGGAGCGGGTCTCGGCGGGCTGACAGGCGCCCTCATCGGGATGGGCATCCCGGAAGAAGATGCCGAGCATTACAGCGATCAAATCAAGGAAGGAAAGATCCTTGTATTCGTGGACGGCGGATCGGACAAGCTGCGTGAGCAGAAAATGAATCCGGGAGAAGCAGGCATGCCTGACAATGAACCAGCAATGCCTGTTGATAACGTCTATGTTCCTCCTGCAGGAACAAGACAGCCTTTATCAGAAGACCCTCAAGTTGCAAAAGACAGGATGAAGATTGATAACAACAAAATGTATTAAAACAGAGGCACCCGCTGCAAGGGTGCCTTTTTCCTGCTGTTGAAAAACAATCGGCACAATAGTATAACTGAAAATAAAGGAGGGGGATGATATGGACCAGCCTTGGAATGGAGAGGTGTCTCTTGCTCTCCCGGAGGCAAGGAAGCTGCTTTTGAGCCAGTTTCCCGAACTGGCGCCTGCTGATGTGAAGCTGTTTGGGGAAGGCTTTGATAATCAGGTGTTCCTAATCAACGGTGAGTATGTATTCCGGTTTCCCCGGAAGACTGCAGCAGAAGGGCTCTTGAAGACCGAAAGCCGGATTTTGCCTGAGCTCGCCATTGCTGCGGAAATCGATTATCCTGTGCCGGTGTTTGCAGGAAAGCCTGCTAAAGGCTATCCGTGGTTTTTTTCCGGCTATAAAAAAATCAGCGGATTTCCTCCCGCCGGGCCGGGCGGTGAAAAGTCGGCCAGAAAGCTGGCTGACTTCCTGAGGCAGCATCACTCTTTTCCTGTGGAAAGGGCGAAGGAACTGGGGATCCCGCACGATACATATAACAGGCTGGATATGGAATCAAGGCTTGTGAAGATGGAGGGATACGCCGAAAAAGGAAAATCGGCAGGAATCCTTAAGGAGGGTGACAGGCTTTTTTCTTATATCAGAAAGATAAGGCCGCTCAAGGCGGAGCATCCTCCTGTTCTGGTGCACGGCGATCTGCATATCCGCAACATCCTGGCACATTCTGAAGGAGAAATCAGCGGAATCATTGACTGGGGCGATGTTCACCTGGGCAATCCATGCATCGACCTTTCAATTGCGTACAGCTTTCTCCGCCCGGCGGCCAGAGAAGTGTTTTTTGCTGAATATGGCGAAGCTGGTGCCGAAGCAAGAGGCCTGGCAAGATTCAAAGCCGTCTATACGGCCTTGCTGCTTGCGGTATATGCCCATGACCGCGATGATGCAGAGTTAGTTGGCGCTGCCAGTGACAGCCTTGCATTGGCTCTGGCCGACTGAATGGGTACATGAAGAACCCTTTTTCATTTCATACTAGTCATATGAAAGGGGGCCTTCCATATGCCCGAACTTCCTGAAATGGAAACTTACCGTCAGCTGCTCGGCCGTCAGCTGTCAGGGCTTGTAATCACACAAGCTGAAATCAACAGGGAAAAATCGATAAATATGCCGTCCGCAGAATTCATCAGGCAGGTGCAGAATGCAAAGATCACGGCCATCGACAGACGGGCAAAGCACCTCATTTTCAGGCTCAGCACCGGTAAAAACCTCCTTCTCCACCTGATGCTTGGAGGATGGATGTATCTTGGCAATGACGAAGATAATCCTGACAGGACAAAGCAGGTGATTCTGTCGTTCGGCAGCAGGAAGCTGTACTTCATTGGCTTGAGGCTGGGCTACCTGCATCTGCTGTCTGCTGAGGAGCTGGCGAAAGAATTGGAAGAGCTGGGACCGGAGCCACTTGGTCCTGGATTTACGGCTGACTCTTTTGCCCAGTTATTGGAGAAAAAACGCGGAATGCTTAAAACTTCTCTTGTGAACCAGCATTTCATAGCAGGAATCGGAAACTGCTATTCAGATGAGATCTGCCACCAGGCCGGGCTATTGCCGATAAGGAAGATCGAGGAGCTCAGCGAAATGGAGAAAGGCAAGCTTTATCCGGCAATGAAAGCAGTGTTTGCAAACGCGATAGAGAGCGGAGGCTATATGGATGAGCCGCTTTTTAAAGCTGACATGATAACCGGCGGCTATAATGAGCGATGCATGGTGTATGACCGGGAGGGAGAAAGCTGCTTGCGGTGCGGCTCCCGGATTGTAAAAGAGGAAATTTCATCGCGGAAAACTTTTTATTGCCCGGGCTGCCAGGCGTAAATTTTTATTCAAAAAGCAAAGAGATTAGCCCAGGGAGAGACCTACCTTGGGCTTTTTTTAGTGTTTATAGTGTTACTAACAGGGCTTGGCGGCCTGATTTTTGACCTGAAGGGCACTTTTTAATAGTTTGAACGGTGAATTTACCAACTTGAAGATTATTTTAATCAATTCGCGGAATAATCTACCGAATTCCCGACTTTTTTAATCAATTGGCATGATATTCTACCAAGTCTGCCATCCAGCCTATCTCGCACCCATGCTGTCTTGCATCATGCGGCCTGCCCGGCAGAATAAAATGCCAACCGCTGGCCCATATGCCGGGCTGCTCCCCCCTCAGTTTATTTCCTCCCTTGTTTCCTCCGGCAGCGGATCGACGGTTACAGAATCATGGGTGTGCATGGCGGAGCGCAGATAGTGGACGAACATTGCGCCGACAAGCCCAAGGCAGAGAATAAAGCCGGCCGTAATAACCCATAAAAGTAGCATCTTCCATTCCCCTTTCTTAAAGGAAGTCCTATTTCAACTATATGCAGGGGTATTAAAGATATTGCCTATTGTGCATATGCTGTTCCAGAATCTGTCAAGCTGCCCCTGAATATATTTTTAGGAAGAAGTGAAATAAAGGGGGCGGGCTGCATGCAGCTAGTGCTAAGTGAAATCGAACGGTTAAAGCAGCAGCTTTTAAGTGAGCAGACACCGGACGGTTCCTGGAATCATCCTTTTGATACAGGGTGCATGACCGATATCTATATGATCGTCCTTCTGCGGACTTTGGAGGCGGAGGACGAGGAGGAGCTGATCAAAGAGCTGGCAGAAGGGATTCTGAGCCGGCAGGGAAAGGACGGGGCATGGCGGCTTTTCCATGACCATCATGAAGGCAGCCTGTCTTTAACGATCGAGGCGTATTATGCGCTCCTATACTCAGGCTATTATGAGAGAAATCATCCAGCACTTGTGAAAGCCAGAAGATTTATTTCAAAAGGCGGGGGCCTGAAGAAGGCAGGAATGTATACGAAAATCATGCTTGCCTTGACAGGCCAGTATCCGTGGCCCATCATTTTTCCGGTGCCGATGGAAGTGATCCTCCTGCCGAGAAGTTTTCCGCTCAATATGTACGATCTTTCGGTTTTTGGCCGCTCCAATCTGGTTCCCATCATTCTGCTGGGCAATAAGAAGTTCAGCAGAAAAACGGCATTGAGCCCGGACCTTGGCGATCTGTCTGTCCGGGAAGATGATGATCCGTGGCCGGAGCTGAGGAGTGCGGAATGGAGGAGTTTGACTTCTTTTCTTGCTGGCGGGGTGAAGGCGCTTGCGGGCATTCCGCGGCAGATCCGGGCATGGTCGATAGAAAAAGCGAGGGAATATATGCAGTCGCATACCGAGCCTGACGGGACGCTTTATAATTATTTCAGCAGCACCTTTTATATGATTTTTGCTCTGCTGGCATTGGGAGGCGGCCCGGAGGATCCCGCGATCAGGAATGCTGCCGCCGGCTTGAAGCGGATGACTGTCAAAATCGATGGGCGCACGCATATTCAATATACGACTGCTGCTGTCTGGAATACAGCGCTGATCAGCCACGCCCTTCAGGAAGCAGGCGTCCCTCCGAAAGAGGCTGCCATCCAAAAAGCCAATAAGTATCTGGCGGGCCAGCAGCATCAAAGGTTTGGGGATTGGATTGTGCATAATTTGAAGGCGGAGCCAGGCGGCTGGGGATTTTCGCGCTTCAATACAATGAATCCGGATGTGGATGACACAACCGCTGCCCTCAGAAGCCTCCAGCAGCCTGCCGGGGAAAAGCCGCATTATGAGGAAATATGGAAAAAGGGGCTTCTTTGGACACTATCCATGCAGAACAGGGATGGAGGATGGCCGGCGTTTGAGAGGAACGTCAATAAAAAGCTGCTGCATCTCCTTCCCATCCAGGGAGCAGAGTTTATCCTGACCGACCCTTCAACCCCCGACCTGACGGGAAGGACCCTTGAATTTCTCGGCAAGGCAGGCTATACGGATTCTTCACTTCCGCCCGTCAAAAAAGCGATCAAGTGGCTCAAAAAACATCAGGAACAGGACGGCTCCTGGTATGGGCGCTGGTCAATCTGCTATATATACGGAACCTGGGCGGCCGTAACCGGAATGGCGGCTGTTGGTGTCACTCTGGAGGATAAAAGCATGAAAAAGGGGATCGATTGGCTGGTGTCCATCCAGAATGAAGATGGCGGCTGGGGGGAATCCTGCCGGAGCGATATGGAGAAAAAGTATATCCCGCTGAAGGAAAGCACCCTTACCCAGACAGCGTGGGCAGTTGATGCCCTGGCTGCAGCCGGCATGGCTGATAGCACGGCGGCAAGGAAAGGCGCGGCCTTCCTGGTGAGGGAGGGCAAGCGCAAGGACTGGACTGCCGACTACCCAAAAGGGCAGGGCATGGCAAATTTCTTTTATATTCATTACCACAGCTACCGTTATATATGGCCGCTCCTGGCATTAAGCCATTATCTGAAAAAGAGTGAAGCCCCGGTCTAAATGCCGGGGCTTTATCTATGTTTAGGAATTTAAATATTGTAAGTCTTGTTGCTCATTATCAATTCTTGATCTACGTCCAGCAGCTGCGCCGAGGTCACAAGCCAAACCTCCCAAAAAGGCAATGAACGCCTTTCCGGGAGGTTCGTCTTGAGGCCCCCAGGAAGCGGGTCTCAAGACGTTGCCACAGGACGTGGCGTTCTTAGTCTGCGTTCCTTAAGGGTGATCAAGGCGCTTGCGCTTTTGTTCATTCAACCTTCCATTGGCAATCATCAGTAGAATCAACCTTCTTGTCTCTTATGATCCGGTAGAAAGCTTTGCCGTCACTTGGATTGCCGTCAGGGAAGTCCATTGGGAACAATGCAAAGAATACAAAGTAAAAAGAGAAATAGATGAATTGGTACCAAAGCAAGGATGCTTCAAGTACGCCGGAGCCGATCAGGTAATTGATAAGAAAGATACTGATCAGGTTGAAGAGGGTACCGCCCAGATATATAAAAGAAAGACTGATTTTATTTTCATATTTCAGGCTTTGAAATTCACAGCCGCTATACCAGAAGTAGAACCGTTTTACCTCCAAGTATTTAAAAGAAAATAAATTTTTCCCGCACCCGATAATGACCTTAAGTCCCTTCCCGCCAAAGATCCCGGCGAAAAAAACATGTCCGGCCACATGGATGAGTGTCACGATAGGAAGAACAATGAAAAATGCCTGCATAAATTTTACAAAATCATCGAAGCCAAACACATTGGTTTCCTCCCGGGTTATCTCAATTGTAATTCCTCCTTTATCTACCCTTCCAGCCTGCGCAATAACAGTTTTTCCCCTTCCAATATTTTCGCCTTCTGCAAAGTCTGACCACCCTCTAAGCCCCAGGTCCTATATGAAAATAAAGCTCAGGCTCGTTATAGGATTTTTGCAGGAAAGGTAAGATAGAAACATGAAAGGAGGAAACGTACATGAAAAAATTTGGTTTACTTTTAGCAGGAGGAATCGCAGGGCTGGTGCTTTTATCCAATTTGGGGCCGATGATCGGCCTGGCCATCTCATTGCTGATTTTATACTTCGTATTCAAGCAGTTCCTGAAAGCTGATTCAACAGGCGCTAAAATTGGCTGGGGCTTCGTCGGGGTGTTCGCCCTTACGGCAGCTGCCTCCAATATTCCGGCCATCCTCGGAATTGCCGCTGCTTACATCCTTTATGTGATTTATAAAAAGTGGAATGACAAGAAAACATTTGTCAAAGAAGATCAGGACCCATTCACGAACTTTGAAAAAGAATGGTCAAAAATCAATCAATATTAATCTGAAAACGAGAGGGAGATTAACATGGCAAACTTATTTACAAGACTGAAAAATACAATCATGGCAGATTTGCATGAAGCAATGGATGAGAAGGAGCAGAAAAATCCGGTTTCCCTGCTGAATCAGTATCTGCGCCAATGCGAGCAGGAAACGGAAAAGGTCCGTAAACTCCTTGAGCGCCAGTATTCTCTGAAAGAGGAATTTACAAAAGAATACAAAGGAGCGGCTGAATTGGCTGAAAAGCGCAAACGGCAGGCAGAAGTCGCTTCAGAGGCAGGGGAGACAGAATTATCCCAATTTGCAGCCCAGGAACAGCTTCAATATGAAGAGCGGGCAGTCAGGCTGAAGCAGGCCCTAGAGCAGGCTTCCCAGCAGCTGGTTGAGCTGGAAAGAAAGTATGAAGAGATGAAGCATAAGCTGAAGGATATGCACATCCGCCGCCTGGAGCTGATGGGAAGGGAAAATGTGACCAGGGCCAACCGCAAAATGGACCAGGTGATTGACAGCAGCTCTGAGTCAGGCAAAGCTGAATCCAGGTTTGAAAATATCGAGTCATATCTTGACCGGCTTGAGCAGAAAGTGAATGATGCCTATTATCAGAGCACAATCGATTCAAAAATTGCCCAGCTTGAAAAAGATATGAAAAAGAAAGAAACTCATTCTATTTCATAAAACAAACTGGTATTCTAAAGAGGCGTAGAGTTCCTGCGCCTTTTTTCGCCATTATGCTGAAACAGCTTACAATAGAGAATTGCGTACATCATATGCCAGTCACCATGAAGGGAGGAAAAGATCAATGCTTAAAAAAATCAAAAGCGAATATATCAGCTGGATTCTATTGCTTGGTGCCCTTGTCCTTTTTCTGGAGGTATCTTTTTTTAATCACGGGCTGATTTTCTCCCTTCTGGTTTCGATTGGAATGGTATATTTCGGCAGGAAACGCCTCCCCCACAGCTCCGGAAAAATCCTCTTCTGGGCAGGCCTTGCCTTTTTTGTCATCAGTGTCTTCAACATGATGACCTTCAAATTTTTCCTGCTGGCCATCCTGATCCACTTTGTCATTCAATATGCACAGTCCAAGCGGGACGCCGACCGCATCAGGCCGATCATCAAGGAAAAGGATCCTTTTGTGTCAAAGCCGAGTGAAGAGATCATCAAAGGGCGCCCGCTTTTTGAAAACATCCTGTTCGGGCGGCAGAAGACGCCTGAGCATGTATACGAGTGGAGTGACATCAATATCCAGGCCGGCATCGGCGATACGATCATCGATATGAGCTATACGGTGCTCCCAAAAGGGGAGACGGTCATATTCATCCGCAATTTTATCGGAAATATCCAGATTCTTGTTCCGTATGATCTCGAAGTGAATGTCTACCACTCTGTCATTGCAGGCTCTGCAGGTATTTTTGATAAGCGCGAGCCGCAGATGTTCAATCAGACACTGCAGTTTAAAACGCCAGGCTATGAAGAGGCAGAGCAGAAGATCAAAATCTTTACCTCGCTCCTTGTCGGTGATATCGAGGTGAAGCGTGTATGAAGACGATCCAGCGGCAGATTGCGTTGGGACTGTCAGTTGCCCTCCTTGTTGCCATCTTTCTTGGCGTTTCCTATTTTACCGTCTTTCCGCTGGCCGATTGGAGCGGGCTTTGGGAAAGGGAAGTCATGGATATCCCCTTCATCCTGTTTGCAGCAAGCATCTGTGCGGCAATCGGCATTTTATCAGGTCTTATATCCGGAATTTACCGAAAAAAGCAGCTCCAGACGGTTGATGACTGGCTTTACCAGCTGGAGGAAGGCAGGGCCATCAGCCTTCAAGATGATAACACCCCTTCAGAGCTGCAGCCTTTATGGATGAGGGTAGGCAAAATCCAGCGGCAGATATCAGAGCAGGCAAAGATTTCGCAAAAGCTTGCGACCGAAAAGGCTGAGGATCTGGAAAGCCGGATCCAGGAAATCATTTCACAGGAGCGCAACCGGCTGGCACGCGAGCTTCATGACTCTGTGAGCCAGCAGCTGTTCGCGGCTTCTATGCTGATGTCTGCCATCAATGAAACACGTAGCCAGGAAGACAGAGAGACAAAGCAGCTGAAAATGGTCGAAGAGATGATCCACCAATCCCAGCTGGAGATGCGTGCCCTGCTCCTCCATCTGCGTCCGGCCGCCCTGAAGGGAAAAACACTTCAGGAGGGCATAGAAGAGCTGCTGCTTGAGCTCTCCCAGAAAGTGACCATGAAAATCCAGTGGAAGGTTGAAGAGTTTTTGATGGATAAAGGAGTCGAGGACCATTTGTTCCGGATTCTCCAGGAATCTGTCTCCAATACATTGCGCCATGCCAAGTCGACTCAGCTTGAAGTGCTGCTGATCCAGCGGGACGGTCTGATCATCATGCGGATTGCCGATGACGGGATTGGTTTTGACGTCGAGGAAACGAAGGCAGGCTCATATGGGATGCAGAATATGTATGAACGGGCAGTGGAGATCGGCGGCTCCCTGAAAGTCATCAGCCTCAAAAATAAAGGAACGCGCCTTGAAGTGAAAGTGCCAATGATGAAGAGTGAGGGTGAAGAGAATGATTAAAGTATTATTTGTCGATGATCATGAAATGGTGAGGATCGGTGTGTCTTCCTATCTTTCAGCGCAGCCGGATATCGAGGTGATCGGGGAAGCCGATAACGGCCGGACGGCGATTGATCTGGCCCTGGAGCTCCGGCCTGATATCATCCTGATGGATCTGGTGATGAAGGAGATGGACGGGATTGAGTCAACACGGAAAATCATTGAAGCCTGGCCGGAAGCGAAAGTCATCATCGTGACAAGCTTCCTTGATGATGAAAAGGTTTATCCGGCGCTTGAAGCGGGGGCTTCCAGCTATATGCTTAAAACGTCCAAGGCAAGCGAAATTGCCGATGCCGTCCGTGCTACCTTCCATGGCCAATCAGTGCTCGAACCTGAGGTTACAGGAAAAATGATGGTGAAGATGAGGCAGAAGCAGACTGTGCTTCCCCATGAAGAGCTTACCGCAAGGGAGATGGAAATCCTGCTTTTGATGACAGAAGGGAAAACGAACCAGGAGATTGCTGATGAGCTTTTTATTGCTTTGAAGACAGTGAAGACACATGTGAGCAATATCCTCAGCAAGCTTCAGGTACAGGACCGGACGCAGGCTGTGATTTATGCGTTTAAGCATTCGCTGGCGAATTGACTGGGGATTCTGTTTTTTTAAAAGCTGAAGACTGTAGATAAACTTGAACAAATCATCGAGTTTATTTACAGTCTTCTTTTGCTTATAAATGGGGCTGTTGATTTCCGCTGCAGGCACTTCGCTTTCCGCGGGGCGGCGCTGAGCCTCCTCACGCTGCGCGCTGCGGGGTCTCAGCCCTGCCGCTATCTCCCGCAGGAGTCTGCGTGCCTTCCACTGCAATCAACAGGGTTTCGTAATTTTTATGGCAATTCTCCAATCTATATGAATGAGTTATGCTCCTAAATGGGGGCTGTTGATTTCCGCTGCAGGCACTACTCTTTCCGCGGGGCGGCGCTGAGCCTCCTCACGCTTGCGCGCTGCGGGGTCTCAGCCCTGCCGCTATCTCCCGCAGGAGTCTGCGTGCCTTCCACTGCAATCAACAGGGTTTCGTAATTGTGGCAGTCGTCCAATCTATATGAATGAGATATCCTCCTGAATGGAGCTGTTGATTTCCGCTGAAGGCACTACGCTTTCCGCGGGGCGGCGCTGAGCCTCCTCACGCTTGCGCGCTGCGGGGTCTCAGCTCTGCCGCTATCTCCCGCAGGAGTCTGCGTGCCTTCCACTGCAATCAACAGGGTTTAGTCATTTTTATGGCAATTCTCCACTCCCTTTTAATTAGTTTTAGCCCAAAAACTCCTGCTCACCACCGAGCAGGAGTTTTCATCAATCCCTCTTAAAAGGAATAACAGCAAAAATCAATATGACAGCCGCTAATCCCAATGCCGTGTAAGATACTGCAGCATGCTCACTCCAGTTCCTGACGGCAATGCCGATGAAGGCCCAGACAAAGACGAGCGGGTATACGCGGTCGCTGTTTTTGATCCGGAATAGGATGGCAAGGGCCGAAGCCACGCAGAGCATGATGATCGTCGAGGCGGCATCCGATAGACCGAAGCCGTTCCAGCCGATATAAACGAGATAATAGCTGATATTCGCAATCACCGCGACGCTGACCCAGCCGAGATAAACGGAAAATGGCAGTCTGTCGAAGAATGACGGACTGGCTGCCTGGAGCCTGACATACAGGAAAATCAATGACAGCAGAAGGCTGGTCAGCAGCAGGACGGACACCAGGAAGAATTCATAATGCCACGCAAAGATCCAGGCGCTGTTCAGCAGGCAGCTGAGGATAAAGAACAGGCTTGTGTTTTCATACAGTGGAAGATTCCGCCGGTCCTTTGGAAACTCCCTCAGAACCCAGATTCCCAGAAGTATATAAATAAGTCCCCAAATCGAAAATACATAGCCGGCAGGCGTGAACAGCACATCAAGCTTGCCCGAAATCTCCCCGGTAGTCTGCCCGTTCAAAGGGAGCGCATTTGCCAAAATATTGACGCCTATAACAAGTAAATAAAAAATAGCATGCGTGATGGCACGAAGCATCGATATTTCTCCTCTCTCTATAATGTGGGACAGGGTGCCAGGCACCAGCTGCCTATTTATCTTATTCCTCCCGGGGAGGAAGGATAACCATTGGAGAGAGAAGAGAGGCAGGAAAAAGCCCGGAACATCGTGTTTTGGCCGATGTGGCGGGTCAGCTACTGCTTCATGGGGGTATGCACCCTTTAATAATCAGGCTTGCAAAATGATTCTGACAACGGTAGAATGAAGCTAACTATATCAAAAGGAGGTGGAGAAGAGATGAATAACGCTGTTTTGCTGCGCGGAGACTGGATGTCATACCTTTCGATCTGCCGTGCAATTTTTCATGGTGCTGCTGCTAACGGGACAGGTCTGTCCATTTTTAGCAACTTCATATGGAAAACAAAACGGTGAGAAACATCTCTTGATCCGCTTATTCTATGAACGGGCAAAAAGGGGAGCTTCTTATGGATGCTCCCCTTTTTATTTAGTGCCGTCCTGCTCTCAGGACGGGTCTGTCATAAAAGCAGGGCCATGGGTGAATGTTACCCATGGCTTTTTATTATGCAAAAAAATAACTGAAATTTGGAGGAAATGAAAATGATCGCATGCAGCGGAAATGATATAGCAAAAATGTACGCAGGCACAACAATCTTCGAGGAAGTGGGCTTTGAGATTCATGAAGGGGACCGCGTCGGCCTTGTAGGGAGGAATGGCAGCGGCAAGACAACTTTATTCAAACTGCTGGCAGGGGCTGAAACGCCTGATAAAGGCCAGGTCCATTGGAAAAAAGGCACAAGGATCGGCTATCTTTCGCAGATTCCTGAATATCCTGAGCAATTTTCAGGCAGGGATGTACTGCTTCAGGCATTTAAGGAACTGACAGCTGTTGAAAGGAAGATGAAAGAGTGCGAGCAGGCAATGGCAAAAGAAAAAGATGCAGGCACTCTGGAGCGGTATATCGCTGAGTATGGCGTGCTTCAGGAGCAATTTGTCCTTGGCGGCGGCTATGAAATGGAGGCAAGGCTCGACAGGGTGGCAGGGGGCTTGAAGATTGAGGATTTGCTGAGCAAAAGCTTTTCGTCCTTGAGCGGCGGGGAAAAAACAAAAGTTTCCCTCGGCTTCACCCTGCTCCAGAATCCTGATTTCCTTCTTCTCGATGAGCCGACCAATCATCTGGATATCGATGCTGTAGAGTGGCTGGGGGTATTTTTAAAAGAATACGCAGGAACCGTGATAGTGGTGTCCCATGACCGCTATTTCCTGGATGAAATCGCAAGCAGGATCTTTGACCTGGAGGATGGCGGGCTCACTTCATATCAGACAGGATACAGCGGTTTTGTAAAAGAAAAGGAAGAAAGGCTTTTGAGGGAATTTCAGCAGTATGAAGAGCAGCAGAAGAAGATCAAGAAAATGAAGGAAGCGATCAAGCGCCTGCGTGAATGGGCCAATCAGGCCAACCCGCCGAATGAAGGGCTGCACAAAAGGGCGAGAAGCATGGAAAGAGCACTCGAACGGATGGAAAAGCTTGACCGGCCCATCCTGAACCGGAAGAAAATGAATATGGAGCTGGACTCTGCGCAGCGGAGCGGCAAGGACGTTATAGTGATCAAAGGGGCCGCTAAGCACTTTGGCAGCCAGATTCTCTTTGAAGATGCTGATCTCCACATCCAGTTTCAGGACAGGACGGCGATTGTCGGCAGCAATGGCAGCGGCAAGTCGACACTGCTGAAAATGATCCTCGGTGAGGTGCCGGCGGATGCGGGCGAGGTGCGGATCGGGAGCAATGTAAAAATAGGGTATCTGTCGCAGCATATCCAGCCTGGCTCGGAGCATGAAACCGTCCTTGAAGCCTTTCGCAGTGAGGTGTCTGTGGCGGAGGGGGAAGCGCGTAATATCCTTGCCGGCTTCCTGTTCTACGGCCACGCAGTCTTCCGCAGGGTGTCCAAATTGAGCGGCGGAGAAAAAATGCGCCTGCGCCTTGCCCAGATGATGCACCAGGATATAAACTTTCTGATTCTTGATGAACCGACAAACCATCTTGACATTGAATCCCGGGAGGTCCTTGAGGAGGCGCTGCAGGATTATAAAGGAACCATTCTCGCTGTCTCGCATGACCGCTATTTCCTGAATAAGCTGTTCACAAAGATCAGCTGGATTGAAAACCGCCAGCTGCATACCTTTGCCGGCAGCTATGATTGGGCAAAAGGGAAGAAAGGAGAAAAGGAGCAGGCAGCCGCTACAGAGGAAAAGCCGGCCAAAAAGAAGCCGGCAGTCCGGCAGGAAGTCCAAAAAGAGAGCAAAGAAAATCCAGAGCAGACAGAAAGGGAAATCGCCCTTGCTGAAGCAGAAATTTCTGCTCTCGACGGCAGGCTTGAGACTGAAACAGATTTGTCTGAGCTGCAAAACTTGTTCAGGGAGAAAGAGGAGCTGGAGCTAAGAAGAGAAGATCTGTATAAAAAGCTGGAAGAATGCCTTTCATAAACAAACAGAAGCCGGATGGAGATCCGGCTTCTTGAATTTGTTCTTTTAGAAGATTTTCTTTGCGTCACGCTCTTCCTTCAGGATCTCCACCGCTTCACGGAAGCGCATGCTATGGACGATTTCCCTTTCCCGCAGGAAGCGCAGGCTGTCATTAAGATCCGGATCATCAGAAATATCGATCAGCCATTGATAGGTGGCCCGCGCTTTTTCCTCGGCCGCGATATCCTCGTACAGGTCGGCAATCGGGTCTCCTTTGGCCTGTATGTAGGAGGCAGTCCACGGGACGCCGGCGGCATTATGGTAAAACAGCGCGCTGTCATGGTTTACATAGTGCTCGCCAAGGCCGGCTTCCTTCAGCTGGTCAGGAGTCGCATCCTTGGTGAGTTTGTAGATCATGGTGGCAATCATCTCCAGATGGGCGAATTCCTCTGTCCCGATATCTGTGAGGAGGCCGATGACTTTCTCCGGGATCGTGTAGCGCTGATTCAGGTATCTTAAAGCAGCCGCAAGCTCGCCGTCCGCACCGCCGTACTGTTCGATTAAATATTTCGCCAATGTCGGATTGCATGTGCTTACTTTCACTGGATATTGCAGCTTTTTCTCATAAACCCACATGAAGAAACCTCCTTATACTTGCCAGGGCCAAGGACCCTGGCTCCATTTCCAGGTGTCGCCGGGATTATTGCTGACCCCGAATTGCAGGAGCGGCCCGAATTCTTTTTCATATCGCTTCTTCAGCTTCCGGGAATAGTCAGAGAACTGCTGGAACTGCTGCAGGGCCTGAGTGTCGCCAGGGTGGGTGTCGAGGTATAATGTCAGCTCCACAAGCACGAAATCGGCCGCCTGGATTTCAAACATCAGCTGGTAATATTCATTGCCCATCTGCTTAGCCATGGCCGTGGATTCCTTTCTTATAGGGATTATCATAATAATCATAGAGAGGCTTCCAGAGCGTTCCCCTCATCAGGGCTTCGTGCGGCGGGAACTGCTCAAGATTCGGCGGCTGAAAAGGCATATATAATTGCGGCGGCGTGCTGTAGTATTTGATTTTCAAAGGCGGGCACGGATCATAAGGACTGTGGTAGGGACTATAGGCTTTCATAGGTGTAAAATGCACTTCATTTTGATAGTTCAAGCCTTTAACCTCCTTTAAGATAAAACTCGTCAGTTCATCTTATGCCGTAAATCGGAGGATATAACTGATGAGAAAAGAGAGGCAGGCTTAAGCTTCTAAAAAAATGGGATCAATGCCGGAATCCTGTCTTCTGATAATAATCTACAGACTTGTCTCATATCATTTAAAAGTATGGCTGCCGGCCAAAGATCGAGAGACAAGGAGAATCTGTACAATGAATTCGTTTTTAAAGGGAACGCTCGTATTGGTGATTGCCTCCTTCATGGGGGAGTGCATAGAGTTTCTTGTCAATATGGTGCTGGCGCGGGAATTGGGCGAGCGGGGGCTCGGGATGTATATGTCGGTCCTTCCGACGATATTTCTTGTTATGCTGCTTGCCAGCTTTGAGCTGCCTATTTCCGTTTCCAAATTTGTCGCGGAAAAAGAGGAAAAATATCATCGGAGCATGCTGGGGCATGCCATCAGGCTGACCATCGTTTTTTCCGCTGTGCTGTTTCTTGCTGCGATTGCCATCCTGCCATTTGTCCCTGTTTTTCAGCATTTCTCCCCCCTGCTCAGGTGGCTGGTCATCCTGCTGATCCCGATCATTTCTTTTTCATCGATTGCCCGCGGATTTTTTATGGGGAAGAATCAGATGGGGAAGATCGCCTACACCAGCCTGGTGCGGAAGCTGCTCCAGCTGCTGCTGCTTGTTTTTCTGTATCAGCTTTTCGACTTTAATACAGAAACAGCGATGCTGGTCGCTATCTGCACGTTCATCGGCAGTGAAATCGTCATATTTCTGTACCTGCTGCATGTGTTTTTCATTCAGTATCACCAATTAAAGGGGCAGCCCTCGGAAAGCCTGAAGGGAGCGGCAGTAAGGAAGAACCTGATGGCTGTGTCCATCCCGACGACGGCATTGCGGGTGTTCCATTCCATTACACACGCCATTCAGCCTTTTTTGATAAAAGCTGCGCTTGTACAGGCCGGCCTCAGCCAGGAAATGGCACTCGGGCAATTTGGTATGCTGACGGGCATCGCCATGGCCATCGGCTTTTTTCCTGCTTTCATAGCCCATTCGTTTCTAATCATGCTGATTCCGGCAGTATCCAAGGCCCAGGCGCGCAATGAAACCGGTGTGCTCATCGGGCTGCTGAAGCAGGTTATGCTGATTACGGCGATTTATGGGTTTCCTGCAGCTGCCGCCATCTATTTCTTTGCGGAGCCGCTGACAGAAACGTTTTTCCATTCCAAGGATGCGGCCATTTATCTGATGCTTCTGTGCCCTTATTTCCTGCTTCACTACTTTGTCATTCCCATGCAGGCGTACCTGATCGGCCTCGGCCTGATGAAGGATGCTTTTGTCCATACCGTCTGGTCCACGGCCGTTTCGTTTTCAATCATGTATTTCCTCGGCCAGAGGCTTGGGATGGACGGCATTATCATCGGGATGAACACAGGCATTATGCTTCTTACCTTTATGCATTACCTGACTATCTGCAAAAGAATCGGCATCACCTTCTGGACACTTAAGGATGACAGGCCGGAAATTCTCTAAAAGGATTTTCCAGCACAATGGAGAATTGGTAGATGGGAAGGGAGAGAAGCTTATGGATCGAACGCTTAGAGGCCACCATTTATTATGTGTCCACGGGTTCCGCGGGATGGGCTACAGCCCGGGATTTGTTGAGAATATGGCAGAGATTGTGGAGGATATCCGGAATGACCGCAAGCAATTCCGAATCAAGGCAGTTGCTGGTTTTGACCATGCCTGCCATGCCTGCCCGCACAAGGGGAAAGTTATTTGCGAAGCAAGCGAGGGATCGAACGCTCATGTGCTGTCCATGGATGCAAAGGTGATCGAGCATCTTGGCATAGAGGAAAACAGGGAGTACGATAAGCATTTGCTGCTCAGCCTGACAGCTGCAAAGGTCCGGCCGGAAGACCTGGACTATTTGTGTGAAGGCTGTTCCTGGCTTCCGTACGGAGTATGCAAGGAGGGAATCTCCCTGCTGAGGGAGAAGTACAGGCTGGAGCCGATGACATAATTTTTGGCGAAAGTGTAGGGGGGGCATTCCTTTCGTGCGTTTATTAGATAGAAACGCAAATGGGGAGAGGAGAAGAGAGAATGCTGCCCCAATATCATGAAAACACAGACGGCCGCAGCCGTTTCAATGAATTGATCCAGGAAAATGGACTATTTGTCTATAAATATATTTATTCGCTGATCCGCCATAAAGAGCAGGCAGAAGACCTTTATCAGGAAGTCCTGCTATCTGCCTTCCTCGCTTTTCCGGCCTTCAAGGAAGAAGCCAAATTCAGGAGCTGGCTGTTCCGGATCGCCATCAATAAGTGCAGGGACTTCTGGCGGAAGGAGAAGAAGGAAAAAAGGTTCTGGGAGGAAGAAGCTTATAAATATGTAATGGAAGCAGAGAAAAGTCCGGAGCCCGAGGAGGAATTTCTCCATAAATCAGACCGTGAGGAAATGGTGGAAACGATAAGCTCACTGCCTGACATGTACCGGGATCCGCTTCTGCTGTTCTACTACCATAACCGGACATTGATGGAAATCAGTGCTGAAGTGGATGCACCAATGTCCACAGTTAAAACGAGAATGAAAAGAGGGAAAGAAAGGCTTAAAGCCAGGCTGGGCGGCGAGTAAAAGTCAGCCCTCCTTCTTAACGTCCTTGCCCTCTGAATCATCCCCGAAAATCTTTTTAATAGTATTTTTGTCTCCATAAACGAAGATATCGTCACCCTCCTGTATTTCAGTGGACAGGCATTCCTTCCGGATTGTGATTTCGCCTCTCTTGACATACAGGACAACCACATCATCCTTCTCTGGATCAATGATTTCACTCAGTTTCTTTCCAGCAAATGGAGAATTCTCCAGTACAGGATATTCTAAAATGTAATCGTCATCATCGGTCAACAGGACATCTTTTATCGGAAGGTCAGTGAAGTCATAATGTTCTTCGGCATTATGCTTCAGCCAGTCAATCAGCTTATTCCGCACAAAAGGCAGCTTCAGCAGCAAGATAATCAGAAAAAGAATGATGACGACATATCCGACCTCTTTAGTGTAAAAATTATCGGACAGAATGCTGCTGATAGTGGAGATAATGACAGCAAGGGAAAAAGCACCGAATAAAATCAGAAAGGCGCTGATCTTCCTCCTCAAGGGATGCTCAAGGATCAGCTCGGATTCCCCTGTTGTGAATCCGGTCCCGGTCATCATGGAGATAACCTGAAAACGGGCAATCTGCTTATCAAGACCTGTATAGATAAAGAGCAGGGCACTGATTTCAATTACCGCAAGAATAATGATGATATAAGAAAAAATGAACAGATAGGCCATATTATCCTCCTAAAACTCCTGGACAAAAATAAGCCTGAAGGATAAAAATCTCTTCAGGCCTGTTCCTTCTCGTTGTAGTAATTCACAGCGTACATAGATCCTTCATCCACCATTTTATTATCCTGGATATCATACGGGTCAGGATGGCCGCCTTTTTCAATCGGTACCACCTGGTGGTTTTTTCCTCTTGAAGGAAGTACTTTGTTTGTCACATTCACAGTGAATGTCTGGATTCTTTTCCTGCTTTTCAGCGCAAGAAGCAGGATGCTGCTGATGCCGACTCCGGCAAGGATATACGAATTCAATGGACGAGTATTCATGGTTAAAAGCTCCTCCTTTAAAAAATAATTTCATTTGGCTTGCTTTATATGTACCCTCTTGACTCCCTCTCAAACCTGGCCCGCGGCATCAGTATTTGGAGAAATTGGAAAAACCTTTATCCTCTTCCTTGCTAAATTGGTTTAAGAAAGCCTGTGAGCAGGGAAACAGGGAATTAAAGGCGGGGGATGGATATCATGAAGTATAAATTGAGTGATAATAAATGGACTTGGCATAATTTCAATACAGTCGATGAATCATTGAATTTAGATGAAGAACGGTTTGAAAAAACAATCAGGGAGTGGAGGGAATCCTCAAGCGAGAATGATACAAACTGCCTCCAGATGGATACGCTGATGCCCGGCAGGGAGCATATTCGCGGCTCATTGATCTACCAGCAGACCCTGGAGGACCAGAAAGATTATAATTTTTTCCATTTCTTTCTTACAAGGGAATTTTTAATTACCGTGAACTTTAAATTTGATGCAATCCATTCGGTCAGGGAGGATCTGCTCCTTGAGCGGATGGATGATACTGACAATGCCATTGAAGGCTTTTTTGTATTTTTGGGCCAGATACTCGACTCCAATCTGACCAAGATAGATGGATATGAGAAGAAGCTGAACGATCTTCTATGGAAGGTCAAGCAAAGAAACAGCCTTAGCACCTTCGAGGAAATCTATGAATCCCGTCATGAGCTTCTTGTCTGGAAAAACCTGACGGTGCCTTTCCAGGAGCTGAATATTGCTGCAGAAGAGGCATTTGGCGAATTTGCGATAGAAGGAAGAGAGTATAAGCGGACCGCCAGGAGGATAGACCGTGCCATGATGCTGATCAGGGAATATCAGCAGGAAATTGCGACGCTTGTCCATATTGAGGAAGTTGTGTCCGCCCACAGGGGAAATGAAATTATGAAGACGCTCACCGTGCTGACGACCCTGTTTACCCCGGTAACCGCACTCGGGGCGATTTGGGGAATGAACTTCAAGCTCATGCCGGAGCTTGAGTGGAAATGGGGCTATCTATTCGCCATCGTCTTTATGATTGTCTCCACCATCGGCATCTATCTGATTCTCCGCAGCAAAGGATGGATGGGAGACATTCTCAAAGGAAAGAAAAAGAATTCATTTTTTAAATAAAAGCTGCCCTTGGCAGCAGGAGGCGATCCTTTTCAGAGAGACATTAGGAATATGTCTCTCTGGAAGGATTTTTTTATTGAAGTGATTTCTTTTGGGAAATGGAGGGGCTGGCTTTGAACGCCCGATTAGAACCCTCTGTTGCTCATTTTTGAGAATAGAGGGTCTTAGTACGCCCGACTAGAACCCTCTGTTGCTCATTTTTGGGAATCGAGGGTCTTAGTACGCCCGACTAGAACCCTCTGAATCTCACTTTCGAGAATAGAGGGTCTTAGATTGCCCGACTAGAACCCTCTGAGTCTCATTTTCGAGAATAGAGGGTCTTAGTACGCCTGACTAGAACCCTCTGAATCACATTTTTGGAAATAGAGGGTGACTAGAACCCTCTGAATCACACTTTTGGAAATAGAGGGTCATAGAGCGTCCGACTAGAACCCTCTGAATCACATTTTCGAGAATAGAGGGTCTTAGTACGCCCGACTAGAACCCTCTGAATCACATTTTTAGAAATAGAGGGTCTTAGATTGCTCGACTAGAGCCCTCTGTTGCTCATTTTCGAGAATAGAGGGTCTTAGTACGCCCGACTAGAACCCTCTGAATCACATTTTCAGAAATAGAGGGTCTTGAAACTCTCTGAATCTCTTTTTTCAAAAGACCTCAGTTTACCCAACAAAAACCAAAAGTCTGCCAGTCAATGGCAGTATCTCCTGTTCTACCGTGCAGCGGGCTGGGACTCGAGCTGCCGCAGTGCTGCTGTTATGCCCTCGTTGTATGGAGTTCTTGGAATGGGGCCAATCAGGCGTTCATATTTTGATCCATCCAGGATGACGGGTGTTTCGTTCAGATACATCATTTCGGCATATTCTCTCATGAAAGGATCAAAGAGGCCGATGGACTGGATCATCCAGCGCGAAATGGGCCACAGCTTAATATGCCTGCCGAAGTATCCGGCCAACACTGCTTCGATCTCCTTGCCGGTAATGGTGCCGGAGCCCGGGATATTCCAGTCTTCACCGTAAGCTTTCTCATGCAGTGCAAGTTCTGCCAGCGCTTCAGCGGCATCTTTAATGTAAATGAATTCCCGATCTAGATTGGTTTTGCCGAGAAAGCCTGCCTTGTTCTTGGCTATAGCCTGCTTCAACGTATAGTCAAGCAGGGTATTGGTTGTGTCAGGTCCATAGAAATCAGGAAAATGGGCAATGATGTAGCGGGTGCCGGACTTCCGGATCTGATCAAGAAGCTTCAGGCGGATTTTGCCTTTTTTCGTATGCGGATTCTTAACCGCAGATTCATTGACAGGAGATGCTTGCCTGCCGTAAGCATAGATATTGTCTGTGTAGATGAAAGGCTTGTTCTGGCTGCGGCATTCTTCGAGGATGTTGGTCATGATGATGTGCAGACTGTCCCATTCCTGGTAAGGGATATTGATGCTGTGGAAAACAAGGTCTGCCTGGGCAACGGCCCTTTTTACTGCGGCTCTGTCCATGGCATCACACGCGGTTATATCAGGTGCCGATCCCCAGCCGCTGCGGCATTTTTCCAGATTGTCGAGCAATCTTGAGGCAGCAAGGACATGAATATCTTTATTCAGCAATGCCTCGGTGAGGGAATAGCCCATTCCGCCGGCAGCGCCTAGTACTAATGCAGTTTTCATATTTATTCTCTCCCTTTAGGTTATTGACCAGTGTTCAATAAAAAACATTAAAAAAAGAAATGGCTTCCATTTCTTTTTAATATTTTGCGGCAGCTTCTAAACCGCCGATAATAAAGCGGGCGTGGGTGCGGGCCAGCCCTTCTGTTTCCTCGAACTGGGCCTCTGAGCGGCTGAAGTGCGTGACAAAACCGTGAAGGCTGATAAAAGCGGACCAGATCTGCTGGGCTGCAGGCGGACTTGGAAGAAGGCCGGCAATCGCTTCGGCAAACTGCTGATAGCTTTCATAAGGAGCTTCCTGCATATAGCAGTCCAGCTCTTCATCACGAATCAGGAACATCACTTCATAATGCTTTTGGTGGGACAGCCCGAAGCGGATATAGCCGAGAAATATTTCAAAAAGCTTTTCTGCTTTGGATAGATCCGTACTTTGCACAATATCCTTCAGCACTGCATTCAGCTTTTTAAAGCCTTGCTCTGCAATCCCGTAGAACAGCTCAGCTTTATTTTTAAAATGATAATAAAGGGCGCCATGGCTGCAGTTCAGGGCCTGGGCCACCTTCCTCATAGAGGCGGAGCTATAGCCTTGTGCGACAAAGAGCTCTCTTGCGGCGTCCAGGATTGCTTCTCTTGTCAGCTCAGATTGGGCAGATTTTCTTGGGGACATAGTTATCACCTTTGTTGAATATTTTTTATTGAACGGTGGTCAATTAAATTATATGCATTCGGAAAGGAATTTTCAACCATATTATTAAAGAACAGCTAATTTTCTTTTTGTTTTACGCAGCAAAGTGATTTCCGGGCTTCAAAAATGGGAATCTGGTAAGATAGATACACAAGTTTATTTCTTGCAAAGGGGCATTATCATGGAAAATACAAAATATTGCCGGGAGTCTTTTGTCGTAAAAACGAGCATCGTGCTCCCGCCGGATACAAATAATTATGGAACATTGTTTGGCGGCAGGTTGATGGCCTATATTGATGATGTGGCTGCCATCTCGGCTATGCGCCATGCCAGGATGAATGTGCTGACAGCTTCTACCGACTCAGTCGATTTCCTCCATCCGATTTATGAAAGCAATTCCGTCTGTCTGGAATCATTCGTCACCTATACAGGGAGATCTTCGATGGAAATCTTCGTCAAGGTCATTGCCGAAGACCTGATCACAGGAAAGAGGAATGTCTGCGCCGTCTCATTCCTGACTTTTGTTGCAATAGATGAGCAGGGCAAGCCGACAGCCGTGCCGCAGGTCGTACCTGAAACCGAAGAAGAGAAAAGCCTTCACGAATCAGCCAGGGAGCGCCTCGAAATCCGCAAAAAGCGCCGGAAAGACAGCGAGGCGCGCGCAAATAAATATGGTGCAGACCTTCCCTGGCAGCGGGACAGGGGATAATTGGCAAGAAGAAGCAGCGGAAAATAGTAAGTAGTTCCGTCATGGTGGAGAAACAGGGTCAGATTAGTTCAATAAAGTAACTGGAAAAGTCGTAATGTTAGACTGTTGGGGGAAGGGGGAGAATTAATGATATTGGAAGCTGTTATGCTACAAGTTAAGGTAGGTATGGAAGCAGAATATGAAGAAGCATTTCGTGAGGCATCCAAAATTATTTGTTCAATGAAAGGCTACATATCTCACGATCTTCAACGATGTATGGAAGTTGAGGGTAAGTATTTACTACTGGTTCAGTGGGAATCCTTAGAAGACCATACAGTTGGATTTAGACAATCCAATGAGTATCAACAATGGAAAAAGCAATTACATCATTTTTATGACCCTTTTCCAATAGTTGAACATTTTGAGAAGGTTCAACTTTAATTATTGTTTTTAAACTATCAGAGGCTCTAGCATAATAAAAAATAAAATTTTAGAGCCTAAATAAATGCAATCTTTAACAATAAAGGGGCATCCGGTCAAAAGGGAATGCTCTTTCTTATGTGAATAGAAAACTAATGTCAAAATAAAGGGCGAGAATAAAGGCGGGATGTAATAGTGAAAAAGGAGTTGTCAATAATGGCAGCTCCTTTTTGTGTTAAAGGTCCAGTTTAGCTTAACAAGAATGGCCAGATAACAGGTGCTCCAAGATCAAGGAGTCATGAATTTGTCCGTATATACGGCTGTTGATCATACTGAAACAAAATTGGTTGTGTGCGTAATAGGTTGAGTGACTATATTGTCACGTAAAAGTCATTTGGAAGTCACTTTACATTGCTAAACTGTTCTAAAGAAGAGGATTGTTCTCAACCAATAATAAAACTACCGGAGGCATCTTATGGATTTCAAAGAAATATTCATTCGTTTAAGTGTATTTATTGTACCTGCCGCTGCAATTGCCGTTACCTTTTTAGTTTTATCTATTATTATTATCAAAATGAGGAAGAAGAAAGGTGTTAATAAATCCAGCGGTGAAAAGAAAAAGGCTTTAATAGGAGCCCTTCTAGTGGGCTATTATTTTATTGTAATTGGACTCACGAATTTAAGCCGTGGGGGTGCTTTTTCTGGGGAAATAAACCTACATATATTCAGTGGGTACATTGATGCATGGAATTCATTTTCGTTAATAGCCTTTCAACTAATTGTTTTTAACATACTTATGTTTGTTCCATTAGGAATTCTATTACCGTTATATAGCAGTAAGTTCATGAAGTTCAAATGGACACTGGTTGCTTCCCTGCTTGCCACCTTACTGATTGAAACCTTTCAAGTTGTCACAGGCAGAGGAATCTTTGAACTGGACGATATCTTTCATAACAGTCTAGGCGGTGTGCTGGGGTATCAGCTGTTTATGTTATTTCATACAATTGTCCAGAACAAATGGATTTCTTTTCAAGAACTCGTGAAACGCCTCTCAATTCCAATGATTTTGCTCATTGCTTTTGTGAGTGCGTTTACTGTTTATCAATCTAAAGGTTTCGGCAATATGAGCATCAATCCAACCTATGGGTCAGATATGGAAAAAGTAACGTTAAGTACCACCATTCAGCTAAATGCAAATACAGCACATGCTGCAGTTTATAAAAATAAGTACAGCAATGATAGGGAGCATGGGCGAAGCATGGCCGAATTTCTCCAGAAGACATTAAATTTACCGGAGCTTATTGAGGAAGGAAGAGAAGGGGATAATCGAATTTTCACTTTTAAAGAAGAATCTGGTACTAATTATCAAATGAACTATTTTATGCGGGATGGAACATGGTCACTTACTGACAATAATTATTTCCATGAAGAAGAAGGGATTAATGATAATAGCAAAGAAATGCAAGAGTATGCAAAAGGAATTCTCGCTACCTTAGATTTGCTTCCGAAGCAGGCTGAATTGTCGGTTACAGAGGATGGAACTTTTCATTGGATGATTCAGCAATCCAGCTATCCGAGTACAGATATCGAAAATGGACTGATTATGCTGGATTTAAAAAAAGATGGCAGTGTTGGATCGCTTTTCTATAGTAATACAGAAAATGAATTTGTACGTGATGTCGAAATCTTGTCTGTCAAAGAGGCGTATAAGAAAATCAAAAGTGGGAAATTTGACCAATTTATCCCCTTTCAAAAAGGAGATCAGTTAGTTGTGACTGGTTGCAAACTGGACTATATGTATGACTCAAAGGGTTATTATCAACCTGTGTACCTATTTACTGGAGCATTAAATGGAGAAGAGTGGTCACTGCACGTGACCGCCATAAAATGAGCCAAGGGGTCAGGTCTCTTGGCTCTTTTTAGTGTGGATTTGTTCCTGTTGCTCATACCCCAAGTGAAGGAAATCTATTACACCACAAAGAAAAGGCAGCTATATTCCTAAGGTGCCTCTTTCCTATGAACTTTTCCCCATAAACATATCGAAACCTATCATCAATTAACCCCTGCAAATACTCATCAAACTTTGAATTCGTCTGGGTCGTGCAGGAAGCGGATGATTCGGCCGGAGACACCTTGGTCAAGTCAATGTAAAGACTGGAGGTTCCGCCATTATTCATGCAATCTGAGAAGTGGAGGAAGGTGCCAGGGAGAAGGCCATCTGGGTTGATGTTTGGGTCAACGTCCTCTTCTTCATATTTGGACAGATAGGAGATGTCCACCTCTTCTTTTGAGCTTTCGAGCATCTGCTGAGAGGATAGCAGATAATAGGGATATGTCCCGTCTTCAACACCGGATCCCAGAATGCAAATGGCAATTTGGTCGTCGTCATATTTCCTGAAGTACGTGCCATCGATGTTTTCAAGGAGATTTAAGAGTGATTCGGGGCAATTTGGATTGTGTGATGAGGTTCTGTTTGGCAGCACCTGACGCTTTATGTAGTATTCCTCTGGTGATAGATGTTCCTTTAGACCTTTTAAGAAGTTGTTGACCAATTCCATTATTTCTTGCTCCTAAAAAAATCTACACCTTGAAAAGAGCCGAGGGACCTGACCACGTGGCGCATTATAAAGCAAAATAAGCAGGAGCGTTAGACTTAGCAGGATTGGCGCTTTTTTTGTTGAATTTCTTATTTAACAAGCGGAGCAGTTAGTTGAAGAACGGATACAATAATAAATCGTGATTTGAACAAATAAATGGTGTTGAGATGAAAAAGGTGCGGTATATACTTGAAATATTAATAATAACTATTGTTGTGTTCATTTTTGCAGAAAAATTTTACTACCCCTCTCCTCCAATACAGGAACTATCAGCAAATGAAGCTATTGATAAACTAAAAGAGCCGGATAATGAAATAACTGAACTTTCAGTATATGGGGATTTTACTTGGTATATAACACGCAGTGAGAATAAAGATATTTCAATGGCTGATGAAAATACTAAACAAATGGTTGCCTCATATGGATGGGAATTTAAAGAATAAGATGGTGCCGGCCTGTTCTTTGAAAAAGAAGGAAAGAGGCTAATTGCCACCACTCAAATATGGACTGAAAATTATGTTTTCGTAAAAATTCCGAGTGATTTAAAATGACTTGAAAGTACTTTTTCAGAGCAGTTGCAATTAAGTCTTATTCCATAAAGGGCGGGTTAGTTGAATAATAGATGCGAGGATATAGATGAATTGATGTAGAACTACATATTTAAAATTGAACTATTTAGTTAGCCCTAATCCAAGGGAATATATTAGGAGGAATAGCAGATGGATTTGAAATATCCAATTGGCAATTTTCAATTTGATGGTGAGATTACTACCAGCGTTATAAGGGACTGGATCGATGAGATTGAAAATTTACCAAGATTGCTGCGGGATGCTGTGAAGGACTTAGATGATGAACATCTTGATACACCTTATCGTTCGGGTGGGTGGACTGTTCGACAAGTAATACATCACCTTGCAGATAGTCATATGAATGCCTACTTTCGCTTTAAATTGGCTCTTACAGAAAAAAACCCTGTCATTAAACCATATGATGAAACGAAGTGGGCGGATTTACCTGATTATAAACTGCCAATCGATATTTCACTATCTTTGCTCGAAGCACTGCACAAACGTTGGACAGACCTTTTGCGGAGCCTAAGTCCAACTGATATAGAAAAAACGTTTATCCACCCAGACTCTGGTGTAATTACAGTAGGTAAAAATATAGGAATTTACGCTTGGCACGGGCGCCACCATCTTGCACATATTACTTCTTTGTGTAATCGTAAGGGCTGGTAATGACTATGAGCTATACTAAAGTACGGCTTCGTTGATCTAGAAAGGGTTATTACCCTTTTTTTATTAGATTCCTTCTTTAACAAACGGAGCGGGTTAGTTGAACAAGCATCTAACTTAAAGTTATTTGAAACGTATACAGCATTCAGTAAAAATACATAGATAAACATGATTTAGACGGGGGAGTAGAAGTGGATTTAATATTTGGAATAGCTATTGTATTAATTGTTTTTTTCTCTTCAAGCACAATTGAAAAAAGGTTAAAATCTGTTGAAGAACAAAACAATCGTGTAATAGAAATACTGCAAGAAATAAGAGATAAAAACTAAATTGAAATCTCACACTAACCCCATATATGTTCCAGAACAGCTGCTGAATTAGCAGCTGTTCTTATATTACAAAAGGGGCAGGTTTGTTGAACATTAAATAAATATTATGCCGAGTATTTAAACCAATTAAAGAACAGAAAAGAATATATAAAGAAAACATACCGAGAGTACTGAGTGTAAAGATGCCTTTTTATAAGAGTTAGCTCTAAAGTATTCATAACCAAGTATTCCATTGTGTATAGAGATAATTATATAACAAAAGGTTAAAGCGACACTAAACTTCCCCATTATCAGCGAGATTGTAACTAGTATTAGAAAAACCAAGCCTATGCCTTTTTTGACTAACTGAAATGTTTTGTGCAAAATAATCACCTCAATACCAGACTAATTACAATATATAAATTTGTATATAGAAGAATAACGCATTATTCGACTTAGTATTTATAGTTTGGAACAAGTGTTATTAATGAAACGGAGGGATTGATTCTAGAAGGATTAATGCCCTTTGTTATGGAATCTCTTATGGGATAAAAGGGGCAGTTTAGCTTTATAAGGAGTGCCATCAGTTTTATCTTATAACAAATATATCTAAGGAGTTTAGCAATGGAAAAGTGGGATTTATATGATAAGCATCGTAATAAAATTGAGAAAAGAATAACCCGTGGAGATGAAATGACACCAGACGAGTTTCATTTAGTAGTACACGTATGTATATTTAATTCAAAGGGAGAAATGCTTATTCAGCAGCGTCAGCCTTTTAAGCAAGGATGGTCAAACCTTTGGGATCTCACCTGTGGTGGTAGTGCAGTTGCAGGCGATTCAAGTCAGCAGGCTGCTTCAAGAGAGTTATTCGAGGAGTTGGGGATTCATTATAATTTTGAAAAGGTTCGTCCACAATTTACTATTAATTTTGAACGCGGCTTTGATGATTATTATTTAATTGACTATGACTTTGATTTGAATGAATTGACGTTACAGACTGAAGAGGTGCAAGCAGCCAAATGGGCTTCTAAAGAGGAAATCCTAAAGCTAATCGAACTAAAACAATTTATACCTTATTATGAGAGTATCATTGCATTTCTTTTTGAGAGTCGACATCATTATGGCTCTATTCGTCTTTAGATGAAACGTGAAGAAAAGTTGGACACGTACTAAAAGCCACTAACGTAAAATTAGCGGTAATGGCTTTCCTTAGATAAAAGTAAAATTTTTCCTTGTGTAGCTATAGGGGCAGGATTGTTGGATATGAATAATCATAAATGATATTCCCAAAACTAAAAAAACCTATTAGCAACACGGGGGGAAACGCTTCTTTTGTTAATACTTGTAGATGTTGTAATATTAATTCACTTTAAACTTGGTCATGTTGAAACAAAGAGTGACGGAGCTGAAAGTTCAAAGCTAGGAACAGTAATTGTTAACGAAACCTAATAAATTTGTTATATGTTTCACTTAAACTAACTGGTGTTTATGTTCCTAATCAGCTGCCAAACCAGGCAGCTTTTCTTATATAAAAGGGGCAGATTAGTTCAATAAGAAAACCAGGCAATTTATTAATGGTTGAAGCTGAAACCTTATTATCCAATCCAATTTTACTGGATCGTTGATCTAAGGATTTACGTCCATAATTAAATTCCCGTAACTAAACCCCAAACTGTTTTAAATGATGGTCAAGATGCTTATAAATTCCATGTCCCCATTGCTCTGAAGAAAGTTTTCCGAAAAAAGGATGTGGGTGACTTGTACAAGCCTCCGGTCCATTCTTTTGGAAGGTTGTAATTTTTTCTTTCAATCTTTCTCTTTCTATTTCAAAATCTTTTTTATCGGTTATTAAAATGGTTGGAATAGTAGACATATAATGTGGTAGAGGCTTGTCATTATAAAACATGGTTTTTGCGAACCGACCTACTAATAGCCCTAACCAACCTCTTGGAGGCATAGAATAGCCCATAGCAATGTCTTGGAAGGATGAGCAATGAGCTAACATTTGTGCGACATCCATTTTTCCCCATAATGGTTTTGAATTTGCGCTTAAGTTGTCGATACGTTTTAAAATTTCTTCTGTAAACAAGACCTCAAAAATATTATTCATTAGAATAACTCCTCTAATTTTGTTGATTTAAAACAGTAATTGATTATTTAATGTATATTCAACGTCAACATTATTTTATCCTTCTAAGCTAAAGGGGGACTGTTCCAGGTGGGATTGAAGTCCTGTTGGTTGAGCTAATATGAAGAGGCAGCATTCCTGTGATAATAGAAATGGAAAATGACCAGTTTTGTGAAGGAATGTACTTAAACTATCTGGTGCGTTTAGTTAATTTAGAAAGTAAAAAAAGATCGCTTGGAATATTTTCAAGCGTTTTTCTATGCTATTGCATCGTTATTTATAGTGCTATACATAGTGCGTTTTAGTGTGTTATTTGACCTGTTATTTTAGTTTTTCTCCACAGTATCGAAACTACCTAGGAAGAAAGCTATTTTTTTATTCCCGGAAGGTGAGAGCTAGGGTCTGGGAATGGTAGAATATAGAAAAAGGCTATATTGAAGGAGAGAATAGGAGCTTGAATAAGCGGGGAATTTTAGTTCTTGTTGTTATTTTATTGGCAGCAGCGGGCGGCGGCTGGACGTATGCAAGGGGAAATATGCATGAATACGACTATACACAGGAATCCACGCAGCTAAAAAGGGATAAGCTGCCGATGGAAATCAAGCTGCCGGAGAGAATGCCTTTTCCGGATATGAAAGTATGGGAAACTTATTCAGATGGAGTGGGCCAGGTGGGTTTGACTTTTGTGAATAAAAACAAAAACACCATGGAGCTCGTAATTAAAAATGAAGCATTTGATTATGGAAAAGGCATTGAAAAGGAAAAGGTCAGAATCGGAGAAGATCTGGAAGGAGTATTTATCCCGGATCATGACGACAAGAGGATTCTGTACTGGGAGGATGATGCTGTCCACTATCAGATTACTTATCTTCCATTGCTGACGCCTGGCGAGGTCAGCAGAACCCAGATGATTAAGATGGCAGAGTCTTTTAATTGAAAATAAGATAGGAAAATGATGAGAAAAATGAGCCCCCAGAATACTGGCGGCTCATTTTTCTGCAGGCAGTTAATTTTCCTCCAGCCAACTAACTTGCTTGCTTCTTAATTAGTTAAGGAGACACAATAAGATTGCTCTAGACCCACCCGATTCCTGCCTGCTATTATAGTCAAGTGCTTAAAAGGAGGTCCGGGATGGAAGAACAAAAATATAAGGATCTGAAGCTGGGGGAGCGCGGGGCCATCATAAGCATCATCGCTTACATATGCCTTTCGGTTCTTAAGCTCGCAGTAGGATATATAAGTGACTCGGCTGCCCTGAAGGCAGACGGTTTGAATAATACAACGGATATCATCGCATCGGTTGCCGTATTGATCGGCTTGAAAATATCGCAGCGCCCGCCTGACCAGAATCATGGCTATGGCCATTGGAAGAGTGAAACGATCGCCTCTATGGTCGCTTCGTTCATCATGGCTGCTGTCGGCCTGCAGGTTTTAATAGAAGGGGCAGCTTCTATTTTTGATGGAGGGAAGGAAACGGCGCCAGATATCATCGCGGCCTATACAGGAATTTTCTCGGCTGCAGCCATGTACTTTGTCTACCGGTATAATAAGAAGCTGGCTGATAAAATTAAAAGCAAAGCCGTCATGGCCGCAGCAAAGGATAATTTATCGGATGCCTGGGTGAGTATCGGGACGGCCATCGGGATTTTTGGCTCGCAATTGAAGATGCCTTGGCTTGATACCGTAACAGCCATCATTGTCGGCCTGCTGATCTGTAAGACCGCCTGGGATATTTTCATACAGGCCTCACATGATCTTTCTGACGGATTTGATGAAAACCTGCTCATCAAGTACAGCGACGAAATCCTGAAAGTGGCAGGCGTTAAGGGGATTAAAGCAATCAAGGGACGAAACTACGGCAATAATGAAGTTTTGGATGTGGTCATCCTTGTCAATTCGACCCTGGATATCAGAGAAGCGCACGATATCGCCACACATGTGGAAAAAGCACTGATGAAGGATCACGGAGTTTACGATGTCCATGTTCATGTGGAACCTAATTGAGGGAAGAAAGGGGCAGTTTAGACTGGCTCTTTTTTATCGTTAAGGGGGATCCTGGTTTGATGGGGCTGTTGATTTCCGTTCCAGGCACTTCGCTTTCCGCGGGGCGGAGTTGAGCCTCCCTCATGAAAACGACCGTTTTCTTATAATTGCTTTGTTTTACTCCCATTTCATCTCTTGACTATAAAGAAGGGGGACGGCGTAGATGAACATTTTCATCCAAATTTTTAAGAATTTGGAAGTGGACTTTGCGTCTCAATAGACCGGATATATCAATTACCAGTTATAGGAAGTAAATTGATAATCGCACCTTTGGATCTCCACTTACGACATGGTGGTGGACCCTCCCATTTCTCTCGGCGTCTATGCGCGCAAATTCCTTCGTTCGACCTAGCCATGTGTGGATGCCGGATATGCTCCTCGGGTGGGTCTATGCCCTAATGCTCGGAATGGTGACCGGCTTATCCGTGCTTCTTCTGTCTTGATTTAGAAACAGTATAAACAAACAATACAAGAAACGGAATTTGATTTAAACAGCTACCTGTACATCAGAGAAATGTGGGATATCATGAATCATGCGTTCTTCACTGAAAGAACACTCCCGTGTTCCAATCACAAACAGGATTTTGATCAGCTTACGGCCTAAGGCAATGTAGGACTGTTTCCCCGTTAGAGGGTTTTTAGCCCTGTTTTTGTAGTGATAATGGAGGGCTTTGAACCCTTTATTGTGACAGGCCAGCGGGCGGGCGACTTGATACAGAATGGCACGCAGTCTCCGCCTTCCGCGTTTGGTAATGGTTGTCTGCCCCTTGTGCTTGCCGGATTGGTTCATCTTCAGGTTGAGTCCCGCTAATTTAATAATTTGGCGTGGATCTCGGTAATTTGAGAGGTCGCCAACCTCGGCAAAGAAGCCAACGACGGTCATAGACCCGATGCCTCTGATGTCCATCATCCTCTCCGCCCCTGGAACCTGCCGCACCAGCTCCTCCAATTCTACTTTAAGGTCTTGGAGGCGTTCTGATAACCAATGATACTGATCCACAAGATATAGAATCTCCTTGCGGGCCATCCGGAGACCAGTGGTCATTCCAACGCTTGAGGCGGCCGCCTGCTTAAGGCGGGATATCTTCGACATTGGAGTATTCTGGGCCACCGGCTTTACTTCTTTAAGAAGTTCTTCTTCTGTCTTTTGCTGAATATCTTCGGGCAGATAACCGCACTTCAAGAATTGTAGCGCTGCTTTGCCGTTCCATTCTTTAAAGACTGTTAAGAATTCAGGGAAATACCGATCCAGCACATTATGCATTTGTGCTTTAATCGAAGACAGGTCCTCTTGAATCATGTCAAACAGTTTGATTCCTTCACGAAGCTCTGCATATAACCCCTCAGGTAAGATAGGTTCATGATAACGGCCCGCACGTATGACCTGGGCGATTACTTTGGCGTCCTTCGTGTCATTTTTGGTGGGGGAATCATCATCCAGCTCTTTCGATTTTTTGACCTTCATCGGGTTTACAACGACGGTTTTTTCCCCTTTAGCTTTAAGAAAATAGGCTAAATTCAACCAATAATGGCCTGTGGGCTCCATGCCTATCATCAAGTTTGGACGACCTGTTTCCTGGCTTAGTTGCCTTGCCCACTGAAGTAAAAGGTTGAATCCTTCTAACGAGTTAGGGAAAACTAGCCGTTTGGATAAATCGATACCGCGGTCATCAATGGCCCGGGCCACATGATTGTACTTGGCGATATCGATTCCAATGATCAGTGTGTGTTCATTAATTTGCCTAAGTCGTTCATTTTGTGTAATATCCATAGTAGAAGTCTCCCTTCGGTACTTAATTCGAGGTCATGCATGACACTCTCTATCGTACCAGGGGGACTTTTTTTATGCACATCGCAGAAATCCCGAAAAATAACCCAATTACTTTATTACAGGAATGCTCCTCGGAGCAAGCTCCTGTGGGGTCTCAACTCTTCCGCTATTTCCCGCAGGAGTCTACGTGCCTTGCACTCCAATCAACAGGCTCTTTGAACATTGTTGGGCAAAAGCCACAACTTCCAATAATTAATCCAAACAGACTTAAAAAGGAGGTACGGAAAATCTCTTCCGCACCTCCTTTTGTCTGCCGACGAACCAAAAAGGGTCCATTTTCATTTCTACTAAACAGCCCTATCCAAAATATTATCCTAATCTATTAAGCAGTCCCATCAATTTCCTGGCCTCAAGCAGCCCCATCCGCAAATTTAAGCAGCAGATGTGACAGCTTTTCTTTTTCTTCCTCATTCCCAGCTTTCCATAATTCCTTCAGCAATTTTTCTTCCCGGTTTTGCGGGTCAACATTTTGAGCAAGATATTCGGCAATCTTCTTTGCTGTCGCGGCAAGCTGTTCTTCATTTAACCCAATCTTCTTGCCAAGCTCGATCCGCTCTGCCAGGTAGCCTCGGAACTCGTCAAAGCTGCTTAAGATATCCGCTGCCTTGTCTTCTGAAATCCTGCTGACAGTATCCTCTATATTGTTCTCGTTAAGCTCGCCGTTTTCGTTTACCATATGGTTTTGTTCCGACATTCCTGATCCCTCCGTTTGATGAAGTCTATGATTCTTCAATACCCTCGCCCATACGTCTTTTAAACTAGCAGCCCTAAACCTCTGTTGCCTGCAGTGCTGCCTCCTGCCTGATGATTTTGCGGAATGACAGCTTTGACAGCATGATGCCGACTTCATACAAGCCGATCAGCGGGATGAGGACAATCATCTGCGAAAACAGATCCGGCGGTGTGATCAAGGCAGAAACGACTGCCAGTATGAGGTAGGCATACTTGCGCATTGAGCTTAACTGCTTCGGCGTGACAATATTGATGGTGGTCAGGAACATCAGCATCAGCGGCACCTCGAACAGAAAGCCGAAAGGAATGGTCGACATCATCAAGAATGAAAAATATTCCCTCGCGGTAATCATCATGTCAAAATGATGATTGCCCAAATTGATCAGAAACCGGTATACAGTCGGGAAGATGATGTAGAACCCGAATGCTATGCCCCCGGCGAAGCTTAAAAAGATGGCCGGGAGGTACATGACGGTTGTTTTGCTTTCCTTCTCCGTCAATGCAGGCTTCACAAAGATCCAAAGCTGGTAAGCGATGAAAGGGAGGGAAAGGCCCAGGCTGATACAGCCGGCGATCCCGGTGTACAGCCTGACCACATCCAGCGGCCCAAGCATGACCAGCTTATATTCATTGGAGAGGAGGGGGAGCAGCTTGTTAATGAACACGAACGACAAGATGAAGCAGGTTAGAAAGAAGATCAGTGACCGGATGATTGCTTTCCTGAGATCGGTTATATGTTCAACAAGTGTTTGCTCATCTGTTTTCATTGTAATCCCTCCCTGCTGTTAGATCTGCTGGTTTTTGTCCTTGGACAGATCCGCTTTTTTTGCCTTGTCTTCTTCATCGTCATCATTCATCAGGCTGTTGGCCGATTTTTTGAACTCGGATAAAGTCTTTCCGAAGGCCGCGCCGATTTCAGGCAGCTTTTTTGGGCCGAAGATGATCAGGGTGATGACGAGAATGATGATTAAGCCGGGAATGCCGATATTAGTGAATCCCATTTCTGTTCACTCCTTTGATTTATACAAGGGCTTCGCCTTGTTTGCTGTATTTGATGATGCCTTCTGCTGCACGATAGGCAAATGCGCCGACAGTGCCGGTAGGGTTGTAGCCGCCATTATGGGCAAATGCGGATGCGCCGACTACGAATACATTCTCCGCGTCCCACATCTGCAGATAATTGTTCACCGCTGATGTTTCCGGTTCTGCCCCCATGATGACACCGCCTGTGTTGTGGGTGGTCTGGTAAGGGACAATATCATAGTGCTCAAGCGGGCTGCGGTCATTAACCAGGTTTGCGCCCATTTCTTTCATGATCTTGTCGGTGATCTTGCCGATATAGTTGTACAAATTCTTGTCCTGCTGGGTGAAGTCATAGGTGAGCCTCAATAGCGGCAGGCCGAATGCATCTTTATAGGATGGATCAAGATCAAGATAATTGTACTGTGTCGGCATGGATGCACCCTGGGTCCCGATATTCAGGTGGCGTGTATAATATTTAACAGACTGCTTCTTGAATTCCTTGCCCCATCTTGGCGTATCCTGCGGCACCGGATTGGTCTGGATCGGACGCTTCCCGGATTGGTTCAGGGAAATGGAGCCGCCATGGATAAAGTCGACTTCAGAGTGGTCAAAATTGTCTCCGTTATAATCATCGACAGAGGCCCCAAGCGCGCCTGCGCCCATGAATGTATTGAACTGCTCTTCATCAAAGAACCCGGTTGACCCTGGCAGGATCTGATAGCAGTAGTTTTTCCCGATGACGCCCTGTCCTGTTTCCGGGTTGTAGGGCCTTCCAAGGTTCGATGACAGCAGGAGGCGTGAGTTGTTCATAACATAGCTTGTCAAAACAACAATTTCAGCAGGCTGGATGAATTCCTCCTTCGTCAGCACATCGACATATTTAACACCTGTTGCCTTCGTTCCGTCATGAAGGACCTCGGTAACATTGGAATAGGTGCGAAGCTCGAAGTTGCCGGTATCCTTTGCATAAGGAATGACAGAAACCGTCGGATCTGCCTTAGCGCCATACTCGCAGCCGAAGCGTTCACAGAAAGCGCAGTACTGGCAGGCTGCCATCTTGGCTCCGTACTGGTTTTCATAAGCCTGGCTCATGTTGGCAGAAGGCATATGATAGGGATTCATGCCCAAGCTTTTGGCCGCATCCTTGAAGCGCTGTGTGAGAGGCGTTTCCTTCATTGGCGGATTCGGATAAGGATTGGACCTTTTGCCGCCAAATGGATTTTCCTCGCCGCCAATGCCGGCTGTTTTTTCAAAAGTATCGTAATATGGTTCAAGTTCATCGTATGTGATGCCCCAGTCCTGAACCTGGAGGCCTTTGATTTTGCTTTCGCCGTATTTTGCGACCGTCTGGGATTTAATTTCGAAATCATAAGGCAGGAACCGGTAGGTATGCCCATTCCAGTGGACACCGGAACCGCCAAGCCCTTCCCCAAGCAGGAATGACCCGAGCTGGCGCATCGGCAGTGCCCGTTCTTTTGCTGTGTTCCGGAAAGTGAGCGTTTCCTTCGATAAATCCTGCATCAATTCGTAGCGGATTGCGTAGCGCAGCTCATCATGGACAACATAATAATCCTTGACGCCCCTTTCCTTCCCGCGTTCGAGCCCGACGACCTTCATGCCCTGCTTGGCGAGCTCGGCGGAAATGATGCCGCCGGCCCAGCCTACTCCAACTACTACTACATCTGTTTTTGGTAAAGTCTTTGCCATGATATCCCCCGATTTCTATCTAGTTTGTATAAGCGTGAAGTGCTTTTGGTTCGATTTCCATAAATTCATCTGATTCGATTTTGTCTATGTAGCTCATCTGGTGCCCCGGGAAGTCCTTCATCTTCCAGCCTTCCATGCCGATGTTTCCGCTGTAGGCAGGATCCGCATAGACTCCCTCTATCGTTGCGGCCCTGAGCTGATTGAAAAAGGTCTTGGAAGACACGCCGCGGATTTTAACTGTATCAGCCTCAAAATCTTTCAAAATCTCATCCTGCTGATCTCCTTCCAGATCGGCGAAGCCCTGCGTGAACTTTTCCTGGCTGTAGGATTCAATCCGGTCAATTCCTGTATCAAACATTTCATTTCTTTTAAGAGGCGATTGATAGCCCTGGAAATTGGAGCCTGGGAAAAATGGGCCCTGCATATACTCGCGTGCATTATTGCCCCATGCACCGGCCAGCTGATGGTCGATAAAAAAAGGCACCCCGAGTTCGATTGCGCCAGGACCGGTCTCGTCCGCAGGATAAATGCGCTCAACTGCCTGCTGCAGCACCTCGAATTTTTGCGGGTTCGTAAAATAAAGAGGTGCCAGCTGATGGGAGTTGGGGGAGCTGTGTCCCTCAGAGTTGGAAGTGGACGCCTGCTCAGTGCCGTTCATCCTGGATCCGATCAGTCCCCCGAGCAGCCCGCCACCAACCAATCCACCTGCAACATAGCTGGAATTGCGTATGAATTTGCGTCTCGACATTTTTGAACCAGTCGATTGGTCAGCCATAAATGTTCCTCCTTCTTGAAAAAAATATATTAAATAGGAAAGAAAATACTCTATCAAGCTTCCACTCTTGTTTTTGGGCTAAACATAGAATGCAAAATTCTTTTTAAATTAAAACTTTAGCCCTAAATACCTGGAACAGTCTTTACATTTTTGGAAAAATCAGTCCCGCGGCGGTATAAGCAAGAAAATATCGCCTTGAAAAATCAGGTTTAGCTTAAAAGCCGAAGTGGAACTGTTATATGTAATCAGCAGAAAGAAAGAGGGAGATAGAATGTTAAAAAGAGCGATGGTTGTTTCCGGTCTTGTACTCAGCTTGGCAGCCTGCGGCGGCGGTGACGAAGAAAGCGGCGGCGAAAGCAATGGAGGCGGCGGTGAGGTAGATACTGCAGCAGCAGAGGAAACCTTTCAGCAGAGCTGCGCATCCTGCCATGGCGGTGATCTCAGCGGCGGAGCGGGACCTGCCCTGCAGAATGTCGGAAGTGATTTAAGTGAAGAAGAAATCCGCAATAAGATTGAAGAAGGCGGCGGCGGGATGCCGGCGAATCTGATTGAAGGCGAGAAGGCTGACAATGTTGCGGCATGGCTTGCAGAGAAAAAATAAAAAAATAAAAAGCTGGCGTCCGACAAGGGAGGCCAGCTTTTTTAGGAGAATTCAGCAAAAATAAAAAAGGCAGGCCATCCAGCCTGCCTTTTTTCTCAGCACTTCAACTTACATGGGGGAAATCGGTTCTAAGTATATCGGTTATATACTGTAGTGCCTTTTGTCCTCCTAGCAAAATCCGTGCCTTTTGCATTGCCAATGTCTAACGGTGAAGTCGCTGTTAACTTTTTCATCGTTTACCAGTCCCTTCTGTTTGTTATTGGCTTTGCATTATACATATACCCGGGTGTACGGTGTTAAAACATTTTCGCAACAGAAAAATATGGAAACTCCCCCGTATTATACGAAGCTATTGATCATGACGAGCATGGTCACAAGCCCAAGAATGAAGGAATAGGTGGAGAATCGTTCATTTCCATCACCGTGGCTTTCAGGAATCAATTCTTTGTAGATGATGAACAGCATCGCTCCGGCTGCAAAGCTCAGGCCATAAGGGACAAGGCCCTCAATATTGCGGGAGAGGAAGTAGCCGATAATGGCTGTCACGATCTCTACCATCCCTGTCAGTGTGGCGACTGCCAGCGCCTTCCATCTGGAAATATTCTGGTTGACAAGAAAGAGCGCGACCAGAAATCCTTCCGGAGCATTCTGCAGGCCGATCGCAAACGCGATCAGCGGACCAAGCTCCCCGCCGTCCGATGCGTAGCTGACCCCGACCGACAATCCTTCAGGCAGATTGTGGAGAGTGATGGCAGCAACGATCAGGACCGCCTTTTGCTCCAGCTTCATATTTAGCCTTGTATGCTCCAAATCAATGTGCGGTGTGTGTTTTTCAAGAAAGTTAAGCACAAAGGTCCCGAGCAGGAGACCGATGGTCAGGACAACCATATTCGAGGATTTAAGCGCCTCCGGAATCAGGCTGAAGGTGGATGCCGCCATCATGATGCCCGCCGTATACGCCAGCAGGACATCCCGCCACTTGTGGGTGACGCTTTTGAAAAAAAGGATCGGGATTGCTCCGGCCCCCGTTGCCATGGCAGAAAGGATGCTGCCGATAATTGCCTCTTGCATGATAAGCCCCCTGATTTGTCAGACTGAAAATATGCAGACGATTAACACAGATAATTTGTGTTAAGTATACAGCCAACTATAGAGCAAATAAAGTATTTTAGTTCAGGCATGCACAAATTTTGCTTTCGGGCAAAAAAAATAACGCCCTCCAAATGTGATAACGGGTTGACTTCAGAAGTGCAAACATTAAAAAACACATAGGAAAACCCACATGAATACACAATATCATTCACAGTGCGTTTTTATTGATATATCAATATATTTGCGAGTTTAAGTCATTCACTTTTTTCCAATTCACATATCAAATCACTGTATGTAATGATTATTGGAGGATGTGCGAAATCTTTGTGATTAGTGAGTGAATTATGTTGCAATCACGAAGGTTATTGGATATTTATGTTAAAGTGATATTAGAAATATATCAACGTTTGTGAAAAGATTTACTTATGCTAACGGGGCAGGTTTATTTAAGAGGGATTTATCTCCCTAAAAACGAAATGACAGACATTTGATTAGGGTGAAGAAAATGAAAAGTATTATAACTAAAATAGATGTGATGAATTTTCTTCTAAAGGCTTGTCCTTCTTATCAGCAACGATGGGACTCATATATTAAGGACTATGAGGACGGAGAAGAACATTTACTTTATATCGACTTGGCTGATTTTGCTTCTCATATAGTCGAACTGTATGCTCAAAACCTATTAGACGAATTTCCTGATGTATTCGGTGCCATTGAAGATCTGCATATAAAAGGGGATTCTTTTGTTAAAGAAGCTGCAACTATTGGTTTATTGGAGGATCTGCAAAACAAGTTATTTTATAAGGGAATTGACCCAGACATCTTTAAAGAATATCTGAGGACTGAATCATTAAAATGGTGGAGAGAACTCAATAAATACTGGGACAACATAGAGGAATAAATAAACTATAGGGTTTGTTGTACTAAAGGGGCAGGTTTGTTGAATAAGAAATCACAAAAATAATGAGCATTTTCCTTTAAAATAAGATTAAATGGAGGGTTATATGCGAAAAATTTATCTAGATAGAACAGCATTCTCTGGAGCCATAGGTGTTAGTTTAGAAGATACTGAGATTATATCAGCAGGAACATCTATTTATTCAATGGGTGTTCATGATAGAAATGAGGAGTATCAAAGATACGCTAACGATTATGCTATTCAATTTATCTTTGACGATGATATTCCGCATTTAGAGCTTTTTACGGTTCCACATGTAGATATTATGGCAAAAGATAGTAAAGGAGGATTTATCGGAACTTTTTATCAGCAGTGGAATTCGGAAAGTGACGCACCAATTTGTTATATCAATAGGGATTTAGAGTGCTTTATAATTTCTGAAAACGTAGAAGATTTTCTGAGTAATATAGGAACATGGCAAGACAACATGAAACCCTATGATAAAATTACCGTTTATCGTTCGAAAGCAGAAGCAGAAACTGAACTAGAATTTCTCGATTTGTCTGATATTCTTCCATTATTATAATTTTTTCTTGGACTAACAGGTGCCTATGTTATAGATCAGCTGCAAAACCAGGCAGCTTTTCTTATATAACAAACGGGGCAGGTTAATTGAAAAGTGATGTTTAACTTTTGTTCATAAAAGGTCCGAATAATGGAACCGGACAGTCATGATAATTAGAAATTTACAAGTAGTACATGTATGGACATGAGGATTGGATTACTATAGCCAGTGAACAGTTTTTTTTATATTGAATGCAGGAATAATACCCTTTGTGATGCTATAATCAATGTGAAGTAGTTCACATAAAGGTGGTTATTTTGTGCTAACGTTCAAATTTAAGACTGCATTATATACTTCTTTAATTTTCATATTTGGATTCTGGGTGTTAGGATTGATTCAGAATCGGGAGAATCTATTTTCCTTTATGATGGTGGTAATTTTTCTATACTGTCTATTTGGAAATGTAATTTATGGAGTTCCTGTTTCACTGCTGTCCGACTATCTAACAAACAGGTTAACTAAGTGGAGGTTTGCCGCAGCGGGAATTTTACATACGTTTTTTGGAGCAGTAACTTATTTAATAATCGATAGCTTTGCTTTTTTTGCTCTATTGGCATCAGTATTTTTCTTTATGGTGGATGAGTGGAGGAAATGGGATCGGCAAATGCCTGGTGGAAAAATAACTGTAATAAATGCCACTGCATTCCTATTGCCTGGTTTGCTGCTGATTGGGCTTATTTGGATGCTGGAGAAAGCCGAAATGGAAGAAAAGACAAATGATCTGTATTTAATACCAAAAGGATATGTTGGAAAAGTAACAATTCTGCATGAGTTTGAGTATGCCCCCGAACCAGTAACAGAAGGGAAGTATGATGTATTCAGCGTAAACAATAAAGGATATGTTGTAACCGCTTTGCCGCAAAGCGAGGGTTTGATTGAGGACTTATACTATTATGTTGATGAAAAGGGAAAACGTGAAGAAATTCCGGAGAGATGCATCGAGCCTGGTGGAATTGGTTCATCAACGGGGGATGGATATGAGTATTCCTATACTCATTTTACTGTAGGATGTACTGAAGATATTAAGCAAGAAGAACTTTACTATTTCAAAGAAGGACCATCTGTTGAAGACATCCTTTATGAAGAAGGCGTTTTTGATATGCAAGAATATAAATTCATACCGGGGTAATAAAGATAATAAGGAGAGCTGGAAGCTCTCCTTATCTATAAGTATAAAATGTACCTGCAGCGACTACCGCAGTTGCTTAAGAGCACAATATTCCTAATGTTAGGGTTGCTTTCGCAACCTTTTAATTTGTGCCGATATCTCAGTTTGTGGAGGGATGTACTAAAGTAAACGCAGCTAATATTTCAGATCAGCTGCCAAACCAGGCAGCTTTTCTTATACCATAAAAGGGACAGGTTAGTGCAATAACAAATTCAAATATAAGGTTAAAAAATTTATCTTCTGGAGGTATAGAATGAAAGCTGTATTTCTAGACCGGGACGGGACTATTGGTGGGAATGGAAACGGTATTCATCCTTTTGAATTTACAATGTATTCTTATACTCCTCAAGCTATAAGAACTCTTAACGAGTTGGGAATTAAGGTTTTCCTTTTTACTAATCAAACTAGAGTCGGAAGAGGATATTTTACTGAAGAAGAATTATTAATTGGATTTCGAAAGATGGAGTATGAATTAAAAGTACACTCTGCCTTTTTAGATGGCGTATTTTATTGTCCACATAAACCGGAGGAAGGTTGTGAATGCCAAAAACCCAAAATCGGTCTTCTTTTAAGAGCAAAAAAGGAACACAAACTAAATCTTGAGGAATGCTATGTTGTTGGAGATAGTGGAAACTCCGATATGCTAGCAGCTCATAGAGCTGGAGCCAAAAAAGTCTTAGTTAAGACAGGTTGGGGAATAGGTTCGCTTACCAAGTATAGGGATAGTTGGATTAATATTGAAGCGGAATACATTGCAGAAAACTTAGTAGACGCGGTCGAATGGATATCAAACGACATAAAGGAGAATTAATTTCTGTGCTAGCAAATAACCTTTTGAACTAAAGGGGCAGGTTAGCTGCAGAGGATACAAATCTATTGGAAAGGATTTTGCGCTATATTTAACGAATAAAAACCATTAGCTACTGTTAGCTTATATGGTGAATTTTTAAATATTGTAAGATAATGATGGACTAAATGTAGGGAGAGAACCAAATGATTTTAGGTAATCCAATAGCAAGAGGAAATACTGCAAAAATTTATCTTTCTGATAACAAAATAGTAAAAGTTTATAACGATTTTTTGCCAGATACGGAATCCATAAATGAAGCAACTAAACAAAAATATGCCTACTCATGTGGACTTCCTGTACCTAAGATTTTAGAGGTTACTAAGATAAACGGAGAACAAGCAATCATAATGGAATATGTTAAGGGAGAAACATTAGGAGATTTAATGTTGAAAGATAAAGAACAAGCGGAATATTATATGAATATCTCTGTCGATATGCAACTTGAAATTCATAGCATTATTCCAGATGCAATCGAACCAATGTATGATAAATTATACCGTCAAATTGAGACTGTGAATAAATTAGATAAAAGACAAAAAACATATTTGTTAAAGAAATTGGAATCATTAACATATGAGAATAGGCTCTGTCATGGTGACTTTCATTTATTTAATTTGATTATGGCAGATAAGCAAGTGGTAGTTATAGATTGGGTTGATTCGAGTGCAGGAGATATTCGTGCTGATATATATCGGACTTATCTTTTATATTCCCAATTTTCGTCTGAATTAGCTGATATGTATTTGCGACTTTATTGTGAAAAGAGTGGACTTTTAAGGTCTGAAGTTTTTCAATGGGCTCCTCTCATTGCTGGAGCAAGACTATCTGAAAGTGTCTCATCGGAGAATTCAGAACGACTTATGGAGATTATAAGTCACTACTTCCCATTATAGTATGACAACACTATATGCGTAATTTCACTTAAACTAACGGGTGCAATAACCGAATAAAAACTATTAACTTAGTATATTTTCAGGTTTTCAGGTGAACACTAGATGTAAAAGTACCAGGGAGTTGTTCATGATGCTTGTTTCTGAAGCCTGGAAATTATATAAAGCAGATAAACAAATTCAAGGATATTCCTCACAGACATTAAAGGTGTATAATGTACAGCTGCTCTTGTTGATTAAATACTTTGGGGACATCCAAATCACTGATATTACGACAGAATCTGTAAAACTTTATCTTGGAGAAGCTGCAGCTGAGTTAAAGGCATCTAGTCTCTGTCATAGAATTCGTTTTATTAAATCTTTGTTCAAATGGGCCCAGGAAGAGAATTATGTCCCGGTTAATCCTGTATCAAACATAAAAGAACCGAAGCCAGAAAGCAGGATTCCTAAGTTTTTAACCGAGGAAGAAATCGAATTACTTCGTGAAGCCTGTGGTTCCACTTTTGAAAAAGCCCTATTTGAATTTATGTATTCAACCGGGTGCAGGATCGGAGAGGTTGTAGGCTTGGAAAAGCACGCAATCAACTTTGCAGAACAGTCGGTTATCGTATTTGGGAAAGGGAAAAAAGAAAGGGAAGTGTACTTTAATACTCGATGCAGTATTTGGTTAAAAAGATATATGGAAGAAAGAACGGATGATCAACAAGCCCTGTTTGTTACAACCCGGGCACCACATCGAATGAGCATTGCACAGATGAGATATGTCATTAAACAGATCTCCAAAAGAGCAGGGATCAATAAGTGTATTCATCCACATCAGCTAAGACATAGTTACGCAACGACTCTTATTAATAATGGAGCACCTTTAGAGGTAATACAGAATTTAATGGGACACGAAAAAAGCGAAACAACCAGAGTATACGCTTATTTAAGCGGACATTTAAGACGCGAGTTATACAAGAAATTCTTTTGAGGCTGCAGATGCAGCCTTTTTTATTTGCATACGGGGGAGTAAAAGTGGAGTTTGGGTTTTTATGGTAATATGGTTATATAGGGAGGTCTGTAAATGAAGTTAATTTTTCAAGCACTCATTGGTTCGATTGTCATTCATGTTATTTATATAGTTGGTATGATGTTAGTTGGATATCTAAAAACAAAAAACTATAAACCTAATATGGCGAGTTCCTGGGACAAAGCTGAAACGCTACAAAGTGAAGTGGTTTTCGGCAAAGTAAGTTCACCGTTTCTTTATTTCATTTTATTTTTAGGAATAACAGTGATTTGCGGAGTCGTTATTTCTTTATATAAGTTATTTACCTAACTAACGGGGTATTAACTTGAAATTTTTCGCAGGAGAACATTTCCACTATAGAGAAAGGAGATTGTGAAAGGTAAAATGAAAAAAACTATAGTTTCTATAATAGTCGTGATAATTGGAGCTCTAGGATTTGCAACTTTTAAGGTAGCACAAGAAGGATTTAATATTAGAGTGGAAAATGAAACGAATAAAGAAGTATCAGGCTTATACCTAACCTATGACAATATAGAATCGGATATTAAAATACCATCCATCGCATCAGGTGAAAAATATACACTTAATGTTAATCCAAACGAGAATTCCAATCATGATTTTAGTGAAGCAGCATTAAAACTAGAATACAAGGATAACAAAGGGAATTCACATACAGAGTATATAATTGGATATTTTGAAAAAGGTTATTCAGGGCAGGCAGTCATAAATATAGAATCTATGGATGAAAGTGGAAAGCTCGAAGTGGGAATTAAAGACAATACATCTTTGTATTAAGAAGATGTATTTCTTTATTTAGCTAATGAATACTTATGTTCCATACCGCTGCACAACTAGGCAGCTTATTCTTATGCCATAAAAGGGGCAGGATTATTTAATAAATTCATTCTTCATTTCTGAAATGTCCTCATTGGGCTTTTCCAGTAATGCTTCGTCAAGATATGTTTTAAAACATATAAGTTAGAATCATTGAAACTATAGCGGTTTTTATTCGTAAGTCTTAAGAAGAATGAAAGAAAGGGGTATGTGGATGGTTTTAATGCTTCTTATGGTTGCAGGGTTACCAGCTATTTTATTTACTTTCGTCCTAATTCTCTTTTATAAAGCGTTTGTTAAGAAGAAAACTTTAACTCCTTTTTACACTCCACTTGATGAAATTACTGGACAATCTCAAGTTGAATTTCACGAAGAACAAAGAATTGTTGTAGTAGATGAAGATCAAGGAGACGATAAGAATAAGAATAAAATGAAAACAAATTCCTAAAATGAACAAAATTTAAACTAAACAAAATATATATTTCCTCAAACTGTTTTAGTTACTCTTCAACAAACAAGTGCTTATATTCCAGAGCAGCAGCCGATTCAGGCGGCTTTTCTTATATAACAAAAGGGGCAGGTTTATGGAAGAAGGATTTAACTCTTTAATCTCGAAATTCTAATAAGAAATCTTATATTAAGGAGCTATTTCAATGGGTTACATTATGGATTTAAGGAAGATTGTCGGCACCCGCCCTCTTATCATGGCAGGAGCGAGTGTTATTATTTTGGACCAGAACAATAAGCTGTTATTGCAATTAAGAAAAGATAATAACTGTTGGGGCTTGACTGGAGGATCCCTGGAACCAGGAGAGTCGTTAGAAGAAGCAGCAAAGAGGGAAATGTACGAAGAAACAGGGTTGGTAGCGAAAAATTTAAAATTGTTTAATGTTTTTTCAGGAGAAGAATTTTATTACAAATTACCACACGGTGATGAGGTATACAATGTGACCGCCACCTATATTTGCAATGATTTTGATGGAGAACTGAGGATTGATAATGAAGAAGTGGTGAATTTAGGATTCTTTGATGTTGATCAAATCCCTTCGAATATTAGCCCTCCTGACCGGCCAGTGATAAGGGAATTTATTAATGCCTTATTGTTGAAGTAACGGGGGTTTATGTAATAAGATAGCTGCCAAGTTGGGCGGCTGTTCTTATTCTATAAAAGGGGCAGGTTAGCGAAAGAATAAATTGAGTAAATAGTAGTATTAAAAGAAGGGGAATTTCGTTATCTTGAATCATTATAGTTAAGTAAAGATTGATGTAATAGGGAGCTGGAAGATGAAAAATAAGAAAAGGAATAAAGGCGGCTTTTTTAAAGATACCCTAATTGAACTAATTGGTGAAGTCGTTTGGAACTTCTTAATGTTTATACCGAAATTAATAATTCGCTTAATAAGTAACATTTGGTGAAGCAGTTTTTAGTCAATCTGGGCTATAAGGCTTACTTCTTCAATTTTGTAAATTCTGGTGCGTAAATCTGTATATTGGTCATGAAGAATTATGCCGTATTCTTTAGAGCCTTTCTTGTAGAAACGGGGCAGAATACTTCTATAAAGAAACGATTCTTTCTGGTAAATATATGGTAACCTAGCATTAAGTAATATTAATTGGTTAAGGAGGGGAACCAAGAATGAAAGTTATAGAATGGTTTGGTTTCATCATTTGTTTAGGTTCTATGACTGCTAACGGTATACTTCGACATAACGGCATGGCCGATACGTTTTGGGGGAATTTAACCTCTATCTTAATATTTACTGGTGCAATTGTTACTATCATTGCTTTCCTTTTTAGAAAACTAAAAACAAAAAATGATAATAGTATGTAAAGTGTCTGTTTCACTACCATGTTAGTTTTATTTCAGTTGCCATAACCAGGCAGCTTTTCTGGGCAGGTTAGTTGAACAAGCATCTAACTTAAAGTTATTTGAAACGTATGCAGCATTAGGTAAAAATACATAGATAAACATGATTTAGACGGGGGAGTAGAAGTGGATTTAATATTTGGAATAGCTATTGTATTAATTGTTTTTTTCTCTTCAAGCACAATTGAAAAAAGGTTAAAATCTATTGAAGAACAAAACAATCGAGTAATAGAAATACTGCAAGAAATAAGAGATAAAAACTAAATTGAAATTTCACACTAACGGCATATATGTTCCAGAAAAGCTGCCGAATTAGCAGATGTTCTTATATTACAAAAGGGGCAGGTTTGTTTAAAAGGAGTCTATTTTTAATCACTCTCACCTATATAAAGGGATATCTATATTATGATTAGAATAAATAACTGTATGGAGAGAGAGGTGAATTATGAAAAAAAGAGTTAATTTTATATCCGAGGTCTTAGCGGTGTGTTTTTTTACTCTAATGGTTGTAATAGACTTCTTCCCCGATATAGGAATAAATATATCTATTGGAACAATAGGGATTATTACTTTTATTGTAATAGTCGTTATTACTCGTCAAAAAGGAGAACCAGTGTTTAAATCAAGCAAAAAAGAATTTCTTTTCACTGTTCTTTCAGGGATATACTTATTTTCATTACTAATAGTTTTAAATTTACTTGGTGGTGTTTCTCAGGTTGGTATTGAGTTGACTGATCCAATACTGTGGGGGTTATATTTGTTAGGTGTTATTGGCACCTATATTAAATATAAGAAGGAAACAAGACAAACAAATAACGATGGAAGGGAAACATTCAGTAATTGAGTGTTTGTTGAACTAAAAGATGCTTATGTTCCAAATCAGCTGCCAAATCAGGCAGCTTTTCTAATATAACAAACGGGGCAGGTTAGTTAAATACAAAAATAGATAATATCAGACTAAAGTTGTAAGGAAAATCAACTTTGGACTGAATACAATTTTTTGTTTGTTAGGTAATATTGGCTTATATCAGAAATAAGCGCAGAAATAATAAAAATAATTTAAATTATCTCAAACTATAAATGGCGTAATCAAATGATTCTACACAGAGGTAATATAAAAGTGGGGTTAATTATATGATAAAAGGATTATACGAAGCACATTTACCTGTTAGTAATTTACAAAAATCAATTGAGTTTTATCAAAAATTGGGTCTGAGATTATATAAACGATATGATAAAGCGGCCTTTTTCTGGATTGAAGAAGAAAAAAGTTGGATTGGCTTATGGGAAGGTTCAGAATCTGAAATTCCTTATCACGTATCATTAAAACATATAGCATTTTATGTTGATTTGGAAGATATAAAGAAAGCTAAGACTTGGTTAAAGGAACGTGGAATTGAGGTTAGATCAGAATATGGCAAGGAACCAAGGGAACCAATTGTTGTTCCTAACCAAGCGCACGCAATGATTTATTTTGATGACCCGGATGGTAATAGTTTAGAGTTCATAACAAGATTACCAAAAGAACTAGAGCAAAAAGATAAAATATATTTAAGTGAGTGGGAAAATCTCTACTCGTAATTTGCTAATTAGCATGTTGCCTTGATTAAAAGGATTAACCACCTTTTATGATGGATTCCTATAAAACAAACGGGGCAGGTTAGTTTAAGAAGGAATATTTTTTCATTATGGGACATCTCTTAATGAGGGGCAGGTTGCTTAATCTTTCGTTTACCCTTAATAAAGGAAACAGTTGGCCCAAGGTTGGTATTAGCGGATAAGTTTTATTGCGGTGGGAAATCTAATAAAAAATTATAGGAGTGACCATCGTGAAGAAAATGATCGTTCTCTTTACAATTTTATTTATTTTTACAAGTGAGGACTTTGTTAATGCTAAACCTCCCGAGCCAAAAGTAATTAAACCTTATGCAGAAGATTGGTATGTCACTCCAGAAGACATTATTAAAGATATTATCTTTCCATCTATTGATAATAAAGTGATGCTTGAGTATTCAGGTAATGAAGATGCTATCTTTGGGTGGCAGTTCCAAAGAATTGTTGGTATTATTTATAACAATAATCATTCTTATGATATTTCCATAAGTATTCAAGTTCCAGAAGGAAGTAATGCACTCGGCAACTATTCTCATGATCAGGTTAAAGTTAGGGTATCTCCGTCTTGTGATAGTCCTAAAATTGGTTGTAGTCATGGTTTCAAAGTAGAAGTGTTAGAGTACAAGCATTTGTCAGGTTAGATTTAAATTTAGCTGCCAGTCCAGGCAGCTTTTCTTATATCATAAAAGGGGCAGGTTTGTTGAATAGGAATTATGCGAAAGGGAGTTAAAACGAGAACTATACAAACAAAATGCTGCAGATGCAGCATTTTTATTTTGAGAAGAACTCCAAGAACTATATGGGTTTTTATGGTAATATAGTTTACGGGTAGTTATTATCATCCAATTATTTGCTTTGCACAAGCCTTAATAATAACGTTTTTACTATTTAATACAAATTTGTAGTGTGTTAACCAGCAATAGTTGATTTCAAAGTGTTTAATAAGGAGAAAAACGATGCTAAAAGATATTCAGTTAAAAAATATTAATAAGGGATTTCAAGGTGTTCCAGTTCTTAATAATATCAACCTGCTGTTTAATGAGGGAGACTTTATCTCTGTTGTAGGACCTTCAGGATCAGGGAAGTCTACTTTACTGAGTATATTAGGGACATTAGATAAACCAACAAATGGAGCCATCCTTTTTAAGGAAGAAGATATTACTAGTTTAAACTCAAAAAGGTTATCAGAATTTCGCTCGGAACATGTAGGTTTTGTTTTTCAACAGTATAATCTTCTACCTACTCTTAATTCCTTGGAAAACGTTTTATTACCGACTATTCCGAAAAAGAATAAAATTGATAAGATAGAAAAAGCTAAAATGCTACTAACTGATATGGGTCTGGAAAACAAGTTAAGTTCCTTTCCCTCTCAGTTGTCAGGTGGACAACAGCAGAGGGTAGCAATCGCAAGAGCATTAATAAACGAACCAGATTGGATTTTGGCTGATGAGCCTACCGGTAATCTTGATTCAAAAACAAGTTTAGATATGTTTCAGTTACTAAAAAAGCTAAACAAAGAAAAGAAGTGTGGAGTTATTTTTGTTACTCATGATATAAACCTGGCAAACATGTCAAATAGAACTATTGAGTTACAAGATGGAGTAGTGATTACAGATAAGAAGAGGATACCCTTATGATTTCTATAATCCTAAGAAATTGGTTTAGACATAGAGAAAGATTAATCCTTTTGATTGTTGGAATTTTGGTAATAAGCATAGGTTTAAGTACGTTAGTAAGCTTAACTGAAACGAATAAGGGAACTGTGAAAAATACTATCGAACAAAATTGGAAGACTTCTTATCATATGGTTGTACTCCCCCAAGGAAATGGTTCCTCAGCTGAAGATAAAGGATTGTTAGAGCCAAATTTTATGAGCGGGGTTACAGGTGGAATTAGTCTTGAACAATATCAGCAAATTAAAGATGTGGAAGATATAGAGGTAGCAGCTCCCATTGCAATCCTTGGAGATTTGCCCTTAAGTGTTCAAATGGGGAGCTTTACTCCTCCTGAAAATGATAATGGAATTTATAAACTAGAATACATAGAGACTGTTGATAACGGCTACCATACACGTATCCAAGCGCTCCATACAAAGTATTTAGTAGCCGGCTCTTGGCATCCGGGCATTAGTACAAAGGAAAATCCTTCAGAAACTTTTGGAGCTCTCCCTTGGCAATCTTATGCTGGAAACCATGTTATAACAAGCAGAAACTTATTAGTTGGAATAGACCCGCAGCAAGAAGCTAAATTGGTAGGGCTTGATAAGGCGTCCACCCAATATTTTAGCGAGAATGACAAACCCTTCATAATTGATAAAAATGCAAATCAAATACAAATCCCCCTTCTTTTAAGTTCTCAACCTTTCTCGGAAACAAAGTATAAATATCAATTGGAGAAACTAGAACTGGATTTTCCAAAGGAACAGTCCCAAATAAATGAGTTAATGAAAAGTATCCGAGATAAAGGCGGAGTGAACTATTTAAAGAGTTTGGAATCAAAAAAGATTACAAGTAATACTTATTCTTCACAAGAAGCATATAAAGCCATTTACAATGGATTACTAGGTCAAAAGGAAAACGATTCAAGTGGAAAGTATTTAAATACAACAACCGTGTTAGGGGAAAAAATTGGGCCATTGGTTTATAAAAACATTCAAAGTCCATTTCCTGAACGTTGGGAGTCTGCCTATTCGTTAGAAACTCAAGATACGGTATTACCTTGGGCTCAAGATCGAACCTACGCCTTCCGAGAAGTTGAGAAAATAAAGGATCTAAATGACTATATACGCTTAAATTTAAGTATTGTGGGGGCATACCACCCAGAAGAGTTGAATGTTGCAAAGGATCCATTGACTGAACTTCCCTTAGATACCTATCGCCCTGCTTCAGCTAAGTTGGTATTGGACGAAGATGGAAAACCGATCAATCCTCCTGTGGATCTTACAGCAACCAACAATCCAGTTGATTTTCTTTTACAACCCCCCACTGTACTTACAACCATTGAAGCTGCAAGTGAAATCTCAGCTTTACAAGGTAAAGAACCTATTTCTGCAATACGAATTAAAGTAAAGGGTGCAGACAAATTGGAGAGCACCTCTCATGAAAAGCTAGAAGATATTGCTTCTTTAATAACTAAAAAAACAGGATTAAAAGTAAAGATTACTTTGGGGTCCTCACCGCAATCAGTATTATCTTTTATTCCAGAAAATAACAGTGTTCCAGCTTTAGGCTGGATTGAACAACCGTGGATAAATTTGGGGGCTGCGTTTACAATTTTAAAAGAGACAAAGCTTGGCTATTCAAGCATTATTTTAACAGTCTTGCTGGTTGCAATAGTCTATGTCATTATGACACGATTAATTGCATTTTTAACTAACCGAAAACAATATGCTTTGTTACTGGCTCTTGGATGGAGCACTTCTCAATTAAAAAAAATATTAATACTAGAATCCTTTCTGTTGGGGAGTATAGCCTTTATTACAATTTGTATCTCTCAATTTGTTTTACATCTTGTTTTAAAGACCGAATTCTCATTAATTCTCTCCTTGTTAACCGGATTTGCTGGTCTTTTAATCTACTTTTTGGGTAGTCTTTGGCCAGCAAAATTAGTTGGAAATATAGAACCGTATGAAGCATTAAAAACGGGTGAAATCACCCTGACTATGAAACGGTTATTTTATTCCAACACAATCTTTGGTATTGCACTCCAATATTTATTCGGGAAGACCTGGAGAACAATTGTCTCTATCATTGCATTAGCCATACCTGTAACTCTTCTTGTTAATTTCATTGTTATTACATACAAACTAGAAGGGGTTATGTATACATCTTACCTAGGCGAGTATGTTGCGTTGGAAATAAGTACTTTTCATTACGTAGCATCCATTATTGCTATTGTCATGGCTATTCTGATAATAGCAGAAATAATGTGGCAGAATGTTACTGAGAGGAAGCCGGAAATCTCACTGTTAAAAGCCGTTGGATGGGATAACAGTATGGTTCGTAAACTTGTAATTTATGAAGGGGTATTTATCGGAGTATTTTCAGGTATTTTAAGTCTCGGTTTATCCCTAGTTTTGATATGGTTAACATATAGCGAAATTAGCGTAGATAGTTACTTAGTCTATTTAATTCTGCCTATCATTTTGCCAGTAGTTTCGGGTGTCATTGGTTCTTTAATACCTGCAGAAATGGCTGCAAGAATAGCTCCCATGGTAGGAATAAAAAAATAGTGGGCTTATTTCTGTTAATTAATAATCAGTTACTCAATTTCATTGACTTGACTACAGGGATCTAATCAAAATGGTCACAAAGATAAGGATTTATCAAGGGGGAGATCTAATTATGCGTACCATGCTTATGGGCATTTCAATTATACTTTTTGCAATAGCGTTTATGCTATCATCGAGCGGTTCTGCAGTACAGTTTGGTTTCTATATTTCAGCTGTGGGTTTGTTAGTTTCTATTTTGGGTTGGAAGTACGGTAAATAAAGTTGAATTATACAAAATATTAAGTAGTAAGGGTGAAAGTAGAAAGGAATTTCTAAGAAAGACCTTATGAAGAGGAACCAATAATGGATGAGAATGAGCGGTAGGTTAGTCTAATAAGGTATTAGAAATAAATATGGTAATTTCTTTGAGGCAAGGTAAATAATGTATGCGGCGAGACTTATTGTTTTTAGCTAAAAAGTGGTTGAAGTCTAAGCACAGCTGCCAAACCGCCACCCCTTATGGGCAGCATTCCTTTAATAAGAAACGTAGTTTGTGATTAAATGTACTTAAACTAACGGGTGCTTTAGTGTAACAAGTTATTACAAAAAAGGCTTAGAGTTGAAAATACTCTAAGCCTTTTTGACTGCAAATATACTGTGATTTGTTTGTTGAATTTGTGTGATTTGCTGTGTGATTTGTCTGCTATTTAACATTTTGTACCTCACCAGAAAACCCGTTACAAATGTGAAGGCGCGTCATTTTGCAGCTCTCAGCCCCGCCTGTCAATGACCGCCAAGACCTCATCAATGCCGGCATGTTTTTCCGGCGAAGGATCAATATGCTTCCACAGCAACTCACCCTGTGATGAATATAGCCATGTACCGCCCTGAATATAAACATCCTGCGTCTTCATCGATTTCATCACAAATTGCTTCTGTTTTTCTTCATCCGGGATAAAGCCTTTCACCTGGCCGGTCACAAATCCAAACCCGGCCTTAGCAAGGAGCTTCCACTTCGGCATCGTCTCGTGGCCCATCCCTCTATAAGCTGCCCTCGACGGGTCTCCGTAGATCGGAAAAGGAAACGGCCCGAAATGCTCCAGGAACTGTTCAATGAACGCCCCTTTGGAAGGCGCAACGATTTTCACGTGAAACTTTCTATCTTCAATTTCTGCTATGCGCTCACGCAACTGCGAGAGATATTCCCTGCAGACCGGTCAGCCAAGGTGGCGGACAAAAACGAGCATCGTATCCTGCCCGCTGATTGCCTCACCCAAGGTAACCGTATCCTGCGAACCGGGGATCTCCAATTGGTAATCCATACCCATCCCTCTTTCAGAACAAATTTTTTAAGAATTAGCTCTATCATAACGGAAGAGGGGGAAATGGGCAAAAAAGAGGGCTCGGGTGTGCTGCGCATAAAAGCGCGGCAGGTAAGGAACTCTTGTAGTCTGCGTATCTGCCGGACTCGAAAGATTAACATAAAAAAGCGCCCGATTCTTGTACAGAATCAAGGCGCATTATTTTCTTAGTCATCACTGGCAAGAATGCCGAAGATCCTAAGAATATTGATAAACAGGTTGATAAAATCAAGATACAGATTCAGCGCCATGAGCGGCACTTCTTCCGCACTCACTCCGTACTGCTTCATCCTGTTGAAGTCAAACAGGACATAGCCGCTGAAGACTAGCACGCCGATAAAGGAAAAAGCGAGCAGTGCTGTGGAGCTTAACGGCCAGATCATATGGAAAATGGAGATGCAGATCAGAGCCAGCAGGGCAGCCATCAGCATCCCGCCGAGAAATGAGAGGTCACGCTTGGTTGTGGTTGCATAAAAAGCAAGTCCGCCAAATACAACAGCTGTCGTTCCGACGGCCATCAGGACGGTATTAGCACCTGCTGTCGCAATATAATGCGCAATGATCGGATACGTTGTAATACCGGAAATAAAGGTGAAGCTGTAAAGAAAAGTGTAGGAAATCGCTTTTTTCCTTCTTAAAAAGAACGCTCCGATCAGCATGGCCAGCTCAAGGATGACGAGCGGCAGGAACAGCGCCGGAGGGATATAGACGCCAGCCATCGTCCCGAGAAAGGCAAATGCCAGTGACAGGGCAAAGGCTCTTAAAACAGATGGAAGATAGCCGGTGCTGGCAGTTTGTGCATACATATGTTTCACCTCATTAAAATTGAATACCTTTTATACGCGGTAAAATGGATTAGGTTTCAATTCATTTTTTCTTCTTTTAAAAGATCGCGGATTTCTTTCAGCAGTTCTTCCTTCGCATCGATCTTAGGTGATTCCTCGACTTGTTTTTCTTGTTCTTGCTTGCTCTTCAGGCGGGTGATGAAGCGGACGAAGAGGAAGATGGAAAAAGCGATGATCACAAAATCAATGATAGATTGGATGAAAGCACCGTATTTAATGGTAGCGTCCTCGATTTTTACAGAACGCTCAGAAAAATCGACTCCGCCAGTCAGCAGGCCGAGAAATGGCATCACAATATCATTGACGAGCGAGGTGACGATTTTTCCAAAAGCTCCGCCGATGATGACCCCGACTGCCAGATCGACCACATTGCCTTTGATGGCAAATTTCTTGAATTCCTTCAGCATATAGGTCATTCCTTTCTTTCTTTGATCAAGTTGTATAACGATAAAGGTATTATACTTTTAAAACGTCCGATTGTTAAGGAGAGAGAAGCTTATATGTATGGTATTGACAGAACCGGGCTTTTTCACTATAGTTACAGAGGACAAAAAAATATACGACATTCCTGCATCATGCAGGAGAGGTTCATAGCAGTAAACCCTCTATAAAAAACTATGGCTTTGATGAAACTAATCAACCATATCCCCGAGGATATGGTTTTAATTTTTTTCAGGCTGATTTTTTATATCCGGGGAGCCTCTCTTGTATGTGCAGTACCATATAAGGAGGCTTTTTTCTATGTCTGGAAGAAAAGATGAAGAATTGAAAGATGTTACTTTGCTTGGCAATCAGGGGACACAGTATTTGTTTGAATACTCGCCTTCCATCCTGGAGGCTTTTGATAATAAGCACCCGAACCGCGATTATTTTGTTAAATTCAACTGCCCGGAGTTCACAAGCTTGTGCCCGAAAACGGGGCAGCCGGATTTTGCGACGATTTATATCAGCTATATCCCTGATCAGAGAATGGTAGAGAGCAAGTCACTGAAGCTGTATTTGTTCAGCTTCCGCAATCATGGCGATTTCCATGAAGACTGCATGAATATCATCATGAATGATCTGATTGAACTGATGGATCCCCGCTATATCGAGGTGTGGGGCAAATTCACTCCGCGCGGCGGCATCTCCATCGATCCTTACACGAATTACGGAAAACCCGGTACAAAATATGAAAAGATGGCGGAATACAGGATGATGAACCATGATCTGTATCCTGAAACCATCGACAACCGCTAAAAGGAGACAGACATTTTGCTATTATATTTGAATGCCGCATTTGCCGGCCTGCTTATATTATCCAATATTCTTGCCGTCAAGCTGTTCAGCCTGGGATCCTGGGCTGTTTTGCCGGCGGCAGTGATTGTGTATGTGTTTACGTATCCAATCACCGATATCATCGGTGAGGTTTATGGAAAAGAAGCGGCACGGAAGACCGTGCTCGCCGGGTTTGTAACCCAGCTTCTGTCAGCCGTATTCATTTTTGCGGCAATCAATCTGCCTTCTGCCCCATTCTTCGGGGCGCAGGCTGAATTCGAGACGATCTTAAGCGGCAGCTTTCGCATCACCATTGCGAGCCTCATCTCATATTTGGTCAGCCAAAACCTTGATGTGTACGTCTTCCATAAACTGAAGGAAAAGCATGGCAGTAAGAAATTGTGGATCCGCAATAATCTGTCCACAGTTTCAAGCCAGCTGATCGATACATCTGTTTTCATTCTGATCGCCTTTTACGGCACAATGCCTGCAGGAGCTCTGCTGGCGATGATTGGAACTCAATATGTCTTTAAGTTCCTTGTTGCTCTGATCGACACACCGCTGGTTTACCTGCTGGTCAGCATGGCCAGGAAAGAAAAAAGGCAGCCTGCCGAGCTGGCAGGCTGACAGCAGAATCTGCGTCATGAAAACAGCCTCTTTCCGGGGGCTGTTTTTTAATGGTTCCAACTGGTAGTGCCAGGTAACATAAAAGGACAATCATAGCCGAGGTGTCCATGGACGGTGCCTGGCACCGTGAAAAGACAAATGCGGCCGAAGTGTCCACGGGCGGTGCCTGGTACCGTGAAAAGACAAATGTGGCAAAAGTGTCCACGGAGGGTACCAGGCACCGTAAAAAGACAAATGTGGTCAAGTGTCCATAGAGGGTACCTGGTACTGTAAAAAGACAAATGTGGCCAAAGTGTCCACGGACGGTACCTGGCACCGCGAAAAGACAAAAAGGGCAAAAGTGTCCACCGCGGTGCCTGGCACCGAAACCAAGTTTTTGTTTCTGATTTGGTGTTTTTCGTTTACAATCAAGTTGGAAATAATTCTTAATTTTAAGGTGAAGGATAATGGAAAGAGGGGGGAAAGGACTTGGATAATAAAGCCGGGGGGAAGGATCCCCGTTTTAAGGTGGCGAAGAGGGAAGCCTGGATCGGTATCGGTCTTGTCCTTTTTAATTTTGTATGGTGGTTTGGCTTTGCATATGGCATGGGGTCAGGGCCTGTTGAAGAATATACATATATCATGGGGCTGCCTGCCTGGTTTTTCTATAGCTGTGTGGCAGGATTTGCCGTTGTATTTGTCCTTGTTTGGGCAGCCGTGAAGTTTCTGTTTAAAGAGGTTCCTTTCGATGAGGGAGAAGAAGGGGGGAAGGCGGAATGAATATAAGTGTCATTATCCCGCTTCTTGTGTTCCTGATCGGCATTTTTCTGGTAGGCTTTTGGGCGAGCAGGCATGTCAGGACAAGCCATTCTTTTCTGCAGGAATATTTCCTCGGCGGAAGGGAGCTGGGCGGATTCATCCTGGCAATGACGATGATCGCCACTTACGGCAGCGCCAGCAGCTTCATCGGCGGACCCGGGGTCGCCTACACCCAGGGGCTCGGCTGGGTGCTGCTTGCAATGTCACAGCTTGTGACAGGCTATTTTGTGCTGATGGTGCTCGGGAAGAAATTTGCGATTGTCGCCAGGCAGTATAATGCAGTCACACTGATCGACTTTTTGAAAGAACGGTATCAAAGCAAATGGGTGGTGCTGCTGTCAGCGATCAGCATCATCATTTTCCTGTTCGCTTCCATGGCTGCCCAGTGGGTCGGCGGCGCCCGCCTGATCGAGTCACTGACAGGCCTTTCTTATGGGACTGCCCTGTTCATTTTTGCTGCATCGGTTCTTGTTTATGTTATCATCGGCGGCTTCAGGGCCGTGGCTGTGACAGATGCGGTCCAGGGTGTCATCATGTTTGTTGGGACCTTGATCCTTCTTATTGCCGTCATTATTGCCGGCGGCGGGATTGGAAATATCATCACAGACCTAAGGACGGAAAATCCGGGGCTAGTTTCTCCGTATGGATTTGATGGCGGACTGTCACCGCTCTATGTTTCTTCCTTCTGGATTCTTGTAGGCGTCGGAGTGGTCGGACTGCCGCAGGTGACTGTCCGGGCGATGAGCTACAAAAACTCCCGGGCCATGCACAGGGCGATCATCATCGGCACCTTTGTGGTCGGCTTCATCATGCTTGGCATGCATCTGATCGGCGTGTTCGCGCGTCCGATCCTGCCTGGTATTGAGGTAGGGGACAAGGTAATGCCGCTCATCGCGATGGAGGTCCTGCCTCCGTGGCTGGCAGGGGTGGTGTTGGCCGCCCCGATGGCAGCAATCATGTCGACTGTCGATTCCCTGCTCCTCCTCGTCAGCTCGGCTGTCGTGAAGGATGTGTATCTGAATTATATCAAGCCTGATGCAAGTGAAGGGACGGTTAAGAAGCTGAGCCTCGGCGTTACAACGGTCCTCGGGATCCTGGTCTGCCTGATGGCGCTCAGTCCGCCGGATCTGATCATCTGGCTCAATCTGTTCTCTTTTGGAGGGCTTGAGGCCGCCTTCATTTGGCCGGTCGTTCTCGGCCTGTACTGGAGCAGGGGAAATAAGCATGGAGCCATTGCCTCCATGCTTACCGGGGTAGTCTCGTATATCCTTTTTTATACGTACTATCCGAACGCCTTTGGCATGAACACACTCATCCTGCCGATCATCCTGTCTTTTGCCGCCTACATGCTCATCAGCATGCTGACGGCCGGGACAGCACAGAAAGATATCGGGCAGACAGCCTGAAAAAAGACGGGACAGCTTTAATAGCCAGTCCCGTCTTTTTATGTATATGCTAATATTTTATTTTAAAAGAAGAAGACAGTCCGCCCTGTCCATCCAGTTCATCCACTTGCATATGATCGATCGTCGAAAAAGGGTTCCCTCTTTTCAAATCCCTCATAAAAGAATCCATCTGCTTTTTGTCTCCCATTGCCCGGATTTCCACAGAACCGTCATCCAGGTTGCGCACCCAGCCATTGATGCCGTATTGAACAGCTTTTCTCTGTGCAAAAAAGCGGAACCCCACTCCCTGCACCTTTCCGGAAACTATTATGTTCAAATGGATCATCATCTTCTCCTCCGGCACCATAATTACCTACATCGTCCCATAAAAGGCAGGCTAATGCAATATTCAAGAGGACGGAAAAAATAAAGGACGACCCCCATAAAATTTTCTGGCATAACGAATGATATAGATAGTCTTTAAAAAAGAAGGCTTTTTTCGTAAAGATTGCTGCTTTTAAATATAACAATCATTAATTTACATTTTATGGAATTGCAGACCTGATATGAGTGGCCAGCAAGCCTTAAAATAAGCGGAGAATTTCCGGTTAGGCTGCTGAATATGGCATGGATGGGTGTTTATAAGCGGAGAATTTCCGGTTGTGCGGAGCGAAGTGGCCCATTTTCCTGTTTTTTGAGTCGATAGCCGGAATTTCTCCGTCTATATGAGCTATTTTTTGAGTTTTTTCGAAGATAGGTGAAATTTCTCCGCTTATTTTTCAACCTGTCAATGGGTCCGGAAAGGTCAGCTCTTTTATGGCTGGGCAGGGAAGACACCGCATCCTGAAAGCGTATTTTATCACGTCTTACAAGGATGGCAACATAGCAGCGATCTATGGGAAAAGACCCAAAAGAAAAATGATGGAAATACCTGCCTGTAAAAGAAGGGGTTAAAAAAGTTTCCGCTTTTATGTTACAATTAGATTACAAACTGTTTAAAAAGCAGTTAAAACAGATTTGTAGAATATAAATGGCTATTGTTAAACATTTAGAAATGTGACCGGCCATGACAGGGATAAAGCGTCAGCCGGCATAATAATCTACTTAAATGAGTGGGAGATAAAATGAATAAACTTATATATGCAATGCTTATGCTGCTGTCCATGGTAACCGCGGCATGCAGCAATCAGATCCACACATCACTGGCAGAAGAAATTTCAAATAAAACCGAGAAGCAGGAAGACGATTCTGCTGTCCTGACGATCCAGACAGAAGGCAAGGATAAAAAGGATACTTCATGGCTCAGGGAAAAATCCCTTTACCGCATGGAAGCGGCCGATGAAGGCCTGGCTTATGAAATCTATATTTATGCGGAAAATGAAACAACCGTCAAGCTTGAACAAGCAGGTGTTTTAGGAGATAAGCAGGATACGGTGCATGAAGGGAATTATTCAGTCTATATGGCCAAAAAAGGGGCGAAATCTGCCTTTAAGCAGGATATACTTTCATCCCTGCCGCTTGTTTTCAATGAAGAGGTGAAAGGGGCGTATCCGCTTAAGCTTGGTGATAAGACCCTGCTCACAATCGTCCAGCCCGAGGGGGACAGCCGGTTCTCGGCAGAGCTGTACAGCATCCAGGATGGAGAGCTGAAAAACGTCCAGTCCAGTGAGGAAATTCACTCCATACTCGGACCGGAAATCAAAGCAATCAAACAGGAATACATCCAGACAGTCCAGTCCATTGATGACAACGAGGGATGGGTTTTTTCAACATGGGCATTTGACAAGCAAAAGCTTGAGATCAATCAGGTCAGCGAGACGGTCTACAATGATTCTGCAATGAAAGACGGCATGGGCGAAGGGGAGAAATGGTTTAAAATCTGGAGCGCAGCCGAAGAGAACTATCATCCTTTCTACAACATCCAGCTTGAAAAGGGCATTGTTGATAAAGCCTCCCAAGGCATACTGACGGGTAGCCAATATCCGATCGGCACGAATATCAATGATGTTAAAAAGGCAAGCCCTCCTTCTATAGAAGCAGGGAAAAAAGGCAAATATGCGTATCTGAAATATCCGGAAGTGACGTATTTTTATGATGAAGCCACACAGGAAGTGGCAGTCGTATCAATTCCGGGAATCCGTCTTCAGTCCACTATTTCAGATATCAAGAAAATGTTCGGCGACCCTTTCAGGGAGAGCAGGAGAGGAACAGAAGTGCTGGCGATCTATGCTGCCGGAAAATACAATATTGATGTGTATGCAGACCAGTCAGGAAAAATAAAGTCTGTTCAGCTGAGGAAGTTTTAAGAGAATGGAGCACCCCGGGGCACCCGGGAACATGATTTGCCGGGACGGAGCACTGGAGGGACCTGGCAGATCAACGAACGGTAAAAGCTGCAACTTCGTTAACAGCAAAAAAGCTGCGGGCCATGATGGCCGGCAGCTTCCTTTGGTTATAGCGATTAAAATGCCCAGTCGCCTTTGCGGAAAACAGGCTCTGACTGGCCGTCTTCCTTAATGCCGTCAATGTTCATCTCGGCTGAGCCGATCATGAAGTCGACATGTGTAAGGCTTTCGTTCAGGCCATTTTCAGCGAGCTCTTCAGAGGACATTTTCTTGCCGCCCTCGATGCAGAATGCATAAGCGCTTCCGATTGCCAGGTGGTTGGAGGCATTTTCGTCAAACAATGTGTTGTAGAAAAGCAGATTGGACTGTGAAATCGGCGAGTTGAATGGCACAAGGGCCACTTCACCAAGATAATGTGAGCCTTCATCTGTCTCAACAAGCTGCTTCAGGATTTCTTCTCCTTCTTCAGCCTTCACATCCACAATGCGCCCGTTTTCAAAGGTAATCGTGAAATTATCAATAATATTTCCGCCGTAGCTGAGGGGCTTTGTGCTGGAAACATGCCCGTTGACACCGGTTTTAAGCGGAACGGTAAAGACTTCCTCTGTCGGCATATTAGCCATGAATTCGTGGCCTTTTTCATTGACGCTGCCTGCTCCGACCCATAGATGCTTTTCAGGAAGCTCGATGGTCAAGTCAGTGCCTGGCGCTGTATAATGCAGCTTTTTAAATCCTTTGCTGTTCAGGTAATCGACTTTTTCATGCAGGGAAGCGTCATGGTCCTTCCAAGCCTGCACAGGATCATCAAGATCTGCGCGCGTTGCTTTAAAGATGGCATCCCAAAGCTTTTCCACGCGGCTTTCCTTAGGATCGTCTGCGAAAACTTTGTCTGCCCAGCCTTCAGATGGGACAGCGATGACCGTCCAGCTCACCTTATCAGACTGTGCGTAGCGGCGGTATTTGCTCAGCGCTTTTCCTGCGGCTTTTTGGAACTTGGCGATCCGCCCGGATTTAACCCCTTTTAGAAGGTCAGGGCTTGCAGATACGATCGACATGAACGCAGCACCCTTCTCTGCAAGGTCTTCCATTTCTTTGGCGCGGAACTCAGGATACTCTGTAAAAGACTCGTCAGGCGCAAGATCATATTTCAGGCGCGTCACTGTATCATCAGACCAGTTGACCACCACATTGGCTGCTCCTGTTTCATAGGCTTTTTTTACGGCAAGGCGGACAAACTCTGCTGCATCAAGTGCTGCATTGATCACGAGCGTCTGGCCCTCCTGGACATTGACGCCGACCTTGACTGCAAGCTCGGCATATTTTTCGAGATTTTGCTGGAATTGGCTCATATTATGTATCTCCTTTTTCAGAATCTTCCTCTACATTTTATCGGTTTCCGGGGGAAAAAGAAACTGTTTGGTCCTATACCTTTTTTCATAGAACAGCGCAGGCGCCTGGAACGGAGCGCCGGCCTGGGGATGCGCTGTTCTGTGGCAGCATTTAAATGACTTCTATCATGGCTGTAAACGATGCCTCCAGGAGGCAGGCGCACAAAGCAAAGAAAAAAGGCCGGCTGGCACCGGCCCTCTTAGGGTTAAACGGAGGTTTCTCCGGCAGGCTGCTTTTCCTGCTTTTCGTATATTGCAAACATGATCCAATAAAGAAATGCGCTTAATACCGCGAGCACTGCGAGTATAGCAAAAGTCCAATCATAGCCGATCCAGACGGTCAGCGGAATGGAAATGGGAGCGATTGTTTTCCCGACGGTAAAACGCAGGCTGGCTGCTGCGAAATACTGGCCTCTCATATGCTCCGGGGCGATGCGCGACACAAAGCTCTGCTGAAGCCCGACCGCCATCAGCTCTCCTAAAGTAAAGACGGCCATTGCGATGATCAGGCCCCAAATCCACTGCGTTTGCCCGAATATAATGATGCTGGCAGCATAGAAAAGGGAGGAGGTGACAAAGACATTCCGCTCTTTAAATCTGGCTACATATCTAGTGACAGCGACTGTGAACAATGCCACCAGAAACCCATTTTCCGAGAGCAGGACGCCAAAGGCCTGCTCGCCGTGGACAGTGAACGACCAGCTTCCGATGCTGAAGAGGGACTGGTTGTCGACGGCTTCTTTCGTATAAACAGGGATCAGCAGGTCCAGCTGCATGAATGTCTGGGCGGCCAGGACGCCTGCAATGATGAATAGAAGGAAGGTCCTGTCCCTGAAGATAATGCCGTAATCCTTCACCTGGGCACCAAGGAAGCTGTACCATTTATCATTTTCTCCTGCTACAGCTGTATGCTCCGGTACCGTTTCGCGCGTCCATTTCGCGAGGATCAGGGCGAGCAGGATGCAGACAATGCCGGCAATCAAAAGGAGCTGTGAGCGGTATTGTACGTAAAAGAGGGCCCCAAGGATCGGCCCGACCACCACTGCGATATTGATGGAGGTATAAAAGATCGCGAATACATCGCTGCGGTGCTTTTCCTCGACCACATCGGCCACCATCGCCTGGCTTGCCGGCCAGTAGAAGGCGCCGAATACCCCGACAAAAGTGAAGCAGACAAAGCCAAGCCAGTAGGATTCGATGGAAGGGGAGCTGGCGATTGCAAACAGAATAAAGCAGATCCCCTGACCGAAGGCGGAGATCACCATCATCATCTTCCTGCCAAAACGGTCGGCGCAATAGCCGCCCATCAGGTTCGCTAATACAGAAAACACCTGCGATAAAATAAGCAGAAGGCCGGCCTTACCCTTGCCGAACGCCTCTGCAAAATAAATCGTCAAAAACGGAAAAAACATCCAAAACGTAATATTCATCAAAGATTCGCCGAACAGGCGCACCTTCAAGTTGAAATCCCAATCTCTGATTCTCATGCTGAAATCCTCACTTCTCTGGTCAATAACGCTATCATACTATTTTTTTGAAAAAAATGACAGGTGCAATGATACGTAATTGGCCTTTGCTGAGAGGATGTGGGTTTTAATAGACAAAGAACATCATAACGGTAGTGACGGCTCCAACCCAGACGGCGAGGAGGATGCAGTATCCCATGATGTGGCGGATATGCAAGCCGACCACACTTAAAATCGGGAGTGCCCAGAAAGGCTGGATCAAATTAGTCCAGGCATCCCCCCAGCCGACTGCCATCGCGGTGACTGCGGGATCGACGCCAAGCTGGAGGCCGGCCGGAACCTGCAGGGGACCTTGAAGCGCCCATTGGCCTCCGCCAGAAGGAGCAAGGATATTCACCAGACCGGCTGACCAGTAGGTAAAAATATCAAAGGTATCTTTGCTGGCTATGGAAGCCATCCCGTTAATCATCGACTCGGCAATCCCGGAACTGCCCAGCATGGCTATGATGCCCGCATAAAAAGGGAATTGCAGGATGATGGGCGATATCGCCCCGGCCGCATCCTTAAACGCAGCAGCATAGCTGGAAAGGGAGCCGTGGAAAAGGAGCCCGAGCGATAGAAAGGCAATATTGATTATATTCAAGTCAATGTCCCGGCCATTCCAAAACTCATAAACCAGATATCCGAGCCCGATGATTCCAATCAGACTTCCTAATATTCTTGTTTTCTCAAGTGAGGAAACAGGGGTGCTTTCTTCAGAAGCTGCCGCACTTTTTACAGGCTTTGCCTCATCTGCCGGCTTATAGGGAAGAATCCCTTCCTTAGGGGCCATGAAATAGATGAAGAGCGGAATCGTTGCCAGCAGCACGAGAAAAATCGCAATGGTGCCAGGGTGGAAAATAGTTTCTGAAGTTGGGATTACACCGGTCAAATCTTCAAGAAAATGGCCCTTCGTCGCTACAGTCAACCCGATAGAGCTGGACAGCCCGGCGGTATACAGGACGGTCGGTGCATAGGCAGCCGCAACAAGCAAAGGAAAATGAGCATTCTGGTTTCGTCTGCCGACTTCCCTCGCCATAATGGCGCCGACAACAACCGCCAGTCCCCAGTTCACATAATAAGCAGCCGAAGACACAAGGAAAGTCAGAATATAAGCCTGGCCGGCGGTTTGGGCTTTTGAAGAGAGAGCAGCAAGCAGTTTTTGTACAAAAGGCACCGAGGCGAGAGCCATCCCCGTCATGAGCAGCAAAACCATCTGCATCGTAAACGCCAGATACACCCAGAATCCATCCCCAAAAGACTTAACAAGCTCCATCGGCTCCTGCGGCTTCATCAAAAAACCTGCAGCAAATACTGCTAAAGTCATCAGCACAGCAATGACAAAAGCATCCGGTAAATACCTTTCTACCAGTCTCGAAAATCGATCTGCCAGTTTTGTCAGCATCGTATCACTCCTTCCATTTTAGTAGAAGAGTATGGACAAAGTGATGGGAATATTCGTTAAAAAGTGGTGGGGCAGAAGAAGGGGAATAGCTTTAGTCGCAATCTCAAAGATGCCTTCCGAAAGATTCGCAGCCCCCTTCCGAAGGTTTAACAATTCTTTAAAACCTTCCGAAGCTTTCGGAACTTCATTCGGAGCCGGAAAAAAAAACTCGGAATCCCTTTCCGAAAGCTTCGGAGGCCAGTCATAACAGTGCTTTTCAGAAACTTCGGACCACCCGTTCTCTTATCCAAGTTAACCCGGACACCCGCACAGCTTAGCCAATTATAAAAGACCCCAGCCGCTGCCGGCCGGGGTCTTTTCATCAATCGTCGTCCTTCATGGCCGCTTTCAGCAGGTCGCCGAGGCTGGTTCCGAAGGAGTCATCGTTATTGCTGTATTTCTGGACAAGCTTGCGTTCTTCCCGCTTGTTGACGCTTTTCTTTTTATCCTGCGCCTTCTCAACAACATTGCATGGGCGGCACTGGAAGTAGGTGCCGGCCTTTCCGTTGTGCATTTCCATCTTTTTATGGCACTGCGGACAGCGGCGGTTGGAGAGCTTCGGATCTTTGCGCTTCCGGTAGCTGCATTCCATATCCGAGCAGACGAGCACTTTACCTTCCTTGGTATTGCGCTCTTTCAGGAAGGAGCCGCATTCCGGACATTTGGACCCTGTCAGATTATGGGCTCTGTACGATTTATCGCTTGTCTTGATTTCGGACACCAGCTGCTGGGTCTGCTGGCGGATTTTTTTCAAAAATTCCTTCGGGCTCGCTTTTCCGCGCGCAATCGCTTCAAGCTCCTGTTCCCATTTCGCTGTCAGCTCAGGTGATTTCAGGTCCTCGTTCACAAGGTCCATCAGCTGCTTGCCCTTGCCTGTAGGGTGGAGGCGGCCGCCGTTCTGGCGTTCAACAGCTTCAGTGGAAAGCAGGCGTTCGATGATCTCTGCCCTTGTCGCCGGTGTGCCGAGGCTGTACTTCTCCATTTGCGATAAAATATCGGCCTCGGTATAGCGTGCAGGCGGCTCGGTCAGTTTCTGTTCGGAAGAAACTGATTTTACCGTCAGGGTCTGGCCTTTTGAGAGGGAAGAAAGGTTCAGCTTCAAGTCCTTTTCTTCACCTTTCCCTGTCACCTTCCGGAAGCCTTCTTCGATGACGGCGGTTTCTCTTGTTGAGAAGGTTTCGCCGTTCAGGTCAAAAGAAGCCTGGATTGTTTCATATTTGTACGGCTCATGGAAAAGGGCCAGGAAGCGGCGGACAATGATGTCGTACAGCTTTTTCTCATCATTATCCAGATCGCTCAGATGAAGGCGCTCCTCGGTCGGGATGATGGCATGGTGATCGGTCACTTTTTCATTATTGAACACGCGCTTGGCAAGGACCTTCCCTTTTTTGGCCAGGAGAGGCTTCACTTCATCTCTGTAGCCTGAGGCGATTCCATGCAGGCGGTCCAGCATCGTTGCTTCCATATCGGTTGTCAGGTAGCGGGAATCTGTCCGCGGATAGGTGACAAGCTTGTATTGCTCATACAGTCGCTGCAGGACATTGGATGTCTTTTTCGCAGAAAAGCCAAAGCGTTTATTGGCATCCCGCTGCAGCTCGGTCAGGTCATAAGGAAGCGGCTGCTGCTCGCTTTTTTCCTTGGTGCTGATAGACTGGATCACCGCTTTTGCTGAATCTGTCTTTGCAACGACCGCTTCTGCCGTATCCTTGGAAAACGTCCTTTTCTCGCCATTCTTTTCCCAGTCTGCCTTGAACGGTCCGACATGGGCGGAAATGGTCCAGTATTCCTTCGGTGTGAAAGACTGGATCATTTTCTCTCTTTCCATGATCAGGGCAAGCGTCGGTGTCTGGACACGCCCTGCTGACAGGGGATCATTGTATTTCGTAGTCAAAGCCCGCGTCACATTCAATCCGATCAGCCAGTCAGCTTCAGCACGGCATACCGCTGAGTCGTAAAGGGCAAGGAACTGGTCCCCGGGCTTCAGGCTCTGGAAACCTTCTTTAATCGCACGGTCGGTGACAGAGGAAATCCACAGTCGCTTGACTGGCTTTTTCCAATATATTTTCTCGAGGATCCAGCGGGCGACAAGCTCGCCTTCACGCCCTGCATCGGTCGCGATGATGATTTCATTGATGTCTTTCCGCTTGGAAAGCGTGTCAATGGCGCGGAACTGGTGGCTCGTCTGCTTCATCACCTTCAGTCCCATCCGGTCAGGGATGATCGGCAAATCTTCCAGATTCCAATGCTTGAATTTCGTATCATAATTCTCAGGCATTTTCAGCTCAACCAGATGGCCGAGCGCCCAGGTGACAATGTATTTATTTCCTTCAATGTAAGATTTATGTGTCTGCGTACAGCCGAGCACACGGGCAATTTCCCGGGCCACGCTCGGTTTTTCCGCAAGTACGAGTGATTTCATGTAGTGCTCCTTTCAAATCTGTGCTTCCTCTATAAGTATAACGGAAACGCAGGAAAAATTGTAATGGACAAACGGAATGGAAACCCGTTAAAAAGGATATAAAGTAAATAACAGTGCCTGGCACCAAAGACCCTTATAAAAAAGGGGCAGCAATGTTAAAATAATGCAGGACAGGTTGTTTTTTTTCGTGAATTCTATACTTTATAAGATAGAACAGGCAAGCTTGTTCTCATTTTTTTAACCCAAAACAGAACATATGTTCTAAAAATGGAGGTGGCAAAATGGAAGGCAGGGAGCCAAGCAGGGTGGTTCGTGAATTTTTGGCTCAGGAAGAGTATCAAAAGCTGTATGAAGAATATCTGGATGATCCCCATGAGAAAAATAAAGCCCGGCTTGAAGCAGCTTTTAAACGGTACTTCAGACATGTCCGCTTCGTCTCATACCTGAATAAGACCATATATTATGAGTCAAGGAAGTTCGACATGAAGGCGCGCGAATCCCGGACCAGGTATCAGCTCACATTGGACCAGCCTGCTGCAGGAGCAGAGGGCGGCGCAGAACCGCTGACACACCTCCTTGAAGATGACTCGGCGCTCAGGCCTTTCATGGAAATCCCCTCCGGCAGGCTGGAGGATTACACAGCCGATCCCCAGCTTGCAGCAGTTATAAAAGAGCTGACGCCAAGGCAGCAGGAAATACTTTATTACGCATTCGTCCGCAGCCTCCCTGATGCCGAAACAGCCAGATTGCTCGGCATCAGCCCGCAGGCAGTATCAAAAACCAAAATTAAGGCGATTGAAACGATAAGGAGGAAATACAATGTTTGAACAGCTGAACCTTCTCCAGATCATCGGCAATTTCGGATTCCCCATTGCCATCACCATGTATTTGCTGCACCGCTACGAAAACCGGTTTGAACAGCTGAAAATGAAAATGGAGGACATTTCCCGAAGCATCGCTCAGATTGAAAAAGACAAAGGGTGAAATCATGAATTTGTCACAGCAGGAAATAGAGGAAATCATGAAGGCCATCGAGCCTAAAATCAAGAAATCCTTGTACCAGACAGGCAAGGAAAACCGGGAAGACCTCGAGCAGGAACTGCGCGAAGCCGTCCTCCGCAAGCTCCGCGACAATAAGCTGGAGGAAGTGCCGGGATTTTTTGAAATGGTGACAGGCACCTATACCAGTTATAGACCAGCTGCTGGCACCATGCACCGTGATTAGCTGTTCAGCACTGCGGGTAAAGGGGAAGACAATATTGAGTTTTTTTCTTCCCTGCCGCATTGAAGTGGTATAATGGCTGTAACGGCTTCGGGTGCCAGGCTTTAGGTAAATATGCCTGGCATCCGGCGGATACATATTATGTTGCTGGAGTGTGATGGAAGCCTGTGCGATTACGATTTACGAAATCTATCCCCAATCTTGTCACTCAGGGAAACCTGTACTGCGGTTTCCTCTCTATAGGGTTTGCAGCGAACGGCCAATTCAAGAATGCGGCGATCCTCATTCTGATCGGCATGATGCTCGACAGCATGGACGGCAGGCTTGCCCGGATGCTGAAGGCTGACAGCGCGCTCGGAAAAGAGCTCGACTCGCTCGCAGACATCGTCACTTTCGGAGTGGCGCCGTCCTTTTTAGTGTATTATACATATTTCTACCAATTTGACCTTCTTGGCCTTGCCGTCGCCGGGCTTTTCCCGCTGTTCGGGGCGTTCAGGCTGGCCCGGTTCAACATCAGTTCAAGCAAGTCATCCATGAATTATTTCGTCGGCGTCCCGATCACGGCCGCCGGAGGCATCATGGCGCTCCTCACGCTGTTCGGAGACAAAATTCCCAATATCGTCACGACCGTCATTTTTACAGCATTATGCTTTCTAATGGTCTCAAAAATCAGGATCCCAAGCCTGAAGGAAGTCCCGCTTCCGAAATACGGCACAATCGTCACCATCTTTCTCGGCTGCCTCCTGTATCTGATCTACAAAGGCACATACGAGCAATTTCCTTACCTGATCTATATTGCGGCACCCATGTATATTGCTTATCTGGCATATATCTTTGTCAAAGGGAAAAATAAAAGAGATATTGACTGAAAAAACCGCTGCGAAGCGGTTTTTTTGATTGGGGGGGAGGTCATGGAGCGCGGAGGTGTCCGGCATAAGGTGAATTGGCTTTAGGGCAGAGGGGGGGATGCTAATTCATGGAAACCGCCGCAGAATGTGCAGCTTTTGCGGCTATTTAACCAGGTTTGAGTGCAGCAGCTGCCAAGTTAGCGGTTTTTCTAACCTATCGTGAGAGCGGAGTGCTCCCAGTGCGGCTTTTTTGATCTGATGAGAGCGGAATCTACCGAGCTTGCGATTAATTTAATCAAATGAGCGGATAATACTACCGACTTTGAAATTAATTTAATCAATTGAGCATATAATCTACCATTTTCACGAAAAGGCTGTAGAGTGGCCAGCTTTAGCGGTTTTTCAACCAAGTTTGAGTGCAGCAGCTGCCAAGTTAGCGTTTTTTCTAACCTATCTTGAGAGCGGAGTGCTCCCATTGCGGCTTTTTTGATCAGATGAGAGCGGAATTTACCGAGTATGCGATTAATTTAATCAAATGAGCGGATAATCTACCGACTTTCTGATTAATTTAATCAAATGAGCATATAATCTACCATTTTCACGAAAAGGCCGCAGAGAGTGCAGCTTTGCGGTTATTCAACCAGTTTGAGCGCTGGCAGCACCAATTTTTCGAGTAATCTAACCTATCTTAGATCGTGGGGTACCCCCAATGCGGCTATTTTGATCAAGTTACGGCGGAATCTACCAAATCAGCGATTAATTTAACCAATTGAGCACATAATCTACCGACTTCACCACTTAATCTACCAAATCAAGCACATAATCTACCAAATCAGCAGTTTATCCACCATTCGACCCCAAAGGACCGCCCCCAATAAAGCAGAAATATCCCAACTCAAAAATCCATCCAGCCCAAGCGTCCACGATCAGCCATTCACCCGTCAATGCCTGGCCCCCCTCTTCACCCCGCTACCATGCTAATCATCTGCCAATCTAACTTGTTAAAATTTAGCAAAAACCTGTTGACACTGCAAAAAATCTATTCATACAATGAAGAATAGAATAAATAAATCATAATGGATGATGCGCAAATGAAGAGAAAAACACATCAACTTATAAAATTTTCGAAAGAGGCTGCAGTTCAAACCCCTGGTTTGATGGCAGTCTCTTCTTTATTTCGCTAATATGCTGAGGGGGAAAGATCATGATCGAATTGACTGGCAGCACATTGATATTGGAACAGGTAAGGGTAATTGTTTTTGAAAAAGAACATGCGGCAGCATCAGCAGGGAGCATGGAGCAGGTGAAGGAAAGCCATGAGGCTGTGCGAAGGATTGTTGATGAAGAAAGGGTCATTTACGGGATCAACACGGGATTTGGGAAGTTCAGCGATGTGCTCATCAATCAGAAGGATGTAAAGGCGCTTCAGCTGAATCTCATCCGATCCCATGCATGCGGGGTGGGGGAGCCTTTCCCGGAGTCAGTTTCTAGAGCGATGCTGCTGCTGAGGGCAAATGCGCTTTTGAAAGGGTATTCAGGTGTGAGGCCGGAGCTGGTTGAAAGGCTGCTCACTTTCTTAAATGAAGAAATCCACCCTGTCATTCCGCAGCAGGGGTCGCTAGGGGCGAGCGGGGATCTTGCTCCATTGTCCCATCTTGCTCTTGCTTTGATCGGTGAGGGGGAGGTTTTTTACAAAGGAAAGAGGATGCCTTCATTAGAGGCTATCGAGTCTGCCGGACTTCCTCCGTTTCATCTGGAGGCGAAGGAGGGGCTTGCCCTCATCAACGGCACCCAGGCGATGACGAGCATGGGGGCGGTCGCTTATCTTGAAGCCGAGCAGCTGGCTTTTCAAAGCGAGATGATTGCGGCGATCACAATGGAAGGACTGAACGGCATCACAGATGCATTTGATGAAAGAATCCATCAGGCCCGCGGCTATCAGCAGCAGATCGATACGGCAGCGAGGATGAGGGATTATCTGGCCGGAAGCAAGCTGACGACTGTTCAGGGGGAGTTCCGCGTCCAGGATGCCTATTCTCTCCGGTGCATTCCGCAGGTTCATGGCGCAAGCTGGCAGGCGCTTGATTATGTAAAAGAAAAATTGGAGATTGAAATGAATGCGGCGACCGATAATCCGCTGATTTTTGATGAGGGGGAAAAGGTCATTTCCGGCGGGAATTTTCATGGGCAGCCGATTGCTTTTGCGATGGATTTTATGAAAATTGCTGTTGCTGAGCTGGCCAATATTTCGGAAAGAAGAATCGAGCGGCTTGTCAATCCGCAGCTCAGTGACCTGCCTGCTTTCTTAAGTCCGGAGCCTGGCCTGCAGTCAGGTGCGATGATCATGCAATACAGTGCGGCATCTCTTGTTTCGGAAAATAAGACGCTGGCACATCCGGCGAGTGTGGATTCCATCCCGTCCTCTGCCAACCAGGAAGATCATGTGAGCATGGGAACGATTGGCTCCCGCCATGCGTGGCAGATCATCCAAAATGCGACCCGGGTACTGGCGATCGAGCTGATCTGCGCGATGCAGGCAGCAGAGTTCAGGGGTGTTGAAAAAATGGCCCCTAAAACAAGAAAAATCTACGACAAGGCAAGGGAGATCGTCCCATCGATTACAGAAGACAGGATTTTCTCAAAGGATATTGAAAATTGTGCGGCCTGGCTGAAGGAAGGAATAATGAAATAAGGGGAGGATCGCCTCCCCAAAAAATCAATCTTCTTCGACCCGGTTTTTAAAGGCTTCCTGGACGACGATGAATTCTTCATCTTCAATGGCATCCTTGGAATGTCTTTCTACGAGCGTTCCCTCGGGAAATTTTCCGGGATGGCCTTTTCGTTTATGGTCAAAATGCTCTCCGCGTGACATAAGCAAATCGTCTCCTTTCATAGGTGGAAATATGTTCTGTCTGTAGCTTTCCCGCCCGGACCGCCGAGTATGTGTGCAAAACTTGTTCAGCTTTCGCGGGCGGCGCATATCTATAATGATATATAGCAAATTAGAAAGGAGCGGTGCGTATGCGGGAAGCGTTCCAGGCGGAAGATCTGGCCAAACAGCACATGCCTTTTACAGCATCAAAAGGAGATCCTGCCCCGCTGTTCACAGCGGATGCTGTCATTGACCAGGGAATCCAGAAGGTCAGCCTGCAGGATTTCCAGGGCCAGTGGGTGCTGCTGTTTTTTTACCCCAGCGACTTCACCTTTGTCTGACCGACAGAATTGGCGGCGGTCGCCGCTATTTACCCTTATGTAAAAAACATGAATGTGGAAATCCTTGCCATCAGCACGGACAGCGTCTATTCTCATAAAGTATTCAAAGAAACATCGCCTTCCCTGAAGCATGTAACCTTCCCGCTCCTGAGCGACCGGACCCACAGCATCAGCAAAGCATACCGCGTCCTTGACGAAAACTCAGGCGCATCCTTCCGGGCATCTGTGTTCTTGAATCCGGAGCAGATCATCCAGGCAAAGCTGATTTACCCAGGCAATATCGGCCGCAATCTCCACGAGCATGTCCGCATCCTGCAAGCCCTTCAGTATGCAAAACAGACAGGCAAAGGCACACCTGCCAACTGGATGCCGGGCCAGCAGGGGATGGCCAGCGACCCGAATATGATTGGGAAGATATAAATTGGTGCTGCTCAGCAGTAATAGTACTGATTGCAGCAGGGACCATCGGCTGACCAATAAAACAGAAGACCCGCCTTTCATAAGCGGGTCTTTTTGCATGATATATAAACTGCGGGACGCCGTTTTCCTAGTCTTTAACCGTACTTTGCTTGGCATTGACAATCAGCGGGTTCAGTCCGGTGCCTGTTCTTTTGACTTGCGTGGCACCTTCTGTGTTCTGGCCTTCCAGATAGGAAGCGTATTTTCTGTGCCAGAATTTCATGGACAGATAGATGAAGATAGCGGCAATGATAAAGATGGCAACTGTGGCTGGCCAGAAGGCTGGGGAAACGACAGCAGCTTCGTAAGCAAGGCCGATTTTTGAAAAGACGATATAAGTAAAAGCGACGAGAGATAGAAGAATGATGGAAACAGGAATAACGCCCTTCCAGGGAACCATATTCACCTGGGCATCTGCACGGAAATGATAAGCAGACGCTCTCGGCTTTATTTTACCAATAATGACCATCATGAGGATCTCGACAGCAAACAGGATCGCATAGATATGGATAAAGTGGATCGGCACCGTATAGCCAAACAGATGGTCAGTGCCCCAGACGAGCATATAATAAGCAATCACATGGAAAATGATAACCACTTTCGGCGCCAGTGCCGGGATATATTTCGAGAAAATACCGACGAGTACGATGGCGATGATCGGGATATTGAAAAATCCGGTGAACCGGCGAATCAGATCCCAAAGGCCGTCAGATGCATTCATCAGCATCGGAGAGATGAATAAAGAGACAATGGCGAGAATAGTCCCGAACCATTTGCTGATGCTGATCAGCTTTTCATCACTCACATTAGGATTGATCCTTGGCTTGTAGATATCCAGTGCAAAAAGGGTGGCGGCGCTGTTCAGCAATGAATTGAAGGAGCTGAACACGGCTCCCAGCAGGACCGCCAGGAAAAATCCGGACAGATAGCCGGGCATCACATCTGAAATCAGGGTTGGGTAGGCAAGGTCGACAGATTTCAGCGAATTGCCGTAAAGATGAAAGGCGATAACGCCGGGAATCATCATAAAAACAGGGACAAGCAGCTTATAGAAGCCTGAAATCATAACACCCTTTTGGCCTTCAGCCAGATTTTTCGCACCTAATGTACGCTGGATGACATACTGATTAGATGCCCAGTAGAAAAGATTGGCAAAGATCATTCCGGTAAAAATGGTGCCGAATGGAACAGAATCTTCCTTTGTTCCAATGCTGTTCAATTTTTCAGGATGCTCAGTGGCAATGGTTTTCAGGCCGCTGAAGAAATTGCCATCGCCAAGGGCGAAAAAGCCAAGAACCGGGATCAGGATACCGATGATTAAGAGGCCGATCCCGTTTAATGTATCAGAAACGGCAACAGCTTTCAGTCCGCCGAAGATAGCGTAAATGGCGCCGATGATGCCGATGATCCAGATGACGAGCCAAACAGAAGATTCATATGTAATACCCAATAAGGATGGCACATCAAAAAGCTGCAGCACAGCCAGTGCCCCCGAATAAAGCATGGATGGGATGGTAACGAGAATATAGCCAAGCATGAACAGGATCACGGTATAGCGCCTGACCCCTTCGTCAAAGCGCTTGCTTAAAAATTCAGGCAGCGTGGTGAAGTTTCCGCCCAAATACTTTGGCAGCAGATAAACAGCCATGAAGATGATAGCGAAAGCAGCGGTAACTTCCCAGGCCATGTTGCTCAAATTGGTCCGGTAGGCCTGTCCATTCAGGCCGATCAGCTGCTCGGCCGACAGATTGGTCAGCAACAGCGATCCGGCGATAAAGCCCCCTGTCAGTCCCCTCCCTGCGAGGAAATATCCTGTAGAATCGCTGACTGCCCCCTTCGTTTTCACATACGAAATCCAGGCAACGATCGCCATAAAAAAGGCGCAGGATATTAAGGTAAAAGCTATTCCCCCAGTAAACATAGGTGCACTTCCTTTTCTCTTTTTTGTACGTTTAATAACCACAAACAGCCTATTTCAAACCTTTTTATAAAAAGGAATATAATGGCATATGCTTTTAAATAGAGGTAGAGGCTATTATAATAGAGGGAAGGATTGAAAGGAGGCCGCAGATGGACTTTTTTGCGATCATTTCAGAAGAACGGATCAAGAAGGGCTATAAAGAAGGCGAATTTGAGAACCTTCCCGGTTTTGGGAAGCCGCTTCCCCATGATGAGCTTTCACATGTTCCCGACGATTTGCGCATGGCCTATAGAATGATGAAAAATGCAGGCTATACAGAAGAAGACAGCAGCTTGAAACAGGAGATGTCTACCATCGAGGATCTTATAAAAAAATGCGAAGATCCGGAAGAAAAGAAGGAGCTGCAAAAGCAGCTGAACCAGAAGCTGCTGCAATTCAACAGCATCATGTCGAAAAGGCGGTCAGCGACAAACTCCTCGATTTTCAAAAACTATGAAGATAAAATCAATCATAAATTGCTTTATTGAGAGCTCCTTGAAACGGGGGCTTTTTCTTTTAGCTGCGGCTGACCCTTTTTTCATTCTTTGAAAAAGTGACTAGTGTGTTTTAGGGCTATGTACCTGCTTTTCGGGCGGTTTTCTTTCAGAAAGTAAAAGAATTGCAGATTAATATTAGGAATGGCCTAAATAATTAAGGGTCTCTGTCGAAATAAATAGAAATAGACATTTTATTAAGACAGGTGACGTATATGGATAAATCATCATTAATTGGGGTTATTCTTGCAATCATTGGCGTAGGGGTCGGTATGGTGCTGAAAGGGGTGCATCCTTCAGCATTGGTGAACCCGGCTGCCATCCTGATCATCATCGTTGGAACTATAGCGGCGGTTACCATCGCTTTTCCGATGAATGAGCTGAAAAAAGTGCCAAAGCTTTTCGGCATTTTATTTAAGGAACAAAAACAGATGGTACCGACAGACCTGATCAGGATGTTCTCAGAGTGGGCCCAGCTGGCGCGGAAGGAGGGCCTTCTTGCACTAGAAGCCAAAACGAACGAGATTGAAGACCCATTCCTGAAAAACGGCCTCTCGCTCGCAGTGGATGGACAAAGTGCCGATTATATCAGAGATGTACTTTCTGAAGAAATCGAGTCAATGGAAGAAAGACATCTTTCAGGAGCAGCCATTTTCACGCAGGCCGGTACATATGCACCGACACTCGGTGTGCTTGGAGCGGTTGTCGGCCTGATTGCCGCCCTGGGGGATATGACCAACACCGACGCACTCGGTCATGCCATCAGTGCGGCCTTTGTTGCCACATTGCTTGGAATTTTCACTGGATACGTGCTATGGCACCCGTTTGCCAATAAGCTGAAGCGCAAATCAAAGCAAGAGTCAAAGATGAAATATATGATGATAGAGGGAGTACTCTCCATTCTGGAGGGAGAAGCACCGCGCGTCATCGAGCAAAAGCTGGCATCATACCTGCCTTCTGGGGAGAGGAAGCAATTCCTCGAGGAAAGCGAAGTGAAGGCAGATGAGTAAGCGGAAGAAAAAGGAGCATCATGAGGAACATGTTGACGAGTCCTGGCTGATTCCCTATGCTGACATCCTGACGCTCCTGCTTGCCCTTTTCATCGTCCTGTTTGCAATGAGCTCTGTAGATGCACAGAAGTTTCAGTCCCTTTCAAAGGCATTCAATGATGCCTTCAATGGCGGAACCGGCTTCTTCGAGTACCCGAGCCCGATGCCGGACGGAGCCATGCAGTCAGCCGACAAGGCAGAGACCGAAAACAAAGACGAAGTAGAACAGGCTTCCGCTGCCGGCACCTTAGAAGAAGGCCAGAGCGATATGGAAGCAGAAGGCAAAATCCAGAAGCTCACAGATAAGCAGGAGCTCAGGGAAGTCGAAGAAAAGGTGAAAACCTATATTCAAAACAATGGCCTTACAAACAAGCTTGAAACTTCACTGACAGATGAAGGACTGCTTGTAACGATCCGGGACAACGTCTTTTTCGCTTCCGGAAGCGCTGAAGTGAGGTCCGGCGAATTGACGATCGCCGACGAAATCGGGGAATTGCTCGTTATGGACCCGCCGCGCAATATCATCATCAGCGGCCATACGGACAATATGCCGATCAAAAATTCCGAGTTTGAATCCAACTGGGAATTAAGCGTCATGAGAGCCGTGAACTTCATGAAAATCCTTCTGCATAACAAAGACCTGGATGCCCGCGCATTCAGTGCAAAAGGATTCGGCGAATTCCAGCCGGCCGCCTCCAACGATACAAAAGAAGGCCGGGACAAAAACAGGCGGGTTGAAATTTTAATATTGCCAAGAACATAGACCGGGCCGGATTGGTCCGGTTTTTTTGTGCGACGGCAGAGGGAGCAGCGGGTGAAGTTTGGAGTGCTGCGGGCGGGCAGGAGGGGGTGTTTGGGGAGAGTCTCATGGGGAAGTCGCAGATAAAAGCTGGTAGTCGCAAGTATACTGAAGTCGCAGATATATCTCGAAACTCGCAGATGAATTCCGAAACTCGCAAATATAACTGTAAAGCCGTAAATAAGAGTCCTGGCCGGGTTTTTGCAGAGTTGCTAATAAAAGTGGGAAGTTGCTAATATATCGAAAAAGTTGCTAATAAAAACGGAAAGTTGCTAATAAAAGCTGAAACTTGCTAATAAAATGAAAAAGTTGCTAATAAACACGAATCCAACTAGCCAATAGACGTGAAAAGCTCGCCAATAAACGCGAAAAGCTGCCGCTAAACCCCGAAAAGCCGCTAATCCCCTCCAATGCCCACCCTCAAATACAAAAACAGGACCCTCCAGCCGGGGGTCCTGTTCAATATTACATAGAAATCTTTACTTCTGACTGCAATTCTTCTTCGGCTGATGCTGTTTTTTTCCCATGAAGGATATAGTAAAGCCCGAGGCCGATCAGCGAGACCACGACGAGCACCATGTATAGCTTGGCAAACCCTGTGTAGACGGCGACGATGCCGAGTACATAGGAGCCAAGGCCGAGACCGGAGTCAAACATTGTGAAGAAGGTGGATGTTGCCAGCCCTCTTTTTGCCGGATCGGCATTTTTAATTGCTACTGTCTGCATGCTTGGAACAATGGTGCCGTAGCCCAGGCCGATCACGGCGCCGGCAAGCAGGAACATGAAGCTGTTATCTGCAAGGCTGAGCAGGAAAAGACCGGCGGCAAATAAAATGATGGCCGGATAGATGACCCGATTTTCTCCGTACATGTCAAACCAGCGGCCTGTGAACGGGCGTGAGATCAGGATGAAAGCTGCATAGACGACAAAGAAAAAAGATGCCGCCTGCATCAGTCCGAGCTCTTTTGCGTACACGGAAATGAAGGATAATACACCTGAATAAGCAAAAGCGAGTGTGCCGGCTGCAATGGAAATCGGCACGGCATTTTTCTCAAACAAGCTTGAAAAAGCGAATGAAGGCTGCTTTGTTTTTGCGCCATTTTTTTCCGGGATGCTGATGATCGCCGACAGCACAAGAGCCAGGACGGCAAGCACCGTGCATAAAACAAAAATCCAGCTGTATGCCGCATACTGAATGATGGTCAGCCCGGTGAAAGGCCCGATTACCATGGCAAGGTTCATGAACATAGCATAATAGCCGAGCCCTTCGCCGCGCCTTTCGGCTGGGACGATATCCGCGACAATGGCACCAGTGGCGGTTGTGGCCATCCCGAAGCCCGCGCCATGCAGGAAGCGGACTGCCAAAAGCATCGGCAGGCTGTCTGCCGTAAAATAGAGTGCAGAAGCAATTGTAAAAATAACCATAGAAATCATCAGGATTTTCTTGCGGCCGATTTCGTCGATCCATTTTCCTGTGAAAGGCCGGGAGATGACAGCGGCAATCAGGAATACCGAGATGATGAGGCCGACCTGTGATTCGCTTCCTTTTAAATCATCGAGAATGTAAATGGGAAGGGTTGTCAGTAATATATAAAAGCCAATGAATAAGAAAAAGCTGGTAATGGAAACACCTAAAAAGTCCTTTGTCCAAAGGGGTTGTTTCTTCATGATTGTCCTCCTTGATGTTCTGTTTACTGAGAGTCTGTGAAGTAGTGAGAAGAAAAACGGAAGGCCTTGCGGGGCTGATCAGCGTCCGGAATTTTGCTTCATTTTTTGCATGACTGACATGGCAGCCATTAATTCTTCTTCAGAAATATCCTCCAGCATTTTTTGTTCGTATCGTTCTACAGCGGCCAGCCAATCTGGATATTGTGTGAGGGCTGCATCCGTGAGCAGGATCTTTTTTTCCCGCTTGTCTTTCCCCGGCACCCTGCTGATCCAGCCGGATTTTTCAAGACGAAGGAGGGCTCTTGTCATGGTCGGTGCCTCAACGCTGAGATAGGTGGAAAGCTCGACCTGTGTGCTGGAGCCTGCTGTTTTCAGCCTGTAGATGATCGGCCATTGTGCGGCATAAAGCCCCATGGGGGTCAGCACGTCGTTCAGGCCTTTTGAGAACTGCCGTGTGCACTGGTTGAAGCTGTGAAAAAAAGGATCCATTTTATTCATATACTATCACCCGTTTCAATTAGTTGCCTAGCTAACTATAAGCTAATAAGACATCTTTGTCCAGTCCGTTTTCATGAAACAGGTTTGAAGAGTGGTCCGAAGGGAATGGGATAAACAGCAGCATTGCGCAAAAAATCTACTGGGGGGAAAGACAATTGGATTCATTTCTTGAGCTTGTAGGAAACATATCGGCATGGCTGTGGGGGCCGCCGATCATTATTATCCTGGCTGGTACAGGCATATATTTAACCTTTTTATTGGGATTCTTCCAATTCAGATACCCGCTTTATATTTTCAAGCAGACCTTTGGCAGCGTGTTTAAAAAGCCGAAAGGGGAGGGGACGGTCACTCCGCTTCAGGCGCTGACATCCGCTCTTTCATCGACCATCGGAGCGGCTAATATTGTCGGTGTCCCGGCAGCCATCATGTTCGGCGGTCCCGGCGCAGTTTTCTGGATGTGGGTCATCGCTTTGATTGGCATGGCCATCAAATTTTCGGAAAGCGTCCTGGCGGTCAAGTACCGCGAGAAAAATGAGGACGGCGAATATGTCGGCGGGCCGATGTATTATATGACAAAAGGGCTTAACATGAAATGGCTTGGCGTCTGGTTTGCCTTTGCCCTTATGATCGAGCTGATCCCAAGCATCATGGTGCAGGGGAACGCGGTTTCGTCTGCTGTTTCAGAAACTTTTGAAATCAGCGGGCTGTGGACGGGAGTTGCCGTTGCAGCAGTTGTATCCCTGATTGTATTCGGCGGAATCAAAAGGATCGGGCAGGTGACCGAAATCCTGGTTCCGTTTATGGCACTGATTTATGTAGGAACAGCACTTGTGATTCTTTTTATGAACATCAGCAAGGTTCCTGAGGTATTGGAATTAATCTTCACGTACGCGTTCCAGCCTGCAGCGGCGATGGGCGGTTTCGCAGGTGCTGCCATCGGCGAGGTCATCCGCTGGGGCTTTGCACGAGGGTTATATTCCAATGAAGCAGGACTGGGGACGGCGCCGATCGCCCATGCCGCTGCACAGACAGATCATCCTGTGCGGCAGGGCTTTTGGGCGATCGTCGGAATTGTCGTTGATACACTGATCGTCTGCTCTGCGACAGCTTTTGTGGTGCTGTCTTCAGGCGTCTGGCAGAGGGAAGGAGCCATGGATGACCCTTCATCCCTGACAACAGCGGCATTCTCTCAGTATTTCGGACAGACGGGGAGCCTCATTGTTACCATTTCACTCATATTTTTTGTGATTTCAACCATCATTGTTGTCATCTTCTACGGATCGAAGCAGGCGGAGTTCCTGTTTGGCGATTTCGCCGGACAGGCCATCAAGTTTGTCTATATCGGTGCCATCATCCTTGGGTCGGTCGGCGCCGCGCAAACGATCTGGCAGTTCCTTGACCTTGCATTGGCGGCGATATTGATTCCGAACATCATCGCCGTACTCCTGCTGAGCAAGCAGGTGAAAGAGCTGAAAAATGAGTTCTTTACCTCGGAAAAATACTATTTGAAGGATATTAAAAAGAAAGATGATGCTGCATAAAGAGACGGGGGTTTCCCCGTCTTTTTTCGTGCAATTCTTTGTGTGGTCTGACTTCATACCTATAAGTCAGACCTATGTTTTTGCCTAAAATCCATTGCTCTTTTATCAAACAAATGTTTATAATTTAGACAAATGTTGATGAAGGCGGTGAAACGCTGTGAATGAAAAAGAACAATCCATTTTAACTTTGATAAAAGAAGACCCGTTTATTTCCCAGAATGAGATTGCAGAGAAGACGGGGCTATCCCGCTCGGCTGCTGCAGGCTATATTTCTTCGCTTGCCAAACAGGGGAAAATCCTTGGCAGGGCTTATATGCTGCCGAACAAGAGAGAAGTGCTCTGCATCGGGGGGGCAAATATCGACCGTAAAATTCAGGCTATTGGCAAAATTGAAAGCGGTACCTCTAATCCATCTGCCAGCTCCCAGTCATGCGGAGGGGTTGCCAGGAATATTGCAGAAAATCTTGGGCGGCTTGGCTGTGACGCAAGTCTCCTGACAGCTGTGGGCGATGATACAGAAGGCAGCTGGCTGCTGGGCTATACAAAGGATTTTGTCGACATCACCCCATCCCAGACGTTGCCGTATACAGCAACAGGAACGTATACAGCCATACTTGACCATGATGGCGAGATGACTGTCGCGTTTGCCGACATGGCTTTGTACGATAGCATAGACTCGGAATTTATTGAAAAAAGATGGGGCTATATTGCTTCAGCAGAGATGGTCCTGCTGGATACCAATTTTCCGGCAGATGTATTGAAAAAGACGATTTCCCGCTGTTATGAAGAATCCGTTCCGCTCTGCATCACGCCGGTTTCTTCTCCAAAGGTGAAAAAGCTGCCCGAAAACCTTCAGGGTGTAACATGGCTGATCGCCAACCATGACGAAGCTGAAGCGCTGTCAGGAATGAAGATAGACAATGATGGAGATTTCTTTAAAGCAGCCGAGAGGATCATGAAAAAAGGCGTGGAGAAGGTTGTCATTACAAGAGGCGACAAAGGGCTGATTTTTTACACGAAGAAAGGCGAGGCAGGAGTGCTGCTTCCGCCGAAGATCAAGGTACAGGATGTGACTGGGGCAGGCGACTCTCTGGTTGCCGGAATCCTTTACGCCCATCTAAAAGGGCTCAATACAGAAAACGCCTGCAAAATCGGCATTGCCTGCAGCATGCTGACGCTGCAATCGGAAGAAACCGTCAGCCCCATTTTAAATAATGTCAGACTGCAGGAAACATTTCAGCAAAACTTCAGCAAATAAAGGAGAGTTATAATAATGCTAGAAAACTATCTTGAATTTTCAGAAGAAGTATTAGAAGCGCGAAAAGCAAATAAACCGGTTGTCGCATTAGAGTCAACGATCATCTCCCACGGCATGCCATACCCGCAGAATATCGTGACAGCCAAAGAAGTGGAAGACATCATCCGCCAAAACGGAGCGGTGCCGGCAACCATTGCCATCATCAATGGAAAAATAAAGATCGGAATCTCTGAGGACGAGCTTGAGTTCCTTGCCCAAAGCAAGGATATTGAAAAAGCAAGCCGCCGCGACCTGCCTTATCTAATCGCCCAGGGCAAAAATGGGGCAACCACAGTTGCAGCCACGATGATCTGCGCAGAGCTTGCAGGAATTGAAGTATTCGTCACAGGCGGAATCGGCGGCGTCCACCGCGAAGCCGAAACTACCATGGACATCTCTGCTGACCTGCAGGAGCTCGCCCGGACAAATGTAGCGGTCGTCTGCGCAGGCGCCAAGTCCATCCTGGATATCGGCCTGACACTTGAATACCTGGAGACACACGGCGTACCGGTCGTCGGCTATGAAACAGACAAGCTGCCGGCATTCTACACCCGCACAAGCCCATTCGAAGTCAACCACCGCGTTGACGCTCCTGAAGATGCAGCCAGCCTGATCCGCACAAAATGGGATCTTGGCCTCAATGGAGGAGTTGTCATCGCTAATCCGATCCCGGAAGAAGATGCCCTGGAAGAAAGCTTCATCACAAACGTCATCGAAACGGCGCTGCAGGAAGCAAAAGACAACAAGATTGCCGGAAAGCTGGTCACACCTTTCCTCCTAAGCAAAGTAAAAGAACTGACAGAAGGAACAAGCCTCACAGCCAACATCGCGCTGGTTAAGCACAATGCTGAAGTTGGAGCGAAGATTGCGGTGAAGCTGCAGAAATAATGGTGGAGAGCCGGTCCTGTGAGGGGGCCGGTTTTTTACTGCCTTTTTTTCTGTTCGCGATTATATTTTAAGAAATCAAGATAATAGCTGAAATCCTCTTTAGAGATGCCCTGTTCTATTGCTTCGTGTACAATTTCTATCCACTCCGGATCTGCTGCCATCTCAGTATGGTGATTTCTGGTATGATCTTCAATCTCAATCAGTTCATCAAGGCGTACCTCCAAAGCTCCTGCCAGCTTGGATAAGATCTGGAGTGACGGATTCATCTGGACGTCTCTTTCAATATAGCTAAGATACGACTTAGATATGGCAGCCTTTTTTGCCAATGCATTAAGTGAGTAGCCTTTTTTTAATCTCAGATATTTTAATTTTTTTCCGAGCATAGTATCTACTCCCTTACACACATTTCATACATTATAACGAACATTATAGTAATTTATAAAATACGAAAAAGTAAGAAAACGAGAGTATATTCAAGATAAAGAACGGAATTCGTTCTATTTGACGAAAATATGAATAAATATGGAAATTTATATAAATGAAAGCATAAACTATACTACTTGTAACATAGCAGAAGAATTTCTTGGAAGGAGCTCCCCCATGTACCGAAAAAACTGCACTAAATGCCACCGGCCATCCTACAGCAGCAGCGAAATAGGCGAATGGCTCTGCCCGGTGTGCGGGAATGATTTGACGCTGTTTCCGTTTTTTGATGCGTTTACTTTCGAGCGGCTTCCTGTGAAGGTGGTGCCTTTTAAGAGAAAGATGGAGAGTTATAAGGGGAGGATCATTAAATAGATAGAGGAAATAAGGCTCATATAGAAGCTGTCGACTAAAAGAGCAAAAACATAACACTTTACCCTTAAATTCACCGGGCCATAAGTCTCATTTGTTTTTGGATTATTACTAAAACTATCCAATTATCCTTCTTTTTGTCGAATAATATCTTAAAATAATTTGAAGGATTTGACAAAAAACAACACGATTATGTTGGAAAACCTTTTATAGTAGTCTTAAGAGGATATGAAAAAAGGCATGACGAAGCAGAAAAAGGCAAACCTGTTGAAAGATAGGGACGCAAAGTCACAGGTCTACCGCGCCTATAGACAGCAAAGTCGGAAGAGGCGCCAGGATGGCTGGATTGCCTGGAATACGATACGTATTTTAGGGGGAAGAGGTTGGTTATGAAGAATAATTTGCAGGAATTCGATTTGGAATGGGTGGCACTTATTGCTGAAGCAAAGGAAATTGGCCTGAAAAAAGAAGATATACTTAACTTTCTTGCCGGCCAGCCGGCAATGGATCTGATTGCGGATAACGGCTGAAAACATAATAACAGAATATAGAAAGCTAAGTGTTTCTCTGCAGGAGAAATGCTTTTTTATTTTGCGGAAACGTCACGGAGGTTGCGGAGGCTGTCAATTGGTATGCTGACTGTTTGCCGTTTTTTTATATAACAGCCTCGGATATAGCTATTTTTTTTGATTGATTCTCCATTTATTGAATTCGAGGAATTCGCGGAACTGGTCCTTCGAGATGCCGGAATCCATCGCTTCTTTAACGATATTCATCCATTCAGAATCCAATTCTTCTTTATTGGGCTGGTCCAGGATCAGCGTATCGACCGGAACATGAAGAACAGCTGAGATTTTTTCCAAAAATTGAATGGAAGGGTTTGTCTGAAGATTTCTTTCAAGGGAGCTTAAGTAGGACTTTGCTACGCCTGCCTGTTCTGCGAGCTCTGAAAGTGACATCTTTTTCTCCTGACGCAGTCTTTTAACACGTTCGCCAATCATTTATTTCACACACCTTTTATCCAGAAGTTATATGATCGAGGGCTATTTATTAAGAACGTTTTGTTCAATCATTATATTTCATTTTAACACAATAGTAATATTTTTTCCTAAGGGTGCAGCCGAAAAAATCAAATTTTTCTTAATAAAAACAGGATTTACTGAAGCTTGAACTTTACGTTAACGTAAATGATATATTAGTGTCAGAATAGTTAATGAATTCGGGTGATAGCATGGAATACACGATATCGGAGCTGGCCAGCGAGTTCCAGGTCAGCACCAGGACCATCAGATATTATGAAGAGCTTGGCTTATTATGCCCCAAAAGAGATGAAAACGGCAGGCGGATTTTTGCGAAAAAGGATTATATCCGGCTGAAGCTGATTTTCCGCGGCAAGCGATTTGGATTTAAGCTCGATGAAATCAAAGAGATGATTGTCCTGTTTGACCAGGACCGGTCGGGAAGGAAGCAGCTGGAACGGACGGTTGAGTATGGCAGGGAGAGAGTAAAGGAGGTGAACGCCCGCATCGGGGAGCTGCTTTTTTTAAAAGGGGAAATGGAAAAGATGCTGGACCAATTCGAAAAAAGGCTGGACGAAAAGGGGGATCATATATGAACGTATCTGAACTGCTGGCGAGGAACGGAAGGAAATATCCAAACAGGGAGGCTGTCATTTCAGGCGAGGAGAGGCTTTCCTATAGTGAGCTGAACAGCAGGGTCAATAAGCTGGCAGATGCATTGAGGTCCAGGGGCTATGGCAAGGGAGATCGCATGCTGCTTTTCATGCCGAATGTTCCGGAATTTGTGGTTACTTATTTTGCAGCAATAAGGATCGGTGCGCTGATTGTGCCGGTGAACAGCCGGCTGACGGCTTCTGAATTGGGCTATATCCTCGACCATAGCGGAGCGAAAGTTTTATTCGCACATGAAATGCTGGTTGAACAGACAGCTGGCCTGCATGAAAGGGCAGGGCTGGAATGTGTGAAAACTGGTGCCTCTGCTGCTGGTTGGGACAGCTTTGATGAGCTGGTGGCGGGCGGCAGGGATTTGGATGCCGGCATTCCTTTAACAGAGGGTGACGAGGCGGCAATCCTGTATACGTCCGGGACGACCGGAAGTCCTAAGGGAGTGCTGTTCACCCACCGCAACATCCTTTCCGCAGCGATCATGATGGCGGTGGAGATGGCGATGAAGCCGGAAAGCCGCATGCTTCACCTGATGCCGCTGAGCCACTCGGCGCCGCTCCATCTGTTCCTGATCGCAGGCACCTATGTGGGGGCAGCCCATATCATGGCGCCGGTTTTCACACCGGAAGTTCTGTTAAAGCTTGTCTCTTCGGAAAAAGCGACCCATTTCTTCGGTGCGCCGGTTGCTTATCTTTTCACAGCAAAGCAGCCTGATATCGAAAAATATGATTTGTCTTCAATGGAGTATTGGGTGTACGGAGGGGCTCCGCTTGGGGAAAAAGAAGTCCGGCTTGTGAAGGAGCGGCTGAAAACGGACAGCCTTTATTGCGTGTATGGACTGACAGAGGCCGGACCGAGCGGGACACTGCTGCTGGCCGGCGAGCATGGACAGAAAGCAGGCAGCATCGGGAAGAGAGAGGCGCTTGGAACGGAGATCATAATTGCTGATGATAAAGGCAATCCAGTCGAGCCGGGCGAGGTTGGCGAAATCCTTTTGAAGGGCGAAGGCGTCATGAAAGGATATTATAAGGATCCTGTAAAAACAGCGGAAGCCATCAAGGACGGCTGGCTTTATTCCGGCGATATGGCCAGATTCGATGAGGACGGCTATATCTGGGTCGTCGACCGGAAGAAGGATATGATCATTTCCGGCGGCGTCAATATTTTTCCGAAAGAGATCGAGGAGCTGCTGGCTTCACATCCATCGGTTGCTGAAGCAGCTGTTGTCGGCGTGCCGCATCCGGAGTGGGGAGAGACAGTTAAGGCGTATGTCGTGATGAAGCAGCCGGGCAGTCTGGATGAGAGTGATTTAAAAGCGTTTTTGGCAGGGAAAATTGCCGGCTATAAGATTCCGAAATTATATGAAGAAATAGAGTCGCTGCCGCGGAATGCGACAGGCAAGATTTTGAAGCAGTCATTGAGAGGGCAGGAGCAATCTGTTTGAGGAGGGGAACTTTTGAATTTTTATAAGGAAGATCCTAATTTAGCATTTGTGCTGAAGCAGTATTTGGATGAGGAATTTTTTTCATGGGCTGAAAAGGAGCTTGAAACGTTCGGCGGATTATGCGCCGGGGAGATTGACGAGCGGGCGGCCCATACCGACCGGGAAGGCCAGCCGCGGCTGATTAAGTATGACAAAATGGGCAATGACATTTCCTATGTCTGGCTGAATGAAGGATACAGGAAAACGGTGGAGCAGACTTATCATGCGGGCATTGTCGGTTACGTTCATAAGGAAATTCCGGATCTTGGGCGGAAAGGGAATTATGTGTATTCGTATGCGCAGGGTTATCTGCTGTCACAGACGGAGCCTGGATTTTACTGCCCTGTCACTTTGACGATGGCGACCGCTTATCTGATCGACCATTATGCGGATGAAGAGCTGAGGGCGAAGTATCTGCCTCATGTGATTAGCACGGGCGAGACCGAGCTGTTTGAAGGCGCAACCTTTTTGACTGAGAGACAGGGAGGCTCTGATGTAGGTGCCAATGAGGTGAAGGCTGTGCTGGAGGACGGGCAGTACCGGATTTATGGGGAAAAATACTTTGCCTCCAATGCGGGTGCATGCGGTGTGGCGATGGTTTTGGCCAGGAGAGAGGGAGCGGCATCTGGATCGAAAGGCTTGAGTTTGTTCCTTGTTCCATGGCGAAAGGAGACAGGTGAGCTGAACGGGCTTGAGATCAGGCGGCTGAAGGATAAGCTTGGCGTCCGTGCGGTTCCTTCGGGGGAAGTGGTGTTCCACGGGGCAGAGACCCATCTGGTAGGCGAGCCCGATAAAGGCATCCATTATATGATGGAAGCGCTTAATTTGTCGCGGATCTGCAATAGTGTGGCAAGCATCGGCATCATGCAGCGGGCTTTTCTGGAGGCGAAAAAATATGCTTTTATGCGGAACGCCTTTGGCAGCAGGCTTGCTGATTTTCCGATGGTAAAAGAGACACTTGCCAAGCTGGCCTGTAAGCAGGAGGTGGAGACTAGTGCTGTGTTCAGTTTGATTTCGCTGTACGATAGGGTTGCGGGAGGTGAGGCTTCGCGCGAAGAGGAAGCGATGAACCGGCTTCTGATTGCAGTGCTGAAAAAGGAAACAGCTGAGCAGGCCATTCATTTTGCGCATGAATCGATTGAGATGCATGGCGGGAACGGCTATATCGAAGACTTTGTCACGCCGCGGCTTTTGCGGGATGCGCAGGTGCTGACGGTTTGGGAAGGAACGGCTAATATTCTGGGGCTTGAGGTTTTGAGATTGATAGAGAAGTTTCGGGCAGATGAGCTGTTTGTTGGGAAAATGGAGGCGGAGCTTGAGGGGCTGGATGAGTGTCTTCAGGAGGTGGCGGCACCGGTTTTCGGCGGGCTTTTGGCGTTGAAAGAGCTGCTTGCGGCTGTGGGCAGCGGGGACCGGGATATGCAGACGTACCATTGCAAGCGGGCAGCTGTTCTGTTGGGGAAGATCTATGAAAGTGTGATCGCTTTGAAGGATGCAGCCTTGGGCGGTGAGCGGAAAGAGATTGTGGCGCGGGTGTTTTTGAATGAAACTTGGGGGCTGACTGAGGTTTTGGATGAAGAAATGCTGCCGGTGAAGCATTTTGATGTGCTGATGCATGTGGGAGAAGCGGTGGAAGTGGAGGTTTGAGTGGGAGTGGGGCGCTGAATCTGGGATTTGGCGCTTTTTTTGTGCTTTGGGGGTGGTTGGCTGGGGTTCGGCGGGTGGTTATTTGTGAGTTTGGGAGGGTATTTGGGGGATTGGAGATATATTTGCGAGTTTTGGGATTTATTTTGCGACTTGGGATGGCGGGACTGGCATGGTTGAGGGGGCGGGTGGCCGGATTGGAGCCCTGGGCGAACGGATATTAGCAACTTTTCCGTTATATTAGCAAGTTTGCCAATATATTAGCAACTTTTTCCGTTTATTAGCAACTTTTCAATTATATTAGCAACTTTCAGGTTTTATTAGCAACTCCGCTGCCAGGGCGCTCCGCCATACTGCGGTGCCAGGTACCACCCGCGGCAAAATAGCGCCAATTCCGCTTTCACGCTGCCAAGGTGCCAGGCACCACCATTTGGGGCTAAGAAATGCTGCCGGTGAAGCATTTTGATGTGCTGAAAAGCGGTGGAAGTGGAGGTTTGAGTGGGAGTGGGGCGCTGAATCTGGGATTTGGCGCTTTTTTTGTGCTTTGGGGGTGGTTGGCTGGGGGTTCGGCGGGTGGTTATTTGTGAGTTTGGGAGGATATTTGCGGGATTTCAGATATATTTGAGACTTTGCTGAGTGATTTGCGACTTGGGATGGCGAAACTGGCACCGTTGAGGGGGCGGATGGCCGGATTGGAGCCCTGGCCGGCCGGATATTAGCAACTTTTCCGTTTTATTAGCAAGTTTGCCAATATATTAGCAACTTTTTCCGTTTATTAGCAACTTTTCAATTATATTAGCAACTTTCAGGTTTTATTAGCAACTCCGCTGCCAGGGCGCTCCACCATAACGCGGTGCCGATACCAAACCGGATGAAACCTCGCCAACTCTGCTTTCACGCTGCCAAGGTGCCAGGCACCACCATTTGGGGCGAAGAAATGCTGCCGGAGAAGCATTTTCATGTGCTGATGCATGTGGGGGAAACGGTGGAAGTGTAGGATTAATGAGGGGTGGACGCTGAATCTGGGATTTGGCGCTTTTTTTGTGCTTTGGGGGTGGTTGGCTGGGGGTTCGGCGGGTGGTTATTTGCGAGTTTGGGAGGATATTTGGGGGATTTGAGATATATTTGCGATTTTTGGGATTTATTTTGCGACTTTGCTGAGTTATTTGCGACTTGGGATGGCGAAACTGGCACCGTTGAGGGGGCGGCTGGCCGGATTAGAGCCTTGGCCGGCCGGATATTAGCAACTTTTCCGTTTTATTAGCAAGTTTGCCAATATATTAGCAACTTTTTCCGTTTATTAGCAACTTTTCAATTATATTAGCAACTTTCAGGTTTTATTAGCAACTCCGCTGCCAGGGCGCTCCACCATAACGCGGTGCCGATACCAAACCGGATGAAACCTCGCCAACTCTGCTTTCACGCTGCTAAGGTGCCAGGCACCACCCGCCGCAAACCGCGCCAATTATGGGTTTCTTCCACCAATTTACCAGGCACCAATTAATAAACCTTCTCTTGACCGCTATCCGGTGCCAGGCACCACCCCACTTCCACCGCAAACTCCCGCCAATGCTGCATTCCCGCAACCCAGGTACCAGGCACCCACCCAAAAAACGCCTCCCCCAATCCCCGTTCCTGGCACCACCCACCGCAAATCCCCGCAACATCCCCAACCCCAACCCCAATACCCCAACCCCACCCCATCCCCCCAATAACACATCCCCTGGTTTCAAAATCCCAATTCCAGGCTATAGAATGAGAAAAAGGTGGTGGACTGGATGGTTCTGAAGACAGAGGTGGCGATATTGGGCGGCGGAATCGGCGGGCTGACGCTGGGGCTGAAGCTGGCGCAGGCGGATGTTCATGTGACGGTGATTGAAAAGCTTGATGGTCCGTCGCCGGTTTATAAGGGAGAGCTGCTGCAGCCGAAGAGTCTGCAGATTTTTGAGCAGCTGGAAATCCTGAATGAGATCGAGTATAACGGCCATAAGTTTTCGAGGATCAATTTTTCTGAGTTAGATGAAGAGGAAGAAGAGCTGGCGATGGATTACGAGGTGCTTCCCGGAGACTTTGATTATGCACTGATGATTGAGCATGAGACGCTGAAGGGCATCCTTTTGAAGCACGCGATGAGCTACTCCAATTTTGAATATATAAAAGGCGGGCTTGGCAAAGGGTATTGCGATGACCGCTTGATTGTGGAGGTGCGGAAGCGGAAGGAGCAGTTTTCGCTTAAAGCGGATTTCTATGTCGGGGCGGAGGGCCGGAACTCGCTGACAAGAAAGAAGATTGAGAGCGAGACGAAGAAAATTGATTATAATCATCATTTCCTGACGGTGACGTTCCCGCGCCCGGACAGTTTGACAGAGGGACAGATCATCACGGCGAAGGACAAATTCCTCGGATTATTCCCGCTTCCTGATAATAAGGTCCGTTCGGTGTATCTCATACCTGAGGGGACGTATAAGGAATTTCAGGAAAAGGGCATCGCCCATTTTCATCAGAAGTACATTGAGCTGTATCCTGAGCTTGATGGCTATGTGACGAAGCTGCAGAGCTGGAAGGATATTCAGCTGATGATTCCGACGGCTTTTTATGCAGACAAATATGTGGACGGCAACCATGTGATCCTAGGCGATGCGGCGCATACGGTCCATCCGATGGCCGGGGAAGGCATGAATATGGCGATCCAGGATGCCGATGTGCTCGGCGAGCTGTTCGTGACTATGTATGAGACAGGAAATCTCAGCCCGAAATGGCTGAGCTGCTATGAAAAAGTCCGCAAGCACCGTGCGGAAAAAATGATCAAGTTCAGCCATTTATCAGCACTTGCCTATTCTTATCCATACCAGCTTGTGACGGGGATCAGGCAGAAGGGGCTGAAGCAGATTGAGAGGGACAAGAAGCTGCAGTTCAAACAGATGCTGAATATTTCAGGTCTCGGATTCTGGCAGGAAAGCCTGCTGGACCGCGCCATCCAGATCGGGATGCTGCCTGCCCGCGAGAAGAAGCTCTCGCCAGCAGAGAAGGAAAGTTATTTTTACAAAGAAAAGGATGACTATCCTTGGAAAACGAAATTGGCAGGAGGCGTGCTATGATCTCAGAATATATAAGACTCTTAAAGGCAAGGAACTGGATGAAGAAAAACCAGCCTTTTCTGTACAGCTGGCATGCTTATGTAGGCTTTGAGCTTGATTTATTTTCCCAGTTCAAAGATCCAAAGACGGTCCGCGAGGTTGCGGCCGCCCATGATTATCAGGAGGAGCTCCTTACCAGGTGGGTCGAAGTCGGCCTGGCGGTCAAGCATCTGAAAAAGAAGCGCGACGGAAAAATCAAGACCGCTTCAAAATTCAGCCTCCCCTCATCGCCGAAGAATCCGCGTTCGACCGGTGTGATCCTGAAGGAAATGATGGAGCTTCATATCCCGACATTGCTGACTTATCCGGAAATGCTGCGGAAAAATGAACTGAACACATTTGACAACGACGAGCACGGCCCGACTGTGGCGCGGACCTCCTCCCTTTTAGAGCAGCTGGCATTGCCGAAGATGTCCAAGGTGATCAAAAATAATGAAATTGGTTCGATTCTGGATGTAGGATGCGGCGAAGGAGGTTACCTTAAACGGATCACCCAGAAGCATCCGGAGATTATTATGACCGGCATCGAGGTGAATGAAGATGTAGCTGAATCTGCAGCCGGCAATTGCGCTGACAATCCGAATATCAGCATCGTCCATGCAGATATGAAGGATTATGAGCCGGAGAAAAAGGCAGATCTGATCATGATCAACAATCTCCTGCATTATATTGAGCCGGAGGAGCGGGAAGGCCTGTTTGAGCGCATCAGCGGCTGGCTTTCTGATAAGGGGACGATCACGGTCATCACCCCGATCCTCCATTCCAAGAAGGGCGAGGAGTTTTCAAGCGTCTTCAATAGCTTTTTCTCGGCATTTGAAAATTTGTATGCGACTCCGACGGAAGAGGATATGATGAAGATTGCCGATAAGCTCGGGATGGAAATGAAAACCTTCAAGCCGATCATTACAGAAGGCGGCTGGTATTTTGTTGAGATGGGACGGGCATAGAAAAAAGACGGGGCAGGGGCTCCGTCTTTTTTCTATGCCGCTGGCAATGCGGCACTCTAGCCAAAATAATCAACCGGGCATTCTGCCTCTACTTGCCGGGAGCCAGGAATCCTGGTGCCTTTTTCGGCAGGTCCCTGTATGTCATTCAGAAGCTTGGTGAGCTCTTCACGGCGCTTGTTATCTATGCTGAACTCCAGCCCATACTGTGTCACAAGATCCGATTTTTCTTCTTTCCAGACTATATGCCCGTCAAGGCTGAGTGTTTCCCCAAAAATTTTGGTTTGGATCTGGAAGAGGATATCCTGTCTGATCGGCAGTTTGATGCTGGTATACAATCTGGCGCCTCCTGGTCCGATATTTTCAATCAGGACCTCTGTTTTGCCCATTTCCACCTTTTTATCTTTCAGCTTCAAAATGGTCAGGTCTGCACTGAGCGGAAGGGGAAGGTCGATCCGGAAATATTTCCTCTGTTTCTTCAGCTTGTCCGTATTTTTTGCGCTGTCCGGCTGGACGAAGCCTTGTTTAAGAAAATCCCTGAATATGCTATCCGAAACTGACCGGGAAAAGAGAAATCCCTGGATTTCATCGCAGCCTTTCTTTTTTAAAAAATCAAGCTGTTCGAACTCTTCGACGCCCTCCGCAACTACTTTCATATTCAATCCATGGGCCATGTCAATCAAGCTTGAAGTGATTGTGGCGTCCTCCAGGTTGGAGGTGATATTTTTGGTGAAGGATTTGTCTATCTTCAATGTATTGAATTTGAATTTCCGCAGGTGCGTAAGTGATGAGTATCCTGTGCCAAAGTCATCCAGCGACAGTTTGATTTTCAATTTTCCAAGCATTTCAAGCTCCTGCAGGACCTGGTCTGAATAATGAATCAAGCTGGATTCAGTCAGCTCCAGCTCCAGCAGTTCGGGTGAAATTCCATGCTTTCGGCAGAGCTCCCCGATCATTTCTGCCAGGTTATTTTGATAAAACCGCTGTCCTGTAACATTGATGGAGATTGGTACAAGAGGGAGGCCGCTTAATTGCCATTCCTCCATTCTCCCAATCACCTTTTCGATCACCCAGTCGCCGATGTCAACGATAAGGCCTGACTCTTCTGCCACAGGGATAAATTCCATTGGGGATACCATGCCCCAATCCGGATGGCTCCACCGCAGCAGGGCTTCTGCACCTGCGAGCCTGTTGGTCCTGGGCTGGACCTTCGGCTGGAATTCTATGTAAAATTGATCGGTCTTCAATGCATTCCGCATGTCCCTCTCCAGGCAGTACTTTTTGAACGCTTCAATATTCATGGATGCGTTGTAGACTTGATGGCTGTTTTTACCCATCTGCTTGGCATGGTACAGCGCTGCATCTGCATTACGCGCCAATTCCTCCGGAGAACTCCCATTATGGGGGTACAAACTGATCCCGATGCTTGCGGTGATGAATAATTCATAGCCTTCAATATGGAACGGCTTTTGGATGCTGCTGGTTATTTCTGCAGCCAGCATGCTTGCATCCTCGATGCTTGCGGCCTTTGGGACGATAATGGCAAATTCATCCCCGCCCATCCGGGACGCAAAATGGTCATCTGGTATAGAATCCTTAATCCGCCCGGCAACTTCTTTCAGCAGCCGGTCGCCGATTGGATGGCCCAGGGTGTCATTGATATGTTTAAAGCGGTCAAGATCCAGGTACATGATGGCGAACTTTTCAGGATCTTTGTCCTGGAACACCTCATTCAGGGTCTGGTCGAATAATCTCCTGTTCGGCAGGCCTGTCATATAGTCATGGTAGGCGAGGAATTCCATCTGTGCCTCAGCCTGCTTTTGGGCTGTGATATCTGCGACAATGCCATCCAGGCGAATGAGCTTCCCGCTTTCATCATAGATGGGGATGAGGTGGTCGCTGATCCATTTAAGGCCACCGTCTTTTGCAATGATTCTGTATTGCTGCCTGACAATTTGACCTTCTGATATTTTATTCTGGTTGTTCATCACTTCCTGTGCATCTTCAGGGTGAATGGACATATTCCATATATTCGGATTTCTGTATACTTCTTTTTTGGTATAGCCGTAGATGGCAAGAATAGCATCGGAACAGATCAAAACCTTTTTGGTAGCAGGGTCAAGCGACCACACACCCACATCTGCATTATTATAAAAATTCTTGAATTGCTCCGTATTTTCCGCCAGCATGTTCTCTATCTCACGCTGTTCCGTAACATCACGCGTGATACCGACCGCCCGTTCAGGGGTGCCGCCTTCATCCAGGATCAAGGTGGACTGATGGTGCATCCGGCGTACACTGCCATCTTTCCGGATGATCCGGTATTCAATATCTGCGGGCCTTTTTTCAAAAAGTGATGTTTGATAGCGGTTCAGAAATGCCGATAGATCATCAGGGTGGATGAACGTTTTGTAGTATTCAAAGGAAGGATTGAAATCTTCTTTTGATACTCCGAACATTTCATACATATGCTCAGACCAGTAGGCGAAGTCTTCTTTGAAATAATAGTCCCAATATCCAAAGTCAGCCGTTTTCTGGGCGAGATTCAGCCTTTCCTCCGCCTTCTGCAGCATGCGCTCCTTATCAGCCAGTTCTGTGATGTCCTTGGCAATCCCGAATACGCCGGTTATCTGATTATCTGTAATGATAGGAATATTTGTGATATTTGCATCAAACTTTTCCCCGGATCTGTTGATGCCGGTCATATTGTAGTTTTGCGGTTTTCCTTTTGCGGCCAGTTTAAACATGTGCAGCACAAGGCTCATAGATTCCGGGGCAACAAATTGCCTGAAAGATATTCCTTGCATGTCGGGATCATAATGGAACAAACGGACGAGGGAATCGTTAAAGGCTGTCACATCTCCGTTTAAATCCAGTGAATATACGGCATCCGGATGGTTGTCAAAAAGAGATCTGTACATCTGTTCACTTATGCTGAGCTTTTGCTTTAAGTTTTCTTCAGCTGTAATATCCTTTGAGATCCCAATGATCCCGATGGTTTGGTTTTCCTGGATAATCGGGATGGCGACACTGTTTAACAGAATCAGCCCGCCGTCTCTGCGGTTGATCCGGAAAATATGTGTTTGGGTAGAACCCTGCAATACTGCCTGGAAGCTTGTCTCTGCCTTGGGGAGGTCTTCCTTGCAGACAAAGGGAAAAAATCCCCTCTTTTGAATTTCTTGTGCACTAAATCCTGTGGCCTTAACGGCCGCCTCATTTACTTTAAGGATTTGGCCTTCTTTATCCAGTATGTAAGCCAGGTCTGATGTGTTCAAGAATAAGCTTTCATAGATATGTATATTTTCAACCAGGGGGACACCTGGTTCTTGAATAGTTGTTTTCAAATTGTGATTTTCTATTTTTTTCAATGATTTCTTCACCTTTCTAGTAATCTGGCAAGGTGTCATGCTAAAAAAATAGCAAGCAGCCCGGCTGCCATAGCAAAAGCCTTAGGCCCGCAGCTTTGCGTCTTTTACTTTCATAAAATTTGCCACTTATATAGTACCATATACCTTTAATGGGAAATTAGGTATTTTAATGGTAATATATACCTACTTAAAGTTTGAGCCATTTTCAAGTTCATAAAAAAACGTTACACTATCCATAGGTGATTAATAATGAAGAATAAATATCTGCTCATATACGAAGACCTGGCATCAAAGATCCAGGATGGATATTATCCTGCAAGAAGCATTCTTCCGTCAGAAAATGAGCTGACCGAGATGTTTGAGACTTCGAGGGAAACGATCCGGAAGGCGCTGAATCTGCTGGCGCAGAATGGGTTCATCCAGAAGATCCGGGGCAAGGGCTCGATGGTGCTGGATTTGAAGAAGCTGCAGTTCCCGATTTCCGGCCTGGTCAGCTTCAAGGAGCTGGCGGGAAAAATGGGGCAGAAGGCGGAAACCGATGTGGCGGAGTTTGCGCTATCTTTCCCGGATGTTGATTTGATGAGGCAGCTTCATATCAAGGAAGAGGAAAAGATATGGAAAGTATGCCGTGTGCGCAAGATTGAAGGCGAGCGGATCATCCTTGATAAGGATTTCCTGGTTGAGAAGCTGGTTCCCGGCCTGACCGAGGAGATTTGCCGCAATTCGATTTTTGAGTATATCGAGAATACGCTGAACCAGAAAATCAGTTTTGCCAAAAAGGAATTCACGGTTGAAGATCCGACAGAGGAAGACCGGAGGATGCTCGACCTGGAAGGCTACCATTCGGTCGTTGTGGTGAAAAATTATATCTACTTTGATGATGCATCGCTATTTCAATATACCGAGTCGCGGCACCGGCCGGACAAGTTCCGTTTTGTCGATTTTGCGAGGCGGATGGACACGCCTTCCGGCTGACAGGATGTGCAGGGCTTGGCTTGAAGAAGAGGGAATATGGGTAAAAACTAACAGATAAATGTCTGTTAGTTTTTTTATTGCAAAAATCCTGGATAAGGGGATAAGAGTATGAAAATATACAGTCTGATTGGCATCGGCATCGGCCCATATAATCTAAGCCTGGCAGCTATGCTGCAGAAGGCCCCTGAATTGACGGCCCTCTTTTTCGACAAAACGCCCGAATTCTCCTGGCATCCCGGCATGCTGATCGAAGGCTCGGAGATGCAGGTGCCGTTTCTGGATGATCTGGTCACCCTTGCTGATCCAACGAGCCCATACACGTATTTAAATTATCTGCATGAACATGACAGGCTGACACAATTTTCCTATTTTCACCGGCTGGAAATCCCGAGGAAGGAATACAACCACTACTGCCAATGGGCAGCTTCAAACCTGGACAACTGCAGATTCGGCATGGAAGTGGCGGATGTGCGGGACCGGGAGGAAAATGGAGAGCGCTTTTTCGAGGTGACTGTGCTGAATATGGAAAAAGGGCAGGAAGAGACCTATTTTGCCAGAAATCTGGTTTTGGGCACAGGGAATGAACCATTGGTGCCGGACCATATGAAATATTTCCTGGGGGAAGACTGCATCCACTCCAGCCGCTATCTGCAGCATAAGGAAAAGCTGATTGACGGCGCGTCCATCAGTGTCATTGGTTCAGGGCAAAGTGCCGCGGAAATTTTTTATGATTTGCTTCAATGCCAGAAAAATCATGATTTTCAGCTGAACTGGCTGGCCCGCTCTGCCGGATTCCTGCAGCTGGAAAGCACAAAGCTCGGGCAGGAGTTTTTTTCGCCGGAATATGTGGACTATTTTCACAGCCTGCCTTACGAGGAACGTATTCATTCACTGGATACTTTGAACGGCCTCCGCAATGGCATCGAGCCGGGGCTGCTGGACAATATCTACAAAGAGCTTTATCACCAGACCATCGGAGGAGAGTCTGCCAAAGCGCGGATCCAGCCTCATGCCGAACTTCAAGGAATGGAGCGCACATCATCCGGCTTCGGGCTCCAGCTCCAGCAAAAGCAGTCCGAAACACCATTCAAGCTGTATTCTGAAAAAGTTGTCCTGGCCACAGGATACCGGCCGCATTTGCCGGAATGGCTGCTCAGCCGTTATGGAGGAGACATTCTCTGGGAGGGCGAGCGCGAATTCAAGGTGTCTCTCTCTTATGAAATCCTTTTTAAAAAGAAGCGCCAAAACAGGATCTTCACCCTGACGAATATCGAGCATTCCCATGGGGCCGCTGCCACCCATCTTGGCCTGTCAGTCGACAGGAACCGGCGGATCATCAACACGCTCGCTGAAAAAGAGATCTATAAGAACAACAAGAAAAACGTCTTTCACCGCTTTTCTCCTCGGGAAGAAGAGGTTGTGCTGTAAAACAAGGTTTTATCACTGCCCAGGGAGGGAAATCTCATTAATGTGATCAATTTTAAAGGAGATGACACAATTGGCTAAAATCGCATGCTTAATTACGAATATGTTTGAAGACGTAGAGTACACAGATCCGGCAAAAGCTTTCAAAGAAGCGGGACATGAAATTACGGCGATCGAGAAGGAAGCAGGCAAATCTGTCAAAGGCAAGCAGGGAGACGCAACCGTACAAATCGATAAAGGAATCGATGATGTAAGTCCTTCCGACTTTGATGCACTATTCCTGCCAGGCGGATTTTCTCCTGACCAGCTTCGTGCCGATGACCGTTTCGTCCAGTTTGCTAAATCATTCATGGATGCCATGAAGCCGGTATTGGCGATCTGCCATGGGCCGCAGCTGCTTATCACGGCAAAAACACTGGATGGCAGAGATGCAACTGGCTTCAAATCCATCCGAGTCGACCTGGAAAACGCCGGCGTCAACTTCAAGGACCAGGAAGTTGTCGTATGCCAGAACCAGCTGGTAACAAGCCGCAACCCGGATGATATCCCGGCGTTTATTAAAGAATCACTGAACCTTCTTTCAAAATAATGAACTGACAGGAGCGGGGCGCTTGGTTGAGCGTGGCCCGCTCTTTTTTTTTGTGTGTGGTTTTGGGTATTTTTGTAAGCGGGAAAAATTATTGCTGTTTTGGGGGAGAATCATGCTGAATGTAGGGAGAATAAATCGTAATTTGGGGAGAAAAAATCAAATTCTAGGATGAATCTTCCAAAATGAAGGGAGAATGGCCATTTTTTCAGCATAAAAGAAACCAAATTCCAGTACCTTGAGTCCGGCTTCAGCTGTTTTGTGGCATACCCAGCCAAGGATACATATAGTAGTAAAGTACATCGGGCTTCATTCCTTTTGAATTTCTTCCTTTGTCGCGATAAGATAGAGAAAGGGACTTTTTTGCTATCAAAAAAACTGGTCTTACATAAATGAGCGGGGAAGGCAGGTAAAGTGATGATTGTATTGAAATCAGCGCGTGAGATTGAAGCGATGAAAAAAGCGGGCGAAATTCTCGCCGCTTGCCATAAAGAAATTGCCAAAAGAATCAAGCCGGGCGTGACGACTTGGGAGATCGATGAGTTTGTTGAGGGATTCCTCAAGGAGCACGGTGCGACTCCGGAGCAGAAGGGCTATAAAGGCTATGAATATGCGACATGCGCCAGCATCAATGATGAAATCTGCCACGGCTTTCCGCGCAGGGAAGAATTAAAAGACGGCGATATCGTCACCATTGATATGGTTGTCAGATATAACGGCGCACTGGCAGATTCTGCTTGGACGTATGCGGTCGGCAATCTTTCCGAGAAGCACCGGAAGCTGCTCGAGGTCACGAAGGAAGCCCTTTATAAAGGGATCGAGCAGGCGGTGCCCGGCAAGCGGATCGGGGATATCGGCCACGCCATCCAGACTTATGTCGAGGGTGAGGGCTTTTCTGTTGTCCGCAATTTCATCGGCCACGGAATCGGCAATGTCATCCATGAAAAGCCGGATGTTCCGCATTTCGGCCTTGCTGGAAAAGGGCCGCGCATCAAGGAAGGCATGGTCTTCACAATCGAGCCGATGGTCAATGTCGGCGTATATGACACGAAAATGGACAATAACGGCTGGACAGCACGGTCTGCTGACGGCAAATTTTCTGCGCAGTATGAGCATACGATTGCCGTTACGAAGGAAGGCACATTGATTTTGACTGATCAGGAATAGGAAGAAGGGCAGGTCTTCGGATCTGTCTTTTTTTACAAATAGGGAGGCCCGGTGAATATTCACCGGGCCTTTTTCCTTCCGATATAAAGGGTGCCGCCAGCGGACAATCCATATTTCCTTGCTTCCTCGAGGCCGTGGTGCTCAGCAAAATCGTATTGTTCTACCTCAAAGCCTGCAGCCTCCAGCCTGCCAGTAAAATCTTCCTTGCTATATAGCCTGACATGATCATCCTGGCCAAAATACCTCAGTCTTTCTTCGGGAGAAGTGATCGAGGGGTTCTCAAGGCTTTTCTTCAGATTCAGGCTGATGGGAACCTGCAGAATGCTCCAGCCGCCTGGCTTCAGCACCCGATACAGCTCCTTCATCGCAGCCTGGTCATCTACTATATGCTCCAGCACATGGCTGCAAAGGATGACATCAAAGCTGCCCTCAGGATAAGGAATGGCCCGAATATCCATCTTAATGGTTTCTTCATCCTCTGGCATCAGGTCCCCTGCAAGGTAGATGACCGTTGGTTCTCTGCTGATCCACTGCCTTAAATTCTTTTCAGGGGCAATATGCAATAATAGCTGCTTCTCTTTCAGCAGATCTGTTTCCCTTTCCATATAAAGCCTGTAGAGCCTTTCCCGGTCAAGGGATTCACAAATAGGGCAGATGGCGGTTTCTTTGTTCCACATTTCATAGGTATGGCTGGGAAAGTCATAAAAATCCGGCCACGGAATAAACGAGTCAAAGCTTTGACTGCAAAAAGGACAATGATAATGTTTTTGGGAATCTGTCATTGTGCATCCTTTCCATTTCATGCTTTTTTTCACCATATTCAATCGTTCGCGCAGTGTAGTATATAAATATGGAAAAGGGAATGGAAGGTTACTATTATGAGGCTTATCCCCATAAAACAGTCAAACTATCCACAAAAGTGTATATCTTTCTGAAAAATCACACTTATCCACAGGGGTATTTTGTCGGAAAATTGTTTATCCACAGAAAAAGCCCGGCTTGTGCCGGGCGTCAGTTTCCGAATTCTTTCTTCATCAATTCAATATTGCCATCATGAAAATCCTTCATGATGCGGGGATATTTATATTTTTCAAACAGTATATAGCTTTCATCAGCTTTTCCTTCTGTCACGAATTCCTTCAGTTTTGCGAGATAATCGGCGGAGGAATGGATGCGGGACGAAATTTCTTCGTTGCTGTAAGCCGGCAGCCCGTGCCCGGTCATCATGAGCCGGAAGCTGTGGTCTGCGAGGCTGTCCGTGAATTTTTCCAAAGTGAGCAGATAATCGGTGCTGGAAAAATAAACATAAGGAAATTCCGTATCGCACAGATAATCGCCGGCAATCAGCAGGTCCAGGGACGGGATGAGGCAGGCAATGCCGCAGTCGGTATGCCCGGGTGCCAGGAAGAATCTCAGCTCTGTCCCGCCGACTGCCAGTGACTGCCCGTCCTGTGAAATCACGACATCAGCCTTCGGATACGAAGGTATATAATCCCTGTCAATATAATATGAATCATCAAAAGAGAGGATTTGCTCGATTATTTTTCCCTTCTCCTGCCCGTCTTTTTCGTTAAGGGCTTTGCTTCCGATGATAGCCGCATCAGGGAAAGCGCCGTGGCCGATAATATGGTCATAGTCCGAATGGGTGTACAGCACAAAAATCGGGCGGCTTCCGGCTGTGCGGTATGTATAGGAGCGGATTTCTTCAATTTCATGAGGAAGCCAGCAAGGATCGACAACGAGTACGAGGTCCTCCGTTTCAATCACGGCAGAATTGGTTTTGAACAAGCTGCTTTGAAAAATCGCTGTATGATAGTCTTTATGGATGAACATGGATATCCTCCTTTGATGGTTACTGGCACGGCAGATTGTACAATAAAAGCAGACCCCAAAAGGCCTGCTGCACAGTTTACATTTTTCTCAAGTTGCCGAGCTCTTCTACGAGAGCCTGCATTTCATTGGGGCTGAAGGAGTTTTTTTTCATGACAAGCTCGTAGATTTCCTTCAGCTCTGTGTACATTTCTTCGTCAAAATGGGACGGTTTAATGGCGCCGAGATTCAGGACCTTCAGCTTTTCCTTGATCTGTTCAATCATGTATTCAACGTTTTCCGTTGATTTTTCCGATAAGTTCATGGGGGCGTCATCCTCTCATTACGATATCGACAGGGAGTGCCTGTCCTTTACTCTTCATCTTTCCATGATAAGAGCGGATTGTCAATTAAATTGTGGAGGGACCTTCCTGCTTATAGTTGCATGAAAGCAGTGAAATAGAAGAAAATGTAGCTAAGGAGGTATGTGCTTATGATTACAGTATTGTTTGTGTGCCTCGGCAATATCTGCCGCTCGCCGATGGCAGAGGCCATCTTCAGGGACCAGGTCAAAAAGGAAGGGCTTGAGGAAGCCATCAAGGCGGATTCGGCCGGGACAGGGGACTGGCATATCGGCAAGCCTCCGCATGAAGGAACCAGGAAAATCCTTGAGAAATACAAGATCGATGCTGCAGGAATGGCCGCACGGCAGATTAAAGCATCCGACCTGGATGAATTTCATTGGATCGTGGCGATGGATAGCCAAAACCTTGAGGATATCCGCAGCCTTAAAAAAGGCAATCCTGATGCTAAAGTTGTCAGGCTCCTCGACTACAGCGACCACAGGGATAAAGACGTGCCGGACCCTTATTACACCGGGAATTTCGAGGAAGTATACAGCCTCCTGAAGGAAAGCTGCGAAAAGCTGCTGAAAGAAATAAGCATAATTCATGATTTATAAAGTAAAAATGGAAAGAGGGATAAGCATGGGGAAAACTAAATTATTGCAGGGAATGCTGCTTGGTGCGCTTGCAGGCGGCGCATTGTCATTATTTGATAAAGAAACACGCCGGACCGTACTGGAGACGAGCCGCAAAACAGCGGGAAGTGCCGCTTATTACATAAAAAATCCTTCGAAAGCGGCCGAATCGGTCAAGCAGACCGCCAGCTCTATCCGGACGACCATTGAACAGGTAACAGAGGATGTTACTTTTATCACGGAAAAAGTCGAGGAGCTGAGGGAAGTGACTCCCCAGGTGATGGACATTGTCCAGGAAACACGCTCTGCTTTTTCAAAAGAAAACAAGAAAGCTTCTTTGGCCGAGGATGAGCCATTGAAGAAGACATCAAGCATCAGTACAGAAGAAGAATGAGCAAAGGAGGGGCTGCAATGGGGAAGGGAATTCCGCATTTATGGAAAAAGATCCACGAAGACGATATTTTTGGCCTCGCAGCCCAGCTGGCCTATTTCTTTCTGCTTTCTCTATTTCCGCTCCTTATTTTCCTTGTTACGCTCATCACGTATCTGCCTGTCAGCCAGGTGGATATCCTCGGCTTCATCAGGGATTATGCCCCCGGCGACACCATGGCGCTGATCGAGTCGAACCTCAATCAGATAGCTGACCGGAGCGGGACACTCCTTTCCGTCGGGATCATCGGGACCATCTGGTCGGCCTCCAACGGCATCCATGCGATCGTCAAAGCCTTCAATCTGGCCTACGAGGTCAAAGAAAGCCGCCCGTTCATCCTGGCGCGCGGCATGGCGATTTTATTGACGTTTGCCATGATTTTTGTGTTTGTCGTGGCGCTTCTGCTGCCTGTATTCGGAAAGCAGATCGGCATTTTCCTGTTTTCCGCCTTTGATTTGTCATCAGAATTCCTCTCTGCCTGGAACGCCCTGCGCTGGCTTGTCAGTATTGCCGTCCTGTTCATTGTCTTTCTTGTGCTGTACTGGATTGCCCCCAATGTGAAAATGAAATGCATCAGCGCGTTGCCCGGCGCCATTTTTGCAACGGCCGGCTGGATTCTCGCCTCACTCGCTTTCTCCTTTTATGTTGGAAACTTTGCCAATTACACCGCTGCCTACGGAAGCATCGGCGCCATCATCGTCCTCATGGTCTGGTTCTACCTTACGGGTGTCATCATCATCCTCGGCGGCGAAGTCAACGCCTATGTCAGCAATAGGAAAAATGGGGATTGCTAGGGTGCAGGACCTGATATTGCCTTCTTTAGAAAGCTGGTATGATGCCCACACTATAAAAGGGGAACACACCACCATTTTCAGGAGGGGAATCACATGGGAAAAGGCAAAACAAAACAAAAAGGCAAAGACAGCCCGAAGCAGAAGACATCGGGATCAGCTAATAAATCGAATGGATATCATTAATGGAGAGGACGCCCTTTGGGGGGCGTTCTTTTTTGGTTTTGGCGGGGGGATTTCGGTGGGATTTAGTTGTTCGGCTGGGGGGATGGGGGGATTCTGCATAAAAAGTGAATGATTCTACATAAGATTGCGGGGATTCTACATAAGTTACGGTTTTTTCTACATAAAATTTGAGTGATTCTACACATTTAACATAATTTTACAAACCGAGGGGGCTGAGGCGGCAACCAAGCGGAAGTTGCTAATAAAATGGAAAAGTTGCTAATATAACGAGAAAGTTGCTAATAAACGGAAAAAGTTGCTAATAAATCAGAAAAGTTGCTAATAAAACCCAAAAGTTGCTAATAATCCAACTATCCACACCTCCAGCCGCACAAAATCTCCCCCGCCAACCCCAATCTCCCGGTTAATTTCCCCTAAAATAGCCAAAACTAAGTCCCGGAGGTGTTCTTCATGCAGCAGGAAAGGCTGACTTCATCTGAAATATCAAATATTTGGACTCATTATATCCGTGAAACGATGGCGGTCTGCATCACAAAGTACATGATGAAGGATATAAAAGACAAAGAGATACACGAGTTCCTTCAATATGCGCTCGACCTGTCGTTCCAGCATATAAACTCGCTCACTGAGCTTTTCAAAAAAGAGAATTTCCCGATACCAAAGGGGTTCTCAAAGGAAGATGTGAATATGGATGCACCGCCACTATTCACAGATGCTTACTGCCTGTTATATATGCATACGATGACGATGCACGGGATGCAGGCGTATGGCCTGGCCTCGAGTGTGTCCATCCGGAAGGACGTCCGCGCTTTTTACAGGCAATGCAATATAGATACGCTTGAATTGTACGACCGGGCGATGGAGCTGCTGTCCAATAAAAACCTGCTCGAAAAACCGCCGCTGTACGCAACGCCCGAAAAACCGGTGTTTATCCCGGATCTTAAATATGTGACCGATGTGTTCGGGAAGAAGCGGAAAATCAATACAATCGAGGCTGGCAATATTTTTTTCAATCTGCAGAAAAGCTATATCGCCAAAAGCAGCTTTATCGCATTCAAGCAGGTTTCCCGGGATACAGACGTGCAGAAGTTCCTGGATAAATGCATCAATAATAAAAACAAGCATATCTCAAGCTTTGCTTCTATTCTTTTAAAAGAAGGGCTGCATGCGCCAAGGCCGTTCGAGTCAGAGATCACGAACTCCACAACAGCTCCTTTTTCGGAAAAGCTGATGCTGTTTCATTCCGGTTTTTTCTTTGCCGCTGCGATTTCATATTACGGAACAGCTGCGGTTGCCTGTATGAGGGCCGATATCGCGGTGCTTGCCGAGAAAGCGATATTGGATGATCTGCTTGTGTATGGAAACTTCGGCAAGCTGATGATCCAGAAAAACTGGATCGAGCAGCCGCCTGACGCGGATGACCGGAAAGTGCTGGAGCAATAGAAAAACGCCCGGGCACCATACCCGAGCGTTCTTTCCTACGTTCTTTCTTATGACTTCAACAGCCTCAAGCTGTTCAATATCACAAGGATCGTGCTTCCTTCATGCCCGATGACACCGAACGGCAAATCAAGGATCTGCAGGAAGTTCGAGGCGATCAGAATCATGATGACGGTGATGGAAAAAATGACATTTTGCTTGATGATCCTGTTCATCCGCTGTGACAGGGTGATGGCTTCGGCAATCTTAGGAAGCTCATTTTTCATCAGGACGACGTCTGCTGTTTCCAGCGCGACATCTGTTCCTTCGCCCATGGCAATCCCGACATTGGCTGTGGCGAGTGCCGGGGCGTCATTGATGCCGTCGCCGACCATGGCCACATTCTCATAGCGCTTCTTCAAATCCTTCAGGTGCTCAACTTTATTGGCCGGCAGGCACTCGGCGATATATTCATCCACCGTGCTTTCAGCGGCAATGGCCTGTGCGGTCGCTTCGCTGTCGCCTGTCAGCATCACCGTGTAGATGCCCTGAGAATTCAGGGTGCTGATCGCGGCCTTCGTTTCCTCGCGGACAACATCCTTCAGCGCGAGCAGTCCGGCGATCCGGGAGCTTTTTTTAATAAAAACGATCGTCTTGCCTTCTCCGGCCAGAGACAGCGCTGCTCCATTAGCGAACTTTTCCGCTTCTTCACGGCCGATAAAGTCGGCTTTGCCGATTTTCCATTCTTCATCTTCCAGCATGGCTTTTACGCCGAACCCGGAGATATCTTCGATGCTTTCCGGGCTAACAAGCGGCTGCTTCAGCTCACTCTTGGCATATTTGACAATGGCGCCCGCGAGCGGGTGATTGCTGTGGCTTTCAATGGAAGCCGCCGCCAAGAGGATTTCCTCGTCATCCATATCCTCGCAGACCAGATAATCAGTCACCTCGGGCCGGCCCTTCGTCAGGGTGCCGGTTTTATCAAAAGCAATCGCCTTCAGGTGGCCGAGATTCTCCAGATGGACACCGCCTTTAAAGAGGATTCCGCGGCGCGCGCCGTTCGAGATGGCCGATAATGTGGCCGGCATGATGCTGGCAACAAGGGCGCACGGACTGGCGACCACAAGCAGGATCATCGCCCGGTAAAAGGTTTCATTCCAGCTCCAGCCTAAAAGGTAATGGGGGAGGACCATCATCGCGGCCACTGCAGCGAGCACAACTTTTACATAAGTGCCTTCAAATTTTTCGATAAAAAGCTGGGATGGCGACTTTTCGCTCTGGGCGGTCTGGACAAGCTGGATGATTTTTTGGAAAAGGGTGTCGCTAGCAGGCTTTGTGATCTCGACTGTAATGGAGCCGTTCAGATTCACGGTACCCGCGAAAACCTCGTCGGAATGGCCCTTGCTGACAGGGATGGATTCCCCGGTGATCGCAGCTTCGTCCAAGGTGGTGGTGCCCTTCAGAATCATACCGTCTGACGGGACGCGCTCTCCTGGCTTCACAAGGATCTGGTCCCCGATGCTCAGCTCGGATACGTGCACACGCTGTTCTCCTCCGTCTGTTAAAAGCAGGGCTTCCTCAGGCTGCAGCTCCATCAGAGACGAAATTTCTTTATTGCTTTTGTTCATCGTGTACGTTTCCAGGGCGCCGCTGATGGCGAAAATGAAAATCAGGATGGCACCTTCTGTCCAGTAGCCGATGATGGCTGAGCCGACGGCTGCGAAAATCATCAGCATTTCCACATTCAATTCTTTGTTTTCAATCGTTTCTTCGATGCCTTCTTTGGCTTTGGCAAAGCCGCCGATCACAAAGGCGAGCAGATACGAGGTGATGGAGGCGGTCCCCATATCGCTGCGCGCAAGCAGCCAGCCGGCAAGGATGAGGATCCCGCTCAGGATGGCGGCGATCAGCTCGGCATGAGGGAGTATTTTATGGAGCATGCTTTCCTGTTCTTGCTTCAGTTCTAATAGTGCTTTGGCTTCTGTCGTCATTTGGATTCCCTCCTGGGTTATCGGTTCTCATTGAGAAGAATAATCAACATCAATAGCCCTATAAAACGACGAAAGCTGTCCCCGCCGGAGGATTAGACCTCTTTTGGGGACAGCATTTTCGCATAGGTTTCTAGATTAGTATTGTTATCATATCATAGTCATTTTTATTTAAAAAGGGGGTTTAGCTGGAAAAAATAAAAATGGCCTATATTTCTTTTTTACCCAGCCCGCCGGAAGGCAAACCTTATTGGCTCAGTGAATGCTGCTGGTCAGCAGTCTGTCCCGCTCCGCGGTTGGTCAGGACAGCCAGGAAAATCACAAGCAGCATCATGCTGATAATATTGAAGAACGAAATATTCTTGAAAAATTGAATGAATATGCCGCCCAGATAAGGGCCAGCCAGGCTGCCCAGGCTGAAGGCGATGCCGCAGAGCAGATTGCCGGTCGGCAGCAGATCCTTTGGCATCAGGTCGGTCATATAGCTGATTCCGAGTGAAAAAGTCGAGCCTACCGCCATTCCGGCGAGAAACAGCGTAGCCGTCAGCGCCAAGACAGCTCCTTCCAGGAAGCTCGCCAGGAAAAAGAAGATGGAGCCTGATAAAAGGATAATGGTCAGAATCCTTTGCCTGCCCCATTTATCGCTTAAAATCCCGAGCGGCAGCTGGAAGATGATCCCGCCGATCGCAAAGGCTGTCAAGAGGATCGAGACGCTTTTCACCTCAAGTCCGATGCGGAGTCCGTAGACCGGGAAGCTGCCGTTCAGGGACGATTCCAGGAATCCGTAGCCGAGAGGAGGCAGGAAGGCGACCCACGCATACTTGAAGGCAGACGAGAAGCGTTTCAGTGTATTTTTCATCGAATTGACCTCGATACTCTGCTCCGGATAGTCATTTTTCAAAAGGAACAGAAATACCCATGCGAGCAGGCAGAGGACTGATGAAAGGATGAACGGCAAGGTTTCATGTATGTTGACGAGCGGCGCCATCATCGGCCCGACGGCAAAGCCGACTCCGAAGAACAGTCCGTACAGGGAGATATTCCGGCCGCGTTTATTTTCGGGCGAAAAGCTGGTGATCCATGTCTGTGTCCCGAAATGGAGCGCATGGTCGCCGATCCCGATCAATAGCCTGAGCACGAACCAGAACCAGAATGATTTCCATAATGGAAACAACACGAGCGACACGATGACAAGCAGGCCGCCGAGAATGATGACCGGCTTATAGCCATATTTCCGGAGGGGCTGCTCCATAAAAGGGGAGACGAGCAGGATGCCGACATAAAGGCCGGTCGCATTCAGGCCGTTCAGGCTTGAAGACAGGCCGTCATTTTCAAATATAATGGCAATCAGGGGGAGCAGCATGCCCTGGCTGAACCCCGAAATCGCCACAATGCTGATTAAAATCCAAAAACGCATATTTTCTTTATTCATGTTGATGGCCTCGGTTTCTTATAAAAAATTGGTTTCCAAGTTGATGGTAACGGCTCATCAGGGGCTTTGCAAGGAAAAAAAGAGCGTATTGCTCATAGCAATGGAAGAAATAGTAGTATAATCACTGCATACAACAGAAATAAGGGAGTGCTTATAATGGAATTTTCTATGAAGGAAGTCGGCTTTTTCACGGAAACGAGCTATGGGAAGCTGGATGTCGCCGGCGATGAAGAGTACGGCTTCAGGCCTTATCAGCTGCTTGTTTCCTCAGTGGCAGTCTGCAGCGGCGGCGTGCTCCGCAAGATCCTGGAGAAGCAGAGGATTGATGTGGAAGATATCAAAATCAGCGCAGAGGCTGAAAGAGTGGAAGAAGAAGCGAACAGGGTAGCGAAGATTTCGGTTCATTTTACCATCAGCGGAAAAGGCCTTAAAGAAGAGAAAATCCAAAAGGCGATGGAACTGACACGCAAAAATTGCAGCATGGTCCAGTCTGTCAAAGACAGCATTGAAATCGAAGAAACGTTCACTTTAGTGGAAGCATAATAAACAAACAGGGGCAGATCCGGTATACGGGTCTGCCCCTGTTATTTTTATAAAGAAATCTCTTCAGGCTCTGCACCCGCTTTATCAAAATAGCGGATCAGCGAAGGCTCCATTTTCAATAGCAGATAATCCGGATCATCAGGGCCGGAGAGCCAGTCTTTGAGCTTTTCGCTCCAGAATTTCTCCTTCAGCTCGCCGGAATCTTCGAATGAGGCTTTCGCTTCAATTTCACAGTACGGCCCGTCATATCCGCCCTGTTCAACACCCAGCAGAATATGGACATTTGGATTTTTCTCAATGTCTTCTACTTTATGGGCATCTTTGTCGGTTGCGGCAAAAAGAATCAGATCATCATGGAAAAACAGCATAAAGCGGCTGTAAGGTTTGTCATTCCGGATGGATGATAATGTGCCGATGCTGTATTTTTCAAACATATCAAGCACTTTCTGCTTTGTGTCTGCCATTCAATTCACTCCTCGCAATTTTCTTCCTTTTATAATCTGTCATTATAATGTCAGGATTATGCCGGATTCTCTGCAGATTGCGGCTGAAAAAACATCAGGAATGCAATTTGTAAAAGCGGGTATATATGTTGAAGGGCCGTGCCGGATATTTATCCAGGGGCAGGAAAAACTGTACATAAGGAAATGTTTCAGGCGGCTTCACACATGCTGTGAATAATAGAAAGGCGGGAATCGGGAAAATGGTCAATAAAATTTTTATGGTGCTCACCTTTGCCGGCGTGCCGTTGTCTGTCATCGGGACGCTTATGGGCTGGCCGAGTGTTGCACTTTTTATCATCTATTGTTTAACGATCATTGCCCTGGCAAGCTATATGGGCAGGGCGACGGAAAGCCTGGCAATCGTAGCCGGGCCCAGGATCGGCGGATTATTGAACGCAACCTTCGGGAATGCGGTCGAGCTGATCATTTCGATTTTTGCACTGAGGGAAGGGCTCGTCGAGGTTGTCCTGGCGTCACTCACAGGGTCAGTGCTCGGCAATCTGCTGCTTGTTGCCGGACTCAGCTTTTTTATCGGCGGGGTCAAATATAAGCGCCAGAAATTCAATGTGTATGATGCAAGGCATAATTCGGGCTTGCTGATGTTTGCTGTTGTCGTGGCCTTCGTCATTCCCGAGGTATTTTCCATGACGATGGAAGAGGGAGAGCGGATGACGTTCAGCGTCGGGATTTCCGTTATCCTGATTGCCTTATACATTGCAGCGCTGCTCTTCAAGCTTGTCACACACCGCGGGGTCTACCAGCCGGCTGGTGAAGAAGGGGCGGCTGCTCATCATGAAGAAGAGCCGGAATGGAGCAAAGGAAAGGCGATTACAGTATTGGCACTGGCAACTGTGGCGGTTGCGTATGTATCGGAAAATCTCGTCCATACCTTTGAAGCGGTCGGCGAAACCTTTGGCTGGTCAGAGCTCTTCATCGGGGTTGTCATCGTCGCGATTGTCGGAAACGCGGCCGAGCATGCTTCGGCCATCATCATGGCATTCAAGAACAAGATGGACATTGCCGTTGAAATTGCCATCGGCTCGACCCTGCAGGTAGCAATGTTCGTCGCACCGGTGCTGGTCATTGCTTCACTGTTTTTCCCAACATCGATGCCGCTCGTCTTCACATTGCCAGAGCTGATCACGATGGTCACCGCCGTGCTTCTGATGATCGTCATCTCCAATGACGGTGAAACGAATTGGTTTGAAGGAGCCACACTCCTGGCAGCCTATGTGATCATGGGCATCGGTTTTTATCTTTTATAAACACAAGAAGGCTCTGCACGGATTCCGTGCAGAGCCTTTCATTTTGGCAAATAACGCAGCTTGTGCATTTTCTATCATAAGTATCCTTTTGGACGAATATGTTTTAAAGAACAGAAATCATCGCTTAACTCTACCTGCATCTATCACCCGCTTTCATGTCTTGTTGGACAAGCTCTTCATGAACAAATGGATAATAATGAGTGTTTAGCCTCCTTTTGCTGTGATAGAAGCGATTCCTTCAGCCCTCCTTTGCTGTTGTTAAGGTAATTATAGACTATTTTTATAAAAATGTAAATATTCAGATTTTTACAATTGTGTAACAGTTGGGGGAGTGAATATGAAACTGCTTGTAAGGATTATTTTTTATGGTGGAGGCCTGGTGATTTTGACATTGGGCATTTGTGTCTCAATTCTATCCAATCTCGGGGCAGGGCCTTGGGATGCGCTGAATGCCGGGCTTTCGAGGACGGCCGGGCTCACGATCGGGAGCTGGGTCATCATCATCGGCATCATCCTGATGGTGGTCAATTCCTGGCTTTTAAAAACCAGGCCTGATTATTTCGCGCTCTTGACAGTATGCCTTATCGGCTTCATGGTGGACTTCTGGATATTGCGTGTATTTTCCGGCATGTACATACTGAATGTCTATTTTCAAATCGCCGCGCTGATCACGGGGCTTGCCCTTATCGGATTAGGTGCAGCTCTTTACTTGCAGGCAGAGTTTCCCCTTAACCCGATCGACCATTTTATGATGGCCATCAAAGAGCGGTTCGGGGTGAGTATGATGATGGCGAAGACAATCGGGGAAGCGGGAGCGCTGCTTTTGGCCATGCTTTTCCATGGTCCTGTAGGTGCAGGAACCATTGTCATCGCTGTCCTGATCGGGCCGTTCATCCAATTATTCTTTCCTTATTGCCAGCAGCTGCTAAAAAGATTTTCCGGCACTTAGGATAAATCATGGGAACTCCGAAAAAACTAAGAACAGATACAATCATATGAAAGGAGTTCCACATCATGAGAAAGTATGTATCCGTTCTAATCATAACTCTTCTTGCCATGCTTTCTTTTTTGCCCGATGCCGGAGCAGAGAAAAAGCAGGACAAGGCCGAGCAGAAGCAGCAGCAGCTGAGCATTCCGATTCCCAGTTCAGTCCTGAATGTCACCAAGGAAAACACGTATCCGAACCCGGTGCAGGACCAGCCGACCCTGCAGCCGAGCGAGCTGACACAGTCGCTGCTTGATACGTCCAAAATCAAGATTGAAAATCCGGACCTGATCAGGATGCTGAACGAGTCTTCTGTCAATAGCACACCGTTTGCATTCGGCTACAGGGCCATCGTCTATCTTGGGCAGTGGCCGCTCAATTACGAAAGCACAGAAACGGCGCCAAACTGGGAATATCAGAAAATCAACACCAATTATTTCGATAACAGGGGCGGCAAAGCGCCATACCAGATCCATTACGTCCAGGAAGCCCAGAAGGTCGTAAGGGGGGCGCTGACAGCCAAAGTCCCGAAAGCACAGGATGTCCAAAATATGATGCTGTTGAAGGCGATGGAAAAATCAAAGCTGCCGCTCGCATTCGAAACAGTAATCGGGGCCGGTACGAAAAAGGATCAGGTTTATAATATCCCGCCAAAGCGCCTCGGCTATCTTTACGGCTATGCACCTGCCGTCAATGAGAAGGGTAAAGTGACTTATGGAGAGGTATACCTGATGCTGAAGGGAAGCAAAAGATTCCTGGTCATCAAGAATGTGACCTCTCAGGGAATCGGCGCCTGGATTCCTGTCCAGGACCATATCTCCTTCGGGTTCATGGCATCAGAACGACCGCGTTAATCTTGCGCCGGCTATTGCAGCCGGTGCTTTTTCTATAGAAAGAGTCATTCCTTGCATACAGGGGAGGCAGTACTTTATAATAAAATTATCTTGAATTCGAGATAAATTTAACCCTTGGGCGGGTATGGATAAAAAGTCTTAACTATGGAGGTCCATGATGAACCATTTAAAAGGCATACACCATGTAACAGCGATTACGAGCAGCGCGGAAAAAAATTATGAGTTTTTCACCTTTGTACTGGGGATGCGCCTGGTCAAGAAAACCGTCAATCAGGATGATATCCAGACTTACCATCTGTTTTTTGCTGACGACAAAGGCAGTCCGGGAACAGATATGACGTTTTTTGATTTCCCCGGCATTCCTAAAGGAAGGCACGGCACCAATGAAATTTCGAAAACATCCTTCCGGGTGCCAAACGACGCAGCCCTAACATACTGGGCAGAGCGCTTTGACCGTCTTGATGTAAAGCATACAGGCATAAAAGAGCAATTTGGGAAAAAAATACTGTCATTCGCTGACTTTGATGACCAGCAATATCAGCTGATTTCTGACGAACATAATTCTGGTGTCGCTTCCGGCACACCCTGGCAGAAGGGGCCGATTCCATTGGAGCATGCGATCACCGGTCTCGGGCCGATTTTTGTCCGCATTGCGAACTTTGATTATTTTAAAGAAATGATGGAAAAAGTGCTGCTTTTCAAGGAAATCGGACAGGAGGGCGCGTTCCATCTGTTTGAGGTCGGGGAAGGCGGAAACGGCGCCCAGGTCGTTGTGGAGCATAATGCTGTCCTGCCGCAGGCTGTCCAGGGCTTCGGAACCGTGCATCATGCCGCTTTCCGCGTCGAGGACCGGGCTGTACTGGATGAATGGACCGAGCGCCTGCCGCAATTCGGCTTCCAGACTTCCGGCTTTGTTGACCGCTTTTTCTTCCAGTCGCTTTATGCACGGGTCGCACCGCAGATTCTGTTCGAATTTGCCACAGACGGGCCAGGCTTCATGGGCGACGAGCCATATGAAACACTGGGCGAAAAGCTGTCATTGCCGCCATTCCTTGAAAACAAGCGCGAGCAGATCGAAAACCTTGTCAGGCCGATCGATACAGTCAGAAGCACGATTGACTTTACGAAAGAATAACAGGTGGAGCCTTCCTTGGCGGGGAGGCTCTTTTTTTTATAGGTGCCAGGTACAAAATCCGAAATTTTTTTCCCAACTTTTTCTGTCGAAAAAACACTTTCCTAAAAAAGGAAAATGGCGTGTTCCTATAGAAATATTAATCTATCAAAGGAGCTGGTGAAGATGGAAATCAGATTAGCGAATACAGACGATACTGAGGCAGTATTCAGGGTTTTGAAAGGGGCAGCCCAGTGGCTGAATGATCAAAGCATCCTGCAGTGGAACTTTCTGCTCAACGGCGGTGAAGATGGAGAAATCAAGCAGGCGATTCTTGACCGCGAAACTTATGTGATATGCGATAAAGGCAAAGTGAAGGCGACCTTCACCCTCTATGAGGGGCCATCAGGCTGGGACCGGCATATTTGGGACAAAGAAGCAGACGGAGCCGTGTATCTGCACAGACTTGCAGTCCATCCAGACAGCATGGGCAATGGACTTGGGAAAAAAGCAGTCAGCTGGATCTGCAGGAAGTACAGCGGTACACCGCTGAGGCTCGACTGTGTGGGTGATAATGAGAAGCTGAACCATTATTATCAAAAAATCGGGTTTGTGCTGAAGGGTGTGACAGACAGCCATTCGCGGTATGAGAAGGGTGGGAACGGGGAGTGAGGATAGAGGCAGTATTTCTCGACCGGGATGGAACAATCGGCGGGGATGACACTGTTCATTATTGCTGAAGATCTCCGGGATGCGGCCCAATGGCTGTATCGTGAGCAAAAGATGGCTGTTTCTACATAGAAGAACCGGGACGGGAGGAATTCCCGTCCTTTCCAAGCTACAGCTCTTTAATCGGAAGGCATACCTCGCACTGATGATTCGATAGCATGATACCGGTATACCTTTCAAAAGCCGGCCTGTTATCGAGCTGGAATCCGAGGCTATGGAGGGCTGGAAGGATTTCTGCCCAGAGTTTCTGAATCTCTTCTTCTGTATGCTGTACCTGGAATACAGCATATTCTCCGCCAGGGAACTTACCTTCACCCAATGATGCGTCCATTTCAAATTCCTCGGGTATGACAATGCAGGCGTCATACCGGCAGCTTTCAGCTGGTGTTGTCTGCGGATGATCATGGGAAATGCCGAGTATGATGGCGGATTCGTCCAGCAGGATTTTTTCTTTTGCCCACAGTTTCAATTCCTCCATCACATGCTGGTTGGCAGGCCCATAAGGTCCAGTCTGGCGTACATAGGCTAATCGGTATTCAGGCACAGTTTCAGTTTTGAAATCCATCTTACATTCTCCTCTCTTTCCTGTACTCTGATGCTAGCATGATATAAAAAAATAATCACAGCTATTTTTAAAAATCAGGTCATCATTGGGATAGAGCCGGGCTGAAGGTCTATTTTTGCCGGAAAGTCCGTATATATTACGGACTAAAGAATCAGAGGTGGAGATATGAAGGCAATTGTATATAAAAAGTACGGTCCTCCAGAAGTCCTTCAGCTGAAAGAAATGGAAAAGCCAGTCCCAAAAGAACATGAGATCCTGATCAAGATCATGGCCACAACGGTCACAGCAGCGGATATCCGGGCGCGGAGCTTTACAGTACCCCGCTCTGTGGTGCTGCCCGCGCGCCTTGCCCTTGGACTCCGGCAGCCGAAGAAAGCGATATTGGGAGCGGAGCTTGCCGGGGAAGTGGAAGCAGTCGGGAGGAATGTAAAGAAATTTAAGGCAGGCGATTTGGTTTTTGCCGCTTCACTGGAGGATTTCGGCGCTTATGCTGAATATATTTGCCTCCGGGAGGACGGGCCTGTGTCAATCAAACCTGACAACCTCACGTTTGAAGAAGCCGCCGCCATTCCGATTGGCGCAAGGACAGCTTTGTATTTTCTGCAGAGAGCCAATGTCCGGAAGGGCGAGAAGATATTGGTGTACGGGGCTTCCGGCAGTGTCGGCAGCTATGCCGTACAGATTGCCAGACATTTGGGGGCAGAGGTTGATGGTGTCTGCAGCGGTCATAATCTTGAGTGGGTAAAATCTCTTGGGGCCGGCAGGGTCCTGGATTATCGTTCAGGGAACCTCCCAGTGGCGGACGGTGCCTATGATCTCATCTTCGAAGCAGTGAACAAAAGTTCTTTTAAAGATTGCATGAAGTGGCTGAAAAAGGGCGGCACCTATATCAATGTCACAGAGCCGCTCCCCAGCGCGCAAATGCTGTGGGCTAAATGGAAGGGCGGCACGAAAATCCTGCTGAGCCGCAATGCGCCGGAAACAGCTGAAGCCTTAGACTATTTGGGAGAAATGGCGGAAGCGGGAACGCTTAAGGTGAAAATTGACCGAAGCTATAGGTTAGATGAAATAGTTGATGCCCATCGGTATGTTGATGGCGGTCATAAGAAGGGGAATGTGTCGGTGGTAGTGAGCCGGGACGAAGAGAGGGCAGGGCCTGATGCGGCTAGCTTTGATTAAGGAAGAATATGCTGGAAACAAGAAACCCCTCTCTAAAAAAGAAAGGGGTTTTTCACGCAGAACTCAATCATCATTATAAAATTTTCCCAATTATAAGTCTATATATTATTTCTCTCTTCTCTAAAATTAGGCATATAGGATCCTATAAAAAAGAAGAGTGGGTGACGATATGCTATTTGATCAATCTCCTTATCAGTGCCGGGTGGAATGGGGAAAGCGGGGCGCGCGTGAGGCTGCTGCCCGGGGAGATATTATCATTGTAGTCGATGTTCTTTCATTTTCATCGGCTGTTGTTTCAGCAGCGGCTGCTGGTGCGGAAATATATCCGTTTCCTCCCCATCTGGATGGGCAGAAATATGCGGAAAGTCTGGGAGCTGAGTATATCTTTGGGAGGGCGGAAGCGGCGAAGCTGGGGAAGCCGACTTTGTCTCCTGTTTCTTTTAATAAAGAGCATGCAGGAAAAAAATATGTGCTGATCTCACTGAATGGGGCCTATTGCACCTGGCTTGGCTCAAAGGCGCCGGCCGTGCTGGCAGGCTGCCTTCTCAATAGGTCAGCCGTTGCTGCTGCGGCTAACATTCTGCAAAAGCAGCTTGGCGCCGGAATCACGATCATTCCGTGTGGAGAAAAATGGGCCGGTGCTCTGGAGCAGGAAGATACTCTTCGTCCAGCTGTCGAGGATTATCTGGGGGCCGGCGCCATCCTGTCCTGCCTCAAAGGTGAAAAATCACCGGAGGCAGCGGTTTGTGAGGGCGCCTTCCAAAGCGCTCAGCCTAAGCTCGCAGAATATATATGGGATTGCGGGAGCGGCAGGGAACTCCGTGCACGCGGGTTTGAAGAGGATGTGGGCCACTGCAGCAGGCTGGATGCTATGGATACTGCCCCTATTCTAAGAGGAAATCATTTTGTTTCTTTACCGTAACGGGATATAAAAAGCGAAATGGGACAGGCGGCTGGAATTCTAGACCCCTATGACTGCTTCGGTTAAAATAACCCCAAAGAGCTGCAGCAGCTGCTGCATAAAAGGAAGGCTGGAAATCGGGTGCTAAAATGGCTGAAGAAATACATCAAACTCGAAACAACAAAGAAATGGGGCTACACCTACAAAAAGTCAGGCAATGGTGTAAGTGTGTCCTACAAAACCTTTACCGGTTCAGATTTTTATAATTTCACTTTCAAAAAGGGAGCCGAGCTTACGATCTCCTGCGAGGCAGTGGTTGAAGAGGGAGAACTGACGATTGAATGGAATGATGGAAGAGAGATTATTTGGAGGAAGACATTCCATGAGAGAGGGAAGGAGACTTTTACAGCAGCAGCTTCAAACCGCCTTCACGGCATTAACCTGATAGGTGCTGATACTAGAGGCAGATGTAAGGTAGAGTTTATCGAAACGAAGGTTTGATACTCCACAAAAAAAGCCCAGAACACGGCGCTCTGAGCTTTTTTCATTCCTTTTCATCTGTATAAATCCGTAAGGCCCCAATGATAAAAATGACCGGAAGAATTACCACACCCAATCGGAAAGGGCCGATATCCAGTGTCATGAGCAATATAAAAACGGGCAATGCAATCATCATAAACAATGAAGAGAATTTAGTATAGCGGATTGCCGCCTCGGAAACTTCAGGTTCTTCATTATACATCCATCGCTTCCCCCAGAGCATACTCTCCTCAGGGTTAAAATAAGTCCACAGCAGCAGAGCATAAACAGGAATCATGAAAACAATTAGCAGATATGCATCAGCCATAAGAGGCCTCCCAAGTATGTCTTACTATTCATACGGCAGGCATTCTGGAAAAGTTTCACAAAACCGTTTAAATCCGCGAGGTGTTTTTCTGAAAATCAACATCCCCATAATAGCTGTTCTTGACCAGCACATTCGGGCCGAGGCATTTGACCGCCGGGCAGTGGCAGTTGAGTTCGCCTGCGAGCTTTGTTTCCTGCCAGCTGTTGAAAATATCAGGCAGGGCATCGGTCTGGATGTTGCCGAGCGCCGGGGTGTCGCCGAAGTCGGTTACGATCACATCGCCTGTAAAAATATTGACGTTGAGGCGTGATCGGCCGTCCGGGTCATTGCGGACAGTGACATTTTTGCTTGCGTACAAACGCTTCAAGAGCTCCAGATCTTCGTCGCTGGTGCTGCACGGATAAAAAGGCAGGGTGCCGAACAGCATCCAGGTGTTTTCATTCCTCACATCAAGAAGGTGGTGGATTGCCTTCCTTATTTCATCTAGATTCAGAGTTTCCAGTGATGAAGCAAAATCTGATGGGTACATAGGGTGAATTTCATGCCTCTGGCACTTCATTTCCTCTGTAATCTGCTTATGTATGCTTTCCAGATATGGCAGGGTCCGTTTATTGAGCATGGTTTCCGCAGACACCATCACACCTGCATCCACCAAAGCGCGGCTGTTTTCGATCATCCGGTGGAAAAGCCGCACGCGCTGCTCTCTTGTCGGCTTTCTTTCCATCATCGCGAATCCGCCTTCGATGAAATCTTCTTCTGTTCCCCAGTTATGGGAAATATGCAGCACATCAAGATAAGGGGCAATGCGCTCATACCTGTCCATATCAAGCGTCAGATTGCTGTTGATCTGGGTGCGGACGCCGCGCTCGGATGCATATTTGAGAAGCGGCAGCACATAATTCTCCACCGATTTTTTTGAAAGCATCGGTTCACCGCCTGTGATGCTGATCGAGCGGAGGGCAGGAATTTCCTCAAGGCGCTTCAGAAGCAGCGGGAGGGGCAGGGCATCCGGGTCCTTGGGCTGCAGTGTATATCCGACGGCGCAATGCTCGCATCTCATATTGCAGAGCACGGTCGTCGTAAATTCAATATTGGTTAATGTCAGCTTGTTATATTGTTCCATATCCATATAAGCTTCCCATGGATCATGCTTTGGTGAAATCTTTGTTTTTTCAATAATCATGATTAAACTCCTTCTAAAAAAGTCATTAACCATTACTATGCTGTGAGGCACATGTCAATGATTTTTTGCGTTCCTTTGCAATTGATAGTTTATGATTCTATCTTTTCGGGAAATAACCTAGTAATGATAGCATAAATTAAGAGGAGGAATGCAAGATGGCACAGCAATTTGATAATACCAATACGAATTCTGAAAATACGGGAACCGGCGCAGGTGTATCTGTGCCTGGAACTGGAAGTGCAGGCACAATGACAAGCACAGGCACAACTACATCTTACAACACAGGTTCTACAACGATGACTTCTGATTCTTCAGGCATAAGCTCTGATTCTTCAGGCATCAGCCCTGATTCTCCAGCCATGAAATCCGAATATTCAAGTTCAAGCAGCCACTATGGTTCAACGACGAATGACAACAGCAAGCTCCTGAAAGGGATTGTGCTTGGAGGAATCGTCGGCGGCGCCCTTGCCCTGCTCGACACTTCAACGCGCAACAAGGTGATGGGCACTGCGACTGACCTGAAGGATTCTTCTGTGAAAATGTTCAATGAAGTCAAGGAGAATCCAGGCGAAGCCAAGGATAATATGATCAGCCAATTCAAGTCTGCATCATCGACTTTGAAAGAAGCGATCAGCGATGCCCAAAAACTGTACGAGCGCGTTAATAATGACGTATTCGGAAAAGTGAATGAGTTTAAGGGCATGTCAGGTGATGCGAAGTCTAACTTCCAAGACGCGAAAAGCGGTCTCATGGACGCAAAGGACGATCTGATGGATATCGGCAGCAAGGTAAAGGATGCCGGCTCTGAACTGGTTGAAACCCCAGTGGGCGGTTCAGGCTCATCAGATAGCTCAAGCTCGTCAAACAGCTCTGACAGCTCATCTTCATCTTCAAACAGCAGCACTAACAGCAGCAAGTCAAACACTTCAAGCTCAAATGGAACTACTGCATTCTCAAGTGATTCCAGCAAGAGCACAGCGACTGCGACTCCATCTACACAAAAGAACAGCAAAAACCTTTAATATAACCATCCATCAGGGGGCGGCATCCATTCCGGGTGCTGCCCTTTTGTGCGGCCAGACAATTTCTGGGCATGCTGGAAATGCTTTTGCTTCCTATCATCGTTTCAGTCCTGAAAAGAAGGGGTATTGATTGGTACTACTGAACAAGCAGATATCCATAATACTGGAGGAATATATATGATGTTTCGCAAAGGAAAAAATATGACAGCGGAAGATGAAAAAATCTCGAATGAAAGGGAGAGTGCAGAAGGGACGAAAGCGATGGTGGCAGCACCGCATAATGTGGCAGCCGACATCGGCGAAAGAATTTTGAAAGAAGGCGGAAATGCGGTCGACGCGGTCATCGCCATCCAATTTGCCCTCAATGTCGTTGAGCCGATGATGACAGGGATCGGCGGCAGCGGCTTCATGATGGTCTATGATAATGAGAAGAAGGATACCAAAATTTACGACGGCCACACAAGAGCGCCGAAAGCTGCACATCCGAAAATGTTCCTCGATGAAAATGACGAGGTCATCCCGTTCCGTGAACGGAGCACACATGCCACAGCGGTCGGGGTGCCCGGCATCCTGAAAGCGATGGATGAGGCCCTCAAAGCACATGGAACCATGAAGCTGGCCGACCTGATCCAGCCGGCGATCGAAATCGCGGAAGAAGGAATCGAGGTCAACTGGGTGCTGGCGGAAGCGCTCGAGAACTTCCACTACCGTCTCGGCGAGCATGCAAAGGATTTCTTCATGCCTGAAGGAAAAGCCCTGAAGGAAGGCGACATTCTTGTGAAAAAGAAGCTGGCCAACACGTTCAGGATTCTGCAGGAAAAAGGCGTCGAGGCCTTTTATGAAGGAGAGATTGCCGAGGCCATCATAGGGGCGCTGGATGATCTTGACGGCTTTATGACACTTGATGATTTGAAAAATTACCGCGTGACGGTCGATGAGCCGGTCTGGGGCGAATACCGCGGCTATAAGATTGCTTCTTCTGCACCTCCAAGTGCCGGCGGCCTCACAGTCATCCAAATTTTAAAGCTTCTTGAAAAATTCGACCTCAAACAATATGGGTCGAAGTCCTGGGAAAAATATTATCTGTTCACAGAAGCGATGAGGATTGCATTTACCGACAAAATTGCTTTCAACACCGATCCGGAATTCGCGGCAATGCCGATCAAGGGCCTTCTGCATGATGACTATATTAAAGAGCGCCAGAAGCTCTTCAATTTTGAAAGAAGAAATGACGCGGTCGACTTCGGCAATCCTTGGAAATATGATGAAGGTGAGCCGAATAAGGTCATCCGCCAGCCTGACGATTTGGAAAAAAGTGAAACCACGCACTTTACCGTCCGTGATCAATGGGGCAATATTGCTGCTGTCACTTCGACGGTTGAACATCCTTTCGGATCAGGCATCTTCGTCCCGGACCATGGCTTTATGCTGAATAATGAACTGACTGATTTTGATGCCAATCCTGGCGGCATCAATGAAGTAGAGCCTGAAAAGCGTCCGGTCAGCTGCAAAAGCCCGACCATCCTTTTCAAGGACGATGAACCGGTCCTTACCCTCGGATCACCGGGCGGTCCGACGATCATCGGCTCGGTTTTCCAGACGATTGTCAATGTGATCGACTTTGAAATGGATCTGAAGGACGCCATTGAAGAGCCGCGCATCTTTGCGAGCACCGGCCCGCTGATCGAATGGGAGCCGGGGATCGATATGGAAGCAAAGGGAGAAATGGAGTCCCGCGGCTATGAATTCGGGGACAAGCCGAGCCGGATCGGCAATGTCCAGGCCATCCAAATCGATAGAAAAGCAGGCAAGCTTTACGGTGCGGCCGACTCGAGCCGCGAAGGAAAAGCAGTCGGGCTGGAATAATAAAGAAACAGGCTGCCATCCCCGGCAGCCTGTTTGCTTTTATTTTTTACTGATGTTCTGCAGAGTGGATGATCCTTCTGCATCCGATTTCTTAATAACCGAAATTGATCCGTCGGTCTCAAGGACAACTGCTTCTGCTTTTTCAAGCGAGGAAAGGCCCTGGCTTCTTGCCGCCTGGAGGATTTCTACTTCAAGGATGCGCTCTTTCTTCATTTCACCCTGCAGATAGCTGCCATTATAGTACAAAAGCGTCGGATCTGATTTGATCAGCTTGCTTACGGTTTTGGAATGGACAGAGGTCCATGCCACGATATATTGAAGCCCGATGAGGACGCAGAAAGCAACGAATCCTTCGGCCAATGCCACTTTTTTATTCAAGAGGATCGTGGCGAGCGTCGAACCGAGCGCGACCGTTACAATCAGGTCAAAGGCATTCATCTTCGACAGTGTCCGCTTCCCTGACACACGGAGCACAAGAATCAGCAGAAGATAGCTGCATATCCCGACAATCACGGTTCTGTATATATTATCCCAGCTGTTAAAAAACATCATATACCTCCCAGCAGTCTTTTAATAACCTTTTTCCTCCCAGCCTGCCGGTGAAACATCCGAAAAGTTTGGGAGATACTAAAAATCGTCAGCATTTGCGAAAAATCGATATTTCCGTTAAAGTAAAAAGAGCATTTCGGGTGCATGTGACAGGCGCCGGTATGAAAGGAGAGATTGCTTTGGGCAGTCCCATACAAGATAAAAACCAGCAGGTAACATTCCTGAAGCACCGCTTAAATATGTTCATGGATGTCCTGGATGCGATAGATCCAGAAGACACAGAGCTTGAAGACATAGACCGCTTGATCGAGATGATCGATGAGCTGGAAACTAAATGCCGCGAATTCAATAACCGTGAAGAGTAGGAGGGAGCCCTGATTTTGAGGGCTCTTTTTGCTTTTTGCCGGGAAGTGGGGCTGGGGGCGGCTGTGGGATGGCTGGTCGCAAATGGAAGCTTGAAGGCGGCCGTATGTTTGGGGTCGCAAATAAAAACTGAAACCCGCAAATATATCCCGGAAGTCGCAAATAAAACGAAAATCCCGCAAAGTTCCACCACCAACTCGCAAATATCCCCCAGTAACCACACCCCGCCGCCCATCATTCCACCTTCTGTAACCGATTTCACCTCCCCCTTTAAATCACCAAAGGATAGGAGTATAATAAAATCGTGAAAATTCGTACAAAAAACAGAAGATTTTTGAGGGGAACGAAAGGGAAGGGGATCTTGCTGTGAATTTCGAAATGTTACAGGAAAGCATGTACCAGTTGATTGTGGAGACTTCTACGAACCTGCCGAAGGATGTGCGCCGCGCGATCAAGAGTGCCAAGGAGCGCGAGAGTGCCGGCACGCGTTCGGCGATGAGCCTTGCGACGATTACGAATAATATTAAGATGGCGGACGATAATGTATCGCCGATCTGCCAGGATACAGGATTGCCGACTTTCAAAATCAAGACGCCGGTCGGTGTGAACCAGCTTGAAATCAAGGAAGCGATCAAGAACGCGATTGCCCTTGCAACGAAAAACGGAAAGCTGCGTCCGAACTCTGTGGATTCACTGACAGGGGACAACAGCGGCGACAATCTTGGCGCCGGCACGCCGGTCATCAAGTTTGAGCAATGGGAGAAGAATTATATCGACGCGCGCCTAATTTTAAAGGGCGGCGGCTGTGAAAATAAAAATATCCAGTACAGCCTTCCTTGCGAGCTGGATGGACTGGGCCGCGCGGGCCGCGATTTGGACGGCATCCGCAAGTGCATCCTGCATTCTGTGTACCAGGCACAGGGACAGGGCTGCAGCGCCGGCTTCATCGGCGTCGGCATCGGCGGCGACCGCTCTTCAGGTTATGACCTTGCCAAAGAGCAGCTGTTCCGTTCCGTGGATGATGTGAACCCGCATCCAGACCTGCAGAAGGTTGAGGAATATGTACTTGAAAATGCCAACAAGCTTGGCATCGGCACAATGGGCTTTGGCGGCGAAACAACGCTGCTCGGCTGCAAAATCGGTGTCATGAACCGCATCCCGGCCAGCTTCTTTGTGTCAGTAGCTTACAACTGCTGGGCATTCCGCCGTCTGGGCATCAGCATTTCTCCTGCAACAGGCGAAATCAATGAGTGGATGTACCAGGAAGGCGAGAAAATCGATTTCGCTCCGACAGAAGCAGAGCTTGAAACAGCGGCTGCTGTAGAAGAAGCTGCTCAGCAAGTGGTCACGCTGCAGGCGCCGATCACGGAAGAGCAGATCCGCGCCCTTAATGTCGGCGATGTGGTGCAGATCAACGGCATGATGTACACAGGCCGTGACGCGATCCATCACCATCTGATGGACCATGATGCACCGATCGACCTCAATGGCCAGGTGATCTACCACTGCGGTCCGGTTATGATGAAGGACGATGCAGGCGAATGGCATGTCAAAGCGGCAGGTCCGACGACAAGCATCCGCGAGGAGCCTTACCAGGGCGATATTATGAAAAAATTCGGCATCCGCGCCGTGATCGGCAAAGGCGGAATGGGGCCGAAGACTTTGGCAGCCCTCCAGGAGCATGGCGGCGTTTACCTGAACGCCATCGGCGGCGCAGCCCAGTATTATGCAGACTGCATCAAAAAAGTCGAAGGCGTCGACCTGATGGAATTCGGCATTCCGGAAGCGATGTGGCATCTGAAGGTTGAAGGCTTCACAGCCGTTGTAACGATGGATTCACACGGCAACAGCCTCCACCAGGATGTGGATAAGTCTTCACTCGAAAAACTGTCCCAATTCAAAGAACGGGTTTACTAATAAGAAAAGAAAGCGGGGAGCCAGGTGCTTCCCGCTTTTTCTAATGTTTGACAGAATGCTCCCGCCCATTTTCACAAACACTAAACCTAAAAGGTTTGAAGGAGGAAATGGGATGAGATATTGGAGACAGCTTGCGATGGCCATTGTGCTTTTTTTTGCCGGAAGTGCTTGTGCTGCCCACGCAGGGACCGCCAATTCACCGATCCACTGGGGCTTCCAGAAGGCAAAGGATGAAGTGCCGGCCGAGGCGGGCAAGCCGCTCGATGATCTGCTGGAGCGGTACGGGTCTTATTATAAAGGCGATACGGGGAAGAAGGATATTTACCTGACATTCGATAACGGCTATGAAAATGGCTATACGGAGAAGGTCCTTAATGTTTTGAAAAAAGAACAGGTGCCGGCCGCCTTTTTCGTGACAGGCCATTATTTGAACAGCGCCCCGGACCTCGTCAAGCGGATGGCAAAGGAAGGCCATATTGTCGGCAACCACTCCTGGCACCACCCGGATATGACACGGATCAGCGATGAGAAGCTGGAGAAGGAGCTGGAGATGGTCCGAGCAAAGACGGAGGAGCTGACAGGCATCAAGCAAATGGCGTATCTGAGGCCGCCGCGCGGGGTTTTCAGCGAGCGCACACTCGACCTTGCGAAAAAGCAGGGCTATACCCATGTATTCTGGTCGCTTGCCTTCGTCGACTGGCATAGGGACGCACAAAAGGGCTGGGAATATTCCTATAACAACATCATGAAGCAGATCCACCCCGGCTGCATCCTCCTGCTGCATACCGTCTCAAAGGACAATGCCGATGCACTGGAAAAAGCGATCCAGGATCTGAAGAAAAGGGGCTATACGTTTAAAAGCCTTGATCAATTGGAGATGAATAAAGCGTTCGAACATGATATGCTGTACTAGACACCTGCCCAAATCGCAACGGATTTGGGCTTGTTTCTTGGGAGCAGCATAATCCCAAGTGTTATAATAAGGGTAAAAACACAAGGGATGGATGAGAGTTGGCTATTTTTCAAATGAAAGGACCTTATAACTTTGATCTTGTATTGGACAGGCTATCGCTTGATCCGCTTCATGCTGTCGACAAGGATAAGCGGAGCGTGAAGGTTCCTTTGATGATTGAAAATGAACCGGTCGCTGCCGAGGTGACAGCGACGGGAACCACTGAGCATCCCGAATTCATCATAAACGGCATAGAGGGAAAACATAAAGAAAAAGCGGAAGAGCGCCTGGCGCAGATCTTTCAATGGCATATCCCGCTTGAGGATATCCATACCCATTTCCAGGGGACAGAGCTGAAGGCGATTTTTGACGAGCATTACGGCACCCCGGTCGTGCTGGATTTCGATCCGTATGGCTGCCTGCTGAAATGCATCATCCACCAGCAGCTCAACCTGTCATTTGCCTTCACACTGACAAAGCGGTTTGTCGAGGCATTCGGATTCCAAAAAGACGGCGTCTGGTTCTATCCGCGCCCTGAAACAGTGGCTGCCCTGACGGTGGAACAGCTCCGCGAGCTCCAGTTCAGCGGCAGGAAGGCCGAGTACGCTATTGGCCTTTCAAAAGAAATCACCGAGGGAAGATTGAATCTCGAGGAGCTGGCCGAAGAGAGTGATGAAATGGTCATGAAAAAGCTCATCAAAATCCGCGGCATCGGCCCATGGACGGTCCAGAACTTCCTGATGTTCGGACTTGGCCGCCAGAATCTTTTCCCGAAGGCAGATATCGGGCTGCAAAATGCCCTGAAGAAATTATACAAGCTTGAAGCAAAACCGACCCACGAGCAGATGGACGAATATATGCTGGGGTGGGATCCTTATCTAACCTATGCTTCCCTGTATCTCTGGAGAAGTATTGAATAAATGGAGTGAAGCAGCACGATGAAAAACGAACAAACCGTGAAAATACAAGAAAAACAGACCTTCCCGCTCACAATCAAGCGGCTCGGCATCAATGGCGAGGGCGTCGGCTATTTTAAAAGGCAGGTCGTCTTTGTACCAGGTGCGCTGCCTGGCGAAGAGGTCGTCGTCGAAGCGACAAAGGTGAGCCCGAAGTTCGCCGAAGCCAAAATCAAAACGATCCGCAAAGAATCCGAGTACCGCGTCCAGGCGCCATGCCCGGTCTATGAGCTGTGCGGCGGCTGCCAGCTGCAGCATCTCCGCTATGACCGGCAGCTGCAGGAAAAGCGCGACATCGTCATCCAGGCGCTCGAGCGCCATACCAAGCTTCCGGTTGCTGGTCTCGATATCCGTGACACAATCGGCATGGAGGACCCGTGGAACTACCGCAACAAAGCGGCCTTCCAGGTCGGCCAGGAGGATGGAAAAATCATCGCCGGCCTCTATGGGCTCAACTCCCATAACCTGATCAACATCCCGCAATGCGTCGTGCAGCATCCGCACACCAACAAAGCGATCGGTGTTGTCAAAAAGGTCATGAACAAGCTCGGCATCTCCGTCTACAACGAAAAGACGAAAAAAGGAACCGTCCGCACCATCATGGCCCGGACCGGCATCCAGAGCGGCGAGCTCCAGATCGTCATCATCACATCAACCAAGGACCTGCCGAAAAAAGAGCAGCTCATCACAGAAATCACCAAAAGGCTGCCGCAGGTCAAATCAATCATGCAAAACATCAACGGCGAAAAAACATCCCTGATCTTCGGAAAAGAAACGCGCCATATGCACGGGGAAGAATACATCCAGGAAACACTCGGGGACCTGTCCTTCGAGCTGTCTGCCCGGACCTTCTTCCAGCTCAACCCCGAGCAGACCGTCAAGCTCTATAACGAAGTCAAAAAAGCCGCCAGCCTCTCAGGCAAAGAAAAAGTAGCAGATGCCTACTGCGGCGTAGGCACCATCGGCCTCTGGCTCGCCGACCAGGCAGGCGAAGTCCGCGGCATGGACATCATTCCCGAATCCATCCAGGACGCCAAGAAAAACGCCGCCCGCAACAACATCAAACACGCCAAATACGAAACAGGCAAAGCCGAAGTCCTGCTTCCGAAATGGATGAAAGAAGGCTGGAGACCGGATGTTATCGTCGTCGATCCGCCAAGAACTGGACTTGACCAGGCGCTGCTGAAAACGATTTTGAAGGTGAAGCCTAAGAAGGTGGTTTATGTATCCTGCAATCCGTCTACATTGGCGAAGGATATTGCGGTGCTGGATCCGGAGTATAGGGTTGAGTATATGCAGCCGGTGGATATGTTTCCGCAGACGGCGCATGTTGAAGTGGTAAGTGAATTGGTATTGAGGAGTGGAGCAGGTTCCTGAGGAGGGGACCTGTTTTTTTATGGAAAACATAGGGGGAGTATTGCTGGGGATAAGCGGAAAGGCTATGAATAATTAGTGGGTGGGATCAGTTACCCATTCCCTGGTCTTTTTCACAGAAATCTTACTAGATTACAAAGAAAAAAATTTACTTATCAGTTAGTGAAAATGAGAAACGATCTAGTAATAAGGTCCCTATGCTTGAACCTACACATGTTAAAGCTTTTAAAGTGTGTGGGGTCAGGCACATAATCCTATGTAAAGACCAAGGATTATGTTATTTAATGAAAACGATAATGTTTTTTATTTTATTCGTCAATATTAGTAATAAAACATATAATATAGACATAACAGAGGTTATTGGCTAATAAAAAAGGGATGTAATGTAGTTTTATGGAAATTTATAAGCATGGTAAATCCATTCGTGCATAATGAGGGGAATGGTGTAAATGGCTAAAGCTGAGTATATAAAAGCTTTAATTAAAGCCCATATCAACGGGGACAATAACAAGTTTAGACAGGTAGCATTACAAATAGCCGCTAAAGAGGCTTCAGCAGGACATTCAAATGTAGCAAACGATATAAGGAAACTTATAGATAATGTTACTCCTGTAATTGGTCAGTATGCTGGTAAACCACTACCTGAAATTAAAAGCTCACTTCCAAGTGGGGCGATGTCTGAACTTTTGCAATCATATTATCCCAAGGAAAAATTGAATGATATGATTTTAGACCCAAAAACTTTAGAAAGTCTTAAGAGGATATTAGTAGAATGGAGAAGTCACAGTCTTCTGAATTCTTATGGGCTTGATTACAAGAAAAAACTTTTACTTGTCGGTCCACCTGGTAACGGTAAGACAATGGCTGCTAAGGTCCTATCAAGTGAGTTAGGATTACCATTGTTTGTAGTGAAATTAGAAGGGCTTATTTCTAGGTACCTAGGAGAGACGGCTGTACATCTGAGAGAAATATTTAGTTCGATGGAGAATACGCCTGGAGTGTATTTATTTGACGAGTTTGATTCTATTGGAACAACCAGGGGAGATCAACGAGACGTTGGTGAAGTCAGAAGGGTTTTAAGTACTTTTCTTGTATTATTAGAGAATTTTTCTGCAAAGAGTCTTGTCATTGCTGCTACTAATTACAGTGAAGTACTTGACTTTGCACTGTTCAGGAGATTTGATGATGTAATTTATTTTCCAAAACCAGATAAGGAAACTTCAGTAAAAATGTTAAGGAATAAAATGAAAAATTTCCCTAAAGAAATAAATGATTACAGTAAACTTGGTGAGCTTAGTCAAGGGTTAAGCTATGCGGAGATTCACAAGGCATTACAAGAAGCACTAAAAAGCACTATTTTGAATAATGAGAATAAGTTGTCAGAGGAAATCCTTTATTGGTCAATTAAACAAAGAAAAGAAATGAACCCGAGTGAAAATATTAAATAATAAAGAGGTGTAGTTAAATGGGGAGAAACTACAACTTAGATCATTTACACCTAAGAAATGTCAAAATTGAAAACTTTAAATCACCAAAAACAAATCCAACGAAACTAAATATTCCTGAAAGAAAGCGGGAAGAACACGTTATAAGGCTTAGGAAAGAATTAAACGAATTGAAAAATGTAGCCAAAATGAATGAGAAAAAAGAATCAAAATTGGTTACTTTCTCGGGAAAAGAAAACTTTGAGTTAAAAGCCGAATCAATAGGAGATAAAAAATCTGGTATCGAGGTTTTAATTAAAGGTGAAAAAGATAGTATCCCTTTTGCGGTAGCAAGAGTTCCTGAAGGGAGCTTTGATGTAGTAGAAAAGAAACTTTATGAATACCAGAGTGAGAATACAAAAAAACAAAAGCCAAAACATAATGACTTAGTAGCAAGTATTGAAAGCATTAGCTCTACTCTATTGGAAGAATTATATGTTGGGGAAATGTCTTATTGGGAAGAAAATAAAGAAAATAGGGCATGGTGGGAAATATGGCTTTTAGGCGGCACGTTTGACTTACATATAGCAAATAAAAATATTGAAAATTTTAGAAAATCTATTCAAAAGAACAACCTAAATGCTAATCTTAATAATGTAATTAAGTTTGGAGAAAGGCAAGTTCTATTATTACAAGCTACTCGTCGTGAACTGGAACAAATCGTAAATGAATCCGATGTGATAGCAGAAATTCATAGTCCATCAAGAGTATTAATACAGGAAATGTCTAACTCAGGACCAGATTCTTTTGATATTGAAGAGTTAATGAAATCATTAGTTTATCCATCTGATAATGCACCGAGGGTAACAGTTATAGATACTGGTGTAAACAATCAACATCCTTTACTTGAATCCCTTTATCCTCCGAATAGTTTGCATAGTATTGATCCATCGTCACCAACTACTGGAGATTCTATAGGTCATGGTACCGAAGTCGCTGGGATAGCGGGTTATGGGGATTTAACAAACATATTATATAAAGGTGAGCAAATAGAGTTAACAAACCATTTAGAATCTGTAAAAATTCCTTTAGGTGGTACGGGTACAGAAGAATTATGGGGTGGAACAACAATAAATGCTGTAAAGGTTGTAGAAGATGCAAATCCCAGCTATAAAAGAATTTTTAACATGTCTATTGGAGCAACACATGAGGATACACTTAACGGCAAACCAACATCATGGTCATCTGCGGTCGATTCAATTTGTTATAATGATGGAAATGGCAGATTAATGACAGTTGCTGCTGGTAATGTACAACCTATTGATAAAGTAGGATATCCTACTAGGAATTTAGCATCTCAAGTTGACGATCCTGCACAAGCATTAAATGCAATAACGGTTGGGGGTATTACCAATCTAATGGAGTCTCCTCCACTTACTGGTGATTATGAAGGCTACGAAGTACTAGTGAGTAATGAAGGAATTTCACCTCATAGTAGAACAGGCCCAGCAAGGTTTGCAATTAAACCAGAGGTTGTCCTTGAAGCGGGAAATGTCCTTGTAAATGAACCACTTTGGGAATGGGATGTTTTAGGTCTAAGTTTGCTCTCTACTAGTAAAAATTTTATCGATAATTTATTTGTAAATACTGCACAAACAAGTATGGCAGCTCCTCAAGCAGCCAAAATGTTAGCAACTATATGGTCGTACAATCTTAGATATTTACCTACAACTATTAGAGGTCTTTTAATTCACTCTGCAAGTTGGTCTGATCAGATGAAAAAACAATTCCCTGAAAAGATTGATAGATTAAGAGCATTTGGCTATGGAGTTCCTAACTTAGAACTTGCTTGTAAGTCTGCTAACTCCGCTGTAACTCTTATTGCAGAAGATAATATTAAGATAGGCTATGAAAAAGTAGTTAAGGGGAAAAAGAATAAAGTACGAGACATGAACTTTTACAGGATTCCATGGCCAGAAGAGGTCCTTTTAGAGTTAGGGTCTACTGAAGTGGAGTTACGTGTAACTTTATCTTTTTTTATAGAGCCTAATCCAAAACATTATACTAAAGCGTACGAAGGTGCTTCGTTATCTTGGGAATTACAAGGCCCTGCAGAAAGTGATGATGAATTTTTTAAGAGAGTAAATAAAGATCGAAGAGATGGGGATGAAAAAGGATTTAAAAGTGGCATTAGCTGGGATGTTGGTTCTGTTGCTCGGAGCAGGGGAACAGTACAATCTGATCGATGGACAACAACTGCTGCAGAGCTTGCAAGTTGTGGATATATAGCCATTTTTCCGAAGCATGGGTGGTGGAAAGACAAAGTAAAAGAAAGACCTACCCCTTCAATTGATTATTCATTAATTGTGTCAGTAATAACAGACGATGAAACTGTAAACCTTTATGTTCCAATTGAAAATATGGTATCTGTTGATATTGACTGGTAAGTGCAAATTCTAAATAATGTACAACGTTTTAGGAATTAAGGGCCTGACCCCACAATATATACTTGTTAAAGCTTTTAAGTGTGTGAGGTCAGGCACCTAATCCTACAACATCTCTTTTCGCTAATCACTGCTTATCTTAAATTTCAGGCCCAGTTCCACATGTACTCCTTTCATAAAAATTCACAAAATTAAAAAAACATATTGCGTACATTTAATTTTGATGATAATATTCAGCAAAGGTAATCAAGATTAATAGCAAGCTTTCAACTCTTATCGAGAGCAGGCGGAGGGATTTGGCCCGATGAAGCCCAGCAACCGACCGTAATTCCGTTGTGAAACGGGGCGCAGCAAGATTTGCGCCGGTATGTAAATACCTTTAAGGCACGGTGCTAATTCCAACAGAGGAGATTTTTCTTTTCTGGGAGATAAGAGGTGTGGAGATTCGATAGATAATCTTCAGCCTCTTTCTCTACGTAGAAAGAGGCTTTTTTATGTCATAAAAGGAGTGATATACAGGTCAGCATCAAAGGGTTTAAAGCAAAAGCATAAAAAAAAACAATAATGGAGAGAGAAAATGAAGAATAAAAAATGGAGCTTTCTATTAAGTATTTTTGTCGTTATCCTGCTTACAGCAGGGTGCCAGCCAAAGACAGGCGTCAGCACCGAGGGAGAGGCGGCGGCCGATAAAACCAATGGTGAAAACCAGCTTGCCGATAAAAAGATCGCATTAATTATGCAGCAAAATCTTGGTACGTTTTCTGCTCAATATATTGACGGTGTGAAGGAGCAGGTTACGAAATTCGGCGGAACTACCACAGTTTTTACTTCTGATGGTGACCTGGCGAAAATGTCTTCAAACCTGGACGCAGCGATCAACCAGGGATTTGATGCTATTTTAATAGACCATGGCACGAAAGAAGCATTGGCGGCCGGAGTCCAAAAGGCGATCGAGAAAGAAATTCCGGTCGTTGCCTTTGACGCAGAGGTTAGTGAACCGGGTGTGACCGTGCTTGAACAGGGTGATCAGCAGATGGCAAAAAGCACTCTTGAGAGACTGGCTGAGGACTCAGATGGAAATGCAAATATCGTTAAGATATGGGTAGCCGGCTTTGCGCCGATGGAGCGAAGACAAGTTGCCTATAAGGAATTCCTTGAACAGAATCCGGGGATTAAAGAGGTCGCCGCATTTGGAGCAGCGACGCAGAATACAGCATTGGATACTCAGTCACAAATGGAAGCCATTTTAAAGCAGTATCCGGAGAAAGGGCAGATTACAGCGGTTTGGGCAGCATGGGATGAATTTGCCAAAGGAGCGGTCCGTGCTATCCAGCAGGCCGGCCGGACAGATATCAAAGTGTACGGAATCGATATGAGTGATGAAGACCTGCAAATGATTCAGGACAAGAATTCTCCTTGGGTGGCATCTGCAGCTGTTGATCCAAAGGATATTGGCAGAATACAGGTTCGCTATGCCTATCAAAAATTATCCGGAGAAGAGACTCCTGACAATGTTAAATTAACACCGGTGTTCGTATCAAAAGATGACCTCCCGGAAGAGCAAATCACAACCACGGAGCTGAATGAATACGTGGAAGGATGGGGCAACAGCGACCAGGGATATACCGAAACCCTGAAGGAATTGGAAGAAGGGAAATAACAGAGGGACATTAGGCAGCCTTAGGTTAAAGGCCGCCTGATGTTTTCCTTTTTAAAGGAGGCAGCATGATGGGTGCATCACTACTTGAAATGAGAAATATATCCAAGAGCTTTGGTGCAGCAAAGGCTTTGAAGGGAGCTGGACTGCATTTGGCCTCTGGAGAAGTACATGCTTTATTGGGAGCCAATGGTGCGGGTAAAAGTACGCTAATTAAAATTTTGGCGGGTGCTTACAGCCATGATGAAGGAGATATTTATATTAACGGAAAGCCAGTCACTATCCATTCACCAAAAGAGGCGAAGGATTTGGGCATCCACTGTGTTTACCAGGAGGTGGATACAGCACTGGTGCCGCAGCTGACAGTGGCGGAGAATATTCTGCTTGATTCCTTTGCCGGGGGAAACCGTTTTTTCGTCTCAAAAAAGGAGCTGAAGCGAAAAGCAGAAGAAATTCTTGCTCTCCTGAATGAAGAGCAAATAGTTGTAGACCAATATGTCTCTGAGTTGACCCTCGCTCAAAAGCAAATGGTACTGATTGCTAGATGCCTTGTCAAAGAGGCGGGCATCATCATTTTGGATGAACCGACTGCCCCGCTGTCGATCGAGGAAACAAAGTATCTTTTTAACGTTGTGAGAAAGCTGAAGGCGCAGGGGATGGGCATCATCTTCATTTCCCACCGGCTGCCGGAAGTATTTGAAATAAGTGACCGGATTACCGTCATGAGAGACGGTGAAACCATTCAGACCTTTAAAACAACACAAGCTACCCATCAGGAAATTGTCGAGGCGATGCTTGGCAAAGACATTCAAATCACAGAAAAACAAAAAACGGTACCGGGGAAGAAACTGTTAGAAGTCGATGGGATAAGTGATGGCGGGTTAGTGAAAAATGCCAGTCTTTCGGTTTCAAGAGGAGAGATAGTAGGAGTCGCAGGGCTGGTTGGAGCAGGAAAAACAGAGCTGGCACGAATTTTGTTCGGCCTTACGAAAACAGAATCAGGTGAAATGAAGATGAATGGGGAAATAGGTCCCTTTAAGAGCCCTGCGGATGCGATACGTGCCGGTGTGGTTTTAATCCCGGAAGAAAGAAGGAAAGAAGGATTGTTTATCAATGAGTCGATTGAACATAATCTTTCTTTCCCTCATCTAAAATCGTTTTCCTCTTTTCTTTTCATGAATAAAAAATCGGAAAAAAGCCACGCGAAAAAAATTATTAAAAACCTGGGTGTTAAAACAGGCGGGACAACGGATCCGGTTCTCCATTTAAGCGGAGGAAACCAGCAGAAGGTGGCGATCGGAAAATGGACAGGAGCAGACAGTGACCTCTATATTTTCGATGAACCGACCAAAGGCGTGGACATTGGTGCAAAGAAGGAAATCTTCGACCTTATCCAAGGCCTTGCCGACCAGGGGAAGGGTATTCTCTATCTGACTAGTGAAATTTCAGAAATCCTGACTGTCTCGGACCGAATCTTAGTGATGTATGACGGGATAATTGTAAAAGAATTATCAAGGGAAGAGGCCACACAGGAAAAAATCCTGCTATATGCGAGCGGGGGAAAGGAGGAAAGTGATGAGCAGCCAAGTGTTTCAGTTTGTATATAAATATGGTGCCATCCTATTGATGGCTCTGATTTTGGTTTACTTCACCATCGTAAATCCGGCCTTTTTTTCTTACAGTAATATATCCGATATTCTGCGTTCCATCTCCATTGTCACCCTGCTGGCTCTAGGAGTGACATTTACCCTGATTGTGGATGGATTTGATTTGTCGGTAGGATCCACGATGTCCCTTGCGACGGTCTTAACAGCTTCTTTGATGGTATGGTTTGAGCTCCCGCTTTGGGCAGTCCTGATTCTTCCGATTTTGGCAGGCGCCGCGGTGGGGCTGTTTAACTCCCTTCTTATTGTAAAAATTAAAATACCCGATCTGCTGGCAACCTTAGGGGTCATGTATATCATTTCAGGCATGCACCGCACATACACTGAGGGATATTCTATCTACAGCCACATGGAATTGACTACTGGAGGAAAGGCGCCTGGAGAGTTTTATCCAAATTTCCTTTGGATTGGGCAGGGAAGACTATGGGGAATTCCTGTCCCCGTGATCTTAATGCTGATATTGGTGGCTGCTGTTTACGTGGTACTGAATAAAACCCGGTGGGGAAGAATCCTGTATATGACCGGGGGGAATGCAGAGGCAGCCCGGTTGTCAGGAACCAATGTGAATAAGGTGAAAACCCTTGCTTATGTAGTATCAGGGATCTTTGCATCACTGGCAGGGATTCTCTTTGCGTCCAGGGTTGGCTCTGGACAAATAGATTCCGGAGCTTCCTTGCTGATGGAGGCTGTAGCCGCTGTCTTCGTCGGATTCTCTGTTCTTGGAGCAGGAAAACCAAATGCGCTGGGCACGTTTTTTGGAGCAGCTTTAATAGGAGTGCTCCTCAACGGGCTGACGATGCTGAATTTACCATATTACGCATTTGAAATTGTAAAAGGCACAGTCCTCGTCCTTGCACTCACGGTCACCTATTTCCGACTCAGTGCTAAAAAATCAGCGCGTTCAAAAATACAAATGAAGAGTGCCAGTTGATGATTGGTATGAGATAACAAGGCCTGGCCCCCGGCGCACTAAGGCATTAACGTGTTGGGGGTTAGGCTTTTTAGGGTTAATTGGAGGTCCATTATAGGACTGCCCCCATCAAAGGCCAGGTTAATAATGCTGCAGAGCGGAAAGCTCAAATTCATTATTCCGGCCAGGATATTCTTTCCGCTTCATCTTTTAGATTCATTTGATAAAGCTTTTCTTTAAGAAAAGCTTTTACTTCCTCATGGTCGAATAGCAATGCTTTTGACTGTGCATCCCTGAGGAACACGAGTTTTAAAGGGAGGGGGGCATGTTCGAAAAAGGCTCGTACACGAGTTAAGTCTAATGTCTGTCCTCTTTCCAATTGAAAAGGTGAGTGCGTCTTTTCAGCGTTATTTTCTATATGGCTCACCACACTGAGCCCATCTTCCGTCTTAAATTGTACAGATTCTTCACGCTCATTATTTACTTTTTGCAAATAATAAGATAGAGAGTCAATTGGCTGAAGCTGAAGAGCTTCCTGAACGGTTTTTACAACAGTTCTTCTATTTTCGTCGCTGTTTTCTTCGCTCTGTTTTAAGTATTTCTCAACGTCTTCAGGGCTTGACGAGAGTTCAATGGCGTCCAGTACATGCGGAGTATAGACAGCAATACTCAGAAAGTCTTCAAGATTGCGGGCCACAATTTTTACCGGGTCGTCAAAATCCATGGGAGAAACCCTCACAATGTAAGCATTATGTAAGTCACTTACATTTCCGAAATCTGTTAGGAAACCGAAATGAATTCCGTCTATGCCAGGCCTTGCAAACGATATAACATCAAGCGGCGTATTCAAATATCTGGAATCAACGCCTTCATAATCATAATAAAGGCCTAATAGATCCCCATATGGCAGCAGCCCCTTCTTATCCAAGTCTTTTTGCAAATGAATGACTTCTTCCAGCCTTTCTGGAATCTCAAATTTTCCATAATTCAATTCAACGGACATGGTATCCTCCTTCTTGCATCCAGTCAGTATCAATAGATACACGAGCAGCGTCCTTTTCTAAAGCGTGTAGGGTCAGGCACCTTCTTTGCGTAAACGTGGCGGTAAATCTAAGCACAGGGGAATTAGCCACGAACAGGTTTGTGTTCTCGTTGCCAGAGACCGAACAAAAGCAACCGTCAAAGTTGCTTGTATGGGGCGTATTGTAAAGCCAAAAGTCGATGCCTTGATTGGTTCAAAACTATCCAATAAAAATGTGCTTGTTACGGATGCTTGGAGAGCCTATAAAACCTATGCAAAAGAAAAGGGTTTAGAACATTACCGAATTAAATCAGTTGGTGGAAAACACATTATTCAGGGCTTGTATCATATACAAAATGTCAATGCTCTCCATTCTCGTTTGAAACAATGGATAGACCGATTTAAAGGAGTGGCAACAAAATATCTCGATAATTACCTTGCTTGGTTTTTATTTGTTGATAGTCGTAGTAACGAAAGCACTAATCAGCATATTAAAGAATTTCTATTAACATCATTTGTATTTGAAATGACAGACACATATGACAGTTTACGACTGTCGAAATTCAATGTGTAACAATTACTAAACAAACAAACGATAGTAAAGAAGGAAATTTGAATAATACGAACAAACGTTTTATAATGTGTTTTCAGAAATAAAAAATCACTGAAATGTGATTATGGAGGTATTGTATATGTATGTAACGATTGCAGACTTTATTAGAGAATGGAATTGGGAAACGACGCTAACTCAAAAGGTTTTGGAAGGTTTAACTGATGATTCATTGAATCAAAAAGTTTACCCAGAAGGTCGTACATTGGGAAGAATTGTTTGGCATTTTACAACAAATATTCCAGAGTATTTAGCTCATTTCGGGCTGAAAGTAGACAAAGTAGAAAATGCAAATAATGTCCCTACCTCAGCTAAAGAAATTGCTGAGACATTTAAACATGTAAGTTCTTCTGCAATTAAAGTCATTGAAGAACAATGGACAGACGAATCCTTGAAGGAAGTACAAACTGCATTTGGCAGAGAAGAAACAAATGCTCAAATTTTTATGGGGCTAATTAAGCACATTGTTCATCATCGTGGACAAGTTACAATTCTTATGCGTCAAGCTGGAATCAAACCTTTTGGGGTTTATGGACCACCAAAAGAAGATTGGATTCACTTAGGTGTGGAAAATCCACCACTTTAATATTATTACTAACAGTTCGTTTATAATAAGAATGGGAAACCTAATAGACATAGGGTTTCCCTTAATTTTGGCCTATTATCAACATTGAAGTTTAACAGAGCCAAACTGAAAAATGAAAAGATCTCTTATGAAAAAATGTTGGCCAATAAAAAAGAGGTACCTAAGCGAATTATTCCAAATTCACTAGGTACCCCAATAATAATTAAAACACCTTCGTAGTCCAATCCTCACAATTCCAAATATCGGTCGCAATTTCGCGATAGAAATCAGGTTCGTGGGATACCATTAATATGCTTCCGCGATAGGCTTTTAGAGCACGCTTTAGTTCTTCTTTAGCGTCGACATCCAAGTGGTTGGTAGGCTCATCCAGGATGAGTAAGTTCGTTTCTGTGTTTAATATTTTACACAGGCGCACTTTGGCTTTTTCGCCGCCGGACAGGACTTCGACTTTACTTTCAATATGCTTGGTTGTTAATCCGCATTTTGCCAGAGCAGCGCGGACTTCAGCCTGGTTCATGCTTGGGAATTCGCTCCAGATTTCTTCAATACAAGTGTTATAGTTGGCCTCTTTGACCTCTTGCTCGAAATAACCGAGGTGTTGATATTCACCGCGTTCGACTTTACCCGAAATCGGATTAACCAGCCCAAGGATACTTTTTAAAAGAGTAGACTTACCAATACCGTTTGCACCCACGAAGGCAATTTTTTGTCCGCGTTCCATTTTTAAATTCAGCGGGCGGGACAGTGGTTCATCGTATCCAATAACAAGATCTTCTGCTGTGAAAATCCAGCGGCTGGCTGCGCGGGCTTCTTTGAAATGGAATTCCGGCTTCGGCTTTTCTCTCCCCAACTCAATCACTTCCATTTTGTCGAGCTTCTTCTGGCGGGACATCGCCATATTACGAGTCGCGACATTGGCTTTGTTACGGGCGACAAAGTCCTTTAAACCGGCAATTTCCTGCTGCTGACGCTTATAAGCTGACTCCAGCTGCTGCTTCTTCATTTCATGTATATTTAAGAAGTTATCATAGTCACCAACATAGCGATTCAATTCCTGGTTTTCCATATGATAGATCAAATTAACAACACTGTTCAGGAATGGAATATCATGTGAAATCAGGATAAAGGCATTTTCATATTCCTGTAAATAGCGCTTCAGCCATTCGATATGCTGTTCATCCAAATAGTTCGTAGGCTCATCCAGCAATAGGATTTCAGGCTTTTCCAGCAAAAGCTTAGCCAGCAAAACTTTCGTACGCTGCCCGCCGCTGAGATCATCTACATCCCGATCCAGTCCGACATCGTCTAATCCCAGACCGCGCGCAACTTCCTCAACTTTTGAGTTAATTTGATAGAAATCGTTACTATCTAGCGTTTCCTGCAGCTCTCCAACTTCAGCGAGCAGTGCCTCGATATCAGCACCTTCATCACCCATTTTTCCATAAAGTTCATTGATCTCTGCTTCAGCATCAAACAGATATTGAAAGGCAGTACTCAAAGCCTCTCGCATCGTCGTCCCTTTTTGAAGTACAGAGTTCTGATCTAAATAACCAACGCGGACTTTTCGTGACCACTCCACCTTGCCCTCATCGGGCTGCAGCTTGCCGGTTACAATATTCATGAAAGTAGACTTACCCTCACCATTTGCCCCAACCAGTCCAACGTGTTCACCTTTTAAAAGACGAAAAGACACATCATTAAAAATCGCACGATCACCAAAGCCGTGACTTAAATCTTTTACGTATAATACGCTCATTTTTTTACCCCCATGTATAAATGCCTCTAGTGGATATTTTACTTGATTTAGGCTGAATTTTGTACTTGAAGTTATTGTATGTGCAAAATGTGGTCCCAAATAAGTTGGGTGCATTCTAGGAAATAGGTGCCTGACCCCACATTATCTAAAGCTATAAAGCATGTGGAGTCAGGCATTTTCTTTCGATTCTGGAGGACCCGCGGCGCAGGAGGATGGGAAAATCTTCGCTGGCCTCAGCAGCATGGTATAATGGAATATATTGTTATTTTTTTTTGCGGGGCAAAACAGGATATAACACCACATGAAATTTTTAAGTTGTTGAATTCATGTCTCCATCCCCTTCTATTTATAATTCAATTTAATAAGAAATAATAAATAAGGACTGAAACCATGATAGTCTACGAAGCAACAAAATCAGAATTCCTTGAAGACGTTTTCCACGATGAACTAGTGAACAATATATGCAATAACTACAATTCTAAGATCGGAAAAATCAACGAACGTGAGGTCCGCTCTTGGGATAATTCGATGCAATACATGTACCGTGTTTTAAGTGATAACGAGATTCCCAGTGATGCGGGTGTAGCGATCGAGTTTAAAATTCCTCATACTTCAAGGCGTGTTGATTTTCTTATTTCCGGAAGAGATGGTGACAAGGACTCAATAGTAATTGTTGAATTGAAACAGTGGGCGTCCGTGGAGGTCATCCGGGGGAAAGAAGCGATTGTTAAGACGGCGATGAACCGGGGGCTTGTTGAGACCACTCATCCTTCATATCAGGCCTGGTCTTATGCTTCTTTAATTAGGGATTATAATGAGAATGCCCAGGATGAGGATTTGAGTTTGTATCCTTGTGCATACTTGCATAATTACTTGAATCAAGGAGCGGATGATCCTTTAACTGATCCGATTTATGGATATTATATTGAACAGGCTCCTGTTTTTGTGAAGGGGCAGGCTCAGCAGCTCCGGAATTTTATTAAACGTTACATTCAATTCGGGGATAATAAAGAGAATCTATATAAAATTGAGAATGGCCGTATCAGACCTTCCAAGTCATTGCAGGATTCCCTAAATCTGATGTTAAAGGGCAATGATGAGTTTGTGATGATTGATGACCAGAAGGTGGTTTACGAGGAAGCGGTTCATTTGGCCAAAGAAGCTTTTAGGACGAATACTAAACAGGTGTTGGTTGTAAAAGGCGGGCCAGGTACCGGCAAGTCTGTGTTAGCTATCAATCTATTGGTTCATTTGACAGGCCAAAGTATGGTTTGCCAATATGTGACCAAGAATGCTGCGCCGCGGAATATTTATGCTAATAAGCTTAAGCAGGACTTCAGGAAAGGCCATATTGATAACTTGTTTAAGGGATCTGGGAGTTATATCAATGCCCCTGAAAATGAGTTTGATGCACTGATTGTCGATGAAGCACACAGACTGAATTTGAAATCAGGCATGTTTCAAAACCTGGGTGAAAACCAGACTAAGGAAATAATAGCGGCATCAAAGTTCTCTATTTTCTTTATAGATGAACGGCAGAGGGTGACGTTAAAAGACGCTGGCAGCATAAGTGAAATCGAACATTATGCAAAAGAAAATCATGCTCACTTAACCATTATGAATTTGGAATCACAGTTCCGCTGCAATGGTTCAGACGGATATTTAGCCTGGCTGGATGATGTACTTCAGATACGAGAAACAGCTAATTCTGATTATATTGGAAGCCAGTATGACTTTAAAGTCTTTGATAATCCGAATGACTTGAGGACAGAAATCGAAAGACGGAACATGAACAATAAGGCTCGTATGGTTGCAGGCTATTGTTGGAACTGGGAAAAGGAAGGTAAAAGTAATCCAAATTACCATGATATTATGCTGGATGAGTACGATTTTAAAATGAGCTGGAATCTGGGGAATTCTGATACTTGGGCGATTGATCCGGAGTCCGTTAATGAGGCAGGGTGCATCCATACATCTCAGGGACTGGAGTTTGAATATGTCGGAGTCATTATCGGGGATGACATGAGATATGAAAATGGCCAGGTCATTACAGATCATACGAAGCGCGCTAAAACAGATTCTTCACTAAGAGGCTTGAAGAAAATGATGAAGGACGATCCTAAGAAAGCCAAAAAGCTGGCGGATGAAATTATCAGGAATACATATAGAACTCTGATGACCCGCGGGCAAAAGGGCTGCTATGTTTACTGCACGGATCCTGCTCTTGCCTCTTATTTGAGGGAACGATATGAACAAAGCAATATTCTATATGAAGAAAACGAGTTCTTTAAACCAGAGTTGAGAGTATCAGAAGATAAAGAAGAATATAAGTAAGGAGAACAAATGGATAATCTAATCAAAGAAGTATTAAAGTTCAGAGACGAACGAGGCTGGAAGCATTACCACAAAGAAAAGGACCTGGCGATATCTATCGTCCTTGAAGCTAGTGAACTATTGGAGAATTTCCAATGGAAAACAAGTGAAGAGGCAGCGGCTGACACCAGGCAAAACATCAAGGAAGAGATGGCCGATGTGCTGATTTACTTAGTGCAGTTAGCAGATCGGATGGATGTTGATTTGGAGGAAGAGGTTTTTAAGAAGCTTGAGAAGATTGGGGTTAAGTATCCTGTAAAGTGAGGATGTGATTAGTGCCTGAAGTTCTGCCGTTAATGGTAGGTTCAGGAATTTTCTTTTGCTCAGATTTTTAGGTGTGATTTAATTTATAAGGGTAAACTAAGAAGGGGAATAGGAGTCTGCATCTACGTTTGTTGATGCTTTACAGCGTGTGGGGTCAAGCACCTTTTTTTGTGGAAAACGTGTAGGTTGTACAGAAAAAAAGGAAGAATAAAGAGGGTGGGAATAGAAAACTCCCCCCTTTTTAATCTTGGAGAAAGGAATAAAGGATAAGTAGAGTAATCCTTGTCTTATCAATTTTGAATGAGGGAGAGAGGGATTTATACGAACCTAGCCCTAATTCCCATTCCCTATTAAATATTTTTAATGGGAGGAGTTGGGTCGTGTAGGCGTTTATTCTTTACTGAGCAAGAAGAATAGCAGTTCACTGGTTATACTATAAGATCATTTTGGAATATTGAAATTAGTTTCCATCTTTCAGTTATCTGATTAGGAATGAACCTTTTTTAAAATTTAGATTAATAATGGTGGGCCGAATCATATGTGAATGAGTTTTAAAATTGAATTAGGTACTAATTCAATTATGTTTATCGCTAGAATTTAATAACTATACGAAATATTCCATATTATTATATAATAAGATGTATAAATGTATAAGGTGAGTGATTTTTTTGGATGTAATAACAAAAGGAATGGTAGAAGAATTTCTAAATATAAATGAAATAAAATCTAAAGGTCTAGAAAATGATTTTGAAAAATTCGCATGTGCTACAATTTTAGAAAATGAATTTAATGTCTTATGCGATAGTGAAGAGGTATTAACAGACCCTCATACGCAAGGTATTGATGGAGTTGGAATTATAGTAAATGGTGATTTAATAGAGGATATTTCCAATTTAGAGGATATTATTGAAAATCAAAAAACTCTAGATTGTACTTTTATATTTATTCAAACGAAAATCTCTTCTAGTTTTTCAAGTGGAGATATACATAATTTTTACACAGCTGTAAAATTCTTTTTCGGCAATCCTACGTATTTTGCAGGAGAAAAAATGAAGAATTTTATTGAAATCAAAGATTTTATATACAAAAACCCACTAGTCTTGCAAATGAATGGTATATATTTCCAGAGCATTAAAGGTTTAGATAATAAAAAATCTCCTAATTGAAGAAGTAAGACAAATAAGGCGGTCGCAACACCTTAATACACTTCAACAATTAGGAGATGGTAAAATGCTCATTGATCATTTACCCAATTCTACTGTCGTTGAAAAGTGTTTGTGCCTATTAAAACTTGAAAATTTCCGAGACCCTTACCTTGACCACGGAGCCAAGAAATTGTTATCGGGTAAAGCCATCCTTTTATTCGTAGAAGCTTTCCTTCACCAAAGGGGTTCCCTTTGGGATTTGGAGGAAAACCTTAAGGCTAAGGATAAACTGCAGGAACTGACAGAACTTGAGGGAATCCACTCCTCCACTCTGTACCGGAAACTTGAAAAACTTCCAACCTGGCTTCTGCAGGATACAGCCATGAAATTATTCTCCCGGATTGATGGCCATTACACACAAAAGGTAAGCACCATGGAAGCCGGGAGGCTTTCGGTAATTGACTCGACTGAAATCTCTTTACCGGAAAAGGCAGGCGAATGGGCGTATTCCTCAAAATCCAAAAATGGCGTTAAAATCCACTTGAAATTGGCCGTTCTGGATGAAAAAACTTATTATCCGGAAGATGCAATACTTTCCACAACAGGCGTTGCAGATAAGGAAGTATCCATTGATTTAGTAGTTGATAAGGATGCCACTTACGTAATGGATCGCGGGTATATCAACTACAGCCATTTCCATAATTGGATTGAGAGGAAAATCAATTTTGTCGTTCGTATTAAAGGAAATTCAAGGACCAAACTCCTCACGGAGCATTCGGTTCCTTCCAACAGCCGAATTGTTAAGGATGCGGAGGTTGAAATCCACGATATCAAGAATGACCGGAAATTCCCTCTCAGGCTGGTGGAATTCCGGGATGAAAAGGACAATAAGTTTCGAATCCTGACCACACGAAGAGATCTTTCCGCCGAACAAGTGGCTGAAATTTACAGGATGCGTTGGAAAATCGAGCTTTTTTTCAAGTGGGTGAAACAGCACCTTAAACTCGTCAAGCTTTACAACCATAAGCCCGCAGCTGTTTGGAATCAATTATGGCTCGCAATGATTGCATATGGCATAAGCGAACTGATTAAAATCGAGACAGGTACTAAGCGGTCAACATGGCGGGTGCTTAAGCTTCTTCGGTTCTATTGGCATGATAGCTGGGACCGGTTTATCCAGGCTCTGGATCGAAAACCTACCAAACCATCAAAAGGAAGAAGGAAAAAAGGAAAGCCAGGTAGACGAAGGAAACATCCTAAAAAATTGAAGACTGTGCAAATCATCCACGGAAACTAAGAAGGAAAATTTTTAAAAAATGCGACCGTCATGTCTTTTTTGGCATGCCCTCATTTTCGAAAAAACAAGCTAATTAAAGCTAGTTTGAACAAATTTCCATTTTTAACCTCTTATTTGCAAGACTAGTGACAAAAACCCTGCTTTATTAAAAAAGAATCCAGATATTAAATTATATTACGTTACTACTGGCAATTGGCAAAACGATTCTAATTTGGTTGCTATAAAAGAGCAGTATGAGGTTGATCTCCGAAATACTAATTTGTTTGCAAATATAAATTTTAACCCTTTTGGTGCGAAAGAAATACAAGACTTTTATCGAAAAACAAAAACAGAGCTTTCAACTACATTTTTGTTTGAAAAAAGAGTTACTATACCAGTTGTAGAAGGTATTAAAGAATCTTACTTTGGAATCTTAGCTTTTGGAGAACTAAAGAAAATAATTACAGATGACTCAGGTCAAATGAGAAATATTTTTTATGATAATGTAAGAGACTTTTTAGGTGAAAATCCTGTAAATAAAAGTATTTCAAATACAATAGAAGATAAAAAGTTTGGATTTTTTGGTGTGTTAAATAACGGAGTAACAATTGTAGCAGATACGCTTCAATCAACTGGTGACCAGTTTACAATTAATAATTATCAGATTGTAAATGGATGCCAAACAAGTCATGTTCTATATAATAATAGAAACATAGATGGAATAGATGAAGTAAATGTTCCTTTTAGACTTATTATTACTGATAGTGATGATATAAAAAATGATATAACTAAAGCTACAAATAGCCAAACAGAAGTAAAGCAAGAAGAATTAGAAGCATTATCTGAATTTCAAAAAAAGCTTGAACAATATTATGCGTTATATCCTGGAGATACAAGGCTGCATTATGAAAGAAGAACAAATCAATATGCATCTAATTCTGTTTTTAAAACTACAATTATCTCCATTCCAACACAGATTAAAATTTTTTCTGCAATGTTTTTAGAAAATCCACACTTGGTATCTAGGTATTATGGAACCATAGCCAATGAAATGGGAGAAAAAATATTCAAAAAAAATCATGAACTATCTCCTTACTATACAAGTGGATTAACTTTTTATAAATTGGAAAGTTTCTTTAGGAGTGGAGTAATCGATTCGAAGTATAAAAAAGCTAGATATCATATGATGATGTTGTTCAGACTAATAATTAATGGGGAGGAAATGTGTCCATTTGAACAAAAGGCTATTAATAAATACTGTAACAAGATAATAGAAGTTTTAAACAATAATGACAAAGCACTTGAAATATTTATTGAGGTAACAGAAATAGTAGATAAAGTAGTGGGTGACTTGTCTAATAGAGATGCTTTTAAAAGAAAAGATGTAACAGAAAAGTTAATAGAATCTATAAAGGAAAAAGTTAGCATTTAATCAACAACCTCATTTTGATACATCGCGAGAGCCTTATCATAGGTAAGTGATAAAGATAAAATGCCTTATAAATAAGGCATTCTATCTTTCAGACTGTAGAAAAACTCGACGAACATCGGGTTTGCTTACAGTCTATTTTTTTATAAAATATAAGATATACCAATTCCTGAGGAGAAAAAAATGCTGATTAAGAATGATTCAATTGTAACCGTCAAGTAGAAATCAACAGATTTTAATAAATTTAGATTAACCAGTTTTCATCGATTAAGATTCAAAACAAGCCAAGTTGACAGGTTCCTTGGCTCCTTTTGATGCTGGCCGAGGGGTCTGTCCCTGTGGCTTAATCACTTTGCGTACCGTGATGCAAGGAAACAGTCTCCTTGGTTTTTCGCCTTCTAAATACGCTTAGAATCAGTCCTGCGGATATCATCTCCAGCAATAAATGTGAACCTCCAAAACTCATGAATGGTACGGGGACACCAGTCAGTGGAGATAAACCGAGATTCGTCAGCAGGCTTAGTATAAACTGAGCTGAAAACACTGCTGCCAATCCTGTAATCAGTAATTTTCCATAAGGGGGAGCCACTCTTTTGGCTGTATTCGATATTCTGTAAATGAAAAATATAACCAGAGCTAAAGCCGTGATAGCGGCTAGCCACCCAAACGAGTAGATGATGTATGCCAAGACATAATCGGTATGGACCTCAGAAATGAAACTTGGGGACACTTGAAGGGCACTTCCTATAAAATATGCTTCACCTATTTTAAGATCTGTATAGGAGCTTGCCATGGAGTATCTCTGAGAAAGGGACAGCAGATTCCAGATGGGCCATATAGAAGCAGCAACGGCGAATGTGATAGTTTGCTTAAGGCTGGACCTTGACGTATGCATGATTGCAGCGCATACAACGATGCTAATAATAGTAGCTGCGAAGGCTCCTGTAGTGGCCATTAATAAAATGGGTATTAACATCATACCTATAGCTAACCAAGACTTTCGATTATCATTCCAATCCCAGGAATGAAACATTCCAGCAAAGGCAATGACCAAAAGGAATGGAGTGATTTCGGTGAAATTAATAGTGGCAAAACCTATATTTAAAAATGGCACATCATCGACTCTGATACCAATGAGAATGGTCACTAAAAGGATGAGGATTGTTGCCGCATAGAAGTGCCTGGAGTATTTCAGCAATCTTCTGTAATCAAATATAAATAGGCTTAGCATAAGCACGGCACCCAACGAGTAGAAGCTAAGACTTTTATTGAAAACTTTCAGTTCCTGAAGCTCTGTAAAAGCCGAATAGAATTGCAGATAATACATAACCAGCAGTCCAAATAGAGAAGCTGTCAGCACTGGCAGCAAGGTTTTCACATCCATAGGGGCTTTATGTGTTTTGTTAAGCTGCTTTCCCAAAACCCCAGCATCTCCCATACGTGTTAATGCTTGATCTATAGCCTCTTCTTCAGAAAGTCCTGTACTCATGGCCTCCTCTTTGAGCGTATGAAGGTGATCGTTAATTTCCAGTTTTATATGGGCATGTACATCCTTATTTTTTATCATTTTACACAAATCTCTAATATACATTTCAAACTTATTATCTATTCCCATACGATTTTCTCCCCACTTAAAACTTCGTCAACAGCATTCTTGAAAACGGACCATTCTTCCTTTTTTTCTTGAATAAACTCTTTTCCCTGGTCATTAATCTTGTAATACTTCCTTTTTCTCTTTCCGGTACCTTCGCCCCAGTAAGATACAATTAATTCTTTTTCCTCAAGGCTGTGTAGGATGGGATAGATCGTGCCTTCCTTAAAACTAAAAATTCCATTAGACTTCGATTCCAGCTCTTTGATAATTTCATAGCCATACATTGGTTTAGAATGAAGCAAACTCAAAATAAGAGTAGTTGTACTACCCTTTAGTAATTCTTTGCTAATCTTCATAAACAGTCCACCTTTTGAATGCATAGTAAATCTATGCATAGATATTATATGTATAATTTATGATATAAATTAATTTGTGTCAATATGTCTGAAAAGAAAAACAGAAAAAGGTGCCTGACCCCACATTAGCTAAATCTTTAAAGCTTGTGGGGTCAGGCACCTTTTTTTAAAAAATGTATAAAAGAGATAATTGGTGGGTAAATTATTTTTACAAAGTGTAAAAATTAATTTTACACCTTTCTTTAGCGCTAGTGTATAATTAAATTAGAAAACATGGAGGTGAAAATAATGAAATTATATGCTCTGCAGCGAAATATTGGAGAGAATTTACTTACTTTTCTTAGGCTAAATGGTTATACCAAGTCTTCGTTATCAAAATTAACTGGAATTTCCCGGCCAACAATTAATCAAATTTTAGAAGGACAAAGCCCTAATCCTAACATATACGAAGAGCAATTAAAAAAAATCACTGGAGCACTAAAATTACCTTTAGATTATTTCATAAATCCCCCTTCTAACAAGCCGGAGAAATGGCAATTACCTTCAACCCAATATTCAGATAGATCACCTGCTGCCAAGAGAAGTTATCTAGCACAAGATTTATTAGATGATTTAGACGAGTTATTAACTGTTGCTGCTTTTTATATAAAGGGGTGAAAACTTGAGGATCACTAGTACGAATTTGGATGAAACGATAAAGTTAAATCAACAAATAAAGAGTGAAATTCAACGTCATATCAGATTTATGCATCGGCACTTTGCTAAATATGATATACAATCTCCGGAAAAACAAGCATTGCAAATTTTGAAGGATCATTATTTAATTCAAATTCCTATTCCAGATTCTGATTGGGGCGGGGCAATAAGAGAACTGCCGAACGGACAAAAAGTTCCGGTAATTAATACGTCACAGCCACGATTGTATCAATATTTTATTTATTGGCATGAGATATTTCATTTAACCGAAGAACCTTTATCCTCAGTTCCCCATGATATCTTAACCGAATTTGACTTAACAGAACGTAAGGCTGATTACTTTGCTAGTCAAATGTTAATAGGTAAAGATCTATACCTTTACTTCTTAGATTCAATAGAAGAGAAGTTCATTGAACGTGCAGCTAAATGTATGGATACATTCAAAGCTCCTTACAAAGCAATCCTCATACAGTTGTATGAATCTGCAATTGCACATCAAAACGAAACTTTACAAGAGGAAATAAGAAAAAACTTTGATGTTGCATTAAGTAGAGAAGAATGGATAGAACTGTTCAAAACGTTATCATTAGATGAAAATTTGGTGAAACCTTCACACACAGTAGATTTTGGTCTTTTAAAACATCTTGCAGAAAAAGAAGAAATTAATAACCCAGGGGACCGGGTATTTAATGAGACTAAGAATTTTATTTTTGAGTTAGAAAGAAAATACTTGGACGTGAAAGGGAAACTGGAAAGTGGGGAATTATAGGGATTTAGATGAAGTAATAAATAACTCAAGTAATATCAGAATTCTAATTCTAGACATTAATAAGCAGGGCTAGACTCATAGAATTAAGGATTAAAGTGTGTGTATCAAGTCGGTTAAAGTAACAAAGATTTTCCCTTGCTAAGTTAGTTTCCATGCCAGTACGACAATAAATTGCATTCTTGCGAATAAGGGAGGGGAGGGGACAAAAGAAGTTAGTTTAGGAAAAACTAGCCGCTTTTATCCATTGATTTTTAGTTGACTTTACACATAAAGCTGGTTCAATACCCGTCTAGTAAACTTCAGCGAAGAGGCTCTCCCATAAGCGTCCAGGTACAGCTCTCGAAGTGCCTTCCTCAAAGCACTGCTCTCATTCTCATCGTCCACCCCAATCCCTATACAGTCTTTGTAGGGTGAAGAATCCTGGCAAATGGTTGCTGTTACTTTGTAATAAGAAGGGAATTGCAGAAGCTCAACTTCTACCTCATCCCCGTGCTCGTTCTTTATCCTTACAACTCGAGAATTTCGATATTCAGTTATCAACGATTAGTCCCCTTTCAAGATTAACTCCTCGATCACTCTACTTTGCCACATCTGTTATTTCTCTTCCAGCTTAGTATTTTCCTCAGCTATCTTTATTAATTCCCATGTCTTCAACCCAAATGCTTTGGCGATTGATGCGGTACCAGCGCCGAGGCTGGGGTCAATATGGTTTTGTTCCACTTTGCTTATGTACTCGCGTGAATAGCCGGTTAATCCAGCGAGGTCCTCCTGGCTGATTTTCTGCTCAGCTCTTAGTCGTTTGATTGTGCTCCCGATAAAAAGAATCTGCTCTTTGTCCAAAGGAAATTTCTCCTTTTTACAGTAATTACATAACTGAGCAGGCAGAAACACTATGAACTATAGTTCACATAAGATGTGAAATTTTATAAAGTGGAGGTTTTTTATCACGGGAAGGTCTGTTTTACCTGATATCGAAGGCGTGACCACACATTTATGAAGGATTGGGATGCTAGTTTTAAATCAATTTTGGTTATAAGGCATAAGAGCAGAGGGCGGTCTTTTACCAGGAAGGAGTTCGGGAAGGGCAAATAAACGGGTGCGATCTCCTTATTGAAGAAACGCACCCGTTAGTGAAGAATAATTATATTTTCTTTCTTTCATTTATTCCGGCTCAAAGTTCCAGGGGATTACTCACCTACCATACCGTCGCCATCACGATCGTCCATATATGGGTACAACCAATGATCACTCGTTATCGGCATACTGAAACCTGCTGCTTTTGCTTCTTTAATCGTCACCTGTCCATTACCGTTTGTGTCAACACTAGAAACATCACCGCTTGTGTTTGTACTGGTTGTTTCGGTTGGCTCACTGCTTGTTAACCCGAGTGATTCGTTTACTTCATCAGGGTTCACATTGTCAAATGTATCAACGATCTCATTACCCATTAAAGTATAGGTATACTGATAACTTGAAGGAATCTGCGTATCCGTATTTGGATATGTGATAATTGCTTCAAAATTAGCAGCTCCACCTGCCTTACGAATCGCGTCTTCCATGTAAGCCTGATCGCCATGCCGGTTGAGCGTACTATCTTGTGGAGTAATATTATAAGCATTTGATACTCCGCCAAGAGAATCAGCAATGATATGACCTTCATCTAAAACGTCACTTTCGACACCAGGAACCTTTGCCTCATCAGAATAGTACCTTCCAGACGATAATACAGGTTCAGTACTGTCATCTTGCAGAATGATTTCGTCAGCAATGACCCGTACTAGCTGCCCATATTCATTCGTAAATGCCCAATATTCCCGGTCCCCATAACCAATGTCAACGACGACTTTGGATTCACGATATCCAGATACATCACCGCCATCGATTTCAATAAGTTTATATCCTGAGAACAGTTCATTATTTGGTTGGGTAGATGTTTCCTCGGTAGCTGGAACACTTGCCGTTTTTTCTGCTTCTGGTTTAACAGTAACTGTAGTTTCTTCTAGTGGAACTGTATCTGCATTTGTATTGGATGCATCTTCTGCGTTGGTACAACCAGCCACGAAGATGATTGTTAAAAGTGAGATTAGATAGTTCAGTTTCTTTTTCATTTGAGTACTCTCCTATAGAAGTTTAAGTATTAATCCTTAGAATCTCTGAAGGTTAACATACATTAATATTGTTAACCTATTCATATTACCACTAAGTTCCATCATTCTTTGAGTGTTTTGGGTGGTATATATCTCCAATTGTATTTTACAGGAAATACAAAAAAGAACCAAGGGGACAGACCCCTAGGCTCTTATTAAGGCAGGACCATGGAACCTGTTCCTGCGACCTTGTTTAACCTTCCCTCTTACCGTTATACTAAATCTATAAAGTGGAAGTCTTTGTAATTTACATAATCAGGAGGTCTTACATATGCCAACCTACAATAAATTAGTCCGTGACAAAATTCCGCAAATTATAGAGCAAAGCGGAAAGAAGTTTTCTACCAAAATATTAAATGATCAGGATTACATCAAGTATCTACAGCAGAAAAGCTATGAAGAACTGGATGAATATTGTGGAGCAGATACCAACGAAGATGCGGTGGAAGAGCTGGCAGATCTATTGGAGATTATTCACTCTTTGGCTCATCATCATGGTTCATCCATTGAAGAGGTTGAGAAGGTTCGTGAAGAGAAAGCCGAAAAGCGCGGAGGATTTGAAGAAAAAATCTTCTTGATTGAGGTTGAAGATTGATTTTATGAAACCCTATCAGTTAATCACTTCTCATTTAGGAGAACAGCTGCAGGAAAAGATTATGGTTGGTAAGACAATCTATATCCTTACTTCTTTCTCAATGAAATCGGGTGTACGATTGTTAGAACCAGCATTGCGTTTTGCAGCAGAGCAGGGAGCAGATGTTAAAATTCTGACAGGAGATTACCTTTATATCACTCAGCCTGAGGCCTTGGCGAGTTTATTGGCTATACATCCAGCTATTGAGGTAAGACTCTGGAAAAGCAAAGGAATCAGCTTTCACCCTAAGGCTTACTTAATAGAGACAGGAGACAAGGACCATTTCTTTATCGGTTCTTCCAATCTCTCTGCTTCTGCAATGAATAAAGGGGTCGAGTGGAACTTACTTGTGAACGATAATAAGGAGCTTTTTGAAGAAGGCTCTGAAGCATTTCTTCAGCTGTTTTATCATGATCAGACTGTCCCGCTTAATGATGAAAGCTTGTTGGAGTATAAAGGTGACTACGAAGATTTTCATCAAAAGCATACGAATCTTGAAAAGGTATGGACCGAGCAGGAAGAAGTAAATCTCATGCTCCCGGAGGAGAAGGAACCTGAGTCAGAGAGTGTTGTTTTAGAGCCTCCTGCTGCTTATGGAGAAATCGCTCCGCGTTTTGCCCAAATAGAAGCTTTAGAGGAGCTCAGCAAGACTTATGAAGAAGGCTATAGAAAAGCGCTTGTGGTAATGGCTACAGGGCTGGGTAAAACCTATCTAGCCGCTTTCTTCGCCAAACAGTTTAAAAGAGTTCTCTTCATCGCTCACCGTGAAGAAATCCTCAAACAAGCGGAAAAATCTTTTAAAAATGTTATGCCTGATTTGGAAACAGGGCTTTATAATGGCATCGAAAAAGACGGAGAAAAGGCTGCTGTATTTGCCTCCATTTACACGCTTAGCAGGCAGAAGCATATGAAACGGTTTAGTCCTAATGATTTTGATCTTATTATTATTGATGAGTTTCATCATGCAGCTGCCAATACCTATCAAAGGGTTTTGGAGTACTTTCAACCGCAATTCTTGCTTGGGATTACAGCCACACCAGATCGCAATGATAATCGAGATATCTATTCTATCTGTGAGGGGAATCTAGCTTATAAAATTGACTTCCTACAGGCGATCGGACATGGCTGGTTATCTCCATTCAATTATTATGGGGTTTATGATGAAACTGATTATTCCCAAATAACCTGGTTAGGGTCCCGCTATGATGAGGAGCAGCTAATGGCAGTCCAGCTAAAGGAAAGTTATGCGGAACGAATTCTAAGAGCTTGGGAAAAGCATAAGCAAAATAGATCTTTAGTATTTTGTTCTTCTATCCGCCAAGCAGAGTTTCTGTCCGCCGTTTTCAAAAGAAATGGTTATAACACACTCGCTCTGACATCAAATTCAACCGGCAGAGACAGGGCAGATTCTATTAAAATGCTGGATAATGGTGAACTGGATGCCATCTTTACAGTGGACTTATTCAATGAAGGAGTAGATATTCCTTCTGTAGACACCCTGCTGTTTGTTCGTCCGACTGAATCATTAACTGTGTTCACCCAGCAAGTGGGACGCGGCCTGCGCCTTCATGAAAATAAAAGCCACTGTGTAATCATTGATCTGATTGGAAATTATCGGAATGCAGACGTAAAGGTATCTCTGTTTGAACAGGAACCGGGTAAAAAGGGAAACCGCTCAAAAGCTATCCCAACAGCTCCGCAGGACTGCAGCTTAAACTTAGAGACGAGCGTTGTAGATCTACTGGCAGAAATGGCCCGTAAAAAGCAGCCTCGAAAAGAAGCACTCAAAGAGGCTTATTTCGAGCTGAAATATGAGCTGGGGAGAAGGCCCACCTATTTGGAGCTCCATTTGCAGGGGAGAATGGGAGCAAAAGCTTATTACGACGAATGGAAATCCTATCATCGCTTCCTTTATGAAATAGACGAGCTGAGTGTATTGGAGGAAGATGCTTATCTGTCTTATGAGCAATGGCTGAAGGAAGTAGAAAAGACTGGGATGACGAGAAGTTATAAGATGGTCTTGCTTAAAGCAATGCTGCAAAAAGGACCTTCTGAATGGTACAAGCCCTTTACACCAGAGGAAGCAGCGCCGTATTTTCACTACTACTTAACAAGTGAAGAATTCCGGAGATCGATTGACTTTTCAGGCAAGTCTCATAAACAGATGTGGGAGTATGATGAAAAGAAGGTTTCCGGTTTAATTGCTACTATGCCTATGACTAAATGGAGTGGGAGTTCTGGTGGGGTTATATCCTTTGAGGATGGGATCTTTGATATAGGATTGGATATATCTGAGCAATTTGAGGCGCTTCTTTTTCATTTTACAAGCGAGATTTGTGAATACCGGCTTCATGCTTACTTTCAGAGGAAAGCTAGCGGAGTATCTGGTGACTTGTTGTAGTATTATATATAGGCTTTGTGGTATTCTTTGCAATAATGAACCCTTCAGTAGGAGCCGATAATGAAAAAAGATATACATGTTGTAGGAGCAGTTATTTTTAAAGATAATAAAATTCTTTGTGCTCAAAGAGGTAAGGAAAAGTCGTTACCACTATTATGGGAATTTCCAGGTGGCAAAATTGAAAAAGGCGAAAAACCTGAGCAAGCCTTAGTACGAGAAATTCAAGAAGAGATGCATTGTACGATAGATATTGGAGAAAAAATAGAGCATACGGTTTATGAATATGACTTTGGTATTGTTCACTTAACAACCTACTATTGTGAGTTGGTAGAAGGAGAGCCGGTTTTAACTGAGCATGCTGCGATCAAGTGGCTGGCTCCTAAAAAATTGCCCGCTCTAGAATGGGCTCCAGCTGATATTCCTACTATAGAAAAAATCGCAAGAGTATACGCGTAAAAAAAGGCTATCCAACTTTTCTGTTGGATAGCTTTTTTAATGGGCACTGTTTACAGGCCTGCCTCCACATAATGTAACACCATTGAAAGTATGTAGGGGGAACAGGCATCATTTATTCTAATTGACTACAAAATATTCTTATTAGCCCTCGGCACCAAATAAGAAGGCATCTCTTCTTCAAGCTCCCAAACAAAACTCATCGGCTTGTTCCCTGAGTGCTTTATATAATTTGCAGTTCCAAGAAACACGAAAGGTGAAGGGAGGCTGCCTTTTTCTTTTTTATATTCCCTGACGAATAGAGCGACTTTGTTCCCCGTGCTACGGTGGTGGATATACCGTTGACCAGTCGGGCTCTCCTCGCTTACTTTACTCTGGGTTTGCCAATGAAACAGTTTTTCGTTTATGGCATAGTCCTCGTATAGAGTTGAGGGTGAGAAATCTTTTTCTGATTTGTTCAAAGTGATAAAAAAGATGTCGAGCTTCTTGTCTTTAAAGTATTTGACACCTTCTCGGAATGCTGGGCTTTGTTCTTCGTTATTGTAGTCCAGTCCAGCCAGTACCTGGGCCGTTGAGTAGCGGCTGTGTACTTGAAGCGGACAAGGAAAGTCAAGGTTAGGCGGTAGTTCTACTGTTTCAAGTGAATCGTATAATACCCCAATAATCTGTTTGATTTCCTCTTTGAAGACTGGGTGCTTCAATACATTTTCGATACCTTCCCTTATTGAAGAGAGCTCTTCTTTTTCAGGATGGGATTGATAAAAAGAGTAATAGAACATGTTCAGCATTAGTTCTTCTTCTTTGCTACTGGCTTCTCCTGTTTCTATATAATCTTTTAAAAACTCCAGCAGCTTTCTTGAATTAAGATGAAATAGGTTTGGCAATCGTTTTGTCAGCCAATCCTCGTCCTCATACTTGAAATCTTCAGCCTGGCCAGCCTCTACTAATAGCCGGGAGAAGCTTCGATCTTTATTTCCTCCATAAAAATCATAGAGGTCTAGATGATAGTGCTCCAGGAAATTTTTCAAAGAGAGAGATTTCCCGGTATCGGGCTCAAAGGTTCTTAACTTGGCTACTAGGTTTCCTTTGGTATTAGCACCTGCTTTGATGTTTCGAAGGATGTATTCTTTCGCTTGCTTTTCTAACTGAATGAAGCAGCCTTTTGGCAGGTTGAAGAATCCGTTCTCCACATAGTATTGGACAGAGTGCTTTGATTTTCCGATCAGAGCTCTCAGCTTTTCCTCATAAGAATAGTTGCGGTGAGCTTGTCCGACAAAATCCAAGACGGTCAGGCAATCTTTGTCTTCTGATAAACGAAGGCCGCGTCCTAATTGCTGCAGAAAGACGGTCAGACTCTCTGTTGGGCGCAAGAACAGGACAGTATTGATTTCTGGGATGTCGATTCCTTCATTGTACAGATCAACGACGAAGATGAACTTGATTTCACCTGAAACAAGCAGCTGCTGTGCTTCTAAACGAGACTTTCTGTCCGTTCCTCCAAACAAGGCGATAGAAGGGATTCCGGATTTGTTAAAAAAGTCTGCCATGTATTGAGCATGGGCAATTGACACGCAAAACCCTAATCCTTTTACATCGCTAATATCTGTGACATACTTCTGGACACTCTGAACAATTTGAGAGCTTCGAAGGTCGTTAGACGTATAGACATTTTCTAATTGCTTGGTATCGTAACCGCCTCTCGACCATTTCAAGCTTGAAAGGTCGACGGTGTCGGTGACACAGAAGTATTGAAAAGGGCTTAACAGCTTTTGATTGATCGCTTCTGTTAACCGCATTTCAGCTGCTATATGATCATCAAAATAAGAGAGGATGCTTTTTCCATCCATCCTTTCAGGAGTAGCGGTCAATCCTAGGAGAACTTGCGGCTGATAATGATTGAGCAGCTTTTGATAAGAGTCTGCCGCGGCATGGTGGAACTCATCCACGACAATAAAATCGTAATAACCACTCTCGGTATGCTTATCGAGTTCCTTGCTGTTAAAGCTTTGGATGCTGACAAATAAGTGATCCAGAGAGGATGGTTGTTGTGCTCCGACAAGCATGTTCCCAAAGTTTGGTTCTCGTAAAATGGCACGGAAGGTATCCAAACTTTGCTTCAAGATTTCTTCGCGGTGAGCGACGAATAGTAGCTTTGCTTTGCCGCCATTTGCTTTCCTGAAGCGTTTGTAATCGAAGGCGGAGATCACTGTTTTCCCCACACCAGTTGCAGCAACCAGCAAATTTTTATAGCGATGATGAACTTCCCGTTCTGCCTGCAGCTTTTCAAGGATCTCTTTTTGGTAAAAGTAAGGCTGGATATCAAAAAGATATTGAACCGAATCCTCAGCCACTTTGCTTTTCTCCAGGGCCAGCTTAAGAGTCTGGTTGTCCTCCTCGTTCTCTCCATTAAACTCTTTGAACTCGCTATCATTCCAATAGCTTTCAAAGGTGGCTTCACATTTCTTAAGAACATCAAAGGAATCCTTCTCCGTTACCTTTACATTCCACTCGAGACCAGAAGTTAGGGCAGGATTGGAAAGGTTAGAGGAGCCAATATAAGCTGTACTGAACCCGGTATCTCTTTTAAAAAGATAGGCCTTTGCATGAAGTCTTGTCCGCTGCACATCATAAGAAATACGGATCTCAGTATTGGAAAGCTTACTCAGCTCCTGAATCGCCTTGTAATCAGTGGCTTCCATATAAGAAGTCGTAATCACCCGAAGTCTGCCACCACACTCAGTGAACGTCTTCAGTTCCTCTAAAATAATACGCAAGCCGCTCCACTTGATGAAAGAGACCAGCATATCAATAGAGTCAGAAGAGACAATCTCCTTCTTCAGCTCACCCAGCATATTGGGCTCATAGCTCGAACCAGTAAATAACGAGCTCTCAGAAATGGGCGTTATGGGACGGATGACTTCCAGTTTGCCGATGCTTCGGATGGAGTTCATCTTAGAGTAGATATGAGTCAAGACCTCGCCTTCCTCGGCAATTTTCAGCTGTTCAAACTCCTGGTGATCTAATCGCTGGCTTAGAGTGCTGATGATTTCATTGCAGGTTTCAATTTGTTTTAAAAGCGCCAGTTGATCGTTTTTTTCCTCATCACGAACAGCTTTTAGAGCCTTTCTGGTAACTGAGCTGATGTAGGAAGATAGGACTTTTCTGGCTTCCTCAACGTCCAAAGGCGACCTTCCAATATCAAAATCCAAGTTGGAGTCTGTGAGCTCTTCTCGGAGTTTTTTTGTAATGATTTCTTCGTAGATTCCTTGTTTTAGCATGGGTGAGATCCTTTCATGGTATATGGGTTTATTTGGTATAATTATAATAACACAGATATAGCCGGAATCGTGGTTGCGTATAGAGGAGGACCCTATGCTTAATAAATCCTTAGAACTTTCAAAGCTTGAAACAACAATTAGTAGACGGCAGAAAGAACTGTTAGAGTTGGAACAAAAGATAGAGGAAAAGAAAAGGCTGCTGAAGCAGTTAAATCGGAAAGTTCGAAAGTATGAAGAAAACGATGCTGCTGAAAAAGAGATGGCTGTAGCGGGAGCAGTAGAAAGCGTGCCTGCTTTTGAAAGGAAGATAGGGGTTATTGCCCAAACAGACTTGAAAAGGCTTTTGGAAAGTGGTCGTGTTCCACTATCTGTGATAGAGAATTTGAAGGACAAAAGGTATTCCAAAAACACTTTTGACCTGAATTTTCCTTTGCTTAGGGAAGTAACGGACATGGGTAAGATTGATGAACTTAAGATGGATCATACTGGGCGGAGCCGGTATTATGCTAAGCCTATTAGCATTTTGGGGAAGAAGTATTTGTTGTGTTCGCAGTGGTATGAGTATAGTAGGTCTCGGTTGGTTGGGTGGATAGGAAGGTATAAAATTTAGGGTTACCGAAGTGTATCTAAGCAAATATATAATTAAATCCGAATGGGCCACGAGGAGGAAGTAATGATTTTTAAAGATTCTTTTAAGATGCCTAAACCAGTAAAAATTACCGGAAGAAGTTCTAGTATAACTAATGCCTTTGTAAATGGAATCATTCCTTGCATTGTACCTGATGAAGAGGAAATTAGAGAAGTTCTTGAAATCCTTGGAATGGAAGATAAAGTCCGGTGCGCATACTGTGGTGACAATTATACTGAATGGGATCATTTTCGCCCCCTTATTCGTAATAAGCGACCAACTGGTTATATATCTGAAATACAGAATTTAGTTCCAGCTTGCGGCAAATGTAATCAATCTAAGGGAAACTCTAATTGGAAAGTTTGGATGCTTGGAAATGCCAGGCTTTCTCCGAATACCCGGAATATTCCCAGTCTACATACTAATATAGAACATCTTGAAAGATATGAAGCTTGGAGCAAACCAACTATTGTAAACTTTGAAGAAATAGTTGGAAAAGACGTATGGGAAGAGCATTGGGAGAATTGTGAGAAACTGCATAGCATGATGCAGGAAAGCCAAAAACTTTCCAATGCTATCAGAGAAAAAATTGCAAATGAATTGGGATCAAATATTCAAATGGTGGAAAACATTGATAGAAAACTGCCTGATCCTAGATTAATTGGAGAATGAGCCAAGGGAGCTGTCACGGTGGCTCATTGTTGGCCAAATTAGGTGCCTGACCCGCATCAGCTAAAGCTTTAAACTATGTAGAGTCAGACGCATTCTTCTATAAATAAGATAGATAGCAACTACTGTATGTGCAAGTAACAATGTAGTATGGTGCCGGTTTAAGTAGATATTACTTTAACTGGCATTTTTCTTTTTTTCTTTAGAAGTAGTGATGAATATTCATAATAACCACATTGACTATAATAAATTCTTAAACTACGATGAGTACATAGGAGGGATATTATGGAAAATGTTTTAACAATCCATTGTCCAAGATGTAGTAACAATTCGATAGCAACACGGTTGAGTTGCAAAGAGTGTGATTTAGAGCTAACTAAAAATTTTGGATTAGATAATTTTGCTCTTCTTTCAGTTGACGAACTAGATTTCGTTAAGACATTTCTAAAGTATCACGGAAGTCTTAAAGCTGTTCAGCAGAAAAAAGGAATGTCTTATCCTGCTGTTAAAGGAAGGATTTCCGAGATTGTAAAGAAATTAGGGATTGAAGAGATAAAGAATGAAAAAGAGATGGTGACTGAGATGTCTGCAGTAAGCTTCTTACAAATAGAATCTAATGATAGTGCAGTAGTTACTAGAATCAAAGAAAGGCTCAATGCCTGTGGTGGAAGAACTACTATCAAGTTATTGCAGGGAGATCCTTGTGAAATATGGTTTGATGCCAGTGGGAAAGGACTGGTATCCCCCAAAATTCCACCAGCAAATCAGCTTGTCTGGAAAGCTTTTGATGCTGCGGTTGAGGTCGTATCTCAAAATGGAGGTAAGGCGGTAAAAGGTAAAGCGCGTTCAGGGGCAAAACTTGGAAGTGTTGACCTTCCTTTCAATTCAGTCGAGGGATATATTGCTCATACAGTTCATGGCGTACAGGAAGGTGAAACTGCTTTTGGGCCAGGGTTTGTAATAGCAGCGGTTCTGGATTGGGCAGATATTTGCTGTAATGAGAGAGGATATCTGACAATGAATCCAAGCTTTGTGAGTGAAATGAAATAGTGGAGGTCTAAAAATGAAAACCTTGGAAAAAAAATTTCATGAAGATATGACTAATATATATTTTACTGCAAAGAAGGAGCTCAAATATAACGCCTCAAGATTTATCCAACTAGTATCAACAGAAGGGGGACTTAAAGCTGCAAAACAGCTAATTTCCAAAAGCGGAGGAACTTACGGGTTTGAAATTTTGTGGGAGAACAATAGGCTTGATTTGTCTGTAGAGGCGTTAGTCTTAAGGCCTGAATACAATGACCTTTTTACAGATGAGGAAAGAGAAATTTGTAAGAATCGTTTAAAAGAATTTGGATATGAAATAGACTAATTGTAGACAAGGGTGAACAACTAAGAGCCAAGGGGACAGACCCCTTGGCTCTTTTTTTTTCAGCGATTTCACTTGGTCCATGACAGTATCACGGGTAAGCTGGTTATCCAGGATCAGCAGAGCGTAGTTTTCTTCGGCCAATTTGACATATATTTCAATAGCTTCACTGGCTGTATTCCGGGCAGTTTGGATATTGTGACTGTAGTGTGCAAAGTTCCTCTTGTGCAGCATCTGACGCTTTTTTAGTTCCTCTAATTCCTCCGGTGTAGATATTCCTTCAAATCTGTTAAGAAGCTGTTGACCAACTCTTATTTCTTCCTCCTAAGAATCTTTTTGTAAGTGAAATGAGTTTTATAGGGTGATATTAACATATATTCCCTGAAAAGTTGGTGAGAATCTTGACTGAACCTTGAAAAGAGCGAGAGGACCTGACCCTGTGGCTTCCAAAAAGAGCCGAGGGACCAGACCCCGTGGCACAAAAAAGCCGAGGGACCTGACCCCCCTGGCTCGAACAACCAAAAAAAATTTCCGCCCACCATGTCCATTTCCCATTCACATCTATATATAAGAGGTGAACAAACAAAAAGGAGTGATTGGGAAATGCAGATGCAGATGAATGGGTGGACGCAGTTTGAGAGGCAGGTTCGATGGAGTGAGGTATTTCATCATGTGGAGGATTTGCGGTTGTATTTGCTGCTGAAGAGTGATGCGATGGTGAAGGATGAGGTGCCGTGCGGTGAGTTAGTGCTGAATGCTGGGCAGTATGTCCGTTCGATCACTCTGCTGCGGGAGGATTTGTGGTTTTATAATGTGAAGAAGAAGGATTTTTACAGTCATTCGCGGATTCAGCGTTCGATTAAGCGGCTGGAGAAGCTCGGTCTGATTACGGCGGAGCGGTTTCCGCATGGGTTTTTGTTTACGGTGCTTGGAGTGGAGGAACCTGCGGATGGCCGAGAACTGGCTGAAATGGGGGTGGAGGAACCAGCAGATGGCCGTGAACTGGCTGAAGTGGAAGCGAAAAATACGGCAGAAGTACAGGCTGAAAACGGACAGGATCCTTTTTTGCCGCCTGCACGTGAATCGGACGTGGAGGACTCGCGAATCGAACCTGAAGACACAATAGAGAAAAGAAATAAAAGAGAGAAAAGAAAGAATAAAAACAACAACAACAACAACAGCATCTCCGAAGATGTCCGGAGAGCAAAAAACGCTGCTGTTGCTGAACATTTCATGGTGAGGAGAGGCAAAGGCTTTTTCCTGACAGCAATGGATTTGACAGCGATTGAAAGAATCTGTGAGTTTCCGCTTTCGACTGAGCAGCTGACAGCGTTTATGGATGAGCAGTTTGACAAGGTGGAGCAGGGCGATGTGCATGATACGATCAACAGCCCGAAATATCTGGAGAAGATCCTGGAATCGTATGAACCGCCTGAGGTGCTGGAGCAGAGGCTGGAAGAGGCGCTTGCCGCCTTGGGTGAGAGAGTGGAGAATGCATGACGCTGGAGGAGTTCAACAGGGTGATCAAGGAAATCCATCTTGCTTTTCCCGGAAAGCGGATGGACCTTGATACCCTTGAGATCTGGCATCGGCATTTATCGGAATGCAGGTATCCGGCCGTGAAGCAGCGGCTGGATGCTTATATCAGGCAAAATTCTTACCGGCCAGCACTGGCGCATCTTTATGTGAGGGACGAGACGGAGACAACGGTGCTGGACATGATGAAAGAATGGGAACGGGAAGGGGAGAAGAAGATTGGGGACAGAAGGTATAGGGATAAACTACGACCGCCTTGGGAGGAGTGATCAGCCGAGGGAGAAGCTGCTGGAGGCAGAAAGCATGATACTTGGGGCAGTCCTGCTTGAGCCTCAGGTGATTGAGCAGCTGACTTTGGGACCGGAGCATTTCACACAGGCGGAGAACCGGCTGATTTTTTCCGCGATGAGGGCCTTGGAGAGCAAGAAACTGAAGATTGATATGGTCATGCTGGTGGAAGAGCTGGGCGACCAGATTGAGAATGCAGGTGGTGTGAGTTATCTGGTCGAAGTCGCCAACAGCTGTCCGACGGCGGCCAATCTTGATCAGTATGAACAGATTGTTCTTAAGTACTACCAGCTGGGCCTGATCCGCAAATCCGCGCACTATTTCCTTGGCGATTTTACCCCTGAATCTGCGGCAGAGCTTTATAAGACGCTCATCCAATACCACACGCTTCATAACAAAGACAAAGTGACAAAAGATGACCTTTTGCTGCAGCTGTATGAATCGCTCTATGAGCAGCAGACAGGACTCCCGGGCGTGGACACTGGATTTGAAACACTGAATGGGCTGACAGGAGGCTGGAAGGAAGGGGAGCTCATCATCCTCGCGGCAAGGCCCTCGATGGGGAAGACGGCGCTTGCCATCCAGCTCGCCTGGGAGTGTGCAAGCAGGAACGGGATATCGCTTGTCTTCTCATTGGAAATGAGCGCCAAGCAAATCTTCCAGCGACTGCTCTGCAGCCTGTCCGGCATTAACATGATGAAATGGCATAATCCACATAAATACCTGTCGATTGAAGAGATGGGGAAGATGCAGGAAGCCATGAACAGCGTCTACAAAACCAATTTGGCTGTGGAGGAAAACGGTCTCGTCACCCTCATGGAAATCCGCCAGCATATCATGAACCTGAAGCGCGAGCATCCCACCGAGCCATTCCTTGTCGTCATTGACTACCTGCAGCTGATTACCGTCAAAGAGCGCTTCGACCGCCACGACCTTTGCATCGGGTACATCACCAAGCAGCTGAAGAGCATGGCGAAGGAATTCAAGATTCCGATCATCCTCTTGTCGCAGCTGTCCAGGGGAGTGGAGTCAAGGGCGGATAAACGTCCCCGGCTTTCTGATCTGCGTGATTCTGGCAATATTGAGCAGGATGCGGATTTGGTGCTGTTTTTGTATAGGGATGCTTATTATGACAGCAAGAGTGAGGTGGGGAATGAAGTGGAGGTTAATATTGCGAAGAATCGGAATGGGCCGGTGGGGATGGTGAGGCTGGGGTTTGAGAAGGAGGTTGGGCGGTTTTGGGGGTGAGGAGGAAAGAGCCAAGGGGACAGGTCCCTTGGCTCTTTGAGTTGTCACAACTTTATAAAGAGATTCTTAAGCACCATTTAGAGGTCTTCTGATTCCATGTCAAGCTCATCAATTTTAAAAGCCATAAGTTTATAAAAATTAGTAGGTGTACTCAATCTTTTAAACTCGTATTTTTCGTAAAAATTGACAGCGCTATTTAAAGCTTCTACCGTTAAAAAATTACAGCCTGATTCTCTAGAAATGTTCTGGGTAATTTCAAAGGCGCGCATAAGCAGATACTCACCTATACGTTTTCCTCTGTGATTTTCATCAACACCCATGAAATGTAGTCGTACAGCTGGAAAGTATTTAATCATTTCCAGCTGCCAACCTAGCTTCTCCTTTTTCCCTTTTCCTAGAGAAACAATATCATTAAACAGAGTAAAATACCCGACTAAGTTACCTTCCAAATCGAAGAATAATCGGGTATTAGCTGTATTAGTTTTATGGAGATTTAAAGCTTCGTTTTTTAAGAAATTTTCAACAGCGGGTTCGTCACTGCACTTGAAATCGCTGATTGAGGATTGTAAGTCAATTGAAATAAATTTTTCCGTATACTCGTCAAAGTGAGGGTTATTAAACATGTTGGAAGTAAGAAACATGTTAAAATCCTCTATGCCGCCTATTTTTAAATGCTGAAAATTTTTCTCTAACACGGTCAATATTTGGGTCTTTTGATTTTTCCTTGTTCAAAGCCCAATTTATAACAGAGTCGTATTCATTTGCATCATCGTAGTATGCCTCGGATGGTTGAACTTTTCTAACAGGAGTCTGAATAGCGGTATTACTAACCATACCTTTTTTTTCCTCCTTGTTGTCCACACTATCACCACCGTTTTTGAAAATATATGGTAACAGCTTGACATTTATTACATAAATTATACATTTGCGGGTGTTGAGATTGCAATGCAATGTTCAAGCTTTCCCATATTTAATTATAGCCTTATTATTGACGAATAAACTTTGTTCTCATACATTAAACATTCTTTATAATATATTCAGTCTTGTTTTTTTGGTTAAAGGAGCCAAGGGGACAGATCCCTTGGCTCTTAATAAAACTGGGCCAAGGGGTCTGTCCCCCCGGCCCGGACAAGCCCCGTGGCTCTTTTCTATTGATAATTAACAAAACCCGGAGCAGGATCCAATTCCAATACATCCTTAGGTGTCATCAGCGGCTCATCCTTTTTATAAAACACTTTGAACCCGCCGTACTGAATGGGCTGCTTTTGCACAAATTCATTGTATCCGGCTCTTTTGATGGCATCCAATCCATGGCCGTCGAAGTTGATGACGACTTCTGTGTTGTCTGTAGGATGGATGGAGTCCTTGTTGATGAGGACATTTCCTGCGAATTGATGGACGATGACCATTTTGTCGGGCAGTCCATTTTCGGCTGTTAGGTTTGATACATAGTCAATGGCCTCTTGAATTTCTTTCCCATCGACTGTGCCTAGATCCACTCCGGGAATTTCTCCTTCTTTGACATGGAATTCGGTATCGATGGCTAGGTGGACGAAAGGCAGTTTCAGGTATTTTTCCACCGATTTCACCTGGTTCATGACGGTATCACGGGCAAGCTGGATATCCAGGATCAGCAGGGCGTTGTTCTCTTCGGCCAATTTCGCATATGTTTCAATATCTTCACTGGCTGTCGGGTGTATGTAATCACCATCATCTCCAGGGCTCCGCTGGGCGACGGTCGAAATCAGTTCAATCGCCGGGATGGCTGGCCGTTCTGGATCCAGTTCGGAATATTCCTTGGTTTGGGCCAGCAATTTTTCCATAAAGACTTCAGGACTGTATTCTCCCAGGATCCCCATGTTTTTCGAATTGGGATGCCCGTAATAGGAAACAATTCTATGTTCCTTCAGCGGTCCGTCTGTTTGATCCTTGGCACCAGCTGCCAGGGTCTGGCCTAAAGGAACGCTTCTTTTCGTGCTGCCTCCATGTGCCTGTGTCTTTGGCATTTCCTCAAGCTGCTGGCTTGTATAATGGGTTTTCAACGGCTTTGCCCCTTGAGAAGGTTCGATTGCTTTATATGAAGCTTCACGTGCAAACCTGGGTGACTTTGCAGCTTCATCAAGCGTATACTGCATCTCACTAAGAGGCAGCTTCGACTCTTCAAGCATCTTTGATCCTTCTTCTGACGACGATACCGATTGCGAGCAGCCTGCTAACATCAAATAGGGGATGGCTGCCAGACAAGCCCCTGTTCTCAATCTCTTATTCACGTAATCCCACCTAATAAAAATTTATAAGAGGTCCCTTGGCTTCTTTTGTGGCTGGATGGGGGACCTGTCTCTGTTATTCTCTATACCCTTAGGGAGGGTAATCTATTACTCTATGATAACATCCATTGAGGTGTATCGCCTCAAAGCCAAGGGACCTGTCCCTATGGCTCTTTTTGAAACCGGGCCAAGGGACCTGACCCTATGGCTCGAAAGTAAAGTAGTTCTAATGTTGAATAAGGATTTAATTTATTTTAGGATTATTAGTAAATATGTAAATGTTTAAGGAGAAGTGAATAGTATGGAAAGCAGCTCTTCCAACGAGGTACAAGCAGTATACGGACAACTATTGGATGCCTGGAATAGTCAAGATGCTCGTGGAATGTCAGAATTATTTACTGAAGATGGTGAAAGCATTGGATTTGATGGAAGCCAATCTATCAGCAGGAAGGAAATATTTTCTCACCTTAATCCAATCTTTGAGCATCATCAAACTGCTCGATTTGTCAGCAAAGTAAAAGATGTACAGTTTTTTAGTTCTGACATAGTGCTTTTACGAGCAATTGCAGGAATGGTACCTCCTCAATCAAAAGACATCAACCCAAAGGTAAACACCCATCATACTCTTATTTTGGTAAAAAAAGATGGGAAATGGCGGATTCAGCTATACCAAAATACTCCTGCTCAGTTTCACGGAAGACCTGAATTAGTAGAACAAATGACAGAAGAGCTTAGAGCATTATTATAGAAGCCAAGGGGACAGGTCCCTTGGCTCTTTTTGATGGTGGGCCAAGGGACCTGACCCTGTGGCTCCCCCCGTGGCTCACCCTGTGGCTTTTTAGATGCCGTTTCTGGGATAAGCCAGAGAAAATAAGGAAATAGTTGGATACTAAAGTCGGCTTTGCATAAGTTATTGGCATCGTGGGTAAAGAAATAACAAAATCACAGTTAAGATCAAAAAAGGGTGGAGGGTTGTGAATAAAGAGCTATTTGAGTTATTGACAAATATACTGAGAGACGTTGATCGGGTTAAATCATATCTAATACAAACGATAACAATACGTAATGATGGAATCGATATGCAGGCAGCAGAGAGAATTATTAAAAGGTTAGAACGTATTGCGCAAGACGCAGATGAGGAATTAATCCATACGCTAATAAGAATCGAGCAGAATTTCGATTTAGAACAATCTAAGGATAGAGTAACTAAGGAAGAATCTTCAGTCAGGAATCAACCAAAGGATTAAAGAGCCAAGGGGACAGACCCCTTGGCTCTTTTTGACGTTGGGCCGAGGGGTCTGACCCTGTGGCTTACCTTGCAAGGCAGCAAGGCGTTTCTTCATTGCTTAATTCAGCAACAGCTTTTAAAAAGTTACTATATGTCTCGTTCCCAAAAGCATCCTTATCGTTTTTGAAGAACAATTCAAATGCTAAGTCTTTTGCTTCAATGACACTACAATGCCGAAAACTGATGACTAATTTCAGATAGGACAGAAAGTATTCTTTCTTTAGTGTACCTCCATGATTAACAGTCATTAGCAGCACTCCTTTTCATCTTCTGCAGAACAGCATTCTTGTTTTTCAGAGTCCTTGCAGCAATCGTCTTTTTCTTCTTTTACTTCCTCGATTTTTACATGGCAGCAGTTTGAACTTTTACCATTTTTCCTGAAAATATTAAACATAACATCACCCTTCAGATATAAAATGTTTAGATAAGATAAAAAATGAAGCCAGAAGCAGTGGACATTGCAACTACTGACAATACAAACATCGCAACCAGTTCTTTCTTAAAGATCGATTTTAAAAGGACAACCTCTGGGAGACTTGCCCCCGCCGAGCTTATGATCATGGCCATGAGGGGTCCTAATGCCATTCCTTTCATAATCAGGATTTGAGAAATTGGAATCATGCTTGAAAGCCTGATATATAGCGGCACGCCGACAATTGCTGCGATAGGGATAAGCCACCAGGAATCTTTGCCAAAAACGGAAGAAATAAATTCAGTTGGAACCAATCCATGGATGACTGCACCAATGGCTGCACCGATAATCAGATAAGGGTAAACACTTTTCATAAGGTCCACGGTTTCTTTCGCAGCCAATTTCAAGTTGAATTTCTGTGTTCTTCCCTCATAGCCTGTCATGACGACGTTTTTGACGTACTTCTCAGCCCCAAACGCCTCAAGTGTGAATCCAATAAGGACGGAGAATAGGGTGGTCAGGATCGTATAAATGATGGTCACTTTCCATCCGAGCACCACTCCCATAAGCGTTAAGATGGTAGGGTCAAGAACGGGAGAAGCAAAGAGGAATATCATGACAATCCCGAAAGGCATCTTCTTCTTTAACATGTTCACGACTACTGGAATGGTCGAGCATGAACAAAAAGGAGTGATGAAAGCAAACACGATAGCAAAAAATGCACCGATGAAACGATTCTTTCCAGCAAGTTTCTTTTCAATCTTTTCATAGGGGATATATCCCTGCAAAAGGCTGATGGCAAAGGAAATAACAATGAATAAAACAGTTAATTCAGCAGCGATGTACAAAAAACTTTTTAACGTTTCAATCCACACAGTAACCCCTACTTAATCAAAAAATATTGATGTATTAATCAAAAAAAAATGATGATAACTCTAAAAAAAATTTAGCAACTGGAATTCGGGCGGAAAAGGCAGCAAAGCTCCTCTGATAATAAGTGGTTTATTTCTGTTTGATTGAGTTTATAAAAACTCCAGGTGCCTTCAGTTCTCTTTGTAATAATTTCGGCATCCAGTAAAATCTTTAAGTGATATGACAATTTTGACTGAGTCATATCCATAAGCGGAGCAAGATCACATACGCACATTTCGCCTTTTTCCGTGAGAATGTTCATGATGCGCAATCTCTTTTTATCTGCGATTGCTTTAAACTTCAGTTCGTACGTTTCAAACACTTTCTCTTGGGCTGCATCCTGGAGCGGAAGCTGAACATCCATTCTATCACCTCTTCATCAAAAACTTTTGATGTAATCATTTTATAACCAATATTTTCTAATGTCAACCATCAGCCAGGGGGACAGGTCCCTTGGCTCTTTTTGATGCTGGGCCGAAGGGTCTGTCCCTGTGGCTTTCACTTCATAGGCAGCAAGGAAAGTACGGGCAGGCGTATCAGGCTACCTTGTATAAGCAAGAATTGATAAGGGAATTTTAAGGATAAGAAAAGCGATAGGAAGTAGTCTTTGGAGGGAACGTGAGACTTTATGTGGTACGCATATACAATTACTGGAATTTCTCTGTTGGTTATATTGGTTATGCCCAAAATGCTGACTTTTAAAGAGATATATTATAGTACAGGGATTGTTGGATTTGGTGCTTGGCTTGGAGATGCATTAGTTGGAGATGTTTTTAAAGCATTTCAAATCGGCCCTTCCACAAATACTGATCTAATTGACTACATTTTTATATCTTTTATTCCTTTAGCAATTGGCTTAATTTATCTAAATTTTTTGACGGGAAATAGGTCTGTACTATACAAATGGTTGTGGGTGGCCGCTGCCTATCTACTTGAATGGGGAGCTGTGGCATCAGGGTACATGGTAAACAAGGAGTGGAACACATGGTACTCCATACCTGTATTCATTTTCGTGTTTGTTTTCTTTTTACCTTGGCATTTAAAGCTAATGAGAAATGAACAATGATAGCCAAGGGGACAGGTCCCTTGGCTCTTTTTGTGGTTAGAATGGGGACCTGTCTCTGTTAATCTCTATACACTAGGGAGGGAAATCTATTACTCCATGATTACAGCCATTGACATGTACCGCCTCTGACAGAATATTTATCGCCTAATGACGAAAAGTGTACCTCAGATAAGCCACTGAGTTTTCAGACAAAACGTCTTCTTCCTTACAGCCTTCGACCAACTTGACATTCCCCGCCATTCAATAAATGATAAGGTTAATAAATATGAGGATGATTACAATGAATGATACGGTACATATTTTAATTATCGAAGACGATGAGGATATTAATCGCCTGCTGTGCAATATTGTGAGCAAAAGCGGCTATTCGCCGAAGCCGGCTTATTCCGGGACGGAAGCTTTGATATACCTGGATTCCGGGAAGTGGGATATGATCCTGATTGATCTGATGCTCCCTGGATTATCCGGTGAAGAGCTCCTGAAAAAGGTGACGAATGAGAGCAATATACCCGTCATCATCATTTCGGCGAAGCTTGAGACTCAATCAAAAATTCATGCGTTAAGAGCCGGGGCTGATGACTACATAACCAAACCTTTCGATATTGAAGAGGTATCTGCCAGGATTGATTCATGTCTGAGAAGATACCGGGACCTGTCGGGTACGCCGGTAACAAATCAATTGACCCATAAGGATATTATTGTGGATGTGGACGCTAAGACTGTGAGCGTGAACGGGATTCAGCTTAAATTGACGGCCAGGGAATACGATATATTGCTTCTAATGGTGTCGTCCCCTCATAAGGTTTTTTCCAAGGCGAACTTGTTCGAGAGCGTGTGGAATGAAAAATATCACGGAGATGAAAATACGATCAATGTCCATTTGAGCAATATCAGGAGCAAGCTGGCGAAAGCAAATAGTGATGAAGAGTATATTGAAACAGTCTGGGGAATGGGCTACAAGCTCAAATCTTAAGGTTTTCTTAAGGATTTATTTAAGGGTTTCTTATGTTTTCCTTCTTATAGTTAAAAGTGTTCAAAGTTGAATAATGACGTAAGGAGGAAACTCTTCATGAATGACTATGTATTGACGACCAGCCAGTTGTCGAAGAAATATCAAAAGAATATGGCGCTCGATAAAGTGAGCGTGAAGATAAAAAAAGGTTCTATATATGGTTTCATCGGACAGAATGGTGCCGGGAAATCCACGCTGATCCGAGTGATAACAGGACTTGCGTATCCTACCTCAGGGACGTTTGAGTTATTTGGAAAAAGCAATGAACAGGATATCATCGAGGCCAGAAAGAGAATCGGAACCATTATTGAAGGGCCGGCCTTATATCCCCAGATGACGGCCAAGGAAAACCTGGAAGCACACCGTCTGTTGAAAGGCATACCAGGCAAAGAGTGCATCGGCAAAACGCTTAAGCTGGTTGGTTTGCAGGATACAGGAAAAAAGAAAGCGAAGAATTTTTCTTTAGGAATGAAGCAGCGCCTCGGACTGGCGATTGCCTTACTGGGAGATCCTGAGTTTTTGATTTTGGACGAACCTATCAATGGTCTGGATCCTATGGGAGTTGTGGAAATTCGCGAGCTTCTTAAAAAACTGAACAGGGAATATGGAATCACGATTTTTATTTCAAGCCATATTTTAAGTGAGCTGCATCTATTGGCCACACATTATGGCATCATCCATAAAGGTGAGCTGCTGGAACAGTTATCTGCGAAAGAGCTTCAAGCAAAATGCCAGCAGTATTTGCATATCAAAGTAGATGATCCAAGCAAGGCGGCAACTTTAATAGAAAGCCGGTTATCTACGCAGGATTTTGAAGTGATGCCGGGTGGAACGATTAAACTGTTTGCCTCTGTTGATACACCAGGAAAAGTCTCCAAAATGTTAACCGATGAAGGCTTGATCATCGAAGAATTCATGCCGATGGGAGAAGATTTGGAAACGTATTTCACAAATCGCATCGGGGGTGTCCAGCATGGGTAACTTACTGAGAACAGAGTGGTATAAATTAAAGAAAGATCGATCATTCCGATTCCTGAGCTGGATGCTGCTTGCGCTTGCAGTGCTGTTTCCTCTTATAGAATTCGACAATGGTGCATCAGGTTTGCCGGCAGTAAGTGATTATTACAAGGAAAGCATTCTTGGACCACATGCCAATATAGTGAAGCTGATCCCCAGTATTCTCGCCGGTTTCTTTATTACGAGTGAATACTCCATAGGGACGATGAAAAGCATCGTATCTTCAGGAAAAAGCAGGCTGAGTATCTACTCTGCGAAGTTACTTGTGTTTTCCATTGGAGCTGTCATCATATCTTTGATTTTACCCGTCGTGATGACGGGGACAAGTGCTGTCTATTTCGGATTTGACAGTATGCCTGAACTCTCCTATTACCTTCAAACCATAGGGCTGATTGTTTTATACGGAGCTGCCTTTGCCTCCATCATGGCGATTTTTTCAATCCTGTTCACCGACAGTGGAAAAACGATAGGGTTTCTATTGATGTTCTTTATATTTGCTGACTGGCCGCTGCAAGTGCTGGCAGCCAAAGTGCCGTTTTTTGAACCGATACTCAATCATTCTGTTTTTAAGCTGATTTATGACATCAGCATCGTAGAGACCTTGAATAGCAGTGACATGGTTTTCATGGTGGTGATTCCGATTCTGACGTTCCTGCTGTTTTGGGGAATAGGCGTCTTTATTTTTACCAGAAAAGAAATCAAGTAACCAGAAAGCGGGTGAGGTCCAATGCTCTATTTATTCATCATCGTCCTGATTGCATTCGCCATTGTCCTCACTCGTTTCTTTCTGCTGAAAAAAGAAATTAAACGGACAGCCCGGCAGCTTCATCAAGTCAATCAAAATCAAACAAGCAAGAAGGTGGATATAAGCTTTAATGACCGCCATTTTGAGGAACTGGCAAAGGAAATCAATAACCAGATTGACCTGACGAAACAAGCAGAGGCAGTCAAGCGCTCAACGGAAAATGAGCTGAAACAGGCCATCTCTCATATCTCACATGATATCCGCACGCCGATGACCTCGATTCTGGGGTATATTCAGTTTTTGGAATCCGATGAACTAAGCCCCGAGTTGAAAAAGGAATACATCGCAACGATAAAAAATAGTGCAGGAAGATTAAAAATCCTCCTTGAAGATTTTTTCGAGCTGTCGATTATCGAACAAACCGATTACCCGATGAAGCTGGAGAGGGTCAGATCCAACGATTTGATTGCAGATGCTCTATTAGGATTTTATGAGGAATTCAAAAAGAGAAAGATAGAGCCGGACATCCACATTCCTGATCATGAAATCATGATCGATGCCGATGCATCTGCAGTTAAAAGAGTCGTGGAAAACCTAGTGGTCAACGCGATTCGGTACTCAACAGGGAATGTGTCCATCAGGCTGGAAGAAAGAGATGCAGCGGTTGTATTGAAGATTTCCAACACCGTCGACAAACTGAGTGAACAGGACGTACACCACATGTTCGACCGCTTCTATAAAGCCGACCAAACCCGGACAGGCAAAGGAACCGGACTCGGACTGCCCATTGCCAAAAGCCTAATGGAAAAAATGAACGGCAAAATCTCAGCTGAGCTAAAAGGGAACCAATTGACTATGGTTTGTGAATGGAAATAAGCCAAGGGGACAGGTCCCTTGGCTCTTTTAATGACTTATTGCTTTTTCTGTCCTCTGCCATTAAAAGGCGGCTTTTCTTATAGTATAAGGGGCAGTTTAGTTCAAAAAGAAAATCAACTATAATAAATTTAGTACATAAAATCAGGAGGGTAAATATGGAAAAGATAACACCATTTTTAATGTTTCAAGATGGAAACGCAGAAGAAGCGATGAATTTTTATACTTCCATCTTTGAGGATTCTCGAATTACTAACATTGTTAGGTATGGAGCTAATGGAGCTGGCCCAGAAGGCACAGTAATGCAGGCAACTTTTACCTTGAAAGAGCAAGAATTTATGTGTATTGACAGTCATGTAAAACATCAATTCTCTTTTACCCCTTCCTTCTCAATCTTTGTTACTTGTAATACTGAAAGTGAACTTGACAATCTTTATGAGAAACTTAATGAAGGTGGACAAGCACTTATGCCTTTAAATAATTATGGCTTCAGTAAAAAGTTTGGTTGGGTAAATGACCGCTTCGGAGTTTCGTGGCAACTAAATCTTCCTTCGTAAATGTTTTAGGGGAAATTAAAAGAGCCAAGGGGACAGGTCCCTTGGCTCTTTTTGTGGTTGGGATAGGACATGTTCCCTCAGTGTGGGGAAGCTGAGCCAACAAAAAGAAGAGCCAGGGGGTCAGGTCCCCTGGCTCTTTTTGAAATTGGGCCAAGGGGTCTGTCCCCATGGCTCCAAAAATATGGTATTTTAGTAGGATAAAGATATTAGATAGAGGAGAATCGGTGTGCTCAAAGATGTGTTGATAGACCTGACAGAAAATTTTCATGATCTTGGCCATAATGGCTCGGAAGTAGATGCGATGATGGATTCCGTTAGTGGAATGGGGCATCGAATAAAGTATGGTCATGATCTAGAAGGGGCAATTGAAGCATTCCATATAGACGGGATTGAAGGAATCGGGCTTTGGTTTGATCATATGTTGAAGGATTTTACTTCACCGCAAGGTATTCCCCTGCCATTTTCAGAGGCTATTTATGAGGCAACTGGAATGGAGATGGATACTGCAATTGACTGGTTAACCGTAAATGCTGCTGATGCTATCGAACTTGGTGGACAAGCTGCATTAATGCAATTTTTAAAAAAGAATAAAAAGGCCTATAAAGGTGCGGTTGCAGCTGGAATGGCATTAGGATTTGTTGATGACAATCCATTGTTAATTGCCTATAATACGCTCCTCTGTTTGAATATGTACAAAAAATCGGGAAAGCAATTGCCTGTACTGGATCAATCGTTACATTTCCTTCAAAAAGGGATGGCGATTACGGCCAAAATATGCGTGGGGGCAGCGGTCATCGACATTGGACTCGCGGTTGTGGGCATTAATCTCGCCGAGTTGATTGAAGGGACAGGAGCACTGTTTGATAATGTAGATCTTATCGTGGAAGGTGCATCCGTAACGGCCGATATAGTTGACGGTGCGGCCACATTAGGGCTGGGTATTCTCCTATCAAGAGGTGTAAAAAAAGCAGCGAAGTTCATAAATCAAGACAAGCAGGATCAGTATGAGAAAAATGCCCCAAAAGCACATGCTTTAACATCATTATCAAAAGTGCTGAAAATTGGTGCGCCTGTCGGAATGATTGTTGTATTGGTAGATTATTTGAATGGGAATGTTTGGAGTGGCCAAGACCTGCTAGAGGAGTGATTGGAATGGTTTTAGGTGCTTTTTTACAGGGAGCAAAAGGAATTCATGATAGTAAGCAATTGGATAAGAAAAACGAAGATATTAATCGCGTTCTCGATAAATACTCTTCCCGGGAAAAATTTCTTCAGGATATAGACGACATATTTGAGCGTTCTATTGCGGAGAATCAGTTACTAATTGCTGATTACATGGTAAAGCGGACAGTATATAAGCACGATATGAAAAAAATGGAGAAGACATGGGCAAAGGTGAAAACAAAGATGAATGAAAACATTAAACAAGTAGAAGAACAATTAAATAGGGAAAAAGCAACAAAGCTCGATGTAGCAAAATTGATCACAGGACTTTCCCAAATGTCAGGGGAATTCGATAAAGAACTAGAGCGCTTAAAACAGGAGTATACAAAAGATAAAGGCTTAATCGAGCAAACAAATAGTTCGGTTACTAACCTGAAAGTGTTTGTAACTAATGAATTAAAGGATAAGGAGCAATCAGTTCGCAATCTTGAGCAAACCGTAAATACGAAAGTAACACTACTCGATAAGAAGATTGATTATACATGGACGGAAATTCAAAGCAAACTGAACACATCATTGGATCAAGTTAGTGACCAGATCGAGGATGTGAAAAAGGAAGCAGCGCGCTCGAATAAAGTGCTTTCTGACAACATAAATGATCTGAGCGAAGGTTTTAAAATAAAAACACAACAACTTGAGTTAAACTTGAACGTTCAGAATGAATACATGAAGTCGGTCAACGACGACTTGAAAAAACAGTTAGCATTAATAAAAAGCAATCATGAACAATCACTGAAAGAACAGAGAAACTTTATGCTAAAGTTAATCATCCCACTCTATGCGATATGTGTAGTAACGGTTGGGGCATTGGTCTATTTGCTGGTTAAGTAATGAAGCCAAGGGGTCTGTCCCCGTGGCTCGGGGGAAGCCAAGGGGACAGGTCCCTTGGCTCCTTTTTGCTTGGGGATCTGTTTCTGTTAATCTCTTTACCCTCAGGGAGGGAAGGTCCTTCAAAGCCTATCCCAGTAAGTAAACTTCCTCCTTAACACCCAAACCTCAAGCCTGAATACATCTCCTCCAACCGGGCTGCCTGCTCCACCATGTCTTATCACTCATAAAATTGCTTCTCAAGTTCCATTAATGTTCTTCTTTTCTACAGTCACGTTCTTGTTAAAGTCCTCTACTGTCTCTATCTTTTGAAATTCCTCTGGAGGAATAGAAATTACTGCACTGACATCCTCATTTCCTATATACGAAAGATATGCCTTCTCCGCAGATGTCTTTGGGGTATTGTCAAAGAAAATTATATCTACATCACCTTGTTTAACATGTACGTCTTCTTTTAGATACTTTAGAAATTGAATAATCTTCTCAGTATCTGCAGTTGGATTGAATTCTCCTTTTAAAAACAAGATATAATTATGTTCTAAATTAGGATCTACAGATAACAGCTGCTCAATGGATACATTGTTTTTATCAGGAACGATCTCATCAAAAAATACAAGGTTTCCATAAAATGAATGAAATTCTCCTTGGAAAAGATTCTTAATGACAGGTTTGTCCCTCTTTTGAAATTGAAGACCAGTCAATCTTTTCAGATAGTTATCTCTAAAATCCCTTTCATTCTTGTAAGCTGAGGCGGTGAATGAAATGGTTGGTTCATCTTTAGGATATACCTTAAAACTATAAAACCCGGAACTTCTGTTGCTCTCAGCACTGCTAATAGCAAATTCCTTTCCGTATTTCTCCTCTAAGTATTCCAAAGCATCTTTGTTCAATGAAGAATCCTCTTTAATAGGTTTAGATAGGCAGCCAGTAAATAGAAACAATATGATTGGCCATAAGAAAACAAACTTTTTTATAACAAAACCCCCCTCTGTTTGGAAATATAACCCAAAAACATTATATAGTTTTTAAGTGTTATATTTACAACAAAATGCTGGAAATTTCTACAAAATACTTCTTTACTCCTAGTGCGGGAAACGGGGGCTGATAATATAATAGTTGTGTATTATATTACCATTTGAGGAGGTTTTTCTCATTAAAAGATTAACATTCATAATCTTAATCATAGTTTTACTAACTTCTGGTTGTGGGACAAACATTAGTAAAGAGGATTCCACTTTGAAGGAAGAGGCGTTGGAGTATTTAAGAGAGAAGTATGGTAAAGATTTTGTCATCAGTAATGTTAAGGTTAACAAAAGCTCAGGCTTGTATCGATTTAATGTGCATCCGAAAAATCAATCGGGGCCTTCCTCTACAGTGTTTGTTTACAAGAATGAGATGGATTTTTGAGATACTTATTTAAAAGTACTAATTGAAGACGAGTTTCAGAAGAGGGATGAACCTATTTTAGAAAACTTATTTCAGCAGAAATTTCATTCTTTTTATGGGGGATTAATATTCTTTGATGAAATTTTACCCGACAAGGAGGCTGTTTCTATTAATAGGCTGCTCTCTATAGATCCGAATCTTCAGCATGAATATAAAATATATTTAGAAGGCAGATATGAACCGAATGTTGATAAAGAAAGCATTATTGATTTTATTATTTACTTAAAAGAAGAAGCAAAGGTTAAGAAGGCCGAAATCAATATAGCTTATTTTAATAAGACTCCTGCAAAAAGAGCAGAGAAAGCTTTTCATTTCTATAAAGTCAGTGACGATGTAAATCAAGTAATCACTATTACACCTGACTTATTTCAAGCCATAAATAATGTCGAGGATTTTGATGAGAACTTTACATTAGAAGATGAATGACAAATGTGAGAATAGAAAAGCAGCAAGCGCCAGATTCATAATATGAATGTCACAAAAGAACCTGGAAACTATCGCAGAACCAACACCTGTTCAGAGTTTACTTTGTAGTGTGGAGACATACTTAAAATTGAAAGGCATAGCAGCCGGCTTTTCTTAATTCCATAAAAAGGGCGGCATTCTTGTGATAAAGCTAAGTTTGTGAATAATGCACATAAGGGAATAAGGCGCTTATGTTCCAGATCAGCTGTCAAACCAGGCCGCTTTTCTTTAGGTTTGTGGAAGAGGAAGGATAATAAATCCGTTAAAGAGAATCTATACACGAATTTCTTTAAACAGGAAAAAGTAGTCAGGGGCAAACCATGACTATGTAAGCATCACTCAACAAGGGAGTTAATAGATGGATAATAGTGTCGGTGTTTTTAAGAATGTAGAAGATAATACACTTATTTTAGTTCCGCTTGGAATCGATAAGCACGGTGTATCAAGAGGTCTAAAGCAATGTGAAATTCTGAATCCCCCACTTGATCCTGACATTGTGGGTGCAAAGCTGAGAGAATGTTTCAATCTCATCGAAAGTAATGAATACACAATGGAAGATATGAAAGATGTTGATATCAAGCGTATTACGGGTGATAAGAGCGAAAGAAAATTTACAAAAAGACATCTTTTTCAAATTGTTTTCTTGGTTCAAAACAAATACTTTGAATTTGAACCAAAGGTTAGGAACAAACATTGCAACGGCTATACTGGAAAAGGCGAGGTATCAGAAAAGCTTCCCCAAACTATTACGGAGGAAGAACTGGGTAAAGCGGTATTAGGAACTTTTATAATGTGTAATTAAATAAGTGTAATTAACCTGGTGGTCATACATTGAAAAAATTTTATCGAATGTGATCTGTGCCAGATAAATGTAAAACAATTAATTTTGAGAAGAAACAAGTGGCTTGGTTAATGGCTATTCCAATTGCGGAAGAAGAAAAGAATAAGAGCCAGGGGGTCAGGTCCCCTGGCTCTTTTTTTGAAATTGGGCCAAGGGGTCTGTCCCCATGGCTCGTCCATTGAAAAGAGAAAACTGCTGTTTCAATGGCCTTTTTCATGAGAATAAATGTTTTCGAATCTTTTGATGTTTATCTTCGTAAATTATTAAGGGTGAGGAAGCGGGGTGATGATATTGACAAAAACGAGAAAAATGATGACGGGCATTACATCAACGGCACTTATGCTTGGTCTTTCCGGCTGTGGTTCAGAGTCTCAGGATATTCCTCCTCCGCCTGAGGATTCGAGCTGCACTGATTGGGAGTGGGATGAGGATGACGGGGTATGGGAATGTGATGACAGCCGTTCCAGCTATTATGGACATTATTACTATGGAGGCCATTTTTTTAAAAACAAAACAGCTTTGTACAAAAGCAAGGATTTTCTAAACTATAAAAGCAGCTCGTCTTTTAAAGGGGGAAGCCATTCTGGATCGGGGGAGAAAAGTTCAGGATTTGGAAGTGGCAAAAAGAGCTACGGAGGATAAGGCTAGGGTAAAGAATTGATTGAAAGGGAGTATGTTTATGAACTTATATGTAAATTTTGCTTCGTATTTAGGAGTAGCGCTGCTTCTGTTGGCTGCCGGAATTGTTCTGTTTATGATCAGTACACCAAAATTGAAGGAAATCAGCTTGATTGCCGAAAAGAATGTATCGGCAGCATTGGTGCTTGGAGGAAAGATTATTGGTCTTGCCATTGTTTTGGGGGCTGCAGCTGAATACTCCATCTCACTTTTCGACATGGTCATATGGGGAATAATCGGCATCGTTTCGCAGGTAATCGTATTCATCTTGGCAGAAGTCATCACCATTCGTTTCAGTATCCATAAGGCAATCGAAGATGATAACCGTGCTGTAGGTGTCATGCTGTTTTCCTTATCATTGGCAATCGGCTGGATTGTCGCAAAGTGCTTATCTTATTAAGAAAGATGGTTAATAGATGAAAAAGCTGACGTATTATATCGACAAAGGGAATGGCGAATACGAACCTTTTTATGAGTATCCTGCTCAATCTGTAGGAATTGATGAATTATATGCCAGGCAGCTATGCACTTATTTTATCATGAGAGGCCAGCAGTACGAGCTTATTTCCAACGAGATGGATGGAGAAGAGGAGATTCTCGTCATTAAGGATATAGGGAGAAATTCAGGCGTGCTGGACGAAAAAGTCTTCCGCGGAAAAGGTCTGAATATTGAGATACGCAGATACCGAGAAAGGGAGAATTATAAACTGCTTACAATCATCCCTTGCCAAACTCATTTTGATATCATTCGTTATCTTTTAAAAGACATTGCAGATATTCCCGGCTTTGGACAAAAGCAAGTGACCTCTTCGGAAATCGACGAGGATAGGGGCGTATATGTACTGTATATCAAGGATATTGGGGAGGAGGAATAGTGGATAAAGATCTCTACCATGAAAAAAGAAAAAGATTCTACCGCAAAATAAATCATTTCTGGGCCGATCTATATGGGGAAGAATATGCGCTATATGATATTGCCTATATAGAAAGGTCCAAGCTAGAACGTATCCGGACTATCAGCGAAAGAATTGGCAAAATATTTTTTAAAGTGTGCAGCCTCCTTCGAGAAGTGCCAGATCGGACACTTATTGAAATGGGATTTCCGAAAGAAACGCTTTCGTTCATCAGACTGAAAAGCATTGCCACAGAAAGCGTAATTGCACGGCTTGACCTAATCCCATACGGAGCTGGCTATAAATGCATCGAAATCAATGCTGATACCCCAACATTTATTAAAGAGCTTTTCCATGTTAATGGTGAGGTGTGCAAAGAATTTGCTGCAGAAGACCCAAACGAGGGAATGGAACGTCTGCTGGGTGAAGAAGTTCGTGGGAGTATTGAACAGTATGTACAGAAATTAAATTTGCAAACCCCCCATGTTGTCTTTACTGCCCATGAAGACAACCTGGAAGACCGGGAAACAGTCCGATATATTCAGAAGCTTTCCGGTGTGACATCTGATTTTATCCCTCTTCACAAGCTGGAGATTCAAAGAGGAATTGGCCTTTTTGATGAAAAGGGATCCAGAATTGATATTTTGTACCGACAGACTTCCCCGATTGAGAACTTAATTTCCGATGAGGATGCAGATGGAAACAGGATTGGTTTATGGCTCCTGGAACTGGTCGAGGCAGAAAAGCTTGCGATTATAAATCCGCCATCGGCATTTTTGCTGCAAAACAAAGCGGTACAGGCGGTTATTTGGGGATTGCACATGGAGGAACATCCGTTTTTTACAAAGGAAGAGCATGAATGGATTGAGGAATCCTTCCTTCCAACTTATCTTGAGCCTGATATTTTTATTATGTCAGGGCTGCCATTTGTAAAGAAGCCTGTATTTGGCAGAGAAGGAGATACGGTCGAAATATATAATCATGAGGGCTTCCTCACCCATGCCGACGTTCAGCAATCATATACTGGATATCTGCCAGTTTACCAGCAATATATAGAACACCCTGCTGCTGATTTCAATAGTGAAAAGGGAAAACAGCAGGGCAGACTTTTATTGGGAAGCTTCCTGCTTAACGGCAAACCGTCGGCTGCAGGATATAGAATAGGAGGAGCGATTACAAATAATTTCTCCTATTATCTGCCGTTCGGGATTAAAAAAGGGGGGTGAAAAAATGTGGATTCTACATAAAGTGTTTTTGAAGATGACGAAAATAAGTATATTGCAAGCATCGGCTCTTGCACTATTTCTCATTGTCTTCAGCAGCATTACGATGAGGGCAGCCGAGCCGGAAACATTTCCGCGCTTTATTGATGCTCTGTGGTGGACAATGACAACACTTGTCACAGTAGGTTATGGCGATTATTTTCCTGAAAGTGATTTTGGCCGCATCTTCACCATGCTGCTGCTTTACACATTTGGCATTGGCGCAATGGGTGTCATCATAGGGAAAGTCTTTGAAAGCTTCAGCTTGTACCGGAAATGGAAGGAGGAAGGACGATTGACTTATTCGGGAAAAGGGCATTACATACTAATTGGTGCATCAAAAGAAAAATTGGAAAATGTGGTAGAGGAGATCCTTCACACCAAGCAAAAATGTGATGTTGTCATTGTTGACCATTCTGAAAGAACACCGATGGAGCATGAGCGGGTCCATTTTGTCAGCGGAAATCCTGCTGAAGAGGAAGTGTTAATGAAAGCCAATATCCTTGAAGCAAAATCAGTTGCCGTTTTTTCAGATGACCGAAATGACCATGCTGAATACTCCGATGGAAAAACACTTCTCATCGCTTCCAGGGTGGAACATATCTCAAAAAAATATGAGAAAAGCATCTATACCATAGTTGAAATTAAAAAAGATAAGCACGTTTCTTTGTTTGAACACGCAAACGTCGATGAATTGATCCTTTCAAATGATTCTATCTCCCGCCTCATGGCACAAGCCTCCATCAATCACGGTTCAAGCAAGCTTTTTAATCAGATGCTGAGAAGCTCTGAAGGGGAAAACCTTTACGAAATTAAGGCTAAACCGCATTGGAGGACATACAGGGATGCAGCGATGGAACTATTTGAAATAGGAGCGACTTTAATTTCCGACGGCAGTTCTCTAGACATAGCCCGCCGTCATCATGAAATAATTCCCGAATCAGCGAAATTATTCGTTATTTGCGATGAAAATACATATCAAAAAATTATTTCATAAAGGTTTGATTGGCACTAATCCTATTTGAAGCTTGAAAGATTTTATGAATCTTTCGAGCTTTTTTACTTGTAAAAGGATAGAAAACATAAATCTTTGCAGTAAAGGCACTTAAGAGCATATTACTTCCTGCAGCGGAAAATTGGACGAATCTCAAGTTAAGGCGAATGCGCTAACATCAAAATCATCAAATGCTGTATCTATATTGAGGCCGTCTAGACTCATTCACATCCTTACATATTAAGGGATAGTACAGGAAAAGGGGAGGAGGCTCTTTCGCTCTCTGAAGTCATTATTGAAAATGATTCGGATCGCTTTTCTGAAATGTAGCAATCAGCTAAGCCAGGAAAATTCATATATAGGATTCCTGGCTTACAATTATTCATGCTTTACAGTGATTTTCTTCGGTTCGGATGTCAGCGACAATTACGAATGAAAGTTCTTAAGGAGATCAGTAATAATAAAGGCTAGTACCAACAAGACTACTTGCGGGTACTAGCCCTGTCACGAAACGGATTTTCTTTGTATAGACACAGCTTCTATTTTGTCTTTAGGTTTTAAATTGCCTGCGACAATCCCAATTAATATGATGACAACTCCCAGCCATTGTGAAAAACTTACAAATTCAGCTAATATAAGTGCCGATAATGTTACAGCTACTGGAAGCTCCGAAGCAGTCAAAATCGTGCCAAGTCCTGGTCCTATATGGGGCATTCCAATTGAAAATAAAAGTGGTGGTAAAGCAACACCAAACAAGCCGAGTAATAAACCATACGGGGCTACACCCATTAAGACAGGTAAATCAACTAGAAACATTGGTGGATATACTAAAAGTACGACAATTAAACCACCAGTAGATAAGAAAGCACTTTTCAGCACAGGCGGAGTATCTTTTCCGACTGAACTGCTGAGAAATATAAAAGTTGTAAATGTTAAAGCCGAAAGCAGCCCCCAAGCAGAACCATGCAATGATAGAGCAACTTCATTTTTTGCAAGTAAGCCCGCAGCTAGAATTGAGCCTATAATAAGAATGCCGATTGAGATGATTTTCCCTTTTGTGGGCTTTTTCTTATGAAAGATCCACTCGAAAAGCGTACCAATCCATACAAATTGAAATAAAAAAATGATGGCTAGTGAAGCATTTAGTGTCTGCAGCGCCTGATAATAAAACACACCTGTCAGGCCAAATGGAATTCCGGATAATAGTAACTTGAAAGCTTGATTTAAAGTAATTTTTTGCTTTTTATGAAACATAACCAGCACCCAGGTAAGTAATACCCCAAATAAATATTGGGCACCAGTCACCTCTGTTACCGAATAATTTGCTGCATAAGCAAGCTTCACAAATGTAGACAACACCCCATAGCAGCATCCACCTAAAAAAACGATTAGTGCATATTGCCAAGTTTTCATTTACTCTGCCCCTTTCTTTACATAAAAAAGCCACACAACCGTCAACTGACAATTGTGTGGCGAAAATAGAGCTAGCTCTAGAAAAATCCACGTCCAAAATTGGTTTTATTATTCAATTCTTTAAAAAGTATAAGAGTAAAAATGCCTACTGTCAACGGCGAGCCAGGGGGACAGGTCCCTTGGCTCTTTTTGGTGGCGGGCCGAGGGGTCTGTCCCTGTGGCTTACATTCAAAGTTCTATAGCTTAAATTTATGATTAGCTGCCAAAACCAGGCGGCTTTTCTTATGTAATAGTTGCCTCTCTAACCGATGGGATTTTAACCTTTGCAATTGTTAATAACTAGTATCCAGTATAGGTACCTAAACTTAGAAACAGGCTAGTGAGTAAGAAAATACATTAGCTCCAAGAGGATATGGATATTAGCATATAATATCGGAAAAGATAAGTGTAGATTTAGGGTAGGGGTTGAAAAGGCATGAAACCATCATATGAAGATGTTAAAGAAGCTAGAGAATTATTGAAAGAAGTGGCTTTTAAACATTGGATTCAAGATGATTTATTCACTTGGGAATGGTGGGTATTACTTGCAGCCACAATTATACCCTGGATTTTATGGCTTAGATTTCGCGATAAAAAGAGAACATTTGAACTTTTAAGCTATGGACTTATCTGGGCAACTGCGGCTTCACTCTTTGATGTCATTGGCGGAGAATTGATCCTATGGGGATACCCAGACAAATTGTTGCCAATGGTCCCTCCATTGTTTCCGGCAGATATTACAGTCATTCCTGTTTTATTTATGTTTATTTACCAGCTCTCTAAAAGGTTTTATAGTTATATTATTCTGTCTTTGCTAGGGTCGGCATTGTTTGCTTATGTTTTTGAGCCCCTATTTGTTAAAGGAGAAATGTTTATTTTACATAACTGGACACATACAAAATCCTTCTTAGGGTTTATTCTTCTATCTCAGATTGTGTATGTGATAATAGCCAGACTGAAATCGAGTATATAGCCTTGAATTGTTTCCAAGTGTTTATCATTAAACTAAGTATGTCTCCGAATTCCAATTAGGAGTTAATATTGTAGATTAGCTCCGAGCCAGGGGGACAGACCCCTTGGCTCTTTTTGCTGTAGCTCTCTACGTCCTCGATAAGAGACATCTATTGCAAATGAAAAGGCAGCTGCATCCCCAAGCTGCCTCATTCTTATGATTACTCTTCTTCATCAACATACCGAAACCCATCATCAATCAGCCCCTGCAAATACTCATCAAAGCTGTTAGCAATCACTTTGAATTCGTCCGGGTCGTGCAGAAAGCGGATGATCTGGCCGGAGACACCTTGGTCAGTGGGATTGAAATCAATGTAAAGACTGGAGGTTCCGCCATTATTCATGCAATCTGAAAAGTGGAGATAGGTGCCAGGGTGAAGAGCATCCGGATTGATTTTTGGATCGACGTCCTCTTCTTCGTATTCAGACAGATAGGAGGTGTCCACCTCTTCTTTTGAGCTTTCGAGCATCTGCTGAGCGGACAGCAGATAATAGGGATATGTTCCGTCTTCAACATCGGATCCTAAAATACAAACGGCAATTTGATCCTCGCCATATTTTCTGAAGTACGTGCCATCGATGTTTTTGAGGAGATTTAAGAGTGATTTCGGGCAGTTTGGATAGTGTGACTGGAGTGTGCTGAGGTCCTCTTTGGCAGCACCTGATGCTTTATTAAGTTCGTCTAATTCCTTTTGTGGTAGATGTTCCTTCAGGCCTTTTAAGAAGCTGTTGACTAATTCCATTCTTTCTTCCTCCTAAGGATTTTTTTTGTAAGTGAAACGAGTTTGATAGGGTGATATTAACATATATTCCTTGGAATGTGGGGTGGGGATCTTGCCTGAACCTCGAAATGAGCCAGGGGTCTGATTTCGTTTATTAAGAGCCAAGGGACCTGACCCGGTGGCACAAAAGAGCCAAGGGACCTGACCCCATGGCTCGAAAAAAGCACCCAAGAGCCAAGGGACCTGACCCCGTGGCACAAAAAAGCCAAGGGACCTGATCCCGTGGCACAAAAGAGCCAAGGGACCTGACCCCGTGGCACAAAAAAAGCCAAGGGACCTGACCCTGTGGCACAAAAGAGCCAAGGGACCAGACACCATGGCACAAAAAAAGCCAAGGGACCTGACCCCATGGCACAAAAGAGCCAAGGGACCTGACCCCATGGCACAAAAAAAGCCAAGGGACCTGACCCCATGGCACAAAAGAGCCAAGGGACCTGACCCCCTGGCTCGAAAAAGAGCACCCAAAATGTGTGAATTTTTGCTAAGATATAAGGTACATAGAACAGAAGGCGAATGGTGCCCAGATGAGTATAGTGAAAGATTTCCTGCTGCAATTGACACTCATGGTTATCCCGATTTTCAGTTACTTTACGTTTATTCTGGAGAAGGTAAAAGAGGACCGGTCCATCAAGATGTTCATGACTCTTTTATGGGGATTGTCCATCCTATTGTGCATGTCCTTTCCCGTGGAATACGCCGAAGGGGCACGGCTCGATATCCGGTTTATCCCTCTCCTATTCGGAACGTTATACCTCGGAATGTGGTCCGGTGTGTTTTTGACAGCCCTGATCATTCTGTACCGCCTGTCTTTCGGGATCAGCATGGGCTTTTTGACAACTGTTATAGTGTTAATCATTGCACTCCCGGTCATTTTGTCGGTTCAGCGATTATTTTTACGTGTGAATAAGGATCGAAGGATCTTCATTGCAACGGGATTATCGTTCCTGTACTGTCTCTGCGGCATGGCGGTGTTCGGGGGCATAAATGGCTTCCATATCAACATGTTGAAAGTTCAGGGAATTCATCTGCTTTTTACGATAGCCGTTACGTGGTTCTGTACCATATTAGTTGAGAAAATCCGTGAGAACCACCAGCTCAGGCAGAAGGTCCAGGACTCTGAGAAATTCAGGATGATCAGTGAGCTCACCGGTGTGTTTGCTCATGAAATCCGCAATCCTATGCAGGTGACCAGGGGATTTCTTCAACTCCTTGATGAACCCGATCTCCCTTATCCCAAAAGAGAATACATCAGGCTTTCAATTGAAGAATTAGACCGGGCCAATGAAATCATCAACGACTTTCTCACTTTCGGCAAACCTTCCATCAGTGCAAATAGAGCTGTCAATGTCAGTGAACACTTAAAACGTACAGCAGCGCTGATTCAAACTTTCAGCGTGAATCAGCAGGTTGAATTTCAAACGGACATTCAGGATGACTGCTGGATAAAAGCAGATCCCCAGAAGCTGAATCAATCCCTGCTCAATATCTTAAAAAATGCAGTAGAGTCCATGCCGAATGGCGGGGCCGTGTCGCTTTCATGTCATCAAACCGCCGATGGACACGTCAGGCTCACCGTCAAGGATCAGGGAATCGGCATGAACCTGAAACAGGTCCAGCGTCTCGGATCGCCTTATTATTCTCTCAAGGAAAAAGGGACAGGACTCGGGATGATGGTCAGCTACCAGATCATCCATTCTTTTAAGGGGAAAATCAGAGTGAAAAGCGAAGAAGGGGTGGGCACGGAATTTGTTATTGATTTTCCGGGAGTTGAACGATGAGCCAGGGGGACAGACCCCGTGGCTCTTTTTATGGGTGGGCCAGGGGACCTGACCCCGTGGCTCCATTACTCTACGACAATATTTCCAACATATTGGGCATCACCTTTGTCTGTGTCAAGGTCAAACACTATCACATATTCACCAGTTTCTTCTGGCAAGTAGAAAGATTGTCCTTTTTCTAATTTCAGTTTTGTCTCACTGTCGTTTTTCCAAATCGAAACACTGACTCCATCGGAATCAAAATGGCCAGCTTCAAGGCTGTATTGAACTTTTTGCCCTGAATTAAAGTGTATCACTTCTTGTTTTTTAGCTAATGCTTGAACATCCTCCGTTTTCTTGTTGTATTGTTCGTCGAAGTCCCACTCAACATTCGCTTCTTCTAGTGCTGTTTCTTGGTTAATATCATCAGGATTAAATAGGGAGACTGTTGGCGGGGAAAAATCATAGTCTTCTCCAAAACATCCGGCTAAAACAAAAACAAATATCAAACATGAAATGAATCCTAAAAACCTCATTTTAATCACTCCACATTCTTGGTAAGAACCATGGGGACAGACCCCTTGGCTCTTTTGGAGACTGGGCCATGGGACCTGACCCCGTGGCTCCACGGCAACTAAAGGGTCTCATCCAATCTCCGAATCTCTGACCGGGAAAGCAAATAAACAGTGCCTAAAATATCAATTTTGTCGCCCTTAACACGCACAGCGCAATCCTTGTTCGAAGCATAGATACTCATTTCTTCCGATAGGAGAGACAGCTCACTTTGTACGAGCGCAAGATTATGCTCGAGATCAAAATGGGAAAGGACGGAAAAGTCGTCACGGCCGATTCCATCGTACAGAGTGCTGACTTCAACGTTATAACCAAGGTTTTTCGAGCATAACCATTTAGCAGACATATTGATCGCACCGGCGCTGGCACCCATCACAATGGCTCTGCTTTTTTTAATAGGATCCGACAGCTTATACTCTGCGAGGAACCTATTTTGTTCAACGGTATTTCCGCCTAATAAGAAAATAACTGAAGCATTCTTAATTAACGTATGGGCCTCTTCCTTGGCGACACTAAAATTAATCAAATTATATTGATCAAACATAATGCCCGCCTGATCAAGCCACGAGCGTTCAGCAGCGCCCGTTTCTCCATAAATAGATGGATTTGAGCTGATCATAACAAGCGTTTTTCTATCAATTATATCCTCCCGCAGCACCTTGCTTAGATTCTCTGGGAAATGATTGTTAAACCAGCCTAAATAATAGTGAGTTTTCATATATACCTCCGTAGCAGAAAAGAGCCAGGGGGACAGACCCCGTGGCTCTTTTTGAGAATGGGCCGAGGGGTCTGTCCCCCTGGCTCAAACTGGGCCAAGGGACCTGACCCCGTGGCTCACCTGAGACCAAACTGGCTCAGTGAATATCCTGAATAACCTTCTCCAAAAACTCACCCATCCTTTTAACGGCGGATTCGGAAAAGTCGAAGCTGACGCCGGTTTCTTTATAGATATCGGCGATGGATTGATTGTAGTCGGCACTTGCGCCTTTTTTAAATAATTCCACGGCTTGCTCTGGGTTGTTGTGATAGTTCTCAAGTATTTGCAGAGAGCCAAGCATGGAGATGGAGTATTCGATGTTATAGAAAGGCACTTGGAAGTAGTGCAGGGTGTCTGCCCACATGATGCCCATTTCGTCTTCGAGCCCTGTTGTGTCGACAGGGTTCAGGCCATATCTTTTTGCGATTTCGAAGTATTTTTCATCGCGCTCTTTGGCGGTGTGATTTGGATTGGTATACATCCAATGCTGGAAGAGGTCGCCTGATAATGGGCCGTATAGCATGGTGAATGCCCGTCTCAGTTCTTCACGCTGTGCGCTCTTGAAGTCTTCTTCTTCCGGATAGAAGCGGTCGAGCTTGTCGAGTAAAAGCAATTCCATCCCGTGTGAATAAAGTTCTGCCACTTCCATGCGGTGCTGGTGTTCTTCAAGAGGACCGTGCTCATCAAACTCTAGGTATCCATTCACCGCATGGCCCATTTCGTGAATAAGCGCAATCAGCGAGAAGAAGGATGGACTGAAGTTTGCAAACACAAAGGTATCTCCTGAAACAGATAAGCCAGTGCAGAAACCGCCTGGGCTTTTGCCTTTCCGGTCTCCCAGATCCAGCAGCCCATTTTCTCTCATATAATCGAAACGGTCCGCAAAATACGGATCGGTCTTGCCAAGCATCTCAGAAACGCCATCCATAAGATCAGATACCTCAGTGTATGGCGGATTTTTCATTAATTTCGCGGTGTTATCCCACGGGCGGTAGGCATCGACGCCGAGTTTGGATTTGAATACCTCTGCGAGGCGGTTCCAGGCAGGGATGATATGTTTCTCTACATTTTCATGAAAGTCATAGCAATCCTGGATCGTATACTCACGATTTTTGACCACAAACATATAATCGCGGTAATTTTCAAAGCCTGCATTTAAAGCTATTTGATGGCGCAGCTGGACAAGCTCGTCCATGATGCTGTCCATATCAGGCTTGATTTGGCGGTGTGCTGAGAGCATGGCGTAATAAGCTTTTTCCCGCACGCTTCTGTCCAAATTATCGAGCTGGGACTGGATAAATGGGTAAGGCTTTTCCTCGCCATCCCATTCAACGGTCAGCCCTGCTATGATTTCGCTGTACTTCGTAGAGAGCTCCTGCTCTTTTACCATCAATGGAATATTTTCTTCCCTGAAAAGTTTAACCTTGGACTCGCGGACACGGCGCATCAAGCCGTAGCGTTTGTCATCTAATTGAGCTGCGTATGGAGAGTCACAGAATTTCTCATTCAACTTTGCTTCATATTTCATCAACAGCGGCTGGATGACCTGCTGATCGTGAAGATAAGTCGCCTTGATGTCCGCATCCTCTGTGTCTCGATAAAAATCAACCTGGTGGCCTGTCATGGCCTCATCAATTTTAATTCCTAATTCCTTTTCATTCTTCAACCAATTTTCAAGGTCAGAAACGGAGTCGATCGAAACCTCAAGTAAAGCTTGAAGCTGAGTTTCAACTCCTTCTGCATCCTGGAGATCGATTAATTCTTTATAATAGCTGCGTTTTACATCTTGTGTCATGAAATAGCTCCCCTTACCCCTTGAATTATTATAATTGTCTCAATAATCATATTATAGAATTTCGGCTATTATTTCTAGCTTTTCAGACCGATGCTTTAAAAGATTGTGTGGAGGGTAATATATATTTATAAACTTTGAAGGAATGGAGGACTGTTTTTTATGTTAAAACAAGAAGAAATGGAAACGCTGAGAGAGTTAATTAAAGGTGTGGACACGGCCATGCTGACTACGGTCTCAGATGAAGGGCTGGTTTCACGCCCGATGAAAACGCAGGAAGTCGAGTTTGATGGGGACTTATGGTTTTTTACCAAAAAAGAGACGGATAAATATGATGAGATTTTACATGACAAAGAGGTCAATGTTGCATATGCAGGCAAATCCTATGTCTCTGTTCGCGGAAGAGCCGAAATCGTCGAGGATATAGGGAAGAAAAAGGAACTGTGGAGCAAAATGTATGAGAAAATCATGCAAACTTCTTACGATGACCCGAGCGTGGTCTTGATCAAGGTTAAAGCCGAAGCAGCCGAATATTGGGAAAGCGGCAGCTTTACAAAGAAAGCAGTCTTTATGCTGAAGCGTATCACAGGGCAGGATACAGAAGAAGCTGGGGTTAATGAGACGGTGGAGATGCATAGGTGAGCCAGGGGGTCAGGTCCCTTGGCTTTTTTTGTGGTTTGAAGCGGGGGAGCAGGTCCCTTGAGCCAGGGGGAGAGCCAGGGGGACAGGTCCCTTGGCTCTTTTGAGTTTGGGCCAAGGGACCTGTCCCTGTGGCTCTTTATGTACTGTTTTGTGTGGAATAAAACTTCATCTTACCTCGGAATAAAATATGCTGTCAATTATAAATTTGTAATTTATCCAAAAAATGTTATAATAGCTTTATCAATGTATTGATCGTATTTGGAATTCCGCTGTATTGTTTTGCAGATTGAATTTCTGATACTGTTTTTTATTTTATTTCCTTTTCAAACTGAAGGGAAACTCAAACGATTGTGCAGCCTTTAAGGGAATTTAGTCTAATGAAAAACAGTACCTGAGTTTTTCTACAATACAAGGAGGATTAGAATAATGAATCTAATCAATAAGAAGGTTACGCACAAGCAGTTTGGCATGGGGAGTATAGTTAAACATAATGATACTAGTATCGAAATACATTTCACATCGGAAAATAAGAAATTTGTTTTTCCTGATGTATTTGGAGAGCACCTGGTACTGCACGATAAAATGATGGCTGAATCACTCGATGTGATTATACAAAAAAAGGAAAATGAGCAACGGGAAGAAGACAGGAAGAAGGAAGAAGAAAAAAAACGCCATCGGAAAAGTCAGGAACTTCGCTTGGGATATGAAAAACTTATGAAAAATCATAAACTTCATCCAGAATCCCAAATGGTTTTTTGGTGTGATACAGAAGAACAGAGCAGTTCTTTTTCAGAGTGGAAGGTTTTTTCAGGTGTTATTAAAAGCGGCAATAACAAGGGGAAGCCAAACAAACCCAGCCGCTTGCACCAAAATAGTGCTGTTCTGCTGACAGCAGTGGATCCAAGTAAGCCCGAAAAAGACAGGCGCATCTTAGGTGTCTACATGGTGAAAGAGAACTTTATTGGGAAGCTTTGTGAAACTGGAAATATTCCGGCTCATTCAACATACAGAATCCAGCTTACAGAAGAGGAATCGGAAAAGATGCCTTTCTGGGAATATTATGTTAATGAAAAAACCCCTCAAAAAATGACTTGGAATACAGGGAAATACCGATATTTTGAAAACACCTGGATGGCTCAAGCTCTGCGCGATATAGTTGAGCTGAAAAGTGACCCAACAGAACGGGAGCTCGCACAAGAATTTTTTGAACACTTCTGTAAAATGAATCAGATAATAGAGCAAGATCTGCCCAAGCCTAATGGTGCATTAATGCGCATTTAGACGTGAGGGAGCCAAGGGGACAGGTCCCTTGGCTTTTTTTTTGTTTGGGCCGGGGGGTCTGTCCCTCCGGCTGAGCCAAGGGGACAGGTCCCTTGGCTTTTTTTTGTTTGGGCCGGGGGGTCTGTCCCTCCGGCTGCTGAGCCAAGGGGACAGACCCCCCGGCTCTTTTTTAAGTTTGGGCCATGGGACCCGCCCCCCTGGCCCGGGCACGTTCCTTGCTTATAAAAAATATCTGTACTATAGTATGTCGAGTCAACAAATAATGCATCAATTAATTGGGCAAAGTCATATGGAAATGAGAGAAATCATTCCCATATGCATTGGTTCCAAGCTATAAAGCCAATAGAGTTTTCAATATAAAGGAGTGTTCATGATGGAAAACTACCAAGAGCTTTTGAATAAACAACGCGCCTATTTCCGTTCAGGTGAACCGAAAAGCGTTTCATTCCGACTCCGCACTTTAAATACATTAAAATCCCTTGTGCTAAAGCACGAACAGGATATTCTTGATGCTGTGAAGCAGGACTTGAATAAATCCGAGCTTGAAGCGAAACGAGCCGAAGTTGGACTCGTCATCGGTGAGATTGACTATATGGTGGAGAATCTTGAAGAATGGGCAGCCACGAAGGAAGTGCCGACACCCGCTTCTCACGGGGAGGCCAGAAGCTTTATTAAGCCTGAGCCTTTTGGTTCCGCACTTGTGATTGCGCCTTGGAACTACCCATTCCAGCTTGCCGTGACACCACTTGTAGGCGCCATTGCTGCAGGGAACACAGCCGTGTTGAAGCCATCCGAACTGACGCCGAAAACATCTGCGCTGCTGTCTGCTTTGATCAATGACAATTTCCCTGAAGAGTATCTTCGCGTGGTGGAAGGTGAAGTGGAAACAAGCACAGCTCTTCTGAAAGAAGACTTTGACTATATTTTCTTCACAGGCAGCACAGGCGTTGGTAAGATCGTAGCGGAAGCGGCGGCCAAACATCTCACGCCAACGACGCTTGAGCTCGGCGGAAAAAGCCCGACAATCGTTCATAAAGATGCTGACCTCAGCGAAGCTGCACAGCGGATTGCGCGCGGTAAATTCGCCAATGCCGGCCAAACTTGCGTGGCACCAGATTATCTTCTTGTCCACAGCAGTGTGAAGGATGAACTGATGAACAAGTTTAAAGAAGTCATCACAGCGGCTTTTGGCGAGAATATCGTAGAGAACCCGAACTTCGGACATGTTGTCAGCGGGCGGCACTTCAATCGCCTTGTCGGCTTCCTCGATAACGGAAGCATTGTGACAGGCGGTCAGCATAACCGTGAAGAGCTCATCATTGAACCGACAATTCTTGATAACATCTCATGGGAAGATTCCATCATGCAAGATGAAATCTTCGGACCGATCCTGCCTGTTATGACCTATGATAACCTGGACGAGATTATCGAGCCGATCATGAACCGTCCAAAACCGCTCGCTCTCTATCTTTTCTCAAATGACGAATCGGTACAGGAAGAAATTCTGGGCACAATCTCTTTCGGTGGAGGATCCATCAACGATACAATCAACCACATGACGTCCCACTACCTTCCATTCGGAGGCGTAGGCGCGAGCGGCATGGGAGCTTACCACGGAAAAGCAAGCTTTGATACATTTACTCACTTTAAGAGTGTGTTGAAACGATGAGCCAGGGGGTCTGTCCCTCCGGCCGAGCCAAGGGGACAGGTCCCTTGGCTTTTTTTGAGTTTGGGCTGGGGGGTCTGTCCCTTTGGTCGAGCCAAGGGGACAGGTCTCTTGGCTTTTTTTGAGTTTTAGCCGGGGGGGGGTCTGTCCCTGTGGCTTGGTGACAGCAAAGGGAAGAGCCAAGGGGACAGACCCCTCGGCTCTTTTTGATTTTGAGCCACGGGACCTGTCCCTATGGCCGAATCTTATCCAAAATAAACGCATAACAAGCTGCTGTTTCCTTCAGGTGATTGAAGCGGCCTGATGCGCCGAAGTGGCCGGCACCCATGTTGGTTTTGAGGACAAGGGTGTTGTTGTCCGTTTTAAAGTCTCTTAGGCGTGCGGCCCATTTGGCTGGTTCCCAGTAGGCAACCCGCGGGTCGTTCAGGCCGGTTGTGATGTACATATGCGGATAGTTCTTGGCTTCTACATTGTCGTAAGGGCTGTATGATTTCATATAGAAATAGTCTTCTTGATTTTCAGGATTTCCCCATTCATCCCATTCCAGGGTGGTGAGGGGAATGGTTGCATCGAGCATGGTTGTGACGACGTCGACGAATGGAACTGCCGGCACGGCCACCTGGAACAGGTCACCGGCCATATTGGCCACTGCGCCGACGAGCAAGCCGCCCGCACTGCCGCCATAGGCTGCCATCTGACTTGAGGATGTGTAGCCCTGTTCAACAAGATATTTCCCCGCAGCAATGAAATCGGTGAAGGTGTTTCGCTTGTTCTGCATCTTTCCGTCTTCATACCAATTCCGTCCCATCTCGGATCCGCCGCGGACTTGCGCCGTGACATAGATGACCCCTTTTTCCAGCAGCGGCAGGCGATACGGGTCAAAACGCGGATCGCTGTTTGCTCCATATGATCCATAAGCATACAGTATCAACGGTGCAGGTCCATTGTCCAGCGCACCTTTCCGATAGACAACGCTCAGCGGGACTTGGACTCCATCCTCAGCAGTCGCCCACAGCTGTTCTTGCTGGAAGAGGGACGGATCATAATCTCCGCTGACAGGCGCTACTTGCAAACAATTCCTCTCGCCCGTATGAAGATTCAGCCCGTAAGTTGTTTTTGGAGTAATCAGGGACTCAAATTGAAGAAGTGCCTCTGCTGTTTCATAGCTTTGGCCAGGTAAAATGGATACTGTAAAGAGGGGCTCATCCCATTCTATCCGAGCCAGCTCACCATCATGCAGCATCCAAATTTGCGTCAGCCCGCTCTCCCTGCCAAAAAGGAGCAGCGTATCCCGATATGGGTACATAGCTTGAAGATAACGATCTTCGCTATGCTCAACAACCTTCACCCGTGAAGAAAGGTCATCGGCCGGGCAGCGGAGGAGCTGAAAGTTCAGCGCATCCTCATTGGTAAGAATAAGCAGGTCATCCTCCCAATGCTCGACATCATATTCTATCCCTTCACGGCGCGCATCTACCAGCTGTAAAGAAGTCAACGGGGAAGCAGCATCCAAGAGGCGTATCTCGCTCGTCGTTTTTGACCTGGAATGAGCAAAAATATATTTTCCGCTTTGCGATTTAGACACATACAAAGAGAATGTTATGTCTTTTTCTTCATATAGCAGTTCATCACTGCTGTTTTCGCTTCCCAGCTGATGCCGCCACAGCTGATAAGGCCGCTGACTTTCATCAACTTTTATGTAGAAAATATACTCACCGCACATGCTCAACTCCATGCTGCCATGGATAAAGACATCCGGAACTTTATCCGGCAGAAGTTCACCTGTCTCCAGATCCTTCACATAGATGGTATAGCGGTCAGTGCCATCACGGTTCTCCAAATAAGCGAGGCGGTTATGATCGGTACTTACACGCTGCAGCGTTACACTTAAATAATCACCCTCAGCAGCTAACTTGTTAAGGTCCAGTATGATTTCCTCTGTCGCTTCCGGCAGTTGCTCGCGGCTCGCTGCCTTCTTGCGTGCATAAATTGGATACTGCTTGTCCTTGTCCAAAAAAGAATAATAGAAGTACGGTCCATGCTGCACAGGAACCTTCACTTCTGAATCAGGCACACGGTCAACCATACTTTGATAAAGCTGCTCGCTCTGCCCCTCCAACGGGCGCATGATTTCATCGTAATACCGGTTTTCTTCCTCTAGATAGGTAATGACCTCCGGATTGGTGCGGTCCCTCAGCCAATAATAATCATCTTCACGTACATCCCCATGCAGGCTGTGCGGGTGGGGCATGCGTTTTGCAATAGGTGGTTTCATATGGATTCTCCTTTCGTTGTTGATAACAGTTTCGAGACAGTGGGGGGGAAATCCTCTTTTTGGGAGGGGCGGTTTGGGCCGGGGGGACAGGTACCTTGGCTTTTTTTTAGACTGGGCTACAGAAGCCATTGACGTAACACTATTTGAATAATCTTCCATTGACGCCCCCGTTAATTAACATATTTATGTTAAAATAGAAGGACAATCAAAAGAAAGTGGATTGAGCTATGCTATTAGATGCAGCTACAAACAAGCCAGTTTTTTTATTTTCGAGAAGTGGGAAAAGAAGAAGTAAAGGGTAACAGGTACCTTACTGATTTTGGCTGGGAATTTAATTGGCTCCACCCAATATCGCATGGTTTTAGGGTATTCGGGTTAGTTACCAACAAATACCCCGATTTTGTAGAAGGTCTTATTGCGTTAAAAGAAAATCCTGATGAAGACTTTCTTTGTATAGATGTAGATATAATTGAATCTGCTCCGCAAAATAAGAAGTTTATAAAGGGAGTGCTAAACGAAGAGCGCTCAAATATAAATGTGGGAAGAATTCTCATAGCATTTGCATGTTGGTACAGCATAGATAAAGGGTATGATGGATATGTAGGACTTACATCAAAAAGCAGCAAATATCCTTTTTATATGAGTATGGGGGCAACACAGACGTTTGGGCAGTATATTATGTTTGATGATATTGCAGCTAGTAGGCTGGTCAAACAATATTTTCCGGGAGGTGTATCTTGGTGGCAGGAATCAAATTAAAATTGAGGCATATGAAAAGAACGCCAGATGTGCATACTATTGCCAGGAGTGATATTATGCGCAGAGATATCGACAAGTTTGATAATGCTTTCCCAGATGGTGTATTTGCATTCCCGGCATCCACCGAATCCCCAAAAGTAAAAATAAGAGCGTTAGATAAATACTGTAAAGAACATGGAATAGAGCCAAAAGATTTAACGGAAGAAGAAATAAGGCCGTTTCTTGTATATTAAGAAGTCCCTGCAGATTGAGGGGCTTTTTATTTTTGAGCCAAGGGGACAGACCCTTTGGCCTTTTTAAGACTGAACCACTTGACCTGTCCCTGTGGCTCACCACCAAATAGCAAGGAGGCGAATTAATTTGAAATCATATATTCTAAGAATAGAATTAGAAGGGTCGAACCCGTTAATATGGAGAAAAGTCATCATGCCAGCGGGAGCAACGTATAAGAGGCTTCATGATGTCATCCAGAATGTGACCAATTTTCGAAGTGGTTATCCTTATGAAGGTTATCATCTTTTTGAGTTTGACCTGATTGAGGACCAGAGGATTGTTACAGATAATGAAGAAGCTTATCTTGAGCATCAGCATTTTAAGAAAAACAAGGGCATGTATGAAGAGCGGCTGAGATCAATGCCGGCGGAAATGTTGGATTTTGAGAAGAATTGTCAGGAAAGATTGAAGGTTGAAGTGCGCAAGCCTACCGGTTTAAAGATCGATGATTATCTGGAGAAGTATAAGGAAATCAAATATTCCTATGATTTTGGTGATGGCTGGCGTTTCAACGTGAAGCTTGAGCAGGTTGTCGATGACTATTACTTTGGTTTCCCAACACTGCTTGATGGAGCAGAAACTGCACCTCCTGAAGATGTGGGCGGGCTGCCTGGATTCTATGAATTTCTAGAAGCTTATCGGGATGAGAAGCATCCTGAACATGAGGACATGAAAGTTTGGGCCGAATCGATGTATTTTCGGGAATATGATCCTGCCTCGATCAATGACAGTTTAAAAGGGCTAAATTACAAGAAAACTGAGTGGGATAAGATTAACCATGAAAGATACGAGATTATTGAGGATAAGTATCGGAAGTGAGCCAAGGGACCTGACCCCCTGGCTCACCCAAGCAGGAATTTTTATATCTTGGTCGAATAGGTATTATGGATGAGCCAGGGACTTACATGGCTGGAAGCCCTGTCCCTGCAGCTAAAGAATGGAGGTGCCAAATGCCTAGACAGGCAAGGAAGAAGAGTATGACCGGCATATATCATGTAATGCTAAGGGGGATCAATAAGCAGACGATTTTTGAAGATGATGAAGACAGGCGGCGATTTATTTATACGGTATTAAAGTATAAGAAGAAATGTGATTTCGATCTTTTCGCTTACTGCCTTATGGATAACCACGTTCACCTGCTGCTGAAAGAAAAAGAAATATCACTATCGGATATAATTAAAAACCTCAGCTCAAGCTATGTATATTGGTATAACACTAAATACGATCGCTGCGGACATCTGTTTCAAGGCAGGTTCCGAAGCGAAAATGTTGAAACCACATCCTATTTCCTCAAAGTAATCCGTTATATTCACCAAAATCCTCTGAAAGCTGGCCTGGCGAGGAGTGCTTTCTCCTGTAAATGGACCAGTATCCATGAATACACTTCTCCATTAAGCCCATTAAACACCGCGGCTGCCCTTAAATTATTCTCCCAAAACAAAGACGAATCCATCACCTTATTCAAAGAATACATGAATGCACTAAACCAGGATGAATGCCTGGAGGATACCCCGCGTCCACGTAAAACGGATGAACAACTGATCAGCTATATCCGTGAAATCGGAATTCATCATACCAGTATGCTGCAGCAAATGAATAAACCGCAGCGAAATACGATCTTAAGAGAATTAAGAAAACTAGAAGGAGTCTCGGACCGGCAATTATCAAGAGTTACGGGGGTATCGAGAAGCATAATTCAGAGATTGGGTTGAGCAGCAGGGAGAGCCGCGGGGACAGGTCCCTTGGCTCATTTGGAAAAGTGGGCCAGGGGACCTGACCCCCCTGGCTCAAAAACAAGCCAAGGGACCTGACCCCCTGGCTCAAAAACAAGCCAAGGGACCTGACCCCCTGGCTCAAAAACAAGCCAAGGGACCTGACCCCCTGGCTCAAAACGAGCCAAGGGACCTGACCCCCTGGCCCAAAACGAGCCAAGGGACCTGACCCCCTGGCCCAAAAACAAGCCAAGGGACCTGACCCCCTGGCCCAAAAACGAGCCAAGGGACCTGACCCCCTGGCCCAACGCCAAAGAGCCTGGCTTCCCACCCCGCCAAATTCCCCTTTGATTTTTCCCAATCCTTGTCATATAATAAAACTAACTAAGGATGATAATCATTATCAACTGAATTACTGATAATAGAAACAGAGAATTAAGAGGATTAGCTATGAAACTATGGGTTTTGACAATTGCAGCTTTTGTTTTGTCAGGTGTGTCGCTTTTTATTGGGGCGATTGATATCAGGATCAGTGATTTGCTTGATTGGGAGTCTGATAAGGCACATATTTTCCTGATCAGCCGTGTTCCGCGTTTGATGGCGATTATTTTGGCTGGGGCGGGGATGAGTATTGCCGGTTTGATTATGCAGTCTTTAAGCCGGAATAAGTTTGTGTCGCCGACAACTGCCGGTACGCTGGATGCAGCGAAGCTGGGAATTTTGATTTCGATGCTGTTTTTTACGAATGTGACGTATACGCAGCAGGTACTATTCAGCTTTGCGTTTGCTTTGGCGGGGACATTTGTTTTCATGCAGATTCTCGACCGGGTGAAATTTAAGGATGTTATTTTTGTGCCGCTGATCGGGATTATGTATGGAAATATTTTATCCTCGATCACGACGTTTTTTGCTTATGAGGCGGACCTTCTCCAGAATATTTCTTCCTGGCTGATGGGGAGCTTCACGTTAGTCATTTCAGGCCGTTATGAGCTTTTGTACATAAGTGTTCCAGCGGTGATCCTGGCGTATATTTACGCGAATAAGTTCACGGTGGCAGGCATGGGCGAGGATTTTGCGAAGAATCTGGGCTTGAGCTATAAGGTTGTGCTGAACCTGGGGCTGATCCTGGTTGCCATCATTTCAACAACTGTCGTGCTGACAGTCGGTGTCATTCCGTTCCTTGGGCTGATTGTGCCGAATATCGTTTCGCTTTATCTGGGCGATAATTTGCGCAAGTCGATCCCGCATACCGCTTTGTTGGGGATTGTGTTCCTGCTCATATGCGATATTATTGGACGGATTGTGATCCATCCATACGAGATTCCGGTCAATGTAACAGTGGCAGTAATCGGCAGTGCGATCTTCTTAATTATGCTGTTTAGGGGGAGAGCATATGCGAAAAAATAGTACGAAGCTGATATTCCTTGCCGTGCTGGCCATTGTTAGTATATTATTCTATGCTTTTTACGATATTAAAGGCGGTTTTGACTACGCCTTCCCAAGAAGGATGATTAAGATAGCGGCCATGGTGATAACAGGAACGGCGATTGCGTATTCAACAGTCGTGTTCCAGACGATCACCCATAACCGCATCCTGACGCCTTCGATGATGGGGCTTGGCTCCATGTATGAAGTGGTGCAGACCCTGATTTACTTTTTTGGCGGATCGATGTCTGTCTGGGTGCTGAATAAATACTTAAATTTCGGTGCAGCGATTTTCGCGATGGTATTGTTTGCGCTCTTGCTTTACCGTTTCTTATTCCGGGCTGATAAGTATCCTATTTATCTGCTGCTTCTGATTGGAATGATCATCGGGACGCTGCTCGGCAGCCTTGTCACTTTCCTGCAGGTTATCATCGATCCAGTTGAATATTTAAGTCTTCAGAGCCGCTTGTTTGCGACTTTTACCAATGTGAAATCTGATTTGCTAATGATTGCGGCAGGCATCCTTCTGCTGGCGTTCATTTACGGATTCCGCATTATGGGCCAGCTGGATGTGATGTCGCTTGGACGCGACAATGCGATGAATCTTGGCATCAACTATGACCGCATGGTGATGAATATCCTCATCCTGTCGTCCGTGCTGATTGCCACTTCGACCGCATTGGTGGGGCCAATCACGTTCTTTGGCCTGATTGTGGCTAATTTATCTTATCAATTTCTGGTTACCTATAAACACTCTGTGCTGATTTTGGGTGCCAGCCTGATCAGTGTCATTGCCCTGGTCGGCGGGCAGTTCCTTGTAGAACATATTTTTGAACTGCGCACTACATTAAGTGTGATTATCAATTTTGTCGGCGGCATTTACTTCATTTACTTATTATTAAAAGAAAGTAGGTCAGCAGGATGATAGAAATCAAAGGACTCACAAAGCATTTTGGGAAAAAGCCTGTTGTGGAGGATGTTTCAGTCACGATTGAGCCGGGGACAATTACGTCATTCATCGGGCCGAATGGTGCCGGGAAATCGACGCTTCTTTCGATGGTAAGCCGTCTATTGGATTCAGATACAGGTGAAATTCTGCTGGATAAAAATAATATTAAGAAATGGAAGTCTAATGGATTCGCCAGACGCGTGTCTATTTTGAAGCAGTCCAATTATATCAATGTCCGTTTGACCGTGCGCGAGCTTGTTTCTTTTGGCCGCTATCCGTATTCAAAAGGCCGCCTGACAGCAGAAGATGAAAAACTCGTTGAGCAGGCGCTGGAATATATGAATCTGATGGAGATGCAGGATCAGTTTCTGGATGAACTGTCAGGCGGACAGAAGCAGCGTGCGTTCATTGCCATGGTCATTGCACAGGATACCGATTATATTTTGCTGGATGAGCCGCTCAATAACCTCGATATGAAGCACTCTGTCCAGATTATGAAGATTTTGCGCAGGCTGGTGGATGAGCTTGGAAAAACGGTAGTCATTGTGCTCCATGATATTAACTTTGCGTCTGTGTATTCGGACCGCATTGTGGCTTTGAAAAATGGAAAGCTCGTGAAAAACGGGAAGACCCATGAGATTATTAATTCAGATGCACTGCGTGATATTTACGATATGGAAATTCCTATTCAAGAGCAGAATGGATGCCGTATTTGCGTTTATTTTAATTCTCATGCTTGAAAAATTCATGAGCAATCTCTGCAAAATAGTCTACTAGAAAGCTGTTTTGCGGAGATTGTCTTTTTTTTACAAAAAATCAAAATTATTTATAATTCTAGTTGACTTTGAGATTTGAGGGCTCTATAATGAGAATTGTTATCAGTGATAATGATTATCATCATCAAATACCAAATACATAGCAAGGGAGAAAGACAAATGAAAAAATGGAAAATCGCGAGTGCACTACTAGCAGCTTCACTCATGCTTGCAGCATGTGGATCCAACGAGGAAGCTTCAGGAGAAAAAGAAGTAAAGCCTGCAGCTGAGCAGACTTCTGCGGCGGCAGAAGAGCAGAATGGTGCTTACCCAATGACTGTTTCTCCAACAGTGGCATCAATTGAAGGAGATAAAGGCGCAGATCCTTATAACTTTGAAGAAGTTGAATTTGAATCCCAGCCAGACAATATCGTCGTTTTTGATTATGGATTCCTGGATACTCTGGATGCACTGGGCGTTGAAGGAGTCACAGGAGTTGCGAAAGATTCTACATTGCCGGCACACCTTGAAAAATACTCTTCTGACGAGTACTCAAGCGTCGGCGGCTTGAAAGAGCCTCTCCTTGAAGACATAGCAGAACTGGATCCGGATGTAATCTTCATTTCCGGACGTCAATCAGCATTCTACGAAGAGCTGAAAGAAATAGCACCTGTTGTGTTCGTCGGAACTTCTCAGGAAGACTACTGGGGCACATTCGAATCATCTGTTGATCTTGCAGCCAAAATGTTCGGCAAAGAAACTGAAGCTGAAGAATACATGGCGAAGATCGATACAGCTTTAGAGGAAGTCAAAACGCTTTCTGGAAACTATGAAACTTCATTAGTGACTATGTACAATGAAGGTCAATTGTCCGGTTTCGCTACAAATTCCCGTTACGGCTACATTTATGATAACTATGGATTCAAGCCGGTAACAGAAGATATCGAATCTTCATCACATGGTTCAAACTTCGGCTTTGAAGCAATCCTGGAATTTAACCCGCAGGTATTGTTCGTCATCGACCGTACAGCAGCAGTAGGCGGCGACTCAAACATCGAAGCCGACATGGAAAATGACATCGTCAAGAAAACAGAAGCCTACAAGAACAAGAAAATCGTATACCTCGACGGCCCGCTATGGTACCTGGGCGGCGGCGGACTCCAGTCCGAACTAGCGAAGATTGAAGAAGTTCTGGCTGAGTTGAAATAAAAGTGAGCCAAGGGGACGGTTCCCTTGGCTCTTTCTGAGACTGTGCCAGGGGGGCGGGTTCGACTGGGCCAGGGGGACAGGTACCTTGGCTCTTTTTTGAAACTGTGCCAAGGGACCTGACCCCCTGGCGCATAAGGGAGTGATTTCATTGAAGCAGATAAATCATTATATTGATTCGGTGTTTTATAAGGAGGATGCCCTGCTGGAGGAAGTTCTTTCATCCATCGTGGAAAATGGGATGCGGTCTATATCTGTCTCACCTTCCACTGGAAAGCTGCTGACTATGCTGGTCTCAATCTCGGGTGCTAAAAATGTACTGGAGATAGGGGCGCTTGGAGGGTACAGCGGAATTTGCCTTGCCAGGGGTTTCGGCAGCGATGGCAAATTGACTTCACTTGAACTGGTGGAAAGCTATGCCGAACTGGCCCGCAGGAATCTGAGTAAAGCGGGCTTTGGCGGGCAGGTATCTTATCTGACCGGGCCTGCTTTGGAAAGCCTGGATCAGCTAGTAGCTGATAATAAGAAATTCGACTTCTTCTTCATAGATGCCGATAAAGAGAATTACGAAAACTATCTGGAGCATTGCATTCGTCTGGCGGAAGAGGGAGCATTGATCGTTTGTGATAATGTACTCGCAAAAGGTACGGTAGCCGGCGAAAATGCAGAGCCCACACGCCATACCGAATTTATGAAAAAGTTTAATCAAGCTGTTGCTGACCACCCAAGGTTGGAATCTGTATTGGTGCCAATTGGGGACGGGCTTACTGTTTCGAGAGTGAAGTGAGCCAAGGGGACAGGTACCGTGGCTCTTTTTGAAACTGGCCAAGGGGTCTGTCCCTGTGGCTTACCTGTGGCCTACTAATTGGAGGGATATAAATGTTTGTACAAATGCGTAAATGGACATTGACAGAAGGAAATGCTAATAAGATTCTTGATCGTTTTCAGAAGAAGCCGGGTGAGGGGCCATCCCTGATTGAGCAGAGAGAGGGATTCATTGGCCGTGAGCTGCTGGTGAAAAATGCCCGCCGCGGAGAAGAAGAGGTAGTGATGATCATCCGCTGGGAGTCAGAAGAAGCATGGAAAGCTTGGGAGAAGAGTCCGGAGCATATTGCAGGGCATAAGAATAAGATTAAAGAGAATGGCGGGAAGCCGCCGAAGCCTGAGTATGTTATTGAGATGGAGATTAACAACTATACAGTGGTTGAGTGAAGATGAGCCAAGGGGACAGGTCCCTTGGCTCTTTTTTGAGATTGAGCCACGGGGCCTGTCCCCTTGGTACAAAAAAAGAAGCAGATTATCTGCTTCTCTCACATGCAAAATTATCATGATCACGGTCATGCTTTGAATCATATGCCGGATGGCTGGAGTCCACTCCATTCGGATATACTTTCCTTAATTCTGTACAATTCGCAAATGATTCTGTCTGTGCTGCTGCCTGCTCAGCTGCTGCAGCTGCTTCGGCGGCTTCTTGTTCTTTGCGTTTACGCTCGGCTTCCAATGCGGCTTCCTGCTCCTTGCGTTTACGTTCCGCCTCTAAAGCAGCTTCTTGTTCTTTTCTTTTGCGTTCTGCTTCAAGTGCAGCTTCCTGCTCTTTTTTCTTTTTCTCTTCTTCTAATTTCTGCTGTTCAGCCTGCTTTTGTGCCTCTTCTTCTTCAAGACGTTTTTGCTCAGCAGCTTTTTCGGCCTCTTCCTGATTTTTCTGTTCAGCTAATTTAGCGGCTTCCTCTTTCTTTTTCGCTTCCTCAGCTGCCTCTTTTTCAGCAGTATCGTTGTCAACTGTTGCTGCGACCTTATTTACATTTAGATCTGCTGCGCTTTCCTTCTCCGTTGATGTAACAGATGGGGAAGTAAGTGTGAGAATGAATGCTGAAATCAAACCCAGGGCAATTAGATATTTAGATTTGGAAAACTGAATCTGGCCTCTTTGATAGAGTTTATTCAAAAGATATCCCACAAAGAAAATGATGATGCCTATCCATGCTCTTTGGGATCCGACTAGACAAAATAATAAAAATAGAACAGAGATGATCAGCAATATTAATCTTACAAACTTCAAGATGTATCCTCCCTATGTGTAGTAGAACCATAATACCACACATTCACTTTGGGAGAAAATGTATTTTTTTCTCAGGAGTTCTATTAAGAGAGCCAAGGGGACAGGTCCCTTGGCTCTTTTAAAGACTGGGCAAGAAACCTGTCCCTGTGGCTCTTCATTTATGATACAGTGATATTAATAGTAAAAGAATTGGATAGAAGGCTAGGAATGATAATTAAAAAACTAATTTTGCTAATCTTATTTTGGCTTCTCATTATATTTTCCGCCACGGCCCAGATCTCAAACAAATTCATCCAGTGGCTAAGCCCGAATGCGGTTTCCCTTATTGATGAGAGAATGAGCTATACCTTTGGTCCTGTTTTAATTAATTTCATTGTTTTATTTGTATTAAGGAAAATTAAGATCCGAAAGAATTTGCTTGGCTTTTTGCTGCTATGTAATGCAGTTTTTTTCCTCTATTATATCTATTATCAGTTTGGGGATACGGCCCTTGGGAGGTTTAGGTGAGCCAGGGGGACAGGTCCGGTGGCTCTTTTTGAAACTGGGCCAGGGGACCTGTCCCCGTGGTTAAATACGAGTGCTCTGTCCCGCATTGAGGTGCTATATGATTAAGTTGACAAGAAAAATATCAGGATATATTCTTAGTCTTGTTTTTGGAGTATTGCTGGGGGCAATAGCAAAGTATTTGGATACGGTCTCCGTTGATGGGCGCTGGGGAAGCTATATCCTAAGCTATTCAGGGGATATTTTTACAAGGCTCGGCATTTGGGTATTGATCGGGACCATTTTGGCTGCTTATAGTAAAACACTGTTAAGAGCGGCTGTGAATACGTTTCTGTTCTTTCTCGGCATGCTGATTAGCTATTATGTGTATTCCGCCTATTTATTCGGATTTTTTCCAACGAGTTATTTTCTTCTGTGGGGCAGTGTAGCCATTGCATCGCCTATTTTGGCAATGATTGTTTGGAAAGCTAAGAATGACCTGCGTCTGGCTTTCGTCCTGCCAGCTCTCCCAATGGGGCTCTTATTAAGCCTTTCCCTGGGAATAGGTCTGTTTTATGTATATGTATCTTATATGGAAGAGTTATTGATGTATATCGTTCTATGCATCATCTTTTATAGAACAGGAAAGCAAATGGCTATATCCATTATTCTTTCATTCGTTGCGGCTATAATTTTCGGCCTTTATAGTCCAATTCAATTTTGAGCCAGGGGGACAGGTCCCTTGGCTCTTTTTGAAGTGAGCCAGTGTACCTGTCCCCCTGGCTCACCGCCCCAGCTTCTCCGGATTCATGGTGATATAAATTTGCGCAATACGATTATCAAAGATTGCAAAGCTTATGGTGCTGTGAATGCGGCCGTTCATGTAGTTTACCATGGCGGGCTGGCCATTGATGGCGGTGAGGGTGAATTGTACTTCATCGGGTAAATTGCGTGTGATTCCATGTAAGAAGAGCAATACCCGCTGGCGGGTGAGAATCGGACGTACTGCGGCTTTGACTTTTCCGCCGCCGTCGGAGTAGAGTGTGACATTTTCTGAGATGAGTTCGAGCAGGTCTTCTGTCCGCTCTGTTTGAAAAGCGAGGATGAAGCGCTGGATCAGTGAGAGGTTCTTTTTATAATCCAGGCTTTCTCCATCGGCTGCAGCCATTTTCTGCTTGGAGCGGCTGAACAGCTTGCGGCAGTTTTCTTCTGTTTTCTCAATCATTCTGCTAATCTCCGAATATGAAAAGCCGAACGCCTCCCGGAGCAGCAGAACCGCACGTTCATGAGGGGTGAGATGCTCCATCATCCGTAAATAGGCGATGCTTAAATACTCCTTTTCCATGAGGATTTCCGACGGATCGGTGCGCTGGTCCCCAGGCTGCAGGAGGGGTTCTGGATTCCAGGGACCGATATATTGCTCTTTTTTTACCTTAGCAGATCTTAAAAAATCGATGCAGCGGTTTGTCATCATCCTGCATAAATAAGCCTTTTTGTTCTCGACCTGCTGTTCAGGCAGCTGATAGGCCCGTAGGAAGGTTTCTTGGATCAGATCTTCGGTTTCTGAGACGGAGCCGGTCATGCGGTAGCCGAGAGAAAATAATAATGGCTTATACAGTACATAATCTTCATCGCTAATTTGCATGCTTGATCCTCATTTCTTTATCGATCACTTCCAGAGCAGCTTGTTGTCCGCTTTCCGCTGCAGCCTCTGACAGTATGCAAGACGGCGAAGCCCAATCACCGGCAGCATAAAGCCCGGGGAGAATGGCGCAGCTGCGGGAAAACAGCGATGCGTCTTCAACTTTTGGCAAGCGGGCATTCACTGTTATTTGCGGAAGGCATCTCTCAGTAATGATATATTTCTGCCAGCCAGGCTGTAATACCTCTAAAAAATTCTCCAGCTTTATTTTTTCTTCCGTGACATCAATGGGCTCATTGGGATGATGGTATTTCAAAACATGGAGAATGGTGCTTTCTCCTTTCTGCGACAGCCGGGCATAGTTAGAGTGAACAGAATAATAGTAGGGTGCATCGATTCCCATTGCGAATAAGTTTTCAGGATTGGGGAGCTTGGTTAATGCTACATCCAATGCGGCCGCTTTGATCGGTTCCAATTGATTGAAAGGGAGCTTGCCGGATTCGCCGAGCAGGCCATTCAGTGCTTGAGGGGGACCGGTATAAATGATGCTATGGCAAAGAATGGGTTCCTGATTGTTTACTGCTACTTGCCATTGGCCACTGTCCAGTGCCGTCAGCTGCTTCACATTTGCACTGGTCTGAATCTGTACATTGTTCATGACCGCCTGGTTGTTCAGCTGGTCAATGATGGATTGCCATCCATCATCCACATAAATCACACCGCCCATACCGATTTGCAAGTGGGCCAGCATGACACTCGCACTCATTTGTTCGGGGGCATGTGAATAGCTTACAAGCCGGCCTAGTGTAAAAAGGAGCTTCTGGATGTTAGGAGTCTTCGTGGTTTCGTGCACAAATTGATGGAAGGTTTGATTCCTGAATTGGCCGGGCTGCAGCTTCTGAACCTTGCGCAGAATCCCTATCCATTCTATTTTTTCTTTCCAATTTAGAAGCTTTGACTGCAGAACCCCGTTGGGTGAAAAAGGTGCCGTAAAGGCGTGGGGTCCATCCATTAACAAGCCGCCTAATTTCGGGGTACTGCCATTGATTTCTATACCCAATTCTTTGAGAATGGGCACTGCTTTTCCTTTTTTATAAAGAGCGTGCGGTCCGATATTAAAAAACTGGCCGCTGATGATATCTGTTTTCGCGCGCCCTCCGGCAGACTTCGCTTTTTCAAGCAGCAGAGTCTTCATTCCTGCCTTCCCTAAAACAGCTGCGGAAACAAGGCCAGCTAAACCGCCTCCTATAATAACAGCATCCCAATGATTTTGAGTCATAAATATCCCTCCTGTTTTGAATTCATTCTCAAGACGAACGAAGGGGGAGTTTTGTGACAGGAGCCAAGGGGACAGGTCCCTTGGCTCTTTTTGAGACTGGGCCAGGGGGCCTTGTCCCTATGGCTCGTTCCGGAGCCAAGGGGACAGGTCCCTTGGCTCTTTTTGAAACTGAGCCGGGGGACCTGACCCCCTGGCTCACCCTCTGGCTCAAACCGGGCCAGGGGACCTGACCCCCTGGCCTATTTTATGTTATATTATATATGACCAAATAAACAAAAATAGTCATATATAATTTAGGGGTGAGCAAGATGCCGAAGGGTTTTTCGGAAGCTGAAAGAGAGAGAATTATTTCCATGCTTAGAGAGGAAGGGCTAAAGTTGTTTGCGGCGCATGGCATCAAGAAAGTTACGGTGGAAGCGCTGGCGGGTGCGGCACATATTGCGAAAGGATCGTTTTACACATTTTATCAAACGAAAGAGGAACTTTTCCTGGACATCAGTTCTTATTATCAGGAAAAGTTATTTCATGATCTTGAACCTATTTTAGCTAACGCATCTTATTCGAATAAGCAGAAGGTTTCTGAATTCATGAAAACAGCTTTGGAAAAATTAAAATACTATCCTCTCCTGGATATGATTGATTCGGAAGTCATTGAGTTGCTTTATAGAAAATTGCCAGCGGAAAAGGTGGAGGCTGAACTTAAATCAGATATTGTGAAATTTGAGATTTTTGAAAAGCATAATATAAAGTTTCATTATGATGCACCCATTGTGGTTAAAATTCTGCAAAAGGCTATGATTGCCTGCATTCAGAATTCTAATGATGAGGATCATGAATTGGTCTCCGCAATCTTAATCGAGTCACTTGTGGAGAAGGTGGTGAGTGAGGATGAGTAGTATCATTTCGACAGAAAATATTTCAAAATCTTATGGTGAACTTTTTGCAGTTAATCAGGTGTCCATTCGTGTTGGCAAGGGGGAGATATATGGATTTTTAGGTCTTAATGGTGCAGGCAAAACGACAATGATCAGAATGCTGCTGGGAATGATCAAACCATCCCAAGGCAAAGCCTTTATTAAGGGAGAAGCTGTGGATGCCGGGAAATTTAATTTATGGGAAAAAGTGGGATATGTGGTTGAAACGCCAAATTCTAATCCGGAACTGACCGTTTCTGAAAATCTTGAATTGGCTAGAAAGCTTAGAAATTTAAAAGACAAGTCAGCGACAATGAAAATCATAGAAAACTTAAGTTTGTCGGATTATAGGGATACAAAAGCGAGAGACTTATCGCTTGGGAATAAACAAAGGCTCGGGATAGCAAAAGCATTGATTCATAGTCCTGAAATTCTTATTTTAGATGAGCCGACAAATGGTCTGGATCCTGCCGGTATCGTTGAAATACGCAATTTGCTGCAGCATCTGGCTAAAAGTCAGGGAGTCACTATTCTGATATCAAGTCATCTCCTTGGAGAGATTTCAAAAATAGCTGATCGAATCGGTATTATTCATAAAGGGAAGTTAATGAAAGAATTTAACGCAGATGACTTTGAGCATTTGAGAGAGAAAAAGGTCTTTATTGATACAAAGGATAATAAGAGGGCAAAAATAACGCTTGAAAGCAGAGGCTATTCCGTCCTGCTTACAGAAGAGGGCTTGAGCTGCAAGGATGATAAAGCTGTGCAATTTCCTGAAAAACTCGCGGAGATTTTAGTTCACAGCGGGTGTCCGCCGAAAAAACTGGTGGTGAAATACGAAGATTTAGAAACCTATTTTCTAAGAATCATAGGAGAAAAGGAGGTTTCATTATGAACAGCTTAGTTACTGTTGTGGCAACTGAGTTCCAAAAAATATTTAAATCAAAGATCTTTATTCTTACTTTTATAAGTATGCTGCTGTTGCCTCTGGCTGCTGCATTATTTGCCTTTATTGCTATGCACCCGGAAATGGCGCAGTCCTCGGGGATCGTTGCCCAAAAAGCGGACATCATGCCGATTAAAGATTGGGCTTCCTATTTAAATGCCATTTCACAAATGATTTCAGTGGGCGGTATCATTATATTCGGTTTTATTACCAGCTGGACTTTCGGCAGGGAATTTTCTGATGGAACTGCAAAGGATTTGTTTGCTTTGCCTTTATCAAGAATGGCCATCCCCGCTGCTAAATTCATTGCCGCTGGAATTTGGAGCATTTTATTATCGGTTGTGATGTTTATATCCGCAACGATATTAGGTTTATTGATCTCTATTCCTGGCTTCGATTATCATCTCTTTTTGTCAGATATGGGGATGTATTTTATAAGCACACTATTGGTCATCCTGTTAAGTCCCCCCATTGGCTATTTCGCTTGTATTGGCAAAGGTTATTTATCGCCATTAGGCTTTCTAATATTGGTGATATTCATAGGAAATATAATGGGGACAATGGGACACGGAGCCTATTTTCCCTGGAGTATCCCTGGAATCTATGCAGGTGCAGCCGGTGAAATGGACCTCCCGCTGGCCAGCTATTTCATTGTATTAGCAGCAGGGCTGCTGGGAACAGCCGCAACATTTGCATGGTGGAGGTATGCTGACCAGAAATGAGCCAAGGGGACAGGTCCCTTGGCTCTTTTTGAGACTGGGCCACGGGGCCTGACCCCTCGGCTCAAACCGGGCCACGGGGCCTGACCCCTCGGCTCAAACCGGGCCACGGGGCCTGACCCCTCGGCTCAAACCGGGCCATGGGACCTGACCCCCTGGCTCAAACCGGGCCACGGGGCCTGACCCCCCGGCTCAAACCGGGCCACGGGGCCTGACCCCTCGGCTCAAACCGGGCCACGGGACCTGACCCCCCGGCCCCATTATGAAAAGGTTAAAAGTAGCCCTGAGTCTAATTAAAGTGAGCAGCTTTGCTTACTAGGAAATGTTTTATGTCCTTTACCTTAATATCAGAACATTTTCATGTCTTGTGTTACCCGAGGTTCATGGCTTTTAGGATGAGGAGACTATTTACCTCTAAAGACCTGTTAAGTAATTTCCAATTTTATGGTATCCTTATATAAAGGAGGTCTTGCTAGTGACTTTTAATAAAAAGTACTACTTAGGATATTTAGTATTTGTTATTGCCCTTGCGATCGTTTATTTTACAGTTCCACGTGAATATGGATTTTATGCTTTGATGGCGTTGTCTATTTTATTTGGTGTATTTCAGTTTTTTATTATCCCAAAGAAAAGCAACAATGAAAAAAATGAGGATGTCCCAAAAGTATAACTTTTGGGGCATCCTTTTCTTTTTGGGCAAAAAAAAGAAGAAAATCGATCCTTTTGATATAATGAAGTCACCACAACAACCATTATAAAAAGAAAGGATCGATTTTCTTATGTACAAACAGTATAACACGAACCAACTGACCCTTCCAATGGATATTGAAGTCCTCATACCCGAACAGCACCTTGCCCGGCTAATTGACCTTGCGGTCAATCAAATGAACCCCACTATTTTTACTTCCCTCTATCCTGGAGGAGGCCGTCCTCCCTATCACCCAAAAATGATGTTGAAAGTCATTTTGTACGCGTATGCCAACCGCATCTATTCATCTCGCCAAATTGCCAAACAATTAACCGAAAATATTTTCTTTATGTGGCTTTCAGGCGAACAGCAGCCAGATTTCAGAACCATTAACCGGTTCAGGACTGAACGAATGAAGGATGTTATCTATGAAACCTTCTTCTCCATTGTAGACCTCCTCCGGGAGGAAGGCCTCGTTAAGCTGGAGGATTACTTTCTTGATGGCACCAAAATAGAAGCCAACGCCAACAGATATACTTTTGTTTGGAGAAAGGCTACCGAAAGATATGATAAGCAACTGGATGAGAAGTTCCGTCAGATTGTCATGGACATTGAACTGGTTACGAGTGAAGATGAAAAAGCAGAACAGGAATTGGGCTTTCAGGAGAAACTGGAGGAATCACCAATTACCTCTGAAAAAATTGCAAACACAGTCAAGAAACTTGAAGAACGGCTAGAACAAGATCCTAAAAATAAACCTTTAAAAAAGGCGCATCGTCAATTAAAAAAGGATCTTCTGCCACGTAAACAAAAATATGAAGAACAGAAAGCGACATTTGAGGACCGAAACAGCTATTCCAAAACTGATAAAGATGCCACATTCATGAGAATGAAAGAAGATCACATGAAAAACGGTCAGCTAAAACCCGGATATAATGTCCAAATTGGGACAGAAAATCAGTTTGTCGTTGGCTTCAGCCTTCATCAGCGAGCAGGAGATCCAGGATGTTTTATTCCACACTTAAATATTTTAAAAAAGTACAAGCGCCCAAACCCAAAAACAGTGATTGCCGATTCTGGTTATGGCAGCGAGGAAAACTACTCCCATTGTGAGGGAGAGGAAATTGAAGCGCTCATCAAGTACAGCACTATCGATAAGGAAACAACGAAAGCATGGAAAGAACAAGTGGGCCGAATTGAAAATATGGAATATGATGAGGAATTGGATGAGTGGATCTGCGCAAATGGAAAGAGGTTAACCTTCCAATATGAAAGCAAAAAAACCTCAGATAATGGATATGAATCGGTTAAACGGACCTACCGGTGCACTGACTGCCACGGTTGCCCTTTCCTGTCATCATGTGCAAAAGACAAAGATGTAAAGACCGTTCAGGTCTCTATAAAAAACCAAAAGCAGCGAAAAGAAATCCGCGAAAAGCTGTCGACTGAAAAAGGAGATCAAAAGTACCGGAAGAGGAAAATAGAGGTTGAGCCGGTATTTGGTCAAATTAAATACAATAGGGAATTTAACCGTTTTTCCTACCGAGGACTCTCAAAAAATCTGACAGATTGGGGGCTTATTTGCGTTGCGCATAATTTACTAAAATGGGATTCCATCACTAAGAAACCAAAAGAAAAAGCACAATAAAGGGGCATCTATCCTCTCAACGCTACCATTAGCCTCCAAAAATACCCAAATTTTTTCAAATAACAAAAAAACTGACCCAAAAGATCGTAAATCAACGACCTTTTGAGTCAGCCTCATTTTTTAATATACTCTTACTTTTTGTGCAGATGTAGTTTTTGAACTTATTAGATTGGTACGTGCACTATCTTTATATAGATTAAACTGTATTTTTGACCACAAATAATTCGGATCCGAGTCTAAAGCGGTTGCACCACGTCTTTTGTAGTAACCAGTTTTAAGGTTATATTGAATCATAATTGTAGCAAAAGCACCTGCATAAGGGCCTATTCCTGGAATTAGACTTAAAAGAGTCTGTGTAATTACCTGTGCGGTAAATTTACCATTTGCTGTAATTGTATAACTATCCCATTTTGACCATGCCCAGGAACCAACTATTGATTGTATTCCTACTTCACTTGAATTGGAGGTAGAGACCTCAATAGAATTATTAGAAGAGTTATCTGACTCTACTTCTAGAACAATAGAATTTGCTTGATCTTCTAAATCTTTTCTTTGAGAATCACTTAGATAATCACTTTTAACAGTAATACGACCAGTGCTTTTGTCTGTAATAAATGTCTTTGTACCTGCTGAAGTTGTCGCATCCACAGTACGTACATTACTACTTTCCTGTACTGTATATGTCACCCCATCATATTCAAAATTCTGAATGCTATTGTTTTCCATTACATTAAGAGATGCTTCTGGTGCTTCAGAAGCTTCAACCAGATTGGAGGCCAAGGGCATAGTCATAACTGACAAAGATAGAGCTGAGGCAAAAAATTTTCTTCTTAACATTTGCTTAACACTCCTTTAGATGAAATTGGAATTTAATTTTCATGAAATTTCATAGACTTGTGAGGTATATTAGTATAATTTACTCACTGGAAAATTGTATTTGAGTAAAAATGTACTATTAATTTAGTGTCTATCGTCAATCTCTTTTTTTTGGCTGACAGATTGAGGATGGGTCAGGGTGCAGGTTTAGTCCCTCTTTTTAATTAAGAGGGGAAAACCCATGCCTCAAAAAATTAGAAACAAATGCCTTTTTCATCCGTGTATACTGCAGAGGGAGGTGGCGAATGGCAAAGTTGTCTTTGGATGGTTTGTATGAGGAGTATGCGAGGGATGTGCTTCGCTATTTGCTGTCTCTGTCTGCGGACCGGGCTACTGCGGAGGATATGATGCAGGAGACGTTTTACCGCGCGTATTTGCATATTGAAGATTTGCATGAGGAGAAGATCCGGCCGTGGCTTTTCCGGGTTGCTCAGAATGCGTATATAGACCATATCCGGAAGCGGAAGAGAGAAAGCATTCAGTCGGAAGATTTTTTCTCTGTGATGAGAGACACTGGAGCATCTGTGGAGCATCGCGTTTTTCAGCAGGAAAAGCTAGTCGAGGTGATAGAACGGATGCAGAGGCTGCCGGAATCTCAGAAACAGGCGTTGCTTCTTGTGACCGTGCATGATTTTACATACAGGGAAGCGTCAGAAATCTTGGGGACATCAGAATCAAATGCTAGATTGCTGGTGTTCCGTGCGAGGAAGAAGCTGCGTGACTTTGAGAGAGGTGAAGAAGATGAGTGAGGATTTTAAGAAAAAGCTTGAGGATTATAGTAATGGGCTGCTTTCTAAGGAAGAAACTGAAGAAGTGGAAAAAGAATTGGATAAAATGGAATTATATCAATCCTATTTAGATTCATTGATGGGTTCGGAAGAGGAACTGGAAAAGGGACCTTCACTTGAGAAGAAGCTGGTCAAGAAAGGAAAGTGGAAGGCCCGCCTGCAGAATGCGTGGACGGCTTTATCATTGCTTCTGCTGTTTCTGATTGTCGGCTGGGTTACCTCGGCAGTTTTTTATTCATGGGGAGAGCCGGATCGGCAAGATGTATATGCAGATGCGATTAAGGCCGCTGTAGAGACAACCCAGCCTAATATTAGGATAGGAAGCACAGGGATGAACACTGGTGTATTTACCATGACTTACGATGGAGAGATTCGCAAAATGATAGGCAGGGAGGAGGAAATTGTTGATCGATTCAAGACGAAATTCCTTTTCGGTTGGTTTTCGTTTGAATTGCCGAATGGCCTATTAGGCGGTCAGCGTTTCTTTTATCCCGAGAACGTTGTGAACTATCAGATTACAGACGGTTTCGACCAGCTGGAAAAATTGCCCGAGGGAACGGTATCGGAATTGTATATCACCTTCACAGACTATATGAGCACAAACGAATTTTTAAAAAAGATGGAAGATAAAGAAATGATGCCCGTCTGGATGGCTGCGGATACAGGGCGGGAAAACGAGCGTGAGAGAAATCCGATAGGCCCCGCGGAGCCATTTGGCTTCCCATATATGGGTTATGGCTTCAGATCTGACTTTAAGACAGTATCAAAAGAAGAGAAAAAAGGATTATTAGGAGGATATTCTACAGAAATTAGCGAAACAGAAAGCATAGAATCATATGGCGACGGGGAGAAAAGGGAAGCAGAATTCTTGAAAGCCCTCCACTTGATTGAAGAATATCAACGCAGGACCCGGTCACTCCACTGGCAATCAAAAGAAGAGCTGAAAGCCAAGATCGATTACGTTGAAAAAAATGGCGTCCGGCTCTACGGTGCAGTTGTAACCGGCCCATCGAAGGAACTCTTGAAGCTGAAAGAGGAAGATTGGGTGGGGAGCGCGAAGATAGGGGAGAAGAGGCTGTGGAATTGGTAGTTGAGCGGGGCAGGGATGCCTCGAGAGCCAGGGGGACAGGTCCCTCGGCCCGTTTTGAGAATGGGCCAGGGGGTCTGTCCCCCCGGCCCATAAGGGAGGATGGGACATGAAATTAAGCAATTTTAAAAATGCAATTGATGCCACGATTCTCGACAGAGGGCATGATTATTATATAGACGGGCGCTTGGAGCATATAGAAACCAATGCTGAAAATAAGTATTTTTTCCAAGCGGAGGGGACGGATATTTATGAGGTGTGGGTAGAGATTGAGGAAGATGGGGAGATTGCCGATTCCGAATGTGATTGTCCCTATGATTATGGCCCGATCTGCAAGCATCAGGCTGCAGCTTTTTACCAGCTGGCGGGAATGTTGGATGAAGTTAAGAAGGAACATGGAGCAGTGAAAAAAATTGAGAAAGTTCCGGTTCTGGAAGATGTCCTGGCTGATTTATCAAAGGAAGAATTGATTCAAATCATCGTGGAAGCGACCTTTCATGATGAAGGACTTGAAAGAAAAGTCTTAATGAAATATGTAAAGGGAGACAGCAAACAAGAGCTGAAGGCATGCAAAAAGCTGATCAAGGATATTGTGAGGGAGTATAAAGGCCGGGGCGGTTTCATTACTTCCAGGAACGCTGGCCGGTTTACGATCGAGCTGGAAACAGTCCTCGAAAAAGCGGGTGATGTCAGTGAGCCGGAGCTGGCTGCTGATATTTCTTTGTTACTTCTGGAGGAAGCTATAGCTTCCTTTCAATATACAGATGATTCAGATGGGGACGTTGGTTTTCTAATCAAGGGAACTCTCGAGAAGATTGAGGAAATCGCCATGGATGCTGCTGGAAGTGACCAGGGGGAAGTGGTGTTCAACAAGCTATTGAAGGCTGCAAATAGTAACATGTTTGATGGCTGGGACGAATTCCAGATTGACCTTCTCCAAATTTGTCTGATATTTGCCTCGACTGATTATTATAGAGAACAATTAAGAAATATTATTGAGTCCCAGCTACTAAGAGAAGCGCCGGATGATAGGTATTCGAAATACAGGAAGGAAAGCCTGCTTCAGCTATTATACCAGCTGCTTGATCAGTATGGGCCGGCAGAGGAAGCGATGAAGTTTATGCAGGAGCACCTGCACTTTTCCTCTTTTAGAAAGCAGCTGCTGGAGAAATATCTGGAGGAAAGCCATTACGAAAAAGTCATCGAAGTTGCTTTGGCTGGAGAGGACCAGGATAGAGAGTATGCTGGACTGGTAACCAATTGGAAGGAATACCGGTACAAAGCATATAAAGCCCTTGGAAGGAAAGAAGAGCAGCAATCATTGGCGAGGGAACTGTTTTTAGATGGCGACTTTGGCTTGTACGGGGAGCTGAAAGAGCTTGGAAAAGAGAATGAACGGTTTTATGAGAAGCTTAAGGAAGAGCTGAAGGGGAATAATAGATGGAAAAATGAACGCCTCCTGCTTCAATTGATAGAAAAGGAAAATGATACGGAAGAGCTTATGATCTTTGTCCGGAAAAATCTCAGCTATATTGAAAGATATGCCGGAAAGCTCGCAAAACATTATAAGGAAGAAGTTACCGGGATATACAGGGCATATATCTATAATGAAGCAAAATCTGCATCCAATAGAAGCCAGTATCGGGAGGTTTGCCGGAAGTTAAACAGGTTCAAGAAAATTGCAGGCAAGCCAGAGCAAAATGAAATCATCGAAGTGCTGCTCGAGGATCAAAAAAGAAGGCCGGCGTTTTTGGATGAGCTGGAGAAGATACGGTGAGCCAGGGGGTCTGTCCCCATGGCTCAAAAAGGAGTTGACATTCATATGCCAGATTTATCTCATGATGAAATAAAAGCTATTTTGAGGGGCGCAAACGGAATTATTCTTCAGGGAGGCAGGACACTTCTTGCCAAGATTTTGAAAGGTTCAAAAGAGAAAAAGGTGCTGGAGTTTGGATTGGACAAGTCCCCTGTTTACGGTTATTATCGGGCAGAAAAGCTGGAAGAAGTGATGAGGAAAATTGACTGGATGCTGGACCATGACTTTCTGGATATAGAGTATCAGGGGAAACTCCCGATGATTGTGTTTACGGAGAGGGGCTGGCTGATTGAAGCTGACCAGATGGCCGATGAATTGATCTATGAATGGAAGGACTGGATCCACCAGGGAGTACTGGAACCGGATATGCAGTATTTAAAGGATCGAAATCGCGAGATGATCCTTTTGATGCTGGAAAAAATCAAGGAATCCAGAAACAAAGAATTTATACCTTACTTGGCGTTATGGGAAAGAATTGAATATAAAAAAGTCCGCGCCGCAATTAGGGAGACCATTAATCTGCTGGAAGAAAATAAGCAGACAGATAACGAGGCAGCCGAGGAACGAAAACTGAAAATGGATGAAGCTTTAAAAGGTTCAGCTCCTCAAAATCTTCTATTAAAATGCTATGAATGCGGAGACAAATTCACTTTTTCTATTGGTGAACAGCAATTTTTTAAGCAGAAGGGTTTTGCGCTTCCCAAGAGATGCAGCGGATGCCGGGAATCACGTGAGTTGAGGGAGTTTTTCAACTGGGAGCATTAGGATTTTAGATAAGGAGCAATAGCAATTGGGAAAGAAGGAAAAACGAGGGCATTTTTGCATAGGATGCGGCATGGATAAGCCTAATGAAAAGTTTAGCGGGAAGGGTCACAGGCAGCATATTTGCAAGGCATGCAAAAGAGCGGGGAAAACAGGGATGGTTTTCTCCACTTCTGAATACGACCGCGAAATGAATCAGTTATCCAGGGCAATCAGAAATTGTATGATCTTGTATACGGAGAGGATGAACTTTTTCTTATTCCAATATAAGAAAGAACTATATATTACACGAGAAGAGTTTGATTCTGAGATTTTCGTGTATCAGGCAAATAGGCAGCAGGATTTTATTGTGTCAGAATCCTTATATCAATATGAATCTCTGCTGGAAGTCTTATATAGCAAATACTATAATGCGATGGATGACGGGCAGAGTGTAGTATATGCCGATTTAATAGAAGAAGATGATGGTCCTGAAATAATCTTGACCCAGAAACAAAGGCATTATAAGAATATGATTCTTTCGATTAATAATGTGGAATGAGCCATGGGGACAGGTCCCCTGGCCCGTTTTGAGACTGGGCCAGGGGGTCTGTCCCCATGGCTCCTAATTCAGGAGGCGAAATAAGTGAGGAAGATAATTTTAACAACTGAAAGCGGCGCGGATTTACCGGGGGATTTAGCTGTAAGGTACAATATTCAAGTGGTGCCGATGCATATTGTCATGGATGGGACGGATTATTTGGATGGCCATTTGCCGGTTGAAGATATCTATGATTATTATGCTCGTACGAAAAAAATCCCTTCTACGACGTCGACTAATGCCTATGAATACGAGGAGTTTTTTGCGAAGATAAAAGCGGATAATCCTGATTGCATCATTATCCATATTGGCTATACAAGCAAAGCCTCGTCTTCTTTTCAGAATGCCGTGATCGCATCGGAGGAATTTGAGGATTTATTCCTCATTGATGCCCTGAACGTGACAGGCGGACTGGCCGCCGTTGTCATCTATGCAGCGGAACAGCTGGAAAAAGAGCCTGGCATTGAGCCTGCAGCTCTTGTTGAAAAAATAGAAGCCATCGTGCCGAAGTCCAGGCTGGCTTTCATACCGGGCAGCCTGGATTTCTTAAGAGCCGGCGGGCGCGTAAGCAATATGGCGTATCTTGGCGGGACACTATTAAAAATAAAACCTTGTATAGAATTAGTTGATGGCAAGCTCGTCTCGACGAAAAAGTATCGCGGAAAAATGAGCACTGTGGCTGAAAAATTGATGCAGGATTATTTGAATGACTACAAGATTGAAAGAGAGCAGCTTTACTTCATTTACTCAATCGGTCTTGATGAAACAATTAAGAAGCGGATGGACGAAATTGCCGCAGATGCTGGATTCAAAGACGTAAAGTGGATTCAAGCTGGCGGCATGATCTCCACCCACTCTGGAGCCGGCGGTTTTGGAGTGGCGGGATTAGAGCTTTAGGAGCCAAGGGGACAGGTCCCTTGGCTCTTTTTTTAAGTGAGCCAGGGGACCTGTCCCCCTGGCTCACTAACAGGTATAATTAGGAAATAGAGGGGAGGAAACTAGTTGATTATCCCAAATAAAGTGAATGTTAATTTACCTGCAGATATAAGTGAAAACGTTATACAGTCGATTGTTGATTGGTTCGAGAAGCATCAGCGGTCGCTTTATATACTAGGCTGGTCTTATGTTAGAAATCAGCAGGAGATGGAAGAACTGTTTTATCAGGCTATTTTAATATCACAGAAAGAATTGGCTAAGGTTAGAAGCAAAGCGTCATTTGAGAATAGTCTTAGATCAATTTATATACATAAATGCAGGGAGCTTGCAGGTGGCTTGAGCCTGGAAGCTGCAGCGGCCGGCGGGATTTATGAAAAGCTATTTGGTGCTCTTGGCGAGTTGGACGGTCAGGAGAGGGAAGCGCTGGTCTATACTTATATGCAGGGACTTTCTGCAGAGGATACAGCTCTTGTCCTTGGGAGGAGTTCAGCTGAACAGGTGAAAGATTTGCTGCGCTCCGGAATCCAGTTTCTTAGAGAAGCACTGAGTGAAGGTGAACACTTCAATGGCTGCCCGGAGTATCAAAAATTTTATCTGGATTACCTTGAAAGAAACCTGGAGAGGCCAGAGAAAATCGAGTTTGAAAAGCATGTGTACCACTGCCGGGATTGCCAGGAGGATCTGGCTTCTTTTCAGGAAGTGAAATTGCAGTTTACGGAAAACCTGGAGGAATTCCAGGTGCCGGCCGGGTTTATGGTGGGCGTCAAGGAACGTATTGCTGAGACGGAAAAAGGCAGGCAGCAAAGAGCTGGCAAACGGATCAGGATTGCTTTTATTGCTGCAAGCGTTTTTGTCTTAGTCATGTGTACCGGATTTTTCACAGGAACCTTCGCGGATGCCTATTATAAATGGAAAGAGGAAGACCCGGAGCTGCGGGCTTTTCTCAGGGCAGACCTGGCTGAAAGGCTGAATCTGGAAGCGGAAAGCGATGGGGTGAAAATCAAGATTAAGAGTGTGATTGCTGATAAGTATCAGACCCTGATTTTTTATGAAATAGAAGATACGAAGAGAAACAATAAGTATATGATTAACTATGATGAAGGGATTTCTGTGCAGGACGATTGGAAAATTTTTAAAGGTCAATTTTACCCTCAGTACCAGCCTCCTGACCTGGAGTCCGAATTAAATAAGAAAGATCAGAATATCTACCATGGAAAATTGAGCCTGCCGCCGCTCAAGGAGGATAGCGAAACAATCAAACTTAAAATAACACAGATGATGAAATTACCCGGCGACTTTTCTGAACAAAGTATTTTCAGCCCATATGGGAACCCGGATTATGAAACAGGGGAGTGGGACTTTGAAATCTTTGCAGACAAAAAGCCCTCCACCGAGTATAAAATGGAGAAAGAAATTAAGGTGGAAGGGGTCACCGTTCGGCTGAAAAAGCTGACGTTTGCACCAACCGCAACAATTCTGGAATATGGAATTAATAATAAATTGCCGGAAAAGCGGTTAGAAAATATCAATTTTGAGCAGCTGGAAGTGAACAGGAAGGAACTGAAAGTTGATCTATATGGAAGCCTGGCCAGCTCATCTTATAATAACCAAGCACAATTTGAACCTCTTTTTGACAAACACGCAAACAAGGTTAAGTTGTATATGGATCTGGTGTATTTATCCTTCCAGGACAACAAAGTTATTGAGCTGGATGCAAAAAAAGACTATCCTCAAACATTTGAATATGCAGGCAGCACCATCTCCATCGACAAGTTTGAGATAGGAGAGCCAACCACAATCATCATAAGCAATCATGAAAAAGAACGATCATATGACACCCTTGACTTTGGTGTTCTCACCGAGAAAGGTCAAATGCCTTCGATAGAGATGGGATCTGAAGGTGTCCTTATTGATAAAAATGGAAACGAATATGATGCCAATAAACTAACACCCAATGAATTTGAAAAACTGGATAAACCTCGTTATATCACTACTGAAGAAAGCATAAAGATTCATGAGAAAAATGTGATACCTAAAGCACTTGAGTTTTACGGGTATAGGGCATCCAAGTATTTGGATGATGTTTTTGAGGTTTCGCTTGAATTATGATTGGGGCCGGGCGCTGAGCCAAGGGGACAGGTCCCTTGGCTCTTTTTAAGACTGCCTTGGGGGATCTTTCATTGTGGGAAAAATTGCTGAAGGAATAGATATGGTGAAATTGGGGTGAGGGGACAGGGTTACTGCCCTATTTTATTGAAAGTGGGCCATGGGACCTGTCCCCCTGGCTCAGAGGGGGGAACAGATTGATTATCCCAGCAAGAGAGAATGCTAATTTACCTGCAGAGATAAGTCAAAATGATCTTAGGTCGATTGTTGATTGGTTCGGGAGGCATCAGCAGCTTTTTTATGTGCTTGGCTGGCCATATCTCAGGGACCAGCAGCAACTCGAGGAGATTTTTTTGCAGACTATATTAAAAGTGCAAAAGGATTTTTCGAAAATAAATAGCAAAACGTCATTTGAAGCATGGGTGACAGCGATTTTTATACATAAGTGCCGGGAGCTTGAGGCTAACAAAAGTTTAGAGAGTTCAGAGGGAAATAATACGGAGCAGGCTTTGTTCAACGCGCTTGATCATTTGAATGTGCAAGAGAGAGAAGCGCTGGTTTTTACTTATCTGAGGGGGCTGTCTAATGAGGAAACAGCCAGCCTTCTCCAGCTTTCTGTTACAGAGGTGAAGGATCTGCTGGTTTCTGGAATCCAGTCGCTCAGAAACGATTTGAGATATGGGGAGCAGTTTAATGGCTGCCCGGGGTATCAAACGTTTTACCTTGATTACCTTGAAAGAAATATGGAACGGCCAGAGAAAATTGAGTTTGAAAAGCATGTGTACCACTGCCGGGATTGCCAGGATGATCTGGCTTCTTTTCAGGGAGCCCAGCTGCATTTGACGAACCTCATGGAGGATTTCCAGGTTCCGGCCGGCTTTATGGATAGCATTAAAAGAAGAATTTCCGAAACTGAGCACATGAGGCAGCAAAGAAACAGCAAACGTAAAAAAATCGGATTTATTGCTGCAAGTGTATTCACTATACTCATGTGCACCGGTTTCTTTACAGGCGCTTTTGCCAAAGTCTATTATACCTGGACAGAGGAAAATCCGGAGCTGCGCTCTTTTCTGCAGGCGGACCTTGGTGAAAGGCTGAACCTGGAGGCCAAGAGTGAGGGGGTTAAAATTAAAATCAAGAGCGTGATTGCTGATGATATTCAGACGATGATTTTTTATGAGATTGAAGATACGAAGGAAAACAATCAATATATGATTAATTTTGATGATGGCGTTTATGTGGAGAATGAGCAGAAAATCATGGAGGAACAAGTGTATCCTCCCTACAATCCACCTGACTTGGAGTCAGATTTAAATAAGGAAAAACAGAACATCTATCATGGGAAAATCAGTCTTCGGCCGCTGAAAGAGGACAGCGGGACCGTCAAACTTAAAATTACCAGGATGATGAAATTGGTTGGTGATGCCGCCATTCGAAGCGAAAATACGGAGTATGAAAAAAGAGGGGACTGGAACATTGAGATTCCTGTGGTAAAGCAGCCTTCTGCTGAGTATGCATTGGATGAGGAAATAGACATTGAGGGATTTCCCGTTCAGTTCGAAAAATTAATTTTGGCGCCAACAGCTACCATTCTGCAATATAACATGGGCTTTGAGCAGTCAGGTAAGAAACGGATAGACAATATGGAATTTGCCAGTTTAGAAGTGAACAAGAAAAAACTAATTGCGGATCCTTATGGCGGATCCTCCTTGGACTCATACAGTTTCCAAGCACACTTTGAACCTCTTTTTGAAAAGAAGACAAAGGAGATTAAGGTGAAATTAAGCAGGTTATATTTGTCGGTTGATGACAATAAATCTATTCCACTTGATCCTTCCAAACAGTACCCGCAAACCTTTGAGTATGCAGGCAGCACCATTTCAATCGATAAAGTGGAAATTGGCCAGCCTACCACAGTGGTCATAAGCAATCATGAAATTAAGGATCGTGCATATGAATCATTTCACTACAATATTGTGACAGAAGAAACTGACAACAATTCGATGGAAATGGATTCTGAAGGAGTGCTCGTTGATATAGATGGCAAAGAGTATGATTGGAATAATATATCGCCTGACATATATGAAAAGCTCAAGAAACCGCGCCATTTCTCTACTGTTGAGACCATTAAGATACAGGGGGATAACCTGACGCCTAAAACATTGGACATCTTTGGATACAGTACAACCAAGTATTTGGATGATGTTGTGAAAATGTCATTGGATTAAAGAGCCAAGGGGACAGGTCCCTTGGCTCTTTTTGAAACTGGGCCAGGGGGTCTGTCCCTGTGGCTTCGTTAAAAGGTTCGGCAGGACAAATGAAAGGGGAATGGGATTTCCCTAAGGGCGGGGTCGAAGATAGCGATGAAGATCTTAAGGCCGCGATCTTAAGAGAACTGGCAGAGGAAACAGGATCTTTTGAATACAGGGTTATAAAACAGCTGGAGGAAAAGATCTGTTTTGATTTTGATAGAGAGTTTGCAGAGAAAACAGGCTGGAGCCGGCAGGAAACTACGATGTTTGTTGTTGAGTATGTGGGGGACAGGTCTGATTTGAATCCTAAAGACAGCGAGATTGATGGAGTTGAGTTTGTAGCGAGGGATGAGGTGCTGGAGCGGCTGGCGCATGGGGAGAGTAAGAAGTTATTTGCTGAGGTCTTTTGAGCCGAGGGGACAGACCCCCTGGCTCTTTTTGAAGCCGGGCCAAGGGACCTGACCCCTTGGCTCAAACCAGGCCAAGGGACCTGACCCCCTGGCTCAAACCGGGCCAAGGGACCTGACCCCTTGGCTCAAAACGGGCCAAGGAACCCGGCCCCCTGGCCCCCCTCATTGCACTGAATCCCCGGGAATTAATGTTACATAAATTCGTTCGTTTTCTGCTGGTTCGCCAGCTAATAGTTTTAAGAGGTGTTCGGCGGATACGGCTCCCCATTTACTTTCTGAGTAGTCAATTGTGGCTAGTCTAGGGTTGGTGTATTGGGAGAGCTCGATGTTGTCGAAACCGATGATGTGTACGTGCTTTCCTATTTCGTACTGGGTTTTTGCCAGATAATTGTACATGCCGATGGCCATTTCGTCATTGAGGCAGAAGACGGCGACAGGCTCTGTGTATTCTTTTACGATCTGCTCTGCTGCTTTCTCCCCGGCTGGTTTATTGAAATCACCGGGGAGTTCGTGGTAGTCGATATACTGATATCTTTTAACTGCCTGCCGGACAGCTTCGATTCGCTGTTCAGCATCGTAGGAGCCATCAGGTCCTTGGACTGCATAAATTTTGCGGTGGCCTTTTTCAACCAGATAATCAATCGCGAGGGTGGCTCCTGATGTGTTATGCAAAAGTACTTGATTAATATTGGGATGAGACAGTTCTCTGTCCATCACTACAATCTTATGACCATTTTCGGCATGCTTCAGCAGTTCCTCACTAGAGAAAGAATAGTCGAGAACAATGGCACCGTCAATCATCCGCTCAGGAATGAAGCGGTGGGACTCTTTGCCTCCGCACACTATCATTTCGTAGCCTTTGCTGCTCAAGGCATCCTGAATACCCTGCAGGAGCTGGCCGTAAAAAGCTCCTCCAAAATTGGTAAGAAAGACGCCGATTATCTTCGATTCTCTTTTCTTTAAGGAACGTGCGGCGGCATTAGGTACGTAATTAAGTTCTTTGGCAATCGCCAGGATTTTTGCAGCAGTCTCCTCTGTAACCTTGGGGTTGCCGTTCAGAGCGTAGGAAACAGTTGATATAGAGACACCTGCCTTTTTTGCTATATCTTTAATGCTTGTCACGATACTCTCTCCAGTCTCTGCGATAGGCTCTCCTTTTATTATACCTTGTGAGCGCTTCCAGCTATAGTCAATTTTGCAACTTATACACAAGTGCTTCATAAGGCTGAAGTGTTTGGCTGTGATAAGGGACAGAATAATTATGGATAAGAAGTTCCCCGTTCAAACTTCCTGGCAGGGAAGACTCTACTGTTTTATCAGTTAGATTACAGATAATCACCCATTTTTCACCCTTATAGGTTCTTTCATAAGCAAAAATGTCCGGCTCAGTATCAAGGAGCCGATAATTACCGTATATGACAATATCATTTAATTTTCCCAGCTGAATCAGCTTTTGATAAAAGCGGAAAATAGATTGATTTGACTCTGAATCAGAAGCAGCATTAATTACAGCGAAATTTGAATTGACGTCAATCCAGGGCACACCTTCTGTAAATCCGGCATTATTCTCTGTATTCCATTGCATCGGTGTCCTGGCATTATCCCGCCCCTTTACATAAATGGAATTCATGATGTCTTCATGAGAGCGGCCTTCTGTACTGCGCTCTTTATACATATTGAATGTTTCAATATCCCGGTAATAGTTAAGTTCAGGGAATTTCACATTGGTCATCCCGATTTCTTCACCCTGATAAATGTATGGAGTGCCTTTCATGAGATGTAAAAGGACAGCAAACAAAGTGGCGCTTTCATATCGGAACTTGCCATCATTTCCCCATCTCGAGACAATACGCGGCTGGTCGTGGTTGCTCCAGAACAGACTATTCCATCCCTTTTCTGATAATCCTGTTTGCCAGGCCGACAACACACGCTTCAGATCACTGGATTCGAGGGTTTTCAGATCCCACTTTTGCTTGCCGGGGATTTCATCCAATGCGATATGCTGAAAAGCAAATACCATGTCCAGTTCCTTACGGGATGGATCTGTATAGAGAATGGCCTGATCTAAATCTGCCCCGCCGGTTTCACCGACCGTCACAACCTCAGTTCCCTCCAGTACTTCCCGATGCATTTCCTGCAGATATTCGTGAAGGCGGGGGCCGTTGGCAATGATGTCTTTTTCCAGATCTTTTGCAATCAGGTCAATTACATCGAAACGGAATCCTTTGATGCCTTTTTTTATCCAGAAACGCATGACATCATATAATGCCTGGCGTACAGCGGGATGATGCCAATTCAAGTCAGGCTGTTTCCTGCTGAACATATGCAAGTAGTATTGCTGTGTAGGTGGATCATAGTTCCAAGCACTTCCACTGAATATCGACTGGAGGCTGCTTGGCGGACTGCCTTCAGAACCATCTTTCCAAACGTAAAAATCCCGGTAAGGGCTATCTTTACTCTTTCGGGATTCTATGAACCAGGGGTGCTCATCGGAGGTATGGTTTGCGACGATGTCCATCATGATCCCAATACCGCGCCTGGCAGCTTCTGATATCAGCCGATCCATATCATTCATCGATCCATATTCGGGATGGATGCTGTAGTAGTCGCTGATATCGTACCCATTATCATCATTTGGCGATGCATAGACAGGGCAGAGCCAGATGAGATCAGCTCCCAATTCTGCGATATAATCAAGCCTGGAAATAAGTCCGTTTAAATCACCAATGCCATCCCCATCAGAATCTTGGAAACTGCGCGGATACACCTGATACACAACACTTTTATGCCACCATTTCTTTTCCAAAAATCAGACCTCCAATTATGAAAGCAAGCGGCCAAATATGGCCGCTGTTTTCATTACAAATAAATATCTATTCTATTCCCGCCGTCTGTCAGATGCTTTTCCAGCTCTGCACTATTGACTTGATATCCGCCTGGGCGGTAGCGGTTGGACACTGGTTCTGCATGAACTGTTATGCTGTTTATCTCAACTCCTGTTTTTTCGTGGCCCAGATGATAGATGAAGGTGACTTGTTTTCCATCAATGGTGAACTGGAATTCCAGACCGTCATGTTCTTCTGGCAGGACTGGGTCAATAATCAGATTCTGCCCGCTGCGCCTTATACCCAGGGCATTCGAAATCAGCTGGTTCATATATATCCCAGGACCGCTGGAGTAGATTCTCCAACCGCCTTTTACAGGAGCGGAGCCATCGCGGAGCTTATCAAAATGCTCTGCAGCCTCATAGCGGGTATTGAATTTGCCGTCCGAGCTGCTGAAGTAGGCGTTGCTTTGGCGGAGTTCTGCATTAGGCACCACTTTTTGAATCCCGATTGGATTGATTTTCTGCAGGCCTGACCAAACTTCATCTGATTTTCCCAGCTTCGCCATCGCTTCTACGAAACGGATATGGGCATGGACATATTGCAGGCCGATTTCGCGGCCAAAGTTGGCTGCCTGCTCTGCCCGCTTGAAGTTTGTGCTGATCCCGCCCGTATAAGTCGCAGGGCGGTCCATTAAACGGACCCCGTCCGGATGATACAGCTTTTCCCTGATGATCTTATAGTGTTCTTCTGCCTGTTTCGGAGTCAGAAGCTCGCCGATCATGCTTCTTGTCATAGGAAGCAGGCGGTATTGAATCCCGGTTTTCGTATCAGCTGGATGCACCATTAACTCAGGCTGTTCCGGGTTTTCCATGTAAACAAACCCAGGGATTGTTCCGGAGGATAGCATATAAGTGTTAAAATCTCTCTTTATCCCCTCAGCAATCTCGTTCGTTTCTAAAGACATCTTTTCATCGATGTCCTTCAATAGAGAAGAAAACTGACTGATTACCTGGTAAGTCAGCGCCACTGTCCAGCTGCTCGCCATATATTGCTTTAATTGCGCATTGGCTGGCTGAAGAGTATCATCCCAGTCGCCGTCCCCATATGAAGATAAATGGGTGCCGTGTAAAAAATGATCCTTCATATATTGAATTTGCTTTTTTACATGATCCAAAAGAGAGGCTGTGCTGTTCGTAAATTCAAAGCTTCCTTTTTCAGTATAAGGAAGTGATTCATTCAATATTGAAAAATCATTTGTTGCTTTAAGATAGTCAGCAATCACTTTCAATGGCCAGACGATGATATCTCCATGGCTTTCTTCCTGCTGGAATTTGAAATAGTCATCAAACATGAACCATTGCGGCCAATTTCCATCATCTGCGTACTGATGAGAGTAAACGGTCAAGATGATATTTTTTATAGAATCATAATTTTGAGTGGCCATGAAATACTCGGCTGGCCCCTGGCAGACATCACGCGTACCCCATGCTGCACCGCCGTACTGCTCAAGTCCGTGCGGGACAGAGTAGTGAACAAGCATATTATGTGTATACCACCAGGAAAGTGCATTTACCTTATTTAATTCTTCTGTTGCAGTTCCATTATTGGTAAGTCTGAATCCGTTCATGGTTGTAGCGAAAAACTCACGGTACAATTCCTTCTCAGTCTCATAATCTGTTTGCTTGAACGGAAGATCCTGCCCCTGAAGCAATCCTTGTATGACCATATTCCATTCAGATGATGTAGCCACTTCGACCATGGAAAGGGAGGCAGCATCAGTATCTATGTTCTCTCCGAATAGACTGGAATTCCGCAGTTCGAAATCTGCCCCGTTTATCTTCATCCGGTAGGCAAGCTCAGGAAAAACACTGGAACTGTCGGAGTTCTCTCCAGCTGTAAAGATCAGAATATCCCCGTCTTGCTCCATTTTAAAATGCTGGGCATATTCGTTATTATTCATTGATACCTGGTTTGTTACAAGATAACGGTATGCTCTTCCTTTAGCCGAGCGGACATGCAGCTCCAGTTGGGGAGCATCGGCAGCGGTATAGGAAGTGATCACAATCAAGTCATCTTCCGTTTTGTAATACCATCGGCCATAATTGAAGCCTATTTCAAACATGGAAGGCATTGTAAGCAGACGGAATTTCTTATCTATTTCCACGTAAACTCTTTGGCCGGAGGTTTTCATGATATTCAAAGGGTTCCTGGAATTGGTCAGCATTTTATTAAAAGATGTATTGCCGACGACAATGTGCGAGTTGAAGATTCCATACATATATAAAGTAGAGGTGAGCACATTTTTGATATTCTCAACATTTCCTCCGGTCATGATGATATGGCCATGGGGACGCTCAACCAGCAATTCTTTTTCCTTTAAGACGACATGCTCATGCTGTCCGGTGAAAAAGGATAACAGCGTTCCCCCGGACTGCTCCACCTGATGGCGGTGCGGAAACAGCTCATGGATTTCCTCTTTTGTCATTGAAAGCGACTCAAGAGGCTTTCCGAAAGAAGGGGAGAGGCGGACGGTTTCCAGCATAGTTGAAGCCTTTTCCTCAGGCTGAACTTTGTTCCAGGTATTCTGGATTTCCTGTTCAAATTCCAGAGTCGTGATCGCATCCTCATGATTTTCTTTGAAAATACCGTAAAAAATACATTGCGCCTTGCCGTTAAGTTCTATTTTTCCTGACTGCAGTGCAGTATAAGCGAATTCATATTGATAGACTTCATTGGCCAGGGATGCTTTTCCTAAAGCTTCCGGGACATCTGTTTCTTTATAGGACAGACCGAAGAACTGGTAGCCATCAGTGGAGTAGCCTGCCGTTTCCGTGAGTGATCCCTGCTGGATATATGGGAAGCTGCCGCCGCTCATTGGCTGGTTCTGTCTTGAGCATACGGCATACCCTTTGCTGCTTTTGAAGACTTTATGATCAATATATTGAGACATGTAAGCTTCATTCGTTCGGACGGCACCTTTGTCAGCAAGACCTAAATCCTGACCGTAGATTACGTCAGCTGTTTGTCCCTCGCCGCTTAATTCAACATTCCAGAACCAAGTGGTGTTTTCCATCAGGGTAAATGTCACCTTGTATAAAATTCCGCCAGCTTCTCCTTCCCAGAAAACCTGCTTGTCTGCCATTCGGACCGTGCTGCCGGATTTGACTCCGAGCAGGGGATAGGCTTTGATGCCAGCCCCGCTGTAAACTCGCAGAAACAAATTATTTAAGGAACCATCAATAGAATTGGAAAGCCATTGATTAATCATGGTGGATTTATGGACGATTTTGTATAAATCGCCGCTATTCAAAAATGTGAATGATAAGTCGTTTGCCTGAATAGTGAATTTTGACTGGGTCATCGTGTCAACTCTTTCCTCTAGTTTATTGAAGCTTCCTTTGAACCTGAGAGGCATTATTACACCTGATCGTTTTTTAATTCAAAAGGCAGCGCTAAACAATCGCGGCTGTTTGTGCCAACATACGCTATGAATTTTCCGGCATCACTCTTAAATGCCAGGTCAGAATGGTAATAGCGCAATTGCTCTTCGGTAATATCAAAGGTTACCACTGCTTTTTCACCCGGATCCAGAGCTATTTTTTTGAAGCCTTTCAGTTCCTTCATTGGACGGACGACTTCGCCTGAAACGTCACGGATGTAAAGCTGGATAACCTCTTCTCCCGGATAGCTTCCTGTGTTGGAAACCTGTACAGAAAGCGAAATCGGTTTGGAAGGAGTGAGGAATGCATCCGACAGCTTGGCTTCAGCATAATCAAAGGTTGTATAGCTTAAGCCGTATCCAAAAGGAAGCAAAGGCTCATTAGGAATATCTAAATATTGGGATACGTATCTTTCCTGTGCATCCGGAGCCCCTTTAGGGCGTCCTGTATTAAAGTGATTGTAATAAACAGGGACCTGGCCGACGGAATAGGGGAATGACATAGTCAGTTTCCCTGAAGGATTTTTATCCCCCAGCAATAAATCGGCGATTGCTTTTCCGCCTTCAGTACCTGGATACCATGCTTCCAGAATGGCATCGGCTTCATTCCAGATTCCATGCAGGTCGAGAGGCCGGCCATTGAATAAAACCGCGACAATCGGTTTGCCAAGCTGCTTCACTTTGGTCGCCAGTTCAAGCTGCACTTCAGGGAGCCGGATATCTGCCCGGCATCCTGCCTCACCGCTCATTTCGGAAGCTTCACCAAGAGCCAAGATGATTATGTCAGCATCCTCTGCTGTTTGAAGTGCTTCATTTAACAGCTCTTCTGTGCCGGATTCAATGTCACAGCCTTTTGCAACCGTGAGTAGAGATGGAACTGCTTTTGCTTTTAAGCCGTCATACAGCTGAACGGCTTTTTCCTTGGATCCAAGAAAAGACCATGGGCCCAGGATGTCGCCGCTTTGTGCAAAAGGACCGATCAGTGCCAGCTTCTTATCTTTTTGAATGGGAAGGACGCCATTGTTTTTTAATAACACAGAGGACTTTGCTGCAAGCTCTCTGGATGCTTTCCGGTGTCCCTCGCTTAAGACAAGTTCCTTTTCCAGTGCTTCATCGGCACCCCGGGTTGGATTTTCAAATAATCCTAATTTGTCTTTGAGGTTCAGGATTCTCAGCACAGCTTCATCTATAAGTGCTTCATCGACTTTTCCGCTCAAGACAAGTTCCTTTAAATGATCAATATAGCAGGCAGTCATCATTTCAATATCTACACCAGCCTGGATGGCTTTGAGCGCAGCTTCTTTTTCATCCTCAGCAACACCGTGCGGAATCAATTCCTTTACTGCACCCCAGTCAGAAATGAGAACCCCGTCAAACTGCCATTCTTCTCTAAGCAGGTCGCGCATCAGTGCCTGATTGCCTGTGGCAGGGATGCCATCAACCGTATTGAATGCAGTCATAACCATTTCACAGCCTTCATCAAGGGCGGCTTGATAAGCTGGGAGATAGGATTCCCGCAGCTGCCGCTCTGACATATTGACTGTGTTATAATCCCGGCCGCCTTCTGGTGTCCCATATGCCGCAAAATGCTTTACGCATGCTGCTACAGCTTCTTTATTATTTTTTAAATCATTCCCCTGAAAGCCGCGGACAAAGGCCCTGGCAAATTCACTGTTCAGGTAAGGGTCTTCGCCAGTTGATTCCATAACCCGCCCCCAGCGCGGGTCGCGGACAAGATCAACCATCGGGGCAAAGGTTACATGTACACCAGATGCAGCCGCTTCTTTCGCGGCAATTTCGGCACTTTCCTGTGCACCATCCAGATCCCATGAACATCCAATGGCCAGCGGTACAGGAAATATAGTTTTATATCCATGGATCACATCCGCCATGAATAACAAAGGAATACCTAGTCGATTCTTTTTTAAATGGGCCGCCTGTATGCTGATTGCTTCTTTCGCCCCGCCTGATGCTCCAAGAACGGATCCAGTGTTTTGGATGTTCTCCCCGGATACTTTCATAGAAGCAAGAGGGCCGGTTATTTGCCCCTCATCCTTTGAACCTTCAAAAAAAGGCGTAGCCAGCTGCATGAGTTGGGCAATTTTTTCATCAAGTGTCATTTCCTGCAGTAAAGATTGTAAGTTAGGATTCATCATATGGGCGACCTCTCCAATAATTTATTGTTAAAACAGCAAGTTCGTAGAAACGTTTCGAATAAAGATACAACTGCATTATAAGCGCTCTCTTTTTTAGAGTCAATGAAAAATCGAAACGTTTCTATTGGTATATTCTCATTATATGAATACAAAGAGAACAACCTGAAAAAAACCAAAAAATTTTACTTGAAAACGATTTCACGATGAAATATAATAGCCCTATCGAAACGTTTCAACTAGAAAATGATGAAAATACAACTTTTGAACAGATTGGATTGAAACGTTTCAATGGTAGAAGAGTTATATTTTTTTCTTTTTAATCGAAACGTTTCACTAAAAGGGGGAATATCTCGGCTGTTCACTTGAATGGCACTACTTTACGGTTTTTGTTAAAGAAGTAAAGATGCAGAATTACGGGAATCTTAAAGCAAAGCCTATTAAATTATTGGGGGTTTTTACGAATGAGCCAAAAGTTGTTAAATGTATTCAGCAAAAAGTTTGCAGCAGCTGCTATGATAGGTTCACTTGTTGTTTCTGGAGCACTGGCCGGCTGTTCTTCTGAAAGCGGGTCTTCTTCGGAGGACGGGCAAAAGACCATCACCGTCTGGGGCATGGGAGAAGAAGCAAAAGCTCTTCCGAAGATTGCAGATGAATTTGAAAAAGAGAATCCGGACATTAATGTAAAAGTTCAGGCCCTCCCATGGGATCAGGCACATGATAAGCTGTTAACTGCTGTCGCTTCTAAAAAAGGTCCGGATGTGGTCCAAATGGGGACAACTTGGATTCCAGAGTTCGCTTCTGCGAATGCGCTGCTTGATTTGACAGAAGAGGCTGAAAACTTCCCTGAGCTGGGAGCTGACAACTTTTTCAAAGGATCAGTGGAAACGACAAAATATGATGATAAAGTGGTTGGCGTTCCTTGGTATGTCGATACACGAGTTCTGTTTTACCGTACGGATTTACTGGAAGAAGCAGGGTATAAAGAGGCACCAAAGACTTGGGATGAGTTAGAGGATGCAGCCAAAAAACTGGCTGACCGCGGAGATGATAAATATGGAATCAGCATTGATACAAATGAACAAAGTTTATCATTTATGCTGGCCAGGCAAAACGGCTCCAAGTTAATAGAAGGCAATCAGGCTAATTTCAATGAACCTGAATTTGTCGAAGCGGTTGAGTATTTAAATGGATTCTTCAAGGATGGCTCTGCTCCTGTTGATCTTGGACTTGATATCGTCCAGGCATTCAGAGGTGACGGAATCCTTCCGATGTTTATCAGCGGTCCTTGGATGGTCAAGCTGATTAATGACCAGGCTCCGGAACTCGAGGGCAAGTGGGCAACTGCAGTCCTTCCTGCTAAGGAAACAAATACATCTACATTGGGCGGCTCCAACTTATCCGTATTCGAGCACACGAAAAACAAAGAAGAAGCCTTGAAATTCCTTGCATATATGAGCAAGCCTGAAACCCAAATTAAATGGCTTGAAATGACAAACTCCCTGCCGGCGAGCAAAGAGGCATGGAATGATGAGCAGCTTCAGCAGAATGAGTATTATAAAGTATTTGGAGAACAGTTAGAAAATGCACAGCCGATGCCTGTCATCAAACCTTTTGAAAAAATCGCACAGGATTTTTTAAAGAGATTTGAAAAGATTTACCGCGGCGGAGCAGATGTTCAGGAAGAAATGGATTCATTCGATAAAGAATCTGAAGAAATTTTATCCAAATAAATCGTCAAACAGGTGTACAGGCAGGCGTTCGTCTGCCAGTTGCCTTTAATAGTCCGGCAAAGCTGGGATTAGAAGGAAGGGACTTGCAATGAAAAGCTTTGTGGCAAACAAAACTCCATACTTTTTTATAGCTCCTGCACTTATTTTGCTGTTAATATTTTCAATTCTGCCTATATTTGTGGCCTTTATTATCAGTTTTACAGATCTTGATCTGGCCGGTATTGCTGATTGGTCTTCCATCAGTTTTATTGGCTTTGAAAATTATAAAGAGGTTGTAGGCGATGAGATATTCTTAAAATCCATTTTTAATACGCTATTCTATGTGGTAATTGGTGTACCGCTTGTCATCGTTTGCTCCCTGGGGATCGCGCTCCTGATCAATTTTGGAAAAGCACGCATTTTCAAAGCTTTCCGGGTTGTCTTCTATATGCCTTCCATTACAAATGTTGTTGCAGTAGCAGTTGTGTGGAGCTTTCTCTATAACCCTCAGTTAGGCTTATTCAATCATGTGCTGGAATTTTTCCACCTGCCGCCTGTACCGTGGCTGCAGGATCCCACAGTAGCAAAGATCTCGTTAATCGTACTTGCTCTCTGGAGAGCCATCGGCCTTAATATGATTATCTTTCTTGCTGCGCTTCAGGGGATTCCGAAAACCTACTACGAAGCGGCCCAGCTGGACGGCGCCAATAATTGGCAGCAGCTGTTTAAGATCACCATTCCCCTGTTAAGATACGCCATCTTCTTTGTGTCAATTACAACGATGATCGGCTGGCTCCAATTTTTTGAAGAGCCTTTTGTTATGACAGACGGCGGTCCATTAGACAGCACGACTTCTGTTGCGCTGTTCATTTACCGGAACGGTTTCCAATTAAGCAACTTTGGCTATGCCGCTGCAGGATCTTTCATATTGTTCATTGCCATCATTATCATTACGATGCTTCAATTTAAGCTGCAGAAGAAAGGGCAGGATTATTGATGAAAACTGAGGTGGAATACAAAATGAAATCCAATGCAGTTCGAAAACAGTCATTAAGCAGCAGTAAAAATGCTGAAAGAGCTCAGCAATGGTTTGTTGGTATTATTCTTGCGATTGGCGGATTGCTGGTTACTATTCCTTTTATATGGATGATCCTGTCGGCCTTCAAGCCGGAAAGTGAAGTAATGCAGCTGACGCCAACCCTGCTGCCGCAAGAGTTCACATTGGATAATTTCTATAATCTCTTTGTGAATATGAACTTTGCTCTTTATTTGAAAAATACTCTGATCGTTGTATTCTGGTCTTTTTTCGGCTTAATCTTAAATGCGATGGCCGGATATGCTTTTGCCAAGTTTGAATTTAAAGGACGCAATAAATTATTCTTTCTCGTTCTTGCTACCATGATGATTCCTGGCCAGGTTACCATGATTCCGGTCTATCTGATCCTGAATCAAATGCACTTGACGAATACAATGGCGGGAATCGTTCTGCCTGGACTGGTGGGAGCATTCGGTATCTTCCTCTTCCGTCAGTTCATGACTACCATTCCCGATGAACTGCTGGAAGCAGCCAGACTGGATGGAGCCAGTGAGCTGAGAGTATTCTGGCAGATCGTCCTGCCAATGACCAAACCGATACTCGCTGTCCAGGGAATTCTCACCTTTATCGCTGGCTGGAACAGCTTCCTGTGGCCGCTGATCATTGCCAATGATGAAAGTCTCTATACACTATCGGTTGGACTGCAGTTATTAAAAGGTCAATACGGCGGCAACTTTGCCCTGCAGATGGCTGGATCAACCTTTATGGTCGTTCCGATTATCATCATCTTCATTCTTTTTCAGCGGTACATTATTGATGGGTATACGATATCGGGGATTAAGTGAGTGGAAAGGCCAGTGAGCCAAGGGGACAGGTCCCCTGGCTCTTTTTTGAGATTGGGCCAAGGGACCTGACCCCCCGGCCCACAGCCCAGCCCACCTCACCCCGCCCCCTCATCTCACCGCACCCCCAACAACCCCCGATTAATCACCCCATTAATTATCTCCGCCATCTCCCCCGGACTGTGATCCATCCCGTTATTCAGCCACTTTTTTATCACGTGAATGCTGCCGCTGATGATGAAGGTGCTGAGGTATTCAGAGAGGTTTTCGTCATAGGCGGTGTCGGCGAGCCAGCTGGTCATGAAGACCTGGTGGGCGAAGTTTATGACTTTTGTTTCGAAGGTTGTGTTTGTTTTTTCGTTGAGGAGGGTGGTGCATACTTCGTGTTTGCTGGCGAAGTATTCGAGCAGTTTTTCGATCATTTGGAGGGCCTGGTCTTCTTTTTCGAAGTTGTACTGGCTCATATAGCCCTGCATGTCCTGGATGATTTCGTCTTCGATGGTGTCCAGGAGGTCATATTGGTCGGTGTAGTGGGAATAAAATGTGGAGCGGTTGATGTCGGCGAGGCCGCAGATTTCTTTGACGGTAATATAGGAGATCTGCTTGTCTTTCAAGAGCTTCATGAGGCTGTCTTTTAATACCATGATCGTATATTTTTTGCGTCTGTCCATTTTGGGAGAGGTCATAACCAGTTTCCTTTCTTTTTGCGTTTTCCAACACTTTTGATCATTGTGTCGGGAATACCACGGAAGTTAAAGAACTGTTCGTTGAATAGGCAACACCGTGTTTATATAATGATAAAGTGTATAGAAAAAAAGGGCAAGAGAGGGTGAACACGCATCAATATTGCTGCACGAATACTTAAACATAAAAAAGCCGTTGCCATTGTTTTCGCGGTTTTGACTGTGCTTTGCGCCCTGGCGCAGTTCACTGTGTCGGTGAACTATGATATGAAGGAATATCTGCCGGAGGACGCACAGTCGACTAAAGCCATGGAAGTGATGGAGCGGGAATTTGAAGGAAATGTCCCGACGAACCGGGTGATGATGCGGGACATGACCATACAGGAAGCTCTTGCTTTCAAAGAAAAGCTGGCCGCGATTGACGGTGTATCTGATATCATGTGGCTGGATGATGTGATCGACATCAAGGCTCCGCTTGAAATGGCGGACCAGGACACGGTTGACGACTATTACAAAGATGGGTATGCCTTGTTTTCTTTCAGCATCCGTGAAGGAGAAGAAGTCCAGATCACCGATCGCATTTATGACCTTATCGGCGAAGATAATGCGATGGCAGGTGAATCGCTGAATACGGCCACACAGCAGAAAATGGCCGGGACGGAATCTATGTATGCTGCCGCCTTTTTGGTGCCGATCATTATCATCATTTTAGTGGTTTCCACGACTTCGTGGGTGGAGCCGCTGCTGTTCCTCACCGCCATCGGTGTGTCAGTTCTGATCAATATGGGGACGAATATTTTTCTTGGAGAAGTATCTTTTGTCACCCAATCGGTCGCGCCGATCCTGCAGCTTGCAGTGTCGCTGGATTACGCGATTTTCCTCCTGCACAGCTTCAACGATTACCGGAAAAAGGTAGGGGATCCGCGGGAAGCGATGGAGCTGGCGATGAAGAAATCTTTTTCGGCAATCGCAGCCAGCGCGTCCACAACTTTCTTTGGTTTCATCGCTCTAGCTTTTATGGAGTTTGAAATCGGGTCGGATCTTGGCATCAACCTGGTCAAAGGAATTTTACTGAGTTTCATCAGTGTCATGGTGTTCCTGCCGGCATTGACGCTGCTCTGTTATAAATGGATCGACAAGACGCAGCATAAGCCATTGCTGCCATACATCCGCGGCAAGGGGAATTTTGTGCTGAAGTTCCGGGTTCCGGTTCTTTTGCTTGTTGCCATCCTGATTGTCCCGGCCTTTCTTGCGCAAAGCAAGACCAATTTCACTTATGGAGTTGGCGAATTGCCGGAGTCGACAAGGGCGGGGAGCGATTTTACGAAAATTAAAGAAGAGTTCGGGGAAAGCACGCCGATGGTCCTGCTTGTGCCGAAGGGGGATACGGCCAAGGAAGAAGAGCTGGTCGGCGATCTGGAAAAGCTTAACCATGTGACGAGTGTCATGGCGTATGTCAACACCGTCAGCGCTGCAATCCCTCCAGAATATCTGGATCCCAGCATTACGGAACAGTTCTATTCGGAAAATTACAGCCGGGTCATCCTTCAGACAGATACAAAAACTGAGGGAGACGAGGCGTTCCAGCTGATCGAACGGGTCCAGGATACTGCAGAGAAGTTATATGGAGATAAGGTTTATTCAGTCGGAGAGAGCGTGACATTGTATGATATTAAAAACACGGTCAAAAAAGACAACACGCTGGTTAATCTATTGACCCTCCTGACAGTTGCGTTCGTCCTGTTTGTAACCTTCAGGTCGATTTCGATTCCGCTGATCCTGCTGCTGACGATTCAGACCGCCGTCTGGATCAATCTGTCTGTCCCTTATTTTACAGATTCTTCATTAGTATACGTCGGCTATCTGCTGGTTAGCATCATCCAGCTGGCAGCAACGGTCGATTACGCAATCCTGCTGACGGATGCTTATAAAGAGGACCGGCAGGAAATGTCTGCGCTTGAAGCGGTCAAGAAGACGATGGATGAAAAAATATTCTCGATCGGCATTTCGGCCTCAATTTTATCAAGTGTAGGCTTTATCTTATGGATTACGTCATCGAATCCAATCGTAGCTTCGATCGGTCTGCTGCTGGGAAGAGGAGCGCTGCTGGCTTTGATTATGGTCGTATTCTTCCTGCCGGCGTGTCTCTTGGTATTTGATAAATTGATCATGAAAACAACATGGAAAGCAAACTCTTATAAGGAGAAGTGATGATGAGGAGAATCAGAAAGCTCTTGGCTATTTTTGCCAGCATCCTGCTTATGATGCCCGCCCTGCTGGTTTCGGCTGATACAACGGGCAGCAAGTCAGGGGAAGAGGTCTCCCGAGAAACAGGGGAGCTTTCCTCAAAGGACGAAGTGGTGTATGCAAAGCTCAGCCCTGCTGGTGAAAATGAGGAAGTGTATGTGGTTAACATTTTAAATATTGAAGAACCGGGTGAAGTGACCGATTTCGGCCCCTATACAAACCTAAAAAACCTGACGGACATGTCGCCTATTGAGAAGTCAGACGCAGCGGTTCATGTGACGGCTGAGGAAGAAGGCAAGTTTTATTATCAGGGTGATTTGAATGAAGCAGCCCTGCCATGGGATGTTTCTATTACGTATACATTGGATGGGCAGGAAACCCCACCGGAAGATTTGGCTGGAAAAAGCGGTCATGTGCAGATAGATATTCAAACATCCCGGAATGAAAGTGTCGATCCATCCTTTTTCGAGAATTATCTGCTGCAGATTTCCTTCCCGCTGAATGGGGAGAAATTCAGCAATATCGAAGCTCCTGACGGGATGCTTGCCAATGCGGGGAAAAATAAGCAGGCCACATTTACTGTGATGCCGGAAAAAGAGGGGAATCTGACCCTTGAAGCAGATGTGGCGGATTTTGAGCTCGAAGGCATTGATATCACAGCGATTCCGTCTTCACTCCCGATTGATGCACCGGACATCGATGATATGACAGGTGAAATGGATACACTGACAAAAGCGATCAAAGAGGTCAATGACGGAGTCGGGCAGCTGCAGAACGGGGCTTCGGAATTGCATAATGGTGCCGCTAAGCTGAGCAATGGCTCCAGGGAGTACCGTAATGGTATAGCGGCGCTCGACGGTTCTTCTTCCCAGCTGGTCAGCGGCTCCAAGAGTATTCAGCAGGCCTTGCAAAAGCTGAATAGCAGTCTGAGCGCTGGCTCTGGAGATATGGGCCTCGGCGATTTGAAAAAGATGCAGGATGGATTGTCACAATCGGCCTCTGGCCTGAGGGAAGTGTCCAGGAATCTGGCAGAATTGCAGCAGGCTTTCAGCGCCTCTTACAATAGCTTGAACGAAGCAATGGAAGGCATTCCGAATCATGAAATTTCTGAAACACAGATCGAGCAGCTGAAGCAGAGCGGCGCCGATCCGAATGTTATCGCGCAATTGCTTGAGACTTATGCGGCTGCTAAAAATGCCAAAGGAGTCTTTGCTGCTGGTAAAGGCAGTTTTGACGCTGTCAGTGGGACTTTGGAGCAAGTGAGCGCGTCTCTTACAGAGATGGCGAAGAACCTTGACGCTATGTCTGCTGGACTTTCTCAAGCTTTGGCCAATTCTGATGCTGCTGATGCGATGGCACAGTTGCAGGCAGGCGTTCAAGCACTTGCTGCCAACTATGAATCCTTCCACTCGGGATTGGTGGATTACACTGGCGGAGTGAGCAGGCTGGCAGGCTCCTATTCTGAACTGCATAACGGCATTGCTGGCGTGGCAGGCGGAACAGGGGAACTCTCTGACGGTGCAGCCGCACTCCATGATGGGACGGCTGAGCTGTATGAAGCCACGAGGGATCTGCCGGAACAAATGAAGGAAGAAGTTGAAGGCATGCTCGAAGAATACGACAAAAGCGACTTCAAACCCGTTTCCTTCGTATCGCCTGAGAACGAGAAAGTAAACTCAGTTCAGTTTGTGTTAAAAACAGAAAGCATTAAACAGGAAGAAACGGAAGAGGTTGAAAAGCCCAAGGAAGAGCCGAAGGGGTTTTGGGCTCGTTTGAAGGCGCTGTTTTCATAAGTGAGAGAGAGGTGCCGGCCTTTGGGGGCTGGCGCCTTTTATTATATGGCTGGCATTAGAACTTTCTATTATTCTATTAAAATATATTGTAATAGATGGATATATTGGATTATTATTAATATAAGTTAAAATATGGAAGGTGAGAAAATTAAAATGAAAAAGTCCAGTGCTTTAGCCATTTCTGCTTTGTTGATCCTAAGTGTATCTTTCTCTGTAAGTGCTGAAGCAAAAACACCGGCAGCTGCTAAAACCTATAAGAATTGTACTGAATTAAACAAGGATTATAAAGGCGGAGTAGCCCGTTCTTCTTCTGTAAAAAACAAGGGCGGTAAAACTAAATATAAACCGTATGTATCCCAGGCGCTGTATGATGCCAATAAAACGAAGGATCGGGACGGCGACAAAATAGCTTGTGAAAAGTAAAAAGTTGAAATCAGAGTTTTTGCTTAAAGTTTACAGGCGGGATATCAGAATAAAGAAGGTACAGGCCTGCTGGGCTGGCGCCTTTTTTTAGAGAGCCAAGGGGACAGGTCCCTTGGCTCTTTTTGATACTGGGCCACGGTACCTGTCCCCATGGCTTCCGGTACCTGTCCCCATGGCTTCTTATTCCCATTTCAGGGCATACTTTTCATAAGCAGCTGGTGAGGAGTGGGAAGATGCAAAAAGTGAGTGTGGTTAAACAGAGTGTTAAGAATGTGCAGAAGGGCCAGGTGGAGAAGGGGCAGTCGCATAAGCTGGCATGGTGGCAGCTTTCTTTGATTGGGATTGGCTCTGTGATTGGGGCGGGGTTCTTTTTGGGATCCGGTTTGTCGATTCACTCGGCGGGTCCTTCTGTGCTGATTGGATATCTGCTGGCCGGATTGACGGCTTATTTTGTTTTTAGTGCACTGGCTGAGATGACGGTGCAGGATCCGCAGCCCGGTTCGTTCCGGACATATGCGGGACAGGCATTCGGCCATTATGCGGGATTTATGAGCGGCTGGATTTACTGGGTGGCGGGAGTGCTGATCATGTCGAGCGAAGTGACGGCACTGGCCATTTTTACTCAATTATGGCTGCCGGATGTTCCTATCTGGATTTTTTCGATCATTTATTCTGCCATTGCATTAGGCATTAATTTTCTCGGTGTAAAAAATTTCGGAAGCATTGAATCGTTTTTTGCTGTCATAAAAATTTCTACGCTCATCAGTTTTATTTTCTTCGGGATTCTAGCAGCGTTTGGGGTACTCTCACCCGAGACGGCAGGTGAATCGTCCACCTTTTTATCGGAGGGGATTTTTCCGAATGGGTTTTCAGGGTTATGGTCTGCAATGATATTCATTTTGTTCTCTTATGGGGGAATTGAAGTGATCGGGGTTTTGGCTACGGAACTTAGAAACAAAGAAGACGTGCCAAAGGCAGGGAGCTTTCTGGTTGCAGCTTTGACAATCCTTTATGTGGTCAGCATCCTCTTTATCCTGATGATGATTTCTTTTCATAACATAAATGAAGATAAAAGCCCTTTCGTGGCTGCTTTATCACAATTCAATATTCCTTTTCTGGATAGCATCTTCAATGTCATTTTAATAAGTGCGGCTTTTTCGACGATGGTGGGGTCTCTTTTTTCAATAACAAGCATTATCGTGTCTCTTTCAAAGGATGGAGACGCGCCGCAAAGGCTCCAGAAGAAAACGAGGAAAGGAGTGCCGGCAGGGGCGCTGCTGCTGAGCGGAGCGGGGCTCGGTGTTTCTGTCCTGCTTTCATTTCTCTTGCCGGATACCATTTACGAGTATATGACGGCCTCAGCAGGCATCATGCTGATCTTGAACTGGATCATTATCCTGGCGTCGCATATCAAGAAAAGGAAGCAGGTCGGCGCATCTCATGAGAAATATAAATCCTCTGCTTATCCGGTAACCTCCTATCTGGGCATTGTGCTGATTATCTTTACGATTGCGGGTTCGCTTCTCCACGCCAATCAAAGAATGGGCTTGTTTGCGAGCATTGGGTTTGTGCTGATCATTCTTGTTTCGTATCTTCTGGGTTCTAAGTTTGGGAAGTTCAAGAAAATCCATAAAACAGAGGAAGAGTATTAGGGAGTGCCTGCTCTGGATTTTTCCGCGGTTTAAATTGGAAGTCTTGCCGTTTATCCTTTAAAATGAAATATATAAAAGATACAGGCAAATTCATCGAAAGGTGAAGACGCAAAACTACAGGGACTAAAGCCAAAGGCTATGTCTGCCAGTTACCGATTCATCTTTATGAGCGTAGGCTGATCGGTTTCGATTGGTCTATTTTTTATGCTGAAGGATTGAGGAAAACGAAGAGGGACAGCAATGATGAACATACAATTTGCACAAGGTTTTGGATTAGGGGCACTGACTGTTTTATTGGTTGTGATTTATTTTTTCAGAAGATGGAAAAAGAAAGAAACTGACTCTTTTAAAAATCATGAAAATTATATGCATGTGATAGAAAACACCAAAGATTTTCTTTATTATTGCCAAGTATATCCGGAGCTGAAATTTAAATATCTTGGTCCTTCAGCAGAATGCTTTTTCGGTGAAGGTTCTAATGCAGATGCCTATTCAGACGCTGGTGTTGCCTTTAGGGATATCCACCCGGAGGATATGGATATTCTCCAGAAAAAAGTCCATGGACAGGTTGATTTCAATAAAGCAATCGTTCAGCGCTGGAAAGATAAAGACGGTCATTACCGATGGTTTGAAGAGTATGCGACTCCGATATATGAAAATGGGGTGCTGGTCGCTCTTCAAGGTATGGTGCGGAATATTGATGAGAGAAAAAAGCTGGAAGAAACATTGAAATATCGAATCACCCATGATGCTTTGACAGACATCTATAACCGTGATTTCTTTGAGCAAATGATGGAGAAATATAATGAACGTGAGGATACAGCTGCAGCCATTATATTATGTGATTTGGACGGCCTGAAATGTTTGAATGATAACTATGGGCATAAAACTGGAGACTTTCTGATTAAAGAAACAGCACGGCTATTAGAACAATTTTTCAGAGAAAATGCCTATGTTTCAAGGATTGGCGGAGATGAATTTGCGGTTTTCCTTTTAAAAAAGGACAAAGAACAGGTAGAGCTCCTGGTTGAAAAGCTATCTGAAGAGATTAGCAGATATAATGAAAGCAGCCAGGAAGTCAAAATTAACATATCGATAGGCTTTGCGTTCTGCGAAAATTCACTAGGTGTCATGGAAAGCTTATTTGTTGAAGCGGATAACCATATGTATCGAAATAAAAGAATGAAAAAAGGTGCCTGAATTCATCAATAAAGATGGGAGAAAGGCACCTTTCTTCGCAAAAATGGAGGAAAATGATGCCCGCCAAAAAAAGAATCAGAGATTATGGAGTGAAAATAGGAACCCTTCAAACTGGTCCGCGCAATTCTATCACTGATGTGGAAGGGGTAACTGTGGGGCATACAACGCTAAGTGATGGTGATAAACAAACCGGGGTCACTGCAATTGTGCCGCATCCCGGGAATCTTTTTAAAGAAAAGCTGATTGCCGCGACCCATGTGATCAACGGGTTTGGGAAGAGTATGGGGACAATCCAGATCAATGAGCTGGGTACGATAGAATCTCCGATCATCCTGACCAATACGCTGAGCATCGGTACAGCAGCCGAGGCTTTGATTCAGTATATGCTGGAGTCTAATCCCGAAATCGGCCGGACGACTGGAACGGTGAATCCGGTTGTGTGTGAATGCAATGATATGTTTTTGAATGATATCCGGGCTGGGTTCGTAGAGAGGGAGCACGTATTCCAGGCACTGCAGAATGCCTCGGCGGACGTGGAAGAAGGCACTGCTGGAGCAGGGACCGGCATGCTTTGCTATTCTCTGAAGGGCGGGATCGGGACCAGCTCGAGGCTGATGGAAATGGACCATGGAACTTATACGATGGGCGTTCTCGTGCTCACGAATTTCGGCGGCTTAAAGGATCTGCGGGTGAATGGGAAAGCCGTCGGGGAGGAGCTGAGTGAGGCTATCCAGGCTAAGGAGGAGAAGGATAAAGGGTCGGTCATTATCATTGTCGCAACTGACCTGCCTGTATCGGAGAGGCAGCTGACCCGAATCATTAAAAGGACGGTAACAGGTTTGTCCCGGACGGGGTCCATCATCGGGACGGGAAGCGGCGAGGTGGTCATCGGCTTTTCGACTGCTGTGAAAATCCCTCATGAAAAACCGGCAGATTGCTTAAGGATCTCTATGATACATGAAGAGGATATTGATCTGGCTTTCAGAGCGGCAGGCGAGGCAGCGGAAGAGGCTGTCCTGAATTCGCTGGCAGCGGCAACACGGGTGGTGGGCCGGAATGGAAATGTGCGGCCGGCTTTGAGTGATCTGCTGCGGGAGTATGGTATTCGGCTGGTGTAAAGAGGCATAAGTTTTAAAATATCAATCTCTGCCTTGGGCAGGGTGTTATGTTAAAAATGTTCCTATCTTTGCCAGGCACTCTTCAATTATATCGTCTAATATTTCCGCCTGCACAGCTTCTGAATGATAGTGCACCAGAATTCTCAATTTGCGCGCGGTCCAGTCCAATGATTTTATTTGATCACTCAATATGACCCCTGTTATTGGCATGCCGTCATCATCAGGGGAGATTCCCTCTTTTGGCAAATCGACTTCAAAGGGATAATTTTTCTTTTGATTGGTAATCGGACAGACAGCAATAAATCCAGTGGCTTGATTAAAAGATTTTGGAGAGAGAACGATCGCAATTCTTCTTCCGGCCTGTTCATGGCCAGCTTGTGGATTGAAATCAATTACAACAAGATCGCCTCTCCCTGGTATAGCTTGCGGCATTAAATCAATTCACGCCCTTCATTTCCATAATCGGCTTCCTTGTGCCGATTATCAGGAGTAATTTGTGAGATTAATTCTTCAAGTGAATATTTCTTCTTCGGTTTTTTAGGTTTAAGCGTGATGATATTCTCACTTCCAACAACACTCAGTTCCATCTCGGAGCCCTGGATAATGCCTAATCTGTCAGCAGCCTCTTTTGGGATGCGGATGCCCAAGCTGTTTCCCCACTTTTGCGCAACAACAGTGGACATATAGTCAACTCCTTTGTTTTGGTTTGTTTTCGAGTTTATGCGCTTCTTGGAATCCATTGTATCACCTCATGTTGAATAAGTATATACATAGTATATACACATGATCAAAGAACGATACACATTAAAAAAAGCCTGTCCCCAGATGCAGTTATTCCGGGGTAAGGCTCTTAATTCTGCTCAATCAATTCTCTGTACTTACTAATATTATCTTCACTCAAAACCCCAGCTTTATAAAAATAGTTTGCATAAACAAACAGCATCATTTCATTTTCTTCGGTGAACTCCAGTTTCTCCATGATGAGATTGATCGTCTCCGCATGCTCTTCGGGACTGGTATACATCGTATTCCAGGCGCGGACCTGCTGTTCAGGAATGCCGCTGAAAATGGCAGCTTCGAGTTCTTCCGGCGGGACCGGCTCCTTTAAGTGTGCGTATGGGTCTTTGTCGATGTCAGTGTAAATGAAGCCGATCGGATTGAATTCTTCCAGAGAGTAGGTATTTTGCTCGCTTGATGTTGTAATTACTGCATTGTTCTGGTCAATTTCAAGCTTTCCTTCTTTCAATAGAAGATGTTCCCCTAAGGCGCTTATCTCGCTTAGCACATCCGGCGCAGCCAGCCAATAGCGCTGATCCTGCTCCAGCTGTGCGATATATTCCCCAAGAGGCATATCATCTAATTTTCCTTCATCTTTTAATCTTGTATAAAGCACCGGGCGAAAATAATACTGAACTGACAGGTCCTTCATATGAATGGTCCACTGGGCATCCGGGCATTCAAACAGAACGCGGAAGGCAAAGCCCGCAGCCGTTTTCTGCAGCTCATAGTATATCAGCCACTGGCCGGTCTGCAGCTGTTCGGCTGCTTTTTCCTCGGTAATATCATGGAAAGTAAAGTGAATATAAGGCTTGGTGGAAAAACCGCTCTCTGTATTGATATAAAGATGAAGATTGCCATTCTCCCGCTCAATCCGCTCGATGATGGCATCATGGAGGCTTTCTGCAAACACCTCCTGGACAGCAGGTGATAAATGGGCAGCAACCTGAGTTGTCTGCTCATGTGCTGCATCCAAAACCTGTTCAAACTCCCTGTCACTATTGCGCATCCATTGAAGATAATCCTCGCGGACCGATTTGGGCAGGGAAGGCTGATTGAGCGTTCCATTCTCAAGATGAGGAACAAAGCGGCTCGGGAGCACCGTCAGCAGTTCTGCTTTTACATCCTCCAGTTCCTCTTCCAGGCGGGCAGGGAGATCTTCTCCTTCTTCCTCCGCTTCTCTCAAGGCGATTTCCCAGTCGGAATCAGACTCTTGAATGGGCAGGAGATTGTGCTTTAAGAAGGCTTCTTTTGCTTGAGTTGTTAGATTCCACATTGGGGCACCTCGGATCATTTTGGTAAAAGCAGTTACTATCGTTTTTAGTTGATTTAGATTTTTAGTAAAGAACCCTAAATTGCTCTGATGCGCAGCCATGGCATGTATCATTGTCAAACCGATGCTCCTTGGCAACCTTTTCACCGCAAAACTGGCACTTTCGATAATGCCTTTTTCTGGTGTTAATAGTCTTAAGCAGCAGTTCAAGCATCGCGGCCTGCTGCTCTTCTTTTTTCAAGGTTTGAATGTCCTTCCAAGATAACGAATGTTTTGTATAAATGCCAGGCACCGGAGCCGGAATAGGTCCATTCCATTGTACAGCTTCATATCCAAAGTCCAGACCAGCATCGGTAAAACGGATATAGACTTCTGGTTCATCGGTAAATCCATCAATCTTAAAATAAGCGGCATAATTACCAGTAAAACTGTTAATTGAGTATTGGTCATTAAGGGATTCAATCCAGGTGATGGCCTTCATTTTTAAAGATTTCATTGTGAGCATCCTTTTGGATTTTTCTATTATTATAGCATTCTGGAAATTTATGTGACGCTGCTCATTCTTATCATCTCAGCACTGTAGGATATGTTAGAATGTGTAGATAACCCATTAGATTTAGTTGGCATAGCCCAATATTTAAGCGAGGAACGACTTATGAAAAACAAACAAAAAGCCGAAGCCTGGGCAGAGGCCAAGAAACGCTGCCGCCTCAATGCAGCAGATATCCGCATGACCAAGGAACTGGGGATGACGCCTAAAAGCCTGATCAAGAATATCCCCTCAAAGAGCCAGCAATGGAAGATGCCGGTGAAAGATTGGATCAGAGACCTTTACAGCGAAAATTCGGCAAAGTGCTTGCTTCTGAGACTCCGCCTCAAAAAGCAGGAGGCAGCCAGAAGAAGGAGAAGCCCATCGAATTTGAAGAAGATGAGGGCCCGCCGTATTATGAGGATCTGCCATTTTAAAAATGAGAAGCCTGAACCCTTGAGGTCAGGCTTTTTTTGATTGTTTGGGCAGGGGACAGAGCACTGTTCTGTTTTATTGAAAATGGGCCGGGGGGACTGACCCCCTGGCCCAAACTGAGCCAAGGGACCTGACCCCCCTGGCCCAAACCGCCCCCCCACCTGTTTATCCCCTCAAACTCTCGGCAATAATGCATATTGAAGAGACAAATCTGCCCTACAGCCAATATCCCAGTTGAAACTATCACGCTCTTCGATTAATATATATGGTGTTGAACTAAACAAACGAAATCGATGATGAGGAAGAGTAGCTGGTGCTGTAATCTAAAGCGAGTCAGGGATGGTGTGAGCCTGATGAGGATGCATGAGCGAAGAACACCTCTGAGTTCTAACCGAAAAGGCTCACTGAGTAGGCTTAGACGTGTCCGGGACGTTATCTGCCGGAGTTATGATTTAAGCTGGCCGCATTTTGCGGCAATGTGGGTGGTACCGCGGAAGCAAAGCCTTTCGTCCCTTTTAGGGGGACGTAGGCTTTTTTTTATGATCATTATTATATTTAGGAGGATCAATCATGATTAAAGCAACTGTTAAAGAGCTGTACAGAGATCCTGAAGCCCATTTGAATGAGAAGGTGCGTATAACCGGCTGGGTCCGTACGTCCCGCGATTCAAAGACTTTCGGCTTCCTTGAAGTCAATGACGGCACTTTTCTTAAAAATGTCCAGGTCGTTTACGGAGATGATCTGCCGAATTTCAAAGACATCACAAAAGCAGCGATCAGCTCTACTGTTTCTATAGAAGGTTCTATCGTTTTGACGCCTGACATGAAGCAGCCGTTCGAAATGAAAGCCGAGCAGATTACGATTGAGGGTAAATCAAACTCAGACTATCCGCTGCAAAAGAAGAAGCACTCTTTTGAATATCTGAGGACGATTGCCCACCTGCGTCCGCGTACGAATACATATTCAGCTGTATTCAGAATCAGGTCGCTGGCTTCTTATGCGATCCATAACTTTTTCCAGGAAAAAGGTTTCATTTACGCTCAAACTCCTGTGATCACAGGAAGTGACACAGAGGGTGCCGGCGAGATGTTCCGTGTTACAACCATGGATATGAACAATGTGCCTAAAACCGATGAAGGCGATGTGGACTTCAGCAAGGACTTCTTTAATGGAGAAGCCAATCTGACAGTCAGCGGGCAGTTATCAGCAGAAGCCCTTGCTCTTGCTTTCCAGAAGGTGTATACATTCGGGCCGACTTTCCGTGCAGAAAACTCCAACACAACCCGCCATGCGGCTGAGTTCTGGATGGTTGAACCGGAAGTGGCATTCGCTGAGCTGCCGGATATCCTTGACCTGGCAGAAGCGATGATTAAGCATGTCATCCAATATGTGCTGAACGAAGCACCTGAGGAAATCACATTCTTCAACAGCTTTATCGATAAGACTCTTATCGAAAGGCTGAACACAGCGCTGAATACTGAATATGCACGCGTGACTTACACGAATGCAATCGAGCAGCTTAAAGAGTCAGGCGAGAAGTTCGAATATCAGCCAGAATGGGGAGCAGACCTGCAGACAGAGCATGAGCGCTATCTGAGTGAAGTTATCTATAAGCGCCCTGTCTTTGTCACAGACTATCCAAAAGATATCAAGGCTTTCTATATGAGAGCGAATGATGATGGCAAAACCGTTGCCGCTGCAGACCTTCTTGTCCCTGAAATCGGCGAGCTGATCGGCGGAAGCCAGCGTGAGGAGAGGGAAGAGCTCCTTAAAGAAAGAATCACTGAGATGGGCATGGACCTTAAGGATTACTGGTGGTATCTTGAGCTCCGCAAATATGGCGAAACCAAGCACTCCGGCTACGGAATCGGCTTTGAGCGCCTAATCATGTACCTGACAGGAATGAAAAACATCCGTGACGTTATTCCATTCCCGCGTACTCCGGGGAATGCTGAATTTTAATTAACAGCGAAATTATTTTAAAAAGCCTGTCTGCTATTCCATTAGCGGACAGGCTTTTTCTATTGGGATTCCAGTAAGCCGGCAGCAGAGATCCGGAACCATTTTGGGGAACCGAAATACAATGGAAGCATTGAGAGCCTAGATAGACGAGGGAAGTGACAGCATGGGAGTTAGTTTAGCCGTTTTCTGTGCCATAGCTTATTCTTTCAACTATATATTCATCCAGCTTGGGATGAGAAAATCCCCGCAGGATAATGGCAGTTTCCTGTCTCTGTTCATTTGTGTGCTGACCGTGATGGGGATATACGGATTGATGTTTCTTTTTGGGGAAAAAGAGATGGCGCCTGTTAGCTGGATTGGTGTCTTTTTTTATATGGCCGCAGGATTTTGTACGGTATTTCTAGGCAGGACCCTGCTGTTTGCAGGTATTCGAAAAATAGGCTCCTCCAGGGCAGCCGCACTGAAAAATGCTGCTCCGGTATTCACCATTATCATGGCTGTTCTTTTTTTAGACGAAACCATTTCTCTTCTTGCCGGGATTGGGATCCTCGTGATCCTTATCTTTCTCTTTCTGCAGGCAAGACTGGACTTCCGGAGGGCAAAGGCTCATTCGGAACAAAAAGATCGTTCAGGCTTTATGCTGGCTCTCGCTGCCGCCATTTGCTTTGGAATTGGCCAGGGATTAAGAAAATTAGGGGTCATGTATGAAGCGGATGCAGTCTTTGGTTCATTGATAGGTTCTGTTTTCGCCCTCCTTGTTTTTATATTGATGGAAATCGGCAGGAAGCAGCTAAAGCTGACATTGGCGCGGAACTTTAAGAAGATTAATCTCTATTTTGTGGCAGCCGGCATTGTGACAGGGCTCGCCCAAGTCTCTTTTTTTGTGTCCCTTCTTTATACCCATGTATCGTATGTCAGCACCATAGCTGCTATTGAGCCAATCATTACAATTTTCCTGGCAAGGGTGCTGCTGTCCTCCGAAGAGAGATTCGATTGGAGGCTGATTGCCACAGCCTTTGCTGTCTTTTTGGGAACAGTGATTATTATCATTGGGCAGTGAGAGCAAGAAAGGGTGCCGGTGCAGGTAATATGAAGCTGAGGATAGAATAAAGATGTTATCAGACAGCTGACCTATCGAGATATTTTAACAGAATACCAGTCCTATCAAATGGGAAGCCTGGTGATGGAAGCGGATTACGATAAACAGGAAGGGTGCCTGGCCATCTTTTTGCCTGACGGCGGTCACATGAAAGTCCAGGTTATAAATACTGCCGGGACAGTGGATGGCCCTGTTAGAGATTTAGACAGTACAAGCAGACTGATGAGGAGGAAAAAAATGATCAATGTGGGGATCATCGGAACAGGCTGGTTCAGTGCAGTGCACGCAAAGATATTGACAGAAATGGAAGAAGTAAACCTGGTGGCAGTATGTGGAACAAGCCTCCTAAAAGCGGAGGGCTTTGCAGAAAAGTTTACCGGGATAAGAGGATATGATGATATAGAGGAAATGCTTGACAGGGAGCGTTTGGATGCCGTATATCTTTGCGTGCCTCCATTCGCACATGGCGCAATTGAGCTGCAGCTGATCAAAAGGGGGATTCCTTTTTTCGTGGAAAAACCTGTCGGGACAAGCATGGAAGCTCCTGAGATGGTCTTATCCGCCCTCAAGGAAAAGCCGGTCATCACTTCTGTCGGCTATCATTTCCGTTATCGTGAAACAGCGGCAAGATTGAAGCTTGAGCTGGAGGGTGCGGTCCTTGGGATGGTGACCGGCCAATGGATGGGTTCAATGCCGCCTGTGCCATGGTGGCGCGATCTTGCCCGATCAGGAGGGCAGCTGGTTGAACAGACCACTCATATCATTGATTTTCTCAGGTATGCGGCTGGCGAGATTGAAGAAGTGTCAGCTGTTTTTGGAAGCCGTTTTTTAGAGAACGTTCATGAAGGTGTTACAGTCCCTGATGTTGGCACAGTGACCCTGAAAATGAAAAGCGGATCATTGGCAGTGATATCAAACACTTGCCTGCTGCCGGAGGGAGATTCCAAGGTAGGAATCGACTTTTTTCATAGCAAAGGGATTCTCCAGCTTGATCAGGAAGGGCTGACAAAAAGGGAGAATGGGATAGTAACAGAGTGGAAGGACCAGGAAAGCCCGTATATAGCAGAGGCCCGTGCTTTCATTCATGCGGTCAGGACGGGGGATGCTTCCGGGATAAAGTCGGACTATTTTGATGCCTGCCGGACACAAAAAGCCGCTGCGGCAGCTGTGGAATCAGCGCGGACCGGAAGGCCAGTGACTGTGGCGGACGGCTTTTAACTTTGCTGGAAAAAACCGGCATCACTGTTTTTTAAACAATGATGCCGGTTTTTTTATGGTTTTTCTCTTTTCATATTCATTACACTATAAATAACAATAAGAGAAAGGCTATTCCTTTATTTTAGAAAGCGCTTTAAAATAAAGAAATAGACACTCAGCTGCCGGAAAGGGAGGGAAATACCGATGTATCATTTCGTTGCGAATGGCGTCTATCGTTTTTGTGAGTGGGTCACCCGTCTGGCCTATCTGAACGTATTATGGATCAGCTTTTCTCTGCTGGGCTTCATTGTGCTTGGAGCCGGGCCGTCTACTGTGGCCATGTATACCGTAACAAGGAAATGGCTGACGGGGAATCCGGATGTCCCTATTTTCAAAACGTTCTTTGCTGCTTATAAAAAAGAGTTCCGCAGAGGCAATCTGCTGGGTATCATCCTGTTTAGCATATTGGCTGTATTCTGGCTCGACTTTAAGATCTTCGCAGTGACGAATGCCGAATTTTCTATTATAACCATTCTCTTATCAAGCTTATCACTTGTATTTTTCGTCCTTCTCCTGTTTATTTTTCCTGTGTATGTTCATTACAATATTAAATTATCTGAAGTTTTTAAATTTTCCATCCTCATTGGGCTTTCAAAGCCTTTTTATAGTCTAATGATGATTGCCGGTGCCATCGGCGCCCTTTTCATCAGCCTGCTTCATGTGACAGTCATTCTCTTTTTCAGCGGCAGCCTGTTTTCACTGATCATGTCTGCCCTTGCTTTAAAGGCCTTTAATAGCCTGGAAAGAAGCCAGGCAGACGAGCAGGCAGCTTAGACGCAGCATTCATTTTTTCTTAAAGGGGGCCTTCTGGCTGCATGAAAAAATTGAGGTCCTATTTAGCGGCCATCTATAAAAATTCCAAGCTGAAAGTCAAGCTGCTGATTAATATCTCACTGATTATGGTAATCGCTTTAGCATTTGTACTGGGCGGCCTTCAATATGTGTTCAATCTTTATGATGAACAGCTTTATGAAAAATCCTCCCAGGTGCTGATGATGTCATCCAACAGCATAGAAGAAGAGCTTGAAAGAATTGAAGTGATCAGCTACAGCATTGCAGTGAACTCCCAGCTTCAAAATTCCTTGCTGGAACTTCAGGACAATATTGAGGGCTATGAGTTCTACCGGCTGGAACAGCAGATTGAAAACGAGCTGGCAAACTACGCCGGTTCCGAGAAATATATTCAATCCATTCTTTTATATGATTCAAAAGGCCGCGAATTCCTTGCCGGGTCAAGCAGCAGTCCGCTGCTGCAGTCAGATAAGGAAGCTGCCCTGAAAACAGCCAAAAAACATAAGGGAGAGAACCATTGGATTGAAATTGACGGCTATAATGAATTCCTGATTTCAGTGCGCCTCGTCAGATCCTATGAAAATCTGAATCTCCGGCCTATCGGTACACTTCTGATCCGCGTCAATCTGGACAAAATCGTTGGCGGCCTTCCCTTGACCAAGGGAGAAGCAGCGGGAAATATCCTGATTTCCAATGGAGATCAAGTATTTTACTCGGCGAAAGGGACCGATGGATTGGACGAATTTCATTTTAATAACAGAACAGACCAGGGATACCGCATCGAAAAAATAAATGGTGAACGATTCTTCGTTAACCACCTTACGACCAGCTTCGGGGATTGGACTTATTGGAATATCATTCCCTTCAATCAGATGTTTTCAGGAATTGCAGCAGCAAAGTACTCGATCATATTCGTGTTTCTGCTGATGTTCTTTCTGCTGATTACCCTCGGCTTCAAATTTCTGAGGAGGATCACCAATCCGATTGAAGAACTGGCCGCCACGATGCAGGATGTTAAGGAGGGGGATTTTCAAGCGGTCGAGTCTTTGAATCCTTCACTGATTTATGAGGATGAAGTGGGGATCCTTTACCGGAACTTCATTACAATGGTTCAGAGAATCGATGAATTGATCCAGGAAAATTATGCAAAGCAGCTTCTCATTAAAGAAACAGAATTCAACGCACTGCAGGCTCAGATCAATCCGCATTTTTTATACAATACGCTTGAATCTGTCAATTGGCTGGCCAAGACCCACAAGCAGCAGCAGATCTCCAATATGGTAGAAGCGCTTGGGCATCTGATGCGCAATAGCATCAATTTCAAGGAGGATATCATTACAATTGGACAAGAGCTCCAGATTGCCGACAGCTATTTGACTATCCAGAAATACCGGTTTGATGACAGGCTGGATGTTCAAATGGATATTGATTCTTCATTGATGGGATGCAAAATCCCCAAGCTTACGCTGCAGCCGCTCCTGGAAAACTCGTTTCAGCATGCGGTGGAACCTTCACTGGTGATGTCCATCATTAAACTGGCAGTCTGCACTGACGGGCAGAACCTGCTTGTGCGTGTAGAAGATAATGGGCCGGGTGTGGATCCGGGCATCCTTGCCATGCTGAAAGCAGGGAAATTCAAACCCAAAGGAACGGGCATCGGGCTGAACAATATCAATGAACGGATCATGTTGAGTTTTGGTGAGCAGTATGGATTGAGAGTTGAGAATTTATCAGGAAAAGGGACGGCGATTACAGTCGTCCTGCCGTTACAGGAGGTGGAAGCGGATGGTGTATAAAGTGCTGCTGGCTGATGATGAAAAAATTATCGTTGACGGCATTTCCAGTGTGATCGATTGGCGTTCACTGGATACAGAGCTTGTCGCCACAGCCAGGAATGGGATTGATGCTTATGAGAAAATATCGGAACTTCAGCCTGATATTGTGATCAGTGATATAAGAATGCCCGGAATGGACGGACTTACTCTCGTTTCCAGGATCCACAAGGAGTTTCCATCCATCCGGTTTATCCTGCTGTCCGGGTTCAGCGAGTTTGAATATGCACAGAAAGCCATGCAATATGGCGTTAAAAACTATCTGCTGAAGCCATGCAATGAAGGACAAATTACAGACGCACTGACTGAAATCATCTCCGAATTGAGAGAAGAGGGGAAGCATGACATTTACCTGCGCCAATTGAGGGATGATTATGAAAAAGCCCAGCCTTATCTAAAGGCCCAGCTGTTAACGGAATTCTTATCAGGCAAGGCCGGCACCGCTAAAGACCTTGAGACCTATCAGCAGCTGTTCGGCCATGACATCAGCGGCAAGCAGGTAAGGCTGATCCTTTTTAAGCTGGAGGGTGATTTCTCCTATGAGCATTTGTATGTTATTAGGAATTCAGGAGATGAAATGTTGACGAACACCCTGTTAAATACCCATGTTGGGGAGCATGCCTTATTTCTGGTCGAGGATCAGGACGGTATTCAGACCCTGCACAATCAAATCGAACAGATGCGTGAGAAACTCTTGCGAAACTATGGACGGGACACAACCGCCGCGATAAGTGAAGGCGATTTTATCCAGAATGCCCGCAGCCTGTACCGGAAAGCACTGGAATATTTGGAGCACCGTTTTTATTACGATGAAGGCAGCATCATCACTCCGAAGGATATCCAGCCCATAAGCGGGAGCCTTCCTCCAGATATCATGATTGATGCGCAGCAGATCTGCCTGAAAATCAAATCCGGACATATGGAGGATGTACGTACGGAAATTGCCGGCGCTTTCAAAAAAATGGCTGCCCTCCGCCTTGGTATTCCTTTAACCAAGTCATACTGCATCCAGCTGTATTCAGAGATTGTGCAGGCCGGCGAGTCGGAGCGCATGCAGGATTACCTCACGGGAACTTCCCGGCTGCTGGGAATGGAAACCGTTCAGCAGATGCATGACTATATCGAGGAAGCCGCAGTGGGGATGACAGAGGAGTATTATCTCCGCTTTCAATCGAAGCAATCCTCGGTGGTCAATAGAGTGATAGAAATTGTAAAAGAAAACCTGGGAAATCCTGAGCTTTCTCTTAAAATGGTAGCCGGTGAGATGCTTTATATGAATGCGGATTATTTAGGGAAACTGTTCAAGCAGGAAACAGGCCAAAGGTTTTCAGCCTATTTGACAAGGCTCAGGATCGAAAAGGCTGTCGAGCATATTCTTGAATGTGATGATGTGAAAGTGGTGACGCTGGCAGAAATGATCGGCTTCGGCGATAACCCGCAATATTTCAGCCAGGTTTTCAAAAAGTATACAGGCTATTCGCCATCTGAATACAGGAAAGTCAATTAGCTGCTGCATCCGGCCCGCCTTTCTTCCAGAGATGGAAGGATGACGGGCTATTTTCGTTTAATGAAAGCGCTTTTATGATTCACTGTTTTTTGCACAAGGAACTCTGTTATTTTGATTTATAATATTCTGAAAATAACTACAATTAAATTGTAAGCACTTTCAATAAAGGGGGATATAAAAATGAGAAGGTTGGGTTTGGCGCTGCTTGCTGTTCTGCTGCTCCTTTCTGCCGCCGCGTGCAGCTCCGGCAATGAAGAAGCCTCAGGAAGCAAGGATGAAAAAGGAAATGAAGAGATTACCCTGCGTGTAGCCTGGTGGGGCGGGCAGCCGAGGCATGATTATACAATGAAAGTGATTGAGCTGTATGAAAAACAGCATCCGAATGTAAAAATCGAAGCTGAATTTGCGAACTGGGATGATTATTGGAAGAAGCTTGCACCAATGGCGGCTGCAAACCAGCTTCCGGACATCATCCAGATGGATACAGCCTATCTTTCCCAGTATGGTGAAAAAGGCCAGCTTGAGGACCTGACACCTTATACGAAGGATGGAACGATTGATGTAGGCTCTATTGACGAAAACGCCATTTCCGGAGGGAAGATCGGCGATAATCTATATGGATTCAACTTAGGCTCCAATGTCCTTTCAGTCATCACCAATGACGATATGCTGAAGGAAGCCGGCGTTGAGATTGATGATGAAAGTTGGACATGGGAGGATTTCCAGCAGAATGTTCTGGATGTGCATAAAGCAACCGGCCAGTTCGGAACAAATGGCATGCACCCGCCGGACGTGTTTTTCCCTTACTACTTAAGGACACAGGGAGAGCGCTTCTATAACGAAGACGGCACAGGACTTGCCTATAGTGACGATCAGTTATTTACCGATTATTTTAACATGCAGCTGGGGCTTGTAGATCAGAAGGCATTCCCTACTCCAGACATCCAGGCACAAATCAAAGGGCTTGAAGACGACTACATCGTTAAGGGAACTGCGGCCATGACCTGGAACTGGTCCAATCAGTACTTGGGATTCGCACAATTGACAGAAGCGCCATTATCCATCAATCTTCCTCCGGAGCAATCAGCTGAAACAGCCTTATTCTTAAGGCCGAGCATGTTCTTCTCTGTTCCGAAGAGCTCCAAGCACAAAGAGGAAGCAGCCAAGTTCCTCGACTTTTTTGTCAATGATGTTGAAGCCAATAAGCTGATTAAAGGGGACCGCGGTGTTCCTGTATCCTCAGAGATCATTGAAGCATTAAAGCCTGAGCTGACTGAGGATGAAGCGAAAATATTTGAATATGTAGAAAGAGCTTCCCAAAATGCCAGCCAGGCTGATCCGCCTGATCCGCTTGGCAGCGCAGAAGTCATGAAGGCTCTGAAGGATGTTTCTGAACAGATTATCTTCAAGCAGATCACTCCGGAAGAGGGAGCCAAGAAGTTCAGGGAGCAGGCAGAAGACATTTTAGGCAAAAACAAATAATCCACTATCAGGAGTACATAGGCTGGTGCAGCGTGCCTTGTACTCCTGCTTACTTAGTTGAATGGAGTTGAGTACTATGAAAAAGCGGCTGGCGAGTGAGAATTTGGCAGGTTATGCATTTATATCTCCATTTATCATTGGTTTCTTGGCCTTCACGATAATTCCAATGGCCGTTTCTTTGTATTTATCTTTTACTAGTTATGACTTATTTTCAACGCCTGTCTGGATCGGGCTGGATAACTTCAAAGAAATGTTCTTTGGTGATGAAAAGTTCTGGAAGTCAATGAAAGTGACCTTTGCCTACGTCATGGCAGGGGTGCCTCTGAGACTTATATTTGCATTGATGGTCGCGATGCTGCTGAACAAGGCTTCCAGGGCAGTCGGCCTGTACAGGACATTATTCTATCTTCCTTCCATTATTGGGGGAAGCGTCGCCGTTGCGATTATGTGGAGAAATATCTTCGGAAATGAAGGGACACTCAATGCCCTGCTATTTTTCCTGGGGGCCGATCAGAAAATTCTCTGGTACCAGGATCCGTCAAAAGCATTATGGACCCTGATTTTCCTTGCCGTATGGCAGTTCGGTTCCTCCATGCTGATTTTCCTTGCCGGGCTGAAGAATATTCCGCCATCATATTATGAGGCAGCAAATGTAGATGGGGCGAACCGGTTTCAGGTGTTCTTTAAAATCACCCTGCCCCTATTAAGCCCGATCATCTTTTTCAATCTGGTGATGCAGACGATTTCAGCTTTTATGACCTTTACACCGGCCTATATCATTTCCAAGGGAGAAGGCGGGCCTCTTGATGGGACGCTTCTTTATTCCCTGTATATCTTCCAGAAGGCGTTCAACTTCTTCCAGATGGGCTATGCTTCGGCAATGGCCTGGGTCATGCTTGTGGTTGTCGGGCTATTGACATTGCTCTTATTCAAAACATCAAAATACTGGGTTCATTACGAATCGAAGGAGGGGTAAGCATGAAGGCAGTCCAAGAAACTTCCCAACCGATCATCCCGGAGCCGGCGGCAGTCTATAAGCCTCCCCGCTTCAAGCCGAAAAAATGGCTGTATCACCTGGTAACAGGCGGGTTTGCTGTGCTGATGCTGTATCCGATCATCTGGCTGCTGATGAGCTCTTTTAAAGAAAGCTCGCAGGTTTTCATCACTGCACATTCTCTCATCCCCGAACCTTTCATCTTAAGCAATTATACGGAAGGATGGAGAGGGATAGCCGGCCAGTCCTTTGGGGTCTTCATTAAAAACTCTCTTATAATTGTAGGCTTATCAACCATCGGGGCAGTGGCTTCTTCAGCACTGATTGCCTATGGCTTTGCCAGGATCAATTTCAAATGGAAGGCATTTTGGTTTGCATGCATGATGGTGACGATGATGCTTCCGCATGAAATCGTGATGATCCCGCAATATATCATTTTCGCCAAGATCGGCTGGCTCAATTCCTTTAAGCCGATTGTCGTGCCGCAGTTCTTCGGCCATGCATTCTTTATCTTTTTGATGGTGCAGTTCATCCGGAATATTCCTTTGGAGCTGGATGAAGCGGCCAGGATTGACGGCTGCGGCAGGTTCAGCATTTTTTACCGCATCATCCTGCCATTGATCACACCCGCACTCGCAACAGCGGCCATTTTCTCTTTTTACTGGAAGTGGGAGGATCTGATCAACCCTGTCCTCTATCTGAACAGCCCGGAAAAGTATCCGGTCTCTCTTGCGCTGAAATTATTCCTGGACTCTGAGTCAGCATCCAACTGGGGGGCGATGTTTGCGATGTCGGTCGTGTCGCTGCTTCCAGTCATCCTGATTTTCTTCCTGTTCCAGAAATACATCGTCGAAGGCATCAGTACAAGCGGACTAAAATAATTAAAGGAGTTTTACAATGCCAGCACTTGTTTTTGATGAAAACGAGATTCTCAGAGTCATAGACTCAGTCGTTGACCGGACATTCAAAATGGACTTTAACTGGGATTGGCCAGGCGGGGTGGCTTTTTATGGAGTGGCTGCGGCATTTGAAGCAACTGGGAAAACGGAGTACCTCGACAGGCTGCAAAACTGGGTGGATGAAAGGCTGGAGGATGGGCTGCCCCGTTTATCAGTCAACGGCGTTTCCATCGGGCATGCCCTCCTGTCACTCTATAAAGCAACAGACGACAGCAAGTACCTGGATCCTGCCATTCAAATGGCGGAATTCCTGAAAAACGATGCTGAGAGATTCGGAGATGGGATCCTGCAGCATACCGTCAACTCAGAAACTTATATTTTTCATGAGCAGGCCTGGGTGGATACGATGATGATGGCCGGATTGTTCCTGCTCAGGATCGGCAGGCTCACCGGCAATCAGGAATATACTGAAGATGGCCTCAGGCAGTACCATGCTCATGAAGAATTATTGCAGGATAGCCAAACAGACCTCTATTACCATGGCTGGGATAATACAGCGAAAAATCATATGTCCGGTGTGTTTTGGGGAAGAGGGAATGGCTGGGCTGCCTTGACGATGGCAAAGGCGCTGGAGCTGGTGGAGGTGACGCATCCTTCTTACATGATCATTGACGGTTCTTTGCGGGATCAGCTCAGCGCCCTGGTGCGCTTGCAGGACAGTGATTCGGGCTTGTGGCACACGGTTCTGACAGACCCGTCCTCTTATTTGGAGGCATCAGGATCTTCCGGGATTGCAGCAGCGCTCCTGACGAGAGGCAGCCTTTACAATAAGTACATCCAGAGAACGATTGGCGGGATCCTGGAACAAATTACGGACGACGGCAGGGTGTTGAAGGTTTCGGCCGGCACGGCTGTCATGCCTGATATGAAAGGATATAAAGATGTACCTTTTAAACGGATCCACGGATGGGGGCAGGGGCTGGCTCTTGTGTTCCTGGCCGATTTATTGGAAGTGAAGGAAAGAGCATTTACTTAAGTCTCCGGCTGCTGGACACGGATTGTCAGGAGAAGGGGATATTCCGTTTTTCGTTCATGTGAGGATACTTTCTATTATTGGGCCGTGAAAGGGTGGATGAGTGGTGAGAAATGCTTCCTTAAAGATGGCGGATCCCAAAGTTAAGCTGCTTCTTTTTGTCCATGGGATTTTCAACACAGCTACGGCCCTTTCGAATTTGTTCGTCGGGATCTATCTTTGGAAGGTCGAAATGAATTATATCACTGTTGCTGAGTTTTATCTGATGCTGTTCATCTTTTCGACCAGTATGTATATTGTCTCCGGATGGATCATCCCGAAGGTTGGAGTGGCAAGCATATTCCGGCTGGGCACATTGCTGCACTGCATATTTTTCACCCTCCTGCTGATCCTTCAGGAGCAGGCTGCCTTTTACCCCATTGAGCTCGGAATCTTCCAGGGCATTGCCCTCGGTTTTTACTGGCTCTCCTTCAATGTGCTGGCCTATGATTTCACCAGCCGGGAAAACCGCGGCTTCTTCTATGGCTTCAATGGATTTGTCCAATCACTTGCCGGGGTGCTGGGCCCGCTGATTTCCGGATTGATCCTCGGCTATTTGGCCGGTCTCAAAGGGTATATCATCATCTTCTCCATTTCTCTCTTCTTATACATCATTACAGGTGCTATCAGCCTGAGGATAAAGCCGCTCCAGGCAATGAAAAAATTTTATTTAAAAGAGGCCCTGTCCCCGCAGAACTGGAGCTGGCAGTGGAAGCAGATCCTGACTGGCAGCTTTATGTATGGAATAAGAGAAGGGATCTTCATGTTTATCATCAATCTTCTTTTCTATATTTCCACCGCAAGCGAGCTTAAGCTCGGATGGTTTTCTTCCCTGAATGCGATTTTGAGCATGATTGTCTTCTATTTTGTCGGCAGGAGGATCAGTCAGGAAAAGCAGGGCAGATTCCTGCTTATTGGTGTGCTTGGGGTCATAGGGGCAACCCTTCTGCTTCTCGTAGAGATCAACGTTTATACTCTGCTGGCTTTTGGGATAGTGAATGCAATCTTCACTCCCTATATTCTTGTCCCGTATTCTTCCATCGGGTTTGATGTTATGGAGCAGTCGCCGCTGTCAGCCAAATTACGGACAGAGTTCATCATTGTCAGGGAAATTGCCGTCAACATAGGAAGGGTGATTCCTGTCCTGCTGTTCATCTTTTTCTATGATGCAGAGGGCTTGTCTGTTATCAAATGGTTTCTGCTCGTCCCGACAATAGCCCTTTTGGGGGTATGGCGTCCGCTCAGCAGGATTGGCCGGCCGGCAGGGCCCAGCAGGAAGTCTTTTATTGGCATCAATAAATCATGATGGGAGGCGGTCTTCATGGAAAAAAGAGTGGTGCAGCTCTTTTTAGCGGGTGATTCGACAGTCGCAGCCTGTCCGGAGCATGAGTTTCCCATGGCAGGCTGGGGGCAGGTGCTGCAGGAGCTGTTCACGGATGATGTCCGGGTCCATAACGAAGCAAGGGGCGGGAGAAGCTCAAACAGCTTTGTGGAAGAAGGCAGGCTGGCGGCTATCCTGGCGAGGATTCAGCCGGGGGATTTTTTGTTTATCCAGTTTGGCCATAATGATCAGAAGCCTTATGGAACGCAGCCTTTTACCAGCTATCAGTTTTTTCTTTCACAGTATATAACGGGAGCAAGGGAAAAAGGCGCCCACCCGGTGCTCATTACTTCAGTCAACCGAAGAAAGTTTGATGAACATGGGAAACTTGAGGAAACATTGGGGGATTACCCTGAGGCGGTGAGGCAGCTGGCAAAGAGGCACAGTGTCCCCGTCATTGACCTTTGGGCAAAGACGAAGCTGCTTTATGAAGCATTCGGGCCGGAGGGTTCCAAGCGGTTATTTGTCTGGCTGGAGGAGGGAGAGCATTCCAATTATCCTGCAGGCATTCAGGATGATACCCACTTCTGCGAATCTGGAGCGCGTGAAGTCAGCAGGCTTGTCATCGAAGGCATAAAGGAGCTGGAGCTTCCGCTGCTGGTACATATTAAATAACTATTAGAATGGAGGAAGTGCGCCTTGGCAAAAAAACTATACCATGGAGCCGCCTATTATCCTGAACTTTGGGATGAAAGCGTGATTGAAGAGGATATTAAGCTGATGAAGGAAGCGGGCATCAATGTGGTCCGGATCGGCGAGTTTGCCTGGTCAAGAATGGAGCCGAGGGAGGGCGAGATCGACCTTTCATTTTTTAAAGAGATGATTTCAAGGCTCAATGAACAGGGGATTGATACGGTCATGTGCACCCCAACCCCGACGCCTCCGGTCTGGATGTCGCATGGACACCCGGAACGGATGTATGTGGATGACGGCGGCAGGATCATGGGGCATGGTTCCCGGCAGCATGTTTGTACGAATAATTCTTATTTCAGGGAAAGGGCCGCCATCATCACAGAACATATCGCCAAAGCTTTAGGCGGGCAGGAAGGGCTGATCGGCTGGCAGCTGGACAATGAATTCAAGTGCCATGTTTCCGAGTGCATGTGCGAAAGCTGCAAAGAGCAATGGCATCAATGGCTCCAGGAGCGTTTCGGCAAGATTGAACAACTGAATGAAGCTTGGGGAACGAAGATATGGAGCGAGGAGTATCATTCCTTTGACCAGGTACCGCAGCCCGGGCCAGTGCCATTTCTGCATAATTCCTCGCTAAAGACGGCATACCAGACCTTTTCGGCTGAAAAGATCGCTGAATTTGCGGATGAACAGGCCGGAATCATCAGGCGATATTCTCATGCGCCAATCACCCATAACAGCACAATCATGTTCTCGGTGGATAATGAACGCCTGTTTAAGAACCTCGACTTCGCTTCCTTTGATACCTATGCACCTTCTCATTCTTACAGCAATTATTTATTCAATTGTGATCTTTGGCGGAATATCAAAAAGGGGCGGGAGTTTTGGATCATGGAAACGAGCACCTCTTATAGCGCATCGCTTGAGAGCTACAGCACTCCCCATCCTAATGGGTATCTGAAAGCGGAAGCTGCTGCCGCTTACGCCCTTGGGGGAGAGGCTTTCTGCTATTGGCTCTGGCGCCAGCAGAAAGCAGGCTGTGAACAGCCGCACGGTTCTGTGATCAGCGCCTGGGGGAAGCCGACAGTCGGTTTCCAGAGCGTGCTGGAGGTAGAAAAGATGAGGAAAGAGCTGGAGCCGATTCTTACAAGCACCTCGCCTCTCCAGGCAGAAGCTGCCATCACCTATTCCGACAGGGCGAAGATGTTCATGAAGACAGAGCCCCATAAAGGGCTGCCATACAAAGAGCTGATCACTGATTTTTATCAGCAGGTCCTGAATACAGGAATCCATCGTGACCTTATAACAGAATCAGAGGATCTGTCAGGATATAAGCTTCTATTCACTCCATTTATACACTATCTCTCTTCTGACTATATCCAGAGGGCCATAGAATTCGCTGAAGCTGGAGGAATATGGGTGGCAGGTCCGATGACGGGCGGGCGGACAGAGCACCATACCATTCATACTGATGCAGCACTGGGTGAGCTGGAGGATCTGGCAGGGGTTGAAGCGCTGTATACCTTCCCACTGGAAGAGACTGGTGCAGTCGGCGAAGCATTCGGCACATCTGCCCCGCTTGGTTTGTGGAGCTCCGTTTTTGAGGCGAAAGATGCTGAAGCAGTGGGAAGGATTGAGGGCGGCCTCACACCGGGAAAATTATTCCTGACAGAGCACCGGAGGGGGAAAGGGAAGATTGTGATGCTCGGTTCCCTTCCAATGGGGGAAGCCGGCAGGGAAATGATGAGGAACTTGATCAGCGCGTACGCCGCTGACGCAGGCGTGAAGGTAAAAGCTGATGTGTCAGAAGGGACCATCATTGCCCCAAGGGAGAAGGATGGCCGCCAAGTTTGGGTGATCATTAATATGGATGGCCAGGGCGGCATTTCCAGCCTCCCTGCTGCAGGCACGGATGTACTGTCCGGAAATGCAGTGCCAGAGGGAGAGCTGAAGCTGGAAAAATATGAATACAGGGTCATAGAATTTTAGAAAAACAGGGGAGGAAGAGCAAAATGGGCAGAGCAAATGTAGTGGAAGGCATTAAGATTGCTTATATCGGCGGAGGCTCCCAGGGCTGGGCCAGGAGATTGATGAGCGACCTTGCGCTCGAGGAGCGGATCTCGGGGACCGTTGCTTTATATGATGTGAATATCGAAGCGGCAAGAACCAATGAAAGAATCGGAAATCTCATCTCCAGCCATCCTGAGGCCAAAGGGAAATGGGATTATCAGGCCGTTGCTTCTATTGAGGAAGCTTTGACAGGCTCGGATTTCGTCATCATCAGCATTCTTCCCGGCACCTTTGAAGATATGAGGAATGATGTCCACTTGCCTGAAAAATATGGAATCTATCAGTCTGTCGGCGACACAGTCGGGCCGGGCGGGATAAGCCGGGCAATGAGGACCATTCCGATGTTCGTGGAGATTGCCGGAAAAATCAAACAGCATTCCCCGGAAGCATGGGTGATCAATTACACCAATCCAATGTCTTTGTGTACGAGGACTTTATACGAGGTATTCCCGGAGGTCAAGGCATTCGGATGCTGCCATGAAGTATTCGGGACCCAGGAACTTCTTGCAGATATGGTCATTGAAATGCTGCGCATTGAAGTGAAAAGCCGGAAGGATATCAAAGTCACGGTTGCAGGCATCAACCATTTTACCTGGATTACAGAAGCTTCCTATAAAAATATTGATTTGCTGCCGCTTTACAGGCAGTTTGCCGAAAAATACCGGGAATCCGGTTACGAAGAAGAAGAGGGAAGCTGGGAAGATAGCGTCTTTAGCTCCTCACACCGTGTGAAATTCGATTTGTTTTTAAAATATGGGCAGATTGCGGCAGCAGGAGACCGCCATCTTGCCGAATTCATGCCGCCGGATTACTTAAAGGACCCTGAAACGGTGCAGAAATGGAAGTTTCACCTGACGCCAGTGGACTTCCGGATCGAGGATCAAAAAAGGAAGGTGACAGAAAATCAGAAGGTCTTCAGCGGCGAAAGTGAAGTGGCGATAGAGCCTTCCGGTGAAGAGGGAGTTGACATACTGCTTGCCCTGCTTGGGATTGAGGAGCTCACCACTAATGTCAATATCCCGAACCTTGGACAGATTCCGAACCTTCCGCAGGGGGCGATCGTTGAAACGAATGCCCTTATCAGGAGAAATCGTGTACAGCCTGTGCTTGCAGGCGGGCTGCCGCTTGATATTGCCAATATGGTGCAGCGCCATATCCTTAATCAGGAGGGTGTTCTGAAGGCCGCTCTTTCAAATGATAAGCGCTTGGCATTTAATGCCTTTATCAATGATCCGCTAGTGTCCGCCATTCCGCGTGAAGAGGCGGAGAAGCTCTTTGAGGAAATGGGCATGACCAAGAAGCATCTGCTCGTGTAACAGGCATTGGAAAAGGGAGGGATATTGATGGCAGAGACAAGTGTTATCGCTAAGAAAGAAATCATCCATTATATTGATTTGCTGATGAATAATCTTACGGGAATCAGTGATGATTCCGGTGAATTCCTGCTCAATTTTGACGGGCTGGTTGTGGATGACAAGAGCTGGAACGTTTGGAACTGGCCGCAGGGCGTCGGCCTTTATGGAATCTATAAATATTGGAAGCTCACGAATGATCAGAAAGCCCGGGAGATTATCGACGGCTGGTTCGCTGAAAGATTCAAAGAGGGAGTGCCGCCTAAGAATGTCAATACAATGGCGCCGCTGTTAACGCTGGCCCATTTATATGAAGATACGAAAGATCGAACCTATCTCCCGTATCTGGAGGAGTGGGCCGAATGGGTCATGCATGATATGCCCCGGACAGTAGAAGGCGGGCTGCAGCATATGACCTATGGACCCGAAAATAAGAATCAGCTTTGGGATGACACCCTGATGATGACGGTGCTTCCCCTGGCAAAAATCGGCAAGCTGCTGCATCGGCCGCAATATCTGGAGGAAGCCAAAAAGCAGTTTCTCATCCATATTAAATACCTTACTGACAGACAGACCGGGCTATGGTTCCACGGGTGGACTTTCGAAGATAACCATCATTATGCAGAAGCGCTGTGGGGAAGGGGGAACTGCTGGATCACCATCTCAATCCCTGAAATCATTGAGATTCTGGAACTGGAGGAGGGCGATTTTCTCAGAGAGTTTTTGGCTGATGCACTTGAAAGGCAAATCGAAGCACTGGCAAGGTTCCAGGATGACAGCGGCCTGTGGCACACCCTGATTAATGACAAAACCTCTTATCTTGAAGCCTCGGCAACGGCCGGATTTGCTTATGGCATCCTGAAAGCTGTACATAAGCGCTATGTCAGCCAGGAATATAAAGAAACGGCCCATAAAGCGATCCATGCCATTCTGCGTGAAATTACGGATGATGGCACCCTGCAGAAGGTTTCAGTGGGAACCGGGATGGGAGAAACGCTGGACTTTTACAAGGAGATCCGAATAACTGCCATGCCTTACGGGCAATCATTGGCCGTTCTTTGTTTATCGGAGTTTCTTCATCAATATACGTAACAAATTTATTTGGGCGGTGCTTCACCGCCCAGAACAATATCGGAGATGGGAGAGTGAAGAAATTGATCAGGAAAGCATCGATCATGTTTGTCCATCAGGATTGCTATGAGGACTATAAAAAGCGCCATGACGAAATCTGGCCGGAAATGGCCAGTGAGTTGAAAGCCCATGGAGCTCAAAACTATTCTATCTTCCTGGAAAGGGAATCAGGGAAGCTATTTGCTTATGTGGAAATAGAGAGTGAAGAAATGTGGAATAAGATGAGTGAAACAGAAGTCTGCCAAAAATGGTGGAAATATATGAAGCCGCTAATGAAGGCGAATCCTGATAATAGTCCGGTCAGTGTAGAGCTGGAGGAAGTTTTTTATATAGAGTAGAAGCCGTGTTTCATAAAAGAACACTGGCTTTTTTTTGAAGATTCATTCAAGCGTTTAAAAAACAGTTGATTTCTATCAAAAATCAGAGGCAATGATTTTCCTGGGACTTTTGCCCCTAAAGTATTCTGAATATTAAATCTATAATGAACCAGAACAAAATGTAAGGGTTTACAAAAAGGAGAAGGTGGCGATTATATGGGTTGGAAGAGAGAAAAGACGGCTGCCAAAAAGATGCTGTCTGCAGCTTTGGCAGTACCATTGTTATTTGCGGGCGTCAGTGGTGCTTCGGCTGAGAGTTTAGCAAAGAAAAATCCTCCGGGAGACGTACATAAGGTAGTGCAGCTGGAGTATCTCGACCGGGGCCTGGCGGCAGCGAAAACACCGGAAGGGATTTTTCTCAGCTGGAGGCTGCTCGGGAGTGAGGCAGCAGGCTATTCCGGCAAAGGCATGACAGGTGCAGAATTTAATGTATACCGCGATGGGAAAAAGATTGCAGAAGTCAAGGACAGCAGCAATTTTCTTGATAAAACAGGCACCTCCAGCTCCGCTTATTATGTGAGTGCGGTGGTCCGGGGGAAGGAAGTCGACCAGAGCCGCTCCATCCGTTCGTGGTCTGATTCGTTTTATGATCTGCCGCTCCAAAAGCCTGCGGATGGAGTGACGCCGGCGGGAGAGGCATATACTTATTCTGCCAATGATATGAGCGTCGGCGATGTGGATGGGGATGGCCAGTATGAGTACTTCGTGAAGTGGGATCCGTCTAATTCCAAGGATGTATCGCAAAAGGGATACACCGGGAATGTGTATATTGACTGCTATGAGCAGGACGGCACGCTGCTTTACAGAATTGATCTTGGCGTCAACATCAGGGCGGGCGCCCATTATACCCAGATGGTCGTCTATGACTTTGACGGCGATGGCAAAGCAGAAGTGATGTTTAAGACAGCACCTGGGACAAAAACCATTCAGTTTGATAAAGATGGCAAGAAGACTTCTGAAAAATTCATCACCATGCCTGCGAAGGACGTGAAGGCCGGGTACAGCAATAAAGATGATTACCGGATGAGCGCAGAAGATTATTATGATCATGTGGTTGATATGTTCAAAGGCTGGCATGAGCATGAAGAAGTGGTGAACGGAAACTGGCCGGAAACGCTGGAAGAGGCATTCGGGATAGAAAAGCAATACCCATATCCTTTATCCCAGGAAGATGCTGAGAAGCTAGCGGACTATTTTATGGACGTCTATGCCCCAGGCCGCAGCTCCCGCAATGACCTCAGGACATTTGAAGGGTTCATTGTAGAGGGGCCCGAGTACTTGACAGTATTTGAAGGCAGCACAGGGAAGGAATTGGAGACAATTCCCTACAAAGAGGGCCGCCATGATGATGGGCTCATGTGGGGCGATTATGCGATGTCCCGGATTGAACCGGGCAACAGGGTCGACCGGTTCCTTGCAGGAGTCGCTTATCTCGACGGGAAAAAGCCATCAGCCGTCTTTGCAAGAGGCTACTATACCCGTGCAACGCTTGTCACTTACAGCTGGGATGGAAAACATTTAAAAGAGAATTGGAGCGTCGACAGCGGCTGGACGCCAATGACAAATCCATTCAATGACAGCCCGCATGGCAGGGATGGAACAGATCCGGAGTTTGGCCTTCTTACGACACAGGGCGCCCATTCATTAGCCACTGCGGATGTGGATGGCGACGGCAAGCAGGAAATCGTGTATGGCGGTGCGACCATCGACCATGACGGCTCTCTTCTGTACAGCTCAATGGGCGTTCTTCCGGAAGGCAGTGCGGCACCGGGAGAAACAGCCCGGGTAGGCCATGGCGATGCCCTCCACGTAACCGATATCGATCCTGACCGCAAAGGCCTTGAAATCTTCATGGTCCATGAGGGTTCAGCCGGTGCCCCATACGGGTACGCCATGCGGGATGCAAAGACTGGTGAAACCATCTTTGGGGGATACACCGGGAAAGATACAGGCCGGGGAATCATCGGGGACATCGACCCGTCAAAACGCGGACTGGAAGCATGGGCGAATACAGGTGTTGGCATGTATAGCGCCCAGGGAGAAAAAATCAGCTCTGCGGCACCCGGTACAAATATGAACATCAAGTGGGCAGCTGATATGACCACGCAGATTGTCGATGGCGCCCAAGAGGCGACCCCGACAATAGAAGACTGGCAGAGGGGCAGGCTCCTGACAGCAGCCGATACAAGAACGAATAACGGCACAAAAGGGAATCCGTCGCTGGTGGCTGATATTTTCGGCGATTGGCGGGAAGAGCTGCTCGTGCGCAAGGCTGACAGCTCTGCCATCAGAATCTACCTCAGCACAGAAGTGACAGACAGAAAGCTTTATACACTGATGCATGACGTGCAATACCGCACAGGAATTGCCTGGCAGAATACGACATACAATCAGCCTGCTTATACCAGCTTTTATTTCGCGTCAGATACAGACTGGTCAAAAGTGCCTGTTCCTTCTTACAGGGCGCCCGGTCTATTGCCGGCATTAGAGAGCGCGATGAAAGAATACGAGAAGAGCGGACAGCTTTCTGGACCGATATTGATTCAGCTGAAAATTGCCTATAAGCTGGCCGTCCATCAGGAACAGAAAGGGGCCTTGAAGCAGGCCATCAAGCTGATGGAAGGATACCGTTATCTGCTTGGCCATCATACAAAACACAGCAAGGTTTCACCCGGAGCGAAGAAAAATCTGGTGCACCATGCAGACCAGATCATCAGCATGTGGGAAAAAGATGCAGAATAAAACTAGTTCATCGGCCGCCCTGTTTTCAGGGCGGTTTTTCACAGAATAAATACTATTTAGAAAATTTAAAAATAAACATTCAAAAATAAACAAAAGTATTTTATAATAAAACAAAGATAAACAAACAAAAACGAGCTGGAGGGGAAACAGTATGGTCAAAAATTTATGGGTTAGTCAGAAGTTTTCAAAGGTCGGCAAAGGGCTGGAGGAGCTTGTTTACCGTTCGAACCTGATTGGAGCTGACCGTGCAGTCTGCAATTGGGGCGGAGGAAACACATCGATGAAAACAATCGAAAAAGATTTCCGGGGCCGTGAAGTGGAAGTGATGTGGGTTAAAGGCAGCGGTTCGGACCTTGCTTCCATGAAGGCCCAGAATTTCACCGGCTTGTCTCTTGACGATATCCGGCCGCTGATGGAGCGGGAAGAAATGCCGGATGAAGAGATGGTAAATGATCTTTCTCACTGCATGATCGACAGCAAACACCCGCGAGCCTCCATCGAGACGCTTCTGCATGCATTCCTTCCATTTAAACATGTCGACCATACCCATCCAGATTCAATCATCTCTTTATGCTGTGCGGACAATGGCAGGCAGATCGCCGAAGAAATCTATGGCAGCCGATTCGTATGGGTGCCGTATATCCGCCCTGGATTCACTCTTTCGAAGATGATTGCCGAAGGTGTCCAAAACAACCCTGACGCCGAACTGGTATTGATGGAAAAGCACGGCTTGGTTGTGTGGGGAGAAACGGCAGAAGAAAGCTACAATAAAACGATTGCGGTCATCAATGAAGCAGAACGGTATATCAATGAGCGCGTGAAACCAGAAGCTGTTTTTGGCGGGCAAAAATACAGCATATTGCCTGAGGAAGAAGCTGCAGCGATCTTGGCCGAAGTAATGCCGGTCATCCGCGGAGCGGTCAGTGCTGAGAAGAAGATGATTCTGTCCTGTGACCGCGGAGAAGATGTCCTCGAATTCGTGAACAGCGAGGCTGCTCCAGTGCTCTCCCAGATAGGCGCCGCGTGCCCGGACCATCTTGTGCATACAAAACGTGTTCCTTTATACGTTGAGTGGGACCCGCAGACAGAGGATGCTGCGGCATTGAAGAAAAGCATCAGGTCTGGCATTGAAAGGTTCAAGGAAGAATACAGAGCCTATTTTGAAAAAAATAAAAATGCCGGCGATAAGATGTTCGAACCGGCCCCGCGCGTGATCCTGATCCCCGGGATTGGAATGGTGAACACAGGAAAAGATGCAGCCAATTCCCGTGTGAGCGGGGCGCTTTACCATCGCGCCATTGCGGTTATGAAGGGCGCAACTGCGCTTGGCCAGTTTGTTTCCTTAAATGAAAATGAATCTTACAACATCGAGTACTGGCCGCTAGAGCTGTATAAATTAAGCCTTGCACCAGCAGAAGCTGAATTCTCCCGGAAAATTGCTTTCGTTACAGGAGGAGCAGGTGGAATCGGCAGTGAAACATGCCGCCGGTTTGCCTCGGAGGGGGCACATGTAGTGATAGCCGACCTGAACCTGGAAGGAGCGGAGCAAACAGCTGCAGCCATCAATGAAGCATATGGTGCCGGGCGGGCACTGGCCGTTAAAATGGATGTGACCAAAGAAGAGCAGGTGAAGGCTGCATTTGATCAAGCCGCACGCTCATACGGCGGTGTCGACATCATCGTCAACAACGCGGGCCTCGCAACCTCCAGCCCGATTGATGAGACCACCCTCCAGGAATGGAACCTGAATATGAACGTGTTAGGCACAGGGTATTTCCTGGTGGCGCGTGAAGCCTTCAAGCAAATGAAGCAGCAAGGAATCGGCGGGAATATGGTGTTCGTCGGCTCCAAGAATTCTGTATATGCCGGAAAAAATGCGGCAGCCTACAGCTCTGTGAAAGCACTGGAAACCCATCTGGCCAGATGCATCGCAGCTGAAGGCGGCGAATATGGAATCCGGGTCAACTCGGTCCTCCCTGATGCTGTCCTCCAGGGCTCGGCCATCTGGGGATCGAGCTGGCGCGAAGAACGGGCGGCGGCTTATGGGATCGAACCAGACCAGCTGGAAGAGCATTACCGGAAGCGCACCACTTTACAGGTCAACATCTATCCGAGCGATATTGCTGAATCGATTGCCTTCTTCGCATCTTCCAAATCGGAGCGGACAACCGGCTGCATGCTGACGGTCGATGGCGGAGTGCCGGCTGCGTTTACAAGGTAGCAGTGTTCCGAATGAAGGCCGCTAAGAGCTTTGGTGAAGGGGGAGTGCAAGTTGGCAGGATATGCTGTTGCAGTTGATATTGGGGCTTCCAGCGGGAGGCTGATTGCAGGAAAATTAGATGAAGGACGCCTGAAGCTGAAGGAAATCCACCGTTTTGAGAATAAGCTGATCCAAAAAAACGGCCAGTTTTGCTGGGATATCAGCCGTATTTTCGAAGAAATAAAAGCAGGGATCCATCATTGCAGAGAGATGGGCATTGTGCCGGCCAGCATCGGGATTGATACATGGGCCGTCGACTTTGTCTTATTGGATAGGGACGGGCAGCCGCTGACAGAGGCTGTTTCTTACCGCGACCCGCGGACGGATGGAATGATGGAAGAGGTATTCTCCATCATGCCAAAGGAAAATCTCTACATGGAAACCGGGATCCAATTCCAGAAGTTCAACACCATCTACCAGCTTTTCGCACTGAAGCGCAGCAGCCCGGAGTTATTGAAAAAAGCGAAAACCTTCCTGATGATTCCCGATTATCTGAACTATCTTTTAACAGGAATCAAAGCAAATGAGTATACCAATGCAACATCCACCCAGCTGGTCAATGCGTTCACCAAAGACTGGGATGACAATCTCTTAGGTGAGCTGGGGATCAACCGGGAGCTATTCCAGGAAATCAGGGCGCCTAAAACGATCCTTGGAAACTTATCTGCAGAGCTGGTTTCCGGGTTCGGCTTTGATTTGAAGGTGATCCTGCCTGCAACCCATGATACCGGATCTGCCGTCATTTCTGTCCCTGAAACAGAGGAAACAATCTATATCAGCTCTGGCACCTGGTCATTGATGGGGGTGGAAAATCACTTTCCGATATGCGTTCCTAAAGCAGAAGAGTCCAATTTTACCAATGAAGGCGGAGTGGACTATCAATATCGCTTTCTGAAAAATATCATGGGCCTTTGGATGATCCAGGAAGTCAAAAGGAATTACAAAAATGACTATTCCTTTGCACAGCTTGTGGAAATGGCGCGGGGGGCAAGGGAGTTTTCAGCTATTGTCAATGTGAATGACGGCAGGTTTCTGAAGCCTGAAGATATGATCGGAGAAATACAGAATTACTGCCTGGAAACAGGTCAAGCTGTGCCATCCTCGCCTGGAGAAGTGGCAAAGTGTGTGTTTGACAGCTTGGCAGCCGGATATAAGGAAGCAGCCGGCCAGCTTGAAGAAATTTTTGAGAAAGAGTTCTCCAAAATCAATGTCATTGGCGGGGGCAGCCAGAATGAAATGCTGAATCAGCTGATAGCCAATGCGACAGGCAAGCCGGTATACGCAGGGCCGGTTGAAGCCACCGCAATCGGCAATATTATCGTCCAGCTGATGGCGCTTGGCGAAATTGGAGACATAAGGGAAGCACGCCAAATCATCAGGAACTCTTTTGATGTGAAAAAATATACACCTGAACACAAGCTTGTGAATTAGGAAGGAGAGAGGGCAGAATGACGGTTGAGGCGGGATATCTTTACGCAAAAACGGCCTATGAAAAATGGGGGATCACGGTAGATGAAGTGCTGGATCAACTCAGGCAGATCCCTATTTCTATCCATTGCTGGCAGGGAGACGATATAGGCGGATTCGAAGTGAATAGCAGCGAATTATCAGGCGGCATTGATGTGACAGGTAATTATCCCGGCAAAGCGAAGACGCCCGGAGAGCTGCGCAGGGATCTGGAAAAGGCTCTTAGCTTGATCCCGGGGAAGCATCGGGTCAATCTGCATGCAATCTATGCGGAAACAGATGGGGAGGCAGTTGACCGTGACAAGCTCGAACCGAAGCATTTTGAAAACTGGGTAAGATGGGCGAAGGAAAATGGGCTGGGCCTAGACTTCAACCCAACCGTCTTTTCCCATCCAAAGGCAGCAGACGGACTGACCCTTTCCCACCCGGATCCTGAAATCAGGGAATTCTGGATCAATCACTGTGTGGCAAGCCGCCGGATCGGCGAGTATTTTGGCAAAGAATTAGGGACTCCGTGCCTGACAAATATTTGGGTCCCGGATGGCTACAAGGATGTCCCAAGCGACCGGATGACACCGAGAGTGAGATTGAAAGAGTCATTGGACCGCATATTTGCCGAAGAAATTGACGAAAAGTATAATCTGGATGCGGTTGAAAGCAAATTATTCGGGATAGGCTCTGAATCTTTTGTCGTCGGCTCCCATGAATTCTACCTGGGCTATGCCTTGAAAAATAACAAGCTGTGCCTGCTTGATACCGGGCATTTCCATCCAACGGAAACAGTGTCCAACAAGATTTCTGCCATGCTCTTATACAGTGATAAGCTGGCCCTGCATGTCTCGCGGCCAGTAAGATGGGACAGCGACCATGTGGTTGTGTTTGATGACGAACTAAAGGAAATTGCCCTGGAAATTGTCCGCAATGATGCGCTTGGAAAGGTCATGATCGGCCTTGATTTCTTTGATGCCAGCATCAATCGGGTAGCGGCCTGGACCATCGGGACGCGCAATATGATCAAAGCCCTTCTTTATGCTTTGCTAATGCCGAACCGGCATCTGAAAAAACTGCAGGAAGAAGGCAATTATACGGAAAGACTGGCGCTGCTCGAGGAGTTTAAGACCTATCCTTTTGGTGCGGTATGGGATTATTATTGCGAGCAGATGGGCGCCCCTGTCCAGGAGAAATGGCTGGAAGAAATCAAAGGATATGAACAGAGCGTGCTCGCTGTACGGTAAGCGGCAAAAAAGACTCCGGCTTACAGGAGTCTTTTATTTTACAGGAATATTTGGGTGCTATGATTTATGCTATAGTTGAATGAATAGTCATACAAAAATGAAGAAGTTAAATAGATGACGGGTATTGCAAAGGGCAGGTGTTTTCTAGTGTTGGTTGCTGAAAGGCAAAGAAAGCTCGTGGAGCTGGTGAATGAGCGGTTAAGCATCCGCGTATCTGAATTAAGCAGGATTTTTTCCGTCACAGAAGAGACGATCAGACGGGACCTGGAGAAGCTTGAAAAAGAAAATCTGCTGCGCCGGAGCCATGGCGGAGCAGTCAGCATACAGGAAGAACAGTCTGAAATCTCCTATTTGGAACGGGAAGTTACCAATGCGGCAGACAAGAAAAAAATAGCCTTAGCGGCAGTAGAATTGATCGGGAAGGGCGACCAGATTCTTCTGGATGCAAGCACCACTGCCTGGTATATGGCCAAGGAATTGCCTGATATGCCGCTGACCGTGCTGACCAATTCCATCAAGGTGGCCATTGAATTAAGCAAAAAGGAGCAGATCAAGGTCATTTCCACTGGCGGTTCCCTTCTGTCCCAGTCGCTTTCCTATGTAGGGCCGCTCGCTGAACGCTCCCTCGCTCTCTATCACGTCAACAAGGCTTTCATCTCATGCAAAGGCATCCACCTTGAAACAGGTTTGAGCGACTTCAATGAATTGCAGGCTTTGGTGAAGATGAAAATGATGGACATTGCTGAGGAAACGATATTGATGGCAGATTCAAGCAAGTTGGGCATCCGTTCTTTTGCCAGAATTGCTTCCATCTCGGATATCGATTGGCTGATCACTGATTCGAAAATTACGGACGAGATTAAGAGGCGGCTGGAAGAAGGGGATATGAAAGTGGTCGTTGCGGAGGATTAAAGAAAAGGTAGGAATAACCCTATACAGGGAAACTTCCTGCCTTTTTTTGTTCTCCTTTTGTTACCCCATAAATAACCCCTGAACCATCCCCACCAGCGTAAACGCAACTAAATGGTCTCCAACAGCAACGCCCAGTGATTTCTTTGTGACAAGCCCGAATAAAGCATTTTTCACATAAACAATGGAAATCACAAATCCAATGGATAATCCAAGAGCAGCGCCGTCCAGAAAGCTGTCTGAGCCAGTCGCCTGAAGGGCTGCAGCCATTGCAAATGAAATGATGAATGCAGTCACGACTGAGTAGATATATTTGAACGGACCCCCGCTTTGTTTATGAAGGATTTCATGATTGCTTGTATTCTTTTTTGATAAGGAGGCTGAATAATAAATTCCTCCGTATATGATGTATACCAGCCCTCCAGCAATCACAGGAAGGAAGTGGATGCTGCTCCAATCAATTGACATAAGTATGCTCCTTTATTTAGGTTCGATGGCCAGGCATATCGCCCTTATTTTACACTCTACTGACAGCGATCCTTTGAGAGGCAGCACATCGACCAATTCCACGGGATTATCCAGATATCTGTATCCGCTTCTTGGCAGCCAGAAGCTGTACAGTTCAGAATAACATTCAATCATTCTGCCTCTTTCACTGTAATCCACAGGTTCATCAAACTCATATACAACATGCTTTCCCCCTTTAAAAAGAAAATAGGGCTCGTCCTCCGGAATCTTATCCTCATCAATTGCCATGCGGCAGTCGTATCTGGTTTTGTCCGGCGGTGTTATATATGGGTTATTTCTTGGCACCCCAAAGATGAATGTGTCCGGCTTCATTAGTTCTCTTGATTTTGTCCAATGGTAGAGTTCTTCCCAGGCATCAGGAATTCCTTTTGTATAAGGGCCGATGCTTTGTCTATTCACAGTTGCGCAAACTGGAAACTCAATGGTCTTCAATTTATCCAGGTCCAGCCATCTAAACTCATTATAGAGATTCTGCCCATGTTCTTCTTTCCCTATATTGCTGAAAAGTTTAGATTTCTTGCTGTCCTGATAGACTCTTGGGAATAATTCCAGATAAGCTCCTTCCCGCCACTTCCTCGGACTTGTGTTGAAATTCTTTGTAAAAGAGGCTGTAAAATATGATAAGGAAGTAAAGCCGCACATGAGAGATATCTCGGTAATTGGGATATCACGTTCATATATCAGTAAATGTGCAGCATTCTCGAGACGGAGCCTCTTAATGTACGCAGATGGCGTTTCTCCAACAATCGCTTTGAATGTCCGCTGAAAGTGAAATGGCGAGTAAGTCGATACTTTGGCCAATTTTTCGAGCGGAAGGGCTTCCTGCAGGTGATGATCTATATATTCAAGTACTTTGTTGATTTGTAAAAGCTGTTCTTTTCCGGACATGCTTTTAAGCTCCTTACTAGTATATTTCTTATGTTCTATTAAACCGGATATGCGGCTCAGGAACAAGGGACGGTACAGCGGCTTTCTTTTTAAAAGCAGGGCTGTGTTGATTTTGGACTCATTCGTGTGAACTCTGTATCTGGCTTAAGTGAGCCCTAAATTATATGGGACACTAACAGAGCCAACAGAATGAATAAATTCAGGAATAAGGATATAGTGTGGTAAACTAATAGGATGAAAAAAGTGTAAAGGCAGGAAATACGATGAGTGAAATCAGAAAACACAAATCCAACAAACTGAAGCTGGCCATGAGGGGATTTCTGGTCATCCTCGGGGGCTTCATTGCTGCGTACGGCCTTGAAACCGTTCTGATTCCAAACAATGTCTCCGATGGAGGTGTTACGGGTGTAAGTATCGTTGGGGCGCAATTGTTTCCTTTTCCATTGGGGGTTCTGATTGCAATCCTGAATATCCCGTTTATCTGGCTGGGCTATAAGCAGATCGGAAAAACCTTTGCGATCCTTTCCATTATCGGAATAGCTTCGCTTGCTATAGGGACAAGCATGATGCACCATACCCCGGCAATCATCGAAGGCGATACCTTGCTTGTCACCGTCGTCGGGGGAATCATCCTCGGTTTCGGCATGGGGCTGGCACTGCGCAACGGCGGTGCACTGGATGGCATTGATATGCTTGCCGTGCTGCTGTCCCGGAAATTGCCGTTTGGGACGAGCGATATCATTCTCTTCTTGAACATCTTTGTGTTTATCTTCGTTTCAACCGTGTTTGGCCTGCAGGGAGCGATACTATCAGCCATTGCTTACTTTATCGCATCCAAGGTCATTCATATTGTTGAGGTAGGGCTGAGCGGTTCTAAAACTTTTCAGATTATCACCACCCAGCCGGCATTAATGGTAGAAACCATACGCGACCGTCTGGGCCGCAGTGCGACTTATAAAGAAGTCTACGGAGGCTTCTCCCATGAAAAATTCAGGGAAATCACCTGTGTCATCAACCGCATGGAAGAAACCAAGCTAAAAGAAATCATCAATGAAATTGACCCCGATTGCTTTGTCACGGTATATGATGTGGCAGAGGTAAAGGGCGGGAACTTCAGGAAGAAGGATATCCACTAATAAAAAAGCCTGACCCCATTTAAAATGGGGACAGGCTTTTTTAATGGAAGGATTTTCTGAAGTTTACTCGAAATTAGTATAAGATGTTTCAAAAATATAGTATGGGAAATGTGGGAGGTAATTATGGGCAGGTTAATTCATTTTGAAATTCATGTAGACGACATGGAGCGTGCGAAAACATTTTATGGGGAAGCATTTGGCTGGTCTTTTCAGGACTGGAGCGAATATGCCGGAATGCCTTACTTTGGTGCAGTGACCGGTGATGATAATGAACTGGGTATTAACGGGGCATTGATGCAGCGCCAAACTCCGCCGCCAGCACCCGGTCAGCCTGTAAACGGCTTTACCTGTACTTTGCATGTAACAGATTATGACAGCTCTGAAGCAAAGATCCTGGAAAATGGGGGCAAGGTTGCATTGGCAAAACACGCCCTGCCCGGAATGGCCTGGCAGGGATATTATCTGGATACAGAAGGAAATGTATTTGGCATCCATCAGACGGATGAGGGCGCGAAATAAGCTTTTAGAGTGTGCTTGAATTTTTCCTGGTATCCAGGCAGCCGTAATTGCTGCTGCATATATTTGATTAGCTGGGCGCAGAAATGATTACCACCGAATTTACTTGGAATTGAATTTCACAGTATACCTTAATACAATTTCTGTACGAATCCTTATCGGTCGAACTGCGGTTTTGATAAATACAGAGTAAGGTGATCTTGATTTGAACCTTATAATCATTTTGCTTTCATTAATAGTTTCTGCGATTGTAGCTGTTTTAGCTTTGAAAAGAAAGAATAACAAATGGTTGGCGCTTTTAATTGCGTTATGTTTAAATACATTATTATTGGTGGCAGCAACGTGGACTTTATATTTAAAAAATGAAGAAGCAAGAGTGTTTGGTATCGGTCAAACTAATCTTTTAACACTTGTATTTTCCATACCGATAATCACTTGGATTAACTTTTTTATACTCGAATTTATAAAAAGCAGAAAGACAAGAACTAGAATTTAAATACGGTGAAAACGCTTGGAGTGCCAAGCGTTTTTTATTTGCTGATTTTAATGAGGAATCCTTTAGTTTAATGCTGTTTTTTATATCAAAAAAACTACTGCGATTTCTGCATTATCAGAACTGCATATTGTTATAGAAAGATGCTTTTTTATTGGTACTAAAACTTTTTGAAAAGGAACTTTTTCCCTTCACAACCGTATAAGCGATTAAGGAATTTGCCGGCAAAGGGGGGAGGAAAGAATGTTTTATAGTGATATACAAATGGTGCTGACCGCCTTATTTTTCTGGTGGCTCATGCTGCTTCTGTTTCAGCGCTTGGCCAATCGCTACCCTGAAAGGAATACGTGGAAAAAGGATATTTTGACTTCTTTTTATCAAAGCGTTTTGATTCTGATTCTGCTGCCGGTGCTGAAATATATTTTAAACCTATTTGGTTACTAAAAATATAGCTGTGTGTGAGGAGTGAAGAAATGCGAGTCAAGAATATCTTTATGGTTGCATCTATTTTTCTGAACATAGGCTTAGGGCTGGTTGTCTATAAAGAGTTGAGCAAACCAGATGCTAGTGAAGTTGGGCTGTCATTCAAGGAAGCGGTTAGGACAGAAAATGATCAGCAGGCAAGAACACTCATGGCCGAGGAAAGAAAGGCGGAAATCTCTGATGAGCTGCTGCAGCAAATTAAGGTTCGGATGGGTGCAGGTACAAGCTTCAATACCTATGAGCTGTTAAAGTTTGAAAACGGCGAAATGGTGCTGCTTCATTTAACGCCTGATGAGTATGAAATACAGGATGTGGTGATTGTGCCGGAGGAGATGAGAGGGGTGTTTGATGGGGATGGTTTGTAAAGAAAGGCTGGGAAAGGTGAGTCCTGGGCAGGGGAAACTTTCAGGCTGTTTAGTCTGTTTGGTAGAGAAACAGCGGGATTGATGATAAAAAGCTGTGCAAAGAGAGAAGCGCTTTTCAGGAAGCGAAACAGCTCACCCTGGCCGGCGGGCTTATTGAAAACAAAGCTGAGAGACGGATATCGCCTTCAAAAAGGCAATATCTATACTCTCAGCTCATATTTATTAATGAGCAGTCATTTCATGCACTATTTCATCACCGCTTAAGTCAGAGAAATAATAGGTTGGCCAATGATCCATTTCCTGCAGAAGATCTGCATGTTCTTCATCCCCGAAATAAATGTGATAATGATCGGCTTTTGTCGGGTAAATACTGTGATCGCTGAATTGGACATGCTTTGGCAGTCCATCTGTTTCTTCTCCTGCCAGATCAAATAGAAAACGGACGCCCCGATTTCCGGCTTCATAATTCAGGATTTCGTAGCCGTGATATTCATATTCTCCTGTTTTTGCTTCACCATTTCGGTAAAATGTCATCTCGTTATCTTTGATAACAATTCGTTCAACGTCTGTTTCATAACCAGTTTTATAATAAGCTTTGTATTCCTCAGAGGATTTATCCTTTTTTGTTTCAGCTTTGTGTTCAAAAACCTCATCCAGCGTTCCGTCCAGCAGGTAAGGATAAACAGACTGCCAGTCGCCTTCCCAGTCAGATAGGGGACGGTCTTCGACTTGGTCATCTTCAAATATCCCTGAATAGATTTGTTTTTCTTCTTCTGAGCCGTGGCTGTGCTCATGTTCTTCCTCATCTTCATGGTCGTGCTCATGATCATGACTTTCTTCGGAACTTTCAGTGGTTTCCTCGGCATTTTCAGCGGATTCCTCAGGTGCTGCCTCTTCAGCGGGTGCATCGCTCTTTTCCTGGCAGCCTGCAAGGATGATGCCTAATAAGAAAAGGGAAAAAATAGAACTGGTAAGCTTTTTGTTCATAAATAAATTCGCTCCGATCATTATGTATTGTATAAATCGTAACTGTTACTATTTATACCTTACTGAATATACTATGAGCGAAAAAATGTGTCAATGTAAAACGTAATTATTTTGATTTATGATTAAAAACAACTAAATTAATAAATTTATACTACAGACAACATTTTGTGTTATAAAATGGAATTATTGTATCCGTTGAGGGGATATTTATAAAAGAAATTATTAATGCGTATTTAAATGGTTATAACCTGTCTTATCAGGGAAATCTACAGGAAATGTATTGTTGTTGAGAGGAGTGTTTTTATGGAGTCCATATGGCTTGAATATGCCTGGGCATTATTGATTTTAATCGGATTGGAGGGCTTGCTTTCTGCGGACAATGCGCTTGTTTTGGCTGTCATTGCAAAGCATCTGCCTGAGGACGAGAAGAAAAGAGCTATCAACTACGGAATAATTATGGCGTTTGCCTTTCGATTTATCGCGCTTTTTGCCATTTCGTTCATCGCCAATGTGTGGCAGATACAGGCAATCGGAGCGGCTTATCTGCTTTATCTCGGATTAAAGCATGTAATTAAAGCTAAGTTTGGGAAAGACAACAAACATAACCGTGAGGATTTGAAAGAAGAGTCCCGCGGAAAGGGATTTTGGCCGACAGTAGGGAAAATTGCATTAGCCGATTTGGCATTTGCGATTGACTCGATCCTTGCTGCAGTCGCGCTGGCGCTTGGGCTGCCGGATTCACCGCTTGGCGATTTTGGAGGCATGGACGGCGGGCAATTCATTGTCGTAGTCCTTGGAGGAATCGCGGGATTGGTGTTGATCAAATTCGCCGCAACCTGGTTTGTGCAGCTGCTTGGGAAACGCCCGGCACTCGAAACAACCGCCTATGCCATTGTAGCATGGGTTGGAGTCAAGCTTGCTGTCATCACGCTGGCGCATGAGGATATCGGCATCCTCGACCACCATTTTCCGCACAGCACAGGCTGGACACTGGTCTTCTATGGAGTGCTGATAGCCATTGCCCTCATTGGATGGTTTGCACCCCAGAAGAAATCGGAAACCGAAACATTATAAAGAGCCAAGGGGACAGGTCCCCTGGCTCTTTTTTGGCTGTGCCACGGGGTCTGTCCCCCTGGCTCTTTTTTCAAGAAGGATTGGCGAACTGTTTTGTGGAACTTATGGTGGATGTCATTATAAGAAGGAGTTCAAACAATGAATGACCGCCACGAAAATCTTTTCACCCAGTTGCAAGCTTACAGGGAAGATATTCTGCTTGTGCTAGAAGGAGTAACCGCCGGTCAGGCAGAGATTGTTCCCGATAACTTCCGCAATAATATCAGATGGAATATGGGGCATATTTATCTGGACCAATATCTATGGATAGAAGCGCTGACGAAGGAAAAATCACCGGTGCCGGAAGCATTCCGCACCTGGTTTCGCTATGGCTCAACACCTGCTGATTTTACTGAAGAAACACCCTCATTTGATGAACTTAAGGACCTGCTGAGACAGCAGCCATCAAGCCTGAGGAAAGCCTATGGCCACCGCCTTGAGGAAGAATATCCGCCAACAGAGATGGGAATGCGGACAATCGAACAAGTGTTGATCCGGACGATTTTCCATGAAGGCATGCATCTGCAGGCTATTATGGATATTCGGAAGTGTCTTTGAGCCAAGGGGACAGGTCCCTTGGCTCTTTTTTATGAATGGGCCAGGGTGCCTGTCCCCCTGGCTCTCCAAATACAATATGATTTAATTTGGGTGATACCTTGAAAACAAAAATAATCGTATTTCTGCTTACTTTTTTTACTTTTCTCACATGGATATTCATGGCCATCTATTTCTCCACAGAGAATGATTGGTGGTCTGTGCTTGAAAGCAGAGAGACCAGCTATGATACAGCTGCAGCTGGAGTGTCTTATGTAAAAGTTCTCTTGGGCACAGGTCTATTTCTAGCTGGAGGGATTCTTGTGTATATGGTGATAAGCAAAAAATGAACCAAGGGGACAGGTCCCTTGGCTTATTTTGAGGCTGGACCATGGGACCTGACCCCGTGGCACGAAATGAGGAGATATTTTGGAGAATCAAATAACCTATAAAATCTGGACAGTTGTGATGATCCAGGATGGAGATAAAGTGCTGCTGCTGGACAGGCAGCATGACCACTTTAAGGGCTTTCTTCCGCCGGGCGGGCGAGTGGAATTCCCGGAGAGCTTTACTGATGGAGCAATCCGGGAGGTCAGGGAAGAAACCGGCCTTGAAGTGAGCAATCTTGTATTTAAGGGGATTTCGGAGTTTGTGAATCCGGTGAAAAATGAGCGGTATATGATGATGAATTATTGGACGAAGGACTTTCAGGGCGAACTGCTGGAGAATCCGCCGGAAGGGCAGCTGCATTGGATCAGCATCGAGGATGCGAAAAATCTGCCGATGCAGGAAGATATCAAAATGAGATTTGATTCGTTTTTCGAGCCGGGGACATTTGAGATTCAGACGGTTTGGGAAGAGGAGAGGAATGGGCCGGGGGCCATTATGATTAAGAGAACATGAAGAGCCAAGGGGACAGGTCCCTTGGCTTTTTTTGAAGCTGGGCCACGGGGTCTGTCCCAGTGGCTCTCCCTCTGGCAGCAATAATATTAAGATGCCTCACAGCATATTTAACAAATGGGGAAAGCTAAAAACGAGGTGAGGGCTATTGAAGAGCATTTTTACTATTGTCTATATTCTTAGTGATTTTAACCAAGGATGCCGGAGCTGCAGAACCCCAACATAAAATAGTCGCCAAATCAGACAGCATCACTTTGCATGCCATAGAGAGGAATGGTCTTTTTTACGACTTTAAGTTGAATTTTCAGGGAAGTGAGTATTCCAGGCCTTTCTGGATAAATGTATCCAATCCCACTTACGCCCCTGAAATCCATTACGAGGATATTAATGGTGATAAAAAGAAAGAACTGATTATTATCCTGACCAAAGGTTATGGTACAGGCGTCTTAGAGCAAGAAGTGGTTGTCTTCCATGTAAATGGTCAGCTGTTGCGAGAAGTACTGGTTGATAATCCAATGGCAATTGTAAATAAGAATATAAAATCAAGTTTATCAAAAAGCACAGCCGAGATAACGATCGGAGAGAAGCATTATAAGATCAATGTTAAAGAGTTAGGGCTTCTGCCTGATACCTTGTTTCCTGAGATTAACTTTGGCAGCATCATTAAGTACGAGGTAAGAGATCATAAACTATATGCCGTACTGCATCCACAATTCTCTCCAGGTGCTTTTGCAGGCAGCATTGTAATCGAATATGAATACCTTGATCATATGTACCAGGCAGGATCAATATGTTTGAGCCAAGGGTACAGGTCCTTTGGCTCTTTTTGAAGCTGGGCCAGGGGGTCTGTCCCTGTGGCAAGTCATTTTGTGATGTTATAACTGTTAAAACTGATAATAATAAAAGAACAAAGAGCAGAAAAAAATATTTTAATGTTACAGGTGGGTTGATCCAGGAAGGATAACCGCCTTTTTTATTGAATCCTTATTTTATAAAAGATGCAGTTAGTGTCTTGTTGTTAAAATAGAATGGCACGAATTTCTCCGTAGTTAGGACGGTGTATGATGAAGAATCCGCGGAACATAGTACTCTTTATTGCTCAAAGCTTGGATGGATACATTGCAACAAAAGAAGACTCATTAGATTGGTTATTTAAAGTAGAGGGTGAAGGTGATAATGGCTACTCGGAATTTTATGAAGAAATTGACACAATCATTATGGGCAAAAGAACATATGACTGGATAATGAAACATGAAAAAGGTCAATTTCCATATAAAAACAAAGATTGTTACGTCTTTTCCAGGTCTCAAGTAGAAGATACAGCTTATGTTAAGTTTGTGAATGGAGATATTGTAAATTTCGCCAATAGCCTTAAAAAAGAAGAAGGAAAAAATATTTGGGTAGTTGGCGGAGGAGACTTATTACACACATTTTTGAAAGAAAAATTACTCGATGAATTGATTCTCACAATTGCTCCTTCCATCATCGGAGATGGAATTCCATTATTCAAATCCGGCAATTATCAGCTGGAATTAAATCTAAAAGGGACGCGAACTTTTAACCAATTTGTTGAAATGCATTACACAGTAAAAAAGTGAGCCAAGGGGACAGGTCCCGTGGCTCATTTTGAGACTGGGCCACGGGACCTGTCCCCCTGGCATGCACATCTGATAATAAGCAGAGGGAAGAAGCGATAGAGGTTGTTAATGAACTGATGAAAAGTTTGAAAACGGGTATTCAGGATTAAAATCTAATTAGGTTGTTTATTAAAATCAGTGGTTAATTGTTCTATAAATGGGAGGTTAATTGAATAAACTATAATGTGAGTCTCAACGTCTCCAGAATTGTTTTCAAGGATTTGAACGCAACAGGCAGGTATGTAGAGAGGAAATTTGTTTATGAAAATGAAAAAAAAATCATTTGTACTCTGTTAGTGATGATAGGTCTTATCTTTAGTTATTTGGCACTGCAAAGTAATTTAATGGATATAAAAATAGGTTACTCTTTTGTTGCTATTATCGGATATATAGAGGCTTATTTAGCTGCCAAGAGAAAGGAATAAACGGGAACGTATTTAATTTGACACGGCTAATATTCCGTTAAAGGGGACTTAGGATTAAGATCGGCTGTCAAATCGGGCAGCCTTAGATATGGGTAGGTTCATAAAAAGATGTTAAAGACAATTTTCTAAGTAGTAAGAATAGCCATTCTTATTCACAGTAGCTAACATTCAGGTGTACTGATATTCTCTAATAAAATGGGCAGTTAACAATATACTTTGTGAAATAATGTTCTTAAATTATAGGTTGACTTATGTTAAATCGGCTGCCAATCAGGCGGCCTTTTATATTTTTGAAGGAAATAACTTAGAAAGTGAGATTATTAAGTAATTTCTTTACATACTCCTCCTAAAAATTTAGGAGATAAAGAATGCCAAATAGTAAAATTCAAATCCCTTATTTCATGCACCAGCAGTGAATAAATATATCTTGCTAATAAACGTACTTAAACAAGCTGATGCTTATGTACCAGTTCAGCTGCCAATCCAGGCAGCTTATCTTATACCATAAAAGGAGAAGAAAGAAAGTTACTACTTTGTTAATATATGGTAAAATAAGTTAATGAGGAGGCGATTAAAATTAAACGAACGCCATTTGAGCCACCAACCGATTTTTACGACGAACGGTTAAGCAAAGTTGATGAGCAAATCTGTTCTTTGCTGAAACAGCGGAGGGATATTTCAAACGATAACCCAGGGATTCCGTCTGATCATTTTATCTCTAACTGGGCTATAAAATATGATCTCTATGAAGAGTATTTGAAGGCGTTATTCGGGGGAATGAGAATATACGATTTCTTTAAACCGCGTATTGAACCGGCTGGATTCAGAAAACACCTATTGGTTCTAAAATCGGTAGAAAAAGATGATCGGATATATTCCATAACCGTTATTCGGCAGTACGAGAATGCCAGCGTTATACAGCTGCATATCGATTGGGATGAGCCGGATGATTCGCCAATCGGCCGGCATCATCGTAATAGTTTTGAATTGTTTTTAGGAGAGCAATACGATTGCTGGCAGTCTCGTGGTGGTGGCTCAACAGGGCATTTTACATACAGCTTCATTGTTTCTCCGCCATTGCCTGACGATATTTCCAATACAAAGTTAGTCTTTAAAGAGTATAGCGACACCTTTAAGGAAAAGCCAACAGGACTTGAAATTGTTATGAATATAGAATAATAAGCTAAATGCAGGAATGCTTAAGATCTGAATGTGAATTTGTCAGATCTTTTTTTCATATGAAAAGAGGTTATCTAAAGGAGTGATACCAAAGTGGAGAAAATCGTAAGGCCAGAGATAGAGACATCGGGTATTGTAGAGCTTTATACAGGGGTTTTGCCATATGTTCTTTTATCAATCATGGTTATACTCATTGCGGCTATCGTGTTTTTCGTTAAGTTAGTTAGGAGTAATCAATATATCGCTAGATCCGCTGGAACCAAGGGGACAGGTCCCATGGCTCTTTTTGAGCCAGGGGACCTGTCCCTGTGGCTTCATTTAAAGTACAATTACACAAAGAATACCACAGAGGAGATTCTAAATGATTAAAGGAATATATGAATTCATAAGTGAAGCACAGTTAAGAAAGTATGCAGAGCTTGCTGTGAGGGCTGGTGTAAATCTGCAAAAAAATCAATTATTGGTTATTCATAGTGATATACAAAATGCTGTGTTCGCACGTCTGATCCAAACTGCAGCCTACGAGGCAGGGGCCTCAAATGTATTTATAGATTGGACAGATGAACAGTCTGCCAAAGAATTTTACTTACATGCAGCAGATCGTGATATTGATCAGTTTCCTGATTGGCAGGCTGCCCGTTTTAAGGAGTGGGAAGATGCGGGTGCTGCTTATATCCATATAATTTCAGAAAACCTGGATGTATTTAAGGAGGTTCCTCCAGAAAGGATAAGCCGTTTCCAAAAAGCTTCTCGTACCAAATTAAAGGATTATCATGCGAAACTCAGATCCCACGAGATACGCTGGTGTCTGCTGGCTGTCCCATATGTTTCCTGGGCAGCTAAAGTATTTCCGAACCTAAGTAGAGAAGAAGCCTTGCAGTCATTATGGGAATTAATTTTAAAAGGATCCCGGGCAGATGGAAAAGATCCTATAAAAGATTGGGAGAGTCATAACAGAGCCTTCGAGTCCCGCAAAAAAATCCTGAACGAGAGCCAATTCAAAGACCTCCATTTTAAAAATAGCCATGGAACTGATTTATTAGTTGGCCTGCCTGAAAATCATCGCTACATCGGCGGCGGTGTCACAGATAAAAATGGAATACCTTTCTTTCCGAACATTCCTACAGAAGAAATATTTACAGCTCCCCATAAAAATAAGGTGAATGGCAAATTGGCCGGTACGAAACCTCTTATCCATGGGGGAAGTGTCATAGATAAATTTTATCTGATTTTTAAAGATGGAATGATTACTGACTATTACGCTGCAAAGGGACAAGAAGTGTTGCAGAATCTTATCGAAACAGACGAAGGTTCACATTATCTGGGCGAGATTGCCCTGGTTTCTAATAAATCACCTCTTGCTCAGACAGACACTCTTTTTTATAATACCTTGTTTGATGAAAATACAGCCTGTCATATTGGAATCGGAAATGCCTCTCCCTCCAATATTCAAAATGGCATTAACAAATCAGAGGAAGAGTTGAAGGCAGTGGGTTTGAATGCTTCACTTTTGTTAGTCAATGTGACCTTTGGTACCGAAGATATGAAAGTAGTGGGCATTAAAAAAGGTGGAGATGAAGTCCTGCTAATGAAGGATGGGGATTTCCAATTCTAGACTGTCTATATGTTACAATAATTGGAAATTTTGATAGGAGCTGATAATAATTTTATTTGAAATTTTATTAACCTTTATAGTAACTTTCGTATTTGTTGGTGCTATCAGCTTTGTGGTAAATTTCTTTTTGCCAAATAGAAACGTCGGTAATTCAAAACATATTAAAGTCCTTTTTACTCAAACTTCATTCATAACATTAATTCTTGTATTCATTCTTTAATATTCACTTACGAGCCAAGGGGACAGGTCCCTTGGCTCTTTTTTGAAGCTGAGCCATGGGGTCTGTCCCCATGGCTTATTAATTTGGGCCATGGGACCTGTCCCCCTAGCTTCTCTTTTAAAACTGTGCCATAGTGTCTGTCCCCCTGGCACAAATGAAAGAATCCTTTTTGGTTTTCTCTGGAAATAGTGTGGTAAATAATAAAGATTAACTAAAGCGGGGAGGCATTTTATGAAAGTCCTTGTGATCGGAACGGAAGGATTGACCGGGGAGCATGTGATCAAACAGCTGTCGGACAAGCAGCATGAGGTTATGGCATTGGTCGGGACGAAGAGTAAGGTGGAGGAAATGGGTAGGCTGGGCGCAAGTGATGTTTTTGTGCTGGAAAGTGATGATTATGCTCAAGCCTTTTCATCTTGTGATGCAGTCATTTATGTAGGCGACTCTAGTGCAAGAACGGGAGAAAGCAAGCCGATTCTGATAGACCATCAATCGGTTATTGATTCGGTGCAGGCGGCAAAGGATCAGGGGGTAAAGCGCTTTCTGCTGATGAGTGCAATGCGGGCCAATGAGACGGACAAAGGCGGTTCAGGAACAGACGGAGCAAAAAATCAGCCGGAGGAGCTTTTAAGAAACGCGCAATTAACTTATACCATATTACGGACAGGCAACCCTGTAGACAAGCCGGGGAAAGGGAAGATTGAAGCAGCACTTTCTCTTAAAAGTAAGGAAAGCGAAATTCCGAAAGAGGATATTGCGACTGTACTGGTCGAGGCATTGGAATTGGAGGAGGCTTATAACAGAACCATTGAAGTTTCTTCAGGAGAAACGCCGATCCGTGAGGCCTTGCAGCTGCTAGACAACTAAAACATACTTAACTATTTCAAGAAAAGGGTGATAAGATGTCCAATATAAAAAAATACCTCCCGGCCGTTCTGAAGGGGACTGCGGCACTCAGTGCTGCAGCAGCTGCGACCTATTTCTACCGGAAAGATGACACGCAGCAGCAGCATTCGATCCTGAGGAATTTTCCGCTCCTTGGCAGGGTCAGGTATATGACAGAGAGAATCGGTCCCGAGCTCAGGCAATATTTGTTCGAAAGCAATAACGAAGGAACTCCTTTTTCCCGGAAAGAGTTCGAGGATGTCGTCAAGGCGGGTAAATATAAGGAGCGATTGATCGGCTTCGGTTCGGAGAGGGATTTTTCAAAAAGCGGCTATTATATCCGCAACAGCATGTTTCCGAAGCAGCGGGAAGAATTGCGGATCGATAACAGCCAGAAGATCAATACAAATGTCTATAAAGTGGATGAAGAAGGCCTTATGACCAGGAAAGAGCATCGGGAAGAAAAGCAGACAGATCCCTATTTTTTAACAGACGAAGACGCAGTCATCCTCGGCGAGCATACATGCCGGCAGCCGTTTAAGCTGAAAGGGCTGGTAGGCCAGTCTGCAATGAGCTATGGCGCGCTTGGCGACCGGGCGATCACGGCTTTGTCGAAAGGGCTGGGCCTTGCCGGCGGAACATGGATGAATACCGGGGAAGGCGGTCTGTCTAAGTATCATTTAATCGGAAACCCGGACATTATGATGCAGATTGGGCCGGGCCTGTTTGGCGTACGGACGCCGGGCGGGGAGTTTTCATGGGATGAATTTGAGAAAAAGAGCAAAATTGAGCAGGTAAAGGCATTTGAAATCAAACTGGCCCAGGGGGCTAAAATCCGCGGCGGCCATATCGAAGGGGAGAAGGTAAATGAGGAAATTGCCCAAATCCGCCTTGTGGAGCCATGGCAGACCATCAATAGCCCCAACCGATTCTACGAATTTAACAATTATGATGAGCTGTTCCAATTCATAGAAAAAATGCGGGATAAAGGCGGCAAGCCAGTTGGCATCAAAATCGTGGTCGGAGACCTGGATTCGCTTGAAGAAATGGCGCAGGTGATGAAAGAAACAGGAATGGGCCCTGACTTTATCACCGTTGACGGCGGCGAAGGCGGGACAGGCGCCACCTATCAGGAGCTTGCCGATGCAGTGGGGCTGCCGATTGGATCTGCACTGCCCGCAGTTGACGAAATGCTGGCTAAATATAAAGTCCGCGACAGGGTGAAGCTGATTGCATCAGGAAAACTGATTACCCCGGATAAAATCGCGATTGCTCTCGCCATGGGAGCAGATCTCGTCAATATCGCCCGCGGATTCATGATCAGCGTCGGCTGCATCATGGCGGAAAAATGCCATACGAACCACTGTCCTGCAGGGGTCGCCACAACGGATCCAAAGCTCCAGGACGGACTTGTTGTTGAGGAAAAGCAATACCGGGTGGCCAATTATGTGGTTTCACTCCGTGAAGGGCTGTTCAATCTGGCCGCAGCTGCAGGCCTTGATACCCCGACTAAATTTGAACGGAAGCATATTGTCTATAAAGACGAATGGGGAAGAGTTTCGGCTGTCCAGGATATGATCCTTACACCGAGAAAGGTAGATGAGATACAGGAGAAGGAACAAGAGTGAGCCAGGGGGACAGACCCCATATCCATCAAGTTAAGCAAATAAATACCACATTTCTGGTAAATGGCCTATTCTTTCTATAAATCCTTAGAAAGGTGGGCTTTTTGTATGGTTAAACTTACCTTTAAAGACGAATTTAAACTCTTGTCTGATGAACTTGGTCGCATCTTCTCTTCCGATTTTCTTGATGAACTGGCTAAGACGCATAAATTTAAGCAGAGGAAAGGCAAGCTGGAGCCGTTGGATTTTGTGTCATTATGTTCGTTCTTTAATGAAGGCTCAGGAGTCAAATCGTTGTCAAGTCTATGCGCGCTCCTTACAGCGGAGCGAAAAGTCTCTCTTAGCACCGAAGGATTGAATCAGCGGTTTAATAAGAACGCTGTGGATATGATGAAGGTCATTTTTCGCCAACTCTTCACCAGGCAGTTCCTCAAAAATAAGATTCCAGGTCTCGATGCCATGGGATTCAGCCGTATTCGAATCCTTGACTCTTCCAGCTTTGAACTTCCCATTATGTATGAAGATGAATATCTCGGCTGTACTAAGTCTAAATCGGGTGTGAAATTACAATTAGAATATGAATTGCTTACAGGAAGCTTCCTTCACCTCGAAGTCCAGAATGGCAGGAGCAGTGATCAAAAATATGGTCCTACGTTGCTTAAAACAATAGAGAAAAGGGATTTAATCATACGGGACCTTGGCTACTTCAACGTCGAGGAATTGTACCAGATCGCCCAGAAGGGCGCTTACTATCTCACTCGCCTAAAGCCAACCACTACACTATTTACAAAGAAAGATGAGGATTTTATCAAATTGGATTTAGCTGAGGTAATGGAAGAGATGGAGGAAGGGGAATGCAGGGAGCTTGTAGATATTTACGCAACGGCGAAAAAACATTATATCCCACGGTTAATCCTTTATAAGTTGACTCCCGGCCAAATCAAGAAAAGGGAAAAAAAGAGAGAGAAAACCGAAAAAAAGAAGGGTGTAAAATTATCACACCCCACAAAAAAACTCTACAAATTGAACATGTTCATCTCAAATATACCACATCAGAGTGTACCCAAGGAAGAAATCCACCTTATATACTCCCTTCGCTGGCAAATCGAAATCCTGTTTAAAACCTGGAAGTCCCTTTTCCAGATTCATAAAGTGAAAAAGATGAAATTGGAACGATTTGAATGTCATTTATACGGAACATTAATCTCTCTTTTGATTAGTTCGACGATTGCCTTTCAGGCAAGGGAGTATCTTTTAAGAAAAAAGAAAAAAGAAACGAGCGAATACAAGTCCATATCCATCACGATGGAGTTTATTCCAAAGCTGTTTGAAGCAATTATTTCCAGCAAGACTTCCATACTGAAAATCTTAAAAGGAATCTATTCCCAGATAGAGAAAAACGGGAAGAAAAGTCATCGGAAAAAGAAGCTGACTGTATTCGATATATTGAAAGTCTCCTATGAAAGGACCGTTGGAATGGCTGCCAAGGATTCAGCAGCTTAAGCATGGTACTTTTGAAAAAATCAATTAATAATGCTTATTTAGGTATGCAGATTTTTAGATTAGCCTCAAAGCATTAGCACATTCCTCTTCACTTTCAAGTTAGCTTGATGGATATGGGGACAGACCCTCTGGCTCGTTTGAGCCAAGGGGTCTGTCCCCCTGGCTCATTTTTGAGTATAATAGTAAGTTATATACGTTATTGGCGGTGATTTGGAGAGTGAAGAGCGTTAAGGTTAGTGATTTGGTTGAGCGGTTTTCGTTGAAGGTGCTGGCTGGGAAGGATAATTTGGATAAGCCTATCACTCAGTCCAGGGTGCACAGGCCGGGCTTGGAATTTGTGGGGCATTTTGATTTTTTCCCTACAGACCGGATTCAGATTTTGGGAAGAAAAGAGATCAACTTTTTACATAAGCAGACAGAAGAGGAACGGAAAATACGGATTGGCAATATCGTCAACTATCATCCGCCATGCTTTATTGTAACAACAGGTGATAAGGGGCTGACGTACTTAAGGCATTATTGCAATGAGTACGGCATACCGCTGCTGACAACTGAAATTCCTGAAACGACTTCAGATTATATCTCTCAATTAGATGCTTATCTGGTCAAAGAGCTGGCAGAAGAAACCTATGTTCATGGAGTTTGTGTGAATGTGTATGGAATGGGGATCCTGCTGCGGGGAAATTCGGGAGTAGGGAAGAGTGAAACCGCTCATACGCTGATTGGCCGGGGACACAGGCTTGTGGCAGATGATATTGTCGTGCTGAAAAAGCTCAGCCCGCAGACTCTCTTAGGGACGCATGATGAAAAAACAAAAGAGTTTCTGGCCCTCCGGAGTGTAGGACTGATTAATGTTGTGCGCTCTTATGGACTGAAGGCATTCCAGAATGAAACACGAATTTCGCTGGATATCCAATTAACGAAATGGGAAAAGAATTCGCTGAACAATGATTTAGAGCACCAGCCTGATTTCACGGAATATCTGGGCGTTAAAGTGCCATCAATGGAAATCCAGCTTCAGCCAGGCCGTGACGTGGCTGGGTTGATTGAGGCAGCTGCGAACAACTGGTATTTGCGGCAGCAGGGATACAGCGCCGCATCGGATTTCATGAGCAGGCTGGATAGTGAATTTTAACTGATTAATGAAGGGCCTTGCGGGGCTCTTTTTTGTACTTTCTTTTCCGTTGCAGAATTAGAGAGGGAGAAAATGAAACATTACAGCTTTTGTTTCGTCTATAATAAAAGATGAATTATTTGGAAATTTTGGCTGTTTGCAGAGGGAAGGGATACTTTTGAAAAGAGCAACGGCATTCTTACTCATCCTGCTGTTAATAGCAGGATGCAGTGGTGTTCAGCATAATATAGATTTAGAAAAGTCTATTTCTGATATTGTGAAAAATAAAGATAACAATGAGATAACTCTTGACTCATTGGCGGATTTCGATTGGGATAAGTCCTTTTTATTTACGCCGTATAGCCCTCAAGAGTATATAGAGGAACAGTTAGGTGTCACTTTTAACGATCCCAGCAGCATTGACTTTAGAGATGATATTTATCTGCTGGTCTTCATGAACGATGGTGAAGTGGTGCAGTATGCTGAAGTGGAAAGGCAGGGGGCCAATTTTTCGATCGGGGAAGAGGAGTATTTGACGCCTGCTGAGGATGTGATCACGATTGAAAGACCATAGATATAACATCATATTCAAAAGAGCTTATCGAAAATATAAGGCTGGTAAATATTGAACCAGCCGATAACTGATTAAGCCTCAATCTTAAGGCAAGTTTTTCAGCATGAGCTCGTCAGAAAGCATTGTTCCGGAGGGAATTTGATTTGAGATTCTTTTTAGCTGTTCCATTATTAATGATCGGGAGTTTTTTAATAAGCATCACCGTAGATCGTTTAGGCAGCACCGGCAATTTTATCATGCACGCAATGGGTGTGGCCATTAATTTTTTTGCTGTCTTTTATATATGGAAAAGAAAGACGAAGCTGGAGGGACAGGATGATAAGAAATTATATTCGGGCCATTGCGATCTGTGTGTTCAGAAAAGATGACTCGATTCTGGTGGCTGAGGGGTTCGACAAAGTTAAGCAGGACTATTTCTACCGTCCGATTGGCGGGGGGATTGAGTTTGGCGAAAAAAGTACTGAAGCGCTGGAAAGAGAAGTGTTCGAGGAAATTGGGGCAAACGTTAGGAATCTCATTCATTTAGGCACCCTTGAAAATATCTTTACCTACAACGGAATTCCCCGCCATGAGTTCGTTTTTGTCTATGATGGGGAGTTTGTTGATCCATCCTTCTATCAAAAAACATCTTTCATGGGTCTTGAGGATAATGGGGAAGAGTTCAAGTTAATGTGGAAGCCTATCAAAGAGTTTCGGGATAAAGGCTTAAGGCTGGTTCCTGAGGAGCTGTTATCACTGATTCAATAGACAGGGGGAGTAAGGTTGAGGAAGATACTCTTGTTATTTTTTGCCTTGATGTTCTTAGCTGCCTGTTCGAAAGAAGTGAACACTTATGACTACCGGTTTGTCGGGGAAAGCGAGCACTGGGAAGCGGAGTACGTGTTTAAAGGGACAGAGGAGTGGGGCGGAAAGGAAGGAAGCCGCTCATACTCTAACGAAAATAGTGATGAATTTTATCTGGAGTATAAAGGGCCTTTAGAAGAGCTTTCATCCTTGAAAAAAATTGAGTATTCTTATGAAACTTCAGCAGGGAGCGGAAGCGGTGCAAGGGAATTTGATGCACCGCCGACGGAGAAGGTTTTTAAAAGCGGCGGATCTTCAGAGAATACCGGCATAGTGAATGAGGATGGTATTATCAAAGTTTATGTAAAATGGGATGATGCCGAAGAAACATTTGAATTGAACAGGGAAAAGTAGTTTACCTTTAAACTTGTAAAAGAGAGGTTATAGTTAATGTCTGTAAAAAAGCGGTTCTTCATTGGAATGGCCATTGCGGCTGTTTTCTCCTTCATTTGGCTTCTGCCAGCACGGGGGAGCGAGGAACAAATAGCCAAGGAGATTGCGAAAAAAACAAACGGAGCCAGCATAGAGCTTATCGAAATGATCGATAACCATCTATCCGTTGCTTTCCTGCACACTGCAGGGGGCGAGGAAAGGGAAATTTATTTGGAGAGGTCGTTATTTTCATGGAAGGCCAAAAAAGATTTTGCTTTTACACCGGAAGGAATACATGACCCGATTCACCTTGCCTTCTTCAATTCGCCTTTCACAGGCGAAGAAGAATACAACGCTGTAATTCTCAGGGTATTCGATAAAGAAATAGACCGTGTTGAAATTGTGAATGGAGATCAAACCCTACACAGCTTCAAGCTTCTTGCAAAAGCTGCGGATGAAAAGTTTGGACTATTCAGAACAGATAATGTTGAAATCTATGATGCTGAATATATTGCTTACAATGCAGAAGGTGAAGTGGTTTTTAAGAACAGGTTATCTTAGGGATCTGTCCCTTTGTCCAAAAAAGGAGGCCCGAATCATTCAAGATGATTACTTTTGGAGAAAAAATCGAGAAAATAGAATATACCAGCAGGCCGGCTGTTTACGGGCTGTTTTTTCACCCGGAGAATGGGAAAGTCGCTGTCATACAGACGGTTGATGGAAAGTATTTTCTTCCCGGCGGAGGAATAGAGGCCAGGGAGACGCATGAAGAATGCATGAAAAGAGAGGCTCTTGAAGAAATGGGGACCGAGATAGAACTCGGTCCTTTTCTGGGGCAGGCACGAAGATATTTTTACTCTACCAATGAATACAAATACTACTTGAGCGAAGGGTACTTCTACTTTTGTGAGATCGTCAGGCAAATAAGCCCGCCGCTGGAAGAGGATCATTCGCTAATATGGCTGGATCCTTTGGATGCTGAAGCAGGTCTGTTTCATGAGCACCAGGGATGGGCAGTGAAGGAAGCGTTGAAAATACATAGTTTAAGTAAGGGGGAAAGCAGATGATTTACCGCAGAAAAAGCTATAAAGTGGATGAAAGCATTGTAAAGGATTTCAATCTTCATTTTAATCAGACGCTGCTGCCGGCCCAGCTGAAATACGGGTCAAGGCTGGTCGGAAGATGGATGGGACAGCCTGCAGAAGGGGCAGTCGAAATCTTTGCAATATGGCAGTATGACAGCCGTGAAGCATATGAAAATATTGAAAACAATGTGAGAAATGATAAAGAGCACGTCCAGCGTGTGCAGGATTGGTTTGAGAAAATGGGCGGTAGGGAGAATCTGGGGAGGATATTTTTTAAGGTGGATGAGGACTTTTTGGAAACTACGGTACCTGAAGGAAATACGATTCTTTCATGCTAGTAATAAAGATCATTTCCAAGTTGCGAGGAGAAAAAGGCAGTGAAATCAAAAATAGAAAATGTTATTAGGGATTTACAGGACAAGAGGATTATTGATTTAAACGAACCAGATATCAACATGCTGAAAGGAACAACTGAAGGGCTTGTGTATACTTTATCTGAAAATACTGTGCCGAAGTATGTGATAAAGTATGACCGGCAGCAGGAAATTGAATACGTGGAACGGTTTCTTCAAAGCTGCCGGAATGTCAGCCTTCTGCCTGAATGGCTCTATACAGATCCTCAAAAAGAGTTTATCGTCTATTCTTTTATAACGGGAACAACGCATTATAATCGCGGCTTGAAGAAGGATTGGATGAGGACCCTAGTGAAGGAAGTATTGAATCATTACGAAGAATGTCATCCTGAAGAAGCATGGGGCAGGCTGGATCAGCCAAGAAAATCATGGCATGAGTTCAATAGCATCAGTGTAGAGCTTGCATATAGAGATTTAGGGGGCCTGCTGCCGGCGGATGATTATTTCAAAGTAAAATCAATTGTCGAGCGGATAAGCAGGTCCGGGGAAGAAAAAAAGTACCTGCTTCACGGAGACACAGGGGTCCATAATTTTGTTTTTAATCACAGAGTTCTGACCGGAGTCATCGACCCTTCCCCGATTATAGGGCCGGTCATTTATGACTTTACCTATGCCTTCTGTTCATCTCCTGATGATTTAAATGTAGAAACATTGCTTTCTTCATTCTTGCTGCTGGAGCATGTCTCAATGGGAAAATCGCAGCTCATAGACGAAGTGGTGGTGCAATTATACACGCGCCTTGGCATTTGTGTCAGGGTTCATCCTCAGGATTTAGCAGAATATCTTAGAGCCTGGAATTATTGGAAGTCCTTGGTTTCTTCATGATTTGTTTACGGTGAGGTATCAGGAGGCTTCCTTCATTCTAATGCAAAGGGAGAAAAACAAATTTAGAGCTTATCAATTCAGAAGTTAACCTATTTGATAATAGGATAAGGGGGAAGGCTAATTGAAAAAATTCTTTTTGTCTTTGACCGGCGGAATCCTGCTCGGCGGCATCCTATCATACTTTTTCCTGGACTATGAGGACTCAAATTATGTTTTGCTGAATTATTTTGGAGAAGATAAAAAGATAGTAAAAGAATGGGATTTTCAATTTATATCCAATGCGGGATTTATCATCATTGGATTGTCGGTTCTGATTTATTTGATATGGACGTATTTTGAAAAAAGATCTAATGGGTTTTGAGACTTGAGTAATCGGTTTCTCTAATTAGGAGGGGTATCGTTGGATAATAGACTACTCACTTTTGGGTATGTATTGTTTATTTCAGGTATCGTTTTATTCGGCTTCATGCATCTGGCGATTGCTGCATATATTCCCCATCTGACCGGCTGGAGTGATCCGCCGGGAAAACTGGCATCAGTGCTTAGTGACATAACAGGCTGGGTTCCCTATGTTCTAAGTGTTGCGTTAATAGTGGCAGGCATCTTGATGGTTATATACAATTTATTTTTTATTAATAAAGATGACTGATAAAAGCAGAGGGAAGTGGACAGGATGGACACCCAAAAAACAAGCAAAGTAAGATACTGGATTATTCTTTCCATTATGGCACTCATCATTGCGGGGGGAGCAATCTATTACTTTCATACTCCGAAAAATTCACTTGAATTATACCAGGATATTTCTTTTGCAGATGATTTTGAAGAGGCACAAAAGCTAAGTTTGAAAGGATACGAGGGGCATTTTAAGAAAAAGGACTTTGATTATATAAACAGCTTAGACCATAGTGCCGACAGCATAAGTCAATTCACGTTGATTGAGTATAATGATAAATCTTATATTATCAAGACTTCACCGGGCACAACGAAGTTAAAAGTCCTTGCTGTCGAAGAGCTTCCAGCAGATATAAGGGATTATTTTGTTGGATTGTCAGAGCAAGGGGGGAAGTGATTTGTACCGAAAGCTATTCTTTCTCTTAATCGGTTTAACGCTTTTCACAGCTGCCGGGTGTACTAATGGAGGAAAAAACACGACAGTCTCCATTGATATCATTGATGCGGAAGAGGTTCTGCGATTAGATCCTGATGCTGATATTTTTCAGTATGATGGTGTTATCTACCAAACGAATATAGATTGGGTCAATGAACTGGCTTTAAAAAAGGGCGCTCAAATTGGTGAAATACAATCCAGAAATGAAAACGATACAGATTTTGAAAATGGAATGTCGAATAAGCTTCCTGTCGGTGCGAAGATTTTCAAGACTAAGACAAGTGGGATTTTAATTGTGGAGACCGGGGGAGAGAGTATGAAGTATCTTGCCATTGTTGAGGGATAATGGAAGAGGCAGGACGTACACAGAATGTCAATTTAATTATTGGCAACCGGGCAGATTGAGAAATTACGAAAGCAGGCGATGTATGATGGCATTAAATAGAATGTCATATATGTGCGTTGCAATCAACCTAACCTCAAATATACTGTTTTTCCTTATAGGAGATGCCGGCGGATTTTTTACAATGCTGTTAACTATAAGCAATCTGACATTGCCGGTTTTTCTGTCGTTTACAGGTGTTCTTTTAGGAATCGGGGCTTTGGTGTTAAAAGAACCGGTTATCAAATCCTTGCTGGCCATAGCTGCAAATATAGGTTATGTGTTGATTTTCTTTTCGGTTATTAAAAATTTTTAATATATTTAAGGATGGAAAAAATGAAATATTTTGTTGATGATGACCATTGGGATGTGTTGGCATATAGCAAACTGCTAATCCGAGAGGATAGAACGTTTTTTTCACTACTCAAGAGTTGAGTGGTTTTTTTATCCCGGAAAACATAAAAAACAGGCTCTATATAAGAGCCTGTTTGTATGGTTGGTTTAAGATTATGCTTTTTGAACGTTAGCAGCTTGAGCTCCGCGAGCACCTTGCTCAACGTCAAACGTTACTTTTTGACCTTCGTCTAAAGATTTGAATCCGTCACTTTGAATTGCAGAGAAGTGTACGAATACATCGTCCCCATTTTCACGCTCGATGAAGCCAAAACCTTTTTCTGCATTAAACCATTTAACTGTACCTTGTTCCATTTTTGTTGCCTCCTAGTGCTTACTGCACAATGTATTACTATCCCTGCTCAAAGTATTTATCTAGACGAAAAATCGATATTCATACTATCCTTTATACCGAACAAAAATAATTCTTCTTTATCATAGCAGGAATCGGAAATAATTGCAAATTATATTATTGATTTATTATGGCAATATTTGTTAAGGGTGACTGTAATGGTTGGAAAACCGTGAAAATGATTTCAGATGTCTTTTTTATTCTGTTTCTAATTCAGCCATGTTTGTTTCTCCAACAATCATTGTTCGAGGTTTAAATAAACTTTAGAAGCAGGAGAAAGTTTAGCACGATAAAGAGCCGGGTATATTTTTTTTACGCCCTTTCTATCCAAGGGGCAGCCTTATTTGTTCCTTCTTCATCATCTATTATTTTCTTAAGTAAATACATAAAAGATGGTTAACATATTTTTTAATAAAAAATATGTGAAAACCTGTGGACAGCGGACAGATCCAATTTTGCTAAAAAAGGATGTGAAAATTCTTTGTGAAAACGAGAGAAACATGACACTTATCATGTATGGTATATGACAGCTGGGACTTACGGAACGTTAAAACGTTTTCTATAATTAAATAAATGAATAAATTAGTGAAGGGGAAATCTCCAAAAATGAATGAACAGAATCCAAGGGCTTTGAGAAAACTGGTTACACCTTATGAAAAGTCCGATTTACAAAAAAGTATCTGGCAAATCATTAACACATTGGTGCCATTCTTCCTGTTATGGTATTTGGCTTATAAGAGCATATCGGTTTCTTATTTTCTTACATTAGCGATTTCTGTCGCTGCTGCAGGTTTTTTAGTGAGAATCTTCATTATTTTTCATGACTGCTGCCACTATTCCTTTTTAAAAAACAGAAAGGCGAATCGAATCCTTGGAACCATAACAGGGATCCTGACTCTGCATCCTTTCGACCAGTGGGCACACGACCACTCTGTCCATCATGCGACAAGCAGCAACCTGGACAAACGCGGTACAGGCGATATTTGGGTACTGACTGTTGACGAATATATGGAAGCTTCAACAAAGACAAAAATAATGTACCGGCTGTACAGAAATCCGATTGTTATGTTTATTATTGGTCCGATTTACGTTTTTGGCGTTACCAATCGTTTCAATCGCAAAGGTGCTAAACGCAAAGAAAAGATGAATACGTATATTACGAACCTGGGAATCGCTGCTGTGGCGGCACTTGTATGCTGGGCTATCGGCTGGCAGAACTTCCTGCTCGTTCAGGTGCCGACTTTTATGATTTCAGGCACTCTCGGAGTATGGCTGTTTTATATTCAGCACACATTTGAAGATTCTTATTTTGAAGAAAATGAGCATTGGGAATATGTAAAAGCAGCAGTTGAAGGAAGCTCTTTTTACAAACTCCCAAAAGTCATGCAATGGCTGACAGGCAATATCGGTTTTCATCATGTTCACCACCTGAGCCCAAGAGTCCCAAACTATAAGCTTGAAGAGGTGCATAAAAACACCGAACCATTGCAACATGTTCCAACCATCACTCTGGCAACAAGCCTTGCGTCATTAAAGTTTCGTCTGTGGGATGAACAGGGCAAGAAATTTGTTGGCTTTAACCACTTGGGGAAAGCTGCCAAAAGCCAGGAATCAGCGCGGCTGGGATCGGATTAATTAAACTGGCCTGCTTTCAATATGATACGAGGCTCTGAGCCTTGCAAAAAAAAGTGCAGACTTGCGCAATGGATTTGTGCAGTCAGCACTTTTTTTGTGTTGAAAAATTGTCCTTTTTACATTTGGGCGATCGATCGAATGATTTGGCACAAATGAGATATGTATAGAACTGCAAATACATGGTGAATTTAATGGTAAAAAAGCAGTTAATCTATTAGAATAAACAGGCGTAATATTAGCGGGGAGTGAACTATATCGTGTTGGCAAGGGAAAATGTGACGGTTAAGGTAAACAGTAATGAATTTGTATGGGATCCCCAAAACGGGCTCTTTACCTTTGATGGTGCACCAGCACTTTTGTTTTGGGATTCAGCAATAGAATTATTTTTAAAAACAATTGAAGAAGTTTCTGGTGAAGATGTATCTAAAACTGTTTTTGAAGCAACGGGATATCGAATGGGTCATTTAGTTTCTTCTTATTATAGCGGCCGAAGGGATCTTGAACAGCTCCTTGAAGAATATAGTGACATATACAGAAACGCCGGCTGGGGCAATGTCAAAATTGTTCACTATAATTTTGAGGAAAAGAGAGCAAAAGTTCAGCTGACCAACAGCTGGGAACATAGAATTTTTAATAATACAGACAAAGACAAAGCTGGCGTATTATTGCCGAGCCACTGGGCAGGAGTTTTTACAGGTCTATTTGAACAAAAAGTCTGGTACAAAATAAACAAAAGCCAGCTGGATGGAAACGAGTATGACGAAATTGAAATCTTTCCTTCAGATGTTACACCCTCAAAAAACATTTTTGAATTAGCAAGACAAAAAGAGACAGAGCATATCTTAGAGCTGGAGCAAAAAGTAAAAGAGAGAACTGAAGAGCTTTCCACACTTGTAAATGAATTATCCACTCCGATTATTCCGGTATTAAGAGGGATTGTTGTTGTTCCGCTAATTGGCAATTTCAACGATGAACGCTTGTCCAACTTTATCGAACGTTCGCTGCTTGAATTTTCCAGACTAAAAGCCAATTACCTATTAATTGATCTAACAGGTGTGAAAGGGCTGGACAGCTACACGGTGGAAGGCATCCAAAAGCTGATTCTTTCTATCCGCTTAATAGGCGGGGAATGCTTTATCGTTGGCATTTCCGCGGACCAGGCCATACAAATATCGAATTCAAATATTCAATTCAGTAAAGTACAAACCTTCTCCACATTACAGCACGGTGTAGAATACGCCATAGAGCAGAACGGCTTTGAGATTAAAGAAAAGAAGGCGTAAAGTGCCTTCTTTTTTTGGGAATTTAACTGTAGTAAAAGAACCAGGAGAAAAGCGGCAGCTTCCAGTATTGTCAGGGGTTTAATATTAGCTTCTTAATAGGTTGTGAGACAGCGAGCCTTAATTTGTTTCACAGCAAATATACAAACAAGAACATCAATAAAGGAATAATATTGCTTATCATTTCGAGTTTCATAAAAAGTCTAATTTAACATTTTGTTGGAATATATAGAAGTATTTGGTATTGTTAAAAATGAGAGATGCATAGAAAGGGGAATCTATTGCATATGTGGAATACCTTGAATTGATTTATAGAATTGGATAGAGGCAGTGTGCGGTCCTTTTTTAGGGGATACGTTTATTTGTCGATCTAAAATCATTTCAAGGGATACATGATGCGGCTAATTGAATTTCCATTATCAGAAAGATGTTCCGTTTGAAATTGCATCTCTAATTGGCATAATCATGCGTCCCTGACCAGGAGGGATTATCATGCAAAGTCAGGACAAAAACGAAGAGCTGCTAACAGGAGGAAATGTATCGGACGTTTATCGTTCTGGAGATACGGTCCGGCGGGAATTAAAGCCTGATAGTATAAAAATCCATAGGTTATTGCAGCATTTAGAAAATAAAGGTTTCGCCTTCGCGCCAAAGTTTCTGGGCATTGACGAAAAAAATAGAGAGATTTTAACATTTATTGAAGGAGAAGCCGGCAATTATCCTTTAAAAAAATATATGTGGTCTAATGATGCTTTAAAAGAAATTGCAGAAATGCTTCGGCTCTATCATGATGCAGTGAGCGACTTTCCAATCGATGAGAGCTGGCAGCCGATCGATAACACCCCTCAGCCGTTTGAGATGGTGTGCCATAATGATTTTGCAGTCTATAACATTATTTTTAGCGGCGAAAAGCCGGCAGGGATTATTGATTTTGACGTTGCTGCTCCCGGCCCGAGGCTTTGGGATATAGCTTATGCTCTTTATACTTGCGTTCCTTTAAGCAGACTTTATCATAAGGAAACAGGTGAGGCAGTATATTATGAAAAGTCAAAAGATGCGGAGCGTGTAAAACAAAGGGTAGCATTATTTTTTCAATCCTATGGCATTGAAGGGCTTGAAAGTGGTTATTTAGAGATGGTGCTGCTTCGGATAGAAGGGTTATGCAAAATTATAAGAAGGAAAGCCGAAGAGGGCGATAAGGCGTTTCAGAAAATGATTGATGAAGGGCATCTTGAGCATTATCAGAAGGAACTTGAATTTATTCGTAAACATGGTGAAGATTGGTCACTGTAAATGAAAAGCGTTAAGCCTGATCGGTTTAGCGCTTTTTTAATGTTTATATTGATAAATATAAATAGTACTAGCACAGCTTCAATAGAGATGAAACTTACCAGCCCCTTTGCGCGTATATTCACTGCAAAGGATGATAGAAAAATCACTGAGGAGATGCCGAATGACCATCTATAAAAATGAAAATGGCAAACGAATGCTGGAGAAGGATTATGAAAATTATCTTGGCACTTTGAGTTTTGATGTGGAAAGGGTATATGTGGACACCAGCTATGGAAGGACGCATGTTCTTGCTGCAGGGCCAAAGGAGGCGAAGCCTGTTTTTATTTTTCAGGGAGGCAATTGCATCAATCCGATGACACTGTCATGGTTCTCCTCATTAGCGGACAGCTACCGGATTTATGCCCCTGATACCATCGGACACCCTGGTTTCAGTGCAGAGACGAGGATCTCAGCTCAGAATGACAGTTTTCCGAAATGGATCAAACAGCTGATGGACCATTTCCAGATCAGCAGCTGTGCTTTTATCGGCCCTTCTTATGGTGGAGGAATCATCCTCAGGATGGCAGCGTATATGCCTGACCTGATTGACTGTGCAGTGCTGGTATCGCCGGCAGGAATCGGCCTTGGGTCCAAGGCCAGGATGATTAAGGAAATTCTACTGCCGATGGTGGCCTTTAAGGCTCTTTCTTCGGAAAAACAGCTGGATAAACTCACAGGAGTCATGTCCGGTGGTTCGATGAAAGTGCGGGATAAAGAGATTATTGGCCATGTATTCAAATATGTGAAGCTTGAGCAGGATATGCCGAAGATAACGGAGCGTCAAGAGTTGGAGGGATACCAGGCGCCGACACTGGTTATAGCGGGGAAAAGAGATGTCTTTTTTCCTGAGCAGGAGCTGAACAGGGCAGCGAAGGAGATCCTCCCAAATCTAACGGACTTTAAGGCATATGAAATGGGGCATTTTCCTTCTGATGAATTTTTGAATAAGATTAATGAGGATATTGCAGCGTTTTTGAGTGCTTATTATTAGGAGGGTCACATGATAAGAGGGGTCACCTTTGAAATCCCCAATGGATATGGACGGTTTCTTTCTGAGATTCTGCTGGCGCTGGAAGCTTCCAGCTTTGAGTGGATGATTGCTGGTGAGGAAGGTTATTTTATAGAAAACGGAGAGCTGGGCAGAGAGCTTTTCCCGGAAAATAAAATGATCATGGCAGGCGGGGATTTGATGCTGCATCTCAGCCCTGATTCCTGCTATCTTATTTTTGCCGACTTAAAGGCTTTCCCAAAAGGAAAGGCTGCTGGTGATATCCGGACCTATAAAGATTTCTTGAAAAGTGATTGCCAAATAGCAATTCTCATTGTGGACAGCTCTTATACAGCTGTTTATTGCAGGGATGGAGAGAGGACAGAAAGGCTGTACCGTTTTTGCAAGAAGCGTTTCTTGAAGGCGGAATATATTACAGATGAAAATGATAGAAGTGAGCTTACTGTTTGGTGATTAGAAGCTGGATGCCTGCCTGGAAGAGGGCAGGCATTCAGCTTTTTTTGAGCCAAGGGACCTGTCCCCTTGGCTTTCACCGGGACGTGGAACCTGTCCCTCTGTCCAGCCGGCGGCTGATGAAAGCCAGGGCTGAAGCGGCTAGAGCAGCGAGGGCGCCTGTCCAGGACAGGTGGACGAGACTTCCGGTTGAGACAACTAAGCCTCCCAGGGCTGACCCTGATGCAATTCCAATATTGACGGAAACGGGGGTCAGGGAGGAGGCAAAGTCCTTTGCTCCGGGAGCATATGTCTGGGCCAGATCCATGAAGTAGATCTGGATGGCGGCGTTCATAGCATAAAGCATGACGGCCATCAGCATGATGCTGACAAGTCCCCAAAAGGCTGAATGGATAGTGAAGTACAAACTGGCCAAAATGACTGCCTGAACAATGAAGACAAAGCGCAGCTTTCCAATGCCGTTGCTGCTTGCGATTTTGCCGGCCAGAATATTGCTGAAAATCGAGAAGATCCCGTAAGCCAGCAGGATGAGTCCAGTATATTTTGCGGGCAGGTTCATGCCATTTTCCAGGATTGGCGTTATATATGTGTAAATCGTATAAGTTCCTGTGAAACAAAAAATGGGCATAAGGAAAGCGAGCAGGATCCTTGGATAAGTGAACAGCTTCAATGAATCTTTCAGTGAGCTTTTTTCACTGGACAGATTCCTCGGCAATACGAGAATGCTGATGATCAGTGCTGCCGCACCAAGAAGGGCAGTCAGCCAAAATGTCAGGTGCCAGCTGTCCAATTGGCCGACAAAGGTGCCGATCGGTACGCCCATTACATTGGCAATCGTGAAACCTGCGAAGATCATGGCAATCGCAGAGGATCTTTTCGCGGGCGGCATGATATCACTGGCTACAGACATGGCAAGCGCGGTTAAAACTCCGCTGACCACAGCGGTGATGATTCTGGAAGAGAACAGAATCACATAGCTGCCTGACAAGGCGCTGACAATATTGCCGATGATGAAGATAGATATAAGGACCAGCATCAATGGATATTTTGGGAACCTGCTGACAAGCGCTGTCACAACAGGCGTCCCGATGGCATAGGCGATGGCAAAGCCGGATACAAGGGAACCTGCAGCTGCCACGGTGATGCCTAAATCACCGGACACCTCTGTCAGCAGGCCGACAATGACAAATTCACTGGTACCCATGACAAAGGTCAAAAGGGTCAAAGTGAAGATTAGTATTTTATGCTTTTTTAATAATGATGTACTTTCGGTGGTGCTCAAAGAATCACTCCTATAGTTTTTCTTGGTGCATGGAATTTTTATATAAATAGATATCTAGAATTATCGATATGAGTGCTGTGAAAAAAACAGAAATCGGTCCGAGCGACGCCCTAGATTTCTGTTTTTAGAAACTCAGCCAGCTGGCGGATCGTTTCTTCGTTTCTTCTGTAGTATGTCCATTGGCCATAGCGGACAGACTCCAGCAGACCTGCTTTTTGCATCATGGCTAAATAATGGGAAACCGTGGATTGAGAAGCATTTGCTTTTTCCTGTATATCCCCGACACATACGCCGCCCTCAATGCTGACCTCCTTAGGGAGATGCGATTGCTGCTTGGGAAAATTCTTCTCCGGCTCTTTCAGCCACTTTAAAATATTCACCCTCGTCTCATTTGACAGCACCTTAAACAATTCAATTGGTTCCATGCCGCCATTGTATATCGAATAATCTCGATATGTCAAGGGGGCCGGGAGTGTACCAGGGGGACAGATCCCTTGGCCCAGTCACTGCCAATCCGGGTAGGACTGTATGAAAGGGCATCTGTTTGATCATGTCTAGGGCTATCACTCTCCTGGTGATATCACAATGGCACGGTTCATATCAGGAAGATCGGAGAGAGAATTGAAAAAGATCTCTCGGGTCCGGGGTTTATCGAAACAAATCTGGGGAGTGGGAAGTCGGTTTTAAATGAGAGTGTGGAGAGCAAATAATGGCACACTATTTTTCGTATGTTTATTGCTTGTTGATTAAAGGTGAAAGATTTGACATTGTCTAATTTTAAGCTTCTATTTTATAATAGAATAAAGGGAGGTGAGAAAATGGCGGAAGAAAGATTTGACCGAATTGAAGGAATGCTTACTCAGCTGCTTACAAAGGTAGCCAATATGCAAACCGTTCAACAGGAGCACAGCAGGAAATTTGATTCAATTGAGAAGAAGTTTGATTCTATCGATAAGAAATTTGAATCAATTGATAAGAAGTTTGATTCTATCGATAAAAAGTTTGACTCAATTGAGAAGAAGTTTGATTCCATTGATAGACGCTTTGATGTCATTGAAGCAAGAATGGATAGCACTGATGCAAAAATTGATGGTCACCATAAAGAAGTAATGGACCGATTCAATAAATTAGAGCTGGATCAGGACTTTATTTGGGAAAAAGCTGCACGCAATGAAAGAGAACTGGAGCTTATTAAAAGGAGGCTTTCTTTATAATCTCTATTCGACACTTTCTTTACCCTCAGTAGATAGCTTTCTCTTAAAAAGCAATACTCCTCTGTTTTATCTCACTGAAATTTATTCCTCTACCAATAAAATATCAACACTATTAAGAACTACGAGGCTTTAATTGAATATAAAGTTTAATACTAGTTAAAAAAAAACTCCGCTTGGCTGATGGCAGCAAGCGGAGTTTTTGTGATTGTGATACTTAATTTTGGGCCATGGTACCTGTCCCCATGGTTTATGTCTGATATAATTATCATAATAGTCAAAAAACAGAGAAAAAAGGGTGGTAACATGCAAGATCTTCGCTATTTATGGGAGCCTTTTTTGTCCTATGGACAGTCGTTTGAGGTAGAGAAGAACAAAGTGGTTTATCACCAGGGAGAGGCTGGCCGGGGGATTTATTATTTAAAGAAGGGTGAAGTCAAGATTATGCTTCTCTCGGACTATGGTGATGAGCGAATTATCAATATAGTGCCGCCCGGAATGCTTTTTGGTGAGCATGGCATCCATGGAGAACCATACTTGACAAGCAGTACAACTACGAGTGCTTCAACTGTGTATTTTTTTTCAAATGATGTTCTTGCGACGATTTTCAAAGAACATTCGGATGCAGCAGGAATTTATACTGATTCACTCATCTATAAGTTTCGGACACTGGCGGAAATCATTGGACATCTGGATAGCCAGGTAGAACAGCAGATGGCTTTTTACTTATTGAAACTTGTTCGGGAAAACGGGAGTGCTTCAATGAATCAGACTGCTTTTGCAAAATATATCGGCACGTCCCGTATTACTGTGAACAAGATAATTCAAAAGTGGAAGCAAAATGAATACGTAGAACTTAACAAAAGAGAGATTGTGATTATAAATTTTAATAAAATCAGGGACATTGCTAGCAATCCACATGTGGAATAAATCAGCCAACCAGGTTTCTAAGGAAATCTGGTTTTTTTATATAGTATTTTCGGTTTTGAATTTCGACTATTCCTGCTTCCTGCCATTGCCTTAAAACTTTATAGACAGTAATTCTTGTGAGTCCGGTACAGCAGGCTAGATCCTGCTGGTTGAGCGGTATGTGATAATTCTTGAATTGGTCACAGATATTGTGGATAAGGAGAGCTAATTTTTGTTCTGATGTAAGCGCATTCAAATTTATGCGATCCAATAGGATTTTCATTTTGTGGATGACACTTTTGGAAAAAAGTTTAAAGAGTTCTGGGTGAGCGATCATCAACTTTCTGAACTCGCTGGCTGAGAAGTGGTAAACGACGGAATCTTTGACTGCTATGGCGGTAGTGAAATGAATCTTTTGATCTAATGATTGAACGCCCAGCAACTGATTAGGTATAACGATATTCAGCATATTTTCTTTTCCTGCTGCCGTTTCAGTGACTATTCGAACTAATCCTTTATGCAGATAGTAAAAGCCTTCACCGTTACACCCTTGTTGGTATATGTATTCCTTTTTCTTGAAGAATTGACGGGTTCCATGCTTTAGATAAGCATCCCAGTGAAATACATCTTCATAAACCGTAACCATACCATTACCTCCCCATTCTTTTTGGATACGAAGCTTTGCCATGATTCTTTTAATTACTATAATCATAGGGGAAATAACGTTTTTTCGCTATGGGTAGTTTGATAATTTGGACTCTTCAAATAACTAATTTTAAAAATATGTTAATTAGACTACAGTTACGTTCAAAATTTAGTATTACAATTCAAATTGAATTTTCAATCAACTTATTCCGGGAGGGTGTATATGGGAATTAGGACAGGAGCTCAATATATCGAAGCAGTTAAAGCACGTAAACCTGAGGTTTGGCTTTCTGGCAGAAAAGTAGAGAATTTGTTTGATGAGCCGGTGTTCAAGCAGCCGATCCTTGAAATTGCAAGGCTATATGATATGCAGCATGATCCGGAATATCAGGAGAAAATTACACATGTATGTGAGGAAACTGGCGAGAGAGTGAACAATGCATTTCTTGTGCCCAAGAGCTATGATGATTTGATAAAACGGCACAATGTTTTTGAAGCCTATGCAAAAGCGACATTTGGATTGATGGGCCGCACGCCGGATTTCTTGAACGTTGTGGTAACTTCCATGTACTATAACTCTGATTTTTTTGAAAAATACAACAAGGATTGGGCTGAGAATGTCCGCAACTACTATAAATATTTGCGTGATAACGACATCTTTCTGACTCATGCAATCATTAACCCGCAAAATGACCGCAGTAAAACCTCTCATGAACAAAAGGATGAGTTTACTCATTTAGGAGCTGTGAAGGAAACCCCGGATGGTTTAGTAGTAAGAGGAGCAAAAATGCTTGCTACGCTTGCACCGGTTACAGATGAGGTTATCATCTATTCATTCCCGGGATTTGCACCTGGAGACGAAAAGTATGCTTTGGCATTTGCAATTCCGATTGATACTCCAGGTCTTCGCATCATCTGCCGTGAACCGATGCAGGATGGTACCCGTTCCTTCTTTGATCACCCCCTTGCATCAAGATTTGAAGAAATGGATGCATTACTCGTATTTGAAGATGTTGTGGTTCCATGGGACCGGGTCTTCTTATATAACAATGTAGAAGCAGCTAATAAGCTTTATCCAATGACAGGTGCGGGTCAGCAGCCGGCACACCAATCTGGAGTCAGGGGTCTTGTGAAACTGGAGTTCGCTACACAAGTTGCTATGAAAGTGGCTGACACAATTGGTGTTGATGGATATTTGAATGTTCAGGACCAGCTTGGAGAACTTGCACAATCTCTTGAGTCCATCAGGGCTCTATTAAAGGTTTCAGAGTATGAGCACACATTTACGGATAAGGGTGAAGCAATGCCTGATTACGTAGCACTTGAAACGATCCGTGGCCTGCTGCCAAAAATGTATCCACGCGCAATCGAAATTATGCAGATCGTAGGTGCTGGGGGATTGTTGATGTCACCAACAGGAGCCGACTTTGACTCAGAAGAATTAAGAGGGTCAATAGATAATTACTATGTTGGACGCGAAGGTGTATCTTCCTTGGAGCGTGTAGGCATTTTCAAACTTGCTTGGGATCTGTGCGGCGAGGCATTTGGCCAGAGGCTGCTTCAGTATGAACGTTATTATACAGGAGATCCAATACGCAAGAGAGGGATTTTCTATAACAATTATAAGCGACAGGCCTCACTGGAAATGGTTGAAGAAGCATTAAAGGGAGTACAGCTGGACAATAAGAAAGCGCTTACAAATTAAAGTGAGTACATAGGAGGAGAATCCGGATGAATGCACATGTTTACACAAATTTAGAACTGGAGAAATCCATTGTTGCTATCGGTGCTTTTGATGGTGTTCACAGAGGGCATCAAACCGTCATCAAAAATGCGGTTCAAAGAGGCTGTAAGCTCAAGGTTCCAAGTGTGGTGTATACATTCGATCCTCCACCGCGTGTATTTTTTCAAGGAGTAAGAATGCTGACAACTGTAGAGGAAAAGTTGAGCAGAATTGAAAAACTTGGTATTGCAAATGCAGTGGTAGCCAGTTTTGATGAGGTGTATGCGAATGGAAGTGCCCATGAATTCATTCGTACATTAGCAAAGCTTAATCCAGTCGAAATTATGGTTGGCGGTGATTTTCGCTTTGGTAAAGACCGGATAGGAGATGTTGCGCTGCTTGAAAAATATTTCCGTGTGCAGGTGACAAAGCCGGTCTGCTGTCCAAAAGGAAGTCCCATTTCGTCAACCAGAATCCGCGGGCTCATTTCGGAAGGAGAGGTTGCTCTTTCGAATGCATTATTGGGGTGGCCTTCAGGAAACCAAGCAATAAAGTGATGGAGGTTTGCAGTAAACACTGGAAATTTAGTTTGCGGGACAGGAGGAAACAAGGTGAAATTATTAGGTATCTCGGGAACAATCATTGGAGCTAAAACAGGGATTGTCGTACGCAAAGTGCTGGATGAAGTAAAAAAGAAATATCCGGATATTGATGTTGAAATGCTCGATATGATGGATTACGATGTCCAGTTTTGTGATGGACGCGATCCATTGACGTATTCTGAGCATACGCAAATGGTGATAGAAAAGGTCTCTAACGCAGATTTCTACATTATCGGTACACCAATTTTTCAGGGCTCTATCCCAGGGGTGCTTAAGAATTTATTTGACTTGGTCCATCCAGATGACTTCCGTAACAAGGTAATGGGATTTGTCGCCAATGGAGGGACGTACCAGCATTATCTAGTGATTGAGAACCAGCTGAAGCCGATTGCCGGTTATTTCCGGGCATTTGTGGCACCGGGCTATGTTTATGCAAACTCTGATCATTTTAATCGAGAAAATGAAATTGTCGATGCTGACCTGCTGCAGCGTATTTCGCATTTAGCGGATGAAGTAGTGCATATGCAGAAATCTCTTAAAATCAGTATTGCAAAGGCTGCAGAGTAATATTTCATTTTATGGTTAAGTTGCCTGGCTATCTTTCCATTATCATGTATTCGTGATATTGAATATCACTAATCAAATCTATAAAAATTGAAGGGAGACCAACAAAAATGAAAAGCCAATTTGCTCCGATTAATCTATTGAAATTTATTGAGGAAAATAGAGATCAGCTTAAGCCGCCAGTTAATAATAAGGTGATTTGGAAGGATGCCGAGCTGATGGTAATGCTTTTGGGAGGGCCAAACAAGAGGCGTGATTTCCATGTTGATCCATCTGAAGAGATTTTCTATCAAATTCAGGGCAGCTGTTATGTTGAGGTTATTAATGCTAAAGGCAAACGCGAGGTTGTTGAGGTTAAAGAAGGGGAAATGTTCCATCTTCCCGCAAATGTCCCCCATTCGCCTCATCGGGTGCCCGATACAATTGGTCTTGTGATTGAGCGCAATCGTGATGAAGGAGAGCTTGAGGACTTCGTTTGGTTCTGTGACAAATGTGATCACGAGATGCACCGCGCTACCATTCAGCTAACGAATATTGAAGTTCAAGTGAAAGAAGCAATTGCCAGCTTTAACGGCAATGAGGAGCTGCGAAAATGCAAGAACTGCGGTTATCAGATGCCCCCAGAAGCGAGTGAGTGGAAATGCGAGTAGATTTTCATACACATATTATCCCGGAAAATTTCACTGAGCTCACAAAGCGCTTCAGCGGTGAGAAGTGGCCAGCGCTGGAGCGGACATGTGCCTGTGGCGCCAATATCATGGTTGCCGGCAAAGTATTCCGTGAGGTGACGGATCAAGTATGGGATGCAGAAAAACGCATCAAGGATATGGAGAGTGAAGGAGTCGACATGCAGGTGCTATCACCAATTCCTGTCACATTCTCGTATTGGGCTCCTCCCGAGGAAGCGGAAATTTTAGCCACCGTCCAAAACGATTTCATCGCTGATATTTGTAACCAATATCCAACAAAGTTCATTGGCCTTGGTGCGGTTCCTCTGCAAAATGTTGAAATTGCGATTCGTGAAATGGATCGCTGCAAGCATGAATTGGGCTTAAGCGGGATTGAGATTGGTACGAATGTAAATGGCATCAACCTTGATGATCCACGTTTTATAGAGTTTTTTGAAATGGCAGAACAGTGGGAGGTCCCGCTTTTCATTCATCCGTGGGAAACGCTGGGCAAGGAGCGTATGCCGCGCCATAACCTGATGTATACAGTTGGGATGCCGAGCGAGACTGCACTTGCTGGGGCAAGCTTGATTCTTGGCGGAATAATGGATAAGTTTCCTAAACTCAAGATATGTCTGGCTCATGGCGGGGGAGCACTCCCTTACCTGCTTCCTCGATTGGATCAGGGCTGGAAGGTTTGGCCGCACTTGCGTCTGCTGGAAAAGCCGCCGAGCTATTACGCAAAACAGTTCTACTATGATTCTTTAGTAAATGAACCGGTAAATTTAAATTATTTGCTTCAGAACTTTGGACATGAACGGATCATCATGGGTTCAGATTATCCTTTCCTATTGAGAGAAATTCCTCCTGGAAAGGTGATTGATGATACGCTCGATCTATCAAAGGAACAGACGGAGGCGATGCTCGGGAAAAATGCTTTGAAATTCCTGAACATCCCTGTAAAAGTGGGGAGCTGACTTGATGGAAAAGGCATTGATAACACCTGAAGAACGGATAAAAGAATTAGGACTAACCTTGCCTTCTCCCCGCCCTGCAGCAGGAAATTACGTGAGCTGTGTGAGGACGGGAAACCTGGTGTTCACCTCTGGGCAAGGAACAAATGAATATCGCGGGCGGCTTGGAGAGGATGTTTCTATAGAAGTTGGTTATGATGCCGCCAGACAATGCATGCTTAATTTACTGACGGTTGTAAAACAGGAAATTGGTGAGTTGAGCAAGGTAAAGCGAATTATTAAGGTGCTAGGATTTGTAAACAGCACTCCTGACTTTACTGATCAGCCTAAGGTGATGGATGGAGCTTCAGACTTGCTTGTTCAGGTGTTTGGAGAGAAAGGGAAGCATGGAAGATCAGCTGTTGGAATGGCTCAATTGCCCCTCAATAATGCAGTTGAAGTAGAGATGGTGGTTGAAGTTGAAGGCGGGGGGGATGTTTAGGATGAATCTGACTCAAACACAGAAAATTAAAGACGCAAAGCTTTTTATCGACGGTAAGTACAGGGATGCCATTTCCGGGGAAAGCTTTGATACGATAGACCCTTCGACGAATAAGAAACTTGCTTCGGTCGCAATGGCTGGTGTAGAGGATGCCAAGCTTGCAATAGATGTGGCTCAGCGCACCTTTGAAAGCGGAATATGGAGCAAAATGCCAATTGCTGAAAGATCTAAGATTCTATGCAGGATGTCAGATTTGGTTATGGAAAAGGTTGATGAACTTGCACTTGTTGAGACACTTGATGTTGGCAAGCCAATCAAGGAAAGCCGCGGATTTGACATTCCACGGGCTGCGGCCAATCTGCGTTTTTTTGCTGAAATGGCAAACTACATCCATCATGAGCACTACGATCAGGCTAAATATATGTCTTATTCAAAATATGCTCCTGCAGGCGTGACAAGCTTGATTATCCCATGGAATCTGCCGTTCATGCAGATGACTTGGAAGGCATCTGCTGCGTTGGCAGCGGGGAATACCGTGGTAGTCAAACCTGCCTCTTACACACCGCTGAGTGCCGTGATGCTCGGTGAGATAGCGAATGAAGCTGGGCTTCCGCCAGGCGTCTTAAACATAATCACCGGTCCCGGCGGTTCAGTCGGAACCGAAATGACGCGCAATCCATCTGTCCGCAGGATTTCTTTTGTCGGAGACAGTACAACTGGCCGGACCGTCATGCAAACAGCGGCATCCCAGCTTATTCCTGTATCCCTTGAGCTTGGGGGAAAGTCAGCGAATATTGTTTTTGAGGATGCAGATTTAGATGAAGCAGCTGCAGGTTCAATTGAAGCGATTTTCCGTAATCAGGGTGAGATTTGTTTGGCTGGCTCCCGCTTGCTGGTTCAGGAAAGCATCTATGATGTATTCCTGGAGAAAATTACAGCTGCAGCCAGGAAAATTAGGGTTGGCAATCCACTGGATGAGACTACTGACATGGGGGCTCTTGTATCCAAGGGGCATTTGGAGACAGTGGACGAATATGTGCAGCTTGGTATAACTGAAGGTGCAAAACTTGCAGCTGGCGGAAAGCGTGTTGAGTGTCTGCACGAAGGTAATTTTTATGAGCCTACTGTGTTATATGATGTTGACAATAAAATGAGGGTTGCCCAGGAAGAGATCTTTGGGCCGGTATTGACAGTAATTCCATTCAAGACCGAAGAGGATGCAGTCCGCATTGCGAATGACTCTATATATGGTTTAGCAGGAGTGGTTTGGACGAATGACCTGCGTCGTGCACACAGAGTCGCTTCCCATGTCAATTCTGGACTGATGTGGATCAACTGCTGGTACTACCGTGATTTGCGCACACCTTTCGGCGGTTCTAAAGCAAGCGGAATTGGACGTGAAGGCGGCAGGCACAGCTTTGAATTTTATACTGAAGCGAAGACTATCACAATGAAGCTTTGAAATACTGAGCCAAGAATATGTTTAGAGCTGGAGATCGAGCACAAGTGATTGTAAGTAATGTGCGGGATTAATATTCTCAAATTTTGATTGATTTTCATCATTATCGAGGAAAAGGAGGGGGATTTATGAGTAGTAGCGTTATTAGTGAAATTGCAGGTTCGCTGTTAGAGGCGGAGCACAGCAAGCGGGCTATTCCCCAGCTGACTAAGCAATATACAGACCTTAAAGTAACTGATGCATATAACGTCCAACTGGAAGTTTTAAAGAGAAAGCTAATGAATGGGCGCCATGTGATTGGTAAAAAAGTAGGTCTTACAAGTGTTGCCATGCAGAAAATGCTGGGTGTGGATGAACCGGATTATGGCCATCTGCTTGATGATATGAAGGTGGAGAATGGAGCGAAGGTCAATGCAGTCGATTTGCTCAGTCCTAAAGTAGAAGCAGAAATAGGATTCGTTTTAGGAGAAGATCTAAATGGACCTAATGTAACTTTCCTGGATGTTCTGATGGCCACTGAGTATGTTGTGCCAACTTTGGAAATTATTGATAGCCGGATTGCTGATTGGGAAATCAGCCTGATTGATACAGTAGCGGACAATGGTTCATCTGCAATGGTAGTTGTTGGAGAGGGTTCCACAGAAGTAAGCGGAATTGACCTAAGAACTGCAGGAATGATTTTATCCAAGAATAACGAACTGGCTGCAACTGGTTCAGGTGCGGCTGCACTAGGGCACCCTGCACATGCAGTCGCTTGGCTTGCAAACAAGCTCCACGAATTTGGGATTTCCTTAAAAGCCGGTGAGCTGATCCTGCCAGGTGCACTTTCTGCTGCTATTCCGGTTGAAAAAGGCGACACAGTTTCAGCTCAATTTGGATCAATCGGTTCTGTTTCTGTCACTTTTGAGTAGGGGGGATTCTATTGGTAAAAATTAAAGCGGCAATCATTGGTTCAGGCAATATTGGGACCGATCTTATGTATAAGCTTGAACGAAGCGATTTTATTGAACTTACAGCTATGATAGGGATAGATCCTGAATCTGAGGGACTTAAACGAGCCAGACAAAAAGGATATCTAGCATTCGATAACGGGATTGAAGCCATAAAGCAAAATCCTGATTTAGCTGATATTGTCTTTGATGCCACTTCTGCTAAAAGCCATGTTAGACACGCGAAGGTGCTTGAGGAATTAGGCAAGCTTGCGATTGATTTGACACCTGCTGCACGGGGGCCATTTGTAAGTCCGGCTGTGAAAACGGATGCCTATATGGAAGAGAAAAATGTCAATATGATTACATGCGGGGGGCAGGCGACGATTCCGATTGTATACGCCATCAATTCCGCAGCAGACGTCAGCTACGCTGAGATTGTGGCCACGATTTCGAGCAAGAGCGCGGGCCCGGGCACACGCGCCAATATAGATGAATTTACAATTACAACGCGCCGTGGCATTGAAGAAGTAGGCGGAGCCGACAGGGGCAAGGCCTTGATCATTCTGAACCCTGCAGAACCGCCAATCTTAATGCGCGATACAGTTTATTGTGAAGTGAAAAATATAGACAAGGGTAAAATTATTGGGTCAATTGAAAAAATGATCAAAAAGGTGCAGCAATATGTCCCAGGATACCGCTTGAAGCAGGAGCCAATGTTCGATGGAAACCGGGTAACCGTATTCCTTGAGGTGGAGGGAGCAGGAGATTACTTTCCTGTATATGCCGGCAACCTGGATATCATGACGGCAGCTGCAACGCGTATAGCAGAGGATTTTGCATGCAAAATGCTTGAAAAACAAAATGTTAAAAGTGTGTAGGTACTTATACTGCTGATAGATATAGAATAGTAGCGTTTAATGAGATCAAATCAATATTGAAACGTTAATCTATTAAAAAGCCAAAAGTGTCTAGTGAAAGGCTGGGTGGTTTTATTGAGGAGAAACAGTGACAAGCCGATTCAAATTACTGAGGTTTGCTTGCGTGACGGCAGTCATGTAATGCAGCATCAATATACTGAGGAGCAGGTCCGCAAGGTTGTGCGCGAGCTGGATAATGCAGGGGTGCATTATATTGAGGTCAGCCACGGAGATGGTTTGGGAGGATCAACTCTGCAATATGGAAGGTCGCTTGTTAATGAAATGAACCTGATAGAAGCAGCTGTTGATGAGTGCCGGCAATCTAAGGTAGCGGTACTGCTTATACCTGGGATAGGGACGGTCCATGAGCTTAAGCAGGCGCGTTCTCTTGGTGCGGAACTTGTCCGTGTCGCAACACATGTGACCGAAGCAGATGTATCAGCCCAGCATATCAGTATGGCAAGTGAGCTTGGGATGGAACCATTGGGATTTCTGATGATGGCGCATATGGCTCCGGTCAATAAATTGGTTGAGCAGGCCAAACTGATGGAAAGCTATGGAGCGAAAGCTGTATATGTGACTGATTCTGCCGGAGCCCTTTTGCCCAATGAAGTTCGTGAGCGTATTTCTGCATTGAAAGATTCTTTATCAATTGAAGTGGGATTCCATGCGCATAATAACCTGTCGCTTGCTGTTGCCAATACGCTGGTGGCGATTGAAGAAGGCGCTACCCGGATCGATGGCAGCATCCGCTGTCTGGGGGCTGGTGCAGGCAATGCTCAGACAGAGGTGCTTCTATCTGTTCTGGACCGCATGGGCATCAGGCTTGGTATTGATATTTATAAACTGATGGATGTGGCTGAGAATATAGTAGGACCAATGATTCCGAGGCCTCAGGAAATCAATAGGGGCAGCCTGGTGTTAGGGTATGCAGGTGTGTATTCCAGCTTCCTGCTGCACGCTGAGCGGGCTGGCAGGCGTTTTGATATTGATTCAAGAGATATTTTGATTGAGCTGGGCAAGCGAAAGGCGGTTGGCGGCCAGGAGGATATGATCCTTGATGTGGCTGCTGAACTGGCAAAAGCCCGGAAGTTGGAGGTATAGGATATGACGATAACTAAGGGTGCCGATCTTGAAATTGTAGAATACTTATATTCTGCTGAAAAAGATCGGCGTGAAGTAGTGAAGGTTACGGAACGTTATCCAGAATTGAGCTTTAGCGAGGCATACTCCATCCAAGAAAAATTGATTGAGAGACGTGAAAAGGATGGCGCACGCAAAATTGGTTTAAAACTCGGTTTGACAAGTAAGGCAAAGCAGGAAATGATGGGTGTTCATGAAGCAATCTACGGGTATCTGACCGATGATATGCTAGGTTTAGAGTGGGAGCCATTAGATTACACAAATTTTATTCACCCAAAAGCTGAGCCTGAAATTGCTTTTTTCATCAATGAGAATTTGCAGGGGACAGATATCAGCGCAGAGGATGTACTGCGTGTCACGAAATTTGTTGCGCCGGCAATTGAGATCATCGACAGCAGATACTTGAACTTTAAGTTTACCTTGGCAGATGTTATCGCAGATAACTGCTCTTCCTCCAAATTTTTTATCGGCAGCAAATGGATGTCGCCAAATGAGCTGGATCTGGGACAGCTTGGTATGGTAATGTCGAAAAACGGGCATGTTGTCCAAACAGGGGCGAGCGCCGCTGTGCTGGGCCATCCGGCTACCTCTGTAGCATGGGCTGTCAATAAGCTGGGAGAAGTGGGCAAAGGAATTAAAAAGGGAGATGTCATCTTGAGCGGAGCCGTTTCAGAGGCGGTCTCATTCGAAAAGAATGATACTATTCTAGTACAATTTTCCGAGCTTGGCAGTGTTTCTTTTTCTTGTAAATCAAGCACTTAGTTCTAATAACTAAGTGCTTAACTTCGCTACTAATATTCAGAATATATAGATAAAAATTATGATTCTATGTTAACTAGTTTACACTTCTACAAAAACAATGTGACTATAATCACAGTAGATACAGTTAGACAAACCAGAGTGCAGAATAATGACAGCGTTTACAAAGAATGAATATAAAAGGGGTGCGCAAATGAAGAAGTTTAAACATTTTGGGCTTATAGTCTTAGTCCTTGTTCTGGTTACAATGACTGCTGCCTGCAGCAGTGACACTGAAGCAGAACCTGCGTCAGGGTCTGGGTCAGGTGAGAAATATACTTTCAAGCTTGCCCATATTACTCCAACTGACCATATGTGGCACAAAGCTGCAGAAAAATTCAAGGAAGAGCTTGATAAGCGTTCTGATGGCAGAATGCAGGTTGAGATCTATCCGGCTAGTCAGTTAGGCACTGAAGCGGATATGGTACAGCAGATTTCTTCCGGCTCTGTAGACTTTGGCTTTATTACCGCTGCTTACATGAGTTCACGTGCACCTGCGTTTACAGCCTGGTTTGCTCCCTATGCGTTTGAAGACCTGGAGGCAACAAATGATGCCCGGGACAGTGAGGTGGCAAAGAAAATTCTTGGTACCCTTGACAGCCAGGGAATCAAAGGATTGGATTATGTGTTTGCTGGCAACCGGGTTATGCTTTTCAAGGACAAGGAAGTTAAGAAGCCCGAAGATATGAATGGTTTGGCTTTCCGGGTTACCCCTAGTCCTCCGCTGCAGGATTTCTACAAGTCATTGGGAGCTTCTCCAGAATCATTGCCGCTTCCTGAAGTATATGCAGCCATTCAGACGGGCGTTATTGATGGAATGGATATGGATTTAGATGCAACCATTACAAATAAATATTATGAGGTTGCCAAGTACGGCGCTGTTACAAATCATATGGTATGGCCGGCAGTAGCAATGATGAATAAAGATAAATACGACAAGATGTCAGATGCCGATAAGAAGATTATCGATGAGTCAATTAAAGCGGCAGCAGATTATTCTGCAAAAACTCGCGCCTCACAAGAAGAAGAATTTAAGAAAAGCCTTAGCGACAATGGTATGAAAATTTATGAAATCGATAAGGGATTATTCGATCCATATATTAAGCAATTCGATGAGAAATATGGGCCTACAGATCCTCTAATCAAGGAATTCTTGGACACATTCCGCAAGTAAATGGAGGGAATTATGTGACCTACCTTAGTAATCTGGTAGCCAGTTTCGAAAAGAAACTGGCTTCTGTCCTCATGTTTATGATGGCGATTATAGTAACGGCAGCAGTCATATTCCGCTACGTATTTAAAGAGCCATTGTTCTGGGCTGGGGAAGTATCTATTTTTCTGCTGATTTATATAACGTTTATTGGCGGCAGCCTTGGTTTAAAGTATAAAACTCAAGCTTCAGTAACCATTATCACTGACTTGCTTCCTGAGAATATCCAAAGGGTTGTTGGAATTATAGCTCATATTTTTATGCTTCTGTTTATGGGGATTCTGTTATTTTATTGTTTTAGTTGGATAACTTCCCCAACAGTAGCGATCCAAAAGTCGAGTGCGATCCTGCTCCCAATGTGGATCCCGTATTCCATATTGCCGATCGGTTTGTTATTTGGTGCGATCCATTTGATTTGTAATCTTATGGAGGTTGCAAGAAATCGTGGCATAACCCAGGTGTCTGAGGTTTCGAAAGACGGTGAAGCTTTATGATGTTACTTGTAATAGCTGCCTTTATATTATTTTTACTAATGGGTATTCCAATTTCTTTAGTTCTAGGTATGACTACAATTGTGTATTTTTTGGTAACTGGCAATGCAATGCTTTTAGAGTCAACTCCGCAGCGCCTGTATTCCGGAATGGAAAATTTTGGGCTTCTGGCAATTCCGTTATTCATGCTTACGGGTGAACTAATGAATAGCGGAGGCATCACAAACCGGCTTGTTGTTTTTGCACGTATGCTGGTCGGGCACGTGCGTGGCGGCTTGGCATATGTAACTGTGATTGCTAATATGTTCCTTGCTTCAATTCTTGGGTCAGCGAATGCCCAGGCCGCAATGATGAGTAAGATAATGGTTCCGGAAATGGAAAAAGAGGGATATAATCGGGAATTTGCATCGGCTTTGACGCTTGCGTCATCGATTGTTGCGCCAATTATTCCTCCCAGTATGATTTTTATCATATATGGAACTTTATCAGGAACTTCAATTGGCGGGCTTTTCATGGCAGGAATCTTTCCTGGAGTGATTTTTGGAGTGGGATTTGTTTCATTAATTGCCTACCTGGGGTACAAACATAATTTTCCGCGCAGTGAGAGAGCAAGCTTTAATGATATCTGGAGCTCTTTTGTAAAAGTTCTCCCGGCGCTTTTAGTTCCTCTGGTAATCATTGTAGGAATATTGAGCGGTGCGTTTACAGCAACAGAATCTGCAGCTATAGCCAGCTTTATTGCTTTTATTGTCGGGATGTTATTTTACAGAGAGTTAAAATGGAGGATGTTAGGTAAAATACTAGTGAATACTGTGATAGGAACAGCAACGGTTACATTTCTTATTGCAATGGCCAACCTGTTTGGCTGGCTGATTGCATTCGAGCAGATTCCGCAGTTAATCGCAAACTCGATGCTCTCAATTTCGGACAATCCATTCGTATTCCTGCTGCTGGTGAATTTGTTCCTTCTATTAATTGGTACATTGCTGGATGGTATTGCTGCCTTAATCATCCTTGTCCCAGTATTCATGCCATTGGTTACTGGTTTTCAAATCGATCCGATTCATTTCGGTGTCATCATTTGTATTAACCTGACAATCGGATTGCTGACACCTCCAGTCGGCACGGGACTGTTCATCGTGTCATCCATTGCAGAAGTCAAATTTGAAAAACTAGTGAAAGCCGTCATGCCAATGCTTTTACTAGGGATCACCATGCTTTTTATCGTTACTTATTGGGAACAGGCAACACTATTCATTCCAAGACTATTAGGTTTCTAAAGCGATGAAGCAATAGAAAACTTAACTCAAGGCAAGTGCTATGCGGAGGGAAGGGGAGTTTGATGCCAATTATCCAAGTCCAGATGCTAGAGGGCAGAAGCGATGAGAAAATCAGGGAATTGATTGCCGGAATTACCGATAGTGCTGTTAAGATCCTTGATGTAAGGCCTGAACAGGTTAGAGTCATTGTTCAGCCAGTGCCTGAGAAGTATTGGGGTGTTGGCGGAAGGACAAAGGAAACGGCACATGAAACAAATGAACACAAAAATAAAAAACCCAACTGTCTTTGAAGAGAGTTGAGTTTTTTAATATATTGGTAATACTGGTGACGCACTATTATTTTAAAGACTGTTTCACAATATAGCTCTTTTAAGCCATAGGGCCTGTCCCCGTCGCTCTGAACGATTGTACCGAAAAAAACTCCGCTTGGCTGATGGCAGCAAGCGGAGTTTTTGTGATTGTGATACTTATTATTGAGCCAGGGGGTCTGTCCCCCTGGCTCTTTTGGGCCAGGGAACCTGTCCCCCCGGCTCATCTTTTGGGCCAGGGAACCTGCCCCCCCCGGCTCATCCCCGATAAACAAAATAATCAAAGTCAGCATGCAGTCTTTGGCCGGATGTGTCCTGGCATTGCATGCCGACGAATGCGCCGGTGAAGAAGCCGCCTCCGTTGATGTAGTCGTCTGAGAGTTTGTAGGACTCCAGGGTGACTGGGACTTCGGTCCAGCTGTTTCCGTCGAATGAATAGGAATAGCGGTAAGTGTTAGTGCTTACATTTACGCGCAGGTAAACATAGTCTGCTTCGTCCGGGACGGTGATCGGGCTGTCCTGGAGCGGCTGGCTGAATGTGAAGTTGTCGCAGACTGTCAAGTCGAGGATCCGCCCTTTTTCTTCATTCCAGGTGATCTGCAGGGCTGTCCAGTTCTGCGTATTATAGTAGTTTACGAGTCCGGCAGCCTGCTGGAATGTGTCAGGATTGAAAGCTACCTTTGTTTCAGCCGTAAAATTGAAATGCTGCCAGCGCCTCGCGATATGCGCCTGCGTAAATTTGGATGTAAGAGATTCCCGTCCATAAAGGCGCAGATGACCAGGGTTGTCTTTTAATGAAACGATTTTTTCTCCGAGCGGAATTCTCAGTGACTGGAAGTGAAGATTCAAAGTTTCAGAGTTGAAATCATCTTTCTCATCAAAATCCTTTTCCCACTTAACTTCCTCGATGGCCGGCCCTTCAATTTCGACGGATGGCTGGTTGCCTCCGACCACATATGGCCAGTCATTTTTCCATTCCAGGCGCTGGATGGCGGTCTCCCTGCCTAGCGGACAATAGCCGCGCGGGTCGAGGAGCGCTTTGTTTTCCTGCGGCAATGGGCGGCCGGTCAGGTGGACCAGGAACCATTCGTCTGTATGTGTCTTTACGATCGAAGCATGCCCGGCTTTTTGCAGCGGATTCCTTGGATACGGGAATGAAGTGATCAGCGGGTTGTCAGGATGCACTTCATATGGTCCCCACAGGTTCTTTGAGCGGGCGATGGTTGCCTGGTGATCGTATTTTGTTCCTCCTTCAGCTGTGAGGAGGTAATAATAGCCGTTCATTTTATACAGATGAGGCGCTTCAGTCAATTTAATATCGGTGCCTTTGAAGATGACTTCTTTTTTGCCGACGAGCTTCTGCTCCTCAACACTGTATTCCTGCAGGACGATCCCATAGAAGTTATGGTTTCCGGCCCGGTGATCCCACATCATGTTGACGAAGTATTTCTTTCCGTCCTCATCATGGAATAAAGAAGGGTCAAAGCCGGAGCTGTTCATGTAGATAGGCTCTGACCATTCTCCATCAATCTTGTCGCAGGTGACAAGATAATTATGGCTGTCTTTCCATTGTCCCTCGACGACTTTGACATCTGTGTAAATCAGCCAGAACTTATCATCATGGTAAGACAGGGCAGGGGCCCAGATGCCGCCGGAATCAGGATTGCCCAGCATATTCAATTGGCTGAGGCGGTTGAGCGGGCGGGAGATGAGCCGCCAATTTTTCAAATCTTTAGAGTGGTAGATCCCGACGCCAGGGAACCATTCAAAGGTAGAAACGGCAATATAATAATCTTCGCCTGCACGGCAAATGCTTGGATCTGGGTTAAAGCCTGTTAGAATCGGGTTTTGAATGGTTGTCATTGTACAGCACCTCTCCTGGAAAATTAATTTAGGCTTCCTGGATATCGATGGCCAGGAAGTTTTCACTTGCATAAGCGGCTGCGCCCAAGGCAGCGGCGCGCGTGGATAGCTGGGAAAAATCAATCTTTAAGTCCTTTTTGTGTGTAGAAAGAGCATGGACCAGCCTTTTCTTTACCGGGTCTGCCAGCCACTTGGAAGAAGAAGCGAGCCGATTGCCGATGATGACCTGTTCAGGGTTGAAGATATTGATGATGTTATTGATGCCGACTCCGATATAGCCGCCGATCCCTTCAAAAACACGGATGACGCCGGCATCCCCGGTTTCAGCCAGTTCATTCAGGCCCTCGAGAGAGAGCTTCTGCCCGTCCTCAGGCTGGATAGCATTCTTTGCCGCAGATTCAACCAATGCCTTTTCAGAAGCATAAAGCTCCCAGCAGCCCTGGTTGCCGCAGCGGCATACCGGCCCGTCAGCTTCAATCGTCATATGGCCAAGCTCGCCGGAGAATCCATTATTTCCTTTGTAAAGCTCCCCGTTTAAGATGAGGCCGACGCCGATCCCTATGCCAATGCTGACATAAATGATATTATTGGCATCCTGGCCTGCCCCGAACTTTTTCTCGCCATAAGCCCCTGCATTGGCTTCGTTCTCAATGAGGATAGGAACATCATATTTCTCAATCATCACTGACTTCAGATCAATATTCCGCCAATTCAGGTTGGGGGCAAGGAGGATTTCGCCTTCCGTGCTGACAGTTCCAGGCACCCCGATGCCGATCCCGACCAGGCCATAACGGCTTTTAGGCATAGAACCCATCAGGGAGTCGACAATCTTGAATAACTCTTCTTTGATTTCTTCATAAGCCAGGTCACTGAACTTAATCAGCTCTTCATTGCAGATGTTCCCTTGCAGGTCGGTCAGGATCCCGAGGATGTAGTTGACGCCGATGTCAATGCCGATGGAATAGCCGGCAACCTGATTGAAGAGCAGCATAACAGGCCTGCGCCCGCCGCTTGAGACCCCTGGCCCTGATTCAAGGATCAGGCCTTCATTAAGAAGTTCGCTGACCTGGGAGGATACAGTGCCTTTATTCAGTCCGGTCTTGTTGGCGATATCCGCCCTTGAAATAGGGGTGTACTCCTGGATAGTCTGCAGTACTAATGACTTATTGCCTTTTTTCACAACATGCTGGTTGTAAGTCTGGGTCAGCCTCATTTTTTAAAGCTCCATTTCATTTTGTTTTCCCTAAGTGTACCATTTTCATTTTCTATTATAAACTTAGTTTATCCGCTAGACAAACATTCTTTGAGATGGTAATCTAAGTTTAGCAACAAATCTCGGTTTCAAAATAAAGAATATTGGGGGTATTTAGTTTGAGAAAGAAGAAAGCGGTTACAACACTCTTTGCCATTTTTTCCTCCCTTGCCCTGATTACAGGCTGTTCAGGATCCGATGAAAAAGCGAGCGGCGGTTCCGGAGATGGGAAGACAATTGAATTCATGCATCTTTGGCCTGAAGGAAGCTCTAAGCTGCATAACGAAATTGTAAGCGACATCATTAAGGATTTCGAGAAAGAGCATTCTGATGTTAAAGTCGACCTGGAAGTGCTGAGCAATGAGCAGTATAAAGATAAACTTAAAGTATTATCAACTTCAGACCAATTGCCGGATGTAGGGCTGACGTGGGCTGCAGGATTCCTGGATCCTTATGTGAGCGGGAAGAAATTTGCCCCGCTGGATGACCTGCTTGAAGGGGATCTAAAGGATAAATTTGTATCCGGCACAGCAGAAGCGTATGCAGTCGATGGAAGCACATACGGACTGCCGCTTGAACTGAATATCGCGACAGTATTTTATAATAAAGCCATTTTTGAAAAATATGGGCTGGAAGCGCCTGAAACATATGAAGAGTTTAAGAATGTAATAGAAACATTGGATAAAAATGGCGTAGCTCCGATCGCGCTTGGAAACAAAGACCGCTGGACCGGCTCTCTATGGTATATGTATCTGGCTGACCGGATCGGCGGGGGAGATGTCCTCACAAAAGCGATCGACCGCAGCGGTTCATTCGAAGACCCTGCCCTGGTTTCAGCTGCTGAAAAAGTGCAGGAGCTTGTTGACATGAATGCGTTTGTCAAAGGCTTCAACGGACTTGCCGATGAAGAAGCAAAGAGCATGTTCATGAACGAACAGGCAGCTATGTACCTGATTGCAACATGGGATCTGCCGAATTACACGACCAATGAAGACGTCCCTCAGGAGTTCAGGGATTCTGTCGGCTACTTCAACTTCCCGACCGTTGATGGAAAAGGAGATATGGACAGCTTTGTAGGCGGTCCTGGTGTTGGCTTGTTCGTTGCTGAGGATTCCGATGTGAAGGAAGAAGCGAAAGAATTCGCCTCCTACTTCGTACAGCAGTGGGGAGAAAGGTCTGTAACTGATGCAGGCGTCATCCCGGCAACAAAAGTGGATGCCGAATCATTGGATCTGCCGGATATGTATGTGGATGTTCTGGAGGATCTGAACAATGCCAGCAATATCACACTGTTTGCAGATGTTCAAATGAGTGCGGACACGGCACAGGTGCATTTGGACATGATTCAGTCCCTGTTCGGAAAAGAAGTGTCTCCTGAAGACTTTGCCAAGGCACATGAAGAGGCGCTGTCCAAAGAATAACAGGATCGCGCAGCACATGTAATCAACTAAAGAAAAGGACATACCCTTTGCCGGATTGTCCTTTTCATTTTTAAATATGGGGTTGAATGTGATGAATAAAGTAATGTCAAACAAGTGGATTATCGCATTATACGTTCTCCCTGCACTCCTCCTGATTGGTGTCCTCATCTTTATCCCTCTGATCCTGACCGGTTATTACGGCCTGATGGACTGGGATGGCATCGGAGCTATGGAGTTCATAGGGATGGAAAACTATATCAATGCCATTCAGGATGGGAAGTTTTGGGAGAGTGCCTACCATTCTTTCTTGCTTGCCGTGTTTTCAACGCTGAGCCTGGTTATCTATCTGGCCATCTCTATGATATTGGCATCCCGGATCAAAGGGGCAGATTTATTGAGGAAAATTTATCTGATCCCGATGCTGCTGTCATCTGTGGCGATCGCCCAGCTGTGGATCAAGGTATTCAATCCGACCAACGGGATGCTCAACAGTATCTTGATGGCGATTGGAATCGACGATCCTCCCGCATGGCTTGCAGAGCCGTCTGTCGTTTTGTATGCGATCTTCATTCCAATCTTATGGCAATACGCCGGTTTTTACATTCTGATTTATTATGCGGCACTGAAGAATATCCCGGAGTCATTGGTTGAGGCAGCAAGGATCGATGGAGCGACACCGCTGCAGATTGCCTGGAAGATCAAGCTTCCCTTGATCATGGGAGTTGTAAAAGTAACGATTGTGCTGGCTGTGGTCGGCTCACTGAAATACTTTGACTTGATTTATGTTATGACCGGGGGCGGCCCGAACGGCGCCAGCGAGGTCATGGCGTCCTATATGTATAAACTGGCTTTCTCAAGCAATGACTTCGGATACGGCAGTGCCATCGGCTTCCTGCTCCTGATCATTACGCTGATTGTGACAGTGATTGTCCGCAAGGCAACAGCTACCAAAGAAGAAATTCAATATTAAGCGAGGGTTGTACAATGAAACGAGCAGGTTACTTTATACTCTATCTTTGCCTGGCAATCGTAGCCATCTTTCAGGTCTTCCCGGTCATTTGGCTATTCCTGTTTTCTTTAAAAAACAATCAGGAAATATTTTCGAAATCTCCTTTCTCACTGCCGTCTGAATTCAGATGGGAAAATTACAGCAAAGTGTGGGAAGGCGGCATCGGCATCTATTTCTGGAACAGCATCTGGATTACAGGCATTGCCATCATCCTGACTGTGATCCTGGCAAGCATGGCGACATTTGCGATTACAAGGATGCAGTGGAAGCTGAACAAATTGGTGCTTGGCTTGTTCATGGTCGGGCTGATGATTCCGATCCATTCAGCGATCATCCCGCTGTTCAGCATGTTCCTGAATGTAAATCTGATCGACAATCCATGGTCGATCGTCATAACCTATACGGCCTATAATCTGCCGATTACGATGATGATTCTTCTCGGCTTTTATTACACGCTGCCGAGGGAAATTGAAGAGGCAGCGATCATGGACGGCTGTTCGGTCCACAGGATGTTTTTCAGAATCATCCTGCCTATGACGATTCCAATCATGTCGACAACTGTCATCATCAATATGATCTATAACTGGAATGAATTCGTCTTCGTCAACACTTTTATCAGCTCGGATGAGTATAAAACCCTTACGGTCGGAATCCAGAATTTCATCGGCCAATATATGACTGATTGGGGCGCGATCGGCGCAACGCTCATCATCAGCGTGCTCCCGATCCTGCTGGCCTTTCTTTTCTTCAGCAATAAAGTCGTCGAGGGGATCTCTTCCAGCGCGGTTAAAGGATAATAAAAAAACACTTTCTTCCTTATTCGGGAGAAAGTGTTTTTTGTTTGGCCTGCTTCCGCTGGACTCTATTGAAGGCATGCAGGCCAAGCCACATGATGACAAAAGCTGATGAGCTGCCGCCAAAAATAAAGGCGAGTGCCGGCAGCAGCTGCATGATAAACAAAAACGATACAAGGCAGAGCACCATTAAAACGGTATGAATCGGATTGACGAGCATGATCAGCAGAGCCTGTTTCATGATTTGCCTGACGTTCAAATCATAATGCACAAATGCCGGGAAAAGATACAGCAGAAACAGCAGAAAAATCATCATGAACGCGAGCGAAGGGACATGCGCCCAGGCGGGTACATCAAAATCTGCCTGCGTGAACCAAAGATTGAAGCCGGCCAGGGAACCGATTGTGATCACGAAGAGGCCAAGCCGATTGCCCTTCCAGAAATCCTTTTTAAAATAAGACAGGAAACTGGAGAATAGAGGCATGTCTGTTTTACCCCTCAGCCAGTCCCTTGTGATGGCAAACATGGCAAGGGTGGAGGGGAAGAAGCCAAAGAGGATGCCTCCGGCGAAAGTGAATACTATCCATAAGAGATTCATATAAGCGAAACGGGTGATCCATTCGAATATCCGGTATAAAACGCTGCTTACCATGGCTGAAGCCTCCAATTTTTCTTAAGTAAAACCTATTATACTGGAATAAAAATCATTTCGCAGTATTATGAGGAATCTTTGTTTATTCAATAGACAAACAAATTAAAAATTGATATAATTCTTTTTGAAAGCATTTACATTTTTATAAAAAGATAATCTGAAAGAATCTGCTCAAAAGATTCTAAGAGAACTTTATTATGATTCTGGGAGGAACGAAAAATGGCTTACTTTAACATTGAAAAAATTAAATATGAAGGTTCAGCTTCAACCAATCCATTTGCGTTTAAATTTTATAACCCGGAGGAAAAGATCGGCGGCAAAACAATGGAAGAAATCCTGCGTTTTGGTGTGGCTTACTGGCATACCTTCACAATGGATGGCTCTGATCCGTTCGGAACTGGCACAATGCTCCGTTCTTGGGATAAGTACACCGGAATGGATTTGGCAAAAGCGCGCGTCGAAGCGTCATTTGAATTTTTTGAAAAGCTGGATGTGCCATTCTTCTGCTTCCATGATGTCGATATTGCACCGGAAGGAAGCAGCTTAAGAGAAACCAACCAAAATTTAGATATCATCGTGAGCATGATTAAAGATTATATGAAAGACAGCAAAACGAAGCTGCTTTGGAACACAGCGAATAACTTCACGAATCCACGCTTCGTCCATGGTGCTGCCACTTCAAACAGCGCAGATATTTTTGCCTATGCGGCAGCGAAAATCAAGAAAGGCCTTGAGGTCGGAAAAGAACTTGGCGCTGAAAACTATGTGTTCTGGGGCGGCCGTGAAGGCTATGAAACGCTCTTAAACACAGACATGAAGCTTGAAATGGACAATCTTGGCCGCTTCATGCACATGGCAGTGGATTATGCGAAGGAAATCGGCTTTGACGCCCAATTCCTGATCGAGCCGAAGCCAAAAGAGCCGACAACACATCAATACGATTTTGATGTGGCGACTGGATATGCATTCCTTCAGCATTACGGATTGCAGGACCACTTCAAATTTAATATTGAAGCAAACCATGCAACACTGGCAGGCCATACATTTGAACATGAGCTTCACTATGCACGTGTAAACAATATGCTTGGCTCAGTAGATGCCAACCAGGGCGATCCATTGCTTGGCTGGGATACAGATGAGTTCCCGACAGACTTGTATTCTACTACACTCGCAATGATCGAAATCCTTAAAAATGGCGGACTTGGCCGCGGCGGACTCAACTTCGACGCGAAAGTGAGAAGGGGTTCATTTGAGCCTGAAGATCTGTTCCACGCTCATATTGCCGGAATGGACAGCTTCGCGGTTGGCCTGAAGGTTGCACAGAAGCTGATTGATGACAAGGTGCTGGACTCTGTGGTTGAAAACCGCTATAAGAGCTATACAGAAGGCATTGGACTTGAGATCGTTGAAGGAAGGACAGACTTCCATAAGCTTGAGGAGCATGCACTGGGCCTGGCTGAAGTGAAGAATCAATCCGGCCGCCTCGAAAGCATCAAGGCTACGATCAACCAGTATCTGTTACGGGCTTATGCCGGAGAGTAACTCTTAGAGGGTAGGTGCACCAATGAAATATGTGATCGGCGTTGACTTAGGAACAAGCGCGGTAAAAATATTGCTGGTCAACCAGGAGGGGAATGTGGTCCAGGAGGTTTCCAAGGACTATCCCCTGATCCAGGAGAAGACCGGCTACAGCGAGCAGGATCCAAAAGAGTGGGTTGATCAGACAGCGGCAGGGCTGTCTGAACTGCTCCAGAAATTCGGCGGAAATCCGGAAGACATTGAGGGACTCAGTTTTTCCGGACAGATGCACGGCCTTGTCCTTCTGGATGAGAACCGTGAAGTGCTGCGGAATGCGATTCTCTGGAATGATACAAGGACGACGGCACAGTGCCGTGAAATCTACGATCGGGTCGGCGAAGAGAGGCTGCTTGAGATTACGAAGAATCCGGCGCTGGAAGGTTTTACTTTGCCGAAACTGCTTTGGGTGAAAGAGCACGAGCCGGAGATCTACGAAAAGGCGAAAACCTTTGTCCTTCCGAAGGATTATGTAAGATACAAGCTGACAGGTGAGCTGCATATGGAATATTCTGATGCTGCGGGCACTTTGTTATTAGATATTGCGAAAAAAGAGTGGAGCAGCGAAATCTGCGATATTCTTGATATTGATGCTGCGCTTTGCCCTCCATTGGTTGGGTCTCATGAAAAGACGGGGAATATCACTCCTGAGTTCGCAGCTGAGACCGGCCTTCCAGCTTCTGTCCAGGTGTTTGCCGGCGGCGCCGACAATGCCTGTGGAGCGATCGGCTCAGGAATCCTGGAGGATGGGAAAACCCTTTGCAGCATCGGTACGTCTGGTGTGGTCCTGTCTTATGAAGGCAGCAGCGACAAAGACTTCGAGGGGAAGGTCCACTATTTCAACCATGGGGCAGAGGACGCTTTTTACACGATGGGAGTCACCCTTGCAGCAGGACACAGCCTGAGCTGGTTCCGAAATGTGTTTGCTGCGGAAGAGAGCTTTGAGGAATTGCTGGCTGAAGCAGGAACTGTTCCGCCAGGTTCGAATGGACTGCTGTTCACTCCTTACATATCCGGGGAGCGGACACCTCATGCAGATGCAAGCATCCGGGCAAGCTTCATCGGGATGGACAGCTCTCATGAACGGAAGGATTTTGTCCGTGCCGTTATGGAAGGGATTACTTTCTCGCTGAATGAATCTCTCGCTATCTTCAGGGAAAATGGCAAGAAGATCGATACAATCGTATCTACCGGCGGCGGGACGAAGAATGAAGACTGGCTGCAGATGCAGGCGGATATTTTCAACAGCAAAATTGTTAAGCTTTCAAGCGAGCAGGGGCCTGGCATGGGTGCTGCTATGCTTGCCGCTTACGGCTGCGGATGGTTTTCTTCCTTGAAGGAATGCGGCGATGCGTTCCTGAAGGTGGAAAAAGAATTTGTCCCGAATGCAGGAAATGTGGAGATTTATCAAGAACTATTCGATGTATACCAGGAAGTCTACGGGCAGACAAAAGCGCTTAATGAGAAACTGCTGGCCTATCGAAAATAATCATAATGAAACTCAGAAGGCTGCCTTGGAAGGATGCATCTTATATGCAAAGCTCCCTGGGCAGCCTTAAAGGTTTCTGGATAAAGAAGGAGTTGGCGAAATGAAATATAATCAGCTGGGCAATACCGACTTGAAAGTAAGTGAACTGAGCTTCGGCACTTGGGCGATCGGCGGTTCATGGGGAAAAACAGATGATGGGGAAGCGCTTAAAGCCCTGGAACGCGCCATGGATGCGGGCGTCAATTTCTTTGATACGGCCGATGTGTATGGAGACGGGCACAGCGAGGAGCTTTTGGCGAAGGCTACGAAAGGGAAGGAAGATTCCATCCATATTGCTACAAAGTTCTGCCGCAGCGCTGATATTTATGATCCAGCCACCTATTCAATGGAAAGTGTCCGGGCTTTTTGCGAAAACAGCTTGAAAAGGCTGGAGAGGGAGGCCATCGACCTTTATCAGATTCATTGTCCGCCGATGGAAATTTTAAGAGATGGCAGCGTCTTCGAAGTGCTTGAGCAGCTGAAGCAGGAAGGAAAGATCCGCTACTATGGCGTCAGTGTGGAAACGGTCGAGGAAGGGATTTTCTGCCTGGAGAAAACAAAGGCAAGCGCCCTGCAGGTTATCTTCAATCTGTTAAGGCAAAAGCCGCTGGAAGAGCTTTTTCCAATGGCTATGGAAAAGCAGGTTGGGATTCTTGCGCGTGTGCCGCTGGCGAGCGGCCTTTTGACAGGAAAGTTTTCAAAGGAGACCACGTTTGAGCAGGATGATCACCGAAACTTCAACCGCAATGGGGAAGCCTTCAATGTCGGCGAGACATTCGGCGGACTTGATTTCGGGAAAGGCGTCGAGCTGAGCGAGCAGGTGAAGTGGATTAAAGAAGGCAGGGGCAGCATGGCAGGAGCCGCCATCAAGTGGATTCTTCAGCAGCCGGAGGTTACCACAGTCATCCCGGGCTTCAGGAATGTGAAGCAGGTGGAGAGCAATCTCGAAGCGCTGGAAGCAAAGCCGTTCAGTGAAGAAGAATTAGGGAGATTGAAGGACTTTTATCAGAAGGAAGTGCATGCCCATATCCGGGGCGTTTATTAATAGGAAAGGCCTCCAGCTTTGGCTGGAGGCCTTTTTTTGGTGAGAGGACAGGTTTGTTGTCCCGTTTTATTGCTTACATTGCTTTAGATTGTTTTGCTGAAGGTGCCTTCCACAGGCTTTCCATCTGCTCGAGGGATTTGCCTTTCGTTTCAGGCACATACTTCCAGACGAAGATGGCTGAAAGGACGCTCATCAGGCCATAAATGCCGTACGTCATGCCGCCGCTGAATTCCATCATCATCGGGTAGGTTGAGGAAACAAGATAGTTGGCACCCCATTGGGCGGCTACCGCGATCGCTACCGCCTGCCCGCGGATCCGGTTCGGGAAGATTTCAGAAATCAACACCCAGCAGATCGGTCCCCAGGACATCATGAAGGAAGCGGTATACACGATGATGAATAAGAGCGTGCTGATGCCGATGATATTGGCAAAAGCGAGGCCTGCAACGCCGAACATGCCGATGGCCATTCCGATTGAGCCGATGATGAGGAGCGGCTTGCGTCCCCATTTATCGACTGTCATGATCGCGATGACCGTGAAGACGACGTTGACCAGCCCCATGACGATCGTCTGCAGCATGGAAGCATCCTTTGCGGCGCCCATGCTTTCAAAAATGCGCGGGGCATAATAAAGGGCCACGTTGATGCCGACAAACTGCTGGAAAACGGAAAGCAGGATGCCGATGACAATTACTTTTTTTCCAAAAGCAAAGGTGGACATTTTCTCAGCCGTTTTATCCATAGAACCCTTGATTTCGCTGAGAATCTGTTTGGCGCTTGCCGGTCCGTTGATTTTTGAAAGAATTCTCAATGCGCTTTCGTCTTGATTCTTCAGTGACAGATAGCGCGGCGTCTCCGGCACGAAGAAAAGGAAAATGAAGAACAGCAGGGCCGGGATCGCCTCAGACAGGAACATATATCTCCAGCCGGTTTCATTGATCCATTCTACTGATTGCCCGCGGGCGATGCCCCAATTGACAAAATATACGACCAGCATGCCGAAAATGATGGCAAATTGATTGAAAGAAACCAGCCGGCCCCTGATCGCTGCCGGGGCGATTTCCCCTATGTACATCGGCACGATGGCGGAAGCGAGGCCGACACCGATTCCGCCGATGATGCGGTAAAGATTGAATGTCAGCAGAAGACCGACAGTAGGTTCACCTGCTGAGAAGAAGAGAAACTCAGGGTAAGCTGAGCCAAGCGCCGATAGCAGGAACAGGACTGCCGCGATGATCAGCGACTTTTTGCGGCCCAATGCAGAAGAGAAATAACCAGAAATGATGCCGCCGATGATGCAGCCGATCAGCGCGCTGGAGATCGTAGCCCCATGGACGAAAGAGCTTAAGCCCAGGCTATCTACCAGATAGGTTTGAATCGATTTCTCGGCCCCGGATATGACAGCTGTATCGTAGCCAAAGAGCAGGCCGCCAAGAGTAGCAACAAGTGTGATAGAGAAGATGTAAAGAGAACCATTGTGCTGTTTCGTCATGTGTAAGAGCAGTTTTCATTATACTGCGATTATAGTTAAACGCTTACATAAACGCGGTGAGTGTTGAAGCGTTTACATTTACCAGTAAAAATGAAATGCACTGCCCATTCCCTCCCCTGCTGATAATTTTTTTACAATAATGAATAATTGAATTATAGCAGACTATTTTAAGTTTGTCTAATGAATGAACTAAGTTTCGGGAGGTGGGGGGGAATTGGTATTGTGCCGGGGATTTGGAGGTTGATTTCGAGGGAGTTTGGGCCACGGGACCTGACCCCCTGGTACACTTTAAAAACCGAGCCAAGGGACCTGACCCCATGGCACATTCCCAAAACCGCGCCAAGGGACCTGCCCCCCTGGCACATTCCCAGACTGAGCCAAGGGACCCGACCCCTGGCCCAGTTTTTTTAGTTACAAAATTCTTCCGCGCTTTTTTAAAGTTTTATAATAGTAGCTGGTGCTTTTCTTCCATTTATGAATTCTGCTAGATCTGCTTAAGAGGGGGGATTTGCGTGGCTATTACTTTTACGATGCTGTTTTTGGGGATTTTGCTTGGTTTTATCGGGGCCGGGGGATCTGGTTTTATTATTGCGCTATTGACGGTGGTGTTCGGGGTGCCGATCCATACGGCGCTTGGGACGTCGCTTGCGGCGATGGTGTTTACGACCATGTCGGGGGCATACAGCCATTACCGGCAGGGCAATATTGATGTGAATATGGGACTGGCTGTCGGCTGCTTTGGAGCGGTCACTTCGTTTCTGGGATCAGGGATTGCAGTGTGGATCCCGGTTGATTCGCTTCATTGGCTGACGGCCGGAATGCTGTTTCTTTCCGCTGTCATGCTGCTGGTCCGTTTGTTCATTGTCAGCCGGATGGAGGATAAGGGAGCAGAACCGCAGCGCAGGCTGTTTATCAAAACTGCATTTGTAGGAATCGTCTGCGGCTTGCTGTCAGGCACGTTCGGAATAGGTTCAGCACCTTTCATTCAGCTTGGATTATTAGCCGTCTTAGGCCTTTCTGTGCAGAAATCTGTCGGGACAACCATGCTTGTCATCCTGCCGATTGCACTGGCGGGCGGCATCGGCTATTATTTTGAAGGATACTTTGATATGATCCTGCTGCTGCAGGTGCTGGCTGGAACAATGATCGGTTCTTACATCGGAGCGCGGTTCACCAATTATGTGCCGCTTCCGGTATTAAAAAGTGCAATGGTGCTGACGCCTATTATGGCCGGATTCATCCTGCTGTTCTGAAATAGGAAAGAACAGGCTGCAAGGTCCTTCCTCAGGGAAGGGCTCTGCGGTCTTTTGTCATTACTTGTGTGGATAAGGGTATTGAGGAGAATACTTTAATTAAATCTATGGCTGGAGGAAACTATGAAGAAGGGCCGCTGGAGCTTGCAAGCCATCATTATTATATTTGTGTGTGTGGTGGTCATGATTTCTCTTATGATCACCGACCTGCTGATCAGCAGCAGGGTCACCTCCAGTGTTGAGGAAACACAGGAGGATAAAGCGCTGAATGTCGCTAAAATGGTGTCGCACAGCATGATTGTTGAAGATGCTTTGGAGGGGGATCCTGAGGGTGCCGGGGTCCAGGATTTTGCCAATGAAATGCGGGAGCTGACGAATGTCAATTTTATTGTTGTCATGGATATGCAGGGCTACCGACTGTCACATCCGGAAGCAGCTGAGATAGGAAAGCACTTCAGGGGCGGTGATGAAGGCCCTGTCCTGGAGGGGGAAGAGTATGTATCCTATTCCAAAGGAATACTCGGTCCATCGATGCGGGCATTCACTCCTGTCATTGGAAGCACCGGGGAGCAGATCGGGGCTGTGGCTGTCGGCATTTCCCTTGAGACGGTAACGAAGGCTGTCCATAAGAGCCAGAACGCAATCTACATCGGCACGCTGATCGGCATCCTGGTGGGGGTTATCGGTGCGGTGATACTTGCCAGGTACATAAAAAAAATCCTGCTGGGACTGGAACCTTCCGCGATTGCCAAGGTGCTGGAGGAGCGGAGTTCGATGCTGCAGTCAGTGCGGGAAGGGATTATTGCCGTCGACCAGACCGGGAAGATCACGCTCGTGAACCGGGCGGCGAGGAAGCTTTTTCAAAAAGCCGGCATTGAGAAGAATCCGGTGGGGCTGCAGATTGAGGATTATCTTCCCGAAACCCGCCTGAAGGATGTCCTGGTCACTGGGAAAACTCATCTTGACCAGGAACAGAGCTTCCATGGGGTGACGATCCTTGTGAATCGGGTGCCGGTGGTGGTGGATAATCAGCTCGTCGGTGCCATCGCGACTTTCCGGGATAAGACAGAGGTCCAGCTGCTTGCCGAACAGCTCACAGGCGTCCGCAATTATGCAGATGCTTTGAGGGCACAGGCCCATGAGTTCATGAACAAGCTTCACGTTATCCTGGGGATGGTCCATACCGAGCAGTACGAGCATCTGGCAAGGTATGTGAATGAGACGGTCAATCACCGGGAAAATGAGATGGGCTTTGTGACAAAGAAGATTCAGGACCCGGTCCTGGCCGGTTTCCTGATCGGCAAGCTGAGCAATGCCAGGGAATCGGGGGCGGTGCTGTCGTTTGACTGTGCCGATAATCTGCCCAAGCCTGCTGACCCGGAAATCACCCATGATCTGATCACGATCATCGGCAACTTAATCGACAATGCATTGGAAGCAGTATCAGGAAGGCCGGTCAAAAAAGTGGAATTAATGCTGGATTATGCAGAAGATATATTAACAATAGAAGTAAGAGATACAGGAGCCGGTATGACAAAGGAAATACAGGATCGGATTTCCGAGAAGGGTTTTTCCACAAAAGGGAAGGACAGGGGCTTCGGTCTGTATCTGGTCACACAGGCAGCTGATAAGCTGGAGGGGGAACTGATCATTTCCTCCAAGGCAGGGAAAGGGACTCAGTTTGCCGTCTATATACCTTATAAAGCAGGAGGTGAAGAGACTTGATCAATGTAATGATTGTTGAAGACGATCCGATGGTGGCGGAGATTAATAAACGGTATCTAGCCAAGGTAGAAGGGTTTCGGCTGGCTGCGACGGCCAAGTCGGTCGATGAGGCGGTCAGTCTTCTGGAGCAGGAGGACATCCGGCTGATTCTCCTTGATATTTATATGCCCGGCAGGCTCGGGCTTGAGCTGGTCACATATTTGAGGAAAAATGAGCTGGAAACCGATGTGATCATCATCTCTGCCGCAAAGGATATGGACCGGATCAGGCAGGCTTTGCGATCCGGTGTGGTGGATTATCTTATCAAGCCATTTGAATTTGAGCGGTTCAATGCGGCGCTTGCCGCCTATGAGCAGCAGAGCCGGTTCGCTGAAAAGAGGGAAGAGGTCACCCAGCAGGAGCTGGACAGCCACTTGCTGCGGCGCGAGGAGCCGGGAGTCGTGGAAGAGCTTCCGAAAGGCCTGACAAAGGATACGCTTAAGCAGGTATGGGAGGCGGTTCAGGAGCTTAAGAAAGGCCCGTTTTCCACCGACGATATGGCCGGGGCAGTAGGAGTTTCAAGAGTATCGGCCCGGAAATACCTGAACTTTTTAAAAGAGCTTGGCATACTGGATGTGAAGGTCATCTATGGCACGATCGGCCGTCCCGTGTACCAGCATGAATATAACCCATATAAAGAGCATCTTATTAAAAACTTTTTGTAAGCAGTTTCTGAAACTGCTTACTTTTTTTAATTTCAAAAAGAATTTCTCTAATTACATAATCTATGAAAACGCTTTTAGAAAAATTAAGATGATCATGTAGAACAGATGGGAGGAAAGCTTTATGGAACCAGCTAAGAAACTGCAGCCGATTTCTGCACCAGAAGATAAAAGGGAAGAGAAAAAAGGCTTTTTTGCAAAATTGGGAAGTATAAAAGTAGGAGCAGTGCCGCTTCCGCTTTATGTTTTAATAGCGCTTGTTGTGTATGCTGCGGCAGCTTATGAATCACTGCCGGCTGATATGATCGGCGGATTTGCCGTCATTATGGCAATGGGAATCCTGCTTGGCGATATCGGAATGAGGATCCCGATCCTGAAGGATATCGGGGGCCCGGCGATACTATCGCTGCTCGTTCCTTCTATATTGGTATTTTTTAATATTATTAATACTACCGGAATGGATGCTGTCACCCAGCTGATGAAAACATCCAATTTCCTGTACCTGTATATTTCGATCCTGGTTGTCGGAAGTATCCTCGGTATGAACCGCAGGGTCCTGATCCAGGGGTTTACCAGAATGTTTGTGCCGCTTGTTCTGGGTACACTTGCCTCAGTTTGTGCCGGCGTTCTTGTCGGCATGCTGTTTGGATATGATGTAAAGCATACGCTGTTTTATATTGTTGTGCCGATCATTGCCGGAGGGATTGGCGAAGGGATCCTGCCGCTGTCCATCGGCTATGCTGATGTCCTTGGCCAGAGCTCAGAATCATTTGTCGGCCAGCTCATCCCTGCTGCGGTCATCGGAAATATTGCAGCAATCATCTGTGCCGGCATCCTGTCCCGCTTCGGAGAGAAAAAGCCTGAACTGACAGGAAATGGCGTTCTTGTAAAAGCAAAAGGCGGAGATGCCATCACAGAATCCACTACAATCAACAAACCTGTCGAGTTTCCGCTCATGGGGGCAGGGCTCCTGATTGCCTGCAGCTTCTTCATTATCGGAGGACTTGGCCACCACGTACTTGGCATCCCGGGACCTGTCCTGATGATTTTTGCGGCTGCCCTTGTTAAATGCCTGCAGCTTATGCCGGCCAAAATGGAGCAGGGTGCCTTCCACCTTTACAAATTCGTTTCATCCAGCCTGACATGGCCATTGATGGTCGGCCTTGGAATGCTGTATATCCCGCTTGAGGATGTTGTTAAAATTGTAACGCCTTCTTATATTGCAGTTTGTGTGGCCGTTGTTCTGGCCATGGTCATCACAGGCTACTTCACAGGAAAACTGATGAAAATGTATCCTGTTGATGCCGCCATCGTTACAGGCTGCCACAGCGGCCTTGGCGGAACAGGCGACGTTGCCATCCTTTCAGCTTCCAACCGCATGTCCCTGATGCCGTTCGCACAAGTTTCCACAAGAATCGGCGGCGCATCAACAGTCATCCTTGCCATTCTGTTAATGAAGATTTTGAACTGAACCGGGGCTGGGCCAGGGGGTCAGGTCCCCTGGCCCGAAAAACCGAGCCAAGGGACCTGACCCCCTGGCTCGAAAACCGCGCCAAGGGGACAGGCCCCCTGGCCCGAAAAACCGAGCCAAGGGACCTGACCCCCTGGCTCGAAAACCGCGCCAAGGGGACAGGCCCCCTGGCCCGCGAATTGACAGAAAAGCTGCAATAGTATTTAATGGATTCTGGAATAGGCGGGCAGCATGTGATGCTGCTTGCTTTTTTAAATAATTTTAGTTAAATAACCTGGAGATAATGGGTAAAGGCTACTAACATGGAATAGTACGGAAATTGACTTCATTTGAAAGGAAGAACAAAGATCTATGACTGCTTCTGAGCTTGCAAAAAACGTAATTTATACAGATTTGAGAGGAAAAGAGCTTCTATCGAATCCTTATTTGAATAAAGGTGTCGCTTTTACAAAAGAAGAGAGGGATGATCTGGGGCTTCAGGGCTTGCTGCCGACCCAGGTGCTGACTCTTGATGAACAGGCAACGCGTGCGTATGAGCAGTTCTCCAGAAGGACGAATAATATGTTCAAAAACGGAGTGCTTTATGACTTATATAATCGGAATGTCGTCCTGTTTTACCGTCTTCTGAGGGACCATTTGAATGAGATGCTGCCGATCATCTATACACCGACTGTGGGTGAGGCGATACAGCGTTATTCCCATGAATATCACCGCCCAGGCGGCCTCTATTTGACCATTGAAGATCCGGAGGAAATGGACAAAGCATTCGAAAACCTGAATAAGTCCCATGATGGAATCGATCTTATTGTTGTGACGGATTCTGAGAGCATCCTCGGCATCGGAGACCAGGGTGTAGGAGGGATCAATATTGCTATTGGAAAGCTGGCAGTTTACACAGCTGCAGCCGGCATTGATCCAAGCCGCGTGCTTCCGGTTGTGCTGGATGTAGGGACCAATAATGAGGACCTGATCAATGATCCTTTATATATCGGTAATAAATTCCCGCGCGTCCGCGGTGAGCGCTATGAGCAGTTTGTTGACCAGTTTGTTGTAACGGCGCGCAAATTTTTCCCGAATGTTCTTCTTCACTGGGAAGATCTTGGAAATGTGAATGCACGGAACATCATGGAAAAGTACGGCAATGAAATTCTGACTTTCAATGACGATATCCAGGGAACCGGGGCTGTTACACTGGCTGCCGTTATGTCTGCCCTGAAGGTGACAGGCGGATCCTTGAAAGACCAGCGCATCCTTGTTTTTGGACCTGGGGCGGCAGGCATCGGAAATGCCGACCAGATGGCAGAAACGATGATCCTCGAAGGCCTTGACCGGGAAGAAGCATATGACCGCTTCTGGGCATTTGACTACCGCGGGCTGCTGACGGAAGAAACGCCTGATGTCCTGAAATTCCAGAAGCCTTATGTGCGCAGTGCAGAGGAAGTCAAGGATTGGGAAAGAGACGGAGCGGACACGATTCCGTTATTGGAAGTGGTGAAGCGGGTAAAGCCGACGATCCTGATCGGCACCTCCGGCCAGGCCGGAGCCTTCACAGAGGAAATCGTAAGGGAAATGGCCAAGCACGTCGAAAGGCCGATCATCATGCCAATGTCCAACCCGACGCTGCTTGCTGAAGCAGTGCCTGAGGACCTTTTCAGCTGGACAGACGGCAAGGCGCTCATTGCCACAGGAAGCCCGTTTGCGAATGTAGAGTATAACGGCATCAGCCATGAAATCGGCCAGTCCAATAACGCATTTGTTTTCCCTGGCCTCGGCCTTGGAGCCATTGTCGCCAAAGCTGAAATCATTTCAAAAGGCATGTTCGCCGCTGCGGCCAATGCCGTTGCCGAGAAATCAGACAGCAGCACGCCTGGTGCTTCCCTGCTGCCGGCCATCAATAAACTGGCTGACGTCTCCAGGCATGTCGCCATCGAAGTAGCCAAGGCTGCCGTCCAGGAAGGCATTGCCAAAGCGGAGATCGACGATATTGAACAAGCGGTAGACGATGCTATGTGGAAGCCTGAATATAAACAAATTAAGAGTAAATAGTGGTACAAGGGGGACAGGTTTTGCTGTCCCTCTTTTTTTGTTTAGGGCTGGGTTCTGTGGGCGGAGGCATGGCTGCCCAGGGGGGTGGATTGGAAAAGGGACAGGTGGCATCCTGTCCCTATTTTTACATGGACAAGTAATCCTGTCCCGCTTTCCGAAGTGAAGTTGTTTGTAAGCTGCCCGGAGGTTCAAAGGGGCACTACAGATTGGTTGTCTGCTCTTCGTTTCCTGCACTTGCAGGATCCGAACCTTCAACACCGGCAGTGGGCGTGTCCCAGGAATGGCTGCTGCCGGCCAGAACCGCCGGGCTGATTGGATGTGTATATCTGTTTCTCACCTCAAGCAGATCATCATGGCGGAAGAACATGGTCGGTTCGTTCATTTCATCAGCAAGCCTCTGTCCTGCAAAGGAAAGCTCCAGTTTCACCGCTTGAAGCTCCACATCCCCGACTGCAAAGAAGCGGAGCTGGTCACCGGCATTGCCTCCTATGTCCGGGTCTGAAAATCCGAATGTCCTGTTTCGGCAGCTGCCTGCCGGAATGACAAATACACTGTCTGGATAAAGGATAGATTCGCCGACACCTTCATCATTTAATGAACAGACTTCCGCAAACAGCTGAATTCTGTAATCACGGTTTGCAGGATTAGAAATCGAAACGTTCACCACATCTGGCGGACCGCCGGCCGGGTCTCCGGTAATTTGTCCTGGTATCTTCATCGGTCCGGTCGTCAAAATATTAAATCGCATCCATTTTCACTCCTTTCATAGCTAATATATGAAAAGCTGGAAGAAGCGAATGGACAAACCTCCCGGAGCTCCAGACTATTTTGGGGCGGAGGAAAGGTTTTTGCTGGTGGGGCAGAAGCTTTGTTTTGTGCCGAAAGAGCTGGACTTTTTTCCATTTGTTTGTAAGATAAAAGAAAGAAGTTTATAAAGCAGCAACGGCACTACACTAAAAGGAGAAGCTTATTTGAAAAAAATCACTTCATATATGGACTTCAAACGTGTGATCTATCTGTATATGATTCCTTTGATTCTGTTGGCAATGGTTAGTTATAATCTTATGGAAAATGATTCGGAAGGAGATTTGGAAACATATCTGACAAGGATTTTGATAGCTTGGAATATCATCAGCTGGGCTGCTGTTTATAAAAGAAAGTTTTTGCGTGCTTTTGAGCTCGCTACTTTGGCGATCATCAGTGCAGCTCATATAGCAATCATATATGATGGTGTCTTTCATTATATTGGAAAGGGGAAGGAAGGGGCATTTGGGGTCTCTGTCATCTGGGTTCCGGCAGTTATTTTGATTTTCTTCCTCATTTTAAAGGCGAAATGGGGCGCTGTGTATTCCCTTTTCATTTTTACCATCATTTTTGCTTTTGGATTGATGAATCTCAAAGGTGCCTCTGGTGAAAGCCTTGAATCCCTGGCTCAGTTTTATGTTGCCTACCTTTTTTATATACTTGTATTTTATATGGCCCTTCATTTGTTCAAATTATTTGCAGAGCTTGAAAGCATGAAAAGGGTTGCCTATACTGACTCACTGACTGGCATTGCAAACCGGCATCAAATTGATGTGTGGCTTGAAAGGTGGATGAAAAATTCAGAAACAGGCCAAACGGGATTTTCTGTGATCTTCTTTGATATCGACCATTTTAAATGTGTGAACGATACTTATGGCCATGATGCAGGTGATCTGGTTCTGAAGAAGCTGGCATCCCTGGTTGAACATCAATTGACAGGTGCTGAGCTTTTTGGGCGCTGGGGAGGGGAAGAGTTTATCATTCTCACCCCAAAGGCAGGGGAAAATGCAGCAAAAATGGCAGAGAACCTGAGGAAGGTGATTATGGAAAGCGGCTTTCCTCCGGCAGGGAATCAGACTGCCAGCTTTGGCGTGGCCCAATTCAGGAATGGTGAAACAGCAGACTCCCTTCTTTCAAGGGCTGATCAGGGACTATATAAGTCTAAACAGGAGGGGCGGAACCGGGTGGCGTTCATGCATGATCTTATTTGAGAGGAGGGGCAGATCATGTGCCCCTCTTTTCGATGTATTTTTTTATGGTCATGGAGAGTAATGCACCGAGGAGCAGTACAGCGGTGAAGCTGAACATATTTATATAAACAGCATTGGTATAGATTGTCATGCCGCTGGTTAATTGGCGGACATCGCTGTTTTCGAAATGTGCGGAAAGTGAGTCTCTTATGTGGTCCAGTCTCGTTTTTCCGACATAAATAGAAATCGGCAATAGAAGGGATGCTGAGAAGAAAACAGCTGCAATCCAGCTGTTTTTAATTGTTTTTCGGATAGATTGATAGAAGAATACTATGAGAAAAATAAAGAGCAGGAGTAAAAACCCTGCGGGCAGCAGGCCGATATTTCCGTTGCCGGACATGATGTCATACCTTTTGATCGTGTAAACTTCAGTGACCATGAACACGGTGAGATAGGAGAGGAAAAGGCCTATGGTAAAGGTCCATATTTTTTTCATTGGATGACTCCTTCCTGGGTTGATAGAGAAATGGAAAGATCCCTATATCTCTGTATAGTGATAGTCCTCATTTTTCCCGAATGCAAGCCCTGTTTCATCACAATCGTTGGATAGGGATAAATAGCCTTTGCCGGCTGTGAATCCTAATCCTTTTAGCATGATTGAGTTAACTCCTTGTGCCGCTTCAATCAAGTCTATCCTCTTTAATGGAGTGCCAATGAAAGCAGAGATGCCTTCTAACGCATTTTTCCGCCATTCAAGTTTTAAATCCCGGGAGCCATACCATAATAGATTTTCATTTAAATCGATCTCATTCCAGCTTACAGCGATTTGTTCTTTAAAAGAGCAAAACTCCAGCTGCTGTCCTCCTATTAGTAAGACGACTGGACAATCACCCCAAAAATCACCGCCGCGCACTTCATGGACGGTCCACACTTCACATAGATTTTTATTAACCAGGGATCTAAGGCGATTGCCGTTATCATTTGTGAACTTCAGAGAGTCATCGTGAAAGACTGGGTTATAGTTTTTAATGCCAAGCATGAAGAAGCCTCCCGTTTAGTACATATGGATAATATTAACTTTAGCAGGAGAGTGTGATTTTTGAAAGGTATTTAAATTTGGGATTAATGGGCCAAGGGACCCGTCCCCCCGGCCTCTTTTCCTGGCGGAGGAATTCTTTATTTGTGTGGAGAATAGTATTGTTAGGGACTTAGGAAAGGAGCGGAAGCGATGGGGGAGCAGAGTGTCATTGAGAGTTATAAACATAGCCTCGGAAAGTATACTTTGGAGCAGCTGAGGCAAGTCCCGGCTGATGGTGTGTGGTCTCTGGCGCAGATGTATGATCATGTGACTGTGGTAGCCCACTGGTATTTGGGTGAAGCAGAAGCATGTGCTGCGTCAGAGGCAGCACAGAACAGCGGGAAAACCGAATTCGGCGAAAAGCTGTTCAGGGATGGCGGCTTCCCGCCTGTCAAAATCAGGCTGCCGGATGAAATGAACCAGCCGCCGGACAACTCCGGCACTTCAGCTTCTTTGTTCGAAAGGCTTGAACAGCTGGAGAAGAGGATAGATGGATTGGGGCAAAAACTGTATAAGACTCATCCAAGCCTCAAAAGAGAGCATGGAGGTTTCGGCTGGCTGAATGCGGTGGAGTGGCATCAGCTGACTGAAATGCATTTCCGGCATCATCTCCGGCAGAAAGGGAGCTGGAGGAGAGACTGGGGATTGAAGATTAAGCCAGAATTAACTGCTAAACATTGTGTAAAGTGAGAGTTTCAGCAGTATCAGCAGGAGCATCGAAGGCCGTGCCACCTGTACCATCATTGGTTTCCATATAACTGAAAAACAAATTCATCACAACAAACAAAACAATGACCAAAGCCAAAACACCAACAAAGATGAATACGGCTACTTTCTTGCCAGACATGAGGTGTCCTCCTTTTCCTTATTTTTACGTATTATATCACAATGTTCCGCTAGTTTGTGATATACTAATACCCAACTAAAAGCGAAAGGAATGATGGGTGGACGATGGATAACTGATCTTATTTTTTCTCGATTGAAATAGCATATTTCAAATCACACAAAAAATAGGATTAGTCTGCCCATTTTTCATCGATACATCATTCAGCCATTAACATAATGGTTTATTTGCTGATGCAAAGGTACGGCTAATCCTTCCAATTGATTGGGAGGATTTTTTAGTTCTCCCTTTTAAAGAGAGGGATGATGGTATGAAGGAAATATTGAAACTGAATGACCTTAGCTATGAAATCATGGATGTGAGCTTGTTTGAAGGGGTGAATAGCAGTGTCCGCCAGGGGGAAGTGATCGGCATCATTGGAAAAAATGGAGCAGGGAAATCCACTCTGCTGCAGCTGATCAGCGGTGAGAGGCAGCCTTCCAGCGGGAAAATCCAGTGGATCGGGCAGGAAGCTGAGATTCTGATGGTAGAGCAGGAAACCGAATCTTTTGCTTCCGGGCTTCAATCTCCATTGGAAAAAATGCTCCTGGAAAAATGGCAGGTCCCTGATGCGGGCTTTGAGCTGATGAGCGGCGGGGAGAAGCTGAAGGCCCGTCTGGCAAAGGGCTTTGCTGCAGGAGCCGGCCTCCTGCTCCTTGATGAGCCGACCAACCATCTGGATGAGCAGAGCATGGAAATTTTGAAGGAACAGATTGAAGCTTATAAAGGGACGATCATCCTCGTTTCGCATGACCGTCACTTTTTGGATGATGCGGTTTCTAAAATCTGGTCGATCGAGGATAAGCAGCTGATTGAGCATAAAGGGAATTATTCGAGTTATATGGAGGCACGGAGGCAGAAACGGCTCGCACAGCAGCGGGAATATGAAAAGCAGCAGAAGATGGTTGAGCGGATCGAGGGGCAGCTGAATGAGCTGAGCTCCTGGGCAAACACCGGCCATGCTAAATCGACGAAAGAGGAAGGCTTCAAGGAATATCACCGTGTGAAGGCGAAGCGCCTTGATTCACAGGTGAAATCCAAACGGAAGCGGCTGGAAAAGGAGCTGGAAAAATCAAAGGCAGCTCCTGTCGCTCCCGAGCATGAGGTGCGCTTTTCGATTTCGGCGAACACAAAGCGGGGCAAGCGGTTTTTAGAAGTGAAGAATCTGGCAAAATCCTTTGATGGGCGCAGGCTGTTTGAAGGAGCGCATTTTACCGTCCAGCATGGCGAAAGAGTGGCCATTACAGGGCAGAACGGCAGCGGCAAGACGACTTTCCTGAAAATTATCATGGGAATGGAAACAGCTGAGGGCGAGGTCTGGATGTCGCCGGCAGCCAGTGTCGGCTATTTAACGCAGGAAGTATTCGATCTGCCGCTCGACAAGACGCCTGAGGAGCTTTTTTACCGGGAAACATTCGCAGAGAGAGGAAAGGTCCAAACCTTGATGAAGCATCTCGGCTTTACGGCATCGCAGTGGAAGGAGCCTATCAGGGATATGAGCATGGGCGAGCGCGTCAAGTGCAAGCTGATGGAGTATATTTTAGAAGAAAAAGATGTACTGATTCTTGATGAGCCGACCAACCATCTTGACCTGCCTTCGCGCGAACAGCTTGAAGAAACCCTGTCAGCATATCAAGGGACACTTCTGGCCGTGTCGCATGACCGCTATTTTCTTGAGAAAATAACCAGCAGCAAGCTCGTCATTGCAGACGGGTCCATTCAAAGGAAATTCGACCAGGACCTGCAGACCAGAGATGACCGGGAAGAGCTTCGGATGAAACTTGAAACCGAAAGGCAGGAAGTGCTGGGCAAGCTCAGCTTTATGACGCCGAAAGACAAAGACTATCAGGAGCTGGACCGGAAATTTAATGAGCTTACAAGGCGGATAAGGGATCTTAGCTAGGCTGGAGGCGGAGCGACGGCAATCTTGGGATTTGGCGGATGAAGTTTTACGTACAAGGAACATGATCGGGGCCTTCGCGGCAGAAATATTGCAGGGCAGCCGCAGGTTTTGGGGAAGAGCTGAGGCATTTTGGTCCATTTCAGTTAACCAGACGGAGTTTCTTATATGTGTTTTCAGGCAGCTCAGCGGATATTAGCAACTTTCTGGATATATTAGCAACTTTTAGATTTTATTAGCGACTTTATCCATATATTAGCAACTTTCCCGTTTTATTAGCAACTTCTCAATTATATTAGCAACTCGCCTCTTCTATAATCAAAAATCAAAAGGAGCCCTGCCGCAGCAGCAGGGCTCCTTTTGATTTTTCTCTCACAAAACTTTGCCAAGAAAAGCCTTCGTCCGTTCATGCTTGGGGTTGCCGAATAATTCGCCTGGGACATCTTCTTCAACGATGTATCCGCCGTCCATAAAGATGACGCGGTCCCCGACTTCGCGGGCAAATCCCATTTCGTGAGTGACGACAACCATGGTCATGCCTTCACGGGCAAGATCTTTCATAACCTCGAGCACTTCTCCGATCATTTCCGGGTCAAGGGCAGAGGTGGGCTCATCAAACAGCATGACCTTTGGTTCCATGGCAAGTGCCCTGGCAATGGCGACACGCTGTTTCTGCCCTCCGGATAATTCGCCGGGATAGCTGTCCGCTTTTTCCTCAAGGCCTACTTTTCTGAGAAGTTCGAGGGCTTTCTTTTTTGCTGCTTCTTTGTCGGTGCCCTTTGTTTTCATCGGCGCCAGGGTAATATTCTGCAGCACTGTTTTATGAGGGAAGAGGTTGAAGTGCTGAAACACCATCCCTACTTCCTGGCGGATTTTATTAATGTTGATCTTAGGGTCGGTAATATCATTGCCATTCACGATAACATGGCCATCTGTGATTTCCTCGAGTTTATTCAGGCACCGCAGGAAGGTGCTTTTTCCAGAGCCGGAGGGGCCGACAACACAGACCACTTCCTGCTCTTTTACCTCTGTACTGATATCTTTCAATACTTCGAGTTCCCCGAAGGATTTTTTCAGGTTATTGACTTGGATTACGCTCATCGCAGCTGATACCTCCCTTCAATAAAGTCGCCGAGTTTGGTTAGCAGGTAGATCAGGATGAAATACATGAGCGCGACCATTCCCCATACTTTAAAAGGTTCATAGGTCGCCGATACGACAACTTGCCCTCTTTGAGTCAGTTCGGCGATTCCGATGACCGACAGGAGGGAGGTGTCTTTCAGGCTGATGATCGCCTGGTTCACAAATGTAGGCAGCATCCTTCTTAAAGCCTGTGGCAGGATGATATAGCGCATCGTCTGCGCACTGGTCAGCCCCAGTGTCCGGGCTGCCTCTGTCTGCCCTTTATCAATGGACTGAATGCCGGCCCGCACAATTTCTGCTATATAGGCGCCTGCATTGATGGCAACACCCACAATGCCCGCTGTAACAGGCTCAAGCGAAATGAATGAAAGTGAATTCAATCCAAAGTAAATAAAAAATAATTGAACGAGGAATGGTGTTCCGCGTACCAAGTTGATGAACCAGATGGCGATCCACCGTAAAGGAGGAATCGGGGAAAGGCGGAATAATGCGGTAATGAGTCCAATGATGAACCCAAACAGCAAGCCTAGAACAGTAATATATGCAGTCAGTTTTAACCCGGCCCATAAGACGGGGAGGGCTTCCATGAAAATGTCCAAATCGCTGCTCCTCTCTTTCTGGAAAAAGACAGCGCGCTTTTTGGGAGCGCGCTGAGCAAATTCTTACTCTTCAAGATAACGGCCTAAAATCTCATCGTAAGTGCCGTTTTCCTTTATTTTTTCAAGGCCGCTGTTGATTTTTTCCAGCAGCTCCTGGTTTTCACCTTTCTTTACACCGATGCCGTATTGGTCGCCGGTCAGGCGGTCTCCGACGGTCTTCAGATCAAGGCCGCTTGTTTTAATGGCATATGCAATAACCGGATAGTCTTCAATCAGCACGTCGGCGTTCCCGTTAGCCACTTCCTGGAACATGGACGGGCTGTCATTGAATTGGCGGACTTCTTTTATGCCGGCTTCTTCTTTGATTTCCTCGGCATGCTCTGCGCCTGTTGTACCATTCTTAACGGCGACAACTTTCCCTTCTAAATCATCTATACTGGTAATGTCACTGTTATCTTCTGAAACAACAAGGGTCAGCCCGGCATCAAAGTACGGATCTGAAAAATCGACTTTTTCTTTGCGGTCATCCGTGATGCTCATGCCCGCAATGGCCACGTCAAGCTGGTCGGCAAGGATGGCCGGGATGATGCCGCCGAAATCCATAGGCTTCAATTCGATTTCAAAGCCTTCTTCCTCTGCAATGGCGCGGATGATATCAATATCAATTCCTTTATACTCGCCGTCTTCTTCAAACTCGAACGGAGGATAAGTAGTATCTGTGCCGACAGTGTACGTCTTGCTCCCGTCACCACCAGAGTCCCCTCCATCACCGCTGCTGTTGTCTGCATCGTCTGTTCCGCATGCAGCCAATATCAGCATCACTAGCATCAAAAAGCCGAATAACTTTATTTTTTTCATCTAACCCCTCCGAATCTATTGTTTGATAATTCTATCATTAACAATGTTAGCAAAAGTTTACAGGTGAATTCAAAGGAAAAGGCTTTCAGCGGGAGAGTTGGGCGGGTAAAATGGCAAAGCTTAAAGCGCTCAAAAAGAATGGCCATCAATTATATTGAGGGCTCTTTAAGTTTTTTCGATCTTCTACAATGTCTGCCAGGGCACGCTTGTAATCGTATGCAGTGCCATGCTTATCAAAATAAATGAAGAGTTGTTCCGTCCATTCATGCAAACCCCAGAGGCCTTCATACACAAACATATACCTGGTTTCGCCATCTCTTGTTTCAATCAATTCAGGAACGCCGAAGAAGCTTTTTACTTCATCCATAGACATTCCCTTAACATCTTTTTCGGCCAATACACTGTCCAGACGGTAAACTTGAAATTGCCGCTCTTCTTTCCAAGTCTTTTCATCTGTAAAATTGGCGATTTGCTCTGCTTTATACTGAAAAACTGCTAAAAGTATTCCAATGAATATGATAGGTGTGATGATGAGAGCTGATGATTTTTTTGCCTGTCTCGAGTACAAAACAATTGCGGAAAGTGTAAAAGAAATAATGATAACAGCAAGCACCGTGTAATTGGATCCTAGAGGTGATAAGGCATTCATGACTAACACACTTATTGTGAGCAGCAGCAAAAAGCCAAGTGAGATGAGTTTCAAAATCAAAATGATGAATCAGCTCCATTTCTATCTGTAATACCAAAATATAGGAATATTTTAACATATTTTTGTTCTAATGCTGCGGGGCAGAAAAATCATTGGAATTTAAGGTCAGGTTAAAAGATTCAGCACCGCGCTCCATTTACAAATAAAGGCTAATGTGAGATAATACAGAAAATTATGAAGGGGTGAAGTAAGTTTATGGAACCAACTAATTGCCAATATTAATTGATTTTTAAATTAATATGAATTTTGTATTGAGTGTTGAAATGCCTAATCTGATTAGGTCTATTTGCTATGCTCTTTATGGAATGATGGCAAATTAGAAGGAAACTTACTTTACTTGACCGGGGTTTATAATTTTAGGGATCAGTCCGGCAGCTATTGGCTGCTCCAGAGGCTGAAATGGGCTTATTTTGTGATGGGCGCATTTCCGGCTGTGCTGGCGATAAATTATAGGAACATCCAGGCTGCAGGGAGGGAGATCTTCTTGCAGCCTTTTTATATGCGGAAAATTGAATAGTTGAAAGTTCTTCTTTGCCTTGTCCATAAAAGTGCAGCAGCCATTATGGATGAAAGAAGGAATAAAAGATGCTCGAATTAAAACTGAACGGAATTAAAAAATATATGGAAGCCACACTGATTATGAGGAATGTATCGCTTGAAGCATTTGAAGGGGAGAAGATTGGGATTGTCGGGGCCAATGGCTGCGGAAAGAGCACCATCCTGAAGCTGATTGCGGGGATCGAAAAAATGCATTATTATCCGGGATTTCCGCAGACATCCAGCCCAGGCTATGATGAAGGCCTGATTCATTTTCCCAGAGGGGCGAGCAAGGCGTATCTGGAGCAGTCGCCGGTTTTCCCGCCGGGCTTGACGGTGAAGGATGTGCTGAATCTTGCTTTTGAAGAAATCGATGAAATTGAAGCACGCATGCGTGAACTGGAAGAGCAGATGAAGGTGCTCACAGATAAGGCGCTTGAAAAAGCCTTGAACCAATACAGCGATCTTGTCCAGCAGCTTGAGGCGAAGGGCGGGTACGAACGAGAAGAGAAGCTGGGCAAGGTGTGCACCGGACTGAAGTTAAGCGAAAGTTTTTTGAATACGGATTTTGATCAATTGAGCGGCGGGGAAAAAACGACCGTGGTGCTCGGCAAGCTGCTGATCCACAATCCTGACATCCTCCTGCTGGATGAGCCGACAAATCATCTTGATATGGAAGCGATCGAGTGGCTGGAAAGCTATCTGAAAAGCTGCAGGGGCATTGTCCTGATTGTTTCCCATGACCGGTATTTCCTTGACCGCACCGTCACTAAGATAGTCGAAATCGAGGATATGGAATCGATCACCTATAAAGGCAACTATTCTTCTTTTATCAGCCAGAAGGAAGAGAATATGCGGATTCAATATGAGCATTTCCGCGAGCAGCAGAAAAGAATCAACGGAATGGAGAAGACGGTGTCCGACCTGCGCGACTGGGCAATGAGGGCGGATAACAATAAATTCTTCCGGCGGGCTGCCAGCATCCAGAAGAAGCTTGATAAAATGGATATGCTTGAAAAGCCTGTCTTCAAACGCAGGAATATGAGGCTGGATATTAAAACGGCCCAGCGTTCGGGAAGGGAAGTCATCAAAGCTGCCGGGCTCTGCAAAAGTTTTGATGATAAAGTGATTTTTAAAGACAGCGGCCTATTGGTCCAATATGGGGAGAGAGTCGGTTTGCTAGGTTCAAATGGCAGCGGCAAAACCACCTTTCTGAAGATGCTCCTCGGCGAGGTGCTGCCAGATGGAGGCACGGTGGAGCTCGGCGCCAATGTGCAAGCAGCTTATCTGCCGCAGAAAATCGTGTTCAATGATGAAGAGCTGACCGTACTCGAAGCCTTCCGCGAAGGCATTTCCATTGTGGAAGGAAAGGCCCGTGAGTATCTGGCTAAGTTCATGTTTTATAAAAAAAGTGTCTTCACAAAGGTGAAGCAGCTGTCAGGCGGCGAAAGAATCAGGCTGAAGCTGGCGATGCTGTTATACCAGGATATTAATCTGCTGATCCTGGATGAACCGACCAACCATCTGGATATCCCATCAATCGAAACCCTGGAGACTGCGCTGGAAGATTTTGAAGGAACGATCTTCTTCATCTCGCATGACCGCTATTTTATCAACAGAATCAGCGAAAAAGTGATTGCGGTAGAAGATTATTCGCTGAAAAACTACCCAGGCAACTATGATTCCTATAAAATGATAAAGGAGCAAAAAGCCGTCCAGGTGGCGGCAGAGCCTGAGGAGAAGAAGAAGACTCAACTTCATTCTCCAAAGCAGGAAGCGTCAGCTGAGAAAGCCGAAGAAAAAATACAGCGGCTTGAGCAGGAATTAAAAGAGATTGATGCCTGCATGGCAGAGGCCGGCAGTGATTATGACAGGCTCCATGTGCTGTATGGCAGGAAAGAGGAACTAAATCAAGAACTGGAAAAAGCTATCGGGCTTTGGCTGGGATGAGAGTTCTTCCGGTTCATCAATAAATTGGGACAGCGTGCCTGTCCCGGTATTACAGGAGTGTGTAAAAGTGGATAATAATGATATTTTGATTCGGTGCAGATATGCAATGGATATTAAAAACAGCGACGTTGTGGAGATTTTCAAGCTCGGGGGCATGGAGTTTACGCGGGAGGAAGTGCTGCTGATTCTGACAAAATCACCTGATTTGGACGATGATGCGGCTCCAGTGGCAACGGATAAGCATATTCCGTGCACAGATGAAATGCTGGAAACGTTTTTGAATGGATTTATTGTATTTAAGCGCGGCCGGAAGGAAACCAAGCCAGGGGAGCCGGAACCGCCGCAGGCCAGGCTGTCTGACAATGAACATGCGAATAATCTTCTGCTGAAAAAGCTGAAAATAGCGCTTTCCATGACAAGTGAAGATATGCTGGAGGTTTTCAGGCTGGCAGGGCTCACAGTGACTAAAGGGGAGCTCGGGGCTTTTCTCAGGAAAAAAGGCCATAAAAATTATAAAGAATGCGGGGATAATTTTGCCCGTAATTTCTTAAAAGGATTAACGGTTAAATTTAGAGGAGAATGACAGGATCATGCTGCACACCTATCAAGGGGAGACGATCAGTTTTCAGATTGTCCATAAAAACAGGAAAACGGCCGGGATTTATATTGATGGTCTTGGCCACATAGAAATCCGCGTCCCGAAAGGCACAAAAGATGAAAGTGTGCTGAAGCTGGTTGAGGAAAAATGGGATTGGATCCTTGCGAATTCTCAGGAAATGCAGGACCGGCTGCAGGGGCCGAAAGAGCGGAGCTATGATCGGGACGAGAGATTCCTCTACCTGGGGAAATCTTATCCTATCGAAGTGAGTCAGGATGCCGGCATTGAGCAGGATTATGCTGCAGTGGACGGTGATAAGCTGCGCATTTTTGTGAAGCAGCCGGGGGAAGAACACATTCAGCAGGCTTTAAAACGGTTTTACTATCAGCAGTGCAAAGCGCTTGTTGAAAAAAACATCCAGGCCAATCAGCAGCATTTCAAAATGAAGCCGCAATCCTTCCGCATCTCTGACAGCCCGACGACCTGGGGAACATGCGACTCTAACCGCCGGCTCACATTCAACTGGAAGCTGGCCATGGCTCCGCCGAAGGTGATTGAATACGTGGTGATCCATGAAATGTGCCATATGATGCATATGAATCATGACCGCTCCTTCTGGCGGCTTGTGGGCAAGCTGATGCCGGATTATAAAGAGCAGGAGAGATGGCTCGCTCTTTCAAGCTGGCAGATGACGGTTTGAGCGGAGTTTGGGGGACACCAGCCTTGTGGGGCTGGTGTTTTTTTGAGGTGGCGGGGAGGGTGATTTTGGGCTAGTTGCTAATAAAAAATGAAAGTTGCTAATATATCTGGAAAGTTGCTAATAAAATGGAAAAGTTGCTAATAAAATCCAAAAGTTGCTAATATACCGGAAAAGTTGCTAATAAACGGCTCATCCAGTCAGCAGGCCACAGAATTCTCCCTCTATTTGGGACTGAGAATGTTAAATTCGAGCTGGCGAGCAGTTCAAAAAAGCTAATATACGAAACATAATCCGTTCAGAGCACCGTTTCACCGTCCAAAACCTGAATCCAGCCCAGCACAGCATACCAAACCACACAAAAAAAGCTGCCCTCCAAGCGCAATTAGCGCAATCGGGCAGCTTTTTCACTTTAGCTTAATCAGCTGTTTAAGAAATCATCTTCCATATAGCTCGGGTTCGGATATTTATAAAATCCTTCGCCTGTTTCTCTTCCAAGCTTGCCTTTGTCGATGTAATCTCTTTTCAGCATTTCAGCCAGTTTGGCGGATTCTGCCATGCCGGCCTGGCCTTTGCCGTTTGCGATATTGTAGGCAGTTGTGACGCCGACGATATCGAGGATGGCGAATGGGCCTTTTGGCGCTCCGGTTGCGATCATCCAGGTTTTGTCGATGGTTTCCGGATCGGCAACGCCGTTCAAGAGCAGCTTCTGGCCTGCTTCAAGGAAAGGAACAAGCAGGGAATTCAGGATATAGCCAGGCTGTTCTTTGTGCACAGGCAGCGCAACCATGCCGATTGCTTTCGCAAATTCGATGACATCGTCAAATACTTCCTTGCTTGTGCCTGGATGTCCCATTACTTCTGCTGTATTGTTTGTCCAAATTTCGTTCGCGAAGTGCAGTGCCAGGAATTGTTCCGGACGGCCTGTCGCGTCAGCAAACTGGCTTGGCAATAGGGTAGATGAATTAGTGGCAAAGATGGTTTTCTCAGGTGCCACAGACCCGAGCTTTGTATAAAAATCAATCTTAATCTGCACGACTTCTGGAACTGCCTCAATCACGAGGTCTGCATCAGCGACAGCTGCAGCCAGGTCACTGTGGAAGGAGATGCGCTCATAGGCTGAATTTACTTCTTCTTCACTGGCCCCAAGGTCCTCCTGGTAGCGCGGCTTCAGCTTTCCGATTCTATCTTTTGCGCGGTCAAGTGCCTCGTCATTAATATCATATACAGATACATTGAACCCTTTAAATGCCGTCTGGAATGCGATCTGGCTTCCAAGCACTCCGCTTCCGGCAACGGTTACATTCTTGTAATTCATAGAAAAAACTCCCTTTCTATTTGTATCGTTCTTTAGATGTATTACCACTTTTATTATAGACCTAATCTGAGAAATTATAGAAGTATAATGCTTAGGCAAAAAGGACTATATGCCCGATTTATAAAAATGATGATGCATAGAAGTTACGCATATTTCAGATTTTTAAATCATCCATCAGCTCCTCCCATGCATTCCGCGCGTCAACTCAAAACGGAAAGGGTATAATAAAACTATCGACTGCAAAGAGGGTTTTTATGTCAAAAACGTAAAGGGGATACAATGACAAACAGCAATGAAACAGGGTGGAAGTTAGATAACAGCTATGCACGCCTGCCGGAAATATTTTATACAAACCAGGATCCCAATCCTGTGGAGGCGCCGGAGCTGGCGATTCTGAATGGCCCTTTGGCGGCTTCACTGGGACTGGATGCTGAAGAGCTTCAGAGTGATGAAAGCATCAGCATTCTGGCCGGAAATGAAATGCCTGAAGGAGCGGCGCCGCTTGCACAGGCATATGCAGGGCATCAGTTCGGCCACTTCAATATGCTTGGGGATGGGCGCGCGCTCTTGATCGGCGAGCAGATCACCCCGGAAGGCGAGCGCTTTGACATTCAGCTGAAAGGTTCAGGGCGGACGCCGTATTCCCGAGGCGGAGACGGCCGGGCGGCGCTCGGTCCGATGCTGCGCGAGTATATCATAAGCGAAGCGATGCACAGCCTCGGAATCCCGACGACAAGAAGCCTCGCCGTTGTGATGTCAGGTGAAATGATCCGGCGGGAGACCAGGCTGCCGGGGGCCATTTTAACGAGGGTGGCTGCGAGCCATCTGCGGGTCGGCACCTTCCAATTCGCCGCACAATTTGGGGAGAAGGAAGATGTAAAAGCTCTCGCGGACTATGCCATCCTCCGTCACTATCCGGAAATAGAAGGAGAGGAGCAGCCTTATCTGGAACTCCTTAAAGCGGTCATCAAGCGCCAGGCTTCATTAATCGCCAAATGGCAGCTGGCCGGGTTCATCCACGGAGTCATGAACACGGATAATATGACGATCAGCGGCGAAACGATCGATTATGGCCCATGCGCTTTTATGGACACCTACAATCCGGAAACTGTCTTCAGCTCCATCGATGTGCAGGGACGCTATGCCTACGGAAATCAGCCGTACATGGCCGGCTGGAATCTGGCCCGTCTGGCGGAGAGCCTACTGGTCCTTCTGCATGATGATCAGGACCAGGCTGTTGAGATTGCCCAGAAGGAAATTTCCGGTTTTATGGACATTTATCAGGGCAATTGGCTGGAGGGTATGGGAGCAAAGCTTGGGATCTTCTCTGTTGAAAAAGAAGACAAAGCGCTCTTTGAGGAATTGCTTTCCCTGATGAAAGATCATCAAGCTGATTATACGAACACATTCAGGGCCTTGACGATCGGCAGGGAAACAGCTTTAGAAGGCAAGCAGGGATTTGCCGGGTGGCATGATAAATGGAAGTCCCGTTTAGAAAAACAGGATATGACCCTGGAAGACAGCAAAACGCTGATGCAAAACAGCAATCCGGCAGTGATTCCGAGGAACCATAGAGTGGAAGAGGCCCTTGAGGCGGCTGGTGAAGGAGACTACAGTGTGATGGGCAGGCTCCTGAACGTGCTGGCAAAGCCATACTCTCATGCTGAGGCTGAAGAGGAATATTGCACCGGTCCCGATGATGATGGAAAGGGCTATGTTACTTATTGCGGAACCTGATCAGCAGGAGCTTGCCCCGATCATGGGGCATGGCTCTTTTTTTGAAAAAAACCCAAAGGGAGAGTGTGAAAATGGATTCAGCCATCGTAAAAACAAAGCAAGGATTAGTAAAAGGTACGGAGGGCCGTGCTGCCACAGTGTGGAGAGGCATTCCTTTCGCAAAAAAACCGGCCGGCGAAAGGCGTTTTCAGCCTCCCGCGCCTCCTGAAGCATGGGAAGGAACCTTTGAAGCGAATGAGTTTGGGCCTGTTTGTACGCAAAATAAAGATATAGCAGCCATGCTTGGCGCGCCTGCTGACAATATGTCAGAAGACTGCCTGTATTTGAATATATGGGCACCGGCAGGTCCAAGGGAAGGGCTTCCGGTTATGGTATGGATTCATGGCGGTGCCTTCCGGGCAGGGGCGGGGAGCAGTCCTCTCTATGATGGGACAAGTATGGCGGAAAACGGCGGGGTTATTGTCGTAACGATCAACTACAGGCTGGGCGCATTCGGCTTCCTGCATCTTGCCGGATTGGACAGCAGCTATCAAGCTAACCTTGGATTGCTTGATCAAATTGCGGCATTAAAATGGATCAGGGAAAACATTCAAGCATTTGGCGGCGATCCTGAACAGGTGACGGTGTTCGGGGAGTCGGCCGGGGCAATGAGCATCGCCTCTTTATTGGCCATGCCTGCTGCAAAAGGATTGTTTCAAAAGGCCATCCTGGAAAGCGGGGCATCCCAGATCATCCCGCCGGAGCAGGCTTCCATGATAGCTAAAGCGGTGCTGCAGCAGCTCGGCATTGATGAGGGGAACATGGAAAAATTGAAAGAAGTGCCGGCAGAGGATATTTTGAAGGCTGCAGAGCGGGTAACCGCGGGCCAGGGACCGGGCATGATCTTCCAGCCAACGGTTGATGGGGAGACACTGCCGGTTCCTCCATTGCAGGCAATCACCGGGGGAGCAGCAGAAGGGATCCCTGTCATGATTGGGACCAATCATGATGAAGGGGCCTTTTTCTTCAGGCCGGGTTCAGCCCCGATGCCAGGCCCGGCAAGAGATGATGCGATGGCCAAGCTGATCGGGCCGGAGGCGGCGGAAAAGGTGAAAGAGCACTACCCGGCAACAATTGAAGGGGAATCTCAGTTCATGACCGATTTTGTTTTCTGGAAGCCTGCGATTGAATATGCTTCCGGGCAGGCTAAGCATGCTCCTGTCTGGATGTACCGGTTTGATTGGCATATTCCCGGACATCCCCATGTAGGCAAGGCAGCACATGGACTGGAGATTGCGTTTGTTTTTTCAAACCTTTTCTACTTCAGCAGGCTCGGCGTCAAAGTGGATGAAACCATACAAAGACTTTCCCGGCATATGCAGGCAGCATGGATCTCGTTTGCTAAAGCGGGCAATCCCAATGCGGATGGAGATGACCTGAATTGGCCGGCGTACCAGCCGCTGGACCGCTATACCTATATTTTTGACAGTGAAAGCCGGGTGGAAGCTGACCCTTACAAAGAAAAGCGCGAGCTGATTACAGGACGGGAATAGGGCAGGCTGCTTGTCCCGCTTTTTCCGATAGTCCGGGACAGTAAACCTGTTCCTACGTCCGGCCAGTAGGAGGTGCATGATGAAATTTTTAGATAGAGCACTTGCTCAGGAGATAGTCGACCGGACGATGAAGATCATCGGCCGGAATATTAATGTAATGAATGACAAGGGTGTGATAATCGGTTCTGGAGACGAGGCGAGGATTCAGTCTGTTCATGAAGGAGCGGTCCGGGTGATCGAAGCCGGCAGCGGATTCGAAATCACCGAAGCAGAGGCCGAGGAGCTAAACGGCGCCAGGGCCGGGATCAATCTGCCGATCACCTTCCAGAACCATATCATCGGCGTGATCGGGATTACGGGGGAGCCGGAGGAAATCCGCAGCTACGGAGAGCTGGTCAGGATGGCTGCCGAAATGATCCTTCAGCAGGCTGTTTTGATGGATGAAATGCAATGGGATGAAAGATTGAAAGAAGATCTGACAAGCCAGCTGCTGTCAGGCGTTGAAATTCTGGATTCGCTCTATTTCGAAAGAGTGAACCGCCTCGGAATGGACTTGGATATCCCGAGGACAGCAATCGTCATTGCAGCCGATGAGCAGGCCAAAAGCTATAAATGGATCCGCGACAGGCTGGAAAAGGAAGATCTGTATGTGATGAATCCCGGTTATATCGTCCTGCTGAAAAAGGTGCTTACAAAAGGGGAAAGCTGGGATTCCGGGCAAACGATGAACCAGGTGGAGGATTGGCTATCAGGGCTTGCAGTCAGCCAGGGGCTGTCATGCCAGGCGGCCATCGGCCAGTATCATCCAGGTTTGGAGGGGCTTTCCGCCTCATACCGCGAGGCTGTAAATACGCTGGAGGCGGGAAGGAAGCTTGACCCGCAGCAAAGGGTTTACTTTTACGAAGATTATAAGCTGCCTGTCTTCGTTGCCAGGGCGGGAGAGCTCGGGATAGCAGAAGCGTTCCAGCATCATGCCGTAAACTTGAATCAGCATGACAAAAAAGGCGAGCTGCTGGAGACTTTGAGGATTTATATAGAAGAAAATGGGGACAGCAGCTCCTCAGCAGGCCGGCTTTATATACACCGTAACACCCTAAGATACAGGCTGGAGCGGATCAAGGAACTGACCGGCAAGGATCCGCGTACAACAAAAGATTTACTGGAACTCTACATATCTCTTCTGCAAAATCAGCTTTAATTAATTGTGCAAATGCACAAAAAGGTCCGGGAATCCCGGGCCTTTATTTTATTGTCTGAACAATGTAAACCCTTACAGAAACGCTTACAATAGAGTTAACATCTTTTAAGGGAGGAATCATCTTGGAAGCTACCATTCAAGTAAGCGCTTTAGGGGCGATTGCCGCTTTAGCTTTTGCCATAATATTGATCTTGAAAAAAGTTTCCCCGGCCTATGGCATGATTGCAGGTGCGTTAATCGGCGGCCTCATCGGCGGGGTTAATATTACCGATACAGTCACTTTAATGATGGAGGGTGCCAAAGGCATCATCCCGGCTGTCCTGAGGATTTTGGCTGCCGGCGTCCTGGCCGGTGTGCTGATCGAATCGGGCGCTGCGTCTGTCATTGCAGAAACGATTGTGAAAAAGCTCGGTGAAACGAGGGCACTGCTTGCACTGGCGGCCGCCACGATGATTCTGACAGCGGTAGGCGTGTTTGTCGATGTGGCTGTCATCACGGTTGCACCGATCGCCCTGGCCATTGCGCAAAGAGCAGGGATCAGCAAAACGGCGATATTGCTCGCCATGATCGGCGGAGGCAAGGCCGGCAATATTATGTCGCCGAACCCGAATGCCATTGCCGCATCAGATGCATTCAATATCCCGCTGACCAGCATCATGGCAGCAGGGATTATTCCCGCAATCTTTGGTCTTGCGATGACCTACTTTATCGCGCGGAAGCTTGTGAATAAAGGGACTGCCATTTCTGCAAGCGAAGTTGCCCCGCACACTGGAGGCGCACTGCCGGCATTTTGGGCCGCGCTGATGGGTCCAATCATTACAATTATTTTACTGGCCTTGAGGCCATTATTTGATATCAGCATCGACCCGATGATTGCCCTCCCGCTTGGAGGGATAGCGGGAGCGATTGTGATGGGCAAAGCAAGAAAGATCAATGATTTTGCCGTCTCAGGACTTGGGAAAATGACAGGCGTCGCCATCATGCTGCTTGGAACAGGAACATTGGCTGGGATCATCGCCAATTCAGGTTTGAAGGATGTCCTCATAAACGGCCTTGATGCCGTCGGTCTTCCAGGCTATGTCCTTGCACCTGCATCCGGCATCTTCATGTCGGCTGCCACTGCTTCGACAACTGCCGGAACGGCTGTAGCGAGCCAGGTATTCAGTTCAACGATCCTGGAAATGGGCGTCAGCGCATTGGCAGGCGCAGCCATGGTCCATGCGGGAGCTACCGTCCTTGACCACCTGCCGCACGGAAGCTTTTTTCACGCAACAGGCGGCAGCGTTAATATGGAGATTAAAGAGCGCCTGAAGGTTATGCCGTACGAATCACTGGTCGGCCTTACGATGGCGGTTGTATCTACTCTCATATTCGGTGTATTTCAGCTGTTCGGGTAAAATTCGATAAACAGGAGTGATAAAAATGAAGATTGTGATTGCACCAGATTCCTATAAAGAGAGCTTGTCGGCGATGGAGGCCGCCGATTCTATCGAAAAAGGCTTCAAGCGCATCATTCCTGATGCTGAATATGTGAAAGTGCCGATGGCTGATGGCGGGGAAGGCACGGTCCAGTCACTGGTCGATGCGACCGGCGGCAGCATTATCCCGGCGATGGTGACAGGGCCGCTGGGGGAGCCTGTTGAAGCCTTCTTCGGCCTTTTGGGAGATAAGAAAACCGCTGTCATTGAAATGGCGGCAGCATCAGGACTTCATCTTGTGCCGGCGGAAAAGCGGAATCCCCTCGTGACAACGACAAAGGGGACTGGAGAACTTATCAAGGCTGCGCTGGACCTTGGAGTCACCCATATCATCATTGGCATCGGCGGGAGCGCGACGAATGACGGAGGGGCGGGTATGGCGCAGGCACTTGGCGCCCGTTTGCTCGATGCAGAAGGCCGGGAAATCAGCGGGGGTGGAGGAGCGTTATCAAGCCTCTCATTGATTGATATTTCACAACTCGACGGACGCCTTGCAGGTGTAAAGATTGAAGTCGCATGTGATGTCGACAGCCCGCTGACCGGGGAAAAAGGGGCTTCCGCCATTTTCGGTCCGCAAAAAGGGGCTGATCCTCAGATGGTGGAACTGCTGGATAAAAACCTGGCGCATTATGCGGCAGTGATTGAACGTGATCTTGGGAAAAAAATAAAGGATGTGCCTGGAGCTGGAGCCGCGGGCGGCCTGGGAGGGGGACTGCTGGCATTCCTTCCGGCTGAGCTGAAGCGGGGAGTCGATATTGTCATTGCAGCTGCCGGACTGGAGCAGATTGTGGCAGATGCGGACCTTGTCATCACAGGAGAAGGCAGGATCGATGGCCAGACGATTTTTGGAAAAACACCGATTGGCGTTGCCAGAACAGCCAAGAAATCCGGCGTTCCTGTTATTGGGCTGGCCGGAAGTATAGCCAGGGACAGCGATATAGTACGTGAGCACGGGATTGACGCGGTGTTCAGCATCGTGCCTGGGGCAATTTCCCTTGAAGAAGCCTTTGAGCATGCCGCCGAATATGTTGAGCAGTCTGCAGCAAATATTGCGGCAGTTTGGAAAATGGGGCGATGATGGCGGGATGCTTAATGGATAACAGCTAATAACTGGACATCAAAAACGCTTGGAGGTTCTCGAAACCACTCCAAGCGTTTTTTGTATATTTATAGTCAGTTTTTCTCCACGGAGCCTTGTGCACCACTCAAAACTGGTTTTCCTGCTTCGATCAGAACCTCGTTCCGGCCTAATAAGATAGCCAGTATTATAATGAATGCCCCCGTTCCAGCGAGGAGCCATTCTATCGCAATGATATCAGCAATCGGGCCAAATATAAGCATCCCAATCGGCATCATCGAGGTTGAAATCATCCCCATGACACCAAACACCCTTCCCATGTAATTCTCTTCAATCTTCTCTTGAAGCAGCACGGTTGTCGGTGTATTGAAAATGGGCATGGCCACTCCGAACAAAGCCATGAAAATTAAATAGATCCAAAAGACCGGCACAATCCCAAGGGCAAATGTGCATACACCCATGATGAGGCTGGCGAGTGTCATGGTTCTAATTTTATTTGGGTAGCCGCCCCATGAAGCAATGATTGCCCCGCCAGCCATCATGCCGACAGAAAAAGCAATTTCAATAGCAGTCAATTTCCAAACGTCTCCACCAAAGGTGCGTGTAACCTGCAGAGGGGTCAAAAACGCCGCAGGCGCCATCAGCACAAAAAAGATTGCAAAGAACAGGAAGAATTTCTTTAAAAATGGATTGCTGTTCACATATTGCAAGCCTTGTTTAAAGTCGCTGAAATAGCTTGTTGTCTGCTTTTCTGCTGCCTTCTCGTGCACAGGGATTTTTAAGAAGAAAAGAAGGGTTCCGATCCCAATCGCTGCTGTAATGACATCGATAAAAAAGATGATTTCAATCGAAGCCATAGCAATTAATGCTGCACTCACCATCGGCGAAACAAACATGATTACGGCCTGGATGCTTCCATTTGCCCCATTCACCTTGGTCAGCTTTTCCTTCGGGACAATCTGAGGCAGGATGGCTCCGACAGCTGGCGTCTGAACTCCTGTTCCAAGGGCCCGGATCGCAGCCATGACAAACAGCAGCCAAATCGCGTCATATCCCATCAAGAACAGGATCGCCAGAATCAGAGTTGACAGGGCTATAAGGCCATCTGCCAGAATGATCAGCACTTTCCTGTTATAGCGATCAGCCCAGACACCGGCAACCGGTGATAAAAAGAAGGTCGGAATGAACCCGCAGATTATGTAAAGCGTCATCATCAAACCAGATTCTGTCGTTAAGGTGACATGCCACATGATGGCATATTGAACGAGGGACGATCCAAAAAGCGAAATCGTCTGGCTGCTTAAAAAGAGAATGATATTCTTCAGCCAATTCTCCTTATGATTATTATTGACTGTATCCATTGCTTATCCACTCATTTCTATAATATTTTATAAAAACAAGCTTTGCCTAATTTCATAGGAGCCAATCTGATCTATATATTCTATTTCAAAAGACAGCAAAAAAGAGTAGAAATTCATCTCCTCTTTAAAAGTTAACCGTTAAATGTTAGGTTTCCTTCAAATAGACAGACCAATCCCGCTGCTCTGAACATAGGCAGAGCCCTCAAACGTATTCAATTAACGATTGAAAAGCGGGTTTCTTAATCTCATTGATGCTGTCAAAAGGAAAACCTCCATTTCATTAGAAATTGAACAAATTATACCAGAACTGAGATAGCGCCGCAATAACTATTATGGACAGAGGAGGGAGAAGGGAATTTCTAATACCTGTTAAAAATAACTGCATATTACCGAAATAAATATTAGGCAGTGTCTCCAAATATATAGAAAGTTAGAGGGATTGAATTTGAATGAAATGCTGGTCTACCGATTTGATGAGGTTATCCATGCCCCGATTGATGTAGTATTCAGGTATATTGATGACGATGAAAAAATTAAGCTATGGAACACCATGCTCATTGAAAACATCTACGATAATGAGGAAAACAAGCCGGTCTATGAGCCGGGGACCAAGTTTGTGACTGTTCAGAAGGTGGATAAAAAAATAATAAAAATTGATTCCATTTTAGTTGAGTATGAGGCTCCCAATAAAGTGGTCATGCACTCCCGCTCTAAGGAAGGCTTGAGCATATCCAAATATTTATTATCAAGGGACCATAACGGAACGCGCCTCATAATAGAAGCAAGCCTTGTTCCAAGCAATGTCTTTTATAAACTGGTTACAAAGCTTTTTGGGTGGGCAACTAAGCTGGTATTTGAAGAGCAGTACCAGAATTTAAAAAAATATGTCGAGAACGAAGCAGATAAAGAATTGCATCTGTAAAAATTTCTAGAACGGCCAGAATTCAGTCTGGCCATTTTTTATGTAACTTTTTCAGCCCCTACCCTGCTAACCAAGATAGCCCGGCAGCTATAACCTTACGGGAGTCTCCCGGACAATATTGGCGTATTATTGCGCATGCATGAGGTGAGGGGCCCCAAGCGACCTTTACCATGTTTCATGATGAAATATGCGCTTATATCGGAATTTACAGAAAAATTCCACTATAGTATTATTTTCATATACCTTTTTAAAAGGTCAGCGGGAAGGAACCCCTGCATAAGCCTTCTGAGTAAAGCTTGTCATACCAAGCTTTGCACGCTGTTGCCCTTTTTAGGGACCCCTGATTTTCTTATTTAAACCTCGTACTGCAAAAACACACGATCTTATTTCATTCTTGTCAAAAAACAATCCAGGACAGTTGTAAGATCAAAATTTACTCTAAGGAGTGGTTGGTTGGAAACCGATATTAGAAAACCGTCTTTTATTTATGCGCTTTTGGTGCTTTTTGCGGCAATTGCCGTCATTTCGGTGGGCATTCTTGCATTTGATGCACCGATTCAAATTCTGATGTTTATTAGTATGCTTGTGTTGATCCCTTTCATGATGGGATTGGGATACTCCTATAAGCAAGTGGAAAAATCGATGCTGTCATCGATGAGCAAGGCGCTGCAGCCTTCGCTGATTCTATTAACCGTCGGCATTTTAATCGGTGCATGGATTGCATCTGGAACCGTGCCTACTTTAATTTATTATGGAATTAAAGCAATATCTCCACAGTTCTTCCTTGTTACGACACTATTATTCTGTTCGCTTGTGTCTGTAGCAACAGGGACGTCCTGGGGAACAATCGGAACAGCAGGGATTGCCATGATGGGTGTAGGGACCACATTGGGCATACCGGTCGGCGTGACGGCCGGCGCCATTATCAGCGGAGCGTATTTCGGAGATAAAATGTCGCCCTTGTCTGACACGACGAATCTGGCCCCTACCGTTGCAGGCGGGGACTTATTCAGCCATATCAAGCATATGCTCTGGACGACTGTACCTGCCTATCTGATCACAGCAATTATTTTCACCTTCATTGGCTTTAAATACAGCGGAGCCAGTGTGGATGCAGCAAGTGTAAATGAACTGACATCTTATTTGGCTGAAGCATTCAACCTGGGTCTTGTGCCGATGATCCCTGTCATCGTCCTGATCGGGATGCTCATGCTGAAAAAGCCGGCCATTCCGGCCATCTTTATCGGCGCAGCAGTTGGCGGCATCGTGGCCATCGCTTATCAGGGCTTCAGCTTTTCAGATACAATCAGCATTTTTTATAATGGCTATGGAGTAGAGTCCGGCATTGAAATGGCCGACAGCCTGCTCCAGCGCGGCGGACTCGTCAGCATGCTGGCGCTCATCGCGCTGTTCCTGTTCGCCCTCGGCCTTGGCGGGATGCTCGCGGAATCCGGCGTCCTGGAAGCGCTCATTGCGTCCTTTGCCGATAAAATTCAAAGCACTGGCGTTCTGACACTTGTAACCATCCTTGTCAGCTATGCAACTCTTGCCATCGGCGGCTCGGTATACTTCTCTACCGTCATGGGCGGCACACTGATGAGGCCAATTTTTGAACGGCTGAACCTCAAGCCTGAGAATCTGTCGAGGATATTGGAAGACACCGGGACACAAAGCTCTTCCCTTGTCCCGTGGACCGGAAGCGGCATTTATACAGCAGGCGCACTCGGGGTTGCAACAGGGGCGTATCTGCCATTCTGTTTCCTGGCGCTGATCACTCCGCTCGTATCCCTGTTCTACGGATTCACCGGGCTGACCATGACTGAAAAAGAACGTCCAAAGAAAAAAACTTCCATGAAAACCGTGGAAGCATCATAACATTAAAAAGAGGCTGCCGGAGAATTTTGTCCGGCAGCCTCTTTTTTTGAAAATATGTCTGATTCAGGCAGAATGGGGCCTCTAATCCTGCTCTTCTTCTTTCCCCGACGACCCCATCGCTTTCATAAAATAGGCAGTCGGCAGCAGAACGCCGACGGCAGCTTCAAGCAAGGCGAAAAGTCGCAGGGAGCCTACCGGGATCAGGTCTCCGTAGCCGACTGATAGAATGGTGACTCCGCTGAAATAGAGCAGATTCGCAAACGACTGGTCTGCAGGCTTACCGTCCAGTGTCCCGATCCGCAGCACCACTTCATCCATTGAAAGGGCGTAAAAAATCACGGCAAAGCCAATGGTAAGGCTGAGCATTACAAAAAACAGCTTTAAAAATAAGACAGAGCTGAAGCGGCTCTTCTTATAGGACTTATTGGCAAAAAAATAATACAGATTCGCCCCGATAAAAACGAGGGCAGCTCCTGTCAGGAAAGAACTCAAAGTTGTGAACCTCCTTGTTTCCAGATTCTATATTGTGTATTTGACCTAAATGCACTGGCGGTAAACGTTAGAATCATCCTTCAGGCAGCTCGGGAAAGAAGGAAAAATATCCCGAATGGAGAAATAATATAGCATGGAGGCGGGAGGGATGACCAAAAAGAGAAAAGCAAAATCGAGACGGCTAATGGCTGGAACCGCCCTCTTTATTGGTCTCCCGCAGGAAGCTTCATCACTGCGGGACTGCTCTTCGTTTTTATCATGTACAGCGTTCTTGCAAATTAGGGATAAATTGAAATGAAGGAGGGAAATATGGCTGCAGCAGAACTGGCAGAGCTGAATAAAGAATGTCTGGGAAGCAAGAGCTGTTACTGCCTGCGCAGCAATCCGGGCTCCCCAGGCTACCAAAATAAAAATCTATGGCTGGCAGAAAGGTTTACAGAGGGCCTGAAGTATTTGAAAGTCCTGGAGAACGGCAAGCAGGCAGGGTTCATAGAATATACGCCGATCGAATTTTCCTCAAGAGCTGTCTATGGGGAAAATTATCTTGTCATCCACTGCCTGTGGGTGCATGTAACAGGGAAAGGTTTTGCCTCGCAATTGATCGAGCGGTGCCTTGAGGATGCCAGGCAGCAGCAGAAAGCCGGCGTTATTGTCATCACAAATCCGGACACCTCCTGGACGCCAAGCGCGGACATTTTCATCAAGCACGGGTTTGTTGAAAAAGGCAGGGCGCCGTATGGATTCCAGCTCATGGTCCATAAATTCGGGGATGATCCTGATCCATATTTTCCCGATGACTGGGAAAAGCGGCTGGAACCATTCCAAGAGCTGACGATACTCCGTATGCCGCAATGCCCGTTTGTGGAGATTGCGGCAGACAATCTCACAGCGGCGGCAGTAAGACTAGGGCTGAGGGCAAATATTATTGAATTAACAAGCAGGGAAGAGCTTCTGCGCCTTTCGCCAACCCCTTACGGCATCTATGGGGCTGTTTATAAGAAAAAGCTGGTTTCTTATCACAGGCTGACTGTGCATTCGGGAATGAAGCGCTTGAGAGCGCTGAGTGAATAAGCTGGATCTGCCCAAAACCCAGAGAGGCAAATAGCAGTCATAAGGAGGCTGGACCAAAGGGCTGCACGGCCTTTTCATTCTGTTCCCTCCCGGTGAATTTCCCTGGCAATCGATTCAAGGATGTAAACAACAGGCACCTGGGTGGTGATGTTGGATTGTCCCATAAATTCCTCGCTTACATAATAAGCAATATTTAAATCTGATATTTTCGCAATGGTGGAGGCACGGTTGTTCGTGATGCTGATAATTTTGCTTCCTTCCTGCTTCAGCTGGTTCAGGTGGGCGACAGTAAAGGGGGTTTCCCCTGAAACAGACAGGGCAATGACGATGCTGTTTTTCCGCCATTTAGAATGGATCGGAAAATGGGGGTCTTTTATATAAAGGGAGAAGGCCCCTAAGCTTGAAAAATATCTGGCCCCATATTCTGCAAGGATCCCTGAGCTCCCGATTCCGATGAAAATGACGCTGTCCGCTTCTTCCACAATTTTGGCAGCTTCCTTGATCTTTTCTTCCATTTCCCCTCTCAGTGCCCGTTCAAGAAATTCGGCTGCCGACTCCTGTGAGCTTTTGACCTTCGCACCAGCTTCTTCTTTTAAAAGCATTTTCAGCTTAACTTTGAATTCCGAAAACCCCTCGCAATTCAGCTTGCGGCAAAAGCGCAGAATTGTGGCTGTCGAGACATGCGTTTCGTCTGCCAATTCGCGGATCCGCATATAAACCACCTTTTCCTGGTTTTGCGATATATAATTGTATAAATCAATTTCCAGAGGATTAAAACTGGCGATTATTTCATGGGTAAACATAGCTATGCTGCTCCTTTGGACAAGTGCCCTTCCACTTTTTATCCACATTCTAACATAATGAACCTGGCGAAACACAGTGTTTCACCTTTGTAACAAATCTCAACTTTTGTAAAAACAAACTGAATCTTCCTTCTTCATTCCGCTGCGGCCGCAATGGAGTTAAGATTTTAAGTACAGACTATGCTTTATAAATGGCCAATCAGGCAAATAGTAAATAAAGAGCTGGCATGAGGAGGAAACAACTATGAAAGAATATCATTTTCCAGAAGGATTTTTATGGGGAGGCGCGACGGCAGCCAATCAAATAGAAGGCGCCTTTAATGAAGGGGGCAAGGGGCTGAATATTGCAGACGTCCTTCCCGGCGGAAAAGGCCGCTATGAAATTTTAACAAGGCCGGGCTTTGACTTTGAGATTCATCCTGATGATTACTATTATCCTAACCATGAAGCGATTGACTTTTACCATCGCTATCAGGAGGATATCGCTTTGTTCGCGGAAATGGGCTTCAAGGCTTTCCGGATGTCGATTGCGTGGACGCGGATTTTTCCGAATGGTGATGAAACAGAGGTAAATGAAGAGGGTTTGGCTTTCTATGACCGTGTCTTTGATGAGCTCCATAAGCAAGGCATTGAGCCGGTCGTGACACTCTCCCATTATGAAATGCCGCTGCACCTGGTGAAGGAATATGGCGGCTGGAGAAGCAGAAAGGCAGTTTCCTTTTTTGAAAAATATGCTAGAACAGTTTTGACCCGTTATAAGGACAAAGTAAAGTACTGGATGACCTTTAACGAAATCAACAGCGGCCTTGTCATGCCGATCCAGGGGCTTGGTTTTTCCATCCAAGAGGAAAAAGACCGTTATCAAGCCACATTCCAGGCGTACCACCACCAATTTGTAGCCAGCGCTCTTGCGGTGAAGCTTTGCCGGGAAATCAGCCCTGAATCCCAGATCGGCTGCATGATCCTGTTTGCCCCTGTGTACTCTTTTGACAGCAATCCGGCCAACGTTATGCACAGCTTAAGGGAAGAACAGCTCTTCAACTATTTTTGTGCAGATGTGCAGGTCAGGGGAGCATATCCTTCCTATATGGACAGATACTTTAAAGATCATGGTATCCAGCTTGAAATGGAAGAAGGAGACCTGGATATTATCAGCGAAGGGACTGTCGATTATATCGGCTTCAGCTATTATATGTCCCGCACCGAGAAGAAGGAGAAGTCAGATGAAGAAGCTTCACAGGGCAATCTGATCGGAGGCGTCCGCAATCCGTTCCTGAAGAGAAGCGACTGGGGCTGGGAGATTGATCCAGAAGGGCTGCGTATCAGTTTGAACCTGCTGCATGACCGCTACCAGAAGCCGCTTTTCGTAGTTGAAAATGGGCTGGGTGCCTATGATAAGCCTGAGGAAGATGGCACAATCAATGATGACTACCGGATCGATTACCTGCGCGGGCATATGGAAGCGATGGGGGAAGCCATTGAAGACGGAGTTGATCTGATGGGTTATACAAGCTGGGGCTGCATCGATATGGTCAGCATGTCGACGGGTGAATTCTCAAAGCGCTATGGCTTCATTTATGTGGACAAGCAGGATGACGGAACCGGCACCATGGAGAGAAGCAGGAAGAAATCTTTTTATTGGTATAAGGATGTAATTGGGACAAACGGGCGTACACTATAGGGTACAAGAACCCGGATGTACCCAGTCTCTGGCTGCTGTAACCGGCAGCCTTTTTGCTTTGTCTGGAATCCTGACACTAAGGGAGATGTCACAATGAGTATGATCCTCGCCTTATTGGCCGCTCTTTTCGCCTCAATGACCAATATCCTGGCGAAAATCGGGATGGAAAATGTAAATACCAATCTGGCAACCGCCGTGAGGACGATTGTTGTCCTGATCCTCGCTTTCCTCATGGTCCTGATCACAGGCAAGTTCGGCACGATCGCTGCGATACAGCCGAAAGCCATGCTCTTCATTATCTTATCAGGCTTCGCGACAGGGCTGTCCTGGCTGTTTTTCTTCAAAGCGTTGGGAATCGGTGAGGTCTCCAAGGTCGTGCCGATTGATAAGTCCAGCATTGTCCTGACAATCATCCTGTCCATTTTGCTGCTCGGTGAGCCGGCAGCTCCCCAGATCCTGGCCGGAGGTGCCCTCATCACCATCGGCACCTTTGTGCTGATTGGCAAAAACGAAGACAAAAAGAGATTCACCGGCTCGCAGAGTTATATTGTTTATGCAATATTGGGTGCTGTTTTTGCTGCCCTGACCTCGATCCTGGCCAAAATCGGGATGGAGGGGGTCGACTCCAATGTCGCCACCTTTCTCAGGACCATTGTCATCCTGCTGTTCGCATGGAGCATTGTCTTTTACCAAAGAACCTACCGGGAAATGAAAACCATCTCCTCCAAAGGCTATCTGTTTCTCATCTTATCAGGAGCCGCGACAGGACTGTCATGGCTATGCTACTTCGGGGCGCTCTCTATCGGCAAGGTCTCGGTCGTCGCACCGATCGATAAATTCAGTGTTGTCCTCACTATGATTTTGAGCTTCGTCATTTTAAAAGAAAAAGCGAGGAAGCATACCATTGCTGGCGGGGCAATCATCACTATTGGGACGGCGTTTCTTGTTTTTTAGCAGGAAGGCCGTCTTTTTCCTGGAACAAACCGCTGCACCATTCCTTGCAGAACAGCGGCAGGCCCCAATATTCCTAACAGGATTGTATTGAACTTCCGGTCCACTAATTGCATCAGTAATCCCCTTCCGGTTCCCGGCTGGGGATTTTTTTCCTTTCCAGCCCCGCAAAAGCCACCAAACATGCTATGTTAAAAGAATGAAATGAGAGAATCGCCGCATTAATGATTGCCCATGTGCATGCATACATATAGAAACAGACCAAAAGCAAAGGTAGTGTCCAGATGATAAAAGAAACCATAATCAATCCTGAAGCCTGCTACCGGGAGGCGGAGAAGAAGGCAGCTGCCTATTTTCAGGCTCTATTCGCCCAGGCTGCAGAAAAAAGCTTTGTCCCCGTGCTGGAAAGAGACTTTCATTCATGGAAAAAGAATCATCGGCAGCTGGCATTTTTGCCGTTTTTTTCACGAAAAAAAAACAGAAAGCCGGATTCCAAAGCCTATCATTCTTATATCAAGTGGCTGGAGTACAGGGGCAAGCTGGATGATTATCTGGACCGGAGCATTTCTTATTTATATATGAGGGATTTGGGGAAATCTCTGGATGACCAGGTTACGAAGGAAAGCATCGGACGGGCGGTGGAAAGCCTGAAGGAGCGTCTGACGGCCCCGCAGCAGGAGAAAGGCAGCTTCGGGGAGACCGGAATGGCCGGGCTTTACAGATGGGCTGAGAAAGAAGGACTCCAATCAGCGATCATCTGGCTGATGGAAAAGTTGCAGCAGACTGCCCGGCATATCCCTGAAGGCATGGATGCAGCCCATGCCCAGCGAAAGCTCATCAAGATCATCGCAGGTGTCCTGATGCATGAAACCGATGGAATGGAAGAAGGCATAGAAGGGGCGGAGCGGAAAAGAAGACTGGAGCGGGCCATCAGGCTGGGTTATTCCTATGGACTGACTTATCCTTTCATTGACGACCTTCTGGACAGCCGGGTGCTGTCTGAAAATGAGAAAAAGCAGTATTCAGAGCTGATCCGCACCACTCTGACGACAGGGAGCGTCCCGCCGCTCGGCAGGTGGCAGCGTGCTATTCTTCCTTTTATCAGCTATGTACACAATGAACTCCGGGAAGCCTTTCATTATATAAAAGCACAGCAGACGCCGGAGACGCTGGCTGCCTTCCTCGAGATGGCCTATGTCTTTTTCCAGTCCCAGGAGGTGGACCGGCAGAAGGATTTGAATAATGCTTCCTATACAAATGAAGAAATCTATATTCCGGTTATCCTGAAGTCTTCCTCCTCGCGCCTGATTGTCCGTTCGGTCCTGAACAGCGGAAGAGATGACGGCTTTGACAGCCGGACCTTTTATTATGGAATTTACAACCAGCTTGCCGATGATTTTGCCGATCTGTTCGCTGACCTGGAGGAGGGCGCAGTCACCCCTTATACATACTACCTCACCCACCATAGGACCCGGCATGATCTGCTGAATCCGTTTGAGCTGTACTGGGCCGTTATTGCGCACCTCATCCATGATGTCTACCGGTCAGATCCTAAGGCGTGTGAGGTGATTTTGGACCGTGCCGTCAATGGTTTGAAGCGCTGCAAGGAGAGGCTCGGGAAAGAGAAATACAGGGAAGTCATGGAGCTGTTTGCACCAGGTAGCCCTGAGTTCAGCAAGCTGATCCAGCAGATGGCCGCGAAGGCTGCTGATGTCGACTTTTTCGATAAACTGCTCAGGGACCATATGCTTGACAGCCTCCAAAAGGAGCGGCATGAGCGGGAAGAGTTCCGGGACAGAGTGGAAGAAGTGCAGCAAAAAATCGATAGCGTGCTTCTGATTGAGGAAAATGAGCTGGTGATGGAGGAACCTGTCCGGGAGGCTGCTAATTACAGCCTGGCTGCTGGAGGAAAAAGGCTGCGGCCGGTCATTTCCTGGTTCGTCGGAGTTGAGGCGTATGGGATGGAGGAAGCGGCGCTGATGCCGCTGATGCGTTCATTGGAATATATGCACACAGCTTCCCTGATTTTCGATGACCTACCGGCACAGGATAATGCCCCGAGCCGAAGGGGGAAGGCAGCCGTCCATGAGGTATATGGCACTGCGGAAGCAGAACTGACCGGCCTTTACTTGACACAGAAAGCTATAGAGGACCAGGCGTCGCTCACCTCATTCACGCCGGAAGCAGTTCTGGAGCTGATTCGCTATACTGCCCGTTCAACCGCTGAAATGTGCCGCGGGCAGGCAATGGACCTTGGAGCAAAAGGAAAAGCACTGACACCCGGACAGCTTGATGCTCTTTGTTTTTATAAAACAGGCATTGCCTTTGAAGCGTCCATCATCATGCCGGCCATCCTTGCAGAGGCACAGCAGGGTGAGATTGACATCCTGAAAAAATTTGCCCGGCATGCCGGCATTGCCTTCCAGATACGGGATGACCTGCTTGATGTGGAGGGAGATGCAGCGCTTCTCGGCAAGCCAGTTGGAACGGACCGGAGGAACCAGAAGGAAACATATGTATCAGCGCTTGGGATGGACGGCGCCAAAAGGTCGATGTGGGAGCATTATTGCGAGGCAGCTGATTCGCTTCAGGAACTGCGCGGAGAGTTCTCCTTTTTAAGACATCTTCTGGATTATATGGTTCATCGTGAAAAATAAGATACTGTAACCGGCTGCTGAAAAGCGGCCTTTTGCTTATTTTAGCAGGCAATCAATCCACCCAAATTTAATAATTGCTAACCATAATGATATGATTTATAATATATATAGATTATATATAATATAAAACATATACAATGGAGGAACAGGCATGGTTGTAATGGACTTTAAAAATATGCTGTGGAACTATACACGGAAAATCAGTGAAAATACAAATGTGATCATCACTTCCATTTGCGAGCAATATGGACTGACAAGCCTGCAGATCCGGATACTGGTCGAAGTGCAGCAGCATGGTGCCCATACAATCGGCAGCCTTGCAGAACGCTTGAACATGGCAGGCACCAATATTTCGACCATGTGCAAAAAGCTCGAAAAGCTGGAATTCCTGAGGCGGTTCCGTGATCCGAATGATGAGCGGGTCGTCAAAGTTGCGCTTACCGATAAAGGTGCCCAGACCGTTGAAGAAATCAACGCGGCATTGATCGAGAAAATATCTTTTGCCATTAAAGACGAATCAGAGGAGTCGCTGACTGACATCATAGAAGGGCTTAAAAAGCTGAATGAACTGCTGGAAAAAATGAAATAATTACATCAAAGGAGATATGGAGAATGTGGCAGGAAATTTTATCAACTTACGCATCAATGTTTGATTGGCATATGTGGGCCGAAATGCTGACCTCATCAAAAGCATGGGGAATGATCCTATCGCTGGCCGTCCTCGAATGTATATTATCAGCCGATAATGCACTGGTCCTGTCGGCTTTCGTTAAGCCATTGCCTAAGGAACAGCAAAAGAAAGCCCTTATATTCGGACTGTGGGGAGCTTATCTGTTCCGGTTCATCTTCATCGGCCTCGGAACCTTCCTGATCAAATTATGGTTCATCAAATTGATCGGCGCCCTGTATCTGTTATGGCTGTCTGTTAAGTTCTTTATGGACAAGCTGAAAGGCAAAGAAGATGGTGAGGAAGATGGTGCCCGCAAGCCAAAAGGCTGGCTCGTCACCACTTTCGGAATCTTTTGGGCAACCGTCATCAGTGTCGAGCTTATGGACCTGGCGTTCTCAGTCGACAGCATCCTGACTGCCCTCGCCGTGTCAGAGGAAGTATGGGTCATCCTGCTCGGCGGCATGATCGGCATCCTGCTGATGAGGGGTGTCGCAACCTTCTTCATCAGCTTGATGAACAGAGTGCCGGAGCTGGAAACAACAGCCTATGCGCTGATTACCTTCATTGCGGTTAAAATGGGTCTGACATTGGTCGAAATCCATATACCGAATGAAATCTTTATCGGTGTCATGATTCTTGCGTTCATCGTGACCTTTATCATCCACGCTATTCGCAAAAACAGGACAGAAAATTTCTCTCACTGATCAAGATGCCTGGCCAGGCTGGAATCCAGCTGTTGGCCGGGCATTTTTTTGTAGTGAAAAAAGTGACTATAACATGCGGATGCAGGTTTCACAAACCGGCTTCCGTGCTGCTTCCTTAGGCCAATGGCTGGCTGGCCACAAGTCAAAAACAAACCTTCCGCCTATTACGGTGTTTAGGACAGCCCCTGATGGGAAGAGAGAATGGTAGAGCTTATATATAGGAGGAATAGGATTATGAGCAAAACCATTTTTATCACCGGTGCAGGCAGCGGCCTAGGAAGAGGGGCAGCCATCGGTCTTGCCAAAAAGGGGCATAAAATCATCGCGACAACAGAAATTACGCCGCAAAAGACGGATCTTCTCAGGGAAGCACGCGATCTCGGACTTGATATGGAGGTATTCAAGCTGGATATCACCAATGAGCGGGACCGGGCACAGATAGGGGATTACGATTTTGATGTGTTTGTGGCCAACGCAGCCATCAATGAAGGCGGACCGCTCGGTGAAGTGCCGATGGACCGTTTCAGGGCCTTGTTTGAAGTGAATGTGTTTTCAACATTGGAAACCGTTCAAATCGCAGCCCGGAAATTTGTCAAAAAAGGCAGCGGAAAAGTCATTTTCATGAGCTCAATGGCAGGCATTTCCGCAACTCCCTATGTCGGACCTTACACAGCCACTAAACATGCGATAGAAGGTATCGCCCAGACACTGAAATCCGAGCTCGAAGAATTTGGCGTACAAGTCGCCACAATCAATCCAGGTGCCTACAACACCGGCTTCAATGACCGCAGCGCCGAGGAAATATGGAAATGGTACGATGAAGACAAGAATTTCACCAGAAAAGAAGATATGCTCAAGCAGCAGGAAGGGCTGAAGCATCAATTTGACCCAGAGGACATGATCGAGAAAATGATTGAAATCATCCCGGCGGACCATCACAAATTCCGTAATGTCCACCCGCAGGAAACCGAAGAACAATTGAAGAAGACCCAGCAGGAGCGCTGGGAGATGGAGATATAGGTTTTCAGGTGCCAGGCACCCGCTGCGGCGGGGCCGGCACTTTTTTTTGTGTCAGGTATTGAGGAGTTTAGTCTTATTTCCCCGGAAATGGTCGAATGCACTGATGTCGTGCCAGGCACCGGCCGTGGACAGAATTGGGCCAAGTGTCCTTTTGAGGTGCCAGGTATGTGTATTCCAGGAAATGAATTTTTTTAGAATAAGGCCGATTTTATGTAGAATAACTGAAAAACTTGGTAGAAAAACTCATATTTTATGTAGAATAATAGAAAATTCATGTAGAATTGCATGGTTTTCCCCGCAAGTAACTGAGAAAATGTCCGTCCGAAGCCAATCGGACGGGCATTCTTAGTCTATTATAAACTCACTACCTAGCACCAAGCCTTCAAGCAGTTATTTCTCACTTCACCACTTTAAAACGTCCGCACTTAAAATTGTAAACGGTTACTTAAATATTTAAAATAATTTAAATTGACTGACTAATTTAACTGTATTATTATACTAATATTAATGATTTTTCGCTCACCGAAATAATAAATCCAGAAAAGGAGGGAGTTTCCTATGTCCCAAATGTTGGCAGTTGTTATTCTTGTTCTAATTTTATTTATCGGAGATTTTATTGCAGTCCGTACAAAGGCATGGGTGCCTTCCATCTTTGTGTGTGCGGTCTTGTTCCTTGCGGGCTATTGGACATTCTTTCCGCAGGATATCGTCGCCCTGGCAGGAGTGCCGCCGGTTGTTGCGACACTGATGATGTATCTGCTGATTACGAATATGGGAACCCTGTTATCGGTCAAGGAACTGAAAAATCAATGGAAGACAATCGTAATTGCGGTCTCAGGCATCCTTGGCATTATTGCCATCCTTTTTGCAGTAGGAACTTTCATTTTTGGCTATCAGACGGTTGTGGTGGCGATTCCTCCATTAGTGGGGGGCGTTGTCTCTGCGCTGATCATGTCTGAGGGTGCGAAGGAGGCAGGTCTTGCGTCACTGTCTGTGTTTGCCATTGTCATTTACGTAATGCAGGGGTTTGCCGGCTATCCGATTACATCCTTTGTTTTGAAAAAAGAAGGAAAGAACCTGCTGGAAAGCTACCGCAAGAATGGCGGTGCCGCCCTGAAGGAACAGCAGCTGGCCAAAGCTGAAATGGCAGCGGCGGCTGAGGCGGTTCCAGCCGCGCCGGAGCTCAAGCTGTTCAGGAGTATGCCGGAAAAATACAATACCGATTTCTTCAAGCTGCTGCGCCTTTCGGTCGTCGCTTTCCTGGCCTACCAGGTTTCTGCCTGGCTGGCGCCTATTGTCAGCGTGAGCCCGTTTGTCATCTGCCTGCTGTTCGGTGTTATCGCCACAAGCTTAGGCTTCCTGGAAAAGCAGGTCCTGCAAAAAGCCAATGCATTCGGATTTGCGATAATGGCTTTAATGCTCTTTATTTTTGACGGACTGAAGCAGGCAACGCCGTCAATGATGCTGCAAATCATCGGGCCGCTGGTCGGCACAATTGTGCTGGGCGTCATAGGAATGTACATCTTCTCCTTTATTGCCGGAAAAATCCTTGGCGTCAGCAAAAATATGGCCTTTGCCGTATCTTTGACAGCCTTATATGGATTCCCGGCTGATTATATCATCACAAACGAAGTGATTAAATCATTGACTGATGACGAAAAGGAAAGGGAGATGCTGACAAGCCATATGCTTCCGCCAATGCTAGTCGGCGGCTTCATCACCGTCACCATCGTTTCCGTCGTCCTCGCAGGATTCTTTGTCAGTCTCTTATAAAGAAAGGAAGGATAGAATATGAGTCTAGTAAAAGAGCAGCTTGCTGCCAGAATAGAGAACCATATAGAAGCGCTGAGTGAATTTACAGCTACCCCTGGAAAGGGAACGACCCGGCTGACCTACAGCCAGGAAGACCTGCAGGCCCGCAATTATATAAAAGAAAAAATGAAAGAGATTGGGCTTGAAGTCACGGAAGACGGATTTGGCAATATCTTTGGAAAGCTTGAGGGGACACTGAAGGATGCACCAAGCGTGCTGATTGGCTCCCATTTCGATTCTGTCCCGAATGGAGGCTCTTATGACGGGCCGGCAGGCGTGGTGGCAGGTCTTGAAGTGGCAGCGCTGTTTGCAGAGAATAACGTGAAGCCAAAATATCCGCTGGAAGTAATTGCGTTGGTGGAAGAGGAAGGCTCCCGCTTTGGCGGCGGGCTCATGGGATCGAGAGGCATCACCGGCCTGATGTCTGAGGAGGAATTTTTCCAGCTGGAAGACCGGGGTGGAGTGCTGGCTAAAGATGCCATGGAGAGAATCGGGCTGGATCCTTCTCTCCCAAAGCAGAGGGACCCGAAAACGATTAAAGCTTTTCTGGAGCTGCATATCGAACAAGGGCCGATCCTCGAGGAAAAAGCGATTCCGATTGGTGTGGTGGAGGCCATTGTCGGCCTGACCCAGCTGGAAGTAACAGTCAAGGGGCAGGCAGGCCATGCTGGGACAACCCCGATGGAACGCCGTTCAGATGCACTCGCTGCGGCTGCTGCCATCATTGCAGGGATTTCGGGGCTGGCTGAAGCAGAAGGGGAAGGGAGCGTTTTGACCGTCGGCCGGCTGAATGTTTTTCCTAATGGAGCCAACGTCATCCCGGATAAAGTGGTGTTCTCAGTGGATATCCGCTCAGGCAAGGAAGAGCATGTGCTGAATATGGTTGATAAAGTTAAAGAACGGATCGGCTCTTACGATGGCGGCGGAATCAAGACCTCTATCGACCAGCCGTTATATATCAAGCCAAAAGCAATGAATGAGGGAATCCTGTCACTTTTAAAAGAAAAAAGCGCTGAATTGAATATTCAATACTGCCCGATAAACAGCGGAGCCGGGCATGACGCAATGGTCCTTTCCGACTTCACGGATGTCGGCATGCTGTTCATTCCGAGCAGGAACGGCCTGAGCCATTGTCCTGAAGAATGGTCAGATTCCAAGGACATTGCGAAAGCAGTTGAAATTTTCTATGAAGCGGCCAAGAAGCTGACGGAGGCTGAGTAAGATGCTCCATCCTGCAATCAAAGCCTCTATTCAGGCCGGCAGAGAAGAGCTGGTCAGCATCCGGAGGAAGCTTCACAGCGAACCGGAGCTTCCGTGGGAGGAAGAGAAAACAACAGAGTTTGTGGTTACCTCTCTTGAAAAACTCGGCATTCCCTTCAGGAGGATGAACCCAACCGGTGTGGTGGCTGAAATCGCCGGCGGCAAACCCGGAAAACGGGTGGCCTTGAGGGCAGATATGGATGCCCTTCCTGTTGAGGAGCTGAATAACAATTTGTCTTATGTGTCAAACTCCCCCGGAAAAATGCATGCCTGCGGACATGATGCCCATACAAGCATGCTACTTGCCGCTGCGAAGGCCCTTGTGGAGATCAGGGACGAGCTGCCAGGCACCGTCCGCCTGATTTTCCAGCCGGCTGAGGAAATTGCCGAAGGGGCGAAGGAGATGGTGAAGCAGGGAGCGATGGAAGGGGTCGACAATGTGTTCGGCATCCATATCTGGTCACAGATGCCGACACACAAGGTATCCTGCAGCCCGGGCCCGTCCTTTGCTTCAGGCGATATATTCAGAATCAAGTTCAAAGGACGGGGCGGGCACGGAGCCATGCCGCATGAATGCATTGATGCCGCTGTTGTAGCATCTTCCTTTGTCATGAATGTCCAGGCAGTCGTATCACGGACAATCGATCCGCAAAGCCCAGCCGTCCTGACAGTCGGCAAGATGTCAGCCGGCACGCGCTTCAACGTCATTGCGGAAAATGCCGAGATTGAAGGAACGGTCCGCTGCTTTGACGCCGGAACCAGGGACCATGTGGAAAAGCTGCTGAAGCAATTTGCAGAGCAGACCGCCTCAGTCTACGGGGCAGAAGCCAAGGTGGAATATATCCGCGGCACCGATGCCGTCATCAATGAGGAACACAGCGCAGGATTGGTGCAAAAGATCGCGGAAGAAGCTTTCGGCAAAGAAACTATCTATCATGAAAAGCCAACAATGGGCGGCGAGGACTTCAGCATTTATCTCGCACACGCCCCCGGAAGCTTTGCGCTCGTCGGAAGCGGCAATTCGGATAAGGACACAGGATGGGCCCATCACCATGGCCGGTTCAACATAGACGAAGACGCACTCATAACAGGAGCAGAGCTTTATGCACAGTATGCATGGGTATATCTGAATGAATAAATTGGTGCCAGGCACCGCAGATGGACAGTTAGGTAAAAGTGTCCACGAGCGGTGCCAGGCACTTTTTTGACAACTCAGCTGAATCAGTATGCGTCAGAGCTGTAAAAAGGAAACCGGGGAAAGAGCATCTTCCCCCGGTTTTTTACTCTATTTCCAAAACATACGCCCTCACAATAATCCCATCACCAGCCGGCTCAAAATCATGCTGCGGAAGCCTTTTAAATCCAAAGCCCTGATAAAGCTTCATCGCATCCTTCATAAAATCGCCTGTGTGCAGGCCGATTTTCGGGAAGCCCTGTTCCTTTGCGCGGCGGATGCATTCAGAGATCAGAGCCTTCGCAATTCCCTTGCCCTGGAATTCAGGAGCAACGGCAAGCATCCGGATTTCCGGGTAATCCAGTTCCTCCACATAACCTTCATAGGCATCAGTCTTGGCTGGAAAAAGGGCGACGCTGCCGGCAAGCTTGCCATTCTCTTCGGCAATGATCAGCTCCACGCCCGGCTGCTGGTCGGCATCAGAGGATATTGCTTTTTTCAATGCTTCCCAATGCGGTCCTGGAATGCTGCCGGTATGGGCCGAATAAGCGGATACCCGCTGCTCGCGGATGCTTTCAGTCATGTCTTTGTCCGCATTGCGGATGATTAGCCCGCTCATCTGCCATCTGCTCCTTTTTTCAAAAACTTCTCTGTCTTACCGCTGAGCTTTTCACGTCCATGCTCTGTGTTCCATACTGATAAATCCGGACCCTTTGGCAGGATAGCCGGCTCTGTTTTGTCTGTAGAAATGGTAATAGACAAATGATAGTGGCGCTTAATCGCATCAAAATCAGTTGTGTCTCCAAATCCCGGCGTCTGGTAAAGATCGCGGGCGTAGCCCCATAGATGTGTATATTCACGAATCAGGTTTCTGTTTGTGTTGAAAGCCGTGTAATAGGCAGCATCAAACCGGGAAAGAGTTGTGTACAGCCTCACATCTGAATCAGTGATATAGTCGCCGAACAGGAAACGCCGGCCGGAAAGCCTTTCCTCCAGAACGTCAAGGGTGCTGAACAGCTTTTCATAGGCCTCTTCATAAGCTTCCTGTGAGTGCGCAAACCCGCATTTGTAGACGCCATTGTTTACATCATGAAAAATGATTTCATTCAGTTCGTCAATTTCTGCTCTCAAAGTTTCCGGATAAAGGTCGGGTGCATCTTCTTTATGCAATGCTGCCCATTCTGTTTCGAAATAGTTTGTGAGCTTAAAATAGTCATTGTTGACGGCCTTTTTTTCTTTTACATCAACCATGACCGGCACCGTCGGCCTGCCGTCATAATCAGGATCTGCGTTTTTGTAAACTTCGCTCATATACTGAATGCCGAGAACAGGATCCCGGCTTCCTTCATCAAGGGAGAATTCCCAGTCAACATGCTGAAGGCGCGGCCGCATCGGGCTGGCTGTGCCAAGGCTGATGCTATCTTCGAGGCCCAGCACTGTCCGGACAATAACCGAACGGTGTGCCCATGGGCAGGCTGCCGACCATAAAAGGCGATAGCGTCCTGCTTCGACAGGCAGCTTATCGGGCCCTTCCCCAAAAGGAGTCATAAACCTGTTTGTCTGGCGCTTGAATGAGCCATCAGAGGAAATTTCCTTTGGTTTATTGCTTGAAGGCAATTCGCAGCTTGAATCTTGAGATGATTGTGTCAATGTGCAGCATCCTTTCTTATCTGAAAATAGTTAAATAGTTAAATATCTCAATCTGCTACCAGTTTAGTATACGGGTAATTTTCAGTCAATTTTAAGTGCGGCTTTACAATTGGTGTCAGGCACTGCAAATGGACACTTTCACCAGATTTGTCCACGGACGGTGCCAGGCACTGCACCACATTCTTTGAAACCAAAACAGTTACTTTCGTAAAAGAGTGTAGGAAGAAATAGGAGGCTGCTATGGACCAAAGAATAAAGAAACTTGCAGATGCAGCATGTGAAAAGTTCGGGCTGGAAGATTATGTTCTGGGAAGAACCGGGTTCTATCATAATTCGCCTTTTCAAAATAAGACTGACTATACTCTCTGTATGGAATGGTTCCCTAAAGATGCAGCAGCAGAAGATGACGACAGCAATCCGGAGGGCACGGCTGTCATAGAAGTGACTATCCCGGGCGGCAGGACGAAGAGCGCTATATTTGTGGGCGGGAAGACAATGGCTGATGGAGTTGCATTCGTTCCCGGGGACCGGGGCAGCATGATTGATTGGATTGAAAAAGAAACTGATCTGAGCTATGGACAGCAATTCATGCTGACGAAGGAAGAGGAAAGAAGGCTGCATTTTTCAGCGGCTGTCAATGGGACCGCCCTCTATCCTGGTGGTTATATAGAGCTGGAAACGGATGAGGAAGGAAGGCTGATTGCTTTTTCTGCATATGGAAGTTTTTCAGAGGCAGGGCAGGTACAGGAAGAGAAATATGCTCTCTCGCTTGAAGACATAGATGAAGATCTTCTTAGAGAGCAATTGGTATTCGCTCAATTCCCGAACCGGGAAAATGAAAAGTGGCTTTCTCTATTTGCGCTTGAGGAAATCTTCGTTACAAATGACAGCCAGAAAAATATTGAATTTGACCCGATGGGAATGGAACCAAAGCTGGCAGTCGATCAGGTGATAAAGTGGGACAAGTCTTCAGACGTTCCTTTTGAACGAAAGCCTATTATAGAATCCGAAGACATTGGAGCAGACCAGGCATTCAGCGGAGAACCTCATATAGAGTCCTGCCCGATCAGGGAGGAAGAGACTGATAAATGCGCGGCAGCTGTCAGGCAGGTGCTCAGCCGGGAATATTCTGGCGAGTCCGGCCGGTGGACATTGAAAACACTTCGCAGGAGCCGCGGGTGCATTGATGCAGTATTGAGGAAATCCGGGCAGGATTTCAGTGTTTTTAAAAGAAAGCTGACGGTCATGATTGATGCCCATAGTTTTGAGCCGAGAAATTATGTCGACAACAGGATGATGCTCGACATGTTCGACGGTTACCAGGCACCAGGGGAGATAGCGGTCGTTAAGGCCGAAGCCTTTGAAAAATTAAAACCATACTTCTTCTTAAAACCGGTGTATGTCTATGATGTTGAGAAAGAAAAGTATGTTTTATGCGGAAAATTGGACTGCCGGCATGCAGTTGAAGCTGAAACAGGCGAGATTGTTCTGCTGGATGATATTTGATAGCGGATTTAGTACCGGAAATGCCCTTCTGATAGATATCAGAGGGGTATTTTTTCATTATATACTTTGCAGGGGTGAGTGATTCTACATAAATTTTCTCTTAGTCTACATAAATTTCTTATTATTCTACCAAATTTTCCTGTTATTCTACATAAAATCAGCGTGATTCTACATAAAATACATTTATTGGAATTAACAAGCCGTGCCCGTACCTGACACCGCAAAAAGACAATCCGCCAATTTGTCCACGGGCAGTGCCTGGCACTATTTCCACCAGGAACATACGTTTTCAAGGTACATGCATAATGCCCCCCTCACCTTAATATGATGAACTATCATCTTAGAAATGGGGCGAGAATTTGGTAAATGCGAATGGCATGGTTACAAAGGAAATCCTTGCGCGCTATGTGGAATTGAGCAAAACAAAGAAGGCTGCGGAAGAGGAGCTTGATTCGCTGAAAAAGATGTTCAATCTTCATTTTGATCAATATGTCGGACAAAATGAAAAGGGCGAACTCACTGTGAGCACCTTCAAGCTCCAGCGGCAGATCAGGAAGACAGAGAAATATGAGCAGGAACAAACCGTTAAAAGGCTGGAAGAGTTAAATCTCCATGAACTGATCCAAAAAAAGCCGGATGAAGGAAAAATCAAATCGGCCCTGGACCTCGGCCTTCTGAAAGAAGCTGATCTGGAGGGCTGCCGGACCATCAAAACCAATTCAGCCATTTATGTAAAAGAAATAGACTCCTAATCTCATGACAGGCACCGCAAATGGACACTCCTGCTGAAATTGTCCGCGAGCGGTGCCTGACACCGTATAAACACCATATTAGAATTTCAAAATCGCCGCCAATATTGCTTATAATGGTATAAACAACTTAAAACACAAGCAGGAAATGGAGGCGGCAGGATGGCAAAGTCAGTTTGTATTATCGGGGCAGGGATCGGTGGCCTGACAGCCGGTGCCCTTCTGGCTAATGCCGGCTTTCAGGTGACTGTCCTGGAAAAGGCAACATCTGTAGGCGGATCGGCTGGCTTTTATATACGCAAAGGAAGGATGTTTCCCACTGGTGCAACTGTCGCATTCGGACTGGAGGAAGGAGGCCTGCTGAGGGCGGTACTAAATGAAGCAGGGGTACACATCCCGGCTGAGTGCCTGTCTCACCCGATGGATGTTATATTGCCTGATCGGAAAATTTCCATCTTCCAAAGTACAGACTCATGGGAGGAAGAGCTGCAGCGCGTTTTCTTTGAGCACCCAGAGGATGTTTTGCGGTTCTGGAGAGAGCTTCACAAGATAGGGGAAACAGTACTGGCTGTTTCCGCATCGGGAATATCGCTTCCGGTAAAAAAACTGTATGACCTCGGAGGCTTACCTGGCCTTGTCCTCCGGCGCCCATTCTCCATGCTGAGGCTTGGCCGTTATGCGGCTTTAACCGTAGAGGATCTATTAAAGAAGCATAAGCTCGAACAGTATCTTCCGTTCAGGCAGTTTTAGGACGCCCAGCTGCTGGATGCCGCACAGACCGATGCTTCTGAAGCTGCTTTGCTGCCTTCCAGCCTGGCCCTGACCATTTATAGGAAAGGGAGCTTTGCTATTGAAAAAGGGCTGGGGCAGATCAGCTCTTCTTTAGCAGAGACGATCGAGCAATTGGGTGGAAGAGTGGAACTTGTTTCACCCGTTAAGAATATTGAGTATAGCAATAGTGAAAAATTGTGGAAGGTAGAAAGCAGGAAATGCAGCGAAGCATTTGATTTTATCATCAATAACAGTGGAATTTCCTTTGGCAATGGGACAAGCCATAGTGAAGATGATGAGTTTTCGTGGGGAGCGTTTCGCCTGGACGCTATTTTAACAGGAAAGGATAAAGATAACCTGCCCTTCGCCTATCAGATTGTGCCGGAAGGGGAGCATGGAGATTTTCATGGCCCCATCTACGCGACTCTGCAGGAATCGCGGGACTCAAGCGGGACGGCAATAGAAAATGAAATGATTTTGACGATCTCTGTCCATACAGACAGCGGCATCTGGCATCCTCTCTCAAAAGAGGACTATAAACTGAGGAAGGATCAATTGGCCGGGCTGCTCCTCGATGAAGCAGACAAAGTCATCCCTGTCAAAGCCCGCTTGCAGAAAGCAGAGGCAGGCACCCCTTTGACGTATCAAAAATTTGTCGGCAAGGCGGAGGTCGGCGGATTTCCTCTGACAGTCCGGAACAGTATCCTTAAGCCAAAAAGCTTCCGGACCTCCTTGCCCGGATTCTATTTAGCAGGAGAACAGGTCTTTCCCGGGCCGGGCACACTATCAGCAGCGCTAAGCGGACGGAATGCGGCAAGAGCTATCATAAAAGAGAATTAAATTTGCGTGCCAGGCACCGTCCATGGACACTAACACCAAAAGTGTCCACGGGCGGTGCCTGGCACTATTTTTTGGTATAAAATGAAAAGCAATAGCCCTACAAGGAGGACAACCATGAAACAATCTATCATTATACTAATATTTATCGCCATTCTTTCAGCCGGGTGCCAGGCAACGGAAAAAATGGTTCTGCTTGATGAGAAAATATCGGGAGTGAATGTTTCAAAGTCAAATGGCTTCGGCGGGATGAACGAAGAAATCCTCTATTCTTTTCAGGACAAAGAAAGCTTGGCCAAATTCGAGAAGGCAATCACATCTGCGGTCCGGCAGCCTGGGAAGGCCGATATGTCCGATCCGGAATATGACGTGATGGTGGAATATCAGCCGGAGGGGGAGTTTCCGGCACATGGGATCCACCTGTGGCTCGGCAGGGAAAACGAGAGAAGTACATTCATGTATATCGGGGATGATGCTGTTTATCTTACTTCGCAGGCCCACACAAGGAATTTGAGAGAGCTGATTCCCGAAGAGAAAAAATAATGGCAGCCCGCCGCCAACTTAGCAAGATAAGTCAAAAAAGCAGCTGCCTGCCTTTGTTATCTTAAATAAGGAAGGAGGTGCCAGCAGTGGCCTACAGTTCCATCATCCAGAAAAGCATAGAGCATATTGAATCAAGCCTTCATGAGGATCTTTCGCTGGAGAACATCGCTCTGGCTGCCGGGTTTTCTAAGTTTCATTATCACCGGGTTTTCCAGAAAGAAGTCGGGGTAACGGTTTCCGAGTATATCCGCTACAGAAGGATTGCCAATAGTGCCCATATGCTGCTTTATACAGATGAGAAAATCCTCGATATTGCTTTATACTTTCAATTCGAATCACAGGAAGCCTTCACAAGATCATTCAAAAAATATTATCATTTGCCGCCGGGAAAATACAGAAAGCTGATCGGGAAACTGGCGGAGCAGAAGGAGGAAAAAAACATGGACAAAGAACAGAAGCCAAAAGGATGGGTGCTCAGTGGAAGCCATCCTTTCAACTACAGGATGGGAATTGATCATGAAACTTTTCACAAAGGAAAATCATCAGGGTATCTGCAGTCACAGACCGTCGAAGCGCCAGGAGAATTTGCGACCATGATGCAGGAAATCAACGCAAAAAATTACCGCGGGAAGCGGCTGAAGTTTTCCGGGTTCCTGAAATCGGGTCATGTGGACGGCTTCTGCAGCTTTTGGATGAGAGTAGATAATGCTTCCGATGAAGTCCTGCAGTTTGATAATATGGGCAATCGCCCGATCAAGGGAAGTACAAGCTGGAATTATTATGATATTGTCCTCGATGTGCCGGAAAATAGTGCGGTGATTGCCTTTGGCGTTATACTATCCGGCAGGGGAAAAGTGTGGGTGGATGAACTGAAATTTGAGGAAGTCAGCACCTCCGTCCCTACAACCAATATTGATTTTACAAGAGATCTTCACGAAGAGCCGGTCAATCTCTCTTTTGAAGAGGAGTAGAGAATGAGGAGAAAAGCAGGCATAATCCTTGGGGCGTGCCTTGTAATCGGGATCACATTGCTGAAGCTTCAGGCAGGCAGCTTTCTGTGGAATCTTATCAGCGGCCTATTGGGCTGACCGGCGTAATAAAGCCCTTCCCATTAATAGGCTGTTGACACTCTTACTTTTATCCTATAAAGTACACAAGTATGTTTTTTATTAGGAGGAAAGTATGGAGACTCAGAATCACACACAAGTTAAAATCACAGCAGCAGATCCATCCGCGTTGGGCTTATTCGGCCTTGCCATGGTCACGTTTGTGGCATCATCACAGAAATTGGGGCTGACAGACGGATTGTCATATATCCTTCCGTGGGCGTTTTTCCTTGGCGGGCTGGCGCAGCTTTTCGCTTCGGTCCAGGATTCGAAGCATAATAATATTTTCGGCACAACAGCCTTCGGGGCATTCGGACTGTTCTGGTTCGGCGTCGGCATGACATGGCTGATCCAGCTTGGCTTCTTCGGCGAGGCGCTCGCTTTGGACGGAGATCCCAAACAGTTGGGCTTCGCGTTCGTCGGCTATTTGATTTTCAGCCTCTTTATGACGGTCGGAGCTATGGAAACCCATAAGGTGCTGTTTTTCATTTTCGTGTTCATCGATTTTCTGTTTATCGGTCTATCTCTGAGCACCTTTGATATCATGCATGAAGCGACACATATGCTGGCAGCTGTTGCTGAAATGTGCATTGCGCTATTGTCCTTTTACGGATCAGCGGCCATTGTGCTGAATACGCATTTTGGAAAAGTTGTATTGCCGATCGGAAAGCCGTTCGGGATTTTTAAATAAAAGCAGGGTGCCAGGCACCGGGAGAAATTCCCGCGCCTGGCACCCTTTTTATATAGATTTCTCCACATTCACACGTCCGGAAAAGAAGGTGGCGCCACCGCCCATATCGGCGATGCGGTCAGGGACGAGTGCATTGACAAGATGTTTTTTGCCGGGGGAGTCGGCCCAAAGACCTTGTGACACAAGGACTCCTGGCAGGACGCGGTCGCCGGTGTTCGCTTTCAGGATGCATTCGCCGCGGTCATTCCAGATCCTCACCAGGTCTCCATCCAGAATTCCTAATTCCAGCGCATCCTGAGTGTTCATGAACAGCTGAGGCTCTTTTTCCAATTCCTGATGCTTTCGGTTATTGGAAAAAGTGGAGTTCAGGAAATTATGGTTCGGTGCAGGGACGAAGAGGAACGGGTACACGCTGTCTTCTTCCAGCGGCTTGTAGACAGGCAGCGGCGGATAGCCGTCCTTTGCCATCTGCTCTGAATACAGCTCGATTTTCCCGCTCGGTGTCGGGAGCTTTCCAGGGAAAAGAGGCTCCACCTTTCCCTTCACAAAGCTATTTTCCTTCAGCGTTTCGTAAGTGACCCCATCCAGTGCAGGATTTCCGGGATAATCAAGCGCCTGGCTGATCATTTCCGCCTCGGTGTCAGAAAAAGCCTCATCCTCAAAACCCATCCCTGCTGCCAAAAGCCGGAAAACCTCTACATTCGACTTCGATTCTCCATAAGGCCTGATGACGGGCTCCTGCAGCTGGAGATAATGATGCCAGTATGAGGTATACAAATCCGTATTTTCAAAAGAAGAAGTCGCCGGGAGCACGATATCGGCATACTTGGCCGTTTCTGTTAAAAATAAGTCATGGACAACAGTGAAAAGATTTTCTCTTTCAAGGCCTTTCCTGACCAGATTGCTTTCAGGTGCGACAACGGCAGGATTGGTCCCGTAAATGAACAATGACAGAATCGGGTGCTTTTTTTCATGAAGAGCCTGGCCGAGAAGGTTCATATTGATCGTCCGGGCATCGCCGCTCCGAAGATCCGGGCGCTGCAGCTTGAAATTATTGAGTGCAAGGTACCCGCCATTTCCTTTGATGGCTCCGCCGCCTTTTTTCATCCATTGGCCTGTGATCGCGGGCAGGCAGGAGATGGTGCGGATGCACATGCCGCCATTATCATGGTGCTGGATCCCGTTGCCGATCCGGATGAAGGAAGGGGAGATGGTCCCGTACATCCTTGCCAGTTTATAAATATCATCCAGAGGGACGCCGGTGATGCCGGAAACAAAATCAGGATCATAGGCGGCAGATTGCGCCTTCAGCTCCTCATATCCGACCGTCCAGTTTTTAAGGAATTCTTCATCCTCCAGGTTTTCCGCAAACAGGATATGCATGATGCCAAGGGCAAGGGCTGCATCTGTTCCCGGAAGGATGGGGATGAACCAGTCGGCGGCCCGTCCTGTCTGGTTTTTGTGGACATCGATGACAATCAGCTTTGCTCCGTTCTTGCGCGCCTTTTGGGCCAGGGTGATCTGGTGCATATTCGTGCTCGCCGCATTGATGCCCCAGAAAATCATCAGCTTTGAATGGATCGTATCCTCGGGATCGATGCCAAAGCTTCCGCCCATCGTGTAGCGGTAGCCGACAGTGCCTGCCGCCTGGCATATCGTATAATCAAGCTTTGAAGTGCCAAGGCGGTTAAAGAAGCGCCGGTCCATGCCCTCGGAATTCAGCCTGCCCATATTTCCATAGAAGCTGTAGGGAAGAATGCTCTCAGGACCATCGGTTTGGAGAAGTCCCTTCCAATGCCCGGTGATTTCCCGGATAGCTTCCTGCCAGCTTATCCTCTCAAATTTGCCTTCGCCTTTCCTGCCGATTCTTCTTAATGGATGCTTGAGTCGATTTTCATCATAAATTCTCTCAGCCTTATGCCGCACCTTCTGGCAAATATGGCCCTTTGTGACCGGATGCTCCGGATCTCCGGCAATTTTCACGATTCTCCCGTTCTCTTTATGCAGCAGCAGCCCGCACTGATCCGGGCAGTCCAGCGGGCACACGCTTTTGAATATTCCATTGTCCATTTCTGCAGCTGACATCATATGACCGCCTCTCCTCATTCGTATATTAGTATCTTAAAAGAGTTGGACAATTCATGCAATATAAGAAAAAGCCTGCTCCGATTGGAACAGGCTGAATGGTGCCGGCAGATTAAAGTGCCTTCGCTGCCGCTTTTGCTTTTTCAAGGCCTTCATGGATGATTTCCTGTGCACGGTCAGGGAATTGGTTATGTCCTTCAACGATGATGGATTCAACGTCCTGGATGCCCCAGAAATTCAGGATGGTGCTCACATAGTTGACGGCCATTTCAGCGCTTGCCGCAGGGCCTTCAGAATAAATGCCTCCGCGTGCATTAAGAAGGACAACCTTCTTATCTCCCAGCAGACCGACAGGGCCTTCTGCTGTATAGCGGAAAGTTTTTCCTGCCTGTCCGAGATAATCAAGATAGGTGTGCAGTACTGCAGGAACAGTGAAGTTCCACAATGGGAATGCCAACACAACTTTATCTGCAGCCAGGAACTGGTCCAGATATTTGTTTACAAGGTTTGCTGCTTCCGTTTCAGCTGGCGTAAGCTCCATGCCTTTAGCAAGCTTGAACATGCCGCCCATCATATCATTGCTGTAGTATGGCAGGTTTTCGCTGAAAAGGTCCAGCTCAGTGATTTGTTCGCCGGGATGAGCTTCTTTGTAGCTTTCAACAAAAGCATTATAGAGCTGAACGCTTACAGCCTGATCGGCCGGGCGGGAATTGGCTTTGATGAATAATACGTTTGACATAAGAATACCTCGCTTTATTTTTCTGTGTTGCTATAGCAACTGTTGTTTATGCTATTATGACAAACACCACTTTACCACACTTTTGGTTGTTGTAGCAACATTAATGCAGGCAAATGTACAGACTACTGGACATTTGCCTGCATTTTACGGAGAATCCTTCTGACTTCGTTCTGCTCTTCCTCTGAGATTCCCTGGCAGACAAGAGAGTTGAACTCCTCGGTAAGGGGAATGATGTGCTCCCCGAGCTCCCGCCCTTTTTCTGTCAGGAACAGCTGGAGGGAACGGCGGTCGCTTTTATGCTGGATCCTTTGAATAAATCCCTTTTTCTCAAGATTGGACACCATGCGCGCAATATTGGTTTTATCTTTCAGCAGCCTTTCCGCCACTTCGTTTTGCGTGATCCCATCCTTTTCCCACAATAACATCATAATTAAATTCTGCTCGGGAGCAAGGTTATAAGGCGCCAGCCTGTTCTTCACATAGCTTGTCAGCGTCAGGTCGGTCTGATGAATATAGATGCTGATATAATCGGTAAAAGAAAGCTTCAAGAGGGTTCCTCCATTCTATAAGTAAACAGGCAGCAGATAATCATATTTTATGGTTAAGGCAGCAAAAAAACAATAAGTTGAGCATCCTTGTGCACAAAGTGGATTATTTAGTTGAAAATCAGAAGAATCAGCCGATATAACCAGTATGATATGCCTATAAAAAATGAATGAGGTCAAACATCTATGTTTACTGTCCCAGACTCAGAGAATATACATATTCTGCAAGGCCATTATTCTATCCCTATTGTTCTGATTTCTATCATTATTGCCTGCTGTGCGTCGTATACCGCACTATCGATGAACCAGCGGATGCAGCAGCCAAGCTTTTTCCAGCAAAGGTTCTGGCTGCTGCTGTCTTCCATAGCCATGGGGCTCGGAATCTGGTCTATGCATTTTATCGGCATGAGCGCGTTCATGCTGCCGATGCCGATGAAGTATGACTTGACGCTGACAGTCGTTTCTGTGTTTCCTGCCTTTTTGGCTTCTTATCTGGCCTTTTACATCAGCAATCGGAAGAACAGCACTCATTGGCCTTCTGCCATTTCAGGGGCCATCATGGGGCTTGGCATCTCCGCCATGCATTATTTTGGGATGGCTGCTATGAAGATGGAAGCAGAATACAGCTACAAACCGGGACTGTTTGCCGCCTCCATTGCCATTGCTGTGGTTGTTTCCTATATTGCTCTGTATATATTTTCTGTGCTGCAGAAATACATGGGCAGCTTTCTGGTAAAATCAGCCACCGCAATTATTATGGGCCTAGCGATAACAAGCATGCATTACACCGGAATGGCTGCTGTTGTTTTTTATACAAAAGCGCCATTGGGCCATGCTTTGCATGAGATGCATAGTATGGATATGAGGCTCCTGATCGGAGTCATCACAGCGGGGATCTTGCTTCTCCTTGCCATTTCGGGCCTGACGAGCCTGCTGGACCGGTATGTAGAATACCGCCTGAGCTATTTTGATCCGCTGACAAAGCTGCCGAACCAGCGGCAGTTTGAACAGGACTTGAAAACTGGCGGCAAAGTAAGCCTGGCCATCATCCATATCCATGACCTGGAGAAATGGAACAGCGGTTTTGGCTATTCATTCGGGGATGAAATCATTCAGTCTGTCCATGGCGGAATCAAGATGCTGCTTCCGCTGGAAATGAAGCTATACCGCATTGAAGGAAATCGATTTGCGCTGTTCGCATCCGGGGAGCATGACTTTGAAAAAATAAAGGCAGCTTTGCACAGAATCATGGCTGTCTTCACCCAGCCGCTGATCATCGGAAAACAGCGGCTCGTGATCGATATGGTGTGTGCCGTAAGTTCAGCCAGCGATAAACAAACGCATAAAGAACTGTTTTCAAGCACAATGGCCGTACTCCAGCACTCGACGGTCAAGTACAAGCATGAGGTTATTGAATATAACCCTGCTGTCCATACCTACAGCTTTGAAAAGGAACTGGCTAAGGATATCACACTTGCTATGGGAAATGATGACCTTTTTCTTGTCTACCAGCCGAAAATCTCCTCAAGCACGTGGGAAGTTTCTGGCATGGAGGCATTATTGCGCTGGAACCATCCCAGGCATGGCATGATTTCGCCAGGCGTATTTATTCCCATCCTGGAGGAAAGCGGGAAGCTTTTCGAAGTCACAGACTGGGTGATTGAAAAAGTATGCCGGCAGCTGTCACACTGGCAAAAGAAAGGGATAGCCCTTCACCAGATCTCGATTAACATCCCGGGCCCTTATCTGACTTCAGCCAAACTGCTGAACGTCTTAAAAGACAGTCTTGAGAAATATGATATCAGCAGCGATCTGCTTGAACTGGAAATTACGGAGACCAGCGTTATCCATGATATCGAGAATGCCATTCAGGCAGTGGCGCAATTCAGGGAAATGGGACTTTCTGTCGCTTTGGACGATTTTGGAACAGGCGTATCCTCTCTTTCGTATTTAAAAAGAATACCGATATCGACAATTAAAATTGATAAATCCTTCGTCGACGGGGTTCCGGTATCGGAAAAGGATTCGGCAATCCTGCGGGCCATCATTTCACTGTCCTGCTCGCTGAATTTAAAGGTCGTCATCGAGGGGGCAGAATATCAGGACCAGATCGACTTTATTGCTGCTTTAAGCGAATCGCCGCATGTGCAGGGCTATTATTTTTCCCGCCCGCTGAAAGAAGAAGAGCTGCTGGGCTGGATACAGAATAGACAAGCAGAAGTATTGGTTTAAAAAAGAAGGCAGGCCGGATACTTTATTCCAGCCTGCCTTTCCTATATGTTAAATTTCTTTAAGGGCACTTTCCAGATCTCCATAGCCCCTTTTATCCTGGAGCTTCGGATCATCTGTCTCAGCCGTCCAGCCGTTTCCAAGAGCTGTAAAACTTCCATCCTCCTGCTGTGCAAAAGGTGTATGTATGTGGAACGTCCGATCATCCTTCTTGACCGTACAGCCAAAATAATAGCGCCCGCCCTGGCCCGGCTCCTCAAAAGTGCCAATGCTGTCCGCCCCGTATTCATTCAAATAGCCCTCAAAAGACCTCTGCAAATCCGCCAGAATCTGCTCCCGTGTCATTGATTCCATTGTGCTGTCTCCCTTCGTTGTTATCTGCTTTTAATATGGCTAAGATTGGGTGTTTTATGCTTTGACATTGGAAAGAGAGTCAAGATACTTCAAGTAAGAACACTTATTCCTTTTAATAAAAAGGAGAAAGTTCCCTGCCTAGAGAAGTTAGAGACAGAAGATTTTTTAGGAGGAAGAAATATGGAACAGCAATTCAAATCATTTCTCAACCATTATCTCCAGGTCTGGAGGGAATCCTCGCTCGAGGAAATGAAAGAGCTGATATCAAAGGATTACCAGGCAAGGGAAATCCGCGGGGACCAGATTGATGATTTTGGCTACGAGGAGTCGGTCAAAGGCTGGGAGCAGGGGTTTCGGTATGTAAAAGAGAATGAAGGGATCTGGGATTTGAAGGAGCTGGCTGTCATTCCGCTGAAGGAGGATGAAGTGATGGCGGTGTTGTCGGCTTCCCTCATTATGAAGGGTGAAAGGCTTGGGATGGCCAATCTCTTTTTCGACACCTTCAAAAAGGACGGAGAAGGAAGCTGGAAGCTGGCCAGAAGCTATGTAGAAACCGGGATTTCCCCGGAAAGAATCGGCAGCCTGCCGCTCCAGCAGCATATCTGAACAAGAAAGGGCCATTACAGTGGTCCTTTTTCTTTGTATAGGAATTTATAAATTGTAAGTCTTGTGGAAAAATGTCAATTCTTGATCAACGTCCAGCTCCAGCGCCTACCCCCTCGAGGTCACAAGCCAAACCTCCCAAAAAGGCAATTTGAACGCCTTTCCGGGAGGTTCGTCTTGTGCTTGTCGGGGGTGATCAAGGCGCTTGCGCTTTTGTTCTTGTTATCATACATATAACAGTAAATGGAACCAGCAGGAGGTGAACTTCATGATCAATCTGGATTTTACAGGTAACGCAGTAGAATGGGCAGCCACCTTATTGGCTTATGCAGCTGTTATGATAGCCGCATATGTTTTATATAAAAAGCAGGACGACAAGCCAAAGGTTATTAAAATCATCTTCATCATGTTTATTGGCCTTTTTTCTTTTTCAATTAACTGGCAGAGTGAGGATTTGCCCATACGGCTGCCGATTCTGCCTCTAGGGGTATGGATCCTTTACTTTTTCTCCAGGGGCAAAGAAGGGAGATGGGCAAAGTACCGGCGGTTTGCCTGGCTCGGCTTTGCCGCCAATTTTGCTCTGCTTGCGGCTTCACTTGCAGCGGCTATGTTTTACCATGGGGTCTATGACACAAAGGATCCTGCTATCTACATAGCCAATTTTGAAAAAGCGGAAGTGGTCCTGCTGCACCCGGCTGCAGAACAGGCAGTCCTCCGCCCGGGAGCTCTGCAGGAGGCAGAAACATGGACCAGGGAAAATTTTGATAGTGAAGAATGGTACGGGGAAATAACGATGGAAGAGAATCGTGAGGAAAGATTTCCTTATCTTCTTTCCGGTACTGAGCCTAAATGGGGAAGCGGCCTGGAGTCAGTCATTTATATTGAAAAGGATGGGAAGGGCGTACTGATATCGGCGCCTGAAGGGCAGTTATATTTCCGGGCTGAAAACCCGCTGATCATTACTGATTCCAAATAAAACGGATTTTTTGCCGGCTGCTCTGCATTGTCGGTTCATCCATTATGCTATAAAATCAGAATCAGAAGGATAATGGGGTGAGCCTTGTGAACTACAAACGGATTAAACCGCGTAAAATATACGAAGAAATCGCCGAAGCTCTCATGGACATGATCAAGTCAGGCGAGCTGAAGCCGGGGGATAAACTGGCTTCGGTCCAGCAGCTGGCGGAAAACTTTCAGGTCGGCAGGTCTGCGGTCCGGGAAGCCTTAAGCGCCCTGCGTGCCATGGGGCTTGTGGAGATGCATCAGGGCGAGGGCACCTATATCAGGGAGTTCGAATCCAATATGCTGACATTGCCCGTGTATACGGCGATGCTGATGAAAAAGACCGATGTCAAAAATCTTCTGGAGGTGCGGAGGATACTTGAGGTAGGTGCCGTCAGTGCTGCTGCAGAAAGGCGTACGGAAGAGCAGCTGGCTGAAATTGAAGCGGCGCTCGAGCAAATGAAGAAGGCGAGCGATGAAGAACTCGGGGAAGAAGCCGATTTTCAGTTTCATATGGCGATTGCCAAGGCGTCGCAAAACGATCTTCTTATCAGCCTGATGAATAATGTTTCCGAAATGATGGTGACCACCATGCGCGAGACAAGGAGAATCTGGCTGTATTCTACCGAAAAAGCATTAGGGCGCCTAACGCTTGAGCACCAGAGCATCTATGAAAGCATCCGGGACCAGGATGGGCCCCGCGCCCAGCAGCAGATGCTGAATCACCTCCACAGTGTGGAAGAAGTCCTGATGAAATTTATGAATGAAATGGAAGAATGAAGACCTGCATCCGAGGGGATGCAGGTTTTATTTATCCGTCTGGTTAGACGATTCATTTGACAGGTTATTTGAAAATGTCTCAAAACCAAACTCCTCGAAACACAAATACTAAACTCCTCTGAAAAAATATATCTGAAAATTCCCTATTGTAATGTGAAAGCGTTTTACTTATACTGTTTAATAGAATAAAGTCATCTGATGACCTGTTAACATGATGAATGAAATGTCTTTTAAAAAGGAGATTGAAAACATGAGTATTGGAATGCTCGCTCTTATTGCTACCGTGCCGATTGTTTCGGTATTTGTTTTCTTAGTCATTATGAGATGGCCTGCGAATAAGGCGATGCCGCTATCGCTGATTGTGACCGTCCTGATGGCCACCGCTGTCTGGAAAGTGCCTGGCGCCCAGATCGGTGCTGCTGCCGTCAAAGGTCTTGTGACAGCGCTTGAGGTTGGGGTCATCGTCTTCGGGGCTATCCTGCTGCTTAATACCCTGAAAGAAAGCGGTGCCATCTTCACGATCAGAAAAGGCTTTATGAGCATCTCGCCTGACAGGCGCGTCCAGACGATCATCGTCTGCTGGCTGTTCGGCTCTTTCCTGGAAGGAGCTGCAGGATGGGGAGCACCGGCCACCATTGTCGGTCCGCTTCTTGTGGCAATCGGTTTTCCGGCAATGGGAGCTGTAATGGTTGCCCTGATCCTGCAGTCAACGCCGGTATCCTACGGGGCCGTCGGTACACCGATCCTGATCGGCGTTAATACCGGCTTGAAGGATTCGCCCCTTGTCCAAAGCTATGTTGCCGAGCAAGGCACAACGATGGATGCGTACATAAACGGAATCGGCGGCCAGGTTGCCCTGATCCATGGTGTGATCGGGATATTCATCCCGCTCTTTATGGTTACGATGCTTACCTATTTCTTCGGCAAAAATAAATCGATTGCAGAAGGGCTTGCCATCTGGAAGTTTGCTATCTTCGCAGGATTGGCATTCACGGTGCCTTATGCGCTTGTGGCCAATCTCCTTGGGCCGGAATTCCCGTCCATGATCGGCGGTTTGATGGGACTCGCCATTGTGGTCCCGGCAGCAAGGAAGGGATTCCTTGTCCCGAAAAAGACCTGGAATTTTGATTCCGAAAATAATTGGGACCCTGCCTGGACAGGCACCCTCCAGGTTGATAAAGAAGATGCTGCGAAAAAGCCTGTTTCTTTCATCGCAGCCTGGCTGCCTTACATTCTTGTAGCAGTCCTGCTGGTACTGACGAGACTGAAGACCCTCCCGTTTGCCGGCTGGATCCAGTCATGGGTCATCAGCCTTGAAAATGTATTCGGGACAGTCATCACGGTGGAATCCAAGCCATTGAATATTCCCGGTGTTGTATTCATTGCTGTATCGCTGATCTCCATCCTTATTTTCAAGATGAATATGAAGGAATACGGCAGGGCGGTCAGAGATTCGTTCAAGACCGTTGTCAGTGCCATGGCAGCCCTTATATTCGCGGTGCCGATGGTGCAGGTATTCATTAATTCCGGTGTCAACGCGGCTGACTATACGAGCATGCCGCTCGCACTCGCCGAAGGGATATCAGAGGTGTTCGGCTCCTATTGGCCGCTTGCGGCACCGACGATCGGGGCGATCGGCGCATTTGCAGCCGGAAGCAACACGATCAGCAATATGATGTTCTCGCTCTTCCAGTTCGGGGTGGCAGACAATATCATGGCAGCTCCTGCCACGATCGTCGCCCTGCAGGCAGTCGGCGGGGCAGCCGGCAATATGATTTGTGTGCACAATGTGGTTGCTGCCTCTTCTTCCGCAGGCCTGATCGGAAAAGAAGGAAACTTGATCAGAAAAACACTGATCCCAATGACCTTCTATGTCATTTTTGCCGGGGGGATCGGCTATACAGCCATCAATGGATTCGGCCTTAATGCGGGTACAGCCATTCTTGCGCTTGCCGCCGGCTTCATACTTGTGATGCTGTACAAAGGGGAAAAACAGAATCGTACGGAAAGCAAGCAGCTGAAAAAAGCGGCTTAAAAAAGTGCAGGTCCTATAAAAGGGCCTGCTTTATTTTTCAGGATAATATTTTAGTATACTAAAGTCATCTGATGACCTGTTGACTATGAACGTATAAAGATTTAAACTAGAAAGTAGAAAAAGCGAATCAGCTTTCAAACAAGTGAAAGCGATAACAAGGGAAAGGTGAAATCGATGAAAGTATCATTATTTGTTACCTGCCTGATCGATATATTCCAGACAGAAGCAGGAAAAGATACCGTGGAGCTGCTCGAAAGGCTCGGCTGCGAGGTCGATTTCCCGGAGCGCCAGACCTGCTGCGGACAGCCTGCATATAACAGCGGCTATGTGGAAAAAGCGAAAGAATCGATGAAACATATGATAAAAGTTTTTGAGCATGCAGACTATGTTGTTTCTCCTTCCGGGTCGTGCAGCACGATGTTCAAAGAATATCCCCATATTTTCAAAGGGGACCCGAAATGGGAAGGCAGGGCCCAGCGTTTGGCTGATAAAACGTTTGAACTGACGCAGTTCATTGTTGATGTGCTCGGCGTTGAGGATGTCGGTGCCAGGCTTGATGGGAAGGCAACTTATCATACTTCCTGCCATATGACGAGGCTGCTCGGAGTGAAGGAAGCACCAATGAAGCTGCTGGGCAATGTGAAGGGGCTTGAGATGAGGCCGCTCCAGAACAGCTATGACTGCTGCGGATTTGGAGGCACTTTTTCGGTAAAAATGACACCGATTTCAGAGCAGATGGTCGATGAAAAAGTGATGCATATTGAAGAATCAGAGGCTGATATTTTAATAGGCGGCGATTGCGGCTGCCTGATGAATATCGGCGGACGGATTGAAAGGCATGGCAAGCAGATTAAAGTGATGCATATAGCATCCGTCCTGAACAGCAGGTAAAAGTGCAGAGAAAGAGGGGGAATTAACATGGCAATGAAAATTGGGGATAAGCCTTTCAAGGAACGGGTCGCCGGCGGCATCAATGATACGTTTATGCGCGGAGCCGTTTCCTCTGCACAGGGCCGCTTCCGGACAGGGCGCCTGAATGCAGCGGAAGAGCTTGGGAACTGGGAGGACTGGCGCCAGCTTGGCGAAGAAATCCGCTCTCATACCATTGAAAATCTTGACTACTATTTAGAGCAGCTGAGCGAAAATGTCGCAAAGCGCGGCGGACATGTTTTTTTCGCTGAAACAGCTGAAGAAGCGAATGACTATATCACGAATGTTGTAAAACAAAAAAAAGGAAAAAAGGTCGTTAAGTCCAAATCCATGGTCACGGAAGAAATCAATATGAATGAAGCGCTTGAAAAGGCAGGCTGCGAAGTGATTGAAACCGACCTTGGGGAATGGATCCTGCAGGTCGATGACAATGATCCGCCTTCCCATATCGTGACGCCTGCGCTGCATAAAAATAAAGAACAAATTCGTGATGTATTTAAAGCAAAGCTCGGCTATGACAAAACGGAAAAGCCGGAAGAGCTTGCCTTGTTTGCTCGGGAAAAGCTGCGGAAGGAATTCCTCGAAGCAGACATCGGCATCACAGGATGCAATTTTGCGATTGCAGAATCCGGAACGGTTTCTCTTGTGACGAATGAAGGAAATGCCCGGATGGTCACAGCTATACCGAAGACGCAGATCACCGTCATGGGGATGGAACGGATTGTGCCGACATGGGAAGAAATGGAGGTCCTGGTCAGCCTTTTGACAAGGGCGGCGGTCGGGCAGAAGCTGACAAGCTATGTTACCGGCCTGACCGGGCCGAAGCAGGAGGGCGATGTTGACGGGCCGGAGGAATTCCACCTGGTGATCGTCGATAACGGGCGCTCGAAAATATTGGGGACGGCCTTCCAGTCGATCCTGCACTGCATCCGCTGTGCAGCCTGCATCAATGTATGCCCGGTCTACCGCCATGTAGGCGGACATTCCTACGGCTCAATTTATCCGGGGCCGGTCGGCGCTGTCCTGTCTCCATTACTGGGCGGCTATGATGAATTTAAGGAACTTCCTTACGCCTCGACTTTATGTGCTGCGTGCACGGAAGCATGCCCGGTGAAGATTCCGCTTCACGAGCATCTGCTGCGCCACCGCCAGGAAATCGTCGAGAAAGAAGGCAGGGCTCCTGCCTTTGAGAATCTGTCCATGAAGGCCTTCAGCATGGGTACCGCTTCGCCGGCCATGTACAACATCGGCTCAAAGCTTGCACCGGCGGCACTGGGTGTTTTTTCAAAAGACGATAAAATCTCTAAAGGACCGGGCCCGCTGAAAAACTGGACAGATATCCGCGATTTCCCGGCACCTAAAAAGGACCGGTTCAGGGACTGGTTCAAAAAGAGAGAAAAAGAGGGGGACAAATAATGCCTGCAGGACAAATCAAAAACCGCTCCTCTTTCCTGGATAACCTGGCGAAGAACCTTGGCCGGGAAAGGCGCAATACTGTTGAAAAGCCGGTCTGGAAGCATAATCCGCAGTGGGAAGTCCTGAAGAACTTTTCACAGGATGAGCTTGCCGGGGTCCTTATCAAGCAATGTGAAATCATCCATACAGAAGTGCATCGGACAGTAACAGCAGACCTTCCTTTCCTGATAACAGAACTGATAAAGGAAACCGGCGGCAAATCGGTCGTCACATGGGATGACCCCCGCTTTGAAGAATGCGGGCTCGGCAGCATGCAAAGCACCCTGGAATCAGACGGGATTGATCTGCATGTATGGGATTCTGAAGCGGGAGAAGAAAATCTCGCCATTTCAGCAACCGCCGATATCGGAATCACCTTCAGTGACACAACCCTGGCAGAATCCGGAACCGTTGTCCTGTTCAGCGGCCAGGGGAAAGGGCGGTCCGTCAGCCTCCTCCCAGCCATCTACTTTGCCATCATCCCAAAAAGCACCATCGTACCAAGGATGACCCAGGCAGCCAAAGTCATCCACGAAATGTCAGCCAGAGGAGAAGAAGTCCCATCCTGCATCAACTTCATCTCCGGCCCAAGCAACAGCGCCGACATCGAAATGAACCTCATCGTCGGCGTCCATGGACCAGTTAAAGCTGTTTACCTTGTAGTGGATGATTTATAAAAGGAAGATATCCAGGTTGGTACAGATTAGGTCTCAAGGAAGAGAATTAAAGATGTTTATGAATAAAAAACTCCTGAAGGTGCTTAACTAGATCCGTATGAATGTTTCTGAGCCATAAAATTTCGAAGACCTGCTGATTGGAGTGGAAGGCACGAAGACTCCAGCGGGAATGCAGCGGAAATGTTGAGACCCCACAGCGCGGAGCGCGAGGAGGCTCAACTTCGCCCCGCGGAAAGCGAAGTGCCTGGAACGCAAATCAGCAGCCCCCATTTGCAAGAGGAAAAGAGTCCATGAGATGAATCAGATTTGAAAAAAGGGTATAACCACCCATAAAGAGTTATTTGTGTTAAACAACTTCTCAATAGAAACCATGCCAAAAAATTTCAAAGGCCTGCAACGCAAATCAACAGCCCCCATCAAGAAGTGATAAATATTGTATAAGCTGATCCTAATCGGGTCAGCTTTTTCTTAATAAGAGTCACTTTATTTTCAATTCCCCTTCCAGTATCCTTAAAAGAAGCATCATTAATAAGGCAATCTAAGATAAAAGAGGGATACCTATGAAACAAATATACAGCGACATCATCCAGTTCCGCGGCACCCACTATGACTTCGGCTGCATGCAGGGCGAAAAAATCAAAAACTCGCTTTCTGTAAAAAACCGCGAAGAACAATGGAAAGTAAGAAAACCGCGCTTCATCATCGATGAAAAAGAAGCAAAAAATGCAATCAAAAAATTCGCCCCCGGCATCTGGGACGAACTGCTCGGCCTCCAGGAAGCGCTCGAATGGCCGATAGGGAAAGTCCTCCAGGAGTTCGGCGGCTACCGCGTCGATTATACCCGCTCCGGCTGCTCCATCATGACAGGCAGCAGCTATCTGATCCGCAACTACGACTATCATCCCAAAACCTATGAAGGCCGCTACACCTTTTTCCAGCCCACAGACCAGGGCTATGCCATCATCGGGCCAAGCCAGCGGGTCACAGGGCGGATGGATGGAATGAACGAGAAAGGCCTCGTGGTAGGCTATAACTTCATGAACCGCAAAAAGCCCGGCGACGGCTTTATCTGCTGCATGATCGGAAGGCTGCTTCTTGAGTCATGCGCCGATGCCGATGAAGCTGTGAGCATGCTAAAAGAAATTCCGCACCGCCATTCTTTCACCTATGTAGTGTATGATCGAAGCGGAAAATCCTTTGCAGTGGAAACTTCCCCGCGCAGGGTGGAGGTCCGGCAGACGAATGCCTGCACCAACCATTTTGAAATCATGAAAGATGAAAACCGCCATCATTTGGCCGATTCCCTCCGAAGGCTAGCTGTTATTGAAGAAGCAGGCGGAGAAATGACAGAAGCGATGGAAGCGTTCAGGCTCCTGAATGATACAGATAAAGGCGTTTTCTCTGATTTATACAGCAGCTGGGCGGGCACCATCCACACATCAGGCTATTTGCCGCAGGAAGGTAAAGCCTGGTTTGCCCTTGGAGGCGACCGGAGCCCGGTTGAGTTTGACTTTGACAGCTGGCTGCAGGGAGAAGATATTGATATGAAAAGGATTACCGGGGAAGTGAATACCAGCATCCCCTTCCTGCATATGGATGAGAATGCAAACTGGTTCCGTAAATAAACATTTTCGGAGTGATGGATATGACTAAAAAAAGGCTGGCCCTCCTTTCTGGGGCCATATTGATTGTTTCCTGCATTATTGTCTGCTGGCTGTATTTTTCGAATCCGGAAGGTATTCCTGAGAAAAAAGAGCTGCTTCAGCAGATCAACCGCTTTGATCAGGATATGAAAGCCAAGGAAATCATGGCCGTAATCCCTGCCGATGAAAAGCATATGTTTGCTCCTTTTGCGAGGGAAGGCGGAGAGTCAGGGGCCAGCTTCTGGAGATGGGAAAAGCGGAAATGGGAGCTGGATTTCATCAGTTCAGCAGGAGAGCCGAAGCTGTGGAAAATCGATCCCGAAGATCCGGCTTCATTCCGGATTGCCTGGAGCTTTCCTGCAGAGAGCGGTCTGGAAGGAATCCGCTGCTTTTTAATGAGAGAAAGGGACTTTTTTGTATCAGGTGGAAAGGAAACTTATTTTCCTAAAGTCCAAATGGAGCATGAAATCAGCCTAAATGGAGGCAGTTATGGCATGATTGAGCTTCCGGGGGATTGGGTGTCCTTAGCAGGTTCACTGGCCGAGTCTGCCAAGAGCAGCCAGCACGATGAGTTCTTTTTTCCGTTACTGGGGATCCGCTTTGGCTGGATCGGCTATGATGGAAATGGGCAGGTTTTTTTCCCGGACACAGGGGAGAGCTATGGGACGGGCGGCTCTAACGTGGAGTATATGCAGGCACTGGCGGAGAATGACATTGAACAGCCCGGGAGGACAGAATGAAAGAACAGGATTATGACAGACTTCTTCATATTAAAACAGAAGGCGGACAGCAGGGGTTTACCCGGTCCTTCCATTATCACCGCTATGAGGCTACGCCTTATTCCGCGCTGGACATTTTATTCCAGGATTACAAGCTGGCGGGCACTGACAGGCTTGTTGATTTCGGCTGCGGGAAGGGCCGGCTTGTCTTTTACAGCCACTATCTGTTCCAGGCTTCCGGGACAGGTGTTGAAATGAATGAGGATTTATATGAAGAAGCCCTTAGCAACGCAGAAACTTATGTGAAAAAAAGCAGAAAAAGCAGGGGGATGCTCCAATTTGAATGCAGCCTTGCAGAGGAATACTGGATTAAGCCGGAGGAGAATTGCTTTTACTTCTTCAACCCTTTTTCCATCCAGGTGTTCAGGAGCATCATTGCGAATATCCTTTTGTCTATGGAAGAACACCCCCGCTCTGCAGATATCGTGCTGTATTACCCCTCAGAGGAATATATTTTTTTCCTTGAAAATTATACAAGCTTTGAGCTGGAAAAAGAGGTTGAGCTTCCGGAAAGCAGCCATGATCATAATGAAAGGTTTCTGATCTACAAGTTAAAAGTATAAAAGCGCTTTCATTAATTGTTCTTTTTATATAGAAATTAATGGAAATGATAGATATAATGGTTTCAAGATAAATAGAAAATGGGGTAGGAGAATGAAAAAGAAAAAAATCTTTCTGATTAGCGGCAGTGTCATCGTGCTTCTGGCTGCGGTTCTGATAGGAGCAGGAAACTATTTTTATAATGTAGCAATCAATCGGAGTGATGAGGCGTTGAAGCTCCATGGCGGCAGCGATTCGAGGGCGGTCAGCGCAATGGCGGCTGAGGAAGAAGCAGCCAAGCTTGCTGAAGTGATGGAGTGGACGGAAAAACAAGACTTCAAGACAGTTGAAATCACCTCGGACGACGGGCTGAAGCTTAAGGCAGCATTCCTGAAGAACCCGGATTCCAATGGCAGGGCAGTCATCCTGGCTCATGGATATAAGGGCAGCAGCGAACAGATGCCGGGTATTACGAAATTTTATTATGAGCAGGGATTTGACGTACTGAAGCCGGATGCCAGGGGCCATGGCCAGAGTGAAGGAGACTATATCGGCTATGGGTGGCATGAACGGAAGGATTATGTAAAGTGGGCCAGCAGCCTGATAGAAGAGGAAGGGGCAACTGATATTTTCCTGCACGGCTTTTCCATGGGGGCAGCGACCGTCCTGATGGCAAGCGGTGAGAAGCTCCCGCCTGAAGTGAAAGGGATCATTGAGGATTCAGGTTATACAAACGTTCATGAAGAGCTCTCCCACCAGCTTAAATATATGTACCATCTGCCTTCTTTCCCGCTTATGCAAGTGACAAGCGCGGTGACGAAGGTAAGGGCAGGCTATACGTTCAGCGAAGCTTCTGCCATTGAGCAGGTGAAAAAGAACGAGCTCCCGCTTTTCATCATCCACGGCGACCAGGATGAGCTGGTGCCGACTGAAATGGCAGACCGGATTTATGATGCGGCGACAAGCGAGAAGGAAATCTGGATTGTGCCGGGGGCCGGTCATACGGAGGCTTATACGGTCGCTGAAGAAGAATACCAGAAGCGCTTGACGGCTTTTATTAAAAAAGTGCAAAATAAGTAAGGCAGAATTGGAAATTTGATTGAATATTTACAATTTTGTGAACTATAATAGATGCAGGCATGGACTTTTTTCGTTTATCTTATAAAATATCCCGAAAAGGAGGACCGTTCTGCATTACATTACAAATTAGACAAACAAGTTTTTCACCTAGGGGGGAATAAAAAATGATCATGAAGTACTTGCAGAGAATGGGCCGCTCTTTAATGCTGCCTGTAGCTGTGCTGCCGGTGGCTGCGATTTTGATGGGGATTGGGTATTATATCGATCCGACCGGCTGGGGGGCAGGAAACCCGGCTGCTGCTTTCCTGATTAAAGCTGGAGGCTCTATCCTCGATCATATACCGGTGCTATTCGCGGTCGGTATTGCCTTGGGGATGGCTAAGGAGAAGGATGGCTCTTCAGCCATTTCCGGATTGGTCGCCTATCTCGTTGTGACGACGCTTCTGTCAACTGACACGGTTGCGATGCTGCAAGGTGTAGATGCAGCCGATGTAAATCCTGCATTTGGAAAGATTGAGAATGCATTCGTCGGGATTTTATCAGGGATTGTAGCGTCCATTATGTATAACCGTTTTGCCAAGGTTAAGCTTCCGGATGCCCTGGCATTCTTCAGCGGAAAGCGGCTGGTGCCGATCATGTCAGCTGTAACAATGCTTGCTGTAGCAGCCATTTTGTTCTTTGTCTGGCCGCTCATCTTTTCAGGACTGGTTTCATTCGGAACTGCGATAAGCAAGATGGGCTTTGTAGGCGCAGGCCTTTACGGGTTCTTTAACAGGCTCCTGATCCCGACAGGGCTTCACCATGCTTTAAACTCTGTGTTCTGGTTTGATACTGTCGGAATCAATGATATTGGAAAGTTCTGGGCAAGCGAAGGGACTAAAGGGGTTACTGGCATGTACCAGGCGGGCTTCTTCCCTGTCATGATGTTCGGACTTCCGGCTGCTGCCCTGGCCATGTATCATACGGCAAAATCGAAACAGAAAAAAATGGCGGCATCCCTGCTGCTTGCTGCAGGCTTTGCTTCCTTCTTCACGGGAGTGACTGAGCCGCTCGAGTTCTCATTCATGTTCATTGCACCTGCTCTTTATGTTGTGCATGCTGCATTAACGGGAATCTCGCTTGCTGTGGCGGCCTTCTTCCATTGGACGGCCGGCTTCGGATTCAGTGCAGGGCTGGTCGACTTTGTATTGAGCCTAAAGATCCCTATTGCCAACCAGCCGTGGATGCTGCTGGTTCAGGGTCTCGTATTTGCAGTCCTGTATTATGTGCTTTTCAGATTCCTGATCACCAAGTTTAACCTCTCCACTCCAGGCCGGGTTGAAATGGCTGAAGGAGCGGAAGGCACTGAAAGCAGTGAAGCCTCTGCCCCTGCGGCAGGAAACGAAAAATTCGCCATCATGGCTGCTAAAATCTATGACGGCCTCGGCGGAGATGCGAATGTTACATCTGTCGACAACTGTGTGACCCGCCTTCGGATTGAAGTGAAGGACATGGAACGGGTGGACCAGAAAAAGATTAAAGATACCGGGGTTCCGGGGATCAATATTGTCGGTCCTACAAGCATTCAGGTTATTGTGGGCACATCAGTGCAATTTGTAGCCGATGAAATAGAAAAGATCAGGAAATAACACTGAAAAAGCCGGGCAATGCCTGGCTTTTTCTTCTTTTTCCTCTATATAATGGAAGCGCAGGGGGGATAAGATGAAGGCAAAAAAGCTTAAAAACAGAAAACAAAAAAGGGGCTTCCATCCTTTTATTACTTTAAGTTTACTTATGCTGGCTGCAGCGGTGATTTCCCTATGGGCCATTGAAGGCTACAGCAGCAGCCAGCTGAAAAGCTTCAGTTCACCTGGCCGGATCATATTCCTGTATAGCCGCTGGGCCGTTTTGCTGGTGGGTGGAGTCATTATTTTTCTCTCTTTTTGCATCTTTGGCCGGTTCATGGAAAAGAAAGCAAGAAAAGTATTTGGTTTAAATATTTATACCTTTTTATTTGCTGCAGGTGCTCTTGCGGGAAGCATTCTGCTGTTGAATGATTATTATACATATGGCAATTTTGGCCCCTTGGAAATCAGCTTCAGGGATGGTCTCTTCAGCGGTGAGAAAGTGTATAGCTGGGAAGAGATCGACCGGGCGGAGGTGTCTTATACAGTTAGCACCGAAAACGAAATCTCGGTTAGCTATGATCTGATTTTCTCTGATGGAAGAAAAGTAGATGCCGTGGATTCTCCCGAATTTTTCAGGAGGGCGGTTTCACTTGACCGGATTCTTGCAAGCTATATGATCCCTATTAATAGAAGCGGCATTGATCCTGAAGACAGGCAGCTTTTCTTTTCAAAGTTTGGCCATCCTGGAGAGGATCCTGCCGTGGACAGGCTTGCTGTGCTGGCCGAAGTTTTGGAAAATTGAAGATACAGCTGGCGCCAGGGAGAAAGCCCTGGCTGAACCGCCGCATTTCATCCCTTGATACCTCACTTAAAATGGTTCATAATCACAAATAGAAGAAAGGCTTTATTATGAGGGGGCGGATGGTGCTGAAGGATACTTTAAGGCAGATTGAATATGAAATTGCGATGCTTGTGAGGCTGACGACTGCCCACAGCCCGAAGCTGGGGAGCCTTGACCGGTCGGAGTATTTATTGCTGAGTGAGATTTCCGCGCATGAGCCGCTGGCAATTAATGCATTGGCAGAAAAGCTGATGCTGAATCTATCTACAGCAAGCAGGCAAATCGCCGTTCTTGAAGGAAAAGCTTATATTGAACGGTTTCCGGACGAACATAACGGCCGCATCAGCCTTGTCCAGCTTACAGACACAGGCAGGGCAGTGCTTCAGAAGGTGAAAGAAGCCCGCCAGACCGTCTATGGTGAGATTTTGAAGGACTGGTCACCGGAAGAGCTGGCAGGACTGGAAGCCAGCCTGACAAGACTTAATAAAGATTTCAAACTATGGGGAAAATAATATGGTTGAGGAGAGAGCCGGCAAGGCTCTCTTTTTTGTTGGAAATTACCTGTTGCAGAATCACTGTAAAGTTGTATAATACAATATATTGTTTGTAAGTTGTATGATGCAACTTGTAAAAAGAAATATATAGTATCGAAAGGAGGATCCTGCTGTTGAGTCAACCTATCAATATTTCCGGATCTGATTCGAAAAAGATGGCCATTCCGCCATATTTGGCTATATCCATACTGACCATATTTTCTATCGGACCTCAGTACTTTTTAAATTTATCTTATATTCTCAATCAGGGAATCATTCAAAACGGACTGAACCTCGGTTCGAATGATCTGCTGCTGCCGTCCACATTGTCCAATCTTGCGTTTGCGCTTGGTGTGCCGCTCGGTCCGGTGCTGGCAAGGAAGATCGGCCTTAAGAGGAACTATCTGACCTTTGTGCTGGTTTTCCAGCTTGGCTCTGTACTGGACGCGCTGTCACTGGGTCTCACAACATTAACGGCTGGACGGATCATACAGGGGATCAGCGCCGGCATTCTTTTCCTGACGATCCTGCCGGTCAGCCTGACTTCTTTTCCTAACAAGATCCGCAATACCTTCCTGCTGATGGCGATCGGGGGACTATTCGGATCGAGTGCAGTCGGAGCTTTCTTTGGAAGCATTTCTCTTACATCGGGCATGTGGCGCTGGCTGTTTATCCTGAACATCGTTTCCAGCATTTTATGCCTCGTTTTGGGAAGCATCTTTCTTCCATCAGCACAGGATGAGAAAAAGCATAGGGAGCCGCCTGCGGATAAAAAAGGGATATTCCTATTAGGCTTGTTTATCCTCAGCCTGGCCTATCCCCTTTGCAATCTGATGGACGAGGGCTTCTCATCGATCAGGATCTGGCCGCTGCTTGTTCTCGCCGCCATTATCATGATTCTCTTTATTTATTGGGATTTAAAATCGGAGAATCCTCTGGTTCCGTTTGGCTCTCTCAAGGCAGCCAAGCCGCTGTCAGGCACAATCATGGCAGTTGCCTCCCATATCTCGCTCATTTTTGCTCTTGCCGGAATTAATGGTTTTCTTCGCAATAATAAAGATTTGCCATTTGAATATCTATCGCATTTTTATTTCTGGTTTTTCATCGGGATCATGATTACAGCAATCCTGAAAACCTTATTATACGACAGGCTTGGAGCGGGCATTCTGGGGACAATCGGCTCACTGGGTGTCATATATGTCAGCTGGAGATGGATGAACATCACTCCTGACATCTCCCTTCCGGCTCTCTATTTCCAAATCGCCTGCCTTGGAGCAGGAGTCAGCATGGTGCTGGTGGCAGGAGCACTTGGGACGGCGCTGGCCGGGGATATCCATAAAGCCTCCAAGCGGTCAGTCACCCTGCATTCTATCAGGAATTTTGCCGGGGCAGTGGCCGCTCCGGTGCTCGGCTGGTTTATATACAGGCAGAATGCGCATCATTATGAAGCAATCAGGAGCCAGGCAGGGAAGTATGATCCAGAGGTGCAGGCAGAAATGGCCAGGATGACGAAGCACCTGATGGAAACCGGTATGCCCCTTGCCAAAGCAAAGAGCATGATGTTCTATGAATGGGTCGTCAATGCGAAAAAGTCGGCCATCCTTACGGCATACCATGACCTGTTTACGATATTGCTGGGAATCGGTGTTATCATGCTGCTGGCTTCGATTGGTAAGATTGCGACAGGAAAAGGGCGATCGCTTGTCCAAAAACAGAAAAGAATCCTGCTGCCTGCTCCGGACAGCCGGCAGGCACATAAATAATAGGTGTTATCTGAGAGGAGAAAGATGAATGAGTAAAGGACGTTTAATCCTGACAAATATTATTGGAATCCTGGTTGTGTTTGCATTGATCGCAGCCGGTGCTTATTACTATTATCAGAATGAAAACTATGTAACGACCAAGGATGCAGTGGTGTCAGCCGATATGATGCAGGTGACGGCACCGGCATCAGGGATGCTTGCAGAATGGAAACTGGAAGAAGGGGAAAGTGTCTCCGAGAATGAAAGCGTCGGGAAAGTAGCGGCAGGAGAATCTTCTGTTCCTGTCAGCAGCTATATGAACGGCACGATCATCCAGAATGAAGCCTATCCGCATCAAATGGTCCAGGCAGGACAGGCGCTGGCTGTGGCTGCGGACATGGAGCATCTTTATATCACGGCCAATATCCAGGAAAAAGATTTGAAGGACATTGAAGCCGGAGACAGTGTTGAAATCAAAGTTGACGGAGATGGCAATACCATATTTGACGGAGAAGTAGAGGAAATCGGCTTTGCGACCAATTCATTATTTTCTGTGCTTCCCCAGCAAAGCTCCAATGGCAGCTACACTAAAGTGGCCCAAAAGGTCGCAGTGAAAATCTCCCTGAAAAATGCGTCAGACAAAGTGCTGCCAGGGATGAATGCGGAAGTGAAGATTTCGCTCTAACAGAAGTGATCGAAGGGAGGAAAGGCAATTGAAGATATACGTAGTATATGATAGTGAAGGCATGCATACAGAATCACTGGCAAATTCTATTGCTGACGGTGCCCGGATGATAGAGGGGGCAGAGGTTTACATTGACCATGTCAGCCAGGCTGATGTATACCGGCTTCCGGAAATGGATGCCATTATCTGGGGCTGCCCGGGCCATTTTGGAACCATCAGCTCTGGCTTGAAAGCATGGATTGATAAGCTGGGCTATTTATGGGCGGAAGGAAAGCTGGTCAATAAAATCGGCGCGGTTTTCTGTACAACGGCAACAACCCATGGGGGACTTGAAGCGACGATGCTTAACCTGATTACGCCGATGCTCCATCAAGGGATGATCATTGCCGGGCTGCCTGCCAACATTCCGGCGAATGCCTTATACGGCTCTTATTATGGAGTCGGCATCACCTGCCCGATTGATTCAGACGAGAAGATATCAAGTGAAGGGCTGGAACTTGGGAGAGCCCTCGGCGAACGTGTCTCCCTTCTGGCCAGGCGGCTTGATGCCGGCAGTGACGGAGCTGGTCAGTAATGGCCGGCATCATATTTTGCCTTCTGGCTGCGGTTATTGTGGCTGCCATCCTGATTGCTGCCAATATACACTCTTCCCGCAGACATGCACTCCAGGAGGAAGAACAGAGTGTCAGGCAGGCAGTGCTCCAGGCTTCTGAGGAACATCATGCTGAACCTGTTCAGGATGCAGGGGAAGCGGCAGGCACAACCATAAAACCCGCGGTCGATGATACGGACCGGATGGAGGATCATGCATACCGGCAGGCACTGCTATCTTTTAGGGCGGAAAAAGAAAAAAAGCAAGATTCCTCTGACAGCAGAATGGATGATCAGGCATTCCGCGGCGCCTTAAAATCACTGAACCAGAAAAAAGAAGAGTAATACTCAGCCCGCATCTAGCATAAAAGATGCGGGTTTGCTGATTCTTTAGGATTTTAGGGCTGAAAAGCTGATATGGCAGATGTTTTTATTTGCACATGAAATCCAGGCATTAAGGGGATTCTTTTTAATACCGAGCAATATATGTTGACTTTTTTTCACCGGTGGATTAACCTAAGTAACGTTGTTTAAATTAAACCGATAAAAATACTAGGAGATTGATGCACACATGAAAAAGTACGCACTAATTTTACTCACATTTGCATTAGCGATTTCCCTTGCAGCATGCGGAAGCAGCGGCAATGGAGACAAAGATACAGCGAAAGACCAAAGCCTGTATGACCAGATCAAGGAAAAAGGCGAAATCACTATCGGGACTGAAGGAACATATGCTCCGTTCACTTACCATGATAATGAAGGCAAGCTCACTGGCTTTGACATTGAAATTGCTGAAGAAGTATTCAAGCGCCTTGATATCAAGCCTAAATTTGTTGAAACGAAATGGGATGGCATGATTGCCGGCCTTGATGCGAAACGCTATGACATGGTTGCGAATGAAGTCGCTATCCGTGACGAGCGCCTGGAGAAATATGATATGTCTGATCCGTATATCGTTTCTAAAGCGGTACTTGTCGTTCATGAAGATAATAATGATATCAAGACGCTGGATGATTTGGACGGCAAAAAAGTCGGCCAGTCACTGGACTCAAACTACCGTAAAATTGCCGAGGAGCATGGCGCAACTAACACAGTCGTGGAAGGCTTCAATCAATCCATCGACCTGATTACTTCCGGCAGGATTGATGCAACAATCAACGACAGCCTTTCTTATCTGGACCTAAAGAAGCAGCGTCCTGAACTTCCAGTCAAGAGTGTTTATGAAGAAAAAGATGCAACAAGCAATGCCTTCCTTTTCCGCAAAGGCAGTGATGAGCTTGTCGAAGCTGTGAACGGGGCACTTGCAGAAATGAAAGAAGACGGAACATACCTGGAAATCTCTAAAAAATGGTTCAACTCAGACGTATCGAAATAAAGGATATGATATAGATGTTTGATGAACGCTCAGAACGAATTATAGGAATCCTCGCTGATTCCTTTTTTCCTATTTTAAAGGCAGGGATCTATTTTACGATCCCGCTCACATTGATTACATTTGCACTCGGTTTGATTCTTGCGTTTTTTGTAGCCCTTGCCCGATTGTCCAGCATCAAGCCGCTTGTCGCGCTGGCCAGGTTTTATGTTTGGATCTTCAGGGGAACCCCGCTGCTGGTCCAGATTTTCATCCTGTTTTTTGGGCTTCCAAGCCTGGGCATCACACTGGATCCGTTCCCGGCCGCTGTGATTGCTTTTACCTTAAACAAGGGGGCTTACAGCTCTGAAATCATCCGGGCAGCAATCCTTTCCATTCCCAAAGGGCAATGGGAGGCGGCTTCCTCTGTCGGGATGACCCGCAGCCAGGCCATGAGGCGCATCATCGTTCCCCAGGCAGTCAGGGTCTCAGTCCCTCCGCTCGGGAATTCTTTTATCAGCCTGGTAAAAGATACTTCCCTGGCAGCGACCATCACGGTTACCGAGATGTTCCAAAAAGGGCAGCAGATTGCGGCAGCCACCTATGAACCGCTGTGGCTGTACATCGAGGTTGCTTTTATTTATCTGATTTTCAGCACAGTCCTGTCTTATTTCCAGAACAAGCTAGAAGACCGTTTTGGAAGAAGCGTAGCAAAATAATGGAGGTGCCTGAATGATAAAGATTGAAAACCTGTATAAGAAATTCGGCGAACTGGAAGTGCTGAAAGGGATCGACCTGTCCATACCGACCGGGAAAACGGCCGTTATCATCGGCCCTTCAGGATCAGGGAAGACAACCCTTCTCAGATGCATGAACCTGCTCGAAACTCCTGATGCCGGCAAGATCGAGCTTGGCAGCAAAACGCTCCAGTTCGGTGATTCTGTGAAAATTAAAACGGCGGAAATGGTAGCCTTCCGCAAGCAGACCGGCATGGTATTCCAGAACTATAATCTCTTCCCGCATTTGACCGCGGTTGAAAATGTAATGGAAGGCCAGATGGTCGTGCTGAAGCGCTCGAAAGACGAAGCACGGAAAAAGGCGCTGAGCCTCCTTGAAAAGGTGGGTCTCAAAGACCGTGCCGATAATTATCCGCACCAGCTGTCCGGCGGCCAGCAGCAGCGGGTCGGGATTGCCCGGGCAATGGCGATGGACCCGCAGGTGCTGCTCTTTGATGAACCGACATCTGCTCTTGACCCGGAGCTGGTCGGGGAAGTGCTGAAGGTAATGAAGGATCTGGCCAAGGAAGACATCACGATGGTCATCGTGACGCATGAAATGAACTTTGCCCGCGATGCTGCCGACGAAGTCATCTTCATGGACGGCGGTGTTGTGTTTGAAAGAGGAACACCTGAGGAAGTCTTTGAAAAATCACAAAACAAGCGTACACAGCAGTTCCTGAACAAAGTGACTGCCCGGTAAAGTGGAGGGCCCTGCGTTGATGCAGGGCCTTTCATTATGGAGTTTTACATACATCAGATATATCTTTTTAATTTGAAAAATGGTAGATTAAACTCAGAATAGGAAGGGGGGCAGATGTTATCAGGAAATTAATACAGATTTTATTCGTCACAGCCGGCTTTCTGGCCCTGGGCCTCGGCATCCTTGGCATCATCCTTCCCGTCGTTCCGACCACCCCGCTGCTTCTGCTGGCCTCATTCTGCTTTATGAAGGGATCCAAAAGGTTCGAAGTCTGGTTCAAGCAGACAGGGATCTACAAAAAGCACTTAGCAAGCTTTGTGAAAAATAAGTCGATGACACTGAAGCAAAAGTTCACGATCCTGCTGTTTGCTGACGCTATGATCATCATTGCATTCTTCTTGACGGACATCACAGCAGTCAGGATTATGCTGGTCATCATTGTTCTTTATAAATACTATTATTTCTTCTTTAAAATAAAAACCTTGCCGCAATAGGGCAAGGTTTTAGCATTTTATCCTGTATTCCTCAATAAGCAAACCATCTTACCAAAGACCTGGCTTGACGACCATGAACCAGAGCATGGCCGAAAGAAGGATGATGTAAATCCATACAGTGCGGTTAAGCTCAGCCGCTGCTGTTTCCTTATCGGTCCCTTCTTCCCTGAATTTCCGCAGCTTCGGCGTGAAGGCGCGTGCCAGGAAGAAGAGAGAGAGAAACAGGATGATCAGGGTCATGACAACCCAGGAGGTGCCCCATGTCCAAGGTCCGGCTGCAATCAAAATGACGCCCGATCCCACAAGGACGTGCCCGGAGTGCTTGGAGAGCCTGACAACGGAGCGGAAAGTATCCATATATGCTTCGAGCCCGGCACCGGCGGCTGTCTTCAGCTTCTTCACGATCGGGAAGAGGATGAAGAACGGCCCGATTGACATAATCGCACTAAGTACATGTATGTATATAACGGCCCGATAGAGTAAATCCATCATGTTTTACGCTTCAGCCGGTTTAAACTCGTGGACCCAGACCTTCATATGCGGAAGCCATGGCATACCTTTATGATAGGAAAGGATGGTCTCTTTATATTCCTCTACAGAGCTGAATCCTTCATGGCGGGCATGCTCGTCTGTAAGCTCGCCGAGAGTCTGGCTGTAGACGGAAGTAACGACAAATTCCTTATCCTTCAGTACCATGATTTCCCCGATATCGGCATACCTGCCGTTACGTCTTGTGGCTGTTTTTTCTCCTTTTAGTACCTTCTCGATATCTGCCGGAACGGTTACCAGTCTTTCTATGCTGCATGTTTTAGCAGGCAATTCATTTGCTTGATGTGTCATATGTATTCTCCTTTCAGTTTTGTGCCCTCTTACTTTACCACACTTTATACGCTGCGGTGCGGGCAATTCTGCTGTCAGGAGAAAAATACGGTGCCGGCATACAATACGGCAGTGATCCCGGCAGCAATCAGTGCGGGCTTCAGCTTATAACGTGCATATTCTATGACAGACAGATTCAGGATACGGGCTATCGTATTTGTATCGTCGCTCAGCGGGGAGGCAAATGCACCAAAAGTCCCGCTCGCAAAGACAGCGCCGATGACGAGCGGAAGAGAGATGCCTGAGGCAACGGCCATTGAAATCCCGAGCGGCATCAGGATTCCCCATGTGCCCCATGCAGACCCGATGAAATATGAGATGGCTGCCCCGAATAAAAAGAGGAGCGGCACAACTATGGAAGGCGGTATCCAGCCTGAATAGCGGGTGATGAAAGCGGAAAATCCAAGTTCCTCCGTCACGGACGACAGCCCCCAGACAACAGCAAGCAGGACGATGACAGACATAAGGTCATTCCCGCCGATCACGAAGCTGTTCAAGAGATCTGATGTCTTCGTCTTTTGGAACCGGAAAAACAGGAAGGTAAAGAGTACGGTAAATACAAGGGCAATCAGCATAGCATCCATTACATCTGCTTTAATGAAGGCGGCGGCAAAGCCCCCTGCCTTTTTATAGCCGTCCCACCATGTGAAAATCAAAGTCAGGAGGACGACAAGCGCAAGCGGAACTAAAAGGTTCCACGGCTTTTCCGGCAAATCCCTTCCAACCGACGGATCGCATGTGTGCCAATCATCCTCATCATCGCCGGATTCTCCAATTTTTTCAGGGTCGCTGTCCTGGGTCGATTTTGAATGATGGAAAAAGCTTAAATAGATCCCAAGCAGAATCATCACAAAAGAAAAGAAATTAAAAGGGATGCTCCTCAGGAAAAGATCATAAGGATCGGCAGCGATATTTTCATTGCTTACAGCAATATCGACAATGGAGGTCATATAGCCGACAAAGGCTGTAGCGATGGGAATCAGGACAATGATGGGCGTGGCTGTCGTCTCAATGACAAAGCCAAGCTCCTGCGTCGACATATTGACCTTTTTCAAGAGTGCCCGCATGATCGGCGCAATCGTGACGAACCGGAAGCTCGGGGCGGAGAAGGTCCCGACCGTTGACAGGTAGGTAAGAAGCAGCGCCTGCCTTTTGTTCTGGATCCTGACTGAGGCTTCCTCGACAAATCCCCGGATGCCCCCGGAAATCTTGATCATGCCGACAAGGCCGGAAAAAGCATACAGAAAAAGAATGATCTTAATATTATTTTCGTCCACCAGCCCTTTTACAAGAAAACGGATGAGCGTTTCCAAGCCGCCTGCCAGTGTTGGCTGAAGAAGGAAGGAGCCGGCAAGAAGGCCGGCAAAAAGGCCGGGAAGAACCTGCTTGGTTTTAATGGCAATTGGAATGGCGATCAGAAATGGAAGGATAGAAAACCAGTCAGTCTGCACAATGATTCACCCTGTTTTTTGTCATAATGTTAGATTGCCGAGGTTGGGAAAATTTATTCGGGTATTGGGCAAGATTTCCTGAAAGGCGGGAGGGAGAAGCTGCCTATCCCCCAGCCCGAATCCCTGGCTGAACTGAGGGAATGGCCCGTTATTTCGACCGGTTCTGGGACAGCCGCTGAAACGGTACTTAAGATTCTCTTTGAAAATGAAGGAAACACTTATTCGGAGCACAATGAAAAGGAAGAATAGAATGAATTGAAGCAGGCCATTCAGACTGGCCTGCTTTTGAAATTTTCCCAACCTATTTTATGATGTGCTCGCCCTCAAAATATAGTAAACTTGAATTTAGGCTATTTTTACTATAACTGTAAATAAGAAGAGGAAGTCAAAGCAGATGAAAAATGCCAAGCTCAAAGCCATCATTGTCATATCAGCGCTATTGCTGCTATTGTTTACTATTTTTAATATGTATATATCTTATGTAAGCATAAAAGGCTCAACCGTAAGGTCCATCGCCAGCCAGACGCTGGAAACAGCCAAGTCCATTGCAGAATCCATGCCAGTCATCATTTATGAGGAGTTTCTGAAAAATCCGGAAAAAGGGCCGGAATATGATGCTGTCAAAAGGTATCTGGAGGATGTGAGGAAAAAGACAGGCTCTCTTCACGTCTATACCCTCCTTATTGATAATCCTGAGGTTTCAAGGGCGATGATAGCCGGGCTGCCGCCTGGTGCCGCAGAGTTCCCGATCGGCGGGATCTGCACAGTACCGGAGGAGCAGGTGAAGCAGGCCTATAATGGAAAGCCTTTTAGTACCGGTATCATTCAGGACCCTGAATATGGCGAGTATCTGACCGCCGGGGCGCCAATCAAAAATTCGGAAGGTGCGGTCATTGGCTTCCTGGCCATTGACATCAGCGCGGATATGATTGGAAGCATCAGCAGCAAGGTGCTGAAAGGCAGTTTATCCAACCTGGTCTTCAACGGAGTCTTTGTACTGTTTCTCCTCACAGCATTCATCTTTATCCAGCGCTGGTACCAGCGTGAGCTGAAAAATGAAGTCGGTGAGACGGAATATACGTACCAGGCAGAGTTTGATTCGCTTCTTTCTTCAGTCCGGTCATTGAGGCATGATTACTCAAACCATATCCAGGTGCTTCACGGTTTGCTGAAGATTGAGAGCTATGATCAGGCCCTTTCCTATCTGACGGCCCTTTCCAAGGAAGTGCATTCCATTGAATCCATCAAGCTCGATACGGTCAACCCCGGGCTGGGGGTACTGCTTGAAACAAAAAGGCTGCTGGCACAAAATTACGGCATCGAAGCCAGATTTACCGTTTCTGAGGATTCTTTTAATTTTATTAAAACTACAGACCTGATTAAAATCCTCTCAAATTTGATTGATAATGCCATAGAGGCTTCCCTTGAGCTTCCTGAGGAAGAAAGGAAGCTGTCAGTATCCTGCACGGCAGGTGAAGGACGCTATATGTTTACCGTGACAAACACAGGCCCCCGCATAAATTCATGGGATAAAGAAAAGATTTTCGAAAGCGGATTTTCAACGAAAAAAACCGAAAAAGGAAAAACAAGGGGCCAGGGGCTGTTCATCGTAAAGCAGATCACCAGCCGCTATGGCGGCCAGGTTACCTTAGATTCACAAAACTCGGTTACTTCTGCAAAAGTGGTCATTCCTGCAGCTGCTGGAAAGAGCCCGGCAAAATGAAAAAGGATAAAATCCCATAGGATTTTATCCTTTTTCTTATACAGAAAATCCACCCCCGAAAGGATGGACAGGAAAGGGAAAAGGTTCTTATTTTTGCTTTATCGGATATTGACTTGCCGCTTGGCGCTTCATTTGCTCTTCGCGTTCAGCATCTTTTTTGAACGCTTCCATTGCTTTGTAAAAAAGCAGGCTCATCTTTTCCGCCTCCCTGTGTAAGAATTAGATATTCCACTCGTTCCCGGTGTGTTTTCCTGTAAACTTAAATCAGGGATTTTTTTGAAAAAAGATTGGACGCTGATCATTTTCCGGCTTACTATAAAAGCAAAGAAGCTTTGATGGAGGAAAATAATATGGCTGTACTGGAGAAGCTGACGTTTGTCACAGGCTATGAAAAAAACCGAAAATTGCGCAGGAGTTTTAATGAACTGGCGGAAGAGACTTTCGGCATCCAATTTGAAGAATGGTTCAACCTTGGATACTGGTCAAATAAATACATACCTTATTCTTTTGCAGTCGGAGAAAAGGTGGTGGCCAATGCCTCGGCAAACTTGATCCAGTTTTCAGGGGAGGGGAAGCAGTGGAAGGCTGTCCAGGTAGGCACCGTCATGACGCACCCCGACTGCCGCAACCAAGGGCTGGCAAGGCAATTGATGGAACGCATCCTGGAAGACTTTAAAGAAGCAGATTTCATTTACCTTTTTGCCAATTCATCTGTGCTCGATTTTTATCCGAAATTTGGTTTTAATCCTGTGAAAGAAACGCAATATTTCATAAAGGTGAGCGCTGGCAGCCGGCAAAGGGAAATCCGCAAATTGGATGGCAGAAATCCTGAAGATCTGAAGTTCATTTATGAGATGGCAGCCAGAAGGAGCTTTCCAGGCGGGTTTGATGCCGTCAATACAAGAGAGCTGCTCATGTTTTACTGCCTGAATGTGTTTCATGATGATATCTATTACATTCCGGAAGAAGGGGCCATTGTCCTTGCCAGGAAGGAAGACGATGTCCTGCATATGTACGATGTCATTTCATCTGAACCCGATTGGGATCCGGCCGAGCTTGCCGGAATGCTCGCAGGAGAGGGCACAAACAGGGCAGCGCTTTATTTCACCCCTTCCCCAGAGACCGCTGTATTGGAAAAGGTGAAGTATCAGGACAGCACTGTTTTATTTGTAAAATATAATGGCGAACATAGCAGACTGCCGGCAGAGTTTAAGCATCCGCTGACTGCCCAGGCATGAAGAAGGGCCTCCTGAAATTATTCAGGAGGCCTGTTAATTATTATTTTCCTGCCTTAAAAGTATAAACCGCCATGTTAGTCCCGTTTTCGTTTTTGATCAGGCCGCCCTGCAGCTTCTCGCCTTTTTCGCCGTAGGTTTCCTGGATATATGATAAGCCGTTGCCATCAGTTGGGTCGAACATGATTTTGACCTGATACGATTTCAGATCCTTGATTTCGGTCATCGGGTTGGAGATGACCAGGCGGAAGGATCCGTCAGGCATGACATCGGCACGGTCATTGAAGCCTGTGATGATATAGCCTTCTGCACTGACGCCACCTGTAACAGATGCTCCTTCCAGGATATTGCTTTTGCCATTAATGTAAATGAAATCTTCATCTTCGGTCACTTCAGTTTCCATCCGGATTTGAACAGCTCCGTAATCTTCAGGCTTTGACCACTCCGATTCTTCAATCATAACCGTGCTTTCCGGCTGGGACAGATCAATTTCATTCACAGCGACAATCTGCTTCTGATGTTCCCCGCCTTCTTCATCAAGCCTTACGAATGCCCCTTCGAGCTTGCTGCCATCCACGGAATAATGCTCATTCACCTCATCGCTGCTGGCAGAAGGACTGAAAATGATTCTTGTATAAATCACAGGATATTTATAGCCATCCGGGATGCTGTCTTCAAGTGTGAAGCTTCCATCCTCTTCGACAAGAGTGGTGCCAGCGCTACCGATGATGGCGCCGTCAAGCGGATCGGTATAAAGGAAAAGTTTTGAACCGGGAAGAAGATTGGTGGTGCCTGTAACTGTGATTTTCTGGTCCTTCCGGTGGATTTCGCCTTCAAGCTTCACATCATAATCGCCAGCATCCTCACGAGCTTTAAGCACCGTGGTTTCCACAGCCTCTTTCTCACTGTCCTCATCCTCAGCAGAATCCTGGTCTTCCTTTTGGGCATCCACTTCTTGCACAGGTTCCTTTTTGCCCGCTTCCTCATTCTGATTGTTCCCGCAGGCAGCCAGCAGTACAGCCAGAATGACTAGAATAAGAGAATTGATTTTCATATTTACGTTCCTCCGATTATAAGATAACAATCCTTATTGTAAACGGGAGGAAAGAGTTAATGTGAATGATAATACCTAAATATTGGAAAAATAATTCGATATGCCTATTAAGGGAGAGGTGCCCTTGCTGCAAAAGTCACAAAGGACTCGCCGGTAAGGCGAGTCCTTTCATTGGTGCCAATACGTACAGAATTGATTCGAGACTAAAGAGTCATGTTCTGAATAACTTAATTGTCCAGCCTGACAAACAAAATCAGGCGTTTTCCAGTTCACTATACAAACTCTTCAGCTCTGCCTCGATAGCCTGGATCTGCTTTTCCAGAGGAGAAATATTCCCATCGACAGATTCCAGCTTCTCCAGGTCGTTTTGCAGCCGCACATAGTCCAGTTTCAAGTCCTGGATTTTGTATTCTATTTCTGCTTTTTTCATCCTGATCCCTCATTTCTTCTATTTACCCGAAATATAACGTGTACAGAAGGGAAGGGCAACTGATTTGCATTTATGTAGCGCAGCATATGGCTGCATTTCCTCCGGAAAACCCGTTAGTTCTATAAAGCAAAGCAAGCCATTGGGTGCCTGCCTTCTCCCGGCAGGGCACCTCATGGCTTTTTATAGAGAAGCTTCGGTCAGCGCACTGGCTTCTTGTTCGGTCAATTTGATAAAAATAGTTTCTTTTCTGTTCATCGCCTCAAAAGAAAAATCGATTTCCAGCAGCAGGAAAAATTGCCGGTTGATTCTTACGACACAATGCTCCCCGATTGACGCAATGTTCATGATTTCACATCCTTTACGGATACATATAATGCTCTTCGGGGAAGAATGGTGTGGACAAAGCAGAAAAAGGGGCAATGCCTCCTTTAATGCCTATTGTCCTGGGTGAAGGACATTGCACGCGCTCAGATTGTTGCCGTCCGGGTCTTTGAAGCCAAACCCGCCCATCCCGTTTTCAGGATGAACATTAAGCGGCCCCACTTCTACATTTTTTCCCTTAAGCCAATCTCTGAATTCTTCAAGAGATTCTGTATAAAAATCAACAATGGTGTGGTCGATTCCGGTATATGTATTATGGAAAGACAGTTTTCCTTCACTGCCAGTCTCTACAAGAAAGATGGTCGGCACCCCTTTGGCTTCAAATGTCAGCATGGCAGCTTTTTCCCCATGAAAGTGCACAGAGACACCGAATATTTCTCTGTAGAACGCTATGGACCTTTCAAGATCTGAGACAGGGATTTCAATCGTGGCAATATGAGATACAAAATTTTGCATGGTTATCCTCCTTAAAAAATGGTCTGTTTAATAATTTGCCATTGGATATGCCATTTCCTTCCTGCAGAAGAAAATTTGACAGCCCAGAAGGTTTATATTATGATAAAAGCAACAGTTAAATAGTCTCCTAAAGGGGAGTAGCTTTTACAGCAAAGTCGTCATTTCGGAGTTTTCTCCCGGCTTTGTTGGCAACCATGACGTTGTTAGCAAGACCTTTACCTGATTCGGGTAAAGGTCTTTATTTGTTTATTGAGCCTTTGCCGGATGTGGCAAAGGCTTTTTTTCTGTTAAAAATTTAAAAAGGGGTGTCAGGCATGAAAAAGAAGAAATTCCAGTTTGAAGAATTGATCAGGAAGAACAAGGAAGAGCTTCTGAAGGACAAGAGGGAGATTGAAAAAATTGAAAAACGCCTGGATGAGAGGTATGCAAAATCGCAATAAGGAGTGTGAGGCAGTATGAAGTTTTTTCGAAGAATCAAGTTTCTGTTTAAGTTCTGGAAGGTGATTCCCTTTCTAAAGGATTTCTTTTTATCAAAGGAGGTCGGGGCTCACAAAAAGGCGCTCGGCATCCTGCTCGTTTTGACTTATGCCTTTTTCCCATTCGATCTTATCCCTGATTATCTTGCCCTCCTCGGAATCGTTGATGACTTGGCAGTGGCCGGGTTTCTTGTAGAGCGGATGATCAAGATGGCGCCGGATTCACTGAAATTAAAGCATGGAATAGAAAAATAATCAGATTAATAGGAGGCACAAAAAATGGATTTTGCATTATTAATGGAATATGGCTGGGTGCTGCTGCTCCTGGTTGCCATCGAAGGGCTCTTAGCTGCTGACAATGCGCTCGTACTGGCCATCATGGTCAAGCATCTGCCTGAGGAGGAGCGGAAAAAGGCATTATTCTACGGTCTGGCAGGGGCATTCGTTTTCAGGTTTGGTTCTTTATTCGTCATCTCATTCCTGGTCGACGTTTGGCAGGTTCAAGCCATTGGCGCGCTGTATCTATTATTTATCTGTATTAACCATATCTTCCGCAAGCTCGCTGCAAGAAAATTCGGCGCGAAAGAGGAAGATGAAGGAGAAGAAAAGAAGAAGTCAGGCTTTTGGATGACCGTCCTTAAAGTGGAGCTGGCAGATATTGCCTTTGCTGTCGATTCGATCCTTGCTGCTGTTGCCCTGGCGATAGCGCTGCCGGACTCCGGGCTGCCTAACATCGGGGGACTTGACGGCGGTAAATTCCTTGTCATCTTTGCCGGAGGTTTCATCGGGCTGATCATCATGCGCTTTGCCGCCAATCTGTTTGTCGGGCTGCTGCACTCAAGGCCTGGCCTTGAGGTTACTGCATTCCTTATTGTCGGCTGGGTAGGTGTGAAGCTGTCAGTCTACACACTTTCGCATCCGGCGCTCGGCGTTCTCGCAGAAGGCTTTGCAAAGTCTGCTGAATGGAAAATCACATTTTATATCGTGCTTATATTAATTGCAGTTGGCGGCTGGTTCTTCTCAAAGCCGAAGGAAGAGGCTGTATCTGAAGGATGAGGGCAGGCTGGAGAGGAGCTGGAACCATTATTTCTGGGGAAATTGGAAATAGTGGTTCCAGGGTGTCGAGCTAGAACCACTATTTCTATGAAAAACGAAAATAGTGGTTCCAGCGAGAGGAGGTAGAACCACTATTTCTATGGAAAATGAAAATAGTGGTTCCAGCGAGAGGAGGTAGAACCACTATTTCTATGAAAAACGAAAATAGTGGTCCCAGCGAGAGAAGGTAGAACCATTATTTCTATGAAAAACAAAAATAGTGGTTCCAGCGAGAGAAGGTAGAACCACTATTTCTATGGAAAATGAAAATAGTGGTTCCAGGTAGTCGGGCTAGAACCACTATTTCTATGAAAAACGAAAATAGTGGTTCCAGGGTGAGAAGGTAGAACCACTATTTCTATGAAAAATGGAAATAGTGGTTCCAGCGCGAGGAGGCAGAACCACTATTTCTATGAAAAACGAAAATAGTGATCCCAGAAAAAGAGGAAGGCGCTGCCTTCCTCTTTTTATATGAGTTTGCCAGTTTGTAACATCTTCCCAAAAGGATAAGTGACTCGCATGCTATAATGAATTAATTGACTATTCCCACAAAAAAAGGGTGAACTCATGAATCAATTCAATTGGAAGCTTGCTTCGCTTCTCCTGACTGGCATCGGCATATCCAGGCTGGGGGATTTTATTTATCTGATTGCCATTAATCTGCTCGTTTTCGAGATGACCGGTTCGGCTGCAGCGGTCGCAGGCTTGTGGATCATCGGACCGGTCACTGCGGTGCTGATGAATTCCTGGAGCGGGGGGCTGGTCGACCGCAGCAATAAAAAAAAGCTGATGATCATTACGGACATCATCCGGGCTGCCGGAGTCGCAGTCATCCCGCTGCTTGGCAGTGTGGAACTGATTTATGTTAGCCTGTTTGTCATCAGTCTCACAAGAGCTTTTTTTACTCCGGCATCCACTACATATATCACCATGCTTGTACCTGCCGGCAGCCGCAAACGGTTTAACGGGATCAGCAGCCTTGTCTCATCCGGTGCCTTCATTGTCGGTCCTTCGATTGCAGGTGCACTGTTCCTGATTGGAACCATTGATATGGCCATCTACTTGAACAGCCTATCGTTTCTTATTTCTGCCCTGATCATCATGCTCCTTCCTGATGCAGACAAGGATGTACCAGCACTGCCTGAAAAGAGGAATGCATTTGAGCATTTAAAAGAGGACTGGCAGGCAGTGATCACCTTCAGCCGGAAGGAATCATTCGTTTTTGCCGTTTATAGCAGCTTTCTTGCGTTCGGCCTGTTTTCCCTTGCCCTCGATTCACAGGAAGTTGTGTTCATCCAGGATACGGTTGGGCTGTCCGAGGCGGATTACAGCTTCCTGGTCAGCATCACCGGTATCGGCTTTGCACTTGGAGCTCTGCTTATTACCGTTATTTCCAGACGGCTGAGCATCAGGCAGCTAATGGCCATCGGGATGCTCATGGTCTCGGCAGGTTATATGATTTATGCTTTATCCTATTCATTTGCCATGGTCACAGCAGGTTTTTTGCTCCTTGGCTTTTTTAATGCTTTTATGAGCGCTGGCTTTCAGACCTTTTATCAAAATAACATCCCCGTATCCATCATGGGGAGGATGACAAGTGTGCTGAGTGTCTTCCAAAGCATTGCGCAGATCATCTTCCTGCTCGGAATCGGGATAATCGGCGATGTTATTCCTCTGCGCTATACAACGATCGCCCTCGCCGGGGCAAACCTGCTGCTTTCCCTTTATGTTATCCGGCTGGCTTTGAAGCCCGGGAAGAACCAGTATTTTTCGGAGGAAGAGAGAGCGGAGGCATCGTAAAAAAACAGACAGGGATTCTCTCTGTCTGTTTTGCATTTTGGCATGAATTTGTGAAAGAGGTATCAACGGAACAAAAAAGCCCCGCCAAAAGCGGGGCTATTCTCATCAGCTTGCATTCTCCATCACTGGCTCCGGCTGCTCCTCCGTTTTCTTAGGAGAGCGGGTGAACAAGCGGTACACAGCCGGAATCAGCAGAAGCGTTATAAAGGTAGCGAACATAAGCCCGGAAATGAGGACAGTTGCCATTGGCGCCTGATAGTTTCCGGATGTCCCGGAAGCAAGGGCCAGCGGCAGCATTCCGCCAGCTGTTGTCAGGGTCGTCATGAAGATCGGGCGGATCCGGTCTTTTCCGGCCTGAATGAGCGCATCAGTGATTGCAGTTCCTTCCTTGCGCAGCTGGTTGGTCCGGTCAAGCAGAAGGATGGCATTATTCAGCACTATGCCGATCAGCATGATGATTCCCATTGCCGACATGACACTCAGCTCGCGCTGGGTCAGGAAAAGACCAAGGATGACGCCGACGATTGTCATCGGGATGACGGACATGACGATGATCGGCTGAACCAGGTGGTTGAATTGGACTGCCATGACGAGATACACAAGGAATATGCTGATGGCAAGGATAAAGACCATATCCTTGATCAATTCCTGCTGCTCTTCAAGGTCTCCGGCTGCAGACAAGGTGTAGCCTGCCGGTGTATCAAAGTCCTCGATCAAATTCTGTACATCCCGGTTGATGCTGCCAAGATCCCTGTCCTCGATATCAGCAGAAATCGATATATATCTGTCTCCATCATTATGTGCAATTTCATTCGGCACTTCGACTTTCTTCAGGCTGATCAGCTCTGACAGCTTCTTTTCGCCGCCGGCAGCAGGGATGGTGAGATCCATCAGCGCTTCTTTTGTAGCCGTTTTTTCGCTCCATTTTAAAGAAAGGGGAACAGATTCTTCATTGAGTGCAACATCGCCAAGCTGCATTTCCATAAAAGACTGTTCAATGAATTGCTTGACCTGCAGTCCGGACAGGCCAGCTTTTTCAATTTCTTCTTCTTTCAACTCTACTATCTCTTCAGGAGATGTCCGTTTCATGGAGGTAGTGACGCCGACGATTCCATCTATTTTTTCAAGTTCCTTCATAAAAGAGCCTGAAACAGACTGGAGCTCCTCAAAGCTTTCACCCTTCAGATTAATCTGCACAGGATAGCCGCCTCCGCTGGACATGGCGCTTTGGACGCTTTCAATCGGCTGGGTATCCTCAAGTTTGCGAAGGGCTTTCATGATTTCCTCGTTGACCTCTTTCTGGGGCTTTGTGATATCATCCCCTTTGGTCATATTGATGATGGTATACATCATGCCGCCGCTGTCCATGACATAATTGGATTCTACATCAGAGATTTTGCTCAGACTTTCATTCATCTTTGCGGCAACCGCTTCTTTTTCCTTAATGGAAACACCGGTTTCCAGGTCAACCATCAGCTCGGAATAGCGGTTGAACACATCCGGCATGATCGTCATCGGTATTTTTGGAATCAGCAGCAGCGATCCTGCGAACATGATGAAAAAGGCTGTGATCACAGCGAGGCTGTGGCGTTTTTTCTTTACAGTCCAGGAAATCACCCTGCTGTAAAAACGGAGCAGCGGACCTTCCCTGCGTGCTTTCTTTTTGCCGGAAATCTTCAAGAATTTCTCAGATAGAGAAGGGATGACAGTAAATGAAACCAGTACTGAGCTGATCAGTGTGATCGCAACAACTGCAGACAGCATGATCATAAATTGCCCCATTTCTCCGCCGAGCAGCCCGATCGGCAGGAACACGACGATGGTTGTGAGCATACTTGCGATTACGGCTGCCGAAACTTCTTTCGTTCCTTCCAATACTGCCTCAAGACGGGCCAGCCCCTGCTCTTTTTTGCGGTAGATGGATTCCAGAATGACGATGGAGGAGTCAACCATCATGCCGATTCCCAATCCAAGGCCGATGAGTGTCAGGATATTGAGGCTGTATCCGAACATCCACATAGAAGCAAAGGTCAGGAGTACAGATGTCGGGATGGAAATTCCGACAATAAGAGTAGCCCTTAAGTTTCTCAGGAATAACAGGAGAATCACTACAGCAATGATGCCCCCGATGATGATGTTTGACGCAACACCGTCAATGGACTCTTGAACATAGTCAGCCTGCGCAACCATCTCATTCAATTCAAACCCTTTGATCAGACCTTCTTCGCGGATTTTTTCAATTTCCCCGCGGACTGCATCTGCCATTTCGATCTGCGTTGCATCAGAAACCCTGCCTATTTGGACAAACACAAGATCTTTGGTGCCATTTTTCCAGACAAAGGAGGAGCTTTCCTGCGGTGCCACAGTAATATCAGCAATGTCATCCAGTTTGATGAACCCGGCAGGGGAAGCGATTTCTATATTTCTTATGTCATCTTCAGATCCCGGTTTTGTATTCCAGCGGACGGAAGGTGAATCATTTTCAAGCTTGAGCTGGCCGAGTGTCGCTTCGCTGTTCACCTGCTGGATGGCTGCCATCACTCCCGCAGCATCCAGTCCTTTTTTCTGCATTTCCTCCCGGTTTAAGAGAATGTTTACTTCATTTTCCTCAAGGCCGGAAAGCGATACATCCCGGACCTCCGGCAGAGCTTCAAGCCTTGGCTCCAATGTATCCTTTGCAAACTTCGTTGTATCCTCAAGATTGCCGTCCGACAAATCCAGGAAAAATTCATAGCTCTGGCTTGCGCCGTATTGTCCCATTTCTACTTCCTTAACTCCGGATATTCCTGCAGTGGAAGAATTAATGACAGATTCTGCTTCTTTGAATACCTCATCACCGCGTCCCTGCTCAAAGGTCATTTGTATGGAGCTTCTTCCGGCAATAGTAGTGGAGGTTACATCTTCAACCCCGTCGAGCCCTTTTAACTGCTGCTCAAGCGGAGTGGTAATCGATCGTTCAATCTCTATAGCAGGCATTTCTCCTGCATTGATTTCAGCATAGCCGCCATCCATCTTCATGGCAGGCATGAGCTCCTTATCAAGCTCAAGAACCGCATAGCTCCCGGTAAGCAAAACCAGGACCGCCACCAGTCCAACAAGGATTTTTCTTTCAACAATAAATCTGATCAATTTCATAAAGATTCTCCTTTAAGTAAAATGAATAATATGGATTTTTGCCCCCAAAAACCAATCACACAGAGAGGAAAAAGAAAAAAATACGTACAATAGGTAAAATTTTCTTTATAAAGGAGTAAATTCCACATATTCTGTTTTCTATCTTAAAGGCAAACTGCCAAAAAGGGATTGAGCCTCAGCCATATTTTGACTAAGACTTGGGACCTAGGGAAGCGCGGGGCATTTTCAGATTCGGAGGGGCTGGCGCCATAGCTGGACTTGAAGTTAAAGGCTATATTTACGGATTTGGGGATATATTTGCGAGTTCCAGCATTTATTTGCGACTTCAGAAAAACAAGCTCAATTTGCCGCCGCAATTGCATTCCGCATCCATTGTGCCGCCGCAGACTAACAGCACGACGCTCCGTCCGCAAAAAAATAGACATGGCTCACAGCCATGTCTATTTTGCAGTTATTACAGCTGGTAGGCAGCTGCATGGAGGGGAATGCGGCACTCACGCTGCTCTTGTGTGCCCCTTGCTGCAGGAGTCGGGCCAAAGTGGGGGATGCTGTCGGCGATGAAGCCTGCTTTTTCCGCCAAGATATCATCATCCAGATCAATAGCGGATACGGAGATTTCTTCTTCGCCGATTTCAATGACCCGGACTGCCTGCTGGTCAAGGCAAGCGGATTTCTGTACAAAGGTCCAGTTGTGCTGGCGCACGATGGAGTCTACATGGGTGTGGCCGTTGAAATAAACGCCAAGCCCTTTCTTCTGGTTCAGCACTTTCCACATGTCGATATCCTTGTGGATGGAGCCTTTTTCGCCATCTGAGCGGGTTGTTGTGTTATAGATAGGATGATGGGCAAACACAAGAAGCGGCTTGGACCCGGAAGCTGCCACTACTTCTTCGAACCAGTGCAGCTGCTCATCGTCCATCCAGCCGCCCCAGTCTTCATAGTTCATTTCCCTTGCCGTATCAAGGAAGGCGAAAACGGCTTTTTCATTTTCGAAAGAGTGATATTGTTTTTGGCCGGTGATGGCGAGCACTTCTTTCTTTGTCATCGCATATACATCGTGATTGCCAAGCGCATGGTAGAAGGTCCGGTCTTTTTGCCTGATGATGCTGTAGATTTCCTCAAGCTCGTTTGGAAGGCCGAAATTAGTCAGGTCACCGATAGAAACATGAAAATCAGCCTCGATATCCAGAAAGTGATTCATGAACGTTTCATAGAAAGCTGTACGCGCTTCCTTGAGTCCCAAAACCTCTTCGTTGATTGCCGGGTAATGCAGATCTCCAATCATTGCAATTTTCATTTTTTTATTCTCCCTTCGTATGTACTTCCTTTCACTTAGAACAGTAAGGGCCGAATATTAAGAAAAATGACGGGAATTGTAAAAATCAGGTTAAAGAGACTCCCGGTTCCTTTTTATCAAAGAGGATTATGATACTGTAATAGGGGAAAGACAGGATCACGGACAGCGAATCTATTTTAAGAATAGGAGTGTTATGGTGGCAGCATTGGCAGAGAAAGCGGGTTTTCTGGAACGTCTGGAAGCATGCAGGAAGATTGCGGCAGTCAAAGAGCCTTGCGGAATTGAAAAAGCGATCAGGCATAAAGATAAACTCAGCGCGGTCTTCCTGATGACCGGCAATATCATGTCTGTCAAAAATTATACAGATCTGTTCAGGAAGGAGGGGCTGCCGGTTTTTATCCATATAGAAAAGATCGGGGGGCTGAGCCTTAACAGTGAAGGGCTGGATTTCATCGCCAATTATGTCAAGCCGCTCGGCATTGTGACCACAAAGCCGGGACTCGCGGCAAAAGCTAAGAAACGGCGCCTGATGGTCATCCAGCGTGTATTCATGATAGATTCGGAAGTATATGATCATGTCCTGGAGCTGGGTGGTCCTGATGGCCCTGATATGATTGAAATCATGCCTTCAAGGCTTCCGCACATCATTAAATCACTCTCGGCAAAGCTCGCGGTGCCGGTTATCACAGGAGGGCTGCTGACGGAAAGGGAGCATGCGGAAGAATCGCTCTCATGCGGGGCTGCGGCGGTCACAACCTCCAATACCGGGATCTGGAAGGAAGATTTAAGCAAGGCCGGGCGCAAAAATGCGAGAATGCCAGTTTAATAAAGATTTACAATTCCCTAATACTATCTTAGCAAAAGGGATGTAACATCATAATCGACAAGTACATAGAAAACAGGTTCAATGCAGAGAGACCTCAAACACGGACAGAATCATTCCGTTAGTTTGAGGTCTCTTTATTTTTTTGGGAGGTGAGGAGGCAGGCCAGTACCTTTGACCATTTTCTTGAAAGCTTTAAAGCTCCAATCTTGCTTAAGCTGCAATAATGAATGCATTCGCTAGATCACAATTCAATCGAAAAACGGGGGAATATGAAGTGAAGAAAATATCCGGTCTTATCGTAATGATTTTTATGCTGCTGATGGCAACCGCATGCTCAGGCAATAATTCTGCGGGTACAGAAACGAAATCTTCGGGAGATCATAAAGCATCTGCCAGTGATGACCGAATCCATATCAAATACTGGTATGCATGGGGAGATAAAATTGGCGAGAATAATGAAAATCTAGTCAAGATGTTCAATGAATCCCAGGACAAGATTTATGTAGAAGCAGAATACCAGGGGACTTATGATGAGCTTCACTCCAAGACACAGGCTGCTTTTGCCGCCAAGAATGCTCCTGAAGTCACTCAGAATGAGATTGCTTCCATTGGCGTTTTCGCTAAATCCGGCATGACGCAGGATCTCACGCCATTCATTGAAAAAGATGATATCAATATGGATGACTTTAATCCGGGGCTGATGGGGAATTCCTATGTGGATGACAAGCTTTACGGCCTTCCATATCTGCGAAGCACACCGATTTTGTATATGAATACGACCATGCTGAAGGAAGCTGGCCTTGATCCGGCAGGACCTGAGGATTGGAACGAATTCGAAGAATATCTGACTGCCCTGACAAAAGAAGGGGAAACAGTGGGGATGACCATGCCGGTCAATATCTGGATGTATGAAGCATTTGTCGCACAAGGCGAAGGGCAAATGATCTCCGATGATGAAAAGAGTGCTGAGTTCAATGGAGAAGCAGGTGTCGAAGCGCTTGAATTCTGGAAAAAGATGGCCGATAAAGGCGTCATCAAGGTTCCTGGCGGCGAAGCAGCTGCAGATACAGCCAAGCAGGACTTTGCCAACAGCCGTTCTGCCATGGCTTTCTCTTCTACAGCCGATCTTTCTTATAATCTGAGCGTTGCCGAAGAACAGGGCTTTGAGCTGAACACTGCTTTCATGCCTGCCAATAAGGTGAATGGAGTTCCGACAGGCGGTGCCAACCTGGTCATGACAGCCGGTCTTGATGAGGAAAGGCAAAATGCCGCATGGGAATTCATCAAATGGATGACGGCAAAAGAACAGACCATTTATGCCAGCGAATATACCGGCTATCTGCCAAGCCGCCTTTCAGCTGTAGATTCTGAAGAAATGAAGTCACTATATGAGAAAATGCCGCAATTCAAAGTGGCTGTCGACCAATTGCAGTATGGTCATGCCCGCCCGATGGCAGAAGCCTATCCGGAAGTGGCTAAAATCCTGACAGATCAAATCTCCAGGGTCATGCTTGAAGATGGCCTTGCTCCGAAAGACGCCCTTGATGAGGCAGCGGAAAAAGCCAATCAATTGCTTAAGAAATAAATAATAGCATCAGGCTGCCGGGAGAGGGGATCACTCCTTTTTCCCGGCATTCATAAAGAAAGGGGAATGCAGAATGAATTGGCTCAAGGACATAAAAGTGGCCATCTTCGACTTGGACGGCACATTATATCAGGATTATACCTTTTTAGGGAGATATGTCGGCCGTATGCTTGGCAGCCGGCTGCAGGGACAGGAGCTTCAGGCGGTTATTGAAGAAGCTTATGCTATTCTCAAGGGCAGGCATCCCGTGAAGTTCGGCTATTTGTCCTGTACAGATGGAAAAAGAGCATACAGCCATGAAGGGCTTATCCCGACAGGCTGCTTCGGATGGGATGGAAAGGAAGCGGTACTGAACCAGGAAGAGATGAACGGACTTTTTTACATAGGCGATCCATGGGGAGTTGCAGCGATTCTTGCAAAAAGGCATAAGATCGAGGCAGCAGAACAGCTGAAAGCGTTCGAAACAGTCAGGAAGGAAATGCTTGCCGGCCCCCATCAGATCGAGGTGTTCCCTGGCTTGATTGAAGCGGTAGGCAAGATGGATGCTGAGCGCAAAATTTTTATGACCAACACGCCATCTCCTTCTGCTGAAGAATTTGTCAGCTTTCTTGGGCTGGAAAATCTGTTTGATACATACATAGTGGATGCACAAAAGCCTGAAGGCATCAGGGGCGTCATGAAAAAGCTGGGGGAAGAAGGCTACCAGCCTCATGAAATCTTATCCGTCGGTGACAACCCTTTCAATGACCTTTACCCGGTAAAACAGCTTGGGGGCAGGACCTGCCTGATTTCCCGGTATGAGCATGCCGGCTCAGAGGGATGGGACCATTCAGTAAAAACAATCGATGAGCTGGCCGGATTCTTAAGGCTTTTGGAGGCCGTTCCTTCAGGGGCTCTCTAGGATCCTTGTCTGGAGAAATTCCAATACTCGAAAACAGGAGATGAAAAGGCATGGCTGAAATCAGATTGGTGAATATATCAAAAACCTATAAAGACGAAGAAATCATCAATGATTTGAATCTGACCATCCGCGATGGATCCTTCACAGTACTGGTTGGCCCATCCGGCTGCGGCAAATCAACGACATTGCGGATGATTGCGGGACTGGAAAAGGAATCAGGAGGCGAGATCTGGATCGACGATCAAAAGGTGAATGATCTTGCCCCCGGAAAGCGCGGCATTGCCATGGTATTCCAGAACTATGCCCTGTATCCGACCATGACGGTCAGGGGAAATATTGAATTCGGACTTGTGAATAAAAAGGTTCCTAAGCAGGAACGGGAACAGCTTATTGCTGAAATTTCAAGGATTGTCGGCCTGGAGGAATATCTTGATAAAAAGCCGCAGCACCTTTCCGGCGGCCAAAGGCAGAGGGTGGCACTCGCCAGGGCCATGGTAAAAAAGCCGAAGGTATTCATTCTGGATGAGCCGCTTTCCAACCTGGATGCGAAGCTGAGAGTCCAGATGAGGACAGAGCTGATCCAGCTTCACAAGCAGCTGGGCACGACCTTCATTTATGTGACGCATGATCAGGTGGAGGCCATGTCGATGGGAGATGAAATCGTCATTCTGGATAAAGGAAAAATCAAGCAGGCAGACAGTCCGATGGGCATCTACCATGATCCTGAAAACACTTTTGCCGCCGGCTTTATCGGAACTCCTCCCATGAATATCGTAGAAAAGGCCCTCCTTTCTGACTATATGCCGGCTGTAGACGGAGACGCAGCGTATATCGGATGCAGGCCTGAGCATATGGAAATTGTTCCGGCGGATACCCTTGATGCGCACAGCATCATCCTTCCGTCCCGGGTGGCTGCAATGGAAACACTGGGCTCTGAGACCATTTATACTGTCCAAAACACAGCCGGTGTCATGCATGTGAAAAGCTTTCTTGATCCGATGCCCCATCTGCAGGATGTGCATGTAAGGCTTCCATATGAAAAGCTTTACTTTTTTACAAAAGATGGAACAAGGAACAGGTCAGCAAGCATGAGCATCCAAGAGCCTGTACTGGTAAAAGGGGGCCGCTGACATCATGATGAATAAGCTGAGGCCGTATGGCATGATCGCACCATCAATAGCCATCTTCGGACTATTTTTCATTTATCCTATTTTATACATGATTTATTTAAGCTTCCATGACTGGAACTTTGTCAGCCCTGTGAAGGATTTCGTGGGGATCGGCAATTTCAAGGCGCTTTTCGCTGAGCGCGAGTTCATCGAAGTGATGCAGAATACCTTTACATACACAGCCTTGACGGTATCACTGACAGTGGCGATTTCACTCCTGCTTGCTCTGTGGCTCAACAGGCAGGGAGCTTTGTACGGATTTGTGCAAGGGGCGATCTTCAGCCCGCATATTATCTCGCTGGTCTCAGTGTCGATGCTCTGGATGTGGCTCATGGATACTGATTATGGACTGCTGAACTGGTTTCTCAATCTGTTCGGGATTTCCAATGTCCCTTGGCTGACAGATCCGGGAACCTCGCTGTTTTCTCTCGTCATTGTGGCGGTCTGGAAAGGGATCGGCTTCAATACGCTCATTTTCATTGCCGGGCTGCAGAGCATCCCGAAGGATATTTATGAAGCGGCAGAGCTGGATGAGGCGAATAAGGCGCGGACCTTTTTTAAGCTGACGCTCCCGATGCTGTCGCCGACGCTCTTTTTCCTGACAATTATTTCTCTGATTGCCTCATTCCAGGTGTTTGAAACGATTGCGATCATGACCCAGGGCGGGCCGATCAATTCGACGAATACTTTTGTTTTCTATATTTATGAGTATGGTTTCCGGTTCTTCAAAATCGGCTATGCCTCGGCCGCGGGTGTTCTGCTGCTGATTCTGGTAAGCCTTTTGACAGTAGTCTACTTCAGGCTGCTTTCCCGGAGAGTCCATTACAGATGATGTGGAGGATTATATATGAAGCTTAATGCTGCAGGAAGGCTTTTCAATTTGGCCGCACTCTTACTGGTTGTTGCTGTTTTTGCACTTCCGTTTGTCTGGATGATTTCGACTTCTTTTAAAACGCTTGGTGAAACAATGACATTTCCGCCGAAATGGCTGCCGGAGGAGTTCAAATGGGAAAACTTCTCGAAGGCATGGAACTCAGGGCCGTTTTTCCGATACTTCTTAAACAGCCTGATGGTTTCGGCGGGAATCCTGATATTGCAGTTTCTGACGATTATACCGGCAGCTTATGCTTTTGCCCGGTACCGTTTCAGGGGAAGCAGGTTTTTCTTTGCTGTGACCATGATTACCCTGATGATTCCCTCTCAGCTTATCTTTTTGCCTGTCTATCTGCAGATGAGCTCCTGGGGGCTGCTTGACTCCCTGTGGGCGCTGATCCTGCCGTTTGCTTCCAGTGCTTTTGGCATCTTCATGCTCAGGCAGTCGTTCATGCAGGTTCCTGAGGAACTGCTGGAAGCTGCACGGCTTGATGAAGCATCTGAATGGAAAATCATGTTCCGCATCATGGTTCCGATGGCAAAGCCTGTTCTTATCACATTTGGATTATTCAGCTTCATCACGCACTGGAACGATTATTTCTGGCCGCTTGTTATGACGACAAGCGATGTGGCACGCACCCTTCCTCTCGGGATATCCAAGCTTCGGGAAGTAGAGGGAGGAACTGCCTGGAATGTGCTTATGGCCGGAAATATGATCCTTGTTGTGCCGATCCTGATTGCCTTTTTCTTTGCTCAAAGACAGATTATTCGTGCTTTTGTTTATACAGGAGTCAAATAGACTAATAGACAGGAAAGGATGATGATCGATGCTGAAGAATGCCTGTGTTGCGCACCGGGGCTGGTCCGGAAGAGCCCCCGAGAATACAACGGCCGCTTTCCGGCTTGCCCTTGAGCACCCTATGATTTCTGCCATAGAGCTGGACGTCCACCTATCAAGGGATGGGGTCCCTGTTGTCATTCATGATCACACGTTGGAACGGACAACAAACGGGAGCGGATATGTGAAGGACCATACTGCCGCTGAACTGTCACTCCTTGATGCAGGCTCATGGTTCAGCCCTGAATATTCCGGCGAAACGATATCCTCGCTGGAGGAAATCATCCAGATGTCCAAAGGAAAAAAGAAGCTTTTCATTGAGCTGAAGCAGATGGCCGGAATGTATGATGGCCTTGAAGAAAAAGTGGCAGAATTGATCAGGAAATATTCGCTCTATAAAGAGGCCCTGGTCATCTCTTTTGATCATCATTCACTTCTAAAGCTGAAAGAGCTGGATCCGAGGATCCGCACCGGCCTGATTTACTTGGGGCATGCGACACTCCTGGCAGAGCAGGCAGCTTATACAGGGGCAAGCCATGTATCCGTGCACTATGGCTTTCTCACCCGGGAGCTGGTCGAATCTCTGCTGGAAGCCGGCATTGAAATCGGCACATGGACAGTCAACGGCAAAGAAGCTTTGAAAAAGGTGCAGGACTTGGGCGGAAGCATCCAGATTACAACCAACCATCCGGAAATCATGGTCGGCCAGCCGGAAGAGCAGATGGAGGCAGCAGAATGAATCAGGCAAAAATATCATTTATCATCCCTTCCTATAATGAAGCTGAAAATATCCCCAGGGTGCTGGAGGCAATCCGGACGGAAATGGCAAGCCTCTTTTATCAATATGAAATCCTGTTTATTGATGACGGGAGCTCGGACGGCACGATGGAAACCATCCATCGGCTGGCTTTTCACCATGAGGAAGTCAAATTTATATCATTTACAAGGAATTTCGGGAAGGAAGCGGCCATGCTTGCCGGACTCCGGAACGCAGATGGTGATGCGGTCATCATGATGGATGCTGACCTTCAGCATCCGCCTTCCCTGATCTGCCAGCTGGTGAGGGGATATGAAGAAGGGTATGGGCAGGTGATTGCCAAAAGGAACCGTACGGGAGATTCTCCGGTCCGTTCATTCGTTTCCTCCTGCTTCTACCGGTTTGTGAACAGGGCAGTGGACGTGCAGCTGTCAGACGGTGAGGGAGATTTCCGGCTGCTGAGCAAAGAAGCGGCAAAGGCGCTCCTTCTGCTCAGTGAAGGAAACCGCTTTTCCAAAGGCCTTTATTCGTGGATCGGATTTGAGCAGAAAATAATAGAATACGAGAATGTCCAAAGGGAAGCGGGGGAGACAAAATGGTCATTCCCCAAACTACTGAACTACGGCATTGATGGGATCGTTTCTTTTAACCACAAGCCGCTCAGGGCATGCTTTTATCTGGGCGCCTTTGTCCTGCTGCTGTCGCTCGGATATATCGGATTTACCTTTATCCAGATTATGCAGTATGGAATTTCAGTTCCCGGTTATTTCACGACCATATCGGCTGTGCTTTTCCTGGGAGGAATCCAGCTTGTCTGCATGGGGATCGTCGGTGAATACATCGGCCGCATTTATTATGAGACAAAGAAAAGGCCGCATTATCTGGTTCAGCAGACCAATATTCAGCAAGCAAGCGAAAGAGGGGAAAAGCATGCGGTTCATACGCAGTGAATTTTTCCGCTTTGCCGTGACCGGCGGGGTGAATACCCTGCACTATTATTCAATCTATCTTGTTCTTCTCCATTTTGCAGGGTTCCATTATTTCCTGGCGCATAGTATAGGTTTGGCAAGCAGCCTGATTGGTTCTTTTTTCCTGAATACTCTATTTACTTATAGAGTAAAGCCGACATGGGGGGCGTTCATCCGCTTTCCGCTGACACAGCTGTTTAATATGGGCATGACAGCAGTCATCTTGTTCATACTTGTCGATGGGCTGAAGGTGAGCAGCAGCCTTGCACCGGTCATTGCAGTCGTCTTTACTTTGCCAGCTACTTTCATTTTAACGGGGAGAGTCCTGAAAACATCATGCAAAAAGCGCGAAGCTACATACCAAACTTATTAAATTTTCTTCAGGCAGACAGATGGCCTAAGGCTGCCTTATTCTTCTTCTGTCTGCTGGCAGCTGTACTGAGCCATATGTTTTTTATCTCTGAGTGGTTCGAGGGCCGCTATATGACCGGGATGAACGATGGATTGTCGCAAATGCAGCCTTTCAAGCAGCTCTTGTATGAGCAGTACACCAGCGGGGAGTTTTTCTATTCTCCTGACTTCGGGTTCGGCGGGGGCACCTATACCCAGCTTGGCTATTATTTTGCTACTTCTATCTTCTTTCTGATGACGATGCTTGTAACCTATATACTTGAGAGTTTCGGCCTGATCGGGGCGCCGGATATTTTTTACTGGGCTGACATCATCCTCATGGTAAGCATCATCAGGCTGACCGGCATCCTGCTTCTGGCGGCCTGTTATTTCAGGATGCTGGGAATGAAAGCACTGCCTGCCTTTACTGGCGCTGTTATTTACGGCACGAGCATCATTTATTTCAGGCATGTCACCTACTGGGAATTTTTTGCCGACAGCATGCTCTGGCTGCTGCTTCTTCTGATCGGGATTGAAAGGATCATGCGGGGGAAGGGCCCGGGTCTGTTCATAGCGGCAGTTTCCATCAGCTTATTTGACAATTTCTATTTTGCTTATGTTAATTTCCTTCTGTCCGGCGTGTATGTTCTGTTTCGCTGGATTTTTCCGCTTGAAGGGAACGAGAAGCCTAAGACTGTTCAGGTGAAGCAATATATCATCGGGCTGACAGCAGGATTCTGCATCAGCGGCTTTTCTTTTTTTCCTGCCGTATATGGCTTTTTGAACAACTATCGCCCGGCATATGCGGATCGTATCCCGGCTTTTGAGTTTATTGACAATTTGCTGCTGAACGGAAGAATTGTCTATCTGCCGGCATTTGTTCTCATCTGCCTGCTGGCAAAGCCTTTATACAGGAACAGGCATTTCAGTTTTTTTGCTGTGATGGCGATATTTTTATCCATCCTGCATTTCAGTCCGCTTGTTGGCAGCTTGTTCAACGGATTATCCGCTCCCCAGTACAGATGGGAATATATGCTGTCTCTTGCGGCAGGCGGGGCAGCAGGTGCCGCACTCCCCCTGGCAGGCAGGCTCAAGCTTCTTCCGCTCGCATCAGCAGGAGCAGGTGCGGCTTTATTTTACATACTGTTCTATCATTTTGATCCTAAGCTGGAATTTGAAGAAGTGCAGGATGCCTATATGGCCATTGCTGCCTTCATCTCGGCCGCGGTATTCCTTTTGGGAGCAGCTTTTTTCAGGAAGGAGGCAGCTGTCCTGCTTTCGGCTGCTGTCATCCTGACAAGCGTGCTGATCCCGAATTTTTATCAGGAAGAGCGCTTGACCGTGACAGGGACGGAATACCGTGTATCAAAGGAGTTCATGATCAGCCGTGACTATAACGGTGCAGACCAGCAGGAGCTTATCAAGCTGATTCAGGAAAAAAATGATGACCCTTTGGCAAGGATCGACTGGATGATCCCTTTGAGGAATAATACCCCGATTGTCCAGGATTTCAAGGGTATGAGCGTCTATTCCAGCATTCTTAATAAAGAGCTGCTATGGTTTTATCTCAGGGATCTTGAAATCGATATGGGGCGTGACAGCGTCAGCCGCTATGCTTCCCTTGGGGACCGGGCTAATTTGTACAGCATCCTCATGGGAAAATATTATATTGCTGAGAAGGGAGATGCCTCCATTCCTTACGGCTTTAAGAGAATAGCTTCCGCCGGCGGTTATGAGGCTTATGAAAATGAAAACCTCCTGCCTTTTGTGCGGACAGCTGACAGTGTTTTTCTGGAAAAAGATCTGAAAGGAAGTTCTCCTGCCGCAAAGGAACAGGCGATGCTGAAGGGAATCGTTCTTGAAAAGGGGACTGCAAATGCCCCTATACCGGACAGCAGAAATCTGATTTCACAGGCAGCAATTCAGCCAGTAAATGCTGAGTATGCGGGCGGAAAACTTAAGGTCAATGGTGAGGAAGGCGGCATTGATTTATTGATCAGTGAAAGAAATCCTTCTGCAAAAGACTATTTGGTTGGCTTCAATATTGATGCTATCAACAATAAGGAAGAATTCATCCTTGAGGTCAATGAGTTCCAGACAATCAGGAAAGAAGAAGGGTCTATTTACAGGACTGGTGTGGATGATCTGATCATAAGAGTTAAGGCAGCGGACCGGATTTCCCTTAGGATGCCAAAGGGAAAATATCATTTAAAGGACTTTAAGCTTTATGAAGAAACCTTTGAGGTACTGGAAAATGTAAAAGAAGAAGAACGCCGTCATATTCCGCCAGAGGCAGAGTGGTCAGGAAACCGGCTGTCATTTGAGCTTCAAAATGAAAAAGGGGAGGATTATGCAATCATTCCGCTCCCGTTTGAAAAAGGCTGGCGCTTAAAAATCAATGGAGAGAAGGAAGAGCTGCTGAAGGCCAATTATGCATTTACAGGCTTCCGGCTGCAGGAAGGTCAGAACAGGATTGAGCTGGTCTATTATCCGCCGTATTTCTTTCAGCTGCTTGCATTCTCTTTTGCAGCAATCAGCATTTGCCTTGCCGCCTTCTTTAAAAAATCAAGGCGCATGTCCGCCCGTCTGCCGGAATTTATAGAAAAAGGAGACCCCCGTTAAGAAGGGTCTCCCGCTCCGCAAAGCGGCCCGCTATTGCTGCCGGTCCTGGAGCTGCTGCTCTCCCAGGGCGACAAGGCGTTTTGTCATCTCGCCGCCGACAGAGCCGTTTGCCCGCGCGGTCGTTTCAGCACCAAGCTCAACACCAAACTCATTGGCTATTTCTTGCTTCATCTGATCTAGTACATTAACTGAACCAGGAACCAACAGTTTGTTTCTTGCCATGATCCATCACTCCCGACGAAGGATTGAACAATGGGTATTGTTCTTTTTTAACTTAACCGGATGCAGGCCTGCTGATACACAATAATCGCAGTGGAGGCTCCGAGCATCGGCCGCAGGGTTTTTGCGTAAGATGTGCTAGTATGGGGGTAAGCTAAGAAATGAGGTGTCAGTATGAAAATAGAAGTATGGTCGGATTTTGTCTGTCCGTTTTGTTATATAGGAAAACGCCGCCTGGAAGGGGCCTTGATGGATTTCCCTTACCGCGATCAGGTAGAGGTTGAATTCAAAAGCTTTGAACTTGATCCGAATGCCGCTCCTTATTCAGGAAAAAGCATTCATGAGGCAATCGCGCAGAAATACGGCTTGAGCATTGACCAGGCGAAGCAGGCCAATACGGGAGTGGGAGAGCAGTCAGCAAGCGTCGGTTTGACCTTCAATTTTGATGAAATGAAGCCGGGCAATACATTTGATGCCCATAGGTTGGCTAAATTCGCTAAAACAAAGGGCAGGGAAGCTGTTCTGACGGAAAAGCTCCTTTATGCTTATTTCACAGAATCCAAGAACATAGGTGACCACCAGGTGCTTGCCGAACTTGCAGAAGCAGCAGGACTCGGCAGGGAAGAGGCGCTCAGCATCCTTCAGGATGAGACAGCTTTCGCCAATGATGTCCGGATCGATGAAAGAATCGCCCAGCAATACGGCATTACCGGTGTACCTTACTTTGTCATCAATCAAAAATATGCCATTTCAGGCGCACAGCCTTCCGAAACCTTTGCCAGCGCCCTGCAAAAGGTATGGGAAGAAGAAAATCCTGTTTCCAAATTGCAGGAGTTGTCTCCAGAAGGAGCAGCTGATGCCAGCTGCACCGATGGAAGCTGTGCCGTTCCGGAAAAAGAATAAAGTGAAACAGACGGAAGGGGTTCGAAATATACATATTTCGAACCCCTTTTCTTTAAAAACTCCTGGCGAAATCAACCAGCATTTCTTTATAAACATGAACAGATTCCGGCAGTACATATTCTTTATCGCCATGCCAGTGGAGCCCGCTTGGCCCGAATTCGATGGCCGGTATGCCATACTTGGCAAAGAAGACGGTATCAGCTGAGCCATGCTGTCCGAAAAAGACCGCTTCATCTTTTATATGCCGATCAACGACAGGCTTCAGCTTCAAGATGAATGGGTTGTCCCTTGCCGTTTCCAGCGGATTGCTGAACATGCTTACAAGCACTTCGCCGTCCGTGATCGATTCGATCTGTTTAATGATCTCATCCTTATCCTGGCCAGGAAGATAGCGGATATCATAAAAAAGCTCGCATTTTTCCGGGACTTTATTATACACATCACCGCCGCGGATTTTGGCCAGGTTGATGGAAGGGGAAGGATAGAATTCGGAGCTTTCTTTGGCAAAAGGGAGCTCCTTCAGCTTTCCGTGGACTTCATATGCCCTTTCAATCGCATTGATGCCTTCCCATGGCCGGCTTCCGTGGGCCGGATCTCCATCAATGGCAATTTCGAGGCGCATGACGCCCTTTGCCTGGAGGGCGATTCCAAGCTGGGTCGGCTCTGAGCAGATGACAAAATCGCCGCGGTATCCATTTTCGGCAAGGTAGCCGGAGCAGTTGAACCCTCCGATTTCCTCATCAGAAACGATCTGAAGCTGAAGCTTGACTCCAAGCGGCGCATTCTTCAGCTCCTTGAAAGCGCACATCATGGCAGCAACTCCTGCCTTCATATCGGCGGCTCCTCGTCCATATATTTTGTTCTTCACCTCAACCGGGATGAATTGCTCTTCTTTGCCTGAAACGACATCCACATGTCCGTTCCAGACGATAGTCTCATTGCCGCTCCCTATCTCCGAAACAAGCATTTTGTACCCGTTATTCTCAATGATATGTACAGGGAGCCCATGGCCTTCCAGCCAGTGCCCGCAATAGGCAACAGCTTCATTGGCCCCTTCTTTGTCCGAGCTGTTGATGCTGATCAGCTCTTTCAGCAGATTTTCCAGCATTTTTGTCCCTACCTCCTCTGTTTATGGGTTATAGGACTTATACCCTGTATTTCCGAGTTTAAAAGGGAAAAAGCCTCTTTCTAACTTTCAGAAAGAGGCAGTTCTATTTTCTCTATATCTTTGCCATTCAGTTTCACGCTGTACAGCTGATACTCCGGCTCCCCTTTGCCAAAACGCTTATCGGCCATAAAATATACCCGGTCAGCATCTGCGCCGAAAACCGGCCTGTCTGTATATTCCCCGAGATGTGTCAGCTGAGCTTCCTCGCCGGAATTCACATCCATTGTATACAGCTCATATTCAAAGGTGCCTCCTTCGTCAGGATTGCTGATGGATTGAAAAATCATCGTGTTACCATCAGGAGAGAAAGTGAAATCAAAAACATCGATTTTTCTGTCCGGATCTCCTGTTACCTTCATGCTATCAGGGGTATCTATAGGGATTTCAAATATGCGCTGCTTCACCTCAAAGGTTTCTTCAGGAGTATCAGCACCCTGGTCATCATCCATCTGGATGAAAACACTGTCTTCTCCGGGACTGACCTGGAGGCTGTGCATGGAATAGCTCTTCAGATCAGTTATTTGCTTATGCCCGCCTTCAGCCGGATCAAAAGACCAGGCATCAAAGTCATGCGGCCGTTTGCTGACAATGGGAGAATAGTTCTCGAAGGTGCCGGCCCGCAAATAATAGAGGGTGCCGTCCACAGGCGAAAACTCGGTTTCCGTGATCAGGGCATTTTCGGTGAATATGTCAGTCACCTCTTTCGTCCTTAAATCAAGGAAATGGATCGTACTTTTAAGCTCCGAATCTTCGTCCTGCTGTTTATCGCTTGATATGAAGCTTAGCAGGGATCCGTCATAGGAGAAGCTTGGATCAAGTATCATTTTTGAACTGTCCAGCGAAAATGCCTCTGCAATCATATTTTTTTCTTTGTTATAAAGCATAAGCTTTGGCTGACCATCTTTGTAATTCACATAAGCAATTGTATTATGTGAAGATATATCATATTGATTGGTAATCCCGTTTTGTTTTTCATTCTCGGACTTATCCAGATTGAGCCCGAGGAGGATGAGCAGCAGCGTAATGCTCCCTATAAATGAAAACAGCAGAATGATGCTTTTCTTTTTCATGGAGAGCTCCTTTCTAGTAGAACAGGGCAGGCGCGTAGATTAATGCAAGGCCTGCCAGGATGGCAATGAACGGAATCGCCGATAGTCCATATGCGAGTTTCTTATTTTTCCTTGCAACCTTGATCTGGATCATATAGAGGACGATCCAGATGATTATCGGGCTTAAAGAAATCAGTATGACCGGATGCAGGCCGATCATGATCAGCCCTCCCCACGCAAAAAAGAGGCAGGCAGCTGTGATCAGGACGCCGGCGGTAATATTGATGGCATGAAGCTTTTTCAAAGTTTTATCCATCTTGCCGCTGCCGGCGCTGAAATCATACAGAGTCGTCCGATAAACAAGGACGATGGCAAGAAGGATATTGAGCCAGTCCCAGATTGAAAGGGCGAGTGAGATGTCATGATCCAGATTGCTGGCCAGGAGATAGCCGGCCGCATAAACCAGGATATGCAGAATCAGCAGGGAGTTCATCCAGCGCTTCCGGTTCAGGTGGAAGACCTGGTTCACCGCAAGGAAAAGGATCATGGAACTCGCGCCCATGGAAAGCAGCAGCCAGCCGATATGGGCATCTCCGTTGATCAAAAGCTGTCCCAGATAAGCGCCGATTGTAAAGAGGATGGAAGAGATGGCAAGCGTCAGCATCATTTCTTTCCGGTATGGAAATAGGGACTGCTGAATCTGGCTGCCGATTTCCCCTTCCTCTCCAAACTGTTCCATCGCTTTCTGCTCAGCTTCACTTTCACTGAAGCCCTGTTCCTGGAAGTGCTCTTTTGAAAGCTGCAGATGTACCATAAGCTCCTCGAATAGATCTTCTTTTTCTTCTTTGGAGCATTCGGTATGCTGGACAATTTTCATGACAAAACGTTCAAGCTGCGATTTCACGTTAATCCCCCCGAGCTCTTGCGGATCATGCTTTCGATCAGGCTCCAGTCCTTTCGCTTCTTCTCCAGCTCCTGCAGGCCGTCCTGTGTGATTCGGTAATATTTCCTTCTGCCTGCTGCCGTTTCGCTCCAGTATGACTCTGCAAACTTCTTTTTCTCCAGGCGCTTGAGAGCAGGGTAGAGAGTGCCTTCACCCATTACATAAGCTTCGCCGGATATTTCCTTGAGGATTTTTGTGATTTCATAGCCATATAAATCCCTTTGGGCAATGAGAGACAAAAGCAGGAGATCTGTACTGCCTTTCATCATTTCCTTATCCATTTGCATCACCTTTTTCCTAATGTTAATAACAGTGTAATACGATGTACCTCGTAATGCAAGGGTTAACTATTATACCCTTTGGCACCTGCTGTTCCTGGGTTTAAAGACTCAGGGGTATAGGTCTTATAGCATGTTATCCAGAGAGTTATTAACAGGGAAAACATGAACAGAAAAGTACTCCACAGACATATCCACATTATCCACAGAATTATCAGAAGTTTTGCTCATTATTATGTTAACTAATTAAAGCATTGATAAATGTGAGATTATTTAGATTATCCACAATATTCACAGGGGTGTGGATAGTTTTTATTCACAGAGAAAAAAGATTATGACTATATTGTGAAGTGCGTTGCATAAGGAAGGTGTGAAGAGTATATTAAAAGTGTAGAAAGTAAGTGAAGTTATTCACAAACTTTCTTGGGAAAGCTGGCCGGCTTCACTTATTTTTTTGCTTAGTATTGTGAAATGATTCACAAAATATTGAGGCGGGAGACGATGATCATGAAAGTGCTGAAAACTCCACAGGCAGCGGCTGTCTGGACTGTATTAAGGATTTGGCTGGGCATTCAATGGATAGAAGCGGGCTGGCATAAAATTGCTGATGGCTTTGACGCAGGAGGGTTCCTGCATGGGGCAATTGCGCAGGCAGGAGGGGACCATCCTGCTGTACAGGGCTGGTATGCCGGATTTCTTGAAAACTTTGCTCTTCCGAATGTAGATTTGTTCAATGTTCTGATACCTTGGGGAGAACTTCTGACAGGGGCCGGGCTTGTACTTGGAGCTGCAGCCATTCCCGCCCTGATCGCGGGAGCATTCATGAATCTTAATTTCCTTCTGGCCGGTACAGTAAGCACGAACCCAATTCTCTATACAGCGGCAGTCCTTCTCTTATTTGCTGGCGGGGCGGCCTACTACTGGGGCGCTGACCGCATCATGATTCCGTATCTTAAAAACATGTTGAAGAGGAATAAGTTTGATGATGCTAGAAAAACTCATGCTCACGGGCATTAAAAAAGAAAAGAAGCAGCAGGCACTGGACCTGCTGCTTTTCTTATGCTGAGAGAGTCTGCATGTCAGCGGCTGTTTTTGGCGCGCTGATCGGCAGCTTTTGAACGTGCCATTGCTTCTAAATCATCATGGTCTGCAAGGTCGCGGTCAAATTCGACATCCAGTCCATCTGATTTCATGTTCTTCGGAACTTGTGGAAGTGATGCTTTGTTTTTATCCCGAGTTTTATGTCCATGTGCACGGCCCATTCGAAAAACCCCTTTCAACAATAAAAGTACGGAATTGGCTTCCGTACTCTTAGCTTGCTCCCTTTCATGGCAATTATGAGCATTTTGCATCAATGCTTGGATTTTTTCTTCGTAAAGCCGCCGGCCTGGTCTGCCAGCTTGAACTCCCTGGAGTAAACTACTTCCTGCATGCTTGATAAAGTACTCTTGGACTTATCTTTTAACTTTTTATCCATCAGGCAACATCCCTTTCCGAAAAATGAACTTCTTTTCTTAATTTTTCCTAAAAAGGAAGGAAACATACCCTCTCAATAAATATCCTTCAGTGCTTCCTCAAGCTCAGGATAGCGGAAGCTGAATCCGGCTTCCTCAAGTTTGGCGGGAAGAACCCGCTGCCCTTCCAGCACCAGCTTGCTCATTTCGCCAAGCGCGAGCTTTAGCGCAAAGGCTGGAGCGGGGATCCAGTGCGGCCGGTGGAGGGTGCTTCCCAAGGTTTTTCCGAAGTCCTTCATTTGGACAGGATGGGGGCTCGTAAAATTAACCGGGCCGCTTAGATCTTTATTTTCCATGGCAAACATGATGCCCCGCGCCACATCCTCGAGATGGATCCATGACACCCACTGGCTGCCGCTGCCGACATTGCCTCCCGCAAAGAGCTTGTAGGGAAGAGCCATCCGGGGGAGAGCCCCGTCATTTTTTTCAAGAATGATCCCGAATCGGCAGAATGCCGTCCGGACGTCCCATTTGCCGGCCTCGGCCGCCTTTTCTTCCCACTGTTTAACAGTCTGAGCCAAAAAGTCCCCGGCAGATTCCTTATCACTTTCTGTGAATGTTTCTGTTTCCGAAGTGCCATAGTAGCCGACTGCACTGGCATTGATCAGGGCCTCAGGCTTTTCTTTTAGCTCACCGATTATGTTCAGTACAGCTTCTGTGGCATCCAGCCTGCTTTTAATAATCCTTTTCTTCCGTTCTTCCGTCCATCTGCCGCTGTTGATCGATTCGCCAGCCAGGTTGACGATATAATCAATTTCTTTCAGCTGTGCGGCCGGCCTGTCGCCTTCATTCAGCCACTGGACATAGTGAATATTATTTCCGTTCTTTTTTCCTTCCGTGCTCCTTGTCAAAATGAAAACCGTATGGCCCGAATCTGCGAGCATTTTCACAAGGGCGTGCCCGACAAATCCGGTCCCGCCTGTAATGGCTATTCTCATTGGTGGACCTCCTTTTCCTATACTGTATTTATACGCTTTCTCCTGCGAAAACTCCTTTTCCAGGCTGCAGTTTGCAAGTAATGCAGCACATTGTGATAAAGTGGAGGGAGAGGTGAAGAGGATGCCGATAATCACAAAAATCTCAGTCCAGCAAAAAAGAAAGGACCGCTATAACATTTTTATGGATTATGGCAAGGGCGAGCAGTATGCCTTCAGTGCCGATGAAGATGTAATCATCAAGTTCGGCCTGAAAAAAGGGATGGAGCTTGACACACTGTCCCTGACCCAAATAGAATTTCAGGATGAAATCAGAAAAGCTTATAATCAGGCTATTCATTATTTATCCAGAAGAATGAGATCGGAAACAGAGGTAAGGAAGCATCTTGCCGAAAAAGAGACAGATGAAAGCATTATCAACGAAGTCATCGTAAAGCTGTACGAATATAAATTCTTGAATGACAATGAATTTGCCATCGCATATGTGAGGACACAAGCTAATACCTCTGACAAAGGTCCTTCTGTGATTAAGCGGGAGCTGAAGGAGAAGGGGATATCCCAGTCTATCATTGAAGAGGCGATAGCAGAATTCCCAGTAGAGGACCAGGTCGAAGCAGCAATGAAGCTCTGCCAGAAATACGCAAAAAAATACAGCAGGGAATCACAAAGGCTCCTGAAGCAAAAGCTTGAGCAGATGCTTGTCAGGAAAGGCTATCCTTTCTCTGTCATCAGTATTGCCGTCGAAGAGGCGGAGCTAGAGGAAGAAGATGACGGCGAGATGGACGCCATCCGCTACCAGGGAGAAAAAGCCCATCGGAAGCATGAAAAGCTGCAGGGCTATGAATATAAGCAAAAAATGAAGCAGGCACTATTCAGAAAAGGCTTTCCGATTGAATTGATCGACCGGTTTCTGGAGGAAAAAGAAGCAGAGGAATAGGCGGCAGGCAGCGAAAAAAGCGCTGCCTGTTTTTTATTTTGATTAAGTCAGGCTGCCAGGGGGCTCCAGCTCCCCCGCCTGGTACTGCAAAATCATTTCCCTGATTCAATCACAATCTTTTCTTCAAAACGGTTTTCAGCGATAATCCCGGCAACTTCAGCAGGGGAGCGAAGGCGTGAGCGGTCTGAAATATAGTTGTTATGATCCCAGAAGGGTGTGTCCATGCCGCCCATATAGACTGCCTGGATCAGGACCGGATCGTTTTCATATTCTTTCTGCAGGCTTTCGGTGAAGCCCCGGGCCGCAAATTTGCTGGCGCAGTATGCAGCTTCATTCGCCTTGCCGCGCAAGCCTGCAGTTGAAATGATGTTCATGAGGAAGCTCCCCTTCTTTTCCTTGATGGCGGGAAGGAGAGCATGTGCCATATAAACGGTGCCCATCAGGTTGACTGAGAGCATATCATGGAGCTCTTCTTCCTTCAGGTTTTCAAACGGACCGAAATGACCGACGCCTGCATTATTGATAAGCCCGAACAAATCGAACTGCTCTGCCAGTTTCGCTGCTTTCTCCCTTACTTCAGCCGGCTTGCTGATATCAAGAGTAAGAGTATCGGCCTTTCCTCCATGGCTGGAGATTGCTTCTTTTGCCTCCTGGAGAGCAGCTTCCCGGCGCCCTGCCAAAATGATATGAAAGCCGAGATCAGCGTATTTAAGTGCCAGTTCTTTTCCAAGGCCGGTGCCCGCCCCGGTGATGATAATTGATTGCATGCTGAGTCCTCCTATAAGGGGTAAAGTCCTTTATTTATGTAACCTTTTTCACTATACTAAAAAAAGATCAAGATTTCCTCCGGCAGGCCGGACACAGGAATAAAAAGGATGGATTAATAATGGCGCAGGAAAAACGATATAGTCAGCTTTCCCAGTACGAATTGCAGCAGGAAATCGCCAGCTTGCATGAGCAAGCAAGAAAGGCTGAACAAATGGGCATGCTCAATGAGTTTGCTGTCCTCGAGAGAAAAGCCATCATGGCAAAAGCTTATCTGCTTAATCCGGATGACTTTAAAGCAGGGGAGATTTATGAGGTGGAAGGCGATCCTGGTTCATATTTCAAAATAGATTATCTGAACGGCGTGTTCGCCTGGGGTTTCAGGCTGCATGGCGGAAAAGAAGAAGAAGCCCTTCCGATTTCCATGCTGAAGGAATTAAAGGAAAATCAGAGCGGAGAGCTCTGATTTTCCTGCAGGCTAGGCCTGTTTCCTTGTTTGCCTTTTTAGAATAATGAGGTCCTGCGATTGCTGGGTCTGCCCATTTACCTGGGCATGTGCGTGTTTAGGCCGGTAAAAGGGACCAGTAAACGGACTGGAATAAGGATTGTTATCAAAAAACTTTTTAGAGTTTCCCATAATCAAACCTCCTCATTATTGGTTAAAACAACTCAGGTGTGTCATCTGCTCGGTTTGAGGACGCCCGCATACGTTCCTGCGGATGAGTGTTGATCGATCCGTCGGCGCGTTTGGAAGCATATTCTGCTTTCGCCCGCGGTTCGCCTTCAAACTTGTTATGGCTCTGATTTGGGAAATTCTTTGCTTTGTTACGCATTCGCTTCCCCTCCTCGTGGTATGCTTGCGCGTGTTGTCTTTACTGGCACGCAAGTATAGTATGTGTTGAATAAAGCAGGCTTATGATTGAACTGTACAACAAAAATAATTGGCAAAGAGGTGCTGAATATGCATGAAACACAAGAAAGACTGGTTGAGCTGCTCATGGAGAAAAACGGCAATCTTTCTTACAGCCAGGCGCGTACGTGGGTAGAGCTTTTATGGGATGACTTCGAGACGACCCGCGCGAAGGCGGGCTATGAATATAAAGGGAGCCAGATGACAGACAGGATTGTCAGGCAGTGGATTGAAAACTACGGAGCAAGGCTTCATGACTTTGTCGCCAGCAATCCCAAATATAAAGATCTGCTTGACCAGGAGCAAGATGGTAAAAATCTTCATTAAAAAAGATGGCAAAATGCCATCTTTTTTAATTTGGGATGATATCGAGCTTCTTCCGCAATTTTTCTTCGCTGAAAATCCATCCGGTATAAGAGGAAAGGATATTCAGGTCATTGTCGAGCTGTACAACGGCCACGAATGGATAATGCCCGTTGCTGCGGTATCTGAGGTCGATGAAGCGGACTTCAAAAGACTCATCGAGATCTTCAACCTCCCATCGGTAAACAGGGGAAAAGGAAAGGAATGCCGACAGGTTTTTATCTCTTTTGGCAGCTTCCAGGACAGGCGTCTGCGGCACCGGCACCCTGTTGAACTGATCCAGGATGTCGATATGCCCGTTATTGGCCCGGCCGACAAAGAACTGATGTTCATTCATTATGGCAAGCCGCCATTGATGGAATTTCATCGTCGGGGCGATGATGATTTCAGTTGCATCAGGAACAATGGCCTTCACCGCCTTCAGTACGGACCGCTGGGCAAGGAAACGGATGATATAGTATGCTGCGAGTACCGCGTAGATCGCCAGGAATGTATAGCCGGGATGTGCCCCCAGAATCCAAATGAACAAACCGGCTACATGGATGCCGAAAATGAATGGGTCAAATGTGTTGATGATGCCCAATGCAACCCATTTGGATGAGAACGGCCTTAAAGCCTGTGTCCCATAAGAGTTGAAAATGTCGACAAAAACATGGAGGAATACGGCTCCGAATGTCCAAATCCATAGATGAAGCAGATTCGCTTCAGGGAAGAATGGATAAATGACCGCAAGGATTGCCAGCGGCCACAGGAGGACCGCGGGGATGCTATGCGTAATTCCCCTGTGATTCCGTATATACACGGCATTATTTCTAAGCTTCAATACTGTGTCAATGTCCGGGGCCTGGGAGCCGATGAGCGCCCCAATCATGACGCTCGTCGCTGTTGCTGTACTATCCGCTACGGCGGGATCCAAAGTGGCAAGTCCGCCGAGTGCGAAGCCCATGACAACATGTGTGCCTGTATCCAAGAGGAAAGAACCTCCTTCCATGGAATAATCTGAAGTTGCGCTGTTTCTGTATTTTATCAGTAAAAAGCTTGTCATCAAAGCCATTCATGGTTTACGTTAAAGGAGCTGCCAAAATGAAGCATGAAGTCCAAATGTTTTTACAGTATGAAGTGCATCCAGCAGATCTGAATCTTTTTAAAAGCTCAATTGAAAAAATCGCAGCGCTTCTCCCCGTGTATGAGGCAGCTGATATTTCGTTCATCTACTCTGGGGCTGGACACGAGCCTTCGTCCGTTACGGAAACCTGCTCACTGCCGACAGAAGCACATTATTTCGCTCTGAAAAAACTGAGAAGCTCAAGCGGGCATTCTGCATTCGGCTGCCTGGACAGCTTCATACCCGGCGGACTCGAAGAAATCCGATTCTGGGCTTTGAAAAAGAAACTTTAATATTATATTCCCATATTTCATGGAAGTTTAACATCCGGAGGATCAAAATTGAAAAAAACAGCATTAGCCAACTTAGATGCATTTGATAAAGAAGCCTTCCGAAAGGACCTGATCGGCTGGTTTGAACAGGAGCAGCGGACACTGCCATGGAGGCAGGATCAGGATCCCTATAAGGTATGGGTATCGGAAATCATGCTCCAGCAGACAAGGGTCGACACAGTCATTCCTTATTTCAACTCTTTCATCGAACAATTTCCGACAATCGAGGCACTTGCAGAGGCCGATGAAGACAAGGTGCTGAAGGCGTGGGAGGGGCTTGGCTATTATTCAAGGGCCAGAAACCTCCAGTCAGCTGCGAGGGAAGTCCACGAGCATTACGGCGGCCAGGTCCCTGATAATCCGAAGGAAATTTCCTCATTAAAAGGGGTCGGCCCATATACAGCAGGAGCGATCCTGAGCATTGCCTACGGGATCCCGGAGCCGGCAGTCGACGGCAACGTGATGAGGGTGCTGTCAAGGATCCTGTCCATCTGGGAGGATATTGCCAAGCCGGCGACCCGCAAAATCTTCGAAGAAGCAGTCCGGGAGCTTATTTCGCATGAAAATCCATCATTTTTCAACCAGGCGCTCATGGAACTTGGAGCCCTCATTTGCACCCCGACGTCACCATCCTGCCTGCTGTGCCCGGTAAGGGAACATTGCCATGCTTTTTATGAAGGCAAGCAGAGCGAGCTGCCAATAAAGACAAAGAACAAAAAGCAGAAGGACGTCCAGATTGCTGCTGTAGTGCTGCGGGACAGCGGGGGCAGATACCTGATCAGGAAAAGGCCAGAAAAAGGCCTGCTGGCCAATTTGTGGGAGTTTCCCAATACTGAAATCAACCTTGCATTCCTGCATGAAAAAAATCAGCTGGCAGAGCTGATAAAAGAGCAATATGGCGCCATAATAGAAACAGCTGAGATGACAGGACAGATTGACCATGTATTCACCCATCTTACCTGGCATATCCACGTTTATAAAGGAACGCTGTTTTCCATTGAAGAAGAACGGAGCGATCTGAAGCTTGTGACAGAAGAAGAGCTGAAAGAATATGCCTTCCCGGTTTCACATCAGAAAATGCTAAAGCAGGTGCAGGAGCATAAATAGAACAGCAGGGGAGTTAGCCCTGCTGTTTTTTTTCTGCCTGCGTCATTAATATGAGCAAGCGCCCTCCGCATTTCTATTTTTCCAGCTCCGGGCGCTAGCCCCTCGAGGTCTTAAGCCAAACAGATCAAAAGGTTAAAGAGCAAACCTTTCGCTCTGTTTGTCTTAAGCTTGTCAGGGCTGATCAAGCGCCCTCCGCATTTCTATTCATAACTAACCCGTGTTCCATGTGTATAATCAGCTTCCTGCCTTTTTAGGCCGCCGCGGTTTTCAATTTCTTCTATGATTTCCCGGTGGATGGTTTGTCCCTCTGCATTGAGGTAGGGAACTACCTGCTGCATGGAATGGTGGAAGAAGGCGAGCTCGCTGTCCTTCCATTCAGTCTTTTTCACCATGGTTAATTCGGTCATATCCCTTCCGATGTACATGTTTTTCTTCCTTTCTCTTTAAGCCTGATTGTTTAGGATTAGTGTTATAATCCTGTTTGCCAGATATACATGGAAAAGATAAAATGAAAACAAATGAAACAGGAAAGGAATTACGATTCATGACACAAAAAGTAGCACTTGTAACAGGAAGCAGCCGGGGCATAGGGAAGGCAACTGCCATTTCCCTTGCCAAGGAAGGATATGATATTGTCATCAACTATGCCAGGAGCAAAAAGTCTGCACAGGAAACAGCAGAACAAATTGAAGCGCTTGGCAGGAAAGCTTTGATTGTCAGGGCCAATGTCGGCGATGTAGAAAAGATCAAAGGGCTTTTCCAGGAAATCAGGAATGAATTCGGCCGCCTGGACGTGTTTGTCAATAACGCGGCATCCGGCGTTCTTCGTCCTGCAATGGAGCTTGAAGAAAGCCATTGGGACTGGACGATGAACATCAACAGCAAGGCCCTGCTGTTCTGTGCCCAGGAGGCAGCCAAATTGATGGAGGAGAGCGGGGGCGGCAAGATTGTCAGCATCAGCTCGCTCGGCTCGATCCGCTATCTGGAAAACTATACAACAGTCGGTGTATCAAAGGCAGCACTTGAAGCCTTGACCCGCTACCTTGCTGTTGAACTCTCGCCGATGAATATCACTGTCAACGCAGTCTCCGGGGGAGCGGTCGATACAGAGGCACTGAAGCATTTCCCCAACAGGGAAGAGCTTTTATCTGAGGCAAGGGCGAAGACGCCGGCAGGGCGGATGGTCGAAATTGAGGATATGGTCAATGCAGTCATGTTCCTGCTGTCCGATAAATCAGGCATGATCAGGGGACAGACCATCATAGTAGACGGCGGAATCTCCCTGCTCGTTTAACACATAAAATTTAGCATTTTTTTCCTGAAAAAAATAGGATATTTTCTCTGCGGCTGGTTAAATTAATAGTCGTGGAGGTGATTAACAATGGCAAACAGACAAAACCAATCTCAAGCTGGCACTAACATCCAGGAAGTGCGCCAGCAAAACGCTCAAGCTTCTCAAGGCCAGCAAGGTCAATACGGCACTGAGTTCGCTAGCGAAACAAACGCTCAAGAAGTACGTCAGCAAAACCAGCAGGCTGAAGCCCGCAAAGGTCAAAACGCTGGCAAACAAAGCCGCTAATTGTATGGGAAGGCACTCTTTTATCCGCAAAGAGTGCCTTCTTTTTTATTTTCCTCTTTTCGCATTGATTGTTGTTATTTTGCTATCTTTATTTAGGAGCAATCCCCGCCCAGCCATAAAAAAGCGGACTTTCCCGTATTCCCGGATCTGATTGAGGGAATCAGTGACAGGTTGAAAAATAAGCGGAGAAATTCCCCCTACTTTCCAAAAAACTTAAAAAACAGCTCAAATAGACGGAGAAATTCCGACTATCGGCTCAAAAAACCGAAAAATGGGCAACTTCGCTTCGCTTAACCGGAAATTTTCCGCTTATTTACACCCACCCGTGCCATATTCAGCAGTTTAACCGGAGAATCTCCGCTTACTTTAAGGCTTGCTAATGATTCCTTGTTAAAGTTAAAAAGCAACAATCTTTATGAAAAGAGCTTTTTATTTTGCTTTACGCTTAAAAAAGCGCTTTTGAAAAAGATTGGAAGGCAGAACCCGACTTCGAACATTGTCCAGCTGCAGCGCCTACCCCCTCGAGGTCAGAAGCCACCCCTCCCAAAAAGGCAAAGAACGCCTTTCCGGGAGGGGTGTCTTCTGCTTGTCGGGGGTGAACAAGGCGCTTCCGCTTTTCCCTATTCGACAAAACTTCCTTTCAATCAGCAGAACTAGTCAAAGGAATGATTCGGGTAAAGCCGAAATACATAGGTAGAATCTGAAATTGGGACGGTGACCTGTATGAGCACTTTTGACCTGCTGGTATCTGAACAGATGAAAACGATGGAAAAGCTTCTGTTCCTTCAATCCGAACTGGAACGCTGCCAGGAAATTGAGCATGAACTGAAAATAATCCAGGAAGAAACGGAGCTGGAAAGCGTCCAGTTTGAAATCCACCGCATGAAAGAAGAATTGCGCGAGATCCACCGGGTGTTTGAAACCCAGACGGAAGAAGTGATCAGGTCCTACCAGGAAGTGAATTTGACCTGCGGCTGAAAAATACACAGCGGGGAAGATCAGGAAACAGGCTGGATCCATGCGTTTCATGAGTGACTATATGGGATTGATCGGGCCATTGAGAGATTTTTCAATGGCTCTTTGTTTTAAATTCTTTCTTTAACCGTTATAATAATAGGAAATAATACGTACTTTGTTGCCTTTTGTCGTTTTTCGAGATCTTGTGCAAGTCAGTGGATAGGTTGCAAAGCGTTTGGGAATGAAAGTAGGGGAGAAGAAATGGGCGTACCCATCGAAGGAGAACCGATGCAAATACACAGCTACAAACACAATGGGCACATCCATCGCGTCTGGGAGGAAACGACCGTTCTAAAAGGGACACAGGGCCTTGTGATCGGAGGAAATGACAGGACGATTGTGACGGAATCCGATGGGAGGACCTGGGTGACCCGCGAGCCGGCAATCTGTTATTTCCATTCACAGTACTGGTTTAATATCATCGGGATGATCCGGGAGGATGGCGTGTATTATTACTGCAATATCAGCTCTCCTTTTATATTTGACGGCGAAGCGCTGAAGTATATTGATTATGACCTGGATATCAAGGTCTTTCCGGATATGACATTCAATCTTCTCGATGAAGACGAATATGAACGGCACCGGAAGGAAATGAACTATCCTGAAGTCATCGACCGGATATTAAAAGCGAATGTCGATAAGCTGATTCAATGGATCCGCCAGCGGAAAGGGCCTTTTGCCCCGGATTTTATTGACATTTGGTATGAGAGATATTTAACCTACAGACGCTGATGATAAGGATAAAAAAGCCTATGTAGCACCTGTTGACCTTGTTTCAACAGGTTTTTATCTGTTTAAAAGAGGTATTCTATAGAGAGAGCATTAAGGGGGGCAGCAAGTGAACAGCATCAAAAGATACATGAAATTTGTTAAGCCATACCGGCTGCAAATTATTGGCACACTTTTAATAGGCATCATTAAATTTGCGATTCCGCTATTGATTCCGCTACTGATTAAATATGTAATTGATGATATCGTCGGGAATGAGGCAATGACCCAAAGCGGTAAAACGGACAGGCTGCTATGGATCATGGGAGTCATGATTGTCATATTTGTGCTGGCCCGGCCGCCGATTGAATATTACAGGCAATATTTTGCACAATGGACAGCCAGCAAGATCCTCTATGATATCCGGGATGAGCTGTTTCACCATATCCAGAAGCTCAGCTTCAAATTTTATTCCAACAACAGGGCAGGGGAAATCATTTCACGGGTCATTAATGACGTGGAACAGACGAAGACCTTTGTGGTGACAGGCCTTATGAATTTGTGGCTGGATATTGCGACAATCATTATTGCTGTCATCATCATGTTCAATATGGATATTACGCTTACAATCGTTTCCCTGATCCTTTTCCCATTCTATGCATTCAGTGTCCGGTACTTCTTCGGGAATTTAAGGATGCTTACCCGTGTGCGGTCCCAAGCGCTGGCCGAAGTACAGGGATATTTGCATGAACGGGTCCAGGGAATGGCCGTTGTAAAGAGCTTTGCCATTGAAGACCATGAGCAGAAGCAGTTTGACAGCCAAAATAAAAATTTCCTGGAGAAAGCCATTAATCATACAAAATGGAATGCCAAGGCTTTCGCTGTCGTTAACACCATCACGGATATAGCGCCATTGATCGTTATCGGCTATTCAGGATATGTGGTCATACAGGGCGATTTGTCGATTGGGACCATGATGGCCTTCATCGCCTATATCGACAGGCTTTATAATCCGCTCCGCCGGCTTGTCAATTCGTCCACCACCCTGACGCAGTCGATTGCTTCCATGGACCGGGTGTTTGAACTGGCCGATGAGAAATACGACATCGACGATTCCCCGGACAGCATTGAAGTGACAAGCGTTGAGGGGCATATTGAATTCAAAAATGTGGACTTCTCATATGATAAGGAAGAAGAAACAGTGTTAAAGGATATCTCCCTTGATGTCCGGCAGGGAGAGACCATTGCCCTGGTCGGCATGAGCGGAGGAGGAAAATCTTCCTTAATCAGCCTGATCCCCCGTTTTTATGATGTCACGAAGGGGGAAATTCTGCTGGATGGGACGGATATCCGGCAGTTTAAGGTACGATCTTTGCGTGATAAGATTGGAATTGTATTGCAAGATAATATTCTTTTCAGTGAATCCGTCAAAACAAATATCCTTCTCGGGAAGCCTCATGCCAGTGACGAGGAAGTGATTGCGGCTGCCAAGGCTGCCAATGCACATGATTTTATCATGAACCTTCCGGAAGCTTATGATACTAAAGTTGGGGAAAGGGGCGTCAAGCTGTCAGGAGGGCAGAAGCAGAGGGTGGCCATCGCCAGGATTTTCCTGAAAAATCCGCCGATCCTGATTCTGGATGAAGCTACATCTGCCCTTGACCTGGAAAGCGAGCACCTCATCCAGGAAGCTCTGGAAAAGCTCGCTAAAGACAGGACGACATTTATTGTAGCCCACCGGCTCTCAACCATCACCCATGCCGATAGGATTGTCCATATCGAGAATGGGGAAATAGCAGAAATCGGCAATCATGAAGAACTTATGGCCAGACAGGGTCATTATTATAACTTATTCCAGGTCCAGCAGCTGGAGCATTGAGGAAAACCCTTCTCTTCTACAGAAATCACATTGTAGAGGGGGAGGGTTTTTCCTATTCATTCCAGGTAATTTTGCTCATATAACAAAAAAGCACGGCATATGATGGGAAAAGCGAGTCTCATCCCCTGAAGATATTTCGTTTTACTAAATAACATTCTAAAAATTTAATATATTTAAATAATTTGGAAAAATCTGTGGACTTGTATGGGCTTTTTTTATAGAATGAGAAAAAGATAGTGACCAAAGGTACAAATTTAAAGGGCATGCTGTGATGCCCTCCTGGTTGGCAGCATTTAAACTGCAGGAAATCAGGAGAATTCATGAAAGACCAGTGCTTCAGCATGGAAAAAAGGAAGGAGTAATGGTGTGAGTCAAGCTCCCGTTTTAGATGTAAAGCAGCTGAAAACCTCCTTTTTTTCTTCAGATGGAGAAATACCAGCTGTGGATGAAATCAGTTTTTCGGTCCGTAAAGGTGAAATTCTGGGAATAGTAGGCGAATCAGGCTGCGGCAAAAGCGTGACGTCGCTGTCGATCATGAAGCTGATTCCCCAGCCGCCCGGAAAAATCACAGGCGGCGAGATTCTGCTGAATGGCGAGGATCTGGTTGCTGCTTCGGAAAAAAGGATGAGGGAGATAAGAGGGAATGAAGTGGCGATGATTTTCCAGGAGCCGATGACTTCCCTTAACCCGCTGTTCACTATCGGCAGCCAGCTGGTAGAGGGCATCTCGATACATAAGAAGATTAAGAAAAAGGAAGCGGCCAGGCAGGCTGTGGAAATGCTGAAGCTTGTAGGCCTGCCGAGGGCAGAACAGATGATGAAAGAGTATCCGCACCAGCTCTCAGGGGGGATGAGGCAAAGGGTGATGATAGCCATGGCCCTCTCCTGCCACCCGAAGCTCCTGATTGCGGATGAACCGACAACAGCGCTTGATGTGACGATACAGGCACAGATTCTCGCCCTTATGAAGGATTTAAATAAAAAGCTGGATACGGCCATCGTAATGATCACCCATGACCTTGGCGTCGTGGCGGAGGTCTGTGAAAGGGTCATTGTGATGTATGCAGGCAAGGTAGTCGAGGAAGCGCCTGTCAGGGAAATCTTCAAAAACGCCAAGCATCCATATACAATCGGTCTTCTCCAGTCGGTCCCCGATATAAGGGAGAGGAAGGACAGGCTGTACTCGATACCGGGAAATGTTCCGAAGCCCGGCTCAGTCAAGCATGGCTGCCGCTTTGCGGCAAGATGTGAATTTGTACATGACCGCTGCCTGTCCGAAACGCCGGAGCTGTACCAGGGAGATTCGCCGGTGCATACGGTAAGATGTTTTCTTCATGATGAATCAGGAGGTGCAGCCAATGGCGGAAGTTCTGCTTGAGGTCAATCAGCTTAAAAAGTATTTTCCGATAACAGGCGGCCTTTTTGGCAAGAAGACTGGAGATGTAAAGGCTGTTGATGATGTCAGCTTTTTTGTCAATAAAGGGGAAACACTCGGGATTGTAGGGGAAAGCGGCTGCGGGAAGTCAACAACCGGCAGGATGCTGATGAGGCTGATTGAACCTACCGAAGGAAAGGTGCTGTTTGAAGGGAAAGAACTGACAGGAATGAACGATTCGGAAATGAGGAAGATGCGCAAGGAAATGCAGATGGTATTCCAGGATCCGTTTGCTTCCCTGAATCCCCGCCATACAGTCGAAAAAATCCTTGAGGAGCCGCTGATCGTCCACGGGATGGGTGATAAGAAGGAGCGGAAGCAAAAGGTAAAAGAGATGCTCGAAGTCGTTGGATTGAGCAGCTGGCATGCGAAAAGGTATCCCCACCAGTTCAGCGGCGGGCAAAGGCAGAGAATCGGGATCGCACGGGCCCTGATGACCAGGCCGAAGCTGATCATTGCGGATGAGCCGGTCTCTGCGCTCGATGTTTCTATCCAGTCACAGGTGCTGAACCTGCTTGAAGACCTGCAGAAGGAGTTCCAGCTGACTTATATTTTCATAGCCCATGACCTTGGTGTCGTCAGGCATATCAGCGACAGGGTGGGAGTGATGTATCTTGGGCGGCTGGTAGAAATCACGACAGCTGAAAAGCTGTACGAAAAGCCTCTGCATCCTTATACTTCAGCCCTTCTTGACGCGGTGCCGGTCCCGGATCCTGATCTGCGCAAGGAAGCGGAGCTTTTGAGCGGCGATATCCCAAGCCCGGCGAATCCGCCAAAAGGCTGCGCCTTCCATACAAGGTGCCGGGAGTGCATGGAAATCTGCACGGTCGAGCGGCCGCAGCTGGAAGAAATTGAAGAGGGTCATTTTGCAGCCTGCCACTTATACACCAGTGACAGGGTGCATGCATGATAAAAGAAAGATATTAAAAGGGGGAAAAGTATGAAAAAGCGCAATGGTCTTTTAATGTTGGTTTTTGCTCTGCTGCTGTCACTGGGACTTGCAGGCTGCAGCGGCAGCCAGTCAAGCGGCACAGATGAAGGAGAGAAGGATTCCGGTTCAGATTCGGGCGGTGAAACAGCTGCCGGCGGAACACTTGTCTTCGGGCGAAGCGGAGACTCTGATGCTCTGGACCCGGCCGTTACAACGGAAGGTGAATCCTTTAAGGTTACAGTCAATATTTTTGAAACACTGATCAACTTTGGCGAGCAGGATACAGAAATCCAGCCAGGCCTTGCAACTGAATGGGAGGAAAGTGAAGACGGGCTGAAGCATACACTCAAGCTTCGCGAGGGAGTCAAGTTCCATGACGGGACAGATTTCAATGCAGAAGCAGTCGTCTTCAACTTCAACCGCTGGAAAGCAGGCAATAAAGAAGAGTTCTATTATTATGCCTCTCAATTTGGCGATGTCCTTACAGAGGTAAAAGCTGTTGATGACTATACAGTTGAATTTACATTAAGCAGGCCGATCGCTCCATTCCTGAAAAACCTGGCGATGTCGCCATTTGGGATCGCGAGTCCTGCTGCAGTAGAAAAAGCCGGTGATAAATTCACTGACAACCCTGTCGGAACGGGGCCTTTCAAGTTCAAAGAATGGAAACGGAACGACCGTGTCGTCATCGAGAAGAATCCGGATTACTGGCAGGAAGGGCTTCCAAAGCTGGACTCTGTCATTTTCAGGGTTATCCCGGAAAACTCAGCAAGGCTGAATGCTTTGTCTACAGGCGAAGTTGACCTGATCGACGGCGTGAGCTTCAGTGATGTAGGACAAATCGAAGGAAATGCGGAACTTCAGCTGTTTGACCGTCCGTCCATGAATGTCGGCTATCTTGGCCTTACCAATACACGAGGTCCTCTGAAAGATAAGAAGGTGCGCCAGGCGCTGAACTATGCAGTGGATAAGCAGGCACTCATAGATGCCTTCTATTCCGGATATGCAGAGCCGGCGAAGAACCCGATGCCGCCGGGAATTGCGGGCTACAATGATGAAGTGCAGGATTATGAATTCAATCCTGAAAAGGCGAAGGAGCTTCTGAAGGAAGCAGGCTATGAAAATGGATTTGAAATGGAGCTTTGGGCCATGCCGGTTGCGCGTCCGTATATGCCAGACGGGCAAAAGGTTGCCGAAGCCATCCAGGCCAACTTTGCTGATGTAGGCGTAAAAGCGAAAATCGTATCCTATGAATGGGGAACTTACCTTGATAAAGCCAATAAAGGGGAAGCAGATTCCTTCCTGCTCGGCTGGACAGGGGACAATGGAGATGCAGACAACTTCCTTTATGTACTTCTTGACCAGGATACAATCGGTTCCAATAACTATACCTATTATAAAAACCAGGAGGTCCACGATCTTCTGATTAAAGCACAGACGCTGACAGACCAGGCTGAGCGCGAAGAGCTGTATAAGCAGGCACAGCTGATCATCAAGGATGATGCTCCATGGATCCCGCTTGTCCACTCTAATCCTGTACTTGCAGGAAAAGCGGATATTACCGGATTCAAGCCTCATCCAACAGGATCGGATCTGCTGTCTTCTGTGGAATTTACAAAGTAGAAAGAAAGATAGATAGAAAGAAAGGGAGTTCCTCAAAGCGGCTCCCTTTTCTTTTAGCCGGATCCATGCGGCTGGACAACCATCAAGAGAGGTGAAAACATGCTATCGTATACGATCAAACGAATATTTTCCCTTATCCCTGTCTTACTCGGGCTGTCGCTGATTGTATTTTTCATGATCAGGGCCATACCGGGCGACCCCGCCCAAATCATCCTTGGCCAGCTGGCAACGAAAGAGGCTGTGGCCGATTTGACAGAGCAGCTTGGGCTTGATAAGCCCTGGTTCATTCAATATTTTACATATCTGGGGGGCCTGTTTACCGGTGATCTGGGAGAATCGCTGCGTACGAAGGCACCGATCAGCGGAGAAATTTGGCCTTTCCTGGCAGCTACGATGGAACTGTCATTCTGCGCTATGCTCATTGCCATCTTTTTCGGCGTGAATGCAGGGATCATCAGTGCCTGGTTCCAAAACTCCTGGTTTGATTATATCGCAATGGTGCTTGCGCTTGTCGGCGTATCAATGCCGATCTTCTGGCTTGGGCTTATGGAGCAGTGGATTTTTGCCATCAATTTGGACTGGCTGCCTACGTCAGGCCGGGAAGAGGTCAGAAATCCGGTTGAGGCAATTACTAATCTCTATGTCATCGATACCCTCCTGGCAGGCCGGATGGATCAGTTCTGGGATGTCATCCGCCATCTGGTGCTTCCGAGCCTTGCATTATCGACGATTCCGATGGCCATCATTGCCAGGATCACGCGCTCGACGATGCTTGAAGTAATGCGGTCAGACTTCATCCGTACGGCAAGGGCCAAAGGGCTGCGGATGTTCTGGGTCGTGTATAAGCATTCATTGAAAAATGCCATCATTCCTGTTTTGACGATCATCGGGCTGCAGACTGGACTCCTTCTTGGCGGTGCCATCCTGACGGAGACGATTTTCAGCTGGCCGGGAATCGGAAGGTATATCTATGAAGCTATCAATTACCGCGATTATCCGGTCATCCAATCAGGTATCCTTGTTATTGCTTTCATCTTTGTCATGATCAATCTGATTGTCGACCTCTTATATGCGGCAATCGATCCAAGGATCAAATACAACTAAAGGAGGGAAGAAGCCTATGGAATTATCAACAGAAAAAAAGGTACATCCGTCAGCGGTCCAGGCCGGGGAAAAGGTGGAATCCCCCTGGCTTGAAGCATGGCGGAGCTTCCGGAAAAACAAGCTGGCCGTTGTCGGTGCGCTTATTGTCCTGTTCTTTGTCATGCTGGCAGTATTTGCACCGCTGATCGCCCCGACAGGCATCAACGAGCAGCAGCTGGCAAACCGGCTGAAGGCTCCATCGGCCGACCATTGGTTCGGAACCGATGACTTCGGAAGGGATATTCTTTCCCGGGTAATTTATGGGGCGCGGATATCTCTATGGGTCGGCTTTCTGGCCGTCCTCGGCTCACTTGCAGCAGGCTGTCTGCTGGGAATCATTGCGGGCTATTATGGCCGTTGGGTGGATACCATCATTTCACGCTTCTTTGATATCATGCTTGCGTTTCCGAGCATCCTTTTGGCGATTGCGATCGTAGCTGTGCTGGGTCCATCCTTAAGGAATGCACTCATTGCCATTGCCATCATCAATATCCCTAACTTTGGGCGCCTGATCCGTTCCCGGGTGCTCAGTGTAAAGCAGGAAGAATACATCATGGCGGCCAAGGCGGTCGGCATGAGTGACGCCCGCATCTTATTCCTCCACGTCCTGCCGAACAGCATGGGGCCAATCATCGTCCAGGGAACACTGGCAGTAGCAACAGCGATCATTGAAGCCGCTGCACTGGGCTTCCTGGGACTGGGGGCAGAAGCCCCAAATCCCGAATGGGGGAAAATGCTTTCCGATGCAAAGGCATACCTCATCCAGGCCCCATGGACAATGATCTTCCCAGGCCTCGCCATCATGCTCACCGTACTCGGCTTCAACCTCATGGGCGATGGACTGAGAGATGCATTGGATCCTAGGATGAAGAGTTAGAAAGAAAAGGGGAGGGGGCGCCTGCTTGATAAAAGGATGTGATGAAAGGCGCTCATCCTGAGACAGCATCCATTTGATAAAGATCCTATACAGTAATGCATAGGATGCTTTGAATAAATACTCCATTCTAAAGGTGCTTGTGGATTTATCACTTAGAAAATTGGTAATGTAAAAATGGGTTCGGAAAGCAATCCTCCGCACCCTTTTTTATTTGTATAAAATTCTATAACTGCTAATTAACTTATAGATTTTATAGCAGCCCAGGATATTACATTACTCAAACTTGAGAAAGCCTGTTGATTGCAGTGGAAGGCACGAAGACTCCTGTGGGAAATAGCGGCAATGCTGAGACCCCGCAGACGCGCAGCGGTGAGGAGGCTCAGCGTCGCCCCGCGGAAAGCGAAGTGCCTGGAACGGAAATCAACAGCCCCATTAACGGAAAAAGCTATTAATAAAAGCACAGCCCTAGTTTAAATTACCTCACAAAGAAAAGCAGCCGGATGGCTGCTTCTCTTTGTGACTATTCCTCATTTTCCTCTATACTAATCTCGTTTTCCTCTTTATGATACGACTGAAAACTCGAAATCAATGTATCCAAATGCTCGACCTGTTCATCGTATTCAATAATGGCAGAGATAATCTGCATCGTATGGTAGATGATCTGCTCATCATCATTTTCCATGTTTTTATGCTGCGCCAGGAAGAAGGTGAACAGCTCCTTGCGGTCAAGGCAGATATCGCCTTCTTCAAAGCTCACCTGCGGTTTCACTTTTCCAATGAACTTGAGCATCACATGTTCATGGTAGTGTATCAGGCAGTCCAGCTGCTGCTGGATAGAATTCTGGAAATCTTCCGGCATCTGCTGCAGCTCGTATTCATGGCGATGCAGCCTTTTAAGTGTTTCAAGCGACATTTTCACGGTTGAAATCATCTGTCTGTAGATGACCAGCTTCCTGGCTTTAACCGGGCTGTCTTTTTTCAGGTAATTCCGTTCTTCCTTGTACATAAGGTACAGCTGATCAAGCTTAATGACATCATCTTTCAGCTTCTCGATATCATTTTTTAAGAGCATATGCTCAGAAGCATGTCGTACGTTCAGCCTGATCCACTTTGTAATATCTTCTGTCGCATTGGATATTTTATAATATAGCTTATTTTCATATTTAGGCGGCAGAAATACAAGATTAACCAGAAACGCTGATAATATCCCAAGCATGATGGTCGAAAACCGGATCACGGCAAATTGTACGAAGTCATCACCAGGCGTTTCCATGATAGCTATCAGGGTAACCAGGGACAGGGCGATGGTCTTTTCAAGCTTTAGCTTCAGATTGATGATGATGACAATGACGGCGGCAAGGCCGACGATAAAATAATTGTTTCCGAAAATAAGGACAAAGACGACGGCGATGACAGCCCCGATGATATTGCCCTGGATCTGCTCAATTACCGATAAATACGATCTGTAGATGGTAGGCTGGATCGCGAAAATGGCTGCGATGCCTGCAAAAACAGGGGATGGCAGGTTGAATAGCTCTGATAAAAATAAAGACAGTATGATGGCAATTCCCGTTTTTAGTATTCGGGCTCCAAGCTTCATGCAATTAATATCCTTTCATCTTTATAATGGCTGACCTTTCAAAAATGCAGCAGCCATTATCTATTTTATACTTACTTTAAACCGATTTGCTCGTTGTTAAACAATTATGTACTATACAGGGATTATCCTTGAAGTTCAAGGGACAAATATGATGAATACCGATAATATTCCATTAAGGCGCTTACATAAAAAAAGTGGTGCATTGAAAGTACTATTCCATTATATGTGAGGAGATGGAGCCCGTATGGTCATTCAGCTGTGCAGAGCAGGATAATGGGTAAAAGGCATAAAAAAGACCCGCTCAAGACTGTTGAGCGGGCCTTTGCTTTGGGATTCCATCATTCTGTTGAAACAGAAGGGTCTGCCTGTTCTTTTACAGGAACTACTTGGAAGAAATGCTTTTCCGCATCTTCAAGCAATTTTGCCAGCTCTTCTGATTCTTCGTGCTGACCTTGTTCTGCCAGCAGTTTTGAATAATTGCCCAGCAGCTCTTGCACATCATCATGCCCTTTTGTGGACAAGGAAGAGATGGTGACTTTTGCTCCTTTTGCAATCCTGCGCTGGAGAGCTTCCTTTGTAAGCCCCAGTTCCGGCTGGTGGCGGAGGTATACGACACCGCCGGTCATCCCTGCGCAAATCCATGGGCCAGGATCGCCAAGCACCATGCCTCTGCCATTGGTCATGTATTCAAAAGCAAATCCCTTAATATTGGAATGTGTCCCGATGTTGCCATGTTCTTTTTCAGGGAGGGGCTTTTTCAGCTGCCCGCCAATGATCATGTCTGCACCGGAGAGGCGGATGCCTGCGCGGGCATCGGCATTCCCCTGGGCCACGAGCAGCCCTTTTTGGGCGCCGTATCCGAATCCTTTACCGACTGATCCATTGTAGAAGCTGCCATTTTTACCTTCTGATTTAAAAATCAAAATCTCTCCGCCGAATGAAGTCTTTCCGATGCCATCCTGCGCACCCCCGGCCACTTCAATATGGATGCCGGCGCTGTTGTAGGCTCCGAGCCCGTTGCCCGGAATCGAACCGCCCTTATATTTAAGGGAGACAGGCGGAAGGCTCTGATAAGATCCGTCCAGCCGGTTTCTGACGCGATGGCAGGAAACACGGCTCCCCAGCACACGCTGTTCTGAAGTAATGCTCTGGTATTCGCGTGATTGATGGAGCTCTTCTACGCTTGCATCAAGATATTCTGCGCCTACTGCAACCTGCAGCTGGTGGGCATCGAGGGAAGCAGCCGCTTCCTGGTGGCTCAATTGGCCGATCTCAAGTGTGCGGAGAAGGTAGGTCAAATCAAGCTGTTCTTTTCCTTTTGCCTGCTCAAGGAGGTCAGAGCGCCCGACAGCGTCCTGGAGGTTCCTGATTCCGAGTCCCGCTGCCAGTGCCTTGAGCTCTGTCCCGAAGGCTGTATATAAGTTCATGATGCCCTGGACCGCCAAGTCGAATTGGCGAGGGACGAAGCGGCGGAGGCCATGATCCTTTGCCTGTGCTTCTGTTTCGATCTGGGTCGCAATCCCGACATGGCATGTATCCAGATGGCAGCCGCGGCAGGTGGTGCAGCCGATCGCCAGCATGGAAAGTGTCCCGAATCCGATCCTGTTTGCACCGAGGAGCATAACCTTCAGCACATCAGATGCACTCTTGATGCCGCCGTCAGCCCAGATTTCCACACTGTCGCGCAGTCCTGCTTCAAGCAGGGCGTTATGGGCGGCCTTAACGCCGATTTCAACCGGAAGCCCGACATGCTGGAGCGCATGGATCCTTGCGGCGCCAGTACCGCCGTCAAAGCCGCTCAGCGTGATGATATCCGCACCGGCTTTGGCAATCCCAACCGAGATGGTCCCGATATTGGGGACAACAGGGACTTTTACAGCCACTTTTGCTTTATCATTGGCCGTCTTGAGCTCGTGGATCATTTGGGCGAGATCTTCAATCGAGTAGATATCATGGTTATTGGATGGCGAAATTAAATCCGAGCCTATGGTGGCATTCCTCGCCTCGGCAATCTTCGCTGTCACTTTTGAGCCGGGAAGATGTCCGCCTTCGCCCGGCTTCGCGCCCTGGCCGATTTTGATTTCAAGCAGGTTTGATGAGTTCAGCAGCTCTGCGTTCACCCCAAACCGGCCGGAAGCAACCTGCTGTCCGCGGGTATTCGGGTATTTGCCCAGCATATCCTTGATTTCCCCGCCTTCACCATTCATGCTGACCATGTTCAGGCGGTCTGCGCCTTCTGCATATGCCCTGAAGGCAATCTCATTTTGTGAGCCGAACGACATGGAAGCAATGACGAAAGGGAGGTCATGCGTGCCGACATTCAGGCTCACCTCTGAAGGCGATACAGGGGAGGATGCCGGTTTAAAGCCAGTCAGATGGCGAATCGTTGTCGGATTCTGCTCCTCCTGTTCAGAAATCTTTTCGCCATATGCGGTATAGTCGCCGGTTTTGGCAACCTCGCCGATGGCTTTCCAGATGCGCGGGAACAGGTGGAAGGTTTTTCCGATTCTTTCTTTTTCATTCTGGTAATCTTCTGCTCTTTGAATGCTGTCTTCCTTCATGCTTTCGAAGTTGCAGGCAAGCTCTCCTGAACCGAAGAAGTTTACGATATTCAGGACTTCCGCGGTCTCTTCATGCAGACCGATGCTTGAGAAGAGGCGTCCGTAGCCCCTCAGCTCATGGATGCCGATTGTGGATATCACTTTCTCCAGGCCTTTAGTCAAGGCGGTGTACAGGTTTACAAGCGGCGTTGCCGATTCATCAAGCACAGTCATGAACATATAGTATGGGGAGATCAGATCTGCACCCAGTCCATAGCTGGTGATGATATCATGCAGCGACCGGATGGAAGCTGAACGGAGCAGGACGGAACAGTCCCTGCGCAAAGCTTCCTTCACGAGCGCCTGATCGATCGCTGATACGGCCAAATGGGGATCGAGCCAGAGATTCCCGTTCTGGTGTGCCTGTGAATCATCCAGTATCAGGAGGGATTTGCCGTTCCTGACAGCAGCCACGGCATCTGCTGCCAAACGGCCAAGGGCGTCCCGGATGCCTTCATCTTCACTGAAAACAATCGGGATGTATGCAGCCAGTTTTTGTTCCTGGTAATAATCTGTCACCTGGTCATAGCTGGGCTGCTGGATGATGCCGGAACATTCGAATCCAGCTTTTCCTTCAATCAGGAGCGGAGTCTGCAGTTCAGTGACCCCAGAAACTTCCGTGCCGGATTGGAAGAGGGCAGGGCGCTTCCCGATGATGGCCCTGGTGGAAAAGTGTTCTGTCTCACGGTCGCGGTCAATGGCCGGGTTGGTTACGACTGCAACACTTTCTTTTATATAGTCGGCGATGTTTTTCCGCTCAGGGTTCAAGGCTGCCAGGGGAGCATCATGTCCTAAAGAGCGGATCGGCTCAATGCCTTTATCTGCCATCTGTTCAACAAGCTGGACCTGGTCCCTTTCCCAGCCGAATGCTTTGTATTGGCCATTATGGATTTTGCTTGGATAGTTCATGGAAATCGTCTTGGGCAGCCTTGGCGTTTCAAGACGCTTCCTGCTGCCGTCCAGCTGCACGCGCTTGGAGAATCTTTTATACACTTCTTCCTGGTATGCATGCTGCTCAAATACCTCCAGGACATCTCCATTCCACTTCAGGCCGACCTTTTCTCCCGGAGCGAGCGGCTTAGGCTCGTTTACAAATTCGCTGGAAGGAATAATCCCCGGTTCAGAAGAGAATAAATAAGAACTTTCTGTTTCAAGCATCCATAGCGGACGCAGCCCAAGTGCATCCACACTGAATACTGCTTCGTCCGCAAAGCGGGAAATGATGCCGGCAGGACCCTGGGCAAAATGGCCCCAGCCTTCCCGGATGTATGTGTACAGATCCTGCAGGTGATCAGGGTATGACTTGATTTCATTCACGATCGGCGGGAACATGACATCCATCGCTTCAAAAAGTGAATAATTTTCACGGCAAATAAACGTTTCCAGTGTTCTGCTCAAGTCCTGTGAATCGCTCCCGTCTTTAACGAGCGGAACGCCTGCAAGCTTAGCTTCATCCCGGAGTTTGGCAATCGTGTTGATTTCGCCGTTATGCCCAAGCACACTGAAAGGCTGGACGCGGAAAAAGCTGGAGAGCGTATTGGTCGAATATCTGTTATGGCCAAGCGTCATTGTCGATGCGGCAAGCGGATCGGCAAGATCATGATAATATTTGGGAAGGATATCCCCTGCGCCCATTACTTTATAGACAGCATGGTGCTGGCTCAGGGAGGCGACATGCACATGCTCATCCTCTTCAAAATCTATGATCAGATTAAATAATTTTTCAGTAAGGTGCTGTCCCTCTAAATCTGATAGTATGGCAAACTGCCAGAATATAGGGTTTTCCTGGATGGCAATCGGCCCAAGAGCTGAAGAATCTGTCACATCGTCTGATTCGAACAGGATTTGAAAGCCTGCTGATTCTAATTTTTCTGCAAGGCTTGCCTTAGTGCCAGAGCTTTTTTCGTTTCTAGACATGAAAACATGGCCGACGGCAAACCCTTCCAGGACAGCCGCGCCAGGATCTGAACCGGCGTCAGACAGCTTCTGTTTCCATAGCTCGCGCGGGATATCGATGTGAATCCCGACGCCGTCTCCTTCGCCGTTAATAAAACCGGCACGGTGATTCATCGTGACAAGGGCATCGATACAGGCAAAAATATTCTCCCTTGATGGAACTTTATTTTTCTCCATTGCGGCTACAATCCCGCATGCATCATGTTCCTGGCGGTTAAAATCAGTGAATAGGGATGGACTCCAAGTTTGTGTCATAAATACGGCTTCAGCAAAATGCCAAGCCGGTTCACCTCCTAAAAATTTATTCAGATATACAAAATGAAATTTTGTTAGGTTTATTGTTTCGGGGAAACAGGAAAGGGGAAAATAAGGCAAGATAAGCCTTCATTTTTCAAAATTCATGGCGTACCGCAGTAAGTTTTTCGAAAATTAGTATTTCTATCATATCATAAGAATTTTCAGAAATCAATTAATTATACAAAACTATGGATGAAGAATGGCGGGCGGTAAATGGGACTAATTATAAAACACCTTACTTTGTAAACGTTTTCAAAACAAGTCAAATGAAAAAAGGAGCCGATGAAGGCTCCTTCTATGCATAAAAAACTGTATAATTATTCTCCGCTCATTATACTGAATGCATGGTTGACTGCGTGGAGAGTTGCTTGTATATCTTCTTCGGCATGGGCGATGGTAATAAACCAGGCCTCATACTTGGAAGGTGCCAGGTTGATCCCCTGTTCCAGCATCAGCCTGAAGAAACGAGCAAAAGTTTCTCCATCTGTGTTTTCCGCCTGCTCATAGTTTTCCACTTTTTCTTCCGTAAAGTAGATTGTCAGCGCGCCTTTCAGGCGGTTGATGGTAATCTGGATCCCATGCTCAGCCGCGGCCTCCAGTATGCCTTCTTCGAGCATCTGGCCAAGCCTGTCGAGATATTCATAGACTCCATCCTGTTTGAGTACTTCAAGGCAGGCGATCCCGGAAAGAATGGAAGCCGGGTTTCCTGCCATCGTCCCTGCCTGGTAGGCGGGACCCAATGGAGCTACCTTTTCCATGATTTCAAGTTTCCCGCCGTAAGCACCGATCGGAAGCCCGCCGCCAATGATTTTGCCCATTGCTGTCAGGTCGGGCTGAACGCCGAGCATGTCCTGTGCTCCTCCATACATAAAGCGGAAAGCCGTAATGACTTCATCATATATGACGAGGGAGCCTGCTGCATGGGCGATCTCATTGATCTGCTCCAGGAAGCCTTCCTTCGGTTCAACGATGCCGAAGTTCCCTACAATCGGCTCGACCAGCACTGCGGCAATCTCGTCTCCCCATTTTTCCATTGCTTCTTTAAATGGCTCAATATCATTGAATGGCACAGTGATCACTTCCTGGGCAATGCTCTTAGGCACGCCGGCGGAATCCGGAGTTCCGAGTGTGGCCGGGCCGGAGCCTGCAGCTACAAGGACAAGGTCGGAGTGGCCGTGGTAGCATCCGGCAAACTTAATAATTTTGTCTTTTCCTGTGTAGGCGCGTGCCACACGGATCGTGGTCATGACGGCCTCAGTGCCTGAATTGACGAAGCGGACCTTTTCCATCCCCGGCATCGCTTCCTTCAGCATTTTGGCAAATTTCACTTCGTGGGGGGTTGGTGTTCCGTACAGGACCCCTGTTTCTGCCGCTTTTTTGATTGCTTCTGTAATATGAGGATGGGCATGTCCTGTGATGATGGGGCCGTACGCAGCCAAATAGTCGATATATTGGTTTCCGTCAACGTCCCAGAAGTATGCCCCCTGTGCGCGCTCCATCACAACCGGGGCTCCGCCGCCAACTGCTTTATATGAGCGGGATGGGCTGTTTACTCCGCCGACGATATGTTTAAGTGCTTCTTCGTGAATCCGTTCTGAATTTGAGAAATTCATTTTTTTCCTCCTTAAAGGCGTAATTCCTCCTCTATATTACCGCAGTTTAACGGGCAGTAATAGCCCCGCGCATATAGTAAGAAATTTACGAAAAAGGAATGGGAGCGGGACTAAACTGCCCGTAAAGCCCGGCTGGTTCAACTAACCCCCTGGGAAGGGCGTCCAGGGGCAAGTTTCCCAATGCCGCAGTTTAACGGGCAGTAATAGCCCCGCGCATATAGTAAGAAATTTACGAAAAAGGAAGGGGAACGGGACTAAACTGCCCGTAAAGCCCGGCTGGTTCAACTAACCCCCTGGGAAGGGCGTCCAGGGGGAAGTTTCCCAATGCCGCAGCATAACGGATGCTCCTGGAAAATAAGGCGGGTGAGCGTGCAGGCTATTTGTATAAAAGTTGTGCTTTGGCTAAAATGATTCTTTAGGGCATAAGCTGCTGAAAAGGATCATATGCCGTGGACATGATGAAATACATGCCCTTTGAAAAAGGGATTGAACTGGAGGAAAACATGAAGGATGCCATCATTGTAAATGGCCTGCGCAAGGAGTTTAAGGCCTATTCAAGCAGGGCCGGCCTTAAAGGGGCCTTCCGCGATCTGTTTACGCGTAATTATAAGATTGTCCCTGCAGTCAACGATATCAGCTTTAAAGTGAGGCAGGGGGAAATGGTCGGCTATATAGGAGAAAATGGTGCGGGAAAATCGACCACGATCAAGATGCTGACCGGCATATTGGAGCCGACTGCCGGTGAGGTGACCGTTAACGGGATGAATCCGCACAGAGACAGGGAAAGATTTGTCCAGACGATCGGGGTTGTATTCGGGCAGCGTTCCCAGCTGTGGTGGGATATTGCGGTACAGGAATCGTTCCGGCTTTTAAAAAAGGTTTATAAAGTGTCAGATGAGGATTATGCGAGCCATATGGACCATGTCATCAGGACGCTTGATATCGGGCCGCTCCTGGATAAGCCGGTACGCAAGCTTTCCCTTGGCCAGAGAATGCGCTGCGAGCTGGCGGCGGCGCTGATCCATAATCCGCCGCTGTTATTTCTTGATGAGCCTACGATCGGCCTTGATGTGCTGGTTAAGCTGAAAATCCGTGAGTTTTTAAAAGAAATCAACGAGAAATATAATACAACCATTCTTTTGACCACCCATGACCTTACTGACATCGAAGCACTTTGCGAGCGGGTTGTCATGCTTGATGAAGGAAGCATCATATATGATGGCGCCCTGCAGAGCCTGAAGGAAACCTGGGCTGAAGGAAAGGAAATCCGGTTTGAATTCCTTGAGCAGGCAGAGATTGGGGCTTTGGAGAAGCTCACTGCCAACTTGCCTGTTGAGTGGCAAAGGAATGGAGAGGACGAAGCCTTTACAGCTTTTACCGAGGATAAAGAGGAAGTCATTTCTGCGCTGATTGCAAGTGTAGTCTCAGCCTACAATGTCAGGGATATCAAAATCATGGAAACGTCAACCGAAGAAATCATCCGCAATATTTACGATAAGGGCATGGCATGAGGAGGCAGAGATGGATAAGTATTTAGAGATGATCCGAATCCGTTTTTTGATGATGCTCGCCTACCGGACGAATTATTATACAGGCATTCTGATATACAGCATTAATATAGGCGCTTATTATTTTTTATGGACAGCGATATATGGAGGGAAAGAGAGCATCGAAGGCCTTTCCGTCCTGCAGATGACTACATATGTAGCTGTGGCCTGGATGGCGCGGGCCTTTTATTTCAATAATATCGATCGGGAGATGGCTGCAGAAATAAAGGAAGGGAAGGTAGCGGTTGAACTGATCAGGCCGTACAATTATCTGGGCATGAAGACCATGCAGGGGCTTGGTGAAGGAATTTTCCGTTTGTTCTTTTTCTCTGTTCCCGGCATGGTCATTGTAGCCCTGATCTTCCCGCTTGAATTTTCGGCAGACCCTTCTACCTGGCTGCTGTTTTCAGTGTCCATAGTACTCAGCTTCTTGATCAATACCCAATTAAATCTGCTGACAGGGATTACGACCTTTTTCTTATACAATAATACTGGTCTGATCAGGGCTAAGCGCGTTGTGATCGATCTGTTTTCCGGACTGCTGATCCCGCTCTCCTTTTTCCCTGTCTGGGCGCAGGATATTTTGAAATTCCTTCCCTTCCAGGGCATCAGCTATGTTCCGAGCATGATTTTCACCAATGGCTTCACGCATGGGGAAGCCATCAACGGTCTGCTGCTTCAGGCAGTATGGGTGCTGATCCTCATTATTCCGATACAGGCACTGTGGTCCGCTGCGAAAAAGCAGATGGTCATACAAGGAGCATTCCTGTTAGAAGGATTTTCGGGGACTTGAACAAAAAAGAGCCCTCTTGGTATGATACGGGGTGTCAAATCGTGCGCCGATATGACCCCTAACTTAGTTAACCAAGGAGGACTCCTTAATGGATTTTAAACAAAATCAGAAAATTAATCAAGTCACCGAAAATACACTTGTGATTGGAATCGACATTGCCAAGCGGACTCACTATGCTTGCTTTGTAGATGACCGAGGAAGAGTGCTTCAGAAATCCTTCTCAGTTTCCCAGTTAGAAAATGGTTTTGAGCTTTTCTATCAACGTATTTTGGCCGCCATGAAAGAGAACGCCAAAACAGAAGTGATTGTAGGGATTGAACCTACGGGACACTATTGGCTCAACCTTGCCTATTTTCTAGAGGAACGGGGAATCCCCCTAGCCATGGTTAATCCTATGCATGTTAAGCGATCAAAAGAGTTGGATGATAATCTGCCAACTAAAAACGACCGTAAGGATGCATTGGTCATTGCTCGCCTAGTAAAAGATGGGCGCTTCAGCTATCCGCGCATCCTGAAAGGCATGGAGGCTGAACTCCGCGTCGGATCATCGTTCAGAGGTAAATTGACAGAGGAATTGGGCGCTGTCAAAAACATGATGATTCGCTGGCTGGATCGTTATTTCCCTGAGTTTGTCCAAGTATTTCCGTCATTCGGAAAAATGGCATTGGCTGCACTTCAATGCACTCCTTTTCCGAGTGATCTACACCAGAAACAACCCGATGAAGTGTTATCTCTTTATCGAAAGGCCGAGGGGCTCAAATCCCCCCAGAAACCAAAAGCAGTGCGTCTTATTGAAGTCGCTGCCAGTTCAATTGGGGTAACAGAAGGACACCAGATGGCCCGAATTGAAATTGCCACACTTGTCCGTCATTATCATCAACTTGAACAGGATATTGAAAACATTACCCTTCATTTAGATAAGCTTGTAAAAACATCTGTAGAATATGAATGGCTATCAACGGTGCCTGGGCTTGGAGATGCCACCATTGTTGACCTACTAGCTGAGATCGGAAGCTTTTCACACTACGAAGATCCACGCCAAATCATTAAACTTGCGGGATTAACGCTGCGTGAGAACTCATCCGGAGAGCATAAAGGGAAAAAACGCATCTCTAAACGGGGAAGGAGAAAGCTGCGAGCCCTCCTATTCCGAGTCATGATGCCAATGATTCGCCACAACGAAGCCTTTAGAAAGCTTCATGAGTACTATACAAACCGTAAGGTTAATCCATTGCGTAAGAAACAATCCATCGTGGTTCTATGCGGGAAGCTATTAAAAGTTTTGCATGGTATAAGCACGAAGCACAGAGTATTTGATGCACAGCGAATGATGAGGGATATTCCAAGTCTCGAAGAGGCTGCATAAGACCCTACATCCCTTAATGAGACCTAGACAACTGGATGACACGGAGAAGCTGGCACTATTTTTTCCATTCGACCCAGAGTCCCTAAAGGAGCTTCGCTAGCCTCTGCCTTATGACTAGACCGAACGAAGGAATGTAGGCACACTGATGCCCAGAGACATGGGAGGGTACGTCATCATAAGCTACGCAGAGATCCATTGTGCATCGCATATAACCTAATCACCATTTACCATATTTATACACTGGTGACCGCGTAGCGCACCCATATGTTGGAATAGTTTCACATAAAAGAAAAATACTGTTAGAGTTCGTGTCAAAAAATATTTTTTTGACACCCCATTAACGGCTCAAACCGTTGATAAATCAATATTTATAGAGGGAGGGTAACAGCTTGTTTTATATTTCGATTTTCTTCCAATATGTTTCTCAATATATGAAAACAAGGCTGGAGTATCGGGCAGACCTGGCAGTTGAGGCAGTATCCGATTTGCTGTTTCAGGCCGTCAATTTGATCTTTATTCTGGTTGTATTTGGCCATACCAGCTATTTGAGCGGCTGGAACAGGGATGAAATCATCTTTATCTATGGATTCTTTCTTGTACCGTATGCCCTGTTTTCTTCCTTCTTTAATATATGGGACTTCAATGAACGGTATATCGTTAAAGGTGAGTTTGACAGGATTCTGACAAGGCCTGTCCACAGTCTCTTCCAAATTGTCCTGGAAAGGATGGAACTGGAGTCTCTGTTTGGCGTAGTGACCGGCCTGGTCATTATGTTTTATGCAGGGGAACAGCTTGGGCTCAGCGTAAGCTGGTACGATCCGTTCCTGTTTGTCCTGCTGGTGATCGGCGGAGTGATGGTATATGCGGGAATCTTTGTCCTGATTGCCTGCATCAGTTTTTGGGCTGATGCAAGAACGTCCATCATGCCGATGATGTACAATATCGGGAATTATGGAAGATATCCGGTGGACATATACAATGGCGCCATCCGTTTTGTCCTTACCTGGATCCTGCCGTTCGCATTTGTCGGTGTCTATCCGGCTGCCTATTTCCTTGGAAAACATGAATGGCTGGCCTATTCATTTCTGACACCTGTTATCGGCCTGGTTTTCTTCTGCCTGTCGATTATCGTCTGGAATCAGGGTGTGAAGAAATACCGCGGTGCAGGAAACTAGAATGGCAAAAACAGCACTCTCTTACATGGGGTGCTGTTTTTTTATGTCTTCTGACTCGGTGTATACTCAAACTCTAATTCTGACTGCTGTTTTCTTTTTCGTTCAAATGTTTTATATCTTTGAGATAGTCTTGATAAGCAGCCGTTACTTTATCCGGCGGCTTTGGAAGTGTTTTATAGATTTTATTAAGCATATAAACCGCTCTGAATAAAGTGCCCGCAATGATTCCAAAAGCGATAACGCCTGCAATTAAAGGACTCATCAGTAATAAAAGGCATCCTAAAATTGCAGCCAGCAAGATGGACAGCAGCAAATACATAAATAACTCCTCTCACTTTAAAAAATGAATATTCATAATTTTACCAGGATAATCCTGGAACTGCACTATTTGTTAAAAGACAAGCCGGCATACAGGCCCTGTTTGAAGCGTATAAATCTAGGGAGTATAAAGGAGAAGAGGGTCTGATTTGGTTTTTTATCTTTCGCTGATATTGATTGCCTTCTGTATTTTGATGAGCCTGCGGACATTGTTTATACCGCATAAGATTCGCGGAAAAAGAGTCTCGATTGAGAATTTTCTGTATCTGGCTTTTATATATGTGACGGTCATGATTGGCTTTGGGCTTATTTACGTTTTAATAGAGCAGAACGGTTCCACAGTTCTCCGTGAAAGCGCTGGAGGGGGAGGAGGGACATTCTTTCAAAGGCTGGAGACAGGCTTCTATTTCAGCGCCGTAACCCTTTTTTCAGTAGGGTACGGGGATATTTCCCCTGTGGGGATCGGCAGGATGATTGCCGTACTTGAGGCATTGATCGGCTATACGATCCCTGCTGCTTTTGTAGCGAGGGCCGTATTCGACAGGGAGTCCTGACAGCATCCGGATTTGTGTTTGCAGCAAATTTTGGATAGGCTTATGGTATAACATTGATGGAGGGATTATTATGCAGATTGAACTGGGAAAACAGGCTCCGGAATTTGAACTGCCCGGGGCAGATGAAAAGCCGGTAAAGCTGTCGGATTTCCGGGGCAAAAATGTGGTTCTGTACTTTTACCCTAAGGATATGACGCCAGGGTGCACGACAGAAGCATGCGATTTCAGGGACAAGCATGAGGAGTTCCAGGGAGCGGATGCTGTTATCATTGGCATAAGCCCTGATCCGGCAGGCAGGCACGGCAAATTTATCGAAAAATACGGATTGCCATTCATCCTGCTGTCAGATGAAGAGCATAAAGCTGCCGAAGCGTATGATGTCTGGAAGCTGAAGAAGAATTTTGGCAAAGAGTATATGGGGATTGAAAGATCCACCTTCATCATCGATAAAGAAGGGAATTTGGTGAAGGAATGGAGGAAGGTCAAGGTAAAAGGCCATGTTGAAGAGGCGCTTGCTTTTGTGCAGGAGCAGCTTACCTGAATGGTGGGATTGGATACTTGTATCCAATCTTTTTTTATTTTAAGTGTAGTGATATGCCCAGTCCATTCGTCTAATATACTAAGAATTAAATTTTCCAAATACGATATTGGGTGATAAGTGATGGGCAAATGCATTTATATCTTGCTAACGGATACAGGAACAATATTTTCGAGAATGATCAAATGCTATACAAGAGCTCCTTATAACCATTCTTCCATTGCATTGGATCAGCAATTCAATCAGCTGTACAGTTTCGGGAGGCGCAGCTACATGAATCCTTTATCAGCGGGCTTCATCCGCGAAAGGGTTGACAGAGGTGTATTCAAGCATAAAAAAAATACAAGATGCGCGATCTACCGGCTTCAGGTTTCTGATTCCCAGCATAAAGAAATCCGGAAGATGATCCTCCATTTTGAGGAAGATCCGCTGAAGTATAAATATAATCTCCTCGGCTGCATCGGTATACTTATAGGAATAAAATTTCAGCGGAACAATGCATACACCTGCTCCCAATTCGTATCAACGGTCCTTACAAGGAGCGGTATACATACATTCAATAAATGCTGTGAAATGATCAGGCCTGATGATGTTGCCAGCATCCCCCGGCTGTCTTTGATATACGAGGGATATCTCCATCATTATTGGGAGAGATCGCAAATGGCAGACCTCCTGCATAAAAGGGCGGCTGTCTGGCCCAATTTAACATAACAAAGGCTGATGTCCATTCATTTAAACAAGTTTTGAATATCATCTTATTAGGGCATACCTCCTCAGATACTTTGCAGATCCTTTCAGGGTCTGTCTTTTTTTATGGAAGAACAGCAGTGAGTACCGCTTGGGAAGTTTCGGCAGCTGAAGAAGCGGGTATGATCGATTGAAAAATGTAAAAATATCCTTCGGGTGATATGATGAAGAAAACGAAGGAGGGAACGGGATTGAAAATAGTGTCTTCTCTGCAGCCGGAAAAGGAACTGCAGGATAAGGTTAAGAATACTTTCCCGGATGCGGAAATTGAATTTTATGAGAGTATGGAGCAGGCTGAAGGGGCATTTTCCCAGGCAGATATCTTCATTACATATGGCGAGGATCTGACGGCTGAGCATCTGGAAAAGGCAAAAATGCTGAAATGGATCATGGTTATGTCCGCGGGTCTCGAATTGATGCCGCTCAAGGAATGTGAAGAAAGAGGTATCCTGATTACAAATGCAAGAGGGGTTCACAGCATCCCGATGGCAGAGTTTGCACTTGGGATGATGCTGATGCACGAAAAAAAGGCGAAGAAGCTTATTGTAAATGAAGAGAATGAAGTCTGGGACCGGAATATCCAGATGGGAGAGCTCCACGGAAAAACCATGCTGATCCTGGGGACGGGCGCTATAGGAAAAGAAATAGCCCGGCTGGGTAAAGCATTTGGATTGAAAACCTGGGGCATCAACCGCAGCGGTGCCCCTGTGCCCTATATTGACAGCCTTTTCAGCCTTGAAGAGTTGGACATACTATTACCTGAGGCTGATTTCCTTATCTCGGTGCTCCCCAGTACAGGAGAGACAAGGCATCTGCTCGGGAAGGAGCACTTCAGCAGGATGAAGAGCAGTGCAGTCTTCATCAACCTGGGCAGGGGAGATGTTGCCGGGGAAGAAATATTGCTGGATGTTATGCGGAAGAGGGAGATTTCACATGCCTATCTGGATGTTTTTGAGACAGAGCCGCTGGAAAAAGGCCATCCATTCTGGAAGCTGGACAATATCACCGTCACTCCCCACTTATCAAGCAGATCAGCCATGTACCTGCCAAGATCCTTTGAAATTTTCGTCCATAATCTTCATACATATATACAAAACGGGAAAGACTTTGTGAATAAAATTGATCCTGGAAAGGGGTATTGAATTGAAAATCTACACTAAGACAGGAGATAAAGGAACAACCTCGCTCATATACGGAGAGCGTGTATCTAAAGGGGACATGCGGGTAGAAGCTTATGGGACCTGCGATGAAGCAAACTCGATGATCGGCCTGGCGCTCAGTTATCTCAAAGGAGAATTTTTCCAGGGTAAAAAAGAGCTTGAAGACACATACCATAAAATACAAACAGCTCTTTTCCATGTAGGTGCAGAGCTTGCAACTCCTCCCGGGAAAGAGGTCAAATGGAAAGTTTCTGAAGAAGATATAGAAGTAATGGAGAACAAAATTGATGAATGGGATGCTGAACTCCCGCAGCTTGCCAATTTTATCCTGCCAGGGGGCAATCCCGCCGGAGCCGCTTTCCATTCTGCCCGGACGATTGTGCGGAGGGCGGAAAGGGAGGCCGTGCGGATTGAAGGAGTGAACCCCCTGGTGCTGTCATACCTGAACAGATTGTCTGACCTGCTGTTTGTAACGGCCAGATATGTAAATCTCCAGCTGGGGGAAAACGAGAAAAATCTTCACGAAGAGGATTGAAAACAGCAGGCATCATACAGGAATATTGACAAATAGCATAAAAAGTTAGTACACTATTTATAAAGATTACAAAGTAAGAATCTTTGTTGGAAAAGAGGTGCATGACGGTGGCTCAAACACAGTTAAAAGAAGCGCTGGATACCTTGAAGGATACAGGAGTGCGTATTACTCCGCAGCGTCATGCGATACTTGAATATTTAATAAGCTCCATGTCACACCCGACTGCAGATGATATTTATAAAGCATTAGAAGGAAAATTTCCTAATATGAGTGTGGCTACAGTTTACAATAATCTAAGAGTATTTCGTGAAGTTGGCCTGGTAAAGGAACTGACCTATGGTGATGCATCAAGCAGGTTTGACTTTATAACAACCCATCATTATCATGTGATTTGCGAGAACTGCGGAAAAATCGTGGATTTCCATTATCCTGGTCTGGATGAAGTTGAACATCTGGCATCCCATGTAACAGGTTTTAAAATCAGCCATCACCGCATGGAGATTTACGGCACTTGCCCGGATTGTGCAAGCAAGGAAGCGCACTAATTCTATAATGCCGATAGCATGCTATCGGCTTTTTTCTTTTGCCTTAAAGGATTCAGCGGCTGCCGGATCTTCGCGGACATATAAAAAACAACCCAGCAATCCCTGCTGGGCCGATTTATTCTGAGCATATCTATTGCTCAGCTTTTTTCTGTTTTGAACCCTTTCTGTTGTAGCTCTCGTTGAATTCTTTCCCTTCGAGGGAAGGATCGAGTGTCAGCGGTTCATTGCAATACATGCACATATCCACACGGCCAAGCATCTTTGTATATTTCCCGCAATTTGGGCACTCAACTTGTACAGTTTTTGTTGAGAGCATGCCAATCCAGAAATAAACACCGGTGCTTGCGATGATGCAGAGCATGCCCAGCAGCATGAATATAGTCATGACAATCGGTGAAGTCCTGAAGAATATTCCTATATACATAACAATAAAGCCGATGAATACCAGACTAAGCGCAAAGGTCCGTATTTTATTGATCTTGCTCGAATATTTTGCCATTCTTTTTTGTCCCTCCCAAAGTATAACTATATCATATTTGCTTTTCTAAAGGATATCTCCTAAAGCATGAATCATGCTCCTGTCGAATAATGCTTGAAGACAGCAGGAATTCCTGGATGGCTGTAGAACCTATATTCTATAAAAGAAAAGCAAGGACCTTGGGCAAAGGAGCGCAGACTGAGAACGCATCAAATATGGCAGCATCAGAGTGCCTCACCAGTCCGGTCCCGCGGGCAGGCTCAATTGCCCTGAAGTCATTGAAGTTCAAATAAATGCATGTTCATCTAAATTAAATGGAGGAATGATGATGGAAGACATTCTTCGCCCTATTTATCAGGAACGGGCAAGCCAGGCCAACACGCTTGGGGTGCTGATCATAGAAAAAAGAAACAAAGCGGTCCCTGTTACGGATACCTTTGATGCAGTCCTGCTGATTGTTGTCCAGGAAGCAGAGGTTCCGGTTTTTGTGAAGCACTATACTTATAATGATAAAAAAGCCGCCCTGCATATTGTAAAGGAGAGCCAGCTGAATGAATGGATCCTCCACGGTTCCAACCGGAAGATTTTTGATTGGCTTTATAATGGGAGAATCCTTTTTGACCGCAATGAGTATATAAGCAGCCTGAAAGTTGAATTAAGGGAATTCCCGTTCTATGGAAGAAAGCTGAAGATGGGCGTGGAATTTGCAAAGCTGATAAGGCGCTATATGGATGGGAAAGCATTTTTTGAAAATAATCATTATCTCGATGCCTATAACCATGTCGTTCATTCTCTCCACCATCTGGC
>NZ_OZ481794.1:1177500-3002500 GCF_984799205.1 Bacillus sp. SRL543
AGGCTTATCTCCCCCAAGAGTCCACATCGACGGGGAGGTTTGGCACCTCGATGTCGGCTCATCGCATCCTGGGGCTGTAGTCGGTCCCAAGGGTTGGGCTGTTCGCCCATTAAAGCGGTACGCGAGCTGGGTTCAGAACGTCGTGAGACAGTTCGGTCCCTATCCGTCGTGGGCGCAGGAAATTTGAGAGGAGCTGTCCTTAGTACGAGAGGACCGGGATGGACGCACCGCTGGTGTACCAGTTGTCTTGCCAAAGGCATCGCTGGGTAGCTATGTGCGGAAGGGATAAGTGCTGAAAGCATCTAAGCATGAAGCCCCCCTCGAGATGAGATTTCCCATAGCGTCAAGCTAGTAAGATCCCTGAAAGATGATCAGGTTGATAGGTCTGAGGTGGAAGCGTGGTGACACGTGGAGCTGACAGATACTAATAGATCGAGGACTTAACCACAATTGATTACTCAGTCATTCTTCTTCTTCTGCATTATCTAGTTTTGAGTGAATAAAATTTTAAAATTCCTCTTGCAAAATAATAAAAAGACGGTATAATAATACTTGTCTTGAAAAAATAGTCTGGTGGCGATAGCGAGAAGGTCACACCCGTTCCCATACCGAACACGGAAGTTAAGCTTCTCAGCGCCGATGGTAGTTGGAGGTTCTCCTCCTGTGAGAGTAGGACGCTGCCGGGCGAAAGTATTCTAATATACTATCATTCCGCAGTAGCTCAGTGGTAGAGCATTCGGCTGTTAACCGAACGGTCGTAGGTTCGAATCCTACCTGCGGAGCCAATTATGGAGAGCTGTCCGAGTGGCCGAAGGAGCACGATTGGAAATCGTGTAGGCGGTTTATAGCTGTCTCAAGGGTTCAAATCCCTTGCTCTCCGCCATTTAAATTTTAATCTGGCCCCTTGGTCAAGCGGTTAAGACACCGCCCTTTCACGGCGGTAACACGGGTTCGAATCCCGTAGGGGTCACCATTTCGGAGGATTAGCTCAGCTGGGAGAGCATCTGCCTTACAAGCAGAGGGTCGGCGGTTCGATCCCGTCATCCTCCACCATTTTCTTGAATAACTATTATCGTCGCGGGGTGGAGCAGTCCGGTAGCTCGTCGGGCTCATAACCCGAAGGTCGCAGGTTCAAATCCTGCCCCCGCAATCTGGTCCCGTGGTGTAGCGACGAGCGACACTGCAATGAATATGCTGCGAGTTGTCTCGACGGATTGGCTTCCTTGAGTCATCTGGAAGAGGAAGAGACAGTCCTGCAGGCTTCTCGGGCATAATCAAGACCGAAATTTATAAAGTGGTCCCGTGGTGTAGCGGTTAACATGCCTGCCTGTCACGCAGGAGATCGCGGGTTCGATTCCCGTCGGGACCGCCATTATTTTTAATAGCATTATGGCTCAGTAGCTCAGTCGGTAGAGCAAAGGACTGAAAATCCTTGTGTCGGCGGTTCGATTCCGTCCTGAGCCACCATTGTTTGTAAGCCGGTTTAGCTCAATTGGTAGAGCAACTGACTTGTAATCAGTAGGTTGGGGGTTCAAGTCCTCTAGCCGGCACCACCTTAACGTGGAGGGGTAGCGAAGTGGCTAAACGCGGCGGACTGTAAATCCGCTCCCTCAGGGTTCGGCGGTTCGAATCCGTCCCCCTCCACCATTTATACAGGGGTATAGTTTAAAGGTAGAACAGAGGTCTCCAAAACCTCCAGTGTGGGTTCGATTCCTACTACCCCTGCCAATTATTATGGCGGTTGTGGCGAAGTGGTTAACGCATCGGATTGTGGTTCCGACATTCGTGGGTTCGATTCCCATCAGTCGCCCCATTTTTTTTACACAATATTGTATTTCCTGCATATAATGTTATTGGGCTATAGCCAAGCGGTAAGGCAACGGACTTTGACTCCGTCATGCGTTGGTTCGAATCCAGCTAGCCCAGCCATTTGCGGAAGTAGTTCAGTGGTAGAACATCACCTTGCCAAGGTGGGGGTCGCGGGTTCGAATCCCGTCTTCCGCTCCAAACGTTCTGGCGGCATAGCCAAGAGGTAAGGCAGAGGTCTGCAAAACCTTTATCACCGGTTCGATTCCGGTTGCCGCCTCCATTCCTATTCAAGGAAATGGGGAAAGAACGCTGAATTAAATGATATGCCGGTGTGGCGGAATTGGCAGACGCGCACGACTCAAAATCGTGTTCCTTCTGGAGTGCCGGTTCGACCCCGGCCACCGGTATCATTTTTAAAACAGGACTTCCTGTTTTTATTTTTGATCATATGTCGACAAATTTCTACAATATTCGATGCGGGTGTAGTTTAATGGTAAAACCTCAGCCTTCCAAGCTGATGTCGTGGGTTCGATTCCCATCACCCGCTCCATACATAATTTCATCAACGCAGTGTTTCGTTTCCAGAAAACGAAGCATTGCGTTTTTTCTTTGTCTTCACCCGGGCAAATATCCGTATGTTCACATCAGCCGGATTGCAGCGTAACCTCTTTCTCTGAAAAGAAGTCAAAATTTTCCCCCTACTTTGGTCAATTGTGTCGCCCCTTTTTATATGATAGCCTCCTATAATAAAAGAAAGCGATTACAAAGGGCGGTGTTATTCGTTGGATGCAAAAACAGAAATGGCATCAATAAAGGGGGAAGCAGTGAGGAAGGCAGCAAGCAAACGTAAAGCGCGTTTGCGAAACGTACTGATATACGCTGCTTTTACCGGTCCGGCTATATTATTTTTTCTCCTCATACAAGTCATTCCGTTCCTTATGGGTTTATATTATTCTTTTACCTCCTGGAATGGTGTAAGCTCAGCGGTCGAGTGGGTCGGGCTCGAAAACTATATTAAAATTTTCAAAGATGATCCGAACTTTTTCCAATCTTTCTTATTTACAACCAAATTCATGCTGGCCTCTGTTGTCATCAGCAACCTGATTGGCTTTGGACTTGCCCTGCTTCTTAATGCAGCTTTGAAGACCCGTAATATTCTTAGAACAGTCTTCTTCATACCGAATGTTATTGGAGGCCTGCTGCTCGGCTTTATCTGGCAATTCATTTTTGTCAAAGCGTTTGCATCCATCGGGAATTTGACTGGCCTTGCTTTTTTTGAACTGGCATGGCTTGGGGATGAGACTACAGCTTTTTGGGGGATTGTCATTGTTTTTGCATGGCAGGTGAGCGGCTATATGATGGTCATTTATATAGCAGCCCTGCAGGGAGTGGACCATTCCCTTCTTGAGGCAGCAAGGATTGACGGCGCTTCAAACTGGACACTTCTTACCCGCATCATCATGCCGCTTATCATCCCGGCATTCACTATTTGTTTCTTTTTGACCATATCGATGGCTTTTAAGATTTTTGATCTGAATCTTTCTCTTACAAATGGGGGGCCGTTCAATTCAACACAGTCTGTAGCCATCAATATTTATCAGGAGGCTTTCCAAAATAACCGCTATGGCCTCGGGACGGCCAAATCGATTCTTTTCTTCCTCATCGTCGCCGTCTTTACAACGGTTCAGGTAGTTATGACAAAAAGGAAGGAGGTTGAGGCCTGATGAATCGCAAGTATACCGGAAAGACCTTTCTGCTGGAGATAATCGGCATTGCACTGGGATTGGTTTTTTTGATCCCGTTCTATTTTGTGGCAGTTAATTCCGTCAAGAGCTTTGCTGAAATCTTATTGGATGCTGCTGCTTTTCCGAAGGAAGTGTTATTTGCAAACTATTCGAAGGTGTGGGAGGTCATTAATTTTCCGAGGGCATTCTGGAATTCAATGATCATCACTGTGCTCAGCAATATTGGCCTGGTGGTCATCAGTTCGATGGCTGCCTGGAAAATGGTGAGGACTCCCGGGCGCTTCAGCAAGATTTTATTCATCCTGTTTGTTTCAGCTATGGTCATTCCCTTTCAGACGGTTATGATCCCGCTTATGAAGCTCGGAGGCGCCCTGAATATAACGAACAGCATTCCCGGGCTGATCATGATGTATTTTGGTTTTGGCGTGCCGCTTTCCCTATTCCTGTACCACGGGTTTGTCAAAACGGTTCCAAGGGAGATAGAAGAATCGGCGCTGATTGATGGGTGCAGCCAGTTCGGGGTATTTTGGAGAATTGTCTTCCCGCTTTTAAAGCCAATCACGATTACGGTAGTCATCCTCAATACATTATGGATCTGGAATGATTTCCTTCTTCCGCTCCTTGTCCTGCAGGATGCTGAGCTGAGGACGATCCCGCTTGCCACCAGTTCTTTCTTTGCGCAGTATACAAAGCAGTGGGATATGGGCCTGGCAGCGCTGGTGCTCGGCATAACACCTGTCATTATTTTCTTCCTGTTCCTGCAGAAGCATATTATTAAAGGCATTGCATCAGGCTCTATCAAATAGATATCTAATTTTTGCCGGTGGCAAGCATGTGCCGCAAAAATGATATATAAATAGATTCAAGGAGGTCAATGACAATGAAACGATTATTGCTTATCTGCCTGTCCCTGCTATTTACATTTGGGATCATGGCTGGCTGTTCGTCAGGAAGCACTTCTGGCACCGATGATAAAGAAGGGCCGAAGGATTCTGGAGAAGAAACAGTTACGCTGAATCTGTTCCAATTCAAGGTTGAAATTGCCGACCAGCTTCAGGAGATGATCAAAGAATTTGAGGCGGAGCATCCGAACATCAAAGTTAAGCTTGAAACCGTTGGGGGAGGCGCCGATTACGGTGCCGCGCTGAAAGCGAAATTTGCTTCCGGCGAGCAGCCGGATATTTTCAACAACGGCGGCTTTAAAGAGCTGGAACTGTGGAAAGAGCATTTGGCCGACCTATCTGATGAGCCATGGGTAGAGCATCTTCTCCCGATCGGCAAAGTGCCGATGACCGATACCGACGGGAAGCTTTATGGCATGCCGGTAAACCTTGAAGGATACGGATTTGTATATAATAAAGATTTATTTGAAAAAGCAGGCATTACAGAGCCTCCTGCCAATATAACAGAGCTTAAGGATGCTGCAAAGAAACTGAAGGACAGCGGCATTACACCTTTCTCAGCCGGATATGGAGAATGGTGGGTCATCGGGCAGCACTTGCTGAATATTCCTTTTGCACAGCAGGAAGATCCTATTGCCTTTATTGAAGGCCTGTATGATGGCTCAGAAAAGTTTACTGACAATGAGCAGTTCAAGCAATTTAAAGAAGTGCTTGATACAGAAATCAATTTTGGAAATGACAATCCGCTGACGACTGACTATAACACACAGGTAACCCAATTTGCCGCAGGCCAGACGGCCATGCTGCAGCAGGGGAACTGGACGGAAAATATGATATATGAGGTTGATCCTGACATGAACATGGGCTTTTTGCCGATTCCGATCTCAGATGACGAAAGTGCTGACCGCCTTCCTGTCGGCGTCCCGAATAACTGGGTGCTGAATAAGAATTCCGAGAATTTGGATGAAGCAAAAATGTTCCTGGAATGGATGGTTTCTTCTGATACAGGAAAACGTTATTTGACAGAAGAATTTGCTTTCATCCCTGCTTTTGACAATATTGAGGCTTCCGGTCTTGGCGATCTTGGCCAGTCGATCCTGGAGTACTCCAAGGAAGACAAAACGATTCCGTGGACTTGGTTCAGATGGCCGGATGGAGCGAATAAAGAATTCGCTGCTGCCATCCAGGAATATGCGGCAGGAAAAATTGATTATGATACCCTGCTGGAGAGGTTCCAAAAAAGCTGGGATAACTTAAAGTAAAGCAAAATTCCATCCAGGGTAAAAAGCATGTCTGCAACAGGGCATGCTTTTTATTTTCAATAATTGAAAAAATCTTCAGCATGTCTTCGCCTGTCCCATATATACTTACATTATCAGGGCTTGGGGAGGATCATTTATGATTAAAAACAGCATCCGCAATAAATTAATTGTCCTGCTGCTCCTGATCACCATCATTCCCTTCGGCACGTCGATCATCATCACTTACTTCCATACGAAGGAGTTTTTGAAAAATCAGGCCGTAGAGGAGAACAGCAAGCTTCTCTATCAGGGAAAAATCAACCTGGAGAGCTATATGAATGAGCTTAATGGCTTGACTCTGTCTTTGTACAATAATCCAGGCTTCTTAAATTTCCTGAGGTCTTCCAAAGATGAAGACAATTACTTAACGATCGGGATCATGAAAAATGTGGTCCAGACCATCCTTTATGCCGGAGATACCATTAACAGGGTCCAGATAGCCTTTGCAGACGAAGACAGGGTTATATCAGCCTCCAGGAGGTCTACAGTCGTCTTTTTGAAAGGAAGGAGCGCCAAAAGCGCGGAGGCCTTCAATAAAGCACGGGACAGTTCCTCACGTATGTATATTGAACCGCTGATGGAACAGACGAATTCCAGGAATATCATGGCTGTGCATCGTGCGTTTACAAATATCCCGTCAGATAATGTGCTGGCCTATATCACGCTCGAGGTTGCCCCTGATGCCATTGCAGAACTCAGCAGGAACTTGTATACCCACGGGAGCGAGGAGTTTTATATTGTATCATCGGATGGACGTCTCATTTACAGCTCAGACGCTGATGCTGCAGGCAAACACGAGCATGAGAGATGGGTAGATGCCATCCTGCATTCAGGCAATAAGGCGGGGACACTTGAATGGAAGAAAAATGATTTCAGCGGTATGATGATATACGAGCAGATGGAAGAAAGTGCTGGAGGATGGTTCCTGGTGAAACGGGTACCGGATACCACCTTATATGAAAGCGCTTTTAGTGTGGCGAAAATCAATATCATTTTCGGCATCATCGGCCTCACGCTTGTCATCCTGGCGACCTTATTCGTTTCTTTTAGAATCACCTCGCCGATCCGGGTGCTGCTGAGGAGCATCAGCCAGGTCGAACAGGGGGACATGAATGTTGAATATGATTCATTCGGGAAGGATGAAATCGGCATTCTGGGAATGAGGTTCAATGAGATGATTGAAAAGATAAATCATCTTATCAACAGGGAATACAGGCTTGAGATTGAGAATAAAACAAATCAGCTGAAGGTGCTCCAGTCGCAGATAAACCCGCATTTCCTTTACAATGCCCTCCAGTCGATCGGAACGGTTGCCTTGAAGAACAAAGTCCCGCAGATTTATACCCTGATCACTCACCTTTCAAAAATCATGAGGTACGGGATGGACATGGAGGAGGACCGGGTGCCGCTGATAAAAGAGATTAATTATACAAAGGCTTTCCTGCTTCTGCAGAAAGAGCGTTTTGGCGAGAAGTTTATCTACAGGATTGATGCAGGGGAAGAGGTCTCTTCCATCAAAGTTCCTAAAATGCTGCTGCAGCCGGTGATTGAGAATTATTTTAAGCATGGTTTTACTCCGGGGGAAGGGACAGGAGAGCTGAATATCGAATGTTATAAAGACCGCGGCTATCTTTGCATAGATATTAGCGATAATGGCGGAGGCGCGGATGAAGGCAGGCTGAGGGACATTTGGCGCTGCATCAAAGGCGGGCCGCTGGAGGCCAAAGGGGACAGCACAAGCATTGGACTCCGGAATGTGTATGGACGGTTGATGCTATACTACGGGGAAGAGGCAATCCTGCAGCTTGGAAATCGTGGGGGAAAAGGGTTTATCGTTTCCATGAAGCTTCCGCTGCACCCAGGGGGCGAAGAGGATGAAGGCAATCATCATTGATGATGAAAAGCATGTCAGGGAAGGGCTTCTGATGCTTGCAGAATGGGAAAAGCACGGAATCAGCTCCATCTTTGAGGCAGAGGACGGGGAAGAGGCGATCAGGCTGATCGGCGAAGTGCAGCCTGATATTATTTTTACCGATATGAATATGCCCAGGTGCGACGGCATCAGCTTATTGAAATGGATCCATGGTTCTAAATGCCAGGGAAAGACAATCGTTGTAAGCGGCTATGATGACTACGAGTATATGAGAAACGCAATCTTTTATAAAAGCTTTGATTATATTTTAAAGCCGATTGATCCGGAACTGCTGAATGAAACGCTGGAAAGGGCAGTAAATGACCTTGCGGCTGCGCGCACGGCAGGAGATGGACTAAGAGAGCAGAAAAGCAGTAAACCTTTTCACAAAGATAATAATAACATCAAGCAGATCGAAGAGTTTCTGGTGCAGAATTATCATCTCGATATCACACTCCAGGATATTGCCGACCGTTTTTACTTGAGCAGGGAATATATCTCAAGGAAATTTAAGCAGGATTTCCAGTCAACCATTACAGATTATCTGACCAGTATCCGGATTGAGAAGGCAAAAGAGCTGCTTGGAAGCCCTTCTTTGAAGATTTACGAAGTTGCCTATCAAGTTGGGTACCAAAATGAAAAGTATTTCAGCAAGGTTTTTAAGAAGCTGACCGGCTATACACCGAATGAATATCGGAATCTGCCGCCGGGAAGCAGATAAAGGAGGAAGTACGATGGCAAAAGTGACTGTTTGGAATGAAAATCAGCATGAGCAGAAAAACGAAGAAGTGAGGGCCGTATATCCGGATGGGATCCATGGGGCGATCGCCTCTTTCCTGGAAGGGGAGTCCTTTGAAGTCAGGACAGCAACTCTTGACGACGCGGAATGCGGTTTGACCCATGAGGTTCTCGAAGACACAGACGTACTTATCTGGTGGGGGCATATCGCCCATGATGAAGTCCCTGATGAGATTGTTGCCCGGGTGAAGCAAAGAGTTCTCGACGGTATGGGGCTGATTGTGCTTCATTCAGGCCACTTTTCAAAAATCTTCAAAGCATTGATGGGAACGTCCTGTGATCTGAAATGGCGGGAAGCAGACGAAAAGGAAAGGATCTGGATCGTGGATCCGAGCCATCCGATTGCTGAAGGGTTAGGCGAGTATATCGAATTGGAGCGGGAGGAAATGTACGGTGAGCATTTTGATATCCCGGCGCCGGACCAGCTCGTGATGGTCAGCTGGTTTGAAGGCGGGGAAGTGTTCCGGAGCGGCTGCACCTATCAGCGCGGAAAAGGGAAAGTATTCTATTTCCGTCCTGGGCATGAAACCTATCCTACTTACTTCCATAAAGATGTTCAAAGGGTCATCATCAATGCAGTAGGATGGGCGCAGGGATCACGGCAGCCTGAAGTGAAATATGGGAATGCATTGCCCCTGGAAAAAATAAAAGCGAAGAATGGGGAGGCATAGGAATGGAACAGATCAAGGTTGGGGTCATCGGCTGCGGAAGCATTGCCAAGCACAGGCATCTGCCGGAATATCACCTTAACGGGCAGGCTGAAATTATGGCTGTCTGTGATATTGTGGAGGAAAGGGCAATGGATATGGCAGCCCTTTACCATGCGGAGGCATACACAGACTATGAGGATCTGCTGGCAAATCCGGAAATTGATGCAGTCAGTGTATGCACGCCGAATTATTTGCATGCCCCCATATCCATCGCCGCCCTGAAGGCCGGGAAGCATGTCCTTTGTGAAAAGCCTATGGCTGTGTCGGTGGAGGAAGCCGAAAGCATGATAGAAGCAGCAAAAAAATATGGAAAAAAGCTTATGATCGGCCATAATCAGCGGTTTGTGCCTTCACACCAGAAAGCGCGTGCCTTCATAGCCGGAGGGGAAGCCGGCAGGATTTACAGTTTCAGGACCGCTTTTGGGCATGGCGGACCGGAAGGCTGGAGTGCGGATGGAAAGGACAGCTGGTTTTTCCGGAAAAGCGAGGCTTTTATCGGGGCAATGGGAGACCTTGGGGTACATAAAACCGACCTGATCCGTTATTTGCTTGGAGAGGAAATAACCGAGGTTGGCGCTTTTGTAGAAGCTAGCGCCAAGGAAAACAGCGATGTGGATGATACGTCTGTGTGCATACTAAAAACTGAAAGCGGCGTGATCGGAACCCTGGCAGCAAGCTGGTCTTATGTATCAAAAGAAGACAATTCGACCATCATCTATGCTGAGAATGCCATCCTCAGGCTTGAGGACGATCCTGTTAATTCCCTTATCATCCAATACAAGAACGGGGAAACGCTCAAATATGAGCTTGGCGGCATTCAGACGAATGAAGAAGGAAGGCAGACACAGTCGCAGGTCATCAGTGCTTTCATTGACAGCATTATTGAGGACAAGGAGCCTTCTGTGAGCGGGGAAGAGGGGCTGAAATCTTTAAGGGTTGTACTGTCTGCCCTGGAGTCGGGCCAGACGGGGAAAATAGTCAAACTGCCATAAATGGAGGGGTTATATGGAAAAGATGCGGGTTGGAATCATTGGAGCGGGCGGTATTGCACAGAGCCGCCATATCCCCGCATTGCTGACTTTAACAGAGCTGGCCTCTGTTGAAGCGATTTGCGATATTCATGAAGAAAGTGCTCGGCTGACGGCAGAAAAGTTCGGAGTGCCTAACGCCTTTGGGGATTACCGGGATATGCTGGGGATTGTGGATGCTGTAGTGATTTGCACGCCGAACCGATATCATGCCGAGATCTCAGTGGCAGCATTGAAAGCCGGAAAGCATGTTCTCTGCGAAAAGCCAATGGCCATGACGGCAGAAGAATGCGAAGAAATGATCAAAGCCTCAAAGGAATCAGGCAAGCAGCTTGCGATTGCCTATCATTATCGTTTTATGAAGGAAGCCAGGGCTGCCAAAAAAGTCATAGAAGAAAATGAAATCGGCCAGCCAATCGTCGCCCGGGCCAAGGCACTGAGAAGAAGGAAGGTTCCTGGCTGGGGCGTCTTTACCAATAAAGAACTCCAGGGAGGCGGCGCCATGATTGACTATGGCTGCCATTTCCTGGATCTTGCTTTATGGCTGCTCGGAAGCCCGGCTCCTGTGGAGGTAACGGGAACAGCTTACCAGCACCTCAGCAGGATGGAAAACCAGGTAAATCTATGGGGAGATTTTGACCATAAATCCATCGAGGTTGAGGACCACGTGACGGCCTATGTCCGCTTTGAAAATGGTGCATCGCTTCTGTTCGAAACCTCCTGGATGGCAAATATTAAAAATGATGAAGAAAGCCTTGGCATTTCCGGACTGACCGGGGGTGTCGATGTATTTCCATTCCAGCTGAATCAGCTGAAGAATGGTATGCTCCTTAATAGTGAAGCAGAGTGGCTCCCCGGGGAAGAGGATCCAGGCATCCCTCAGGCCCTGAATTTCCTCAACAGCTGTCTGGGGAAAGAAGAGCTCATCGTTAAGCCTGAAGAAGCCTTGCGCGTCTCCATGATCATTGACGCCATCTATAGGAGCAGTGAATCGGGTAAAAGTATTGTCCTGGAATGAGGGGAATGGCCATTTAGGGCAGCGTTATAGGAAGCAAAAAAACGCAGATGCATATTCATGTAACGGGCTCTGTTTTGAAGTACAAACTGCGAATTTGCAATGCTTTTCGCAGTGTAATCCGCAGTTAAATTAGCAGAACACTTTAGCAGTAAAATTAGCACAAAAAAAGCTCGGAGCCATTATGCTCTGAGCTTTCTTTATAGTAAAACGTTATTTATACATAAAGACTTACACAATAAGTCATTATTTCTTACGTTTCCGTTCTAAAAATATGGGTGCTATATTTAGTAAGATAGAGGCAATTGTCAAAAACCAGAATGCCCTTGCCATACCAGGTATTACATCCGATAAAGCTGCCCAATCTTCCGCTTTTACCCACCGAGTTAGATAACTGTAATCTGCACAAATTGTTAATGCTGTAAATGATAACGCCATCGCCATAGCGAGCTTATAATCCTTTCCTGCTTTATACATATAAAGATTTATAAAAGTTGTTATTATTGCAATAACCCCAAATATTACCAACATAACTAGACCTCCATGTATTTTTATTTATGACGTGTAATGCTAACCTGTATCGTTAGTTGAATAAACCTATACACATTTTAACATAAATATCCAGAAACCTGTTTTCTGTTTTCGACATACCAATTCGCACGCTGACAATAACTTCTGTCACTCTGCAGAAAGGGGTGCGAATACAAGTGCTAAAACAGAATAGAACTTACATAATTGCCCGCTATATCAACAAAAAGAAGCAGTCCGATTCAGTTGCGAATTGGACTGCTAATTAGTGTGCGAATAGAGTTTTTGTACTAAAATCGAACCCGTTAATATTCATTGCCTCTGCGTTTTTCTTATTCAATAATTAAGAATTTGCCTTCCCCGCCATGAACCTGCAAAAACATCTGCATGAGGGATTCTGCTAATCTGGCACAGTTCTCTTTCTCAAGAGACGGCCAGAAATAGATGATCTGCACTGCTTTAGTGGTTTCCTCTGTAACGGGTGCAAGACTTGAGTCGACAAACGGGCTGCCGAATGGTCCATTCAGGTCTTCAGTTATGATCAGGTTCTCAAGTGAATTCGGCCTGCCATTCAAGCCCTCATATTCTTCTCCTGCAAGCCCCAGCCGAAATCGGACCGGCCCTTCCAATTTGCTTTTGTCATAGATGCCGATAGGTGACTGGTACTCCAGCGAAAAGAAATTATTCAGATCTGCGGCACTGTTTACGGTGGAAAGATAATTCTGCTTCTTGATCCTCCGGAAAAGGGCCTCTGCTGAATGGCGGTAGCGGTTCGGATCTTTTCCCGCCTGCTTGAACACCTGCCTCCATTCCTTGATTCCATCGAATTCTGTTACGTTCTTGTTTTCGAGCTCAAAGAAAATTGATTCCTGGAACAGCTGCAGCCGTCCTTTCAGCATCTGGGGGGAATCTCCGACCGAAATATGATCATATTCAATGATGCCGGCTTTGAAACCGGGCACCTTTTGCGCCAAATCAGGCGATATGCTGATTTCCAAACCTTTCACCTCCAAAAATCCTTTAAAATAGTTTATCATAGAAAGGATGCAAATTAATATTTGGCGATTTTGCCTTTAAATATAATATACACTGGATGAAAGGAGCGGGAGGATATGAACTACTCAAAGCTTAAACAGGATATCATCGACTACAGCAAAACGATCGGCATTGATAAGATCGGATTCGCCTCTGCCAGCACTTTCGGTGAGATGAAAAGCAGGCTGATCAGGCAGCAGGAGCTCGATTATCAATCTGGCTTTGAAGAGCCTGATATCAATAAAAGGACTGATCCGGCCCTGTTAATGGATGAGCCGATGTCCATCATCTCCATTGCCCTTGCTTATCCTTCAAAGATGAAGACACGCGTTGTCAGCAAAAGGGGCGAGCGGCGGGGAATTTTCTGCCGGGCTTCATGGGGAACGGATTATCATACTGTTTTGCGGGACCGGCTCGGGAAGCTTGAGGCGTATATCCGGGAAAGGATGCCAGAAGCAAAGCTTAAATCGATGGTCGATACAGGCGAGCTTGTGGACCGGGCGGTTGCCGAAAGAGCCGGGATTGGCTGGAGCGGAAAAAACTGTTCCATCATCACGCCTGAGTTCGGTTCTTATGTGTATTTGGGCGAAATGATTACAAATCTTCCACTGGAGCCGGATAAGCCGATTGAAGACGGATGCGGCTCCTGCAATCTGTGCGTCGATGTCTGCCCGACAGGCGCGCTTGTCGGCGGAGGCCAGCTGGATTCCAAGCGCTGTATCGCGTTTTTGACACAAACAAAAGGCTTCCTTGAGGAAGAATTCAGGGTGAAAATCGGGAACCGGCTATATGGCTGTGATACATGCCAGACAGTCTGCCCGAAAAACAAAGGCATGGATTTTCACTTTCACGAAGAAATGGAGCCGGATCCTGAAATTGCCAAACCGCTGTTAAAGCCGCTGCTTCATATGAGCAACAGGGAGTTTAAGGAGAAATTCGGTCATGTATCAGGATCATGGAGAGGCAAGAAGCCGATCCAGCGGAATGCCATCATCGCCCTTGCCCATTATAAGGATGAGACAGCTGTCGAGGATTTGATCCAAGTGATGAATTCTGATCCACGGCCGGTTATTCGAGGGACAGCTGCCTGGGCGCTCGGGAAGATCGGCGGGCTGGAGGCAAAGGCAGCGGTGGAAGCAGCCCATGAAAAGGAAACGGACGGGGAAGTCCGCAGGGAAATGGACAACAGCTTATATATGTTCAGCTAAAAGAGAGAGGGGGCCTCTCTTTTTTTTATTGTTTAGGGAATTATAAATTGTAAGTCTTGTAGATAATTATCAATTTGATCTACGTCCAGCTCCAGCACCTACCCCCTCGAGGTCATAAGCCAAACCTCCCAAAAAGGCAAAGAACGCCTTTCCGGGAGGTTCGTCTTATGCTTGTCGGGGGTGATCAAGGCGCTTGCGCTTTTGTTCTGGACATTTATCATAGTCCTTCTGCAGCCATTTTCAGAAATGAATCGGCATTTTCTTTCATATGAATGAATGATGGGAGGAATGCATATATGAAAAAACAGCTTCAGGAGCTGCTGGAGCAGAGGGTCCAGCAGTGTGTGTCCCATTCCCGCAATGACTTTCGCACATGCCCGAAAATTGAAAGGAAAAAGGATATCCTCTCAAGGAGAGCCGGGGAAATTGTTAAAGCGAAAGCTTCAGGGAAGATTATTGAAAAAACAGGACAGGATGCCGAGGAGCTCAGCACAGTCCATTATCATGTCCACTTTCAATATTTGATAAAAAATATGGACCGATTGTACCTGGAGGAGGAAGTCGAGCAGCGTGAAGCTGAATTTTATAAAGGTGTGCTGGTCGGCGATGGTGAAATAAATCCGTTCCTTCTTTCAGAAGAGCCGGCCGCACTCCCGGCAGAAGCTTCCGATGATGGGGAAAGGGCGGGATTCAGATATGACCGCCTGAAGGCTGTCCAGTATGCAGAAAGATGGTGGAATGATTATAATCCCGCCTACAAGAAGTTTGACGTGGACTGCACCAATTATATCTCGCAGTGCCTTCATGCAGGTGAAGCACCCATGAAGGGCTACCCGAACCGTTCGAAAGGCTGGTGGATGCGGAGCGAAAATTGGAGCTACAGCTGGACGGTCGCCAATTCGCTGCGCTGGTATCTGCCAGGCTCCCGGACAGGACTGAAGGGGAGGGAGGTTGGAAGTGCCGAACTTCTGCAGCTGGGGGATGTGATCTGCTATGATTTCCAGGGAGATGGCCGATTTGATCATACAACGATCGTGACAGCCAAGGAGAGCGACGGAACCCCGCTGGTCAACGCCCATACCTTCAACAGCCGGATGCGCAACTGGGCATATGAAGACTCAACTGCTTATACACCGAATATCAAATACAAGTTCATCAGCATTGATGATGAATCCTGACCAGGTTGTATGAGGGATAAAGAGTGGTATAATAGCTGGTAGAGTTTTTTAGTAGTAAAGCGGCCCCTTTTTAGGAAGGGAGGCTCCGCAGACAAAGTTTCACTTGATGAGGTGATGGACGTGGCAATACATGTAGTACTATACCAGCCGGAAATTCCGGCCAATACGGGCAATATCGCCCGTACCTGTGCAGCGACAGATACAGTCCTGCATCTGATCAGGCCACTCGGCTTTTCCACTGACGACAAAATGCTCAAACGGGCAGGCCTTGATTATTGGGAGCATGTAAGCATTTTTTACTATGATTCATTAAATGAATTTTATGAAAAAAATGCCGGCGGCGAATTCTTCTACTTGACCAAGTTTGGGAAGAAGCCATATACAAGCTTTGAATACAGCGACCGGGAAAAAGACTATTATTTCATTTTCGGCAAAGAAACGACAGGCCTTCCAGCAGAGGTCAAGGAAAATAACAAGGACCGCGCCCTCCGCATTCCGATGACCGGAAATGTGCGGTCATTAAATCTGTCCAATACGGCTGCCATCCTGATTTATGAAGCATTGAGGCAGCAAAATTACCGGCATTTAACATAAGTGATTGAGGCCATATCCTGGGATATGGCCTTATTTTATTGCAGCCTAAGGTGCAGATGGGCCTGAGCTGTACTTTGTGATATTGTCCCGTGATTAGGTTAAAATGAAGATATTCATTTATAGGAGGTACATAGCATGAACCAGACGGTAGAAACGATACTGGCCCATAGATCGATCAGGAAATTTGAAGACCGGGAACTTACAAGGGAACAGGTTGAAACGATTGTGTCTTGTGCGCAGGCCGCTTCAAGCTCCAGCTTCATCCAGGCATATACGATCATCGGCATAACAGATCCGGAAAAGAAACAGAAGCTGTCCGAGGTAGCAGGGAACCAGGCCTATGTAGCGCATAATGGACACTTCTTCGTCTTTTGTGCAGATCTGAACCGCCATCATGTCCTCTCTGAAATGGAAGGGAAGGATTTAAGCGAGTCTCTTGAAAGTACGGAAAAATTCATGGTCGCACTGATTGATGCCGCACTTGCTGCCCAGAATGCCTCCATTGCCGCAGAGTCAATGGGTCTCGGCGTCTGCTATATCGGCGGCATCCGCAACCAGCTCGAGGAAGCTGCCAAAGTGCTTGGGACACCGGAAAGGGTCATCCCGCTTTTTGGCCTGAGCGTAGGGTATCCAGCTCAGGATCCCGACAAAAAGCCAAGGCTTCCGCTGGAGCATATCTATCATGAAAATGGCTACCAGCAGGATCAGGAAAAGTATAAAAGGCAGCTCGATGATTACAATCAAACGGTGTCAGCTTATTATGCCGAACGCACGCAAAACTTGAGGAATGATACCTGGACCGGCCAGATGGCAGCTATGCTTGAAAAGCCGGTTCGTATGTATATGAAAGATTTTGTGAATAGAAATAAACTGGATTTGAAGTGATTGCAGGCTTCCTTTGCTTAACGAGGCAGGGAGAGGCTGCAGGATTGGTTATGGGATACAGGAGGAGTTTTGAGAAAGGGCAGCCGTGCATTCGGGGAGCGGTCCGGGATGCATGAGTTGTGCCGGTAAAGAGCAGTCATGCATCAAAAGAAACCCAGCAAGTTTTCCTGACAAACGAAAAAGGACCGGAATCCAAGGATTCCGGTCCTTTTTTGTATTACTTATTCATCCCTGGTTTGTCGTTGTAGCCGGCAGTGAAGATGGCTGCCAGGAAAGCAACTGTTACGCCGATGATAATAATCAAGCCCATGTTGTTGGCCTCCTTTTTATGTAGGAATTCCCTTTTGCAAGCCTATGTACTCTTATTATAGCCCAATTCCAGCATGGTGTGAATGAAAAACTGTGGATATTTTATGGAGAATCACCGGGAGGGATGCGGTATGGCTGACAGGTTCAGGAAGACGGAAGATGTTGAGTGTTTTGCTTTTCTTCCAGGTTATAGAATGTTTAATTGCCCAAGCGCATAGATTATATTAATCGTCTCTGATAATGCGACAGGGGGAGGTCCTTATGGATATTTTAAAAAAAATCGAGATGTTTAGGCACGAAGAGGAAAAGCTTAAATGGGAAGGGACATTCAGGGAGTATTTAGACATTGTCAAAGAGAAGCCTTGGGTAGCCCAATCAGCACATTCCAGGGTATACAGTATGATCAAGGATGCCGGTGTCGAAGACGATAAAGGGAAAAAGCGCTATAAATTTTTCAGCAATCAGCTGTTTGGGCTCGAGGAATCACTCGAGCGGCTAGTGGAGGAGTATTTCCATCCTTCTGCAAAAAGGCTTGATGTCAGGAAGCGGATCCTGCTGCTGATGGGTCCTGTCAGCGGGGGGAAATCAACGCTCGTCACGATGCTCAAGCGCGGGCTTGAAGCATATTCCCATACTGATAAAGGGTCTGTATTTGCCATCAAAGGCTGTCCGATGCATGAAGACCCGCTCCATTTGATCCCGCATCATCTGCGGAAAGATTTCTATGATGAATATGGAATCAGGATCGAAGGCAATCTGTCTCCTCTGAACACGATGAGGCTTGAGGAGGAGTACGGGGGACGGATTGAAGATGTTGTGGTCGAAAGGATTCTTTTCTCAGAAGATAAAAGGACCGGGATCGGGACATTCAGTCCATCTGACCCGAAATCCCAGGATATTGCCGATCTTACCGGCAGCATAGATTTCTCGACGATCGCCGAATACGGCTCAGAGTCAGATCCGCGGGCCTACCGCTTTGACGGGGAGCTGAATAAGGCGAACCGGGGGATGATGGAATTTCAGGAGATGCTGAAATGCGATGAGAAATTCCTCTGGCATTTGCTTTCCCTGACACAGGAAGGGAATTTCAAGGCAGGCCGCTTTGCACTGATATCTGCGGATGAGCTCATTGTTGCGCATACGAATGAAACAGAGTACCGCTCCTTTATTTCCAATAAGAAAAATGAGGCACTCCATTCCCGGATCATTGTCATGCCTGTCCCTTATAACCTGAAGGTGACAGAAGAAGAAAAGATTTATGAAAAAATGATCAGTGAAAGCGATGTTTCGGAAGTGCATATTGCACCGCATACCCTCAGGGTAGCTGCGATGTTTACAATCCTGACAAGGATGAAGGAACCGAAGAAGGGTGATATTGACCTTGTTAAGAAAATGAGGCTCTATGACGGTGAAAATGTGGAAGGCTATAACCGCGCTGACGTGGAGGAGCTTCAAAAAGAACACCAGGATGAAGGAATGAGCGGTATCGATCCGCGCTATGTTATTAACCGGATTTCATCTACGATCATCCGGAAAGAGATTACTTCTATCAATGCGCTTGATGTTCTGAGATCTTTGAAGGAAGGGCTGGACCAGCATCCTTCGATCACTTCTGAGCTGAAGGAACGCTATCTGAACTTCATTTCGCTGGCACGGAAGGAATATGATGATATTGCCAAGAAGGAAGTCCAGAAGGCATTTGTCTACTCTTATGAAGAATCAGCCAAAACGCTCATGGACAATTATCTCGACAACGTAGAGGCATATTGCAATAAAGCGAAGCTCCGCGATCCTCTGACAGGAGAGGAAATCAATCCGGATGAGAAGCTGATGAGGTCGATTGAAGAGCAGATCGGCATTTCGGAAAATGCGAAAAAGGCATTCAGGGAAGAAATCCTTATCCGCATCTCTGCCTATGCAAGGAAAGGCAAGAGGTTCGACTACAATTCCCATGACCGTCTCCGCGAAGCGATCCAGAAGAAGCTGTTTGCAGACCTGAAGGATGTTGTGAAGATTACAACCTCTTCCAAGACCCCTGATGAGCAGCAGCTGAAGAAGGTGAATGAAGTTGTAGTAAGGCTCATTGATGAGCATGGATATAATTCCACCTCTGCCAATGAACTGCTCCGCTATGTCGGAAGTTTGCTGAACAGGTAATGCCAAGAGAGGCCGGCAGATGATTGCCGGCCTCTTTGGCCGCTCTTTTATAATAAGAGAAAGTTTCGATTCTGCCCACAGGGGGAAAAGAAACTGAAGAGGTGATTGAGATGAAGAAAAAGGAACTGGATAAGGACTTTGTGCCAAGAAACAGCTCCATGGCCGAAAATGTAGAAGAGATGCATAATCTCGGGAAGCAGATGGAGCATCTCAGAACTGGGGAAGAACTTGAAGAGGACGGAAAGCACCCCGACCCCATCCAATATAAAGAAAACGAAAAGTGACTCCTGCGCTGAAGCTGCAGGAGTTTTTTTATGAGCGCGATTTTCCCTGTGTTCTATTTGGCTGCAGGGCCTAATAGATATAGCAATAAACAGTTCCAAGTCAGGGGAGAAGCATGGATGGAAAAATGGCGGGCTGCTATTTTTATAGTGATTATGCTGTTTGTGCTGCAGGATGGACAGGCGTCTGCCGCACAAAGAAATGAATATATTTGTGCGGTCGGAGTGAATGATTCTGTCTTGAATTTAAAGCAGAACCCGCCGTTTGTGCTGGAGCATACAGCATATATGCCTATCAAAGATTTGGCAGCAGCCATCGGGGCCAGCATCTCCACAGAAAATCCGGATAGCTATATCATTAAAAAAGGGAAGGCATGGATCCGTTATTCTTTAAAAAATCAGCAGGCCACTACGTCCTTGGGGAAAACAGCTGAATGGAAAGGAAAGCTCAGGGAAAAAAACCTTTTCGTGCCTATCCGGTCTGCCGGCGAATTTTTCGGCTATAAAGTTGAATACCTCTCAGCCGGGCCTGCAGTCCGCCTGGTGAACAAAGGAGCGAAAATGGAAAACGAACATTGCCAGCAATAAAGCCGCACTAAAAGAGTTTTACGTGAAAAAAAGGGCTGTATACTTAACCTTTGATGACGGACCCGCTAAAGGAATGGAACAGATCCTTGATATCTTGAAAAAGAAGGAAGCAAAGGCTACATTCTTTATGATTGAACCGCAGGCCAGGGCCAATCCGGATTCAGTCAGGCGGCTGGTCAAGGAGGGGCATTATCCGGCGCTCCATAGTGTTTCCCATGATAAAGATAAGCTTTATGCCGGAAATCCGCAAAATCCTGCCCTGGAAATGGATAAGACCAGGAAAACAATATGGAGCCTGACTGGCATCGATTCCAGGCTGGTAAGGGTTCCTTATGGAAGCAAGCCTTACATGACAAATCCATTCAGGGATGCCCTTGTGCAGAAAGGGTATAAAATGTGGGATTGGAATATCGATACATTGGACTGGAAATACGCGAGGAGCAGTCCGCAGACCATCTTTGAAAATGTGAAAAAAGGGCTTCAGCCAGCGGCAGCAGCAGGAAAGCCCCCAGTCATCCTGATGCATGTGAACAGCGGGACCGTATCCATGCTGCCGCAGATCATCGATTACCTTTACTCACAAGGCTATGAATGCCAGGCTTATGACCCCGATCATCACTTTACAATGAATTTCTGGAAAGATGACAGGCTGTAAAAGAGGCTTGTCCGGAAGCATAGGCATTTGTCTTATTGTCAAAATTATTTGTAAATTATTTCGATGTCTCGCATAGTATAGAGTAATTAATATTTCACGTTCCTTTTGACACTCGGGATATTGTATGTTGCTTAAGACAAATGTGTGCAATGAATCCATGAAATTTTTTCAAGGAGGGGTTATAATGACCGACATCAACAACCGCCAGTTTGTGATTTCCGAAGAAGATTGGTCCCTCCATCGCAAAGGCCACGACGATCAGCAGCGCCACCAGGAAAAAGTACAGGATGCGATCCGGAACAATCTCCCAGATCTGATAACAGAAGAAAGCATTATAATGTCCAATGGCCGTGAAGTGGTGAAAATTCCGATTCGCTCTCTTGACGAATATAAAATTCGTTATAACTATGATAAAAATAAACATGTGGGCCAGGGGGACGGAGACAGCCAGGTAGGCGATGTTGTTGCCAGGGACGGCTCCAGCGGCCAGAAAGGCCCAGGAAAAGGCCAGGGTGCAGGCGATCAGCCGGGAGAAGACTATTTCGAGGCTGAAGTGTCCATGATGGAGCTTGAGGAAGCACTGTTCAAGCAGCTTGAGCTGCCGAACCTGAAAAAGAAGGAACAGGAAGAGCATCTTGTTGAAAACATTGAATTCAATGATATCCGCAAAACAGGATTAATGGGCAATATTGATAAAAAGCGCACAATGATGACAGCCTTTAAACGGAATGCGATGACAGGGAAGCCGGGCTTCTATCCGATCTATCAGGAAGATCTGAAGTTCAAGACATGGAATGAGATTGTAAAGCCTGATTCAAAGGCAGTCGTGCTCGCAATGATGGACACGAGCGGATCAATGGGATTATGGGAGAAGTATATGGCCAGAAGCTTTTTCTTTTGGATGACCCGGTTTTTGCGGACAAAGTATGAAACGGTGGAAATAGAGTTCATTGCCCACCATACAGAAGCGAAGGTCGTCACAGAGGAAGATTTCTTCTCGAAAGGGGAAAGCGGGGGAACCATTTGTTCGTCAGCCTACCGGAAAGCCCTGGAGCTGATCAATGAAAAATATAATCCCAGAAGATTCAATATCTACCCTTTCCACTTTTCCGATGGCGACAATCTCACGTCTGACAATGCCCGCTGTGTGAAGCTTGTTGAAGAGCTGATCGCGGTATCGAGCATGTTCGGCTACGGGGAGGTCAACCAGTACAACCGCCACTCGACCCTCATGTCCGCATATAAGAATATTAAAAATGAACACTTCAGATATTATATCCTCAAACAAAAAGCAGATGTTTTCCATGCGATGAAGAGCTTCTTTCAAAACGAAGAAAATAAAATCTATGCTTAAACACAAACCGGCTGGCGGAATGCCAGCCGGTTTTCCTGTGCAGCCGCACAAAAAAAGCCGTTTAATAAAAAGCGGCTTTCGTTGGCTGCCTGGTTCGGCTGCAGCAATTTTCACTTTTCCAGCGGGATTGCGATGATCTTTCCTCCGATTTGGACGTGGACTGTATCATTGAATACGGCTTTTACAATTCCTTTTAATGAGATCGATGAATTTAATGCCAATGTGGATTGTGCTGATTTTTCCGCCATAAGTATTCCCCTTTGCTTTGTATTTGAAGAGAAGTGGCCTGATTATAGTAAATGAGTTGGTTACTTTCTTTTTGCCACTTTTTTGGAATTCCTAAACCTGATTTGGCGCATCAGGCGGGAAATAAGCCTGGGGATGGGGGAAAGAAAAAAAGCAGCTGCTTATGAATAGCAGACTGCTTTTTCTTCCTTCAGCACGGAGCTTTTGCAGACAGGGCAATCAATATCATGAGTCTGCTTAAATTGGATTTTCTTGAAATCTTTTTTGATGAATGTTGAAAAGCCTTTGTACTTATAGCCGCATTCACAAAAATTTGAGTCTTTGATCAGATGCCTCTGATTGGTCTCTTTGCATAAAAATGTCGGATAAAACATTGTGTTCCCTCTCTTTAAAATGGATTAGGCAAATTAGAAAGGGGTGTGTTATGTTTAAAAGTTTACAAGAATAATATTCTTGGCAACCCGGCTGCCATGACAAATGATTTGTTTTAGGCCCGTGGCTTTGCGTCTTTTACTTTCGTAAAATTTGCCCTTAGTAAGATTAGCACTAAATCATGCTAAAAATAAAGTGTTTGTTAATTTTAAATATTATTTTTTTTCTATAGTGCTATATATTCATATTTGTACAGGTGGTGGATCCCCAATGGGGGATAGCGGAATAACAGCAGCCCGGCCGGCAAGGCCAGGCTGTGATTGATTTTAAGACAGGAACTCTGCAGGATTGAGTCCGAGCTCCCGGCAGATGTCACTGACTGCCTGCTGCTCATTCGGGTCAAAATGCCCGTCTGCAAAGCCGATCGCAATGCAGTAGCGGGCCACTAGCCTGGCGATTTCCGGCTTTGTCCGTATCCTGCCAAGCGCCTTGAATGCCTCTGCCCTGCCGATTGAAGGATCGCGTTCAATTTTCTGGACGTACAGGTTGAATTGCTGGATGACTTTCTGGGTATCAAAAACGCGAAGCTCATCGCTCTGATTGACGAACTCAAGCATTTTCTGGCGTTCTGCCGGATCCAGCCTTCCATCAGCCATCGCTACAAGCGCACATGCTGCCACGACTGCCTCAAGGACGTCCTGGCTCTTGAAGCGGTTAAAGAGATCTTGTGCTTTCCTTTTTTGCTGATTGGCCCATTCCGAGTAATCGGTCTGGGATGGAGACCAGGCATTTCCGCAGCTGTTGCAGGTAAACTTCAGCTGTTTCTTCCCGATGAATCCGCCAAGCAGCCCGACAGGTCCAAGGATCAGGCCGCCAATAGCCGCTTTGCCGAGACCGAATCCCTTTTCTCCGGTGCGTACATTTGTGGAATGGCAGCGCGGGCACGGAATTTCATCTCCCCCATATGCCTGTGGTGAAGAGTGGGAAGGCTGCCCATAGGAGGGAGCCGGATACGAAGCTTGCGGCTGTGCCTGCTGATAGTTTCCAGAAGCATAGTTCTGCTGTGGGCTTCCGGGATTATAGCTCTGCTGGTAATTTTGGCTTGGCGGTGTCTGCTGTGAATAGCTTTGCTGGTAGGTCTGGCTTTGCCCGAAAGACTGGCTGCCATGGGAAGGCTGGGGGGCCGGCTCATCATCAACTGTCACGCCGAAATTGCGGCAGAGTGCGGCAAGGCCGCCCTGAAAGCCGCTTGCGATGGCGTTGAATTTCCATTCCCCATTATGCCTGTACAGCTCCGCTGTCACGATCGCGGTTTCCACGGTAAAATCCCTTCCAAGGTTGAAGCGGATAAGCTCTTCATTATCCTGTTCATTGAAAATCCGTACATAAGCATTTTCGATATGGCCGAAATTCTGCTGTTTCGCCTGGGCGTCATGGATGGTGATTGTGAAAGCAATCCGGTGGATCGAGTCCGGCACCCTCCGCAGGTCAATCCTGATCTGTTCATCATCGCGTTCCCCTGCACCTGTGCGGTTATCGCCGCTGTATATGATAGAACCATTCCCGCCGTTAGGGTTGTTATAAAAAACGAAATCAAGGTCGCTATGTACTTTTCCTGATGCGCCTAATAAAAAGGCAGATGCGTCCAGATCATAGTTGGATCCTTGCCGGCTGATATCCCAGCCTAATCCAACGACAACATTTTGAAGCCCGGGGCGGTTCTTGGTCAAATCGACCTTCTGTCCTTTGCTGAGCGTCACTCCCATAAATTTCACTCCTTCTTTTCCATGACGGATGTTTTAATTCCGTCTTTTTATAGAATTATATATTCCCAATATAACACAGTTCGTGAAGCGGTTTACAGCTTTGGCTTTGCGGGCAGGCCTCTATTTTATAATACGGGCCGGGGCAGGAAAAGTTTCAGGGGCAGGGGGCTTCTTCAATTAAAAAAGCAGCTTCCCTGATTGGGGGAGCTGCCTCATGATTTGGTCATTTATTATCTGTCGACATAAGCCGGGGCTGAATGGTCCTGGCGGATATTCCCTTGGTCAGAATTGAGAAAAGGAAGTTTCGATTTGATTTTGCTGATATTGTCTTCACCGACTGTAGACTTTACCTTATTCATAACCTTATCCCGAGATTCCTTGTTCCTGAACATATATGCAAGTGCACCCAGTGCCACTACCCCAGTCAGGGAATTTCTTTTGCTCATGGATTAGTCCTCCTTAGGTTTGATACTATTCCTTTCCCTTTGCAGGGGGAGATAAACAGTTATATTTTGCTAACTGGCTGGACGAAGTTAAAGTTACTGATTACATCAAAAAGCGATTTGTATTAGCTGGGTTAGAATGAAAAAAAGTTTGATAAGCCTGTTGATTGGAGTGGAAGGCACGTAGACTCCTGCGGGATTGCAGCGGCAAAGCTGAGACCCCGCAGGAGGTACGACGAGGAGCATTCCTGTAATAAAGTAATTGGGTTACTTTTCGGGATTTCTGCGATGTGCATAAAAAAAGTCCCCCTGGTACGATAGAGAGTGTCATGCATGACCTCGAATTAAGTACCGAAGGGAGACTTCTACTATGGATATTACACAAAATGAACGACTTAGGCAAATTACTGAACACACACTGATCATTGGAATCGATATCGCCAAGTACAATCATGTGGCCCGGGCCATTGATGACCGCGGTATCGATTTATCCAAACGGCTAGTTTTCCCTAACTCGTTAGAAGGATTCAACCTTTTACTTCAGTGGGCAAGGCAACTAAGCCAGGAAACAGGTCGTCCAAACTTGATGATAGGCATGGAGCCCACAGGCCATTATTGGTTGAATTTAGCCTATTTTCTTAAAGCTAAAGGGGAAAAAACCGTCGTTGTAAACCCGATGAAGGTCAAAAAATCGAAAGAGCTGGATGATGATTCCCCCACCAAAAATGACACGAAGGACGCCAAAGTAATCGCCCAGGTCATACGTGCGGGCCGTTATCATGAACCTATCTTACCTGAGGGGTTATATGCAGAGCTTCGTGAAGGAATCAAACTGTTTGACATGATTCAAGAGGACCTGTCTTCGATTAAAGCACAAATGCATAATGTGCTGGATCGGTATTTCCCTGAATTCTTAACAGTCTTTAAAGAATGGAACGGCAAAGCAGCGCTACAATTCTTGAAGTGCGGTTATCTGCCCGAAGATATTCAGCAAAAGACAGAAGAAGAACTTCTTAAAGAAGTAAAGCCGGTGGCCCAGAATACTCCAATGTCGAAGATATCCCGCCTTAAGCAGGCGGCCGCCTCAAGCGTTGGAATGACCACTGGTCTCCGGATGGCCCGCAAGGAGATTCTATATCTTGTGGATCAGTATCATTGGTTATCAGAACGCCTCCAAGACCTTAAAGTAGAATTGGAGGAGCTGGTGCGGCAGGTTCCAGGGGCGGAGAGGATGATGGACATCAGAGGCATCGGGTCTATGACCGTCGTTGGCTTCTTTGCCGAGGTTGGCGACCTCTCAAATTACCGAGATCCACGCCAAATTATTAAATTAGCGGGACTCAACCTGAAGATGAACCAATCCGGCAAGCACAAGGGGCAGACAACCATTACCAAACGCGGAAGGCGGAGACTGCGTGCCATTCTGTATCAAGTCGCCCGCCCGCTGGCCTGTCACAATAAAGGGTTCAAAGCCCTCCATTATCACTACAAAAACAGGGCTAAAAACCCTCTAACGGGGAAACAGTCCTACATTGCCTTAGGCCGTAAGCTGATCAAAATCCTGTTTGTGATTGGAACACGGGAGTGTTCTTTCAGTGAAGAACGCATGATTCATGATATCCCACATTTCTCTGATGTACAGGTAGCTGTTTAAATCAAATTCCGTTTCTTGTATTGTTTGTTTATACTGTTTCTAAATCAAGACAGAAGAAGCACGGATAAGCCGGTCACCATTCCGAGCATTAGGGCATAGACCCACCCGAGGAGCATATCCGGCATCCACACATGGCTAGGTCGAACGAAGGAATTTGCGCGCATAGACGCCGAGAGAAATGGGAGGGTCCACCACCATGTCGTAAGTGGAGATCCAAAGGTGCGATTATCAATTTACTTCCTATAACTGGTAATTGATATATCCGGTCTATTGAGACGCAAAGTCCACTTCCAAATTCTTAAAAATTTGGATGAAAATGTTCATCTACGCCGTCCCCCTTCTTTATAGTCAAGAGATGAAATGGGAGTAAAACAAAGCAATTATAAGAAAACGGTCGTTTTCATGAGGGAGGCTCAGCGCCGCCCCGCGGAAAGCGAAGTGCCTGGAACGGAAATCAACAGCCCACATTGAGAGGGCTATTAAGACAAAAAGGGGTACAGAATGAACCCATTCCATACCCCTTTTGCCTATTATTAGAAATTAAAGTTATCAGGATCGGCACCGACGCGCTCGTTTTTGTTGAGGGCATCGATTTTTTCCATGTCTTCTGAGGAAAGCTCGAAGTCAAAGATGTCTGCATTTTCGATGATGCGGTGTTCTTTAACTGATTTCGGGATGGTGATGACCTCATTTTGCAGGTCCCAGCGCAGGATGATCTGGGCAGGGGACTTTTTATGCTTTTCGGCAATCTCTGTAATAACAGGCTCATCAAGGAGCTGTCCCTGCTTAAGAGGAGACCAGGCTTCAAGCTGGATTCCCTTTTGTTTGCAGAATTCGCGGAGCTCAAGCTGGGCCAGATGCGGGTGGTATTCAACCTGGTTGACCATCGGCACGATTTCCGCTGTTTCAAGCAGATCCTCCAGATGGTGGACATGGAAGTTGCTGACCCCGATTGCACGGACTCTGCCATCTTTATACAGCTTTTCTAAGGCTCTCCAAGTGTCTTTATACTTGCCTTTGACAGGCCAGTGGATCAGGTACAGATCGACATACTCCAGGCCAAGCTTTGAAAGGCTTTCGTCGAATGCCGCCAGTGCAGAGTCATAGCCCTGTTCAGAATTCCAGACCTTTGTCGTGATGAACAGTTCTTCGCGCGGGGCGCCTGATTCTTTTATAGCCTGTCCCACACCTTCTTCGTTGCCGTAAATGGCTGCGGTGTCAATGCTCTTGTAGCCGTTCTTGATTGCTGCCTTGACAGAATCAATTACTTCAGATCCTTCCTGGACCTTGAAAACGCCGAGTCCGAACCAGGGCATTTCCACTCCATTATGCAGCTTTGTTGTGTCCTGCAAGCTTTTTGGCATAGTGTTACCTCCCAGAAATTTAATTGCCACTTTATTTTCTCACAGATGGGGATATTTACTATATTGATTTGCTCAGGAATTTAGTGATTGATGCCTGCCACCTTATCGACATCAAGGATAAAGGAAATCCCATTGCCCGGTACATTCAGCTCGACTGCATAGCAGATTGCCTGGAATACTTCCTGTGTCCGGCCGCTGTGGATGATGGTCAGCACAATCTCTTTTTCGGGCTCGATCAGCATATTGAATAAAGTGGCTTTTTCATTGATGCCGATCCCTCTGCCGGAAATAATGGTTGCCCCGTCAGCTCCGGCGTCTTTTGAGGCCTTTACAATCTTTTCGGCTTCCGAGCTTTTTACAATGGTCACAATTAAATCGTATTCTTTATCGGCTGGCTTCATATTGGCCGCTCCTTCCTCTGCTTCTGCATCAGCGGGGTCTTCCGGTGATTGGACGCCGATGAATCCGCTAATATTGATAAGCAATCCAAGTCCTGTGCCGGGCCTTTCAAAATGGAGATGGCTGCTGACATCCGAGATGACGCCTTCAGCATATTCTTCCTTGATCAGCATGAGGATGACTTCTTTCTCATGGTTGATCTCCACACCGAGAAATGAGGTTTTCTCGTTTTTGCCTATACCCCTTGCATATACAGTTGCCGCGGCTGCAAGCCCGGATCCGCGTGCAAGCCGGACGGCTTTTTTGGCAGTGCCTTTTTTAACGATGGCAATGAAAAGCTTGTAGGTCATTTAAGAAGCACCTTCCTTCCTTTTAAACAGGAGGCCAAGGATCAGGACAGCCAGGATTGGTACGAGGGCGACCAGGGCAATCAGGCCAAAGCCATCTGTCATGGGATCCCGCCCCTCTGTTACTGCGGCAGCGCCGACGGCCATCGACAGGATAAAAGTGACGGTCATCGGCCCTGTTGCAACACCGCCCGAATCGAAGGCGATGCTTACAAAGCCGCTGTTGGAAAAATAGATCAGGATCAGCACGAGGGCATATCCCGGTGCAAGGTAATACCAGAGAGAGAAGCCGTGATGGATGCGGAGCATTGCCAGGGCAATGGATAAACCGACACCTCCGGAAAGGGTGAAGAGCATGATCCTTTCTGAGATATAGCCGGATGTTACTTTTTCAACTTGTTTGTTTAAAATTTTCACAGCCGGTTCTGCCAATGTAGTGACAAATCCGAGGACAAAGCCGATTGGGATCAAAATCCAGGAGTATGGAAGATTGCCCAGCTTTTTTCCCATTTCCTCGCCGATCGGCATGAAGCCAAGGTGGACTCCATGAAGGAAGAAGGCAAGTCCCGCATAGGCAGACAGAAATCCTGCAAGGATCTGAAACACCTTCTGTTTCTTTAATTTCAGAAAAAATAACTGAAAAATGATGAAACAAAGAAGGAGGGGGGCAAGGGCGAAGGCTACCTCTGACAGGGTGCCGCCAAATCCATGAAATAACTTGTCCATCATTTAAAGATCCCTCCCAGCAGCAGAACGGCCAGGATCGGCCCAATGGAAGCAAGGCCGACAAGGCCAAATGAATCGCCTGAGGATTGTTTGTTCCGGAACACCTGGGCCACACCTACTCCGAGTGCCAAAATGAAGGGAACGGCGAGCGGGCCTGTCGTTACGCCTCCTGCATCAAATGAAATCGGCACAAATGACGAAGGGGAAAGAAGCTGACAATAAAGACGATGGCATAGCCGGCAATCAAAATGATGGTAACAGGAATTTTGTAAATGGTCCGGATCATGGCAAGGGCCACGAAAAGGCCGACTCCTGCAGCCACGGACAATATGAGGGAAACGGACGATATCTTCCCTCCGGACACCTGGTCAACCTGTGTGGACAGCACCCTGACGTCAGGCTCGGCCAATGTAACGGCGATTCCGAGAATAAAGCCTGTTAATATGATGAGCCACGCTTTATTTGACTTCGGCAGGATCTTTCCAATCATTTCACCTATGGGAAGGAGGCCGATATTGACGCCGATAAGGAAGAACATCAGTCCAAGGATGACAAAGAACAGGCCGAAGAGAAATGGAAGAAAGTCTTTGAAGGGCAGTTGGATCAGGACAAGCTGCAATAATATGACAGCCGCAGAGACGGGAAGGATCGCAAGCAATGTTTCTTTGATGGATTCTTTAATTTCTTTCACACGGAGCGCCGCCTTTTATCAATTATTTGGTGTTTTAATTTCTGCTTTTTTACCCATTTTTTTAATTTAGTAACAGCAGGCTTTAAAAAAACATTTTCCAATTAATTGAAGGGAGGAAAAAGAAATGCAGGCACCCCATTGGGGCGCCTGCAGCGGTTATTGAAGGGTATTCATATTAGGCTGGTTCATCATCTGCTGTCCGCCTGCCTGGGTATAGCTTCCTAGCAGCTGTTCTGTATCCTGCGGCGCGAGCTGGGGAACCTGGTAATAATGCTTCTGATTCTGATAGAGGAATAGCTCGTAAGCCATTTCTGCATAATTGGGAACACTATCAGCAAGCACACGCCTTACAACTGGATTTGTACACTCCAATGCGGCCATTGACAGCTGGGAGGCTGCACCTTTCATTAAAGCAAGCAGGTAGCCTGAATAGCATTGGTCGCCAATCTCGGAAGCCGACTGCTTTGGTGCAGCAGGCTGGGATGGCTGGAGTCCGTAGATGACGTCATGCGTTTCGCCCATCATATAGGTTGTAGTCGGGACAGCCGGCTTTTGGCCGGTGGTGAAGCAGTCAACCATTGTGTTGTATTGGGTGATCATGAATTGCCTTTGGCGGTTTGCAATTTCCTTAAGCTGCGGATCCTGGATTTGCCCGCTGAACATAAGGAATTGATCGATTGCAGCTACAGTGCTTGAAAGGACTTCTTTCATATCCAGCATTTCGTGTCCGCCATGATTCATATGTGCCGGGATTTGTTCATTTGTGTTCATTCCTGCCTGTCCTTGCTGGTTAAACTGCTGCATCTGACTACCCCCAGTTAGTAATATTTTCCCCTTCATGAAGGGCTTTGATGGTGAAGACCATACATAACTATTGTGGTTCTTCAGGAAGATAATGATGCGGGGCAGATGCAGTTAAATAAGGAATAAACATCCATCATGAGGACTCTATTTGATGACGGGAAACATACGGGCTGCCTTTTATCCAGTAGCGCCATGGATAGTCCTTTGCTTCGCCGGAATTGTCTATCCCGATCCTCTTTCCTTTAGCAATCTCATCAGGGGTATAGCCTTCAGCAAGCATGAGGGGCGGTTCAGAAAAAAGCCGTCCATAATCGTCCATCGTCACACCGAGGGCTTTTGTCAGCTTTCCGGGCCCGTTAGTCAGATTCTTCAGATTGTCCATCTTTCTTCGCTCTTTCATCAGGGAGATTCCTTCCGCAGGTTCAATGGCCCTGATGAGCACAGCCTCCGGTTTGTCCTTTTCAGCGCTGACGACATTTAACAGGCAGTGGGTGTGCATGAGGTATGTGTAGGCGGCCCCAGGGGCTGCGAACATAACTTCAGTCCGCTTTGTCCGGCGGTTATTATAGCTGTGGGCAGCCCTGTCTTCAGGGCCTTTATAGGCTTCTGTTTCAACAATATATCCAGCGGCTGTACCATCAGGTGTTTCTTTTATCAATAGACAGCCAAGAAGGGCCTGGGCAAGTTCAATGGTCGGCTGCCGGTAAAACCCGGGCGGCAGTGGTTTCCTGTCCATCATTATTCAATCGCTCCCTTTAGTTCATAATGCAGAAGAAAAAATGAAATTCCGCACAGTTAAGCGCGGAGCATTTCCATTTTACCCTTTAACACCCAGAGCTAACCGGAAGTTGGAAATGAGGCAGGGCAGGAAGTATAATAAAGGGAGCAATGATGCAGGGAAGTGAAATGATGAATAAGAAAATTGGTTTTATAGGATGCGGAAAAATGGCCCAGGCAATCATCGGGGGAATGCTGAAATCGGCGATGGCCCGGCCGGATGATATAATGGCCAGCGCAAGGACGGAGAAAACACTTGCTTATGTAAAGAATACATATGATATCGGAGTGACCCTTAATAATAAGGAAGCAGCTGAACAGGCTGATTTTTTATTTCTGGCTGTAAAGCCTGATGTTCATAAGGGAGTGATTGAGGAAATCAGCGGCAGTGTTTCTGAGGATGCCATTATCATCACAATCGCAGCAGGGATCAGCCTTGCGTTTCTTGAGTCTGCATTCGGCAGGGAAATAAAAGCAATCCGTTCTATGCCCAATACCCCCTCTCTTGCCGGGGAAGGGATGAGCGCCCTGGCTGCCAGCAGGCAGGTGACCGAAAGTGAACGGAGGGAAGCTGCTGAACTATTCGAGAGTTTTGGTAAAGCAGAGTTCATAGAAGAAGAGCTGATGGACAGCATACCTGCCATCAGCGGTTCTTCGCCTGCCTATGTGTATATGTTCATTGAGGCCCTTGCTGACGGCGGCGTCCTTCAGGGACTGCCAAGGGAAACATCATACCGGCTTGCGGCCCAGGCGGTGCTGGGTGCAGCCAAGATGGTACTTGAGACTGGCAGGCATCCCGGGGAATTAAAAGATCAGGTATGTACGCCAGGGGGTGCCACGATAGAAGCGGTGGCCGAGCTGGAAAAACACGGCTTCAGATCGGCGGTCATTTCGGCGATGCAAAGCTGTACAGATAAATCAAAAAAGCTGGCAAAAAGCCAGCAGGAGGAAAAATGATCATCAGAAAAGAGCAGGAAGCTGATTTTAATAATGCAGAGAATGTCCACAGGGCTGCATTCGGCAGGGAAAATGAAGCCGCCCTGGTCAGAGCCATAAGAAGTTCAGCGGAGTATATACCTGAACTATCCCTCGCAGCAGAAGATGGAGGGGAAATCGTTGGGCACATCATGTTCAGCAGGGCGGTGATTGAAACAGGGAAGGGGGAAGTCCCAACCTTGGCGCTTGCCCCTGCAGCCGTCATGCCGGAGCGCCAAAATGAAGGGATGGGATCCCTTCTTATTAAAGAAGGGTTGAAACAGGCGGAGCTTCTGGGTTTTGCCCACGCCGTTGTATTGGGACACCCAGGTTATTATCCGAGATTTGGGTTCCGGCCTTCTGCGGTCTTTGAGATACTTTCACCTTTTCCTGTACCGGAAGAGGTATTTATGGCGATGGAATTTAAGGAAGGCTCCCTAGCTGGAATCAGCGGGACGGTGAAGTACCCGCCCGCATTTGAACATGTGTGAGATCAGCCGCTAATCAGGAGATTTTTCGGCAGGAAGCAGGATGGTAAAGCAGGTGCCTTTATTCAGAATGCTTTCTGCTTTTATTTTTCCGCCCATTCCCTCAATGATCCGAAAGACCACCATCATTCCAAGCCCCGTTCCTTTACCTTCTTTTGTTGAAAAATAAGGTTCGCCCAGCCTCCCGAGCTGCCCGGATGTCATCCCCTTGCCAGTATCAGAAATAAAGAGTGCGGCTTTGTCGTCCTGCAGTCTCGCCGATATAGAGAGTACGCCTCCGCCCGGCATTGCTTCAATGGCATTTTTGAGCAGGTTGAGAAGGCATTGCTGAAACTTTGCATCTTCCCCTTTGATTAATATTTCTTCCTCTGTGTCGCAATAGATTACTACAGAATGGGCATTCCCGTAGGGGGTTATCAATTCAACCGCTTTTCTTATTTCTTCTTCTAATGAAAAACAGGAATTTGTTTCCAAATGCGGTTTGGCAAATGTTAAATAATCACTGATGATTACTTCCGCCCTGTTCAGCTCTTCGAGGGCTGTCTCTAAATAATACGAGCGCTTTCCCCTATCAGGTTCTTCTTCTTTTAATAACTGAAGAAATCCTTTCGTTACGGTCAGGGGATTTCTTACTTCATGGCCGATGCTGGCAGCCAAGTGGGAAACGACCTCCATTTTTTCTGTCTTCATTACTGCCCAGTTCAGCTGCTGGTTCTGTACGATCAGCTCGATGGTGTAGGCTGCCAGAAATGTCCCTACTGTCTGAGTGATTGTATAGATAACAACGAATTCCAGGCACTCCTCCATTCCTGCTCTGGAAAGCAGAAGCATGAAAGATGCGATGGATATGATAAAAGACAGGAGTGAAACGGTAAACAGCTTCCCCCTGGTGTCCATGCGGATGAAAGATGGATGGAGCTTGTATACAATAAAGCCGGCAATCAGCCCGGTTAAAATATTATAGGCAGCCCCGATCCCGCCGAGGGGAATACGGATAAAAATGACAAATATCAGCAGGGCGAGTATCACTCTTGGACCTCCGTACAACCCCCCCAGCAGGAACGGGATCCACCGCAGATCGAATATGAAGCTGCTGTTCATCTTGATTGAACTCACCAGGCACAAGGAAGCGGTGATGATGCTGATGCCGGCAATAAAATATTCGCGGTGGCGCAGAAAAAGCGATTGAAGGCGGCTGGCAAAAAGGAGCTGGAAAGAAAGCATGACGATTAGAATGATCAGCAGGTTGAACAGCAGGTCTTTAATATGCTCCATTGCTTTGTCCTCCATTTTTTAGTTATATATTCCTAATTTTACAAATACCTGTCTCAATCGACAATGCTATCTTATTGACAAAAACCCTCATTTAGCGACAGATTCAGACAGCGGCTGGGTATGGTAATAATCTACCATTTTATCAAGGGTGCACATTGGCGTCAGCATCCGGTTTGATTTTTCGGTATACTCAAAGTAGAAGATAAAATTATATTGACTTAATATGACAGGAATCATATATTTTAATTGGCTTGTCATTTGCTGTTTCGACAGAAAATGCAAGGGGGATATTTCGAATATAGGACACTGTGATGAGCGGTTTTTATTTGGGCACTTTAAACCGTTGGGAGTGACTAGTGCAACCGGCCAATTTTCTATGATGGCTGGTTTTTATTTTGGCCGGGGGCGCCTCTGCTTCCTGGCTGAAGCTCAGGATGAAAGAGGTGCGGAAATGAAACTTGATAAATATAAAACACTGCTGTTTCAAAAAATTAAGAACCAAATGATTTTATGGTTTGAGCAGGACTCGGAATCACCTGTGAAAAATGAGGATGTCTACCGTTTTCTCCATTCTATAAAAGGAACAGCGGGAACCCTGCAGCTTGTTGGACTTCATCAGGTGGCAGGCAAACTGATGGACCAGGTGGAAAAGAGCAGCGAAAAAGTCTGGGGAAACCGGGAGCTGCGGGATTTCTTATACGAACTGATGGGCCTGAGCTATGAATATGAACATTTCCAGAAGGAAGAGGAGAAGCAAGGGCTGCCGAGAGATGAAAATATGCCATTGATCCAGGTGATCGATGATGACGTTTCCATGCTGATCCTCCTTAAGGATGCACTGGAAAGCAAGGGCTGGATGGTGATTGCGAATACTGAGCCGGAAAAGGCTGTCGACCAATATTTTGACATGAACCCCGACTGTATCATCATTGATGTGAATCTTCCGGGCAAAAGCGGGTTTCATATACTGGAAGACATCCAAAAGCATACGAACAAGAAGTTCATCCCTAAGCTGATGATCAGTATCCAGAATGACAGGGAAACGAGAATCAAGGCTTACAGGCTCGGAGCAGACGATTTTATTTTCAAGCCCGTTGACCTGGAGGAATTCCTTATCAGGGTGGAGCGGCATCTCGACAGGAAACAGATTTTTGACCAGTCGGTCCTCATAGATGAACTGACTCAGGTATACAATCGCAGGTTCCTGAAGGATTCGCTTAAACGCTACTTGAAGGAGCTTGAAAGGAACAATCAGCATTTTTCTGTCGCAGTCCTGGATCTGGATCATTTCAAGCAAGTAAATGATACGTACGGCCATACAGCGGGAGACCGGATCCTCTCGGAGTTTGCACAGTATCTGAAGGATCATGTCCGGATAGGGGATATTGTGTTCCGCTATGGAGGGGAGGAATTCATCCTGCTGCTTCCGCGCACGAATGACCGCGACAGCAAGGAGGTCATCTCAAGGCTCCTTTCCGGCTTTTCGAGCCGTACGTTCCAAGAGAATGGGGAAGAGTTCAATATGAGCTTCTCTGCCGGCGTTTATATGGTCCATGATTCTTCTGCAACCGTGACCGAAGTGATCAAGACGGCTGACCAGGCTTTATATGAAGCGAAGCGAAACGGCCGGGCAAGGGTGGAAAGTGCGAATAAATTGATAGGCGGCCATTCCAGGAAAGTCCTGAATGTATCGGTTATTGATGACGATGCCATCATTAGAACGATGCTCATGAAAATCCTGCAGTCCATGCAATTTGAGCATACAGAACTGGATATCCAGGTGTATGAGGATGGGCAGAAGTTCCTTCAATCCGGCCGGATGGAGCAAAAAGGGGAGCACTTCCTTATTCTGGACGGAATCATGCCTGTGATGGATGGGACTGAAGTTCTCCAGAAAGTGAAGGAAAATCGGAATGCCAACCGTGTCCATGTCTTAATGCTGACAGGAAGAAAGACGGAATATGATATTGCCAGGGCATTGAAGCTTGGGGCGGATGATTATGTGACAAAGCCGTTCAGCATCACTGAGCTCCAGGCGAGGATCCAGCGCCTGATCCAGAGGATGTCGTAAATGATGCTGGATCGGGAACTGTTCTATCTCGCTGCAGCGGCTCTTTCCATCACAGGGATATTGACAGCTATACTCGTTTACCTCGTGATTAGAAAAGGATTTGAAATATCTGCAAGGCGGAAGGTTGAAAAACGGAAGCAGGAGCTGAACCTTCCGCTGTTTTCTTTTTTAAATGAAGGCAAGCTGCTGGAGGATGTTGACCTGGCCGATCCGGCAAGCCTTCTGGCTGCGGAGGAGCTACTTAGTCATTATGCAGATATTCTAGAAGGAGAGCAGGAAAGGACCAATCTGGCCATTTTCGCGGAGTCATATCTGAAGGCCCATTACAAGAAGGGACTTCAAAGCAGGAGATGGAGCACAAGGATGAATGCGCTTTATCATATAGAAGATTTCCATCTGAAAAGCCTGCAGGGAGAAGTCCTCGGGATTGTTGAAAGCAAAGGGAGCACTTCCTCAGAAAAGGTTCAGGCATTCAAAATCCTTGCAGATTTCCAATATGAAAACCTGCTCGGGCTGCTGGAGTCACGCAGCTTGCCGTTCTCGGAATTTGATTTCCGGAATATTTTAATCCGGCTGGATGATACCGGTTTTGACCGATTTGCTGAAGGATTCAGAACTTGCCCTGAACGGGTCCAGTTTGCTGTACTCGATGTAATGGCTGTCAGCAAGAGGCTCGGCCATCTGCCGTTTGTGGAAGGAGTGTTCATTTCAGGGACGGGGGAACTGCGGCTCCGGGCATTGAAAGCATTGGCTTCTATAGGATATACAGAAGATATAGCACCTTATGTGGAGCTTGCTGAATCTCCAAGCTGGCAGGAGCGGATGCTTGCCGCCAAGCTTTTTGGCAGCATGAAAGACGAGGGCCTGCTGCCAAGGCTTGCAGCACTTCTGCATGATCCGTCCTGGTATGTCCGGTCGCAGGCTGGCCAGTCGATTATAAACTTTTCAAAAGGGAAGCAGGTTTTGCAGAAAATAATGGATGATTCGCAAGATCCTTATGCCAGGGATATGGCTTGGGAATGGATTCAAAAAGGGGAGCACCGCTGATGCTGGCTGGTTTATGGGAGAATGCCGTTTTGTTTTTTGGCTGGTTCATTGCTGTTTACATGGTTATTGTCATCGTTTTTTATACAATTGTTCTTGTTATTTCGATGATTCAGCTGCGCAGGGAATATCGCCTTAAGCGCGACCAGATCTATGAGGAATATATGAGTGAAATTTATACGAAGCCCGTTTCCATCATTGTCCCTGCCTATAATGAAGAAGCAGGGATCATCCAGAGTGTCCGGTCCCTTCTGAGCATCAGCTATCCTGAGTACGAAATCCTAGTTGTGAATGATGGGTCAAAGGACGGGACGCTGGAAAAAATGATCGGCCACTATGAAATGAAGAAAGTGGACAAGGCTGTCAGAAAGCAGGTTGAGACGAAGGAAATTAAAGGAATTTACCAGTCACGCCTGCTGCCCAATTTATATATGATCGATAAGGAGAACGGCGGAAAGGCCGATGCGCTCAACGCCGGCTTGAATATATCCCATTATCCTTACGTCTGTTCCCTGGACGGCGATTCCGTCCTGGAGCATGATGCATTCCTTAAAGTGATGAAGCCTATCATTGATTCAAATGAAGAGGTGATCGCATCCGGAGGGAGCATCCGGATTGCCAATGGCTGTGAAATCAGGGATGGAAACCTGCTGAAGGTAGGGCTTGCCAGAGAACCGCTCGTCATCATGCAGATCATTGAATACTTAAGGGCTTTTCTGATGGGCCGGATCGGGCTGAGCCGGCATAATCTCCTGCTGATCATTTCCGGCGCATTCGGCGTTTTCTCTAAGCGCTGGGTCCTGGAGGCAGGAGGATACAGGACCGACACTGTCGGAGAGGATATGGAGCTTGTCGTCAGGCTGCACCGGCTTATAAAAGAAAAAGGGCTCAAGAAGAGAATCGTCTATGTCCCCGACCCTGTCTGCTGGACGGAAGTGCCGGAAAGCGCGACCTTCCTGAGGAGGCAGAGGGGTCGATGGCACAGGGGGCTGTTCGAAAGCCTGTGGACTCACCGAAAGCTGACTTTTAATCCTAAATATGGGGCGATCGGATTCATTTCTTTCCCCTATTTCTGGATTGTTGAATTTTTCGGGCCGATTGTGGAGCTGCTTGGCTATGCCTATGTGGTGCTGTCCCTGTTCCTTGGAGGAATTTATTTAGAGTTTGCTATTTTGATCTTCCTGCTTTCCTGTCTTTACGGTTCTATTTTTTCTATGGCAGCAGTTCTGCTTGAAGAATGGAGCCTGCGCAAATATCCGAAGGTTTCTGATTTGCTGAAGCTGTTCTTCTACTCTCTGACAGAAACCTTATGGTATCGCCCTCTAACGGTATTCTGGAGGTGCGAAGGCATCTGGAAGCTGATCAGGGGAGATAAGAGCTGGGGAGAAATGAAAAGAAAAGGTGTGTCAGAATGAGAAAAGTTCTTACAAAATCCCAGGCTGTTGTGTTCGGGCTGGTCATTGGCCTGCTTCTGCTCCTTACAAGCCCTTTCTGGATCTGGCAGCTTGCACCGGAAAGGACGCTCGAGGTGCTGATTATCGATAAAACAGTGCCTGACGGAACTTACCGGGAGCATAAGGGGCTTGTCTGGATTCTGAACAATGGAAAATGGCAGAGAAGAAATGGCGAACAGTATGAAACAAAGAGCGACTACAGCGGGTTTAAGCCGCTCGGGGAAGATGAATATAAAGTAAAGCCCCTCCCGGAAAATCTGGATAAATATGATCTCTATTATCTGGCTGACCAATACGGTGTTTATGAAGAGGAATTTTTCGGCAGCAACAAGCTCGGCGAAAGGTCGGACAGCATATATGGCGGCCTTCAGTCTGAAGAGGCTGACAGGCTCAGGGAAGCTCTGATGAACTCGGAGGGCAAGACGCTGATTGCAGAATTCAATACCTTTGCAGACCCCACCGATGACGAGGCCCGGGAGAAAATCACTTCACTTTTGAATATCAGCTGGAGCGGCTGGATAGGCAGATATTTTTCTGACTTATCATCTGACGAGGTCCCTGTCTGGGTGAAGGAGCAGGGAAAAGAAGGGGAAAAGGGCTGGGAGCATGAGGGCCCTGGACTCGTCCTGGTAAACAAAGACAACCATATTGTTGTCTTTGGACAAGACGACCTCAAAGGTGAGGGAGCCCTGTTCAGCTACACGGACGCTGGGGAAAAAGAGCTGGCTGTAAAAGGAGAGTCCCGCTATTCATACTGGTTTGATATCGTGGAAGCCAATGATCAGGAGGAAGTGCTGGCAACCTACAAGCTTCCCCTTAAAAAGGAAGCTGAAAAAGAACTGGAGGGCTACGGAATCCCATCCGTCATTCCGGCAGTCATCCAGCATGTGAATGCGAAATATTCTTCCTATTATTTTGCAGGGGACTTTGCGGATGAAGCGGAGGTTCCCGGTATTTATCAAACAAAGGGACTTGATATCTGGAAGGGGAAATTCAGTTCCCGCAATTCTTTCTATTGGAATACGTATGTCCCCTTGATGAAAACCATTATGGAAAGGGGCACCGGCCTGCAAAGTGAGCAGGAAAAGCCTGAAATTGCCGAGTTTGAAGGGATTAAAACGAACAGCAGAACCGGAAGCGAGTACATCCAAATACAAAAAGACGGCAAGTGGGAGGATCTCCTGATTAAGGGCGTCAATATGGGCATTGCAAAGCCAGGCTCCTTTCCGGGGGAAACAGCCATCACGAAAGACGAATATTTCCGCTGGTTCAAGTCAATAGGAGACATGAATGCAAACGCTGTCCGTGTATATACTCTCCATCCGCCCGGTTTTTATGAAGCTTTCTATGAATATAATCAAACAGCTGAACACCCTCTGTATTTATTCCATGGGACGTGGGTGAACGAAGAAAATCTTGTCGGTGAACAAAACGCATTTGCCAGTCTGGTAACGGATGACTTTAAAACAGAACTGAAGCACATGGTCGATATTGTCCATGGAAACGCAAGCCTGCCGGAACGGCCGGGCCATGCGTCGGGGGAATATAAGTATGATATATCTGAGTATGTGCTTGGATTCATGATCGGGATTGAGTGGGATCCTGAAGCGGTATTACAGACAAATAGCAAAAATGAGGGGAAAGGTTCTTTTTCCGGGAAATATTTTCAGGCTGAAAATGCTTCCCCGTTTGAAGGATGGATCGCCCGGATGATGGATTATACGGCAGAGTATGAATCAGGGCAATATGGCTGGCAGCATACGATGAGCTTTACAAACTGGGTGACCACCGACCTGCTTGACCATCCGGCAGAGCCTTCGGAGGATGAAGATAAAGCGGTGGTGGATCCGAATCACATCCTGCCTGCAGAAGGCTTTAAAGCCGGGATGTTTGCTTCCTACCATGTTTACCCTTACTATCCTGATTTTCTGAATTATGAAAAGAAGTATGTGAATTATATAGATGCGCAGGGCGAAAAAAATAACTATGCCGGATATCTGAATGATTTAAAGAAGGCCCACTCTATGCCTGTCCTTGTGGCTGAGTTCGGCGTTCCTGCCTCAAGGGGGATGACCCATGAAAATGTAGACGGGATGGATCAGGGACATCATTCTGAAGAAGAGCAGGGGAAAATAAACAAACGGCTCTTTGAATCTATCATTGACGAAGGCTATGCGGGCGGCCTTGTTTTTACATGGCAGGATGAGTGGTTCAAGCGGACGTGGAACACGATGGATTATGATAACCCCGACATGCGGCCGTTCTGGTCCAACATGCAGACGAACGAACAGCATTTTGGGCTGATGGGCTTCGAACCTGGGAAATACGAAGCTGGCATCTATCCGGATGGACGGGCAGAGGACTGGGAGAAGCTTGGTGCAGAGCCGCTCTTTGAAAGCAGCCAAAAAGAAGATGCTCTTCAGGCTTTGTATGCGGCATCCAATGAGGAATATCTTTATCTCCGCCTCGACTACAGCCGCCCAATCGAATGGGGAAGGGACAGCACTTATCTTCTTCTTGACACGATTGACGATCAGGGGCAAAGCACTGTACCGCTCGGAAAGGGAGCTGAAGCTTCTGCCGGCTTCGGGGTCGATTTTTCCATAAACCTGACGGGGGAAGATACTTCGAACATAATGGTAGACAGCTATTATGATTCTTTCTACTACCATTATGGAGAGATGCTGAAAATGCTTCCGGAGAAGCCGTATGCATCCAAAAAGGACAACGGGACCTTCCATCCGATCAGATTGGCTCTGAACAAAGAGCTGACGATTCCATCTACCGGGGAAACCATGCCGTTTTCCTCCTATGAAACAGGCAGGCTAATGTTTGGAAACGCCAATCCTGAGAGTGAAGACTTCAACTCTCTGACCGATATTAGTATTAGCGATGATAAAAAAATGCTGGAGCTGAGAATACCCTGGATGCTCCTTAATGTGAAAGACCCGAGCAGCCGGGAAATTCAGGGAGACCTTTGGAAAAACGGCCTGTCCGGCAGCGAAATCATCGATTCTATTACAATAAGTGCAGCGGTCACAGAAAATGGAGAATTGGCGGGCACCGCCCCTGCAATGACTGACGGAAAGATAAAGGAAGCTCTCACTTATTCCTGGAAAAGCTGGGAGGAGCCGCAATACCATGAAAGGCTTAAGCAGTCCTATTGGATCATGAAGGATGCATTCAGTGAAGGTGCTGCTGGAGGAGGAGCAAAGTGAACAGAATACTATTGGCAGAAGATGAAGATGTACTGAGAATGCTGATTGTGGATACGCTGGAAGACGGCGATTTTGAAGTGGATGAAGCGGCGGATGGCCAGGAGGCGCTGGATTTATTCCAGTCAGGAGATTACAGCCTCCTGATCATCGACTATATGATGCCCGTATATACGGGACTGGAGGTCATTGAAAAGATAAGGGCCAACAGTGAAAAAAATCATGTTAAGATTCTGATGCTGTCCGCGAAGAGCCAGCAGTTTGAACAGGAACGTGTGCTGGAGGCCGGAGCTGATTATTTTATGGCCAAGCCGTTCAGCCCGCTGGAGCTCCTTGAAAAGGTAGAGGAAATACTGAATGAAAATTAATGATTATTTTAAAAAGAGCCTCTCGAGGCAGTTTGCAGGCCTGATGGGAGTCTTTATTTTCTTTTTCATAGTCTGCACGATCCTGCTGGTGATCCTCCAGCAGAACCTCAGCGATTCCTATAATGACAAGCGTGCCGAGCTCGTAAAAAAGGAAGAGCTGGTCCAGGATATAGACAGCACTTTTAACCGGGTATTCTTTGATGTGAGAGGGTACCTGGCGTTTAACAACGATGAGATGAGGATCAGCGCTCAATCGCAGCAGCCGGAGCTGAGGAAGATGGGGAAGCAGCTTGATAAGCTTGCCGTCTCCCTGGATGACAAGGCATATGCGAGGGAAGTAAGAGAGTTCGTCGACTATTATTTTATTGAAAAGCTTCCCGTTACTGTAAACTATTTTGAAACAGGGAGAATAGAAGAAGTCAAGAAATTGGCCAGCACCGGGGCGACTGCCAGGGTGAACACATTCCAGGATGATTCGCTTAATTATCTTCAGGGAATCAACGACCAGCTTAATGATGAAGCGGCAAGCCTGATGAAAAAACAATCTTATATCCAGATGGGCTTTGTCCTGTTCATCACTGTCATCCTTCTCCTTTTGGCCAGGATTACCCGGGTCATGTTCAGGAGGATCGGGCAGCCGCTTGCTGTTTTCGCGGCTGCTGCCAATGAGATAGCGGCAGGGCGCGAGGCGGAGATAACAGTGGACTCCACCAGGGAGGATGAACTTGGTGCATTATCGGTCGCTTTCCAAAAGATGGTCTGGAGTGTACAGGACAAAGAACAGGACCTGACAGCACAGAATGAGGAGCTGATTGCCCAGCAGGATGAGCTGCAGGCCCAGCAGACCGAATTGGAGGAAATGCTTGAGATCCTGCGGGAGAACGAGCTGAAGCTGAAGCGGCGAAATGATCTGACCAATGGAATCTCCAGCTCCTTGAATCTGCAGAGCATCCTTGACAGTATTGTGGTAAATATGTGCGGGATCATCAGTGCGGACAGAGGGATGATCGGGCTCCTCAACACACAGGCAGCAGCTGCTTACGGCATTTCTGCCTCCGGGGTGGATCAGTTTATGAAGCATATCCAAAACGGGCTCCATGAAAGGCTGATCGAAACAAAGAAGTCCTTTTCCATAAAGAGGGAGCTGCTGGCAGAAGAAAAAGGCTATCATGAAACAGAAGCCTACAGCTATGACTTATATCTGCCGGTCATTTCCTCAAAGGACGAGGTCATGGCAGTGATGCTGTTCAGCCGTTTCGGATCTCCATTCTCCGAAAAACAGATGGATGAATATGAAGCATTGTCCAGGCAGGTAGGGATCAGCCTCGATAACATCAGCTTATATAACCAATCTGAGGAAGAAAGGAAGCTGAACAGAGATATTCTGAATACAGTCCAGGAAGGCATCCAGATGGTCAGCCAGTCTGGTTCTATCCTGCAGGCGAACAGCCAGCTGGAGGAGATGTTCCACTGCCATGGTGCCGGCGGCATGCTGGAAAGCCTTCCGTGGGAAATCTGGTCGGCAGAAATGGCAAAAAAGGTCGAACAGCCGGATGAATTATTGGCTTTCCTTCATAATGCAGTCCAAAGTGACAGCTGTGAGATGGAAACCATCATCTATAGAATGAAGCAAACTGGCCAGGTCATCAAGATGTACTGCGAGGGCTTGAGCCATGATAATGAAAGGATCGGCACTGTGCTGGTCCATCGGGATATAACAAAGGAATTTGAAGTTGATCAAATGAAATCCGAATTTGTGAGCACTGTCAGCCATGAGCTGCGCACGCCGCTGGCAAGTATCCTCGGCTTCACTGAATTGATGCTGAACAGGGAATTAAAGCCGGATAAGCAGAAAAAATATTTGACGACAATCTATAATGAAGCCAGGAGGCTGACCTCCCTCATCAATGATTTCCTGGATGTACAGCGGATGGAAGCCGGCAAACAAACATATGAGAAGAAATATATCAGGCTTCTGCCGATCATTGAGCAGGTCATAGAGAAGCAGCAGGTCAATACAGATATGCACCGTATCACAATCGATGATCGTTCCATCGGGAATGATGTCATCCTCGGCGACAGGAGCAAGGCAGAGCAGGTCTTCACTAATCTGATTTCTAATGCGGTTAAATATTCCCCGGGCGGGGGGGATATTACTGTCAGGCTCTATCAGAAAGATAAAAATATCCTGGCAGAAGTGGAAGACGAAGGGCTCGGCATTCCGGAGGATGCCCTTGATAAGCTATTTACAAAATTCTACCGTGTGGATAATTCCGACCGGAGAAGGATCGGCGGAACAGGGCTCGGGCTTTCAATCGTCCAGGAAATCATGAAAGCCCACAGCGGAAGCATCTCCGTAGCATCAACCTATGGAAAAGGAAGCATCTTCACGCTTTCATTTCCTCTGATTGAAACAGCAGAAGAACCGTGGGCTTCACCTGTGCCGAAAGCCTCTGCTGAGGGCTACCGCGTCATGGTGGTGGAAGATGATCAAAGCCTGGCTGAGCTGATCATTCAAGAGCTGTCTGACAGCGGATTCCAGGTGGTTCATTATAAACAGGGACAGGAAGCCCTGGATTTCCTTGCCCGCCACACGCCGGATGCAATTGTGCTTGATATCATGCTTGAGGAAGAACAGGTGGATGGCTGGAGGATCATGGAGCAGATAAAGGAGAATGACAGGCTTAAGAACATACCTATCATTGTGTCCACGGCCCTTGATGAAAAAGAAAAAGGCTTCTCGCTTGGCGCGATTGATTATCTGGTCAAGCCATACAAGCCGAGCCAGCTATCCAGGGCAATCATGCAGACTCTCCTGAAGATCGGCAAGGTCGGGCAGATTCTGATTCCTGAAAAAAGGAAATAATAGAAATAAGCCAGCTCCCCGAATGCAGGTCCGCCTGATAAATCGGGGGGCTTTTTCTGCCGGCTGATCCTCATATTTCTGCAAAGGCTGCCTATTAGAGGAGCAGGCATTAAGAACAAACTGAGTGCGCATATATTTGCTTAAGAGCTCATATATAAGAAGTGCTTTAAAAATTACAGGGGGAGGAGGGCGCTCCAACCAATTCCGATTTGACAGATGGGAATAGATGAAATAAAGTGTGTTTATAGAAAATATTAGGAGGGATAGTATGTCTGCGGTATATATTATAGTGAATATTGCCATTATGCTTTTATTAATTTATGGATTGTATGTGATGCAGAAAAAACATATATCTTTCTCCAAGCGTGTATTCACTGCACTTGGAGCAGGAATTGTATTCGGTTTTGCCCTGCAGTTCATCTACGGTTCCGGTTCGGAAATAATTGCCGAGTCGGCTGACTGGTTCAATCTTGCCGGGGGAGGATATGTAAAATTCCTGCAGATGATTGTCATGCCGCTCGTTTTCATTTCGATCCTGGCTGCATTTACAAAGCTGAAGCTGACCAATAATATTGGAAAAATAAGTACTCTGATCCTTGGGATCCTGGTTGGGACCACGGCGATTGCAGCTGCAGTCGGCCTCACTGCCGCCCTTGGCTTTGATCTGGAGGCAGTCCAGATTACACAGGGGGAAGCGGAATCTGCAAGGGCTGAACAGCTTGAGCAGCGGTACGGGGAAATCCAGGACCGCACTTTCCCGCAGCAAATACTGGATCTTCTGCCTGCCAATCCATTCTTGGACTTCACAGGTGCGCGGCCTACATCCACCATTTCTGTTGTCATATTTGCCGCCTTCCTGGGGATCGCCTATCTTGGCGTTAAACGGAAAACACCTGAGCATGCGGAGCTTTTTGCGAGAATAGTAGATTCTTTCTACAGCATTATCATGAGGGTCGTTACATTGATTCTCCGCCTTACGCCATATGGGGTTCTGGCCATCATGGCAAAGACCGCGGCTACCAGCGATCTTGATAGCATCCTGAACCTTGGCAAATTTGTCGTTGCTTCCTATGCAGCGCTCATCGTCATGTTCCTGATTCACCTGCTGCTGCTGGTACTGGCAGGCCTGAATCCTGTCACTTATATGAAAAAAGCTTTCCCGGTTTTGGCTTTTGCCTTTACATCCAGGACAAGTGCAGGAGCACTGCCGCTGAATATTAAAACACAGCGGTCACTCGGGGTATCTGAAGGGATTGCCAACTTCTCAGGTTCATTCGGCCTTACTATCGGCCAAAACGGATGTGCCGGGATTTATCCGGCGATGCTGGCAGTCATGATTGCGCCTACCGTAGGAATCGACCCTCTTTCACCGTCATTCCTGCTGTCTGTCATCGCCATAGTCGCCATCAGTTCTTTCGGCGTGGCAGGAGTTGGCGGCGGCGCTACCTTTGCGGCACTGCTTGTCCTCTCAGCACTCAATCTGCCGGTGGGGCTTGCAGGCCTGCTCATTTCCATCGAGCCTCTCATAGATATGGGGCGGACAGCGGTCAATGTTTCCGGAAGTATGACATCAGGCATACTCACTAGCCGTGTGACCGGAGACATCGATACTGCAGCTTATAATGATGCCAATAATAAAATCGAAGCAGAAGCATGATAAGAAAGGCCGGAGGCTCCCTCCGGCTTTTTCTGTACGAACGAAATGAAATGAGTAGCAGAAGGCCGGATATTCAGTTACAATCAAGGAAAAAAAGGGAGTTCAGACGGTGGAAATGGATAACTTTGAAGAATATGAAGATCCTGTTTTATATGATATTGAAAACAGCTGGACAGGGGAGCTGCAACTGCTGCTGGAGCATTTAAAAGGAAAAAGGGGGCCGGTCATCGACCTGGCATGCGGTACAGGGAGGCTCGCTATTCCGCTGGCTGAAAATGGTTTGGCAGTGACAGGTGTCGATATTCATAAAGGCATGCTCGGCAGGGCGGCTGAAAAAGCCAAAGATCTTCCCATCAAATGGATATGCGGGGATATTAGATCGATGGATCTGCAGCTGAAGTCTGAGCTGATTTACATGTCCGGCAATTCCTTTCAGCACTTTTTGGCCAATGAAGACCAGAATAAGCTGATAGAAGCCGTTGTAAACCATCTGGACAAGAGCGGGCTGTTTATCTTCGATACCCGGTTTCCTTCTCCAGAAGAATTGCTCCAGCCTGAACAGGAGGAATATTGGAAAACCATTACTGGTAAAAGCGGGGAGCCAATAGAGGTCTCTACTATAAGCAAATATGATTGTGTTTCACAGGTCCAGCATTATCAGACAATCCGAAGGAGCCATTTGGAAGAGACGGTTAAAAGTATTTATTTGAGATATACATATCCGCTGGAAATGGAACGGCTGCTCGAAAGCCGCCACCTGGAGATTGTCCAAGTCTATGGAGGCTGGGACAAAAGGGAGCTGACTGCCGGGTCTGAAACCATGGTATATGTATGCAGGAGTGTTAAAGGAGCCTGAAACAGGCTCCTTTAACAGACTTGCCCCGCTATGAGCCTTCTTCTGAATGCCTGCCCTGATTCATTATGATCGTTAAGATTGCCACACTGACAATGGTCAGGAATGAATAGAAAAAATGGGTCCACCCGACTGCTTTGATGCCGGAAGAAATAATCAGCCCATCCATCATAAAGATTATGATTCCCACATTGACAGACAATGCCTTCGAGAGGAGCTGGGCAAGCAGGTCAGAGCCGCAGGTGCTTGTATCATACCGAAGCATAAGCCCGATTCCGCAGCCGACCAGCATTCCGCCCGCTATGGCGCTTGGGAGGATCCCAAGCGCCATGCTCCCTTTCAATGACTGAAAAAGATCAATAAAAATGGAGGAAACCAGCAGGCCGGACAAACTGTAAAAAAAATACTTCCGATGATAAAACCAGGCAGCTGCATAAACCGGGATGCTGAGGCATACCAAAGACAATCCCGGGGGGAAATCATAATAATAGTGGAGAATGAGGCCGAGCCCGATAAAACCGCCATCCAGTAGATGATGCGGAATGATGAAGCCATTGATGCCAATCCCCATAAGAAAGCTTCCCATTATGATAGCCGTCATTTTCTGTACCATCTCTCACATCACCTTATCTTGTCCTATAAAGAAAAGTATGTGCGAATCGTACATTTAGAACGGCTGCTCAAAGGGATATAATTTGACAGCTGATACTGGAAGGCTGCTGATCAATCACGCTGTCTGCCGATGCAGATAAGGCAGTGAATATCCGATGAAAAGGGAGAAAAACAACAGGAAGATTCAGCCGGTCCCGCTATTTTTGGACAACCTCTGCCGCCTTTATCCAAAAGTTGGTAATGGGGGATTGGTATCTTTTCACGGAAAAATCAGCTATAATGCCCACTATATGAGAAATTAATAGAAATAGCCCTTTATCAGGAGGGCGAAAGGGGAAGGATCATGAAGAAGATTGTATGGATGATGCTGGCAGTCTTGACCGCTGCTGTTTTAACTGCTTGCGGCGGGAATGAGGACAGCGCTCAATCAGAAGATAAAAATACAAACAAGCAGGAAGAAAAGAGCCAGGAGGCCAGCATGAAGGAAATGCAGGAAAAACTGGACAAGCAAAAAATTGATGAACAAGAAACAGTTGCTGTTGTCAACGATGATAAAATACTGGGCAAAGATTTTAACGGTATGCTTATGAATGCTCAAATGAGCTACCAGATGAGCGGACAGGACCCAACTACCAAGGAAGCCTCAGAACAAATCAAGCAGCAGACAATAGACAGCCTGGTCGGCCAAACCTTAATCATGCAGGAAGCCGCTGAAAAAGGCTACAAGGCCTCAGAAGAAGAGGTGCAGGGCCAGCTGGATGAAATAAAGAAGCAATACGAAGGTGATGACAAGAAATTTGCCGCTGCCTTAAAGGATGCGGGCCTGACTGAAGATGAGCTGAAGGGGCAGATCAGCGATTCTATCGTATCAAACAAGTATATTGATAAGGAAATTAAAGCGGATACCGCAACAGAAGAAGAAGTAAAAGCATATTATGATCAAGTGAAAGCATCGACTCCTGAAGGACAATCAGTCCCGGAATACGATGAAATAAAAACAAAAATCCAGGAACAGCTCAACGACCAAAAGAAACAGGAAGTACTGGTCAAACAGGTTGAGAATCTGAAAAAAGATGCCAAGGTTGAAGTACTGATATAAAGGAAAGAGCAGCTGCATATTGCAGCTGCTCTTTTTTACTTGTTTTGAATTTTAGCGGGCGTTGACAAACGAATCAATTTGGCTTTTTATCTGGATGCTGTTAATTTCCGTTCCAGGCACTTCGCTTTCCGCGGGGCGGCGCTGAGCCTCCTCACGCTGCGCGCTGCGGGGTCTCAGCCTTGCCGCTATCTCCCGCAGGAGTCTGCGTGCCTTGCACTGCAATCAACAGGGTTTTTGAAATTAGTTGGGCAGGTTTGCATCGATTAATGGGGCTGCTGATTTCCGCTCCAGGCACTTCGCATTGACGCTATCTCTCACAGAAGACTACGTGCCTTAAACGAAGATCAACAGTCTTTAGAACTCATCTTGGCGATCTTGGTCCGTTAATTTGAGCAAGCGCCCTCCGCATTTCGAGTGTCCAGCTCCAGCGGCTAGAGCCTCGAGTCATAAGCCAATCAGGCCAGAAGGTTAAAGAACAACCTTCCGTCCTGCTCGTCTTTTGCTTGTCGCACCTGAACAGTCGCCTCCGCATTTCGATTTGTCCAGCTCCGGGCGCTAGCCCCTCGAGTCATAAGCCAATCAGATCAGAAGGTTAAAGAACAACCTTCCGCTCTGCTCGTCTTATGCTTGTCGGCTCTGGCAAGCCGCCTCCGCATTTCGATTAATGCGGCAGAAACGCCAGCTGATAAAAGAATAGCACGGCAAAGAGGTAAACTAGCGGGTGGACGTCGCGCCATTTTCCTTTTACGATTTTCATCAGCGGGAAGGAGATGAAGCCGAGTGCGATGCCTGTTGCGATACTTGATGTCAGCGGCATGCTGAGGATGATAAGGAACGCCGGGAATGCTTCGTCCAGCTCATTCCATTTAATATGAGAGATGCTTCCCATCATCAGGCTGCCGACAATGATCAGGGCAGGTGCGGTGATGGCGGAAAGTCCGGACACAGCGCTTACGAGCGGCCCGAAAAAGGCCGAAAGGATGAACAGCACAGCAACGGTCACGGAAGTAAGCCCGGTCCGCCCGCCTGCGGCTACACCTGATGAAGACTCGATGTACGCTGATGTCGGGCTTGTCCCGAACATTGCCCCGATTGTGGTAGCGATGCTGTCAGAAAGAAGCGCCTCCCTTGCCCGCGGCATCGTATTGCCTTTCATGAGGCCGGCCTGCTGGGCCACGCCGATCATTGTTCCTGTTGTATCAAAGATCGTGACAAGCAGGAAAGAGAAGACAACGGCATAAAGGCTATGCTGGAAGACTTCAGAAAATGCTGCCAGCGGATTCGCAATGATCAGGCCATCAGGAAGTGATGGCAGTGAGACCAGCCCTTGCTCAAAGCTGAGCTGGCCGGTGAAAAAGGCAATGAGTCCGGTTGCAATCATCCCGAAAAACATTGCGCCGTTCACATTCAGCACCAACAGGACGAGTGTGACAGCCAGGCCGATGAGCGCAAGCACAGCAGATGGCTGATGAAGGTCGCCAAGGGCAACAAGATTGGTCGGATGGCTTGTAATGATGCCTGTCAGGCGCAGGCCGATGAAGGCGATGAAAAGACCGATTCCGGCAGTGATGCCATGCTTCAGGTTTTCAGGGATGGCTTCAATCAGCTTTTTGCGGAAAGGTGTCAATGACAGGATGATAAAAATGATCCCGGCAACGAAAACGGCTGCAAATGCCGTCATATAATCAATATTTCCATGTGTGCCCACAACTGAATAGGCAAAATACGCATTCAAGCCCATTCCAGGGGCAATGGCTATCGGATAATTGGCAAACAGGCCCATCCACAATGTCCCGGCCACAGCTGCAATGATGGTCGCCGTGAATACCTGTTCAAAAGGGACACCGGCATCTGAAAGAATGACAGGATTGACGACTACGATATAAACCATCGTCAAGAATGTTGTGATGCCTGCAAGAACCTCTGTTTTCACATTGGTTTGATAATCTTTTAGTTTAAACATAAAAAAACCTCCGGAAATACGAACATTTAAAAAGCACAAATAATATATTATTCGTTTTTATGATGAAATTCAAGTCCTAATCATTATTATTCTGTAAAAAGCCCAAATGCATTCGGTTTCAAGAAAACTATTGATAGAAGCTGAGTGATCAGATGATTTAAAATAGTAAGAATAGAGGTTGATTAAACCTTCCTGCAGGCTATACACTTATTTCAAAGAATGGGGGAATTTTGCCATGTATGCAGAATTGCAGGGCCTGAATACCTTTGAACAGGCGGAAAAGCTGACAGCAGAGCTGATCAAGCGGGAAAGCTATACCAATACAGAAGGCGAACGAAGGAAGGCTGAATACATCAAGGAAATCATCGGTACTTTTCCATATTTTAAAGCCCGCCCTGACTTATGCTGGGAGCAGGAGATTCTAGGGGATCCTTTTTCCAGAAAAAATGTTTTTGCATTTATTGAAGGAAGGGGAAAGCAGACCATCCTTTATCATGCCCATTTTGATACGGTCGGTATAGAAGATTATGGCACATTGAAGCCGCTTGCCCATGATCCGGCAGGGCTGCAGGCTTTTTTTGCACAATATGAAGCAGATGAGGAGCTTTGGAAGGATGCGGTGTCAGGTGATTGGCTATTTGGCAGGGGAGCACTTGATATGCAGAGCGGAATCAGCGTCCACCTGGCGAACCTTCTTTATTTTTCAGAGCATCCGGAAGAGCTTGGCGGAAATCTCCTTGTCCTTTTCAATGCGGATGAAGAGGGCCAGCACACCGGCATACGGGCTGCACTGGGGGAATTGCTCCGGCTCAAAGAGGAGCATGGGCTCCAGTACCGGGCCAGCATCAATAATGACTTCATCTCGCCCTTGTTCGACGGGGACAGTAAGAAATATATCTATACAGGAACTGCCGGCAAGCTGCTGCCGTGTTTCTATATCGCAGGAAGGGAAGCGCATGCAGGAGAAAGTCTTGCAGGGCTTGATCCGACCATTGTGGCATCAGAGCTGAATCTAAGGATCAGCCAGAACTTCAAGCTCGCGGAAAAAGTGGAGGATGAATTGATTCTGCCGCCCAGCTGTTTATACATGAAAGATGACAAAAAAAGCTATGATGTCCAGACTGCTGTAAGCTGCAAGCTTTATTTCAATTATTTTATCTATAATAAAGCTCCGGTCGAGCTGCTGAAGGAATTGAAGTTGATTGCAATGGAAGCATGTGAGGCGTCTGAGAGGAGGCTTTCGGAAAGCTATGAGCTGTATCGGCGCACTAATAGCCTGCCAGCGGGCGGATTGGACTGGAACATGGAGGTCATCACCTTTTCGGAGATGGTCCATTATCTAGATGGACTGGGACTCGACCCAATGAAAACTGTCATGGATAGTTTAAATGAAGCGAAAAAGTACGAAAATGATGAGCGGATGCTGGCATTTGCAGCGGTTGAGGCGCTGCACAGGCTTGATCCCGAGAAAAAGCCGAGAGCAATCCTGTTTTTTGCACCGCCATTCTTATCTGCCAATCATATAGAGGAAAGAAGCATCTTGAGCTGCCTTGAAGATGTGCTGAAGGAAGAGGCACTTCTGACGGGGGAGGAATTTAAGCTGAGAAAGTACTTCCCGTATTTGTCTGATGCCAGTTTTCTATCATATAGCGGCACAGATTCTGAAATAGCACTACTGAAGGAAAATTTCCCGGCGATGGACGAGCTTTTTCCCGTTCCGCTCAAGGAAATGAAAACATTGAATATTCCGTCCCTGAATATCGGCGTCTATGGCAAGGGCGGACATAAATGGACAGAAAGGGTCTATAAGCCATATACCTTTGGAACCCTTCCAAACCTTATCAGAAAACTGACTGTCAGGCTGCTTCAAAGCAGCTGATCATAAGTCCGTTTCATTGAAAGCAAAAGGCTGCCTCAATCAGCAGCCTGGTCCAAGAAAAATCTGCGTGTGAGCATAAGCCCTGCAATATACAGGCCAAATGCAATATACGCGGGCAAGAGGTGGAAAAAGGTGGTGTATCCGATATAGAAATGGATGAGAATGCCAGCTGCAAACGCAGGAATCCCGCTGACGAGAAGCATCGTCCACACCCATCTTTCGCCTTGGCGGAAGCCCCATAAGGCAGTCATCAGCACCAGCAGGCCGACACTGAACAATGCGCTGCCGAAACCTGCCCGGTCATGGGCAATCAGCGGGATGAGCCTTTCATTAAGATTGTTCATCTGTTCAGGGGTCATGCAAATATAGCCGATATCCGTCTGTACAAAAACAGCGGTTGCGCCTATGGCGGAAATGGAAATCCCGCCAATGGCAAACGAAGATCCAAGGATGACAAAGCACAGCTGTCCCCAGAGGCTTTTCCTCCAGGCAGCTGTGTTTTTTCTATTTATAGAACTAGGTCTCTTATCGGCTCCCTGTGTTTTCTGGAACCCCATTAAAAAGAACGGAAGCAGAATGATCCAAAAAAGCCCATGAAGCCAATCAAAATAGCCATACCCGATAAACAGCAGGATACCCAGGAAACCGCTCACTGCGCCAGCATTGATGGCTTTCCGCGCCCAGTGCAGGCCGTGCCTGGCACCATGGCGGGCAAGCTCCATATAGAGGATCCCGCCAGAGATCATGGTTCCTGCCAATGTCATCCGGTCGTGCAGCATAAATTTGATGAGCAGCGGATTCATCAGAGTAAGGTCTTCCCTGCTGATGCCAAGGAAATGTTCATCATATGGCAGAATGACAGATGTCAGGCTGAAAAAAAGGGCGATCATCCCGCCGGCCAGAATGAAGAGGCCAAACAGCCAATACAGCTTCCAGCCATCAGTGTCCGTCTTTGCAGCTTCAGCCTGAAGGCCGGCCGCCCTTTCATTGATCCTCTTCGGAAGCCCGGGGCCTGAAGAAACATATCCTCCCGACAGCATAATCAAGTCTGCCCCCGCTGTATATAATGAAATGGCGTCCTCTGGCTCAAGGACTCCCCCGGACACAATCGCAGGAAAATCTGCCGGATAATTTTCTTTTATGTATGGCAAACAATCCGAGAAGGCTTCAGTGTCTTTTAAGGAAAACGTCTGCCGTGATCCCGTGGAAGAAGATTCTTCATCCAGGACAATCCCCTGAATCAGTCCTTCCTCTGCCAGGGCGGCTATCGGGTCCTGCCGCTTCCTGAAGCTGGCGGGGGAAGTGCCCAGCAGGACGGGTTTGCCTTTAAGAATGCCGGCAATCCTTCTGTAGTCTTCCCGCTTAAATCTACATCCATCTTCAATGATAAAAGCAGAAGCATATGGACAAAGCCGTGCAGCCAATAGCATGATTTCAGCCGCCATACACTCGCCCGGTGCCTTCGAATCGATTCTTATGAACAGCGGCAGATGGGAAGCTTTCACTTTTGAAAGCCGTGAGATTGTCCTGTGAAGTCCAATCGACTCCAGCGGTTCAGGGAATGAGACTGACCCGGCTTGATGCCGGGCGGCAGTGCCGTTAGAAAGCTGCTCGCCTATTGATACAGGTCCGACTTCAAGGAATCCAAAGCCGAGCTTTGTAAAAGCATTTGTACCTGAAAGAAGGGGGTCCACTTTTCCGCTTAAGCCGACAGGCGATTGAAAGCTGCAGCCGAAAAGCTCCTTTTTGAGCGCCGGATCCGGGGTCATATGGCCAAGGAATTCAATGATGTGCCTGCCCCCGGGGAGGGATGATATTCCATTCATTCCTTTATGGATAAATTCCCGGCCCGCTCTGCCAGGAAGTCTTCCGAGAATCGGTTTGAATAACGGGTGATACGACCAGTCAGGCATCGTATATACCTCCCTGCTTATTTTCTATCCCTAGTGTACTGGAAAACTTCCAATCTAACCAGAAGGCATCAGGGGCAAAAGCTGCATTTTTTTCGGGATAATAAATGAAAATATTTTCCAAAGAGCAAAGGCGTTGTAAAATAAAACCATGAATACAAACTGAATGTGCGAGGTCGCTAGAATGATAGAAGGAAAGATTTTGGTTGTCGAGGATGAATTGCCGATCCGTAAGCTTATATCATTTAATCTTGTAAGATCCAATTTTGAGGTGCTTGAAGCAGGGGATGGGAAAACGGCTTTGCAGCTTGCGGAGGATGAAGGTCCTTCGCTCGTGGTGCTGGATGTAATGCTTCCAGATATGGACGGCTTTGAAATATGTGCAGTGCTCAGGGAGCGGCACCCGGACCTCCCCATCATCATCCTTTCGGCAAGAGGCCAGGATATGGACAAAATCACGGGGCTTGAAATCGGAGCGGATGACTATATTGTCAAGCCCTTCAATCCGCTTGAGCTTGCCGCAAGGATCCGCTCTGTGCTGAGGCGGACTTCAAGGAGTTCTTCCTCCAGCCGTCCAGCCGCCTTGGAACTCGGCCCCTATCTGCTTGAAGTTAAAACCCAGCGCCTGTACAAATCGGGCAGGCTTGTAAAATTGACGGCAAGGGAATTTCAGCTGATGAAGTTTTTCCTGCAAAAGCGGAATGAACCTGTCACCAGGGATGAGCTTCTGGATGAAGTATGGGGTTTGAATTATTTCGGTGATCCGAAAACAGTGGATGTCCATATCAGGAGGCTGCGCGAAAAAATTGAAGATGAGCCTTCGAGCCCTTTGTTCCTGAAAACGGTCTGGGGGTATGGATACTGCTTTCAGGAAAGCGGGCAAAAGCCATGAAAAGCGGGATCAAAAAACGGCTTGCAGGAAGCTACCTTGTGATGATCATCATCACAGTGGCCCTTTTCGAGGCAGTCATCCTGTCCGCCCTGCGGCTTTACTATATGGGCGGGGTCAAGCAGGCACTCAGGGATCAGGGAAGCATGTTTTCCGTCTATTATGAGCAATACTTTCAAACTCGGCCGCTCAAGGATCATGCAGATCAGCTTCTGCAGCAATACAATTTCCTCCTTGATGCTAAGGTGCAGATCATCGGCAATGATGGGTCACTGCTCTCAGGGAGCGGCGGGGACGAAAGCCTGAAGGGGTTTCAGGATATAGAAACCGCCCTCTCCGGTACTACAGGCTACTGGACGGGGACTGAAGCGGGTGAAAAGCTCCTCTCTGTTTCGAGGCCGATCCTCGTTTCGGGAGAGCCGGCCGGTGCCATCAGGCTGACAACTTCACTCGAACAGCTCAATGATGTCTTCCTGCAAAATGCATTTGCATTGATCGTAATCGGACTCGCCGTCATCCTGATTGCAGGAATCATAAGCTATTTTCTGGCCAATACGATCGTCAAACCTGTAAGCCGCATAACAGAGGCTGCCGAATTAATGGCATCCGGAAAGTTTTCAGCCAGGATCAAGAAAGAGCGTGATGATGAAATAGGTCTGCTTGCCGACACGCTTAATTATATGGCCGAGGAGGTCGAAAAGCATGAAAAGCTGAAGAATGAGTTTATCGCTTCAGTTTCCCATGAGCTTAGGACCCCATTGACGTCTGTCAAAGGATGGGCCCTTACACTCCGGAGCATGACAGATGAAAAGGTGTTCACCGAAGGGCTGGATATCATCACAGACGAAAGTGAAAGGCTCAGCCATCTCCTCGGCGAACTGCTTGATCTTTCAAGCCTTTCATCAGGGAAGGCAGGCTTTGCCTTTGAGCGCATCCTGCTGCAGAAAATGGTCCACCAGACGGTCAATCAGCTTAGACCGCGGGCGAATCGGCAGAATATCCTTTTATCCAGCGAAATAACAGAAGAACCTCTTTTTTTAAATGCAGATAGAGATCGCCTGAAGCAGGTGCTGCTGAATGTCCTTGATAACAGCCTGAAGTTCACACCCGCAGAAGGAGCGATATCAGTCGCCGTGAAACGGAAGGACAAGGAAGCTGTCATCATCATCAGCGATACAGGGGCCGGAATACCTGCCCATGAGCTGGAAGCAGTAAAGGAAAAGTTTTATAAAGGAAAAATGCACGGAGCAGGAACCGGACTAGGGCTTGCAATCTGCCAGGAAATCATTTCGGCCCATCAAGGGCGTTTTGAGCTGGCCAGTGAAAAAGGGAAGGGAACCGCTGCGTATATCAGGCTGCCGCTGTAAAGGATGGAAAGTGTATTTTCTTTCTTCCTTTTCCGGCGGGGAGAGTGGAGGGGAACATGAAGAAAATCAACCATACTGCAATGCTGCTGGGCTGTTTGCTACTGGGAGGCTGCACGTTCCTTCCGGAGCCGGTCAGCCTTATACAAGCGCCCAGGCTCCCGGCAGAAAAGATTCAGGAAAAAGAAAATCTTGAACCTGTCGCAAAGCGGTTCCTGCCGGAAGATGCGATCCTTGCGGTTCCTGACAGGCCTGTAGGGGGCAGCAGCATACTGGAAGCGGATTTCGATGGAGATGGCTCACCGGAAGCGGCAGCTTTCTACAAGCTTAAAGGAGACCCCGGCAAACCAGGGGCTCTCGTGCTTAAAAAAGTGCGGAAGAAATGGACTTTGCTGGAGGATATAAAAGGGATTGGGTTTGAGGTTGGCTGGGGCACTGCTGCCGATGTGACGGGGGATGGAGCGGATGAACTTTTGCTGGGATGGAGCATCGGCGCTTCAGCGGGAAGCACGCTCAATATTTTTTCGTTCGCGGAAGGTTCTTTGAAAAAGATTGGCCAGGAAAATTATCATGAGCTCGAACTTGTCCGCCCTGAAGAAGGAACTTTGTATTCTTTGGCTGTCTGGGCACGCGATCTCGCTGATGTGTATCAGGTCGATATGCTTACATGGAACGGCAGCAGGTTTGCCCCCGATGAAAAGCTGTATCCGGCTTACTTCCCAAAGGTATCTCAATATTATAAAGCCAGAACAGGAGAAGTCCCTGATGCAGCTATGTACTGGTACTTCCTGGCTGAAGCGCAAATGAAGGAAGGAAAGCCCGAAGAAGCGGTCCGGTCGATCGAAAAAGGCATGAACCTTCATATAATCATGCCGGATTACAGCAAGTTTTCAGAGCTGAAGAATCAAATAACAGCAATGCTTGATAATAGGAAAGGCAAGGATGCCTCTTTATATCTCCCTGACCCGGATTTGACGATGGCCATTCCGCTTGAGCTGTATCCTTATTTGATTGTGGAAGGATCTCCTGGAACTGGCAATGAATACAATTTATCAGCAAGCATCAAGCCTGAAGGGCAGGAAAAGGGACTGCTGTTTGAAATTGTCATATATCCTAAAGAGCTGGGAGAAACCATAAACGATCAGGATCTGCTGAAGCTTTTTGAGGATGACCGTTTTATTTATATGGTCAGGAAAGGGCTGGAAAACCCCTACCCCGCAGCCAGTCCTGCTTTTGAACTGTACAGCCTGGCAGTTTCTGAAAAGGATGAAATGATCTCCAGCTTAAAGAGGGGTTCTCCGGTTCTGAAGCTTGCAAACTTCGAGGAAGAAATGCTGGCCGCAGGAATTAATGAAGCAGCAAAAAAGCGCTGGTATGTTCAGAGCGGCGGACATATAGAAGAAATGGAAACCGTAGCGATCAATGATATGGATTATCGCTTTATGGGCAAGGATCTTGATTCAGAATCAAAGCTAGTTCAGTATTTTTCAGCTTCTTTTACAAACGAAGCCATTTCAGCTTATATAGCCCATGCAGGCATCAAGTCTCATAATGGAAGGCTTGCGCAGCCTAATGCAGATGGCGGATCTACCATGGATTACAGGAAAGTGGAAGTACTTCAGATGAAGGATGCGGGTGAAGTGAAGGAGTTTGATTTTAGGGCACCGCTTGGCGACACCCTTTTATATGAAACCTTTCACATTGAGTTTGTAAAAACAAAGGCCGGCTGGAAAATTTCATCCATGCCGGGAAGTTTTTAGTTCCTGGATAGTCCCTGCAGCCTGCTCATGCAGGGACTATTTCCAATTCTGTGAAGCAGCTTTTTTTATTTTTCTTCGTGGCTGCTGCCTGATGGAAAGGAAAACTGTCTGACAGAGAAAGCTGTATGTCTGGGGGGATAATAGTGGGATTGAATAGTGAAGAGGACGTTATAAAGGCCATTCAGGAGGACAGCTGGATGATGGACATCCTGGAAGCAGCTGAAAGCGCCGGGCTGCCTGACTGGTGGATCTGTGCGGGATTTGTGCGCTCTAAGATCTGGGATGATTTGCATGGATACAGGGAGAGGACGCCGCTCCCGGATATCGATGTAATTTTTTATAATGAAAAATATGCAGACAAAGCGGCTGAAAAGGAGACTGAGAAACAGTTGGGCAAGAAGCTGCCCGGTGTTCCCTGGTCAGTGAAAAATCAGGCAAGGATGGCCGTCCGCAACGGGATGCCACCATACTCTTCTTCTCTTGATGCAGTATCTAAATTTCCTGAGACAGCTACTGCGCTGGCTGTGCGCCTGGAACAGGGCAGAGTGGTTTTAGGTGCTCCCTGGGGAGTGGTAGATGCAGTTGGCGGAATAGTAAGGCCAACCAGGTTTTTCCTGGAAAAGGAAGAAAGGATGGACATATACCGCCAAAGGCTGAATAAGAAAAAATGGCAGCTTATCTGGGACAGGCTGTACATACAGCAGATTTGAAAATAAGCGGCTAAAAAATAATCCTGCAGAAATAGGGCATGAATAAGATAACTCGCCAGAGGTTGTAGTGATTGATTTTTGGAGATAAAATGTTATAGTTGAAAAGGATTTTAATCAAAGGCTTATGCTGTACATAGGAGGAAGAAACGTGAAGCTAGGTATTATCGGACTGGGAAAAATGGGCTACAATCTGGCCCTTAATATGAAAGACAAAGGCCATGAAGTGGTGGCTAATGATGTAAATACAGAAGCGATGGAAAAGATTTCGGCAGAAGGGATCGCGACTGCAGCTTCCATTGAAGAGCTGGCAGGGCAGCTTCCTTCTCCAAAGGTAATCTGGATGATGGTGCCGGCTGGCGAGATCACAGAAAAGGTTCTGAACAGTGCAGCCGCTGTGCTTACTGAAGGAGACATCATCATTGACGGCGGAAATTCCAACTATAAGGAAACTCTCCGCCGCGGGGATGAGCTGGCAGAAAAGGGCATTCATTATATTGACTGCGGAACAAGCGGCGGGCAGGAAGGTGCACGCCACGGCGTCTGCACGATGATCGGCGGCGACAAAGAAGCATTCAGCGTTGTAGAGCAGCTGTTTGCCGATATTTCAGTTCCGAACGGCTATCTTTACTCAGGTAAGCGCGGCAGCGGCCACTTCCTTAAGATGGTCCATAACGGCATTGAATATGGAATGATGCAAGCTTTCGCCGAAGGCTTTGAAATTCTTGAAAAAAGCAATTTCGACTATGATTACAAAGAAGTATCGCGTGTGTGGAATAATGGCTCTGTCATTCGTTCATGGCTGTCCGAGCTTCTGGAGAATGCGTTCAGCAAAGATCCTAAGCTTGAGGGCATCCGGGGTGTCATGAATTCATCAGGCGAAGGCAAGTGGACAGTTGAGGCAGCATTGGACTTCCAGGCCTCAGCCCCTGTAATTGCCATGTCCCAGTTCATGCGCTATCGTTCGCTTGAAGATGATACATTCCACGGCAAAGTGGTAGCAGCGCTCAGAAATGAGTTTGGCGGCCATGCAGTCGTGAAAAGCGGCGAATAATAAAAAAGGATCCTGACTCAGCAGGATCCTTCAGACTGCAGACAGATTCGATATCAATCGGGTTTGTCTGCAGTTTTTTTGTTGCTTATCAGGAAATTAAGCGTTTTCATTTTCCTGTTAGATCCGCTTGGAAGAGATGGCATTTCTCATTTTCCGAAGTGCCTGCTTACCTTCATCTTTGCGGGCAATCATGACGTTTACATATAAAGCGTCGATGATGCTCAGCTGGGCGATGCGGGACGACAGGGCTTCTGAGCGGTAGTCTGTTTCTTCGGCAACCGTGTAAAGGGCAATGTCCGCCTGCTGGGTCAGCGGGGTTTTGGCAAAGTTGGTGATGCTGATGGTCCTGGCGCCGTTTTCCTTCGCGACCTTTATCGCCTCAATCATGTCCTTTGTTGACCCGGAATGTGAAATGAACACGGCTGTATCTTTATCGGTCAGCTGGGAAGCGGACATAAGCTGCAAATGGGAATCACTGTTGGCATGAACGGTAATCCCGGTCCTGATGAATTTGTGGTAGGCATCCTGAGCAATGATCCCTGAGCCGCCGCTTCCGAAGAATTCGACCTTTTCCGCCTGCAGGACCGCTTCGACAGCCATTTCGAAGGCTCCTCCCCTGATAAGCTTCAGGGTATCCTCCAATGTGCTGATATTCGACCGGAACACTTTCTCAGAAACCGTGAGAATATCATCTTCTTCCTGGATAGTCTCGTGGATATCCCTGATCGGTGCAACAATTTCCGAAGCAAGGGCTATTTTCAATGCCTGATAGCCTTTAAAGCCAATCCTTTTGCAGAAGCGAAAAACCGTTGAATCTGCTATCCCCAGATCATCTGCCAGCTGATTAATGGAGCTGTGGACGATTTTTTCAGGGTTCTCCAGAATATAGTCGGCAATTTTCTTTTCTTTATCACTGAATTTTGAATAATGGGTTTTTATGCGGGCAAAGCAATAAAGAGTTTCCATTCATGCACTCCCTATCATATTTTCTATAATCCTATTATAAAAGAAAAAATTTTCTTTGAAAACGGTTGCAATCAGAAAAATATTTTATATAATGAAAGTATGAACGAAAGAAATTTTTTCTCTTAAATTTTAAAAAGGAAGAAATTTATTTCGTATACTTTTTGTTTAATAGAATTTAAAATGTAAGCGTTTAATAGGGGAGGAAATATAATGTCTGGTTCAATGTTGATTCTAGTAGCAATGGCAGGAATCTTTCTGCTGCTTTTCCTTGTAATGAAAACCAAGCTTCATGCTTTTGTCGCATTGCTCCTGGTCAGCCTGCTTGTCGGGATTGCCGCCGGGATGCCGCTTGGGGGAGTAATCGAATCTGTCCAGAGCGGCATGGGGGGAACCCTCGGGTTCGTTGCTGTCGTAGTCGGACTCGGGGCTATGTTTGGCCGGATGCTTGAGGTTTCCGGCGGAGCTGAGCGCCTGGCGCAGACGATGATTAAGAAATTCGGCGAAGATAAAGCACAGTGGGCCCTCGGGATCACAGGCTTTATCGTAGCCATTCCAGTCTTCTTTGATGTCGGCTTCATTATCCTTGTGCCGATTGTTTACGGGCTTGCCAAGAAAACAGGGAAATCCCTCCTGTATTATGGAATACCGCTGCTGGCAGGGCTGGCAGTAACACACAGCTTCATTCCGCCGACTCCGGGGCCGATTGCGGTAGCTGACCTGATCGGCGCAGACCTCGGCTGGGTCATCTTGTTTGGGATTTTAGCAGGTATCCCATCCATGATCATCGCTGGTCCGCTTTTTGGTAAATTCATTGCCAAAAGGATTCATGTGACCATCCCGGAATATATGAATATTGAAGAAAAAGAATATGATAAGGAACTTCCAAGCTTTGCGATGATTGCAAGCATCATCTTCATCCCGCTCGTACTGATCTTGATCAATACAGTGTCAGGTGTTTTACTTGATGAAGGAAATGGCTTGCGTGCATTATTCACTTTTATGGGCCATCCATTTGTCGCATTGACGCTGGCCACTTTGCTGGCATTCTATTTCCTCGGCACGAAACGCGGATATTCCCGCCAGGAAGTACAGGATATTGCAACCAAGTCTCTTGAGCCTGCAGGGATCATCATCCTTGTAACCGGTGCCGGCGGCGTCTTCAAGCAGGTTCTGATCGATTCAGGAGTTGGCCAGGTTCTTGGCGATATGATGGCTTCTTCTTCCCTGCCGCCAATCCTGCTTGCATTCCTGATTGCTACATTTGTCCGTGTGGCCCAAGGGTCAGCAACGGTAGCAATGGTAACAGCTGCAGGCCTTATTGCCCCGCTTATTGAAATCATGGGACTGGAAGGGCCTGTCCTTGGATTAATTGTAATCTCTATCGCGGCGGGTGCAACCATTTTCTCTCACGTTAATGATTCAGGCTTCTGGCTTGTCAACCGCTATTTCGGACTTGATGTAAAAGATACGCTGAAATCCTGGACAGTGATGGAAAGCTTGATCGCAATCGTTGGATTCCTGGTTGTGTTCATCATTGGGTTCTTTATTTCCTAGGACGGCAGCCGGATGAATATAGAGGAGGAAGGGAGCGGCTGCGCTTCCTTCTTCTGTATTACAGGACTTCTTCAAGGGAGAATCCGTATCGGTGTATGTTATTTTTGATTCGTTGTAAACTTAACAAGAGAGTTTTAAAAGATTGGAGAGGTTCATATGACAGCAGAAAAATATATGCTAGGAGTGGACATCGGAACGACGAGCACGAAGTCTGTCCTTTTTAATACAGAAGGCAGGGTGGCTGCCAAGCATTCGATCGGCTATCCTTTACATACGCCAAGCCCGTCGGCTGCAGAGCAGGATCCGGATATCATACTGGCCGCTGTGGCGGGCACCATCAAAGCCTGCATGCAAGACATCGATTCATCCGGCCTGCTGTGCGTCAGCTTCAGTTCTGCGATGCACAGCGTCATTGCTGTCGACGGGGAAGGGGTACCCCTTACCAAAAGCATCACGTGGGCGGATAACAGAAGCGCCAAATGGGCTGATAAAATCAAACGCGAGCTGAATGGCCACGAAATCTATCTGAGAACAGGAACGCCGATCCATCCTATGTCCCCATTGTCCAAGCTGCTTTGGATGAAAAATGAGGAAGAGGAGATCTTTAATCGGGCGGCAAAATTCATCTCTATTAAAGAATACGTATTCTTTAAGTTTTTTGGCGAATATGTTGTCGATTATTCCATTGCGTCTGCAACAGGCATGTTCAACCTGAAAAATCTGGAATGGGATGCCGAGGCGCTTGGTGTAGCCGGGATTCAGCAGGATAAGCTTTCAAAGCCTGTTCCAACAACTCATATTTTGAAAGGCTTGAATGAAGAGTATCAGAAGCTGACCGGACTCGATGCTGACGTGCCTTTTGTTGTCGGGGCGAGCGACGGAGTGCTCTCAAATCTTGGAGTCAATGCAATAGATCCCGGAGTCGTTGCTGTCACAATCGGGACAAGCGGAGCCATCAGGGCTGTGACAGATAAGCCTGTAACAGATCCGAAAGGCAGGATCTTCTGCTATGCACTTACTGAGAAGCATTGGGTAATAGGCGGACCGGTCAATAATGGCGGCATGATTTTCCGCTGGGTCCGGGATGAGCTGGCTGCCTCTGAGGTAGAGACGGCCAAGAGGCTCGGTATTGACGCATATGATGTGCTGACAAAGATTGCCGCTGCTGTCCGCCCTGGCTCAGACGGCCTTATCTTCCATCCCTATATGACAGGGGAAAGAGCACCTTTATGGAACAGCAATGCAAGAGGATCATTCTTCGGGCTAAGCCTTCACCATAAAAAAGAGCATATGATCCGCTCTGTCCTTGAGGGTGTCATTTATAATCTGTTCACTGTCCTGCTTGCATTGGAGGAACTGATCGGGGAGCCGAAGAAAATCCAGGCGACAGGCGGATTCGCAAGGTCAGAGCTTTGGAGGCAGATGATGGCTGACATCTTCAATCAGGAGGTGGCCGTACCTGAGAGTTATGAAAGCTCCTGTCTAGGCGCTGCCATCCTGGGCCTGTATAGCATAGGTGAAATAGAGGATCTGAGCATCGTGTCCGGGATGGTCGGGGACACCTTCAGCCATAAGCCGAAAGCTGAAAATGCGGCCGTGTACCAGGAGCTGCTTCCTGTCTTCATCCGCCTTTCCAGAGCGCTTGAAGGGGAATATGAAAATATAGCCAGCTTCCAGAAGAAGCATATCGGCTGATATAAAAAAAGCTATTGGAGAATATACTCCAATAGCTTTTTTGTTATGTTAAAAAATAGCATTAAGCAATAAGTACACAAGCCCGGCGATCGTCGCTGAAATCGGGAGGGTAATCACCCAAGTGATCAGCATCCGCTGTGCTGTACCCCATTTGACGCCTTTCAGGCGGTGGGAGGATCCAACTCCAAGAATGGAAGACGAGATGACATGGGTTGTACTGACAGGCAGGTGGATTGCTGTCGCACCAAAAATGATGGCAGCGCCAGTCAAGTCAGCCGCAACTCCGTTGATAGGGCGGATCTTCATGATTTTGCCGCCGACAGTTTTGATGATTTTCCAGCCGCCGACAGAAGTTCCAAGACCCATTGCTGCCGCACAGGACAACTGGACCCAAAACGGAATATCATCAGTTGTGACATAGTTATTGGCAATAAGCGCCATAGTGATGATCCCCATTGCTTTCTGGGCATCATTCGTACCATGTGTATAAGACTGCAGGGCAGCCGTGAAGATCTGGAACAGGCGGAAGTTCCGGTTTGTTTTTGTCAGGTTGTTGTTTTTGAAAACGACCTTAAAAATGCTATATACAATGAATCCGACAACAAAAGCGATGAGCGGAGAGAAAATCAGCGCCTGGAGGATTTTCATGAAGCCTCCATAGTTAAGGGCCTGGAATCCTGCTGCCGCTATTGCTGCTCCTGCGATGGAACCGATGATCGCATGGGAGGAGCTGCTCGGGATTCCGTAGTACCATGTGAGCAGGTTCCAAAAGATAGCAGCAATAAGTGCCGCCAGGATGACGATTGATCCGTTCTGCAGAGTAAAAGGATCGACAATATCCTTTGTAATCGTTTTGGCGACCCCGGTAAAGGTCATGGCTCCGACAAAGTTCATCGTGGCGGCAAGTATAATGGCATGCCTTGGCTTTAATGCTTTCGTTGAGACAGCTGTGGCGATGGCATTCGCTGTATCATGGAAGCCGTTGATAAAGTCGAAGGCCAATGCCCCTATGACAATCAGTATAGTTATGATAAAAATGGAATCCATTTATGAAAGCTCCTTATGCATTCTTCATGATGATAGTTTCTAGAGTGTTGGCGACATTCTGGCAGCTGTCAGCAATATCTTCCAGGTTTTCATAAATTTCTTTATATTGAATGATGCGGATCGGATCTTTTTCGACAGAAAACAAGTGCTTGATGGACTGGCGCAGGACTCCGTCACATTTTGATTCGTAATCCTTGATTTTAATGGCATGCTCCCTGATATCCAGCAGCTTTTTGGTTGAAAGCAGCTCGACAGCCTTTTCAATTTCCAGCGAGCAGCTGAGGATGGCATCTACAAATTTGAGCATATAATCGTCAGCCTGTGTAATAGAGTACATTTCAAACAGTGCAGCGCAATGTTCGATGCCGTCAAGGACGTCATCCATGCTCATGGCAAGGTGGAGAATATCTTCGCGCTCGATAGGAGTAATAAAGGCGTTATTCAGTTCTTTGATGACTTCGTGGACAAATGTGTCTCCTTTTGTTTCGTACTCTTTCATTGTTTCAGAAAAAATTTTCAGATCGCTGACATTTTTCAGCTTGTAATCGGCAAAATAATGAGCGCCTTCCTTCACATTGGAAGAAATGCTGCTCAACAAAATTGCAAACTTGTCCTTCTTCTTGAAAACCATATTTAAACCCCCATTTGTTAAATGCCTAGAACCAAAAGTTTTTTCAGCGGATGGCCGGTGATGCGCCTGGTTAGTGTATTAGTATACCCGCTATCCTGCCAAAGAAGCTCTTACATCCAAATTGTCTAAAGAAAATTCCTGCCATTGCACTGGCAAAAAAAATCTCCCAAACGAAAACATTTTATATGAAATTTGTCGAATAAGGTAGCTTTTCGCTCAAAATTTACAAAAACTTAATATAAATACTATACCGACTTAAAATTGTCCTGGCAGTTATACTTGATTTTGACAAATTTTCCAGCTGGAGCAGAAAGGTATTGTAAGAGGTTGATTTTTCTGATAATATATCTTTCTGCTCCTCACAAGCCCATATGAACTTCTTTCTCAAGCGGCTGAAATGGAATGAAAGGAGAAACATATGACATCAGATCAGCACCCCGATTATCAGAAGGAAAGTGAACGGCTCAACTTTACCAGAAAATATATGGAAGCTGTCATTAAAACAGCCGAAACCAGCAAAGACCAGTTCAAGGAAAACATGAAAGAAGCCTTTCAGGACACTGACTGGCTCGAATCCAGTTTAAGCTATTCTTCCATTTTGACAAACGCCCGTTTTTTTGAAATGTCCAAGGATGAGCTGGCAAGCCTCCGAAAAGCCCATCCAAAGCCTTATTTTGCACGGCTTGACTACCAGCACATAGGCCAGGAAGAGAAGGAGAGCCTGTATATTGGAAAAACCTCGCTCTATTCCAGGGAAAACCAGGAACAGATTATTGTGGACTGGAGGTCCCCGATTGCCAATCTCTATTATGAAGGCAGGCTTGGAAGGGTCGAATATGAGGCCTACGGAGAAAATTATGATGGCCAGCTGACATTAAAAAGACAGCTTATGATTGAAGATGGCATTCTGGGGGAAATCCGGGATATCGATCTTACCACTACCGACGAACTGCTTCAGGATTCCCTCGCCAAAAGCTCCAGCAGCCGGCTTACTGAGATTATTTCAACGATCCAGGAAGAGCAAAACCGCATCATCAGGGCGGATCTGAACAAGCCCATCATCGTCCAGGGAGCGGCGGGAAGCGGAAAGACGACCATCGCCCTCCACCGCATCAGTTATTTCATCTATCAGTATAAAGAGAATTTCCTGCCGGAGCAGCTGATGATCCTGGCTCCGAGCCAGCTGTTCATAGACTACATATCAGAAGCATTGCCGGAGCTTGGGGTGGAAAGAGTCAGGCAGACGACATTTCCAGAGTATGTCCTGCAGTGCGTTTCCGGGAATTTCTCCATCGCAGAGGACAGGAAGCTCATCCATCTGCTTGAAGAAAAAGGGGAGGGGTCCGGGCTCAGAGTTTCAGAAATCAAAGGATCCCGGGTGTTCAAGACCGTTTTAGATCAGTACTTAAAGAGCATCTCTTATACCTTTTATCCTTCTGACGACTTTATGGCGGATAAGTTCCGCCTGTTCAGCAGAAAGAAATTCATCAGGCTCTTTCATGAAGATTATCATTATCTTCCCTATTTCAGGAGGCTTGAAAAGCTCAAGAGCATCCTTCAAGGCGATTTGAAAAGGAAGAAAAAGAATATCCTCGCCAAAATTGAAGCTTACTATGATGACAGGATTGACAGGGCCATTTACCGCGGCAAGGATGCGGATAAAAGAAGGGAATATGTCTCACATGCCCTTGATCAAAAAGCCGAGCGGCTGAAGGAGCTGCAGAAGAGCATCAGAAGAGCTGTACCCGACTATATGAAGCAGTTCCCGAAAAAGAAGGCGCTGGATTATTACCGTGAGCTTTTTGAGGATCCGGCGCGGATCGCCCGTTTCTCAGGGAATGAGCTGACGAAAGGCGAAGCAGAAGAATTATGCAGCTATTCACTTTCTCTGCTCTCCAAGAAGAAGGTTGAACGGGAAGATCTGGCTGCCCTCCTGTATCTGCAGACAGAGCTCTACGGGGTCGATAAAGATTTAAAGGCAAAGAATATTGTCATTGATGAAGCCCAGGATTACAGCTATATGGAGATATATGCCTTAAAAAAGGCCTGCGATACAGATATGTTTACGCTGGTGGGAGATCTTGCCCAGGGAATCCATTCCTACCGCGGCCTGAAGGCGTGGGAGCCGGTCGTCAGCGAGATATTCCCGCGGGCTACCTATACAGAGCTGCAGAAAAGCTATCGGACCACCATAGAAATCATGGAAAAGGCAAATCGCCTGCTGAAGCTCCTGCCTTATTCCTTTCCGCAGGTAGAACCTGTTGTGAGGCATGGGGAAAGCCCGGCTTTTATAAAAAGGGAAGAAGGGGCCGGGCTCGCACGGCAGATTGCGGAAAAGGTAAAGCAGCTGAGGAAAGAGCAGTTAAAGACCTTTGCTGTCATCGGGAAGACAATGAAGGACTGCCAAGCCTTATATGATTATTTTAAAAGAGAAGCCGCTGAAAAAGTCCGTCTGCTTGCAGAACAGGAGAGCATTCCGAAGGATGAAATAGTGATTGTCCCTTCCTATTTATCCAAAGGACTGGAATTTGATGCAGTATTCATGGTTTCGATACATGAAAAATACGACGAGGCTTCAGAAATCGATATCAAGCTTTTATATGTCGGAATGACCAGGCCGCTCCACAGACTGTACTTTTACGGCGGGGAGAGAGCAGATTTCCTGCTTGAAGAATGAAATTATGAAGAGGAATCCTGAATTGGCAGGGTTCCTTTTTGCGTTTAAAAACAACCTTATAAAAATGGGCTCGTTTGGTAAAGTATCTTTACCGGATATTGGTTTTGGACAAGTTTTCCAGGGGAAGAAGTTTATTACATCACCGGCGGAAGCCGTTTATATAAAATGGGCGGCTGCAGCGGGGCAGCCGCTTTTGGTTTCTCAGGCATTATGGGAGGGCATAGCAGTGCAACTTTCTTGTTTTCCCGCTGCGTCAAAAATCACTCTAGAAAATAAAGGAAGGAAGCTTAATGTTTTAGATTTTGAAGCTGGGGTAATTTATTTGTACAAGCAGCAAACAACAAACCGAAAAGGAGGATGATGATTGAAAAGACTCTATTCGGTCCTGATTATTGCTATTTTACTTCTTATAGGATGCAGCAATGGGCAAGAAGCTGAACAGGATTTAGATCAGGCAGCCGGCCAGCTTGAGGAAACAGCTGAAGAAGCAGCCGAATCAGCAAAAGAAAAAACGGAAGAAGCTGCTGCTCAAATCGAGGAAAGTGCACCTGAAACGATTGATAAAATCAAAGGTGCATTAGAGGAAGGCAAGGAAACTGTCAAGCAAGAAATGGTTGAGAATGGGGATACTGTTAAAGCGGAGGAGGATTTTTACCTCGCAGCCACCCCTGAGGCCTACGACAGCCTGTACGAGTTCATCCAGATCAATGATTATGATGGGATCAAACAGCTGGAAGAAGAAAAGAATGCGCTGCTTGTTGAAAAAGGAACCGAACTTGAAGTGCTGGACCGGGATCCGGTCCGTGTCAAAGTGGCGGTAAAAGCCGGTGAAGAAGAAGGCTTTGCGCCAGTCAATCTGTTAGAGCCAGCTGGGAACAGCTGATGCTTTTATAAACTTAATTCTGCAAAAAAAAAAACTAATTAGGAGTGAGAAATTATGTTAAGTTTTCTTTGGGCATTAATTATTGGTGGTATTATCGGGTGGATCGCAGGCATGATCGTAGGAAGAGACATCCCGGGCGGAGTCATTGGTAACATTATCGCAGGTTTCGTCGGAGCTTGGCTCGGTACACTGATTCTTGGCGACTGGGGTCCTGTCGTTGCTGACTTTGCGATCGTCCCGGCCATCATCGGTGCAATTGTCCTTGTATTTGTGCTAAGCCTGATCATGAAAGGCATGCGCAAAGCAGACTAACAAGAGAAAGCCCCTTTTATGGGGGCTTTTTTTTGTGCTTGATTTCAATACGGCCGGCTGGAACCCTCTGATTGAGTTTTTGGTGAATAGAGGGTCTTAGTCAGGTCGGCTGGAACCCTCTGACTGAGTTTTTGGTGAATAGAGGGTCTTAGTCAGGTCGACTGGAACCCTCTGATTGAGTTTTTGGTGAATAGAGGGTCTTAGTCAGGTCGACTGGAACCCTCTGATTGAGTTTTTGGTGAATAGAGGGTCTTAGTCAGGTCGACTGGAACCCTCTGATTGAGTTTTTGGTAATTAGAGGGTCTTAGTCAGGTCGACTGGAACCCTCTGATTGAGTTTTTGGTGAATAGAGGGTCTTAGTCAGCTGGACTGGAACCTTCTGTTTGATTTTTTCAGAGTCTAGAGGGTTCCAGTGCACCCAGCTTGAATCCTATATTTGTTTCTGCAGGAAGATCTACAGCTGCTCCGGCTGAAATCCTCTAAACATTTCAGGGCAGTCCGTTATAGGTGCGTAACAGACCACCGCTTCCTCTGTAAAGGGATGCGGCACCTCCAGCTTGGCGGCATGAAGGGCCTGGCGGGGATAGACCGGGCTGCCTCCATACAATCTGTCCCCGGTCAATGGGTGGCCCATATCACTGAAATGGACTCTGATCTGATGGGTCCTCCCTGTTTCCAGGCGGCAGGAAACAAGAGTCTGCTGCTCTTTGGGAAAGACATCAGCAACTTTATAATGAGTGACCGCTTCCTGTCCGCCAGGAGAGACACGCCTTCTTGTGGGGTGATGCCTGTCCCGGCCGATCGGCTTGCGGATCACCCCTTTTTTTTGTCTAATGATACCGTCTGCCATGGCGATATAAGTCCGTTTGATTTTTCTTTCCTTAAGAAGCTGATCAAGCATGCCACCTGCAAGTGAATGCTTGGCAAACAATACAGCACCCGTAGTATCTTTATCAAGGCGGTGGATGTGCTTGATATGGCGATATTCCCCTTTGGCCAGGAGATGATAGGCAGCAGCATTGGCAAGCGTGTCTTCCTGCATCGGCTCATTTGGATGGGTGTCCATGCCGGCAGGCTTATTGAGAATCAGCATGTGATCATCTTCATACAGCACGTCAATTTCATAATAAGCAGGCTTTACGCCGAAATCCTCTTCAGTAAAAATCTTCAATCCGAGCCTGCTGCCTTTGGAAAGCGGCGCTGTCCAGCGGGGAGCCGAGCCGTCCACCATAATGCCTTTTTCCATCCGCATCAGATGGATTTGCTTTTTGGGGGCATTCCAGCGGCTGCGGAGAAGCTCCTCAAGCGTCAGGCCCTCCCAGTGGCTGGGGATTATAATTTCAAACCAATCTCCTTTTTTCTTCGTAATAATATAAAGCCCTCCTTCAGCCAGTATTTTCCTATAATAGTCAGCCGATGATTCACATATAAATCATACATGAAAAAAGTTTCCATGCAATGGATGCCAGCAGCCGATTTATACCTCTACAGCATGCTCCATTATTGTATAATTGAAAGCGGATAAGCCAAAAGACATATTTTTATGTAAAAAAAAGCGGTTTCTTTATTCGTGATTTCCTAGTCTATGTAAAAAAATACCGTCTCCATGGGTATAATTACCACCCTTAGAGATTCCGCTGATATGTTATTCTAGGAATATATGTTACGAAATGATTACAAGGATTACAAAGGTGGGTTTTCAGTGAAAGTAGTTTTTGCATCAACTCCTAACCAGGAAGAGAGGATAAGGGAACTGGTAGATTATTTTTATACATCTATTTTTCCTGTTTATTTTTCAGATGAGGATATTAAAGAGTTTGAACAGCTGAAGGTGCTGCATACTTCTACCAGGCATTTTGAATATTTCGGGACTTTAAAGGAAGCATTTCAGGTGATCGCCAGCCTGCAGACGCTGATTTCCATCCTGGAATCTTCTGATCCGGAAAACCGATATGAGGGTATTTTCCAGAAGAACGTACATATCCTGAAAGATTTCGGATTATTCTTTCCTTTCGGCTTCAGCTCTTTTATTGATGCAAAAGAGCTGAAGGGTGATATGTTTAGTGTGTATACGAAAGCGGCGAATGAGCTTTTGGTTTAAAATGGGGAAGAAATAGTGAGTTTGAAGAACGGGAAGGAGCGGGGGTGCTTCTTGCCGTTTTTTCATGTTGTTGCTATTTCTATTTAAAAAATGATTAGATTGCGCTATAACTGAGGCTGTTGATCTGCACTCCAGGCACTTCGCTTTCCGCGGGGCTGAGTTGAGCCTCCTCACGCTTGCGCGCTGCGGGGTCTCAACATTTCCGCTATCTCCCGCAGGACGTTGAATCCTCTCCTCCGAACACGCTTCGCACGAAGAAAATGCGGATGCATTTTATGAGGAGTCTACGTGCCTTCCGTTCCGATCAACAGGGCTTTTTAAACTTTTGGCAAAGCAAATAAAGAGGTCTACAAGATTTGTTTTAATCCCTTTTTTTATGAGCACAGGGAAAATAAGTCTTCATAAAGTATAAACCCGCTAATTATGGGGCACTCTGCATTACAACCAGCTCCTTCCGTAATGCAGCTCTGATTCGGGAATGTTTGTAACTGCAGGCATTCTGAACGGGTTAACCTGCGATGTTACGAGCAGGGGCTAGTTTTATTGAGGGCAGCATCATGATAGAAGCATGAAGTCTTATCAAAAAATAATTATGGGATTTTATGAAATACAAACGTAAAAACGGAAAGAATGGCTCCTAACGGGTGCGGTTTCCGAGTACAAAACATTAATTTGATGAATATAAGGGTTTTCAGTATATTTACAGGTGTTTAAAACGTAAATTTGCACTCCTTTTAGTAGAGTGAAAGAGGGTTTGAATTGCCAACACGAAATTAATAAGCGGAGCTTTTCCGGTTAGATTGTTAATCTGCCTTGAATGGGTTGAAATAAGCGGATTTTTTCCGGTTAAGGGAAGCAAAATGGTTCATTTTCCTTTTTTTCGGGTCGATAACCGGAATTTCTCCGTCTATTTAAGCTGTTTTTAGAGCTTTTTTAAAATTAGCCGGAATTTCTCCGCTTATCGGTTAACCCGAACTGAACCTCATCCTGTCCCTGGAAGGTTGTAGGTCTGGGCGGGGCACCTATCAGCAGGTATTCTTGGCTCACAAGAACATACGGGTGATTATCTTCAACACTGTGTTATCTCTATAAAAAAAGCTCAGAGCATAATAGCTCCGAGCTTTTTTGTATGCTGATTTCACTGCTAAAGAGTCTGCCAAAAGCACTGCCAATTCGCACTTTGTACTTCAACACTAAACCCGTTAGATGGATCCTTCCCGTTTTTTCTTATTTAGAATTTTCGTTAAACCATTCTTCGAATACTTCTTTGTCTTGTGAACCTGTGATTCTGTTTGTTTCTTTGCCGTTTTTGTACTGAACGATTGTTGGTGTTTCTGTTATTTTGTAGTTGTCCCAGCCGTTTTCGAATTCCCAGAGGTTGAATTGGACCAGGTCGACTCCCATTTCATCTGCGAGGGGGGCGACGACTGGGGTTGTTCTTTGGCAGTGCGGGCATGTCGGGCTGAAGAAGTAGACGGTTGCGTCTTCTCCTGCTTCAAGCTTTTTCTCCAGTTCATCGGGAAGAATGATGTTCTGGTAATTCGGATCATCGAGCTGGTCGATTGTTTCTGACTTCAGATTTTCTGTTCCATAAGGGTTGTCCCCTGATACTTTTTCTTTATTCTGCATGCTGGTGAGGACTGCCACACCTGCAAATAGTGCTATGATAATAACTAAGAATATGATGACTTTCTTCAAATCACACTGCCTCCTTTGTTTTTTTCCAGATGATCAAGCTTGTTATAAAAATAATGATAAATGCTGTCAGCGCAAGCAGGGGAATCGTAATGAATCCAAGCCAGTTGATATATTGGCCTGTGCATGGGACCCTGCCGCATGAAAGGGCACTTTCGCCAAGGAAAGCGACTTTCTGGATGGAATAATGATAAATAGAAATGCATGCACCGGCAGTAGAGAGGATCATTGTATAAAAGCTGATTTTGTAATCTTTTTTAATCACAGCGATCCCGAGTATGACGGCGAGCGGGTACATGGCGATGCGCTGGTACCAGCAGAGTGCGCAGGGCTCATAATGGCGGACTTCGGAAAAATAGAGGCTTCCGAACATCGCCAGGATGGAGGCAGCCCAGGCGAGGAATAACAGGTTCTCCCTCGGGTCTTGTTTTGGCTTATCCATATGCTTCTCCTTTAATTGGTTTATGGTGAAATTATAAAGAGATTCTCCGGGCTTGTAAATTCCCTTGAATTAAAGACACCTAATTTTCACATTTAGCAGCCCCCGGACAGCATGAGTGCAGTTGTGCAGGCATATGCTGTTAACGGCACCCGGAGGTTCCTTCTTTCATTCTACCATTGATGGAGGGGAGGGCATCAGTCCTAATATTATCCTTTCTGTAAAAGGAGCATAAAGATGAAAAAACATGCGTTAGTCATTGGCGGAACGGGTATGTTAAAAAGAGTGATTGAATTGCTCTGCAAAGAAGGATTCCATGTAAGTGCAATGGGCAGAAGCCATGATCATTTTGAAAAGATGATGAGAGAAATTTCTGTACCTGCAGAAAAGGTTTCTTTTATACAAGCAGACTATTACAGTACCGTCCAGTTCCGTGAAGGCTTGATTAAAGCTGTCCGGGACCGGGGTACGTTCGATTTGGCCGCCGTTTGGATGAGAAGCGATGCTTCGGACAGCTTCCGGTGGCTTTTGGAGTACATAGCGAAAGATGACAAGTTGACAGAGCTGTATGAGATTAAAGGCAGCCATGCTTCGAGGGAGCCTTTCAAAGGCCTGGACACTTCCTCTCTCAAGTGGATGAGGATTCTTCTTGGATTCCGTTTTGAAGGGGAAAAGGCCAGATGGCTTACCCATGAGGAGATTTCTGAGGGGGTGCTGAAGGCAATCAGCCTGAAAGCCCCCTTATTTACAGCGGGAGTAACGGAGCCTTGGGAGAAAAGGCCCTCATAGTGTAAATGCCATTAACATAGCAGCCCGAATAAGAGGAGATGCAAACCGTATGTCAAAATTGGATTTGAGCAAGTTTGAGAAAAAAATGATTATCCGCAATACGAAGGATGAAGATATCAGTAAAATCATAGCCCTTCAGGAGCTTTGCTTTCCAGGGATGGACCCGTGGAAGCGGGAGCATTTGGAGAGCCACCTGGAAGTTTTTCCGGAAGGCCAGTTTGTCGCTGAATACGATGGCGATATAATCGGTTCATGTTCCAGCCTCATCATCAATTTCGATGAATATGATGACAGGCACTCCTGGAGCGATGTCACGGATAATGGCTATATTACGAACCATAATCCGGAAGGGTATAATTTATACGGCATCGAAGTGATGGTGCACCCTGAGTTCCGCCGCATGAAAATCGGCTACCGCCTGTATGAAGCACGAAAAGAGCTGGTGCGGGAGATGAACCTGAAAAGCATCATCATCGGAGGCAGGATCCCGAACTATCATAAATATGCCGGGGAGATGAGCCCGCGCGAGTATGTAAGCGAGGTATCCCGCCATAAAGTTTATGATCCTGTCCTCTCTTTCCAGCTCCTTAATGAGTTCAGCCTTATGCGGATCAATCCCAATTATTTGCCGGATGATGTCCAGTCCAACAAATATGCAACCCTGATGGAATGGAATAATGTCGATTATCGGCCAATGACCAAAAGATTTTATAAAACAAGCTACCCTGTAAGGATTTGTGTGGTGCAGTACATGATGAGGCAAATCAGTTCATTCGATGATTTTGCAAACCAGGTGGAATATTTTACGGATGTAGCCTCAGATGCAGGGGCAGATTTCGCAGTCTTCCCGGAAATATTCACAACGCAGCTGATGTCTTTCCTTGATGAAAAATCCCCAAGCCTTGCGGTGCGGAGGGTTACAGAGTACACGGAGCAATATATCGAGCTGTTTAATGATCTTGCTGTCAGATATAATGTCAACATCATCGGCGGCTCCCATTTCGTCAAGGAAGATGATGATGAAATCTATAATATTGCCTATCTTTTCCGGAGAGATGGCACGATTGAAAAGCAATATAAGCTCCATATCACTCCGAATGAGCGTAAATGGTGGGGAATCAGCCGCGGGGATGAAGTGAAGGTATTCGATACAGACTGCGGCAGGATTGCCATCCAGATCTGCTATGATATTGAATTTCCGGAGCTTGCCAGGATTGCGGCGGATAAAGGGGCCAAAATCATTTTCACCCCATTCTGCACGGAAGACCGCCAAGGCTATCTGCGTGTCAAGTACTGTGCACAGGCAAGAGCGGTCGAAAACCAGATCTATACAGTGATTTCGGGAACGGTCGGGAATCTGCCGCAAACAGAGAATATGGACATCCAATATGCGCAGTCAGGCATCTTTGCACCGTCTGACTTTGAATTTGCAAGAGACGGCATCGTCGGCGAGACCAATCCCAATATTGAAATGGTGCTGATCGGGGATGTAGACCTTGAGATCCTCAGGCGCCAGCGCCAGGACGGGACGGTCCGCCAGCTGAAAGACCGGCGCCATGATATCTACAAAATCCAGTACAAAAAATAACTTTAACAGCCTGCCTTTAACTGGCAGGCCTTTTTATATATAATGAAAATGCGGAAATTGTCGCGAAAGCTCGAAGGATTTCAGAAGGAAAACCAGCGGGTGCAGCAGAATTTATAAAGTAAACAGCCCCTGTGAAGGGCTGAGCAAGTACATAACAGACTAATGCAGCAGGAGCGCCAGTTTCTTTGACTGCAATCAGCCTTGTTTGAAGGGCAGCCGGGAGGTAAAGAGATGGACTGGAAACAAAAAGCGGAAAAATGGCTTGGATATGCAAATATGGACAGCAGCCTGCAAAAGGAGCTGGCAGAGCTTCGCCTGGATGACAGCAGGATGGAGGATGCCTTCTATAAAGATCTTGAATTCGGCACAGGCGGCATGAGGGGAGAAATCGGCCCCGGGACCAACAGAATGAACATCTATACAGTCAGGAAGGCAGCAGCCGGCCTTGCTGCCTATATTGAAACATACGGGGCAGAAGCTAAGAAAAGAGGCGCGGCAATCGCGTACGATTCCCGGTATATGTCAAAGGAATTTGCGATGGAGACGGCTAAGACGCTGGCAACGCGCGGAATCCGTGCCTATGTATTCAAAGGTTTGAGGCCGACGCCTGAGTTATCCTTTGCGGTCCGCTATCTGCAGGCTTTTGCCGGGGTCGTAATCACTGCAAGCCATAACCCGCCTGAGTATAATGGCTATAAGGTATACGGCGAGGATGGCGCACAGCTGCCTCCTGAAAGCGCAGACATCGTCATTGAAAAAGTCAATGAAATCGAAAATGAATTGCTGATAGAAGCATCGGAAGAAAAAACGCTGCTGGAGCAGGGGCTCATCGTGATGATCGGGGAAGAAGTGGACCAGGCCTATCAGGAAAAGCTGAAAACCATTTCCGAGAATCCTGTGCTTGGCAGTGAAACAGACATAAAAGTCGTATTCACCCCGCTGCATGGCACGGCCGGGAAGCCTGTGCAGGATATACTGGCAGCGATGGATTACAGGCATGTTTATACAGTTGAGGAGCAGGCTGTTCCAGACCCGGGCTTCTCAACAGTCAAAAGCCCGAATCCGGAAGAACATGCCGCATTTGAACTTGCAATCAAGCTTGGCAATGAGGTTGGGGCAGATCTCCTGATCGCCACAGATCCTGACGCTGACAGGCTCGGAATCGCAGTCAAGGATGGCAAAGGGAAATATACCGTCCTGACAGGGAATCAGACCGGCGCCATTCTGCTCCACTATATTCTGAACGAAAAGAAGGCAAAGGGAACGCTGCCGTCCAATGGCGCAATGCTGAAAACGATTGTTACATCGGAACTGGGTGCAAAGATTGCCGAGTCCCATGATGTCGAGGTTATGAATGTACTTACGGGCTTTAAATTTATCGCCGAAAAGATTAATGCTTTCTACCAGGATAACAGCTACAAATTCCTGTTTGGCTACGAAGAGAGCTATGGCTACCTGATCGGCGACTTTGCCCGTGATAAGGATGCGGTCCAGGCTGCCCTTCTTGCAACAGAAGCATGCGCTTTCTACAAGAAAAAGGGTATGTCCCTGTATGATGCACTGATGGCCATTTACAAAGAATATGGGTATTATCTGGAAGGGCTCAGGTCTCTCACCCTGAAAGGGAAGCAGGGAGCCGAGCTGATCCAGGAGACGCTTGCTTCCTTCCGCAGAGAGCCGATTGAAGTTCTGGGTGAATGGAAGGTCCTGAGGATGGAGGATTATCTGACAGGCCTGGCTAAGCCGGCCTCAGGGGAGGAAGAGCCAATCGGCCTGCCAAAGTCGAATGTCATCAAGTATTTATTTGAGGACGGTTCCTGGATCTGCCTGCGCCCTTCCGGAACAGAGCCGAAGATCAAATTTTATTTCGGAGTCAACAGCACCGGGCTGGAAGAGAGCAGAGAAAAGCTGGCCAGGCTTGAAAACGAGTTCATGAATCTGATTGATGAAAAAATGAAAAAGCTTGAAGAGGCCAAGAAGGCCTGACCAAAGAAAAGGCGGCCGTTCTGCAGAGCAGAATCCGCCTTTTCTTCTGCGCTTTTTTTAACAAAGCAGCTGCAACTTTAGCCGCAGGAGCTCCTCATCCAAAATTCGAAGGCCGAGGCAGTGATAAAGCATTATAATAAAGAGAGAAAAAACGGGAGGCGCGAGGATGACAAAGGAAGACCATCTTTCTGAAGTGAAAATATTAAAAGAAATTGCAGAGCTTCTGAATGAGGGGACCGATGTGAAGTCAGTTCTGCCGGAAGTGCTGAAGAAGCTGCTTGAAGTGACAAATTTGGAAACTGGCTGGATTTTTTTGATTGATGGTGATGGGAGGTATAAGCTTGCTGCGAAAGAGCGCCTTCCCCAGGCATTGTCCCTGAATCATTACGCGCCGATGTGCCATGGCGGCTGCTGGTGCGTTGACAGGTTCAATAATGGCAAGCTGAATAAGGCGACAAATATTATCGGATGCAAGCGGATTGAAGACGCGATTGAAGAAGGGCGCAGCGGCACAAATGGGCTTACCCACCATGCCAGTGTGCCTTTGAGGTCAGGGGACGAGAGGTTCGGCATCCTGAACATCGGCTCCCCTCATAAAATCAGGTTCTCTGATGGGGAGCTGGCTTTATTGGAATCGGTTGCGTTTCAAATAGGAAATGCCCTTAAACGGATCGCCCTGACCCAGCGGGAGCAGGAATTGGCTCTTACGGCCGAGAGAAACCGGCTTGCAAGAGATCTGCATGATTCTGTCAATCAGCTGTTATTTTCCGTAAACTTAACGGCACGTGGCGGAATGGAGATGGCCGATGGGGCCGAAGTGAAGGAAACATTCTCTTACATACAAGATCTTGCCCAGGAGGCGCTCAGCGAGATGAGGGCGCTGATCTGGCAGCTTCGCCCGCGCGGCCTTGAGAACGGGCTTGTCAGCGCGCTGAAAAATTATGGCCAGATGCTCGGCCTCCAGGTTGAGGCAGAAGTCAAAGGGATCATTGCCCTCCCGGGAAAAATTGAAGAAGCATTATGGCGGATGGGGCAGGAAGCCTTCGGGAACTGCAAAAAGCACTCAGGCCAAGATCTGGTGCAGCTTTTTGTGGAGGCAGACAGCAGCAGGGCCACGATGATAATAAAAGATGAAGGCTGCGGCTTCCATTATGACATAGGCAAAGGCCTGCCAAGCATGGGGCTGAACAGCTTGAAGGCAAGGGCTGAGATGCTTAATGGCAGCTGCTCTATCATGACGGCTCCCGGCCATGGGACGGAGATCATGATAAGCATACCAATTTAAGGGGGATAATGATGAAAGTGCGTGTACTAGTGGCAGATGACCACCATGTTGTCAGAAGGGGCCTGATTTTTTTCCTGAAAACACAGCAGGAGATTGAAATTGCCGGAGAAGCAAAGGATGGGAGAGAGGCTGTCGAGCAGACCTTGCGCCTTAAGCCGGATGTAGTCCTTATGGATCTGGATATGCCAATTATGAACGGGATAGAGGCAACGAGGGTGATCAAGCAGGAACACCCGGAAACGAAGGTGTTGATGCTGACCAGCTTTTCTGACCAGGACCATGTTATTCCGGCGCTTGAGGCCGGAGCTTCCGGATATCAGCTGAAGGACATTGAGCCGGATGAGCTTGTCAGGGCGATCGTCCGGGTCATGCAAGGGGAAAATCAGCTGCATCCAAAGGCAACCTCCCACCTTCTGTCCCATTTGTCCAATAAAGATAAAAAGAAAAGCCCCCTGGATGAACTGACAAAAAGGGAACTGGACGTACTAAAGGAGATAGCGAAAGGGAAAAGCAACAAAGAGATCGCTGCTTCTCTTTATATTACTGAAAAAACGGTCAAGACCCATGTATCCAATCTGCTGTCCAAGCTGGAACTGGCGGACCGCACGCAGGCTGCACTCCTGGCTGTGAAGGAAAAGCTGATGTAAGCACGCTCCATCCAAAGTTGTAGGTGCCTGAATTTTCAGTTAGACTAAATATGTATGTAACATTAAAACAAAGCGACGATTTCCGCGGTGCAGTCTCTCCCTATAATAAGAACATAGAGAAGCTACAGAAAAGGAGAGAGAATTAGCATGAAGATAGCAATATTTAGCGGAAGTCCACGAAAAAAGGGCAGGACAGGAATTGCTGCCCGGTATATTGCCAAAAAGTACAACGCTGACCTGATTGATTTAAGTGTGGGGGAAATCCCCCTTTACAGCGGGGAGCAGCACCAGTATGAGCTAACGGCTGTAAAGGAGCTGCGCCAAAGGGCAGCAGAGGCTGACGGGATTGTACTCGCTTCGCCTGAATACCACAGCGCCATGAGCGGGGTTTTGAAAAATGCCCTTGATTTCTTAAGCAGCGACCAGTTTGCCCATAAGCCGGTCGCACTGCTGGCTGTTTCCGGCGGAGGAAAAGGGGGCATCAATGCCCTCAATAATATGAGGACCGTTGGCAGAGGTGTTTATGCGAATGTCATTCCTAAACAGCTTGTGCTTGATCCTCACTGCTTTGATTATGAAAATGACGGGCTGAACGAGGAGCCGGCAGCTCTCGTCGATCAGCTGATGGATGAATTGAAGCTTTATGTAAACGGTTATGTCCAGATGAAAGGCAAGTAAGGAAAAAGCATGAATGGATTGTACCGCGATCGTCGCTTCTGCTTTATTGTTGCTGCCAATATCCTTTCTTCAATCGGGTCGGGGATAACCATGATTGCCATCCCCTGGCTGCTTGCATCTGGTGAAAACGGCGGGAAAGTTTTCGGCTATGCAGCCATAGCCATGACCATTATCAATTTTGCTGTTACACCGTTCTTTGGCCAGCTGATTGACCGCTTTTCACGCAAACGGATCCTTCTGTTCGGGGAAGGAGCAGGCTTTATGATCATCGCCGCCTTTTCCGCCGCAGGCTATTTCGGCCTGGATTATGAAACGGTTCATTTAATGATTCTGTATGGTGCTGGAAGCCTTTATTATACATTGTTTTATCCGTCCATCTTTGCTTTTAACCAGGAGATTTTCGATCCTTCTCACTACAGGAAGCTCAATGGCGCCATGGAAATCCAGGGCCAGCTGTCAAGTGTGGCGGCAGGGGCAATTGCAGCCGCCATCATTGCCTCTGCCCCTCTTGAACTTGTGCTCTTAATGGATGCTTTAACCTATTTGGGCGCATTCGTGCTGTTTTGGCTGATTCCTTATACTTCAAGGGTAAACTCTGCTAAGAAGCATGCGGATCTTCAGTTTGGAAGCGGTTTTCAGTTTTTAAAAGCAAGGCCGGTGCTTTTTGTCTTCCTCTTTGCTTCCATGATGCCGTTCATTGGCGTGATGGTGACCAATTACCTGTTCCCTGTATATATCGCTGATGTGCTGCATGCAGATGCTTCGGTGTATGGTACCCAAAGCATGATATATGGAATAGGAGCTGCATTGGCGGGCCTCGCTGTCCCGGCCATTGCTTTGAAATGGGGAAGTGAAAGATCAATCATTATCACGGTTGGGGCATATACGGCCGCCATTTCTGCTATTGTTTTTATAAAAGATGTTCCATTGTTTTTATCCATGGCCATCCTGCTTGCGTTTGGCAATGCGGGAACAAGGGTGGCAAGGAATGCGCTTATGATGGAAAGGGTGCCGAATCATCTGATCGGCAGGACAGACAGCCTGTTCCGGTCCTTGGGGCTTTTAATCCGGACGCTGCTGCTGATTGTTTTTACCGGGCTGTCAGGAGCCCCCAGCATAGCTTTCAGTTTTTATATTTTATCCTTCCTGCTCCTTTTTTCATTCGCAGCAGCTGTTATAGCAGGAAAGCTGCTCCAGGAAGGACAGCCGGAGAAAACAATAGGGGAAGCAAAGGAAAACACGGCCTGATTGACCGTGTTTTTTGGTGAATTCTGGTTATATTGACAGAGGCTCCTTGAACAGGCTTTCCTCTGAAATTTCATTTGCATGATCGATATATCTCAGCAAAGAATACAAATGCTTCTCAACCATGGAGTAGTCTTTTTCAAAGTTATAAGCATGCAGGAAATGCTCGATTTTCTTTGAAAGAAACTGGTCCTGTGTACGGACCATTAATATCAGCAGATTATCCCATTCTGAACGGTGTGTATAGTAAAGCGCACGGTCATAATCAACTTTATTCATCTGGCTCACCCTCCTGTATTGAGGAGCTGATTTTAGTTTGCTTCCTTCTGCACAGAATTCTCTCAGCAAATGTTGGTCTTCCTGATACAGCGCGGTTATCATCTTTTACCTGCATATGAACAGGCATTGCGGGTTACTTTTGTGCAGCAATGTTCATGTATAGAGGCCGGCCATCTGCGGGAAGATAATGAAAAAGATGGAGGCCTGTAAAATGAAAAAGTATTTCCTTTCTTTGCTGCTTTTGGGGTTCTTATTATCAGCCTTTGCTGCTCCTGCAGCCCTGGCCGTGCAAAAGCCTGATTATGAAAAGTTCGGCCGCATTGCGACTGCCGTCATTAAAGAGGATTATCCAGGGGAAGAGGTCGTCGACTATCAGTACCAGGGGCGCCAGGCATTGTCAGAGAATACGGCCGCCGACCTATTTGAGTTCCAAGTAAAAGAAGGCCAGAAGATGAAGACAGTAGTCGTCAGGGTTTCCCATGATACTGTCAATGACAAGCTGATCAGCTTGTCGGTCGAAGAGAAAAAGTAGCGTACAAAGGGGCTCAGGAGACAGAGCCTCTTTTTATTGATTCATCAATCCCGTCCTTCTCTCATAAAATTGAGATAAGAACATGAAGGAGGAGAGATGATGAGAGACACCGACCGCAAAGGCCTTGAGCATGCCATACAGGAAATTACCGAGATTGCCACAGGATTCGGCTTGGATTTTTATCCTATGCGGTATGAAATATGCCCTGCGGATATCATTTATACATTTGGCGCCTACGGGATGCCCACACGATTTTCCCACTGGAGCTTCGGCAAGCAGTTTTATAAGATGAAGCTCCATTATGATCTGGGCCTTTCAAAAATATATGAGCTTGTCATCAATTCAGATCCGTGCTATGCGTTTTTGCTTGATTCCAACTCATTGATCCAGAATAAGCTGATTGTTGCCCATGTCCTTGCCCATTGCGACTTTTTCAAAAATAATATCCGGTTTCAAAATACGAAAAGAGACATGGTGGAAAGCATGTCTGCAACGGCAGAACGGGTCCGCCAGTATGAAGTCGAGCACGGCAAGCATGAGGTGGAAACCTTCCTTGATGCTGTCCTTGCCATTGAGGAGCATATTGATCCCAGCCTGATGAGGCCGAAGCTGGCATGGAGTGCAGAAGACCTTGAATACGAAGAAGATGCGCCGGCAGCGACCCCGTATGATGATCTCTGGAATTTGGACAGCAGGAGCAAAAAGAAGCAGGAGAAGAGGAAAAAGATCAAGAAGATTCCTCCTCAGCCGGAGAAGGACCTTCTGCTGTTTATTGAATCATACAGCAGGGAGCTGACGGATTGGCAGCGGGATATCCTGACGATGATGCGGGAGGAAATGCTGTATTTCTGGCCGCAGCTGGAAACGAAGATCATGAACGAAGGCTGGGCTTCCTATTGGCATCAAAGAATCCTGCGGGAATTGGATCTCACCAGTGATGAATCCATTGAATTTGCGAAGCTCAACGCAGGGGTGGTTCAGCCTTCACGGACAAATATCAATCCATATTATCTTGGCCTGAAAATTTTTGAGGATATTGAAGACCGCTATGACAATCCTACAGAGGAAATGAAAAAGCGAGGCGTCCAAAGCGGGTCCGGCAGGGAAAAGATGTTTGAGGTGCGCGAAGTCGAATCAGATATATCCTTCCTGCGCAATTACCTGACAAAAGATCTTGTCATGCGGGAGGATATGTATCTGTTCCAGAAGCAGGGGAAGGATTACAAAATCGTCGACAAAGGCTGGGAAGAAGTCAGGGACCAGCTTGTCAGCATGAGGGTCAATGGGGGGTTCCCGTACTTAACGGTCGTAGATGGAGACTATCTGAAAAATGGGGAGCTGTACCTGAAGCACGGATTCGAGGGGATTGAACTGGACTTGAAATACCTTGAGAAGGTACTTCCATACGTTCATCAGCTCTGGGGGCGCAACGTCAACATGGAAACAATCGTCGAGGGAAAGCAGATGCTGTTTACCTATGATGGTAAGGGCATACACAGGAAGTATTTGTAGAATAAAGAAGAATTAAAAGGGGAAGCCGACCGGTTTCCTTTTCTTTTTGGTACAAATCCACGATGGAAAAAAAGGATTTATTGAACAACTAAACGAAATGTGCTTCTAAAAGCAAATATGGAGGTACAGAACCATGAGGAAGTGGATCTTTTATATTTTTGGAGCTGCAGTGTTATTGGCAGTTTTTTTCATCATGACCAATCCTTCAAAACAGGACTATCTGGAATTTAGTGAAAAGCAAACTGGAGAACACCTTCCAGAAATTGTTAAAGTAGAGAGAGCGAATTTTCTCTTTTTTTCTGTATATACGCCCAATGTCCACCATGAACGGGGTATCACACATATGGGGATCTGCAGCGGCTTTCATCAGATATCTGATGGTCAATTTGATGACCCCTGGTGGATGAAGCTGCTTGATTTTTTCAAGTGAATTCTATTTTTCATGTCATTTCTTTTTTTTTTTGGGCTCCATAAGGAAGAGGGAAGCATATTGGCAAGAAACCAATGAAACGAAAAAAGGCTTCTAGTAACTCTAACTCCATCAGCATCAGCTCCATTAAAGGGGTGCGTTTTTAAAAAGCGTCTAAAAGTTGTGGGAAGTTAATCACCAAGATAAAAGTGGAAACACCATTGGTTGTGATTCAAAAGCAGAAGGGACAGACGAAGAAAAATGGGCATTTTTCCAGCGTGTGCGTGATGAAGGAGATCGCATTAAGCGGTTCAGCGAAACCGGCGTCTGATATAAGCCAGCATTCATACCGATAAAGGTAAAAACGAAAGCCGCAGGCAAATAATAAATGAGAAAGCACACATCTGATTTTTAAGATGTGTGCTTTCCATTTGTCTAAGAGATCCCATTATTATTTATGCTTTTGGCATAGGAGTCGGAGTCGATTCAATCCCCGTCCCTTTATATTTCTCATCGATCATATTACGGATATCCTTAAGGGGTGTTCCTTTATTGAACTCTGATTTAGCCTCACGGGCTATGTTTACACAGACTCCTCAGCCAAAGCCCATTGTATCCAGGGAAACGGTGCTGCCGTTTACGCTGTCGACAAAGCAATTCGTATTGCTTTCGTGGCCATCTTCCTCGTAGCAGCCGCAATAGCATGGCATATAATTAAGTACCTCGGGATGCTCGACTGCAAACTGATAAGCTTCCAGTATTTCCGGGCTGTCTGTGTAAGTGGTCACGGCGGCCCAGTCATTGCTTCCTAAGGTATAAGTTAATTCAGGGGCACTTTGATTTTTATGTTCACCTGAATGGCCTGCATGTGAGGAGTCTTCCTCTGTTGAAGAACATCCGGCAGCCAGCGTGATGGCAGCAAGAATAGGAAAAATAGATCTCTTCATCGAACCACCTCTCTACAAGTTCATTTACTATGCTAGCATACAAAAAAAACTCCAGCAGATACAATCCTTTATGATACAAATTTATGAAAAGAACTTTTCATTTTTAAAAAATGGACACATAATTCCTATTTTTTATCCAGAACATTCAAATAATTATTTGACCGTAAGGTATTTATTGCATAAACTAATAATCAAATAAACATTTGAATGTCGAGGTGATGCAAATGAAGCAGAATGACATTTGTGAAGTAAAATGCGTGGATGAAGTGAAAGTTAAACGTATAAAGAATAGCATTGAAAAAGAGAACACACAGGCTGTTGCCCAAATATTCAAGGCGCTGTCCGATGATACCAGGATCAGGATTGCTTTTGCCTTATACGAAGAAGAAGAGCTGTGTGTATGTGATGTAGCCAATATTGCAGGCAGCACGACGGCAACAGCTTCCCATCATTTACGCCTGCTTCGGAATCTCGGGCTGGCAAAGTACCGCAAAGAAGGCAAGCTTGTGTATTACTCCCTGGACGATGACCATGTGAAGCAGCTGATACGGATTGCCTTTGAACATCAGAAGGAGGTGGCAGCCAATGAGTGAAATGTTAGAGAAATCTACTGAAAAAACCGTCTATAGAGTACAGGGCTTTTCCTGAGCAGGCTGTGCCGCTAAGTTCGAAAAGAACGTAAAACACCTGGATGGTGTTTCTAATGCAAATGTAAATTTCGGCGCTTCAAAACTGACTGTTTACGGAAACGCCTCGATTATGGAACTGGAAAAAGCAGGTGCTTTCGAAAACCTGCGTATCATCCCTGAGAATCAAAGGTTTGATGAAAGAAAAGAGCCTTTCTGGCAGAAGCATTCTTATGTTATGGCATCGTTTATCCTGCTGATTATCGGCTGGGCAGCCGGACAGATGAATGGTGAGGAAAGCCTGTCCTCTATCCTTGCGTACGGGGCATCAATAGCAGTGGGAGGGTGGCGCCTTTTTATAACAGGCTTAAAAAACCTCTTCCGCCTCCAGTTTGATATGAGGACGCTGATGACCATTGCAGTCATTGGTGCAGCCTTTATCGGTGAATGGGGTGAAGGCGCAACGGTTGTCATTTTATTTGCCATCAGTGAGGCCCTTGAAACTTATTCAATGGATAAAGCGCGGCAGTCGATCCGGACGCTGATGGATATCGCTCCTAAGGAAGCGCTGATCCGCAGGGGAAATCAGGAACTGATGGTTGAAGTGGATGATATCCAGCCGGGAGATATTATGCTTATAAAGCCAGGACAGAAAATCGCGATGGATGGAAAAGTGGCTAAAGGCTTTTCTTCCGTCAACCAGGCGGCGATCACAGGTGAATCTGTCCCGGTTTCAAAAAGTATTGGGGATGAAGTATTTGCCGGGACTCTGAATGAAGAAGGTGTACTTGAAGTTAAGGTCACAAAAAGGGCAGAAGATACGACAATCGCTAAAATCATTCATCTTGTAGAAGAGGCACAGGCTGAAAGGGCCCCTTCACAGGCATTTGTCGATAGATTTGCCAAGTACTACACACCGATTATTATAATGGCCGCATTTGGTGCGGCAGTTGTTCCGCCTCTATTTTTTGGTGCTGATTGGAGCGAATGGATCTACCAGGGCTTGGCTGTGCTGGTGGTTGGCTGTCCGTGTGCCCTGGTCATTTCAACTCCGGTTGCCATCGTGACGGCGATTGGCAATGCTGCTAAAAATGGCGTACTGATTAAAGGCGGAATCCATCTGGAGGAGATGGGGGGCATAAAAGCCCTGGCATTTGATAAAACAGGCACCCTCACAAAAGGGACTCCCGCTGTCACGGATTATATCCCTTTTCCAGGGACTGACTCTAAACAGCTGCTTTCTGTTGTGGCTGCCCTGGAGAACGGCTCTCAGCATCCATTGGCATCAGCCATCATGAAAAAAGCGGCGCAGGAGGGGCTGGACTATCAAAACATTGAAGTAGAGGACTTTTCCTCCATCACGGGAAAAGGTATTAAAGGCAATATACATGGTGAAACCTACTATGTCGGCAGTCCAAATCTTTTTGATGAAGTACTGCCTAATGGAATTCCTGAAGAATTAAGAACGATGATCCTGGACCTGCAAAATCAGGGCAAGACAGTGATGGCAGCAGGAACATCAGCCGAAATTCTGGGACTGATCGCTGTTGCGGATGTGCTGAGGGAAAATAGCAGGGATGTTATTCAAAAGCTTCACGCATTAGGGATTGAGAAGACCATTATGCTGACAGGTGATAATCTTGGAACGGCGAAAGCCATTGGAAGCCAAGCGGGGGTAACAGACATCAAAGCCGAACTGCTGCCTGCAGACAAACTCTCCTATATCAAGGAATTGCGGGAGAAATATAACCGTGCCGGCATGGTTGGGGACGGTGTGAACGATGCACCTGCACTGGCTGCGTCGACAGTTGGGATTGCCATGGGAGGCGCTGGTACGGATACCGCTCTTGAAACGGCGGATATTGCACTGATGGCTGATGACCTCGGGAAGCTGCCTTTTACGGTTAAATTGAGCAGAAAAGCAATGACGATCATCAAGCAGAACATTACATTCTCGCTGGGCATTAAGCTTGTGGCCCTGCTGCTCGTCATTCCCGGCTGGCTTACATTATGGATTGCCATCTTTGCTGATATGGGCGCAACATTGATTGTCACATTGAATGGGCTGAGGCTTCTCAGAGTAAAAGACAAATAAGGCCAGTTGTCTGGGAAGCTTTTTTATAAGGCTCTTTTCGTAAAGATTGTTGCTTTTAATTATAAAAGGGGAATCATTTACATTTAATGGTTTTATATAAAGACAGGATTATTCAGCTAACGGGGCATTTTAGTGAAGGAATGGTTGTCTTATCCTTATTTGAGTAGTGGCGAGCAACCCTTTAAAATAAGCGGAGAATTTTCTGTTAAGCTGCTGAATAGGGTGCAGTTGGGTGTAAATTAGCGGAGAAATTCCGGTAAGGCGGAGCAAATTTGCTTCTTTTCCTATTTTTTGAGTCGATAGCCGGAATTTCTCCGTCTATTTGATCTAATTTTAGTGTTTTTTCTAAATTAGAGGAAATTTCTCCGCTTATTTTTCAACCTGTCACTGATCCTCATTCAGATCCGGGAAGGTACGCTCTTTTATGGCTAAGCGGGATTGCTCTTAAATGATTTTCTTGAAGGATGGAAATATAGTAAATCTAAAGAGCATTTTATAAAGAGGGGATAGGCGTGATTTATGATGTTGTGGTGATTGGAGCAGGTCAAGCTGGACTTGCCATGGGATACCATTTGAAACAAACAAGCTTGTCTTTTCTCATTCTTGATGAAGGGAAGGAAATCGGACAGAGCTGGAAAGAGAGGTATGACTCTCTTACTTTATTTACTCCATACTCCTATAGTTCACTTCCGGGGCTGGAATTCACTGGGACTGGCAGATATCCAGCCAAGGATGAAGTCAGTGAATATCTTATTAATTATGCACAAACATTTTCACTGCCGGTGAAGCTCAGATCAAAGGCAGCAAAATTGGATCATTTTCAAGATCAATTTTTATTGTCTGCAAGCCAGGGGGATATTTATTGCCGGAATGTTGTTGTAGCGACCGGTCCTTTCCGCCACCCGGTAATTCCGTCTTTTTCAGAAAGCTTATCAGAAGAAGTTCTTCAGCTCCATTCATCTGAGTACAAAAATCCTGAACAGCTGAAAAGCGGCAATGTGCTGGTTGTTGGCGGGGGCAATTCAGGAGCGCAAATCGCGGCCGAAATTTCAAAAAGCAGGCAGACCTATTTGTCGTCCGGGCATGCTCTCAGTTATATGCCGCAGGATATAGGCGGGAAGAGCATATTCTGGTGGTTTGATAAGCTGGGAGCCTTAAAAGCAGATGCCAACAGCATGATCGGGCAGTTTATCAGAAATAAGCCGGATCCCATCTTTGGCTATGAACTAAAGGAGAAGATCAAAAGCAAGACTATTTCCCTGAAGCCGCGGACCGCAGCAGCGGACAAGGACCAAGTATTCTTTGAGGATGGGTCCTGTCTGAATGTAAGCAGCATTATTTGGTCCACTGGCTTTAAATCTGATTACCGGTGGATAAATATCCCTTCTGTTTTTAATGATAAAGGATTGCCCATACATAATAGAGGTGAAACAGCGGTTAATGGATTATATTTTTTAGGGCTTCCCTGGCAGTATAGAAGAGGATCTGCTTTGCTTCAGGGAGTTGGATTGGACGCTGAATATTTGGCAGGGAAAATGTTGCAGAACCAGTTAATCCTGATGCAATGATAAGCAGAAGCGTTAGGAAGGGTATAGATTCAGAGCCGGAAGATTTATTCTTCCGGCCCTTTTGGGTTTCAGGAAAGGAAGCTGCTATGGATCTTGTTATAAAAAAGGATGAAAAGGGTACGAATGAAATAGATACTGTTATTGGAGGTTGATCACATGGAAAAGGTAGTAATTCTGGGGACCGGACCGGCCGGCCTGACTGCTGCGATCTATTTGGCGCGTGCCAATATGAATCCGGTCATCATTGAGGGCGATCAGCCTGGAGGACAGCTGACACTGACGACAGAGGTCGAGAACTTCCCGGGCTTCACCGATGGAATCATGGGGCCTGAGCTGATGGAAAATATGAGAAAGCAGGCTGAACGCTTTGGCGCAGTCTTTAAGAGAGGATGGGTGACAGAAGCTGACTTTTCAAAGAAGCCGTTCCGGATGAGAGCTGACGGTATTGGAGAAATAGAAGCAGAATCAGTCATTCTTTCAACCGGCGCCTCTGCCAAGCTTATGAACATCCCCGGCGAGAAAGATAACATCGGCAAGGGAGTCAGCACCTGTGCCACTTGCGACGGTTTCTTTTTCCGAGGAAAAAAAGTCCTGATCATCGGCGGCGGGGATTCTGCCATGGAAGAAGCCAACTTCCTCACTAAATTTGCTGACAATGTAACCATTGTCCACCGCAGGGATGAGCTTCGGGCTTCAAAGATTATGCAGGACAGAGCAAGGGAAAATAAGAAAATCAGCTGGAAGCTGAACCGGACTCCTCTAGAGGTCCTTTCAGAATCTGATAAAGTAACCGGCCTTAAAGTGCTGAATAATGAAACCGGCGAAGAAGAAGTCCTTGAAACAGATGGCATCTTTGTTGCGATTGGCCACAGGCCCAATACAGGATTCCTCGGCAGCCAGATCGACCTGGACAAGGCAGGCTATATCACTGTGAAGCCGGGCACAACAGAGACCAATATCAGAGGTGTATTTGCCTGCGGCGATGTCCAGGATAAAAGATACCGCCAGGCCATCACCGCTGCAGGAACCGGCTGCATGGCAGCCCTTGATGCCGAAAGATATCTGGAAGGTGACGCCATCCTTGATTGGAGCGAAACCCTGAACCAAGGCCAGTAGAAGATTTTCCCTTTAAAAATGCTGGGAAATAAGCAATAAATCAACTGGGAAAAGGCAGGATAAAGGATGGATGCATTATTTTATAAACCTGTTATAATGAGTGGAAAAATCATTATTAGGGTGGTTTTGCATGGAGAATACAAGCTGCAGATATGTCATCAACGCTTCAGGAAAACGCGGTGAAATGTATCATACGACATGCGAAAATAAAATGGAAGTCAAAAGATGGATTGAAGAAAACCAGGAAAAGATCCTGGCAGACAAAGTAAAAGTGACGGACAAGAAAAAACGTCCTTTTTCCGGACTTCTGTATTTTATAAAATAATCATCCAGGGGGTGCCGCATTTATAGCGGCATTCTTCTTTACCGTGTATAAAGTTCTCTGAACAGGTGAATATAATAGTATGGTGCCTGTAGCTCAACGCAAAGAGCAGCCGTTTTTTTCCAGTGTAAAAAGCTGTGCATTTTGCGGGTTGGAATCCCGCCAGGTCCATTTAAGGCCGCTTCCCTTTTGGGGATGCGGCTTTTCCCGTGTTACAAAATCAGTATAATTAATCATGGAAAAATCAAAAAACTTAATTGACATTGATAATCAGTATCAATTATAATAAATTCAATGATATTGATAATCAGTATCACTTAAAGCGGGGCTGACCTGCCAACACCCCCTCTACAGTCCCGCTTTAGTACATAATTTATAAAAATCATTGACAGGAGGGACTGGTTTTGAATCATCAGTTTGCGGTATTGGACAATTTCAGGCATGAATACCCTGTCTGCAGGGCGTGCTGTGGGGGAAAAGCCCCTGGCCCGCTTGATCTGAAAAAGGGCGATGTTCTGGCCATTACATGTGAGAGGAAATATGTTGACCTTCTGGGATGGTTTTTCTTAATAGATATCAATGGGGAGCGGCAGGTATATATGTCTACTGCCGACCTGGAATATTATTATTCCAGCGGAAAGATGTGCTCTTTCTTCGACCTGGCACTAAAAATCAACCATTTGAGCTACAAAGTCGATCAATCACTGGACTGCAGGAATAAAAAAGAGTTTGGAATGTATTCTGAACAGCTTAAGCAATGGCAGGAGTTCCAGGAGAGCGTGCATGAAAAGGATAAAGAAAAAGTATAAAGGCAGGGAGATGCGTCATTGATGCATCTTCCTGCCTTATTTTTTTGCTGATTAGTCTTAAGGCTGCAGAAACAAGTGCTGTGCCGGATTCGGCAAGATCGATTTATTGCAATGATAGATTGAAATGCTCTGCTATCCTGGAGATATAGGAATCGAATTCCCGGATGCCCTTGAAGTTTGACAGCATGCCCTGGATGACCGGGATCCTTGGGCTGCTGCTCAAGATTTCAGTTTCCAGTACTTCCATTGAAACAGCAAGGTCTTCTTTATGCCTTCCTGACAACGCTTCCTTTTTCATGTTTTTCACAATCGTGTTGATATTTCCTTTATGACCGGCGAGCATTTCTTTGGCTGCTTCAAGCAGCGCTGCATTTTTTTCCTCCGAAATGATCGGCTCTTCCTGCAGGATGCCGCGGACAATGCTGTCCATCCTCCGCATGATATACTCTGCGACTCCATCTGCTTTAAAGTTTTCGGGATCATGCATGAGAATTTTAAAGAATGGGTGGAACATGCCTTCAATCATCATGGACAGGTCCCAAAGATAGGGAGTGATTTTCTCGCCATAGATGGAAGACAGGCCATTTCTGTAGAATTGATGCACCTCTATGATCCTTGCGAATATAAGCTCCTTTAGCCCTTCATGCCTTGGCAGCGCCTGCTCCCGCGTGAGCATGATCATAAAGTCTTTATGGGTCACAAATGTGTTGAAAAGAGCACTCAGCTGGCTTATGAATTTCCCGCGGGGCTCGAGGTCCGTGTTTTCGAATACATAGATTTCAGCATGCAATTCATCGAAGCTATTATCGAAAATGGCATGAAGGAGTTCTTCCTTTGACTTGAAATAAAGGTAGAAGGTTCCCTTAGAGATGCCTGTATCATTGGCGATTTCCTGGATGGAGGTTGAGCTGAAGCCTTTTTGGGCAAATAGTTTTTTTGCGGAGTCAAGTATCAGTTTTTCTTTTTCTTTCAATGTATAAAAACCTCCCTGTAGGTTTCTCTAAGAGCCATTTATAGAGACTGAAGCATTCAGCAGCAGTCACAATATCGCCACATTTTTAACCTGTGGTAAAACTTGACGTATGACCGGTCAGTCAGTTATGCTAGGCTCTGTAGTGACCAGTCAGTCACATCATAATACAAAAAGACAATTAAATCAATTATAGCAAGGAGAGGAATTATGAAAAGCATTATCCAGTTTTCCCTGAAAAACAAGTTTGCTGTCTGGCTTCTTACGATCATTATTACGGCAGCAGGCCTGTATTCCGGGCTGAACATGAAAATGGAAACTATCCCGAGCATTACGACTCCGCTTGTTTCCGTTATGACCGTCTATCCGGGTGCCACTCCGGAACAGGTGGCGGACGAAATATCAGAACCGATTGAAAAGAGGATCCAAAATCTTGAGGGAGTGTCTGTGGTAAGCTCTTCTTCATTCCAGAACGCTTCTTCGGTTCAAATTCAATACAATTTTGATAAAGATATGGATAAAGCACAGGAGGAAGTGAAGGAAGCACTGGACAGCCTGGAGTTTCCTGATGGGGCCCAGGAGCCAAGTGTTTCCCGCCTTAGCCTTGATGCATTCCCGATCATGTCCCTGAGCATTTCAGATGAGAAAAAATCACTGCCTGTGCTGACAAAATCGGCTGAAGAGCAGATTGTGCCTGAACTCGAAGGGATAGAAGGGGTTTCTTCTGTCCAGATATCAGGCCAGCAGCTTCAGGAAGCCCAGCTTACATTTGACCAGGAAAAAATGGCTGAATATGGACTGGACGAAGATACAGTCAAGAATATTATAAAAGGTTCAGATGTTTCTTTTCCTTTAGGATTATACACTTTTGAAAGTACGGAGAAATCTGTTGTTATTGATGGAAATATCTCTACAATAGATGACTTGAAGCAGCTGAAGATTCCAGCTGTTCCACAGGGAGCCGGACAGCAGGGCCAAGGTGCTCCGGCTGAGGCCGGCCAGCAGGCTGCAGGACAGCAGCAGGGTGCTGCTCCGGGTGCAGGTGCACAGCAGGGCGCAGGCCAGGCGGGTGCAGCTGCCGGAATTCCTGTTGTTGAACTTCAGGATATCGCCAGTATTGAAATCGTCGGCAAGGCTGAGTCGATTTCAAGGACAAATGGCGAAACATCCATCGGCGTACAGATTGTTAAAGCGGCCGATGCCAACACGGTAGAAGTTGTCAATGATGTAAAGGCCCAGCTCTCAGAGCTTGAAAAAGATATTGATGGCTTGAAGGTAACCCCGATTTTTGACCAGGGAGAGCCGATTGAAGAATCTGTTGAAACCATGCTTAGCAAAGCCGTGTTTGGGGCAATTTTTGCTATGATCATCATTCTTCTGTTCCTGCGCAATTTCAGGACGACGATCATTTCTGTCATCAGCATCCCTTTGTCACTGCTTATTGCGATTTTGCTGCTGAAGCAGATGGATATCACGCTCAACATTATGACATTGGGTGCCATGACTGTGGCTATCGGCCGTGTCATTGATGATTCCATCGTAGTCATCGAGAATATTTTCCGCCGGATGAGCCTTAAGGGCGAAGAATTGTCAGGCAGGGAATTGATTGTTTCGGCAACGAAGGAAATGTTCATGCCGATCTTGTCTTCGACCATTGTGACAATTGCGGTATTCCTTCCGCTTGGATTGGTTAAAGGCACAGTAGGGGAACTGTTCCTTCCATTCGCCTTAACCGTTGTATTTGCCTTGCTTGCATCGCTTCTTGTAGCGATCACGATTGTGCCGATGATGGCCCACACGTTCTTCAAGAACGGATTGCCGGCCAAGCATCAGCATCATGATGAAGAAAAGCCCGGCAAGCTGGCTTCAGGCTATCGGAAAGTCCTTAACTGGGCGCTGAACCACAAAATCATCACCTCAGGGATTGCCATCCTGATGCTGGTCGGAAGCTTATTCCTTGTACCGGTCATCGGCGTCTCTTTCCTGCCTGCTGATGAGCAGAAAATGGTGATCGCAACATATAAGCCGGAGCCGGGCCAGACACTTGAAGAGGTAGAGGAAATTGCCGGACGTGCAGAAGATATGCTTCTGGACAGGGACGGAGTGAAAAATCTGCAGTTCTCTGTGGGCGGAGAAAATCCAATGAACCCCGGCCAGTCAAATTCTGCCATGTTCTTTGTAGAATATGAAGATAGTAAAGAGAATTTCGATCAAGAAAAAGAAGATGTGATTGAAGACCTGAAAGATACCTCTGATAAAGGAGAATGGGGAAGCCAGGACTTCTCCGGAATGGGCTCAAGCAGCTCGCTCTCCATGCAGGTATTCGGGGACAGCATGGATGATATCCAGCCTGTCATCACCGAACTTGAGGGCATCTTTAAAGACAATGATTCTTTGACAAATGTTAAAACAAGCATCTCTGATACGTATGAAGAATACACGCTGGTAGCAGATCAGGAGAAATTAAGCAGCCTTGGACTGTCTGCCGCGCAGCTGGGAATGGGCCTATCGAACACAGGCCAGCGCCAGGTGCTGACGACAATCGAGCAAGACAGCCAAACCATCAATGTGTATGTGGAGATGGAAGCAGAGTCTTACGGGAATATTGATGAACTGACAAATAAAACGATCCAGTCGCCATTGGGGATCGAAGTGCCGATCAAAGATGTAGTCGAGGTACAGGAAGGAACGACTTCCGATACGATTACCAGGCAGGATGGCAGAATTTATGCGAATGTCAGCGGCGAAATTACAACAAAGGATGTAGCGAAAGTTTCTGCAGATGTCAATGCGGAAGCAGAAAAGCTTGATTTGCCTTCCAGTGTTGAAATTTCAATGGGCGGCGTAACAGAGGATATTAATGAATCCTTTACACAGCTGGGGCTTGCAATGCTTGCTGCCATTGCCATCGTATATCTTGTTCTGGTCATTACGTTTGGCGGCGGACTAGCGCCATTTGCTATTCTGTTCTCATTGCCATTTACGATCATCGGCGCGCTTGTCGGGCTATTGATAGCAGGTGAGACCTTGAGCGTATCTGCCATGATCGGGGCATTGATGCTGATCGGGATTGTTGTGACCAATGCAATCGTCCTGATTGACCGCGTCATCCATAAGGAACAGGAAGGCCTGCCGACACGGGAAGCGCTTCTGGAAGCAGCCGGTACAAGGCTCCGTCCGATCCTGATGACAGCGATCGCGACGATCGGTGCATTGGCGCCGCTGGCAGTCGGGCTTGAAGGAAGCGGCCTGATTTCCAAAGGGCTGGGAGTGACCGTTATCGGCGGACTCACAAGCTCCACGCTTCTTACATTGCTGATTGTGCCGATTGTGTACGAAAGCTTGATGAAGCTGAAGAGAAGAGGCAAAAAGAAAACAGCAGCTGCTGAATAAGCAGATTGAAGAGGCAGCGGGAATCCCCCGCTGCCTCTTTTTTTCTATTCAACTGAAGAATGGCACCTAGAGAAGCCCTAATAAAGCCCCGCCGGCTGCCCCGGTGAGTACGACGATCCATGGAGGCAGCTTCCAGTAGGCAAGCATGGCAAAAAGGATGCTTGCAAATGCAAAGTCTGCCGGTTCCAGGATGGAGCTCGTCCAGATCGGATTATAAAAGGCAGCAATCAGAATGCCTACTACCGCCGCATTAACCCCCATCAATACACTGGCAGCCTTTGGATTGCTGCGCAGCGCATCCCAGAAGGGCAGCGCGCCTGCAATCAATAAAAAGGCAGGGAGGAATATAGCGGCAGTTGCCAACAGGCCGCCCTGCCAGCCGCTGATCACAGCTCCGATATAAGAAGCAAAGGTGAAGAGCGGGCCAGGCACCGCCTGAGCAGCGCCATATCCGGCAAGAAAGGCTTCCTCTGTCAGCCAGCCGCCCGGCACAAACTCCCGCTCAAGGAGGGGAAGCACAACATGCCCGCCGCCAAATACAAGTGAGCCAGATCGGTAGAAGCTGTCAAACATAGCAATCCAGCTTAGGGAAGTGGCCTCCCGCAGAATTGGAAGTATGATGAGCAGGCCGAAAAATAAGGCCAGTGCTGCAGCGCCTGTCTTTTTTGAAATCGGAAATGGCATTGGTGCCTTTTTTTCCTGCGAGTGGTTTCTGTAAAGGACAAAACCGGCAATTCCCGCGGCTAAGATAATCGAAATCTGGGAAATGGCAGTCTGCCACAAAAGGGCTGCTGTCAGGGCAAGAAGGACGATGGCCTTCCTTTTCAGATCAGGTGCGAGCTTTGATGCCATCCCCATGATGGCATGCGCGACAACAGCAGTCGCTACCATTTTCAAACCATGGATCCATCCTGAATCGGCTGCATCCAGGCCATCCATGAGAAGTGCAAATAGTATCAGTGCTGCAACAGAAGGAAGGGTAAAGCCTAAGAAAGCAAGAAAACCGCCGATCAGGCCTCCTCTGGCAAAGCCGATCCCCATGCCGACCTGGCTGCTTGCAGGGCCGGGCAGGAACTGGCATAGAGCTACTAGATCAGCATAGCTTTGCTCATCCATCCACTTCCGCCTTCTGACATACTCTTCATGAAAATAGCCCAAATGGGCGATGGGCCCGCCAAAGGATGTCAATCCAAGCCTGGCAGAAACAAGCAAAATTTCTACAAATGTTTGAATGGTATATCTTCTTTCTGTTTTCATCGATTCGTCTCTCCTTTCGTCAAATCAATCCTTGATTTCTTTAAAAAGCTCATAGGCCTTTTTCCGGGCTTCTTCCAAAACCGCCTGCCCTTTTGGGGTAGCACCATAGTACTTACGGATTTTTCCATCCACGTTCCGGTTTTCCTTCATAAGCAGACCGTCTGACTCCATTCCGTGAAGAATCGGGTACAATGTGCCGGAGCTTATCGAATAGCCATGCTCCTTCAGCTCTTCCAGCATCCATGCTCCATAAATCGGTTCTTCTAGGGCATGGTGGAGAATATGGATCTGGATGAAGCCTAAGAATAATTTGCGCAGGATCTTGTCTTCCACATTTTTAAGCCCCCTCTCCACAATGTCGGATCTCAATATCGGGTTTCGATATTGACAGTATAGCAATATCTGATTGATCTTTAAGCGGATTTACAAAACCTTTACAAAAGATAAATGAAATGAAAGAATATCTCTAATTTTTACCATTCATGGATTTGTTTATTGGAGGAGAAAATATATCCAGACAATGAAAAGGAGTGAAGGATATGTTGAGAAAAATGAGCGTTTTACTTTTATGTGCCTTTTTTCTTGGGCAGACTGCCGGCGCTGTATATGCAGAAGGTACGGACAGCGAGCAGCGGAAGCAGCTGACTGAGGCACAGGTGAAGGAAATTGAAGCTCTTCAGACAGATGTCCTGGAGGCAAGGAAAAAGGTCATTATGAAATATGCAGACTTTGGGGCAATCACCGCAGAGCAGGCACAGGAAATGGTGAAGCATCTGGAAAAAAGGCATGAAAAAATGAAAGAAGAAGGCTTCATGCCGCACTGGCTGAATCGCAAGCACTGCCCGCATTGCCATTAATAGATAAAATATGGAGGCTGTTTGACTTAAACACCCTTCCTTTGTAAAATATGCTTAGAAAACTGTAACTTCAAAAGCTGTCCAGCTCCAGGCGCCATCGGCTGGATGTATGCTTGAGGCCCACAGGACGCGGGGCATGCAGAAACTGCCACAGGACGTCGCGCTCATAGGCTGCGTTCATTTTATTAAGCGGACGCCTTCCGCTTTTCGAATAAAGGGAGCATCAGATAAGCAGGCCGTCAATACGGGCAGGTGGCCCCGGCTTTGCTGGCAATCAGTGAATGGTTTGCGAGACCTTTACCGCGTTTGTCTGGTATGGGTCTCTTTTATTTATAGAGGCATTATGACCCGGCAAACGGTCATGATGCCTTTTTTTTGTCTTTTGAATTGTGCAAGTCCAGTTATTAGCATCAGTTAGACTATTGAGAGAGGTTCTGGAATACATCTTTACTAGGAGGGGCAGGCTCTGCTATTTTGCTGAGCCTGTAAAACAGGAGGAGGAACTCTATGCCGCAGAACAAGTATGAAAGGCTCGCTGAAAGCGTCCTTATTGCAGAAGATCCGGTCAGATATATACAAAAAGATGAAGCCCTCCTTCATGCAGGAACAGGCAGGAGTGCAGCTGTTTTCAGGATTGCCGGGACACAAAAGGCCCTGAAGATATTTGCGCCTGCTTTCAGCCATATTGCCCGGGAAGAGGCTGAGATTTATAGGCAGCTCGAGGGGGCCGAGTATTATCCGCGTTTGCATGAAATGGGTGACCAATATATTGTTATTGACTATATTGAAGGACAAACCTTTTTTGAATGCCTTACAAAAGGAATCAGAATTACTCCTGAAGATCTTGCAAGAGTGGATGCGGCGCTGGAGCATGCCCGCGATAAAGGGCTGAACCCGTCAGACATCCATCTCAGGAATATTTTTAAAACTGCAGGCGGGGAAATCATGCTGATTGATGTAGCAAGATTCAGGCAGGCCAGCTTCTGCAGGCAATGGCAGGACCTTAAATATTTTTTCTGCAAGTTCTATTTCAAGCCTTTTTTTCCAAAAAAGTTCCCTGGGTTTGTATTAAATGGGGCGGCATATGTGTATAAAAGGATATTGAAACAGCGCAGCTGCTGACAGGAATGAGCTTACTCTGGTTTAAACATGGCTTTCTGTGTGGTAAAGGCATAAAAAAAGCCAGGAGTTGAGACGATGGAAGAGAAGCAAGATTATTATATTGATATTGAGAATGGCCAAATCCATCCGGGAAGAGCAGAAGGAGAGGACTGGCAGTTCAGGGTCTTTGCAAATGACGAGGAAATCCACCAGCTGGCTAAGTATTTGAACATCAACTATAATGCAGATTTAAAAACATTTGTACGATCGCATATTCCTTTCCTTGAATATCATAAAGATCCGCAGAATGATGAATATGACGCAACGATTGAACAAGCGTATGCGCTGATTTACCAGCTTGGAGATGAGGAAGCAAGAGCACATGTAAAGAGCATGGGCATTTTATCCGAGGAAGAACTGAACAGACGCTGATGACATCCAGGCAGCCTGAATTTGGCTGCCTGTTTGTTTGATTTCCATTTAAAGTGGTAACAGAGTAGAAAAAGAAAATGGAGGGATTCTATTGGCGAACTCAGTTTATGAAGAATGTATAAAAGCCTGTCTTGAATGCATGGATGCGTGCAATATGTGCTTTGATGCCTGCCTGAAGGAAGATGATGTAAAGATGATGGCCCGCTGCATCAGGCTTGACCGGGAGTGTGCCGATTTTTGTGCGTTTGCCGCTAAGGCAATGCAATCAGGCAGCCCATTTGCAAAGCAGATCTGCGCTGTCTGTGCTGATATATGCGAAGCCTGCGGAGAAGAGTGCAGAAAGCATGATCATGAGCATTGCCAGAGATGTGCAGAGGCCTGCTTGAAATGTGCAGAAATCTGCCGCAGCATGGCAGCCTGAGTATGGCTGTTACAAGGGCAAGGATCACGGGCAGGATTCCCTGGCACTGGCAGTCAGATTTTTAAAAAAGCTTTTGTGATCATATGGAAAGCCGGGCTGGACCGGCTTTTTTTTATGAAGGAAAAAGAACGGCAGCCTGCAAACATTTGAGTTGATTTTATACCTGAAGGCGTATATGATCGAAGTGCTGATATACCAATTTATTGAGAATTTGGACCATTACTAACTTCGATGAGGTAAAGAAAATGATATACATGCTGATCATGCTTTTATTTATGGCTGCAGTCCCGTTCTATAACCGTTATGTTCCAGTCTATAAGGTGCCGTGCCGGAGGATTGATGAAATTCCCGTTGAGGACGTGATCCTTGATATCAGGGATTATAATGAAGGCTATGAAGAACGGATCCCGGGAGCAGTGAATCTTCCTGTCCCTTATATGACCCGAAATCTGGGGGAAATCCCTTCAAGGAAGATCCATCTTATTTGCGCCTCGCCGCTGGAGCGGAATATGGGAGTCCGTATCCTTCAGAAAAATGGCTTTGAAGTGGCAGGATTCACAATGTCCAATAAGAAATGTGCCGGGAAGGCGCTAACCTGCTGCCATAAATATTAAAGAAATCCCCCCATTGTAAGAATGGGGGGATTTCTTGTCTTCACGAGATGTGCGGAATCTTTATTTTGACTTCAAATGAATGGCCTTTATGGGTATGGTCCAGGAAGCCATTATAGGAAAGGGCGATATCTTTAATAATCTTCGTGCCAAGCCCTTCGTGATCACCCTCTTTATCAGACATGCCGAATTTTTCAAACAAGGAGTCTATGATGTACGGAGGGACAGGCAGTGTACTATTGGTGCAGGTCAAAATCATAAGTCCGCTTCTTTTGTAAAACTGAAGCCTTGCATATGCATCTTCAAAGCCGGAAGCTTTATAGGCAGCAGCCGCCTCGATGCTGTTGGACAGGATATTGCCGGCCAATGCGGCTATATCCTCATCTTTCATGGGGAGAGAAGAAAGAGGCAGCTCCAGGTCGTAGTGTATGCTTATACCTTCCGCAGAGGCCTTTTTTTGCATATGGTGCAGCACACCGGCAACAGGTCCGCTCTCCCCTTTGATGGCCAGATTCACTTCTTCATACCCGGATAAGAGACCCTCGAAGTAGGCTTTTGCTTCGCCAAATTGCCCTTTATCCAGCATATAATGGACGGCTGAGACATGCTTCAGGAAATCATGGCGCTGCTTGCGGACAGAAAGGAAGGTATCATTGAGCTGCCGGATCTCCAGCTCCTTCCCCGCAAGGCTGGTGCCGGAGGACTCAATGATCCTCCCTCCATGCCATCTGGCTGTTTCTGCCAGCACTGCGGCTGCTGCTGCAGCTGAAACAGCAGCTTTTGAGCCTGCCAGGAATGCAGCGAGAAGGATAAGCAGGTGAAGAACGGCAAAAAGGGCAGCCAGGCCTGGATGAAAATTGGATGAGTTCATTTTTAAGGATGAAAAAAGGACGGCCAAAAAAACAAGGAATGCCAAAACGCCTGCCAAAACCGGCTTCAGCTCAGATGCCAAAAGCATGGAATAGCCGGCTCCGGCAGCGGAAATCAGCACCGGATAAAGATGGGCAGGTGCAGAGCTGTTTTTTATTTGAACGAGCAAAACCATCTTCCCCTTTTTAAATAAGATTAGCCGCAGATGGATCGGTTAAAAATAGTGGTCCTGCAGATAATCTATTTTTTCTTTTGTGATCATTGCTTTTTCTGACGTTCCATCAAAAAAGACAATATAAGAGTTCTTTGCATATAGAGAAAAGTTTTTTACATAATGGATATTAATGATGAATGAACGGTGTGAGCGGATAAAGTCTCTTTCCCTGAGCTCGCCTTCAAGCTCATTCAGTGTCTGGTATGTTTTGATAGTTTCCATCTTTGTATGTATCGTGGTGGAGCGGCCGGACCGTTCAATAAAAATAATATCTTTTTTCTGAATGATATGGATATCGCTTTTTTGCCTGAGAAAGAGCCGGCCGGAAATTTCCGATGTCCGGTTTTTTTCAATATAGCGGAGTACGGCTTTTTCAAGCCTGTCTTTTGCGAATGGCTTCATAATATAATCATGGACATTCAGTTCAAAGGCATGGACCGCATAGCCGCTTGTGCCTGTCACAAAAATGACGGCAATATCCAGGGCGTATGTATGGATAATATCGGCCAGTTCGTAGCCGGATAGGCCAGGCATTTCAATATCGGCAATCAGGAGATCGATTTCTTCCCGTTTGACCCGTTCGTAAGCCTCTTCTGCAGAGGTGGTCGAAAAGATGATCTCTGTCCCTTCCATCTTGGATAGTATTCCATACAGTTTATCTAAATCAATCGGCCGGTCATCCACCAGTCCCACTTTTATCATAGTTTCGCCTCTCGTCAATGAAATTACGATTCTATTTTACCATCAATTGAACAGAAAACACCCTTTTCGCGACAGGAAATGGCATTTTTGCGACAGAATGGAAGCGTTGAGGCGATCAGACAGGTAAGATTAAACTACAAAGAGAGCAGGAAAGGAGCAAAAATAGATGATCGAGATAAAGGAAGTAACTAAAAGATTCAAAGATAAAAAAGTGCATGTGACTGCGCTGAAGCATATATCATTTTCAGTCAGGGAGGGCCAGGTGGTGGGCCTTCTTGGGGAAAATGGGGCAGGGAAAACAACACTATTGAGGACGATTGCCACGCTGTACACGCCGACCGAGGGTGCCGTTTCAGTCGGCGGCTTTGATACAGTTAAACAGCCTGATGAGGTAAAGAAGCGGATGGGCGTTCTGTTTGGCGGGGAAACCGGCTTATACGACCGCCTTACGGCCAGGGAAAATCTTGAGTACTTTGCATCTCTTTACGGTCTTGGCCGCCATGAAACAAAGGTCAGGATCGATGAGCTTGCAGTGATGTTTGGCATGAAAGACTATCTGAACAGGAAGGTAGGCGGATTCTCCAAAGGGATGAGGCAAAAGGTTGCCATTGCGAGGACCCTTATCCATGATCCGGAAATCATTCTGTTCGATGAACCGACAACCGGCCTTGATATCACTTCTTCAAATGTATTCAGGCAGCTTGTCAGCTCGCTTAAAAGGCAGGGGAAAACAATCATTTTTTCCAGCCATATTATGGAGGAAGTGAAGATGCTCTGCGACTCAGTGGTCATGATCCATAAAGGTGAAATGGTCTATAAGGGCGGACTCGAGGATTTATACCATGAAGAGGGAAGCTCAGATTTGAATTATATTTTTGAATCAAAATTGGTGAGGGGGAACGACTATGCTTCGTAATATTTATATAAAAGAAATGAAGGATATCCTGAGGGACCGGAGGACATTGCTTTTGAGCGTACTGCTGCCGATCCTTCTGCTCACAGGCCTTACATTGTTCTATGAAAAAATGATGTCTGACGGATCTGAAACTTATACTCTTGCCATCAGCGAAACTGCAGGCGAAGAGGCTAAGGAGCTGGTTTCAGGCATTCCTAACCTTGAGGTAAATGAGTATGCCGATCCCGAGAAGGCTGTAAAAGACGGGGAGGCGCACGCAGCCATTGAATTCAGCGGCCAATTTTTTGAAAAGCTTGAAGGCGGGGAGCGGGGAACCGCTGTCATCAAGGGTGATTCCCTCAGCCAGAACTCTGCTTATGTTATGTCACAGCTGGAAGGCGCATTGAATGCTTACAGCGATACAGTGGTTTCAGAAAGGCTGACATCTGCAGGCGTCGATCCCCTGGTAACCCAGCCGATTGAGGTCCAGGTAAGTGAAATCAATAATGAAGACGAAAATGCTGCTTCTGTCGGTATACTTGCGGGCTTCCTGCCTATGGTCATTACGATTGCAATCGCATCCGGTGCATATCCTGCCGCTTCAGACTTATTTGCGGGCGAGAAAGACCGAAAGACAATGGAGGCACTGCTGATGACGCCGGTCAGCAGGATCAAGCTTCTGTTTGCGAAATGGCTAGCAATCTCCACAATCGGCATGATCGCCGGTATTGTATCAGTTGCCGCGATTGTACTGGAGACAGTATTCCTGACCGAAAAACTCAAGGCTGCCCTGGAATTCGGGGACAATACTTTCGCGATTATCACTATAACAGTTGTGATTACCCTGCTGTTCGCCTTGTTCATGGGTGCGCTGCAAATGGTTGTCAGCATCATTGCGAAAACAGTGAAGGAAGCACAGAACTATATTTCCCCGATCATGATGCTTGCAATTGTGCCGACTCTCTTCCTGAGCGGCGTGGGCATCAATGAATTGACTATGAAACATTTTCTTATCCCATTTGTGAACATCCATGCACTGATCAACGAGCTGCTCCACGGCAGTGTCAATATGGAGAATATCCTTTTGACCCTGGCAAGTACGGCTGTCTCCATTGTCCTTGTGTTCATCATCTCCCGCTCATTATTCCTTAAGGATAAATGGGTGCTGAACTGAAATAATGCCAGAAGGGCGCTGCAGCCATGCAGCGTTCTTTGTTTGTTTTTCAGGCTTTGTGGAAAATAATATGAAAAAATGTTTTCAATATCAGATTATTTCGGTATGATAATATTTAGTATAACGAAATATTCAAAAGACGAAAGAAGTGGAGTGGATGAACCAGGAACAGGCAGCAAAACGAAATGTAATGATTATGTGGTTTGCCAACTTTTTCGTGGCGGCCAGCATGACGATGGTATTGCCATTTATCTCTTTATATATAGAAACATTCGGCGACTTTTCAGAGGAATATGTCCAGCAATGGTCAGGGTGGACATTTGCGATCACTTTTGTGACTGCTTTTCTCTTTTCTCCTATTTGGGGAAAGATCGGGGATAAATACGGGCGGAAAAGAATCCTGCTAATTTCCGGCTTTGGCATGGCTGTCTCTATCTTTATGATGGGCTATGTCACAAGCGTAGGGCAGCTTTTCCTGCTGAGACTTTTCATGGGAATGTTCACGGGCTTTATATCCCTTTCCCAGGCCTTCATCTCTACACAGACGCCGCAAAGGATCGCAGGAAGGGTCCTCGGCACCCTGCAGACAGGAAGCATTACTGGATCGCTGCTTGGCCCGATGCTCGGAGGGGTCCTTGCTGACTCGCTAGGGTACGCGACAACCTTTCAATGGACCTCGATTTCCATTTTTATCTCAGCGGTTCTTGTTATTTTTACAAAGGAATTCAAGGTTGAACTCAAAAAAGGTACAAAAACGAGCTACTCCAGTAAAGAGGTCATCAGGCATATTGCGGCAAATCCTGTCCTTTTGACCGTGCTTTTCATCAGCATGCTCATTCAGATCGCCCATTTCAGCATTCAGCCGATTTTATCGCTGTATGTCAATGAGCTTCACGGCCATGAGAACATTGCCTTCTTTTCGGGCATTGCCTTTTCAGCAGCCGGTCTCGGCAACTTGCTCATGGCAAGGAAATGGGGCAAAATCGGGGATGAGTCCGGATACCTGAAAGTGCTGGTAATCCTGCTGTTTATGGCCGCTGTCGTCTATTTGCCGGGGGCATTCGTGACGAACATCTGGCAGCTCGTTGTCATCCGGTTCCTTCTGGGGATTGCCATTGGCGGCATCATTCCGGTCAGGATTGCCTATATCCGCCAGGAAGCACCTGTAAGCATGCAGGGGGAAGTGCTTGGCTATAATACCAGCCTCCGCTTCCTGGGCAATATCATCGGACCGGTCCTTGGCGGCTTTCTTTCCGGATATTTCGGATTTTCGTCGGTCTTTTATGTAACAAGCTTTTTATTGCTGATTAGCGGTGTGCTTCTCATTGCAGCCATGAACCGCAATCCTGAATTAGCGGACAACCATTAAACTCTCCTTTTAGGGGAGTTTCTTTTTTGGTGATTTAATAAAATATTAGAATAATTTACCTTTTATATTCATTTTACAATCATAGAGATATTTCATATGAATTTCGAGAAAACTAGGTATTTTAAATTATATGAATATATAAATAATGGTGCTAAAGAATTATTGTTCGGGCCTCGAAATAAAAGTATACTCGTTATTAGACAATTTCGACTTGATGGTGTTGTCAGAATACTTTAGGGAGGCTATCACATTGAAAAGAACAAAGAAAGCAGCTTCCGCTGTATTGGCTGCAGCTATGGGGCTGAGCGTATTTTCAGCCGGGGCATTTGCGCCTGTCCAAAAAGCGCAGGCATATAATGCTGTATCCAGCCCATACGCAGGGGCACAAGCAGATTTAGGCATCGCCAATGATGAAAGATTAATAGAGCTCTTGAAAAAACAGGGGAAGATTTCAAAGGATGCTACACATTCGGAAGCTGATAAGGCTTTAAAGAAATTCCTGAAGACCAAAGCAGAGAATGCAGTTAAGGTTCCCGCTGGAAAAGTAGGAAAAGAGCTGAATGTTTCTGAACAGAAGGATAAAGGCAAATCAGGAAACGGATTGAAGAACGGAAAAGGCAATAAGCTGGGGCAAGCCAAAAAGGCCCATGTCGATCCGATCGAAAAGGAAAATTATGATGGGGAAACAAGAGAGGATAAAGTGCTTGTCCTAGCCATTGAGTTCCCGGATTATAAGCACAGCTCCATTACAAAAGAAGAATCTGATATGTTCTATGAAGATTACCCTTTAGAGCATTTCCAGGATATGATTTTTGGAGAGGAAGGCTATGAAGGGCCTTCAGGCCAGAATCTTGTTTCTATGAAGCAGTACTATGAACAGCAGTCCGGCGGCAGCTATACGGTCGACGGGAAGGTTGCCGGCTGGTATACAGCCGATCATCCTGCTGAATATTATGGCGGGAACGTCCCTGCACCGGATGGAAATGATAAGGCCGCAAGAAGCCTTGTGATGGAGGCGCTGAGTAAAGCGGCGCAGGATCCAAATGTGAACTTGACTGAGTACGATAAGTGGGACCGTGACGATTATGATGCAGACGGCGTTTATAACGAGCCGGACGGCCTTATCGACCATCTGATGGTCATCCATGCAGGCGTTGGCGAAGAAGCCGGCGGGGGATCGCTTGGCGGAGATGCGATCTGGTCTCACCGTTCAAAGCTTGGATCCGGTCCGGTTGCAGTAAAAGGGGCAAAGTCCGACAGTGACCGCTGGGGGGGAGTACTGGGTGCCTGGGACTATACGGTCGAACCTGAGGACGGGGCAGCCGGAGTGTTTGCCCATGAATACGGCCATGATCTCGGCCTTCCTGACGAATATGATACACAATATACAGGGCAGGGAGAGCCTGTCGCCTACTGGTCGATCATGTCGAGCGGAAGCTGGGCAGGAGATGTGCCTGGGACAGAGCCTACAGGATTCAGCGCCTATGCAAAACTGATGCTTCAGAATTGGCATGGAGGCAACTGGCTCTCTGGTGCAACCATTTCCTCGGAGGATGTAAATTCTAAAGGGATGGAATTTCTCCTTGATGAGGCTGCAACTAAAGGAACGAATAATGATGCGGTCAGGATCAGCCTTCCGCAGAAAGAAAATATCGTAAATACACCGGCGAGCGGCTCTTATGAGTATTTCAGCGGCAGCGGTGATGAACTGAACAATTCGATGACAGCTTCACTCGATCTTACCGGCGCCACACAGGCAGAGCTTTCCTTCAAGGCCTGGTATGATATTGAAGAAGACTGGGATTACGCGTCAGTCCAGGTCCGTGAAGAGGGGACTGAAGAATGGGTGTCCATTCAGGGCAATCTTACAACCGATACAGACCCGAATGATCAAAATCCGGGCTTTGGCATTACAGGCAATTCAAATGGATGGACAGACGGCACATTTGATCTTTCTGCTTTTGCCGGCAGGAAAATTGAGGTTAAATTCCATTATTACACAGATGTAGCAGCTACAATGCCGGGATTCTATGCAGATGATATTATCTTTTCAGCGGATGGGAAGGAAATCCTGAAGGATGATGCAGAAGGAGACTCCGTGTTTGCGCTGGAAGGATTCACAAAGGACCAAGGGAAATTTTATTCAGACCATTATTATCTCCTCGAATGGAGATCTCACAATGGCGTGGATGCCGGGCTTGCCCATGTGCGCCGCGGGGACAGCCTGATCAGCTATGATAAAGGCCTTGTTGTATGGTATGTGGATGATTCCTTTACAGATAACTGGACTGGCATTCATCCGGGAGAGGGATATCTTGGGGTTGTTGATGCCGATCAGCATGCTTTAAAATGGAACGATGGTTCAGTTGCCAACAATCGCATTCAGATGCATGATGCAGCATTCAGCCTGAATAAATCAAGTAAAATGCTGATTGAGTACTTGAACCAGGGGCTCAGCCTGAAAGATAACCAGACGAAACAAACGCCGATATTCGACGACCGTGCTGACTACAGCAATCCAGGGCTCGTGGATGTAGGCCGCAAAGTACCGAAGGAAGGGCTGAAGTTCCGTGTTACAGGAGAGAGTGCTGATGGAACAGTCGGAAAGGTCCTGATCTTTAAATAAGTTTAAAAATCCAGCCTGAAGCCAGGCTGGATTTTTTTACTCATTGATTGGATTCAGGCAAAGCTGCGGCATGCCGGTTTACCCGCTCTGCCGTGTTTTGGGGACAGTGCCATTGATGTTTTGCCCCTGCTAATGTTTGGCAATAAGCTGGAATATAGAATAAAGAGGTTAGCTGCCGGCATTAGGGGGAAAAGGAGAATAAATCATTATCCCCAATAAACTGGTCCGGCAGGAGTTGAAGAATGACAAATGAAAATAATGATATCTTATTTGAAAAAACTGGGAAAGGAAATAAAAGAGGACAGGGCAACAGGACTTGCAGCTGAGCAGGCATATTATTATATGCTTTCGGTTTTTCCGATTCTCATTCTGCTGCTGTCCATTGTTCCATATCTTAATATCGATCCGCAAAAGGCCATTTCTTTTTTACAGACCATCATGCCTTCTGAAACGGCAAGTGTGTTTGAAGAAAATGTCGTGAATATCGTGACGAAGCCGAGCGGCGGATTGCTGACCTTCGGTATTATCGGTACACTATGGTCCGCCTCCAATGGGATGCAGGCTTTCATCCGGGCCATGAATCAGGCATTTGATGTAGAGGAGACACGATCCTTCATCAAAGCAAGGCTCATTTCAATGGGCTTGACACTCGGCCTTATTTTATCCCTGATTGTTGCTTTGATTCTTCCGGTGTTCGGAAATGTGATTTTGAATCTGGTCCAATCTTTTATTGATATCCCGGAAGAAATGCAAATTCTGTTTTCTGTTCTAAGATGGGTTATCGCCATTGTGGTGATGGCAGCTGTCCTTTCTGTTTTGTATAAGCTGGCGCCGAATAAGCATTACCCTTTTAAGCACGTTATACCTGGCGCCATTGCAGCTACAGTCATATGGCAGCTGATCTCACTTGGACTGTCCATCTATATCGGGAATTTTGCCAATTACTCAGGGACCTATGGCAGTCTTGGGGGAGTCATCGTGCTCATGCTCTGGTTCTATCTGACTGGCCTTGCCCTCGTTGTAGGCGGCGAAATCAATGCGATCTACCATCGGGAGCGTGTCAGCCCTACAGTGCGGGCAAAGAAAAAAGCTGCAGCTTCAATCAATTGATAACTGATCCATAAAAAAAGGAACCTCCCGGGTTCCTTTTTTTATGGATTAATTGAGTTTGTTCACATAAGGAATGCGCTTGGTCCAAAGCTTCTTAAACAGCTTCGGGGTTTGCTTTGCCTGTACGACAACATGGTTGACTTTTTCTTTTTTCATCTGTATATCCTGCTGGATTTCCTTTTGGTGCGCCGTAAGCTCGTTTGTCTGTATTTTGATGTTGTCAGTCTGTTTCTGCAGCCTTGCAGCTGTTTCTGTCAGATTTTGAATAGCAGGCTTGGAATCCTTATAAATTTTAAAGGCGCTGATGCCAAGATAAATAAGGGCACCGGCAAAAATGGCTAAGCTGATGTAGACGATAATCATATTCTGCACCTTCCTTTCATTTAAAATATAACCTTACTTTTTAAATACCCATTCTGCTGCAGGTTTAACAGTAAATATGCGCTGCCGGCTTGTAAAAATCACCCAGGAGGCTTAAGGGCTGGCGGGAAAACGATATCAGTAGTCTGAATTTATTTTTAAATTGACGCTTCCCGAGTCCGCTTGTTAGAATGGCAACATTATATTCATAAAATATTTTTTTCTGTATATGTCCGGAAATAAGGTCCGGACGTTTCTACCAGGCTGCCGTAAATAGCTTGACTACAGGTATTTTCCCCGTATTTATATTTGGGGATTCCTGTATATTTGCGCTGCAGCTTCGCTTGTAAAAGCGGGGCTTTTTTGTTTAAGTTCTGGTCAACAATAAGAATAAATAAATTCTGCAGGAGGCCCAAATGTCCACTTTCTTTCAATTTACTTCAAGAGGCACCACATATAGACAGGAGACGATTGCCGGCATCACCACGTTTTTATCCATGGCTTATATCCTGATCGTCAACCCAATCATCCTGAGCCAAGCCGGTATGGACAAAGGCGCTGTTTTTACAGCAACAGCTCTTTCAGCAATCATCGGGTCGCTTTTGATCGGCCTGCTGGCCAATTATCCTATCGGGATTGCGCCGAGCATGGGCCTGAATTCGTTTTTTACTTTTTCTGTTTGCATCGGTATGGGAATTCCCTGGCAGACAGCCTTGACTGGCGTATTCGTCTCGGGTGTGCTGTTTGTCATCTTGAGCCTGATGAAAATACGCGAAAAGATCATCAATGTCATTCCAGGGGACCTGAAGCATGCCATCGCTGCAGGAATCGGCTTTTTTATCGCCTTTATCGGGCTGAAAAATGCGGGTCTGATTGTAGGGAATGAAGCAACATTCGTTTCGATCGGCAACTTGAAGTCACCTGCTGTTTTACTGGCTGTTTTCTGTTTTATCCTTACTGTCATTCTGCTTGTAAAAGGCATAAAAGGCGCCATTTTCTATGGTATGGTCATTTCTGCAATCGCCGGCATGGTTTTTGGGGTGATAGAATCCCCTAAGCAAGTGGTCGGCCCCATCCCAAGCCTTGGACCGACCTTCGGGGAAGTGTTCCTTCATTTGGATCAAGTGTTCACGCCGGAAATGCTGGCCGTGATCTTCACGTTCCTGTTCGTAGCTTTCTTTGACACCGCCGGAGCCCTGATTGCGATTGCCAGCCAGGCGGGACTGATGAAAAATAACGAAATCCCGAACGCCGGCCGGGCACTGCTTGCCGATTCCGCTTCAACGGTTGCAGGCTCTATCCTCGGGACTTCTACGACAGCATCCATGATTGAATCGAGTTCAGGGATTGCGGCAGGGGGAAGAACCGGATTCACTTCTGTCATCATTTCAGGCTGCTTTGCCGCTGCTTTGTTCTTCTCGCCGCTGCTTGGCGTCATTACGGCTGAAGTAACTTCTCCCGCCCTGATCATCGTGGGGGCCCTGATGGCATCTGAAGTCCGTCTGATAGACTGGACCAGGCTTGAAATAGCGATACCGGCATTTGTAACGATCCTGATGATGCCGCTCACCTTCAGTGTCGCAACCGGGATTGCATTGGGCTTCATTTTATATCCGGCTGCTATGCTTGCCCTGAAAAAAGGAAAAGAAATCCACCCGATCATGTACGGTCTATTCGCGGCCTTCCTGGCATATTTCATTTATCTTGCCTGATGGGAATAGGGCGATGAGGGCGCGGTTATAGTAAGGGGGCCGCTGCGGGCGGCCCCTTTCGCTATGCAATGCAGCAGCAGTAAGCAGAGTTGCTTGACGGTAAATATTTTTTCATTATAATATCGACAATGTATATCCGGATTTTTTATCTTAGGAGTGAACCTTTATGATACAGCAAACAGCAGATTTTTTTGAAATAGCAGCCGGACGCAGGTCCGTAAAAAATTATGACCCGGAAAGCAAGCTTTCACATGGTGAAATAGAAGAGCTGCTCGAGTTGGCTTCAAAAGCACCATCTGCATGGAATCTGCAGCATTGGAAATTTCTCGTTTTCCATGGCGGCGAAGCGCAGCAGCGCCTGCTGCCGATCGCTTACAATCAGCAGCAAATCGTGGAGGCCTCAGCCGTTTTTGCGGTTTTGGGGGATCTGGAGGCAAATAAGAACGCAGAACCGGTTTTCAGCCAGGATGTGTCTGACGGGCTTATGACGGAAGAAATCAAACAGATTCTAATCAAGCAAGTTGAGGGAGCTTATAGAGACAAGGGAAAAGCCAGAGATGCAGCATTCAGCAATGCCTCATTGGCTGCCATGCAGCTGATGCTGGCAGCTAAGGCAAAGGGACTGGATACATGCCCGATAGGCGGTTTCAATGTTCCTGCATTTGTTGAAGAATTCAGCGTGTCTGACCGTTATGTCCCAATCATGCTGATCACTGTCGGAAAAGCAGCGAAGCCGGGACGGCCGACCAATCGTCTTGCCGTCGGGAAAATTGCAGAGTGGGTTTAAGGCTGCACAAAGAAGAACGATGCCATAATTGGCATCGTTCTTCTTTATGTGGCTGTGCCCGGATTGGCGGAGATTCCTGTTGAGGCGGTCGCTGCGCCGATAATTTTGCCTTCACTGTCGAATAAAGGGTGTGCAAAAACGACATAGGTCATTTCTCCATCGGAGAGGGGAAAGGTAATTTCCTCGCGAAGGTTTTGTCCTGTATCAATCACTTTTTGTTTAAGGGCCATAAGTGCCCTGGTGCCGCTGTTGTCGGCAAGCTCCACGTCACGCAGGCCAATTGAGCCCTCGGAAGTGAAATCAGCATGCGGATTGAAGAGCCAGGTATATCTGAGATCAAGATCGCAGTGTGCGATGACCATGGGCGCCTGCTCCATCGCAAATCGGAAGGGGCTCTCATCTGCAAGAACGAAGGTGGAAGGGTGAAAGTCGAGGATGCTCGCTATTTTCTGCCTGATTTCTTCACTTGGGTTCCTGTCGCCATTCTCAATCTGTGCATAATATGCCCTGTCGATGAATGTTTTGGATGCAATTTCTTCCTGTGTCATTTTTCTTCTTTTTCTAAGTGTGCTGAGCCATGTCCGGGCATTTGATTTATGTTTTTTCATAAAGTTACCGTACCATTTCCTGGGATAGCAGTGATATTGGGCAGGAAAGCCTCACGGAGGCTCTCCTGTTTCTATGTCTTTCTCCGGCACCTGGGTGCCGGGGGCATTCAGGCGCTGCCACAGGACGCGGCGTACTTATCCTGCGTTCCTTTTTGAACAGCCGCCTGCGCTTTTCGAATTGTCCAGCTCCGGCGGCTAGAGCCTCGAGTCATAAGCCAATCAGGCCAGAAGGTTAAAGAACAACCTTCCGTCCTGCTTGGCTTATGCTTGAGGCCCACAGGATGTGGGTCATGCAGGCGTTGCCACAGGACGTGGCGTACTTAGCCTGCGTTCCTTTTGGAACAGTCGCCTGCGCTTTTCGAATTGTCCAGCTCCTGCTGCTAGAGCCTCGAGTCATAAGCCAATCAGGCCAGAAGGTTAAAGAACAACCTTCCGTCCTGCTTGTCTTATGCTTGTCGGCTCTGGGCAAGCCGCCTGCGCTTTTCGAATTGTCCAGCTCCGGCTCCTAGGTGCTCGAGTCATAAGCCAATCAGGCCAGAAGGTAAAGAACAACCTTCCGTCCTGCTTGGTTTATGCTTGAGGCCCACAGGATGTGGGTCATGCAGGCGTTGCCACAGGACGTGGCGTACTTAGCCTGCGTTCCTTTTGGAACAGTCGCCTGCGCTTTCGAATTGTCCAGCTCCGGCGGCTAGAGCCTCGAGTCATAAGCCACGCAAGAATTAAAGGCAAAGAGCGCCTTTTATTCTTGCGCGTCTTATGCTTGTCGGCTCCGGGCAAGCCGCCTCCGCTTTTCGAATTGTCCAGCTCCGGCTCCTAGGTGCTCGAGTCATAAGCCAATCAGGCCAGAAGGTAAAGAACAACCTTCCGTCCTGCTTGGCTTATGCTTGAGGCCCACAGGATGTGGGTCATGCAGGCGTTGCCACAGGACGTGGCGTACTTAGCCTGCGTTCCTTTTTGAACAGTCGCCTGCGCTTTTCGAATTGTCCAGCTCCGGCGGCTAGAGCCTCGAGTCATAAGCCAATCAGGCCAGAAGGTTAAAGAACAACCTTCCGTCCTGCTCGTCTTATGCTTGTCGGCTCTGGGCAAGCCGCCTCCGCTTTTCTTTCTATATCCCTTTTTTTATGGCCTTATGCAGGCTGTTGATGTATTTGGCTTGGAGGCCGGGGAAGTTGTTGTGGATGACTGCTGCCTGTTTAGGGTCTATGCCTATCAGGACGGATTCTGCACCCAGCAGGGTGACTTGGGAAAGGAGCTGCTGGAACAGGATCAGCCCGTCCCGCGAGATGCTGCCGACGCCGTTGAAGTCAAACAGGACGCGATTCACATTTGAATTCTGCAGCCGGTTCAGCAGCCGCTCTTTATTCTGGTTGATCAGCTGTTCTGAGAGCTCTCCAAATAGAGGGATGAGCACAAGTTCATCTGAAATATGGATGAAAGGACAGGAAAGCTCAAGCACCTTTCTATAAGACCTCTCAGCGCTTTCCTTGCTCTCAAGCAGATCAAGATTTGTTTCTGCAAGCCGCTGCCTGTGCTTTTCCACCTGGCCGGCAAGGATATTTATCTTATCATCTTCCTCGATCAGCAGAAGGTGTGCAGCATCCCCGTCCCAGCTGATATGCACTTTAACTAAAGCAAAAGGGGAAGAATGGGTTTTCATATTCAGCTCTGTCCGCTTTTTCGTTTTATTCAGAAGGACATTCTTCGCTTTTTCTGTACTTTCATCATCAATCAGCTCCAGCAGGTTTCCTGCAGGCATAAATAAGCTGGCAGCTTCAGCAGAGCTTTCAAGGATATCAAGTTCTTCATTTATTTTAAAATAAGGCAGGGGCAATCTAGTATTATCTAGCATTCAATTCCGCTCCAGAAGGTAAAGTTGGAATCCACTGCTCAATGTCTATGAGCTCTTTCAACAGCTTTGTTTTGCCGGAGCAATGGCCGGTAAAATCGTAATATTTAAGGAGCCGGCCCCCGACAAATACCACAGGAGCTTGAGGGAGGCTTTCGAGTTCTTTTATATAAAAGGAAAGCTTCTCGGCATGATTGATCATGGTGAAGGACAGACCTATTACATCGGGCTTCCACTCTTCCGCCGATTCCTTTCCTTTCTCTAAAGGAACATCCGGGCCAAGCAGCCTTGTTTCCCATCCTTTTTCTTCAAAGATGATAGCGGCCATCTTCAGCCCCAGAAAGTGCTGTTCATTTTCCAAGCAGAAAAACATCGCTTTTCTGCCTTTTTTCGGCTGGACTTCCCTGGAAACCTGATGCCTGTAGCGGGAAAGCACAAAATCACATGTGGTGGTGGCTAAATGTTCATCAGCGACGGAAATATCGTCATTCTGCCATAGCTCGCCGACACGCTGCATGGATTTAGTAATCAGCTTTTCAAAAATATCAAGTGTATTGGATGACTGCCTGTGCCGCCCATATATAATCTCCCATGCTTCATCCTGGTCTCCTGACAGCAGGGCATCGGTAAGCTGTTTTACGTATTGTTCCATTATAACCACCTTCTTCAGTAATATTGGTCGCGCGGCAAGGAGATTCTGTCGGCTTTACCTTCGCTGGTGCCCCTGTGCCAAATTTCAGGAAGGTGGGAATTCAGCGGTGAAAATGTGTTAATATAATTATATTTTAAGGGTTTTATAAAGGAAATAAATAAAAGTATTGAAAGTCAGGGCTCTTAATGTTATTCAGTGTAACATAGTTCTGTTCATTTTGCGGGATGCAGGATTTAACAGCAATACGTTTATTTTATCTAATTATGCAAGCCGGTAACAACTATTTACATCCCGGAGATGTGGCTTTCCTGCACCATTGAAGGGAAAAGTTCCTGTACAGGCCGGGGAATTGGATATGGAGAATTTTATGGTTTAATATGAGTATAAATGCCCTGAAGTGCAGGGGAATCCTTGGTCAGAAAAGCATCACGGTTTCTTATCATTTTATTAGAATTCTAAGGAATCCTCTCCCGGGGTGCTGCAGAGTTTTCAATATATTAACGGGCGCTTGTCCGGGGATGGTGTTTGATATGAAAATATTAGTCGTTGAAGATAATGAAAGTGTCTGTACGATGCTTGAAATGTTTTTTATGAAAGAAGACTATACAGGCAAGTTTGTCCACAGCGGCCAGGAGGGCTTCGATGCCTTCAATAAAGAATCTTGGGATCTGGTCATCGTCGACTGGATGCTGCCTGTCATGGATGGTGTTACGCTCTGCCGGAAAATCAGGGAATTGAGCACGGTCCCCATTATCATGCTGACAGCAAAGGACAGTGAATCAGATCAGGTGCTGGGTCTTGAGATGGGAGCGGATGACTATGTGACAAAGCCATTCAGCCCGCTTGCCCTTATGGCGAGGATCAAAGCTGTTACAAGGAGATACCAGGCCGATTCATCCAAGCAGGAGGAAGGAAACTATATATCCAGCCAGTATTTCAAGATCAGCAAGGATACGAGAGAAGTGCTGTACAAAGACCAGCCCCTGAAAAATCTGACTCCGAAGGAATTTGATCTGCTTTATTATTTTGTCAAAAACCCGCGGCAGGTTTTTTCCAGGGAGCAGCTTCTTGACCGGGTGTGGGGGTATCAATTTTATGGTGACGAGAGGACGGTCGACGTCCATATCAAGCGCCTGCGGAAGAAAATCGGCACTTCCTCCCAGCCTTTCATCCATACGGTATGGGGAATAGGCTATAAATTTGATGAAGCGGAGGCCGCAGGTGAAAATTAAATATTTCTATCAGCTCCTGATCAGCCATATCAGCATCCTGATCATGGCTTTCCTGCTATTGAGCCTGCTTTTTACCCAGTTCGTCCAGAATTATGTTTTTCAAAACAAGACGGAGGAGCTCAATGCTTACGGCGAACAGGTGCTGAAGGAGCTTTCAGTCAGGCCGGTTGGCAATGAGCAGTTTCTGGAGGAATACAGCCGGCTGCTGAGGGCCCGCAATATCAACTATTATCTGTTTGACGGCAATTACAGCGTCATCTATCCCCAGACCAGAGGGCTCAGCTTATTATTTACGGATGAAGAGAGGAGAAGGCTTGCCGAAGGGCACTCAATTTCCATCAAGCATGACATCAAGCGCTTTGAGCAGGAAGTGACACTGGTAGCCATCCCTTATATGCATGAAGGCAGAATGACAGGCGGAATTCTCCTCATGTCCCCGATCAGCGGGGCACTCCAGATGGCCAGCCAGCTGAATAAATTCCTGCTGTACACCATTATCATCAGTCTGACTGCAACACTCCTCCTCAGCTGGGTGCTGTCCAAAAATCTTCTTAAGCGCATTAAAGAATTGAGGAATGCGACCTCGATGATTTCCAAGGGAGACTATAATGTTAATATCAAGAACACCCAGTTTGATGAAATAGGAGAGCTTGCAGATGATTTTAACCATATGGCCGCAAAGCTCCGCTCTTCCAATGAAGAAATCGAAAGGCTTGAAAACAGGCGGAGGACTTTTATTGCCGATGTGTCGCACGAAATGCGCACGCCGCTTACGACGATCAGCGGTGTGGCAGAAGGCCTGAAGAACAATCTCATACCCGATCTGGAAAAGCAAAAGGGCATGGATTTGATTGACCGGGAAGCGAGAAGGCTTATCAGGCTTGTGAATGAAAATCTGGATTATGAGAAGATCCGCTCCAACCAGATCAAGCTGGACATTGGCAATATCCAGGTACTGGATCTGTTTGAAGTAGTCAAGGAACAGCTGGACTTCCAGGCTGAAGAAAAAGGGATCGAAATCATGCTTGATGCGGACGAGGAGTTATATGTAAAAGCAGATTACGACCGCATCATCCAAATCATCATCAACATTGTCAAGAACAGCATCCAATTCACAGATGGTGGAACTGTGTGGCTGAGAGGGCGGGAAGGTGACGCGGAAACGGTCATTGAGATTAAAGATACCGGGATCGGCATCGACCCGGGGGAAATTGAATCGATCTGGCATCGCTTCTATAAAGCCGATCTCTCAAGGACGAGCAGCACGTTCGGAGAATTCGGGATCGGCCTTTCCATCGTCAAACAGCTCGTACAGCTTCATAATGGAGAGATTGAGGTAGAAAGCGAAAGAAATCAAGGGACGCTCTTTAGGATTAGATTTCCGAGATGAAGGGTAACATTTTTCTTTTAAATCCCCCGTTTCCGCGAAGTCTGGTAGCGGGCAATACTTATTATTTTGCAGCTGGCCATACATCCGAGAGTCCAGCTGGGACACAGGTCTGGGCAAAAAAAGCCATGTCAGGCACCCGAAAAGCCAGCTGTATCTCTTGTGGCCAGCCTTTTCAAAATAGTGTCATGAGCCCAATTAAGCACCAATCAAAAAACCTTTCCCGCACCGGGAAAGGTTTTTTTCTCTAGGAAAGGACCTCCGACTTAGTCAGCATAATCTGTTCAGTCTGCTGTTCGACCGGCTCCGCCTGTTCCTGGAGTTTCTTTATTTCGATATATTTGATATGATGATCTTCCATTTCAAGTATGGTGAAGTCATATGAATCAAAATGAATCGTATCGCCCTGCTTCGCTTCATAGTTCTCTGTCAGGATCCATCCGCCCATTGTGTCCACATCCTCATCATTGATTTCAAGGCCGAGGAGGTCGTTCAACTCACTTACAAGAACTTTGGAATCAATGATTAGATGGTCTTCAGCCATCTTCCGGACCATAGGGACCTCATCATTGTCAAATTCGTCACGGATGTCGCCGACTATTTCTTCTATTATATCTTCGACTGTCACAAGGCCGGAAGTCCCGCCGTATTCATCCATCAGTATGGCCATGTGAATCCGGTCCTTCTGCATTTTCACCAGCAGGTCATGGATCGGAATCGTATCGATGACCCGGATGATCGGCCGTGTGTACGCTTCAAGCGTCTTGGAGGTTATCTCCCGGTCCTTGATGAAGTCAGTGATGATTTCCTTTATGTTGACCATCCCGATAATATGGTCTTTATCTCCATCGATGATCGGATACCTAGTGAACTTTTCGTCATGTACGATCTGAAGGAAGGTATCGAGCGTATCATCTTTGGCAAGCGAAACGATTTCCGTCCGCGGGACCATGATTTCCTTAGCGATCCTGTTATCAAACTCGAATATTTTGTTCACATACTTAAACTCAGACTGGTTGATTTCACCACTTTTAAAGCTTTCGGACAAAATGATGCGAAGCTCCTCTTCAGAATGCGCCAGGTCGTTCTCGGAAGCAGGCTTTAATCCAAAGAAGCCAGTGATTAAGCGTGCAGAGCCATTAAGCGCCCAGATGAATGGATACAAGATCCTGTAAAAGGCGATCAGCGGACGGGAAAATGCAAGCGTAATCCATTCAGCTTTTTGAATAGCAAGAGTTTTTGGCGCGAGTTCCCCGATCACAACGTGGAGGAACGTGATAAATCCAAAGGCAATAGAAAAAGAAAGTATATGTGATACAGATTCCGGAATGCTGAGGTTTGCCAGCACCGGCCTTAAAATATGCTCGACTGTTGGTTCTCCGAGCCACCCAATTCCCAGCGCGGTCACGGTAATGCCAAGCTGGCAGGCGGACAGGTAGCCATCCAGGTTCGTAATCACTTTCTTTGCAGCAAGTGCAGAACTGCTGCCTTCTTCTATAAGCTGGTCAATCCTTGAGCTTCTCACCCTGATAATCGCAAATTCCGAAGCGACAAAAAATGCCGTAAAAGCAATTAAAATGGCTATAATAACCAAGTTTAATATGTCCAATAAGTTTCCTTATCCCGCGTGAACGAGTAAGGAGTCACCTCCTGATAATACAAAAATATTTTAGCTTGTTAAGGTTTTAAGAGACTGGATCAAAGCCAACCCTTCCGTACTCAGCTTTTTGGAGATGTCGTTTTTTTCTTCCCCGTCCAGCTTTTGAATGAGCGGAAGGAGGGATGAAATCTCTGTATGAAGGTGCCTTATCTGCTGTGTAACATCCAGGATCTGCTTTTCGACGGTCCCTGATGCCGCTTTGCCATCTTTCTTCAATTCCAGTTTTCTCTTAATCTCTTCAAGCGGGATGTGCAGCATTTTGCATTCTTCAATGAATGTAAGGTCAAGCAGCACATCTTCAGAATAAAGCCTGTAATTCGATTTTGATCTTTCAGCCTTTATAAGGCCCAATGCAGTATAATAGTCAATCGTCCTTTTTGATACATTTGCAATCGCTGCTAGTTCCCCAATCCGATAGAATGCCCCATCTTATCACCTCGGCATCAGATTTTAATTCTCAATTATTATCTGTTTTGCTCTAAAAAGCAAGATGCATAATTTCATAAAATTAACCATAATTATACGGTAAATCAAACCGTACAGTCAAACGTTGCGGTTGAAATGAAGTGATTACTCTTATTTTATGAAATTATATACAGCTTATGATCAATTATGAATCAATTTATCGGAAAATACAAAAAATTATAAAGGGAATTCCGCAGATTTTTTTACAGGCTAGCGTCCTGTGCTTTATTGCGTGTAAAACTCTGTTTCACACGAATGAGCCCAAAATCAATATGCAGCTTTAACAGAGACTGAATTGTAAAAAACAGGCTGCGGAAATTTCCGGCAGCCTGTTCTCCATTATTTATTTTTGCTGGCGCTGAATGACTGGCTGCAGCTGGCTCTTCAAATCTGCCAGCAGATCGTTCACAGTCAGCTCAGCCTCGCTTTGGCCTTTATCAAAGGCATGCTTAAGCACATCGGCAAAGCCGGGCAATTCTTCCCGTATCATCCGGAGGTTTTTATCATTCATTATATTTTGCACCTTTTCTATGGTTTTCTCTTTCATTTCCCGCCTGCAGCCAAGGTTAAACTGGTATTACCTGCAGAAAATTAGACAACATCCCATATAAAGTATAAATTTATAGTATAGGAAATGGCAGAAACCAGGATAGCGGGGAAACTGCTGCTGACTATCCTGGACAAGTTCTTAAAATAGGCTCTGTTGAACATCTCTGTTGATATCCGGCTGCATTACAGCTGTGCTGAAATGAATGTGAAACAAAGTGTCACCTGAATGAGCCCATAATCGGCATGAAAACTAACAGAGCTAAATATAAAGGGGTAGAGCAATGAAGTTAAATGAACTTCCGGACAGCAAACCTTCTATTAATGTGCATGGCCTTGATTTCCAGTGGGATTTCAATAATGGCCAGTTCATCTTTGAAGGGGAAGACGCCGTATTATTTTGGATTAATTCAGCGATGAAGACATTCTTTGACACCATTGAGGAAATTTCCGGTGAAGAAGCAGCCAGCGTAGTGCTGGAGACGACAGGATACCGGATGGGTCAGGTGGTCGGAGAGTATTTCGAAAAACTTAAAAGTGTATCCGTTGAAGATGCAACAAAGCTGATTCCTAACACTTACGCGTCGGCTGGCTGGGGAAAAACCGTTGTAACAGAGCTTGATGAAGAGGCAAAAACAGTTACGGTGCAAATGCAGGATACGTGGGAACATAAAATCAATCTTGCACAAAATAAAAAAACGGGCGGAACTTTCCTGCCTGCCCATTATGCCGGAATCTTTACAGGCCTTTTCGGGGAAAACATCTGGTATGAAGTAGCAGAAAGCCAGATAGAAGGCCATGACTATACAGAAGTCAGATATTTTCCTTCTAGTGTAACGATTTCCCAGAACATTCATGAGCTTTCAAGAAGGAAAGAGTCAGAGCAAATCCGGAGTCTTGAGGCACTGGTAGAAGAACAGACTATGGAGCTGCACGATCTGGTCAGGCAGCTGTCTTCCCCAATCATTCCGGTTTTGGAAGGCATTGTGGTTGTGCCGCTGATCGGAAAATACGATGAGAGCCGTTCAGAAGATCTCCTGACAAAGACCTTGAACAATCTGCCTAAATACCAGGCTGGATATCTTGTCCTCGATTTGACCGGACTTGATCAAGATATCAGCAATTTTACAGGCGATTTCATCCATAAGCTAGGATCTGCCGCGTCACTCATCGGCATAGATACCATCCTTGTCGGCATATCCGCTGAACTGGGAGTGGCCATCACACAGTCCGGGATCAAGCTTTCGAAATATGATTGCTTCCAGACGCTTCAGCATGGGATTTATTTTGCGCTGTCGCAGATAGGGCGGAGGATTATCTAATATCCTGTAAATGACAGGGAAAAGCCAGCATTGCTGGCTTTTTGTTTTGGCGATTCAATATTTCCATTCCTCCGCAAGCAGTCCGTAGACGACCAGATCGTGGTAATGGTCATTAAGGAACTCCCCCTGCCTGATGATTCCCTCCTGTGTGAACCCCAGCCTTTCGGGGACAGCCCTGCTTTTATGGTTCCTGATCCCGCATCTGATTTCAATCCGGTTCAAACGCAGATCGTTAAAGCCGTAGTTGGCCATTGCCCCGACGGTCCTCGTCATGATCCCTTTTCCCTGAAAGCCTTCAGCCAGATAATAGCCTATGCTCATTTGCCTGCTTGCCCAGTCGATATGATGGATGCCTGCGGCTCCTGCCAGTGTCCCCTTATACCTTATACCAGTGTTGAAGCCATTGTTTTCAGCAAATTGGTTCAGCCACATAGGGATGATGCTGTGATATTGCATGGGGGAGGTCATGCTGTCAACCCAGGGAAGCCATTCCCTTAAATGCTGCCTGTTTTCATCCACCAATGCATAAAGTTCTCCGGCATGATGCAGCTGAAATAACTGGAGCCTTATTTCATTGTCCACTTTTAGTGTAAAAATATTTTCTCCCCCTTTTCGGCCGTTTGTAAGAATTTTCTGTAAAAGTGAAGCGGCACGATTCTATTATACTCGGATGTAAATATGAAGATTCCGGGCTGCCTGGCTGAATTACTGGCAGACAGATCCTTCTTTACTTCCGGTATGAAGGGGCAGAGTCATGCTGAATATGGTTTTGTCACAATGTGATTCACATGTAAGGAAGCCTTTATGCTTTTCAATGATTTCCCGGCAGACAAAGAGCCCAAGCCCGGTACCAAGCTTTTTGGTCGTAACAAAAGGTTCAAAGATGGAGCTTAGCAGATGCTCCGGTATTTCCGGCCCATTATTACTGATGTCGAGGCGAACGTAAGAGTCAGAAGTTTTGAACGAAATTATTTCAATGATCGGATCTTCCCTGTAAGGGTTCAATACATCAATTGCATTAAAGATGATATTAATGAGCACCTGGCGGATTTCATCTTCATAGCCGCAAAGGCTGGTGCTTTCATCGACTTCTTTTATGATGCGGACTTTGGCATCCAATATGCTTGGATAAAGGAAAATAAGCACTTCTTCAACCAAACTGTTCAGGTTAAAAATAGTCTTTTCCTTTCCGATAAGCTCCTTCTTGGATAATAGCAGGAATTGCGATATGCGGAAATTGAGCTGCTCAAGCTCATTGGAAATGATATCCAAATAATTCAAGGGAGGGTTTTCAGCTTTAAGCAATTGAACAAAACCCTGGATGGAAGTCAGCGGATTCCTGAATTCATGTATAAAGCTGGATGTCATTTGTCCCAGGAGAGTAAGGCGGTCTTTATGGGTCGAATTAATGAATTCCGTTTTTTCATCAATTATTTTATTCTTGGCATCTGTATAATGGCTGACAGCATAATAAAGAAACTTGTCAAAGCACACATTGATCTTGTCGATCCATTTCTGCAGATCATCCCAGTGGGCATCAACCCGGTTAAGGTTTTTATAGATGATGGACCGGCCCATATTTACATTGTAGACAAATTCTCCGATGTTGATATTGGCTTTCACCCGCTGAGAGGCAATCTTAATGGCAAGCTGCCGAAGATAGACATCAAGATCCTGATCTGACTTGGACAAACTGGTCAGGATCAGGGTGAACATGGCTTCTCCGTTTTCTCTTATATAATCTTTGAAAGGATCTGTCTCTGTTGAGACAATCTCTTTATTCCATTGCTCCAGAAGAATATGCTTCTCTCTTTCCAGAAAGTCCAGCAGCTTTTTATTTGATAGTGATAACATTTTACCCTCCGCCTATCTTTTTGACTATTAACCTTGCTGTATTAACATTCGCCTATAATGTTATAAATCCTCCGGAATTTTCCCGGTAATTACAGAAATTTATCGAATGGCCGGGAATAGGGTCTCAAAGTGTAAAATAATGAATAAGTTTGTAAAAAAATGGATGGTAATGGTGTTTTATTTAAAGAGCTGCAGTTTATCCTGAATGGGGAAGATATTTTAAAAATAGGCATTTATCAAATACTTAAGTATAAAAGGTTATGCCGGCTTTTATAATGTGATAGAATTGGTGTAATATTACACTGGAAAAGGGTGGCGCGAATATTGACACGAGAAGAAATTATCATGAAGGTTTCAGAAAAGCTCCGCCTTATTCGTACAGAGGCAGGATATACACAGGATAAGATGGCGGAAATCATCGGAATCTCCAAAAAAACACTTGTTCAGATCGAAAAAGGCAGAGCTTATGCGGGATGGTCTACAGTAGTGGCTGTCTGTGCTCTGTTCCGGGAAACAGAGACCGTGCAATTCTTATTTGGAAACGAACCCCTTGAAGTGCTCGAAACCATTGCAAGGGAAGGGATCGATTATCGTAAAGAAAAAACCCTTGGGGGAAAAATATGGTGGAGAGAGGTCGAAAGAAGAGGCAGATTCGTACTTCAGCAAAATGTCATCAGCCAGCATTTTCGGATTATAGATGAAGATTTGTACAGGATTTACAGCAGCTTTGATGAAGAGATAGCCAAAGAACGTTTTTGGGAGATTGCAAGAGGGGCAGATGCGGATAAGTAAGCAGGTGATGTTACAGAGATGGGCCCCGTGCACGGAAAGAGAAAGAAAAACGCTAAGATACTGGGATCTTAGCGTTTTTTGCATGAGAAGGGATTTGTTATTTTGCGATCAGCACAGGGCAGGGCGCCTTTTCTGCGATATTGCTGCTGACGCTTCCCAGGAACATCTGCTTCAGCCCGCCTTTGCCGGAATTTCCGACAATGATCAGATCGGCTCCTTCTGCCGTGGCGTAATCACAGATGCTTTCTGCCGGGCTGCCGTCAAGAGAATCATATTTTGCCTGTATATTTTGGGGTTCAAGCTCCTGTTTGGCTTTATAGAATGCGTCATCCACGCTGTTTGAGATAATGGCATGTGTTGGAGGGTTGGGGTCATCATGCCTGATTGACATAGGCGGAATCTGGATCCCTTCCAGCATATATCCGTTTGTTCTTACCGGCTCCACCCTCTTTTCATTATCAGTCATTACGTTTTCTACCTTTTCATCATAGACATTTGCTACCAGTACCTGTGCTTCCGGGTTTCCTTTTGCCATCTGTACGGCAAGCTGGAGGGCCTTGTTGCTGCCTTCTGTATCATCATAACCGACCACAATCCGATTGAATTGACTCATTATAATCATCCTTTCATAATAGGATCTTGCTGGTTATGTTTTATTTACCCAGATTTCTGCTAAAAGAATCCTGCTTCAGGGAGAGCGGGGAAATTTATACCCCTATAAAAGGGAAGGCACTTTCGAATTATATGAAACCGCCCGAAGCAGGGATGAGGATAATTTTGGTTTACATTCCATTATTTTAGAGTAAAAGTCTTTAAGAAAATTGATTACAGTATGAGAAGAAGTCACCAAGACAGTTTCGATAAAGGTTGTGATTAAATGAGCAATACAAGACAAGGCAGAAACAAACAAAATCGAATTCATAAACTAAAACGTATTTTACAGATAGTCCTTTTATTTTCTTCTACATCAATCCTCGGCTTCCTTAGTTTCTTTTACTTTCAGGGCAAGGACGCGGATATCAGTAATCTGGAGGACGGGATGTCTCAGCCGACGGTCATCTACGATTACAGCGGGGAAGAAGCAAGCAAGATTTCGGCAAGCAAAAATGAAGGCCTCCGTGCCGACCAGATGCCAGACAGCCTGAAAAATGCCGTAGTCGCCATCGAAGATAAAAGATTTTATGAGCATAGCGGCATTGACTACAAAGGGATCATGAGGGCGCTGTTTACAAATATAAAGGCAGGCGGCGTAGTCGAAGGCGGCAGCACTATTACACAGCAGCTGACCAAGAATGCACTTCTTACCCATGAAAAAACATACAAGCGGAAGATGGAAGAATTTTTCCTGGCAAGGGAAATAGATAAGAAATATTCAAAGGAAGAAATTCTCCAGATGTATTTGAATCAGATTTATTTTGGGGAAGGAGCATGGGGTGTCAAAAATGCAGCCCTTAAATACTTTGGCAAAGATGCCGAAGATCTGACCATAAGCGAGTCGGCCATTCTGGCGGGAATCATCAAGGCCCCTTCAGCCCTGAATCCAATCGGCCATCCCAAAAAGGCGGCAGAACGGCGGGATACAGTCCTGCTGCAGATGAAGGAACAGAACTATATTTCTGCCAGTGAATATGAACAAGCCAAGGCAGAGCCGCTTGCTCTCAATGACAGGGGCGGCGATCCGCTGAAAGGAAAGTTCCCTTATTATGTTGATCATGTTCTGGATGAAGCAATCGAATTATATGGGCTGACACAGGACGAATTATTGACAGAGGGATACAGGATTTATACTGAACTTGATCCTGATATGCAGGCAGCAGCAGAAGAAATTTACCAAATGGACGATCTTTTCCCGCAAGGAAAAGAAGATCAGATCGTCCAGAGCGGGGCTGTACTGGTGGATCCTGAATCAGGCGGTGTCCGTGCTTTGGTCGGCGGACGCGGGGAGCATGTCTTCAGGGGCTTTAACCGGGCCACCCAGCTGAAGCGCCAGCCGGGTTCGGCTATGAAGCCATTGGCCGCTTATGCGCCGGCTCTGGAAGAGGGCTGGAAAGCAACAGACGAGGTAAAAGATGAGAAAATGAGCTTCGGAAGCTATGAACCAGGCAATTATAATGGCCAGTACCGCGGGCAGGTGCCGATGTACGAGGCCGTCAAAGATTCGCTTAATCTTCCGGCGGTATGGATACTTAATGAAATTGGGATTGAAGCGGGGATTGAAGCATCCAAACGGTTTGGGATCCCTCTGGAGGAGAGCGACAGAGATCTTGGGATTGCTCTTGGAGGATTGTCATCAGGTGTATCTCCGCTGGAAATGGCCGGTGCTTATGCGGCATTTGCCAATGAAGGTGTGAGGGAAGAGGCCCATGCAATCATAAAGATCGAAGACGCCCAGGGAAATGTAGTAGCAGAACGGAAAGAAAAGTCTGTGCAGGCAGTGTCTAAAGAAGCTGCAGAACAAATGACAACCATGCTTCTGGGGGTAGTGGAACAGGGAACCGGGAAGGCAGCAGGCGTTCCTGGAAGGGAGACTGCCGGGAAGACGGGCTCGACCCAGGTGCCGATAGAGGGGATAGATGGCGTAAAGGACCAATGGTTCACCGGCTATACGCCTGAGCTTGCCGGTGCTGTATGGGTCGGTTATGACCATACAGATGAAAACCACTATTTAACAACAACAAGCAGTGAAGGCGCCGCCCCGATCTTCCGGGAGCTGATGGAGGCTGCCCTTGAAGGAAAAGATGCTGAATCCTTCAATGTTCCGCATATATCCTATTATATTGAACAAAAAGAGAAAGAAGAAAGATGGAAGCAGGCTAAAGAATGGGAAGATAATTTAAGGAAGGAAGCAGAGAAGTGGCAGGAAAAGCTGCGTGGAGAAAAAGAGAAATGGGAAGACCGCTTTAAGGGCAAGGGTAAGGAAAAAGAGAAAGAGAAAGAGAAAGAGAAAGAGAAAGAGAAAGAGAAAAAGCATGATGAATAAAATAAAAAAGAGCCCTAGGGCTCTTTTTTACCGGCTTAAGCCAGCCAGCTTACAAGTGCGCCAATCACAACGATGGCGCCGATAATCATAAGGATCGTCCGGATCATGTGGTTTTCACTGCCTTTCTGGGAATTAAATTAGACTGTTAAATTAGACAGTTTCCGTCAATAATGGCTGTTCAGCCTTTTTGAAAGCAGATACTCGATTTGCGCAGGTTTCCTTGATTTTGGTAAGATGCTTCTTTGCCTGCACCCCTTCCACGATTACTTTAATGGATGTATTGGCCTTTTGGGTCAGAAGAAAGGAGACCAGCTTCGTCATATTGGAAGCATCAACCGACTTCTGATTGCAGTAGATAATCGTGTTGCCTTTATACTGCTTAGCTGCCTGATAGATTTCCAGTATGTTCTTCATTGTAATATTGTTTTCCAGGTTAATATTTGTAGAGATGATTTCTTTCATGATAGTTCAGTTCTCCTTTATAGTATATTTATAGTTTTATATTGTTTTTATATCGTTTATTGTTACTTGAAATTTACCCAGGCACCCGAAGTCTAAACATGTCAAATTCATGACAATGTTGCTCTATTTTTCCAGGGACACAGGTATATGTCTCTTATGCCTTGCCCGGTGAAGCGGTTCGGATTAAGATAAGTGCATAATCATTCTGAATAATGAGGCATTATCACGAAGGGGGACAAGAGATTGCTGACTCTGATTAGAAATGGGAATGTTTATGCACCAGAGCATTTAGGAAAGAAAGATATATTGCTTACAGGAAACCAGATTGGCTATATAAAGGATCATATCGATCTGCCTTCAGGATTTGCGGATATCAGGATAATAGAGGCAGAGGGGAAGCTGGTAGTACCCGGCTTCATTGATGCCCATGTCCATATCATCGGCGGAGGCGGCGAGGGAGGCTACCGGACAAGGACTCCTGAGCTGCAGCTGACTGAAGCTACCCTGGCGGGAATCACCACCATTGTCGGTGTGATCGGTACAGATGGCACAACAAGGACGATGGCCAGCCTGATTGCCAAGGCAAGGGCGCTGGAGGAGGAAGGAATCACCTGCTATGTCCAGACAGGATCCTATCAGGTACCGGTAAAGACGCTTACTGGGAAAATTGAAGATGATATCATCCTGATTGATAAAATAATCGGAGCAGGGGAAATTGCCATCAGCGACCATCGGTCATCCCAGCCTACTTTGGAGGAGCTTGCCAAGATAGCATCTGCAGCCCGGGTCGGGGGAATGCTTTCAGGCAAAGCCGGGATCGTCAACATCCATGTCGGCGACAGCTATGATCATTTAAAGCTGATTGAAGAAGTGGTAGAGCAGACAGATATTCCGCTCCGCCAATTTTACCCGACACATATCAACCGCAATCCCCACCTCTTTGATGAGGGCATCATATATGCCAAAAGGGGAGGCTATGTTGATTTTACAACCAGCTCTATTCCGAAGTTCCAGGAGGAAGGAGAGGTTAAGTGCAGCACGGGATTGAAAAGGATGCTTGACGCGGGGGTCGGAATATCACAGATCACTTTTACCTCTGACGCCCAGGGCAGCCTGCCGGATTTTAATGAGGCAGGGGAGCTGATCGGCCTGAAGGTCGGAAAGGTATCCTCTTTATTTAGTGAAGTCCGTGACAGCGTCCTCCTTGAAGATATCCCGCTTGACCAGGCCATCAGGGTCATAACCAAAAATCCGGCAGACATTTTAAAGCTGCCTCATAAAGGGGCGATTGAAGCAGGAAGGGACGCAGACCTGGTCATTCTGGATCCGGACGATTATCAGATTGATACCGTCATAGCCCTCGGCAGGACCATGGTAGAAGGCGGACAGGCCATTGTCAAAGGAACTTTTGAATAAACCTGTAAAGAGCAGACTGAAGATTTTCATTCAGTCTGCTTTTTCTGCTGCAAGCTGTAAGAATAACTGGCTCTTTTTGAGAAACAATAGGTTTGTCACAATGGTGTGCGACAAAGTTAGTTTTCTTCTTCATTGAACCCGGCCCCCCTGTCATTTACCATAGATAAGTAAATACTATAGATAGAAGGGAAGAGTGCAAATGGCTCAGCCTAATATAAAAATAGCTGTACAAAAATTCGGTAACTTCCTGAGCTCCATGGTCATGCCGAATATCGGTGCGTTTATCGCCTGGGGCCTGATAACTGCCCTATTCATACCATCCGGGTTCTGGCCAAATGAAAGCCTTGCCAAAATGGTCGACCCAATGATTACTTATCTTCTTCCGCTGCTGATCGGTTATACAGGCGGAAAACTGATCCATGACCAGCGCGGAGGTGTAGTCGGCGCCATAGCCACTATGGGTGTCATCGTCGGCTCTGATATTCCGATGTTCCTCGGAGCCATGATCGTCGGCCCGATCGCCGGTTATCTAATCAAGCTTTTTGACCGCGCCATTGAAGGAAAGGTCAAGGCCGGCTTTGAAATGCTTGTCAATAACTTCTCTGCCGGAATCCTGGGCGGCATTCTTGCGATATTGGCATTTGCGGGTATCGGACCTGCAGTCGATGTATTCACCGGCTGGCTGGTCAGCGGGGTGGAATGGCTTGTAGAAACAAACCTGCTGCCATTAACAAGCATCCTGATTGAACCTGCAAAAATTCTATTCCTTAACAATGCGATCAACCACGGAGTCCTGACTCCGATTGGGACGGAACAGATCAAACAGACAGGCCAGTCCATCCTGCTTCTTTTGGAAGCAAACCCTGGACCTGGTATCGGTGTGCTTCTTGCCTACATCTTCTTCGGAAAAGGCAATGCGAAGCAATCTGCACCCGGAGCTGCACTCATCCATTTCTTTGGGGGAATACATGAAATTTACTTCCCTTACATCCTGATGCGTCCGCTTTTATTCATCGCGGTCATCCTTGGCGGAATGAGCGGCGTGTTCACACTGGTCCTGCTTGGCGGCGGATTGTTCGCGCCAGCTTCACCGGGAAGCATCCTGGCAATCACTGCAGTGACGCCTCACCATGCGAGTGCTTATATTGCCAACTTCGCGGCTGTCCTTGTAGCCGGTGCTGTATCTTTCATTTCGTCTGCTTTCATACTGAAAACAGGCAAGCAGTCAGATGAAAATATTGAAGCAGCAGCACAAAAGATGCAGGAAATGAAAGGAAAGAAAAGCTCAGTTGCTTCTGCCTTTACTGCAACAGAAGGCAAGCTTCCTGAAAATGTGAGCAAGGTTGTTTTTGCGTGTGACGCCGGAATGGGTTCAAGTGCCATGGGGGCTTCGCTTCTCCGCAAAAAAGTGAAGGCTGCCGGTCTTAATGATGTCAGTGTAACCAATACGGCAATCAGCAATATTCCTGCTGACGCACAGGTAGTCATCACTCAGGAAGAATTGACGCCAAGGGCAAAAAATAAAATCCCTGGTGCCTATCACGTGTCTGTGGACAATTTCCTTTCAAGCCCTGAATACGATAACCTGATCAGCAAGCTGAAAGGATCTGCAGAAGAAGAACTGATTAACATCGCTGAAGATGCGGAAGCGGAAGCGATGGGGGAGTCGCCTGCAGAAGAACGCAAAGAAGCGCCTGCAGCTGAATCACAGGAAAACAATGATCTGCTGCTTGAAAAGTACGTATTCCTAAACCAGAAGTTTAATCATAAAGATGAAGCCATCCGCTTTGCCGGAAGAGCTCTTGTCGACGGCGGATATGTTCGTGAAAATTATATTGAAGCCATGATCGAGCGCGATGAAATGACTTCAACTTATATGGGCAATGATGTGGCTATCCCTCACGGCACAGAAGCGGCTAAGCAGGAAGTCATCAAATCCGGATTTACGGTCATCCAGGTTCCTGAAGGAGTCGACTTTAACGGTGAAAAGGTCCGATTGATTTTCGGCATTGCCGGTAAAGACGGCACCCATCTTGAAATATTGTCTTCCATTGCCGTCACATGCTCGGAGATGGAAAACATCGAAAAAATGGTCCAGGCTAAAACAGCCAAAGAGTTAATGGATATCCTTAACGGGTAAGGACAGGTAATATCATGCAGAAAGGCACAGCTTGTGCCTTTTTGCGCTTTTGTTTTTTGGCAGAAAAGAATCTGGCTGCAGATAGGGCTGATAAAGATGTTTATTACCTCAAGGGAGAAAAGCATCATAGAACTGATCATAAAGACGGCCGGCAAGCATACGGCCCTGACCCTCGCTTCCTACTTAAACGTGAGTGCCAGGACTGTCCACCGGGATCTTGCATCTGTTGCAAAGGTTCTTCGGCAATTCGGGCTTGAGCTTGGGCGGACGCCTGATGAAGGACTCGTGATTTCCGGGCGGAATGAGGATGTTTTCCGGCTTGTGCAGACAATGGCGGAAACCATTCCGACAGACCAGACTCCCCAGGAAAGGAAGCTGCTGATTCTGTTGGAGCTCCTTAAAGGGGAACCCTTTAAACTTCAGCCGGCAGCAAAGGAAGTCGGCATCAGTGTGACGACCTATACCGCATACCTCGATGAATTGGCTGTCTGGCTTGAAAGCTACCGGCTCTCTGTCACAAGGAAAAGAGGGGTAGGGGTTGAGCTGTCCGGCAAAGAATCTGATTTAAGGAAGGCGCTGGCCGATTATTATTTAATCTATTTTAATGAAGAGCTGATAGAAAGCCTGTTTCTCCTTGATGCAGGAAGCTGGAACAAGCCCAAGGTGCTCTTCTATTTCCGGTCAAAGTTCCTTTACGCAGCCGACCGCCTTGCCGGCAGAAGAATCAATAAAGGGCAGTCAAGATTGGCTGACAGCGACTATATCGGCATCCTGGTCCATTTATGCATCTCTCTTCAAAGAACAGAAGGAGGCTTCTTTATAGAGGCCGACCTCATCGAGCCTCCGGAAATCCAGGAAGAAGCAAATCTGATTGCCAGCCTGGGCAATGAGCTCGCGGATGAATTTTCCGTCAGCCTTGCTGAACAGGATATCCGTTTTCTTGCTATTGTGCTGAAAGGATCTAAATTGCAGGCACCTGATTCCGTCCACTATGACAGTGTGATGATCGGGCAGTCTGTCAAAAACATTATCCAGCATGTATCCGCCCAGCTGAATGCAGATTTATCAGGAGACTTTTCCTTATTCCAGGGCCTGCTCGCCCATATGGAAACATCATTATTCCGGATCAGGCAGAATATGGGGATGCATAATCCATTGACAGAAGACATCAAGAAAAAGTATCCAGCCCTTTTTCTCGCCGTAAAAAACAGCCTTGAACAGGAGTTCCGCGACATATCTTTTCCGGAAGATGAGGCAGCATTCATTGCCCTTCACTTCGGTTCTGTCCTGCTGCTCAGGGAAGAACAGCTTTCTGTGCATGCACTCATCATCTGCCCGACAGGGATCGGCACCTCCAAGATGCTCGCCAGCAGGATCAAAAAAGAATTGCCGGAAATACGCTCTGTCGAAATTTCCTCGATCAAGGAAATACAGCAAACAGATCTGAACAGCTACGATATCATTTTTTCAACAGTCAGATTGCCTTACACAGATTTGGAATATATCCTCGTCAATCCGCTCCTGGAAGAGGAGGATATACAGGCAGCAAAGGGGTTTCTGCAAAAACACATCGGAGAGCTGGCAGCCAGCCGAACGTTTTCGGCAGGCGGCGACTTCCGCAGGGAAAAAGAACGGGTCAAGGGGCTTGATCAAATGCTTGCTGATCTGGAGGATGTTCAAAAAGCAGTCAAAGATATCCTCCGCAATTTCCATTTTTACTATTTCCCAGAAGCGCATGCACATGGGCAAGTGGTTTCCCAAATGGTACATAGTGCAGAACAGCAGGGAAGCCTCTCTGGAAGTCAGGAGGTCATCGCCCGATTAAAGGAACGGGAGAAAATGGGCGGGCTGGGCATACCGAAAACAGGGCTGGCGCTTTTCCATTGCCGGCACGGACGGGTGAAGGAGCTGATTTTCCAGGTTTCGCGGCTCGGCCGGCCGGTGCAGCTGAAAGGAATGGATGGCAGGGAGATGGAGGCAGATAATCTGCTTCTTATGCTTGCGCCAGAGTCTTTAAGCCCGAGGCAGCAGGAAATCGTCAGCCTGATCAGCACCAGCCTGATTGAAAATGATGAAGCGATGCTGATATTTTCTTCAGGCAGTGAGGAAGCTATAAAGAAGAGACTGGAAGAAATTTTTCTCGACTATATCCAAAACCAATTGATAAAGGGATGATAACTATGAAAAAAGCAGTACATTTTGGTGCAGGAAATATCGGCCGCGGCTTTATTGGCGCGCTGTTCTCTAAATCAGGGTATCATGTAACTTTTGTTGATATTGCAGAAGAAATCATCAATCTATTGAATGAACAAGGCGAATATAAAGTCAATCTGGCTGCAGAAAATGGGTCATCAGAGAAGATCAGCTCCGTTTCAGGACTGAATAACATGACACAGGAAAGCCAGGTCATTGAAGCGATTGGCGAAGCCCAATACCTTACAACAGCGATCGGCCCGAACATCCTGCCCCGCATTGCCCCGCTCATTGCCAAGGGCATTGCTGAAAGAATTAAAAAAACTGATGACAAGCTGTATATCATTGCCTGTGAAAATCAGATTTCAGCTACTGACCTGCTGAAAGGCTATATTCTTGAAAATCTTGATGAGGAAACGGCAGGAAAGCTGGAAGGCCGGGTATTCTTCTTTAATTCAGCTGTAGACCGGATTGTTCCGATCCAGAATAACCAAGGGTCCCTTGATGTGCTGGTTGAGCCTTACTATGAATGGGTTGTCGAAGCATCAACAGATATCCCTGAAGTAGAAGGAATGAAAATCGTTCCAGATCTTGCTCCTTTTATTGAAAGGAAACTATTTACCGTCAATACGGGCCATGCCGTCATCGCCTATCTTGGGTACCTTGCAGGCAAGGAAACCATTGATGAAGCCCTGAAGGATGAAGCTGTCTACAAGCAGGCTGAAGCAACGCTGAAGGAAACTGGCGCATATCTTGTAAAGGAATATGATCTTGATGCTGAAGAGCATGCACAGTATATCAAGAAAATCATCGGCCGTTTCCAGAACGGCTTCCTGAACGACGGTGTAACAAGGGTAGGGCGTTCACCGATAAGGAAGCTGGGGCCGAATGACAGGCTTGTCCGACCTGCAGAACAGGCTATGAAGGCTGGTTTGCACTTCGAAAATCTTGCCAAGGCCATTGCTGCGGCACTGCATTTCGACTTCGAGGGAGACGAGGAAGCCGTTAAAATCCAGGAACTGCTGAAAGCTCACGGTCCATTATATGTGCTTAAGGAAATCAGCGGCCTGGAGGAAGACAATCTTATTGCTAAAGAAGCTGCCCGCCAGTATGAGCAGATGAAGAAATAATATATAGAAACCGCCGTTCCTTGAGGAATGGCGGTTTTTTTTGCGGCTTAGGGCGCCTCCGCCTGGAGGATGAGGAAGAAACCACCAGAAGGCGCTTATCTCTTTCCGGAAATCGCATTACAATAAAAGCAATTAATCGGAATCGAGGGAGCAAAAATGAAAAAATTTAAAGAGATCTTTCAGAATAAGAATTATGCCAGATTATTTTTTGCCAATTTCACCTCACAGATGGGAAGCACGATTGGCCTGACTGCGTTTATGTTTTATTTGCTGGACCGGTTTTCAGACCAGCCCGTATATGCCTCTATTACAGAGCTTATGTACAGCCTTCCTACGCTTGCGGTATTTTTCCTTGTCGGTGTTTTTGCGGACAGGATGGACCGGCAGAAGGTCGCCTATTATTGTGACTGGATCACCGCTGTACTGTCAGTGGCATTGATCGGGACGATCCTGGTAGGCTGGATGCCCTTGATTTTCTTTGTACTATTCCTGAGGAGCGCTGTGCAGAAGTTCTTCTTCCCAGCTGAACATGCAATGGTCCAGGGAATTCTGAAAGATGATGATTACACAGCTGCAGCAGGCTTGAACCAGCTTGTCATGAGTCTTTTCATGCTGTTCGGCAATGGCCTCGGCATACTGGCCTACTGGACAGTGGGCGTTTACGGCGCCATCATGGTAGATGCTGTTACATTCGGACTCAGCGCCCTTTTGATCAGGTCATGCCGCATTGCGGAAGAAGTTCGCCTTCCCAATGGAAAACACACTTTGAGGGACCTCAACCTTAAGCTTGTATTCAAGGATTTCAAAGTGGGGATGCATTACATTTTGAACAATAAGCTGCTGTCAGCACTGCTCGTCGGCTTCTTCGTTTTCGGTGTTGTTAACGGCGGTTTCAGCGTCATGCCGGTTTTTATGCTGAAATACAGGCTTGCACCTGAAGCATATGAGGAGCTATCGGTTGTCATCGGGATCGTCTTTGGAGCTGGGGTCCTGATCGGCAGTTTCATAGCCACTTTGCTTTCACAAAAAATGAAGCTTTACCAAATGATCATTGCAGGAATCATGATTACAGGCTGCTTTGTCATTGCCGCTTCTTTTGCAGAATCAATTTTCCTGTTCATGATCTTGATATTCCTGACTTCCCTTGGCCTTCCGCTTGTAAATATTGCTATCGGCGGCTGGATGCCAAGCATCATCGATCCAAAAATGATGGGAAGGGTCCAGGGGTGGATCAGCCCGCTTATGATGCTTTCACAATCAGTCACCCTCGGTTTTATCGCCTACAGCTTTCCTGCGATCCTGAAGGTCGAAATGCTTTATTGGCTTGTAGGGGGATGCATGATACTGGTCGGATTGTTTTACACAATTGTCCTGCCTAAATACAGCAGGGCAGAGGGAGAAGGATTGGAGGAGCCTGCTGCTGAAACGGCTTTATAAGTTAATTGGGCTCTATTTGTAAAGGTTGCTGCTATCAAAGGGTCAATTTACCTTTTTATGGCATTTTGGAAAGGTACTTATTCAGCTAATGGGGCATGTTTAGTGAAGGAATGGATGGTTTAAAAAAACAGGAAGACTTATCCTTATTTGAGTGATCAGCAAGCCTTAAAATAAGCGGAGATTTTCCGGTTAGGCAGCTGAATATGGCACGGGTAGGGGTGAATAAGCGGAAAATTTCCGGGTAAACGGAATGAAGCTGCCCATTTTCCTGTTTTTTGAGTCGTTAGCCGGAAATTCTCCGTCTATTTGAGCTAGTTTTAGCGTTTTTTCGAAATTAGGGGGAATTTCTCCGCTTATCTTTCAACTTATCACTTATTTCCTGGTCCGGTAACGTCCGCTCTTTTACGGCTGGGCGGGATAGAAAAAAGTTGCTCTTAACTAGCTGAATTTGCTCACCTTTAGTTAAGTCTGAAAACGCCATCGATGACTTTAATCATTGAAACCGCCTCCTGAAAGAGTAATTTATCACCCCATGGCAAAATGGCAGCGATCTATGCGAAAAGAGCCTTTAATTAAGAAGCGGACACTGCCGAGAGTCCGCTTTTTTTATGATTTTGCGGCCGATAAACAAGGGGGTAGGAAGGATTATCAGCTCTTTATCTAGAAGCATAATAAATGGGATGGATCTGACATTTATCTTTGCTGCTAAACACAATTAAGAATTAAGGGAGAGTAAAATGAAGTATTCACCAATCAGTTTTCAAGAAAAGTTTTCGAAATTTGCGGATCTTTGGTCCCCTAAAGTCATTGCTGAAATGAATGATTATCAATTTAAGCTCGTTAAAGTCCAGGGCGACTTTGTATGGCATAAGCATGATGATACAGATGAAGTCTTCATTGTTCTGGAAGGCAGGCTCATCATTGAATTCCGTGACGGGAAAGTGGAGCTGGGAGAAGGGGAGCTGTTTGTCATTCCGAAAAATGCCGAACATAAGCCTTTTGCAGAAAATGAATGCAAAATTTTGCTAGTAGAGCCGAGAGGCGTTATCAATACAGGACAGGAAAAAACAGAGCAGACTGCGGAGAATGATGTTTGGATTTGATTTGAGAATATCAAAAAGAACTTTAGAAAATTCCTGGCTATGGACAAAGATAAAGAAACCAGACCAATGGGGGCAGGGATGGTAAATGTATAAAATTGGTATCTATGCCGGTATCATGGCATTCCTTTTCTATCTAGTATTTTTGCTTCTATACCTTGTTGAAATCATCAATGAATATGCCTTTGTCTTTATGCTGTTCCTCCTGCTGGTGATTCTGCTGAATGTATGGTTTGTTTTCCGCCAAAAACGTAGAAACAGAAATCCAATCACTGTTTCAGCAGTTATCCTCTTCCTCTTGTTCTGCTATGAATTGCCGCTGCTGCTGGTAGCGCTGAGCTCTCCCCCTTCGCATGTCGCTTACGCCTATCAGGAACCGAATGAGGCTTTGAAGGGATCGGGGATTTTTTCGGTAGGGGTCAGAGAATATACGCTGAAAAACCAGAACAGCAAACAGGATGCCAAAAAGATTTTGGCAGCGCAGGGAGTTGACGTGCTGTCCGTTACTGCAGTGAATAACAAAATTAGATATGACAGCAAAAACCGGCAGCTGTTAAAATGGCTTCATCTGAAGAAAGAACCTTTGCTGCAAATGGAAGAGAACGCAGCAGAATACCTGGGAAAAGAAGACGATTGGCTAAGGAGATTTATTCAGCAGCGGGACATTGCTGGTAATAGTGCCGGACTCAGCCTGGCGCTTTCAGGGCTCATTAAAGAAGGCAACTTGGAAAACAGGCAGCCTGTTGCAGTAACAGGAGCGATAAATGAGCAGGGAGAAGTATCATACGTAGGATTGATAAAGGAAAAAATCCGGATTGCTGAAAGAGCCGGGTTCTCCTTCCTGATCATACCGAGTGAAAATGCGGAAGAAGCCGCAGCTGTACAAAAAGAAAACAGCAGAAAAATAGAAATTATTGCTGTTTCACATGTGGATGAAGCTGTTGAGGCTATTGGGAGATTGAATGATGGAGAGAATAAGTCCAGCATCAGGATTTTTCATGATGAAAGAAAGGGTGAGATACATGGACAGCATCATTTTTGATTTAGATGGGACCATCTGGGATTCTATCGATACAGTACTGGCTGCCTGGAACAGTGTCATCACACAAGATGACACTATTGAAAGGGAACTGACACGGAAAGATTTTGAAAGAACAATGGGGCTGCAGATGGATGAAATAAGCCGCAGGCTATTTCCTGATATAACAGAAAAACAGCGGCAGCGGCTGGTCGAGGAATGCATGAAGGCAGAAGCCCGCTACTTGGGAATTCATGGCGGGGAACTTTATGAGCATGTAGAAAAAGTCCTGGAGGAACTTTCGGAGAAATATAAGCTCTTCATTGTCAGCAACTGCCAGGAAGGCTACATAGAGGTTTTCTATAAATATCATAAGCTTGAAAAATATTTTCTTGATTTCGAAAACCCCGGCCGGACCGGCCTTTCAAAGGGCGAAAATATCAAATTGATCATCGAAAGAAACCATCTTTCCAGTCCGGTGTATGTAGGTGACACAGAAGGCGACAGAGAAGCTGCCAGATTCGCAGGCATTCCTTTTATTTATGCTCAATACGGCTTCGGGGAAGTTAGTGAATATGATCAGGAGATAAACAAGTTTGAAGATCTTTTAAAGGTTTTTGGTTGAAATGATCAACTACTTGGGAACACCCCTAATTGAGACCGAAAGACTAAATCTGAGAAGGCTGAAACATTCTGATATCCAAGCCATCTTCGACCGCTGGCTTTCAGTTGAACGCGTAGCAGACAACCGGGTCAGTGCGGCCCACAGGACAGTTTCGGAAACCAGTGCGAAAGTGGCAGATATAGTCGGCAAATATGAAAGGAAAGACTTTTGCTGGTGGGGAATACAATTGAAATCCACAGGAGAATTAATAGGAGAAATTGACATATATGATTTTGATCTGACCACCGGAAACTGCAGCGTCAGCTATTCCCTGGGCTATGAATGGTGGAATAATGGATATGCTACAGAAGCATTAAAGGCGGTCATGGAGTTTGGGTTCATGGAAATGGATCTTCACAAAATATCTGCAGCACATAATACGGATAACCCCGCTTCAGGAAAAGTGATGAAGAAAGCGGGAATGCAGCAAGAAGGAATTGTCAGGCATATGATACAAAATGCCAAAGGGCAGTATAAGGATTGCGTTCTTTACGGTATCCTGAAGGAAGAATTCTTAACATGATTTTTAATGAAGATTGATTGCTTTTCAAACCTGCCCCTCAGATTTATTGATGGTACAGAAATGATTTTTTTCGAAAAAAAATTCACCCTGACCCAAAGGCGCTTAAACAATCATAAGGAGGCATCGTCACTTGTAAAATTCCCTTTTTATCGCAAATTCTAAGATAAAGAGGGGCAGGTTGTATGAAAAGCAAATCTTTCAGGTCTCTTTGGATTGGGCAGTCACTTGCCAATTTAGGAGATGTATTTTATATAGTTGGTTTGATATCCATTTTGTATTCTGTTACCGGGTCTCCGGTGTACCTGGCGCTGCTGCCGTTTTTGAATATGGCAGGGCGGGCGGTAAGCGGAGCAATTTCGCCATTAATGCTCAATAGATACAAACTTAAATCCATGCTTGTCAGCTCCCAGGTGAGCAAGACGCTGGCACTTTTTATTCTTTCTGGCTGGCTTTTGCTGCAAAGCTCTCCGGGAATTCTGTTCGTATTAGTATTGATTTTTGTAATTGCTTTTTTCGATGGCTGGGCACTCCCGGCTTCAGACGCCATGCTGCCAAGGCTGGTGGGGAAAGAAGAACTGATAAAGGCCAACAGCTTTTTAGCTTTATTAAATGAATCTATCCAATTAGGCGGCTGGGCATTAGGCGGCATTTTGACTGCAGCGGCAGGCGGGCAGAATGTCATCTGGCTTACACTAGCTTTTTATGCTGTTTCTTCCCTGATGATGCAGCGTATTAATGATAAGACTCCTTACCTGGTGAATACTGAAAAGCAAAGTGCAGTGAAGGTTCTGCTGGAAGGCTGGATCTTTATATGGAGGCAGCCTGTTCTGCGCAGCCTTCATGTGGTGATTTTAATAGAAGCCATTGCTAACGTAGTCTGGATAGCTGCCATTCTTTATGTGTTTGTTGCTGAAGTTTTAAAAGCAGGGGAAGCATGGTGGGGTTATATTAATACTGTATTTTTCATGGGCTTGATATTGGGCGGGATCATTTGCACAAAATTCTCTCCTGTATTTGAAAAAAACATGAAACTCACTTTGATATCCGCCTCTTTCGGAGTGGCGATTGTGACATTGCTGTTTGGCGCCAATTCACTGGCCTGGGCTGCCTTGCTATTAGTATTTCTCAGCGGGCTTATCCATCAGATCAAAGGCATTATCATGCACACCTATATACAGAAAGTGGTTTCTGCAGAAGAGCTGCCAAAGGTGTTCAGCGCCCAGCATACGCTTGTTTCCCTGGCATTTGGTTTATCAACAGTTTTGTTTGGGGCCGTTGCCGAGTACATCACCGTGGAAATAACTTTTATTATTGCAGGAGTATTATTGGCGTTTTCTGGTTTTTATCTGCTGGCGGTCAGAAAGAGATTCTCTCCGGGCGGCATTTCAGAAAAATAGATTAATGAAGGCTGCATTTGGCACAAATGCAGCCTTTATTTATGCAGCCAGGGCAATTCAAAAATTTTTTTATAAAAAAGTGAACGATTATAGTGACCCCGCCGTCATATGAATGAAAAGAAAATGAACAGCAGCGGAATAGAGCAGGATAAGAGGAAAGCTATCATAAAAGGCCATTGGAAGGAAAGATGTCAAAGATGGAAGACAAAGAGCTCATCAAGGCAGCCAAAAAAGGCGACAAAAGGGCACTGGCCATGCTTTTTAAACAAAATTATCCCTTTCTGGTCAAGTATTTGATCAAGGCAGCTATGGATAAGGACTTGGCAGAGGAGCTTGCCCAGGAAACAATGGCGAAATCCCTCGAAAAAATCCATTTGTATAATGGCCAATCCAAATTTTCTTCCTGGCTCATTTCCATTGCGACTAATTTATATATAGACCATCTTCGCAAGAAAAAAAGGGAAAGAGACTGGCAAGGGCAGGAGCAGTCATGGAGAAAGCTGAAATGGCAGATGGAGAGCCGGAATGAAGAGTGGAATGATGCTCTTGCCGCTCTTGGCAAATTGAAAGACGATATCCGCATAGCCATCGTTTTAAAGCATTATTACGGCTATTCTTATGACGAAATAGGAAACATGATGAAAATATCCCCCGGAACAGCCAAATCAAGGATCCATAATGGACTTGCAGCTGTGAGAAAGGAGCTGGGCCTGCATGAAAGAGAAGCAGAAAATCATACCGCTGGAAAATAAATACGAAAACAAACAGGATAAATTGGCTGCAGCCGAAATTGAAGAAGGGCTTGAGATCCTTGATCAGTCATTTTCTGTTCATACTCCGGAGCTTGAATGGTTTGAAGAGATGGTTGCAGAAAAGCAAGATATGATGCGGAGAAGCTGGAAAAGGGATATTGGCCTGTTCTTTGTGATGGCAGCGGTGATATTAGCAGTTCTGCTTACTACCCTGCACCAGCTGCCTGCCGTCTTTATTGCCATCCAGGCCGCAGCCGGACTATCCATTGCCGGGGCAGGCACATATTATTTTGTCAGGCAGAGGGTGAATGAAGCATGAATGAAGAAATATCCCTTCCGCTTCTTCTTCTTGTTGCGGCCATACTGATCAGCCAAAGTGTTTTTCTCTTTCTCCACGCAAGGAAAAACGGGCATAATTATTGGCTGTGGGGCCTGATCGGACTTATCCAGGCGCCGATGCCGCTCTTGGTATATTTTATTTTTGTCGAGAAGAGCTGGAGGAAAGACAAGGGAGATAAAGAATGGAAAAATTGAAGCAGCTTCTCTTATTTACGGCCCTTGGCGGACAGCTCCTTGGGCTGGCGATGATTTTCGTCAATTTGAAGGCGGCTGTCATATTCTACGCCTCATATGCCATATTAATCATTGCTTTGCTTATCATAGTCGGCTGGGAAAGGAATAAAGAAAAAAAGGAGGAAAATGAGCATGATTATCGTCACTACTGAATTTGTTCCAGGTATGGAAGTGAAAGAATTGAAAGGATTCGTCAGGGGCAGCACAGTTCAGTCCAAGCATATCGGAAAGGATATTCTGGCAGGGTTCAAAACCATTGTCGGAGGAGAAATCAAAGAGTATACAGAAATGATGGATGAAGCAAGGCAAACGGCAATTGGCCGGATGGTGGAGGATGCCACAGCAAAAGGGGCTAATGCCATTATCTGCATGCGCCTTGAAACATCCGCCGTGATGCAGAACGCATCAGAAATCATTGCCTATGGAACAGCAGTCATCGCAGAATAAATAATGTTCAGAAAAATAACAAAAATGCCAATTGACTTTTAATAAGGCGGATGGTAATCTTACAAAGTGGAAAAATTTGAAAAGGGGGCGCATGATCATGATTGTACGAAACGATGTAATCTTGTTAACTGAATACATGCCAGCCTGTCCTTCCCTTGACTTTTTCCAGTAATCATTCATTTTATAATTGATCAGCACAGGCAGCTTTTTGCGCAGCCTGTGCTTTTGTCTTTTTTCCGGACATATCGCCCTGACGCGGTATGTCTTTTTTGTTTCTGTTTTTATATGATGGGAAGACCGGGCATCAGCCTGTTTTCTATATAACTTTAAAAAAGGAGGAAGTTGATTATGCTGTTTTATCAACAAGAAAGGATTGCTATTTCACCTGGAGATCTCGAGGGAGGCTAGCTGAACGGTGTTTCATAGAAAGGAGAGGAAGTAATGTTTTCGATTTTGAAGAAACTGAACTGGTTTTTTAAAGAACATTGGAAAAGATATACGGTTGCCATTATCCTGCTTGCGATTGTCGGGGTTCTTGACGTGATGCCGCCAAGGCTTGTCGGCCAGGCAATCGATGAAATCCATCTGGGCTCGCTGGACAGCAGCATGATTCTGCAGTATCTGCTGATCCTTGGGGGGATTACAGTGGTATCCTACGGGATAACGTATGTATGGATGTATCAGCTTTTTGGCGGTGCCTTCCTGGTCGAGAGGAAGCTGCGGAGAAACTTCATGAACCATCTTCTGAAAATGACGCCGGCCTTTTTTGAAAAAAACAGGACCGGGGACCTGATGGCCCGTGCGACAAATGATTTGAAGGCCATCTCTGTGACGGCAGGTTTCGGGATCCTGACGCTTGTCGACAGCAGCATCTTCATGCTGACGATCCTCTTGACAATGGGCTTCCTGGTGAGCTGGAAGCTGACAATCGCAGCAGTCCTGCCGCTGCCGCTGATGGCTTTACTGATGAAGATATACGGAAAAAGGATTCATGTCCGTTTCATGGAGGCTCAGGATGCTTTCGGCAATCTGAACGATAAAGTCCTTGAATCGGTGTCCGGTGTGCGTGTCATCCGTGCGTACGTGCAGGAGCGTGCCGATGAAGGCCGGTTCCATGACATGACAGAAGATGTTTATGACAAAAACATCAAGGTCGCAAGGATTGATTCCCTGTTTGACCCGACGATAAAAATTATTGTCGGCCTCAGCTATCTGATCGGGCTGGGCTATGGGGCAAATCTGGTGTTCAATCAGGCTATCACGCTGGGAGATCTTGTTGCCTTCAATGTATATCTGGGTATGCTGATATGGCCTATGTTCGCGATCGGCGAGCTGATCAATATCATGCAAAGGGGCAATGCCTCCCTTGACCGTGTACAGGAGACGCTCTCCTATGAGGAGGATGTAAAGGATCCCGGCAAGCCTGCTGATGCAGAGCGGCCGGAGGAAATTGTTTTTGATGATGTCACTTTCAGGTATCCGTCCAGCAGCACTGACAATCTGAAGAGCATTAGGATAAGGCTGGAGCGGGGCCAAACTCTTGGGATAGTCGGAAAAACGGGCAGCGGAAAGACAACCTTCATCAAGCAGCTGCTCAGGGAATATCCCGCCGGGACAGGAACCCTTGCTGTTGCTGGGATCCCAATCTCTGAGCAGTCGCTGCAGAATACAAGGAAATGGATTGGCTATGTTCCTCAGGACCATGTGCTATTTTCCCGTTCAGTGAGGGAAAACATCTTGTTCGGGAACGAACAGGCAGATGAAAGCGACCTGCAGAAGGCGATCGACCTGTCAGCCTTCCGCAAGGATCTTGAAATGCTTCCTGAAGGACTTGAGACCCTTGTCGGGGAAAAAGGGGTTGCCTTATCCGGAGGGCAGAAACAGAGGATCTCGATTGCGAGAGCCTTGATCAAGAATCCTGAAATCCTGATCCTGGATGACTCCCTTTCGGCTGTTGACGCGAAGACCGAGAAAAAGATCATTGGCAATATCCGGTCGGAGAGGGAAGGGAAAACCACCATCATCACCACGCACCGCATGACGGCCGTCCAGCATGCAGACCATATCATTGTCCTGGACAATGGGGGAATTGCCGAGGAAGGCACCCATGAAGGGCTTATGGCAGGGGCAGGCTGGTATAAAGAGCAGTATATCAGGCAGCAGGCCCAGGCAGCTGCAGAAGAGGAGGTGCTGTCATGAAAACCGGAAAACGCCTTTTTTCATATGCACTTGTTTATAAAAAGATCATTCTGGCAGCACTTGCCATGCTGACTGTCGCCGTTGCGGCAGACCTTGCGGGCCCATTCATTGCCAAGAAGCTGATAGACCAGCATATTCTCGGCATTGAATCCGTCTGGTATCAGACGGAAGAGAATGAGGATTCAGTCTCATATAGAGGCCATTATTATACGAGAGAGCAGTACATGGATAAGAGTTCTCCCATGATCGGCCAGGCACGCATCCTCCAGGCCGGAAAAGACTTCATTTTTGTGGAAGGCGACATCCGGTTTGATGGCGAAAGAAGCTATAAGGATGATCTGCTGACCATCACAAAAGGGGAAGAAAGCGAGACGTATGAAGGAGCCAGGCTCCAGGGAGAAGAGCTGTTGAGCTTTTATAAACCGGAAATTCCGCGGATCATACGGCTTCTTGCCTTCTACTTCGGCTTGATTGTCATTGCAGCATTTTTCCAGTACGGGCAAAGATACTATCTGCAGAAGTCTGCCAACAGGATCATCCAGAAAATGCGGGGAGATGTTTTTGGCCAGATTCAGAAGCTGCCTGTCCAATATTTCGACAATCTGCCGGCAGGCAAGGTGGTTGCCCGCATTACAAATGATACAGAAGCTATCCGGGAGCTTTATGTTACTGTGCTTTCAACCTTTTTTACAAGCTTCATCTATATTGCCGGCATCTATACTGCGCTCTTCATCCTGAATGCTAAGCTGGCGGCAATCTGCCTGATTCTCCTGCCGATCCTGTATATATGGATGATTGTCTATAGAAAGTATGCATCCAAATACAATAAGGTCATCAGGACAAGAGTGAGCGATATCAACGGAATGGTAAATGAGTCGATCCAGGGAATGAATATCATTCAGGCCTTCGGGCGCGAGGGAGACACAAGGAAGGATTTCGAAAAGCTTAACACAGAGCATTTCACTTACCAGAACAAGCTGCTCAATCTGAACTCTTTAACCTCCCATAACCTTGTCGGTGTGCTGCGTAATATTGTCTTTGTTGCGTTCATCTGGTATTTCGGAGGCGAATCCCTTAATGCATCTGCTGTCATTTCACTAGGTATGCTGTATGCTTTTGTTGACTATATCAACCGCTTGTTCCAGCCGGTGCAGGGGATTGTCAACCAGCTTGCCAACCTGGAGCAGGCACTCGTGGCAGGAGAGCGGGTATTTGAGCTCCTCAATGAGGAAGGAATCGAAGTGGACGACAGCAAAGTTCCGCGCTATAAAGGCAATGTAGCATTTAATGGTGTCCATTTCGGCTACAAGGAAAACGAATATGTCCTCAAGGATATAACCTTTGAGGCTTCCCACGGCGAAACTGTCGCTCTTGTCGGCCATACAGGTTCAGGCAAAAGTTCCATTATGAATCTGCTGTTCCGTTTCTACGATTGCCAGAAGGGGAGCATCACCATCGATGGAAAGGAAATCACCGGGATGTCGCGGCAGAATCTCAGGAAGCATATGGGGATCGTCCTTCAGGACCCGTTCCTGTTCACCGGGACGATAGCGGAAAACGTCAGCCTCAATGACCCGGCTGTCACCAGGGAGAAAGTCGAAAAAGCCCTTAAAGATGTCGGCGCTGACAAGGTTCTGGCCAATCTGGAAAAAGGGTTCGATGAACCTGTCATTGAAAAAGGAAGCACCCTCTCCAGCGGGCAGAGGCAGCTTGTTTCATTTGCCAGGGCGCTCGCCTTCGACCCGGCCATCCTGATCCTTGACGAAGCGACATCAAGCATTGACACGGAGACAGAGACAGTGATCCAGAATGCGATGGAGGTGCTGAAAGAGGGCAGGACGACGTTCATCATTGCCCACCGGCTTTCCACCATCCGCAATGCTGACCAGATCCTTGTCCTCGACCGGGGGCAAATCGCCGAAAAAGGCACCCATGACGAGCTCATGCAGCTCAAAGGCAGATACTATCAGATGTATCAGCTCCAGCAGGGATCCATGGCCGTCTAGAGAAAAGCACCCTTAATCGGCTGCTCGCTTGTCCATAAATTGAGATGCGGTAAAGCCGGTCCACAGCGGGCCGGCTTTTTGCTTTTCCGAATTCAAATTACTGGAATCGCCAAAATTTTAACATTAAAATGAAGAAATAAGGGAAAGAGCTATAAGGATGAATACAGGAGGGATAAGTATGTCAGATTTCAGAATTGAAAAAGATACTCTTGGCGAGGTAAGAGTGCCGGCTGATAAGTATTGGGGAGCACAGACGCAGAGAAGCAAGGACAATTTCAAAATCGGCACCGAAAAGATGCCTCTTGAAGTGATTTATGCTTTTGCCCATCTGAAGCAGGCGGCAGCCAAAGCGAATCATAAGCTTGGAAAACTGTCAGCCGATAAAAAGGATGCGATTGCCGCTGCATGCACGGAGATATTGGACGGAAAGTTTGATGCACATTTTCCTCTTGCTGTCTGGCAGACAGGAAGCGGCACCCAATCCAATATGAATGTGAATGAAGTGGCTGCGAGAAGAGCGAACGAGATGCTTGCGGAAAAAGGTTCAGAGGAAAAGGTGCATCCGAATGATGATGTGAATATGTCCCAAAGCTCTAATGATACATTCCCGACGGCCATGCATATTGCAGCAATCATTGAGCTGACTGAGCGGCTGCTTCCTTCGCTGAACGAGCTGAAGAAAACAATCAAAATCAAAGAAGAATCTTTTAAGGGGATTGTCAAGATTGGCAGAACCCATCTTCAGGACGCCACGCCATTGACGCTGGGCCAGGAAATCAGCGGCTGGAGGGCGATGCTTGAAAAAAATGAAAAAATGCTGATTGACGCTATCAAGTATTTGGAGGACCTGGCGATCGGGGGAACTGCCGTTGGTACGGGCATCAATGCCGATCCTGATTTCGGGCCGATCACTGCAGAATGGATTTCCGAACAGACTGGCCATCCTTTCCGTTCGGCGGACAATAAATTCCATGCTCTGACAAGCCATGATGAAATTGTTCATGTTCATGGGACTCTGAAAGCTTTGGCTGCTGATCTGATGAAAATCGCCAATGATGTGCGCTGGCTTTCCAGCGGGCCGCGCAGCGGGATCGGCGAGCTTTCGATCCCGGCAAATGAGCCGGGAAGCTCCATCATGCCGGGCAAGGTCAATCCAACGCAAAGCGAAGCATTGACAATGGTCGTGACACAGGTATTCGGCAATGACGCAGCGATTGGGTTTGCTGCAAGCCAGGGGAATTTTGAATTGAATGTTTTCAAGCCGGTCATCATTTACAACTTCCTGCAGAGCATCAGGCTTCTTGCAGACAGCATGCAGTCGTTCAATGAAAAATGCCTTGTCGGCCTTGAAGCAAATGAGGAAGTCATCAAGGGGCATGTAGAAAGGTCGCTTATGCTTGTCACTGCCCTGAATCCGCATATCGGCTATGAAAAGGCCGCAGAAATTGCCAAGCTCGCTTTTAATGAAAATTCCACCCTGAAAGAGGCGGCATTAAAAACAGGCTATGTAACAGAAGAAGAGTATGATCAGTGGGTTGATCCTGAAAAGATGATTTAATAGCAGCAGAAAAGAAAGGACACCATAAACCTGGTGTCCTTTCAGCCATTATCTATTCAATTGTTTAGCTTAAATTAGAATTGAGATCCGCCAAGCTGCTGTTCAGCCATTTGAACAAGACGCTTAGTGATTTCTCCACCAACAGATCCGTTAGCGCGGGCAGTTGTTTCTGCACCAAGGTTTACACCGAATTCGTTAGCGATTTCGTATTTCATTTGGTCTAGAGCTTGAGATACGCCTGGTACTAAAAGCTGATTTGAAGAATTGTTGTTTGCCATGATGAGCACTCTCCTTCGAAAATTTTTTTTTTTGGTGGACTATTTTGGACTTGAACCAAACGGAGCACCATGCATAGTCCGCAGTGGGAGGGGAAGCTGTGCCTGCCGGCTGTTTGCTGTTTGTACTCTCTATTATGGTTGATTACGGCGTGTTTATTCGGGAATAAGAAATGAAATTATTTCCTTTTTAAATTGGTTTTTGATAGTGGTGTCAGGGTTATTTTACATACATAGAGAAAAAGAATGCAGACTATTATAAAGACCTGGAGGAAAAGGAAGGAGGAGCGCCCATGTCAGTGTGCCCGGCATGCAATGGGCTTGAAAATATCAGCCAAAGCTGCCCGAAATGCGGAAACAGAATGGAAGACAGCGGAAAGATCATGGATTTTTATGATGAGTACAGCGCCTATATGCCTGCTGACCAGCTGAAGCTCGAGGATGGGTATCCTGATGATTATAAAGATAAGGAATGCCCCCATCTTCTTTCATGCCTGCATTGCGGAGATGACAAGGTGGCTTTTGTGAAGGAAAAAGAAAACTCCGTCTGATCAGAGACGGAGTTTTTTTATATTCTATTCGTTTTTAGATCTGATGCGGTCTTCTGTTTCAGCATCGAAGAAGTGGGCTTTATTCATGTCGAACGCTAGATCTACCTGCTGTCCTGGCATGATGTCGGTGCGTGAATCAACACGGGCAACAAAGTCCTGGCTGTTGATGCTGGAGTAGATCATCGTCTCTGCACCCGTCAGCTCGGAAACATCGATTTTAGCTGAGATCTTGGAACCCTGGGAAGCATCGATGAATACAGGCTCATCGTGAATGTCCTCCGGGCGGATTCCGAAGACGATGTCTTTGCCGACATATCCCTGGTCGCGCAGGACTTTCATTTTTCCTTCAGGCACGTCTACAGTTGTTTCGCCGAGTGCCAATTTTCCATCCTGAAGCTTGCCGTTGAAGAAGTTCATGGCAGGAGATCCAATGAATCCGCCGACAAAAACGTTTTCCGGTTTTTCGTAAACTTCTTTTGGAGCCCCGACCTGCTGGATGACTCCGTCTTTCATGACTACAAGGCGTGTAGCCATAGTCATTGCCTCTGTCTGGTCATGCGTTACATAGATGGTCGTAGTCTGGAGGCGCTGGTGAAGCTTGGCGATTTCCGCACGCATCTGTACACGGAGCTTGGCGTCCAGGTTGGACAGCGGCTCATCCATCAGGAAAACCTTGGCATCGCGGACGATGGCGCGGCCAAGTGCAACACGCTGGCGCTGACCGCCGGACAATGCTTTTGGCTTACGGTCAAGATAAGGCTCAAGTCCAAGGATCTTGGCAGCCTCGTTTACACGTCGGGCAATTTCGTCTTTTGGAAATTTGCGGAGCTTCAGTCCAAAAGCCATATTATCATATACCGTCATATGCGGATACAGGGCGTAGTTCTGGAAAACCATTGCGATATCACGGTCTTTTGGAGGAACGTCATTGACGCGTTTGCCGTCAATTGAGAAATCTCCTTGTGAAATTTCTTCAAGTCCTGCGATCATCCTTAGTGTCGTCGATTTACCGCAGCCGGACGGGCCAACGAAAACGATGAACTCCTTGTCCTGGATATGGAGGTTGAAATCATCCACTGCCGTCACTTTGTTATCGTAAATTTTATAAATATTGTCTAATTTTAATTCAGCCATCCTAATTCCTCCCCGGTTGTTTTCCTTCTGTTTCTAATAATAAAGGAAAAAGGGAAAATCATCATTGGGAGTTGTGCACAAAAGATGGGCAGGCTTTTTAGTCACATTGTATAGTCTGATCTTAATGGTGCTGATCATTGAGCAGACAGGCAAGGTAAACGGTTACAGCATTATTGAAATCCTTCAGGTTTACGCCTGTTTTTTCCGAGAATTTATCCAATCTGTATTGGAGGGTATTCCGGTGGATGTACAGCTTTTTTGCCGACAGGGTCGCATTGGATCCATTTTCAAGAAAAGCTTTGATGGTGGCCAGCAGTTCCGAATCCTCGGCAGCCGGTCCAAGCAGCTGGGTGTCAAGGCTCTCGCGGAGGCTTGGCTTCATTTCAGCAACCAGACAGGACGGGAAAGCCTTTTCAAAGGATAATACTCTTTCATGGGGCATCAGCCTGAGGGCTCGCCCGAAAAAAACCTTCTCTTCTTCAAAGCCGCTCCGCAAAGGGTCGCCGGCCGGGAAGAGCTTGCCTAAATACACATACATTTTTACGTAAAAATCGGTCTCGAACGCCTGGATGATGGAGCGGAATTCGTCTTCGCCCACATCGACTCCTTCCGGGATGACAAGATGGCAGCGGGTCTTCTTTTCCCACAGGAGGACAATATCCTCAGATAAAAATGCACTCAGCGCCGTTTCAGCATCTTCCTGCTCGAACTCGCTCCCGCCCAATTCGATCTGGGCCATTCTGAAGCGCCCTTCAGCGGCATCAGGCAGGGGTCCGCTGCGGAACAGCCAGTCATGCCACCCTTTGGAACGATGATCCAGCCGGCCGGGAAGGCTTGCAGAATGAAAAAGAGTGCGCAGAAGCCTTAGTTCTTCTTCTGTGATATCACCTGCAGGCACTCCGAACCATTGTGTTTCATCTTTATCTGTAAACCAATAATAATCATGAAAAAAGAAAAAGTCAGGCTCTTCCTGCTGAAGCCTGGAATTCCGGTATAAAGCATGCAGCTTAGTAAACATATATCATTCTCCATATAATTGATAATCGGATAGCTTTCTTTTATTTGCGAAAAGAGATAAAATTTTATTCAAACCTAGATTTAATTATAGCAGGAATATGGCATCAGCAGCCATCAGTCTGCCATACGCATGGCAATTTGCCATTAATCAGTTTGTGAGCAATTGAGGGGTGAAAAATAGATGGAATATTCACAGGAGATGAAGAATCGCCTGAAGCGCCTGGAAGGCCAGGTCCGCGGTGTCATCCGGATGATGGAGGAAGAGAAGCACTGCAAGGATGTCGTTACCCAGCTGTCTGCCGTAAGGTCTGCGGTTGACCGGGCAATGGGCTATATCGTCGCAAAAAATCTTGAAAGCTGCATAAGGGAAGCCAATGAAGAAGGAAGAAATGCAGAGGAAGCCATCCAGGAAGCAGTCAATATGATTGTAAAAAGCAGATAATCAGAAAACCGCAGATCATTGGTCTGCGGTTTTCCCTTCTTTCCTGGACGGAGTCTCTGCAGGCGGCTCCTCGCTTACCAGGGACCGTGCCTGTTCAATATTTGCAGTGCTGTTCCCTTCGTGGACAGATCCTCCTGAGAGTCCTTCATTAATCATGCGCTCAATATCCTGGTATGTTTCTTCTCTGCCTTCATAAAGAGCGTCCTGCACGGTTTCCTTTGATTCTGAATGATTTTCTTTCATAAACAGACCTCCTGGATTTAGTATTATTACTTTCCAGCAAGAGAGCTGATTATGCACAGGCTTTCTTCCTCAGCGGCTGTCATACACATGAAAGAGCATCAATTCATGGATGCCCGATTTAAGGCGGTCCTCATCATCTGGAGGGGGAGGGGCGGCTGTCCATTCAATGCTGCCGTCCGGGTTATAAATGCCGTTGTATTTCTTGTTTTTAAAATAAAAGGAAAAACGCCACCCGGGCATCTGATTATTATCATATAGCGGCTGATACTGAAAATGTGTTAGCATATAAATCCTCCTCTCTCTCCATTGTAATCGTTTTCTGTCCATACCCCAATAAAAAAGTGACGGGCACCCGCCAGGATGCCCGTTCAAAAATCCGCTTTTTCAAACAGTATATCAGCCAGCCTACTGATCCTTCCGGCTTCAATATTTTCTTCATCGAACTTCATCGGCTTGGAATTGATTTCATAGATAACATAGCGCCCATTGCCTGCATAGCCGGCATCCATGGAGAATTCGCCGAACCAGCCCATACCCCTGGACAGTGCTGTACCTGCCTTTTGGACGGCCTCCTGGATGAATTCATCATGTTCAGCGGTGCGGTAATCCTCATATGGAATCAGCCTGCCGCCGTTGGGGATATGCGTGGTGATATCGTTCTCTGATGCCTGCCGGATGCCTATGCCGGTTACCTCATACCTGCCTTCCCGGCCATGGGCAAGAATCCGGAAATCATTCCGCAGTCCGCCCGGTGTGGCAGCATACACGGCTTCCTGTGCAATAAATGCCTGTTCCTCAATGACAGGTCTCCAGCTTTCCCAAAAATGTCCGAAGTCAGAATGCCGGGTCTGTCCGTTCAAGTCTTTCGCCAGGATTATTCCGTCATTATCCAACCCGGCCCTTATTATCCCCTTTCCCTTAGAGCTGCTGTTTGGCTTTACATAAATATCATTATGCTTCATGAGAAATGACTCCAGCTCCCGTCCGCTGCCAATAAGGATGGTATCCGGCAAAAAGCCTGTTAATCCAGAATCTTGTTTTAATCTTGTATAGCATTCAAATTTTTCGAGAAAACAAGGGTTAAAGAAGGGGATCTTCTTAGTGCTGAAAAAGGCAGCAGCATTGCGGAAGCCGCCTGTCTGTTCACTTTTCCTGAAAGGGACCCGGTTGTAGATGATATCCGGAAGGGGGGCAGACACAAGGGACCATGCATCCTGGCCAGGCAGGTAGACGATTCCACCGACTCCATCTCCTGATACATCTTCAGGTGCAAATACAACTGAGATGCCGCCGCGTGACAGCATCTCCCTTTGTATGTCCTTGAATAGCCGGCTGTTGCCTGCCAGTGTGCTTTCCGATTTTCTGCTGGCAAGGATTCCGGCGATGGGACCGCCTGATTCCGGTCTCTTCAGCTGGAGGGCGCTTCTTTCTCCTTCTTCTGGGAAGGAGCTTAGCCACCGTTTAAGTTCCTTGCTTAGCGGGGCGGTCATTTAAAGATTTCCTCCGGGCGGGATATCGCCTGCTCTGTAAGAAATACGGCAAAATCGAGCGACATTTTCCTTGTTAAATAATCGAACTCCTTCAGCTCCGGATGCTTGAAGATACTCCTGCCCGGTTTGGAGTTGGCTTCAAACAGCCATACATTCCCTTTTCGGTCAATCCCGAGATCAAAGCCGATTTCAGCAATGATCCCTTCGAGCTGCGCTTCAAGCACCCTGCTGAGGTCAAGGGCTGCCTTTGACAGCTTTTCTGTAAACTCCTGCTCCATTGCGCGGCTAGTGCACACCTCTGAAAGGGTTTTGATTTCCCCGCCGTTTTTGACATGTGTCGTTACACTGCCGAGTCCCGCAACTTTTGCAGCGACGGCTGTCACCTTCCATTCTCCGTTATCATCTTTGTTCGTGTGAACACGGAAGTCGATTGTGCGCTGCTCATGCCGCAGCAGATGGATGCCCTGCTGGACAATCATGCTGTTCAGGTTGCTGCGCCGAAAAACATGGTGCATAAGTGATTCCAGCGTATGGAATTTTCTCAGCCTGTTTACATCCGCATTGTCCCGATAGCGGCAATAATAAAAACCTTCCTGCCGGTCATAGATCACCTGGCGGATCCCGAGGCCAAGGCTGCCGTTTGCCGGTTTGATATAAACATGGCCATAGTCGCCCAGCATCCGTTCAATCACAGAAAAGGAAGAAAAGGCATGGGTTTCAGGAAGGTAGGGAACTGCCGCTTCCTCTTGCTGAAGGCGCTCTGACACATCGAGCTTATTGAAGAAGCCGGGATTATACCAGGGAATCAGATAGTCCTTTTGCAGGCGGTCTTTGATGCGCTTCAGCTCTGCCAGCCTTTCGGATTTCCTGTTAGGCAGGCGGTCATAGACCACATTGGGAAACGGAAGCTCAACAGTCGCCCAGCCTTCTTTATGATAGATATGGCCTTTGATTGTGCCTGCATCCCAGTCAATATGCTGCTCGCCAAATAAGAACGGCAATGCGCCGACGGCTTTATTGACGGAGAGGAGCTTGGAAAAGAATATCGTCCGTTCACCGATGGGCCTGAGCGGGAAAGGGGTGAATCCTGATGTGAATATGCCGACCAGCGGGCCGATGAAAAGAGTCTCAGCTTCTGAAAATAGATGCAGCGGAATGCCGAGATCAGGGAGCTTCAATTTGGCTGCGAGATCGCTGCTGATGCTTATAATATATTTATCGCCCGGAGTCGGGAGGAATTCAGCATCCTCCGTGCAGGCGCCAAAGGCTATTTTTTCAAGCATCCGGTGTTCGAGCACCTCCCGCGGGCACCAGACGGTGTTTGCTCTTCCTTCTTTGATTTCAATGGGATACTGTTTTCTCATTGTTTTTTCTCCTTTCACCCAGTCCTGCAGATGATAAAAGCTTTCCATATAACAGCGGGGCTGTGTAGAGTGCTTCTTTTTTATCCGGATCAGTTTCCAGGATCACCTTCCGGCCCGGCTTGGAGTTGACATCGAGGATCCAGATGGCCCCATCCCTGGCGACACCGATATCGACGCCAATCTCAAAAAGGGGAGGGAGAGCTTCTTCCAGAATTTCAGGCAGGGTTTTGGAGATATCTTTCAATTCTGCGCGCAGGAACCGGCTGGAGCTGACTTGATTATTTTCCAGCCAGCTTTCAAATGGGGAGACTGCAGAGCCAGCACTCATATTGGAGATGATTCCATTTTCCCTGCCGACCCTCACGCCCCGGCCCATTTCCCTCCATTTTCCTGTTTCATTTTTCTGCAGGAGGATCCTGATATCAAACGGCTGGCTGTTTTCATTGGAAAGAGGCAGATAAGGCTGGAGCAGATAGCAGTTCCCGGATAAAAGCTGCCCAAGCCACCCGGCAGCCTTCTCTTGGTCGGCGAATAGCCGGGAAACCTGTTTTTCTGGAGTATCAGTTTTGATTAACAGGCCATCCTTCTGTTTCTCAAGATAATAAATGCCAGCTCCCTGCGACCCATTGGCCGGCTTGAGAATCAGCGGGCTGCCCGGGGCTGATTGCTGAAGGACCTGATCTGCGGACTCGGCGTGTATGCTTTTGGGGATATATGGGGCCAGCGGCGACTGGGAAAGGATTTTATACAGCTCCAACTTATTGGGCAGGCCGTGGCCAAGAAACAGGGTATCCCTGCGGTTTTTTAAGTAAAGGACAATCGAACGGCATTGCCGGGAGTGCGGATCATTTCCGTAAAAGCACCGGTCATACAGCACGTCCGGAAGGGGAAAGGAGGCTTCTGCCCATTCCTCTGTACTGTGGTCAAATTTTTGTCCTGAAATGAGCTCGGTTCTTGGGTCAATCGTTGAGGGGACAAACCGGAAGCATTCGACCCCGAAGCTCCGGGCCCTTTTGGCAATTTCGGTTGCATAAGCATTCTCGCTTGTTAAGCGGAGGGACATAAATCCCAATGAGCGCATCTTTTCTCCTCCTCAGCTTTTGGCTGTCTGAAAGGACAGCCAAATAAAATATTCAATGAGTGCTTTGGCTGAAGGCCTGATTCTTTGATCGGCTTCCTCAAAATTCTTGGAAGGCTTGGAATTTGCCTCAATGATCCAAAGTTTTCCTTCCTGATCAACGCCAATATCCATGCCAAGCTCCCCGATAATGCCTTCAGATGCATTGCTGATGATCCTTGCCGCTTCTACAGCCAGTTCTTTCATTAATGCTGCCTGCTGAATGGCAGTCGCCCTGTCTGCTGCAAGAGAAAGGGCTTTGACCGGTTTCATTATTTCACCGCCGCGGGCAATATTGCTGACAAATTGCTGCTCTGCGGAAATCCTTGCAACTGCTGATGTGGCACGCCAGCTGTTTTGCGGCCCTTTATGGCATAACACACGAAAATCCAGCTGCCTTCCATTCAGGCCGGCCAGCCGGATCGGCTCCTGGACCAAATACATCCTCTTCCTGAGCTGGGGTTCGAACCATTTGAAGAAAGCAGCACAATCCGGAAAGGATTTCCGTGCCTCCGCCGTGCCGCCAGACGAGAACGATGCAGAAAGCTTGTTCTCAGCTAAGGAGAGCCGGATAATGTTTCTGCCCTGGCTCCCGTTCACCGGCTTGATAAAAGCTTCATGATATTGGCGGAGCATATCTTCCAGTGTCCGGACGCCAAGAAGATGTGTTTCGGGGAGATATGGCTTCATATGCTCCTCCCCTGCGAGAATATCATAGACCTGATCTTTTGAAAGAAAGCAGTCATTGAACATCGGGATGCCCAGCTCCTGCAATTTATATTTGAAATTCCCGAAATACTTGCCGGACTCAAGCTTCCGGGAATGGATTCGATTGTAGATCACGGTTGGGAAGGGGACAGGCTCCTTCACCCAGCGGCCATCCCGCCAGCAATAGCCGCAAAGGCCGCTTTCTAGAAAGTCTTTTATATGAAACACATAAAACAGTCCGCCAAATTCCTCTATCCCTGCCTGCAGCTCTCCGCAAAAGGAGTGGACAGACCGGAAGTTCACTTCTTCATTTTCTTCATTGGCCTCTGTCATCAGGCCGATGACGGGGCCTGCAACAAGGCGTCTGTCCCCTCCGGCATACTGGACAATCAGGCGGATTTCTTCGACTGCCAGCTGAAAAAAGCTGAACAGGCCGGAATCCATATGAATCTCATCTTTTGGAATTGAAGCAGGCTCTACTGCAACCAGGCGTTCCTTTTTGCCTATTTTTAACGTTAGATCCCGGTCCGCATCAAGGCTCCAGTAATGATAAAGGGAATGGCTGACTTTAATCGCGTCTTTATCCTGAAACATTTTCCCGGGAACAAACGTAATAGTTAAATAAGACAAAGACATGGAAATTCCCCATTTATAAAATTTATAAAAGCGCCGGCATCCAACATTCCCGCGGGCATCCCGCTCTGCTTCGGATTTGTAAAAAACCGGGGAATTAGCCTATTATAAGGAGTAGGCCGCTTTTTGATTTTCCGGTTCAGGAATGGCGGCAGGTTTATGGTATGATGAATGTTGTTTTAGGCGGCTGCTGATAGGCTATCATATGTAAAATGGGCAGAGATGTGCTTATCGCAGCTATATTCGATACACCTTAAAACGAGAAGGAAGGCAGTTGAATACAAACTTATGCAAACTGGATTAACGATATTATTGATGGTCGTTGTGGGGGCTGTGATAGGAGGACTTACCAATTCACTTGCCATCATGATGCTTTTCAGGCCCTACAAGCCGCTGTTTCTTGGAAAACGCCAGATTCCTTTTACTCCTGGATTGATTCCCAAACGAAGAAGCGAACTCGCAGAGCAGATGGGCAAAATAGTTGTGAACCACCTGCTGACACCAGAGAGCATCAAGAGGAAATTCATTAATGGCGATTTCCAAAAAGAAGCTGAAAATCTGGCAAAGAAGGAATTTGCCCGCCTATTGAACACTGATAAAACCCCTGCTGAGCTTCTTGGCAGAATGGGATTTGAAGATGGCAAAGCGAAGGCAAGCGAACAAATTGATTCTTTTATTGAAAAGAAATACGAAGCACTGATGGATAAATACCGCCATAAGCCGTTAAAAGAGGTGCTGGCTCCTGAGCTCCTCGCCAAGGCGGAATCCCGCATCCCTGTCATCAGTGAATATATTGCTCAGAAGGGTGAAGATTATTTTTCAAGCATTGAAGGAAAAATGAGGATCCAGCGCCTGGTTGACGATTTCGTCAAGGGACGGAGCGGAGTACTTGGGAATATGCTTCAGATGGTTATGGGCAATGTCAATCTTGCCGATAAAATCCAGCCTGAAATCATTAAGTTCCTAAGAAGCGAAGGCACAAAAGATATGATTTCCGCCCTTCTCCAAAAAGAATGGATGAAGGTGCTCGACTGGGAAGCGGCAAGGATCGAAGAACAATTTGAACGAAAAAATATCATAAAATCAATCAAGCTGTATGTCCGCAAAATCATTAAAGCCGATGACCTGATGGATACTCCGCTCAGCAAACTGGCAGAGCCATTCACAGAGAATCTTGTCGAGAAAGCTGTGCCGGGATTGGTAGGCATGGCCGGAGAGTGGCTTTCAAGCAGGATGGACATCATTATGGAAAGGCTGCACCTGGCAGACATCATCAAGCAGCAGGTTGAGAGCTTCTCGGTGGAACGGCTGGAGGAAATGGTGCTGTCGATCAGCCGGAGAGAGCTGAAAATGATTACCTACCTGGGCGCACTCCTTGGCGGAATGATCGGGCTCCTGCAGGGCTTCCTGGTTTTATTCATCTGATGGTGATAAAGTGGCTTCCTCGCAATCTTATTTATAGTTTGTTATAGTGGAGTGGATTGTCCAAACCGAAAAGGAGTTGTTAGGCAAAATGGCAGTAAACTTACACGATTCAGCGTACGAACTTGAGAAAGCAATTCGTCAGAGCGATGAATATACGAATTTGAAAAAAATCTATGATGAAGTCAATTCTGATGAATCTGCAAGAACCATGTTCGAAAACTTCCGCAACATCCAGATGGAGCTTCAGCAGAAGCAGATGTCCGGCCAGGAAATCTCCCAGGAAGAAGTGGAGCAGGCCCAAAAGACGGTAGCACTCGTGCAGCAGCATGAATCCATTTCTAAACTGATGGAAGCAGAACAGCGCATGAGCATGGCCATCACTGAACTCAACCAAATCATCATGAAGCCTTTAGAAGAGCTTTACGGCTCTATGGAAAATAACTAGGCTGATTTTTCAAGGGGCGCCCATGGCGCTCCTTTTTTTACCAGATAAGAAAGTATATTTTTTAAAATTCGATTACTGTCTTGCTGCTGCGCTTACACCCTCGAGGTCACAAGCCAATCCTCCCATAAAGGCTAAGAACGTCTTTTTCGGAAAATAAGAGCCGCGGGCCGGTTTTTGCAGAGTTGCTAATAAAAGCTGAAAGTTGCTAATATACTGGAAAAGTTGCTAATAAATTGAAAAACTTGCTAATAAAAGTGGAAAGTTGCTAATAAAATGAAAAAGTTGCTAATAAACCCAAAATGAAGCTGCGAATAAACACATAAGGCTGCACATCAACCAAAAAAACACCAAAAACACCAAAAACACCGCAAATAAACGCCAGAATTCCATCCGCAACACAAAAACAGGACCTCCAGCCGGGGGTCCTGTTCAATATCACATAGAAATATTCACTTCTGATTGCATTTCTTCATTGTCTGCTGATTTTTTTCCATGAAGGATATAATAAAGCCCGAGTCCAATCAGCACAAATGGATCCATTTTGTTCATGCCCATCATATCAATATCAGCACTTTGGAATCTATGTTTCAAAAATTTAATTTTACCGGCTGAGCTGCGTTTATATCTCCCTCAGCATCGGATACATTATAAATAGAGGGAAACGAAAGGAAGATGACAAGATGAAGAAGGCTATTTTCCTGGATAGAGATGGTGTATTGAATGAGGTACTTTCCCATCGGGTTAAGTTTGTCAACAAACCTGAGCAGCTGTTTTTGCTTGAGGGGTCTGCCGAGGCAGTGGCTTTATTTAATAATGCCGGCTATGAAGTGTTCGGCGTGACCAACCAGGGCGGCGTCGGCCTGGGCTTTATGAAGGAAAAAGATCTTCACAGGGTCCATGAACGCCTGCAGGAGCTTATTGAAAAAAAGGGCGGACATATCACAGAGGTCGCATATTGTCCCCACAAACCGAAGGCAGGCTGCGAATGCCGAAAGCCGAATGCGGGAATGATCCTGGATCTGGCGGAAAGATATGATATCGACCTTTCAGAAAGCTTTATGGTGGGAGACCATGAACGGGATATTGAAGCAGGAATCAAGGCCGGGTGCAAAACAGCTTTCATCGGTTCAGGCCCGACAAAAGCGGATATCCAGGCAGATACCTTATGGCAGGCAGCAAAGCCGATTCTTGACATGCAGTAGAAAAGCCGCTTGGGGGTAAGCGGCTTTTTCTTGGAGATTAGTAAAGTGCTTCGATCACTGTCCAGCTCCAGCGGCTAGAGCCTCGAGTCATAAGCCACGCCAGAATTAAAGGCAAAGAACGCCTTTTATTCTGGCGCGTCTTATGCTTGTCGGCTCTGGGCAAGCCGCCTCCGCTTTTCTATCTGTCCAGCTCCGGCTCCTAGGTGCTCGAGTCATAAGCCAATCAGGCCAGAAGGTTAAAAGACAACCTTCCGTCCTGCTCGTCTTATGCTTGTCGCACCTGAACAGTCGCCTCCGCTTTTCTATCTGTCCAGCTCCAGCGGCTAGAGCCTTGAGTCATAAGCCACGCCAGAATTAAAGGCAAAGAACGCCTTTTATTCTGGCGCGTCTTATGCTTGTCGGCTCTGGGCAAGTCGCCTCCGCTTTTCTATCTCCCGCCAAGCTGCTGTTCAGCCATCTGTACGAGGCGCTTGGTGATTTCTCCGCCGACAGAGCCGTTTGCTCTTGAAGTTGTTTCTGCTCCAAGGCTTACTCCGAACTCAGACGCGATTTCCTGTTTCATTTGCTGAACAGCTGCTTCAAAACCTGGTACAAGTAATTGATTGGAATTATTGCTTCTTGCCATGTAGAGTCATCTCCTAGGTGTTATTTTTGTTGTTTGACACATTTATAGTTTTAGTTCCTGCAAAGCAATTATTCATAGAGGAAGCTGGGAATTAATGGCTTTTAAGGGCAGGGTGTTTCTTGTTATACTTTTCTTAACAGATATTTGTGATTCAGGGAGGAGCTGCAATTATGTCCAAAAGAGTAATCCTTGCCGGGGGAAGCGGTTTTCTTGGGGAAAGCCTGACAAGTTTTTTGCTGTTGCGCGGCTATGAAGTCACCGTTCTTTCCAGGGGGAAAGAAGGCTTTAAGGACGGCGCGGAATTTATCCGCTGGGATGGAAAAAGTATCGATGCACGCTGGATGGACCGGATTGACGGAAGCTGTGCCGTCGTCAATTTTACCGGGAAAAGCGTCAACTGCATTTATACGGAAAAAAATAAACGGGAAATCATAGAGTCAAGGCTTGATTCTGTGAGAGTGCTGAAGGAAGCCATATTGAAAGCAGAACAGCCTCCGAAGGTGTTCGTGCAGGCGGGTTCCCTGGCAATTTTCGGGGATACAGAGGAGGTTTGTGACGAAGAATCGCCTCTGGCTGACGGGTTTTCGCCGGAAGTCTGCAAGCTGTGGGAAGGTGAGTTTTTCTCGGGGGACAGGCTTCCCTGTACAAGGCAGGTTCTCCTGAGGATCGGGTTTGCGCTCGGCAGGGATGGAGGCGCGCTGGAGCCATTGTTAAAGCTTGCCCGCTTGGGGCTAGGCGGCACGATCGGCTCCGGGAGGCAGTATATCAGCTGGCTTCACATAGACGATTTGAACACCATGTTTTTAAATGCGATTGAAGACCCGAATTACAGCGGTGTGTATAATGCCACAGGGCCGCATCCTGTGAGAAATAAAGAATTCATGAAAACTCTCCGCAAGGTCCTGGATAAAGGCTGGTCTCCTCCGGCTCCGTCTCCTTTCGTAAAGGCCGGCGCCTATCTCTTTATGAGGGCAGAGCCTGAACTCGCATTGACCGGAAGGAATTGTGTGCCGAAACGGCTGCTGGAAAATGGGTTTGCCTTTCAATATACCAATCTGGAAAAAGCGCTCCGCGACCTGGTATAACCAAGGAACCCCGCTTTGAGGGGCTGGACATTTCTTTCCCTGGCCCTGTTCTATTCCTGCTCTCCTTTTCATAAAAGTGAATAAGGACAGAATTACATCGAGAATAGGGGGCAATGGGATGATTTATAAGCTTCTTGCTTTAAACATAGAGGGCACGCTGCTTCAGTCCAATGGAAAACTGCATAAATCAACAAGGGAAGCGATTGAATATGTACAGCAGAAAGGGATTTATGTCACTCTCGTTACATCAAGAAGTTTTCCTTCTGCAAAAAAAGTGGCAAAAGCACTGAAAATTAATTCTTATCTGGTAACGCACAGGGGCGCATTCATCGGCAATACTGTCAAAATGCCGATACTTTCAAAAAAACTGCCGGAAACGATTACGTATGAAATCGTAAGGCTGCTTGAAGGATTCTCCTGCCAGATAAGGCTCCTGCATGAGCAATTTTCACTCGCAAACAAAACAAAGCTCAACCATAATATACTTGCGAAAACCGTATTTACGGCCGGGGATCCGATCTTCTATTCACAGCAGTTTGTAGAATCAGTCAGTGATATCCTTCTCGATGATCCGGCTTCTGTTCCGAAAATCGAGGTGTTCTTCGAATCAAAGAAAGATCTTGAAGATGCTCAAAAAGCAATTGCAAACATGTATGCTGAGGCTGACACCGTTAAGCTGAGCGACCAGAGGCTCGATATCGTGCCTGCCGGGGTTTCCAAGCTGAGCGGCCTGCTCCACATCGGCAACCAGCTTGGAGTGGACTTAAGTGAAATGGTCGTGATCGGCGACGGGATCGACGATGTGGACATGGTAAAAGCAGCCGGCCTCGGCGTTGCCATGGGCAATGCCCCAGCAGAATTGAAACTTGCGGCCGACTGGCTGACCAGATCCAATAATGAAAACGGAGTCGCCTATATGGTAAAAGAACACTTCCGCAAGCAGCAGCCTATCGAATTTCTCAAAAAAATGAATTTGCTGAAATAAAAAGCTAAAAAAGGTGACAGGCACCTATACCAGTGAGGGCTGCTGGTATAGGTGCCTGTCACCATTTGAACCTGTTGACCTCCCCTCCCGCATTTTGTACACTTATGGGAGGTTTTTGTATTTAGTTTGAGAGATTCTTTAGTCCATAATAAAAAGGTGATGAATGTGCGTATTTATATAGAAGGGCTGGATCATGAGAGATTTGACCGCCCGATGGGCAATATCGCAAATCTCTTTTTCGAGGAATGCGAAGTGAGCAGGAAACCTGCAGGGGAAGAAGACCTGCATATTGCATTCGAACTGGTTGTTGCTGAAATGATAAAGGTCCGTGCCGTTCTTAAAGACAGGAACGGAAAGAGCGAAGAAGCTTCCTATGAAAAAGAGCTGGAAGAGTGGAGCACAGAAAAAGAGTATTACAGGCAGCTGATCAAGGCTGTTTCCCGCGTGTATTTGATGGTCCTTCAGGATTATACCGGCATCACACAGAAGTGGGGAATCCTTACAGGTGTTCGTCCTACCAAGCTTCTGCACCGCCATGTCCAAAAGGGGACGCCGCAGGCAGAAGCCCATCGCCAGCTGAAAGAGGAATATCTGATCACCGATGAAAAAATCGGGCTGATGCAGAAAATTGTTGACCGCCAGCTTGCCGTCATTCCTGACTTATATGAGCTGAAGAAGGAAGTCAGCATCTATATCGGCATTCCTTTCTGTCCAACGAAATGTGCATATTGCACTTTCCCGGCATACGCGATCAATGGCCGCCAGGGATCTGTCGATTCTTTCCTGGGCGGGCTCCATTATGAAATGCGCGAGGTCGGCAAATGGCTGAAGGACAATGATATCAAGATTACAACCGTCTACTACGGCGGAGGAACGCCAACAAGCATCACAGCCGAGGAAATGGATATGCTTTATGAGGAAATGTACGAGTCCTTCCCGGATGTGGAAAACATCAGGGAAATCACGGTGGAAGCGGGCCGCCCGGATACGATCACCCCTGAAAAGCTGGAAGTACTGAAAAAATGGAACATCGACCGCATCAGCATCAATCCGCAGTCTTACATCCAGGAAACACTCAAAGCAATCGGCCGCCATCATACGGTAGAGGAGACAGTTGATAAGTTCCATCTGGCCCGCGGCATGGGCATGAATAATATCAATATGGACCTGATCATCGGACTTCCAGGCGAAGAAGTCCCCGAATTCCAGCACACCCTTGATGAAACGGAAAAGCTGATGCCTGAATCATTGACTGTCCATACGCTTTCATTTAAAAGGGCGTCTGAAATGACCCGAAACAAAAAGCGATATAAAGTGGCAGACAGGGAAGAAATTGTGCGGATGATGGAGCTTGCAGAGGACTGGACTGAAAAGCATGACTATGCGCCATATTATCTGTACCGCCAGAAAAACATTCTTGGCAATCTTGAAAACGTCGGCTATGCCTTGAAAAACCAGGAAAGCCTTTATAATATCATGATCATGGAAGAGCAGCAGACAATCATCGGCCTTGGCTGCGGAGCATCCAGCAAATTTGTGCATCCCGTAACGGGAATCATCTCCCAGCTCGCCAATCCAAAGGATCCGAAATCCTATAACGACAGCTTTAAGCATTATACCGAAGAGAAAATTAAGATTCTTGAAGATCTGTTCAGCAGGGAGCAAGCCTGAGCTGGACACTGAATGGCAGGTGCCCCGGCTCCTGCTATTTGTTTTTCCTCCTGGACTATATACCTTTGAACTTCCGGCATATTTGTGAAAAAAAGCGGGAAAGCATATAATGGGAAAGGCGATTCTCTCCAGGAGAGTCGTTTTTTATTAGTAAGTCTTGGGGATAATTATCAATTCTTGATCTATTACCAATTGACACAATCTATACACAAAGCAAGCCTGGGCAAGGCTTATTCTTGAATTGAATTATAGTAAAATAAGCATATGATGCCAGATCATCGATCGGTTTGAGGAGTGAATATAATGAAGACAGCTGTGGTAATCGGCGGAGGCATCACCGGGCTTTCTGCCATGTATTATCTGCAAAAGCTGAAGCAGGAAAAGAACCTGCCGCTTAACCTGATACTCGCAGAAAAAGGCGGGGAACTGGGCGGCAAGATTGCGACTGTAAAAAAAGGCGAATATATCATGGAAACAGGGGCGGATTCTGTTGTTGCCCGCAATGAAAGCATCCTCCAGCTGCTGGACGAGCTGAAGCTGCATGATGAAGTGGTCTACAATGCAACCGGAACTTCCTATCTATATTCAAAAAAACGGCTGGTGAAAATCCCTGAAGACACTGTTTTCGGCATTCCGACAAGTGTGCAGTCATTGTTCAGCAGCCCGCTGATTTCCTTCAAAGGAAAAGTCCGTGCCTTGAAGGACCTTGTCAGCAAAAATAAGGAATTCACAAAAGACAGCTCAATCGGGCTGTTTCTTGAAAGCTTTCTAGGCAGGGAGCTGGTCGAATCCCAGGTTTCGCCGGTTTTATCAGGCGTGTATTCCGGGAAACTGAATGAGCTGACGATGGCGACGACGCTTCCTTACCTGCTTGACTATAAAAATAAATACGGCAGCATCATCCGCGGGCTGTCCGAAAATAAAAAGAAGTTTCAATCCTCCAGCAGCAAGAAGTTCATTTCCTTTAAAGGCGGATTATCTGTACTCACCGACAGGCTGGAAGAAGCATTGACAGATGCAGAAATCCTAAAGGGAGCGGCGGTCGAGAAAATAGAGAAACACGGCGGGCAATACACCATTGCTTTTTCCAACAGGGAAAGCATTACTGCAGACTATGTGATATTGAGCACTCCCCATGATGCAGCCGAAAAGCTGCTTCGGGATGACCGATTGGATCCTGCATTCGCCGAGCTGAAAAACTCTTCGCTCACAAGCATCTATCTTGGTTTTGATATCCCTGACAGCGAGCTGCCTGCAGACGGCACAGGCTTCATTGTATCTGAGGGAAGCGACCTTAAGTGCAATGCCTGCACATGGACGAGCCGAAAGTGGAGCCATACTTCAGAAAAGCACCAGCTCCTGCTGCGGCTTTTCTACAAAAGCTCCAATCCGAATTATGCATACCTGAACGGGCTGGACAGAGATGGGTTTGTGGAAGAGGCATTGAAAGATGTGAAAAAGAGCCTCGGTATTTCTGCACAGCCGGCCATGGTGGAAGTGACACGCTGGAATAATTTAATGCCGAATTATTCGCTGAAGCATGGAGAAGCGGTGGGATCGCTCACTGACAGTCTGACAGAGCATTATCCTAATGTCCTTATCGCCGGTTGTTCTTATTATGGTGTAGGCATTGCTGCCTGCATCTCCAACGGCCAGAAAACCGCTGAAATGATTGCGGAGAAAATATAGAAACAGAGAGGCGGCTTTCCATAAGAAGGCCGCCTGAATTTTTACTATAAAAGACAGAAATTTCCGTTAAAAATAAAGGGATTTCAGGAAGTTTAGAGAATGTTTTAGGCAGAAGGAATCATAAGCTTTAAATAATTATGTAAGCGTTTACTATGGGGAGGTAGATTATATTGATGATGCAGACGCCTTTAACGATGACGCAAATGATAAAGAGAGCAGAAAAGTATTTTCCGAAGAAAGAAGTAGTATCAAGAACAGGCTCAGGCATTCACCGTTTCACTTACAGGCAGATCGCCGAACGGACAAAGAAGCTGGCAGCAGCCCTTGAATCGATCGGGGTGGAAAGGGGCGATAAGGTCGGTACCCTCGCCTGGAACCACCACCGGCATCTAGAGGCCTATTTTGCTATTCCCTGCAGCGGCGCTGTGCTGCATACCATCAATATCAGGCTCTCCCCGCAGCATATTTCTTATATTATCAATCATGCAGAAGACAAAGTTTTATTAATAGATCCTGATATTGTCCCGCTCATCGAGAAATGCCAGCAGGAGCTCTCCACGGTTAAGGCCTACATCATCATGGGGGATGAAGGGGAGCTTCCGGAAACCACGCTTTCCCCTGTTTATCATTACGAAGAGTTCCTGGAATCAGGCAGGAGCGATTATGAGTATCCCGATGATCTTGATGAAAACAGCCCGGCCGGCATGTGCTATACCTCTGCGACGACCGGAAATCCCAAAGGGGTCATTTACTCCCACAGAGGCATTGTCCTGCACAGCATGGCATTGGGGATGGCAGACAGTGCTGCAGTAAGCGAGAAGGATATAGCTATGCCTGTTGTGCCGATGTTCCATGTCAATGCATGGGGGCTTCCGTTTGCGGCCGTCTGGTTCGGGACCTCACTTGTCATGCCGGGCCCATATTTCACGCCAAAGCTTTTGGCAGAACTGGTCCAAAGTGAAAAAGTAACCATCACAGCCGGCGTGCCGACCATCTGGCTCGGACTGCTGAAGGAGCTTGATGAAAATGAATATGACATGTCAAGCCTCAGATCCATTCTCTGCGGGGGATCTGCAGCGCCGAAAGGCATGATCAAAGCCTTTGAGCAAAAGCATAAGATTCCGTTCATGCATGCATATGGCATGACAGAAACAAGCCCGCTTGTAGTCATATCGACCTTAAAGAGCTATCAGGAGGAACTGTCTGCGGAAGAGAAGCTCGATATCAAAGCGAAGCAGGGAATCCTTGTTCCAGGGCTGGAAATGAAGGCAGTCGGAAAGGACGGCGAGGTGAAATGGGACGGCAAAGAAATGGGGGAGCTTGCGATCCGCGGACCATGGATTGCCTCGGAATACTACAAAGATGACCGTACAGACGAAGCCTTCCGGGATGGCTGGCTCTACACAGGGGACGTGGTCACCCTTGATGAGGAAGGTTTTATGAAAATCGTTGACAGGACAAAGGACCTGATCAAAAGCGGCGGTGAATGGATCAGCTCGGTTGATCTTGAAAATGCCCTCATGGCCCACGAAGCCGTTTTTGAAGCAGCTGTTGTAGCAGTCCCGCATGAACAATGGCAGGAGCGGCCTGTTGCCTGTGTGGTGCTGAAAGACAGCCATAAAGGTTTGGATAAACAGGAGCTCTACGATTTCCTTCAGCCTCAGTTTGCGAAATGGTGGCTGCCTGATGAAATCTTATTCATGGAGGAAATCCCGAAAACGTCTGTAGGGAAATTCCTTAAAATGGCCCTGCGGGATCAAGTCCAGCAGCAGCTGGCCGCAAAATAAAGGAAGCAAGGCAGAGTGAAGAACCTCTGCCTTTTCTTGCGGCTGAATGTGACAATATTTCAAATTATTCGATAAAAACTTTATAATGAATCCTCCACTCTTTATAATAGAGATAACTATGACCAAGGAGGCTGCGGATATGGCATTAGAATGCAAAACAGAAACTGTGAAGGTATCCATCAAAAACAGGGTGGCAGTTGTGGAAATGAACAGGCCTGAATCCCTGAATGCGCTGGATGAAGAAATGATTAAAGGACTGGCTGCGAACCTGAAGCAGATCAGTAATGACGAAAACGTCGATATCGTCGTGCTTAAAGGAAGCGGCAGAGCCTTTTCCTCAGGAGGCGATATTAAAACGATGCTTTCGTCCACAAATGAAAGCGATTTCTACACAGTTATGGACTGCATCAGCGATCTTGTCATTACACTCTATACCATGCCAAAGCTTACAATCAGCTTTGTGACTGGCGCAGCTGCCGGACTTGGCTTCAGCCTGGCACTGGCTACAGACTATATACTGGCCGACAAATCAAGCAAGCTGGCGATGAATTTTATCGGCATCGGGCTGATCCCTGACGGAGGTTCGCATTTCTTCCTTGAGCGCAAGCTTGGAGAAGACAGAGCAAAGCACCTTATCTGGGAAGGAAAAGCAATGCCGGCCGAAGAAGCATTTAAGCAGGGACTCGTCCATGAAATAGCTGATGGCAATATGGAAGACGCCCTTAACGACAAAATTGAAAATTGGCTTTCTAAGCCCGTTTCTGCCATGATCAAGACCAAAAAGATCCTTGCGGAAAAAAATCGCCCCGACCTCCTGAAAATGCTTGAACTTGAAAAGCATGGTCAATATAAAATGCGCAGCACAGAAGATCATCAGGAAGGCATTAAAGCTTTCATTGAGAAAAGGAAGCCGGTGTTTAAAGGAAAATAAGCCATAGTCCGATCGCGGGCTTATAATCTCAATTCAATTAACCCTGAAAAAAGAGCCGGACGAAAGGATATGCTCCTTTCGTCCGGCTCTTTTTGGTTTTGGAATTACAGTAGGGCATGGCTTTGCAGCCAGCGTTTGTTAATCTGAGCAAGCGCCTTCCGCTTCCTGATCAGTCCAGCTCCAGGCGCTAGCCCTGACAAGCGCCTTCCGCTTCCTATGCAGTCCAGCTCCGGCGGCTAGAGCCTCGAGTCATAAGCCAATCAGGCCAGAAAGTTTAAGAACAACCTTCCGTCCTGCTTGTCTTATGCTGGGCCCGCAGGACGCGGGTCATGCAGGCGTTGCCACAGGACGTGGCGCTTTTAGCCTGCGTTCCTAAATCTGAGCAAGCCGCCTCCGCTTCCTAGTCAGTCCAGCTCCAGGCGCTAGCACTTCGAGTCATAAGCCACTCCAGAATTAAAGGCAAAGAACGCCTTTTATTCTGGAGCGTCTTATGCTTGTCAGGGCTGAGCAAGCGCCTTCCGCTTCCTATGCATGAAATATAATTAGTTTACCTAGCGGGGAGGTGCAGCGGTGGGTTTTGTCGCTTAGTCCTTTTTCGCTGAGGAGGTTTCCGCCGATTTCTTTTGCTTCGTCGTCGCTGCCGGCCTGGAAGCTTTCATCGAGGATTTTTTCCCCGTCGTTCTCGAATGCTGTGAGTTTATAGGTTTTCATATGCTCTTCTCCTTTTATGAAAAATTCTGATAGTTACTATTATTCTTGCATAATTTCTGTTTTTCTGCAAAGAGATTTTTTCCTGTATATTGAACCTTTTTGGTGGTTGAATCGTATAAGATGTAGAGAAGGAGGAGTTACGATGGTACTCGAGCTTGAACATGTGACAAAAAGATTTGGAAAGTTCACTGCGGTGGATGATCTTTCCCTGACCATCCCGGAAAAGGAAATGTTCGGATTTCTGGGGGCGAATGGGGCGGGCAAGACCACGACGTTCCGGATGGTGCTTGGCCTTCTGGAGCCGACAAACGGGCGCATTTCCTGGGACGGGGACAAAATCGACTATTCAACAAGCCCGATCATTGGCTATCTGCCTGAGGAGCGCGGCCTGTATCCGAAGCTGAAGGTTAAGGACCAGGTAGTATACCTGGCAAGGCTGAGAGGGATGAAGAAGGCTGACATTCTGAGGGAGCTGGACTATTGGCTCAACCGATTTAAAGTGCCGGAATATGCAAACAAGAAAGTGGAGGAACTGTCCAAGGGAAATCAGCAGAAGATCCAGTTTATTGCCAGCGTTATACATAAACCAAAGCTGCTGATCCTTGACGAGCCTTTCAGCGGGCTGGATCCCGTGAACGTCGAGCTTCTGAAAAGCGCTGTGCTCGAGCTGAAGGAGAAAGGCACGACCATTGTGTTTTCCAGCCACCGGATGGAGCATGTGGAGGAAATGTGCGAGCATTTATGCATCATGCACAAGGGACGCCCTGTTGTCCATGGAGCCCTTAAGGAGATAAAAAGGGCGTTCGGGCGGAAAAATCTTGTGATCCATGCTGATTTCAAGCTGGATTTCTTAAGTGGATTCCCCGGTGTGGAAAAGGTGAAGCATACAGCGGAAGGGGTCCATCTGCAGATTGAAGGGGAAGAAGCTGCAGAGGCAATTTTGAAAGAAATTGCCGGCAAAGGATTTGTCAGGAAATTTGTTCTCGAGGAGCCTTCGCTGAACGATATTTTCATTGAAAAGGTGGGTGCTTCTTATGAATAATTTCTGGATTATCCTGTTCCACACCTATTGGAGCAAACTGAAGACGAAATCATTCATTATTACAACGATTGTCACTCTGCTGCTGATCATTGGCCTGACGAATATGCAGCAGATCATTGAAAAGTTCAATGGTGATGGAGATGATGTTAAGGTAGCTGTAATCGATGAAACAGGAAATCTGCTGGTTCCTCTTCAGCAGCAGCTTGATACAGCGGGAAGCAGTTTGAAGCTTGAAGAGTTCAGCGGTTCGGCAGAAGATGGCGAAGCAAAGGTTAAGGATGGCGATTATGCCGGACTGCTTACTCTTTCAGCTAATTCCGAAGAACTTCCTGCAGCTGAATACAAATCCCTCAGCCTCGCAGATACATCAGTATCAGGAGAATTGGAGGGAGCGCTTCAGCAGGTGAAGACAGGAATCGCGGCTTCGAAAATCAATCTGTCAGAGGCAGAGCTTGCCAGCCTCTATGAGCCTGTCAAGTTCCAGAGAGATGCGCTTGAAGAGAATGCCAAAACAGAAGAAGAGCTGACACAGGCAAGAGGCCTTGTGTATGTGCTGCTGTTCATCATTTATTTTGCCGTCATTATGTATTCAAGCATGATTGCAATGGAGGTAGCTACGGAAAAATCTTCGCGTGTTATGGAGATTTTGATTTCAAGCGTCTCTCCGATCAAGCAGATGTTTGCAAAGATTCTAGGGATTGCCTTGCTTAGCCTGACGCAGCTGTCGGTTTTGCTGGCAGTAGGCTACTTTTTTGTAAAGCGGAATCTGGAGTCGATGCAGGGAGGCTTCTTCGAATTCTTCGGATTCGGTGATATCCCGGCGGCCACCATCATTTATGCTGTTGTGTTTTTTATCCTCGGATATCTTCTATATGCAACACTTGCAGCCTTCCTTGGCTCGCTTGTCAGCAGGATCGAGGATGTACAGCAGATGATCATGCCGATGACCATGCTCGTTGTAGCAGGCTTCATGATTGCGATCATCGGGCTGTCACAGCCGGAAAAAGCATTCGTGACCATCAGTTCCTATATCCCGTTTTTTACTCCGATGCTGATGTTCATGCGGGTAGGCATGCTGACCCTGCCGGTCTGGGAGCCGATAGCCGGAATCGCTATCCTTGCCGTCTCCATCCTGCTGCTCTCAATATTTGGAGCAAGGGTATACAAGGGCGGAGTGCTTATGTATGGAAAATCCAATTCCTTCAAGGATATTAAAAAAGCTTTGCAGCTGTCTAAGAATAAATAAGAAACAACGGAGTCGGTCTTTCAAACCCGAAAAGCTTTTGGAGTTTGTCTGGCAGTATTGTTTTTGAAACCTTTGGAACAGCAACACTAAGTATTTAAGCCTGTTGATTGGAGTGCAGGGCACGCAGACTCCTGCGGGAAATAGCGGCAAGGCTGAGACCCCGCAACGCGCAGCGTGAGGAGGCTCAGCGTCGCCCCGCGGAAAGCGAAGTGCCTGGAACGCAAATCAACAGCCCCTTTTATAGGCAGATAGAAAAGACTGCAGACAAACTCGAATTATATCGGGTTCGTCTGCAGTTTTTTTATCCAAACAAAGAGACAATCCCCTGATACGCAAAATAGATTCCAAAGAGAATAAGCGACAGTCCTGAAAGCATGCTAATGATGATGATCGCTTTTGAGGTCAGGAACCGCCTGAAGCCGCTTGTCAGGCCCGCCACAAAAATATCCCAAAGGGCGAGTCCGATAAAAATCATGCAGCTGTAAACGAGAAGCTGGCCTGTCCCAAAGGAAGAGGCTGTTTTGGCCAGGACCGATCCGTAAATCCCCAGCCAAAACAAAATCGACAGCGGGCTTGAAACCGACATGATGAATCCGGTGAAAAAGCATTTGAGCAGCGATTCTTTGCTCCGTATGTAAGTGACAGATATTTTATTGGCATTCATCATGCCTTCGATTCCGGAATAAAGAAGAATAAAACCGCCGAACAGCCACAGGAAGGTTTGAATCATAGGGGAGTCAAGGAATTGCACGAGTCCGAGATAGACGATCAGCATATAAACCCCGTCAGCGATCATCGATCCCGCGCCTACAATCCATGCGTGCCAAAATCCGTTTTTCAGCCCCTTTTCCAGCCTGACAGCATTGACAGGGCCGATCGGCGCCGCCAGTGAAAGTCCTAAAACGATATAGCTGATATATATTCCAATGCTCAATGATATCACTCGCCTATTCAAGGATTAGCCCGGAAGGACTTGTACAATTTTATGCAGCAAACACAGAGGGTAGGACGCAAATCTTAAAATCTCCAGCTTTGTGTTTTTGGAATAATATGAAAATAGTCTGTTTTCTTCCTTGATGGCATATGGTATAGTAGCTTATGAAAATAGCATATTTTGGCACTGGGGGTGCCGGTAGAGGCCGGCTGAGAGTAAGACCCGTTCTAGTCTTTGACCCTTTTAAACCTGATCTGGTTCGTACCAGCGGAGGGAAGTGTAGATGGCTTTTATTTGTCATACATACGCGGATTCCTTTTGCAGGAGTCCGCTTTTTAGCTTCTGCAGCAAGAAAGATGCGGCAGCTGTATGCCATTTTTTGGCCTGGCATGCCCCCGGTGCAATATGCAAGGGGGTTTTTTGCTGTGAAAAAATAAACGCATGAAAAAATGGTGTGCAGTTAACTTGATGTTTTCATTTTGGAAAAATGCAAGAAAGTTTTCTATTACATTTTATTCACTGCTGGGGGAGCTTTATAGGCTGAGAAAGGAATATCCTAAACCCTTGGAACCTGATCTGATTAATGTCAGCGTAGGGAAGCAGCCGGTATGGCCTGCTTCCTCCGTAAAAAACTGCCTTAGGCAAAAAGTTGGAGGAGGAAGAAGTATGAAAAATTTATATGAAATGAATAGACTGTTTTTTTCAGGAAGCCGGAAAGTATATGTAAAAGGCATCAGGGACGATATAAAGGTCCCGGTCAGGGAAATAATCCAGGAAAGCACGAGGACTGCTATCGGAACAGAGGACAACCCGCCTGTTTGTGTATATGACACGAGCGGCCCTTATTCTGATCCTGATTTTGAGATTGATATAACGAAAGGTTTGCCCCGGATAAGGGAAGGCTGGATTGAGGAGCGGAAGGATGCGGAAGCTTATCAAGGCAGAGTACAGAAGCCGGAGGATAACGGGCTTCAGGCTGGGTCTACAGTTTCTTTGGCAGATATTTTTCCAAATAAAGCATCCTTGCCGCTCAAGGCAAAAGAAGGCCGGAATGTGACTCAGCTGCATTATGCCCGGAAAGGTGTCATTACACCTGAAATGGAGTTCATCGCCATCAGGGAAAATCTGGATCCGGAATTCGTCAGGAGCGAGGTGGCAAGCGGAAGGGCGATTATTCCTGCCAATATCAATCACCCGGAAGCTGAACCGATGATCATCGGACGCCATTTTCATGTGAAGGTCAACGCGAATATCGGCAATTCGGCTGTTTCTTCCTCCATCGCGGAAGAAGTGGAGAAAATGACCTGGGCAGTGCACTGGGGGGCAGATACAATTATGGATCTTTCCACCGGAAGGAACATCCATGAAACCCGTGAATGGGTCATCCGCAATTCTCCAGTTCCTGTCGGGACTGTACCGATTTATCAGGCACTTGAAAAAGTGAAGGGGATTGCCGGGGATCTGACCTGGGACATATACAGAGATACCTTGATAGAGCAGGCTGAACAGGGAGTGGATTATTTTACAATCCATGCGGGGGTGCTGCTCCGCTATATTCAGCTGACTGCCGAAAGGACGACAGGTATTGTATCCAGGGGAGGGTCGATCATGGCCCAATGGTGCCTTCAGCATCATAAAGAGAATTTCCTGTATACACATTTTGAGGAAATTTGTGAAATTTTAAAAGCTTACGATATTTCCATTTCTCTCGGAGATGGGCTGCGTCCAGGTTCTATAGCAGATGCGAATGATGAGGCTCAATTTGCGGAGCTTGAAACGCTCGGAGAGCTAACGGAAATAGCCTGGAAGCATGATGTCCAGGTAATGATTGAGGGGCCGGGGCATGTTCCGATGCATAAGATCAAAGAAAATGTAGATAAGCAGATGGAAATTTGCAAGGAGGCGCCATTTTATACGCTTGGACCACTCACGACAGATATTGCCCCGGGATATGATCATATTACATCTGCAATAGGAGCAGCGATGATCGGATGGTTTGGCACTAGCATGCTTTGTTATGTTACGCCGAAGGAGCATCTTGGACTTCCGGATAAAAATGATGTCCGGGAAGGGGTCATAGCTTATAAAATTGCAGCTCATGCCGCAGATCTTGCCAAAGGCCATCCTGGTGCCCAGGTTCGGGACAATGCATTGTCAAAGGCCAGGTTCGATTTCAGGTGGAACGACCAGTTCAATTTATCCCTGGATCCTGAGCGGGCGCGGGCATACCATGATGAAACCCTGCCGGCTGAGGGGGCAAAAACCGCCCATTTCTGTTCTATGTGCGGCCCTAAATTTTGTTCTATGCGCATTTCCCAGGATATCCGCCAGATGGCCAAAGATCAGGGGAAAACTGTTTCAGAGGCGATTGAGGATGCAATGAAGCAAAAAGCCGGGGAGTTTGCCAGCCGTGGCTCATCCATCTATTGAACATAGAAGAAATACTGTAGTTTGGAAATTGGAAGAGCAGATCCTCTACATGCAGCAAAAGATCCGGGGGCTGGAAAAGCAAATTTCGGAGATACAGAGAAGCTGCTCCCATATCTATTATGAGGCAGATGGATACAGGACCTGCACAAAATGCCTGAAAAGCGAATCGGTCCACTATTAATAAGACAAAGGCTTGCCAGGATATTCCGGCAAGCCTTTAACTATTCGCGGGACTGATTTGCCATCTGCCTTTTTATGCTGCCGTAAGTAGACAAATAAACGATGCCGATGCTCCATGCAGCAGCGGCCATGAACTTCCAGTTGCCTGTCAGAACTGAAATGATGATGAACAATAGAAACAGGGCAGCAGAAATATACTTGAGTCTATTAAGGGCCAATTCAGGATTTTTATACATTTTATTCACTCCTAAGGTTATTTACTTCTTATACTTACCGATGGTGGAAAAAGTTCAAAGCTGATAACTTTTTATAGAGGAACGTGCATTCGCTTTTTCTAGGTGATAAAATAGGAGAAAAGCGCTGAAAGGGAACATTATGAAGGAAATTACATTTATTCATGCAGCAGACCTGCATCTGGACAGCCCTATGCTCGGGCTTTCCACCCTGCAGGATGATTTATTCGATAAAATCAAAGAAAGCACATTTGCCGCTTTGAAAAATATAGTGGATGCTGCCCTTGCAAGGAAGGTGGACTTTGTTATTCTGGCCGGAGATCTGTTTGACGGTGAAGACAGGAGTATAAAGGCACAGGCTAGGCTGCGAAAGGAAATGAACCGCCTTGCGGAAAAGAATATACCTGTTTACGCAGTCCATGGCAATCATGACCACTTTGAAGGAAGCTGGTCCCATATCAGCCTCCCGGACAATGTACATATTTTTCCGCACCAGCCAAGTGAGGCATGCTTTACAGCCTCCAATGGCACAACTGTCAGCCTGCATGGCTTCAGCTATCCGAGGAGGCATGTTACAGAAAGAATGATCGGCCAGTATCCCGTTCGGGGATTGGCGGATTTCCATATCGGCATCCTGCACGGCAGCCTTGAAGGTGAGACCGGCCATGGCCGCTATGCCCCGTTTATTTTAAAAGAGCTGCTGGATAAGGAATACGACTACTGGGCTCTGGGCCATATCCATAAAAGAATGGTCCTGAATGCTGAGCCGCCGGTCATCTATCCAGGAAATACTCAGGGGCGCAGCCGGAAGGAAAGCGGGGCGAAAGGCTGCTACCATGTCATCCTGAATGAAGCAGGGGCTGATTTTGAATTTCTCCAATGCCACAGCTTCCGCTGGGAGCAGAGAACAGTCGATATCAGCGGACTATCAGCATTTGATGAGGTCTACAGCAGGTGTCTTCAGGCTGTTGAAGAAGAGCGGAAGAACGGCGGTGTCATTCTTGAGCTTTTTTTGAAGGGGGCATCACTCAGTCCGCAGGATATGAAAGTTGTGGCCGGGGGTGAACTGCTCTCACTTCTTCAGGAGGAAGAGGAAGGGAACATGCCGTTTGTATGGGTGAGCGCAGTTATAGCCGAAGAGCAGCAGAGCTGGGACAGAAATCAGCTGAGGGAAAAAGCAGATTTTTTCAGCGGGCTGTTTGCTGCTGCGGACGAGTTTGATGATTTTGAGGTAAGCTTGGGAAGCCTTTACAGCCACCCTCTGGCAAGAAGGTATGCAGAAAGTATGGAGGAAGGGGAAAAGGCAGTACTTTTAAAAGAAGCAGAAGAGATGCTGCTGGGGCTCCTTTACAAAAATGACTGAAAGGCAGCGCCAGAAAGGGGAACAGCTCTATGAAAATACTTGAAATCCATATATACGGCTACGGCAAACTTGAAGATGCTGTCTATTCCGGCCTTGGAGATTTACAGGTCTTCTTCGGTGAAAATGAAGCAGGCAAATCTACCATCATGTCTTTTATACATAGCATCCTGTTCGGCTTTCCCTCCAGGCAGCAGGCTGAGCTCAGATATGAACCGAAATTTGGGGCTAAATACGGAGGCAGGATCACAGCTTCCTTCCCTAGAAGGGGAAAAGCAGTCATCGAGCGGGTAAAAGGAAAATCAGCTGGAGATGTAAGTGTGGTGATGGAGACTGGGGAACGCGGAGGGGAAGAGCTCCTTGGCGAACTTCTATCACATGTTGATAAAACGCTTTTCCAGGCCATTTTTTCATTCAATCTCCATGGGCTGCAGAATGTCCACTCCATGAAAAATGAAGAGCTGAGCAAATTCCTTTTTTCTGCCGGTGCTATAGGGTCTGATCGTCTGGCAGCAGCAGAAAACAAAATACAGAAAGAAATGGAAGGGCTTTTTAAGCCGGGCGGGAAAATCCCTGTTTTGAATGACCAGCTGAAAAAGCTGAAGCAGCTGCATGCTGATCTTAAAAAAGCAGAACAGAAAAATGGACAATATTGGGCCCTGGCGGCTGAGAGGGATGCTGCTGCCGCGAAGATTGAAAGCCTGCGCAATGAAGCAGATGCATCAGGGGCCAGGCTCTATCAGCTGGAAGAGTGGATGCGTATGGGCCCGGTCCATAAAAAGGTGCAGCTTTTAAGGCAGGAAGCAGAAGCCGGTATAGGAATGAGTTTTCCTCCGGGAGGGCTGGAGAAACTGGAGCAGCTGAACCAGAATGAAATCCCGCTGAAGGGAAGGAATGCGAGCCTTTCAGCCAGGCTTGCCGCCCTTCGGGAAGAGGCAGGGAAGATCAGCCCGGATCAGCTGGTTCTTGATCACGAAAAAGAGATTCTGTCACTTCAGGAAAAGATGCCTGCATACGGGCAGCTTGTCCAGCAGGCTAAGCAGGCTTCCTATAAAATCAGGAAGCTCCAGGAAGAGTCGGATCAATTGAAGGACAGGCTTCATCTGCGCTTGTCAGATGAAGAGCTGGAACAGGCAGATACAAGCATCTTCATGCAGGAAAACACTGCTGAGGCACAGCGCAAAAAGCAGAGGCTCGCAGAAAAGCGTGCGGAGCTTGATGAACGCTTCTCAGAAGAAAAGGACAGGCTGGTCAGCTTGGAAGAGGAATTAAATCAGGTGAATGCCAGTCTCCTGCCCGATGAAGAGCTGGCAGACATCCGCCGCAGGCTCGCAGGTGAATCTGATCCCGAGAGTCTTCTGAGAAAAAGGGAAGACCTTGAGGGAAGGGCAGCCTTTCTGAAGAATGCAATCCGGCATGAGAAAGCATCACAGCAAAAACAGCGTGCAGCGGTGAAGATTCAGGCGCTGATGATTGCGCTCATCTGTGCCGGGCTGATTGCCTGGGGCCTGGCAGATGGCCAATGGGAGTTTATGCTGGCAGCTATACCCGGATTTGCTTTTATTGCCTGGCTTTTATTAAAAAAAGAAGATACCAGCCAATCAAGATTTCTGAAAGAAGAGCTTATGTCCATAGAGAAAAGCATGGAAGAACTTGATGAACGCATAAAAAGTCCGCAGGCGGAAGGGGCATTTTACCTGAAAGAGCGGATTGAAAAGGACAGGCAGCTTCGGGAACGCCAGCTGCAGCTGACCGTCAGGCTGCAGCAGCAGAATGAGCAATATGATAAAGTCATTGCTGCTTTTGAAACATGGGAGGAAGAATCCGCCCATGCAGACAGCCTTCTTGCGGAACTCGGCAGGCAGCTCTTCATCCCTGCTTCCTTGGCACAGTCCCATATCCACGATGCTTTCATGCTGCTGGAAAAGCTGAAATCCCTCAGGCGTGAGCTCCGCCATGAGAAAGCTGAGGCAGCTGCTGCTGAGAAAGCTGCTGCTGAAATGGCAGAACTGGCCAGTAGACTTGCTGAGCTCATCTTGGAAGACGCAGGAGGCAGTGTGCAGGAGACAGCCTTTACCTTGAAAAAAATGCTGTTCGAAGCTCAGGGCAAATGGAATGAGCTTAAAGCAAAGAAAGCTGCTTTACAGGAGCTGAACGAGGAGAAAGAACAATGTGTTCGAGAGCTGGCTTACATCTGTGAAGAAAAAGAAAAGCTGTTCTTCACTGCTGAGGCCGGCTCAGAGGAGGATTTCATTGATAAAGGGAATCAGGCAGTAAAGCAGGAAGAGCTGCAGGAAGAAATCAGGCATCTGGACAGGCAGCTGAAGCTTTCTTCCTTAACGGAAGAGGAAAGGGTGGAGTTCTCTGCCATTCCTGCTCCTGAAGCGGAAATTGTCCGCTGCAGAGAAACCCTGGACAATATCAAAAAAGAACTCCCGCAGCTTCAGGATAAAGTGGCATCGCTGAACCATGAAATTGCCATGATCGAAGAAGGCGGCTTATACAGCGACCTGCTGCATAGATTTTCCCTTGCAAAGAGCGAGTTCAATGAAGGGGCGAGAAAGTGGGCCAAATATGCATTGGCCAGAAAGCTCCTTGAGAATACGGCTGAAGCGTACAAGCAAGAATATATGCCGGAGATGCTCGGAAAGGCGGAAGAATTTCTTTCCGTACTGACAGGCGGGCGCTATGTCCGCATCACTCCAAAAGAAGAGGGGGCAGGACTTCTCGTGGAGAAAGGCGATGGCACCCTTTTCGAAGCCAATGAACTCAGCCAGGCAACGGCCGAGCAGGTGTATGTGTCCATCAGGCTGGCCTTGGCGGCAGCCATCTATAAAAGATACTCATTCCCTATCATCATCGATGACAGCTTCGTCAATTTCGATCATGTAAGAACCAGGAGGATGATTGAGCTCCTGAGGGGTCTGAGGGGCCATCAGATATTGTTTTTTACCTGCCAAAGGCATCTGCTTGAACACTTCCATCCAGATGAGGCGGCAGACCTTCAGGGCAGGAAAGTACAGCAGGCTGATAATTGAAATCAGGCTCTCTTCTTATCAATAACATCGGCATCAGCCCCTTGCACGCAAGGGGCTTTTTGCTGTGTTCCAATTCTGGACAGCGAATGCTGCATAAAATCCGGACAGGGAGTACCTCTGCTCATAAATTGCCAGGGCCGACGGGGACGTTCAGCCTGCTATACTGAATGCCTGGTATGTTATAATATTTTCATAGAAGGGAGCGTCGGTAGACCTATGAATAAGGGGATTATGAATTACGAGGTTGGAGAACAGGCAGAGCTGTTTATGCTGATTAAAAGCTCGACCAAAGGAATTGCCAGCAATGGCAAACCATTCTTATCGCTCGTCTTCCAGGATCAGAGCGGCGATATAGAAGCAAAGCTGTGGGATGCTTCTGAAGAAGATGTTAAAAGCTATTCTCCTGAAACGATTGTTAAAGTCTCAGGGGATATCCAGAATTACCGGGGCCGCAGCCAATTGCGGATCCGCCAGATCAGGACGGCCTCACCATCTGATTCTGTCAAACTGGCAGACTTCCTGGAGACAGCGCCGATCGGTACAGATGAAATGACCAGCAAAATTACACAGTATATATTTGAGATGAAGAATCCGAATATCCAGCGGATCACACGGCATCTGATCAAAAAGCATAATGAGGCATTCCTCCATTATCCGGCCGCAACAAAGAATCACCATGAATTTGTGTCCGGCCTTGCTTACCATGTCGTGAGCATGCTTGACCTTGCCAAGGTGATCTCCGGCCTTTATCCGAGCCTTGATAAGGATCTTTTGTATGCCGGGGTTATTCTCCATGACCTCGGAAAGGTAATGGAGCTGTCCGGTCCTATTTCGACTTCTTATACAGTGGAAGGAAATCTGCTCGGCCATATTACGATCATGGTGACTGAAATCGGCAAGGCTGCAGATGAACTGGGTATTTCTGGTGAAGAAGTTCTGGTGCTCCAGCATCTGGTACTTTCCCATCATGGCAAAGCAGAGTGGGGCAGCCCGAAGCCGCCGCTGATCAAAGAGGCGGAAATCCTCCATTATATAGATAATCTGGATGCAAAGATGAATATGATGGACAGGGCTTTAGAGAGAGTGAAGCCAGGAGAATATACTGAGCGTGTATTTGCACTTGATAACCGGGCCTTTTACAAGCCGGTATTCCATAAATAATATGTACAGAAAACACCCCGTGCCTATATGGCCGGGGTGTTCTGATTATGGCGTAAATTTATGGCGTAAATTACCAAAAAGATAAGGGCGGTTCAGAAATCCCGTCATGCCGCCAATTGAAAAGTATGGTAAAAATAAAAAATAATATTAGAAATCATTACCATGTCATTATTAAACCAAATAATCCATAATATAACCATTATAGATAAAGGGGGAAATATGAATGTTTAAAGCTGAAAGAGGATCAATGGAAGAGGCTTTGTATATTTTGCAGAATATTGGACTGCAGCTTAATGAATATGAAAAAACAAATTCGGACATCCCGGTGAAAAATTATAAGGAACTTTTGGAATTCAGCATATCCATTGCGAGAAAAACAACAGAAGTTTCTGAAACGATTGATGAACTGATCGGGGACATCGAAGCCCAACTATAAAACTGCAGGCGGATTGAATTATGGACAATTTAATAGTATACAGCTAAGCAGCTGAACCTCATATCTGACGGTCAGCTGTTTTTTTGCTTTAAAAAGGCCGGATCTAATGCTTGTTTAACTTATACCCTGAAGCGGAGGTGTTAAACCTGCAAACTGATTTTTTTAAAAAAACATATTTTGATCATAGCAGCCATATATATAAGCTACAAAGAAAAGATGGGACAGCCCTTCATGGAAAGGAGACAATAAACAATGATTCCAATTTGGGTATACTTGGTTGCAGCAGGGATTATCTTAAGCGCCATAATGGCTGTAAAGACTGGGAAAGAAGAGCGCAGGGAGGAGAGGGAAGGGATAGAAAGCGAAGGGGAAATATACATGAAAAGGCTCGAGAGGGAGAAGGAAGAGCGGAAATCAGCTTCCCGTTCTCTTTCATAAGAAAAAAGGCAGATCCGGGGGGATCTGCCTTTTTATCTTGTTTATTATTGTGCAGCTGCTTCGTTATCAAGGCTGCCTTCAAGGTCTTCATCCTTGAATTTCACATTTGCATCCTTCAGTTCACGGTCCATTGCAGCTTGGATTTTTTCGCCATCAAGCTTGGACACTTTTACTTCATATTCCATTTTTTCCTTCATTTCCTCGAAGGATTTCTTTTCTTTTTTCTCAGTAGTCTGGATAATATGGTAGCCATGCTCGGTTTTAACCGGCTCGCTGATTTCGTTTACATCCAGCGCGTAGGCTGCTTCTTCGAATTCAGGCACCATCTTGCCGGCACCGAACCAGCCAAGATCTCCGCCGTTTGCTGCAGAGCCTGGATCTTGTGAATATTCAGTAGCCAGGTCCTCAAATTTTGCACCTTCGTCAAGCTTTTTCTTTACTTCCTTAGCTGTTTTTTCATCTTCCACGAGTATGTGGCGGGCCTTGATTTCCGGCTTATAGTTATCATAGTATTCTTTTACTTCTTTTTCAGTTGCCTCTACATCCTTAATGGCTGCCTTTTCCTGAAGAAGGCCGGTCTTGAATGTTTCCTTCAGATCTTCTTCATCTTCATAGCCATATTGGGCCAATGCCATCTCAAAGTTGGCGCCAAGCTGCTGTTTAAGCTCATCGATTTTTTCATTAAGCTCTTCATCTGTAACTTTATACTTTTCAGACAATACTTTTTTGTAAACAAGCTCCTGGATGGCCTGTTCGCCAACCTTGTCCTTCATTGCTTCATATAGCTCGTCCTTTGTGATATCGCCTGCTTTTGTTTCAACTACAACCACTGAGCTGTCTTCTTCTGCATTGGAGCTGCATGCGCTCAGACCGATAACCCCGGCAGCTATGGAAAGGGATAGCATCCATTTTTTCATGTTGAACACTCCTAAAGTTTTTTGAATTTGCTGTAATACACAACCATTACTATAACACATATTCCTTTTAGAGCAAAAACAATATCTGAATCGTTTTAGAAATTCCTTCAAAAAATGGGTGTTTTGCCTATGCCGGATATTTCTCTCCGGACATAAGATATGGAGTAGAAAGGGAAGTGAAATCAAAATGCATCAGCCCTTTCTTTCTATTAACAAGATCTTGGGGACTACAGGCTATGCCTGAACGGCCCCAATGTTCGTTGAATAGCATGAAGTAACAGCCTTAAAGGAGGTGTTACCGTGGGATACGCATATGGCGGTGGTTTCGCGTTGATTGTTGTTCTGTTCATCTTGTTAATTATTGTAGGTGCTGCCTGGCTGTAAAATTGCCTGAGTCCTTCAGGCAATCACGGTGAGCAAAGCACTGCCAATTAGTGAAAGGGGGATTAATTATGTCCGGTGGAGCAGGTTACGGCGGAGGTTTTGCGTTGATTGTAGTCCTATTTATTCTCCTGATTATTATCGGGGCTTCCTGGCTGTAAGAGCAGGCCTTCGTTTAAGCAAGAATATAAAATTAAAAGCGGTGGGGAAAATCCTCACCGCTTTTAACCATCTTTTATTTGCTGAAATCCTTGATCTGCAGGGCAGGCCCCTGCTTGGCAATCCTGGCAGCATATGAAAGCTATATGTAGAATTATGCAAACAGCAGCTCCACGAAAGAGGATACTAAAAGGATAGTGATCAGGATGTTGATGGTCCTGAACACCTTTGGCTGTTTCTCTTCAGGAATTTCCTTCTGCAGACAAAGGGAATTCGTCATCTTGTTGATATAGAACAATATGAAAATAGCAAACAGGATAAACAGGGAGATCATCTGACTCTTCCCTCCTTGATGACAGACTTTTATATGATACATACAATAACAAAAAAAAGGCAAAAAAGATAGTATTAAGGACGGCGCGGTCCTGCTCATTATATTCAGCCCGAGCCTTTTATATGAAAATGTTTCTGTTAATGTTCTTGTTGATTTGGGCTCATGCGTGTGTGACTCAGTTTCACATGCATTTTGACAGCCTTGGAAATAAAGAGGCAGCCTCTGCAGCTGCCTGTCTAGTGCGCCCTGTAGACCAGGATTTCAATTCCCTCTTCATTTTCTTCTATATATGCCTGCTGCGGAGCAGTGCATATATTTTTCATGCAGAGCATATCTGAGAAGCAAAGTCCTGCATGATAGGCGAGCAGCATGGTAATATAATGTACATAATGAGGAAAATGCCAGCAGGCCGCGAGCAGAATTCCATTGATGATAATAAAAGGCGCCAATAAAGCGACGATGAATACCGCCTTTGATATTGGTTCGGTCACTCTGACATGAATCAGCGGAATGCCGAGCCTGAATGATACCTTCTTTTGCACCTTTTTCCCAAGATGGGCAACAGGGAGGAAGTGCAGCAGCTTATGGACAGGATAGATCATCCAAAAGCAGGCAATAAAAACAAAGAAATAATTATCATAAAAAGAAGATTGCACAAAATAATAAGATGCAGGCACGTATAGGAATATAAAGGTTATGATCATTGTAATGGAAGACAGGATAAATATTCTCTGGGATCCATAGTCTTTTGTGTAATTGATCGTCTTCCAGCAGTTCATCGTATCAGCCTCCGAAGAGTATTCATGCGGTTTTTCTAAAAAACTCACAAATGATACTTTACGATGGATGGAATAAAAAATCAATAATAAAAAAACGACATTTTTCACCAATTTGCCTGTATAATTAGCTATGCGAAGAAAATGCATTAAAATAGAACGGGCTTATCAAAAGCGGGGACTCTTTCATGAACATTGAGGATCTAATAGAACGAATTGAAAAACTGGAATATCATCAGAAGCTTCTATTGATGATGGCTTCCGGACAGACACTGCCATTCTACAGAATGGTTGTCGAAAAATCGCTGAGTCAAAAAGAGGCAACACAATTCTTCTACCTTTGTGATGAACTGAGCAAAGAGTTGGAAGAACAAAAAGCGGAAGGGTTTGTTTACTTTCATCCGCTTTATACAGAATTTAAGCATAAGCTCCATCCATCGCTGAAACCTGAGATGGTGATCCCTGCCTGCCTGAGGCAGAATCTGTTCATGGATCTTATGACAGAACTCAAAAAGTATCTGTAGTCTAAACGATTTCTTTCTCTGCACTCTCTTTTTTCTTCAGCTTTCCTTCTTCATCTACGAATTCGCCTTCTATATTGGCAAAAGACTTTTCAAAAATCTCCATAAAGTCATCTCCATATATATTGCGGACGATCGCCATGACTTCAACAAAATCCGGGAACTTCCCGTACAGATCCCTCAAGGGCATTGCACCGGAAAAGACGGCGTTGGTTTCAGGCTCATAGCTCTCCATCAGTTCGAGTAAAACGCTTTCACCCTTTTCAGTCAGCTGAATATACGTATTCCTTTTATCAGATTCTTTCTTTGAGAATTTGAGAAGGCCCCTTTCTTCCAGCTTTTTAGAGAAATTGAAGGCTGTTGACACATGCATGACACCGAACTTTGCCACATCAGAGATGGAGGCGCCGTTTAAATGGTACGCAATCCAGATGATATGGTGTTCATTGATATTCAGGTCAAACGGCTTGATCCATTGCTGCCAATCCTTCTCAATCGATTTCCATAAAGCCTTGCTGATCTGAGCTATCCGCTGGCTAAAAAGCATTGCTTCCTTCATTGAATAATGTTTTTCAGTCATCTATAAATCCACCTACTTTTTTATTCTCTATTATCATTATGCCAATAAAACAAAAATTAATAAAGCTATAAATATACAAAATTTTTAGAAAATCATCCCGATAAATATAATATTAGGTGTTCAGGGGCATAACAGCAAGCTTTCATTAAAAAAACTGCCAAAATAACAATTTTTATAATATATTACTTTTCTGCCTAAAATGAAAAAATCCTTCTTTAATTGAAGGATTTTTCTTCAAAAAAAGAAGGATTTTTTTTTAGCTTCAGTGAGAGCCGGATTTTGAACTTCCAATAGAATTTTCAAGCTCTGTCAATGACTGCTCGATTGATTGAAGATCTCTTTGCAGTTCCAGCTTTTGCGGGCGGATTGCGTTCTGCCAATCAGATACAGAGTGTTTGATGTCAGATACGAAATCACCCAGGTGTGATTTTCCCTGGATCGAAGCATAGGAAGCGGATCTTTTCAAGTCCATGAAATCTGTCTTAAGCTCTGCCAGCTGGCTGCCGACTGCTTCTTTATTGTCTTTGATCATCTTCCGGGTGTCCCTGCCGGATGCGGGAGCAGACAGCAATGTGCTGATGCCGGCCGCCGTTCCTCCGATCAGGAATCCCAGCAATAAGGATTTGGCTTTCATTATTATCACCTCTGAGTCCTTTTTATATCAATTCTGCGTTTGACAACATATTCCTCTAATGTTCAGGCTGTTATGCTACTTTTCCTTTATCACAACTTTGCATTGCTTAAACATTGCCGGGGCATTTGTTCATAGGTATCTTTCATTTTGAATAAAGATGGAATAGCGGGTATTCAACCGGTGGAAGGGGTGGTTATTTGAACGGAGCAGCATCGCTGTTGTTTGCCTTGTGCGGGGTTTTGTTCCTGGGGGCGGTGTATTATATGCTGGCTTCTAAAAAGCCTGGCGTATATCCTCCTAAAGCAATTTTAAAGAAAAGGGCAGGGGCGCTTGCAGGGGCTGGGGCTGTTTTCTTTCTGCTGGCTTTTATTGTGACTGGATTTTCCTAATGAAAAATGCTCGGAAAAGGTTTCTGAACACTTAACTGCATCCAATCTTAAGATTAGATTCTAAGGCTGCTGGCTGGAACGGGGCTGTTAATTTCCGTTCCAGGCACTTCGCTTTCCGCGGGGCGGAGCCTTAGCCTCCTCGCGCTTCGCGTCTGCGCGGTCTAACATTTCCGCTGCGATCCCGCAGGAGTCAACGTGCCTTGCACTCCAATTAACAGGGGTTTTAAAATTTTTATGGTATCTGTAATTATCTTGGTAGGTAATTAAATTGACTAGTATCAACGTATCTATACACATAAAGAAAAAGGGAAACGGAAGATAAAACATCTTTCCATAACCCTTTTTCTTTTCTCTTTTTAAAGAGAGGTTTTATGTGTGGCTTGCTGTCAGTTTTGTCCTTTTGGTGATGCTCATGGCGATCGGGTAAAGAATGATCATCACGATTGTATTGACAGCTGCTGCTGGGAGTACGACGCCGGCGAACAGGGCGGCGAAGGTTCCCGGCAGTCCTGCAATCAGAAGGGCGGAAGTCAGGAAAATGGTTCCTGAGATAATGGTGCCGGCGGCAGTCAGGACTGCTGCGGTAACAACTGAACCATTAAACTTCTTAACTGCTAAAAACAAACCGAAAAATACGAAAGCAGTAATTGGCTTATCGATGATGTTTGGAATCTGACCTGCTGGAAAAGTAGTCGTCAAGGCTGACATCAGTCCTGTCGCAACGCCCAGCAAAAGCACGCTTTTCTTTTCAGGGAAAAGGATGATCCCGATGAACATCATGGTGAGCATCATGTCAGGCTTCATTCCCAGGAAAAATCCGGGAACTACGGCATGAAGCACAGCACCCATTCCAATAAGCAATGATAAAGCAACTAAATTCTTTGTATTCAATTCTAACCTCTCCTCTTCTCAGCTATTCTCGCTCATTTCTCTTCCTGCAGTGCACTATTGCCTGCAGCGAAAAGTTATCCGTATTATACCACACTATCAAATGAGATGAAACGGAATATGTTTTGATTAATATTTATTTTTGAAATTTCTCATAAATCGGGCTAATTGCTCTGCATGTTCAAGCGGGACAGCATTATAAATGGATGCCCGGCAGCCGCCGATTGACCTGTGGCCATTCAGCCCCACGAAGCCTGCTTCACTTGCTGCCTGGAGGAATTGGCCTGCAGCACCTTCAGAATGAAGATTAAACGTGATATTCATATGAGAGCGGCTGTCCTTCCTGCTATGCCCCTGATAAAATCCTTCGCTGTCATCGATGCTGCTGTATATCAGCTCCGCTTTCTGCTTGTTCCTTTCAGCGATAGCGGCAAGCCCGCCTTCTTTTTCCACCCACTCGAGCACCAGCTTCAGCATATAAATGGCAAGCGTCGGGGGTGTATTATAAAGAGATTGGCTCTTGCTGTGGGTGAAATAGTCGAGCATGACGGGAAGGTCCCCGCGCGGCCCTGAAAGCAGACTTTTTTTCATGATCACTGCGGTTACGCCTGAAGGGCCTAAATTCTTTTGGGCTCCGGCATAAATGATATCAAATTTGCTTACATCTATTTCTCTGCTCATAATGTCGCTTGACATATCGGCAGCAAGAGGAACATCTGCCTCAGGGAATTCCTGCCATTGAGTGCCGTAGATCGTGTTGTTGCTCGTAAGGTGGAGGTATGCAGCATCCTTCAGTTCATTCAGTGCGGAGAGCTCTGGAATATAGCGGTATGAATCTTCCTTGCTGGATGCAGCCGCTGCCGTTTTGCCGATTTTGGCAGCTTCTTTCATGGCTTTTTCAGCCCAAGAACCTGTCAGGGCGTAATAGCCTGTTTTGCCTTCCGCCAAAAGATTCATCGGCAGCATGGAGAATTGAAGGCTCGCCCCTCCCTGGAGAAAGAGGACCTCATAATCATCCGGAACACCCAGAATCCGGCGGAGCAGTGTTTTCGCACCTTCATGAACGTCCTCATATTCCCGGCTCCTGTGGCTGAGCTCCATCACACTCATTCCAGTCCCGTTAAAATCAAGCCAGTTCCGCTGCGCCTCTTCCAGTACAGGAAGAGGGAGGGCCGCCGGTCCTGCATTAAAATTCAATGCACGCTTCATCATCCTACCTCCCTATAGTGCTTTAAAGAATAAAAACTTTATTTCATCCTATCAAATACAGGAAGAAAGTAAACAAAAAAGTGGGAATGTTTTAAAAATAATCAGAGAGTTCCTGTTATGCAGTTTCTGTTTTGAAAATGATGTTAATTATAGAGGCGGCAATTGGGATAGAGGATATTCAAAGAAGGGGCACCGCTGCCGGACCAGCTGTATCTCCATGCTACAAAAAAACCGCACTCAAGCCGGTTTCCGGCTCAGTGCGGTTTTTTTCTCTGCTATTAAAGATGGCTGCTGATGCCTCCGGCAATTTTCTTCAGATCATCGGGAGAGTATTCATCCTGGTGTGTTTTCCAGACAGCGCCGAATCCATCGCCTTTTCCATAGCGGGGGATGAGATGCAGATGAAAATGGAATACCGACTGTCCTGCTGCTTCACCATTGTTATTCAGTGTATTGAGCCCAATCGGGTCAAATTCTTCTTTGATGGCGCTGGCGATGGCAGGAACCGACTCATAAAGGCGTGCTGCGATTTCGGGAGTCAGCTCGTAAAGATTTTCTTTATGTACTTTCGGGACGACTAGTGTATGGCCCTTTGTAACCTGGCTGATGTCCAGGAAAGCATATACATGTTCATTTTCATAAATTTTCGCTGAGGGAATTTCCCCATTGATGATTTTGCAAAAAATACAATCCTGCATAATGGCACCTGTCCTTTCGTTTTCTCAATATTTTACCATACCAGGGAAGGTGAGGAGAAATCATTCGCCAATAAAGCAGTATTAAAAAATAATAAAGGAAACAGCGGTGGGGCGGCGAAGATACAAAGAAACGGGAATCAGGCGGAAGGAGAATCAGGATGGGGTCAAGAATCATGCATCTGCTGGCAGCCGATATGGCTGCTGAGAAATTAAAGATCAGGGATAAGGCTTCCTTTTTGCTCGGCGGGATTGCCCCGGATGCGGTTTCGCCAAAGGAGCTGTCTCATTTTTACAGGGGGAACACTGAAGATTTCTCAAGGTCGATTGATTATGAAGCGTTTCTTAAAAAGTACCGTGATGCAGGCAATCATGCCTATATCCTTGGATATTATGCGCATCTGGTTGCCGATGATATTTGGCTTAAAGGGTTTTATCTGCCATGGCTGCGCAACAGGCTGGAAAGGGATGAGCGGGTATTAGCTCTCTACCATGGAGATTTCGGGCTTCTTAACGGAAAGCTTCTCGCTGCTTATGGAAGCAAAGAGCTGGCTTCTCGCCTGCAGGAGAACAGGGAACTGCCTGAGCTGGAGGAAGTGCCGTCCCATGCCGTTTCTGTTTTTGTCCCGTATTGCCTATCTGATATGGAGTATGGTGAGGAGGTACTGGCTGCGCCGCTGTCTGTTTTCACTTTTGAACAGATTGCGGGTTATGTGGAAACAGCTGCAGAGCTTGCCTGCCGGAAAATTGAGCAGGCTGCCGCCCGGACCGATCTTCCCGCCGCCGGAATATTTGAAGAGAGCATCCAAGTTAAATAAGTGCGGCATTTAAGCATAAAGAAAGCAGGACCCGGTGCGGATCCTGCTCCTTCTGAAGGGGAAATCACTTCGCTGAAACGTTCTATTACAGGTTATTCTCTGCGACAAACACCTCATTTTTTAAAAAATGGCTAGTGCTTTATTGAGAGATCTGATCCTTGTTCAAGCGTACCATCCCCTTATTTCTTTATAGGTTTCACAACTTATAAAGCTGGCTGATGGGTCTTTGATAAACACCTCATTCCAGAAGAATGTCATGTGTTCCAAGTATCTGGTTAATTGGCACTCCTGTGCAATGCAACCATCCCCTTATAGTAACGCTGGAAGCTTATATTGAATGAAAATTGTCTTTGACAGACACCTCATTTCAATTGATGAAAATCATCTTTCCCCTTCATAGATTATAATGCCCATTGAAAGAGGAGATATGCAGACGAAATTAATTTTGTCCCTGGCATCTGCTTCAATCTTTTGCTGAAGCAGCCATTTTGTTACACTAGAAGCATCACGATAGATGGAAGGGCGTTTTGGAATGTCTTTATTGAATATTAAAAATATAACAGGAGGCTATACCAGGAATCCTGTTCTAAAGGATGTATCCTTCACTGTTAATGCAAATGAAATCGTCGGCCTGATCGGATTGAATGGAGCAGGGAAAAGTACGACGATCAAGCATGTCATCGGGCTGATGGAGCCGCATTCCGGGGAGATCACAATCGATGGATCTCCATTTCCCAAGGACAAAGAGGCTTACAGAAGGAAATTCGCGTTTGTGCCGGAAACCCCGATCCTTTATGATGAACTGACGCTGGAGGAGCATTTGAGGATGACGGCGATGGCTTATGGACTCGAAGAAAAGGAATATCAGGAAAGGATGAAAGGCCTCCTGAAGGAATTCCGGATGGAGAAGCGGCTGAAATGGTTCCCTGCCCATTTTTCAAAAGGGATGAAGCAAAAGGTCATGATCATGTGCGCTTTCCTGGTGCAGCCTTCATTATACATAGTTGACGAACCATTTGTCGGCCTGGATCCGCTTGGCATCCAATCGCTTCTTGACCTGATGAAGAAGATGAAAGAGGAAGGGGCGGGCATTTTGATGTCCACCCATATCCTGGCGACAGCAGAACGGTATTGCGACCGTTTTGTTATTCTCCACGAGGGCAAAGTGAGAGCGGCAGGGACACTTTCTGAGCTGCAGCAGCAGTTCTCCATGCCTGGCGCCACGCTTGATGATTTATATATCCAGCTGACAAAGGAAGAAGATTATGTTTGATGAAGGAAAGCTGTGGAGAAACAGATTCGGAGGCGGGCTCAAGGAACTGAGCCGCTATCTCCGCTATATATTGAACGGGCATATTGTCATTGTGCTCGTATTTCTATTCGGCATGGCCGCCTTTTATTATCAGGAATGGCTTAAAGGCGTTCCGGAAGATTTTCCTGCAGCTGTGATCATGGCTGTCCTGCTGGGGATATTGCTGACATACAGCCCTGTTTATACTTTCTTGACAGAAGCAGATAAGATCTTCCTGCTGCCTGTGGAAAACAGGCTCTCAGGCTATTTCCGCAGGTCACTGGGTGTCAGCTGGGCCGTACAGACCTATCTGCTGCTGATGGGCCTCGGGATATTTATGCCGATGTACGCGGTTGTAAATGAAGGAAGCTTTAAGCCGTTCCTTTTCTTTCTGGTCTGCTCGCTTGCTGTAAAGCTGCTGAATCTTCTGATCCGCTGGCATGTCCAGTATTATGTTGAAAAAAATACAAAAGTGATTGACTCTGTTATCAGGTATTGCCTCAATACAGCATTTCTGTATCTTCTATTTTCAAATGCCGGCATTCTGTTCCTGCTTCCTGTACCGGCAGTCCTTTTGGTTTTATGGCTGTATTTCAGGAAACAGACAGAACCTAAGGGACTGAAATGGGAATATCTCATTGAGCAGGAAGAGAGGAGGATGACATCCTTTTACCGTCTTGCCAATCTGTTTACCGATGTGCCGAAGCTTAAAGATAGAGTGAAGCGGCGCAAATGGCTGGACTGGCTGGCAAACAGGATCCCATATGGGCAGGATAAGCTGTATCCGCATTTATATATGCGCACCTTCATCCGGTCAGGTGATTATTTTGGCCTGTTCATCAGGCTGACCGTGATTGGTGCAGCAGCGCTTTATTTGATTTCATTCGGGATGGGGCAGATCCTTCTTGTGCTGTTATTCCTCTATTTGACGGGATTCCAGCTGCTGCCGCTCAGAAACCATCATGAGAACAAACTCTGGATCCAGCTTTACCCGCTGAAGGATGAGTGGCGGGAAAAAGCCTTTACCTCACTCCTCTCTGCAATCCTGTATCTGCAGACCATCATCCTTTCACTGATTGTGCTGCTGAAGGGAGACGGGCTGGCCGCTCTTGCCAGTGCGGCAGCAGGTGCTGTATTTTCATGGGTGTTTGCGAATATTTACAGCAGAAGGAAACTGAAAAACTGATCTTATTGGCCCCGTTTTTTGAACGGGGCTTTTTCTGCCTTTTGAAACCTTTCCAGGAGAAAAACGTAGTATTAGGAACATACTAAAAGTTGAATCAGGGGAAAGGGTGTGCCTAATGAATGAGTATGAACAGCAGGTTATGCGGGAGCTGGAGGAGTGGAGAAGAAAGCTGCTCAAGCGTTCAGGGATGCTGAACCGGCTTTCCAAAAAGGCACAAACTAAAATTAACAGCTATATCCCGGAGAAAGCACATGCGGTCATCACCGAAGGAATCAAGAATATGGTCAAAGCGACGCTGGCAGGCTCCAATCTGACCACCAGGAAAAAGCTGGAGGCAGGGCTGAGCCTTGCGGAGATGGACGGGAAATTGGACGAAAAGCTGGCTGTATACCGAAAGACCGCCACTATCGAGGGAGCGGGGACAGGGGCAGGCGGCATCCTTCTGGGACTTGCCGACTTTCCGCTGCTGCTTTCAATCAAAATGAAATTTCTTTTTGAAGCTTCAGCCATTTATGGCTTTGATCCTGGAGAATATGAGGAGCGCCTTTTTATCCTGCATGTGTTTCAGCTTGCGTTTTCAAGTGATGAAAAAAGGCGGGAAACATTGGCTGTCATTGAAGACTGGGATAACAAAGTGAAAGAGCTGAAGGATATGGAATGGCGCGAGTTCCAGCAGGAGTACCGGGATTATATAGATTTTGCCAAAATGCTGCAGCTGCTACCGGGCATAGGGGCGGTTGCGGGGGCGTATGCGAATTATAATCTGCTTGACCAGCTTGGGGAGACGGCACGGAACGCTTACAGGCTCCGCTTTATAAAAAAATAAAGCAAAAAAGCATCCTCCGAAATCATCGGCGGATGCTTTTTGCTCATACTGTAACGTTTTCCTGAGACTCGACCTTATGGTATTGCAGTGCCGCAGAGCCCAGTGTCTTTGCAGCAATCAGCAGTGCCTTTTCATCAATATCGAATCTTGGGTGATGGTGCGGGTAAGCCGCATCATCGCTGAGAGGCTTCGCTCCTGTGAAGAAGAATGTGCCTTTTACATGCTGAAGATAATAAGCAAAATCCTCGCCGCCCATTTCCGGTGCTGTTTCAACGACTTCCTTGACATCAGGTATCGATCTTGCGCACTCGGCAAGGAAGCTGGTTTCTTCTTCATGGTTGATGACAGCCGGATAACCGCGGTGATAGGCATAGCTGTATGTGCTGTCAGCAGTATAGCAGGTACCTTTCACGACTCTTTCCAATTCTTCTTCAATATCGTTCCGCACCTGTTCGCTGAAGGTGCGCACCGTTCCTTCCAATTTAGCTTTGTCGGCAATGACATTGAAGGCATTTTGTGCGACAAAAGATCCGACGGTAACGACGGCTGAGTCGATAGGATCGACCTTGCGGCTGACAATCTGCTGGAGGTTGACGACAAGCTGGGAGGCTGTCACAATGGCATCCTTCGTTTTATGAGGCTGGGCTCCGTGTCCGCCCTTTCCCTGTACAGTGATTTCGAAGCGGTCTGCTGCAGCCATGAAAGGACCGGTCCGGTATTGGATCTTTCCTGTCGGTTCAGACGCCCATAAGTGGGTGCCGAAAATGGCGTCCACGCCTTCAAGGCAGCCATCCTTGATCATGGAAACCGCCCCGCCCGGTGCATATTCCTCGGCATGCTGGTGGATCAGGACATATGTCCCTTCCAATTCTGAACGCAGCTCATGAAGGACTTTTCCCAGTACAAGCAGTGTCGCGGTATGTCCGTCATGGCCGCAGGCATGCATGACACCCGGCACCAGGGATTTATAAGGGACATCCTTTTCGTCCTGTATCGGCAAGGCATCGAAGTCCGCGCGGAGGGCAATCGTTTTTCCGGGCTTTTCTCCGTACACTTTGGCCACGACTCCGTTACCGCCGACATTTCCTTTTACTTCGATTCCCAGCTTTTCATAGTATTCTTTTATGTATTTTGCTGTATTTTCTTCCTGAAAGGAAAGTTCAGGATGCTGATGGAGATAGCGGCGGATCGCTACCATTTCTTCGTAATGGTCTTCAAGTCTGCTGAATAATGAGCTGATCATATTAACTCTCCTTTGTGTTTTAATTTTTACTGTTTCGAAAATTATAACATTTTTTTTACGGATTGCAGGATAATAAGCCTTCAAATTTGAAAAACTTTAGAATAATATTCTAAGAGTGCATGACAATGTAGCTGGAGGAGATGGTACCGGTTTGCAGTTGAAACAATCAAAAGCGGCGCTGGCAGCTGTTATAAAAGCAGTGGCTGCAGCAGTGCTGATATGCTATTCAGTATCAGGGGGTAAATCTTTATGGTTTGACAGAGCTGTCTCATCTGCTGTGACAGGCATTTTTTCGGCCTCTTCTTATCCGCTGTTTGAATTTTTCACCTGGTTTGGAGACAAGCAGGGTATCGGCTTGGCGGCGCTTATAGTGCTTGCATGGCTGTGGTTCAAAAAGAAAGACTATCTGGGAATGGCTGTCCTTGTGTTTGCCGTTGCAATCGGGAACGAGGCAAGCAAGTGGCTGAAAGACCTGTTTGGCAGAGAGAGGCCGGAGCTCGGGCATATCACGGAGGTGAACAGCCTCAGCTTCCCGAGCGGACATGCGATGGTAGGAGGCATTTTATATATGCTGACAGCCTCTTTTGCCATAAAGGAAATGAAGTCTGCGGGAGCCAGGATATTGGCGGCGGCTGCTTTTGTCCTCTGGATCCTTTTAATCGGGATCAGCCGGATTGTTCTTCAGGTCCACTATCCGACCGATGTGGCGGGAGGATATGCATTTGCTTTTATTTGGGTATACATATGGGTTATATTCTATGTATTTATGAACAGCAGATTAGGCAGGAAAGTGAATTAAGACAGGAGGAATCAAGATGATAGATTTGAGAAGCGATACAGTGACAAAGCCGACAGAAGAAATGAGGAAAGCTGCTTATGAAGCAGAGGTCGGTGATGATGTCTATGCGGAAGATCCTTCCATCATCAAGCTTGAAGAGTCTGCCGCAGACATACTAGGAAAGGAAGCAGCCCTGCTCGTGACAAGCGGGACCCAGGGAAATCAGGCAGCCATCCTTACACATACAAGGCCAGGCAATGAGATCCTTCTCGAGGCAGAGTCCCATATTTTCTATTACGAGTCAGGTGCCGCCTCTGCTTTTGCCGGTGTCCAGACAAGAACGATTGCAGGAAAACGGGGAGAAATGGATCCCGCAGCAATAGAAGCTGCCATCCGGGGCAAAGACCAGCATTTCCCCGAAACCGGGCTGATTTGCCTTGAAAATACACATAACCGTGCAGGAGGCGCTGTTGTTTCTGTGGAAAATATGGAAGCGATCCATGCAATTGCCCGCCAGCATAAGATTCCTGTCCATGTGGATGGAGCAAGGCTGTTCAATGCCGCTGCAGCCCTGGAAAGGCCGGTTACTGATTTCACCCGGCATGCTGATACGGTCCAGGTTTGTCTGTCTAAAGGGCTCGGGGCACCAGTCGGTTCGATCCTCGCCGGAAGCAGGGAATTCATCCAGGCTGCCCGCATCTGGAGGAAAAGGCTCGGGGGAGGCATGAGGCAGGCCGGCATCATCGCAGCGCCAGGACTGATTGCGCTGACACAGATGAGGCAAAGGCTTCATGAAGACCATAAGAATGCCCGGAAGCTGGCTGAAGGCATCCAAAATATTAAAGGCATTTCCGTCATCAACCAGGTAGATACGAATATCATTGTTGCAGACGTAAAGGAATTGGGCCTGAGCTCAGAGCAGTTTGTAGACAGCCTTGAGAAGGAAGGGGTCCGCGCCGTTACATTCGGTCCGTCTTCTGTGAGATTCACTACCCATTTTGACGTGTCTGCCAGCGATATTGATAAAGCGCTTGATGCTGTCAGCAAGACGGCTGCAGGGCATTTGTCTGCTCTGTAACAGTCAGTGGAGCAGAATATATGAATTGGTGTCAGGCCGGTGCTCTCTATTAGGGGGCGCCGGTTTTTTTGTGTGTGCATAATTTGGGTATATGTGTAAATGGGAAAAATTATAGCTGTTATTTGGTAGAATCTTCGGGTTTTTAGGTAGAATAACTCGTAATTTAGGTAGAATAATTCAATTACTAGGTAGAATACCTCAAAATTTAGGTAGAATCCTTCAAATTATTGATAGAGTTACCCATAATTCAGGTAGGATCGTTCAAACTATTGATAGAACACCCCATAATTCGGGTGGGGTTCTTCAAATTTTTGATAGAACAACCCATAATTCAGGTAGAATTCTTCAAATTATTGATAGAGCAACCTATAATTCAGGTGAAATCCTTCAAATTCTATATGTAATTAGTTCATAATCTCTCCAGAATGCTATTTTCAACCCTCATAAAACAAAACCCGCTTTTCACCTTAGTTAACGCCCGAATCCAACTCCAAGAAGCCCAGCAAAAACAAAACAACGGAAATTTTAACAAAATACAGGTTTGACATCATTCAATGCACTGTATATAATACTGAAAAATAACTGAAACGATGAAGGGGATCAGTAAACAGTCTATGTCTATCCAAGAGAGGGAGCCGGCGGTGGGAGGCTTCTATAGGCAGCTGCCGAACCTGCCCCAGAGTTCGCTGCCGGATGTTTGAAGGCAGCAGCGGCACATGCCGTTATCATGAAGAGAGTATAAAGCCTTGCTTTATAAATTAGGGTGGTACCGCCATGATCTGGTCCCTATTTTATAAATCGGGGCTTTTTTTATTTTTCCAGCAGAATGCCGGCACTTCTGCACTCTTCAAGAAGCTTCAGCCGCACCTCCCCTGGCCAGGGCGGGTGCGGAGGCGTTTATCGTTTCATCACTTAATCAGAATACGGGGTGCAATCATGGCAAAAGAATTTGTAAAAGAAATTACGGATATGGAAGAGGATTTTGCCCAATGGTACACAGATGTGGTAACCAAGGCAGATCTGATCGATTACTCAAGTGTCCGGGGGTCGATGATCATCCGGCCTTACGGCTATTCGCTCTGGGACAATATAAAAAATGAACTGGACAGAAGGATCAAGGAAACCGGGCATGAAAATGTTTATATGCCCCTTTTCATTCCGGAGAGCCTCCTGCAGAAAGAAAAGGACCATATTGAAGGTTTTGCGCCAGAGGTGGCATGGGTGACCCATGGCGGGTCAGAGGAACTGGCAGAGCGTCTGGTTGTCAGGCCGACGTCTGAGGTCCTTTTCTGCGAACATTATAAAAATATCATCCATTCCTACAGAGACCTGCCTAAGCTGTACAATCAATGGGCCAATGTGGTCAGATGGGAAAAGACGACGCGCCCGTTCTTAAGGACGCTTGAGTTCCTGTGGCAGGAAGGCCATACATGCCATGCGACAGATGAGGATGCGCACGAGGAAACGACAAGGATGCTTGATGTGTATGCCGATCTGTGCGAGAACGTCCTGGCTATACCGGTTCTTAAGGGCCGGAAAACAGAGAAGGAAAAATTCGCCGGCGCAAAATTCACTTACACAATTGAAAGCTTGATGCATGACGGAAAAGCACTCCAGACAGGAACCTCGCATCATCTTGGGGACGGTTTTGCCAAGGCGTTCGGCATCCAGTATTCGGACAGGGAAGGGGAGCTCCAGCATGTGCACCAGACATCATGGGGGCTGACGACAAGAGTCATCGGCGCCATGATCATGGTCCATGGCGATAACAGGGGGCTGATCATCCCGCCGCGCATTGCGCCGGTCCAGGTCATGATCGTCCCTGTGGCACAGCATAAAGAAGGTGTGCTTGATTATTGCTATGAGCTGAAAGAGAAACTGGGCAAGGTTTTCAGGGCCGGAATTGACAGCAGCGACAAAAAGCCGGGCTGGAAGTTCAATGAATATGAAATGAAGGGTGTCCCGCTCAGGCTGGAGGCCGGCCCGAAGGATATCGGGAAAAATCAGGTTGTGCTTGTACGGAGGGATACAGGAGAAAAGCTGTTTGTTCCAGCCGATGGACTGGAACAAACAATTGCCGGGCTGCTGGAAGATATCCAGTCCAGTTTGCTGGAAAAGGCGAGGGAGCTTCGTGAGCAAAAAACTGAAAGTGCTGCAAGCATGGGTGAATTCAAGGAGGCACTGAAGGAAAACCAAGGGTTTATTAAAGCCATGTGGTGCGGAAGCAGAGAATGTGAAGACAGGATCAAGGATGAGACTGGCGCGACTTCCCGCTGCATCCCTTTTGAACAGGAGCGTATTTCAGAAGAGTGCGTTTGCTGCGGACAAAAGGCGAAGGAGCTTGTTTACTGGGCAAAAGCCTATTGAACTTGCTGTCATAGCGTTTATCATATGAATATTTTTATATTGGGAAGGAATTTTGCCCTGGAAAAAGAATGTATTGACTAAGGCGATAAAGGGGTTTTTGCCGAATATCATAAATCCACCGAAGAGGGATTGTTATAAATGAAGAGAACGGGCCAATTTGCTTTAGTCAGCATTTCTATACTATTCACATTGACGCAAGCTTTTATTTTCGATGACCCATGGCACAAGGAAATTGTTGATTTCACCATTGCCACCATCATAGCCTGGTTTGTAGGCTGGCAGTATGACAAATTAAAATATCTCACTGAGAAAGCAAAAGAGAACGAAGCTTTTTACAGGCAGCTGATCGAAACGATGCCTGAGCCAGTCATTATCCAGGATTATGACAAAATTGTCTATGCCAACAAAGCAGCACTGAAGATGGTGGCTGCTGAGAGCAAAGAGGAAATGGTCGGCAGGTCAGTGTTTAATTTTATGGAAGCCGCTGAAGCCTTACAATACAAAAAGATACTGGATATTACCTATAAAGAAAAGCTTCCGGCCGGCCGAAGGGAACAGAAAATCACCAGGCTTGACGGCAAGAAGATATACTTTGAGGTTTCCACCCTTTTTACGACCTTTCAGGGCAGGAAAGCAGTGCTCTCAATCGGCCAGGATATTACGGTGAAAAAGGAGCAGGCAGACCTGCTTCTCCAAAAATCAGAGAAGCTGGCCCTGGTCGGACAGATGGCTGCAGGGATTGCCCATGAAATCCGCAATCCCCTGACAAGCATCAAAGGCTTCATGCAGCTGCTTAGGGCGGAGGGGAACCGGGAGTATGCCGATATTGCCATCTCGGAACTCGACAGGATCAATCTGATTGTGGGCGAATTCCTTGTCCTCGCTAAACCGGCTGCTGCGGTTTATAAGGTATGCGATCTAAAGAAGCTGATCCAGGAAGTGGTTGTACTGATTCAGCCGCAGTGCCTGATCCATAATGTCCAGATTATTACCTGGCCTGATCTGGAAAAAACGGAGATATGGTGTGAGGAAAATCAGCTGAAACAGGTATTTATCAATATGATAAAAAATTCAGCTGAAGCCATGCCGGATGGCGGTACCATTACAATCAGGGCAGCGGACAGGAAGGATGGGCATGTGGCAGTCACTATCATAGACGAAGGGACGGGCATCCCTGCAGACCGGATCCACACGCTGGGAGAGCCTTTTTATACAACAAAAGAGAAGGGGACGGGCCTGGGCCTGATGACCAGTTTCAAAATCATCGAAAATCACAGCGGTTTTGTCAAGGTCAACAGCGAGGTCAATAAAGGGACTGTTTTTGAAATCATCCTCCCCAAAACACAGGTGGAAGCAAAGGGGCATTCATTTACTTAAAGCTGTTCAAATAGGCGTTTTCCAATCCTTTATTCGGGAATAAAGATAAAAACACCGTTAGGAGGGACAGCCCATGACTGAAAATAACAAGGAAGGCCAAAACCAGGAAAGCCTGCTTGAATATGAACGGAAGCAGCATTCCGGCGGAGAAGCGCCTGATAAGCTTAAAGAGGGAAGGAAGCCTGACCAGCAGAACAGGCTGAAAGACCAGGAAAATATGAGGAAGTAATTCCGGCTGTATGAAGCCAAGCGGGCATGCCATTGTGGGCAATGCCCGTTTTTTCTGCAGCTGGGGCAAATCCAGCAAGGTTTCCTTCTCAAGGCACAAAGGGTATACAAAAGGTAACTTTCAATAGACTTGGAGAATGATCCCGATGAAAAAACAGAGAATAGAGTTTGTCTTTTTGCTTATATTGGCTGCTTCCCTGTATGTTCTGTTTTTTACTGGTGCAGGCTATGTCTGGAAGCTCGCCTGTGCAGGGCTGTATGCTTTTATTATTTTAGTCAGCATCTACTCGCTGATTCTTGAAAACCGCACTTCCCACCATACGCTCCTCTGGATGTATGTGCTGATCTTCATTCCGGTGGCAGGCTATATGTTCTACTTATATTCGGGGCAGCTTTATCTGAAAGGATATCTTTTCCGGACAAAAAGGAGCAATGACAGAGAGCAGTGGAAAAGGATGATGAAGCGGAAGGAGTCGCCGGACCTTACATTTCTGCAGGATAATCAGCAGAACTTTGCCAGGTTTGCTGCCAATGCCAGCATGACCCCCATCAGCACTTCATCCAGGGCTGAGATGCTGAAAAATGGCGAAGAAACGTTTGAAGAACTTAAGGCACGTCTGAAGGAAGCGAAAAAATTCATACATATCCAATACTATATCTTCCGCTCAGACAGGCTCGGGAAAGAGATTATTGATATTCTCATCGAGAAATCAAAGGCAGGAGTTGAGGTCCTTTTCATGTACGACGCTGCCGGCAGCATGAAGATGGCTGTGAATGAAATTAAGAGGATGGAGGAAGCGGGCATCAAGGTTCATTGCTTCCTGCCTTTGAAATTCGGCTTCTTCAACCAGAAAATCAATTTCAGGAACCACCGCAAAATCGTCGTGATCGATGGAGAGACCGGCTTTGTAGGAGGGCTCAATGTCGGCATTGAATATCTTGGGGAAGATGAAGCGATGGGATTCTGGCGCGACACCCATATGGTGCTGGAAGGCGAGGCTGTCTACACGCTGCACACGGTATTCCTGCTCGATTGGGAGTATGTCAGCCGTGAACAGGTCCTTGACAAGTATTCAATCAGCGAAGAACCGGCCGGCGAAGATGAAATCAATGGCGCAATCCAGGTGGTTGCAAGCGGCCCTGATACACAGCAGGGAATCATGGGGGATTTCTTTTATTCGATGATCACCAGTGCAGAAAGGTCGATTTGGATTGCCACACCGTATTTCGTTCCGAACGAAGCAATCAGGACTGCGCTGCGGGTGGCGGCGGCAAAAGGGGTGGAGGTAAGGATCATGGTTCCGGAAAAGAATGACAGCTTCCTTACCCAGTATGCAAGCAGGTCCTATTTTTCCGAGCTGCTCAGATATGGAGTTGAGATTTATTCCTATCAAAAAGGATTTCTCCATCAGAAAATCATCATCGCTGATGGCAATATGGCTTCTGTCGGAACAGCCAATATGGATATGAGAAGCTTCCACCTGAATTTCGAGGTCAATGTTTTCCTGCTTGGCTGCAGCTCTATCCGCGACCTGTCAGCGCATTTTGAAGAAGATATGCGGGAAAGTGTGCGGATCACACCTGTACAGTATTATAAGCGCGGACTCTGGGAGAGAACAAAAGAGTCTTTCTCCAGGCTCTTTTCCGGAGTGCTCTAATCATTTGCGCTGCTGACCGGCCTTTATTCAGTCAGCAGCTTTCTCATCTTCTTCGCTGAATTTCGCTGCGCCTGGGACGTTACGCGGTTCATATTTGACGGCATCCGAAGAAAAGACCCTGATGGCAAGCGTCCCTCCATATACCTGTGCGCGGATCAGGATTGGCTGATTGTAGGTATTTTTGAAGGTGAAATCCGGTCCGTACCAGCTTACGGTTGCGTCTCTTCCGGAAGGGACATACGGGACGCGCTTGCTGTGGGAATATCTTTGGATGATGCTTGCCCCGGCGCTATCGACAGCATTATAAAGGGTTGAAGATACCTGGCATATGCCGCCCCCGATTCCCTCGGACAGCTCGCCCCTGACAATCACCGGGGCTGGAAGATACCCCTTGGCTGCCGTCCGCTTCCCGACTTGTTCATTAAATGAGAATACCTCTCCCGGAAATACAACAATGCTGTCTATCGATCCGGCTGCAAGTCTGATATTCTGCGTCCTCGCCTTATTATGGGAGTTGAAATACGTCACATACTGGCCGATCTGGCGTGCTTTTACAGATAAGAGCAGTTCGCTGTCCACCCTGGGATAGACCGGGAGCAGCGGCAGATCAATCCGCCCTGATCCCGGGCGGTAATATTGGGTATAAAAACGCACCGCAAATAAATCCTGATTCAATTTGCTGCCAGGTTTTTCAGGGATGATCCTTTCCCCTGGACCTACTTTGGCATCCTGCGGCTCCCTGTAAGCAAGGCTGTTCATTTTTGCCTGGAATGCTTTGAATTTATCTTCATCTGCCAGGGGCAGGCCGGGTATATTGGCTGAAAATTCATCTTTCTGAACTTCTATGACAGACTGGCCTTCCTGCAGCAAGGATAACTGTTCCGGACCCATTCCTCCAGCTGCTGCCATCAGACCGAACAATAATATCAGCTTCATCATGCACACCTCCCTGAAATAGTATGGGCCAGTCTCCTGCTTTTCATGTAAAGCAGGAGACTGCCTGCATAACGCTGATAGTGAAGAAATTTCCTGAATATGCTAATATTAATCTGACTATAAAGAAGAATCTTATAATTCCGGAGGTAGGAACATGTTCAAAAGAGTGGCTTCAGATGTGCTTGGGATCAGTGATATTGGCAGCGTCATTTCGCCGGCTGACTATGATAAGGTCGATGCTGATGATTATGTAATGCATGAGGATAATGAAAAAATCTATTTTTTGATCAAATCCAAATCAGATGAATATTGCTTTACCAACAAAGCGGTCATCCATCTGGATGGAACGAGTGCGATGAGCAAGAAAAGGGTCCTGAAAAGGTACAGCTTCCGGGAGCATCAAATTTCGAATGTGTACCTGGAAACAGCAGGCACAGTCGACCTGGACGTAGAAATCAAATTTGTAATAGGCTCTGCCTCTTTCTCCATAGATGTACATAAGCGCTTCATCGAAGAACTGAAGGACCTGTATAAAGCATTGATTAAAATCTCTGAAATCTGTGCGGAAAATGAGCATTCGATGGAATATGCCAAGAAGAGCCTTGAGGTAGCCTCCTCAACATTGGGCAGGACTGCTGGGGCAAGGGAAGGAAATCTGACAGATGATTTCAGGGTGTTGAACGAAACAGCTTTTAACTGGCTGATGAACAGCAGGAAAAAATACCATGTGAAAGATTTTGGATATGTTTTTGAAAAATTTATCAATAATTGAGCGCCGGATAGGACTGTATGAAAAAATAATCTTAGCGGGGAGTTGTGCTGTATGAGTATATCCTTGATGAAGAAAACAGCAGGTATCGTGCTGGAGAAGAAGAAGCTGTCACATGTACAGGCAAGAGTCGGTCTTGTATTGGATATTTCAGGCTCGATGCGGACGCTATACCGGAATGGCACGGTTCAAAAAGTGGTGGAACGGATTCTTGCCGTGGCCAGCCAATTCGATGATGACGGCATGCTCGATATTTGGGTATATGATAATGAGTTTTCAAGGCTGAAGCCGGTGACGGAAAATGACTTTGAAGGTTATGTTAATGAATATATCCTGAATAATGAGCTAATCCATAAATTCGGGCGAAATGATGAGCCTCCTGTCATGGAAGATGTTATCCAAAAATATACAGTTGAAGATCCGAGCAGCGATCCTGCATTCATTGTCTTTATCAATGATGGCGGCTGCAAAAAGACGATCAAGAAACCGATTGTCAAATCGGCCGGCAAGCCTGTTTTCTGGCAATTTGTCGGGATTGGCGATTCCAACTTCGACGTGCTGGAAAAATTGGATACAATGGAAGGGCGCTATATTGATAATGCGAATTTCTATCATTTCAAGGACATCGAGCAAGTAAGCGATGAAGAATTGTATGACCATCTTCTTGATGAGTTTCCGTCATGGATTAAAGAAGCGCGGGAAAAAGGTGTATTAAAATAATCCGGCCTGGCAGCAGCCAGGCTTTTTCTGTGTTTTTCTGGATATTTAAGCTTTTTGCCGGGCTGGAATGTATATACACTCAGTTAATCCCAAGCAGTCCTGCAGACTATGAATGAACAAGCACCACGCTGGGGAATGTAAGAGGAACAACGATTAGCAGGAGGATATATGAAAAGAATTGCAGTATTGCTTATCTTATGTTCTTTCTTTGCCTCAACTGCCAGTGCCGAAACCCAGCAGGAAGAAAGGAAGGCTGCTATCATCATTGATGATTTTGGAGGAGGCATCGGAGGCGTAAAGGATTTCCTTGAAGGCGATATCCCGATTACGGCAGCGGTGATGCCATTCACAGACCAGACGGCACAGCATGCTGAATGGGCCCACGAAAATGGATTTGAAATCATGGTTCACCTGCCAATGGAGCCTAAAAGGGGAAAGAAATCATGGCTTGGGCCAAAACCGATCACAACCGATCTGTCTTCTGAAGAAGTTAGGAAAAGGGTTAATGAAGCCATTGACAGTGTCCCATATGCAAAGGGGCTCAATAATCATATGGGCTCTCGGGCGGTAGAAGATGAAGGGATTGTCCGTGAAATCGTAAAAATTGCTAAAGAACGCAAGCTGTATATTGTGGACAGCGGCACAAGCCCTGATTCAAAGTTTCCCATGATTGCAAAGGAGCTTGGGGTGCCGCTTATCAAAAGGGATGTATTTCTTGATGATATTTCTTCTGTTTCCCATGTCAGGCGGCAGATGAAGAAGCTGGCGCTGATCACGGAGCAGCAGGGGAGAGGAATTGCAATCGGTCATGTCGGGGTGACTGGCAAGGTCTGCTCGGCAGGCATCATTCAGGAGAAAGAGATGTTTGAAGAAAAAGGCATCCGCATTGCCCCTGTATCTGAAATCATTTCAAGTGAAATCAGAAAAGAGTATTATCCATTCTACTAATAGCCGGTGGACAATACGAGGCAATTAGAGGGGTGGCAAGAATACTCCATAACGGCCTCCCTGCAAATCAAAATGGTCACTTCTGATTGTGGGCCTGAAAAAATGAAAAGGCAGCCCATTTAGGCTGCCTCTTAGCATTAGCTCCGTTTAAATCCTTCTTCTTCGAGATATTCTTTTGCTTCCCGATAAGATAGAAAAGCGGCGTCCAGATTCAGGCCGGCATATACATTCCACATTTCATCTTCCTCTATGAGGACAAGGGTTTGACCATCCGGACTGCTCCAGGTTTCTTCTATCTGTGCAGCAGGCTGGGCTTCTTCGGCATCATGGCCGGAGAGGGACTGGATCGATTTTGCAATGATATCGCGCAGTTCCGATTCAGAGAAATCCCTGATGTTCACCATGCCTTTGCTGTCAGGCGAATAACTTTGTACATATTCTGCAAAAACAAAGCCATTGCCGTTCGGATGCAGATGGTATACGACATTTTTCTTGTCTATGGCGCTTTCTTCATAATGAAAATTGACTCTGCCAAGAGAGACATTTTTTCTTTCAAGTTCGGGAAATGACTCGATGATCGCTAATTTTTCTTCAAAAGTAAGCATGCTTCCTCCAATGGATAAGGTGTTAATTTTGTGTTCTGCCTATTATACCATTAGAATAGAAGAACAAAAAGCGCGCTTGACGGCGCAGATAGAAAAGGAGCTGTATGCATGTCTGAAAATGGCAAATATCGTGAACATGTTAAGCCTGGAATGGAAGCTGATATCATATTGAAAAAGGATCAGCGGACAGGGGCGAGGACAAGGGGGACTATCAAGGATCTTCTGACTAATTCTTCTTTCCACCCTCATGGAATCAAGGTAAGGCTGACTGACGGCCAGGTGGGCAGGGTGGCAGAAATCATTAAAAAATAGAGGGGCAGCTGTTATCAGCTGCCTCTTTATTTGTGCTCTTTTTCCGGGCGGCCCTTTAGATGAGGAACATGGCAACAATTGTAGTGGCTGCCAGGCCGATGAGGACAGGAACGAGATTCCTCCTTGCAAGTTCAAAAGGATCCACATTGCAGATGGCAGCTGCGGGGATGAGCGCCCAGGGCACGAGTGTCCCGCCGCCAACCCAGATGGCGGCAACCTGCCCGAGGGCGGTCAATGTTGCTGCACCGGCGCCGATTGCTGAAGCAAAAAGGCCGGCGACAGAGCCTGCCAGGGAAATCCCGGAAAAGCCGGATCCATCAAGCCCGGTGATGGCCCCGGTGACAGTGAGCGTCACAGCCGCAATTTCTTTGCTTAAGGGCACAGCTCCTGCCAGCGCAATTCCAAGGTCATTGACAATACCCTGTGATTCTGAGGGCAAATAATCCCCGATTATGCTTGTGAAGCCGGAATCGCCAAGGTAAAAGAAAGCTGCGATGGGGATGACCGGTCCGAAGACCTTGAAGCCAAATTGGAAACCCTCAATCAAATAGGAGGTCGTTTTTTCCAGCCCTTTATTTTTGTGGCTGGCCATAGTGATGACCAGCAGGATGAAGATCGATGTTCCTCCTACAAGGGCTGTTGCATCACCGCCCTGCAGGTCAAGCATAAACATGGCTGCTACATCCAGAGCAAATAAAACAGGGATGAGGAGGGCAAAGAATCTTTTTTGGCCCCTTGAGAGAAGCCCGCTTTCGCCTTGTTCAGCCTTTTGTTCCAAAGGAGCAGCCGGCAATAGCGTGCCCTTTTTCATATCTCTTCTTAAAAAGATGAAGGCAGTGACAACTGTGACAATCCCCATCACCGCCACCAGCGGGATGCTGGCTGCTATTACTTCGCCTGCAGGAAGTCCGGCCGCGTCTGCCGTCAATTTAGGTGCTGCCTGGATGATGAAGTCTCCTGACAGGGCAATCCCATGGCCGAAGAGGTTCATGGCCATAGCTGCCCCCAGGGCAGGAAGCCCTGCCTTCAAAGCTGCCGGAAGCAGGACGGCTCCAAGAAGGGCGACGGCAGGTGATGGCCAAAAGAACCATGAAATCACCATCATGACAATGCCGATCGTCCAATAGGCGCCCGCCGGACTTTTGATCATTTTCGAGAAGGGTGCTATCATCATTTCGCTTACACCCGAAGCAGCAAGGATTCTGCTCATGGCCACGATGATGGAGATGACGAGAATGGTAGAAAGAAGCTCGGTAATCGCATATATGAAACTGTTAAACACACTGCTGACAGATGTGCTCAAGGAGCCGGTGCTTGTGATGGCAATCAGGAAGATGCCGGCTATGCACACAAGCGCCGTATCCCGTTTGGCTATCATAAAACCGATGATAAGAACAATGAAAAAAACATAGATAGCATGCAGGACTGTCAGGTCAACCGCCATTTTATATCCCTCCTATAGTGTGCCTGGGCCATAGCCTTCAAGCGTACTATAGATTATGTATAAGGATGGGCGATGTGCATGATCGCTGCCCTCCGTCTCAAGGCGGAGGGAAAAGCCTTCCAGAGGCAGTTAACGAAAGAAGGAAGCCTGATAAAATAGGGAATGCAGGGAAAAGCATTTTCTGCAGCGAATATTTATAGAGTGAGAAAGAAGGGAAGCCAAATGCGCTATCGATCAGTCAATCAAATTTTGTTTGCATTATGCCTTCTGGCTGCAGGAGTCCTGCTGCTTCTTGTCAATATAGGTGTCATTTCCTTGGAAATAAAGGAGCTTTTTGTCACTGGATATCCTTTCGTGATTCTGGGCTACAGCCTAATCCTGCTGTTTTCAGCTTTGGTTAGTAAAAAAGGGGGCAAAGCTTTTGCCGGATTCCTGATCATTTTCTCCGGGCTGCTGGCTTCTGACAGGCTCGGCTTGCTCCAATTTTCTTTTTGGGATGTTTGGAAGCTTTGGCCGCTTGCCATCGTATATCTTGGATTCTCGCTTCTAATAAAAACAGAACATATTAAAGTGCACGTTGAAACAGAGTTTCCCTCTAAAGAATACGAGGGGATGGAGAAGCTGGATGAAAAGGATCCGGGCGGGGATAAGATCATAAGGATAGAAAAGGGATCGCATCATGCCCCGCTGCCGAACATCAGAGGGTTTTCAATAGGTGACGTGAGCTTCAAAAACGCAAATTGGTCTGTAGAGCCGATGAATCTGTATAACACTGTCGGTGATTATTTTATAGACTTCAGCAAGGCGTATATCCCGGAGAAGGAAACGCCGATTTCAGTCAAGGGATGGGTCGGCGATGTCAAGATGATCATCCCCGAGGATGTCCCGATCATGGTCCACTCCCATATCAGTATCGGGGATATCCGCATCTTCGATATGAAATCAGAAGACCTGAACCGCAAGCTTTACTATAAATCCCCGGGGTACGATGATGCGGCAAGGAAATTGAATATAACGATCCAGCTGAAAGTCGGCTCCATTCGAATCGATCATGTATAGGAGACACTGCTGATGAAAAAAATGTTCGGAATCAGGTATTGGTTTATCCAGAGCTTTATTATGATGGCGCTGATCAGCTCTCTCATCTTCTTTGTCGGCATGCAGGTTTATTTATTCCTTGCCGATGAACCTGTCCTCACTATCTCAATCTCGTTTTGGCTGTTTGTCTATTGCCTCCTAATCCTGCTGGCTGCCGGAGGCTATTTCGGGATTAAAGGGAGCTACCTGATTAAGGGGAGGCTGGGCGACATCCTGGTGGCCGTGTCCAATCTCCGCTCGGGTAAGCTGGCGGTAAGGATTGCCTCTTACGAAAAAGATGAGATAGGGCTAATTGCAGAGGAGCTTGATGGATTGGCTGACTATATCCAGGAGCAGGTCCACTCGGTCCAGAGGCTTGCTGATGAGCGCTCATCCCTGGCCCAGTCGGCTCATGCAGCAGCAGTAATGGAGGAAAGGCAGCGCCTTGCAAGGGATCTGCATGACGTTGTAAGCCAGCAGCTGTTTGCTCTTAGCATGATGTCATCTGCTGCATTGAAGGTCTTTGACAGGGATTCTGAGAAAGCGAAGAAACAGCTCGAGGAAATTTCCGGTATCGCCGCCAAAGCGCAGGGGGAAATGAGGGCTCTTCTGCTCCATTTAAGGCCGATCCAGCTGAGCGATGACACCCTGTGTGACGGGATTATCAAGCTGATCCATGAATTGAGGGGGAAAACCACCATCGATTTTCAGGCCAGCATTGATGAAATCGAGCTTTCCAAAGCGGCAGAAGAGCATTTGTTCAGGGTTGTCCAGGAGGCACTTTCCAATATTCTCAGGCATGCGGATGCATCAAAAATAAAGCTGACACTTACAGAAAAGGAAGATTATACATATTTATTTATCGGGGATGACGGAAAGGGTTTTGACCCTCATATTGAAAGGGTTGCTTCTTACGGATTGAAAACGATGCGGGAGAGGTGCGAGGAAATAGGCGGGATTTTCAATATCCGGTCGAAACAGGGAGAAGGAACTTATATTGAAATCCGGATCCCGCTGAAAGGGAGGGAATAAAGTGATCAGGATAGCAGTCGTGGATGACCACGAAATGGTAAGAAAGGGAATCATCTCATATCTTTTGACTGAACCGGAAATAGAAGTAGTGGGGGAAGCTTCCAGCGGGCATGAGGGGGCTGCCCTTGTGCTGAAGGAAAGACCTGATGTGGTCCTTATGGATCTTTTGATGGAAAACGGAAGCGGCATTGAGGCGACGAGAGAAATTTTGAAAAGCTATCCTGAGTGTAAAATCATCATCATTACGAGTTTTTATGATGATGAACAGGTCTTTCCTGCAATAGAAGCCGGTGCATTCAGCTATATGCTGAAAACGGCAACGGCGGATGAAGTGCTTGACTGTATCCTGAAGGCTGCAAGGGGAGAGCCGGTGATAGAGCCGAAGGTCGCCACAAAAATGATGGGCCGCCTTCGCAGCCGGGAGAAAAAGCCCCACGAAGAACTGACGGAAAGAGAGCTTGAGGTCCTTCTGTGCATCGGCGAAGGTATGACCAACCAGGAAATAAGCAATCAGCTCTTCATTGGGATAAAAACAGTGAAAACACATGTCAGCAATATACTCAGCAAGCTGTCTGTTTCCGACCGAACTCAGGCGGCTGTATATGCCAACCGCAACGGCCTTATTAAAGAAGGCCCGAAAGCCTGAAGGTTGCATAGTGAGAAGAAAAGGCCGGAAGATGCGGGCTTCCGCATCTTCCGGCCTTTTCTGATATAAATGATCAATCTGCTTCAGGAATATAATAAGTTGTTACAAAGGATGGGCGTGCAAAGATATTTGGACGCTGGACATCGATGCCTTGATCTGTTCCCCGTTTTTCGTGGGCTTTTTCATAGGCTTTGGAATCCTGCCAATTTTTGAAATCCTTTTCGGTCTCCCATTGGGTGAGAATGACATACGTATCGCTGGAAAGCGGACGAAGTACCCGGATGCTTATGAAGCCAGGCTCGTTTTCGACAGCTCCAGCCCTGTTTTTAAATCGGTATTCGAATAAGGGCCTGCCTTCTTCTGTTACCGGGATATTGTTCATGACAATAAAACCGCGGCCTTCGAGTATACCTGTTGAATCCAGCACTTCATAGCTCCGTGGTTCGTTAAATAAAGTTTTCCCCTCGGTTTCGTGGAGGAGCAGTGCATTGTCCGCATCCTGCATCAGCACCATTTTTTCTGCGCTGTTCTTATTTTGAACTGTTCTTAAAAAATCAAAAGTGCCGTTCGTCATATAAATCTTCATCCATATCACCTCATGATTCTCTTTGTATGTTAGCGCTCTCCTCCATTATAGCTTTTCCGCATGCCGATTCCCAATCGGAGCTCTTAGCTGTCGGACGAAAGTATATTTCTAGATTTTGGTTTAACAGGGGATTTTTAGGGGTATTTTCCTATTCGGAGGCTGCTGGGTCTGTGTGCTTCCTCCTATCTTTGCCTGCTTATTGATGGTAGTATTTCCGTGATTTTTCCTTTTCGTCTATTAAACAGGGAAATCTATCATTTCGTGATTTATAATGGCGGAGGGAAAATAATCCAAAAAAGGTTGTGTAAAAACGTGAAGAAAAATGTTTTATGGACAGCACTCCTGGCGCTTATGCTTTTATTATCGGCATGCGGGAATGACGAGAAAGCTTCAAGCGATAAAGAGCCGGAGAAGAAGGTTGAAGCTGAAGAAACAGATCATGCCGCCGCAGAGGAAGAAACTGATGAGTCGGAAGAAGCTGAAGAAACGGCTGAAGGAACAAGTGCAGAAGGCGAGCTGCTTAACCCGAATATTGCCGACGAATCAGAGGGCGATGCTGAAGTCATCTATACGAACACTGATCCTGGCTTTGTCCACGATATGAAAGGCTTCAAAGTCTCTGTGGATGAATATCAGATCGTCAAAGTGACAGATATGCACGAGGATGTCACCATCCCGTTCAATGATGAGATCGACGGGTATGTGATCACGGCAAAGGTTACAGTGGACAATGGCACAGATAAAGCAATGTATTACAATAATATGCACCGGATCCAGACATCGCATGAGCTGGACTGGTATCCATCAGATCCGACCTTTATCCTTGATGAAGACAAGGTTAAATCGAAAAAAGAAACAGAAACAGGGAAATTTGCAGCCGGGGAGAAGGTAACAGGACTTATTTCATTCACCCTTACAAATGCCGAATTCGATAAGCTTTCGACTGTAAAGCCGAAGTACATCATTGAAGGCGGAGCTGCAGACAATGACCAGTTCAAGGGTTCCATCCAGGGAAATGCCGTCTTTGACTTTGTATACAGCGATGACCAGAAGAGTGCACTGGCAAGCGGGCCTTCCTTCTATCAGGATCGGCTGACGACCGATAATATGGCAGATAAAAAGATGATCTTTGAAAAAGAAGGAATTGGTGAAGCACAAAAAATCGGTGATGTAAATGTAACACTTGAAGGGGTCCAATACACAGAAATCACGCCCACAGAGGCCAACAAGCCCCGCTTTGAGAATTTTGGCGACAATGGCATCGCAGCCCTGACAGTTAAATTCAAGATTGACAATCAATCTTCAGAGCCCCTCAGCATCTGGAATATCGGCTCCATCCTTTCTGTGGATGATGACCGTGCAAGGATTCTGGCACAGGGCATGGTCGAACCGCGCGATCCGCAGACAATTGAAGCAGGAGCGCAGGGCGAGAAGCTCCATGTCTTTTTATTCAGGAAAGACGAATTCGAGATATTTAAAAAGTTCAACCTGGAATTCGGCCCTTTCTATAACCAAGACGGAACAAAAGCATTCAAAGGAAGAACAGCTGAATTTACACTGCCGAGATAAAAGCCGGCTTACATGAAGGCAGGCAGTATTTTTCAGACCAAAGGGGGTACGGAATGTAAAGATTCCGTGCCTTTACTGTTTTTATATACAAATTAGATTGTTGGTATTCATTGCCATTCGAGTTTAGAAACCTGTTGATTGGAGTGGAGGGCACGAAGACTCCTGCGGGAGATAGCGGAAGAGTTGAGACCCCACAGGAGCTTGCTCCGAGGAGCATTCCTGTAATAAAGTAATTGGGTTACTTTTCGGGATTTCTGCGATGTGCATAAAAAAAGTCCCCCTGGTACGATAGAGAGTGTCATGCATGACCTCGAATTAAGTACCGAAGGGAGACTTCTACTATGGATATTACACAAAATGAACGACTTAGGCAAATTACTGAACACACACTGATCATTGGAATCGATATCGCCAAGTACAATCATGTGGCCCGGGCCATTGATGACCGCGGTATCGATTTATCCAAACGGCTAGTTTTCCCTAACTCGTTAGAAGGATTCAACCTTTTACTTCAGTGGGCAAGGCAACTAAGCCAGGAAACAGGTCGTCCAAACTTGATGATAGGCATGGAGCCCACAGGCCATTATTGGTTGAATTTAGCCTATTTTCTTAAAGCTAAAGGGGAAAAAACCGTCGTTGTAAACCCGATGAAGGTCAAAAAATCGAAAGAGCTGGATGATGATTCCCCCACCAAAAATGACACGAAGGACGCCAAAGTAATCGCCCAGGTCATACGTGCGGGCCGTTATCATGAACCTATCTTACCTGAGGGGTTATATGCAGAGCTTCGTGAAGGAATCAAACTGTTTGACATGATTCAAGAGGACCTGTCTTCGATTAAAGCACAAATGCATAATGTGCTGGATCGGTATTTCCCTGAATTCTTAACAGTCTTTAAAGAATGGAACGGCAAAGCAGCGCTACAATTCTTGAAGTGCGGTTATCTGCCCGAAGATATTCAGCAAAAGACAGAAGAAGAACTTCTTAAAGAAGTAAAGCCGGTGGCCCAGAATACTCCAATGTCGAAGATATCCCGCCTTAAGCAGGCGGCCGCCTCAAGCGTTGGAATGACCACTGGTCTCCGGATGGCCCGCAAGGAGATTCTATATCTTGTGGATCAGTATCATTGGTTATCAGAACGCCTCCAAGACCTTAAAGTAGAATTGGAGGAGCTGGTGCGGCAGGTTCCAGGGGCGGAGAGGATGATGGACATCAGAGGCATCGGGTCTATGACCGTCGTTGGCTTCTTTGCCGAGGTTGGCGACCTCTCAAATTACCGAGATCCACGCCAAATTATTAAATTAGCGGGACTCAACCTGAAGATGAACCAATCCGGCAAGCACAAGGGGCAGACAACCATTACCAAACGCGGAAGGCGGAGACTGCGTGCCATTCTGTATCAAGTCGCCCGCCCGCTGGCCTGTCACAATAAAGGGTTCAAAGCCCTCCATTATCACTACAAAAACAGGGCTAAAAACCCTCTAACGGGGAAACAGTCCTACATTGCCTTAGGCCGTAAGCTGATCAAAATCCTGTTTGTGATTGGAACACGGGAGTGTTCTTTCAGTGAAGAACGCATGATTCATGATATCCCACATTTCTCTGATGTACAGGTAGCTGTTTAAATCAAATTCCGTTTCTTGTATTGTTTGTTTATACTGTTTCTAAATCAAGACAGAAGAAGCACGGATAAGCCGGTCACCATTCCGAGCATTAGGGCATAGACCCACCCGAGGAGCATATCCGGCATCCACACATGGCTAGGTCGAACGAAGGAATTTGCGCGCATAGACGCCGAGAGAAATGGGAGGGTCCACCACCATGTCGTAAGTGGAGATCCAAAGGTGCGATTATCAATTTACTTCCTATAACTGGTAATTGATATATCCGGTCTATTGAGACGCAAAGTCCACTTCCAAATTCTTAAAAATTTGGATGAAAATGTTCATCTACGCCGTCCCCCTTCTTTATAGTCAAGAGATGAAATGGGAGTAAAACAAAGCAATTATAAGAAAACGGTCGTTTTCATGAGGGAGGCTCAACTCCGCCCCGCGGAAAGCGAAGTGCCTGGAACGGAAATCAACACCCCATTTAAAAATAGGTTTGATTTTTATAAAGCACCATGCCTTTGCTTTATCTCTTTTTAAGGCAAATTTTCGACATTTCCCCAGGCAATCTATACAACCTATCCTGAAACCGCTATAGTGGAAGGGGCAATATGCCTTCATACATACCGGAATTTCTAATTTCCAGAAAGATATATTACAATGAACAAACAAAGAAGTACTGAAAGGTGGATACATTTTTATGGCAAAACAGATAGATGAAACATTTTTAAAAGCGGCGCGCGGGGAAAAAACAGACCGCGTCCCTGTATGGTACATGCGGCAGGCTGGCAGATCACAGCCCGAATACCGCGCCATCAAAGAGAAATACTCCTTATTCGAAATAACGCATCAGCCTGAACTATGTGCTTATGTAACAAGGCTGCCGGTTGAAAACTACGGAGTGGATGCAGCGATCCTCTATAAAGACATCATGACGCCTCTTCCGGCCATCGGAGTGGACGTAGATATCAAAACAGGCATCGGTCCGGTCATTTCCAATCCGGTCCGCTCGCTTTCAGATGTTGAGAAGCTGGGGGAACTTCATCCAGAACAGGATATCCCTTATGTCCTTGACACAATCAAGCTCTTAACAGAAGAACAGCTGACAGTTCCTTTGATCGGCTTCTCCGGCGCGCCATTCACAATCGCCAGCTATATGATCGAAGGCGGGCCGTCGAAGAACTACAATAAAACAAAAGCTTTCATGTATTCTGAGCCAAAAGCATGGTTCGCGCTGATGGACAAGCTTGCTGATACCATCATTGTTTATGTAAAAGCACAGATCAAGGCTGGTGCAAAGGCTATCCAGCTTTTCGATTCATGGGTAGGCGCACTGAATGTGGCCGATTACCGCTGCTTCATCAAGCCGGTTATGGAACGGATCTTTACAGCTCTTAAAGAAGAAAATGTGCCTTTGATCATGTTTGGCGTGGGCGCAAGCCACCTGGCCATGGAATGGCATGACCTTCCATTGGACGTAGTCGGACTGGATTGGAGGCTTCCAATCAGCGAGGCAAGGGAGATGGGCATCAGGAAAACAGTCATGGGCAATCTTGACCCTGCCATTTTGCTTGCACCATGGGAAGTAATTGAAGAAAGAGCCAGGGAAATCCTTGACCAGGGCATGCAGCAGCCAGGCTATATTTTCAATCTTGGCCACGGCGTCTTCCCGTCTGTCAACCCTGATACATTGAAAAAACTGACTGGCTTTATCCACGATTACTCGGCTTTCAAGCTGGCTGAGTAATTCCTGAGCATTAGATTTTGTATTCAGCCGGGTTTTTGGCACAATAAGTGACTAGATACATGATTAAAAAGAGGTGTAAATATAATGCCGAAAAAGAAAATGGGCCTGCTTGTCATGGCCTACGGAACGCCATATAAAGAAGAAGACATTGAGCGCTATTATACTCATATACGCCATGGAAGAAAGCCCTCAGATGAGATGCTTGAAGATCTGCGGAGCCGCTATGAAGCAATCGGCGGGATTTCCCCGCTTGCCAGGATTACACAGGAGCAGGGTGAAAAGCTTGAGCAGCATCTTAACAGCATCCAGGATGAAATTGAATTCAAGATGTATCTTGGCTTGAAGCATATTGAACCTTTTGTCGAAGATGCAGTGAAGAGCATGAAAGAAGATGGAATCACGGAAGCTGCAAGCATCGTGCTGGCTCCCCATTTTTCAACGTTCAGTGTGAAATCATATAATGGCCGTGCAAAAGAAGAAGCAGAAAGGCTTGGCGGCCTGACTATCACTTCTGTAGAAAGCTGGTATCAGGAACCGAAATTCATTGGCTATTGGGCAGAAAAAGTGAAAGAAGCCTTCGCATCCATGCCTGCAGATGAGAAAGACCATGCAGTGCTGATCGTATCGGCCCACAGCCTGCCGGAGAAAATCCTCCAGTCGGGAGACCCTTACCCTAACCAGCTGCAGGAAACTGCGGATCTGATCGCTGAACAGGCGGGGGTAGAAAATTATGAGGTTGGCTGGCAGAGTGCCGGGAATACTCCTGAGCCATGGCTTGGGCCGGATGTCCAGGACCTGACGCGCGACTTGTATAATGAAAAAGGCTATAAAGCATTCGTCTATACTCCAGTCGGATTTGTGGCAGACCACCTTGAAGTTTTATATGACAATGACTATGAATGCAAAGTGGTGACAGAGGAAATCGGCGCAAGCTATTATCGTCCTGAAATGCCGAATTCACAGCCTGAATTCATTGATGCGATGGCATCAGCCGTTCTCAGGAAGCTTGCAGAATAGCCAGATAAAGGGAGACCTGCCTTATTGGGCGGGGCTCCTTCTTTTAATTTCTGATACTATCCTGCAAAAGGGCAATGTGATCCATAAATATTCTCCAGGAAGCATTGCAAGAGATGCATCCATGTGCTATTATTAATCTTGTTCAAATTGACCGAAATGTTCATTTAGTCATTTTTCGTGAATCGAGGTGTATAGATGGCTGTAGACCGGAAGCAATTAATCATTGAAGCTGCCAATAAATCGTTCTCTCTGTTCGGCTATAAAGCGACCACCATGGATCAGGTGGCCAAGATTGCGAATGTCGGCAAAGGGACGATCTACACGTTTTTTAAGAATAAAGAGGAATTATTCGATGAAATCATCACAACGCTCATCAAGGAAATGAAAATTGCAGCGGATGAATCTCTGGACTCTTCTTTATCTTTCCATGAGAATGTCCATCGCGCCTTATATGGGATCCTTGAGTTCAGGCTAAAGCATCAGCTGACCATTAAGCTTTTCCAGGAAGAAAAGGAAATGGGGACACCTGCAGTGATGGAGGTAATGGACAGGCTTGAAAACTCAATTCTTTCTTATATTAAAGAAAAAGTTGCTGAAGCTGTGAAAAAAGGCGAGATAGCAGATTGCGATCCAGAGCTTACTGCCTTTATCATGTTCAAGCTGTATATCGCCCTGATCTTTGACTGGGAAAAGCAGCATAAGCCTTTAGAGAAAGAGGAAATTGCCAAGCTGTTCGAACAATACCTGTTTAAAGGATTATCTATCTGATTTAAAGGGATAATCCTTGTTTTATGGACAAAATTGACCATTTGAACAAAACAGTCAATCATACAGGAGGAAATAAAAATGAAAAATAGACTATTCAGGAATGAGTTTTCAGCTATTTTCAAAAACAGAAAACTGCTGATTCCGATTATAGCTGTCCTGTTTATCCCCGTGCTATACAGCGGGATGTTCCTATGGGCATTCTGGGATCCTTATGATCATCTTTCCGATCTGCCAGTCGCAGTAGTCAATGAAGACAAAGGGGCAGAGTTTGAGGGGAAAGAACTGCAGCTCGGGGATGAACTGATATCCAATTTAAAAGAAAGTGCTGATTTTAATTTTAAGTTTGTTGGCAAAGAGGAAGGCTATAAAGATCTGGAGAAGGAGAAGTACTACATTCTTGTAGAGGTTCCTGAGGACTTTTCAGAAAATGCGACAACTCTTTTGGATGAAGATCCGAAAAAGCTGAATTTGATATATGTTCCAAATGAAAGCTATAACTTCCTTTCTTCACAGATCGGCGGTACAGCCATTGAAAAGATCAAGGCTTCTCTTTCTGAAAAAATTACTGAAACTTACGCTGAAACTATGTTTGATAAAATCGGCGACATGACAGACGGTTTGGTCCAGGCGAGCGATGGGGCAGGAAAGCTTGACGAAGGAGCCCGGGAGCTTAAGTCAGGTTCACAGGAGCTTAAGGATAAGCTCGGTGAACTGGCCGGCAAGTCTGTTGAATTTGATACTGGTGTCAGCCAGGTGAACAAAGGATCTGCAGATCTGGCTGCAGGAGCGAAGGACCTGGACTCCGGTCTTGGAAAGCTTCAAGCCGGTCATCAGAAATTGGAATCTGCGGCCAGTGAGCTTCAGGCGGGTAATCAGGAAGCCGCTGCTGGAGCTGCAAAGCTGAATGATGGAATCCAGCAGGTCCAGGAAAAAGTTCCTGCCCTTGTCCAGGGAGGAGAACTGCTTCAGGGCGGTGCTGCCTCACTTTCGGGTTCACTTGATCAATGGCAGACAGAAGCTGCTAAGGTCAGCGGGGGGATGTCCCAGCTTCAGCAAAAGCTTGGAGCAGTCCTGCAGCAGATGCCGGAGGATTCTCCTGAAAGACAAGAGCTGCAAGCTGCCTTGGGCCAGCTTGCAGCAGGTACATCACAGCTTGCAGAGTCTGCCGGCCAAATTTCCGGCGGAGCACAGCAGCTGTCAGACAAAATCGGCAGCCTATCGGAAGGGCAAAAGCAATTGCAGCAGGGAATTGATTCTCTTGCAGCAGGAAGCTCTTCACTTGCACAAGGTACAGCCAAGATTCAGGATGGCCAGCAGCAGTTTATCGCCGGCATGAATGAATACGGACAGCAATTTGCTTCAGCAAAAGCCGGATCAGCACAGCTGGCAGCAGGAAGCACAGAGCTTTCCGGCGGTCTCGGCAAGCTGGCTGATGGCTCGGGCGCCCTGAAAGACGGTGCAGGAAAGCTGTCTGAAGGAGCCGGCAAAGTGGCAGAAGGGAATTCAGCATTGTCCGAAGGCTCAGCTGAGCTTGCAGGCAAACTGAAGGACGGAGCTGAGGAAGCTTCATCTGTAAGTGCGGATGACAAAACCTACAGCATGATTGCCGAACCTGTCCAGGTGAAAAATGAAAAAATCAATGAAGTGCCTAACTATGGAACTGGCTTTACGCCATACTTCCTTTCATTGGGCTTGTTTGTCGGAGCGCTGCTTCTGTCCATCGTGTTCCCGCTCAGGGAGCCGGCATCGGTCCCTGGAAACGGCCTGAGCTGGTTTGCCGCCAAATTCGGCGTCCTTGCAGCAGCAGGCATCATCCAGGCGCTTATCGCTTCATGGATCCTGATTTCGGGACTGGGGCTTGAAGTGCAGAGCATCCCATTATTCCTTCTGTTTAATATTATTACAAGCCTGACCTTCATGGCGCTGATCCAATTCTTTGTCACAGCGCTTGGAGATCCGGGAAGATTTGTTGCCATTCTTATACTCATCCTGCAGCTGACAACCAGTGCAGGCACCTTCCCGCTTGAACTGATTCCGGGCTTCCTGCAGCACTTCAATGCCCTGCTGCCGATGACCTATTCAGTGGCAGGCCTGAAGGCTGTGGCATCGAGCGGCGACTTTGCCTTCATGTGGCATAATGCAGGCATCCTCCTTGGCTTTATGCTCGTATTCATTGCTGGCACGATCACTTATTTCACTATCATGCATAAAAGAAAGTACGCAGCAATCGCAGAATAATAGAGACAGAGAAAGACCCGGCCAGCGGCCGGGTCTTTTTCATAATTTTATAGTATTCCAGTCAGCTCAAGTCAAGCACTTATCACATTTGGTCCCATAGCATTCGTGCTGCTCATCAATGGAGCTGCCGCACTCCGAACATTGTTTTGCTGGCAAATTCCTGAAAAATTCCACGATATTTTCTAGCATTCTGTCAGCCTCCCGGGTTATGTGTTTGTGTTTCTGTATTTACATTGTATTATAACAGTATTTATTAGTCAACATCTGTATCAATACAATTTTAAAAAAATGAAAAAATAGGCATAATCGATTATAGTGATAATAGGGATTCGAAAAAAGGAGGACTTTGCATGAAACTGACTGTCATAGGACCGTGGGGAGGATATCCGAAGGCAAATGAAGCCAGTGCCGGCTATCTTCTCGAACATAATGGCTTCCGTCTGCTTGTGGACTGCGGCAGCGGAGTATTATCAAAAATGCAGCAGCTCATCCAGCCGGAGGAGCTTGATGCGGTCATCATCTCTCATTACCATCCTGACCACATTGCAGACATAGGAGTTCTGCAGCATGCCCGCCTGATTCAGGGCTTTCTCGGTAAAAAGATGGATACCCTGCCGATTTATGCGCACAGGGAAAACCCCCAGGAGTTTTCAAAGCTCAGCTATAAAAATATTACAGAGGGAAAAGAGTACAAGCCGGACACCGGATTGGCCCTCGGACCCTTTACGATCACCTTTTTAAAAACGGACCACCCGGCGCCTTGCTATGCGATGCGGTTTGAGGCAGAAGGCAAAGCAATGGTCTATACAGCCGATACATCGTATAAAGAAGAGCTGGCTATTTTTGCATCAGGTGCTTCCCTGCTTGTCAGCGAGTGCAATTTTTACGGAAATCAGAATGGGAAGAATGCAGGGCACATGAACAGCTATGATGCCGGGAGGCTTGCTGAGAAAGCGGGCGCCGAGCAGCTTGTCCTGACCCATCTCCCGCATTATGGCGAGCTTTCACAGCTGGCTGAGGAGTCGGCCAGGGAATACAGCGGCCGAGTCTCCCTGGCTGCATTCAATGATACCTACACTATCTAAAACAAAGGAGAATCATCATGCTATTTATCGACAACAAAGGGATTACAGACCCCCGCATAAACCTTGCCATTGAAGAGTATGCCTTGAAGAACCTGGACATTGACCAGGAAAGCTATCTGCTTTTTTACATAAACGAGCCTTCCATCATCATCGGCAAAAACCAGAACACTATCGAGGAAATCAATACTGAATATGTTGAGAAAAACGGCATTCATGTTGTCCGCCGCTTATCCGGAGGGGGAGCCGTCTACCACGATCATGGCAATCTTAATTTTTCATTCATTACCAAGGACGATGGCGACAGCTTTCATAACTTCAGGAAGTTCACAGAGCCTGTTGTCGGGGCCCTGAAGAAAATGGGAGTGGCAGCAGAGCTTAGCGGACGCAATGATCTTACAGCAGAAGGAAGAAAAATTTCCGGGAATGCCCAGTTCGCAACAAGGGGCAGGATGTTCAGCCACGGGACATTGCTGTTTGATTCTGAGATTGACAGTGTAGTATCAGCCCTTAAGGTCAGGAAGGATAAAATTGAATCAAAGGGCATCAAATCCATCCGCAGCCGTGTAGCGAATATTTCTGAATTCCTGGAAGAAAAGGTTTCCACAGAGCAGTTCAGAAGCACGCTCCTGAAAAACATCTTTGGGGATCTCGACGAAATTCCGGAGTATGTACTTACAGAAGAGGATTGGGAAAAGATACATCAGCTATCAAAAGAGCGCTACCGGAATTGGGACTGGAATTATGGGAAATCGCCGAAATTCAACCTTCAGCATTCGCATCGCTTCCCGGTCGGCCAAATCGATGTGCGGCTGGATGTTGATAAAGGGATCATCGGGAATTGCAAAATATTCGGCGACTTTTTCGGGGTCGGGGATGTTGCAGAAATTGAAGAGAAGCTTTCAGGCCTGCGCTATGAGAAGGCGGCAATCGAAGAAGCTCTTGCTGATGTCAACATTAAACACTATTTTGGAAATGTTACTAAAGAAGATTTTATTAATCTTGTTTACTAAACAGGAACCCGCTATTTCAGCGGGTTTTTTAATGCCGGACAACATTTATCTGCAAAATATTGGGTCATGTACTTGAATACATAAATTTCTTTCAATATAATATATTTAGAAAATTTTTTATTTTTTAGTGAATGACTATTCATTCATTTAGGAGGAGGGAAAGTTATGAACTTATCTTCACAGCTGCATAAAACGGCACAGAAGCTGGGTGAAAAGCCAGCCTATTATTTTATGGACAAGGAAAGCACTTATGCTGAACTTGATGCGGCAGTAACAAAATTTGCTTCCGGCCTGGAAAAACTGGGAATCCAAAAGGGAGACCATGTTGCATTGCTTCTCGGCAATTCTCCATACTTCATCATCAGTTTGTATGGAGCGATGCGCCTGGGAGCGACCGTAATTCCGATCAACCCGATCTATACGCCGGATGAAATCGGCTATATTGTCAAAAACGGTGATGTGAAGGCAATCATCAGCCTGGACTTGCTGGTTCCGATGGCAGAGAAAATGCATGGGGCGCTGCCGTCTGTTGAAAACTATATCATTTGTGAAACCCCGCAAGGCAAACAGGCTGATGCTGAAGTCTCAAACCTGAGTGTTTACCCTAAACTGAAATCGTTTACATCCGTGCTGGCTTCAGGCGATGCCGGCTTCCAGGGGCCGGAGCTGGAGGAAGAAGAAACAGCTATCATCCTCTATACATCAGGCACCACGGGCAAGCCAAAAGGCGCGATGCTCACGCATAAAAACCTTTACAGCAACGCAAAAGATGTAAGCGATTACTTGAAAATGAATGAGTCAGACAAGGTCATTACCTCGCTTCCGATGTTCCATGTCTTCTGCCTGACTGTTGTGCTTAACGCTCCGCTGATGAATGGAGCGACCATCCTGATCGATCCTAAATTCAGCCCGAAAGAAGTATTCAGGCTGGTAAAAGAGTATGAGGCAACTGTTTTTGCCGGTGTGCCGACCATGTACAATTTTCTGCTGCAATACAGCGATGGCAAGGCAGAAGATTTAAAGTCCCTTCGCCTCTGCATTTCCGGCGGTGCATCACTTCCGGTAGCTTTGCTTGAAAATTTCGAAAAGAAATTCAATGTCCTGATTTCTGAAGGCTATGGCCTGTCCGAGGCATCGCCGGTAACATGCTTCAACCCGCTTGACCGGCCGCGCAAGCCTGGCTCCATCGGGACATCCATCCTTAATGTTGAAAACAGAGTTGTCAACGAACTGGGCGATGAGGTGCCGCCTGGTGAAGTCGGCGAACTTGCTGTAAGAGGCCCGAATGTCATGAAAGGCTATTATAAAATGCCTGAAGAAACTGCTGCAACAATCAGGGATGGCTGGCTGTTTACAGGAGATCTTGCGAGGATGGATGAAGAAGGCTATTTCTATATTGTAGACAGGAAAAAGGAAATCATCATCGTCGGCGGCTATAATGTCTATCCAAGGGAAGTAGAAGAAGTGCTTTACAGCCATCCGGGCGTGGTCGAGGCGGCTGTCATCGGCGTGCCGGATCCGAATCAGGGAGAAGCGGTCAGGAGCTATGTTGTGCTGTCCGACCCTTCTCTCACCGAGGAAGATCTGATAGGCTACTGCACACAGCATCTTGCTAAATATAAGCTGCCGTCCTCGATTGAATTCCTGGACGAGCTGCCAAAGAATACGACAGGAAAGATACTGAGAAGAGCATTGAAAAAACAAGTTCTTCAAACAAAATAAGCTATTTTCATAGATTCAGCGGTGTTAAGGGGTATTGCGTGTTATTCTGCGATACTTGCACATACAGCTTAATTTTGTTTTCAAAACCAGGCCGGAGATCAGCACTTCTGCCTGGTTTTTGCTTTGAAAAGGGAAGTGACGGCTTGCTCAGCGCCTTATCGATCCTTTTTTTCCGTGGAGCTTGAGGAACGCTAAGCCTGCAAATTAAAAAGAAAGGGTTTTCATATCTGGAAAGCGAATATTGAGAGAGCCTTAAAAAGGAGTTGGAAAATATGAGCAGCATTGAATTGAAAGTGGAGAACCATGTGGCCGTCATTACCCTGAACCGTCCGGAAGCGCTGAACGCCTTTAATTATGAGACTCTTGAAGAGCTTCAGCGGACCGTGGAGGATATCAGGATCGATCCGGATGTCCGGGCTGTCATTTTTACGGGAGCCGGAGATAAAGCATTCAGTGTCGGGGCTGATCTGAAGGAAAGAAGAACACTTTCCCAGACGGACGTTAAAAGGAATGTATACAAAATCGGAGAGGTATTCTCATTGATTGATAATCTTCCGCAGCCTACGGTTGCAGCCATCAATGGATTTGCTTTTGGGGGCGGGATGGAGCTGGCCCTGTCCTGTGATTTCAGGCTGGCTGCCCAGGGAACGAAGATGGGATTGACTGAAACCAGCCTTGCCATCATCCCCGGAGCAGGCGGGACCCAGCGGCTTCCGAGGCTGATCGGGCAGGCAAAGGCACTTGAGCTGATCCTTACTGCCAGGAGGCTGTCATCTGAAGAAGCTTTGCAATACGGATTATTGACAAAAGCAGTCCCCCAGGACCAGCTTCTTGAAGAATGCCTGAAGCTCGCAGAAGAAATGCTGGCAAACGGGCCTGTCGCCCTTCAGCAGGCAAAGTTTGCTGTGAAGCAGGGAATGAACGCTGATCTGCAGACGGGTTTGCAGATTGAGAGAAAAGCCTATGAGGTGACTATTCCGACAGAAGACAGGCTGGAAGCCCTTCAGGCGTTCTCAGAAAAAAGGAAGCCTGAGTTCAAAGGCAGATAAGAAAAAACCCTGTGAATGGAAAGCCGTTCACAGGTTTTTTTTTGTTTTCATATTATTAATTTTCTAAAATATCAAAAAACATCTTGAATCCAGCATGGTTCACCTATATAATTTAGTGAATAAAAGCATAAAAGCATAAAAGTACGAAAGCGGCATACCGATTGATAGGACAAGAATGGGGGATTTTTCATGAATAAGAAAAAGTTTGGATTGGCGGCGGCAGGCCTGCTGGCAGCAGGATTGCTGTCAGGGTGCGGTACAAATGAAACCGAAGTAAAAACGGCGGCAGATGGGAAAAAAACGTATCAAATCGGCGTAACACAAATCGTGGAGCATCCTTCGCTTGATGCAGCCCTTGAGGGGTTCAAGAAGGCACTTGAAGATAAAGGGCTTGAGGTTGACTATGATGTCCAGATCGCCCAGGGCGACCAGAACAACAATCAGGCCATCGCCAACAACTTTGCCGGCGACGGTGTGGACCTTATCTTCGCCAATTCTACACCGAGCGCGTACGGGGCGCTCAATGCGACAAAAGATATCCCGATCGTTTTCACCTCTGTGACAGATCCTGTAGGAGCTGAGCTTGTGGCCTCGATGGAAGAGCCTGGGGAAAATATCACTGGCACAACCGATACACATCCGGATGCCATCCCGAATACGGTGAAATTCATGGCTGAGCAGATGGAAGGAAAAACAGTAGGAGTCATTTACAATTCAGGAGAGCAGAACTCAAATGCCCAGATTGAACTCGTCAAAAAAGCGATGGAAGGAACGAGTTTAAAGCTGGAAGAAGCCACGGTGTCAGCTTCCTCAGAGGTGAAGCAGGCAGCAGAATCCCTTGTAGGGAAGGCAGACATGATTTATATCATTACGGACAACACAGTTGTTTCCGCACTGGAGTCGGTCATCCAGACAGCCAATGACAATGATATCCCGCTGTTTGTCGGGGAACTGGACTCAGTAGAGCGCGGAGGGTTTGCTGCGTATGGGTTCGACTATGAAGATATCGGCTACGAGGCGGGGGAGATGGCGGCCAAAATCCTGGAAGGAGAGAAGAAGCCCTCAGAGCTGCCTGTACAGTATCCGCAAAACTTAAAACTTCTGATCAACAAGAAAGCTGCTGAAGAAATGAATATCGAGCAGAAAGAAGAATGGAACAGCTTGGCTGAATTTATTGAATAGAAAGATAGAATGCCCTCCCGGAGAAAGGAAGATTATATGTTCACAGCGATATTTGGATCAGTGGAGGCTGGTGCGGTCTATGCTTTGATGGCCCTTGGCGTGTACCTGTCATTCCGGGTGCTTGATTTCCCGGACCTGACAGTGGATGGGAGTTTTGTTACAGGTGCGGCTGTCGCTGCTTCAATGATTGTGGCAGGCGCAGATCCGTTCCTTGCTACCATAATGGCAATGATATGCGGCTTTGCTGCCGGGTGCCTGACAGGCCTGCTGCACACAAAAGGAAAAATAAACCCCCTTTTGTCCGGCATATTAATGATGATTGCCCTTTATTCCATCAACCTGAGGATAATGGGGAAATCGAATGTGCCCCTTCTTTCAGAGGAGACCGTGATTACAAAGCTGTCGGGCTTCTGGGAGTCCCTGCCGTTCGACAGCGGCATTGCATCGGTTTTGACAGGCATAGGACTCGGCGGAATGATTCCCAAAACATGGGGCATCCTGCTGGTCATGCTTGCCGTATCAATTGCCGTTAAGCTGCTGCTCGATGCTTTCCTGAAAACGGATATCGGGCTTGCCATCAGGGCAGTGGGCGATAATGAGACGATGGTGCGGAGTTTTTCAGCTGATACTGACACTTTGAAAATCCTGGGACTGGGGTTATCCAACGGACTTGTTGCATTTTCAGGAGCCCTTATTGCCCAGTATAACGGCTTCAGCGATGTCGGGATGGGGATCGGCATGATTATCATCGGCCTTGCCTCCGTCATCATCGGCGAGGCGGTCTTTGGGGCAAAAACGATCTTCAGGGCGACTTTAGCTGTTATTGGAGGAGCCATCCTTTATAGGATCATCGTGACACTTGCGCTCAGGGCCGATTTCCTTGAAACGGGCGATATGAAGCTCATTACGGCTGCGATCGTTGTCTGTGCGCTCATCATACCAAGGATGATTGAACGGCAGCGGGAGATCAGGCGCAGGAAAAAAAGGCGCTTTGGTGAAGAAGAACGGACAAAAATGATGGATGAAGGCGGTGGGCAGGTTGCTGCAGCTAAAACAGATTTATAAAGTGTTCAATGAAGCTACCCCTGATGAGAAAAAGGCTCTTCAGCATCTTAATCTATCCATGCAGCCAGGGGATTTTGTCACTGTCATCGGAAGCAATGGGGCAGGCAAGTCGACTCTAATGAACATCATATCAGGCCGCCTCTATCCTGATGAAGGGGAAGTGCTGATTGACGGAAAAAATGTTACGCAAATGAAAGAGCATAAAAGGTCGTGCCTGATCGGCAGGGTCTTCCAGGACCCGATGGCAGGGACTTCTCCCAATTTAACGATCGAAGAAAATTTAGCGATTGCTTACTCGCGGACAGGGGGGCGCGGACTCCGGATGGGAATGACCAAAAAACGGAAGGCCTTTTTCAAGGAGCAGCTCGAAATGCTCCATCTCGGGCTTGAAGACCGCCTTGAAGCGAAGGCAGGCCTTTTATCCGGAGGGGAAAGGCAGGCACTGTCATTATTGATGGCCACCTTCACAGAGCCGAAAATTCTGCTGCTTGATGAGCACACTGCAGCGCTGGATCCTGCCCGGGCTGCCCTTATCACTGAGCTGACCAGGAAAATTGTTGAATCATTCGGGCTGACAGCACTGATGGTTACCCATAATATGCAGCAGGCGATCGACCTTGGAAACAAGCTGATCATGATGGACAATGGGCAGATCATTTTTGAAGCAGGAGAAACGGAGAAGCAGGCTCTGACAGTTGAAAAGCTGCTCGGGGAATTCCAGCGCATCCGCGGCGAAAAAATGAACAGTGACCGGGCAGTCCTTGCCTGAAATAAAGGGTGCCCCATGATCTGCCATAGGGCACCTTTAATTTGCTATTCATAATACATGACCACCTGGCATTTAGCTGGTTCGTCCCCTGTATTCCTGTAGCTGTGTTTCTGGTCAGCGGTGAACCGGAGGGCGGATCCTTCTGTGATCCTGTATGGCCGGTCCCCGATGATAACCTCAATTTCACCGGTCATAATGGTGATATATTCTTCCACCCCTTCATTATGCTTATCAGAGATCTGCTTCCAGCCAGGGGCAATTTCCACAATGAACATCTCGAATTTTTTCCGCGGATCAAAGGGGAACAGCGGAAACACTTTATATTTCCCTTCATTTTCGCTGATTGGGCTGATCTGATTGGTGTCGGCAAAAGAAACCTCGGATGATTTTTCTGCCATAAGAGATGAAAAAGAGATCTGGAGGCCGCTGGCAATTTTCCATAATGTAGTGACCGTGGGGTTGGACTCTCCCCGTTCGATCTGTCCTAGCATTGCCTTGCTCACGCCGGTTGCCTCTGCCGCCATATCCAGGCTGAGCCCCCTGCTTCTCCGTATATTCCGTAAATTTTCCCCGATGTTTTTGTGAATATTCTCCATTTTTCCCTCCAAAGGAATTGTGTAATATAACGCACATATGTATAATATATCTCAAAAGCATAGTGGGGACACAATATTTTCCAAAAATATTTCCTATATACATAACGGCAGGTGAGGATATGGCAGAATTAGCAGCAGAAAGGCCAGCGGGGGAGTTCCGCAAAGGGATACAGGCAGGGGCAAGCATTGCAATTGGTTATTTTCCGATTGCCATAACATTCGGGCTTCTGGCGAAGACCTCAGGGCTTACGGCAGGGGAAACGGTACTGATGAGCCTTCTCGTCTTTGCCGGAGCTGCCCAGTATATCTCCTTGAGCCTCTTAACGCTTGGGACAGGGATATTTGAAATCATCCTTACCACTTTTATTGTCAACATCAGGCATTTTCTGATGTCAGCATCTCTTAATGAAAAGTGTGAAGACGAGCATACGGCAAATAAAATGCTGTTTGCTTTTGGCATTACAGATGAGACCTTTTCGGTCGCTTCCATGAAAAAAGAGAAAGTTGCTTCAGGATATATGTTCGGCCTTATCTTTGTGTCCTACTCAAGCTGGGTGATCAGTTCAGGCATCGGCCATCTGATTGGCGCACGTCTTCCGCAGACTCTTCAGGAAAGCATGTCTGTCGCTTTATATGCCATGTTTGCAGGACTGCTCGTGCCTTCCATGAAGGGGAGCGCAAAGGTTGTGTTCCTTGCTGTGCTGGCAGCAGGGTTCAATACCATTTTCACAATGGCAGAACTGCTGTCGACAGGATGGTCCATTGTCACAGCGACACTTTTATCAGCTGTGATCACAGAAGCTGTGGAAACTTTGAAAAAGAGAAAGGGAGATAAGCGGCATGAATAGCCAAATCATTATGATGATCATAGGGATGGCAGCCGTCACCTATATTCCGAGGATGCTTCCCTTCGTCCTGTTCAGGGGAAAGGAGCTGCCTGCATTCTGGCAGGGTGTTTTGAGAAATGTCCCTTATGCGACATTGGGAGCGCTTATCTTCCCGGGGGTCCTCTTCATCCAGGAAGACATCTGGTATGGCCTGCTCGGTGCAGCCGCAGCTTTCCTGGCTGCTTACCTCGGTGCAAACGTCATCGTTGTTGTTCTTGGTTCGATCGCTGTATTGTCGGTATACTCTTACTTTTTCTAGCATGATTGCCAGGCTCGGGCTGCTGAGCCTGGTTTTTCTATGATAATGGGCTTCTTGAAAGCAGATTGGGAGACTATATAAAAGAGGCTCATCCATTTTAAGGTTCTAAAATGAACAAATGGTACTACACTGTAGGGAGAGGTTGTACAAAGAAAGCCCGTCCAGGCTGCCCGGCCATCCGGCAAGGAGGGCAGCTTTGAAAGAAGAAAGGGGGAATTGGAATGGCTCGGAAAATCGGCTTTTATACAGTCATCGGCTATTTTGTCTACGGGCTGTTTTTTTACTGGTATCTGTTTTATTTTGCGAATGCAAGCCTGCCTTTTGAGTATCAGGGCACACAGGCCGACCCGGAAGCTTTTTTGAACGGGCGCGAGCTTATGCTGAGCGAAGAGTATTCTAAAGTAAGGAACCTGCTGTTCTTTTTATCAACACCCTTTGAATGGGTGTTTTATGTGCTTGTCCTAGTGACAGGCTTGTCTTCGGCGATAAAGAATTGGGCTGGGAAATCGGTCCGGGCGAAGGCCCTGCAGACGGCCATCTATCTGCTGTGGCTTTCAGTCTTCGCGTTTGCCGCCACTTTTCCTTTAAGCTTTATCAGCTATTCGCTCTCCAAGAGCTATAATATCTCAACACAGTCTTTCGGTTCCTGGATGAAGGATGAACTGATTGATTTCTGGGTTAATTACGCAACGATGTTCATCCTGGTTGCAGTGCTTTACTGGCTGATGAAAAAAAGCGCTAAAAGGTGGTGGCTGTATGCATGGCTATTATCGGTGCCATTCACGCTTTTCATGATGTTCCTCCAGCCTGTTGTGATCGATCCGCTTTACAATGATTTTTATCCGCTGAAAAATAAAGAGCTGGAACAAAAGATCCTTCAATTGGCGAGTGAGGCTCATATCCCTGCGGAGCATGTGTTTGAAGTAAATATGGCGGAGAAGACCAACTCGCTTAATGCATATGTAACAGGCATAGGTGCAAATTCACGGATCGTATTATGGGATACCACACTCAGCCGGCTGAGTGATGACCAGATTCTGTTCATTATGGCGCATGAAATGGCACACTATGTAGAGAAGCATATATACATAGGGATTGCGGGATATTTAGTGCTCTCATTGATCGGACTGTATCTCATATCGAAGCTGATGAATCTGGTGATTGCAAGATGGGGGAGAGCATTTAAGGTACAGGAGGTTTCCGACATCCGCTCACTCCCGCTGTTCCTTGCGCTCCTTTCGGTACTGCTGTTTGCCGCCAGTCCGGTTACCAACCTTGTCTCAAGATATCAGGAAATGAGGGCTGACCGGTATGCCATTGAAATGACCGATGATCCGGAAGCGGCAATAGGGACATTCCAGGAGTTGACAAAGGCTGGCCTGAGCCAGGTAAAGCCGCCGCTGCTTGTGAAAATTTTCCGGTACGGGCATCCGACCATGCTGGAGCGGATCTCCACGCTCGAAGAGTATGAAATGAATAAACGAACCGGATCCGGCAGCAAATAGCAGCGGAGAAGGAGAGGGGCTTCCGGCGTCGGCTGGAGCCTCTTTTGTTTAATGAATCTTTTTCACAGCTTATTTCGTATGATAACTATACAACTGAAAAAGGGGACCTTAAATATGAATTTGGATCAGAGCATTGCTGAAGCAAGGCAGCGGGAGCAGCTGTACGAAAAGTATAAAAGGCGCCTTGATGTACTGAAGGCTGAAAGAGATCAGGAAAAGGCTTCATCAGAGAGGCTGAAGACCACTTGGGAAAAGGAGCTGAAGGAAGCGGATAAGCTCGAAGGCCCTTCGTTGTCAGGCTTCTTCCTGATGCTCAGCGGAAAAAAGGAAGAAAGACTGCAAAAAGAAAAAGAGGAAGCCTACAAAGCAAGGCTGCTGTATGATGAGTCCCTGAAAAAGCTGAATGATCTTGAAGCTGACATCAGCACATACAGGGAAAGAGCTGCTGTGCTGGAAACGGCTGGGGCAGACTACAAAGAGCTGCTGATGGAAAAAGAGCGTCTGATCCTCAAGGAAGGCGGGGCTGTCAGCGACATGCTTTTTCACTTATCAGACCAGCTGGAGGAAAGGAAAGCGATGCTTCAGGAAATACATGAAGCTGAAAGTGCATTGGCGGAGTCTAGGGAAGCCTTGCGTAAAGCTGATGGCGAGCTTTCAAGCGCGAAGAATTGGGGTTTCCTCGATCTTGCCGGTGGGGACTTCCTCTCGACCATGGCGAAAAGATCACATATGGACAAGGCGAAAGAGTCTTTGCATGACGCGCAGCACAACCTGAAAAAGCTGCAGAAGGAGCTTGATGACCTTGGCCGCTCCATTTCTGCCGAGCTTGAGGTGGGAAGCTTTTTGGGCATTGCCGATCTTTTCTTTGATAATATCTTTTCCGATTGGATGGTTCAGGAGAAAATCAATGCCTCTGCTGATAAAGTGAAGGAATGCCTGAATGTGCTTGAGGACCTCGAAATCGAGCTCAGAACGGAGAAAGATGCAGCTGAACAGGAGATTGAAAGCTTAAAAGAGAAGAGGATTGAGTATTTGGGGCAGTGAACGGTCCATGTTTATAAAAGCAGACCCTCCGGCCGGGGCCGGAGGGTTCTTATGCTTGAAACTGCAGTATGCGGGTCATACAGGCGCTGCCACAGGACGTGGCGTTCTTAGACCGCGTTCCTTTATTGTGCAAGCGCCCTCCGCTTTTCTATTGTCCAGCTCCGGCTCCTAGGTGCTCGAGTCATAAGCCACTCCAGGATTAAAGGCATAGACCGCCTTTTATCCTGAAGCGTCTTATGCTTGTCGCACCTGAACAGTCGCCTCCGCTTTTCTAATTGTCCAGCTCCGGGCGCTAGCCCCTCGAGTCATAAGCCACTTTGGAACCGAAGGCAAAGAACGCCTTCAATTCCAAAGCGTCTTATGCTTGTCGGGGCTGGGCAAGCGCCCTCCGCTTTTCTATCTGTCCAGCTCCGGCTCCTAGGTGCTCGAGTCATAAGCCACTCCAGGATTAAAGGCATAGACCGCCTTTTATCCTGGAGCGTCTTATGCTTGTCGCACCTGAACAGTCGCCTCCGCTTTTCTAGTTCCCAAATTTTTCGTTCAGTTCTTTGTATTTTTTGGATAGCCGGGTGAACAGGGCCTGGTTGCGGTCATCGAGGGCTTGATCGATTTTTTTGGCCAGTTTTTCTTTTTCTGATATCAGCTGCACTTCCGACAAGAGCATATCAATGTAGAGGTGTAAGACGTACGTGTCCTTAAGCTGTTTGCGGTTCAGTGTGTTCTTTTTCATCGACTCTGCATATGACTTCTCTTTCATGAAAATCACCCCTGCTGCTTTTTAATATTATATGGAGGAGCGGGGGAAAATTCAACTAAATTATTTAAATTTTTAGAAAATTTATTCGTGAGGTATATGATTGGCAATAATTAACTAAAAATTTGCAATTATCTGGAATAATAGTGGTATAATGAAATGAAACGAAGAGCAAAGGAGATGAATCACTTGGATATGCATAAAAAAAGATTGGTAGAGGAATACGAAATAAATCCTTCTACAATGATCATCATGCCGCAGGCATACGGCAAAAAAGTTTATTCGCGGATATTTGAGGTGGAAGATGAGTTTCTGTCCCCGTTCAAACCGTTTGATATTGTCAAAAAAAGCTGCGGCTACTTCGGTTCCTCATATGAAGGAAGGAAGGATGCGACAAAAGATATCATTGGCGTTACGCATAAAGTCCCAATCGTCATCGACCCGACAAACCTGCTATATTTTTTTCCGACAACTTCCCCGAACAACCCCGATTGCATCTGGATCTCCTATGAGCATATTGCAGCCCACAATCGCACAGATCCCTCACATACCAAGGTCGTATTCGGAAACAGGCACACACTGATCCTCCCTGTATCATCCAGTTCGTTTGAAAATCAGCTCCTCAGGACAGCCCATCTAAGGACAAAGCTTCACCAGCGGATCGAAGGGCACGGCAGGAAAATGTTCTATTTTACAGATAATCAGAGGCCCAACAAAGCTTCAGAGCCTGCTGGCAGCTACCGCAACAGGCGGCTTGAGTGACGGCATGCGCCTCCGGCGATAAGTCACCGGTGCTGCCCTGGGCTCTTTAGATGGAGGCGGCTTTCTTCCTGCATCGCCCATCGTTTGAACAAGTAATATTCCATCAGCTCCTGCACCCTGTTGCGGATTCTCGGATTAAAATAGTTATGGTGCTCTTCGTACCCCTTATAAAGGAACATGAACATTGTGAATGCTTCATCCCGCTTTATTTCCTGGACCTGGAGGCGGTTATCCTTCATATAGCGCTTAACGCCTGCCAGCTCCGTCTGGATGAATTTCATCGTATCCTCAATTAAATTCAGGTAAGGCTTTTTGAGTTTAAAGGGACTATTGTTAATCACAGCAATATCCCTGTTCAGCACAACCAATACCATAGGAAGATAGATTGCCTGCTCCATAATATTTCGGTCATCCTCTGGAATTCTTGTCATATCAGCTTGCTCCTCCGAACAGAAGTAGAACGTATGTTCGTTAATATTTTACTTAATCCCGGCTCTCTATGCAAGTCGAATTTGGCGTCTCTTTTTAACAGTCTTCCTCATATTCAGGCATAGAGCTCATTTAGAGCAGAAAAAAATAATTTTTCCTGAAAAAATGCCAGTCAGGCAGGAAAAGTATTTCTGTTGTCGAAATAAGTAGAATGGTTTTACATATGAAGGGGAGATGATTATCATGGCAAAAAACACCATTGCATCAAAAGATCTGCATCATTTAAAATCAGCGGCCGACCCCCAGCTGGCGCCGAATGGCAAGGATTGTGTCTATACGGAAACCGTCATCCTGGAGGAAAAGGATGCATACAGCTCCAATCTTTATTACATAAACACGGAAGAACTAAGCGCTCCTGTCCAATGGACATTCGGTACATGGCGCAATCATTCGCCGCGCTGGTCGCAGGACGGCAGCAGAGTGGCCTTCGTATCAAACCGCAGCGGGAAAAATCAGATCCACATCCTTTCCGCAGCCGGCGGAGAGGCCCGCCAGCTTACATACTGCAAAAACGGTGCCGGCAATCCGGTATGGTCGCCCGACGGCTCCAAAATCGCCTTTACTGTTTCCCTCGGGGAGGGAGAATCGGTTAAGGACCGCGAAGGCGGGGAGGAAAAGGAAGAAAAGCCTGCACCGCTTGAAGTGAATAAGATGAGATATAAATCTGATGCCCAAGGCTTCTGGAACGGGAAGTTCACCCATATTGCCATTGCCTGCACTGAATCCGGAGATATCGAGCAGCTGACAGAGGGAGAGAATGATTACAGCCTTCAAAGCTGGTCGCCGGACGGGAAGTACATAGCTGTCGCAGCAGACTTGAGCAAAGACAAGGATTTTTCATACGGCAGTGATGCCTGCCTGATCAATCTTGAAACGAAAGAGCATGAGCAAATCACCAATGGTACAGGCTATTTCGGCAATATCACCTGGTCGCCTGACAGCCGCTATCTTGGTTTGATCGGGCATGAAAGGGAGTTTGAGAATGCTACGCTTTCAAAAGCGTGGATTTATGACCGGGAACAGGGAGAATTGCGCTGCCTGACAGCAGATACAGACCTGCTGATCGGGGATTATGCGATCGGCGACTTCCAGCAGGGAGCCGTATCCCCAGGCCTTCTTTGGTCAAATGATAATCGGAGCTTCTATTTCCTGGCCACTGATAATGGCAGCACGGCAGTTTACTACGGGACGGTTGAAGGAGAGCTGTTTCCTGCGCTGCTGGACAGGCAGCATGTCTATGGCCTGTCAACCGGAGGGAATGATGACAGAGCTGTAGTGGCTGTAAGCAAGCCCGACCATCCGGGTGACCTGTTCCTGCTGGAAATCACTACAGGCAAACTGGAGCAGCTGACGGCTGTCAACTCTGAGTTTTTGGAGAAAACCGGCCTTTCCGCAGCAGAACCGATTGAATTTACTTCCGCTGACGGATGGGATCTCCATGGCTGGCTGATGAAGCCTGCCGGTTTTGAAGAAGGGAAGAAATATCCGCTGGTCCTTGAAATCCATGGCGGGCCGCATGCGATGTATGCCAATTCCTATTTCCATGAGTTCCAGGTTCTTGCAGCTAAAGGCTATGCTGTGCTTTATATCAATCCAAGGGGCAGCCATGGCTACGGGCAGAAATTTGTGGATGCCGTCCGCGGTGACTACGGTGGCAGGGATTACGAGGATTTGATGGATGCAGTAGATTATGTGCTGAAGGAATATCCGTTCATCGACCAGGACAGGCTCGGAGTGACGGGAGGAAGCTACGGCGGCTTCATGACCAATTGGATCATCGGCCACACAGACAGGTTCAAGGCAGCCGTAACTCAGCGATCGATCTCAAACTGGATCAGTTTCTATGGAGTAAGCGACATCGGCTATTATTTCACAGATTGGCAGATCCAAGCGGGGCTTGATGATATCGAAAAGCTTTGGAAGCACTCGCCGCTTGCTTACGTTGATCAAATGAATACGCCTTTGCTGATCCTTCACGGCGAAAAGGATTTCCGCTGTCCTATTGAACAGGCGGAACAGCTGTTCATCAGCCTGAAGCACCGCAAAAAAGAAACGAGCTTTGTCCGGTTCCCTGAATCCAATCATGAGCTCTCCAGGAGCGGGAAGCCTTCGCTCCGGATCAGCCGCCTTGATTATATCTCAGGCTGGTTTGACAAGCATTTGTAATCTTTTTTCCAGTAAATAGCAGGATAATCCGGAAAAACAACCGCAAAGCTGTGAGTCTTTGCGGTTTTTTGTGTACAATAAGATTAAAGGACAGTCCCTAAAGCCGCAAAATCAGACAAGTAATCCTAAAGGCTGCAAGGACAAGCGAAACTTTTTATACACCAACACAGTCTTATAAAGTGGTATGCATTTTTACAAAACTATGGCTTTGATTATGCGGTCATGCTGGTATTCCCGGAAAGAACCGCTTTCCTCAGGCCTGATTATAAAAGGGAAGGATAGTTGCGATGAGATCGGACCGGTACGAAAAGAAGCAGAAAAAGAAGAAGCGAAAGTGGAAGCTTGTTGTTCTATTCCTGCTTTTAATTATAGCTGTCACACTTGGGTATGCCTATTACCAGTTCAACCAGGGTGTAGCCCAGTCAGAAGATAAAGTAAAAAATATGAAAGAAGTGAAATATGAATTCAATGGCGAAACAGACAAATACGGAGGCACGAACGTATTGCTGCTTGGAAGCGATGCCCGCGGGGAAGAAACGCCGCGGACCGACACCATCATGGTAGGCCAGTACCATCCTGATAAGGGGACCTATAAAATCATATCCATCATGAGGGATTCGTATGTAGACATCCCGGGACATGGGAAAAACAGGATCAATGCTGCGTTTGCATACGGCGGCCCAGAATTATTGAGGCAGACGATCAAAGAGAATTTTGATATTGATATCCAGTATTATTCGATCGTAGATTTTCAGGGATTTGTCCAGCTTATTGATGAAGCATTTCCGAATGGTGTCGAAGTGGACGTTGAAAAGGAGATGTCGGATAATATAGGAGTAACGCTGAAGCCAGGTCTGCAAAGGCTGGACGGAGAGCATCTGCTAGGCTATGTGCGCTTCCGGCATGATGCTGTTGGCGATTTCGGCCGGGTGGAAAGGCAGCAGAAGGTGATGAAGGAAATAGCTGATCAATTCACCAGCATCCAGACACTGCCGAAGCTTCCTAAGCTCGTAGGTGTCGTCACCCCGTATATCAACACAAATATGGATACAGGGGACATTTTGTATATGGGGAAAAGCCTTCTGTCTAAGGAAGGCAGGCAAATCGAGACATTAAGGGTCCCTGTGGAAGGCTCCTATTGGGATGAAACAACTTCAGGAGGGGCGGATGTCCTTGGGGTAGATCTGGAACAAAACCGGCAGGAGATAAGCGGATTTTTGTCGAAATAATGGGCGCTGAGGAAATTGTGGTGTAAAGACTCCTTGGCAGAGGTAAGAATAAATACCGAATTGTTTTTACTAAGGAGATTTTCAAATGGATTTTGACTTGCTCAAGGATTGGCTGACACTGGAAAATATAATGGATCTTATTGAACGATACCGTTCTTTTGGGCCGCTGCCTGGAATATTGCTGCCAATGCTTGAAGCTTTCCTGCCTTTTCTGCCGCTGTTCCTGTTCGTCATGGCAAATGCCAATGCTTTTGGATTGTGGCTAGGCTTCCTGATATCCTGGGCGGGTGCATGTTTAGGTGCCATGCTTGTGTTTTACCTGGTCCGGAAATACGGGCAGAAGAGGCTGTTAACCTTTCTGAGGAAACATGCAAAGGTGCAGCAGCTGATGAGCTGGATCGAACGCCATGGCTTTGGCCCTTTGTTCATCCTGCTTTGCTTTCCATTTACGCCGTCTGCCATTGTCAATATAGTGGCCGGACTTTCCAAAATAAGCTTTGCCCAGTATATGCTTGCCGTACTGACAGGCAAAATGGTCATGATTTTCACCATGAGCTTCATTGGCTATGATATAAGGTCATTGATTACCCAGCCAATCAGGACAGTGATTGTCCTTGCTGTTATTTTCATTCTTTGGTATGTCGGCAAAAGGATTGAAGTAAAGATAAATATGGGAGCAGATAAAGACAGCAGCAAGTAAACCATGGAGGTGGGGGACCGCGTGAAAGAAGAAGTTAAGCGGGAGGGGCTTGAGTGGGTAAAGGCCTTCGCGATCGGAATCATCATTTTTGTATTTATCCGTATGTTTTTCTTTTCAAATTATGTTGTTGAAGGCGGGTCCATGATGCCGACGCTGCAGGATGGAAACAAACTGGTGGTCAACAAAATCGGCTATCAGGTCGGGGAGCTTCAAAGGTTTGATGTCATAGTCTTCCATGCTAATGAAAAAGAGGATTACGTCAAGAGAATCATCGGGCTTCCGGGTGACAGGGTCGACTATAAAGATGACCATCTTTATATAAACGGCAATCTTGTAGAGGAGCCATTCCTTGAAAAATACAGAAAAGAAATCCTTGGCAGCCGCCTGACCGGCGATTTCACCCTGGAGGAAGTGGCCCATACAGAAACAGTGCCCGAAGGACAGCTGTTCGTCCTTGGGGACAACAGGCTGGAAAGCTGGGATGGCCGGCATTTCGGCTGCATTGATGCTGATCAGGTGGTAGGGAAGGTGAATCTACGCTATTGGCCGATCGATGAAATGGATATTAAATTCTAAGGACTTGGAGAATTCAAGTCCTTTTTGTATGCAAATATGCTAAAATAATCTAAAAATTATAAAATGGAAAGGAGGGATAAAAATGCCTGTCATTAAGACCAAGCTGATGGTGCCGCCAGTCAAAGAGGGATATATCCGGAGAGCAAGGCTTTCAGCCAAAATGAAAGCGGTTTCTGGATATCCGCTGTGCATTGTCGAGTCAGGTGCCGGGTATGGAAAAAGTACGGCCCTGGCCCTGTTCGTCCATGATGAAAAGCTTCCTTGCAGCTGGTATTCCATCTCATCCGAGGATGATGACATCATTCCTTTTCTATCCTGCCTTTTGGCATCGGTCCGTTTGGCACATCCTGATTTCGGGACTGAGATTATAAGCATCCTGGAGCAGCTGGACCGGTATGTAAAAGAAGAAGAAATCCGTTCACTCGCCTCTTTATTCATAAATGAAGCTGCTCTGCATGATGAAGCTATCCTGCTGATCCTTGATGACTTTCATCAGGTTGAGCACTCTTATACAATCAACTGCTGGATGGAAACCCTCCTTGAACATATTCCGCCGAACCTTCATCTTATTATCTCAAGCCGGAGCAGGCCGGGATGGAAGCTGCTGAAAAAGATGAGGGTCACAGACAAGCTCCTAGAAATAACGAAAGAGGACCTGGTCCTTTCCCGGGATGAAGTGGAGCTGCTCTTAAATGAATTGTACGGAATTTCCATTAAAGAGGGCGATTTGGACAGAATTTGCCTTGCTACAGAAGGATGGGTCATTGCTGTCGGTATGATTGGACAGCAGCTGACAGACAAAAAAAGCATTTCAAATTTATTCGGGGCATCGTCGGGCTCCCTGGCAGACCTTTTTCAATATCTGGTCACAGAGGTATTTGCCAAGCAGCCGCCGCTTATCCAGCAATTCCTTGAACAAACAAGTATTTTTGATGACATGACAGAAGAACTTTGCAATGAAGTCCTGGGGATCGCCGGGGCAGGGGCGATGCTTCAGCAGCTTACGGAGAAGAACCTGTTTATCCATAAGATAGGAGAAAAAGTATACAGATACCATGCCTTGTTCAAAGAATTCCTGGAGAAGCAGCTGAAAGCCGGACAGCCGCAAAGCTACCGGCTTTTGAATGAAAGGTGTGCACGCCATTTTGTCCGAAGCCTCCAGTGGGATGATGCCCTTAAACATTTTGAAAAGATCGGTTCAACAGAAGAAATGGCGTCTATATTGAGCGACCAGGGACTGAAGATGCTTGAAACCGGTAAGCTGGGAAGCCTGTCAGAACGGATGGCCGGCATCCCCGTGCAGACAAAGGACAGGTTTTTTCCAGTCTGGTTTCTTGAGGGTGAGGTATTGCGCTACAGATCTTCGTATCAGGAAGCAGAGCTTGCGTATGACAGGGCGGCATCAGGGGCCGACCTTAAACAGGACCTGATTTGGAAGGCCCGTGCACTTGAAGGGAAGGCGAGGATCTATCTTGACACAATTCAGCCGCATAAAGCAGAGCGCATTTTATCTCAGGCGATACAGCTGAAGGAAGGGGATATCAGAGGGGAAAAGGACGAGCCGGCAAGACTTTATCATTTGCTTGCGGAAAACCTTATAAATGCCGGGCAGGCTGCGAAGGCAGAAAAATGGATGGAGAGAGCAGAATCCATGGGCCATCAGATGCTGGACAAAAGCCTTCTGGCACGGCTCTATTTAAGGACGGGTAAATTGGCAGACAGCCGGAAAACCTTGCTGGCCGGCCGGAAAACAAAGAGCGAAGGCAAACCGCTCCCAAAATCCCACAGGGAGACAGATCTGCTGCTCGCCCTTATCGAGGCATTTACAGGCAATGGAGCAGAAGCGAAAAAATTGTCCCAGGAAGGCATCCAGCAGGGAATCAGCACAAAGGCGCCGTTCGTGGAAGCCTGCGGCTGGATCAGGCTTGGGCATGCGGCACAGCTGCTGGGGGAATATGATTCGGCACTTGCGGAAAAATGCTACAGGACTGCATTGGATATAATGGACCGGCTTGAAATTGAAAGAGGGAAAGCAGAGCCTTTGATGGGATTGTGCATTTTATACGGAGAGCGGAATGACTACAGCAAATCAATGGATGCCGGAAGGGCAGGGCTGCAGGAAACCGAGAGAGTGAAAGATATGTGGCTTTCTTCCCTGATCCTCATCAGTATGGGCATCAGCTCTGTCTACGGGAGGCGCTTCGGTGAAGCAGATAAGCATTTTGAACTTGCATATAACATGCTTCAGCAGTGCGGGGATGATTACGGCTGTATGCTGGCCTTATTCTGGAAAGCCTATTCGGCGCATCAGCAGGGACTTCAAGAAGACTTTCAAAACTCCTTTAAATCTTTCCTCCGTCAGATGCAGTGGGGGGACTATGAATTCTTCCTGTTCAGGAGGACATTATTCGGCCCGAGGGACTTGCAGATGTTTGCCCCCCTTCTTATTGAAGCAGAAAAAAATGGCATCATGCCTGATTATACTTCCAGGCTGCTAAAAGAAATGAATCTTGGCAATCTTCATTCCCACCCGGGATTCACCCTCAAAGTGAAAACCCTCGGGCAGTTCCGTGTATGGCTGGGCGATAAGGAGATCGACGAAGGAGGATGGCAGCGCGGCAAAGCCAAAGAGCTGCTCCAGCTTTTTCTCACCCATCTCCACCAGCTTATCCGGAAAGAAGACATATTTGATATGCTTTGGCCTGAGCAGGATGCCGCAAGTGCTGATAGGGACTTTAAAGTCGCCCTGAACGCACTCAATAACGTGCTTGAACCAAACCGCAAGCCAAGGAAAAATCCATTTTTCATCAACAGGGAAGGCACCTCCTACGGAATAAATCCAAAAGCTGTCATTGATTTGGATTCCATCCTTTTTGAGGAGTGGGTGAAAGATGGGCTGGAAGAGAAGGACCATGGCAAAAGCATCCACAGACTTGAAAGAGCCCTGAAACTGTACACAGGGGACTATCTGCCAGAGCGGCGCTATGAGGATTGGTGCATCAGTGAAAAAGAAAGGCTGCAGGTTTACTTTTTGAGGGGGGCTGAAAAACTCGCGCAGCTTTGCGTCCGGAAGGAAGACTATGACATGGCGATCGAATGGTGTGAAAGAATAATAGAAAAAGACCGGACATGGGAGGAAGCTTACAGGCTCCTGATGTACTGCTACTACAGCAAAAACAATCGCCCCCGGGCCATCAGATGGTTCCAGAAGTGCTGCGGGGTCCTTGAAGAAGAGCTGGGCGTGGCGCCTCTGGAACCGACACTCCATATGCATCAAATGATTATGGAATCAGGGAATGTTGCTGGTCATGCGTAACGGAACGCTGTTCATCTTTACGTGAACGGGTAAGTAACGAGAATTACTTTCAGCTCGCTAAGTGATTTGAGGTGATTTAGGTGATACAGGTGGGGCATATACAAAGAGTTGAAGAAATTTATTGGGATAAACTCTTATTAGGAGTGGAGTCGATTTAAATGACTACAGACCTTACTTTAGATAAAGAAACATTTAACTACACAACAAAATTAGACTTCATACTTACAAGGACTGAAAGCGCCAGAGATAACTTTAAAAATCTCTTTGTAAACTTTAATCCATTTGAACAAGAACTTAATAAAGACTTAATGTTCTTCACTGAAGAACAAGTCGGTCGGGTAGTTTCTTATATGAATCCTACAACTTATAGTTCGAAGCGTAACCGATTATCACAATTAAATGGTTATTTTGAATATAATGTATGGCAAGGAAATATAGTCAAAAATCCAATCGAAGGTTTGGGAATATCATGGATAGAAACCTTTGTTAGTCCCGAGGGTAAGACTTTACTAACCGATAAGGAACTGGATGAAATAGTATCTAAGTGTATTAACCCACAGGATTCCGCACTTCTACAATTAGTTTTTGAAGGAGTGAATGGGAGGAACAATAGCGAATTTACAAACTTAAAGAAAACTGACTTTAATCGAACAACAAGTGTTGTGTTACTAAATCGAGGAAGACCCGATGAACGAAATTTGACTTTATCTGAAAAAGCAATGGACCTTTTAGTGAAAGCTTCCGAACAGACTGTATATTTACTAGGTAACGGAGTAGTAAAAAGAGGTGCAAAGAAAATTTCTCTAGCAGAAAGTGAATATGTGTTCAGACCAACAACTAGGATTAATTCTGAAAGTAAACAGATGACTGATACAGCCGTAAGTAGAAGGATAAAAGACATTTTGACCCACTTTGATTATCCAAATATGAACCTATCTACAATAAAGAAAAGTGGGCAAATAAAGGCTATTGTCCACACTTGTTTAAAGTATGGAGTTTATTATGAGGATTTAAATCAGCATTTGCATTGGAAAGAGATAGCCGAAAAATCTAATTATAAAGTTGCTGATAATGGTGGTTACCCATCTTATCATAATCTAAAATATAGTATTGATTATGACGATATAATTGAATTATACGGAGATTTCCAGAGTAGAATCTTTGGTGACTTCACCTTAGTACAAGATTCTTTGACTGAGAGAGAATCTGTTAATAGAAAGAAAAGAGAAGCAAGTTATAAATTCAAACAAATGATGCTAGAGAGTTATGATGGAAAATGTGCAATAACTGGTGAATCTTTTGAAGGTGTCTTAGAAGCATGCCACATTCAAGAATACATTAACACTGAAAGTGACCATTATCAAAACGGTATATTGTTAAGAACAGACTTGCATAAATTATTTGATAAAGGTCTACTGGTTATTAATAATGATTTTACCATTGAAATTTCAGAAACCGTAAACTCAGATTATTACCGGAAGTTTAATGGTTCAAAACTATCACTACCTAAGTACAAGAGATTTCAACCATCATCAGAAGCACTCGAATACAAACGAAGAGCACACCTTTAGCTGAACACCAAATTAATTAAAGTTATGTAAAAAATTGTAAAACGGAAAGAATATCGCCAATTCTAGGGCGAATAAATGAAAAGCTGGGGAGAATCATTGTAATTTGAGGTAGAATAGCAGCCAATTTGGGTAGAAAAGATTTAATTTTAGAATGAATAATGCCGGCGGCCCACTTCGGGCCGCTGTTCTAACCTGCATCTGCCTGCGCCGGAGCCTTTGCTCCGGCGCTTTTTAGCATTAGAGAATTTAATCGGTGTGTTTTCCGCATTTTTATCGTCAAAGTTCCGCCGGCAAGCCGCTTCCGCTTTTCAATTGTCCAGCTCCGGGCGCTAGCCCCTCGAGTCATAAGCCACTTTGGAACCGAAGGCAAAGAACGCCTTCAATTCCAAAGCGTCTTATGCTTGTCGCACCTGAACAGTCGCCTCCGCTTTTCTATTTAACAACCTGCGCCTTATATGCGGGCTCACAGTATACACAGATGTGTACATCTACATCATAAGTCAGGATGTCTGCGGCATTGTATTCGATGTCACAGAATGAGCAGGAAATCATTTTATCTTCTTCAAACTCTTCTGCAGATTCATGGATAGGGTCGTTTATGTTGATGATTTCTACCCAGATGCCTTTTGAGAGCGGGAGATTGGTCCTTAAATATTCCTGGGCGGCTTCTTCTGTTTCCCAGAAGCCTAAATCCCACAGCAGTTCATTTGCGCTTCCATCCTGTGTCATCAATCCATAAACAGTTTTCATTATCTTTCGTCTCCTCTCAGACGGAAATTAAGATCAATAGATTTCTTATCTCTTTTCCGCTTTTCTTAAGTATTAAACCATTTGCAGAAATTCCCAGACTGTGCAGGTCAATTTCCTCCGGCAATAGAAATTAAGAATATATCTAGGCTGTAACCGATTTGTAACTGGAGCTGATTAGGATGAAGGCAGGAAGATATGCAGCAAATAATTAATTTCAAGGGGGAGAAAGGATGAAAAAGAATACAGGGAAAATGGCATTGGGCTGCCTGATGTCGCTGATGGTGGTCTTTTCGAGTGCCTGCAGTTCAGAAGAATCGGGAGGCAGCGGGGACGAGAAGAGCAAGCCGATCAAAATCGGCGTGCTGGCTTCGCAGACAGGCGGGCTTGAGTCATATGGAGAACAGACCCTGCGCGGCTTTGAGCTGGGCCTGGAATATGCGACAGACGGTACGAATGAAGTGGCAGGAAGGAAAATTGAGTTTATTGTAGAGGACACTGAAACAAAGCCGGAAGTTGCCGTCCAAAAGGCGACAAAGCTGCTTGAGGAAGATGAAGTCGATTTCCTGGTCGGATCCTCCAGCTCCGGGGATACATTGGCTGTGCTTCCCCTCGCGGAAGAATATGAAAAAATCATGGTCGTCGAGCCCGCAGTAGCCGACAGTATTACAGGATCAGAATTCAACCCTTATATTTTCAGGACCGCGCGCAACTCCTCCCAGGATGCAGTCGCTGGTGCTGCATCCATCGCCGGGGATGGTGTGAAAATAGCAACGCTTGCCCCTGATTATTCTTTCGGGCGCGACGGTGTGGCGGCATTCCGGGATGCGGCTGTGAAGCTCGGCGCAGAAATTGTCCATGAAGAGTATGCGGATCCTGCCGCAACCGACTTTACTGCAAACATCCAGAAAGTAATAGATTCAAAGCCGGACTATCTGTTTGTCATCTGGGCGGGGGCCAATTCGCCTTGGAATCAGATCGCTGATATGAAGGTCCAGGATAAAGGCATCAAAATTTCCACAGGCGCACCGGATATTGCTGCCCTTGCGACAATGGAGCCATTGATCGGGATGGAAGGCTTCTCCGTCTACTATCACGATCTTCCGGATAACGAAATCAACAGCTGGCTGGTGGATGAACATAAAAAGCGGTTTGACGGGGATGTGCCGGATCTCTTCACTCCAGGAGGCATGAGCGCCGCGATCTCCATCGTGGAAGCACTGAAGAAAACCGAGGGCAGTACAGATGCAGACACGCTCATTGAGACAATGGAAGGAATGAGCTTCGAAACGCCGAAGGGGAAGATGACATTCAGGGCAGAAGACCACCAGGCCCTTCAGGCATTGTACGCAATCAAGCTGGAGAAAAAGGAAGGCATCCCATACCCAGTCCCGGTGCTGGTGAGGGAACTGTCGCCTGAAGAGACAGCGCCTCCTGTCCTGAATAAGTAAGTAAAGGCCGGATCATAAAAAATAACATTGGCAATGGACTCCGGCAGCAGGCCTGGGTCCATTGCTGCAAAGTGGATCCGGGGAATGAGCCAGGCATTCTTTTGGAGTATGCCGCAGGCAGCTGAATATAAAGTGGAGGTGGGCATGTGGGTCCAATCATAGAAACAAGAGATTTATCAATATCATTCGGAGGCCATAAAGCAGTGGATTCTGTCTCGCTTTCTGTCCCGGAAAATGAATTTTTATCGATCATCGGTCCCAATGGGGCAGGCAAAACGACTTTTTTCAACCTGCTGAGCGGCCAGCTCGCCCCTACAGGGGGATCGATCCATTTGCGCGGGGAAGATATCACAAAGCTTTCTCCTGTTGAAAGGACGAGAAGGGGGATCGGCAGAAGCTTTCAAATAACCAATGTGTTTCCCAGCCTGACTGTGCTGGAGAATGTAAGGCTTGCGGTTCAGTCCCAGGCCGGCATCCGATACCAGATGCTGCACCATTTCAAGAGGTATAAAGAGCTCGAAGAAAGGGCCTCTGAATGGCTGAAGCTGGTATTGCTTGATAAAAAACAGGATGCAGCAGCCGCCAATCTGGCGCACGGCGAGAAAAGGAAGCTCGAGATTGCCATGCTCCTCGCGTTGAATACGGAGGTTCTTCTGCTGGATGAACCGACAGCAGGGATGTCGCTGGAAGAGGTTCCGGCCATCCTTGAAGTCATCAGGAAAATCAAACAGGAAAGCGGCAGGACCATCATTCTGATTGAGCACAAAATGGATATGATCCTTGATTTATCAGACAGTGTCATGGTGCTGTTCAATGGCTCCCTTCTGGCTAAGGGAACGCCTCGGGAAATCATGGAAAATGAAACAGTGCAATCTGCATATCTGGGAGGTTTTGAGCATGCAGGCTCAGCTTAAGCTGACAGATGTAGAAACGTATATAGGCCAGTACCACATCCTTCAGGGAGTCTCGCTGGAAGTGGCGAAAGGGGAAGTCACTGTACTTCTGGGCCGCAACGGTGCAGGGAAGACCTCCACCCTTAGAACCATCATGGGGCACAATGTCCTGAGCAGAGGAAGCATTGAGTGGAAAGGTGCCGAAATCGGCGGCCTGCCTCCTTTTGAAATTGCGAGAAAAGGGCTTGGCTATGTGCCGGAGGACCAGGGCATATTTGCAGGGCTGACAGTTGAGGAAAATATGAAGGTGGCCATGCGGAAAGAAACTCCATCCGCTTTGGAAAAGCTGGATTGGACGCTGGATCTTTTCCCGGATTTGAAGCGCTTCTGGAAAAAGCCGGGCGGCCTTTTGAGCGGGGGGCAGAAACAGATGCTTTCCATCGCAAGAGCTTATGTCAATGATAATGATTTAATGCTGATTGATGAGCCGAGCAAAGGACTGGCACCGATCATGGTTGAAAAAGTGATGGATTCAATCATGCAAATGAAGGAAAAAACCACGATCGTCCTTGTGGAGCAGAACTTCATGATGGCAAGCGCGGTTGGTGACCGCTATTACATTATAGATGATGGAGGAACGGTCGGGGGCGGGCCGATGTCAGTGCTGAAGGAAGATGAATCTATGAGGAAAAAATATTTGGGCATTGCCTAGAAAGGAGAGTAAATGATGGAGGTGCTAATCAACCTTGCCATAAACGGGCTTGCGACCGGCATGCTGATTTTTTTGCTGGCAGCAGGCCTGACGCTCATATTCGGACTGATGGACGTTCTTAATTTTGCCCATGGCGGACTGTTTGCATGGGGGGCCTATAGCGGGACATGGATATTTGCACAGACAGGCAGTTTTGCTGCCGGGATCATCGGAGCAGTCGTGACCGGGCTCATACTGGGTTTTTTGACAGAACGGTGGATCATCAAGCCGGTGTACGGTAATCATGTCCAGCAAATATTGATTACACTTGGACTGATGCTTGTATTATCCGAGCTTCTCAAAGTTGTCTGGGGTCCCAATCAGCTATCCGCGGCCCCGCCGTCCTACCTGGCCGGCAGCTGGGAGCTAGGCGGAGTGATCATCATTAAATACAGGGTGTTCATCATCATCGTCGGGCTGCTTGTTTTTCTCGGGGTGCAATTTGTTCTCCGCAACACGAAAATCGGCCTTGTTGTACGGGCCGGGGTTATGGACAAAGAGATGGTCCAGTCGCTGGGGATCAATATCAAAAGAGTCTTTATGGTTGTTTTCATGGCAGGATCGGGAATGGCCGCCTTGGGCGGTGTGCTTTTAGGCCCGTATTCGGGTGTCATCCATGCGGAAATGGGGATGGAGTTTGCGATCCTTGCTTTCATTGTCGTTGTAATTGGGGGAATGGGCAGTTTCTCGGGGTCCATTCTTGCTGCCATTCTGGTAGGGCTTGCCGGAGCCTTTATGTCCTATTATGTTCCATCTCTTTCCCTGGCCGTTAACATGCTGCTAATGGCTGCCGTGCTTATCTTCAGGCCGCAGGGTCTATTCAGATTGAAGGGGCGGGGAGTATGAAGTATATCATTGATAATAAAAAGGCTATGGTTTACACATTTATAGCAGCGGCATTGATGCTGCTTCCATTTGTGTATGAATCCAGGACAATGCTGATTTTGTTTACACAGATCTTTATTTTTGCCATCTTTGCTATGAGCTACGATATCCTGCTTGGATATACAGGGATCGTTTCCTTCGGCCATGCCATGTTTTTCGGGATCGGCGCCTATACAGCAGGCGTGATGATGAAAAGGATGGATCCGACGATGGTGAACCTCCTATTGGCTGTGCTGCTGACAATTGTCCTTACCGCTGTCCTCAGTTATGCAGTCGGACTTTTGACATTAAGGCTGAAAAGCCATTTTTATGCCATGCTGACCCTGGCTTTTGCAGGCCTTTTCCTGGTCCTTGCCGAGAAATGGAGAACAGTTACGTACGGAAACGACGGATTTACCTTCAGGGTACCGGAACTATTAAAAGACCGGACAGACTTTTACTTTATCTGCCTGGCGGCTATGATTCTTGTTTTTATGATATTGTCGCGATTTACCCATTCCCCGCTCGGAAGGGTGCTCCAGGCCATCCGTGAAAATGAACAGCGGACAGAGTCCCTTGGCTATAATGTGATTCAGTACAAAATTGCCGCCAGCGTTGCCGCCGGTGTTATAGCAGGAATTGCCGGGATGCTGTACAGCATATCCCTCCGTTTCGTCAACACGAGCGTTTTTACAATGGATATCACTCTTGATGCCCTGCTGATGACGATTATAGGTGGAGTCGGAACACTGGCGGGCGCCATCATCGGAGCCGGGATCATTGAATTTGCCCATCACTGGCTGACAGAACTTGCAAAGGTCCATTGGATTTTTGAACGGTGGATCATCTTCTTTGGGATCATATATATATTGGCCGTTATGTTCTTTCCGAAAGGGATTCTCGGGACGCTCAAAGGGAAGCGATGGAAACGCACTGAAAAGAAAGCAGACAAAAAAGAAGAAAAGATTGCCGGCTAGGGGGGAGAAGATGGTTCATGGCCAGGTTGCCTCGTTCATTATCCGGATATATCTGAGTGACCAGGAAGGGACAGCAGGCAAAAGGAATTGGAGAATTAAGGTGACGCATGTGCAGGAAGACAGGGAAACTTTCTTTGAAACGCTTGAAGAAGCCAATGATTATATGAAAATGGCAGCCGGGGTGCTGGGGCCGGTGCAATAAGGAGGCGGAAAAACTGGATATCGGAATTATGGCAACAGGCATTTATTTGCCGGAAACATATATAACGAGTGCAGAAATTGCCAAAAAAGCAGGAATCCCGCTTAACATTGTGGAAAATAAAATGGGGATCAAAAAGAAGCCGGTTCCAGGACCAGAAGATCACACCTGCGAAATGGGGATCAGGGCAGCCCGCAAGGCCATCGGGAAAGCTGGGATCGATCCGCTGGAAATCGACCTGGTCATCTATATCGGCGAAGAATATAAAGAATACCCCTTATGGACAGCAGGCATCAAGCTTCAGCATGAAGTCGGCGCCTATAATGCCTATGCATTTGATATGGCCCTCCGCTGCGGGACCGCTATAATGGGGCTGAAGACAGCGAAGGATATGATGTCAGCAGATCCCGGCATATCGACAGTCCTGCTTGCCGGCGGCTACAGGAACGGGGACTTCATCAATTACGAAAATGAAAGGACCCGGTTTATGTTCAATCTGGGAGCAGGGGGCGGTGCGATCCTTTTGAAAAAAGGACTGTCCTCAAACAGGCTGCTGGAAAGCGCTATTATAACCGATGGATCTTTTTCAGAGGATGTTGCGGTCGTGGCAGGAGGAACCAAAAACCCCATGACGGCAGAGGCGCTTGAAAACGGCCTCTATCAGCTGGATGTGATGGATCCGGCCGGGATGAAGCAAAGGCTGGAACAGAAGTCCATGGAAAACTTTCTGAAGGTAATAAGGAAAGCGGTTGCAAAAAGCGGCTGTGCGGAGAATGATATCCATTATCTTGCGATGCTCCATATGAAAAGGTCTGCCCACGATTTTGTCCTTCAGGAGCTGGGCCTTGGACACGGGCAATCTATTTACCTTGAGGATTTTGGGCATATCGGCCAATTTGATCAAATACTGTCATTGGAGCTTGCTGAGGAACAGGGAAGGCTGGCACCGGGGAAAATAGCGGTCCTCGTCAGTGCAGGCATAGGCTATGCCTGGGGTGCTTCTGTCATTAGATGGGGGGAGGATGGAAAGTGAATAAGAATATAGTATTGAAAAAGGCCGCGCTGAGCAACGGGGAAACCATCAGCTGGAGGGAAAGGGAAGGCGGCCGGCACAAGCTGCTGCTCATCCATGGCAATATGACTTCCTCGAAGCATTGGGACCTGGTGTTTGAACATCTGGATCCTAAATATAAGCTGTATGCGGTCGATCTTAGAGGGTTCGGCCAATCCACTTATTTCGAGCCAATCCGGTCCATCAAAGACTTTTCGGATGATGTAAAGCTGTTTTGCGATGCAATTGGACTCTCCGATTTTTCTGTTGCCGGCTGGTCGACTGGAGGCGCGGTTGCTATGCAGCTTGCTGCAGACAATCCCGGCCTGTGCAAGCGCCTGATTCTTTTGGCCTCAGCTTCCACAAGAGGATACCCGTTTTACGGGACGTCAGGGGATGCTGTGCCTGATTCATTAGCACGCCTGGCAAGCCTGGAACAAGTAAAGGCGGATAAGAGCAAGACGATTCCTGTGCAGTCGGCTTATGACAGAGGGGACCGGATGTTTTTAAGGGCAATGTGGGATGCCCTTATTTATGATAAAAATCAGCCGGAGCCTGCAAGATATGAAGAGTATCTGGATGATATGCTGACACAGCGGAATCTTGCTGAAGTTTATCATTCTCTTAATATTTTCAATATAGGTTCCGTTCCGAACGGTGCAGCAGCCGGAACAGGGGACGCGGGTAAAATTAAGGTGCCGGTGCTGGTCCTGAGAGGAGACAGGGATCAGGTAATAACAGCGGGGATGGCCGGGGAAATCCTTGAGGATATCGGAAGCAATGCACACTTTGCAGAATTGAAGGATTGCGGCCATTCCCCGCTCGTCGATGATATCGGGCAGCTGCTCGATGTGATGTCGGAATTTTTGGATAAAGAGCTGGAGGTATTAAAGTGAGACTAAAAGAGAAAACAGCCATTATTACTGGTGCGGCCAACGGAATTGGGCTTGCCGCAGCCGAAAGATTTGCACGTGAAGGGGCCAATGTGGTCCTGGCCGATTTCGATGCGGAAATCGGCAGGCAAAGGGAAGAGGAATTAAGGGAAGAAGGGCTGCAGGCCAGGTTTATCCAGGTGGATGTAGCAAAAAGGGAGAGCATTGACGAACTGGTCCGCCAGGTGCTTGAAGACTATGGGAGAATAGACATCCTGATCAATAATGCGGGGATCACTCGGGACAGTATGCTGGCAAAGATGGCTGCCGAGGATTTCCAAAAAGTGATTGATGTAAACCTGACCGGTGTATTTCATTGCACCCAGGCTGTGGTCCCGAGCATGATCGAGCAGGGGAAAGGGAAGATCATCAGCACTTCATCTGTATCAGGGGTTTACGGAAATATCGGCCAGACCAATTATGCTGCCGCGAAGGCAGGGGTTGTGGGCATGACAAAAACCTGGGCTAAGGAGCTGGGCCGAAAAGGCATCAACGTCAATGCGGTTGCTCCGGGTTTCATCCATACAGGAATGACAGCAAAGGTTCCTGAGAAAGTGATCGGGCAAATGAAACAGATGGTGCCGCTCGGGCGCCTGGGCAGCCCGGAGGATATTGCCAATGCCTATTTATTCCTTGCATCCGATGAATCTGATTATATTAATGGAACCGTCCTGCATGTGGACGGCGGCATTATGATGTAAAATAGTCTGCCGGGAGGGAAAGAAAAATGAGGACTGCGGTTATCGTATCAGCTGCAAGGTCGGCGGTCGGAACCTTCGGAGGCGCGTTCAAGGATCTCCTGCCAACCGATCTGGCTGTACCAGTCATAAAGGAAACTGTAAAGAGAAGCGGTTTGGAAAATCATGAAATCGATGAGGTGATCCTCGGCCATTGCATCCAGCGGACTGACCAGCCCAACACGGCCAGGACTGCAGCACTGCTGGCAGGGCTTCCGGATGAGACCTCGGGATTTACTGTCCAAAGGCAATGTGCATCCGGCATGCAGGCGGTCATTTCGGCAGCCCTGCAAATCCAGGCCGGTATATCGGATATCGTAGTGGCGGGCGGTGTGGAGGCTATGAGTTCAAGTCCGTATCTCCTGAAGGACCACCGCTGGGGAGCGAGGATGCAGCATGGGAAAATCACCGATTCTGTATGGGAAATCCTTGAAGATCCGATCCACCATATCATGATGGGTGAAACAGCTGAAAATCTGGCAGAGCTTCATGGGATTACAAGGGAAGAGCAGGATGAAATTGCCCTCCTAAGCCACCAGCGCGCCCTGAACGCCATTGAAAAAGGTTATTTTGAAGAAGAAATTGTACCTATAACAGTCAAGCACAGGAAAGGGGAAACCGTTGTATCCCGGGATGAGAACCCGCGGCTAGATCTGACAGCAGAAAAGCTTGCCGGCTTAAAGCCTGTTTTCCGGGATAATGGAACCGTGACGGCGGGGAATGCTTCCAGCCTGAATGATGGGGCAGCGGCACTGGTACTTATGTCCGAAGAAACGGCAATGGCAAAAGGGCTCACGCCGCTTGCCCGGATTGCAGGCTTTTCAGTATCAGGCGTCGACCCTAAAATCATGGGAAGGGGACCGGTCCCGGCAGTCAGGAAAGGACTGCAGCAGACAGGCTGGTCTCTGGAAGATGCAGACCTGATCGAAGTGAATGAAGCATTCGCAGCCCAATATCTCGCTGTTGAGAAGGAGCTTGGCCTGGACAGGAGCAAAGTGAACGTCAATGGCAGCGGCATCAGCCTGGGACACCCGATCGGCTGCACAGGAGCAAGGCTCATCGTCAGCCTGGTGCATGAACTGAAAAGAAGAGAACTGAAAAAAGGCATCGCCTCCCTCTGCGTCGGCGGAGGCATGGGAGCTTCAATTTTTATAGAAAGATAACAAGAGAGGCATGGGATGCCTCTCTTTCTATTTGCACACAAAAGGGATGGGTGAAAGCATTCTTATTTCCAAATGTTTTGGGAATAGAAATATTAAACACGGAGATATCAAAATGGAGTGTCCCCGTCTTTCTCAGGAGAAATTTACTTGCCCAAAAATTTTCAAAGCCCTGTTGATTGGAGTGGAAGGCACGAAGACTCCTGCGGGAGATAGCGGAAATGTTGAGACCCCACAGCGCGCAGCGCGAGGAGGCTCAACTCTGCCCCGCGGAAAGCGAAGTGCCTGGAGCGGAAATCAACACCCCATACCAAGAGAAAACCATGGACTTAAATGGTTTATCCCTTTTTCTCCAAAGTGCTGCAGGAGTTTATAGAGATAGAAAATGCTATTAACCTCTATAGCTCTTTAGTAAACTCATGTATATCCAAAAAAATTTTAAAACCCTGTTGATTGGAGTGGAAGGCACGAAGACTTCTGCGGGAGATAGCGGCAAGGCTGAGACCCCGCAGGAGGCACGACGAGGAGGCTCAGCGCCGCCCCGCGGAAAGCGAAGTGCCTGGAACGCAAATCAACAGCCCCCATATACTCCTCTAACCCTTATTTGCTTGTCCTCATAAGCTATAGCTTTTTTAAACAAGTAACCCCATCAGCTCCCCAGCAGTAACCACCTGGGCAAACTCTTTATTCAGCATCGCCAATTCAATCTCATGCACCTGCTCAGGAGGATAAACCGTGCCCCCAGTACCTTTGGCTTCAAACGCGGCACAAGCATCGGAAACAAGATAGGTGCTGAATCCCAGATTGCCCGCCATCCTTACGGTGGTCGAGACGCAATGCTGTGTCGATAATCCAGTTATGCAGACATTCCGGATATCCTTGCCCCTTAAATATGACTCAAGGCTCGTGCCGATGAACGCAGAATTCACTTCCTTCTGGAAAACCTGCTCATCCGGCAGCGGGGCATTGGCATTTTTAAAGCTCACACCCTCTGCGTTTTCACGGTATAAAGGAGACGAAGGCTGAACCGATAAATGCTGCGAGTAAATGATCTCCCACCCTCTTTTTCTCCATTCCCCCTGCAGCTGCCCGATCACTTCCTCTGCGCCGGGATTGTTTCTTTTCCCCCAATATGGGTCGTCAAAGCCCTTTTGCACATCCAGGACCAGCAGGGCTGGCGGAGATTCCATCATTTTCAAAGGCTGCACCTCTTTTCTCGAAGTAATAACTCAGCTTTATTATTTCCGGAGTATGGAAAATCATCCAAGTGTAACTCTTCTGCAACTGATGTTATTTACACTTTCCATATCAAAGATGAAGGAGAGATTGCATTGTGGAGGGAAATCGACTGGCTGACCAATAGAGCAGGGCTGTCGCCCGGCACTGTGGCAGTTATTGACGCTGAACAGGAGAAATCCTGGACATATAAAGAGCTGAACATCAGGGCGGAGGCCTTGGCCGGCTGGCTGCTTGAAAAGGGAGCTGTCAAAGGTGACAGGATCGCGCTGCTTGCGCCTAATCATATAAGCTGCCTGGACTTTCTGTTTGCCTGCGGAAAAATCGGGGCTATTTTCGTGCCGGTCAACTGGAGGCTTGCGGCGGAAGAGATCCAGGCTATACTGGCAGACTGCACACCCGTAATAATAGGCTATCATTATTCATTCATTGAACTCGCATCACGCCTGCAGCTGCATCAATTTGAGTCTGTCTGCCTGGACGAAACACCCTTCAGGATGCCTGGCCGCCCATTCATTCTTCCATGGCAGGTCGATGAGGAGGATCCCCTTGCCATGATTTATACGGGGGGAACGACAGGGAAGCCGAAGGGAGCTGTGCTTTCCCACCGGGCGATCTTCTGGAACGCCGTCAATACGGCAGTCAGCTGGGGGCTTACGAACCAGGATACGACAATTACTTATCTGCCGATGTTCCATACCGGAGGCATCAACGCCCTAACACTGCCTTTGCTGATGGCCGGAGGCAAAGTCGTGCTCGCCGGGAATTACAATCCGTCTGATGCAGCCCGTTATATCAGGGAATATCAGTGCACCATCATCCTGCTTGTGCCTACGATGTACCATATGCTGATAGAAACAGAGGAATTTAAGGAAGGCAAGTTTGAGTCCATGAGGGTATTTCTTTCAGGAGGTGCTCCGTGCCCGCTTTCGATTTATGAAGAATTCAGGAGGAAAGGGCTGCACTTCAAAGAGGGCTACGGCATGACAGAAGCCGGGCCGAATAATTTTTATATCAGCCCGCAGGAAGCTATACTGAAAAAAGGATCCATCGGAAGGCCGATGCTGTTCAACACAGTGAAAATTATGGCAGAAACAGGTGTCGAGGCAGGAAATGGAGAAGTTGGGGAGGTTTTGATAAAAGGGCGTCATGTCTTTTCATGCTACTGGAATAATGAAGAGGCCACAAAGGATGCTGTAAGAGATGGCTGGCTCTATACCGGTGACCTCGCAAAAGTCGATGAGGAAGGGTTCTTCTATATAGTCGGACGGAAGAAGGATATGATCATCACCGGAGGGGAAAATGTATACCCGCTGGAAGTGGAGCAGTGGCTGGGTTCCTGCCCGCAAGTGGATGAAGTATCTGTCATTGGGATAGATGACCGGAAATGGGGGGAAGCAGTAACGGCATTCATTGTGCTGAAGGAAGCAGCTGCCATGACCAAAGAAGAGATAAAGAGTTATTGCAGGCAAAAGCTCGCTGCTTATAAGGTCCCTAAATTCATTTATTTTCTTGATAAGCTTCCAAAGACCCATGTTGGGAAGATTGACAAAAAGCAGCTGAAAATGACTGCGGCAGAAATGGCAGCTGCTAAAGAAGGATAATTCGGCATCCACATCGAATAAAAGGGTACTCCCGGCGGCTGAAAGCCTCTGGAAACAACTGGGGAGATCGTTATGATTACAGAGAAACTGCTGGAAGGCAAAAATATCAGACTAGGCTATTTTGCGGAAAAAGATCTGGAAAACATATTGGAGTGGCATACAGGGGAGCTTTTTATGCGCCATCTCGATGCCGTCCCTGTAAAGCCGAGAACGAAGGACGACCTGAAAAAGCAATGGCTGGAGGACACCAGTGATGTCTTCCGGTTTGCTGTCATCCATAAAAGCACTGAAAAGGCAATCGGGTTTGCTGAGGTTAATGGCGTTCTTTGGACGCATAAGACTGCCTGGGTCAGCCTGGGCATCGGCAGCGAAGAGCACTGGGGGAAAGGTTATGGAGGAGAAGCGCTTCTTTGCCTGATTGATTATGCCTTTAATGAACTGAATCTTCATCGCCTTCAGCTTACAGTGTTCTCCTATAACAGCCGGGCAATCAAGCTGTATGAAAGAATCGGCTTTAAAAAAGAAGGAGCCTTCCGTGAGTTTATGGAACGAAACGGGCAAAGATATGATATGTTTCTCTACGGGCTCCTCCGCAGAGAATGGCAGAAAAGTCCGGAATGACAGATTCCGGGCTTTTTGCGCTGACAAGAAACAGCGGCTGGCAGGAATGGCCGGCATGGGATTATCTCGGTCAGCCCCGGGCAGAAGCAGGAAGGCTTGCTTCGCCCCTCCCCCTAATAATCCCTTTCCTTCTTCTCAAGCCTATGAACAATCACCAGATCAACCGCAAAACAGCATAACAGAAGAATGAGCACCCCGGCAAAAGGCAGGATGGCAGCAGCTGGCGAGGCAAGGCTCGCCCCGGTTAACAGAATGAAAGAATAGAGTGATAATGCTTTGGCGCGCCGCTCTCCGCCAAATGATCCAATTAAAGTGATAATGGAAGGAATCAAGAGAGAAATCGAGGCGACGAAAGCGACTGATAGAATGACATGGATTTCCGCCCCGGTGAGAAGAAGGAAGATGCTCAGGAGCCCAAGCCAAAGGCCGGTTCTTAGTGTGCGGTAAACCCCGGATCTTTCAATCAGTCTGCCGGTGAAAAGAGATAAAATGGCGCCTGCCATGCCTGCCGCCCTTAGAAGGAACAGTTCCTGGAAGGTGCCGCTGAATTGCCGTGCAAGGCTGTCATAGAAAGCTGCAAAGGAAAACAGCAGAGTGAACGATATCACATAGCATAACAGAAGCCTGTTATTTTTCAGCAGGACCGCAAAGGATGCCAAGGCGCTTTCCTGGACTGCAGGCTCTCCTGCGGCAGGCAGCAGAAACCAGGCTAAAATGAACAGCGCAAGATAGCATCCAGAAAAAAAGAAAAAGACAGAATGCCAGCCATAATGAAGCGTAAGGACAGAGCTGATCAGCTGGCCGAGTATGCCTGCGAGGAGAAAGCCTGTATTGATGAGCACAAGCAGAAGCGTTCTGCCGCGGCCGGAAAATAAGTCGAAAGTATAGGCAAAAGCCACTGGCGCAAAACTTCCTAAAACAAATCCCTGAAGCGACCGGAGGAAATAAAGGCTGCCTTCACTGCCGGAAAGTCCGACCGCAAAAGTGGCAAGTGCAGAAGCGAGCATCCCAAAGACAATGACCTTCTTTCTGCCTGCCTTGTCTGACAGGGGGCCGAATGTTAAAAGGCCAATTGCATAAAAGATGGAAAAAAGGCTCCCAGCTGTGATGATTGCTCCTTCATCTGCATCGAGAGAGGCGGCTATTTCACCGTATATGGGAATGAGGGTATAAATGTTCGAGGCAACAAGTATCCCGGAAACCACAAGCAGGGCGCCTGAGGCGGATAAACGTGTTTTCATTTGCGTTAGCTTCCCTCCTTTCAACAAAATTCTTATGCCTGGCCTGCAGGCTGCAGTTCAGGCAGGCGCTCCCGCAGGTTGCAGCACCTTTAGCCTGCGTTCCATCATGAAGCAGGCCGCCTCCGCATTTAATTAATATATGCCAGTGGAGACCATCTGGAAAGTTGTTCCCAGTCCAGTGTAATCCATTGGCAACAAAGCAGAAAAAAGAGTATAATAATAGATATATAAGGGCAGCTGTTTTATTGGCGCCTGCTGTAAAAAATAGAGTTGTTTTTTCAAAGGCGCAGAATAAGCTGCGCCTTTTTCGCACTTAAATAGCAAGATACAGAGGTTCCGGATCAGGCATTTTCGGCCAGGGGGAACCAGCAGACGGATAATAGGGGAGGACCATGGATGTCTGTACGTTTTATATTAGGCCGGAGCGGCAGCGGCAAGACTTCGCTCTGCCTTGAAGAAATCAGGGAGAAAATGAAGCAGGAGCCAAATGGCCATCCAGTTGTTTATCTGGTGCCAGAGCAGATGACATTTCTTTCGGAATATAAGCTCATCACAACCCCGGGGCTTGGCGGGATGATCCGTACACAGGTTTTGTCTTTCACAAGGCTTGCCTGGAAGGTGCTCCAGGAAACAGGCGGGATCAGCCGCTATCATTTGAACAGCACTGGCGTCAATATGCTCATCAGGAAGATCATTGAAGATAAAAAGGATGAACTGAAAATCTTTCAGCGGGCAGCAGGAAAGAACGGCTTTATCGGCCAAATGGAGCAAATGCTTACTGAATTTAAACGCTACTGCATCGGCCCTGAAGCTCTCGCGGGCAAAAGGGAAGAGCTTGGTGCCGGCAGGGGCAGCAGGGGCCTCCAGGACAAGCTGCACGATATGCAGCTGATTTATGAGAAGTTTGAAGAGGGCCTGCTTGGCAAGTACGTAGATTCCGAAGACTATTTCAGGCTTCTGACTGAAAAAGCAGAGTTGTCGGAGTACCTGAAAAATGCTGAAATTTATATTGATGGCTTTTACAGCTATACGCCCCAGGAATATATGATCATCCAGCAGCTGATCACAGTCTGCAAAAGGGTGACGGTGACCTTCACGCTTGACAGGCCGTACAAAACAGCAGTGCCGGAAGACCTTCACCTTTTCAGGATGTCTGCTGAATCATACCAGTCGGTTTACGAGATTGCGAGGATGGCCGGGGCCGGGATGGAACAGGAAGTCCTGCTGAAGGGGCAGCAGCGCTGGGACAATGAATCGCTGCGCCATATGGAAAAAGCTTTCAGCAGCAGGCCTGCCGAACCGTACGCGGGCAAGGCGAATGTCCAAATAGCACAGGCAGTGAACAGGCGTGCCGAAATAGAAGGTGCAGCCAGAGAGATTAAAAGGCTGGCGGCATCAGAGGGATACCGTTATAAAGACATCGCCCTTCTGATGAGGAATGGATCGGTTTACCATGACATCATTGAAACGATATTCGATGATTATGAGATTCCGTTTTTCATTGATCAAAAGCGGACGATGATGAACCACCCCCTCATTGAGCTGATCCGCTCATCACTTGAAGTGATTACCGGCTTCTGGAGATATGAGCCTGTTTTCCGCGCAGTCAAAACCGAACTGCTGTTTCCATCTCAGGCAAATCTTGATATGGTCAGGGAAAAAATGGACAAGCTTGAAAACTATGTTCTGGCATATGGAGTCCAGGGTGGAAAATGGACAAAAAAGGACCGCTGGAATTATCGCCGCATCAGGGGGCTTGAATTCGAATCAATGGTCCAGACAGATGCGGAAAAAGAGCGGGAAGAAGAGCTTAATGAAATGAGGGACCTGATTGCCGCTCCGATACTCCGGCTTTCCAGGAGGCTTAAGAAGGCTGACAGCGGAAGAAGGCTGTGCGAGGCTGTTTATCTCTATTTGGAAGAGCTTGATATCCCATCCAAGCTAGAGCGATGGAAGCTGGAGGAAGAAGAAAAAGGTAACCTTGTGAAGGCGAGGGAGCATGACCAGGCCTGGAATGCTGTCATGGAGCTTCTCGACCAGTTTGTAGAGATGCTCGGGGATGAAAATATCTCCATGAAGCAGTTTGCCAGCATCCTGGATTCCGGAATGGAATCGCTCCGCTTCTCACTTGTGCCGCCTGCAATGGACCAGGTGCTGGCTGCAGATCTGGATAAATCGCGTTTATCGGATATAAAGGCAGCATTTGTGATTGGACTGAATGAAGGCGTCCTGCCCGGAAAGTTCACTGATGAAGGAGTGCTTGCTGACGCTGACCGGGAGCAGCTTCTGCAGTCAGGGCTTAAAATTGCCCATGGAAGCAAGATCAGGCTCCTGGATGAGGATTTTCTTGCTTATCGGGCATTTTCCACCCCTTCATCCTATTTGTACATCAGTTACCCGCTCGCCAATGAAGAAGGCAAGGCACTGATGCCGTCGCCTTACATCAGCCGGGCGAACGAATTGTTCCCAGAGGCACGGCAGCTGATGTGGATGGCCGATCCGTTCGAACTTCCCGAGGAAGAGCAATTATTATTCGCTGCGAATGAAGATACGAGCCTTTCCTATCTGGCATCCCAGCTTCAGATGAATAAACGTGGCTATAAGATCAGCGGGATCTGGTGGGATGTCTACAACTATTATCAATCCCACCCGCAGCTCGGAGACACAGCCAGGAAAGTGCTGTCCAGCCTGAGTTACGAAAACAGAACGGCCAGGCTCTCGGAAGAGGCAGCCAAAGAACTGTACGGCGAAACGATCCAGGCAAGTGTATCAAGGATGGAGCTTTTCCACAGCTGCCCATTTTCCCATTTTGCCCAGCATGGCCTGAAGCTCAGGGACAGGAAGATTTTCCGGCTGGAAGCGCCTGATATCGGCGACCTGTTCCATGCAGCCTTGAAGTTCATCGCCGAAACCGTCATGGATAAAAGGATGTCATGGTCTGACATGACAAGGCAGGAGTGTGAGAAGCTTGCCAAAGAGGCAGTTGAGATGCTGGCTCCGAAGCTTCAGAATGAAATACTGCTAAGCTCGAACCGCCACTTTTATATAAAACGCAAGCTCGAGAATATCATAAGCAGGGCTTCCTATATTCTAAGCGAGCATGCAAAGGCAAGCGGGTTTTCCCCGGTCGGGCTTGAACTTGGCTTTGGTCCGAAAGACAAGCTGCCCCCTCTGTCCTTCAAATTGAGGAATGGAACGAACATGGAGCTGGTCGGCCGGATTGACCGGGTTGATAAAGCGGAAAATGAAAATGGGGTCTACCTTCGTGTGATCGACTATAAATCCAGCGCAAGGGACCTGAATATCAGCGAGGTCTACTATGGACTTGCCCTGCAGATGCTCACGTATCTGGACATCATCATCACCCATTCAGGGGATATAGCAGGGAAAAAGGCCGATCCGGCAGGGGTCATGTACTTCCATGTCCATAATCCGATTGTGAACTCACCGAAACTTCTCACACTCGACGAAATTGAAGAGGAAATTTTTAAGAAGTTCAAAATGAACGGACTGCTGCTCGGGGATGAAAATGTATTGAGGCTCATGGATCAGACCCTTGATTCCGGCGACTCCTCAATTATCTCGGCTGGATTTAAAAAGGACGGGACAATCACGAAGAGGTCGAAGGTTGCAACAAGGGACGACTTTGACAGCCTCCGGAAATTCGTCCGGGGAACTTATGCAAAAACAGGGGACCGCATCATAAGCGGAGCGGCAGATATTGCTCCTTATAAATTGAAGGACAAAGTGCCTTGTACATTCTGCTCATTCAAATCGGTCTGCCAGTTTGACGAATCGGTTGAATCGAATGAATACAGGGTGCTGGCCCCTAAGTCTAAGGAAGAACTGATGGATAGGATAAAAAAGGAGGCGGGAGATATTGGCTAAAGCAATTATCCCTCCAAAGCCCGAGGGGGCGAGCTGGACGGACGACCAGTGGAAGGCGATCATGGCTTCGGGCCAGGATATTCTTGTGGCCGCAGCAGCTGGCTCCGGAAAAACGGCTGTACTGGTTGAAAGGATCATCAATAAGATTGTATCCCGGGAAGAGCCGGTCAATGTGGATGAGCTCCTCGTTGTGACGTTTACGAATGCGTCTGCTGCAGAGATGAGGCATAGGATCGGGGAAGCGCTTGAGAAGTCTATAAACAGGGATCCGCAGTCTGCGCATCTGCGCAAGCAGCTAAGCCTGCTGAGCAGGGCTTCTATTTCCACACTTCATTCATTCTGTCTTGAGGTGATCCGGAAATATTATTATCTGATCGATATCGATCCCGGCTTCCGCATTGCCGATGAGACAGAAGGGCAGCTCCTCAGGGATGAAGTGCTTGAAGAACTGTTTGAAGAAGAATACGGCAAGGAAAACAATGAAGACTTTTATCGCCTGGTCGATGCTTTTACGAGCGACAGAAGTGATGCGGCCCTCCAGGATATCATCAGGGAACTGTATGACTTTGCGCGCTCCAACCCGGCGCCTGATCAATATCTCGAGATGATAATGCAGATGTATGAAGTCGGCAGCGATGCAAAACTGGAAGAGCTTCCGTTCATGTCAAGCGTCCTGTTCGACATAGGATTGCAGCTTGATGGAGCAAGGCAGCTGCTGGAAAATGCACTTGAGCTTTCCAAAACGCCTGGCGGGCCTGCTCCGAGGGCTGAGAACTATATCGATGATCTCAGTGCAGTGGATACCTTGATAGCCGCCAACAATCATTCCTGGGCAAGCTTGAACGAAGCCATGCAGCTTTGGAGCTTCGGCCGGGCGAAAAATTGCAAAGGCGATGAATATGATCCCGATCTGGTCAAGCAGGCCCAAAAATATAGAGATAAGGCGAAGAAAATGATCCAGGATCTGCAGTCGGAGTTCTTTTCGCGCAGGCCGGAAAGTTTCATAAAGGATATCAGGGAGATGAAGCCGCATATCGATATGCTCGTCAGCCTTGTCCGATCCTTTTCAGAGAAATTCAACACCGTTAAAAGTGAGAAGGGACTTGTTGATTTTGCCGATCTGGAGCATTTTTGCCTGGAGATTCTTTCTGACCCTTCGGCCAGGCAGGAGGGTGTTATTTTGCCTTCCGAGCCAGCCCTTTCATACCGGGACCATTTCAAGGAAGTGCTGGTTGATGAATACCAGGACACCAACATGGTCCAGGAAGCGATATTGCAGCTCGTGACGAAGGATGGGGAAGAGACCGGCAATCTGTTTATGGTGGGCGACGTAAAACAGTCCATTTACCGGTTCAGGCTGGCAGAGCCCAATCTATTCCTCGGCAAGTATACCCGCTTTACGGTTGATGGCGAGAAGACAGGATTAAAAATCGACCTTGCAAGAAATTTCCGCAGCAGAAGGGAAGTGCTCGACGGCACCAACTTCCTTTTCAAACAGGTGATGGGGAAAAAAGTGGGGGAAATCGATTATGACCAGGCTGCCGAGCTTGTCAAGGGAGCTTCGTATCCGGAAGACCTGCCGTACCCTGTAGAACTCCATCTGATCGACCTCGCCGGTCAGGAAAAGGCCCAAAATGAGGAGCAGGACGAAAGTGATGCAGGATACGACCTTGAGGACCTGGAACAGTCACAGCATGAAGCCAGGCTGATGGCTGAAAAGATCAAGGAAATGCTGTCATCCGGCAAAAAAGTGTACGAGCCTAAATCCGGAACATACCGTCCATTGATGTACCGTGATATGGTCATCCTTCTCAGGTCGATGACATGGGCTCCGCAGATCATGGAAGAGTTCAAAAAGCAGGGGATCCCGATTTATGCGAATCTGTCTTCAGGCTATTTTGAAGCAACCGAGGTTGCCATCATGATGAGCCTTTTGAAAGTGATCGACAACCCGCATCAGGATATCCCGCTTGCCTCTGTTTTAAGGTCCCCGATTGTCGGCCTTGATGAGGAAGAGCTTGCCCAGCTACGGATTGCTGATAAAAAGAATTCTTTTTACGAAGCTCTCAGGGCCTACTGTGAAACAAGGAAAGGCGGAGATTTGTATGATAAAGTAAAGCCGTTTTTCCTGAAGGTTGCCGAATGGAGGTCGATGGCAAGGAAAGGCGGGCTTTCCGAGCTGATCTGGCAGCTTTACCGCGATACCCATTTCTATGATTTTGCCGGCGGAATGCCTGGGGGCAAGCAAAGGCAGGCCAATCTGCGGGCACTGTACGACCGGGCACGCCAATATGAAGCAACTTCTTTCCGGGGCCTTTTCCGCTTCCTGCGGTTCATTGAACGGATGCGGGAACGGGGCGATGACCTCGGGGCAGCACGCGCACTCGGCGAGCAGGAGGATGTCGTGAGGGTGATGACCATTCACAGCAGCAAGGGGCTGGAGTTCCCTGTCGTATTCGCGGCAGGACTGGCAAGGCAGTTCAATACGATGGATTTGAAAAAGTCCTATCTGCTTGATAAGGAATATGGATTTGCGGCCAAATATGTGAATCCTGAGAAGCGTATTTCCTACCCATCCCTGCCACAGCTTGCTTTTAAAAGGAAAAAGAAAATGGAAATGCTGGCAGAGGAAATGCGTGTCCTGTATGTAGCGCTGACACGTGCCAAAGAACATCTTTTCCTTGTGGCAAGTGTGAAAAATGCTGAAAAGAAACTGGCTGGCTGGCAGCAGGGGTCCCAAAAAGACAGTTGGCTGCTGGATGAATATGAACGGGCGGCGGCTTCCAGCTATCTTGATTGGATCGGCCCTGCCCTTATCCGCCACCGGGACGGGGAGCCCCTTCGAAGCGGGCAGGATGATGCTGTCATAGGGAGCCAAAAAGAGATCGCTCTGCATCCATCGTCATGGAGGATTGAAATCAGGCAGGCAGCCGGTTCGGCGGCTCAGGAGGAGAAAAGTGATGAAGCCGGGGAGCAGTGGATCGACAGGGTGTATGAAGGCAAACCTGTGCCGGCTGAGTCCCCTTTTAAAGAGGAAATACAGAACTCGCTTTCCTGGCAGTACAGTTATCCTTCCGCAGCTTCCCACAAATCGAAGCAATCTGTGTCGGAAATGAAGCGGCAGAGTGAAGTGAAGGATGAAGAGAGCGGCAGCGATCTTGTCAGGAATCTGAAAAAGCCGATCCTGAACCGCCCAAGGTTCATGCAGGAAAAGTCGATGACACCTGCAGAGCGGGGCACGGCGATGCATATGGTCATGCAGCACGCGGACCTCTCAAATCCTGTTACAGAAGAGTCGATTGCAAGACAGCTGGCGGATATGAAACATCAGGAGCTGCTCACGGAAGAACAGGTCCAGGTGATTGACCCGGCCCTCATTGCGGGATTCTTCCAAACACCGCTTGGCATGAGGATGAGAAACGCTGCAAGGATTCAGAGGGAGGTCCCGTTCAACCTGGCATTGCCGGCCAGCGCCGCCTACCCGGGCTGGAAGGGAACCGAAGAACCGGTCCTTGTCCAGGGGATCATCGACTGTATCTTTGAGGATGAGCATGGTACAGTCCTGCTTGACTATAAATCGGACAGCATCCATGGACGCTACAATGGCGGTTTTGAGGAGGCAAGGCCGGTCCTCGAAAAAAGGTATGATATCCAGATAGGACTGTATGCAAAAGCGTATGAAGCCATTGCCAAACAGTCTGTTGATGAAAGATATCTATTCTTTTTTGACGGCGGCCATATTCTGAAGCTTGAATAGAGATAATAAGAAAGCAAAAGGGGAGACTCTTTTGCTTTTTTATCTTCATTGAAATGAAACTGTAGAAGGAGGCTGACCGAATGGTGAAGAGAAGCGCTGCAGAAGGCATATGCGAGCTCTGCGGACGGGAGCCTGTCATGGTGACTGTCCATCATCTTACACCAAAAGAGTTTGGCGGGACATTCCTCCCGACGGCCAATCTCTGCATTCCGTGCCATAAGCAGATACATGCCTTATACCCAAATTCCGAATTGGCAGTGAGGCTGAATTCGATCGGGCTCTTGAAGGATGACCCCCAGATTGCCAAATTTCTGAAATGGATAAAAAAGCAGCCTTCATCAAAGCTGACGAAGGCTAAAAAGTCAAATGCTAGAAAAAAATAGAAAATCCATGTTTCTTTTTAAGATGCCGAAAGGGCCGGAAGTTCTTAATTATTCCCCACGTTTGGCTGGTCGATCAGATTGGTGTCAAGTACATTGCTGGCATTGAGGCCGTTATTTGTAATGATGAATCCGCCCGTATTGAAGGCGCCCTGGCCGCTCGTTGATTTGGAGTTATTTTTTGGGGAAATGTACAGGGCATCCCCGAATTGCACGATTCCTCCTCCAACATTCACGATCTGCACAGGTCCGATAATTGCAGGCATTGTACCACTTCCTTTTTTCTGGCATTGCTTTTCCTGCCCCTTCTGTCAGGTTTCCTGAAGAGGCAGAAGCTGGCGGATATGCTTGACGCGCGACTCCATTGAAACATGGCCGCTGTTGCCGATATGAACCAGTGATGATGCTGAAATACCGATAACATCTATAGAATCCACTTTAATGGCCGGCTTGCCCTGATGTACATACATTTGAAGGGGATCTTCAAGGGCCGGAAGGGGAAGGGGCTCTGTAAAGATTGAATAATCATTGTACCTTCCTTCGTTTGCGAAAAAGACCTCAGCTTGGCGCTGTACGGCAAGCGCCCTTGAAAACCCCTGTATATACTCAGAATCTCCCACTTGCAGGATGGAGGAAAAGGAGACGGTATCCACATTCAGTTTATTGACGATTGCTGTTCTCTGAAGCATCTCATCACTCCGGAGTCAGCGGCACAAACGGGCCGATTATAAGGGATTCCGCCGGGGTATCAAAGGTAGAGGCAAGCTGGATGGTCTGGGTGTCCCCGACCATGAGCAGTGAGGAGCTTGAGACACCGAGTACGCGTATGCTGCCGACGTTCAAGTCTCTGTTGTAAACCTCGAAGTTCATTCTTTCTTCATCCCTTTCATATTTTCAGGCAGATTCCCAAGGAAGGCTTTCACCCCGTTCCGGATTTCCCCTTTTATCAGGGAAGCAGCTTCTTTCCACCAGCCTTCGGGATTCCTTGCCATCTGCTGATTGTTTTGTGCCTGCTTCACATAGTAATCAATCCTGCTTGGCAGCTGTTTTTTTACATCTTCTTTTATAAAAGAAAGATAGGAAGAGTCCGCCTCCAAATTCAGATTGCCGGCTGCTTCTGCAAAGACCTGCGGCAGATCTTTTTCCAGGAAAGCCTCGATTTCTTCTTCAATTTCCACGATTCTTTGCATCTGTCCCTGTGAGGCCGGGGGGACAGATACGTTGCTGCCTTTAACGGCAAAGTCTTCTATTCCCTGGAGCTCCGACGGGTTCAATCCGATATTCAATGTGCCTTCCAAGGTTTCAACTTTCAGCTGGTCGAATTTGTATTCAATGGTATCTACCTGGATCGGCGGGCGGTCTTTGAGTGCGATCAGCTGCTGCTGCAGTTCGCCGGCCAATTTCTCCAGCTTTTTGATCCTGCTGTCCTGAAACTGGACAAACTGATGAAGCTTCTGCATATACGTGTAAAAATCCTGATTCAAGCGGCCACCCCTTTTCTTGTATATTCAAAACTTGCAGGCTACCTCGTATAAGCCGGAGCGGCCGGCGAAGAAAGAGGGACTGCCGGCGCTTCGATTGGCGTTCCTCCTGGGGCCGACGCCTGGGGTGCAGGCTCCAAAAAGCCTCCGGTATTATACAAAAAGGAAGCAGGCTTGATGATTCCCGCACTCCCGATCTGGAAAACAGAGGAATTAGTCAATCCTCCTATGCGGATATTGTTGATCTGAATGGTTTGCTGTATATAGAAATTCATACTATCACCCTATGGTCAAGCATTGAAATAATTGCCCTGATCGATCCCGTCCTGATCAAACGTGTTGGTCGTGCTTTGTCTGTTATAGACATTGAGTCCATCTCCGGTATTGAACGAGCCAGCGCCGGAAAAGGTCTTGGCATTGGAAACAGGCATGATTTTATATACATCCCCGATATGGAAGACAGAACTGCTCCCGATTGATACTACCTGTGCGACTCCTACGATTGCCGGCATATAAAAACATCCTTTGACTATTGGTTTCTGTACTATCGTATGTGCCTATGCCGGGATTGTGATAAAAAAGCCCAAAATAATGGTGCAGAAGCAATCCTGCTGTGTAATTAAAAGCAAGATATGTTAAAATGACTGTAAATTCAGACTTTTAACAAAGGAGGCTGTTTATGGAAGTCCCATTGCTGCTCACACATTTCTTAGACCGCGCCGTTTCACTGTATGCTGATAAAGAAGCCATTTTTGCCGATGAACGAAGCTTTACCTACCGCGAATGGGGCAGCCGGGTTAACAAGCTGTCTTATGGCCTTAAGGGGCTTGGGGTGGAAAAAGGAGACAGGATTGCCTACCTTGCCCCGAATTCCGTCGAGATGCTGGAAGGGTTTTATGGTGTTTTCCAGACAGGCGGCATCATGGTCCCGCTGAATATCAGATTGAAGCCGGAGGATTATCTTTACATACTGAACCACAGCGGGGCGAAGGTCCTGTTTGCCGATCAGGATCTCTATCACCTCATCCTGCCGGTCAAGGACCAGCTCCAGACAGTCGAAAAAATCATTGTCCATTATAAAAATGAGCAAACGGCAGAAGAGGGGTATGATGATTGGCTCAAAGGGCAGGAAGATGGCCGGTTTCCCCGGGCGCAGCTGGATGAGAATGACGTCTGCAGCCTGCTGTATACGAGCGGCACGACCGGAAATCCGAAGGGGGTCATGCTGACCCACCGGAATAACTATCTTCACGCTTTAAGCACCATGCATCATCTCGGGGTAACCGACAGGGACGTCCTTGTTCATGTGCTTCCTATGTTCCATGTCAACGGCTGGGGGTCGCCTTTCTATTACACTGCAAACGGTGCTTCCCAGGTATGCCTCAGGAAGGCAGATCCGGAAAGCATCTTCCAGGCACTGCAGGAGCACGGCGGGACGGTCCTGCATATGGCGCCGACCGTTCTCAATTCCCTGCTCCAGTATCATGGCAGCAGCAGGCTGCCGGCAGGGAGGGATGTCCGTGTGGTCATTGCCGGGTCTGCACCTCCGCCTGCGTTTGTGGCAAAGGCAGAAAGAGAATTGGGATGGGAATTCATCCAGGTGTACGGAATGACGGAATCTTCCCCGCTCAGCACGATTTCTTCCATCCGGTCCCATCTTTCACATCTGCCGGTGGAAGAACAATACCGGATGAAAGCAAAAGCAGGGTACAGCATGATAGGCTGTGAGGTCAAGGTAGTTGATGAGGATGGCGAAGATGTGAAAGCTGACGGGAAGCAGATCGGCGAAGTGATCACAAGAAGCAATGGAGTCATGAAGGGCTACTGGAAGAATGAAGAAGCGACGATGGAAGCGATCCGAGGCGGCTGGCTTTATACAGGAGATATGGCCACTGTGGATTCTAACGGCAATATAGATATTGTAGACAGGAAAAAGGACATCATCATTTCCGGAGGGGAAAATATCTCTTCCATTGAGGTGGAAGGGGTGCTCTATGACCATCCGGCAGTACTCGAGGCCGCTGTCATTGCGGTGCCTCACGAAAAGTGGGGAGAAACTCCGCACGCCTTCATTGTGAAAAAGGAAGATGCGGTGATATCTGCAGAAGAATTCATCCTGTTCACGAGGGACAGACTGGCTCATTTCAAAGCGATAACAGGGGTGACCTTCGTGAACGAGCTTCCGAAGACCGCATCCGGGAAAATACAGAAAATCCGGCTCCGCAAGGAATACTGGCAGGCCAATGGAAAAGGCGGACGTTTTGTGAATTAGCTCATTCAGCAGCAGAGGCCGCTCTAGGGCGGCTTTTTTTTATGGGAAAATCCTGGTGGACTTTCTTTTCCTGCCTATCTATTATTAATAGGTAGACTATGAAAAGGAGAATTGTATGCCTGAAAAATTATTGCCTATCCAAGAAAAAGACCGGATTGCTTCACTGGATATGATGAGGGGCTTTGCCATACTCGGCATCTTCCTCGTGAACATGATGTCGTTCCACTCCCCTCTTTTATATCTTGATCCGCATCGATGGTGGGACAGCTCCCTTGATAAAGCTGTATATGCATTCATCGACATATTTGCACAAGCCAGTTTCTATCCTTTATTTTCCCTATTGTTCGGCTATGGGGTGATCATTTTGAGAGAAAGGGCCATAGAAAGGGGCTACAGCTTCGCGGCCGTAGGATCAAGGAGATTTCTTGTCCTTCTGGCAGCTGGCCTTTTGCACGCTTTTCTCATCTGGCATGGAGATATACTGGTAAATTATGCGGTTTTCGGCCTGATTGCGCTATTATTCTTCCGATTGTCCGGAAAGGCCCTTCTAATAATGGGAACACTGCTGTATATCGTGCCAAATCTGCTTATGGGCCTGCTGATGCTGGTGGCAGTCCTGTTTGTCCCGGACAGCGAAGCTTCTTTATATGACCTGGAATCGGCAGTCTCATCGAGTGCTGTGTACAGGGACGGGACATTTGCGGAAGTCACATCACAGAGGATCCAAGATTGGTATATGGTAAATAATGAAGTTTCATTTATCATTCTGCTCCTTTCCATTATGCCGCTGTTCCTTATTGGAGCCGGAGCAGCAAAGCTGAAGCTGCTGGAAAAGCCGGCGAACTATCAAAAGAGGGCTGCCATCATGTTCGCTGTATTCTTTGCCGCAGGACTGCTGATCAAGCTGGTGCCTTATATCGGTCCTGACAACCTGGCATCCGGTTTTTTTCAGGATCTATTCGGGGGCCCGCTCCTCGCCGTCTCCTATGCGATTATGATTGCGCTGCTGGCTGAGACGGAAAAGGGCAGCCGTCTGCTTATGCCGCTCACATGGGTGGGAAGAATGTCATTGAGCAATTATCTTTTTCAATCGATTGTCTGTACCCTGATCTTTTACGGATATGGCCTCGGCTTTTATGGAGATATTTCTTTGGCAGGCGGCACGCTGCTTGCAGTTGGGATCTATCTGTTCCAGATCCTTCTAAGCAGGCTATGGCTTGCCCAGTTCAAATACGGGCCGTTTGAATGGCTATGGAGAAGCGCTACATACCTGTCAGTTCCGCCGCTCAGGAGAAACAAATGAAAAAGGCAATCATTGTCGGATCGGCGGGGGCAGGGAAATCAACCTTCGCCAAAAGGCTTGGGAAGATTACCGGGCTTGAAGTAATCCATCTGGATGCCCTGTTCTGGCATGAAGGCTGGGTACCAACGGAACGGGAGGAATGGATCCGGGTCCAGGAAGGTTTGCTGCAAAAGGAACAGTGGATCCTGGACGGAAATTATGGAGGAACGATTGAAATGAGGATAGAGGCATCTGATTCTATCTTCTTCCTGCACTATTCTACAGTCCGCTGTCTGTATGGGGCCCTGAAAAGAAGGGTCATGAATCACGGCCGCACAAGGCCGGATATGGCAGAGGGGTGTCCGGAACAGCTCGACTGGCAGTTTTTGAAGTGGATCGCCCGCTATAAGAAGGATAAAGCACCAGCCATCCTTGCCAAACTTTCCGCTGCGAAAGAAAAGGATGTGTATATTTTCCATAACCCGGAGGAAGCAGAGGAATACCTCCGCAGTCTTACCCGGCCGTAGGAATATGCCTGCAGGAAAGCCCTGAAGGTTTCTTTTTGTTATAGTTTCCCATCAAGGCGCTTTCAGAAAATTTGTATTATACTAGAAACATAAAAAGACAGAGGTGATGACTATGAGATTTGCAACTGCTGAGAATGAAAGCGGGGTTTTTATCGGAATCCTGGAAGACGGGGCTGATCTGATCCTGCCTCTTGCGAAGGCAGAAGCAAGAAGGGGCGGGAATAAGACGATCCCGGATTCGCTGCTGGAGGCAGTCTCCCTGGGGGAAGAATTTTTACATAATGCACGGGAGCTCCTGGACTGGGCCATAGGCAATGAAGCCGGGAAGGAGCTTTTGCTTCCGCTCGAATCAGTGAAGCTGCTGGCACCGATTCCAAAGCCGCTGAAAAACATATTTTGCGTGGGAAAAAACTATGCCGAGCATGCCATTGAAATGGGAAGCAAGGATGATATACCTGAACATATCATGGTTTTCACAAAGGCGCCGACATCTGTTTCTGGCCCCGAAGAGGAGGTGCTTTCTCATACTGAAGTGACTGAGCAGCTCGATTACGAAGGGGAGCTTGCTGTTGTGATCGGCAAGTCTGGACGCGGCATAAAGGAGGAAGAAGCACTCAGCCATGTTTTCGGCTATACAATCATCAATGATGTAACTGCCAGGGACCTTCAGGCACGGCATAAACAATTCTTTCTTGGCAAAAGCCTTGATTCGACCTGTCCCATGGGTCCATGGATTGTTCATAGATCTGCCATTGAAAATCCCGGCAGGCTCGATATTGAAACAAAGATCAATGGGGAGGTCAGGCAAAGCTCCAATACGGAGAACTTCATTTTTCCGATTGAGGTCATCATTTCCGAGCTTTCCAAGGGGATGACCCTTGAGCCGGGAGATATCATTGCGACTGGCACACCTGCAGGGGTTGGAAAGGGATTCAAGCCGCCGCGCTTCCTCAAGCCTGGAGATGTAATGGAAATCACCGTCGAGAAAATAGGGACGCTCCGCAACAGGATTGAGGCGTAAAGGGAAACACGGAACTTTTAACACAACTGTCACAAAATCAGCGCCGGCTCTTTGGAGGATTGTCTTAATCTTAGGCTTTTCCATGCAGATATGGTATGATTTAAACGAATTTTTAATAGGAGGCCTGGTGAATGACACACGCACATATTTTTACCTGGGTTGTAGCACTTGTCTTATTTTTCGCAGCACTTGGAATGCATAACAGCGGCAAAGCAAAAGGTGTAAAGGTAGTTCAGATGATTTTAAGGCTCTTTTATCTGCTGATCATCGGAACGGGCATTTGGATGCTGACTTCCATTAATATTGACCTGCTGTATGTGCTGAAGGCCCTTCTTGGCTTATGGGTGATCGCCATGATTGAAATGATCATCATCCGCACAACAAAAGGAAAGAAAACGTCCATCCTGTGGGGCCAGTTCGTTGTAGCGGCAATTCTTGTCATCTACCTCGGATTGAGGCTGCCGCTTGGATTCCATCCTTTTGCATAAGAAAGCACCAAACGAAAAACTGCTCCGGCAGTTTTTTTGTTTGGGTCTATTTGCTGTTTTCCTTCCGGATTTCCCCTCCCCGACTCTTCCAGAATTCCTCACAAGCAGTTATTCAACATAATATTTCCACAATTGCCATGTTATCTTCAGGTAAATATGGTATTTTTATCATAGAGATAAAATAACATAATGTGGTGGAGATCATGCTATTAACTTTAAGCTGTAGATATATAGATAAAAGCAGGCTGATTCAATATATTCAGGAAAAAGCAATCGGCGAATATCCGAACGTTCTTGTACAGGTATTCTCCGGGACAGAAGACAGCAGGGATATCCCTGAAATAATGATTGCATTGAAAGATCATCTCCCTTCTGCAGCTGTGATTGGCTGCTCTTCCGCGGGAGAGATTTACAATGGGAAGATGCTTGAAGGAGAGATAGTCATCACTTTTTCCTTATTCAAGGAAACACAGGTGAAAACAGGTTTATTCAGAAGCGAAGACTACCGGAATCCATTTGAAATGGGCAGAAGCATCGCCGCGGTGCTTGCCTCTTATGATGCAAAAGCTTTGATTCTCTTTTCGGCGGGATTTGATCTGGATATGCAGGCAGTCCTCGAGGGTGTCCATGATATCCGTCCTGATATAGCGGTTGCAGGGGGAGCGGCAGGAAATCACGGGAATTTGGATAAGACCGCCGTTTTTGCCGGCGGAGAAATGTCAGGGAGGGGAGTCGCCGCGGCTGTCCTCCAGAACGAGGGGCTTATCGTTGAAGCAGGCAGCAATTACAGATGGCAGGAAATCGGCAAAAGCTTTGCAGTCACAAAAGCCAGGCACAATCAGATTTACAGCATAGATGATAAGAAGCCGCTGCAGATCCTGAAGCAGTATCTTGGTGAAGAACTGGTCAGGGGCCTGCCGGCATCAGCGATTGAATTTCCCTTCCTGCTGGAGGGGGATGAAGAAAAGGCCTCCATTTTTATAACAAAGGTGCTGGAAAATGGTGCAGTTGAGGTAAACCGCCCTGTAAAAGAAGGCCAAAAGCTTACGTTTGCTTATCTGAATATTGATGAAATTATCGAGGCATCTGTTAAAGATCTGCAAAATCTGGCGAGAAAGCCTGCTGAAGCCTTTTTTGTCTATGCCTGCCTTGCAAGGAAAGGGTTCCTCCGCGATTTTACTCATAAGGAGCTGGAATGGTTCCAGGAAATCGCTCCTGCATCAGGATTTTTCACATATGGAGAAATTGCGGCAAAATCGGATGGAGGACCAAAAATGGTTGGACATGCCTTTACATACCTCTCCATCACAGAAGGAGCCCGGCAGGTGAAAAAGATCCGCAAGGGTTTTGGTGACTATACCAAACCAAAGCATTTCCATACTCTCTCTGCTATGACCCATTTAATGCATGCTTCCAAGGATGATATAAAGGTGCTGAATAATAGTTTAAGTGTATCTGAGCAATACTACCGTTCCCTTTTTGACAATAATGCCGATTTTGTTTATTCAACCGATATGCAGGGCAATTTTACAAGCATTAATCCAGCCTTTAAGCGGAATTTCGGCTTCAATGAAAAAGAGGTGATCGGAAAACCTGCGCTCAGATTCATCGACAGCAGGGATGTGCCAAGGGTCAGGAGGCATTTCTACCGGACGGTGAAAGGGAAAGAGCAGTATTATAATCTCGAAATTCAATCAAAAAATGGAGACAGGAATTTTTATGAGCTTAAAAATATTCCGATCACAGTAGATGGGGAGCCTGCCGGGATATACTGCATCGGAAGGAATATCACCGAAAAAAAGAGAATCGAAGAGGAAATGACCCAGCTTGCTTATTATGATAAAGATACAGGGCTGCCCAACCGCTTGAAATTCATGGAAGAACTGAACGTCCTACTGCAGAAGGCGAAAAAGAAAAAGCGCCCGCTTGCTGTTCTTTTTATGGATATAGACCGCTTTAAGGTCATCAATGACAGCCTGGGGCATTATGCGGGCGATCAGATACTCAAGCAGATCGCAGGAAGGATTGAAGCAATCCTCCCTCCCGGATCCTTTTTCGGCCGATTCAGCGGGGATAAATTCACGCTGATCCTTGCGAAGGAGGCGGATTCCTCCAGGGTTACTAAGCTGTCCAATCATATTCTGCAGGCAATTTCTGCCCCGGTCTATTATGGCGAACAGGAATTCTTTATAACCGGCAGCATCGGTGCGAGCCTCTATCCGGGAGATGGATCGAATAAAGAAACATTGATGAAAAATGCCGATATTGCCATGAACCGTTCGAAACATCAAGGCGGAAACAGGCTTACTTACTATTCTACTGAAATGAATGAGCAGACGCTGATTAAGCTGGAATTGGAGAGCTATTTGAGAAAAGCCCTGCAGAAGGAAGAATTCTTTCTCTGCTATCAGCCGCTTACAAATCTTGAAACCGGCTCAATTTATGGAAGCGAGGCGCTGATCCGCTGGAATCATCCGAAGCTTGGGCTGGTATCGCCGGGTGATTTCATCCCGCTGGCTGAAGAAACCGGTCTGATCAATGATATAGGACATTGGGTGCTGCAAACTGCCTGCAGACAGACGAAAGAATGGCATGTGAAGGGGCTCGGGAGCTTGTCGGTGTCTGTTAATGTATCTGTACACCAGTTCCAGCAGCCGGGTTTTGTGGATAAAGTCCTCGATGTACTGCAGGAAACAATGCTCGAACCGCAGTATTTAGTGCTGGAGCTGACAGAGAGCTCGATGCTCCGGAATATGGAGAACAGCATCCTTGTGATACAGGAGCTGCAGAGGAAAGGCATAAGGGTCGCCATTGACGATTTTGGGACAGGCTATTCTTCATTGAGCTATTTGAAGCATCTGCCGATAGACGCCTTGAAGATCGACCGTTCTTTCATAGATAATCTCCGCTCCGGTTCCCCTGATATTGCCATTGTGAATGCAATCATCACCATGGGGCTCGGCCTGCATGTAAAAGTGGTGGCCGAAGGAGTGGAAACCGCAGAGCAAATGCGCCTGCTGAAAGACTTGAAATGCCATTTTGCCCAGGGGTACTTTATACACAGGCCGCTTGGTGCTGAACAGTTCGAAAAGGAGCTTGGCAAAAAAGCTGCTTTGAATCTGCCATAAGCCATTGTAAGAACTGGACCTTTTAGGGGGGAGAAATATGTCAGGAGCCTGGATCTTGATTATTCTTGTTGTTGTGCTGATTGCGATCTCTTATGCTGTCCAGGCATTTGGAAAGCATAGCAGCCATCCGGTTTTAACTCAGCAAGAAGTGCTTGAAGCTATAAAAAAGAGAGAAGACGAGGAAGCTCCGAAGGATAACTCCGACAAGTTTTGACATCCTTTTTGGGATGGCGGTTCCGCTGATCTGAACCGCCGTCCTGGCTTATGCTCTGAGTTTGAAGGAGGACCGGATGATACCTTTTTATACACGATTCCTGATTATGGCGATCATATGGGCCGGATTGTTTGCTTTCACCGAAAACACAGTGCGTCCTATTTATCTCTTCAGCTGTTCCTTATCGTTTGCAGCTTTTTTTCTGCTAGCCGTCACTAAAAGGAAGCTATTCCTTTTTTCCCTGCTGGTGCTCAATCTCCCTCTGATTGCCTTATACTCGGACAGTCAGGCATGGCCTTTTCTGCTGCTGGCTGCGCTTTTTTACTTGTACGAAGCTGCCCAGTCAATTCGTCCGGCTGCTTTTTACAGCCTGCTGGGGGGAACGGCGGTATTGGCGGCCTTGACCATGATTGTACTCAGGCCATCCGTCATTGCGGTCATGCTGGCAATTGCCGCACTAAGCCTGGGATATGCCGCCTGCATCGGCCTGAATTCGGCGCGCTGCAGACTTGAGGAGCTAAGGGAGCTTTATGATCAGGTGCTTGAAGAATACCGGAAGGCCAAGCGGCAGGCTCTTAAGAATGAAGGGGCAGCCAGGGCCGAGGAAAGGACAAGGATAGCACGGGATATCCATGACTCTGTCGGCCATAAGCTGACAGCGCTCGGAATGGAAATGCAGAGCATGCTGCTTAAGGAGCATAACAGCAGCATTGCCCGAATGAAGCAGACAGTGGAAGAATGCCTGGAGGAAACAAGGAGGGCAGTGCGGGCCCTTAAATCAGAGGCGATTGAAGGAATCCCTGCCATCATCCAGCTGTTGAGGAAGCTTGAAAGCGAAAGCAGCCTCAGAATCCGCTTTACAACCAAACAGGGGGTCTTGAGCCTGGCTCTGCCTAATATACATAGTATAGCTTTATACCGGATCATGCAGGAAGCATTGACGAACTGCCTTAAATACAGCCATTCAAGAGAAGTCGATGTGGTCCTTGGAGTCTCCTCTGTCGGGGGCGTATCCTTTGAAATCAGGAATAGCTTTCACAGCAATGGCCCCATCCGCGAAAGCTTCGGCCTTAAGAGCATCAGGGAAAGGGTCCATGAAGCAGGAGGGTCTGTCCAGATCTTTTCGGATGGAAGCCAATTTATCATCCAGGGGTCCATTCCTGTAAAGGGGGATATTAAGTGAACAGGGTATTGATTGTAGAAGACCAGATGATTGTCAGGCAGGGGCTGCGGATGATCATTGAACAAGATGGTGCCTTTTCTGTAGCAGCTGAAGCTGAAAACGGACAGGAAGCAATTGAAAAGATGGAGTCATATGGTGCAGATATCATCCTGATGGATATCCAGATGCCTGTCATGAATGGCATAGAAGCGACCAGGATGATCAGAAAAAGGTGGCCAGCCGTAAAGATACTGATTTTGACTACTTTCAATGATGAAGAATATGCACTGCAGACATTGAAGGAGGGGACTAATGGGTTCCTGCTGAAAACCTCTGACGGTCCCCGCCTGCTGCAATCGATCAGGAGCTGCCTGGAAGGCGGCATCAGCATCCATGAGCAGGTTGCCGCAAAAGTCATGCCGAAGCTTCTGGACCATTCATTCCACGAAGAGGCGGAAGTTCCGCTTACTCCCAGGGAACGGGATATAGCCAGGCTCATCGGGCATGGAAAAACAAATAAGGAAATTGCCAAAGAGCTGTATCTGTCAGTGGGAACAGTAAAAAACCACTTGACCCAGATTCTGCAGAAGCTGGATTTGCGGGACCGGACACAGCTTGCGATTTTTGCAGTCAAGAATGATATTCTCTAAGATTGGCAGATGATTTTATAGAAGCAGGTATGGACTGGCATGGCGGGGCGGTCTCCAGTCTGCCTGTAACATTTTTACAATATGTGAAAAACCCAGGGGCTATAAAGATAGCCCCTTTTCCATGCCTGTTTACCGGAAATCTCCTTGAAAAGTGACGGAGGTCACATCATGGGGCGTGTTTTAATGACGGAAGACAGTAGTGCGGCTTTCCCTTGAAGCTGTATATTTAAGGTAATAAGGAGGAGATGGAATGCTGGAGGCTGTAGAGCTTATAAAAAAATTTAAAAATAAGACCGCAGTGAATGGTGTTAATTTATATTTGGAAAAAGGAGAGACTGTAGGACTACTTGGCCCTAATGGGGCGGGGAAGTCGACTACCATATCGATGATTTCATCTCTTACGGCGCCGACGAGCGGGGATGTAAGGGTCAAGAATGAAAGCATCCTTCAGAAGCCGTCTGGACTCAGGAATATCCTTGGTGTCGTCCCGCAGGAAATCGCTCTTTACAATGAATTGACGGCAAGGGAGAATCTCGAATTTTTTGGGAGGATCCACCGATTGCCCAAGCAGCGGCTAAAACAAAAAACAGAAGAAGTACTGGAAATGATCGGCCTTGAGGACCGGGAAAAGGATTTGGTGAAAACATTCTCAGGAGGCATGAAGCGGCGCCTGAATATCGGTGCCGCGCTCCTGCATGAACCGGAATTGGTCATCATGGATGAACCTACAGTAGGCATCGATCCTCAGTCCAGGAATTACATTCTTGATACTGTGAAACGTCTGAACAGGGAAAAGAATATGACAGTCCTGTATACGAGCCATTATATGGAAGAGGTGGAATATCTCTGCGACAGGATTTACATCATGGACCATGGGGAAATCATCGCTTCCGGGACAAAAGATGAAATCAAAAGCATCCTGTCCGCTGAACAGGCAATCAATATAAAGGTTGACCTGATGAGAGGGGAATTTATCCGCCTGCTGGAGGAGCATGCAGGTATCAGGCAGCTGTCTGTACAAGAGCAGACAGCGACCATCATTGTTCCTAAAGAGGTCCATCTGCTGAAGGATATATTCCGTTCAGCAGAGCAAACCGGCACAATTGTAACGGCTGTCAATATAGAACTGCCTACCCTTGAAGATGTATTCCTGCATCTGACCGGACGGCAGCTCAGGGATTAAGGGGGAACGATATGCTCTTTCAAATGATAAAAAAAGATCTCCTGCTTTTTTGGCGCAAGCCGCGTGAACTGGTCATCCTTCTCCTGATGCCCTTTGTATTGATCTGCATCCTGGGGAATGCGCTTGGGGCGCTGAACGGCGATGATATGCCGGATCTTGATATCAAGCTTGCTGTATGGGTGCAGGATGATTATGAAGCTGGTGCTGCAGAAGCAGCCGCAATGATAGAGAATTTCCCTATACCCGATGAAGCTAAGGAAGAAGCCGCTGATGCAGTGAATAAGTTCAATCCTGCGGCCATATTGATTGAGGAAGTTTTCGGCGATGAAGAATTCAGCCGGAGCATCGAAGTGGATTATATCTCAGAAAATCTGGATTCAAAGCGCCAGGAGGAATACAGCGCGGTGCTGACGATTCCATCAGGCTTTACAACTGATTATTACCGGCACAGCTTAATGAAGAAAGGTGAGGCTCCTGAACTTGAATTGAAGATGAATGATTCAGATGCGCTCAGGGCCGGCGTGATACGTGATTTTCTCGCCAGTTTTCAAGAACAGATTTCTTTATGGCAGGGAATGCAGGCGCTTGGAATTTCTGCCGGTGACATCAAGGAGGCTGGCATCGATGAACTTGGCGCAATTGAATCGGTCAGCAAAGTGAACGAAATCAGCTCTGTCAGCTATTATGCCATTGGCATGAGTATGATGTTTGTTTTCTATGTGGCAACCACGGCAGCCAGTTTTGCTTATACCCAGAAGGAAGAGCATTTGTATAACAGGATCCTTCTTGCAAATGTTCCAAACTTTATTTTCTTTTCAGGCATCTTTTCTGCGGCGGCCATCGTTTGCTTTTTGCAGCTGAATATACTTTTTGGCCTGTCGGCACTTATCTTCGATGTTTCATATCCTGATATCATGGACTACCTGATCATCACAGGCGTCATTTCCATTATGATTGGAAGCTTTGCCAGCCTGCTTTCTGCAGTAAACTATCGAAGCAGCTCAGAGAGGGCTGGCCGCGTGTTTGGCAATTTTCTTGTCCCTGTACTTGCTTTTGTGGGCGGCAGCTTTTTTCCTGTTTCCCAGCTGGGCGGCATTTTTGAAAGTTTTGGATCTTATTCCCCGGGGGGTGCGGGAATATCAGCTTACTTGAAAATCCTTCAAGGCTATCCGCTTGGAGAAACGGCCGGCCAGCTCTGGTCTCTTGCTGTATTTTCTGCCATATTATTAATCACTGCACTGCTGTTGCAGCCTAGAAAGGGGGAGGCGGCATGATTGGGATGCTTTGGGGGAAAATCCTTCTTACTTTGAGGAATCCGGGCTCTTTGATTGCCTCAACCATCATCTGTATGGCATTTGCCTATCTTACTGGGCAGTCCGCTTTTGTAAAAATAGAAATTCCAATGTATTCTCCGGCGAATGGAAGCAATGAGGAAATCATAGATGAGCTGAACAATGGAGATACTTTCTCTTTCGTCCTGCAGACTGAAGACGATGCAAAGAAGAAGGTGGCAGAAGGGAATGTGGAGGCTGCTGTTGAGCTTGGGGAGGATTCCTATACAATCTATCATGCCGGGGCATCGCAAAATCTGCAGCTGCTGAATCAGTATATCGGACGCTATTATATGAAATCTGTGCAGAAACAGCAGATTGTCCAGCTTGCGGGAGACCCGGCCGCGGCTGAAAAGGCCCTTCAGGAGGCTGAAAAAGAACCCGCCTTCCAGCTGGGGCTCTCCTCGTTCAATCAGAAAGATGCTGCTGAATACAGCCAGCCGCTGCAGTCCTTATTCGGCTTCACTTTATTCTTTTCGATCTATACCGTGGCGTTTACTGTTGCCGAGATTTTGCGTGATAAGCAGTCCGGGCTGTGGGACCGGTTCATCTTATCGCCGACGTCTAAAGCAGAAATGTACCTGGCGAATCTGCTTTGGAGCTTTTTGATTGGATACATTCAAATTGTTTTTGTATTTCTTGTCTTTAAATTCGGTGCAGGAATTGATTTTAATGGAAGGTTCGGGACGGTGCTGATTGCGGTGATTCCTTATTTGTTTTCCATAGTGGCACTTTCCATTTTCCTGACGGGGCTTGTGAAGACTGTGAGCCAATTCAACAGCATCATTCCTTTGATCAGCGTCAGCTTTGCGATGCTTGGCGGGGCATACTGGCCGATCGAAATTGTCAGCTCGGAGCTGCTTGTTGGCGTTTCGCGCTTCATACCCATTACTTATGGAATGGAGATGCTGAAGGGAGCCGTAGTGTCCGGCAACTCAATCATGGATATGCTTTATCCAGTAGCGATCCTCCTATTGATGGGCGTAATTCTCATGGGGCTTGGGATACGGCTGATTGAGAAGCGGCATGTATGAGAGGAAGAAAAGATAGGAGAGGCATGGATGATTCAAATCCATGCCTTTACTTTTTTGGGTCCTTTTTTGATAGACGCTGTCATAAGACGCGGCAGGATAGTGAAGGAGGGTTTTGAAAAAATGAAGTATTATCCTTATTGGAGTGGCCAGTATGCCTTATAATAAGCGGAGATTTTCCGGTTAGACTGCTGATTATGGCACGGATGGGTATAAATAAGCGGAAAATTTCCGGGTAAACGGAGCGAAGTTGCCCATTTTATTGTTTTTTGAGTCGATAGTCGGAATTTCTCCGTCTATTTAAGCTATTTTTAGAGGTTTTTTGAAAATTGGGGGAATTTCTCCGCTTATTTTTCAACCTGCCACTTCCAAATTTGGCTCCTAGGTGCTCGAGTCATAAGCCATCAGGCCAAAAGGTCAAAGAACGACCTTTCGTCCCGCTCGACTTATGCTTGAGACCCGCAGGATGCGGGTCATGCAGGCGTTGCCACAGGACGTGGCGTTCTTAGCCTGCGTTCCTCTATTGAACAGTCGCCTCCGCATTTCTATTTGTCCAGCTCCAGCGGCTAGAGCCTCGAGTCATTTCTATTTGTCCAGCTCCGGGCGCTAGCCCCTCGAGTCATAAGCCAAACAGATCAAAAGGTTAAAGAACAAACCTTTCGCTCTGTTCGTCTTATGCTTGTCGGGGCTGAGCAAGCGCCCTCCGCTTTTCTATTTGTCCAGCTCCGGCTCCTAGGTGCTCGAGTCATAAGTCACTTTGGAACCGAAGGCCAAGAACGCCTTCAATTCCAAAGCGCCTTATGCTTGTCGCACCTGAACAGTCGCCTCCGCCTTTCTATTTGTCCAGCTCCGGTCGCTAGCCCCTCGAGTCATAAGCCAATCAGATCAGAAGGTTAAAGAACAACCTTCCGCTCTGCTCGTCTTATGCTTGTCGGGGCTGAGCAAGCGCCCTCCGCTTTTCTATGGAGTAATCTTTTCAATAACAAGCCTTTTTCCTGTGTTGAGTGTGAATTCGAACCGGTCGCTCTTTTTTTCGTAATAGCAGAAATGATGCTGGACGTTGCAGATGCAGTCCTGGTTATCAAATACGATGAAGTTGACTCCGTTTTTCCGCTCGCTGTCATTCAGGAAGTTTAAGTGGTTATAGCAGTAAATACAGTCGAAGATGGAGAATTGGAGTGAATTCAAGGTGGTGACAAATTGATAAAAGGCATCATCATTTACTTCATCCAGCAATCTTTCCAGAGAGAAGGTGAGATGTTTTTTCATCCGGATGCTGTCCTGATTTTTCAGCGAGATGACTTCATCTGCAAGCCCGATCCGCCCATTTTCAAATAAGACACCTTTTTTCCACCGCTTATATCGCAATACTTCAATTTCCTGATGGAGGAATTCATCCAATATTGAGGCTTCTTCTGTTTCTTCATCGAAAAAAACCCACTGCTCGTTGATGCATTCGACTGTGCCAAGCGTGAATGCCCGGGTTTGGAACTCATAGAGTTTGGTTCGCTGCTGTCTGTTCATCTTGTACCTCCATATGATTCCTTCAACTTCCTTTTTAGACATAAAGTCAGGAATTTATAACCGCTAAGCTCTTCCGAAGAATGAAAATCGCTGGCTTTGGTACTGGCAGGGGCTCTGGCGAATGAAAATATCGCGGGTGAAAGAACAGCCAATCGGTATACTTGAATAGTTTATTGATTCCAATAGGTCAATAAGAATGTTCATGCAGCCCCTAAAGGGCAGAAATATTAAAAAGGAGCTCATGATTAGAGTAATGAGTTAAATGCCGTCAATCTAACTTTCTGTCAAAGATGGCTCTGGACTTTCTGCCTTTATCAATAAGACGGTCAGATTTTCTGACAATATTATGTTTGAATAATCATCTGTTCGGGACAATTAACCATTTCCTAGGCTGTGCATACAATGCATCATGCACAAGGATGTTATTTGATTTCCGCTGACGAAAGGATGATGAAGAATGTGTGGAATAACGGGCTGGATTGATTTTAGCAGAGATTTGCGAAAAGAGGCTGCAGCAGTTGGGAAAATGGCGGAAACACTTGCAAAGCGCGGTCCGGATGACACAAACGTATGGACCGGCATCCATGCGGGATTCGGCCATAAACGGCTGTCCGTCGTCGACCCTGCCGGAGGCAAACAGCCGATGTCCAGGCAGGCAAAAGGCAGCGTTTATACAATTTGCTATAATGGCGAGCTTTATAATACAGAAGACATCCGAAAAGAACTCCTTATAAAAGGATATTCTTTCAGCACTCATTCTGATACAGAAGTTCTGCTGACAGCTTATATAGAATGGAAAGAAAATTGCCTGGATCACCTGAATGGGATATTTGCCTTTGCGGTATGGGACCAGGAGGAAAGCCGCCTGTTCATTGCAAGGGACCGGCTGGGTGTTAAGCCGCTTTTCTATAAAGAGACCGCAAAAGGCATCATTTTCGGCTCCGAGCTTAAAGCGGTCCTGGCCCATCCGGAAGTCCGCGCTGAAATAGACCGCGAAGGGCTGGCTGAAATATTTGGGCTGGGCCCGTCCCGTTCTCCGGGCAGCGGAGTCTTTAAAGGGATAAAAGAACTGAGACCCGCGCATGCCCTGGCATTATCAAGGGAAGGCCTGAAAATCTGGCGCTATTGGAATGTGAAGAGTGCGGAGCATACGGACAACTTGGAGGATACGTCGGAAAAAGTGAGGCATTTATTTACTGATGCAGTCACAAGGCAGCTCGTATCAGATGTGCCCTTATGCACCTTCCTGTCCGGCGGGGTCGATTCGAGTGCCATTACGGCGGTAGCTTCCCGAGTCTATGAAGAAGAGGGGAAAGGGCCCCTCCACACGTATTCCATTGATTATGAAGGCAATGATAAACATTTCAAGGCAAATGAATTCCAGCCAAATTCCGACGGAGCCTTTATCAGGAAGATGACCGAAAAATTCCAGACCATCCATCACAGCAGCATCATTTCTCAAGGCGAGCTGGCCGAACATTTGAAGGAGGCTGTCCGTGTCAGGGATCTGCCGGGCATGGCTGATGTCGATTCTTCGCTGCTGTGGTTTTGTAAAGAAATCAAAAGAGACTTTACCGTAAGTCTTTCGGGGGAATGCGCTGATGAGATATTCGGGGGCTATCCATGGTTTCACCGGCAGGATGATTTGAACCGCAGCGGCTTTCCGTGGATGCGCTCGATTCAGGAAAGGCAGCAATTGCTGAAGCCGCATTGGCGGAAGAAGCTTCAGCTTGAAGAATATATGCACAGCAAGTACAGGGAAACTGTTGCAGAAACGCCTGTCCTTGAAGGGGAAAGCACTCAGGAGGCCAGGAGGAGAGAGCTCTTCTACCTCAATATGATCTGGTTCATGACGACGCTGCTTGACCGCAAAGACAGGATGAGCATGGGAGCGAGCCTTGAGGTAAGGGTCCCATTTGCTGACCACAGGCTGGTCGAATATGCATGGAATATCCCATGGGAGATGAAGATGCTCGGCGGCCGGGAAAAAGGAATCCTGCGCAAGGCGCTTGAAGGGATCCTTCCGGACGAAGTTTTATACCGCAAAAAGAGTCCGTATCCGAAAACCCATAATCCGGAATATACAAAAGCTGTAAAGGGCATGCTCTCCGAAATACTGGCTGACAGAAGCTCTGCCCTTTATGAATTTTTTGATGAAGACCAGTTGAAGAACATAACCGAAACGGAGGGGACATCCTTTAAGGAGCCATGGTTCGGCCAGCTTATGACAGGGCCCCAGCTTCTTGCCCATCTTGTCCAGATGGAAATATGGTTTAAAGAATACAACATTAATATTGCTGATTGACCCTGGAGCCTGCTTTAAGCAGGCTTTTTTCTTTTGTGCCGGAAGAGGCGGATGCCTTAAAGATTGCCAGTTTAAGAGTCTGACTGTATAATATTTGTATAACTTATGTATAATAAAAGAATTAGAAAGGAGGCCAGAAGATGGCTAAAAAAATCGTGATCATTGGGGCAGGGCCCGGGGGGCTTGCTGCATCCATGCTCCTATCCAGCCGTGGGTATGAGGTGGGTGTTTATGAAAAGCAGCCATATCTGGGCGGCAGGACAGGCAGCATAAGGGAGAACGGTTTTACTTTTGACATCGGCCCTACTTTTCTCAGCATGCCGCATATTGCCGAAGAGCTTTTTGCTGCCAGCGGCCGCAGGCTCTCTGATTACCTGGACCTCAAGGAATTAAAAGAAATGTATGAACTGATCTTCGAAGATGCCGGAATTCATATCACAAGTGACCGGAAAGAAATGGTCCGCAGGATAGAAGAGAGTTTTCCGGGGAATGGCAGCGGCTATCTTCGTTTCATGGAAGATACAGAAAGGAAAATGTCAGCATTGATGCCCATCCTGCAATCAAGGATGGACAGGTACCGGCACTATCTAAGCTGGAAGGTCATTAAAGCGCTGCCTGAACTGTCTCTTGGAAAAAGCCTCTACGATGTCCTTTCCCGTTATTTTGACAGTGAAACGCTTCGTCTGGCCTTCACTTTCCAATCAAAATATCTTGGGATGTCTCCATGGGATTGCCCGGGTGCATTTTCAATTCTTTCCTTTATGGAGCACGAGTATGGCATCTACCATCCTATCGGCGGACTGAACCAGCTGCCGGAAGCGATGGCGAAAGTCACCAGGGAGCATGGAGGCAGGATACACCTCGGAAATGGTGTGAAGGGCCTTTGGATGGAAGGCCGGGATGCAAAGGGCATCATCCTTGAATCAGGCGAGAAGGTGCCTGCTGATGAAGTCATCATCAATGCCGACTTTGCCAAGGCGATGAGCACTGTCCTGAATGAGGGGAATCTGAAAAAGTATAAAACCCGCAAACTGGAGAAAAAGAAATATTCCTGCTCAACGTTCATGATCTATCTCGGTCTGGATAAACAGTACGATCTTCCGCATCATACCATCTGCTTTGCCGAAGATTACAAAAGGAATGTAGAAGAAATCACGAAAACACTCAGCTTATCCGGGGACCCTTCCATCTATATCCAGAATCCCTCCGCAACCGACCCGACGCTGGCGCCGGAAGGAAAATCAGCTCTTTATATCCTTGCACCTGTGCCGAATAACTTCAGCGGCATTGACTGGGATCAGAAGCAGGGTGAGTTCAGGGGCCTTGTTATGGATATTGTGGAAAAAAAGACGGGCTTTAAAGGCTTGAGGAATCATATTGAATTTGAAAAAATCATCAGCCCTAGAAACTGGGAAGATGATCTGCATGTCTATAAAGGGGCGACCTTCAATCTTGGGCATCAGCTTTCGCAAATGATGGTGCTGAGACCCCATAATCGCTTTGAGGAAGCGGGGAATACATGGCTCGTCGGCGGAGGGACCCACCCTGGCAGCGGGCTGCCGACCATATTGGAGTCGGCCAGGATTACGGCGAAGATGATATTGGAGAAAGACGGACTGAAATTCGCTGAAGATGGGCGCAGCTTACCGGGACTGGAGGAAGCACTATGAAAACGGCGGTTATCGGCGGAGGGATCGGCGGTATGACAACCGCTTTGCTGCTGGCAAACGACGGCCATGAAGTCGTCATCTTCGAAAAGGAAAATAGGCTTGGAGGAAGGCTTTCATTTATGGAGGAGAGCGGCTTCCGGATCGATCAGGGGCCAACCATCGTCCTGCTCCCTGATATGATCGAGAGTATTCTGGCAGAAGCGGGGCTTGAGAAAGACCAGTTTGAAATGATAAGGCTGGACCCGCTCTATAAAATTACTTTTCCGGACGGAACCGACTATATAAAGCATGCGGACATCGGCGAGCAGGAGCGGGAAATCAGCCGGAAATTCCCCGAAAGCCTCGCAGGGTTTCAGCGATTCATGAAGGATATGGACTATCGTTTCCATACGGGCAGACCGCAGTTCCTGGAGCGTCCCTTTTTGGAGAAGGGAGATTTCTGGAATAAGGAGACACTATCCTCTCTGGCAAAAATGAATGCCCATAAAAGTGTGGATAAGCAGCTTTCGTCTTATTTTAAAGATGACAGACTGAGGATTGCTTATGCTCTTCAGACTCTATATATCGGGGGCAATCCGCTGAGCACTCCTGCTATATACAGCCTTGTGTCTTATAGTGAGCACAAGCACGGCATTTTTTATGTTAAAGGGGGCTATGCCAGCCTGATCGGCAAGCTTGAAGGGCTGCTTAAGAAAAAGGGAATAGAAATACGCCTTGAGAGCCGTGTTGAGAAGCTGCTGACGGATGGCAGCGAGGCCAAGGGAGCCATCATCAATGGCCAGGAGGAAAAATATGATTCCTTCATCCTCAACGGCGATTTTCCGGTAGCAGAAAAAGAGCTGATGGACCGCAGGAAAAATTACAAAGCCTCTTCCGGCTGTCTGCTCCTCTACTTCGGGATAGACAAAATATATGAAGAAGCCATGGTGCACCAGTTTTTCATCGGCAGTGATTTCAATAAAAGCATGGATGAAATCTTCAAACAGCAGCAGCTGCCTGAAGACCCCTCTTATTATACTTTCTATCCTTCAGCGATCGATGACTCTCTTGCACCTGAAGGGAAAAGCGTCCTGTATGCCCTTATCCCCGCACCATCGGGTGATCATATCGACTGGAGCAGCAAGGATGAGTACGTTGACAGAATCATCAGCCGGATTGAAAAGGACAGCTTCCCCGGGCTGCGAAAGCATATAGAATGGATGAAGGTCAGGACTCCTGAGGATGCACGCCGCGAAGGACTGTATGGAGGAGGAAGCTTCGGGATAGCGCCTTCTCTGTTCCAATCAGGCACCTTCCGCCCCCAGCTGAAGCCTTTCAGGGAAAAAAATATCTATGCTGTCGGGGCAAGCGTCCATCCTGGCGGGGGAATCCCGATTGTCCTGCAGGGAGCAAAGATGCTGGCTGACCATATAAAGCTTGAACACAAGAAGGATTCACAAATGGAAGGAGTGCCGGTCGTTGGATAAAGCTGCAGAAGCCTATCAATATTGTGAAGAGGTCATTAAAAATAACTCAGCCACATTTTACCGTGCTTTTTCGTTCCTGCCGCCTGAGAAGAAAAAAGCTGTATGGGCCATTTATGCTTTTTGCCGCAAGGTGGATGATATTGTGGACGAAGGAGCGTGTCCGGCGGAGGAGGTGGCAGCTTTTGAAAAAGGTTTTGCCGTATTTCTCAAAGGCAGGATGCCCGATCAAGATGTTATGCTGTGGACGGCCCTCAGGGACGTGTTCGGCCGCTTTGACATGGACAGCACTCCTTTTTTTGAAATGATTGCAGGTCAGAAGATGGATCTGTACAAATCAAGATACTATACTGTCGATGAACTTCTTCATTATTCCTATCATGTCGCGAGTACAGTCGGCCTGATGCTGCTTCCTGTCCTTGCACCTGAAAATGCGGAAAAGCTTAAGCATGGCGCCATTAAGCTGGGGCAGGCTATGCAGATCACCAATATACTGCGCGATATTGGCGATGACCTCAAAAGGGATCGGGTCTACCTTCCTGAAGCTTTGATGGAGAAGCACGGATACAAGAAGGAAGATCTGCAGTCAGGCCAGCTGAATGCCGCTTTCATCGGGCTGTTTGAGGAGCTGGCGGAAATCGCAGAGAAATATTATGAAGAGGCGCTGGAAACAGTCCACTTGTATCCCCCTTCTTCGAGGACGCCGGTCAAGGGGGCTGCCATCCTTTACAGGGCCATCCTCAATAAAATCCGGAACAATGGCTACAACTCATTCCGCGCAAGAAATTATGTGACGAAGGAAGAAAAAGCGAGGCTCCTCGCTACAATTTAAGAAAAGCGCAAGCGTCTTGGTCACCCTTAAGGAACGCAGACTAAGATCGCCACGCCCTTTGGCAACGTCTGCATGACCAGCATCCGGGGGGCTTGTGACCTCGAGGGGGGAGGCGCAGCTGCTGGACAGTAATCGTAGTATAAAAATATATTTTCTTATCTTAAAAGAAAGGCCTGGCTGCCGCCAGGCCTTTCTGTCTCTTTATCCGGAAGTTTCTTTTTTCTTGCCGGCCCTGCCGATGAACGATTTTTCCATCCATACTTTGGAGCGCCACCGCCACAGCATGAGGATGCCCCTCAGCCATTCATCTGCAATAAAGGCAATCCATACCCCGATAAGCCCGAGGCCGAAGTGGATCCCGGCTATATAAGAAATGGTGACAGAAACACCCCACATGGACAAGATGCCCATATAGACAGGGAACTTTACATCGCCGGCTGCCCTCAGCGAGCTGATGACAACCAGATTGAAGGAGCGGCCGGGTTCAAGAATGATGGTCAATAATATCAGTGTGCTTCCAACCTTGATGATATCCTGATTTTCCGTAAAGATGCCCAGCAATGATTCTGAGAAAAAGGTGAAAACAACAGCTGCTCCCAATGAAATCGAAATAGCGAGCTTCAAGCTCCTGATGCACCTTTGATAGGCCGATGAGAATTCTCTTGCCCCGATCATATGTCCGATCATTATTTGGGTTCCCTGGCTGATGGCGAGGCTGAATAAGAAAATGAACATCATCAGATTCTGGGCATATACCTTTGCCGTCAAAGCTTCTGTCCCAATCATCGCAACAAAATACGTGATGACCATCTGGGAGGCATTATAAGAAAGCTGCTCTCCTGCTGAGGGAATGCCGATTTGCAGCAGGTTCCGAAGATGTTCTTTGGGGAAGCGGAAAAGGAGCCCGAAAGGCAGCTCTCCTTCCGTACGCCTGATGAGAACCGCAATTGAAGCCAGAAGGCCGATCGATCTGCTGACAGCAGTAGAAATGGCAACACCCTCTACGCCCAATACAGGAAACCCAAAAGGACCGAAGATGAAAAGATAATTCCCGATGACGTTCAAAATATTCATACCGATCGTTATATACATAACATCTCTCGTAAATCCATAGCTTCTGATGACGGCCCCGATGGTCATGATGAGTGCCTGGACAAAGGAAAAGCCTCCAACAATGACGAGATAAACGTTTGCTTCATCCATCAGTTCCGGCGGCAGATCCATCAGCTTCAGCAAAGGCTTGCCAAAAATGATCAAGACGGCACTGAGCAGTATGCCGAAGCAAAGGTTGGTCCCAAGCGAAACCACCGAAATTTCAGCGGCTTTCCCAGGCTGTTTTGCCCCCAGGTTCTGAGCCACAAGGATGGAGGTGCCTGTTGCTACAAATCCAAACATCACAATGATGAGGGAAAGGATTTGGTTGGAAACCCCGACGGCAGCAACAGAGTTGTCGGAATACTGCGATAGCATCAGCGTGTCAGCATTCCCCATCAGCATATGAAGCAGTATTTCAATGAAAATAGGCCAGGTAAGAGCAAATAATGTCAAATTTTGTTTCGGTTGTTTCATAATGTATATCTCCTAAACAATTCGGTGTAATTCTTTGAAATAAAAGTGAGCCTCCTCCGGGAAGTCATTTTGCGCAAAGAAAGGGCTGGCAAAAGTGCCAGCCATATAAACTGTGTTTTGAAATTTTTAAAGTTCAAAGGACAATATGGCTGCCCCGTAGCCTTCCAATTCTGCAGACAGGGAATCTGCTTCAGCACCATATTCTTTTTCCGTCAGCAGATCGGTGATTTTTTTCCCTTTTAGAGCAAACGGGAGGGAGAATGATGCTTCTTCACTTGAGGCATTCAAGAGAATGACAATCTTCCTGTTCCCTGAACTCCTGGCAAATGCGACAACCGTACTTTCCTCGGGAAGCTCCAGGAACTCCAGAACTCCCTCATTTGCCAGCAGCGGCTCGGATTTGCGCAATTGAATGAGCTTTTTTGTATGATTGTACATCTCCATGCTGTATTCTTCTTCATTCCATGGCATACATTCCCGGCATCCCGGGTCCATGCCGCCGGAAAGTCCCGCTTCATCTCCATAATAAATGCAGGGAGTCCCGATATAAGTCATCATAAATGTGAAAATCAGCTTTGCCTTCTCAAGCGAACCCCCGCACTCGGTCAGGACCCTCGGAGTATCATGGCTTCCAGCCAGATTGAAAGCAGCCTCATTGACATTATCAGGATACATATGAATGACAGAAGCCATATTCTCGGCAAATTGCCGGGGGCTGATCGATTCTTTCGCAAACAGATTAAGAACATTCGTCAGGAACGGGTAATTCATGACAGCATCGAACTGGTCGCCCCTGAGCCAAGGCATGCTATCATGCCAGATTTCCCCGAGTATATAAAGATCTGGCTTGATGCTCTTCACTTCAGCCCGGAATTCGCGCCAGAACTGATGGTCGATTTCATTGGCGACATCCAGCCTCCAGCCATCGATATCGAATTCCCGGACCCAATAGCGGCCGACTTCCAGGAGGTATTCCTTTGCTTCCGGATGCTGCGTATTGAGCTTTGGCATGGACTCGACAAACGCAAAGGTGGAATAGTTGGGGCGTTCCCCGCCTTCAAGGGGGAATTTTTCAGCATGGAACCAGTCTTTATATTTTGATTCCGCCTGATTCTCCAGGAGGTCCTGGAAGGGGGCAAAATGATAGCCGCTGTGATTAAAGACAGCATCGAGCATGACTTTGATTCCTTTTTCATGGCAAATCTTCACAAGCTCGCGGAAGGTTTCTTTATCCCCGAACTGCGGGTCGATTTCATAATAGTCTATTGTATCATATTTATGATTGGAAAATGCCTTGAATATAGGTGTGAAGTAAATCCCAGTAATGCCCAGGCCGGCAAGGTAGTCTATATGGTCGATGATACCCCGGAAATCCCCGCCAAAGAAATTATCAGGCTTTGGCTCCTCGCTTCTCCAAGGCTTCGTATCCGGCGGATTCAATGATTCATCACCATTAGCGAATCTCTCCGGGAAAATTTGATACCATACAGTATCCTTCACCCATTCCGGAGCCCTGAAAACCTCGCTTGCATGAAGATAGGGGAAGCAGAAAAGGCTTCCGGGATCTTCGGGAACCTTATCAAAGAAGCCTTTTTCTGTATAAACTGCCTCCTCGTCCCCTGACTTCAGGCAAAAGCCATACCGTGTCCTTTTGAACTCAGGCTCTGGCTCAGCCAGCCAGTAATCAAATAATTCGTCCGAACCTGTTTTTTTCATCGGGATCCGGCGGTTTGCCCAGCCGTCTTCATTCCATTCATATTGGTCTCCGTAAATAAGCTCAGCTTCTTCAATATTGCCTTTCTTGGCTTTCAGCCTGATATGTAGTGTATTTTCCTTATAAGCATACGCAAAGCTGTCAGAAGGACGGTGAAAGATTGACGACCTTTCAAGCATAAGTTTTCCCCTCTCTGGTGCAATCGATTGCATTGCAAGTTGACTTTTTTAAAATTTATCAAATAATGCGCTGTCATTCAAGCTGGAGCACTTTTATGCGATAAAAACTTTTTCGGCATAATGTTAAAAAGGGGGTTGTCAAAATGAAAATAGCAAGTATAATAAAGTTAAAGTTTGTGCAATCGTTTTCACAGGCGGCTGTCCTGAAAATGATCAGCTGTTATTTTTTTTGAATATGCTGATAACGCTTTCAGCGGCCTTTTTTTGCAGCGATTTGTGCAAACGGTTGTACTAGAAAAATATAAATTCTTTGGAGGGGTCAAAATGAAGAAGGCTTTATCATTATTTATGATGATCGTCCTGGTTTTTGGAGTGCTGGCTGCTTGCGGTCCTAAAGATGAAGAAAAGGGCACTGCAGGAGAAAAAACAGAAGGCGGTTCAGAAAAACCGGAAAAGCTGATTGTCTGGGAAGATACAGATAAAGGAGTCGCTCTTAAAGATGCGGCTGACAAGTTTGAAGCAGAACACGGAATCAAAATTGAATTCAAGGAATTGAACATAACAAAGATGCAGGAAAACCTTGCACTTGACGGCAATACAGCCAATGCTCCGGATGTTATCACAATGTCTCATGACGGCACTGGCCCTGCGATGGTAAAAGGTTATATTAAGGAGCTTGAAGTAAGCGACGAGATCCTTGATCAATTTACAAGCTCTTCAGTAGATGCACTGAAATATGAAGGCAAGCTTTACGGACTTCCGAAAGCTACTGAAACACCGGTTTTCATTTATAACAAAGCATTGCTTCCTGAGGTTCCAGAAAACCTGGAAGATCTCTATGCAAAATCACAGGAAGTAACTAAAGACGGCAACTACGGATTCCTGGCAATCTGGGATGACTTCTACCATGCTCACGGTGTATTCTCCGGATACGGCGGATATGTATTCGGCGAGAAAGACAGCAAGGTGGACGTAACTGACATCGGCCTGAATAACGATGCTTCTGTAGAAGCAGCAGAGTATATCAAAAAGTGGTATGCAGAAGGGCTGTTCCCGAAAGGAATCATCGGAGAAAAATCAAACGACAATATGAACGGCCTCTTTAAAGAAGGAAAAGCCATTGCGGTCCAAAACGGCCCTTGGGCGTTCCAGGATTATAAAGATGCAGGCATCGATTATGGTGTAGCGGCTATGCCGAAGCTTCCAAATGGCGAGCCTGTCAAGACATTCATGGGTGTTAAAGGCTGGTTCGTTACTAACTTCAGCAAAAACCAGGAATGGGCCCAGAAATTTGTTGAATTCATTACAAATGAAGAAAATGCCAAGAAGCGCTTTGAGCTGACTGGCGAAATCCCGCCGCTGAAGTCACTGATGGAAGATCCTGAATTCGTTAAGAATAACGAAGGTGCTGCAGCCGTAATGGCACAGTCACAGTATGCTGTTCCAATGCCAAGTGTACCGGAAATGGCTGAGGTTTGGGATCCAATGAAAAAAGCGGTTGAAACGATCATTACAGGTAAATCAGAATCCAAAAAAGCGCTTGATAATGCTGTGAAAACTATTGAACAGCAGATTGAAGCAAACCACAGCGGAAACTGATCTATAGCAATAAAGGGAAAAGGCGGTACTCCTTGGTGGAGTACTGCCTCCCATTTTATTAAGCAGCCAAAGAGAGTCATAATTTAAGAGAAATGCTCTTTGCTCTTTAAGAAGACAATAGTGCCGCAAAGAAAAATCCACTAAAAAATCGCCCTTTATGGGAATCAGATAGAAAGGGGCATCCTTTCAATGGAAGAAGCATACCGTTCAAACCATCGGAAAATTGCTGCAGGCCTGTCCATCATCCCGGGACTCGGCCAAATGTATAATAAACAATTTGTCAAAGGCATCGCCTTTTTAATCCTGTCTTTATCATTCATCGTTGCGTTTAAAGACTTCCTCAACATCGGTCTTTGGGGACTTGTCACTCTCGGAGAAAAGCTGCCGAGGGATAATTCCATCTTCCTCCTGGTATACGGAATCATTTCCGTCATCCTGATTTTGTTTGCGGCAGGGTTTATGTTCATCAATCTCCGCGACGCCTATAAAAATGGAAAGAAACGGGACTTGGGCCAGCACCTGAGCTCGATTAAAGAGCAATATCATACATTGATAGATTCCGGGTTCCCATACTTGATGATAACTCCGGGATTCTTTCTTCTAGTGTTCGTTGTCATCCTGCCAATTGTGTTTGTGCTTTTGCTTTCGTTCACTAACTACAATCTGTATCATCAATGGCCCGCGAAGCTGATGGACTGGGTGGCGTTGGAGAACTTCGCCAAACTGGTGACATTGGATATCTGGCGCGATACCTTCGTAAACGTGTTTGCCTGGACGATCATCTGGACATTTGGTGCGACAACGTTCCAGATCGCCCTCGGAGTGTTCCTGGCAGTTCTTGTCAACCAGAAGGATCTAAAGGGGAAGGCCATTATAAGGACGATCCTGATCCTGCCATGGGCCGTACCGGCATTTGTATCCATCCTTATTTTTTCCGGCCTGTTCAATGAAACGTTCGGTGCCATCAATAATGTAGTGCTTGATTTCATTGGCATCGGTCCAATCCCGTGGATGACTGAGGCCCTGTGGACAAGGATCGCTCTTATCATGATTCAGACCTGGCTTGGCTTCCCGTTCATCTTTGCGATGGTCACAGGTGTACTCCAGGCTATTCCGGATGAGCTTTATGAAGCGGCAACGGTGGATGGGGCAACGATCTGGCAGAAGTTTAAGAATATTACCTTCCCGCTGATCATGCTGTCCATTGCACCGATCCTGATTACGCAATATACATTTAACTTTAATAACTTCAATATTATTTACCTGTTCAATATGGGAGGCCCTGCTATCTCGGATCAAAATGCAGGAGGAACCGATATACTGATTTCGTGGATTTATAACCTTACTGTCACGAAATCGGAATATGGCATGGCTGCAGCCATCACCATGATTCTATCAGCCATTGTCATTAGTGTGGCTTTATGGCAATTCAGAAGGACGAAAGCTTTCAAAGAGGAGGATATGATGTGATATGACGACCAAAAAAGAAAAATTCATCAGGCTGTCACTGACTTATCTTGTCATTCTTTTTATGGCGGTCATTATCATTTATCCGATTCTGTGGGCTATTGGTGCATCATTGAATCCAGGTACGAGCTTGACCAATTCATCACTCATACCGAAAAATGCGACATTTGACCATTATAAGACGATATTTAATCCAGAGGAAAGCAATTATCTGATCTGGTACTGGAATACACTGAAAATTTGTGTGATCACCATGCTGGCATCTGTCATCACCATCAGCTTGATGGCGTACTCTTTTTCACGGTACCGCTTTGTCGGCAGGAAAAATGGGCTTACCACATTCCTGATCCTTCAGATGGTACCTAACTTTGCCGCATTGATTGCCATCTTTGTACTTGCCCAGGTCACAAACCTGCTGGATACCCATCTTGGGCTCATCCTCATTTACGTAGGCGGAGCAATTCCGATGAACACTTGGCTGATGAAAGGCTATCTGGACAGCATCCCTAAAGAGCTGGATGAAAGTGCAAGGATGGATGGCGCAGGCCACTTCCGGATTTTCTGGCAGATCATCATGCCGCTCGCGAAACCGATCGTTGCAGTTGTTGCGCTCTTTACGTTCATTGCACCGTTTACGGACTTCATCCTGGCAAAGGTCATGCTAAGGACACCTGAGAAATATACGCTTGCCGTCGGATTGTATGAGCTTGTTTCAAGGCAGTATGGAGCCGAATTTACTACTTTCGCTGCCGGATCTGTCCTGATTGCGATCCCGATTTCAATTTTATTCTTATCTTTCCAGAAATATTTCGTTTCAGGTTTGACTGCCGGGGGCACAAAAGGCTAATCTTAAAGGGTTAGTGACTTTAGGGCTGGGCTGCTTAAAGGGTTATTTCCTTATGGCAGCTCAGCTTGATATTTAAGGAGGAGCGGAGATGAAAAAAGGAGTCATGGCTCTCATCTTAATTCCGTTTCTTCTTTTTTGCGCCCTACCGGTAGGAGCAGTTGAAAAAGAAGAGCGTAAATGGCAGGATGAAACAATTTATTTTCTAATGGTCGACCGTTTTAATAACGGTGATTTCAGCAATGATCTGGAAACAAACGCAAGTGATCCGAAAGCTTATCATGGAGGGGACTTCAAGGGGATCATTGACGAGCTTGACTATTTGAAGGATATGGGCTTTACAGCCATCTGGCTGACGCCGATTTTTGAAAACGAAGCCGGCGGCTACCATGGCTATTGGATCAATGATTTTTATAAAACAGAGGAAAACTTCGGATCTATCGAAACGTTTAAAAAGCTTGTAAAAGAAGCCCATAAGCGTGATATGAAAATCATACTTGACTTTGTTGTCAATCATGTAGGACCGAATCATCCCTGGGTGAATGATCCGGACAAGCAGGACTGGTTCCATGAACAGAAGGAAATAACCAACTGGGAAAATCAGGACGAGCTTGAAAATGGCTGGATCTATAATCTTCCGGACCTTGCACAGGAAAACCCGGAAACGAGGAAATACCTTCTGGATGCAGCCAAATGGTGGATAGAAGAGACCGATATTGACGGATACCGCCTGGATACGGTCAAGCATGTGCCTGTTGACTTCTGGGAGGATTTCGCGAAAGAAGTAAAAAGCGCCAAGGAGGAGTTCTATCTTCTCGGTGAAGTATGGACAGATGATCCTGCTTATATTGCACAGTATGAGAAAGCAGGGATCGACGGATTTGTCGATTATCCGCTGAACGGGCATTTGAGAACGGCATTTGAAAAGCCCGGGCAGCCGTTTGACTGGCTGTTTGCCAGCTGGGAGAGAAATCAGGCCCAATATGATAATCCTTTTTTAATGGGAACATTCATGGACAATCATGACACCGTCCGTTTTACGCGAGATGCAGTCAGCAACAATGAGCATCCAGGCCCGAGATGGCGTCTGGCCCTCACATATTTGTACACGTCCCCGGGGATTCCCATTGTTTATTATGGAAGTGAAATAGCGCTTGATGGCGGGGAAGATCCTGACAACCGCCGGCAGATGGACTTCCGGACAGACCAGGAGCTTGTGGAATATATCTCGGATATCGGGACATTAAGGCAGCAGCTCCCATCTCTCACAAGGGGCACAATGGAGCCTTTATACAATAAAGATGGCATGGCAGTGTACAAGCGGACTTATGAGGACGAAACCACTGTCGTAGCCATTAATAATACAGTCAAAACACAGACCGTCTCCCTTGAATCTGGCCTGCTTGAAGAAGATAAGCAGCTGAAAGGGCTTTTGGGAGGGGACCTTGTACGGTCTGATAATGGAACATACAAGCTGATCGTTGACCGTGAGGAAGCCGAAATCTATGTGCTGTCAGAAAAGACAGGTTTGAATATCCCATATCTGGCAGTAATGGGGCTGGTCTATGCAGCCTTCATCGTCTTTATTTTCCTTCTTTGGAGAAGGTCGAAAAAGAGGAAGCCTGTTTCCTGACCACATCCGGCACTGCCGGCAGCTTCCATATCCCGGTCATGACAGATGGGATTAGAAGGAGGAGTCGGCTATATGGAAGATACAAGTTTTGCCATACATCCAGGAAAGAGCAGAAAGATAGAAAACAGTGATTACCAAGAAGCAGGAGATGTGCTGGCTATAGAAAAATGCAGGAATGGCCTGAAGGTCCGGACGGAAACAGGGGAACTCAGGATTGTATTCTTTGCAGAAGATATCGTCCGCATCACTATGAACTTTTTTGGCGAAGCGGATGTGAGAACAAGCCCTGCCGTCATTGGCGGGCTGCAGGAAGCAGCGCTCGAGCATAATGAATCAGGAGGCCAGGCAGAAGTAAAGACCTCTTGTCTGACTGTCAAAATTAACAAATCCCCGCTCCGGGTTTCGGTGGCGGATGCTGCCGGCAGGATTCTTGCCGGAGAGAACCAAAAAGGGATGGGCTATAAGCATTCCAAAGAAGTCATCTGCTTCAAGAATATGGAGGAGAAGGACCAGTTTTACGGCTTTGGAGAAAAAACGGGCTTTCTTAATAAAAGAGGGGAAAAGCTGGTTATGTGGAATAGTGACGTTTATGCTCCGCATAATCCGGAAACAGACCCGCTGTATCAGTCAATCCCGTTTTTTCTCACCTTGAGAGAAGGGAAAGCCCATGGCATATTCTTCGATAATACTTTCCGGGCAGAGTTTGATATGCGCGGAGAAGAGTTTTATTCCTTTTCTGCCGATGGCGGCCAGCTTGATTATTATATAATGGCTGGACCTGCGCCGAAGGATGTTATCCGCCAATACACCTCGCTGACAGGCAGGATGCCCTTGCCGGCCAAGTGGGCAATCGGCTACCATCAATCGCGGTACAGCTATGAAAGCCAGCAGGAAGTGATGGAGCTGGCGGAGACATTCAAGGAAAAAGGCATTCCGCTGGATAGCATCCATCTGGATATCCACTATATGGACGAGTACAGGGTATTTACATTTGACAAAAACAAATTTCCTGATCCTGGGAAAATGGTCAGTGATCTGAAAAAAATGGGCATACACATTGTTCCGATCGTTGATCCGGGTGTCAAGGAAGACCCGGAATATATGGTCTATAAACAGGGCATCCAGGAAGACCTCTTCTGCAAGTACCTGGAAGGCAATGTTTACTACGGAGACGTCTGGCCTGGAAACAGTGCATTTCCTGATTTCACAAGCGAAAAAGTGCGCGACTGGTGGGGAAGCCTCCACTCTTACTATACAGAGCTTGGAATTGAAGGCATCTGGAATGACATGAATGAACCGGCAGTCTTCAATGAAAGTAAAACAATGGACTTGAAAGTCATGCATGATAACGATGGAAATCCCCGGACGCATAAGGAGCTTCATAATCTCTACGGCCTTCTGATGGGGAAATCGACATATGAAGGCATGAAGAGCAATTTGAAAGGGAAGCGGCCTTTCCTGCTTACGCGTGCAGGATATTCCGGTGTCCAGCGGTATGCGGCTGTATGGACAGGGGATAACCGGAGCTTTTGGGAGCATCTGCAAATGTCGCTGCCAATGGTCATGAACCTTGGCGTCTCCGGCATTCCTTTTTCAGGTCCGGATGTAGGCGGCTTCGCCCATGATTCCAATGGGGAGCTTCTCGCCAGATGGACACAGGCAGGTGCATTCACCCCATTTTTCAGGAATCACAGCGTGCTCGGATCAGCAAGGCAGGAGCCATGGGCATTCGGAGAGAAATATGAAGCCATCGTTAAAAAATACATTGAGCTCCGGCATACATGGATGCCCCATCTTTATTCTTTATTTGCCGAGGCTCATAAAGAGGGCACTCCTGTTATGAGGCCATTATTCCTCGAATTTCCGGAGGACGAACATACCTGGAATCTTTCTGATCAATTCCTGATTGGCGACAATGTCATCATTGCCCCGATCATGCAGCCGGGGACTTTCCATAGAGCTGTCTATCTGCCTGAAGGCATGTGGGTAGATTATTGGACCGGCAGTACCTATGAGGGAGGGAAGCACCATCTGATCCATGCTCCTTTGGAAACGCTGCCGATTTTCATCAAAAAAGGGACAATGGCTGCCCATGGGGAAGCTGGTGCACTGACACTTCATCTCTATTATGAAGAAGGTGCTGAATGCTCTTATACTTTGTATGAAGATGATGGGGAAACTTTCGCATACGAAAAAGGGGAATACAGGGAGATTTGCTTTGAAGTGAAGTGTGAGGAAGGAACGGTATATCTGAACTCGACAGACACCGGCACTTTTGAGCCTGGCTGGAGCACAGTCCAGCTTGCCGTGCACAGCAGAGAAGATGTCCGGTTAAAGAAAGGAAGCAGCACGCTGCTCCCTGAAAAAATTGAGGAAGGCCGCCATTACTTTATAATTTCATAAACAGAAACAGCAGCGGTTTACTCTTATGGATAAGGGGGGAAGGGAATGGCCGTTACCATTAAAGACGTGGCAAAACTGGCGAATGTGGCCCCTTCTACAGTTTCCCGCGTGATAGCAAATAGCCCGCGGATCAGCGAAAAGACGAAGCAAAAAGTCAGGAAAGCGATGGGAAAATTGGGGTACCATCCGAATTTCATCGCCAGGAGCCTTGCCAGCCAGTCAACACAGGCAATCGGACTAATTATGCCCAGCTCCACCGACGTCGTATTCCAAAATCCTTTTTTCCCGACTGTTCTGAGGGGCATCAGCGAAGGTGCCCATGAAAAGCATTATGCCCTTCATATGACGACAGGCAAAACAGACGAGGAAATCTATAACGGAGTTGTCCAGATGGTACAGGGCGGCAGGGTGGATGGTGTTGTCCTGCTGTATTCAAAGATTGAAGACAAGGTCCTGTCATTTTTACAGGATGGGCATTATCCTTTCGTTGTTATCGGAAAACCGTTCCGCAATGTAGAGGAAATCACACATGTTGATAACGACAATTTCCGGGCTGCGAAAGAAGCGACCGATTATTTAATCGAACTTGGGCATACCCATATTGCCTTTGTCGGGGGAGACTTGAATCTTGTAGTTACTGTAGAGCGCCTGCTGGGCTATGAAAAAGCCCTGAGAGCTGCGGACATAGAGCTGGACAATGATTATGTTATCCATGAAGAATTTCTCAAGGAAGGCGGCCAGGAGGCGGTAAGGGAGCTTCTCTCTCTTGAAAAGCCCCCGACCGCCCTGGTGGTGGCTGACGACCTTATGGCACTCGGCGTACTGAATACATTGGATGAAATGGGGATATCCGTGCCTGATGATATTTCTATCATCAGCTTCAATAATGTCCTACTGTCAGAAATGTCCCGGCCGCCGCTGACATCGGTCGATATTAATATCTTCGACCTCGGATACCAGGCAGCTAAAAGCCTGATCCAAATGGTGGAAGATCCGAAAGAGCCGACCAAAAGGATCATCATTCCTCATCAAATCATTAAAAGGCATACCTGCAGTGCTACTGCAAAATAACGTTTCAAAAGCTGTCTCCCGGTATTCTGCCGGGGCGGCTTTTTTTAGTTTTTAGCTCTATTAATATTCAATGTTAATATTACCTATAATGGAACTATATGATTTGCGGATGTTTGGTTTTGCAATATTTTCTTGTTAAATGACGGACCCGATAGGCAAACTCTATTTAAGAGCAGTCCGCTCCCACCCATATAGGGAGCGGACCTTCCCGGACCTGACTGAGGGATTCGGGGACAGGCAGAAAAATAAGCGGAAAAATTCCCCCTAATTTCAAAAACACTCTAAAAACAGCTCAAATAGAGGGAGAAATTCCGGCTAACGACTTAAAAAGCAGGAAAATGGGCAACTTCCCTCCGCTTAACCGGAAAATCGAGACTGTCGATTAATTCAAGATAATCTCGTTTTTCACACACTTTTCTACATTCTATAAATTCCTCATCACTTCACTCCATATGTTCGGTAAAATAAAGATATTCTTACGTATGGAGTGATCATGATGGCAAACATTCAATATAAAACATTTGGCCAGCTAACTTTATCAGATTACGAAGTTTTCTCTTCGGTTCCTGCCCATCCTTTCTGGAGCCGGGTAGAGCAGGTAGTTGACTTTTCCTTTGCCGATCAACTCTGTGCCCCCCTGTATTCCACAAAGGGACAACGCCCTTATGCTCCCTCCTTAAAATTAAAAATCCATTTTGTACAACGCTATCACAATTATTCTGACCGTGAAATGGAAGAGGCCATTCTTTATCATCTGCATTTAAAACGTTTTTTGGGAGTGCCCGTTTCTTTCAATGGTTTTGATCACAGTACCTTGGGTCTCGATCGGAACCGCATGGGTTCTGAGCTTTTTGATGCGTGTCATCACCATATCCTTTCCCAGGCTTTGGCGAAAGGGCTATGGGGAAAGGAAGATGACCGCTGGCTTATCGATTCCTTCCATACTTACGCCAATATTGCGAAGGTGGGCGCCTACCGTCTAATCCAACAGGGAATCCTCCAGATCATTCAACACATCAAACGGACATATCCGAAGTTATATACCCATCTTTCCCAGGACTGTCCCCTCAAAAGCTTCCTGAAACGGCTCTCCGACCAAGCCCCTGAAGGGGATCGACTGGTATTATTCAGCGGCCTGGCAGTGGAAGCCTACAGCCTGTTACATTGGCTGGAAAATGAGAGGGTGAAGCCTTTATTCTGGGCATGGGAGAACGATAAACAACAGCTTCGCTGTTTAGAACTTCAAGGAATTCTTTATCAGATCCTGCAAGAGAACACCAAACCGGTTAAGCCTGACGGCGCTGGACAGACACAACCCCAATACAAGGAATTGCCCAAAAAAGAAAAGCCGGCGGATCGCATCCGGAGCGCCTATGACCCGGAAATCAGGGGTGGGCACAAAACGAAATCCATGAAGTTTACTGGAGATAAAATCCAGGTCCTGGAGTCGAGGCAGAATGGATTAATCCTGAATACCGAACCCATTCCGGGTAACGAATGGGATGGAGACCGCCTTGTCCCAATGGTGGAGGAAATGGTCAGCCGCTACCTTGTATTGCCGAAGCAAGTCATCGGGGATACGGCTTATGGCACAGGGGAGAATCGTCAGAAAATAACAGAGATGCAGATTTCACTGAGCGCCCCCATACAAAGAAGTACAAATCCGACAGGATTAATAGAAAGCGATTGGTTTGTTTATGATCCAAAATTGAATGAGGTCACCTGCCCTCTTGGATACTCGACTTCTAAAAAAGTACGCAATAACAAAAGTCAGGGCTATCAATTCAAATTTCAAGGGCAAACGTGTCAAGCCTGCCCCATGTTTGCCCAATGTACGACCAATGAAAAAGGGCGGACCGTCTTTATCAGTGATTTTTACGAAATTATGGAACAAGGAAGATCCTATAATCAAACCGATGAAGGAAAAAACTCATTAAGGGCCAGGTACGATGTGGAGAGGACGAATCATGAAGCTGCCAACCATCACGGGCTCAGAAAGCCAAGAACAAGAGGGAGGGAATCATTAAGGATTGCGTCCAAGTTGACGGCCATGGTCATTAATGTGAAAATCATGGTTAAAAAAGTAGCTGAATACATCCCGCCCTTTTACCGCTACAAAAAATGCGAAAATCGGGTAAAGGCCCCCGTCTGTCCAAATTAGGGAAATGAGAACAAACAGAGGGTCCTCAAAAGAGGAAAAACCAATAAAATAATGATAGTTTGTGAAAAAAAACGATAAAATTCACAAAGTCTGTGAAATAAGGCGTAGAAGAGGAATAAACAACAACTTAATCGACAGTCTCAAATCTCCCCTTATTTATTCCCACCCGTGCCATATTCTGCAGTTTAACAGGAGAATCTCCGCTTATTTTAAGGCTTGCTGGTCACTCAAATAAGGATAAGACTTAACAATAGACTTTTACAGAGCATAGTTTTTAAGAGAAAAAGGCAGTTTTATATGGTTAAATCTGGAGGGTCTGACGGGGATTCAGGGAGGATACCGCTTGTTTTTACTCACAGCGCATAAAAAAACCAGCCGGAGGACGTCTGGCATCCGGCTGGTTTTCTGTTATTTTCTTCGTTTGTTATGACTGATTTTAGCCATTAACAATCTTCCCGCCATTGATGTGAAGCATCTGGCCGGATACGTAGGATGAGTCGTCGCTTGCGAGATATACATAGCCTGGTGCCAGTTCGTACGGCTGTCCGGCCCTGCCAAGCGGTGTGTCGGTTCCGAATTTGGCGACATCTTCTTCTGTGAAGGTAGAAGGGATGAGCGGCGTCCAGATGGGGCCGGGTGCAACGGCATTTACCCTGATGCCGGAATCAGCCAGGTTTGTTGACAGGGAGCGGGTGAATGTAACGATCGCTCCCTTAGTGGAAGAATAGTCAATCAGCTTAGGATGTCCTGCATACGCTGTGATGGATGCCGTATTGATGATAGAGCTTCCTTTGTCCAGATGCGGCAGTACAGCTTTTGTCAGGTGGAACATAGAGAAAATATTCGTCCTGAATGTTTTTTCAAGCTGTTCTGTGCTGATATCGAGCAGGCTTGTCTGCGGATGCTGCTCACCGGCATTATTGACAAGGATATTCACTTTGCCAAACTCATCCAGCGTCTTGGAAACTACTTCTTTTGCAAAGCTTTCATCTCCGAGGTCGCCAGCAAGCAGGAGGCATTTGCGGCCTGCGGCTTCGACTTCCTGTTTCGTTTCCTTTGCATCATCAGTCTCCTCCAGATAAACGACAGCGACATCAGCTCCTTCTTTTGCAAAATATATAGCAACAGATTTGCCGATTCCACTGTCTCCGCCAGTAATAATGGCCACCTTGCCTTCGAGTTTTCCAGAGCCCTTAAAATTTGGATCGATATAAGTAGGCTCCGGAGTCATTTTATCTTCTACACCCGGCTGCTGGTTCTGGTGCTGCGGGACGAATCCATTCTGGTTATTGTTTTGTTCTTTTGCCATTATGCAAAACCTCCAATTTTTAATAGATATTAGGTGTATTCCATGCTAGTATGTGATAAAAACATGGAAAAAATTTCTTTTGCTAAAAAGGGGAGACATCAATATGATAACCATCAGGCGGGGAAGGCCGGAGGATGCTGAGGCGCTGCTTAACCATACTGTGCAGATTTTGCAGGAATCCGAGAACATGCTGACTGTTCCAGAGGAATTTAAGGCAACCGTTGAAGAAGAACGTGAATGGATCCTTATGCATGACCGGCCGGGAAATCTGCTTTTGACTGCCTGGAGCGGGAAAGAGCTTGCCGGAGTTTTGAACTTTACCCGGAAAACACGCAAAAAAGTCAGCCATATCGGAATGTTCGGCATATCCATTAAAGAAAAATATTGCAATCAAGGCATCGGGAAGCAGCTGATCGGCACCTGCCTGGAATGGGCGAAAGCGGAGCAGGGCATTGAAAAAGTGTGCCTGGAAGTGTTCTCCCATAACGAGCGGGGCATTCATTTATATAAGAAAATGGGATTCCAGGAGGAAGGCAGAAGGATCAGGCATGTGAGGAATTGTGATGGCTCCTATTCAGATGAGCTGCTGATGTATGTGTTTGTTTAATAAATAACCCCGGCATGCCTCTGGCATCCGGGGTTATTTATTGGGCAAGCGTCTTCCGCTTTTTTCTATTGTCCAGCTCCAGCGGCTAGAGCCTCGAGTCATAAGAAGCGCCAGAATTAAAGGCAAAGAACGCCTTTTATTCTGAAGCGTCTTAAGCTTGTCGGGGGCTGGGCAAGCGCCTTCCGCTTTTCTTCTTGTCCAGCTCCAAAGCCTAGGCCCTCGAGTCTTAAGTCAATCAGATCAAAAGGTTAAAGAACAACCTTCCGCTCTGCTTGTCTTAAGCTTGTCGGGCCTGAGCAAGGCTTTTCCGCTTTTCTATTTGTCCAGCTCCAGGCGCTAGCCCCTCGAGTCATAAGCCACTTCAGGATTGAAGGCAAAGAACGCCTTCTATCCTGAAGCGTCTTATGCTTGTCGGGGCTGGGCAAGCGCCTTCCGCTTTTCTATCGATAGTTTATAAACTGTACTTCAACTGTCAGGTCGGCTTCTCTTACGGCAGCTATTACCTGCTGAAGGTCGTCCCTGTTCTTTCCTGTGACACGGACCTGGTCGTCCTGTACCTGGCTCTTTACTTTTAAGCCGCTGTTTTTGATGAGGGTGTTGATTTTCTTTGCATTTTCCTTATCGATTCCCTGCATAAGTTTGGCACGCTGCCTGACAGTCCCGCCGGAAGCTGCTTCCACTTTTCCATAATCAAGGTTCTTGATGGGAATTCCGCGTTTGATCATTTTGCTGAGCAGTACATCTTTCAGCTGTTCAAGCTTATATTCATCATCCGAAACCAGGACAAGCTCTTCCTTATCAAGGGTTACATTACTTTTGCTTCCCTTGAAGTCGTAGCGGGTCTTGACTTCTTTCATTGCAATACTGATTGCATTTGTTACTTCAGATAATTCTACTTTGGATACAATATCAAATGAGCTTTCTTTTGACATATCTTGACCTCCGTTAATCCTTGTATTTAGCCACTGTTTTGAAGCCGGGGGCCGGTTATATTCCTGCAGCCGGCCGCTCCTGCCCCGAAACCGTTTTACCTTATTCGTTTATTATAGTAAAATATAGCAGTTCAAACAACTTTCATATTGTCAGCAGACAATAAAGCCATTGAGGAGGAAATTGCATGCCTTTGGCAGACTATATCGGACAAGTCACAACTTTAACCGTATCAAGAAAATCATCTTTCGGTTATTTTCTGACAGACGGTGATGAGGATGTATTATTGCATATAAATGAAGCGGCAAAAGAGTATGATTTGGATGAAAAAGTAGAAGTATTCCTTTACACAGATTCAAGGGAACGCATCTCTGCAACTGATACCCTTCCGGAAATCCGGGTAGGGGTGTATGGCTGGGCAAAGGTCAGCGATGTAAGGGAAGATCTTGGCGTATTCATTGACATCGGAATACAGAAGGAGATGCTCCTAGGACAGGAGGATTTGCCCCTGCACCTTTCTGTCTGGCCGCAGAAAGGCGATCTTCTCTACATCACCCTCCGTGTAAACAGGAATAATCGGGTGTATGTAAAGCACGCGAAGGATCCGATCATTGAGGAGATTTCCATTAAAGCGACACGGAAGGACTTCAACAAGAACGTCCACGGGCATATTTACAGGACCGCGAAAGTCGGGAGCTGGGCCTATACGGCAGAAGGATTCAAAGGCTTTATCCATGAATCCCAGAGGAAGACAGAGCCGCGCCTTGGCGAAAAAATAGAAGGGCGGATCATTGATGTAAAAGAAGATGGAACAGTCAATCTTTCCCTTTTGCCGCGGAAAGAGGAAGCACTTGACGCTGATTCGCAAAAAGTCCTTTCCTATCTTGAAGAGCGGAACGGCTCTATGCCTTATGGGGACAAAAGCATGGCAGAGGACATCCAGGAGCGATTCCAAATGAGCAAATCTTCATTCAAGCGTGCCCTCGGCAGGCTGATGAAAGAAGGAAAGGTCTACCAGGAGGACGGCTGGACATATATCAAGCAATCATAGAAAAAAAGCAAGCGCCGGGCGCTTGCTTTTTTGTTTTTCAGGAAGTCATCTAAATAGAGCCCTGCTGTTTTAGAGATGATCCGTTTTTTTGGAGTATTGATGCTTCCCGGCTTTTCTGTTTTTCTCGCGCATCATATTTTTTTCATGCCTCAAGGCATTATTATCCTGTGCTTTTTTATCATTGTCTGAAGTGTGCGGCATAGAAAAAACCTCCTTTATTCCGGCTTGGTCGCCGTCGGTTTAGTGTCTGCCGCAAACAGAAGGAGTATGTAGGATTATAATGCTATTTCATTCAAAAAGAAGAGTGCGATGGTGCCGGCCCCGGTATGGGATCCTATGGCTGCCCCAATATCTGATATCAATATTTCTCTGGGGCCAAGCTCTTCGATCAGCATCGCTTTGACTTCCTCGGCCGTCTCAGGATTGTCAGCATGGCTGATGGCAATCGTCTGCCCGGAAAAGCCTTTGCCGCGTTCTTTCGCAACCTCGATCATACGGCGCAGGACCTTCTTTTTCCCTCGGATCTTTTCAATGGGGACAAGCTTCCCGTCTTCCACATGAAGGAGAGGCTTGATATTCAGCAGGCCGCCGAGAAAAGCTGAAGCCTTGGAAACACGCCCGCCTTTGGCAAGATGATCCAGATCTTCGACAGTGAAAAGATGCTCCATATGGCGGCTCCGGAAAAGGATATCTTTTTCGATATCTTCCATGGATGCGCCTTCGGCAGATAGCCTGGCCGCTTCTTTAACGATCAATCCGGCTCCAAGAGATGCGCATTTTGTGTCTATAATGGACAAGCTAAGGTCAGGATATTCTTCTTTTACCTGGTCCCGCACCATGGCAGCCGTCTGGTATGTGCCGGACAGCTGGGAAGAGAATGCGATATAGATGCCTTCCCGGCCGTTTTCGGCAAGCTCCCTGAATTCCCTTTCAAAGTCAACCGGGGATACCTGGGAGGTTTTCGGGATATGCCCGCTTCTGATGCTATCATAAACTTTCTTTGGATCGATTGTGATCAAATCTTTGTATTCCTGCCCATCCAACAGAACCTGCAGAGGAAAGAGCAGGACATCATTGTCCTTGAAAAACTGCAACGGTAAATCACTTGCACTGTCAGCCATAATTTTTACTGACATATAGGTCACCTGCTTTCAGCCCATTAATATGCTTTTAGTTTATAGAAACAAGGGAAAAAATACAATGAAATGTGTTGAAAAAACACAATATAGGGTAAAGAAACACCAAGTGTTTTAAGGGGGTTCGGTATGTTTTTATTAGAAACGAAGAAATTTATTGTGGTGCTGATAGGCGCCGTGCTCAATGCGATTGCGATGAACTTTTTCCTGATTCCGGCCAATGTCTATGCCAGCGGGTTTACCGGTGTGGCACAGCTGCTTTCCAGCATTCTCGGAGGCTATGCGTCAACAGGTATTTTATTGTTCGTCCTGAATATACCTGTAACAATTCTCGCGTGGAAAAAGGTGGGCAGATCTTTTACGGTTTACAGCTTTTTAAGCGTGTTCCTTATGTCTCTGTTCCTGGAGCTCATTCCCGTCATCCATGTATCAGAGGATATTCTTCTGAATGCTGTTTTTGGAGGCGTCATTGCGGCGGTAGGCGTGGGCATGACACTGAAATGGGGGGCATCCACAGGGGGCATGGATATTGTCGCCATGCTTCTGTCACGGATGAAAGACCGTCCTGTGGGTACATATTTCTTTACCTTGAACGCCATCATCATCATTACAGCCGGATTTCTTTACGGCTGGGAAAAAGCATTGTACACGCTTGTGACGCTTTATGCTTCAACAAGGGTGATCGATGCTATCCATACAAGGCATGAAAAGCTGACGGCGATGATCGTTACGAAAAAATCGGCGGAGCTTAGGCAGGCCATCCACGATAAGATGGTGCGCGGCATTACGACCCTTCCCGCCAAAGGGGCTTTTACAAATGAAAATAAAGAAATGATGATTATTGTCATCACCCGCTATGAGCTTTTTGACCTTGAAAGGATCATAAAGGATGTCGATCCGTATGCGTTTACGAATATCGTTGAGACAGCCGGGATTTTCGGTTTCTTCAGGAAAGATTAACAAAAAGAGGAGGGTTTGGCATGTTAAGGATTGCAGCAGTTTTGTTCATGATATTCGCTTCACTTCCGATGAATGGCTCAAGCGCCGGTGCAGAAGGCGGCCCTGAAGTTTCCTTGACCGTGGATCCCGGCCAGGAATCGGCTGATATCCAAGTGGGGATTACCAACAGCTCTGATCAGGTGCAGACCTTTGAATTCCCAACCTCGCAAAGATATGATCTGATCATCCGCGATAAGGACGGGGAAACTGTTTATGATGCCGCGGCAGGAAAGTCTTTTCTGCAGGCCATACAGTACTTGAAGCTGGATCCTGGAGAATTTGTTTCCTGGACGGACTCCTGGGACTATGAGACTGCAGCCGGAAGGATCAAGGAAGGGTCCTATTCAGTCGAGCTGTCCATCCCGCTCAAAAGGAAAGGTGAAACCCATGCAGCAGAAGTGCTGAGGAAAAAGGCCGTACTGTATGTCCCAAAGGAGAACCCTGCTTTCAGGAAGGTGGAGATAAGCGGGGGTAATGGTGTTTATGAGGTGAAAGGGGAGGCAAGGACAATGTCAGGGGAATTTAATTATACAGCCGAAGACGGCCATAGGGTGCTTGCCGCGGCGGAATATCCTTCTGATTCTAAACAAAAGTGGTCCCCTTTCCGCGTGAAAATTAATATACCGGAACATTCATTGCCGGAGAATGGTACGGTCATCCTAAACCTTTACGAGAAGGATGAGGAAGGCAGAAGCATCCATTCTTATCCGGCTGTATTGCAGCACTTCCGGTAACCAGAAAAAAGAGCATGCCCTGTTTCCGGGCATGCTCTTTTTTGTCAGCGGCCAGTCAGCTGGTCCAGCTGGCCCTGCAGCTCGCGAAGCTGCTCCTGTTCGGCCCTTGTGGAGTTGGCATAGGCTGAATGAAGTGCATTTTTGGCCTTCGCAATTGTCTGCTGCTGTTCAGACGGTCCTGCTTGTGAAGCCATCTGGACAAATCTCTGCGCTTCCTGATAAAGCCTGTTGCCCATCTTTAAATTCCTCCAAGAGAAGATTCCTGTACATTCGCCATCTTCCTCGCTTCAGCTTCAGCATATGTGGTGTGATAAGGTATGCGGGAATCATGCTTGCTTACTGTATCTGCACCTTGCTGTACAAAGCGTTTCGATTTGTTGCGTTTGCCCATTCGGATCCCCTCCTAAGGAAATATGAAACAGCTCTGCTGCCTCCTTTTTATTATGCGCCAGGGCATGTTTAATTAAAGGAGGGAACAAGAGGAAAAGCCCTGCCGGTCAGCGGCAGGGCCCAGGTTTCGTTATTTCATTGCGTTCAGGCCCAGCAGATCATTCAGATAAACGCCGATTCCATCCTGCTCATTGGTCAGCGTCATCTCATTGGCGACATTTTTCACCACATCGATGGCATTGCCCATGGCAATTCCGCGACCGGCATATTCAAGCATTTCAAGGTCATTATCTTCATCCCCGAAAGCAATGATCCTTTCAGGAGGAATCCCGAAATGATCTGAAGCTTTTTTCAATCCAACCGCTTTGTTAAGTCCGGATTTTACGATCTCAATGACATGCCATGGCGCCGCCCACCGCCTGTGATCGATCACCTCGGCGTGTACATCTGATAAATGATTCCGGATGGTCTTGACTTGTTCCTCATCTGTATGGATCAGCATACTGGTCGGTGAATCTGTGAGGAATCTCCTCAAATCTCCCGTCGTTATTTCTGGGTCTCCCATGCCAAAAATGTCAAGCAGCTTCTCATCGTGGTAGTGGAAGTATACCTCATCGATCACTTCTGCAATGATATTGTGGAATGAAAAGCCGCTGCAGGCTTCTACAATCTCCTTTGCTACCTTTATATCCATCGGCGTATGGTACATGCCCCAATTTCTGTCCTTTGGATGGTGGATAAAGGCACCGTTAAAGTTAACAATAGGAGTATCCAGCCCCATCTCATGGTAATACATCTGGCTTGATCTGAAAGGTCTTCCTGTTGCAATCATGACAACATGCCCCGCCTCGCGGGCTTTTTGGATCACATGCTTCGTTTTTGCAGAAATGGTTTTATCGTCTTTTAATAAGGTTCCATCTAAGTCCAATGCAATTAAATGTTTTTCTGCCATAAAGTCTCCTTCTCATTTCTGTATTAGGATAATCTCAGTGTAAAGCTTTAGGCAAATAAATGTCATCATGCTACACTAAGAATATAGAAAGAATTTACATAAGGGAAATCCGTGGATGGCTTTTTACGGAAGTGCACAATCCAGCCGTTCCTGTATGTGTATTTACCACTATCGTAACAATTTAATATTTATTTTGTAAAAAATATCGCATTATTAAAGAAAAAAGTTTATTTTTAGAGAATTTGGGGGCTGCACCATGATCATAATTGAAAACAGAAAAGTGGAAGGAATTCCTGTACTGCATCTTGCCGCAAAAGAGAAGTTCAGTGAAAAGCTGCCATTCATTATATTTGTACATGGTTTTACAAGTGCAAAGGAGCATAATCTCCATTATGCCTATCTGCTTGCCGAGAAAGGGTTTCGAGTTGTCCTTCCGGAGGCGCTCTACCACGGGGAAAGAAGCACAGGCCTATCCGGGAATGACCTGAACGTGAAATTCTGGGAAATTGTCCTTACAGAGATAGAAGAGCTGAACACACTCAAAACTGCCTTTGCTTCCGAGGGCTTGATTGATGAAGGGAAAATAGGTCTTGCGGGAACTTCGATGGGCGGCATTGTTACAATGGGCGCGCTGACTCGCTATGATTGGATTAAAACGGCAGTCAGCTTGATGGGCATGCCTTATTATGAGAAGTTTGCCCTCTGGCAGATCGATGAGCTTAAAAAGCACGGAATCGATCTTCCATTCAAAGAAGCTGAACTGGCAGGGCTGCTTCAAAAACTGAAAGAGCTTGATATCAGCCAGCAGCCTGAGAAGCTTGCCGGGAGGCCGATATTATTCTGGCACGGAAAGAACGACCAGGTTGTCCCTTATCACTATACTTATCATTTTTATGAATCGATTAGAACAAACTATGAGAAGATGCCCGAGAAACTTGTCTTTTTGACGGATGAAAATGCCGGGCATAAAGTATCAAGGGAAGGGCTGCTCAAAACAGTTGAATGGTTTGAGGCATATTTAGGAGATGGACCGGCCGGTTTGGAGTCATAAGTTTTTTCAAGAGCGCGGCTTTTTGTTATCATATAATCAGCATAATAAAAAAGGCTAAGGAGTGATTAGCATGGATCAGGATTTAAAAGACAGCATCATGGGGGCCCTCGAGCTTGTGGTCGACCCTGAACTTGGTGTAGATATAGTCAATCTTGGACTGGTATACGATGTCAAGATGGAAGAAGAAGGTACGGCAATAGTCGATATGACGCTTACTTCAATGGGCTGCCCGCTTGCCGGGACGATTGTCGACCAGGTGAAGGCTTCACTGTCAGATATACCGGAAGTGAAAAATACAGAGGTCAACATTGTCTGGAGCCCGCCATGGACGAAAGATAAGATGTCCCGCTACGCTAAGATAGCCCTGGGCGTCCAATAATATGAAAAACAAGGTTGTGCTGGTCAGCTCGGACCAGCTCGGCAGAGGGGATGCAGAGCTTGGCACAGGTGTGCTGGAAACTTTTTTCACCGTACTGAAGCAGCAGAAGGAGCTTCCTGCAGCAGTCTTTTTCATGAATAGCGGCGTAAATGCCCTGACAGAGGATTCGTTTGTCTCCGTTCATGCAAAAGAGCTGGAGGAAAAAGGAGTCGACATCCTGGCATGCAAGACATGCGTGGACCACTATGGCCTTGGGGACAAGCTGTATGCCGGCAAAATCAGCGGAATGGCCCATTTTGTCGAACTTGCCGCCAGCCATGAGGTTCTGACGATTTCTTAAATAAGAAGCAAAAAAAACAGCGGGGCATCCTGCTGTTTTTTAGCTTCAGCAAAAAAATACATAAGGAGTGGAAAGACGTGGTTGAAAGGAGAAAGCCTATCCCGGTTGGGGAAGCTATTGATAAAATTCTGCAGATGGATTTTGCCGGGACAGCTGAATGGGTCCCGATCAATGAAAGCTATGGCCGTTATTTGGCGGAAGATTTAAAGGCAGCCCATGATGTGCCCCATTTTGATCGCTCTCCGTATGACGGATTTGCTGTCAGGGCTGCAGACACAGAAGGGGCATCAAGCAGCACTCCTGTGGAATTTGAGGTTGTGGACCATATAGGGGCAGGCCATGTGGCAAAGGTGCAGGTGGGAGCATACCAGGCTGCAAGGATCATGACCGGCGCCCAAATGCCGGCAGAATGCGATGCTGTTGTGATGCTGGAGCTTGCCGGGACAGAGGAGCGGGACGGGAAAAATTATATGAGCTTAAAGAGAGCATTTAAATCCGGAGATAATGTTTCTTTTCAGGGTGAGGATGCAAAAAAAGGAGATACTCTTCTCGGTAAGGGGAAGAAGATTAATCCAGGTGTGATCGCTATGCTTGCCACCTTCGGCTGCAGTTCTGTGCCTGTTGCCAAAAAGCCTGCCATCGGGCTGTTTGCGACAGGCACGGAACTTCTTGATGTGGAAGAAGACCTTAAACCGGGACGGATCAGAAACAGCAATTCCCATATGGTGATGGCACAGATTGAACGCGCCGGCGCAGCCTGCGAATATTATGGGAAGCTGCCGGACGATTTTGATACCTGCTTTACTGCCATAGAAGCGGCGCTTGGAAGAACGGACATCCTTGTTACTACAGGTGGTGTGTCGGTAGGGGATTATGACTATCTGCCGGCGATATACAAAAAGCTTGGAGCTGAAGTGCTTTTTAACAAGGTGGCCATGCGCCCCGGGAGCGTCACAACTGTAGCGCGCCTTGGCGGAAAGATGTTATTCGGGCTGTCAGGCAATCCATCTGCCTGCTATGTGGGGTTTGAGCTGTTCGTAAGGCCGGTGATCCGGGGGATGCTATTTACTGATAGAGTTCATCTGCGGATGGAGCAGGCTGCTCTTGGGGAAGATTTTCCAAAGCCCAATCCATTTACAAGGTTTGTGCGGAGCAGGCTGGAATATGAAAATGGCAGGCTGATTGCACGGCCAAGCGGTGTGGATAAATCAAATATAGTCATGAGCCTGGCAGGAGCTGATGCTCTTATGGTGCTTCCCGGCGGCACAAGAGGATACCAGAAAGGCGATGATGTACAGGTGCTGCTGCTTGAAGATGATCAAGGGAGCAGCCAGCCGTGGTAAAGCCTTCTGTTTTTCAGATTGTGGGCTTTAAGAATAGCGGCAAGACAACGCTTGTACAGGCTGTGATCAGAGAGATCCAAAAGCAGGGGATGGCAGCCGTGACGATCAAGCATCATGGACATGGAGGAAAACCTGATGTTCTTGAGGATAAAGATTCCTCCTTGCATATCAAAGCGGGTGCAATGGCCAGCCTTACAGAAGGAGGAGGAAGCATCCTCATGCAGGCTGACAGGCTGGACTGGCCGCTGGAGCAGCTTATTGGGCTTATGAGTGTATTCGGGCCGGACATCATACTTATTGAAGGATATAAAAAGGAGTGTTATCCGAAAGCTGTAATCGTCCGGGATTTGGATGAGGCAAGCCAGCTGTCCAGTCTGGAAAATATCCATGCTGTCATAACTCCCCTCCTCCCCGGGGAGGCCCAGCCCTACTTTGAACAAGTTCCGCTTTTGCCGATTTCAGAGGCGGCTGAGAAGTTAGCATCTTATATCATAAGTCATTGTAAATAGTTTGCTGAAAAGCCGCCTGCGGGTGGCTTTTTTTATTTCAAAAAATCAGGTTGTGTGCATTTTAATTCAAGTTTTTGAATATTTAATAAAAAAATAACATGATTAAGGTTGATTTTGGTATGCTAAATTCCTATAATAAGAGAAACATTATACATAATTATTAATATATTTGATTAAATATACAACTTATGAGGGGGGATCCCATGAAGGCATCCATCATCGGGACGACAGGATACGGCGGGGCAGAGCTTCTCCGCATTTTGCAGCACCATCCTAATTTCCAGATTCAATCGGTACACTCGACCAGAGGTGAAGCTCCAGTTTCGTATGAATATCCTCATCTGCTGAATATAAACACCCAGACTTTAGAAGGAATTGATACAGAAAAGATTGCAGAGCAATCTGATGTGGTCTTCCTGGCAACTCCTTCCGGTGCATCCGGAAAGCTTGCCGGCCAGTTTGCAGGAAGAAATATCAAAGTCATCGATCTGTCCGGGGATCTGAGGCTTCCGGTGGATCAGTATGAAACCTGGTACAAGAAGGAATCGGCAGACCGTTCAGTGATAGAGAAAGCTGTTTACGGTTTGAGCGAATGGAACAGGGAGAAAATTGAGGAGGCAGACATCATTGCAAATCCCGGATGCTATCCGACAGCAGCCTTGCTCGGACTTGCCCCGGCGCTCAAAGGGGGGCTGATAAAGCCCAGCGGCATCATCATCGACGCAAAGTCAGGGATTTCGGGTGCCGGCCGTTCGCCTTCAAAAGGGACCATGTTTGCTGAAATGAGCGAAAACTTCAAGATCTATAAAGTGAATGAGCACCAGCACACACCGGAAATTGAACAGCAGCTGAAGCTGTGGAATAAAGACGCATCCCCGGTTACTTTCAGTACCCACTTGATCCCGGCAGTGCGGGGAATCATGGCGACCATGTATGGAGAACTGATGGAAGGCGTTTCAGCAGAAGCCGCTGTCTCGGCTTACCGGGAAGCCTATGAAAATGCCCAGTTCGTAAGGATAAGGCCGCCGGGCAATTTTCCTGCCACCAAGGAAGTAACAGGAAGCAATTACTGTGATATCGGCCTTAGTGCAGATAAAAGGACCGGAAGGCTTACCATTGTAGCAGTCATTGATAACCTGATGAAAGGGGCTGCCGGCCAGGCAGTACAGAATGCCAATCTGATGTTCGGCCTGCCGGAAAATGCGGGGCTTGGGTTCATCCCTGTATACCCATAACGCATAGGCTGGCCGGCCGCCTTTTTCAAAAGAAAGATGAACGCTTGTATTTCAACTGGTTAAATCCCAGTGCCCTATCAGCACAGCGGGTTCTTTTAATAGGAATTTCTGAGGAGGTAAATCATGCAAGCATTGTCACAAGAAAGTGCAGTAAAAAAAATCTTGGATGGAAGCATTACCAGTCCCAAAGGATATAAAGCTGCAGGCGTACATGCCGGACTGAGATACAGCAAAAAGGATGTCGGGGCCATCATCAGCACTGTCCCGGCCAGCAGTGCAGCTGTTTATACAACAAGCCTGTTTCAGGCAGCACCTTTGAAGGTGACGCAGGAAAGCCTGGATGGAGGAGGAGTGCTGCAGGCAGTGATCGTGAACAGTGCCTGCGCAAATGCCTGCACCGGGCAGCGGGGGTATAAGGATGCACTTGAGATGAGGAAGCTGGCCGCTTTGGAATTTGACCTTGAGGAATATTCAGTAGCAGTTGCCTCAACTGGGGTGATTGGCGAATATTTGCAGATGGAGAAGATCCAGGAGGGTATCAAGGCACTGGACCCAGGAAGCGGGGCAGATAGTGCCGAAGACTTCCAGACTGCTATATTAACAACCGACACAGTCATGAAAAGCTGTGCGTATGAAGCGGAAATCGACGGGGTGGTCATCAGGATGGGCGGAGCAGCCAAAGGCTCCGGCATGATCCATCCTAATATGGCCACAATGCTTGGATTCCTTACAACCGATGCAAGCATCTCCCCTCCAGTCCTGCAGCAGGCATTGAAGGAAGTGACGGACAGCACCTTCAACCAGATCACTGTTGATGGAGATACTTCCACAAATGATATGGTCCTGGTGATGGCCAACGGACTTGCCGGGAATCAGCCCCTGTCTCCTGAGCACGCTGAATGGAATGTATTCCTCGACCTCCTATGTTCCTGCTGTGAAAGCCTTGCAAAGCAGATCGCAAGGGACGGTGAAGGGGCGACTAAGCTGATAGAGGCAGAAGTGGCTGGTGCTGTGTCCGATCAGGAGGCAGCAGCAGCAGCAAAGCAGATCGTAGGTTCGAATCTGGTGAAGACAGCTGTCTATGGTGCTGATGCGAACTGGGGCAGGATTATCGGCGCCCTCGGCCAGAGCAGCATCAGCTTGAATCCTGATACCGTGGATATCTGGATCGGCCCGATATGCATGCTGAAAAATAGTGAGCTGCAGGCTTTTTCCGAGGAAGAGGCAAATGCCTATCTCCAGCAGGAAACTATAAAAATTTTGGTCGACCTTCATTCTGGAAAAGGAAGCGGAAAAGCATGGGGCTGTGACCTTTCCTATGATTATGTCAAAATCAATGCGAGCTATCGCACATAAGGGGGAAGTGATGAAGTTAATTGTCATTAAATGCGGAGGCAGCATCCTAGACAGGCTGACAAGTGATTTTTTTGGCAGCTTGAGGAATCTCAATGTGCAGGGCTATCAAATCATTTTTGTCCATGGAGGCGGTCCGGAGATCAATGATATGCTGAGGCTTAAAGGCATAGAGCCCCAATTTGTCCAGGGGCTGAGAAAAACGGATGAAAGAACACTTGAAACAGCTGAAATGGTCCTTGCCGGACAGTCCAACCGGAAATTGGCGGATCTCCTGCAGCAGAACGGATTTAATGCCCTTGGGCTTAATGGGCCGGACGGCATCCTCTACGCCGACTTCGTTGATAAGGATAAGCTGGGCTTTGTCGGCAGAATTGACCATGTTTCGGCAGAATTGCTGCAGCTTCTCTTGGATAACGGGTATCTGCCTGTTCTTACTCCTTTGGCAAAAACGGGGGAAGGCCTGAAGCTGAATGTTAATGCAGACTATGCGGCGGCGGCAGTGGCCCAGGCCCTGAATGCAGAGCAGTGCCTGTTTGTGACTGATGTTGAAGGCATTAAGGCAGAGGGGGCTTTAATAGATAAGCTGGATGATGAAAAGGCTTCAGCCTATATTCAGGATGGGACCATCTCAGGGGGGATGATTCCAAAGGTGGAATCGGCCCTGGCAGCCATCCGGCAGGGAGTCAAAAGCGTCCGGATCATTTCAGGTGTGAAGCCATTTTATACAGGCGGTGCCTGGGGAGGAACACAAATCAACTGCAAAGAGAGGACCATGGCATGAGCAATCTGTTTCCTGTATACCAGCGCTGGGATATCGAACCAGCAGAAGCAAGTGGGTGCATACTCATCGACAAGGCCGGAAAAGAATATCTCGATTTCACATCAGGGATCGGCGTCTGCAATCTGGGGCATCGTCCAGAGGCGGTAGAAGCAGCTGTCAAGGAACAGCTCGAAAACTTCTGGCATGTATCCAATCTTTTTGAACAATCAGGCCAGGAGAAAGCAGCCTCTCTGTTATGTGAATATGCCGGAATGGACCGGGCGTATTTTGCCAACAGCGGGGCCGAGGCAAATGAAGCAGCGATCAAACTGGCACGAAAGGCGACCGGAAAAACGAAAATCATTACCTTTCTAAACTCATTCCATGGCAGGACCTTTGCGGCCATGTCCGCAACAGGGCAGGAGAAAATCAAACACGGCTATGGACCGATGCTGGATACATTTGTATATGTTCCGTTCAATGATATAGATGAAGTGAAAAAGGCAGCGGATGGGGAAACAGCAGCCATCATGCTCGAAATGGTGCAGGGAGAGGGCGGCATCCATATAGCAGATGAAGATTTTGTCAGTGAGCTTGCTGCATTTTGCAAAGATAAGGGCATCCTCCTGATCATCGATGAAATCCAGACAGGGATTGGAAGGACGGCGAAGCCTTTTGCATATATGCACTTTGGCATCCAGCCTGATATTGTAACATCGGCAAAAGGGCTGGGCAGCGGATTGCCGATCGGTGCCATGCTTGGAAAAGACCATCTGGCAGAGGCATTTGGGCCGGGGAGCCATGGATCCACCTTTGGGGGGAACCCGATAGCCATCGCAGCGGCTTCAGCGACCTTGGAGGCCGTAATGGATGAAGGATTCAAGTCAAGCCTTGCTGAACTTAGCGGCAGCTTCAAAAACATCTTGCTGAAGGAGCTGGCCGATATTCCAGGTGTGAAGGATATCCGCATTTTTGGAATGATGGCAGGAATCGAGCTGGCTGCTGAAGCACAGCCTGTCCTTCAGGAGCTGAGGGATAAAGGATTGATTGCCCTCCCGGCTGGAGCACATGTCATCAGGCTTCTTCCTCCTCTAACTTGCACAGCGGAACAGATAAAAAAAGCGGCAGGCAAAATTGCAGATACTTTGCGTGCATCTGCCTCTATCCTTTCATAAAAAGCAAGAAAGTGTAATCTGCAGCTGACAAGGCTGTTTTCTTTTAATGATAATGTATAAAAATAAATTTAAAATAATATTTATGCGTCAGAAGAGGTGTGTGCATAATGAAGGGCTACCTACATTTAAACAGCGGAGAAACATATGAAGGCAACTGGATTTCTGAATCCAAGCCGGTTCATACAGAAGGGGAAATCGTCTTTTTCACGGGTATGACCGGCTACCAGGAAGTTTTGACAGATCCATCCTATAAAGACCAGATTATTGTGTTCACATATCCGCAAATAGGCAACTACGGAGTCAATGAATCAGATTTTGAGAGCCGAAAGCCGCATGCGGCGGGAGTCATTGTCTATGGTACTCCTGCAGAGGCCTACCATTATCAGTCGAAATACAGCCTTAAAGCGTATTTGGATAAATGGGGCATACCGCTCCTTGGCCATATAGATACAAGATCTGTCGTAAAAAAAATCAGAAATGCGGGCACCATGCCGGCAGTTATGTCACTTCAAAAAGAAAAAGCCGGCAGTTTACAGGAAAAAAGTGCAATGAAGGTGAGTGCCGTGTCCCCTGCCGGGCATCATCCGGCTGGCAGCGGCAGCATCCATATCGTCCTCATCGACTATGGAAACAAGAAGTCGATTGCTGAATCGCTGCTGAAGCGCGGATGCCGGATCACCACTGTTCCTTACAACACAACCTTTGAGGCAATCAAGGCTATGCAGCCGGATGCTATCCTGCTTTCAAATGGACCTGGAGATCCAAAGCAGCTGACAGAGATGCTCCCGGATATCAAGAAGCTGATTTTCAACTTTCCGGTACTGGGAATTTGCCTGGGCCATCAGCTTGCAGCCCTGGCGCTTGGTGCAGACACAAAGAAGCTTGCTTTTGGCCATAGGGGGGCCAACCATCCAATAGCAGATGCCCGGACAGGAAAAGTCATGATGTCATCTCAGAATCATAGTTATGTTGTGGATGAAAAAAGCCTGAAGGGAACCGGCTTAAAGACAAGATTCCATAATCTTCATGACCGGTCGGTTGAAGGCCTTGTCCATCAGTCACTTCCGCTCAGCACAGTCCAATTCCATCCGGAAGCACATCCCGGGCCGCAGGATGCAGAGTATATATTTGATGAGTTTATCGAAATAATCAATGCAGCACATGGGAGAGTAACAGCTTATGCCTAAAGACCAGACGATCACTTCAATACTTGTAATAGGATCAGGCCCTATTGTCATCGGGCAGGCCGCAGAGTTTGATTACGCGGGGACACAGGCCTGCATGGCGCTGAAAGAGGAAGGCTATAAAGTCATCCTGGTGAATAACAACCCTGCGACAATCATGACAGACCACAGCTATGCGGATACCATTTATTTTGAGCCGCTCACTGCGGATTCACTTGAAAAAATCATTATAAAAGAACGCCCGGACGGCGTGCTGGCTTCCCTTGGAGGACAGACCGGCCTGAATCTGGCAATGGAACTGAGCGAAACAGGGGTGCTGGAAAAATATAAAGTCAAAATGCTCGGCAGCCCGATTGCAAGCATCAAAAAGGGCGAGGACAGGGAGGAATTCCGCCAGCTGATGAAAGAGCTTGATGAGCCTGTCCCTGACAGCGAAATCGTCAGGGAAGCAAAAGAAGCGAAGCGGTTTGCCGAAGCTTCCGGCTTTCCAATCATTGTCCGCCCTGCTTACACGCTCGGCGGCTCAGGCGGCGGAATTGCCCATTCAATGGAAGAATTCATGCTTCTCGTCGAGGGAGGGCTCCTCGAAAGCCCGATTTCCCAATGCCTTGTGGAAAAAAGCATTGCCGGCTATAAAGAGATTGAGTATGAAGTGATGCGCGACAAAGATAACACATGCATCACCATCTGCAATATGGAAAACATCGACCCTGTCGGCGTCCATACCGGGGATTCAATTGTCATCGCACCTTCCCAGACTCTGACTGATGAAGAATATCAGATGCTTCGCTCTGCCTCTATTAAAATTATCTCAGCACTCGGGATTATCGGAGGCTGCAATATTCAATTTGCCCTTGATCCCGAAAGCAGAAAATATTACCTGATAGAAGTCAATCCGAGGGTCAGCAGGTCTTCTGCCCTTGCTTCTAAAGCAACAGGGTATCCGATAGCCCGGATGGCTGCCAAACTGGCAGCAGGATACAGCCTGTCCGAGCTCATCAACCCGGTTACAGGCGATACGTATGCAAGCTTTGAGCCAGCACTTGATTATATGGTTGTGAAATTCCCAAGATGGCCATTTGATAAGTTTTCAGGAGCGGACCGCAGGCTTGGCACCCAGATGAAGGCAACAGGGGAAGTGATGGGGATCGACCGCAATATCGAAAGGGCCCTGCTGAAAGCAGTACAGTCGCTTGAATCTGACAATCTGGATCTGAAGAGCCCGGGGCTGGCAGGCTTGGCGGATGATAGCCTCGTCACCAGGATGAAGGGTCAGACAGATGAACGTTTCTTTATTGTGATGGAGCTTCTGCGCAGAGGGTATGATATCCAGTTTATCCATGAGCTGACAAAAATCGATCTCTTTTATCTTCAATGCTTTGCCAGCCTTGCCAGCCTGGAAAAGGAAATTGAATCCTGTTCCCTTGAAACTGTAAGTAAAGAACAGCTGCAGCTTTTCAAGGAAAAAGGATTCAGCGATGAATACCTTGCGTCTGAGTGGAAGGAAGAGGCCCTGTCAGTCAGGATGAAGCGAAAGCAATTTGGGATACTGCCTTCTTACAAAATGGTGGATACTTGTGCAGCTGAATTTGAGGCACAGTCCAATTATTATTACTCAAGTTATTATGGGGAAAACGAACAGCTGCCGAGCGAAAACAAGAAGGTGCTGATCATCGGCAGCGGGCCGATACGCATCGGGCAGGGAATCGAGTTCGATTATTGCTCTGTCCACGGGGTATTTGCCTTGAAAGCAGAAGGCATTGAAACAGTGATGATCAATAATAACCCTGAAACGGTCAGTACAGATTTTGCCACAGCCGACCGCCTGTATTTTGAACCGCTCACACCGGAAGCTGTCCTCAATGTGGCAGAATCTGAAGGCATCAAAGATGTCATTGTCCAGCTTGGGGGGCAGACCGCGCTTAACCTGGCCGACAAGCTGGAGAAGGCAGGTCTCAACCTTCTCGGCAGCCGTTCGGCGGTCATTGATGACCTGGAGGACCGGGATCTGTTCTACCGCCTCCTCGATTTTCTCGAGATCCCCCGGATCAAGGGGGAGACTGCCTCATCGGATACAGAGCTGAAAGAAGCAGCAGAAAGGATCGGCTATCCTATCCTGATCAGGCCGTCTTTTGTCATCGGCGGAAAAGGGATGCACATAATCAGGAGCAGCAGCGAGCTTTCAGGCTTACTGGGAAAAAAGGAAATCATCTACCCGGTGCTTTGTGATCAATTTTTGCATGCAGCAGAAGCGGAACTGGATCTTGCAGCTGACGGGGACAACATACTTGTCCCAGTCATCATGGAGCATATCGAAAAAACCGGGGTCCATTCCGGAGACAGCCTCTCCTTATTGCCTGCACAGTCATTTTCAGGGGCAGCTAAGAAAAAAATGTTCGACTATGGCAAAAAAATCGTCAAGCATCTGGCGTATAAAGGCTTGATGAATATCCAGTATATCGTTGACGGTGAGAATGTATATCTCCTTGAAGTAAATCCGCGGGCAAGCAGGACTGTGCCGATTGTCAGCAAGGTGGCAAATGTTCCTCTCGTACAAATTGCGACAAAAATATTGCTTGGGAAATATAAACTGCCCCACTCAGAAGGGCCTTTGTACGATCATCTGCCGTTCGTCTGCGTAAAGTATCCGGTGTTTTCCAATTATGCGCTTAAAGGGCTGGATCCGAAAACTTCACCGGAAATGAGGTCGACAGGGGAAGGAATAGCCTTGGCCCCTTCCTTGAATGAAGCTGTTAAAAAAGCATTTCATAAAGAAATGAAGCCTGCAGCAGCACCTGTAATCATGACGGGAAGAGGCGAAACAGATAGTATGGAAGGTCTTGATGAGACATTGGCCAATTTTGGAATAAGTCTTCAGAAGGCAGGTGAAGACCGGGATATGGATGCAAACATACTCGCTGTCTTCAGCATGGGAGAAGCACAAGAAGATTTTCTGCTGAGGGAATTTGCCGTCAAAAACCGTCTCCCTGTCTTTACACAGCCGGAAACGCTCTATGTCTTCCTGGAATCCCTCCAGGTCAAGGAATGGGCAGTATGCCCGCTGCAGGAATGGCATAACCAACTCAATAAGGATGTGACACTAGTATGATAACCGCGCAAACATCAGATAAGAGCCTTAACATACAAGGGAAGGACTTTTTGACTTTGGCTGATTTTTCAAAAGATACGATTACCGGCCTTGTCCAGAAGGCAAAGAAGATGAAGAATGCCTCCCTGCTCGGCAAGGATTCAAAGCCTCTGAACGGAAAGATACTAGGGATGATTTTTGAAAAGCCATCAACAAGAACGAGGGTGTCGTTTGAGGCAGGCATGATACAGCTGGGCGGGAGCGCATTATATCTGAACAGCAATGATCTTCAGATAGGACGCGGGGAAACAGTTGCAGATACAGCAAAAGTTCTTTCCCAGTATGTTGATGCGATTATGATCAGGACCTTTACCCATGGGATGGCTGAGGAGCTTGCACTGCATGCTGATATTCCGGTAATCAACGGTCTGACGGATCTTTACCATCCCTGCCAGGCGCTGGCCGACTTGCTGACCATCTATGAAGTGAAAGGAAGGCTTGAAGGACTAAAGCTTGTTTATGCAGGTGATGGGAATAATGTAGCCCACTCCCTGATGATTGCAGCAGCCAAGGTAGGTATGAATCTGACAATTGCAGCACCGCCTGGATATGAACCCCAGGAAAAGGTGCTGGCACTGGCAAAGCAGTTTGGCAAAGAAACCGGCGCGGAAATTGAAGTAGTGAATAATCCCTTTGAAGCAGCTGCAGGCGCTGACATCCTTTATACTGACGTTTGGACCAGCATGGGCCAGGAAGAAGAAAATGCCGAGCGGCTTGAGATATTCAAGTCTTACCAGGTAAATGGCCAGCTTGCAGCATCGGCAAAACAAGATTATATTTTTCTCCATTGTCTCCCGGCGCACAGGGGTGAGGAAGTTGCTGCCGATATCATCGATGGCAGCCATTCTGCGGTGTTCCAGCAGGCGGGGAATCGTCTCCATGCCCAGAAGGCGCTGCTTGCGGAGCTTTTATAAACGCTTAAAACCCAGAGTCCGCGGACTCTGGGTTTTTGTGTACTGTCAAATTTTTTAAGATGGTGAATCCTGTTCTCTTTATGAGAGAAAATAGACTATTGGTCCAACAATGAAGCAGTAGATGGCAAAATAGATCAGATTCCCTTTAGCCATGATATTCATAAACCACTTCAGTGAAAAATAGGATGCCACTAAAGAAGCAATGAAGGCAATGGCATATGGAATGGCCAGTGAGCTTAAATTCGGATCGCCAAGCAGGTCCTTCAGGCCAAGGATCATTCCTCCGGCACTGACTGGAATATACAGCAAGAATGAAAATCTGAGCGCGGTTTCCTGCTTCATCCCAAGACCCATGGAAGCAACGATGGTTGCCCCTGACCGGCTGATTCCGGGAATGAGTGCAACCGCCTGTGCGATTCCGACAATAATGGCATCTTTGACTGTAAGCCCGGCATCATTTTTCTGCCCCTTCATATTGCGGATCAGCCATAAAGCAAGTCCTGTAACTACAAGGGTGATCCCGACTGTCTTGATATTGGCAAGGTGCTCATCGATGTAATCCTCAAACAGGATGCCGATGACGCCGGCAGGAATGGTGCCGATGATCAGATAAATGATAAAACGGAAATCAGCTTCTGCCCTTTTATCCTTGGTTGTTATGTAAACGAGGCCGTTTTTAACAAGCCTTATGATGTCTTCCCTGTAAATGATCAGTACCGCGATCAAAGAAGCGGCATTAACAAGCAGGGCGAAGCTCATGCCTTCTATTTTTAATCCCAGGAAATGCTCGGCTATTTCCAAATGACCGCTGGAGGAGATGGGAATGGGCTCAGTGAATCCCTGGAATAATCCTAAAAACAGATACTTGACTAAATCGTAAAAATCCTCCAAATGTTTATCCTCCAATTTTCTAATTTATCCTTTTTCATTTAACTATAACCGGCTTGATGTGTAAAGCGATATCAGGGCGTGGGAATTGTTTCTTCCTTTAACAAGGCTGCCGATGGGCATAATAATTAATGATTTTGAATTAAAAGGAGGAGTTGCACGATGGGGCAGAACCGCCAATTCCGTCCGGGCCAGAAGGCTCCCAATAACGGGATATATATCGAAATCGGTGAAACCGGGAGCAATGTCAATAACCCGAAGCAGCTGAAAATGAAAGCGGGAGACACATTTCCGGAAGCTTCCAATCATAACCGGATCTGGACATACCAGCGAAAACCTTAAGAAGCGGGGGGATCATTCCCCTCGTTTTTTCATATGTTCCCATAGCTGCCCGCCCCGTATGCTTTACTGGTGCCCAATCTGTAAAAGCTTGTTTTTAACGGGAGTGAAAAGGCAATAGATAAGAGGGCACCTAAATTCTTTACATAAATGTACAAAAGTCTATAATATAGATAAAGGTCAATAAAGGTCAAAGGGGGATTATGCATGGATCTGAACAGAATGACGGAGAGGATGCAGCAGGGCTTCATGAATGCCCAGTCAAAGGCTGCAATCATGCATCATCAGGAAGTTGATGAAGCGCATCTATTCCTGAGCCTGATGGAACAGGAAGACAGCCTTGTCAGCAGCATCCTTGAGAGAGCAGGGGCTTCTGCTGAAAGCTTCAGCAGCGGACTCGAGGACAGCCTCGCAAAGAAGCCCCAGGTATCAGGGGGAGGAGCCGAACAAGGCAAGCTTTATATAACAGCTGCCCTGCAAAGGCTTCTTGCTGAGGCAGAGAAAATGATGCAGGAGCTTGAAGATCTTTATCTTTCAGCAGAGCATCTGATGCTAGCCGCAGCCCGGGGGAATACTCAGGCGGGCAAGCTTCTGGCCGGTCTTGGGGCTGGTCCCGACGAATTAAATACAGCCATAATGGCTATCAGGGGGAATCAAAAAGTGACCTCGCAAAATCCGGAAGCTTCTTATGAAGCATTGAAGAAATATGGCAGAGATCTTGTAGCTGAAGTGAAGTCAGGGAAAGTGGATCCTGTGATTGGGAGGGACAGCGAAATCAGGAATGTCATCCGCATCCTTTCCAGGAAAACGAAAAACAATCCTGTGCTGATCGGCGAGCCGGGGGTTGGCAAAACTGCCATCGTAGAAGGGCTGGCCCAGCGGATCGTGCGCAGGGATGTGCCGGAAGGCCTGAAAGATAAAACGATATTTTCACTCGATATGAGCTCCCTTGTTGCAGGTGCAAAATTCAGGGGCGAGTTTGAAGAAAGGCTAAAAGCGGTATTGAATGAAGTGAAAAAAAGTGAGGGCAGGATTCTTCTGTTCATTGATGAACTTCATACGATTGTAGGGGCGGGTAAGACCGAAGGGGCGATGGATGCAGGGAATATGCTGAAGCCTATGCTCGCGCGCGGAGAGCTGCACTGCATCGGTGCCACTACACTTAACGAGCATCGAAAATATATTGAAAAAGATCCGGCGCTTGAGCGCAGGTTCCAGCAGGTGCTTGTTAGCGAACCGGATGTGGAGGATTCCATTTCCATTCTGAGGGGCCTTAAGGAAAGGTTTGAAATCCATCATGGCGTCAATATCCATGACCGTGCCCTGGTCGCTGCGGCAGCCCTTTCTGACAGATATATCACAGACCGCTTCCTGCCTGACAAAGCGATTGACCTTGTTGACGAGGCATGCGCCATGATACGGACAGAAATAGATTCTATGCCTGCTGAGCTTGACGAAGTGTCTCGCCGCGTCATGCAGCTTGAAATTGAAGAGGCGGCTCTTGCAAAAGAAAACGATGATGCAAGCCGCGAACGCCTCCAAGCCCTCCAGAAAGAACTGGCAGGGTTGAAAGAAAAGGCATACTCCATGAAATCGAAATGGGAGCTTGAAAAAGAAGCCATCCATAAGGTTCAGGAAAAAAGAGAGCAATTGGAAAAATACCGCCTGGACCTTCAGGAAGCTGAGAATAATTACGATCTCAATAAAGCAGCTGAATTGCGGCACGGTTCTATCCCGGCACTGGAGAAAGAATTGAGGCAGCTGGAGTCGGAGGAAAGCCGGAAGCAGGGAGAGCGCCTTCTGCGCGAAGAGGTGACAGAGGATGAAATAGCCGGCATTGTGGCTAGATGGACCGGAATTCCTGTAACAAAACTTGTAGAAGGCGAAAGGGAAAAGCTCCTCAAGCTTGAAGACACCCTTCATCAGCGCGTGATCGGGCAGGATGAAGCGGTCAGCCTTGTAGCAGATGCGGTCCTCCGTGCAAGAGCCGGCATACAGGATCCGAACCGGCCGATCGGTTCGTTCATTTTCCTGGGCCCTACTGGAGTGGGCAAGACTGAGCTGGCGAAGGCGCTCGCCCATTCTCTTTTTGATAATGAAGAACAGCTGATCCGGATCGATATGTCCGAATATATGGAAAAACATGCAGTTTCAAGACTAATCGGCGCACCTCCCGGGTATGTAGGATATGAGGAAGGCGGACAGCTTACAGAAGCAGTAAGGAGGAAGCCGTACTCAGTGATTCTTCTTGATGAAATCGAAAAGGCTCATCCGGAGGTTTTCAATGTGCTCCTGCAGATGCTCGATGATGGCCGTGTAACAGATTCTCAGGGGCGGACGGTTGATTTTAAGAATACAGTCATCATTATGACTTCCAATATCGGCTCTGCTTACCTGCTCGAACAGGCAGGCGATGAAATCTCCGGTGATGCAAGGGACAGGGTCATGACGGAATTGCGAAGCCGGTTCCGCCCTGAATTTCTTAACAGAGTCGATGAAATGATCCTGTTCAAGCCCCTGTCGCTCGCAGACATTAAAGGGATTGTAGGAAAGCTGATGGCAGACCTGCAGAAGAGGCTTGAGGACCAGCATATTAAAATAAGTATAAAGGATGAAGCAAAAGAATATATTGCACAAAATGGATTTGATCCAGTATATGGGGCGCGGCCGCTCAAACGATTCATCCAAAGGAATATAGAAACCAGGCTGGCGAAGGAGATCATTTCGGGAAAGGTCAGGGATAACAGCACTGTCGAAATTGGAATTGGAGATGGGGAAATCAGACTTACGGTCTCCCGGAAGTCCTGATGGGCCGCAGCCAAAAAAAAGTCATCCTGCTTCAAGCAGGATGACCTGGTTTTTTTGGCGGCCTATTAATGCAAGCCTTGTTTGCCTGCTGATTCCTCAGGGATAACGGCAGTTAGAACAAGGATAAGGATAGTGGCACCTGCAGCGAGGATGGCACCGGTTACAAAATCGAATGTTGAGCCAATCATGGAACTGACTACATATGTCAGCATTTCTACAAGCAGGAAAGTCCAGAAAAGAGTCCAAAAGTATTTCACTGTTTTCACCTCATTATGTAATCTTATATCATATTACCACAACCTGAAAAAATAATAAACGCCTTTTAGCCATGGCTATTCAAGGGCCGGGGGCTGTTTCCTCTTTTTCGCTGATGGTGGGCAAATTCCCTTGCATTTATCCATGCTTTTCATACATTAATTATGATCACATATGTAAAAGGAGTTTTTTATAATGGAACACCGAAACTTCAAACTTGATACCGAATGGAATATGATCCACTATCCTGAACGGCCAAAAGGTTTCGGTATCTTGATCATTGGGGATGAGAGGCATTTCGTTGACGAAAAGAGCAGCTTCTGGACGCAGAATGAAGGGAAGGCAGCGATCATCCGCCTTCTGAGGAGAGCCGGATATACAGTGTTCTATTCCAATCTGTATGGAAGGAATTGGGGCAGTGATAAAGCAGTAGAGATGGCGAGAAATTTATACGAGCATATCCTGAGGACAGAAATCATCAATGAAAAAATTCATATTATCGCAGAAGGTATGGGAGCACTGGCTGCCCTGAAGCTCATGAAGGAAATGGAAGGGAAAATACGCTCTGTCATCCTGCTGAACCCTATTCTTTCTCTCAAGGACCATCTGGAGCAGGAAAAAGAACATAAATTCTTTTATAAAAAGCTTCTTAAGGAGCTTGCCGTATCACACGAGTCTGATTCGCCCCGGGCTTTGGCGGAACGAAGCATGCCGGCGGAGGAAATAATGGACCGCACGTTGATTCCTGTGAAAATCATCCATGTACTGTCAGGAGGCAGGGCATATAAGCAGTCAAGCCTGCTGAACGAACTTTCTGTTAAGTGGAAGGATGAAAAGGCGCCCATATCGATCTGCTATATGCTCCCTGACAAAAAACAGCAGCTGGGAAGCCAGATGGCCAAATTTTTAAAATCATACGAAAAGATATTATAGGGGCCTATTATCCAATAGGTTTCTTTTTTTATCGCAGGAGCCTGCAGGGAAGGGGCCGCCATTCCAAGAAATATTTCCATTTTCCCGGCATAGGATACTAAAAGTGAGTGTATCAGGGAGGATTTGCAATGAATCGGGCAATTGTGGTGGGCGCATATGAATTTTTAGGTTTTCATTTGACAATGCAGCTGCTTGACCTGGGCCTGGAAGTGGCAGGGATTATTCCCGGCTCCCGGGAGGATGATAGGTATACAGCAGAAAAAAGACTTTTGGTTGGACGGAATGCAAATTTTAAAGAGTACAGTGCAGAAGACTGGAAGGATAAGGGCTCCGTGGGAGAACCGCATTTCATTTTTGTTTCACTTTATGATTATTATTTCAGGGAAGAACCGGAACTCCCGTCATGGGAAGGACTGTTCGGCCATTTCAAGGGAGCTATAGAAGAAACAGGCTCCAAGCCTGTTATCCTGATGCCGGTCCAATTTTATAAAGGCAGTGCAGAGGGAAGCCGCTGTCAATCTGGTGCTCTGAAAATTTACCTTCCTACCCTGTTCGGCCGCTGGCAGCCTTCAGCTTTTGCTTTTCAGCAGGTTATCGAGGGGCTGGACAATAAGGATAATACCAGGCTTGAGCATAAAGGCGATGCAATATATGCTGCGGAAGCGGCAGCAGGGATCATTGAAGCGGCAGAAACAAAGTCCGGGACTCTCTTGTTCTCAAGCGGGGAAGAAGGGCGCTGGGGAAAATGTGCGAAACATCTTGGCATGAAGGAGCCCGCCAATTGCAGCTCCGTGATTTTTCCCGAAGCAGAAAAGAAAATCATCAAAGAACAAACCCCTTATCACACTGTGCTGGATAAGCAGCTGGAATATGTGAAAAGAGGTCATGATCCTTTCAGCCGGCCAAGCGGGCCAGTCAGCCCCAAAGATTTCTAATGGAGGAAATATATTTTCATTCCGCTGAATTAAGGGTAAAATGAAAAAAGAAAAAGAAATAATGGGTCTTATGGCTCTTTTATCAGGTCCCGGAACAGCCGGTGCCATCCCTTAAATACTGAAGCTGCACTACTGCCTTTTTTGCTGGCCTGCCTTCCCGGCCAGCGGCACCATTTATAGAGCCTTTATCAGTGCGCTTGGAAAGGCGGTCAGATATACATGCTCCGATTAATAAAACTCATAAGTCCAATACTGCTGCTCTTTCTGGTGCTGTCTTCCTGCGGACAGGCATCTCCCAGCGGAGAGCTGAAGAAAGCAGGACTGCTGGTGCCCGATACGATCAATGACCAGGTCTGGGGCACGAAGGGCTATAAAGGAATGCTGAAGATTCAATCAAAATTCGATGTGGATGTATTCTACAAAGAAGGGATGAACTCTCTTCCTGTTGTTAAGCGTGCTGTAAGGGAGTACGCCCAGAAAGGGGTAAATCTTATTTTTGGCCACGGAAATGAATATGCCCTGTATTTTAATGAAATTTCGGATGAATATCCTGATATCCATTTTGTCAGCTTTAATGGAGATGCCAATAATGAAAACACCACCAGCTTGAACTTTGAGGGGTATGCCATGGGTTATTTTGCAGGGATGCTTGCCTCAGAGATGTCAGAAACAAATAAAGTCGGGGTGATGGCAGCCTTTGAATGGCAGCCGGAGGTCGAGGGTTTTTATGAAGGAGCGATCTATCAGAATGAAGATACCGAGGTGGAAATCCGCTATGTCGGTGAATGGGATAATGAACAGAGGGCCTTGGAGCTTCTCGATGTTATGGCCAGGAATCATTCTGATGTGATTTACCCTGCCGGCGACGGCTTTAATGTGCCAGTGATTGAAAAAGTGAAAGAACTGGGTTTGTATGCGATCGGCTATATTTCCGACCAGTCAGACCTCGGGGAATCGACCGTCCTTACGAGTACGATCCAGCATGTTGATGCACTTTATGAGCTGGTGGCTGAAAGGGTGAATAACGGGGAGCTTAAATCGGGAAATCTGTCATTTGATTTTGATGATGGTGTGATTTCGCTTGGAAAATACAGCCCGGATGTTGACCCAAATTATCGGGATAAGCTAAACTCATCTATTGAAAGGTATAAGGAAACAGGCAAATTGCCTGGCCAAAGTTGAAGAAAAGGAGGAATTGCACTTATGCAATCCAATGATAAAACGATGGAGTTTATGCAAATAGCCATGAAATATATGCCTGAAGCCCAGCAAGAGCTGGAACAGGCAGGAATCGAGCTGTCGCTCGAGATGATCCAGCCTTTTATGACACTTTTCACTAAAGTGATGAATGAGGCATATGAGCTTGGCAGGCAGGACGCCCAAAGCGGGGAATAAGAACGGATCCATACATAAAACAAGCTGCCCTTAACCCGGCAGCTTGTTTTTTTGATGCAATGAGATGAAGACCTCTTTAGTTTTTGATTAAGAAAAGCACATTATCCTTTTTTCAGGATTTGCTGAAATAAAGGCGTCACTTTTTTAAAAAGAGGTTTCAGCTGCCCAGCTGAAGTCATCAGTGAATCAATATTGTCCATCAGCTGTCCGAGATCAACACCGTCGAGAATCTTTTCAATCTGTCCTGGCTCCCGGGCGTCTTCCCGGCTGCTTGCTGGCACACGCTCCGGTCCGCCTAAAATCCAATCACCCATCGGCCTTGCTGATGGGTCTTTGCCTTCCGGAATCTCACTTGCCGCAGATTCATCCTGCATCCTTTGTCTTGGGCCGAACATGAACCTGGAGAATCCGTCCAGCTCCGTATGCTGCTTTTCTTCCCTGCTGTCCGTGTCCATCTGCTTTCCCCTTCCCTAAATGTCTATATATAATAAGCTATGCTCGGGAATATCCCGGTGAATAGGGCAGAAGCCAAGGTGTGGAAGAAATTTTAAAGTAAAAAGGTTGCCTAATTCTTAATTTTTTTGCTAAAATTAGTACCAAGTCATAATAATTGATAATAATATGTGTATAAATACGGCTGAACAGCCGGCAGGCTATGAAAATGTGAAAAGGAGTGGGTTTCCATGAATGCAGGCATACTAGGAATCGGAAAGTTCGTTCCGGAAAAGAAATTGACTAATTTTGATTTGGAAAAAATGGTGGATACAAACGATGAATGGATCAGAACAAGAACAGGGATAGAAGAGAGGCGGATCGCGGGTGACGATATGGATACATCCGATATGGCCTTTAATGCGGCAGAAGCAGCCCTCAAAAATGCAGGTGTCTCTGCTGAGAGCCTGGATATGATTCTTGTTGCAACTGTCACTCCGGACCAGCCATTCCCAACGGTTGCCTGTATGCTGCAGGAAAGGCTTGGAGCCGTCAAGGCTGCCGCTATGGATATAAGCGCTGCCTGTGCCGGTTTTATGTATGGTATGATAACAGCGAAGCAATTCATTGAAACCGGCGCATATAAGCATATTCTTGTCATAGGCGTGGAGAAGCTGTCAAAGATAACCGACTGGGAAGACCGCAACACTGCAGTCCTTTTTGGCGACGGCGCAGGAGCCGCAGTGATCGGCCCGGTTTCGGATGATAGGGGGATCCTGTCCTTCGAGCTTGGGGCGGACGGCACCGGCGGAAAGCACTTGTATCAGAATAGAAATGATCATATTTACATGAACGGTCGCGAAGTTTTCAAATTCGCTGTCAGGCAAATGGGGGAAAGCAGCCTGAATGTCCTGGAAAAAGCAGGGCTTTCAAAGGAAGATGTTGATTTCCTTATCCCGCACCAGGCTAATATAAGAATCATGGAAGCAGCGCGCCAGCGCCTTGAGCTCCCTGAAGAGAAAATGTCCAAAACTGTTCATAAGTATGGAAATACATCGGCAGCCTCCATTCCGATCTCAATCGCCGATGAATTGGAAGCCGGAAAAATCAAGGACGGGGATCTCCTCGTCATGGTGGGCTTCGGGGGCGGACTTACATGGGGCGCCATCGCGATGCGCTGGGGCAGATAGCAAAATGCCTGCCTGAAAGCAAGGCCGGGCTGAAGAATATATGCAGGAAAGTTATCCTTGGCAAAGAAGGAGATGTGTAAATGATGGAAAATAGAAGAGTTGTCGTAACAGGAATCGGAGCTGTAACTCCGGTCGGTAATAATGCAGAAACTGCATGGAAGAATATAACAGAGGGAGTTTCGGGTATCGGGCCTCTGACAAGGCTGAACAGCGATGAGTATCCTGCAAAGGTTGCAGCCGAAATCAAGGATTTTGATCCTCATGAATATATTGATAAAAAAGAAGCAAGGAAGATGGACCGCTTTACACATTATGCCGTAGCATCGGCACTGATGGCAGTTAAGGATGCAGATTTAACGATCACTGATGAGAATGCGCCCAGGGTAGGCGTCTGGATCGGTTCAGGGATCGGCGGGATGGAGACTTTCGAGAACCAGTTTGAAACCTTCCTCAACAGAGGATACAGAAGGGTGAGCCCTTTCTTTGTCCCAATGATGATTCCGGATATGGCGACAGGCCAGGTATCGATTACCCTTGGTGCGAAAGGCTTTAATTCCTGTACAGTCACAGCCTGTGCGACAGGGACCAACTCCATTGGAGATGCATTCAAGGTCATCCAGCGGGGCGATGCGGACGCCATGGTAACAGGAGGGGCAGAAGCACCGATTACCCGCATGTCTGTTGCCGGTTTCTGTGCCAATACTGCATTATCGACAAATCCCGATCCGAAAACAGCCAGCCGTCCTTTTGACAAGAACAGAGATGGATTCGTCATAGGGGAAGGCGCTGGAATCATTGTTTTGGAAGAGCTTGAGCATGCAAAGGCAAGAGGCGCCAGAATTTATGCGGAAATCGTCGGATACGGCTCAACAGGGGATGCCTATCATATTACAGCTCCAGCGCCTGCCGGTGAGGGAGGCGCGAGGGCGATGAAAATGGCTATTGATGATGCCGGCCTCTCGCCGCAGGATATCGACTATATCAATGCGCATGGCACAAGCACAGATTATAATGACAAATTTGAAACGCTTGCCATCAAGGAAGTGTTCGGTGACCATGCCTACAAACTGGCAGTCAGCTCCACCAAATCAATGACAGGCCATCTCCTTGGGGCAGCAGGCGGGGTAGAGGCAATCTTTACGCTTCTTGCGATGAAGGATGCTATTCTCCCTCCAACAATCAATTATGAGACTCCTGATCCAGAATGCGATCTGGACTATGTGCCGAATGAATCCAGAAAGAAGGATATCAGAGCTGCCATGAGCAACTCTCTGGGCTTCGGCGGCCATAATGCCACCATCGTTTTTAAACAGTATACAGAATAAATCACACAAACAAAAAAGGCAGGACAAGCCGGATGATTACCCGGCCTGTCCTGCCTTTTTTTGCGTTTCTATAAGTCTTCCGGGAAACATTCCTGCCGCCTGCCAATAGAATGTAAAGATCATCTTACAGGGAGGCGCAGGGCTTTGGGGATCATGGAAACAGATAAATGGCTTGAAAAGGATTTCTGGGAGCCTGAGAAAATTTGCAGCCGGCTTCTGGATGAGTTCGGGGAACAAGAGCCGGAGCCTATTTACGGTTATTTGGCACGATTTGGGATGTACAGGCCGGACCGTATGAATTTCAGGGTGTACGAAGAATTGGCAGGAGAAGGAATATGGGAATCAGCAGGCCGTCTGTTAAAGAAGTACCGGAAAAAGTGGAACGGGCCGGATATCCCCGTTTATATCTTCCCGGTGAATAGGAGCGGGAGCAGGGCCGGGCGTTCAGGGACGGTGAAATCAGGAGTTTCATTTCCCGATAAGATGTTTCTTTTCTTTGAGCATGCCAAGGATGAGAAAGAGCTGGAATCACTCTTTGTCCATGAGTACCATCATGTCTGCCGGATCAGGGAGCAAAAGAAAAAGCTTCAGGACTATACCCTTCTGGATTCGATCGTGCTGGAAGGGATGGCGGAATATGCCGTTGAAATAAATTGCGGCAATGACTATCTTGCATCCTGGTGCGGCCGATATTCAGAAAAAGAGCTTCGAAAATGGTGGGGCAAATACATTAAAGAACATCTGGGAAAAACGAAAAAAGAGCCTGCACATGATCAGATCCTTTTCGGAAGAGGCAGATACCCGGATTTGCTCGGATATGCTGCAGGGTATTGGATCGTGAAACAATATTTCGGTAAAAATAACTTTTCTACAAAAGTTTCTTTTACCCTGGAACCCGGAAACTTGGAAAAACAAATCAAAATTATTTAGTATATTAAACGCTTTAAAGCCCTAAACTAAGGGCTTTCTGTTTTTTCTGAAATAGTGAAAGTTAATAAATTTTAAAAAAATCTTGCAATTGTAATAAATCTGTAATAGTATTTTAATCAAATACAATGAATTAACAGACAATTCAAAAAGGTAAGAGGTGTCCCATGAGCTTTAAATCACACTCCAATTCAGATGCACCTTTGCTAGAGGTGAATAATTTAGAGACTGCTTTTTCAATCGATGGACAATACTACAATGCAGTCGATAATGTTTCTTTTAAAGTCAAGCCCCGCCAGGTAGTAGGCATTGTTGGGGAATCCGGCTGCGGAAAATCTGTTATGAGCCTTTCCGTCATGAAGCTGCTTCCGAAAGGGATCGGCAAGATCAAATCAGGAGAGGTTGTCTTCGACGGAGTTCATCTCGAAGACATGGGCGAGCGCCAGATCAATAAAATACGGGGCAAGGATATTGCAATGATCTTCCAAGAGCCGATGACCTCGCTAAACCCGGTATTTTCAATAGGGTTCCAGCTGCAGGAAGTGCTCTTCAATCATATGAAAATATCAAAAAAGGAAGCCAGGCAGAAAAGCGTCGCCCTTTTGAAGAGCGTCGGCATCTCCCGGCCGGAAAAGATAGTCGACGAATATCCGCATCAGCTGTCCGGAGGAATGAGGCAAAGGGTCATGATTGCCATGGCGATTGCCTGCCAGCCGAAGCTTCTGATCGCAGATGAGCCGACGACCGCCTTGGATGTAACCGTACAAGCCCAGATCCTTGAGCTCCTGAAAGAAATCCAGGAAGTAAATGATATGTCGATCATCCTGATCACGCATGATCTGGGGGTAGTGGCAGAAATGTGCGATGATGTCTTTGTAATGTATGCCGGAAGAATTGTGGAACGCACAGATGTCGACACCCTTTTCCATAATCCGAAGCACCCATATACAACGCTTCTGATGGGCGCCATCCCAAAAATGGATGAAGAAGTCGAATCGCTAAGCACAATAAAGGGAATTGTCCCATCCCTTAAGAATATGCCTAAAACGGGATGCAAGTTTGCAGCAAGGTGCCCTAAGGCAATGCCGGAATGCACGTCCGTCACCCCGCTGCTGGCTGAAAATGAAGAAGGGCATGAGGTAGCATGCCTGCTCTACGAAACTAGCAGGCCGAAAGAAGGAGTGACAGTATAATGACGACACCAGCAACAGCTCCGGCACTGAAAAAAGACAAAAGCGCCAATGAAACGCTGCTTGAAGTCAAGAATCTGAAAACCTACTATCCTATCAAAGGCGGAATCCTGAGAAGGACAGTAGCTGCCGTAAAAGCAGTAGATGATGTATCTTTTGAAATCAAAAAAGGCGAGACCCTCGGCCTTGTCGGCGAGTCCGGCTGCGGGAAGTCGACAACAGGAAGAACGATCCTGAGGCTTCTGGAGCCTACTGAAGGAGAAATTATTTTCGACGGCCAGGATATTACAAACCTCCGGGGAACGAATCTCAGGAAGATTCGCAAGGACTTCCAGATGGTCTTTCAGGATCCATATGCTTCTCTGAATCCGATGATGATGGTAGGCAATCTTATATCCGAGCCGATACGCAACTATACAAAACGCTCAGAAAAGGACCTGAAGCCAGAGGTCATGGAACTCCTGGCAAAGGTAGGCCTTCCGGAAGACGCCTATTATAAATATCCGCATGAATTCTCCGGCGGGCAGAGGCAGAGGATCGGGATTGCACGGGCCCTGGCACTGAGGCCAAAGCTCATCATCGCCGATGAACCGGTCTCGGCCCTGGATGTATCAGTCCAGTCGCAGGTGCTGAACCTTTTGAAAGAGCTTCAGGAGGAGTTTGACCTTACATTCCTGTTCATTGCCCACGACTTGAGCGTCGTGAAGCATATGAGCGACCGGATTGGCGTCATGTACCTTGGCGGCCTTGTGGAAGTCGCTGATAAGTCCAGTTTATATGCAGAGCCGCTCCACCCATATACACAGGCTCTGATTTCGGCTATTCCTGAGGCTGATCCCCGCAAGAAGAAAGACCGGATCATCCTTGAAGGCGACGTCCCAAGTCCGATCGACCCGCCTTCCGGCTGCACATTCCATCCGCGCTGCGCCCATGCAATGCCGGAGTGCTCCAAGATCAAGCCTCAATTAAAGGAGGTGAAGCCTGGGCATAGGGTTGCATGTCACTTATATAACTAAGCTTGGCCATTTTGAAAAAAAAGAAACGATAATTATGGGGGGAAAACGATGAAGAAATCAGCATTTTGGCTATTTTCAGTCCTGCTGGTAATGTCCATGTTCCTTGCTGCCTGCTCTGGAGATAAAGAGACGTCGGGCACTGATACTGGGAAAAAAGACGACGACAAAGATGCAGAAACAACTGAAGTAGAAGGCGGAAAAGTAACATTTGGTTACACTCAGGCGTTTAAAGGCGTTTTATCTTATGCCTATTACGAAGGGGAAGATGATGCAAATGCCCTTCAGTTCATGCACGAAGGAATGGTTGCTTACAATGATGAACTGCAGCCGATCCCTAACCTCGCATCTTGGGAGTTTAATGATGATAACACTGTTGTCACATTCAAGTTCGAGGACGGCGTAAAATGGCATGACGGCGAACCATTAACTGCTGAAGATATGGAATATGCCTGGTACCTGATCGCAGATCCTACATATGAGGGAGCGCGTTTCGCAAACGTGGCGATGATCAAGGGTGCACAGGAATACAAAGACGGAAAAGCTGACAAGATCGAAGGTATTAAGGTTATTGATGACCTGACAGTAGAAGTAACAGTTACAGAACCTGCTGTAAACCTGATTGACAACATCTGGTCTATTCCAGAACCAAAGCATTATTATGGGGATATTTCTTCTAAAGAACTTCCTGACTCTGACCAAGTCCGTAAAAACCCAATCGGTGTCGGACCATTTAAAGTAACAAATATCGTTCCTGGCGAAATGATCGAATACGAGCGTTATGATGATTATTGGAAAGGCCCTGCCAAGCTTGACGGCGTTGTCTACAAAATCATTGATCCATCACTTGCTGCCGGTCTGATTGAAAACGGTGAAGTTGATGTCATCCAGGCTCCTTCTGACCAGTGGGGACAAATCAAAGAACTTGGCAATATCAATCCTGTAACAATCGATGCTATGTCTTACAGCTACATCGGTATCGACCAAGGGCGCTATGATGCAAAAGCAGGAAAAATTGTAATGGACAATCCTAAATTCTCTGATAAGCGCGTACGCCAGGCATTGGTTTATGCATTGGACCGCCAGGCTTATATCGATGCTTTCACAAACGGTTTAGGTAAACCGCTTAACGTTCCATTCCCATCCGTTTCATGGGCTAAGATCGACGATTCAGAAATCAACACTTATGACTATGATCCAGAAAAGGCAAAGAGCCTGTTAGACGAAGCCGGCTATAAAGATGTTGACGGCGACGGATTCCGTGAAGATCCAGACGGAAAGCCTTTCTCAATCAATTTCGATGCAATGGCAAGTGCGGAAACATCTGAAGCACGTGCCCAGTTCATCCTTCAATCATGGGGTGAAGTTGGAGTCAAGGCTCAGCTTAACGGCGGTTCCCTGAAAGACTTCAACCTGTTCTATGACACTATCGAAGCAGATGATCCATCTGTTGAAACTTTCCACGGTGCATGGGGACTGTCATATGATCCAGATCCATCCGGCATCTGGCTGTCAACTGACAAGTGGAATATGTGGCGCTGGTTGAGTGAAGAGTCCGATGCACTTATCAAGAAGGGTGTTCAATTCCCTGAAGATAAAGACCAGGATGTAATCGAATACCGTAAAGAAGTATACAATGAGTGGCAGAAACTTGTTAACGAAGAGCTTCCTGTAATCTTCTTCGACCAAAGGGAAGATGCATGGGCAATCAACAAACGTGTTGGCGGAGTTAAAGTAACTCCAGGCGGCACAGATGAGTTCTACAAATGGCACATTGTTGAGTAATAAGAAATAAGGTTTAGATAAGGGGAATGGAGTATGCTACAATACACAATCCGAAGACTTATAGGTATGATCCCAATAATTTTCCTTATCTCCATAGTGGTGTTCACCCTGGCAAAGCTTATGCCAGGGGACGCCCTCTCTGGAAAAATCGATCCGCTTAATTCCGATCCGGAATATATCGAGGAAATGCGTGAAAAGATGGGCTTGAATGACCCGATCCATACACAGTATTTCCGCTGGATAGGCGGAGTGGTTCAAGGGGATTTTGGGGATTCATTCATCCATAAGCGCGATGTAATGGAATTGATCGGCGACAGGCTGCCGAACACTGTTTTCTTAGGTTTTACTTCACTTATGATCACGTACATTCTAGCATTTATGATGGGCAGGTTCTCAGGCAGATTTGCCTACAGTCCAGGAGATTATTTGATATCTGGCATAAACTATTTGGCCTTGGCCATTCCAAGCTTTGTTGCAGCATTAGTGGCAATTTATGTATTCTCTTTCCAGCTGGGATGGGTCCCGGCGACTGGAAGTATCGGTTCAGGTGTTGAACCAGGGTCTTTTGAATTTTATTTGAGCAAAATTAAGCATACTATTCTTCCTGCGCTTGTATTGGGTACAATGGCTACTGCCGGATACACCCAGTTCCTGCGCAATGATATGATCGAAAGCTCTCGCAAAGATTATGTTCGTACGGCCAGAGCAAAGGGTACGAAGGAATCCGCGATTTATAATAAGCATATCCTCAGAAATTCGGTCATTCCGATTATTACACTGCTGGGCTTTGACATTGCTGGCCTTTTCGGGGGAGCTATTATTACCGAAACCATCTTTACATATCCGGGCATCGGATACCTGTTTGTAGAATCAGTAAACTCACGTGATTATTCCGTTATGATGGCCATCACCATGATGCTGACCATCCTGACGCTGATTGGAAATTTAGTGGCAGATATACTATATGGAATAGTAGATCCGCGCATACGTTTAAGTTAGGTAGGTGAGAGTTATGGAACCAACATTATCACAGCAAAGCACAACGGCTGTTCAGGAGCCTGTAAAGCCTCCCAAAAGCCAGTCACCATGGGCTCTCGCCCGAAGGAAGTTCTTAAAGAATAAACTCGCCATGATCAGTCTCTGCTATCTTGTACTGATTGTCTTAGTATCAATTTTTGCTGAGCCGCTGTCCATGCCGATTGAAGAAACGGCTAAGCTGAATTTGACTGAAATCAGCAAAGAGCCTTCTGCAGACCACTTTTTTGGCACAGATAAGTCTGGGAGAGATGTATTTGCGAGAACCCTCCATGGCGGGAAGACGTCATTGACTCTTGCTTTCTCCATCACCATTTCGGTAGTTGTGATCGGAACAATCGTAGGAGCCACAGCCGGATTCTTCGGAGGCTGGGTTGACAATGTGCTTATGCGATTCACCGACTTTATGATGAACTTTCCGTTCCTGCTTTTCGTTATCGTGCTTAAGTCCATTTTCATAGAATCCAGTACAGCTACACTCATTTTCGTCATTAGTGTTCTAAGCTGGACAGGAATAGCCCGTCTTGTGCGAAGCAAGGTCATGGTAGAGAAAGAAAACGAGTATATCATGAGTTCCATCTCTATCGGGAGTTCGTCAGTTAAAACGATCTCCAAGCATCTATTGCCGAATGTAATGTCCACAATTATTGTACAGGCTACATTGACACTGGCTGCCATGATCGTGGCAGAAACAGGCTTAAGCTTCCTGGGCTTCGGGGTGCCGATGAACATACCGAGCTGGGGCAATATGCTTCAGGATGCAAGGAGCCCGGATGTATTGACGAGCAAGTGGTGGATATGGATACCGCCCGCAACGGTTCTGACACTGACAATACTATCAATCAACTTCGTTGGCGAGGGTCTGAAGGACGCATTTAACCCTAAGTCAAATAGATAATGCGGCTGGCCTCAGCCGGAACCATAAAGGGCGAGACACTTCGGGTGCTCACCCTTTTTTAATGCATGCCGGCATGAAAGATCCTTTTGGGATCTTTTTTTTTGCCGTATAATTTAACCCTCTCTATCATATATATGTAATAAAAAACAAGGGAGCAGGAGCATACATGGGACAAGCCAAAAGGATTCTGCCTGCCAAATGATCTTCAGGCTGTTTATTTTTATCACCGGTTTTGGACTGGCTGTAGCGGGCGGCATCAGCATGGTGGCATATTTGAATCTCTTAATTGCCGGGCATGGACTGAGCGATTATTTTTCATATATATTCAAAAGGCCTGAGTGCGGTCTGCTCCCGGCCGGAATGGTCATTATCACATTGGCCATATACTTTCCGCAAGGAAACGAAGAGTAAACTGTTGTGTTTAAAGGAATAAATTAACTATTTCCTGCCCATACTGAGTGACAAATAGTTACTAGAAGTGAGGGGTTGTAAGATGTTGTATCTTCATGATGTATGGGTGAACTGGTTTGAAGGCGAAGAAAATGGATATAATGTATGCCATTTTCATGAATGGAGAAAAGATGACAGTGTGGAGCTGCTTGACCAGGTCCCATTGTTAAAGGTAGAACCGCTTCTTTTTAACTACATAGAAAACGACTTATCAGAACTTCCGCAGCAGCTGCTGAACGACATCTACCAAAAAGCATATTTGCGAAAAAACCATGAACGGACCCAGCTTGATTACTGTTTTGTCGTCTCCGACGGTTCAGGCATTTTGGCAGTTGATACGATCAGCTATAATATCCCGATCCGCAAAAGCAGGCTTATTCCAAGACAGGAGCAGCTTGCTTACGAAATGCTTGATAACCAAGAGACAATCCATTATGCATTCAACGACCACTCCTGTTTAAAGGATTTTCACATTCTGTCGCCGGCGCCTGAAATGATGAATGGCCTTACGAGAAAAGAAAGGCAGCTGAAGCAGCTTCTCTTCATGGCTCTGGATCAGCTTCATTCATCTGGGAATACAGCTGAAATCCGCTATTGGTATACAGAATGGAATCCGGAGAAATATTCCGTAATCCAGCAGCTGGAATTTGAACAGGCCTGGAAGTCATTGTTTGAGGAAACGCAGCTGGGCTGGTCAGGAAAACATGAAGCTTTTTGCGAGAATATCATCAAAGGACAGCCATTCTTTGAAAAATTGTGGGAAATGGAGCATGGCTCGAAAGTGAATTAATATGCAAGATATAAAAAGGAGCTGGGTGCAGCTCCTTTTCTAATTATAGACAGATTTATTGCGCTTATCATAAACTTGCTTGTTAAATGAGGACTGTTGATTTCCGTTCCAGGCACTTCGCTTTTTCGCGGGGCGGCGCTGAGCCTCCTCTTCGCTACGCTCATGCGGGGTCTCAGCCCTGCCGCTATTTCCCGCAGGAGTCTGCGTGCCTTGCACTCCAATCAACAGGGTTTGATACTTTTGGTGGCTGCCCTGAAACCTAAGGAGCAGAGATTTTCCCTCCTGCCCGTTTGTGATAATAATAAAAAGGAGCTGATCACAGCTCCTTTTTTTCACAAGATAAGAAAGTATAGTTTTTTAACTTCGATTACTGTCTAGCTGCAGCGCCTACCCCCTCGAGGTCACAAGCCAATCCTGCCCAAAAGGCAAAGAACGCCTTTTCGGCAGGATCGTCTTGAGGCCCCAGGATGCTGGTCATGCAGACGTTGCCACAGGACGTGGCGCTCTTAGTCTGCGTTCCTTTAGGTGAGCAAGTTGCTTCCGCTTTTCTTATTAACGGCGTTTTCTGCCGAGCCCCATGGCGTTTTCCATTTTGGCGAGCATTTTATTGGCAGTGTATTGAGCTTTTTCGGCCCCTTTATCCAGGATTTCATCCAGCTCGCTGGATTCCATGAGCTGTGTGTATTTTTCCTGGATTGGCACAATTGTATCGACAACCACTTTAGCAAGGTCGCCCTTGAAGTCTCCGTAGCCTTTTCCTTCGTACTGTTCCTCGATATCTTCTATTGTCCTGCCTGAAAGGATGGAGTAGATAGATAAAAGATTCGAAACGCCAGGCTTATTTTCTTTATCGAACTTAACAATTCCCTCAGAATCTGTAACCGCGCTTTTGATTTTTTTCTCGATCTGCTTTGGATCATCAAGCAAAGAGATGAATGCCTTCTTATTAGAGTCAGATTTACTCATCTTCTTTGTTGGATCCTGCAGGGACATAACTCTTGCTCCTACTTTTGCGATCCGCACTTCCGGGATTGTAAAGATGTCATTATATTTTTTGTTGAATCTTTCTGCCAGATCCCTTGTAAGCTCCAAATGCTGCTTCTGATCTTCTCCTACAGGAACTAAATCTGTTTTATATAGAAGGATGTCGGCAGCCATAAGCGGCGGATATGTCAGAAGGCCGGATGAAACTGCTTCTTTTCCATGTGATTTATCTTTGAATTGGGTCATTCTCTCAAGCTCGCCGATATAAGAAACGCACTGCATCATCCATCCGGCCTGTGCATGGGCTGGTACTTCAGATTGGATGAAAAGAGTCGCTTTCTCCGGATCGATCCCGACAGCGAGATAGAGTGCGGCAAGGCTCCTGATATTTTTGCGGAGCTCCATCCTGTCCTGCTGAACAGTGATGGCGTGCTGATCGACTATACAGAAATAGCAGTTATATTCATTCTGCAATTCAACGAATTGCTTCATGGCACCTATATAATTCCCCAGTGTAAGAGTGCCGCTCGGCTGGATGCCGGAAAAAATGGTCTTCATATATATTCCTCCTTGGATGTATAAGCAGACAAAGAAGTGAGCCGCAAAAAATGGGGGAGACTGCGCAAACAACGTAAAAAGACCATTCGTCCCCATTAAAAATAGGGACGAATGGTCCGCGGTGCCACCCTAAGTGCCTCGGCTGAGGCCTCTTATCCCCGGCTTGCATGCAGGCCGGGCTTCCCATAACGCGGGATACGCCGGAAACTAATAGGCAGCATGAAGCAGCCTTTCGCAGCCGGAGCTCAAAAGTCCATTCAATCTGCCGGGATGTTTGTTTCCACCAGACACAAACTCTCTATAATCCCTGAGCAAATGTACTACTCTTTGTCATCGCTTTATCATCAACAGTATTGGTTTTATACATTAAAATATACCAAAACTGCAGAAAAAATCAAGGAAATTCGAAAGTTCCTGTCTGGAAAGAAGTCATTAAAATAAGAAAAAATGGAAGAATTTAAAGCCATAATGACCTTCTTTGAAAGGGAATTCAAGAAATAATTCAAAAAAATTAAAACTAGCAAACTCTTGATTTAAAAGTATTTTTTCGACAATTTTCTCAACTTGCTTCCCGCTGAAAATAAAAGCCCCTTGCAAACAAGTTTTAAAATACATATAATAAACGTAACAAATGATTCTTTACGAATTTGTAACATTCTTGCATATAGTTCGGAAAACCTATGGATAAAGAGATTAAATAGTAAGTTTATAGCTTACGGAATATTGGCTTATCCTCTTTGATTTTTCTCTTGAATTGTCAGAATAGAGGATAATCTTAGTCTTTTACAGTTATAGACTTACTTTTTTTGCTGCGCGGATTATCAGTTTATTTTTGGAATTAATTTACTGACTATTTGAGCAATATATCCGAGGCGGACAACTGTTTATGCCAGAGTGTACAGATTCCATAAAAAGGCATTTGTGGATATTATATAGGGGGGTAACACCGTGAACAAAAGATTATCGGTCTTTTTTAGTATGCTTCTTGTTCTTAGCATGTTCCTAGCAGCCTGCAGCGGCGGCGACAAAGACAGCAGCAGCAGCAGCGACGGCGACGGAGGCAAGTCAGATGTACCTCAAGACTTGGCTGTAAACATTAACTCAGAGCCGCCTTCACTTCACCCGGGCCTTGCAAAGGATGCGACTTCCGGAACTGTTCTTCGCCAGACTTTCGAAGGTCTGACACGAATCAATCCAGATGGAAAGCCTGAACCTGCAGCAGCTGAGAAAATTGAAGTTTCTGACGATCAGAAAGTTTATACTTACACTATTAGGGATGCTCAATGGACTAATGGGGATCCTGTTACTGCAGAAGATTTTGCCTATGCTTGGAAGTGGGCTATAGACCCAGCCAACCAATCTGAGTATGCTTACCAGCTTTACTACATCGCTGGTGCAGAAGCTGCCAACACTGGCGGCGGTTCTCTTGATGACGTAGGAATCGAAGTCGTTGACGACAAAACGCTTAAAGTAACTTTGGCTAATCCGACTCCATTCTTTGATGAATTGACTGCATTCTATACTTACCTGCCGATCAACAGCAAGGTTGCACAAGCAAACCCTGACTGGGCAACCGATGCAGGAGATGACTATACTTCTAACGGTCCATTCAAGATGACTGAATGGTCACACAGTGACAAGATTGTTCTTGAAAAGAACGATACTTACTGGGATAAAGATACTGTAAAGCTTAACTCTATCGAAATGATCATGGTTAATGATCCGAATACTGAGCTTTCAATGCTTGACAACGGCGAGCTTGACTGGGCTGGAGCACCGACTGGAGCACTTCCGACTGATGCAATGCAGGCCCTTAAAGACGAAGACCGCCTTGTAACACAGCCTATCGCTGGTGTTTACAACTATAAATTCAACACAACTGCAGAACCTTTCAATAATGTTAATATCCGTAAGGCATTCACTTATGCAATCAACCGTCAGGAGCTTATCGACAACATCCTTCAGGGTGAGCAGCTTCCAGCGATGGCTATCGTTCCGCCGTCAATGTTCGCTGAAAACAAAGAAGGCTACTTTGCTGACAATGATGTAGAAAAAGCAAAAGGATTCTTGAAAGCTGGTTTGGAAGAGCTTGGCTACAGTGATGCTTCAGAGCTTCCTGCAGTAACTCTTTCTTACAATACTTCTGAAGCTCACCAAAAGATTGCCCAGGCAATCCAGGATATGTGGAAACAAAACCTTGGAGTTGAAGTAACTCTTGACAACTCTGAGTGGGCTGTATACCTTGATAAAGTTCACGCGCTTGACTACCAGGTAGCTCGTATGGGCTGGCTTGGAGATTTCAATGATGCGATCAACTTCCTTGAGCTTTACCGTGATGCAGATGGAGGAAACAACGATACTGGATGGGAAAGCAAAGAATTCCAGGATCTGTTAGCTAAATCTGCAACAGAAGCTGACGCAGATGCTCGCCAGCAGCTGCTGAAAGATGCTGAAGCAATCTTCATGGAAGATATGCCTGTAGCACCGATTTACTTCTACACAAACAACTGGGTTCAGGATGAAAGCCTTAAAGGCGTAGCTGTTTCCGGACTTGGCGACGTTCAATACAAATGGGCGTACTTTGAATAAGAATAGCTAATAATAATAGCTGTCTAAACGAGAGGTATATGGGGTTTCTCCCCCATATACCTTCGTTTCTGAATAAAGCAGAAATAAAATTGGAGGTGTTTGACAATGGCGAAATATATTGGAAAACGCTTAATCTATATGATTGTCTCGCTGTGGCTTATCATCACAGCAACGTTTTTCTTTATGCGCATTGCACCAGGGAACCCATTTACATCAGAAAAACAGCTGCCTCCCGAAATTGAAGCAAACCTGAATGCCCACTACGGGCTCGATCAGCCATGGTATGTTCAATATGGGGAGTACTTACTGAGGATTTTAAAATGGGATTTCGGCCCATCTTTTAAGTATAAGAGCCAGAGTGTAAATGACCTGATCAGCGACGGTTTCCCTGTATCACTGATGCTTGGAATTGAAGCCATCCTGATTGCTGTATCAATTGGTGTTGTTTTGGGGGTCATCGCAGCACTTAAGCACAACAAGTGGCAGGATTACACAGCAATGATCGTTGCGGTTATGGGAATTTCGGTTCCATCCTTCATCATGGCAACATTCCTGCAATATTTCCTTGCCATTAAGCTTGGCGTCTTCCCAGTAGCAAGGTGGGAATCATTTATGCACACTATATTGCCTGCATTGGCATTGGCAGCCTCGCCGATGGCGTTTATTGCCCGCCTGACCCGTTCTTCCATGCTTGAAGTACTGGCGAATGATTATATCAAGACGGCTAAATCAAAAGGTTTAAGCCAGGGTGTCATCACTATAAAGCATACTATCCGAAATGCAATGCTTCCGGTTGTTTCATATATGGGACCTCTTTCAGCGGGGATCATTACAGGAAGTTTCGTAATTGAGAAAATCTTTGGTATCCCGGGACTCGGCTCCCACTTTGTATTAAGCATCGCAAACCGAGACTATACCGTAATTATGGGAGTTACCGTATTCTACAGTGTTATTCTGTTAGTGTCTATTCTCCTTGTCGACATTGCGTACGGACTCATTGACCCGCGCATCAAACTTGCTGGCGGGAAGAAAGGAGAGTAAATTATGGGACAGTTATCAAAAGATAAATTCAGAGTTGTTGGCACACAAGAAAATGATGCTGAAAAAATCAGTAAACCAAGCCTATCGTTCTGGAAAGATGTTACACTTAGATTCCGAAAAAACAAGCTTGCCATGTTTGGGATTGTGCTTTTGGCCATCCTTGTGTTTATGGCAATCTTTGGACCATATATGACACCATATGATTATGCATCGAATGATCTTGGCAACAAAAACCAGTCGCCATCATCCGAGCATTGGTTCGGTACAGATGACTTGGGACGCGATGTATTTGCCCGTACATGGGAAGGTGCTCGAATCTCCCTGTTCATTGGTTTGGCAGCTGCTTTAATCGATCTATTTATTGGTGTACTATGGGGCGGCATTGCCGGCTTCAAGGGTGGACGCACTGATGAGTTCATGATGCGTGCAGCCGATGTTCTTTATGGAATCCCTTACTTGCTTCTAGTTATCCTTCTAATGGTTGTACTTGGACAAAGTGTCGGCACAATGATTCTTGCCATGACCATCACAGGATGGATCAACATGTCCCGTATTGTCCGTGGACAAGTCCTGTCACTTAAGAATCAGGAATATGTACTTGCCTCACGCACTTTGGGAGCAAATGTTTCGCGGATCATGTTCAAGCACTTGATTCCGAATACAATGGGCCCTATTCTTGTAACCATGACACTTACAGTGCCATCTGCAATCTTTACTGAAGCATTCCTTAGCTATCTTGGACTTGGTTTGACACCGCCTGTAGCAAGCTGGGGAACCATGGCAAATGATGGCCTTCCGGCACTTAGATATTATCCTTGGCGCTTGTTCTTCCCAGCAACGTTTATCTGCTTGACCATCTTTGCATTTAACGTAATCGGCGACGGACTTCGTGATGCGCTAGATCCGCGACTACGCAAATAAGGAGTGAGATAAATGGAAAAATTACTCGAAGTAAAAGATTTAAGAGTCTCATTCCAAACTTATGGAGGAGAGGTCCAGGCTGTCCGCGGCGTGTCCTTTGACCTTCATAAAGGTGAGACACTGGCGATTGTCGGCGAGTCCGGTTCAGGTAAAAGTGTTACCTCCCAGACAATCATGAAATTGATTCCGATGCCGCCAGGCAAAATTGCTGGAGGACAAATCCTCCTTAATGGCGACGACATCGTCCCAAAATCAGATAAGGAAATGGAAAAGATCCGCGGTAAAGAAATCAGCATGATCTTCCAGGATCCAATGACTTCCCTGAATCCGACGATGAAAATCGGGCGCCAGATCATGGAGGTGCTGATCAAGCACCAGAATATGTCATCATCCGCTGCTAAAGAGCGGGCAACAGAACTTCTTCGCCTTGTAGGAATTCCTATGCCGGAGAAGCGTGTAAACCAATATCCGCATGAATTCTCAGGCGGTATGAGGCAGCGTGCCATGATTGCCATCGCACTTGCAGCGAGTCCAAAGCTTTTGATTGCCGATGAGCCTACAACAGCGCTTGATGTAACAATCCAGGCTCAAATCCTTGACTTGATGAAGGATCTTCAAAGCAAGATGGATACTAGCATCATTTTTATCACCCATGACCTGGGCGTAGTGGCAAATGTCGCTGACCGTGTGGCTGTCATGTATGCCGGACAGATCGTTGAGATGGGCACGGTTGATGAAATCTTCTATGACCCGCGCCATCCTTATACTTGGGGATTGCTGGCATCCATGCCTAGTCTTGAAAACAACAATCAGACTGAACTGACAGCGATACCTGGAACTCCTCCAGATCTGACAAACCCTCCAGCAGGAGATGCATTTGCAGCGAGGAACCAGTTTGCGCTGGCCATTGATTTTGAAGAAGAACCGCCAATGTACCAGATCTCTGAAACACACTTTGCAAAAACATGGCTGCTTCACCCGGATGCACCGAATGTAGAACCGCCTGAGGCTGTTAAGCGCAGAATCCGCAAGCTCTCTTCCACATTCGATAAGCCCGTTTTAGTGAAGGAGGGCAAATAAAATGGCTGAAAAATTAATTGAAATCAAAAATCTTAAGCAGCACTTCAATGTAGGCCGCCCTAATATGGTTAAGGCAGTAGACGGCATCTCATTTGACATCTACAAAGGCGAAACGCTTGGCCTTGTAGGAGAGTCCGGCTGCGGCAAATCAACAACTGGAAGGTCGATCATCAGGCTGTATGATGCTACAGATGGACAGGTCCTTTTTGAAGGCGAGGATGTCCATGGGAAGAAATCGGCCAAAGAACTGAAGAAATTCAACCGCAAAATGCAGATGATTTTCCAGGATCCATATGCGTCGCTGAATCCGCGTATGACTGTAGCTGATATCATTGCAGAAGGCATTGACATCCATGGGCTTGCCAATAGCAAGAAAGAGCGGATGGAAAGAGTCTATGAGCTTCTTGAAACAGTCGGCTTGAACAAAGAGCATGCCAACCGTTATCCGCATGAGTTTTCAGGCGGACAGCGCCAGCGTATCGGAATTGCCCGCGCTCTTGCCGTACAGCCTGAATTCATCATTGCAGATGAGCCGATTTCAGCGCTTGATGTTTCCATTCAAGCACAGGTTGTCAACTTGATGAAGCAGCTGCAGCGTGATAAAGGATTGACTTATCTGTTTATTGCCCATGATCTGTCAATGGTTAAATATATCAGTGACAGGATCGGGGTTATGTACTTCGGGAAGCTGGTTGAAATTGCTCCAGCCGATGATCTGTACAACAACCCGCTGCATCCATATACACAGTCCCTTCTTTCTGCCATTCCACTTCCGGACCCGGAAACAGAGAGGACAAGAAAGCGTACAGCGTATGATCCTGCTGACCACAGCTACACTGACAGCGATCAGCTGGAAATGCGTGAAATTGCACCTGGCCATTATGTGTATTGCTCTGAAAAGGAAGCAGCACAATATAAGGCGCAATACAAAAAATAACAAAAGACGATCTCATTCCGAGATCGTCTTTTGGCTTTTATTTACATCAAAACAAAGGAACAGAGTTGATCCATAAACAAAATTGGTGTGATGTAAATAACTAGGCTGTAAAAACAATCTATTTCGGAACATGAAGTATCACTTTAACCCTTTTTCTCATTAACGCAAATTACTTGTAATAATAATATAACATTTTGATAAAAATTACTATTGAAAATTTTCGATTTATTCAATGAATAACTTTTGGAATTAAAAAAAGTTCCAATTTTATGTGTATTAGGCAAGCATAAAGGGAATGAGTACCATGTTGTTGCTTTTTACATATGTAAATAGAAGCATGCTGCCTTTATAATGAAATTATAAGATAGGAGGGATACGGAATATGAAGGCTCTAAAAATGACTGCGGCTGCAGCTGCCTTGTCTTCGCTCATTACAATGCATGCCAGTGCTGCTGAGAGCGAAAGGCTGTCAAACAGCTCTATGCCCGTTAAAGAATACATAGAAATGAAAAAGGAACTGCCAGCAGCCATGGCACGATTCAAATATGATTCAGGCTACACATTTGACTATCCTGATGCTGTCAGGGGAGTCTATGTTACCGGGCATTCTGCCGGAGGAGAAAAATTTAATAAGTTAGTAGATTTGATAGACAAAACTGATTTAAATGCCATGGTTATTGATATAAAGGACGACTGGGGCAATCTGACTTATAATCCTGAAGGAGAATCGCCGTACAGCTCAATCGGCAAACCCTACATAAAAGACCCTGCAAAGGTTTTGAAGACAATGGAGGAGAAGAAGATTTATCCTATTGCCCGTGTGGTTGTCTTTAAGGACAGCGTATTGGCTAATGCTAAGCCGGAATGGTCCTATAAAGATGGAAATAAGGTCTGGTCAAATGGGAGAGGCGAATCCTTCGTAAATCCATTTCTGAAAGAAGTATGGGATTATAATGTCGGGATTGCCATTGAAGCTGCGAAGATGGGCTTCCAGGAGATCCAATTTGATTATGTCCGTTTTCCGGAAGGGTTTGAAAAGCGGGAAGATACTTTAACTTACTCTACTGGAGAGTATACTGACGGTGATGATAATGTACAAAGAAGGGTACATGCTGTCACAGACTTTGTTGCCTATGCAAGAGAAAAACTTAAGCCTTATGATGTACAGGTTTCCGTTGATATCTTTGGTTACAGCGCAACACTGCCGGAAGCGCCGGGGATAGGCCAGAATTTCTCTAAGATCTCCTCCAATGTGGATGTGATTTCTTCCATGATTTATCCAAGCCATTGGACATCCTATTTCGGCATCAGCAGGCCTGATCTGGAGCCATATAAGCTTGTGGCTGAGTATTCCAAGGTTGAGAAGAAGAAACTTGCTGCACTGGAACAGGCACCTGTTTCAAGGCCATGGCTTCAGGACTTTACGGCGTCCTGGCTGGGTACAGGGAATTACAAGACATACGGCAAGCAAGAGGTAGAAGCTCAGATCAAGGCCCTTAAAGACCAGGGTATTAATGAATATCTACTTTGGAATGCTGGCAATTCCTATACGCCAGGCGTTGACTATACACCAGGGGAATAAAAAGAGGGGAGCCGGGCAAATTTGCCCGGCTTCCGTTTTTGCTCAATTGTACGGTCATTTTACAAAATAAGACTGTATACTGCTGACTGCAGTTCTCTAAAAAGCGATTTCATCATGGTGTTATTTGACACAGAAGCTGTATGCGGTATCATAGTATATGGCAGGATCAGATTTACTTTCTGCCGCCTACATTTTTCCACCCAGTCTGCACCTTAGCGGATTGATCCACAAATTCGGATTTTCGTTTACCGCCGAACAGCTTCTCGCCGATTCCATTAGCTGCAACTCCAATTATAGCAGTAATCCCAATCACGAGCAGGGCAACAATCGATAAATCCGCGGCAAATTCAATCATGATAAACCTCCATCTTTCTTTTCACAGCGGCGCTGCGAATGATTTGTACAGCCAAATGCCAGTAACCCTTTCTATTTATTGTAAAAGAACGGCAGTTATTAGAAAAGGTTTATTGTATAAATACTTTTCTATTTGGCAAATTATTAGTGTATTTTCGTGTGCGATGCGGAGCTGGGCAAATTACGCCCGGTAACATCCGTGAAAGTGTAGCGAAAGATGGATGCTTATCGGGACTGGAATATTAAATCAAAGGAGCTAAAATATGCATTGGTATGAAAAATTGAATCAATATTTCCCTATTGAAGAAATGAAATCCCGTGAGCATATGGAAACATTGCTTAAAGAACGCGCTGAAATCTATCATAAGGACGAAGGGGATAACCATGTCCTGATGTACGTTGAACTGGATAACTTTGTGTTTATTGACTACCTGTTTGTTTCAAAGGCGGCCAGGGGGCAGGGACTGGGCCATAAACTCCTTGACAAGCTTAAGAAAAAGAGAAAGCCGATCATCCTTGAAGTAGAGCCGGTCGATTATGAAGACACCGACACGGAAAAAAGGCTCAAGTTTTACAAGCGGGAAGGCTTTGAACATGCCCAATCAATCGGCTATAGAAGGCGTTCGCTGGCAACGAAGGAAATCAACAGCATGGAAATCCTTTATTGGGCTCCAGGCAATGAATCGGAAGAACTGATTTACGACAGCATGAAGAAGACGTATGAAATGATTCATACGTATAAAGATGCACATTTCTATGGAGAATCCTACCAGCCGGTAGAAGAAGTGCTGACATTTGAAGAAGACAAAAGTTCTGAAGATGTCCTGAAAGGGCTTTAGGTAAAATGCTGCTATTTTTAATAGCAGCATTTTCATTTTCATAAATTAATTGAGAATTAAAAATAAGGTTTAATGATTGGACAGGGCGGGTATTAAACATATAAAGGTCAATTGCGGCAACGGGCCATCTTGAAACTTCCGTAAATATGGCTGTCAAACAGTGAAAGATAGAATCTATCAAAAATTTTTGAAACTTTTATCTTTCTCATACGTCTTATATAGTAGAATGCTTAAGAAAAATGAACTGTAGAACCTTTGCATAAGTCTTTTAGCATATTTCCAAAAAGGGATACCAAATGCATCTTTAATGGTGTATAATTAATATAAATTACTAATTTAAAGTAATTTTAATTAAGGGTTCATATTTTCTGAGTATAATTCTTGTAAAAGATCTTTATATATGTCTAATTAAGGAGTGTGAATTTGTAAAATGGTCACATTATACACTTCACCAAGTTGCACATCTTGCAGGAAAGCGAAATCATGGCTTGAAGAGCATGAAATAGGCTATAAAGAGCGGAATATCTTTTCCGAACCCCTTTCAATCGATGAAATCAAGGAAATCCTTCGAATGACGGAAGATGGTACGGATGAGATTATATCTACGAGATCAAAAACATTCCAAAAGCTTGACGTAAACCTCGAAACCATGCCGCTTCAAGAGCTGTTTGAGTTGATTAAAGATAACCCCGGCCTGCTGCGCCGCCCGATCATTATCGATGAAAAGCGCCTCCAGGTTGGCTATAATGAAGACGAAATCAGACGATTCCTTCCGCGCAAAGTGCGTACGTATCAGCTGCGGGAAGCACAGCGAATGGTTAATTAATGAAAAAGCCTTTTATCTCTCTGAGATATGAGGCTTTTTATTTTTCTCCATTTTTCTTCTTGTTTTCCCCAATTTGTATCATTATGGGCCATAACGCCTTATCGGCAAGCTCAGTTGTTTGTACACAATTAATTTTTTTGGTAAGATTAACTGTACTAAAATGAAGCATATAGGCATATAATGGTTTTTTGAAACCTGCTTCATTTTAATTCCCTTTATCCCCTTATTGTCATAAAATAGGAGTATAAGGCAACAATACTGTTACCTTCCTAGAAAGATTAGAGCCATTTATATTGGGTAAAGGATAAACAAACATCTTATGGGGGTATTTAGTCCCTTCAACAATCGCCGGAAGGGAGAGTTCTGAATGGAAATTGAACGGATTAATGATAATACTGTTAAGTTTTACATTTCTTATATTGATATAGAAGAGAGAGGCTTTGACCGGGATGAAATCTGGTACAACCGGGAGCGGAGCGAAGAACTCTTTTGGGAAATGATGGACGAAGTGCATCAGGAAGAAGAGTTTATGGTGGAAGGTCCTTTATGGATTCAGGTACAAGCTTTGGATAAAGGGCTTGAGGTGCTTGTCACCAAGGCGCAGCTTTCCAAAGACGGCCAGAAATTCGAACTTCCCGTGCCAGAGGATAAACTGAAAGATCTGCCTGTGGAAGAGCGGATCGAGGATTTGCTGGATCAGCATTTCACAAAGCATGAAGACGAAGAAGACTCTTCTTATGAAGATAATCTTGAGTTTCTTCTGAAATTCAATGATTTTGAGGATGTCATTTCCCTGTCCAAAACTTCCAGCCTCGATTCCTTGGCAACAAAGCTTTATTCATTTGAAAATAAATACTATCTGTATGTTGAATTTCCTGACGAAGAAGAGATCGATGAAGAGCAGATTGATAATGCTTTGAGCATCCTTCTTGAATTCGGGCATGAAACCCAGACGACGATCCACCGGATTGAAGAATACGGCAAGCTTATCATAGGTGAGGGTGTATTCGGGGAACTCAGGAAGTATTTTGATTAAACAATGCCGATTTCTGAATGAAATCGGTGTTTTCTTTTTATATAGAAGGCAGCATGAGCTTGCCGGTTGGGACAGGTGACAGCAATGAAAAATGCCGTTAGGATTATCATATTCAGCGGATCCCTGATCTTCCTCCTATTTGCAATCAATAAATTCTTTCCCGTCAATGGCGGCTTTTTAGGCTACTTCAGCCTTTTGGTGACTTTATCCGTCATTTTTATAGGGTTTATCATTTTCCTTGAAAACCGCCATCCCTCACAGACTTTGACATGGCTCGTGGTTTTGGGGGGATTCCCCCTGCTCGGATTTATTTTCTACCTCCTTTTCGGGCGCAACTATCGGAAGGAAAAGATGTTCCGGAAAAAATACTTTCTGGATAAGGAAGCTTTCAGGAAAGTGCAGGAAAACCATGGGAGAAACTATGCTGAAAAAGTGCGCCAGATGGGAGAACACCAAAGGAAGCTGTTCCGTTTGGCACATGAAATTGGAAACAGCCCGATTTCGTTTGCCACAAGTACTAGAATCCTTACAAATGGAGAAGAAACCTTCAATCAAATTCTGGAGTCCCTCCGGAATGCCACCCACCACATCCATATGGAATATTATATTGTCCGCCACGATCAAATTGGGATGGAGATTAAAGAAATACTCATGCAAAAGGCGAGGGAAGGGGTCAAAGTTAAATTCTTGTACGATGCTGTGGGCTCCTGGAAGATATCCAAGAAGTATACTCGCGACCTAAGGTCATCTGGGGTGGAGACAGCTGCATTCGGGCCGGTAAAAATGCCGCTGCTGAACAGCAAGTTCAACTTCCGCAACCACCGCAAAATCATTGTCATTGACGGCAATACAGGTTTTATGGGCGGTCTCAATATCGGGGATGAGTATCTGGGGCGCAATGCCCATTTCGGTTTCTGGCGAGATACCCACCTGATGCTCCAAGGGGAAGCAGTCCGCACACTGCAGCTCATTTTTCTGCAGGACTGGTATTATATGACCAATGACAGCTTTTTGACAGCTGAATACCTGACCCCGGTTCCTGAAGAGAACAACCATGGAGGAGTTCAGCTGATTGCAGGGGGACCTGACAATGAATGGAGTGTTATTAAGAATATATTTTTCTCGATGATTACCTCTGCAAGGGAGTCTGTGTGGATAGCTTCCCCGTACTTTATCCCTGATGAAGATATCTTCACTGCACTCAAAGTGGCTGCTTTAAGCGGGGTTGATGTCCGCCTGCTGGTGCCCCATCGTCCTGATAAGCGCATTGTTTTCCATGCGTCCAGGTCTTATTTCCCTGAATTGCTTGATGCGGGAGTAAAGGTTTATGAGTATCAAAAAGGCTTTATGCACAGCAAAATTGTGATTGTTGACAATGAGCTCGCTTCTATCGGGACTTCAAATATGGATATGAGAAGTTTTCACCTGAATTTTGAAGTCAACGCTTTTCTTTTTAAAACTCACAGTACACAAAAGCTTGCTTCTGAATATCTGCTTGATCTTGATAACTCCAAGGAAATCACAGGGGATTTGTTCGGCAAACGGCATATCGGATACAGGCTGCTGGAATCAACTGCCCGCCTGCTGTCGCCCCTGCTTTAAGATATATGCCGTTAACATATGAGGAGAATGCCGCAGCAGCTGCTGCGGCATTTTTCTATGAAGAGGTAATCTCTGGCAGGATATCCATTTCAAACAGCGAATTAATAACTAGGTTATGTTAAACATTGTTGTTTTTAGGGTCTGTCAGCCAGATGTTCATTCTGCCTTATTTCAGCTATTCTGAAATGCTAATAAAACACAGTTTTTCACACCAATCAGCCCGAGATCAACATGGAACACTAACAGAGCCAAGAACAAAGAAAAAAGATAGGAGGCGAATTATGCTTACAGCAGTCCGTAAATCAGGCAAGACCATCAATACTGCTGACTTCACGGATAGGGAAACGCTGCGGAAGCTCAGGGTAAAGGAGGGGAACTTCCTCTGTCCAGTCTGCAGGGAAAGAGTTATGCTGAAGGTGGGAACCCGTAAGATCCCCCACTTTGCACATTTTAAGGAACATTCCTGTGAAGCATCCTTTGAAAATGAGTCAGACTATCATTTGAAAGGAAAACTGGATATTTACCTGTGGCTGATGGCCAATAAAGTGCATGCCAGGCTGGAAACTTATATAAAAAGCATCAAGCAGCGCCCTGATATATGCTTTGTGTACGGAGGGAAGAAATATGCCGTTGAGTTCCAGTGCTCCCCTATTCCGGAATCGCTGTTTGCCAGCAGGACGAAGGCTTATAAAGAGGCAGGTTTTACACCAATCTGGATACTGGGAGGAAAAGAGATCAGGCGGACCTCAGCCCGAAAAGCAAGCTTCTCTGAATTCCATTTTAGTTTTACCAATCATTCATTTTATGCTCCATATCATTTGCTTTCATACTGCCCCGATGCACAGAGCTTTATTTTCCTCTCCAATATTTGCCCGCTCACCACCCGCAATGTGCTGACAGACTTCTCAGTCATACCGCTAGCTGAAATGAAACCTCCAAATCTTATAAATGCCCCGTGGATTTCCCGTTTTCCGCCTGCAGACTGGCAGAAGGAAATCTTCAGGCTGCAGCAAACCTATACGCTGACTCCCAACACTTTCAAACACCCCTTCTACATGGCCATATATCAAGCTGGCTTAAATCTCTCTCTGCTCCCGCCGCATATCGGCATTCCTGTCCGCCATTCACCATGGATATTAACACCTCCGCTGATCTGGCAGGGGTATCTGCATACTGATTGTTTCAAAGGCCTGAAACCTGGAGGGAAGGTGACTGAAAATGAAATCCTGCAGTCACTGAATGGGCGTATACGGGCTGGCGATGTGAAACTCAGGGAACTCCCCCTTGCAGAGGGAGAATACAGTCTGGCCATAACAGAATATTTAACCCATTTATCAGCATCCGGGATCTTTCAGTTTGAAGGAGAGGGAAAGTTCAGGCTCGTTCAGGAATGGATCGTCCCTAAGACAATGAATGAAGCCGAGCTGTTGAGAATGCGCTTTTATAAAAGAATGGAGGAAGCGGCTGACAGTGGCATTCATCATGGAAGGCAATAATGAAAACAGCATTACTGACATACAATAAGGAGGTATATTAAAGAAGGATTTTGCCCCTTAAAGGTAGAAATAACTAGTGAACCGATTTTTATTTAAACCACGAAATGACCGAAATGGAGGATATAAACATGGCAAATGAAACTGCAGTAAAGAAATTGCCTTCAAGAAGCGATATAAAGCCAGAGGACACATGGAGACTTGAAGATATTTTTTCAACAGACGATGCCTGGGAAAAAGAATTTCAGGAAGTAAAACAGCTGCTGCCTGCAGCGGGCGGGTTCCAGGGTAAATTGGGTGACAGTGCAGACAAGTTATATGAAGCCCTTCAATACCAGGATCATCTCCTTGAAAGGCTGGGCAGGCTCTATGCATATGCCCATATGAGGTATGACCAGGATACGACCAATTCCTTCTACCAGGGTCTGGATGACCGCATCAAGAACCTGTATTCCCAGGCAGCAAGCAGCCTGGCCTATATTGTGCCCGAAATCCTGGCAATCGATGAAGAGAAAATCAGCAGCTTCCTTGACGAAAAAGAAGAGCTGAAGCTTTATAAGCATTCTTTGGAAGAAATCAATCTTCAAAGGCCGCACGTATTATCAGCAGAAGCAGAAGCACTGCTTGCACAGGCTTCAGAAGTCCTTGATGCACCAGGGAACACATTCGGGATGCTCAATAATGCCGATCTTGAATTCCCATCCATTAAAGATGAAAACGGCGAAGAAGTCGAGGTTACACACGGCCGCTATATCCGCTTCCTCGAAAGCAACGACCAGCGGGTCCGCAGGGATGCCTTCAAAGCTGTCTATGATACTTATGGTAAATTCAAGAATACTTTTTCAAGCACTTTAAGCAGCAATGTCAAAAAAGACAATTTCTATGCGCGTGTCAGAAATTATGATTCTGCCCGCCATGCTGCACTTTCGGATAATAATATCCCTGAAAGCGTCTATGAAAATCTGGTCAATACGGTCAACGATAATCTGCACCTTCTCCACCGCTACATTAAGCTGAGAAAAGAAGTTCTTGGTCTTGAAAAGCTTCATATGTATGACCTCTTCACACCGCTTGTCAAAGATGTGAAGATGGAAATTCCTTATGATGAGGCAAAGGAATATATTTTAAAAGGACTGGAGCCGCTGGGTGAAGAATATCTTTCCTTATTGAAAGAGGGTTTTGAAAACCGCTGGGTCGATGTCCAGGAAAATAAAGGGAAGAGAAGCGGAGCCTACTCTTCAGGCGCATATGGCACAAATCCATATATCCTGATGAACTGGCAGGACAATGTGAACAATCTGTTTACCCTTGCCCATGAATTCGGGCATTCTGTCCACAGCTACTATACAAGAAAAACGCAGCCATATCCTTACGGAAACTATTCAATCTTTGTGGCTGAAGTGGCTTCTACTTGCAATGAGGCCCTGCTTAACGACTATCTGCTTAAAACGATTGATGATGATCAAAAAAGGCTTTACCTTCTGAACCATTACTTAGAAGGATTCAGGGGCACAGTGTTCCGCCAGACCATGTTCGCTGAATTTGAACATCAAATCCACCAGAAAGCCCAAAATAATGAAGCTTTGACAGCAGATGCGCTGACACAGGATTATTATGAGCTGAACAAAAAATATTTCGGCGAAGAAGATATCATCATCGACGAGGAAATCGGGCTGGAATGGTCAAGAATCCCGCATTTCTATTACAATTACTATGTATACCAATATGCTACAGGCTTCAGCGCAGCAACTGCACTAAGCAAGCAAATCCTTGAGGAAGGCGAGCCGGCAGTCGAAAGGTATATCAACTTCCTGAAGGCAGGAAGCTCGGATTACCCGATTGAAGTGCTGAAAAAAGCGGGTGTTGACATGACAAGCCCTGCTCCGATTGCAGATGCCTGCAAGGTATTCGAGGAAAAGCTGAATGAGATGGAAGAACTTTTGAACAGGGTTAAACAGTAAAGCAGAGAAGGGGATGGACTTTTGTAAGAGGTTCTCTTTTTTGGGGTGCTAAACATGTAAAACCACTCAAAAAGCATGTTAAATCGTTTATGATTTAGCATGCTTTTTTTTTTGTATAGTAAAATCTATGACATTTTATTGGCGAAACCACACCGGGGAAGAACATTCTCATACTATTAGTTTCTGTGCTAACACGCTTCAGGAATGGCGTATTTTAAACATGAAATAGATAGACTCAGGGGGGGAAGTTTTAATTAAGAGTTCGGCAAAAAACAAAAGAAAACCTGTAATGGACTTTTGATACTATTTCTTTTTTTACAATATAGGAACGTGATAGGAACGCGGCGGCTTACTGAGGTTTTGGATGAAGAAATGCTGCAAGTGAAGCATATTTATGTTCTGTTGCTGCCGGGGAAGCGGCGGAAGTGGTGGTTTGATTGAGAGTGGGGTGCTGAATCTGGGAATTTGGCGTTTTATTGTGTGGCCGGTGGGTGGATTGGGGATTTGGAGGGCGGTTATTTGCGAGATTTTTGATATATTTGCGGGTTTTAAGATATATTTGCGAGTTGGGGTGGGAGGGAATGGCGAAGCTGAGCGGCTGTCTGGCAGGAAGGGAGCTTCTGCTGGACGGATATTAGCAACTTTTCCGTTTTATTAGCAACTTTTCAATTATATTAGCAACTTCCGCTATATATTAGCAACTTTTCAATTATATTAGCAACTTCCGCCATATATTAGCAACTCCACTCTGCCACACCCTCACCTCGGCCAGGAATCATCCCCCGCAAAACCGTTCCAAACCAGCTCCGGCTCCTAGGTACTCACTAATAACACATCAGGCCAGAAGATTAAAAAACAACCTTCCGTCTGCACGTCTCAAGCTTGTTCCACCTCAACAGCCGCCTCAGCATTTTCCGCTTAAAAACCTTTAAACCGCTTTCTTTCACTAATGTATAGCACCAGGCTCAAAAGCGCCAGGAATAAGAGCGGTGAGGTGACGATGAGGGGCAGCATCTTCATGAGGCCCAATATATTCAGAATGAAAGCAGCAGCGACTGCCAGGATGATCAGAAATAAGATGGCTTTATTTTTAAGCATGCTTAACCTCCTGCTAATAGTTTCAGAGCTTGTATATGTATATGCAGAGTGGGGGGATAATTTCGTAACAATTCTGTGAAGAGGTGAACAAACGGTTGTTTAGCCTGCTTTCAATAAGATAAGATATATTTGTGACATAATTCACAATCAACCAATCTATTCAACCAACCAACCAACCAACCAACCAACCAACCAACCAACCAACCAACCAACCAACCAACCAACCAACCAACCAACCAACCAACCAACCAACCAACCAACCAACCAACCAACCAACCAACCAACCAAACCCCTTCTGAAACATAAAAAACTCCCACCCTGAAATAAGAAAAGCCCTGCATATGCAGGGCTTTTCTTATTTCCTAATTGCTATTCTCCGCAGTATCTCCAAAAAGTCCCGTATTTTGCAGGGAGCTGTTCGACGAGCTGCTTCAGCTGGAGTTTTTTCATTTCTTTTTCCACCTGGGAAACTGTCATATTGTATACAACTGCGATTTCCTTGGTTGCCACCAGTTTAAAGTATTTCAGGAATGCTTCGAGGGGTGGCGGCTCGGAAGGTTCAGGCTTCGTCTGCAGCATTTCTTCAATGATCTGCACATACACTTCATAAGGGTAATAGCCTGTGACTTTGATTCCTTCCTCTTCAATATTTTCATTAAAGAATACGAGTGTAGGGATTTCCTGTACGTCCATTTCTGAAGTGATTTTCAGGTCACACTGAAAAGCTTTAGCTGCGCTGTCTGAGTGGATATCGGCAATGAATTCGACAACATCCAGGCCAACATTCTGTGCACAGGATTTGAGTACATCAAAGTTTGAAACGTTCTGCTTTTCAAGGAAAAGCACCTCCTGCAGCTTCCGCAGAAAGCGGATGCCTGCTTTTCTTCCCTGCAGCTCGGCAGCCTTTATGGCAATTGAAGCCAGGTGAGGGGATGAAACGGGATTTTCAAACCAGACGCTGCCGTCGCATGACATGCCTGAACGGCTTGCAGTTTTTTCCCAATAGTCAGCAAGGCTTTCCAGCTTCTGTTTTTTCCCCATGTTCAGGGAGGCAAGCCTGCCGCTAAGGATATGCTTAAAGGAGAAGTAGCTTCCATACTCTATCATCAATTTCTTAATAATTGGTTCCAGCGCCCAGCACTCGGGACAGAGAGGATCGATGAACATGTAAATCTCAACCCGCTTTTTCTCGCTGCCCTGGCAATGAGGAGATGCATGCATGAATTGAGATGTTTCTTTTTCCCTCACGTGCTCTCACCTTTCATCATATCTTTTTCTGGTGTATTGACCATATGCTGTGCGGTTAATGCGAGCCTGGAGAAGAAATGCTGCCTGAAGCTGCCTTCCAATCCTGTTGCATCCATAGCCTGTTCCATGCATGACAGCCAGGCCTTTGCCCTTGTTTCCGTAATTTCGAAGGGAAGGTGGCGTGCTCTTAGCATAGGGTGCCCATGTTCGGTTGTATATAAAGCAGGTCCGCCAAGATATTGTGTCAGGAACTGTTTTTGCTTTCTGGCCGTCTCAGTTAAATCATCAGGGAAGATAGGAGCGAGATCAGGGTGCTGTCCAACCAGGCTGTAAAAAACATCAACCAGCCGGTGAAGTTTTTCTTCGCCAATAGCATCGAACGGTACATTCATTTTCTCGGCCATTATAAAAACTCCTTTTCGAGTTTAATAAGTAAGTTTCCAAAGAATCAGTTATAGCAGGAACCATCATTTTGCAGTTAGGGTCTCTGTGCTTTCTTTATTTTAACAACGCCCTTTTTATATCTCAAACAAATAGCTTGAGGACAAGCAGAACAAAGGGGCGGCATTCATTACTTTAACCAATATCACGGAATTTTTCCAGCGTGAACCATTGTCAGGTCAGTATGAAGGGGAAAAGAGGTTTGTTTTCACCAAAAAAAGCCTTCTGCAGGGCCTGGGGCTGCAAAAGGCTTTCTCGCATTATTCTTTAAGAGAAGAAGCTGCCGGTTACTTTTTTTACATAATTCATTGTTTCTTTAAAAGGAGGGATCCCTCCGTATTTATCAACATTTCCCGGGCCTGCATTATATGCTGCAAGCGCCTTTTCAATGTTTCCGCCGTACCTGTCCATCATTTCCCGCAGATATTTGCTGCCGCCGAATATATTGTCACGTGGGTCAAACACATTTTTGACGCCAAGTCCTCTGGCTGTTTCGGGCATGAGCTGCATCAGCCCTGAAGCGCCGGCAGCACTGGAAGCTCCGGGATTGAAGTTGGATTCCTGCTTGATGACAGAGTGGATGAGCTTGGCCGGAAGCTTGTACAGCTCTGCTGCCTCATTGATGATATCTGAAAAGAGTTCTCCATGCCCGCCTGAAAGTTTTGTAAAGCTTGCTGGAGGCAGGGCGGCCGCCATTTTCCCAGACAGGTAGGCGTCTGCACCTGCACCTGCAGACAGCTGGTCCTTGGGCGCCTCATCTGCTGCAATCATCTCATTCATGATACTCGTGAAGACACTGCCCAAGCCGGAGTCTGAAGGGGTACTGTTTCCGCCGAAATTCTGCAGGGCCTGGAGTTCTAGCATCACTTTCAGTTGGTCAATGTTCATTGCTGGCTCCTTATATAACTGCTATAGCTTTAATCATTAGCAGTGTTCATTTTTAATTTTTGGGTGTAAAACCTCTTAATTTTATTTTCGGTCTTTCTTTCGGGAATGTTTAGGGTTTTCAGGAAAAGGATGAATTCCTTCTTTCCTTTTTCGCTGTCACTTACCTCATATTCTAATTCATAATCCTCACAATTTAAATAGGAACTATGGTCGAGAACCATCAGGCCGCCTTTATAAGCTTTTTCGGCCCGTCTGGTAGAAAGGGATCCAAAGTATTCGAGTTCGGCTGCAGGAATATGCATGACTTCCAGTGCATCTTTTATAAGGCCGTCCGGAATCGAGCCTGTGTTCATGCAGGCATCAGCTTCCAATTGCGAAAGCTGTATATTTGTCTCGAGCAGCCCTTCGCCGGCTGGCTGCTTGAGCGTCATTTCATATGTCCCATTTTTCATGCGGATCCTTAACGCGCTCATTTTATTCTTCAGCTTAAAGTCTGGTGTATCGAAATAATGGTTTTCCTGCATGAAAAAATCTGCCTGCCCAACCTGGAGGAAGGCTGCGGCTTCCTCGAATTCATGGTGCTCAAGCAAATTCTTAAATTCTATTTCAATATGCTGCGAATGGCTCATATATTATGTGCTCCCTCCGGGTTTAGTCAGTTTTATTATCTCTTTCCTTCCCGCAGACTTCAATCCTTAGGATATAGAAACAACCTGTGATAAAATAAAGGGGAGTATTGGAGGTAGAATTCATGAATAAAAAAATAAACATAATCAAGGCGGCTCTTACAGAAAAGAACGAGCTGCTGCTGGAAACAGAGCAGGATATTAATGGGCTTAAGGCAAATGAACAGATGCTGGTCGATTCAGATAACCTGGCGTTTGTTTATATTGCGGAAAGCAATGATGAATATACATACATAGCCCTTTCAGAAGGCATCTGGGCCGTCATGAGCCAGGCGCTTGCAGCAGGGGCGGATGCCTATCTGGCAAACGGTCCTGACAGGCTGCCCCTTCCGCAATTCAGGGAGGAACTCGGCTATCTGATCGAGAATATTAAAGGCAACAGCAATTATGGAGATGAAATGGTGGCAAAGGTAGAAGCCGCCTTCTGACAAGCGCAGTAGCCCCCCGGCAGAAAGGCTGGCGCACCCCGGCCTTTCTCCGGAAAACAGAGAAAATGGGATGAGGTGAAGATGCGCATGAAGCATTGGGATCATTTTTTAGCACCTTATAAGCAGGCTGTCGAGGAATTGAAGGTGAAGCTGAAAGGAATGAGGGGCCAGTTTGAACTGGATTCCTCGAATTCCCCGATTGAATTTGTGACAGGCAGGGTAAAGCCGATTGCGAGCATATTGGATAAAGCCAATCAAAAGGGGATCCCGCTTGATAAATTGGAAACCGAGATGCAGGATATCGCAGGCTTAAGGATGATGTGCCAGTTTGTGGATGACATAAAACTTGTTGTTGAAATGCTCCGGAGAAGGAACGATTTTGAGCTGATAGAGGAACGGGATTATATTTCCCACAAAAAGGCAAGCGGCTACCGTTCATATCATGTTGTGATAAGATATCCTGTCCAAACGATCAATGGCGAGAAAAAAATCCTTGTTGAAATCCAGATAAGGACGCTGGCCATGAACTTTTGGGCGACTATTGAACACTCATTAAATTACAAATACCGCGGCCAATTCCCTAAGGATATACAAATGAGGCTGAAAAGGGCCGCTGAGGCTGCTTTTCGCCTGGATGAAGAAATGTCTTTGATCAGAGGGGAAATCCAGGATGCACAGGCGTTCTTCACACGGAAGAAAGAGCATCAGAAGGAAGGCGGAAGCTGACGGCTGACAGCCTTCTGTCCACACCCGGGCAAGGGGCAGACAGCGATTTTGAAAAGGAGAGAGAAAGCACAATGAAATTTGCCATAACGTCTAAAGGCGACTCCAAATCAAATACACTTATGCATAAAATGAAAACGTATTTACTGGATTTTGATTTAATATATGATGAGGATCAGCCGGATATCGTTGTATCCATAGGCGGTGATGGCACACTTCTTTATGCTTTCCACCGGTACAGCAGCAGGCTGGAGAAAACGGCTTTTGTCGGCATACATACAGGCCATCTTGGCTTTTATGCTGATTGGGTGCCGGAAGAGATTGAAAAGCTTGTGATTGCCATTGCCAAGACGCCGTACCAGGTGATTGAATACCCTCTTCTTGAGGTGATCATCCGTTATCAGCATGGAGGAAGGGAAACGAGATATCTTGCCTTGAATGAGTCGACAGTCAAGAGCATCGAGGGCACACTTGTGATGGATGTGGAAATCAGGGGACAGCATTTCGAGCGCTTCAGGGGAGACGGGCTTTGCCTGTCCACTCCATCAGGAAGTACGGCTTATAACAAAGCGCTCGGAGGGGCCATCCTCCATCCGTCTCTGCCTGCCATTCAGTTTGCGGAAATGGCTTCCATCAATAACCGGGTATTCAGGACGCTGGGTTCACCGCTTGTCCTGCCGGCCCATCATACGTGTATGCTCAAGCCGGTCAATGTACCGGATTTTCAGATTACAATCGATCATCTGACGCTCCTGCACAAGGATGTAAAGTCAATCCAGTTCAGGGTGGCGGATGAAAAGATCAGGTTTGCCCGATTCCGCCCATTCCCATTCTGGAAAAGGGTCCATGATTCATTTATTACCGACAACTAAGAAGGGAAGGGCCGTCCATGGATTCGTTCACATTAAAATGGAGAATCGACAAGCAGGACAGCGGACAGTCCATAAAAGATTATCTGAAGCAGCGTGACATTTCAAAGGCTGCCCTGACTGACATTAAGTTCAGCGGCGGGAAGATTGAAGTGAATGGCAAAGAGGAAAATGTGCGCTATATGCTAAAGGAGGGCGACAGCCTTTACCTTATGTTCCCTTCTGAGATGCCGAGTCCGGGAATGGAAGCAGAAGACATCCCGCTGGCTATCGTTTATGAAGATTCTTATGTTCTGGTTGTCAACAAGCCAGCCGCCATGAGCACAATCCCATCCAGGGAGCATCCCCGCGGCAGCCTTGCGAATGCCCTCATCGGCTATTACAGGAAAATCGGCCTGGCATCGACTGTCCATATCGTTACAAGGCTTGACCGCGACACTTCCGGGCTGGTCCTGGTCGCCAAGCATCGCCATGTCCATCACTTAATGAGCAAACTGCAAAAGGAAGGCCGGGTGAAAAGAACCTATGAAGCCTTTGCAGAAGGGGAAATCTTTCCTGAAGAGGGAGCCATACAGGCTCCGATTGCCCGCAAGCCGGACAGCATTATTGAAAGGGAAGTCAATTTCCAAGATGGGCAGTATGCCTGTACATACTACAAGGTAAAGGAGACCGGTGAGTTCACACATGTGGAGCTGGTGCTTGAAACAGGGAGAACCCACCAGATCCGGGTCCATCTTTCCCATCTCGGACACCCCCTGCTTGGGGACGGGCTGTACGGAGGGAATAAAAACAAAATCAGCCGGCAGGCGCTTCATTGCCGGGAACTCCGCTTTTTCCACCCGTTCCTGGACAAGCAGCTTAGCTTCTCAGCCGGGCTGCCCGATGATATGAAGAATTTGCTGGAATAAAAGACAGCCGCCTTCAAAGGCGGCCGTTTTAATATTAAAGCATTTCCCGGAACTTTTCTGCCACCAAAGGCATGGACGAGCCGACAGAAGCCAATTCCATTTCCGGGTATCTCAAGGCCGTAAGCTTATTGCCAAAAACGGCACCTGTATCAATATTATAGGTAGAATTGATGGTGCGGGGTTCTTTAACGGGCGTGTGGCCATAGACAATGACCCTCTCTCCTTTATACTCCTTTGCCCAGTCTCTTCTTTCAGGAGTGCCGTCCGCATTGTTTTTTCCGGTAATGTCTCCGTATAGTACAAAAGTTTTCACCTTTGCATTATTTTTCCCGATGTATTCTTCCTTGATCCCCGCATGGGCGATGACGAGCTTTCCGCCGTCAAGCACCTGATAGAGGGGAGCCTTTTCATACAGTTCCATGAATTTTCTTCTTATTTCCTTTTTTTCCTTATAGGGAAGGGCTTCATATTCAGCAGCAGTCGTTTCAAGGCCGTGGGTGATCTGGACTTTGTTGCCCAGGAAAAAGCGGTAAAGCTTGTTGCAGTGGTTGCCCGGTGAATAATAGGCTTCCTGCCGCCTGGCTGCAAGCTCCCAGACAATTCCGACCGTTTTCAGCGACTCGGGGCCCCGGTCAGTCAAATCACCGACAAAAGCAAGCTTTCTCCCATCAGGATGGGCAGGGATGCCGGTTTCCCAGGAATAGCCCAATTTCAATGTAAGTGTTTTGAACTCAGCAAAACATCCATGAATATCCCCTATGATATCAATCTTCATTCTGTTCCTCCTCCGCCTATCATTCAAGCAGGCCTCACTCTGTATATTTGAAATCCTCAAAATATTCCTGTGGGAAGATTTTAATGACGACAAAAAAACAAACATTTGCTAGTATAGTAAAGACTGTTTCAGTATACCCGGAAGGAGGGGGAAATCATGCCCGATATGCAAGAAAGACCAGCAGAGCAATATAACCGCGAGCTGCTGCTCCAATCTTTACAAAATGAAGATTTAGATGTTTTCAGGGAAGAGTTTCTTGATCTGCACCCTTATGATCAAGCTTCATTTTTTAAGGAGCTGGAGGAAGAAGCCCGTTCAGTCATTTATCAATTCCTGTCCCCTGAGGAAATGGCAGATCTTTTTGAAAATCTGGAAGTGGAAGAGGAAGAATACAAAGATGTACTGGCTGAAATGAATCCAAGCTATGCAGCAGATATGCTGTCAAATATGTATGCCGATGATGCGGTCGATGTCCTGAATGAACTGGACAAAGACCAGGCTGCAAGCTATCTGACCATAATGGACAGTGATGCGGCACAGGAAATCAAAGACCTGCTGCATTATGAAGAATATACGGCCGGAAGCATCATGACGACCGAATTCATTTCTCTTTCTGCAAATCAGACGGTCCGTTCTGCTATGTATATCCTGAAAAATGAAGCCCCCCGGGCCGAAACTATCTATTATGTATACGTGGTGGATGAGGACAAAAAGCTGGCAGGGGTCATTTCTCTCCGTGATTTGATTGTGAACGATGATGACACGATGATAGCGGAAATCACCAATGACAGGGTCGTATCGGTATCGGTGGGAGAAGACCAGGAGGAAGTAGCAAGAAAAATAAAGGATTACAATTTCCTTGCGGTCCCGGTTGTCGATTTTCAAAATCATTTATTGGGAATCATAACAGTTGATGATGTCATGGATGTCATGGAAGAAGAGGCATCAGACGATTATTCCAAGCTAGCAGCGGTTTCTGACATGGATACTCTTGATCGAAGTCCATTTGCTGCTGCCAGAAAGAGGCTGCCATGGCTTATTATTCTGCTGTTTCTGGGGATGATGACTGCCAGTCTGATTGGACGGTTTGAAGAAACGCTGAGCAAGGTGTCAATACTGGCTGTGTTTATACCGCTTATCGCCGGTATGGCTGGAAATACAGGCACACAGGCCCTGGCAGTCGCTGTACGCGGGATTGCAACAGGCGATCTTGAAAGAGAGAACAAATCTAAGCTTATTTTCAGGGAAGCCGGGACAGGGGTCATTACAGGGACAATCTGCGGGATTTTGGTCAGTCTCGCTGTATGGCTCTGGCATGGCGATATCTATCTTGGCCTGCTTGTCGGCATTTCCATTTTCTCTACATTGATTGTTGCAACACTAGCAGGGGCGCTCGTGCCATTGATCATGCACCGCATGAATATTGACCCGGCAGTTGCTTCAGGACCTTTTATTACGACAATAAACGATATTATCAGTATTTTAATTTATTTTGGGATGGCCACATTGTTCATGAGCTATCTGATTTAAGTCAGAGGAGGAATAGATATGGAGCATGGAGCATCTGTTGCTTCTCTTGTTATAGTCATTCTTGCAGCGTTTATTACACCTATTGTGCTGCATCGATTGAAATTAAACTTTATCCCTGTCGTCGTGGCAGAAATCATTGTCGGCCTCATCATAGGAAAGAGCGGATTTGATCTGGTACATGAAGACATGTGGCTGGAAACTCTCTCGACCCTCGGCTTTATTTTCCTTATGTTTTTAAGCGGGCTTGAAATTGACTTTTCAGCTTTTAAAAAGAGCAAGAAAAGAGCAGTCCTGCCAAATGGAAAGCCTGAGCCAAACACGTTTTTTGTTGCGTCCATTGTGTTTGTCGGGATTTTCGCTGTATCGCTGCTGCTTTCCTATTTGTTTGTCCTGGCAGGATTCATTGATAATGCCTTCCTGATGACCTTGATCATTTCGACAATATCCCTTGGGGTGGTAGTACCAACATTGAAAGAAGCCCATCTGATGAAAACAGGGATCGGGCAGATCATCCTTTTGATTGCAGTCATTGCCGACTTGGCTACAATGATCCTTCTGGCTGTCTTTGTGTCGCTTTATGATGGCGGCGAAGGCAATACCTGGCTTCTGCTAGTATTATTCGGAGCCGGAGTCATCCTGTTTTTTGTTGGGAAGAAATTCCAGAAACGCAATTTCATTGAAGCCATGTCAACCGGTACAGTCCAAATTGGGACCAGGGCAGTTTTCACACTCATTCTGCTCTTGGTTGGCCTTTCAGAAACGGTTGGCGCGGAGAATATCCTTGGTGCATTCCTGGCGGGTGTGCTTGTGTCCCTCCTTGCACCAAATCAGGAAATGATCCATAAGCTGGACTCATTCGGTTATGGCTTCCTGATCCCTATTTTCTTTGTGATGGTCGGTGTCGACCTTAATGTTTGGACATTATTCAGCGATCAGAAGATGCTTATGCTTATTCCGCTTCTGCTGATTGCCCTGCTTGCTTCCAAGCTTGTCCCTGTTCTCATTCTTAAGAAATGGTATGACGCAAAAACCGTGATTTCATCAGGGTTCTTGCTGACATCCACACTGTCCCTTGTCATCGCGGCAGCAACCATCGGGGAAAGGATGGAAATCATCACAGCAGAGATGAGCGGAACGCTGATTCTGGTAGCCATCATCACCTGTGTGCTGACTCCGATCGTATTCAAAAAGCTTTTTCCGAAAGAAGCGGCAGAGGAAAAAATGCTCAAAGTCGCCTTTATTGGTGCAAACCAGCTTACCCTGCCGGTTTACAGCGAACTGAAATCACCGCTGTATGAACCGAAGCTGTATCATAAAAAGCAAGAGAAGTCTGATAAGCAGATTGCCGATTCCCTTTTTGAAATTGAAGAAGTTGAGGATTTCACAGTGGAAGTCCTTGAGGAGACAGATGTCTTCAGTTCGGATATTGTGGTCATTTCTACAGGTGATGAAGAAGCAAATGCCACATTGTCCGTCGCTTTCAAAGAACGGGGAGTAGATCGTGTCATCTGCCGTATCGAGAGCCCTGACCTGGAGGAATCCCTTCGAGAGCAGGAAGTGGAAGTCTTCTCAGTGCTTTTATCGACAAAGGCGCTTTTGCGTGCTCTGATTGAATCTCCGAGTGTGATTAATATCCTGACCAATCAGGAGACGTCCCTGTATGAGATCAAGCTGCTGAACAGCCAGTTTGACGGCATGACTTTAAGGAGGTTTCCATTTACCGGGGATGTTATCTTCGTCCGCATTTTCCGCGGAAAGGATTCGATCGTCCCGCATGGTGATACTGAGCTCCAAATGAATGACAGGCTGATTGTAACAGGCTCTAAAGAGTATGTAGATGAATTAAAGCGTGAGCTTGAGTTCTGTGAGTGGTGTTAGCATTCAGTTTTCGTAAAGCCGGCCCAGTAGCATGGGCCGGCTTTCTTATTTCTTCTGCAGCACTTTCCTTTTGCCTGATTATGTAGTAACATTAGTACTAGGTACTAATAACATGTATTAATATAGGAGGCACCGACTATGACTCTTTCTTTAGCTGGAAAAACATATGTTGTAATGGGAGTGGCCAATAAACGCAGCATAGCATGGGGAATTGCCCGTTCACTGCATGAAGCAGGAGCGCGCCTGATATTTACATATGCAGGAGAACGCCTTGAAAAAAGCGTTAAAGAGCTGGCAGGCTCTTTGGAAAATGCAGAAAGTCTTGTAATCCCGTGCGATGTCACAAATGACCAGGAGGTAGCCAAGTGCTTTGCTGAGATTAAAGCCCAGGCTGGAACCATTCACGGAGTTGCCCACTGCATCGCCTTTGCCAATAAAGAGGAGCTGCAGGGAGACTTTATGAACACGACCAGGGACGGATTCCTTCTTGCCCATAATATCAGCTCTTACTCTTTGACAGCAGTGGCAAAGGAAGCAAAAGAACTGATGACTGATGGAGGAAGCATTGTTACTTTGACCTATCTGGGCGGAGAGCGCGTCATGCAGAATTATAATGTCATGGGAGTGGCCAAGGCGTCCCTGGATGCAAGCGTCAGGTATCTTGCATCAGATCTTGGCAAAGCCGGGATCCGAGTCAATTCTATTTCTGCAGGCCCGATCCGCACCTTGTCTGCAAAAGGTGTCAGCGACTTCAATTCGATTTTGAGGGAAATTGAAGAAAAGGCACCTCTGCGCCGCATCACCACACAAGAAGAAGTCGGAGATACTGCGGTGTTCTTATTCAGCGATATGTCCAGAGGAATTACGGGGGAAAACATTCATGTTGACTCCGGTTTCCATATCATGGGCTAAAAAAAATCGGCAGGCCAATCTTGGCCTGCCTTTTCAATATGTAAATGGGGGGGAAAACCCTGGTGCGGGGAAATGCCTTTCCCCGCACTAAGGTTTCTTATATGGCAACAATATCACATGATTATGAACAATATATTCCCGCCGTGTTAATCCTTTGTAAAGCTGCCCCCTGCAAGATGCACATCTGATTTCTCTCCTTAACCGCAATGTCAAGATCCTTAGCTGCCCAGTAAACGAATCGGCCCATTTTGCATACATATATGAAGGAGAAATAATGCGGAGGTGCACAGGGTGGAGAAAAAAGAGAAAAAAACAAAAGAACCTATGCTTTATATTCATCAGCCAAGCTTTAAAGTGCCGGATATCAAAATGCAGGAAGTTTACTCTGCAAAAAATGATAAAAAGCAGGAGAAACTTCCGGCAAATCGTCAGGCACCTGATAACCATAAAAAAAGTAAGGCGGCCGGACAAAGGGAAGAATCCATTTTCGGTCCAACCAGCCAGGAACCAGATCTGCCAGAAGGAAAAGAAGCCGTCCAGTCAGCCATCAGTGATTATCAGGAGGCCCAGCTTGAAAAAAAGGAAGAAGAATCACGGAAAAAGGGGTTCTTTTCTTTTCAAAGGGTTAAGCCCTTCAAAGAAATGAATGTGGACGAAAGGCTGGATTATCTGCTCAATTTCCCAAAGCAGCTGCCGCCGGTTCCCTGCCTGATTTCCACAGAAGATAAGACCTACAGGGGGATTGTGCACGGCATGCCTTCTGAAGATAAGGTGGAGCTAAAGCTTATGGATCAATCCTTTGAAACATTAACGGTAAAGGCTATAAAGGAAATCAGGATGATAGGCTTTACAAGATGACAAGAACATGAAAAAGCCAGCCCTTGGGCTGGCTTTTTTAATGAATGAAAAACTGCCTCCGCATTTCTGCATTGTCCAGCTCCAGGCGCTAGCCCCTCGAGGTCTTAAGCCACCTAAGAACCGAAGGCAAAGAACGCCTTCAATTCTTAGGCGTCTTAAGCTTGTCGGGGCTGAACAAGCGCCTTCCGCATTTCTGCATTGTCCAGCTCCAGGCGCTAGCCCCTCGAGGTCTTAAGCCACCTAAGAACCGAAGGCAAAGAACGCCTTCAATTCCAAAGCGCCTTATGCTTTTCGCACCTGTACAGTCGCCTCCGCATTTCTACACAAAAACAAGCGGTTCGCCGGTTATAGCCGGCGAACGCCAAGTGATTGACTTGCCTGACTTATGCAAAGAAGGTTCTAACTCAGATGGGCCATTAGGAATGGCCAGGATGCTAGTCACAGATGTCTAGGTTGACATCGGCGATGCACTGCACAGCACAGAAGCATTTCAGATCGACTGTGATGCAGTCATTCGTCTTAACAAAGCGGTCTACCTGGCAGACCTTTTTGAGGTCGATGCAGCAGTCTTCTGTCAGATCTACTGTATCATAGCCGTCATGTGTTCTTTTTTGCGGTTCAAGGACGCGGAGCACTGCGCAGCAGTTATCAAAAATATCTTCTACACGGAAGAAGATGGATACGCAAGAGCAGTCGTTGCCTCTGAAGAAAGCATGGAATGGTGACCCGTCAGCTGTTTTCAGGACAAAAACGCGTGTATCGGCATTTTGCCTTTTAGACGGAGAAACCAGTGTCCCAAGCGGCTCCAGGAAACAATTCGTCGGGCACTCGCATACATCTTCGGCATTATCTTGAATATCTTTTATCGCACGAACCACTTCGCAGACACAGCTGTTTGAGCTTAAAACATTGTCTTTTTTTCCACAACCCATTATCTTTTCCTCCTTTGTTTCTTGTGATACTACACTAATAACATATTGCCGAAAGGGCTTATGGGTTACGGACAAACGCCTTGTTTCTGAAAATTAGGCAGTTTTTTTTCTGAGGTGCATAAAGTATAGTACTGCATTTGCTTAAGGAAAAATGAAGAAGAGGGGATACATGATGTTCATATCATTATGGGAATTCACTGTGCTGGCATTTGCCGCTTTCCGGCTGACAAGGCTTATTGTATTTGATTCGATCACTGAATTCTTCAGGCAGATTTTTTTGGAAGAGGCCGAGGAAAAAGGGGAAATTTATTATGTGACGAGGCCGGGTTTCATCAGAGGTTTTATCGGCGAGCTTATCAGCTGTTATTGGTGCACAGGTGTATGGGCCGCAGCGTTGCTTTATCTGAGTTATCTTTATTTCCCAATGGCGGCTGTCCCTGTCATTTTCGTCCTGGCCATCGCCGGTGCTGCTGCTTTAATTGAATCTGTCATACAGCGGCTTATCTGACATTCCTGGACAATGGCACTATGCCGGCACAGGGTTTGGTTTTCGTGCATAAAATACTCTGTGATTCAAATTAGAATAATGGAGGGCATCCTTATGTTAAATGCTGATAAATCGGTGCACGGGACAGCGCCTCGTCCTGCAAAAAGGAAAAAAAAGAAAAAGGGCTGCAATTGCGGTAAAAAGAAAGGGAACAGCTGAACAAGAAGGCAAAAGATGCCCATTCAAAAGCCGCAAACTGCGGCTTTTTTATTTTTTATGAATCCACAAATTGTCAGTCTTATGGATAATTATCAATTCTTGATCAGCGTCCAGCTTTTTCTCCTGCCCCCGCTACGTCACAAGCCAAACCTCCCAAGATGGGCAAAGAACGCCTTTCCGGGAGGTTCTTCTTGAGGCCCCAAAGAAGGGGGTCATGCAGACGTTGCCACAGGACGTGGCGTTATTAGTTGCGATTCTTAAGGGTGATCAAGGCGCTTACGCTCTTGCTTTTTCCAATTTTTACAAGAATATTTTATTCATAAATTGCCTGTGCCGCGAAGAAAATATAAGAGCGAATAAATTTATTTACATAGGAAGGATAGCTTATGAACAGTAAACAGATGTTTAGAAAGTCAATGATCATCATAGCGGCCATCCTTTATGTGAGCGGCTGCAGCAGCGAACAGAAAACAGCTGAAAGCCGCCTGGCATTGATAAAAACGACTAATCCGCAGCCTTTGCTTCTTGATGATCAAGAGGGGAGAAAGAATTTAGCCCCTAAAGTGGAAAAAGAAATTGAAGCGATAAAAGAGGTGTACGATGTTGCGGTCGTTGCTGGTGAGAAGGAGGTCCTTGTAGCCTATAAGGTAAAGCATCTTCAGCGTTTTCGCATGAAAAAAATTGAAAAGAGGATCAATAAGCTCCTGGAGGAAAAGTTTCCCAAAGAAGATTTCATCGTTTCCAGCGACTATAAGATTTTTCTTGAAGCTGTTGAGTTAAAGGAACAGCTGGAGGATCCGGATTTCACACGTAAAAAAGCCAAGGAAAAGCTTGAGAAAATAATCAATATGAAAAAAGAGCTCACATAGAAAGGGGCGAAGCAAGTGGCAAAATCCAGCAAAACACCTGAGCAGAAAAAATACGAAAAGCTTGAGCAAAAGCATGAAACAAAGCGCCCTGTACTAAAAAACTGCCTGAAGGCGTTTTGGGTAGGCGGCGTAATCTGTCTGATTGGCCAGGCCATCACTTATTTTTATATTTATTTCTTTGACTTTACAGAACAGACAGCAGGGAATCCTACAGTCGCCACCATGATCTTCATATCCATGCTGCTGACAGGATTCGGGGTTTATGACCACATCGGCCAATATGCCGGAGCTGGGTCGGCTGTGCCGGTTACAGGCTTTGGGAATGCAGTCATCTCTGCCGCCATAGAGCACCGGACAGAAGGGTTCGTGCTGGGGGTCGGAGGAAATATGTTCAAGCTGGCCGGGTCTGTTATCTTATTTGGAGTTTTTTCCGCTTTTGTCGTGGCTCTTGTCAAAACACTATTAATTATGTGGGGGGTGGTGTAAATGCTGAAAGGTAAACAGTCATGGGTTTTTCAGAACCGCCCTGTCATTCTCTCGACAGGCGTGTCAGGGGGTCCCTTTGAAGCAAAAGGCAATTTGGCTGAGGACTTCGATATCCTACACGAAGACCTGTGGATGGGGGAGGAGTCATATGAAAAAGCGCACAGGGTCCTCATGGAGGAGGCAGCCAAGACAGCTATGCAAAAAGGTTCTGTACAGAAAGATGATGTACAGTTTTTTATTGCCGGAGACCTGATTAACCAGATTACTCCCAGCAGCCTTGCAGCAAGGACTATCCAGCTCCCGTATTTCGGCGTTTTCGGAGCATGTTCAACTTCAATGGAGGGCTTGGCACTGTCTGCTTTCATTATTAATTACGGAGGGGCAAAGAAAATCATTACCGGAGCTTCAAGCCATAACTCTGCCGTAGAAAAGCAGTTCCGGTATCCAACTGAATATGGAGGCCAGAAGCCGCCTACTGCCCAATGGACCGTGACCGGCGGTGGGGCGGCGCTTGTGGGTGAAAATACAGGGCAGAAGGATCTGCCGGCTGCCGTTTCTGCTACGATCGGAAAAGTCATCGATATGGGACTGGCAGATCCCTTTAATATGGGAGGGGCCATGGCTCCCGCTGCCGCTGACACGATTTCTGCCCACTTCAGGGATATGGAGATAGAACCTTCCTATTATGACCTGATTGTCACTGGGGACCTTGGAAAAATCGGGAGGGAAACACTCCTTGAGCTTCTGCAAAATGATGGGCTTGAAATTGATGAAAGTAAATTTGCAGACTGCGGCCTTTTAATCTACAAAGACAGTCAGCCAGTACAGTCAGGGGGAAGCGGGGCCGGGTGTTCAGCTTCCGTACTATACGGGCATCTATTAAACAGGATGAAGCAGGGAGAATTGAAAAGGATTCTTGTAGTGGCAACTGGTGCACTTCTTTCCCCGCTGACTTTTCAGCAAAAAGAAAGCATCCCCTGCATTGCCCATGCAGTAGCGATTGAAATGATCCAGTGATGGAGAAACGGGCGTATAGAAAGGAGAATTGTGCATGCTTGCAATGTTTTTTTGGGCATTTGTAGTAGGAGGGATCATTTGCGTGATCGGACAGCTTTTGCTGGACGTAGGCAAGCTGACTCCAGGCCATACTTTAAGCTTATTTGTCGTCATTGGGGCGGTAATGGATGGCCTGGGCATTTATGAGCCTTTTGCTGACTTTGCCGGCGCAGGTGCCACCATCCCGATTACAAGCTTTGGGAACTCCCTGGTCCATGGAGCCCTCCAGGAGGCGGAGCAGCACGGCCTTGTTGGGGTGCTGACGGGGATGTTCGAAGTGACAAGCTCTGGTATATCTGCTGCTATTGTATTCGGCTTTATCGGCGCTTTGCTGTTCAAGCCCAAAGGATAAGCCCGGATCCGCAAGGGGAAATCGGAAAGAAAGGTGCCGTGGAGCTGCCATTTAAGGTTAATAGGAGGAGGCTGGCAGGGTGCCGGATTATGGAGCTGCAATTATCAGATCGGTTTTGATCATCATCGCTCTATTTTTTATTACAAAAGTGCTCGGAAAGAAACAGCTCTCTTCTTTATCATTTTATGAGTATATTGTCGGGATAACCATCGGCGATATCGCAGGCAGCATCTCGATGGATCCAAGGCTCAGCCTGGCATCCAGCCTCCCGGCGCTCCTTATTTGGTCCGCTACCCCGCTGATTGTATCGCTTTTGTCCCTCCATTTTCCTAAATTCCGGGGAGCTGTGGAAGGAAAAGCTACTGAATTCATTAAAAATGGCAGTCTGCTGAAGGAAAAGGTGAAAAAGGAAAAGTATACGATGGATGAGCTTCAGGAGCAGCTGAGGCTGAAGAGTATTTTCAGGCCTGAAGATGTCGAGTTTGCCCAGCTTGAAACAAATGGGCAGATCAGTGTTCTTCTGAAGAAAGAAAAGCAGCCTGTCGTCTATGAAGATCTTGAACGCCTTCGGCAGGAATTCCATGGGCCGGAGGGAAATGTCATTAGCGGACAGGATATGGCTGCAGTAAATATACTGGCTTACATCACGAAGTGGCAGGAACAATTTGAACGATTTTCTGCAGACGCCCCCCAGTTTTCTGAAGCATATAGACAGTTTTCTTCAGAAATGGAAACGTTCCGCAAACAGATCCAGCCTTTTTTGAAAATCCCAAAAGAAAATTAACTGCAATAATGGGAGCTTGCCCACACAACTTCGCTCATTTCTCATATGTTATAAGTGAGTAAAGACAAAGTGAGGTGACTTTGATGGGCTACGGATATGGCGGATGCGGCTACGGCGGCGGCGGTGGCGGCGGCTATTACGGAGGCGGTTCAACTTTCGTATTAATCGTTGTACTGTTCATTTTGTTGATTGTTGTTGGAGCTAGCTTCTATAACTAAAACGAAGAAGAAGGGCTGCCGCTGGGCAGTTCTTTTTTTCGTTTAAGAAAGTATCGTCCAGCAGCTGCGCCTGCCCCCTCGAGGTCACATACCTTTCCTGCAAAAGCTATAGAACACTTTTTGCTGAGGACTGTTTAAGCCCACCGGAAGCTGGTCGTGATGACGCTTCCACAGGACGCGGCGTTCTTAGTTTGCGTTCATTTGTGAGCTATTCCGGGTAAAAGACAGAATCTTTAGAACAATAGTTGAATAATTCCCAAAAAAGAGTATACTATTTTACATACCGACCGGTTAGTAAGTTATGGGAGGAGCACTCAAGATGGATTTTTCTTATTCTGACAAAGTCAGGGAACTGCAGGAAAAGCTTACAGAATTCATGGAAAGGCATGTATATCCTGCTGAACATGTGTATGAACAGCAGCTCAATGAGCAGGATTCGCGCTGGAGCCGGGTACCGCCAATTATGGAAGAATTGAAGGCGAAGGCGAAGGCGGAGGGGCTGTGGAATTTATTTCTTCCGGAAAGTGACTTTGGGGCAGGCCTGTCAAATCTGGAATATGCCCCGCTATGCGAAATCATGGGCAGATCCCTGATTGGCCCGGAGGTGTTTAACTGCAGCGCCCCTGACACAGGGAATATGGAGGTCCTGGTCAGATACGGGACCGATGAACAAAAAGCCAAATGGCTGTACCCCCTCTTGGCAGGTGAAATAAGATCATGCTTTTCAATGACCGAACCTGGGACTGCCTCCTCTGATGCGACCAACATCGAGGCAAGCATCGAGCGGGATGGGGAAGATTATGTTATAAACGGCAGGAAGTGGTGGTCTTCGGGTGCTGGGGATCCAAGGTGCAGGGTGGCAATCGTGATGGGGAAAACCGACAAAGCTGCCGAGCGCCACCAGCAGCAGTCCATGATCCTTGTGCCGCTGGACTCCCCGGGCGTTTCGATTGAACGCATGCTCCCTGTATTCGGCTATGACCATGCCCCGCACGGGCACGCAGAGATTACATACAAAAACGTCAGGGTGCCAAAAGAAAATATCATCTGGGGGGAAGGGAAAGGATTTGCCATCGCCCAGGGCAGGCTCGGCCCGGGAAGGATCCATCATTGCATGAGGCTGATCGGGGCGGCTGAGCGGGCGCTTGAAATCATGTGCAGGCGTGTACAGACGAGGACTGCATTCGGAAAGCCGCTGGCAAGGCAAGGGGTGATTGGCGAATGGATTGCAGACTCCCGGATCGAGATTGAACAGGCCAGGCTGCTGACGCTTAAAGCTGCTTATATGATGGATACAGTCGGGAACAAAGAGGCAAAAGCAGAAATTGCGATGATAAAGGTCACAGCTCCCTCGATGGCACTCCGGGTTTTGGACAGAAGCATCCAGGCTATGGGAGGAGCGGGCGTTTCCGATGATTACCCGCTGGCTGCACAATGGGCCAATGCCAGGACATTGAGGCTGGCAGACGGTCCCGATGAAGTCCACAGGGCTCAGGTCGCAAAATTGGAAATGAGGAAGCATCAATAATTAACTGGGGGTTTTAGAACATGAATGTGATGGAACTTTTTGAACTGAAAGGAAAAACAGCGATTGTCACCGGCGGCGGGAGGGGGCTCGGCGCCCAGATTGCAGAAGGGCTAGCAGAAGCTGGTGCCAATATCGTCATCTGTTCACGAAAGCTTGAAGCCTGCAGGGAAACTGCGGCCCGCATTGAAAGCCTCGGAGTCAGGGCGCTGGCCCTGCAGTGCGATATATCCAGCCCCGAAGAGGTGCAGCAGACAGTGGACAGAACAATGGAGGAGTTTGGCTCAATCGATATACTGGTCAATAATTCCGGTGCAACCTGGGGGGCGCCTGCCGCAGAAATGCCTCTTGAAGCATGGAAGAAGGTAATCGATGTCAATGTGACCGGAACTTTTCTGATGAGCCAGGCGGCAGGGAAAGTGATGATAAAGCAGAAGAGCGGAAAAATCATCAATATTGCCTCAGTTGCAGGCCTCGGAGGGACAGATCCGCGCGTCATGGATACGCTCGGCTATAATACGAGCAAAGGGGCAGTCATTACGATGACAAAGGATCTGGCGGTGAAATGGGGCAAATACAATATCAATGTCAACAGCATCGCTCCCGGCTTTTTCCCTACAAAAATGTCACAGGCCATCATTGAACACGGAAAAGATCCTATCCTTGATGCTACACCACTTAAGCGCTTCGGCACTGACCAGGATTTGAAGGGGGCGGCCCTGTTCCTGGCATCGGAGGCATCCAGCTATGTCACAGGCAATGTCCTGGTTGTAGATGGGGGCACCCACGCAATGTAGCAGAAGGATGTGTCTGATTCTCCGGCTGCCGACAATATTGTAAGCCTTTTCATTTTCTTTTGGTATTCCGCTATTAAACTATGCTTTTAATACAGGAGGTATAAAGATGAGCACAAAGAACTGGCTTGCCCATTATCCGTATTCAGCTGCAAAAGAAGTGGAAATCCCTGATATTACTCTGCCGAAAATGCTGGATGATACGGCAGAACAATATCCGGAGCATATCGCATTGTCTTTTTATGGAAAGAAGATTACCTACAAGGAACTAGGGCAGCACGTCAGGCTATTCGCTGCATCCCTGCAGGAGAGCGGGCTTGAGAAAGGCGGGCGGGTTGCAGTCATGCTCCCGAATTGCCCGCAATATGTTATCTCCTACTACGGCATCCTTGCCGCCGGAGGGATCGTCACCCAAGTGAACCCGATGAGTGTGGAAAGAGAAATTGAATATATTTTAAATGATTCTGGTGCAGAAAGGATGATTGTCCTTGATGCTTTTTATCCAAAAGCCAGCAGTGTCCGCAGCAGCACGCCCCTTAAAGAAATCATAGCAGTAAGCCTCCAGCCGTCCGCCGTGGATTATGGCGAAGACAGCACCTTTGAAAGCTTCCTGCAGCGGGGCAAAGGAAATTTTGCACCGGTGATGATGGAGCCGGAGCATGATACAGCCGTCCTTCAATATACAGGGGGAACGACAGGCCGGTCCAAAGGGGCCATGCTGACCCACAGGAATATTATCGCCAATGTGGTGCAGTCTTACGAGTTCTTCAAGCAGACTATTGATATCGGTGAAGAACGCTATCTGACTGTCATCCCGCTGTTCCATGTGTTTGGCATGACTTCCTGCATGAATCTCTCAATCTATACGGCTTCGGAATCCATCATGCTGCCCAGATTTGAGCTGGAAGAGGTGCTGGAAACGATTAAAAACGAGCAGCCTACAGTCTTCCCAGGTGTTCCGACGATGTACGGAGCTATTACAAACCATCCCCGGGCAGAGGAATACGGGATTGACAGCATCGAGGTCTGCAACAGCGGAAGCGCCCCTATGCCGGTCGAGGTGCTGAAGGAGTTTGAAAGAAAGACAGGCGCTGTCATACTGGAGGGCTACGGGCTTTCTGAAGCTTCTCCTACCACCCATTGCAATCCGGTATTTGCTGGCCGTAAAGCAGGGAGCGTCGGCATCGGGTTTCCTTCAACCGACTATAAGATAGTGGATTTGGCATCAGGAAGCGAAGAAGTCCCTGCCGGTGAGCTAGGCGAAGTAATCATAAAGGGGCCGCAGGTTATGAAGGGCTATTGGAATATGCCTGAGGAGACCGCGCATGCCCTCCGCGACGGATGGCTCTATACAGGGGATATTGCGAGGGTGGATGAAGAAGGCTATCTCTATATTGTCGACCGGAAAAAAGATATGATCATCGCGAGCGGCTATAACATCTATCCCCGCGATATTGAAGAAGTGCTCTATGAGCACCCTTCTGTCCAGGAAGCAGTGGTGATCGGAGTTCCCGACGCTTACAGGGGAGAAAACGTCAAAGCGGTCATCGTGCTTAAATCGGGCAAGCTGGCCGACGAGAAGGAAATCATTGAATTCTGCCGCGCCAATATGGCCGCCTATAAGGTGCCGGGCATGGTCGAATTCCGGGACGCGCTCCCGAAAACAAGTGTAGGAAAAATCCTCCGGAGAGCTCTGCGCGAGGAAGGCGGAACAGGCAGGCGCTAGGATCAGGGCTAGCACCCGCCGGGGCATCGGACATTAGGCATTCCTATAGGCATTCCATAGAAAGGAAAATCCATTTCATGGTATAATCCTTGGCGATATTCAAAGATTGAGAGGACATCATTATGAAGGAAAAAATAACAGAACAAAGCATCCGCTTATTTGACAAAAAAGGATTCAGCGAGACATCAATCCAGGATATAGTCGATTCAATTGGAGTGACCAAAGGAACCTTTTATTATTATTTTTCAAGCAAAGAAGAACTGCTGATGGATATACATCTCCGTTATATAGATGACCTTCTTTCACAGCAGGAAATTATCCTCGGGAACAGCGCCACAGACTGTAAAGGGAAATTGTATGATGTAGTCGCCATGCTGATCGGCAGCATCGAAAACCAGGGGGCAAGCGCCAAAGTGTTCTTCAGGGAAATCAGAAATTTGAGTGAAGAGAGACTTGGTCAGATCATTCCGAAGCGGGACCGGTTCAGGACCAATATTGAAGCACTGATAGCAGAAGGCATCAGGACCGGGGAGTTCAGGGAGGACCTTAACGCTCCCATCATTACATTCGGCATTCTCGGCGCCGCAAACTGGAGCTACCAATGGTTCAATCCGAAAGGAAGCGTCCCGGACCATGAAGTGGCGCATATTTTCACAGATATGATTCTGAATGGAATCATTAAGTGAAGTCTGCCTTTCTCCTGGAAAACGGGATGCAATACCTGGCAGTTTAATAGTGATACTAAAGGAGGAAATGCTGATGGCTTTGACAGTCAGAAATATTACTGTGGTTGGCGCAGGGCAAATGGGCCACCAAATTGCTATGCTGTGCGCATTGGGAGGTTTTGAGACCACCCTGCATGACATGAAGGAAGAAGCATTAGAGCAGGCACAGGAAAAACTTCGCGGAATTATGAATAAATGGGCAGCAAAAGGTAAACTCCCGCCAGAACAAATAGAAGCCGCATTCAGCAGGCTCCGCTGCACATCTGATTTTGGGGAAGCTGTCAAGTCTGCCGATTTTGTCATTGAGGCGGTTGTGGAAAAGCTGGAGGCCAAAAGGGAAGTGTTTTCAAAACTTGAAGAATGTGCGCCCACCCATGCCATATTTGCGACGAACAGCTCGACCATTGTCAACAGCCTGCTGGCCGATGCGGCAGACAGGCCCGAAAAGACAGTCAATATGCATTTCTTCTTCCCGCCTCTTGTCATGGACTGTGTAGAAGTGGTGATGAGCAGCCGGACTTCTGAAGAAACAGCCGAGACTGCGATGGAAGTCTGCAAGGCGATCAACCGGACAGCTGTCCTCCTGAAAAAAGAGATTTCCGGGTTTGTGGCCAACCGTATTCTTGGAGCGCTGCAGCGGGAAGCGGTCCAATTATATGAACAGGGCATTGCAGACTACAAGGATATAGACATCATTTGCAGAAAGGCGCTTAACCATCCAATCGGCCCCTTTGAACTGATGGACTTATCAGGTATTGATGTCGGCTATTATGTGATGGAGCAGCGTTACGCTGAAACCGGGGATCCCCTAGATAAGCCTGCCGCCTGTATAGCAGAAAAAGTGAAAGAAGGCAACTTGGGCAGAAAGACAGGAAAAGGCTGGTACGAGTATAACAAAGAGGGAGCGGTGCGCTGATGGGAAATTATGTGGATATTCATATAGAAGAAAAGATTGCGGTTTTGACAATCAATAATCCCCCGCTCAATGTGCTGGGCAAGAAAGTTTTCCAGGAGCTGGGGGAAGCATTTGAATCGCTCAGAACCAATGACGAAGCAGTTGCTGTCCTTATAACGGGGGCAGGGAACAAGGCCTTTGTTGCAGGAGCGGATATTAAGGAATTTCCTGAGATGATGAGCAATCCCCGTATGATCGAAGAGGTAATGGCGACTCATGAAGTGCTGAACAGCATAGACCGGTTTCCAAAGCCTACTATCGCTGTACTGAACGGCCTTACATTCGGGGGCGGATGCGAGCTTGCCCTTGCGTGTGATATCAGGATAGCGGAAGCGCATGCCCAAATCGGCCTCCCGGAAATAAAGCTCGGCCTGTTTCCCGGCGGCGGCGGCACACAGAGGCTGCCACGGCTGGTTGGTGAAGCAAAGGCCAAGGAACTGATGTACACAGGAGAGCCTATCACGGCAGAAGAGGCAGCAAGGGCCGGCCTCGTCAATAAAGTTGCTGCTTCCGGGGAAGGCATGAAAACCGCAAGGGAGCTTGCAGCCAAGATAGCAGGCCATTCGCTTCAGGCCCTTTCCAGAATCAAGCAGGCGGTGGATGAAGGTCTTGACAGAACTTTAGAAGACGGCGTTAAGCTTGAAGCCCGCCTGTTTGAAGAGGTTTTCCGCACGGAGGATATACAAGAAGGTGTAAAGGCCTTCATTGAAAAAAGAAAAGCGGAATTCAAGCACCGCTAAGGGAGGATGCCGCATGCAGGAAACGCAGGTAAAAGTCCGGTTTTGTGAAACAGATGCCCTTGGCCATGTGAATAATACAAGCTACTTCATTTATTTGGAGGAAGCCCGGATCGAATTTTTCGAATCGCTCGGCTATACCATGGATACCAAAGAATGGAGCTTTATCCTTGCTTCCACGAAATGTGATTTCCTGAATCAGGGCTATTTCAATCAGAAACTGGCCATAACAACATATGTTTCAAAAATAGGGAATAAGAGCTTTCAGCTGGAACATGAAATCCTTTGTGCACAAACAAAGGAAACTATAGCCAAAGGGAATGCTGTCATCGTTTATTTTGATTTTGAAGTGCAGAAGAGCATCTCCTTGCCGGATCAGCTAAGGAAGGGGCTAGAAGGATATCTTTGTGATTCAAATAATTTGAAAATTTAAATAAAGGAGGCGCTGTACATGCCTGCCGGCAAAGACACAATAATCGTAAGAAAAGGGGAAGAGCTGGATTTGGACAGCCTTGCCATATTCCTGGAAAACAAAGTGGATTCATACCCGGGCGGGCCTGTTGAAGTCCGCCAGTTTTCAGCCGGGCATTCCAATTTAACCTACCAGCTGAAATCGGGGGATTGGGAGGCAGTCCTGAGGCGCCCTCCACTCGGCCCGGTGGCTGCCAAAGCCCACGATATGGAACGTGAATTCATCGTTCTGAAGGAATTGAACAGCATGTTCCCTCCCGCCCCTAAGCCATTTATCTATACGGGGGATGAAACCATCATCGGAAGCCCATTTTTCCTGATGGAAAGAAAGAATGGGATTGTATTGGATACAGAATTTCCAGAGCATATCACTCCTTCTGGGGAGGTTTGCCGGCACTTATCACAAGCCATGGTCGACAACCTGTCCGAGCTGCATTCTCTTCCTTACCGGGATACCGGCCTTGAAAAAATCAGCCGTCCGGAAGGGTTCATGGAAAGACAGGTCCACGGATGGATCAGCCGGTATGAGAAAGCAAAGACTGATGAAATCAAAGAGGCGGCTGCGCTCATCAAGTGGCTGTCCGCAAACATCCCTGCCGAGAGCGGCCATAGCATCATTCATTATGATTATAAGCTGAACAACAGCATGTTCGATTATAAACTGGAAACGATGACTGGGCTATTCGACTGGGAAATGTCAACGGTGGGGGACCCGCTTGCCGACCTTGGGGCTGCCATGAGCTATTGGATCCAGGAAGATGATTCGGACATGCTGAAATATGGGCTTGGCAAGCCGCCTGTAACGGCCTTGAGGGGCTTTTATTCACGGAAGGAATTTATGGAAGCGTATGCAAAGCGGAGCGGGAGGGATATAACCGGCATGAACTTTTATCTGACATTCGCTTACTTTAAGCTTGCTGTCATTTGCCAGCAAATCTACTACCGCTATAAAAAAGGGCAGACAGCCGATAAGAGATTTTCACAATTTGATAGCTTTGTCAGAAGCCTTATCCAGCAGAGCTCAAGTATTGCCTATGAAAAAGCATAACAGCAATGCAGGTCAGAACTTCACCGGGAGGCTCATATGGGCAAGATTCATCTGCTGCTGAAAAAGGAAGAAATAGATGAACAGAAATTGGGAGAAGGCAATAAAACCGCTGTTGTGCTGGATATCCTTCTTGCGACTACAAGCATCACTTCCGCTTTAAAGGATGGAGCGTCCAAAGTCATTCCGGCTATAAGCTGTGAAGAAGCGCGAACCTGCATTGACCCGGGTGAATCCGGCGGGCTGCTCCTTGCCGGGGAAGTCAACGCGCGTCCTGTCACTGGCTTTGTTTATCCAAGCCCGAAGTTTCTCAGAGGGCAGGTAAGCGGAAAGACGCTTGTCCTGGCGACTACGAACGGGACGGTTGCCCTTGCAAAGGCACAGGCAGCAAAAAAGGTATATGCTTCGTCCCTGTTAAATAATTTCGCTGTGGCCGAAGCAATCAGCGAAGATGGCGGAGATCCAACCATTATCATCATCTGTGCCGGAAACTCAGGGGAATTCAGCCTTGAGGATTTCTATGGAGCCGGCCATTTAATTGACTGCCTTCAAAATGCAGGAAAGAAGCCTTATCAGCTGACAGACGCAGCGAGGGCTGCCATGCTCTTTTTTCAGTCGAAGCGGGACGATGCTGAGCAAGTGTTAGGCAGTTCCTATGTAGGGTGCCTGCTGGCCCGCCATGGGCTAAGTGAGGAACTTTCTTTTGCGTCCAGTTTAGACAGCGTTCATATAGTCCCAGTCTATGAGAATGGACACATCTCTGCGGCAAAGGTGTTCAAATAGGAAGGCTTACATTTTTAGGCTTTGTTAGTGTTCCATATTGATTTGGGCTTATTTAAGATGTGCTGAAATGAGCCTGAACAACAATGTTTAACACAGCCATTTTAAAAAAAGAGGAGTGAGCAGCATGGCAAAAACAAAGGTTATGGGCTCCGGGTTTCTGTTAACGGAGATTGATGAAGGCCAATTGTTTACACCTGAAGAGTTTACTGACGAACACAAAATGATCGGCACTTCAGCGAGGCAGTTCATTGAGCAGGAAGTGGCCCCTTTAAAAGAAGAAATCGAAAGCCAGGATTTCGGGCTGGTGAAGGGACTGTTGAAGAAAGCCGGTGATCTCGGCTTGCTGGCACACAGCATCCCTGAGCAGTACGGCGGGCTTGGACTGGATAAAATAACCAAAGGGATCGTGGGCGAAAATATCGGCGCCTCCAGCGGCTATGGTGTAGCCCATTCCAATCATACTTGTATTGCCACCCTGCCGATCACATATTTTGGAACAGAAGAGCAAAAAAATAAATATCTGCCTAAGATGGCGTCCGGAGAGTATATCGGCGCCTATTGCCTGACAGAGCCGAATGCAGGATCTGACGCTCTTTCCTCGCAGACCGTGGCGCGCCTCAATGAAGACGGGACGCATTATATTTTAAACGGAACAAAGCTTTATATCACTAACGCCGCATTTTCAGATACCTTCATTGTTTATGCCAAGGTTGATGGAAAGGATTTTACCGCCTTTATCTTAGAAAAGGATTTTCCAGGCCTGGTTCTGGGGCCGGAAGAAAATAAAATGGGCATCAAAGGCTCATCAACCCGGTCTGTCATTTTAGAAGATTGCGAGGTGCCGGCTGAAAATATGCTCGGGGAGCAGGGGAAAGGGCATGTAATCGCCCTTAATGTCCTCAATCTGGGCCGGTTCAATCTCGGGTCGGCCTGTATGGGCGCAGCCAAATACAGCTTGAAGAAAGCAGTTCAATATACACAGGAGCGGAAGCAGTTTGGCAGGAAGATTGCTGATTTTCATGCCACACAAGAAAAAGTGGGAAAAATGGCAGCGAGGATTTATGCCTCAGAATCGATGCAATACAGGACAGCAGGCCTGCTCGAGGATGCGCTTTGCGATGTATGGGACAGCTCTGATTCCCGCCTTGCAGGGAAGAGAATGAGCGAGTATGCGTCAGAGTGTGCTGTCTGCAAAGTATTTGGCTCAGAAACCCTTGATTATGCAGCAGACGAAACATTGCAGCTTTATGGGGGAGCCGGGTTTATAAAAGAATATGGAATCGAACAGATATACAGAGACTCCCGGATCAACCGGATTTTTGAAGGGACTAATGAAATCAACCGGCTTCTCATCCCGGCGGGCTTGTTTAAGAAAGCAGCAAAGGGAGAAGTGGATTTCAGGGAGATGACCGAAGATGCGGCATCAGCCATCCTGAACCCTGCATCTCTTCATGGAGCCATGGCAATGGAGCGGGAGGATGTCTCCCTGATGAGAAATGCGTTTCTGCTTGCAGCTGGCCTGGCCCTGAAGCATCACGGCCAGCGGATTTCGGAGGAGCAGGAAACGCTGATGAGGCTTTCTGATATGGCGATATCTTTGTATGCAGCCGAGTCGGCAGTCTACAGGACATATAAAAGCATCAATGAATCCGGCGAAGAAGCGGCTGCTCCAAAAATTGACCTCGCCAGATCTTATTTGGAAGAGGCGCTGTGGGAATGTGAAAAAGCCTTCCGGACCCTTTCATACGAGCTGGCAGCACGGGAAGATGAAAAAAAACTGGCCTCTGCTGTTGAAACCAGGTTCAGAAGAATTCAGCTGGAAGGCGGAGGCTTCAGCCGAAACCGGAGAATTGCTGAAAGAATCTATGACGCAAACCGCTATGTATGCTAAAAGCTTTAGAAAAAGCCTGGGGAGCCCTGCGTGTAGGCTGGCCGGAAGTGCACGCTGAATGCGGCTTCCCTGTTTCCATTCTTAATAACTGATTGGGGGAAAGAAAATGGATAATGAACATCTGCTGTCTGAAAAAAAAGCTAATGTCTTGCTTTTAACTCTGAACAGGCCTGACAGCCTGAATGCTTTCAGCAGTGAAATGATTACCGGCCTGACAAAAGCATTCCGCCAGGCAGATGAGGATGAGGAAATTAAGGCAATCGTCTTATCCGGCGCAGGCAGGTCTTTCTCTGCAGGCGGAGATGTAAAGACAATGGGGCAGGCGGGACCTGCAGAGATCTATGAACATATCGGAAAGCTCAATGAGTGCATTTTAAGCATTAAATCTTCCAGTAAGCCTGTCATTGCCGCTGTCCATGGATTTGCCGCAGGTGCGGGGTTCAATTTGGCCCTTGCCTGTGATTTGATCATCGCGGCAGAAGACAGCCGCTTTGCGATGAGTTTTTCACAAGTAGGACTTATTTCAGATGGAGGGGGATCATTTTTCCTGCCGCGGCTGGTCGGGCCCCATCTCGCTAAGGAGTTTTTCTTTACTGCTGAAGCCATACCCGCTGACAGGCTGCTGCAGCTGGGAATCGTCAGCAGGATTGTCCCCGGTGCTGAACTGGAAAATGAAGCGGTGATAGTGGCGGAAAAACTTGCATCAGGACCTGTCAAAGCATATGGGATGATGAAGAAGCTGATTGACCGCGCACATGCCGCTACACTTGAGGAGATATTGGAACAAGAACGCCTAATCCAGACGATGATGGCCGGAACAGAAGATCATTCAGAGGGAATTGCCGCATTCAAAGAAAAACGGAAGCCGCGGTTTCAGGGAAAGTGAGGGAGATTTAGATGAAGGCAATCCAGTTAAAGGAATATGGAGGACCTGGTGTCCTGAAGCTCGTTGAATTGGACGTCCCGGAACCAAGGGGGCATGAGGTATTGATTCAAATCCACTCGATTGGCGTGAACTATGCCGATACAGCAAGAAGGGAAGGGCAGTATGTAGTAAAAACCCCGCTCCCCTTTGTTCCTGGTGCGGAAGTGGCAGGAGTGGTCAAGGCAGCTGGTGAAAAGGCGGAAATAGTGCCGGGGACGAGGGTAGTGGCATTGATCGAATCCGGAGGATATTCGGAATTTGCTCTTGCAGACGGCAGGGGGCTTATTCCCATTCCGGAAGAGCTTGATTTCCATGAGGCAGCAGCACTGCCCCTGCAAGGGCTGAGCGCCTATCATATTTTAAAAACAATGGGGAGGCTTCAGGCAGGCGAAACAGTTCTTGTTCATGCGGCCGCTGGAGGCGTAGGAACATTGGCTGTCCAGCTTGCCAAAATATTCGGGGCTGGAAAGATCATTGCGACAGCCAGCTCTGCGCAAAAACTCGGCCTGGCCCGGGATTTGGGGGCTGATGTTCTGGTGGATTATACAGAAGCCGGCTGGGAAGAAAAAGTTATGGAAGCGACAGGCGGAAAAGGGGCTGATCTCGCCCTCGAAATGGCAGGTGGAGAGATATTTGCGGGTACCATGAAGTGTCTGGCGCCATTTGGGAGAGTGGTCGTCTACGGAGTGGCAAGCGGAGAACAATACAGAATGTACCCATCCTCCCTCATGGCCAGAAACCAGTCGGTAATCGGATTCTTTCTTCCGCAGATCATGAAAATGCCGGAACTTCTTCATGCAAGCATGAAGGAACTTCTTGGCTACCTGGCAGAAGGAAAGCTGAAGCTGACGGTCGGCGGGATTTATCCGCTGGGAGAAGCTTCATTTGTCCATGAACAGATGCAGGGAAGAAAAACGAGCGGAAAGCTGATTTTAACGCCCTGAAAGGAGCTGCAGGCAACTTTTAAGGCTTTTCTTCTTATTCATTACACCTTTTCTGCCCTCCTTCATACTATATAAAGTAGTTTAAGAAGGAGGCTTGAATTCAGCATGGATAATGGATTCTTTAAAAATATCGAGAAGAAAACAGGCGTTAACATGAAGGATATTCTGGATCTGGCGAATTCTTTGCAGAATGCAAATTTCAAGGATGAAAAAACAGTCCGCAGCGTAATCCGCAGGGTTTCCCAAATTGCCAACAAACCGGTTCCAAAAGAAACTGAGGATAAAATTGTACAATCCATCGTAGCCGATGGCAAACAGCTGGATTTTAATACAATCAGCAAGATGATAAATAAAAAGTAATCAGCAGAAAAGGACTTGGGGCGAGCCAAGTCCTTCTTTGCCTTCTTAAAAGTTTCAGCTTCTTACCGGCGCAAGAAATCGGGAAGGCTTTGCCTTTTTGCCGCGCCTTTTCTGCGGGACAGATATGAACAGCTCCTCCTGTGCACGTGTAACCGCTACATATAATAGCCTTCTTTCCTCTTCCATCGGGTCAGGATCTCCATTCCTGTATGCTTCAAGGGCGAAATCATGAGGGATGCTCCCGTCAACAGCCCCGATGATATATACAGTCCCATATTCAAGGCCTTTTGACCGGTGGATCGTACTGAGGGTAATGCTATTGTCCCTTATATTGCCAGGCTTTTTCATTTCTTTATTCATGGCCCGCATATGCTCGGCATGTTCAAGAAAGTCCGCTATGCTCTCAAAATTATTTGCAGCAACCTTTAAATCGCGAATATCATCTGAGCCTTTTTCCAGCTTGGAGCCTTCCAGCCCGCGCTTTTTAAGGAAGTCATTGAAACCGAGCTCCTTTTCAATCATATCAATTGCAGCGGCAGGACTCTTATGTTTAATGGAACGAATCGATGGGACGGCCTTTGCCAGCTTTTTTTCCTGAAACGCAAAGCCGGTTTTCACATCAGCAAGGCACTCGAGAAGAGTCCTGTCGGTCAGGATGCTCTCTGCTTTGAGATCCTGCAGCACAGATTGCTTAAGGAAGAGCGCCGGCAGGATATTCTTGATCGATTCCTGGCTATCCTCATCAAGGGACAATCTTAAGAAAGCCAGGAGGGTCCGGACTAAATAACGGTCATAAAATGATTCGGCATCCTGGTCAATCCTGAATGGAAGGCTGGAATTTGCCAGCCTTTCAAAAATAGCCCTCATCCCTGTATGGGTCCTGAACAATATTGCGAAATCACATGGACTCCCGCCCTTGGAAATCTTCTCCTGGATATCGGTCACAATCATCGTTGCTTCTTCTTCCTCATCAAGCGGGAAAAAGAGGAGCGGCTTCCTCGCCTTTGAATACTGGGCCTTCATCTGTTTGTCGCGCCGCTGCTTATTTTTGACAATAATGCTGTTTGCGGCTGAAACGATTTCATGTGCGGACCGGTAATTCTGGTCGAGCACAACGACTCTGGCAGCCGGGAAGTCTTTTTCAAATTCGAGCAGATATCGGGGGTCGCTTCCACGGAATGCATAAATGGACTGATCATCGTCCCCGACTGCACAAACATTATTACTCTTGGCTGAGAGCATCTTGATCAGCTCGTATTGGACTTTATTGATATCCTGGAACTCATCGATAAGGAAATAGCGAAACCGGTTTTGATACGATTCCAGTAGATGGGGGTTCTCTTGAAAAAGCCGATAACATCCGAGAAGCATATCATCAAAATCGAAGAGCCGGTGATTCTCTTTATACTGTTCATAAATCCTGTATAATTCTGTGACTGTTTTATCCCAATCATTTTCAGGCTTTGTGTCATGGGGAAGGATTAGTGAATTCTTCCAGAAGCCGATTTTCTGGAGAGCCAGATCGAAAGCGAAGTCCTTTTCATCGATTTTGAGTTCTTTGGCTGCTCCTTTTAAAATCTGCTCGCGCTGCCATTCTTTTTTCAGCAGCTTTTGAGAGTTCCATCCTTCTCTGTCATGGAAGGACAGGATCCGGTAAAAAATGCTGTGGAAGGTGCCGGCAAGGAGCTGCTGTGCCTGGGCAGCTTTTATGCCGGGATAATCGATCAGCCTTCTTTTCATTTCAGCAGCCGCTTTAGCCGTGAAAGTAACCAGCATGACGGATTTCGGGTCTATATGCAGCTCTTGGAGCATATAAGCAGTACGGGTGGTTAAAACCCTTGTCTTTCCGCTCCCGGCCCCGGCAAGAACAAGCAGGGGCCCGTCAATATGGGATACCGCAGCAGACTGTGCAGCATCCAATTGGAATCCACTGTCTGCGAGTTCCTTTAAGTACCCGCTGCCCGCATTGTTTTTAGAAGGCATATACTGAAAAGGCGCTCCTGTTTTGACAAATGATGCATCCTGGAACACAGAAGGAGGCATTTCAGCAGCCGTGATTGCCCTCGACTTCGGGAGCCTGAACCCGCCGGCGGGAATTTCCGCTGCAGCGGGTTCTGTGTTCTCCTCAATCAATGCCTCCTCTGCATCGCGGCATTCGGCATTAGAATGAAGATGGTAGAAGTAGGGGGAATCCTGTATCCCCAAGTACATCCTCACCCGCTCTCCGCATGCCGGGCAGAAAAGTTTGCCTTTCTTGCCTTCGTCATGAATTTTTTGGAATTCTTCGCGGCTGTAGTTTTCTATATTAATAGTCTGTTGCCGGTATACAGCAGTTTTCATGTAAAGTCATCCCCGTTTTTCTTGTTCATCTAATTATGTATTGAATACCCGTAAACCTGGGTTTCCACCTTGAAAATAATTATTCCATTATTCCATACCCAAAAACATGCCGAAGCCGGCGAAGTCTATCATAACAAAACCAGTCATTTAAAAAAAGGCATATCCACAGTTTATCTCTCTGGCGAAGGGGTATAAAAAGGGAAATATACACTTTCGGCATAGACTGGAAAAAACCTTGAAGTGGAGGATCGGACAATGGGATATATCGTGCCTTTCAATCATTATCAATACAATCAGTACGCTGTGAGGGACTTGGATAAAAAGCAGGATCCATTCCGGCTGTATCCAGTTACAAGGGTGAACAGGGTGGAAAATGACACACAATGGTTCCAGCCGGAGCAGCTGTTTCAATTTTCAAGACCTGCCCAGTCAGGATACCCGGAGGAAAAGCCGGCGAGAAAGGTAAATGAACGTACGGTTGAAAGAGTGTACGGGGACATGACAGGTAAAGGAACACTATTCAGCGAATCTGTTTAATGGAAATAAAGAAAGGGAGAGCCTAAAAGGTCTGCACATGCAGAGGCTCTCCCTTTTTCCATTCAGCATAAAGCACATCTTTGACAGTTTCAGCTCCCCAGCCCTTCAGTTCGGATTGAAGCCTGGTTTCATCCCAATGGATCATATGCAGATTATCTAGGACAATTTCACCGTCAAGCACCAGTGTGACAGGAAGTTCTTCCGGCTGCAGCTGGATGTTGAAGTCCTTGGCTGCAGGGGAGCTGTATTGCGGTTTTTTCAGTACATTTACTGTCCCGTCGGTTTCCAGTATCGCATACTCGCATTCACGTATTGAAAAAATATCCTTCGATCTTAAAAGATGCTGAAGCTGATTGATATCAAGGTGGTTTTTCTTTAGCGATTCGTAAATGATCTTCCCTTTTTTGATGACAATCGAGGGTTCACCTTCTAAAAAATGGCGCATTCTTTTAAATTTCTGTGTCAGATACTCAGTGAAATAAATCAACACGCCCCACAAGAAGACGGCAAACAGGATTTGGCCAAGCCCGATTTTTTCATCGAATAATGCATTGCCCACCAGTTCCCCCAGGACAAGTGCCGATACAAAGTCAAATGTCGTAATTTGGGTGATCTGAGTTTTCCCAAGAAATTTGGTGATCAAAAAGAGGGACGCAAATCCAACAACCAGCTCTGCGAATATATGCAGATATTCCATGGCCATAACTCCTTTAAGTGGTATTGTTTGGATAGTATGTGCGGAAACGGAGGAAATTATTGACTGGTAAAAGTATTTTCCAAAAGGAAAGGCGCCCTGGACTTAGGGCGCCTTGGTTTTTATAAGTATTTTTTCATTGTTCGGTGGGGGATGCCTGCATCCATGAATTCCTCCGAGACCACTTCATACCCCAGTTTAGTATAAAAAGGGATCGCTTGCGTCTGGGCATTTAATTTTACAGCAGAAAGCTCCTGCTCTCTGGCAAGCTCTTCGATTTTATCCATGACCGCCTTGCCGGCCCCGATTTTGCGGTAATCCTTAAGGACGCAGATCCTCTCAGCTTTCCCGATCCCATCCACGACCCTGTATCTTCCGGCAGCTGCCGGGAGCCGGCTGTCATCGTAGAGGATGATATGGACAGCTTCCTTTTCATATTCATCATATTCTTCTTCTTCAGGAACCTGCTGCTCGTCAATAAAGACAATTCTCCTGATTTTATATACATCTTCAATCTCTTGCTGTTCAACTGCCTTCTTTACAATCACGATTTAGATTCCTTTCCAAAACGAAATGTTTCATATACGGTCCATGAGCCGTTTTCCAGCTGATAAAGGAGGTGGATGCGGTCAATTGTTTCTTCATAATTGACCCGCTCCATCCGGAGTGAGCCGTAGACATCGGAATGCTCATCATCCGACAGCTTTTGCCCGACTGTAATATGAGGGACAAATGCATATTCCTGATTTTCGCCGCCAGGGAATATTTGATTTATTTCCGTATGAAGTGCATCCAGGTAATCATCGGGTTCAACCTTAAGATAAATAACGTTATTGACCGGCTGAAAAGAGCTGAACTTATTTACCCTCATAATAAAAGGATGTGCTTTCTCCGCAGCTTTATGAAGCTTTTCTGCAAGCGACTCTGCCTGCTCATCAGTTGCCTCAAAAGCCCCTTTCAGTGTCAGGTGCGGCGGAATGAGGGCATAATTCGGGTCATAGCGCTTCCGGTAGGAATTGGCCAGATCTTGAAGTTTCTTTGCAGGAAATATAACTATTCCATATTTCATCCTGAATACCTCCATTGATTAAAAATGATAAGCACATATAATAAGATTTATTTAACTATTATAACAAATTTTCCGACTTCAATGATAGTAGGTCCAATTTTCATTCAGTTAGTGTTTTTTTTCGCACCTGTGCGGGCGCCCTCCGCTTTTATTATTGTCCAGCTCCAAAGCCTAGCCCCTCGAGTCATAAGCCACCCAAGAATTAAAGGCAAAGACCGCCTTTTATTCTTGCGCGTCTTATGCTTGTCGGGGCTGAACAAGGCTTTTCCGCATTTCTTATTGTCCAGCTCCGGGCGCTAGCCCCTCGAGGTCTTAAGCCAAACAGATCAAAAGGTTAAAGAGCAAACCTTTCGCTCTGTTCGTCTTAAGCTTGTCGGGGCTGGGCAAGCGCCCTCCGCATTTCTTATTGTCCAGCTCCAAAGCCTAGCCCCTCGAGTCATAAGCCACCCAAGAATTAAAGGCAAAGACCGCCTTTTATTCTTGCGCGTCTTATGCTTGTCGGGGCTGATCAAGGCTTTTCCGCATTTCTTATTGTCCAGCTCCGGGCGCTAGCCCCTCGAGGTCTTAAGCCAAACAGATCAAAAGGTTAAAGAGCAAACCTTTCGCTCTGTTCCTTAAGCTTGTTGGGGCTGGGCAAGCGCCCTCCGCATTTCTTATTGTCCAGCTCCGGCTCCTAGGTGCTCGAGTCATAAGCCGATCAGGCCAGAAGGTTAAAGAACAACCTTCCGTCCTGCTCGTCTTATGCTTGTCGCACCTGAACAGTCGCCTCCGCTTTTCTTTAAAGCATGTGCTTCAATGCTCTTTTAAAGTCCGGCTGCCAGTATTTCCATGTATGATTGCCTTCGAATTCATCGTAGAAATATTGAAAACCCCTCTCGGACAATATGGAGGAGAGACTTCTATTTGGTGTAAGGAAATCTTCTATTTCTCCGTTTGTCGTTTTTACTTCTGTTTCTTGTGTGCCGATTACATGATAGATGTTCAGCAGGCCCGGGCTCGGAAAGCTCCGTGCAGCTTCAAGCATGCTTTCGTCCACAAAAGGAGATTGAAGGATGGTTTTTCCGAAGGTATTCGGGTATTCCAGCGAAGCCAGGAGCGAGACTGAAGCGCCGAGGGAGTCTCCGGCCAAAATGCGGCCCTGTCCCATTTGATAAGTAGGAAATTCTGCATCAAGGTAAGGCACAAGCTCATGTGCAAGGAATCTTATGTACGCCCTGTGCTTATCTCCCTCCGGATGGTATTTGCTTCTGCGGTCATGCACATTTTTATAAGGAATGCCCACAATGATAACGTTCTCTATTTCTCTGTTGTGAAGGAGCTCATCCGCTGCCCGTCCTGCCCGTCCCATTTGGAAATAATCCTTTCCATCCTGGGCGATGAGAAGGGAATATTTATAAAGGGGAGAATAAGAGGCAGGAAGATAGATAAGCATATCCAGCTCTTCCCCCAGCTCCCTGCTCTGAAAAGAGATTTCTTTTATCGTTCCATTTTGAATTTCCATGCCAGACCTCCATAAACAGCTTTGTAAGCCTTTTAAAAGGAATTCTAACATAAGAATTTAAGAATTGCCCAATCTGTGCATCTTATTGGTTCAGCTGGTCTGCAGCAATGTGTTATGATTGGATAATAAACCCATTTTAGGACAGCGGTCATAATAACTCTATATATAGAAAGCTAAGACTATTTGCCTTGCCGGCAAAACCGCTCCACTATTGGTTTTCGGACCGCCAAGGGATGGTAATTGACAATTGTGTAAAAGTTTATGTTAAAATAAACTTGAGAAATTCTAAACAAAAACAGAGGGGGATATTTTATGAAAAGAAAAAGTTTTCTACTTTCAGCAGCATTGCTGCTGGCGCTTTCTATGATTCTGGCTGCCTGCGGCGGCAATTCAGATGAAGGCGGATCAGACAAAGGAGGGGAAGGCGGATCAGATAAGCCTGAATTCCTCAGCATCGTTACCGGTGGAACCGGCGGTACATACTTCCCGCTTGGAGGCGCGTTCGCGGATATCATTTCCGATGAAACTGGCATCCAGGCCAATGCTGAAACATCAGGCGCTTCTGCTGAGAACATGAATACCCTGAAGGATGGAAATGCTGAACTTGCTTTTTCACAAACTGATATTGCTTCATATGCAAAAGACGGAAAGCTTATGTTTGAAGGTTCCGCTGTTGACAATGTCAGCGCTATCGGAACTCTTTATCCTGAGACAATCCAGATTGTCACTACTGCCAAATCCGGCATTAAAACTGTTGAGGATTTGAAAGGCAAGAAGGTTTCTGTCGGAGCCCCTGGTTCAGGCACAAATCCGAATGCTGAGCAGATCCTGGAAATGCATGGGATGACATTTGATGACATCGACAAGCAGGATCTTTCTTTTGACGAGTCTACTGCCGGCATCCAGGATGGAACTATCGATGCAGCTTTCGTAACTGCCGGAACTCCTACTGGTGCTGTTGAAGGTCTTTCAGCAACTGAAGATGTTGTCATTGTTCCGATTGAACAGGACAAAATCGATGCTCTGATTGAGAAGTACCCTTACTATATCCAGGATGAAGTCCCATCTGGAACTTACGGCCTCTCTGATGCCGTAGCAACTGTTGCCGTCCAGGCGATGCTTGTCGTTTCAAATGACCTCTCTGAGGATACGGTTTACGACATTACTAAGGCTATCTTCGAAAACACAGATAAGATCACACACGCAAAAGGCAAATTGATTACAGCTGAAAGTGCTCTGAACGGGGTAGGCATCGAGGTGCACCCGGGAGCTCAGAAGTATTTTGACGAAAAAGGCGTAAAAGCCGAATAGTCTGCTTGAATTTTTTTAATTGGCTTCATTCTGGCCGGCGCAGCAAACCTGTAACAGGTTACGCGCCGGTCAATTCTCTTTAAGAGGACCTGAAGTTTAAGCCAGCCATACGGCCAATTGGCGATGGGCCTGGCGGAGGCATCGGCCTTCATCCCATTTTCATACAGGGGGGTCCCGATGAAAAAACGAACAAGATTGAAGAGAGCATTATTGCTGCTTCCCCTCTTAATTGCTGCCATTGCAATTATTATCTTTATCCCTTATAAAAAAGCACTTGTAATTCAATACCAGAATACAGGCAAAGTGCTTGCCTATATCCCTTTCACCGAGGAAGAAATTTTTAAAATCAAATATACCCATTCAATCCATCTTTCAGATGTGGTAGAGAGCTATAAACCAACAAAGGACTCGAAGATCCGGCAATACGAGCTTATGTATGAAGACTTTGCGATCGGCATGCCTGATAACGCTTCCGCAGGTGAGGTATTTGAACAAAAGGATGGGAAATACTATATCCGGAATATGAATAGAGTTTTCCCTCATTTTGACATGCGGACAGGCAAGGTCAGGGCGAATCATAGAATCATATATAATGGAATCGAGTACCCTATGGCAGGTTTTGTCGAGCCTGGAACGTGGGTAAGATTTACAATTGATAAAATAAACATTTACCAGCAGTTGGAAGGAGTGAATATCCTTGAGCAATAATGGAGAAACACTGACTCAGGAACAGCAGCAGGAGCTGCTCGAAAAATATGATCCCGAAGCAGGGACGCGAAAGCTGAAGGGAGTGCTGGGATGGGTTGTCTTTTTAGGCTTGCTGTCCTTCTCCCTATTCCAGCTGTACACTGGGATATTCGGTGTATTGACTGCGCAGCTACAGCGTTCCATCCACTTGGGGTTTGCACTTGCGCTTATTTTTCTTCTTTTCCCGGCGAGGAAAAAGGACAGGGGAAAAAAGCATAAGGTAGCTTGGTATGATTTGATCCTTGCACTTGCTGCGATTGCAGTTGGGGCATACTGGCCGCTTATGATCGATGAAATCGTCATGAGGGTCGGCCGTTTGACCGATCTTGATTTTTATATTGGAATTACAGCAATCATCCTTGTCTTAGAGGCAACCAGGAGGGCAGTCGGGCTTCCTATAACCATCATTGCTGCACTTTTCCTTGCGTACGCTTTGTTCGGTCAGCAAATGCCCGGGTTCCTTGCGCACAGGGGGCTGGATCTTCAGCGGCTGGTACAGACGATGTTCTTTACAACCGAAGGAATACTGGGGACGCCGCTCGGAGTTTCTGCCACCTTCATCTTCCTGTTCCTGCTGTTCGGGTCATTCCTGGTAAAAACGGGAGTAGGGCAATATTTCAATGACCTGGCTGTCAGCATTGCCGGAAAAAGGACAGGGGGACCTGCTAAGGTAGCGATTTTCTCCAGTGCACTGCAGGGTACAATCAGCGGGAGCTCAGTTGCCAATGTTGTAACTTCTGGTTCTTTTACAATCCCGATGATGAAAAAGCTTGGATACAAAAAGGAATTTGCGGGAGCGGTTGAGGCAGCAGCTTCTACAGGCGGACAGCTGATGCCGCCAATCATGGGGGCGGCGGCCTTCCTGATGGTCGAATTCATTGGCGGAGGCATCACCTACTGGGATATTGCCAAAGCAGCTGCGATTCCTGCGCTTCTTTATTTTACAGGGATATGGATCATGACCCATTTTGAAGCAAAAAGAATAGGGCTCAGGGGTCTTAAGAAAGAAGAAATGCCAAACCGCAAAGAAGTGCTGAGCAAAATCTATCTGCTGCTGCCTATCCTCGCAGTGGTTATCCTGCTTATGAGCGGTATGAGTGTAATTAGGGCCGCTCTTTGGTCTATCCTCATTACAATAGCAGTCAGCGCTATCAGAAAAGAAACCAGGATTAATTTTAAAGATGCTATTGATGCGCTCGTTGACGGGGCAAGAACAGCTCTTGGTGTAGCAGCTGCTACCGCGGCTGCCGGCATCATAGTCGGTGTGGTAACCAAGACGGGGCTGGGTCTGAAGCTGGCAAATGGACTGCTTGATCTGGCCGGCGGTGCTTTAATACCGACTCTTATGCTGACCATGGTGGCTGCAATAGTTCTGGGTATGGGTTCTCCGACAACGGCAAACTATGTTATCACGTCAACCATTGCTGCTCCGGCCATCATTTTGCTTGGCGTCCCGGATTTATCAGCTCACTTGTTTGTTTTTTATTTTGGCATCATTGCCGACATCACACCGCCTGTTGCGCTGGCAGCTTTTGCTGCTGCAGGGGTTTCCGGAGGGGAGCCGATCAAGACCGGGGTCAATTCGGCGAAGCTGGCCATCGCAGCCTTTATCATTCCGTATATGTTCGTTCTGTCGCCGGAGTTGTTAATGATTGATACAACATGGTATTACCTGGTCTGGGTAGTCTTTACCGCTCTGGCGGGTATGATGGCTATCGGGTCAGGTGTTATCGGCTACTGGTTCAGAAGGCTTTGGTGGTTTGAACGCGTAATCGGCATTGCTGGAGGCTTATGCCTCATCTATCCAGAAACTTTAACAGATATAATCGGCCTTGTTTCATTTGCAGCTCTTATCATCCTTCAGTTCGTTATTAAAAGGGATGATTCACTAAAGCCGCAGACTGCAGGCTGATTTACAAAGGGAGTCCAATCGGGCTCCCTTTTTTTTGAATGATTGGAATTGTGCTAATATGGGAGAGGAGGGAAATTTATACTGAAGTGATGTTGATGGGGACGGTGGGAGAAATTTTGATGGCCAAAGCCAAAGAGCTAATTCCAATACAAATATTGAAATTAGCTGATTTTCCGGTATGTCTGCTCTTTTTCCGGCATAGACGAAAGAATGTTTTCGAGCTTGAAGATTCTCATTTGCCTCCTTGTGAAGCAATAGGCAAGAACTGTAGTCCCATTTATATCTTTCACTAGAATCTTCCTGTGTGTCAGTTTGTTCTTGGCGGAAAGATAGATTACCTGAATAGCCATATTCTTTTCCATTGATCTGTATAAAATGCCTTTCATTTAGCTTTCCTCCTATCAAGCCATTTAGGGCTTACTTTTCTTGTACTTTCATTATATGCGAACAGATGTTCTTTTTCAAGTGCAGAGCATAACTTTTTTCATTTTTTTACATTTTGAAGTCATTATGAGTAACTGGTGCTTGCGTTAAAGAAAATTGACTAGGGGATTGTAATGAATAAACATATGATTGAATTAATTGGAGCAGAAAAAAACATAAAAGGGAACAGGATTCTTACTGACATTAGTATAAGCCTTGACCAGGGGGAGCGGGCAGCCATAATCGGGCACAATGGCTCTGGGAAAAGCACCTTATTGAAACTGATGGCAGGATTTCTTGAACCTACTGCCGGGAGCGTAAAAAGGAGGACCAAGAAGATTGGGTTTGTTCCTGAACATTTCCCTGATCAAAATCGGTTCAGGATGAGAGAGTTTCTTTTGTCTGCCGGAAGAATGGGAGGCCGAACGAAGGGAGAGCTTGAGGAGGAGATTGAATATTATGCTGAGTTATTCAATGCAAAGGGGTTTCTGGAAACTCCCTTGAAGAATTGTTCTAAGGGAACGATGCAGAAGGCCGGGATCATCCAAGCCCTCCTTCTGCAGCCGGATGTTCTCCTCCTGGATGAGCCTTTGACCGGACTGGACGAGGAAGCCCAGCAGGCATTCCTCAGGTACCTTCCAGGCCTTAAAGGAAAAATGGCCATTGCTTTTACTGCTCATGAAAGCTTTCTTGTCAGAGAGGCGGCTGACAGGGTGATTAAATTGGAAAACGGTTCTGTTATATCTGATGTTAATAATGTTGTAGAAGCCGTGAAATACATAAAAGCCATAGTGCCGGATATTTCTATCCTAAAAGAGTTGCCAGCCGTTCAGTATAGCCAGCTGGACCATAACCTATTTATCATCAAAGAAGCAGCTTCGGCGTCAGACATCCTTCTAAAAAGCCTTCTTAATACTGGCTGTTCAATAGTTGAAGTGATAGAAAGGGGGGGAGCGCTTTGATGGCTTTCCTTCAGTATCAGCTCAGGAGTGTAATCAGATCATACAGATTCCTGCCTCCCTATACTGTTTATCTGGTCTGGATTTTCGTATTGTACACCTACGAAGGGGCACCCGTCCTTAGCAGCTACGCGGTCTCATCGATTGCTTTATATTTGTGTACAGCCTGGCTGGGCATGCTTTTCTTTTCGCTGGATCAGGAACAGGAAAAGTTTATCCTGATGTCACACCTAGGCAGCAAAACGAGATATCTTGCTGGCAAGGCGGCTGCTGTGTTTGTTTCCTCCCTGCCGCTTATGCTATTTGCCATCTACTTTCCTGTGATCACAGGCAGCTTTAGATCGGAAATGGAAGTTTCTTTTTACCTGCTGGCTTTTTATGCCCATATTATGCTGGCCATCCTCGGGCTGCTTGTATCAATGCTTTTCTCTGGCGGACAGCTTGCGGACAAAAGGTATGCCTGGCTGGCCGCTGTTCTCATACTGACAGCTTCATTAGCAGCAGAATCAGCTGCAGATGAGTGGAAGGGATCTTCCTGGTTCCTTTGGCTGCTGCCCCCTGTCATGAAGGCGCTGAGTTATCTAAGCCAGGGGGACACAGCAGTGAAACTGGTCCCATTACTTAAAGACAGCCTGTTTATCGTCACTTATTGCTTGGCAGCAGCTGCTGCAGGGGGTCTTTTATTCCTAAAAAAGGAAGCGTGAATAGACATAGCCGGTTAAGATCCAAATTTAACAATGTGGTTATGGGGGACTGTCGAAAATGCCTTTCTGTCATGGAGACTTTCTCCCAAAATGTCTTAAACCGGCAGTAATAAAAAAGTATAAATCAAAATGAAAAAATATCTGAAATAGTATTGACTTTGCCCTGAAAATGAATATAATTAAATATGTAGTTAAGACACGATCTGATAGTTCAGCGGGAGAATACTTCCTTGACAGGGAAGGGGTCGGGGGTTCGAATCCCTCTCAGATCATACTGAAAAATGCCCTGCAGCATACTGCAGGGCATTTTCTATTTTTGATCAAAAAGTCTAATATAGAAGCAAAAAAAGAGCTGCCGAGGTTTGATCGGCAGCTCTTTTTGTATATTATTTTTTCATGATCTCACTAACAATTTCAAATGACCGCAAGCGGGCTTCGTGATCATAAATCTGGGCGTTGACCATGAACTCGTCCGCCTGGGTCTTATCCAGGAATTCCTGCAGCTTCTTCTGCACCGTTTCTGCATCTCCAATAATGGATGAGCCAAGCTGCTGCTGCAGCAGGGCTTTTTCGTATTCACTCCATAATTCATCCATGTTGTCGACAGGCGGCTTCAGAGCGCCCGGAGTATTGCGGATCAGGTTGAGGAACTGCTGCTGCATGCTTGTGGCAAGTCTTTCAGCTTCTTCCTGTGTATCAGCGGCGATTACATTGACCCCTACCATTGCATACGGTTCAGATAATACTTCTGATGGAGTGAAATGGCTGCGGTAAAGCTGAAGGGCAGGCAGGGTATTATCAGGCGAGAAGTGGCTGGCAAATGCAAAAGGAAGTCCGAGCTGTGCGGAAAGCCTGGCGCTGAAGCCGCTTGAGCCCAGAAGCCAGATCGGGATGTTTAAGCCTTCCCCCGGAATGGCTCTCACTCTTTTCCTTTCAGCCGGTGACTCAGCTTCAAAATACTCACGGAGTTCTTCAAGCTGTTCAGGGAAATCCTGTCCATCGTTTCCGCGGTCCCTGCGCAGGGCATGAGCTGTTAGCTGGTCAGTACCAGGTGCACGCCCTAGTCCAAGATCAATTCTGCCGGGATAAAGGGATTCTAATGTACCGAACTGCTCTGCTATGACAAGCGGTGCATGGTTGGGGAGCATAATTCCGCCGGAACCAACCCGGATGGAAGAGGTTCCCCCGGCTACATGACCGATCACAACAGAAGTGGCAGAGCTGGCGATTCCTGCCATATTATGATGCTCTGCAAGCCAATACCGTGTATAGCCCCATTTCTCGGCATGCTGGGCAAGGTTGAGAGTATTCTTCAATGAAACGGCTGCTGTACTGCCTTCATTGATAGGGGAAAGGTCAAGTACAGAATATTTAATATCGCTTAATTTTTTATTCTCAGACATATTGTCACTTCTTTCTTCTGGAATGGCTGCTGATAAAATGGAGATTATCAGCACATGTCTATTTTATCAGCAGTCATTAGTCTCTCAAAATATTATGATTTAAACCGGAAAAACCAGCTTCCCTTGCTTTTATTTCGCTAAAAATTTAGGGGAAAAGAATTGTCCAGCGGGTTTTGTCTAAGGAGGGATTTCTTGCGGCAGGCAGCTGTAAAGGGTATCCTAAATAAAACTCTAACAGCAAAGGATGATGATTTTGAAGAAGGTACTGCCGCCAGGACAATTTGAAACGGAAAAATGGCCGGTTCTCCATCAGGGCGATGTTTATGAATTTGATGAAAATTCATGGGATTTCAGGCTCTTTGGGGAGGTGGAAGAGGAGGTTTCCCTGTCATATGCTGAAATGATGATGCTGCCTAAAACGGTGTCCAGCATAGATATGCATTGTGTGACTACCTGGTCCAAGTTTGGGACCGAGTTTGAAGGGATCGCTTTAAGGGAATTGCTGCAGCTTGTCAATATCAAGGAAGATGTCAAATATATTAAGATATACGGATATTATAGCGGGGACCGTTTTGGCTACTCTGCAAACCTGCCTCTTGGGGACCTTTTAGGCGATGACGCCCTGCTTGTATACAGATGGAAAGATGAAAACCATGAATGGCAGGAAATATCACCTAAACACGGCTACCCGCTCCGATTCATTCCGCCAGCCTCTTTCTATTTGTGGAAAGGCTCAAAATGGGTATCCGGCATCCGATTTATGAAAGAGGATGAAGAAGGCTTCTGGGAGGAGCTTGGCTACTCCATGACTGCTGACCCGTTTAAGGAGGAGCGGTACAGATGAAAGGGCTTTTGTCCGGTTATAAATACCTATTGGTCATAAGTGTTGCAGCGGTTTTGCCGGGATAGTGCAACGTAACGGGCAAATACATTGGGCGTAGGGCTGGTCTGTAAGTGATGCAAAAGGCCCTTGAAATTCCTTTTGAAGACGCAGGAATGATGAACACTTTTATTGTCCTGCGAAGGCAGGTTATAGAGTCAATCTGAATAATAGACGTAAGAATTCCGCTTAATTAGTAATTTCAATAAAAAACAGCAAAAATAGACGGAGAAATTCCGCCTATGGACTCGAAAAAGGTGAAAATATGAAGATTTCCTTTTCATAACAGGAAAATCTCCCCTTATTTACCCCAAAACGAGCACCATTCTGTATTTAGCCGGAAAATCTCCGCTTACTTATTTTTTGCAGGGTTCCTCAAACTATTGACAGCAGCCAATAGGCAAGACATACAAGCTGAGCAGCCTATTTATTCGTGAGTGAAAAACCAATCAAATAAATAAAAAATTTAGAAAAATGCATAAAAATAATTGTCAGGCTGTCTCTGTTATATTACAATTTCTATAAGGGCGTGTGCATTATAATGAATATTTATGTTCCCGCATAAATGCCTCATATAATATCCCCGCGCCGCAGGAGGGCAATATGTATCAGGACAGCACCGTGTATATTATTGGAGACAGCAAGACATCCTCCAATAATCCGATCATGCAGAAATACAATGGATTTTTTATTGCACTCGTTATTGACAGGGACACGCATAAGATTGAAGACGCAGAATGCTCTTCAACAATAGAATTGACTTCCCTGTTTGTTAAGTCATTGTTTGCAGGGAGATCTATGCTGGAGGAAGATGGCATCCTCTCTGAGATCGAATCGAGGTATTTCGGTTCTTCGCAGAAAGCGCTGATGGTTGCTTTTAAGAATGCCAGCATAAAGTACAAACAAATAGCCGGAATAAATTTAAATGTATAGCTGCTTTTTCTGCTGAACACAGATAAAATCCAGCTGTTGGAGATCCTCTCTGGCAGCTGGATTTTTTTATAGCTTCCTTGCTTTTCCGGCAGTAACACTATTGAAATATAGTATTTTGTACGTTATAATAGTAAGAAAATTCGAAATATTTGAAAGTGTGGAGTGTCTATGAAAATATATTTATCGGTTGACATGGAAGGCATAACGGGGCTGTCTGATTATACCCATGTTGATTCTTCCAGGCATAACTATGAAAGAAGCCGGATCATCATGACAGATGAAGCCAATTATATTGTTTCGGAAGCTTTTGACAGAGGCGCTTCTGAGGTGCTTGTGAATGACAGCCATTCGAAAATGAACAATCTGCTTGTTGAAAGGCTGCACCCGGAAACCCAGCTGATTACAGGGGATGTCAAACCCTACAGTATGGTACAGGGGCTGGATTCGGACTTCTCCGGAGCGATATTTGCAGGCTATCATGCAAGGGCATCCATGGAAGGTGTCATGTCTCATTCGATGATATTTGGGGTCAGGAATATGTACATAAACGATACAGCAGTCGGAGAATTGGGATTCAACGCTTATGTGGCTGGCTATTATGGCGTTCCTGTCATTATGGTTGCAGGAGATGACCGGGCGGCAAGGGAAGCGGAAGAGCTGATTCCGAATGTAACGACAGCTGTTGTAAAACAGACCATTTCCCGTTCGGCGGTGAAAACGCTGACACCAGCTAAAGCCGGGAAGCTTCTGAAGGAAAAAACCGCCTTTGCACTGGAAAACAGGAATAAGGTCAAACCGCTGGCCCCGCCGGAATCACCTCTCCTGCGGATTGAATTTGCCAACTACGGACAGGCGGAATGGGCAGGGCTGATGCCTGGCACGGAAATAGAAAAAGGGACGACGACCGTCCGGTTCCAGGCGAAAAATATTCTAGAAGCTTATCAGGCTATGCTGGTCATGACCGAGCTGGCCATGAGAACAGCATTTTGTTAGGAAGTGGCAGGTATGAATAGTTATGTACTCAAAAGGCTGTTATCCATGCTTATTACGCTGTGGCTGATCATTACACTTACCTTTTTCCTGATGCACAGCATCCCTGGTTCGCCATTTAACGAAGAAAGGGCGACGAGCGAAGCTGTCCAGAAGAACCTGGAAGCATACTACCACCTGGATGAACCCCTTCCGGTGCAATATGTATCTTACCTGAAGTCCCTTGTGACTCTTGATTTCGGGCCTTCTATTAAAAAATCTTCACAGACAGTCAATGACATGCTGAGCAGGGGCTTCCCTGTGTCATTTGAGCTTGGGATGTGGACACTGCTGCTGGCAGTCGTTTCGGGCATCGTACTTGGCATCATTGCGGCACTCAGGCATAACGGCTTCATTGATTATTTGGCGATGACCATTGCCGTGCTCGGCATATCAGTTCCGAACTTTGTCCTGGCAACCCTTCTGATCCAGCAGGTTGCTGTCAACTGGGACCTGCTTCCTGCAGCTACATGGACCAGCTGGAAACATATGATCCTGCCGACACTGGCACTCGCAACCGGCCCGATGGCCATCATTGCCAGGCTTACAAGGGCAAGTATGCTTGAAGTATTGACCCAGGATTATATAAGGACAGCCAAAGCGAAGGGGCTGACACCTGTAAAAATCGTTTTCAAACATGCCCTGCGCAATGCATTGCTCCCTGTTGTGACGGTGCTTGGCACCATGGCTGCAAGCATATTGACTGGCACCTTTGTCATTGAGAAGATCTTTGCCATACCGGGGATGGGCAAGTATTTTATTGAAAGCATCGGCAACAGGGACTATCCCGTCATCATGGGGACGACCGTTTTTTACAGCGCCGTACTTATCTTCATGCTGTTTTTGGTGGACTTTGCCTATGGCGTACTGGATCCCCGCATCAAGCTGAGTAAAAGGGAGGGACGATAATGGAATTGCGAAAACAGCAGGAGCGGAACATATCTCCGGAAATTCCTGATGAGTGGTTCACACCCCGTTCAAAAGAGGAGGGCGAAGCTGAAGCGGTAGTCAGGCCAAGCCTGTCATTCTGGCAGGATTCATGGAGAAGGCTGACGCGCAACAAGCTGGCAATGGCCGGGCTGTTATTTCTCATCTTTCTGCTCTTTATGGCCATTTTTGGGCCTGTCATTTCACCGCATTCCGTCGAAAGCTCTAAGCTGATGGACCAAAATCTCCCTCCATCCTCCAGCCATTGGTTCGGCACGGATGAACTGGGGCGGGATGTTTTTACAAGAACCTGGTATGGTGCCAGGGTATCGCTATTCGTAGCGGTGATTGCGGCGCTGCTGGACTTTATGATTGGAATCATCTACGGAGGCGTTGCAGGCTATAAAGGAGGCAGGGCCGACAACCTGATGATGAGGATCATTGAAGTCCTGTACGGCCTCCCGTATCTGCTGGTTGTCATTCTGCTGGCAGTGGTGATGGGACCAGGGCTGACGACCATCATTGTAGCACTGTCTGTTACAGGCTGGATCGGCATGGCCCGGATTGTCAGGGGACAGGTTATGCAAATAAAAAACTATGAATTTATACTGGCATCCAAAACCTTTGGAACAAAGACATCGAGGATCATCAGAAAGAATCTCCTCCCGAATACGATGGGGCCGATCATCGTCCAGCTTACGCTGACTGTGCCATCGGCCATATTTGCAGAAGCATTCCTGAGCTTTCTTGGCCTGGGAATCCAGGCGCCGTTTGCCAGCTGGGGTGTTATGGCGAATGACGGGCTCTCAACCATCCTCTCGGGCCATTGGTGGAGGCTGTTCTTTCCTGCATTTTTCATCTCCATGACGATGTTTGCATTCAATGTTCTTGGGGACGGCCTGCAGGATGCCCTGGATCCAAAGCTGAGGAGGTAGGGCTATAGTGGAAAAAGTGTTGGAAATCAAAAATTTGCATGTATCATTTGCTACTTATGGCGGAGAAGTGAAAGCTGTCCGCGGAGTGGAGTTTGATTTATACAAAGGGGAAACCCTGGCCATAGTCGGTGAATCGGGAAGCGGCAAAAGCGTCACTTCCCAGAGTATCATGAAGCTGATACCGTCCCCGCCTGGAAGAATTGCAGATGGCTCGATCCTGTTCAATGGCCAGGATCTGACCCGGCTGAAAGAGGCGGAAATGCGGAAGATCCGGGGCGCAGACATATCCATGATATTTCAGGATCCCATGACTGCCCTTAACCCCACGATTACCGTAGGAGAACAGATTATTGAAGGGATACGCCAGCATCAATCCGCATCCAAAGAACTGGCTAAGAAAAAGGCATTGGAAATGCTCAAGCTGGTGGGCATTCCCAGTCCGGAATCAAGGCTCAAACAATATCCGCACCAGTTCAGCGGAGGGATGAGGCAGAGGATTGTCATTGCCATGGCCCTTGTATGCGAGCCTGAAATTTTGATTGCCGATGAGCCGACTACTGCTCTTGACGTTACCATTCAGGCGCAGATACTCGATCTGTTTAAAGAAATTCAGCAAAATACAGGTGTATCCATAATCTTGATCACCCATGATCTTGGAGTGGTGGCACAGGTGGCTGACAGGGTGGCTGTCATGTATGCCGGGAAGATCGTTGAGGCGGGCACGAGAAGGGAAATCTTCTATAGCCCGCAGCATCCTTATACAAAGGGACTGTTGAACTCGGTGCCCCGGCTTGATTCCGAGGAAGCTGAGCTTGTGCCGATCCCTGGTTCACCCCCTGATCTCTTTGCTCCGCCGCAGGGCTGTCCATTTGCAGCGAGATGTGATTATGCAATGGAGGTATGTGAAAAGGTCTATCCTTTTGAAACCCGGCTGAGCAGTCAGCATCATGTAGATTGCTGGCTTCAGGATGAACGCGCAAAAAAATTGCTGTCCCAAGTAAGATAACACCGCCCCCTTCCGGCCAGGCCGGACAGGGATAGCGGAATTATCCAGATGCAGGATCCTTATGGAACTGCGTTGATAGATGAAAATGGAATGAGGGGGAGAAAAATGAGAAAGTTTTTCATGTTGTTTCTGGCAATGTCGCTTGTATTCGTCATGGCAGCTTGTACAGCCAATTCGGATACAGGAAGCGAGCCTTCAGATGAAGGCAAGGATAGTGGGGATGCCGAAAGTGAAAAGGTGCTTTACTTGAATAATGGTGTAGAGCCTACATCCTTTGACCCTCCGATCGGGTTTGATGCAGTATCATGGAACTCGCTGAATAATATCATGGAAGGCCTGACAAGGCTCGGCAAAGAGCATGAAGCCGAACCTGCAGCTGCAGAGAAGTGGGATGTTTCAGAAGATGGCAAGACATACACATTCCAAATCCGTGACAATGCAAAATGGTCAAACGGGGATGATGTGACAGCTGGGGATTTTGTTTTCGCATGGAAACGCCTGCTTGATCCAAATACAGGTTCACCGGCGGCTTTCCTCGGATATTTCATTGAGGGCGGTGAAGCCTTCAACACAGGTGAAGGCTCAGCTGATGAAGTAAAGGTAAAAGCTGTAAACGACAAAACATTTGAAGTGACTTTGACAAGCCCTCAGGCTTACTTTTTAAACATTATTGCCAATCCGGCATTTTTCCCTGTCAACGAAAAGGCAGCGACGGAAAACCCTGAATGGTTCGCAGAAGCTGACACCTTTGTGGGGAATGGCCCGTTCAAGCTGACTGAATGGGAGCATGACACAAATATGGTCATGGAGAAAAATGAAGAGTATTGGGATGCTGAAAATGTCAAACTGGATAAAGTGCACTGGGCGATGGTGAATGACACGAACACCGAGTATCAGATGTATCAAAAAGGGGAGCTGGATACTTCAGATGTTCCGGCAGACCTGAGCGAGCAGCTCTTTGAAGAAGGCAAGGTCAAGGTTGAAGATCAGGCCGGCCAATATTTCTACCGCTTCAATGTGAATAAAGAGCCATTCCAGAATGTGAACATCAGGAAGGCATTTGCGATGGCTGTTGACCAGGAGCAGATCGTTGAATTCGTGACCAAGAATCAGGAGCAGCCTGCCTATGGATTCGTTCCTCCTGGATTCAAGGATCCGTCAGGGAATGATTTCCGCGAAGTGAATGGGGACCTTGTCAAAACTGATGTGGAACAGGCCAAAGCACTTCTGAAGAAAGGCATGGAAGAAGAAGGCTACAGCGAGCTTCCAGAGGTGACTCTGACATACAGCACAAATGATGTCCACAAAAAGATTGCAGAAGCCCTTCAGCAGATGCTTAAAGAAAATCTTGCAGTTGATGTGAAGCTCGCAAACATGGAAGCGAATGTTTTCGCGACTGAACAGAAGGCGCTGAACCTGCAGCTGTCCAGAAGCTCTTTCCTTGCTGACTATGCGGACCCGATCAACTTCCTTGAAAACTTCCAGACCGGCCACTCGATGAACCGGACTGGCTGGAGCAATGCGGAGTTCGATAAGCTGATCCAAGGTGCAAAAAATGAAGCTGATGAAGCGAAACGATATGACATGATGTACGAAGCAGAAAAAATCCTTTATGACGAGTCGCCTATTTTCTCACTGCATTTCTATAACCAGGTTTACCTGCAAAATGAAGCTGTGTCAGGTATCGTCCGCCACCCAGTCGGATATCTGGAATTAAAATGGGCTGACAAAGAATAGCATTGAAAAGGGGTGTTCTGCTGAACATCCCTTTTTACTGGCAGATATTGAAACTTCAATACATATGGAAGGGGGCAGCAGTCTTTGAAAATAAAGTCGGGACATTTAAAAAAAGGTGATGCTGTCGGTGTTGTATCGCCGGCCAGCCCGCCTGCGGTCAAAAGCCTTGATAGAGGCATTGAATTTCTTAAGGAGCTGGGTCTAAAAGTCAGGGAAGGAAAATCTGTGAGGAAACAGAATGGCTACCTGGCTGGTACAGACAAAGAAAGGCTCGAGGATCTGCATGATATGTTCGAAGACAAGGAAATCAAAGCGATTTTTTGTGCTGGCGGGGGATACGGAACTGCCAGGATTGCAGCTGACCTGGATTATGGCCTTATTAAGGCTAACCCGAAAATACTCTGGGGCTACAGCGACATCACCTTCCTTCATACGAGTATTGGCCAGGAAACCGGGCTTGTAACTTTTCACGGTCCAATGCTTGCATCCGATATCGGGAAGGAGGACGCCCATCCATTGTCCAAACAATATTTCAGCCAGCTTTTCCAGCCAAGGGATTCCTTATACACTGAAGAGCTTTCACCTCTGTCAGCAGTGGTGGAAGGAAGGGCAGAAGGTCCCCTGGCCGGAGGCAATCTCTGTTTGATAGCGAGTACGCTCGGAACGCCTTATGAGATTGATGCCAAAGGGAAGCTGCTGCTGATCGAGGATATCAACGAAGAGCCGCGCTCCGTCGACCGGATGCTGAATCAGCTGCTGATGGCAGGCAAATTATCTGAAGCAGCCGGCATTGTTGTGGGGGACTTCAATAAATGTGAACCTCAGCGGGAGCTCAGCCTTTCACTTGATGAAGTTCTTGATTACTATTTGATTAAAGCAGGCAGGCCAGCCATGAAAGGGTTTAAGATCGGCCATTGCTCCCCGCACTTCTCCGTTCCGCTTGGAGCGGATGCGGTGCTTGATACGGCGGAAAAACAATTGTATGTCGAAAGCGGCGTACGCTAAAGAGGTGCAAGGATGAAAATTGAGCGAATAGAAACCTTCAGGGTTGCCATCCCATTAATCAAACCTTTTAAAACTGCCTTGAGGACCGTGACGACAGCGGAATCTGTAGTCATCAAAATCATATGCGACAACGGAATTGAAGGCTGGGGTGAAGCTCCGCCGACAGTCGTCATTACAGGGGACAGCCTCATGAGCATCGAATCGGCCATCCACCATGTATTCAAACCATATCTTGTCGGTAAAAGCCTTCTGAATTATGAAACTATTTTCCAGGCAATAAAGACATTGATGGTTGGAAATTCTAGTGCAAAGGCTGCGGTGGATATGGCTTTATATGACTGCCTTTCCAGGCACTGCAGACTCCCGCTCTATCAATTCCTCGGCGGCGCCAAAAATGAAATCGAGACTGATTATACAGTGAGCGTGAACAACCCTGAAGAAATGGGGGATGACGCTGCTTCCTATATAGATCAGGGATTCAATGTGCTGAAGGTAAAGGTAGGCAAAGATGATATCCTGACAGACATCAGCCGCATCAAGGAAATCAGGAGGCGTGTCGGCAATAAGGTGAAAATCAGGCTGGATGCCAATCAGGGCTGGCAGGCAAAGGACGCAGTAAGGGCCATCAGGAAAATGGAAGACAGCCTCCTGGATATTGAGCTCGTCGAACAGCCGGTTCCTGCTGATGATATTGAAGGGCTCAAGCAAGTGACAGATTCTGTTGAAACACTCATCATGGCGGACGAAAGTGTATTCAGCCCAAAGCAGGCGCTTCAAGTGCTCTGTACGAGGAGCGCAGATCTGATCAATATAAAATTAATGAAGGCCGGCGGGATTTTCCAGGCGCAGGCCATCAATCAGCTGGCTGAAACCTGCGGTGTTGAATGCATGGTAGGAAGCATGATTGAAACGAAGATCGGCATCAGTGCTGCTGCCCATTTTGCTGCAAGCAAAAAAAATATCACCCGCTTTGATTTTGACGCTCCGCTTATGCTCGCAAAAGATATGGTAGAGGGCGGCATCAGTTACAGCGGAAGAAAAATCACTTTCCCTGATGCAGCAGGACTTGGCATCAGGCAGGTTTATTCAGAAGGAGGAATTTCAAGTGGGAATCCAGCATAAATGGCTGGTCAATGTACCAGTGGCGACAATTTGGACCACCCCTGAATCGGCAAGGGAAATAGATGGGAAAGCCATTTCCAGCCGGGCGGACATGGAGGAGTGGCTGGCGGGACTGACATATGAAACGAGTCTGGCGCTCTGTGATGAAAACAGGGTCCAGACCCAAGCGCTCTTTGGCCAGGAAGTCATCCTTCTTGAAGAAGTTGGAGCCTGGGCGAATGTCACCGTTCTTAGCCAGCCTTCAGGGAAGGATGAAAGGGGCTATCCCGGCTGGATGCCAAAAAGCCAGCTGATGAAATTAAATGAATGGAATATCAAAAAAGGCCCTGTTGCATCCATCAGCGCGAAAAAAGCTGTATTGTATTCAGAGGAAGAGAAGCCTTTAATGGAACTGAGTTTTGAAACGGTCCTGCCTGCCGTAGAGAAATCTGATGGGTGGATCAAGGTGAGAATTCCAGAAGGGTACGGACTTCTTCGGCAGGAGGATATCCTCCTTCATCCATCTTTAGAAGGCAGAAGGAAGGGGGATGGAGCCGGGATTGTATCCGAAGGGGAGCGCTTCCTTGGTTTGCCTTACCTTTGGGGAGGCATGAGCAGCTGGGGATTTGACTGCTCTGGATTCAGCTACAATATGTGCAGGGCAAACGGCTATATCATCCCAAGGGATGCCAATGATCAGGCGGGAAATGGTACAAAGGTGGATTTGTCTGAAATCCAGCCGGGCGATCTGCTGTTTTTTGCCTATCAAGAAGGAAAGGGCAGCATCCATCATGTGGGAATCTACTATGGAGACGGCAAGCTGCTGCATTCGCCGAATACTGGCAAAACGATCGAAATTATCTCCCTGAAAGACACCATTTATGAAAAAGAACTTTGCGCAGCACGCCGTTATTGGCAGGAGGGAGAAGATTGACAATGCCTGAGAGCATACTTGAAGTGAAAAATCTCAAAAAACATTTTGCGCTCGGAAAAGGAGAGGTATTAAAAGCCGTAGACGGCATTTCCTTTGATATAAAAAAAGGAGAGACCCTCGGGATTGTCGGAGAATCAGGGTGCGGCAAATCGACTGCCGGCCGGACGATCATCGGACTTTATGACAGCACTGATGGGGAAGTCATTTTTAATGGAAGAAACGTTCATAGTATGACTAACAGGGAGAGGTTCTCCTTTCACAAGCAAATGCAGATGATCTTCCAGGATCCCTATGCTTCTCTTAATCCCCGTTCAACAGTAGGCGAGATCATTGCCGAGCCAATGGAGGTCCATGGCTTATTTCGGAACAAACAAAAGAGGATGGAAAAGATTTATCAGCTTCTGGAGGATGTCGGACTTAATAGAGAGCACGCCGGACGATATCCGCATGAATTCAGCGGGGGACAGAGACAAAGGATCGGAATTGCGAGGGCCCTTGCCCTTGAGCCTGAATTCATAATAGCAGATGAACCGATTTCAGCATTGGATGTTTCGGTCCAGGCCCAGGTGGTGAACCTGCTCAAAAAGCTTCAGAAAGACAAAGGGCTGACATATTTATTCATCGCCCATGACCTTTCAATGGTCAAGCAGATTAGCGACCGGATCGGCGTCATGTATCTGGGGCAAATGATGGAGCTTACAACCAGTAAGGAATTGTATCGGAACCCGCTTCATCCATATACACGCGCTTTGCTTTCAGCCATTCCGATCCCGGATCCGGATGTCGAGGATCAAAGGGAAAGAATCATCCTTCAAGGCGAGCTTCCCAGCCCTATCGATCCTCCAAGCGGCTGTGTGTTCCGGACCAGATGTCCTCACAGCATGGATATTTGTGCAGAAAAGACGCCTGTCTGGCAGGAGGCGGAAAAATCACAGTTTGTCGCCTGCCATTTATACGATCCCAAGCTGACTGGAAATCATGACAGCTCACAGGCAGCAGCATCTAAATGACCGGGCTGTTCTCTGAAAAGTTCAATCAGCTTGAACAGAGGCTAGCTGATATCCTCAGCCAATGTCCGGGCAATGCCAGTCTGGCAGTTGAATACGGCCAGGCGGCCATCTATATGAACAGCGGGCGAAAATATCCTGCAGCAAGCCTCATCAAAATCCCGATCATGATGGAAGCTTTCTTTCAGGAAGAGGAGGGCGCCATTGACCTCAATGAGCAGGTGCCTATTGGCGAAATTGAAAAGGCAGGCGGAGCCGGGATCATTCAATTCCTTTCAAAAGGAGCTTCTTTAAGACTGATAGACTTTATAACACTTATGATTGCCGTCTCTGACAATTCAGCTGCAAATCTGCTGATCAAAGTGCTTGGCATGAAGAATATTAATGATAGAATGCTTGGCTTTGGCCTTCAAACAACTGTACTGGGCAGAAAAATGATGGATTTTGAAGCGGCAGCAAAAGGTATTGAAAATTACACCGCTGCTGCGGATATGGTTAAATGCCTGAGAGTAATAAAAGAAGGAAAAGTATTTTCCGAAAAGAGCCGCAGCAGAATGCTCGATATAATGGAAGCGCAGCAATTCAGAGAAAAGCTTCCGGCCATTGCGGACTGCACTGAGCTGAAGATTGCCAATAAAACCGGAGAGCTGCCTGGAATTGAGCATGATTGTGCCATCTTCACTGCAGGCCGGGATGCCTTATATGCTGCTGTCCTGATCGACGGCCTCTCAAGCCGCGAAGAAGGGAACCATGCAATAAGGCTGATTGGAAGCCGGTTATCTGAGTTTCTTTGCCTTCCGGAAAAAGAAAGGAGTTGAATCTATGAGAGAGTTCGAGAATTATACTGAGTTCTGGCCCTTTTACCTGTCGCAGCACAGCAAAAAATCCACAAGGACATGGCATTTCATCGGCACTACTTTTGTTTATATCTGTATTGCTCTTGCCATCATTTATTTGAACTTCTGGTTCATCATCCTGGCGCCGGTCATTGCATATGGGTTTGCCTGGTTCTCCCATTTCTTTATTGAAGGAAACAAGCCTGCAACTTTTGGACATCCATTCTGGTCGCTTCGGGCAGATTTCCAAATGTATTTCTATATTTTAACTGGTCGGCTTTCAAGAGAAATCGACAATCTGCCTGAACAATATTCAGCAGAAAAATAGACTATAAGAGGAGCATTCTCAATCGTGAGGATGCTTCTTTCATTTGCAGGCTGCCGCATATCCGACTTTGACACTAGAGGGGTGGGATAGTAATATAATCATAAGGATATAGTAATATTTTCCTGATAATAGACTAGACTAGGATAGGTGGACATCATTGTGAACAGCTATATTATTTCTGCAGCAGCTATGGTGCTGCTTGCGTTCATCTTTTTTTCTTCCGTTTTCCTGGGAAGCAGATATATCTATCAAAAACAAAAGTATTCCCAGACACTGCTTCTTCCGATTTCCAGCTCCTTTTATGTGTGGCTGCAGCTGATGACCCTTTTAAGCATTTACGGATTTATTGAACCTGCAGATGCATTTACACTGCAAAGCCTGGCCATTTTTCTGTGCCAGCTCGCTATTTATATGGTTCTTTTTCAATTTGCGGGAGTTAAAGATGACCGGGAAATGTCCCTCAAGAATATGGTGCTGTGTGTATTCTTTGTTGCATTTACAATAGGAATAGATGTGTATTTTGTCAGAAAAATAAATCCTTCGTTAGTTGTCAGCACTGAGCATATTCTCATTGCCAGCTTGTTCTTCATTATTTCATTATTTCTATGCTTCCGGTTCGTCCAGCAGATTTATATTGATAAAGTGTTCAATAAGCAAAAGGTGCCTTTATGGTTTCTTTCCTTTGGAGCGCTTCTGGTAGCTTATACATTTGTGGGGAGCACCATTGAAATCATCAGGAGCTTGAACAGCAGCGGGGGCAACAGCTTATTCTTAACAGAGGTGCTGTCCATTCTGCTGCTTCTCGGTGTGACGACGGTTTACGGGGAAAAGCAGTATAACCGGAAAGAACAGGAATTGGTCGAAAGCAATAAGCACCTCAATCACCTTGCCTATCATGATACATTGACAGGACTCCCGAACAGGAGAAAGGTCATGCAGTCCATTGAGGAGTGGATGGCAGAGGATATCCAGTTTGCTGTTGTTTTTATCGACCTGGATCATTTTAAGCATGTCAATGATCTTCTCGGCCATAATATCGGGGATGAGCTGCTGAAACAGATTGCAGCCAGGCTGAAAGAGAATTCTGCCAGCGGAGACATTGTGGGCAGGCTGGGCGGCGATGAGTTCATCATCTTGAAGCCTGTTAAGGAAAATCTGCAGCTTGACCATTTTTCAACAGAACTGATTGAAAAGGTTGTAAAGCCTGTCCAGATTCTTGAACATGAAATTATTATCACAACGAGCATCGGAATAGCCTTATTCCCGACGCATGGAAAAGATGTTAATGACATTATGAAAAAGGCGGATATAGCTATGTACAACTCCAAGGATAAAGGGAGGAACACATACTTTATCTTCACGCTTGAGCTTGACGAGAGCATCATCCGCAAGATGACGTTGAAGGAAGATTTAAAGCATGCTTTAGTGCGGGATGAACTGGAAGTGCACTTCCAGCCGAAAATCAGAGTATCCGACCAATCAGTGAATGGATATGAAGCGCTTCTGAGATGGAAGCATCCTTCAATCGGCTTTATTCCCCCGGCTGAGTTTATTCCGATAGCCGAGGAATCCGGCTCCATTTCTGAAATCGGAAGCTGGGTGCTGAGGCAGGCGTGCAGAGAAATATCCGCTATTAACGAAAAATATGGCAGGCAATATATCATTTCAGTGAATTTCTCAATCAAGCAGCTTATTCAAAAGGATATTGTGGAAACTGTTTCGGCCATTCTAAATGAAACCGGCCTGGACCCGAAGCTTCTTGAACTGGAAATAACAGAAAGGGTGGCCATGAATGATGCCTATTCTGCGGGAGATGCTTTTATGCAGCTGCTTGACCTGGGCCTGATGCTGAGCGTCGACGATTTTGGCACAGGATATAATTCGCTGAGCAACCTGCAGGAGCTGCAGATCCAGCGCCTTAAAATAGACAAAACCTTTATACAGCAAATGGAAAGTGATGAGCATAACAAAGCCTTGGTAGCTTCCATTGTGTCTATGGGCAAGCATCTTGGCATGCAGATTACTGCAGAGGGAGTTGAAACTCCGGAGCAGCTGTCATTCCTGATGGAAATCGGATGTGATGAGGCGCAGGGATTCTACTTTTCCAGGCCAAAGCCGATCGAGCAGATACTGAATACAATCAATGCCGGCAGCAAAGCAATAGCCGGAAAGGAGCAGGGATGAATATTTTATGGGACTTTGACGGGACACTTTTTGATACATATCCCGCCTATACGCGGATTGTGAAAGACGTGCTGGGGAGAAAGGCAGAACAGGAAGAGATTTTGTCCCAATTAAAGATATCCTTCACCCATGCCTTCAGCTATTATAATCTTAACGAAGTGGAGATTTCTTACATAAGGCAGATGGCAAGAAGTCTGAAGCCGCAAGATTTGCAGCCCTTCCCTGGAGTGAAGGATGTGCTGAAAAGGGCAGGATGCAATGTCATCATGACACATAAAGAAAGGGAGGATGTGCTGGCCATATTGGAGCATCATGATATGTCCTCCTTATTTGCCGATCTGGTTGCCGGTGATGATGGATATCCGAGGAAGCCGCATAAAGCATCTTATGAATATCTGCATGCTATAAACAGCATTGATCTTGCCATCGGGGACAGGGAACTGGATATCCTTCCGGCGAAGGAGCTGGGCATAAAGACTTGCCTTTTCCAGAATAGTACACCTGGAGCGGATTATTATTTGTCACAGTACAAAGATTTTGACACTGTCATCGGATGGGAAGGAATTTAAATAAAACAGAAAGCAGGCAGCGGGGCTGCCTGCTTTCTGTTTCTATAAATTATAATTCAAGGGTTTCAAAAGAGCTGTCTTTGCTGTTCATTACCCTGACATTTGTCGGCTGTATTTCGAGGACGATATAGGCAGGGTCATTCGGTCCGTCGAACCATGGCTTTAAATGGTCATTCCAGACCTTTTCCTTAAGATCTTCAGAAGCGTTTACAGAGGCCCTTCCTTCAATCTCGAGGTAGGCATCTCCCAGCCCTTCGCCATCATAACCGATAAGTATATGCACATTCGGATTTTCTTCAATTTCGTCCGTTTTATCGGTCTCTTTGCTTGTTGCAGTATAAAGCTTCAGCTCATCGTTGAAAAATGTCATATAGCGTGTATGGGGCTTATTGCTTTTTACTGTGGCAAGTGTTCCTATTTTGTTATCTTCCAATATTTTGAGCACTTTTTCTTTCACATCATTATTAGTCATAAGAATCCCCTCCTATTTTATCTTTATCAATCGTTTCGAAGTCTGCATTATACTTTTCTTCACTGGAGGAATTATCTTTCGTGTTCCTCCCCATTTTCTCCTCGCGCTGCTCCTGCTTCAAATCTTCAAGAGGAATGGTATCGACATTCTGCTCTTCCTTGAATTTATCGTAGATGCTTTCTTTGTCGGTTTTAAATTGTTCAGGGTTGTCCATGTCCTGCTGTTCGTATTTACCGTCTTTTTCGCGTTCCATGCGAAATCACCTCTTATACGAGATTATTTTCTGTTCTTTTCTGTTTTGGAGCCTTCTCTTTGCGGTTCAATATCTTTGTTGTGTTCTTTCTTCTTTTCCTGTTCAATGGAGTCATTGTCCTGGTGTTTATTTGTTTCAGCCATGAATATAACCTCCTTGATGATTGTGTAATAGTACATTACCCTTTTTCAGAAGTGAAAAACTTGGAGGAGAATTTCAATGTGCAGCTGTCGGGAGGGAGGGGTGCAAATCATCAGGACGTACAGGCTGATTTTCTTTCCAGTGACAATAAAAAAATGCCCGCTGCATATGCAGCGGGCATTTTCAATATACGTCCCAGAAGAGATTCGAACTCCCGACCTACAGTTTAGGAAACTGTTGCTCTATCCTGCTGAGCTACTGGGACAACGTTATTTATTATATATCCTTTTTCTCTGTTGGTCAATAATGATCGAAAAAAAAATCCTGTTTTTTTCGGGAAATGATTTTGCATGAAATTTCCTTACAGTGGGACAATAGTGGATATTTCTTAAGTAAGTTGGTGAAGAGATGTTCAAGGGCGGCAATAAGAGGGAAGAGCTTATCCGGTATTTAAAGGAAAAGGCGGGACATGCATCAGATGCTGCCGTTCAGGAGCTAAAAGGAACGGATGTTTCTGTCTATCTATTTTATATAAAAAGTATATGCGATACCGACAAAATCCAGCAGCAGCTGGTAGAGCCCTTTTTCAAGCTGCAGGATGAATCAGGATTCAAAAAATATATCTGTTCCCTGTCCGGAGTCAGCGAGCTCCGGGACAGAGGGCAGGCGCTGAAGGATCTGATGAGAGGTTCAGCGATCCTATTGTTCAGGGATACGTATTATGTTGTACAGGTCAGGAAATACATAAGCCAGGGAGTCAAGGATGCAACGGTCGAAACGACGATCCAGGGGCCGCAGACTGCCTTAAGCGAGGATTTAGGGACAAACTTGAATATCATCCGCCACCGCTATCATAAAACAAGTCTCACGGTGGAAGAAAATGAAATCGGCTCTGTTTCCGGGCTGGGCCTTCTGCTCCTCTATGACAAGGAGAAGATTGAGGAAGATACCCTTAAAGGGATAAAAGAGAAAATAGAAATCATCAAAGCTTCGCAGAAAATTGTCCAGTCAGCCGGGGAAATCCATAGAATGCTGACGCCGCACAAGAAAACGCTGTTCCCTGTATTTATGATCACCGAAAGAACAGATCGCATTGCCCTTAATCTGGCACAGGGAAAAATGGTCATCCTTATTGAAGGTTCACCTTTCGGCCTGATACTGCCGGCTGTTTTCTTTGATTTTATGAGCTCCATGGAAGATCTGTATCAGCCTTATTGGGTTTCGAGATTTCTAATCACCCTGCGGTATTTGGGCCTGTTTATCAGTCTGCTGCTGCCAGGCCTGTATGTAGCCATTACTTCCTATAATCCTGAAGTTTTCCAGGTCCAGCTCGCACTCGGCATTGCGGGGAGCAGATCATCAGTCCCGTATCCATCTTATCTGGAGGTGCTGTTCATGCTGATTATGATGGAGCTTTTGACAGAGGCATCCATCAGGCTCCCTAAATCGATTGGATCGACAGCGACAACGGTTGGAGGGCTGATTTTGGGGCAGGCTGCAACAGAGGCAGGGCTGGTGTCAAACATCATGATCATTATCGTCTCTGCTGTTGCCATTTCCAATTTTGTAATTCCGATCAATGAAATGAGTTTCTCGATGAGGGTAATGAAATATGTCATCCTCCTTCTGGCGGCTTTGACCGGCATGATTGGCCTGGTTATCGGCCTGATGGGCCTGCTACTCTTCCTTGTCCGATTGGACAGCTTCGGAAAGCCGTACCTGAAAATGTTTTTTGGTGAAGGCAGTAAACAGTAGAAGCAAGGAGGTCCGAATGACTAGCCGTTATTTTTATTATTTGATTTTGCTGAATATGCTGGCCAATATCATTGTGTTTGTGCCTAAGATGCTGATTGACGAGCGTTCAGGCGGCGCCGTGATGTCAATGGCGGTTGCTTTGCCTCTTGGAGTAATCGGAACCTATTTTTTCTCTAGGGCGATGAGCAGCTTTGAAGGAAGAAGCCTGCCGCAGATTTTGAAGAATTCTTTTGTTCCGGGATGGGCCGGGAAGCTGCTTATTCTTTACTTGGCGGGCTTATGGCTGACATCAGGCCTTATCACTCTTTATGCCTTTACAGATATAACAGAAAGATTCATCAATCCGGACATGGAGAAATGGCAGATAGCACTTTTCTTTCTGCTATTTGTTATATGGGCGGCTTCTTCAAAGCCCGAAAAGGTGCTTTACCTCCTTGAAATCATCCTCATCCTGAACGGGCCGCTTGCGGTTCTGCTTCTTGTTAAGATTTATCTCAGCGGATCGCTGAGCTGGTTCGACATTAAAGAGGCAGCCACCCATCTGTGGCATATGCCTACCTGGAAGTCGGTATCTGCTGCAACATATGTCTTTTCCGGATACGCAAATTTAGTCATTTTCAATGTAGTGCTGAAGGGGAAGGCTAAGCCCCGCTTTTTTTTGCTGGTCCTCCCGGCGGGAGCAGCGGTGCTGGCAACAACGTATTTCGTTCCGATCGGCACCTTTGGCTTTGAAGGGGTGGGGGATCTGGCATATCCCTGGCTGTCGAGTGCAGATGCAGTCAGAATGGAACTGGCCTTTATTGAACGGGCCTTCTATATTTTTATCCTAATCTATATAGGTATTTCTCTGATGAATGTTGTCGTCCACTGGCATGTAGCGCAGGCACTGATCAAAAGTGCGGTTCAGCTTCCTATGAAAAAGAAGAAGTCGAAAACCGGGGCACTTTTAAAAAACAGCCCGCTGCTCCTATTTGCGGTGATATATTTTTTTGGAGAGTTTATTGTTAATGAAGAGATTATGTCTGTCTTTACGGTTTGGTGGATGAATATCCGCATGCCAAGCGAATACATTGTGATTGTTCTGTTATTATTGCTTTCCTGGAGGAAGAACAAATGAAGAAAGAGCTGATGGCTGTTTTCGTTCTTGTAATGTTTTTGGGAGGCTGCGGATTCAAGGATATCGACAACCGGTTTTTTGTTGTGACAATGGGGATCGACCGGTCCGAGGAAGGCGGTGATTTGATCAAGGTTTCCTTAAAGCTTGCCATACCTACCGCAGACACCAGGTCGGATGACAGCCGTTTTGTTGTTGTCACAGAAACCTCGGAAACCCTTTCAGAAGCAATCAGAATCATTAAATCTAGGGTGGATAAGGAGCTTGATTTTGGGCACCTGAAAGTCATCCTGCTGGGAGACCAATTGACGGATGCAAGCATCAAACGTGAAATGGACTGGTTTTACAGAAGAAGGGATATCCAGAAAATTGCCTGGATGGCGATCGGCAAGCCTACTGCTGAAGAGGTGATGAAAGTAAAACCTCCTTCTGAGAGGCTGGCATCCAATACACTTTTTCTTTCTTTTGACCTTCAGGGGTCTGAGTCGCCTTATACGATTTCCAAATATTTATTCCAATTTTACAGAGAAAGCAAGAGCAAAGGGATCAATCCGGTGCTGCCGGTTGTCAAGGTGAAGAATGGCCTTCTTGAAATCAACCAGGCCGATATTTTCATGAACCATAAACGCGCCATGCGGCTTTCGAAAAATGAGACAAAGACCTTTAATGCCCTTAAGCACGAATTTGAAAAACAGCAGATCACAGTTAAAGAACAAGGCAAATTCTTCGTTGTTTCCATTGATAACTATAAATCTGATATCAAGATTATTGAAGAAAGCAAAGGTGCTGCTGTAGAAGTTGGCATTTCTGTCCAGGGTACAATAGAAGAATCAAGAAGCGATCTATCGGAAAAAGAGCTTGAGCTTTATAACAAGCTTCTTGAGAAGGAGATAGAAAGGATTGTGAAAGACCTGCTGAAAAAATTCCAGGAAAATTCACTGGATCCCATGGGGTTTGGACTGGCTTACAGGGCCAGCCATTTTAACCATGATGAGTGGGAGAAATGGAATGAAATCTATCCGGAAATCAACATCCATGTAAAAGCAGAGTCAAAGATCATGGGGACGGGAATCATTGAGTAATATGGCAGGCAAGCCGTTCTGTAAAGGGACAAAGGAAATGTTCTTATATAAAGAATTGGTAAATTTTATAAGCAGGCGATAAGTTACGGTTAAGAGAAGTTAAGATCCCCAAAATTCTATTTTTATTTTTAAAAAATTTTGTAAGATAAGGCTGTAACCGGTTCATGATAATAAAAGAGGAGGAATAATAAGTGAAAAAATGGTTATTGATGCTTTTTGCAGCTCTATCTTTATCAATGGCAGTTACTGGATGCAGCGGTACGGAAGATGAGGATACGGATACTGGCACAGATACAGAGCAGAATGAAGATGCCGGAACAGATTCTGATGAAGGCACCGAAGAGGATTCTGAATAAGTGTAAGCAGGCTGCCCCGCGGAGGCAGCTTTTACTTTGAGCGAATCATGAATCCAATGGGAGATTTTTGGAGACCATACTTAATTATGCAGGCATTTTAAAAGGAGTGGTCCCATGGGAAACAAGCCGGCGATTTCATCGTCTGAACTAGGTACTTTATGGATGACATATCAGCAAAAAACAATGCTGATTCATATGCTGCCATATTTTATTAGAAAGGCTGAAGATCCGGAAGGAAAAGAGCTGCTGCAGTCTTTATTGGTCCAGATATCCCCATTTAAAGAAAGTATAGAGCGTATACTTAAGGAAGATGGTGCAGTCATCCCTATGGGTTTTACCTCTCAGGATGTCAATCCCGATGCCCCAGTTCTGTATCAGCCTTATTTTGATATCCACTTTCTGAGGCTGATGAAGGAAATCAGCATGGGGCTCCATACGCTCCATCTCAGCATGGCTTACAGAGAGGATATCATCAGCTTATACAGGAATCTTTCGCAGGTTACACAGGAGTTCTATCAGCATTTTACACAGTTTTTGCTCAAGAAGGGCCTGCTGCCGCGGCCGCCTTCCGTTACGATGCCCAGGGATGTTGAGATTGCCGAGGGTACTGGATATATGAAGGGAAACGACCTTTTTGGCAACAAAAGATCTCTGAACACAGTTGAAGTCGCGTTTATATATCATGCTATTGAAAGCAATGTAACGGGTATGCAAATGATCACTGGATTTGCACAGACTGCAAAGAAGCAGGAAGTGAGGGACTTCCTCAATAAAGGGAAAGACCTTTCCCAGAAGATCATTATTGAATTTGGACAAAAGCTGACAGATAGTGATATACAGGTGCCATCTACTTCTGCCGGGTACCCTACATCTTCGACTGAAGGCCCTTTCACTGATAAACTCATGCTTTATTGCACCAGTCTTTTGTGCAGCTTCGGACTCGGAAGCAATGCCATAGGCACTGCCTTCAGCCTGCGCAATGATCTGCCTTTGAAAATGGCAGCTCTGGCGAAAGATATCTATACATATGGACATGAAGGCGGAAGGATCATGGCCAAGAACGGATGGATGGAAGAGCCGCCGCAAATGGAAGACCGCAATGCTTTGATCTGAATGAAAACGGCCCAGGGCAAAGGGCTGTTTTTTATTTTGTGATTTTTTAATGGATGCGGTTTCATTTAGGATTATACGGGGGTATAGTAGCTTGGGATTTAATGAAGATACACCAGTTCGGATGGTGTCTATGTCGGGGAACAGTGCATCGATACAGGGGACTGCTCAGGACCGATTTCGGCACGGAAGATATTAAGCCATCCTAATGTTGATATAGCGGTGCTCGAGTCTGCCAGGGGAGGAATCCTCAGAGAAGGGCTTGCCTTCCGCCATTGTGATGTGGGGATTGTCACCAATGTCTCTGAAGATCATCTCGGACTGGACGGGATTGAGATTTCGGCCAGCTCGTAAAACTGAAAAGGCTGATACCGGAAGTGGTCATTGAAGGAGGCTATTGCATCTTAAATGCCGATGATCCGGAGACATTAAAAATGGCAGCATACACCAAGGGGAAAGTCATTTATACATCATTGGATGAACAGAGCGAAGGCTCCCGAAGGGCTCTTGAGAAGGGTGAACCTCTTTGGTATCTGGACAGCATGGGCCAGATTGTGTACGCGGAAGCGGGCATCAAGGCGGAATTCCTGCCTGCTGCTGATGTACCTGTAACAATCAATGGCAGGGCAAGGCACAATATAGCCAATCTGCTGCAGGCCTTGGCCGCGGCGGCTGCGCAAGGAGTATGTCTTGAAACACTCAAAGAAAAGGCTTTATCCTTTATGCCTGACTCCAGAAATTCCAGGGGAAGGTTCAATGCTTTCCCTGTTCAGGGGCGGGAAATCATTATTGACTATGCCCATAATGCTGCAGGGCTGTCAGCTGTCTTTGATACGGCCGATCATATGAAGAATAAGAGGCTCATCACCATCCTTTCGGCTCCGGGAGACCGGTCTGATTCTGATATTGCTAGGATGGCAGAAATTACAGCGGGCCATTCAGATTTAATAGTTATAAAGGAAGATAAAGATCTGAGAGGAAGACTGCCCCTTGAAATCGCATCACTTTTGAAAGTGCTGCTTCAAAGGTTATTGACAGCCAGTCAGTGTTCATTTGCCCGGATGAACTCGAAGCTTATCAGAAAGCCTGGTCATTATCCCAGGAGGGAGATACACTCCTGTTTTTATACGAGAACTTTGATGTGCGTCTTCATTTATTGAAAGTGTTAAGAAACATGAACAAGCCCTGCAGGGGGATTGATTGGACAGAGGGGCCTGCCATCTGAATGATGACGGGCTTTTCTGCGGGCAGCGGGCAAAACTCAGGGGCATTTTAAAGAGACCTCTGCCATAAGGTATAGGGAAGCCGTACTTGGAAAGGAGTTTTCTATGATACAGCTGCCCGTTTTTCCAGGGCTGTCCGCTGATATGCTGCCAGAAAGCCAAAGGGCTATATGGCAAGCGTTAGATAGAAGCCCGGAGACATTTTATTATAATACTGCTGGGGAGCTCTTGTTTGAGCTGGAAACAAGGGAAAGAATTCTGTACTACTCCAGGAAGCTGAGTAAGAGCGGCGCTGTTTTTGCCGCCTTCCAAGACTCTTTCTTCAATCCGGCATATTGGACCAAAACAAGGGCGGGATATGCCTTAAGGCCGGACGTTCGCCCTTCGGACGCGGTCAACGATGTTTTTTCCAATGGCAGCAAATATGCTTTTGAATGTTCAACCGCCATCGTGATTATCTTGTACAAGGCAGTGCTTGAGTCTATTTCTGTCCGCTACTTTAACCAGCTGTTCCAAAATCTGCTGGTATGGGATTGGAATTATGACAGAGATCTGGGCATTATTACAAAAATAGGGTCGTACTTCATTCCGGGTGACATTGTCTATTTTTATAATCCTGATTTCGGGCACCCGGTCTGGACGGGCGAAAATGCAGTATATCTGGGCAATGACACATATTTTGGGCATGGAATAGGCATCATGTCAGAGCAGGAAATGGTTGCTGCCCTCAATACACTCAGGAAACCCAATGCCACCCAATCAGCATTCCTCATCTCCCAGCACAGCAGGATCAATTTCCGCTACTTATTTCAATTTGCCAAAAGGACCCAGGGCTTTTAGGCAGGAAGCTTGTCCAAAAAAGCGGCCCCTTGGCTGCGCTTCAGTCAAGGAGCTCGATAAAATCTGCTACAATGCCATCAGCAGGGAGCTTCAAAGCTTTTTCTGCTTCTTTTTCTGTCCTGATGGTCCATATAATTGCCTTCATGCCTTTCTGGTGTATCCGGTCCAGAAGCTGCCTGCTCGCGATGGTATGTTTTGGATTTAAATAGCTGGCATACTCTGCAATCTGTTCAAGCTCTCTTTCGCTCATCCTCTTCGCCTTGTAATTCAGAAGAATTCCGACCGGGATGGAAGGGAGCAGACTATGGATCTTTTCCATTGAGCTCCTGTCAAAAGATTGGATGATGATCCGGGATCCCGCGCCATTGTCCAGGTTACGCCTTTTTAGTTCTTCTGCGATCTGTTCTTCTATCCCCGGGTAAAGGGCAGGCTTCTTCAGCTCGATCAGGAGCCCTGCTTTTTCAGCATATTTATCCAGCATTTCAGTGAATGACGGAATGATTTCCCCCGCAAATTCCTTTGAATGCCAGCTGCCTGCATCCAGGCTCCTCAGCTCTTTCCATGTCAGGGAAGAAACCTTTCCCTTTCCGTCTGTCGTCCGGTCGACAGTAGGATCATGAATGACGGCAAGCATTCCATCCTTGGTTCGCTGGACATCAAATTCAAGAAAATCTGCTCCCTTTTGAATCGCATAGTCAAATGATGAAAAGGTATTTTCCGGCCTGGTTCCTGCGGCTCCGCGGTGTCCGATTTTAAGCTTTGATGGCAGGCTGCCATATGCCTCCTGTACTTTTCGAAGTGCTTTCAGCCTGGCCATAAGCGGGGTTAATGCATTCCGGTAGCTGCCCAAGCTTTTCATCTCCTTTTACTGATGATTTGTTTTCTTTACCCTGAAAATCTATCATAATGAAGCGCCGCCTGTTTCGGCAAATGAAAACTTAGTCCCAATCTTCATATATGATCCTGCCGCCAGTCAAATCTATTTCGTTTCGTTCACCTTTATAGTAAAGCTTTCCATTTTCTTTGATCAACAGCTTTTCGTAAGTGTAAATATTCTTGCCTGCAGGCAGTTCAATGACTACCTTTTGGCCCAGGTCCTTTTCCGGTGATTTTATTTTGATAGTGCTTGTGGAATAGTAGAAAATTAGAGAAACTGCTGCCGCCGTCATCAGGATGAGGAAAGGGATCTTCCATGATATTGGCCGCCTGCTGGAATATCTGTCTGATCTCATGGTATTTGCAACCTCCGTTAAAATATAAATGCACGCAAAGCATAAACGGGCTCTAAAAAAAGTCTTTACTAGCGTATGCAGCAGCCGCGGACCCGATGACAAAAAGAGGCTGTTTGCCATACGGCCGGCTGTTGGCGATCCTTAGGCCAGATTGACTATTCTGCCTCGATTTTAACCGGGAGCAGCTGCAGGCATGCAATCAATTTTGGTAGATTAGTCTATTTCTGTTTTGGCTGATTGTATGATATGGTAGGTAACGGAGCAGGATTACATATATATTTTAAGAGAGTCCAATCAGATTAACCGGAGGAAGAATTATGATTTGGGAAACCATAGATGGAATTAATATATGGAAACTGAGCAGGTATTTCAAGAAGCTTTCGGCTTCCAAGCTGACGCTGGAAGAAAAGGCCTTGAACGATGTTCTGGTCGTTACACTGCCGCTGAAAAAATCAGATGAAGCTACTTCGCCTGTCATCAGGAAGCAGATTGAAGAAGCCATTTTGCACTCAGATGGATTTGAGACATTGAAGGTGGCACTACTGGAAAACTGCAGGCCGGCTTATAAAGAAATGATGACGAAATATGGGGTCAGACGATGGCTGGAAATACCTGTAGAAGAAAATATTATATATAAATTTTCATTTGAAAATATAAAAGAAACCAGCCAGTACAGCTCTTACCAATTGCCTAAAAGCAGCAGCGGCACCTCAGAGCTTGCTGCGAGGTAGCATGGGAAACCATGCTTTTTTTTATGGCAAAAAATTAGAAAATTGAAACTTTCGCTGTGCCCGCTCGTAAATAATACAGAAGCTTCCAGATGGATATTCTGAGGGGAAAAGCAAAGCGTCAATAAAGTCTGCTATATGCCATGTGCGCTAAGCGGGAAGGAGGTTTGATAGTTATATGGAGATCTTTGGGTTGCCGATCGAGACTCTATACTTGTACATTTTATGTTTTTCAGGTGGAATAATAGTCTTATATGTTTTGTTCGGTGATGTACTTGAGGGGGCCGGTGAAATCAGCCCTTTGCTGAATCCCATAGTGATTTTTGCTTTTTTGACGATTTTTTCGGCAGCCGGCTTCCTGATGGAATATACAACCGGGTTGGGCAGCGTCTTGATCATGTCCATTTCGGCGGCAATTGCTTTTGTTCTGGATATCGTTTTATATCTTTTTGTGCTGATCCCCTTATCCAATGCGGAAGAATCGCTGGTCTATACAGACGAATCCTTAAGAGGCAGAGTTGGGAAGGTCATCATCCCGATACCAGAGGGCGGGTTCGGCGAAGTGCTGATCGAAAGCGTCAGCGGGAGGATCGCCAAGTCAGCCCAGAGCTTTAAAGGCGGGCCGATTGAAGAAGGCCAGGAAGTACTTATTATAGAAGTTAATGAAAATGTCCTTCAGGTTGTCAGGCATGAAGGATTATAAACAGGAGGGAACAAAATGGCAATGGTTTGGGTGGTAGTTGGTATTGCAGCATTTCTATTGATTGCTCTGCTGGGTGTATTTGTTACTAAATATAAGACGGCCGGACCTGACGAGGCTCTGATCGTCACGGGCAGCTATCTTGGAAACAAGCGGGTCCATGTGGATGAGTCTGGCAATAAAATTAAGATCATCAGGGGAGGAGGAACTTTTGTCCTGCCGGTATTTCAGCAGTCAGAGCCGCTGAGCCTGCTTTCAAGCAAACTTGAGGTATCAACGCCCGAGGTATACACAGAACAAGGAGTGCCAGTGATGGCCGATGGCACTGCCATCATTAAAATAGGCGGCTCCATCAGCGAGATTGCCACTGCAGCAGAACAGTTCCTTGGAAAATCAAAGGAAGACAGGGAGAATGAAGCAAAGGAAGTGCTCGAAGGCCACCTCCGTTCTATCCTTGGTTCCATGACAGTTGAAGAAATCTATAAAAACAGAGACAAATTTTCGCAGGAGGTTCAAAGGGTGGCTTCACAGGATCTGGCGAAGATGGGGCTTGTCATCGTTTCACTGACGATCAAGGATGTAAGGGATAAGAACGGCTATCTGGATTCCCTGGGCAAACCGAGAATTGCACAGGTTAAAAGGGATGCCGATATTGCGACAGCTGAAGCAGATAAAGAAACGAGGATCAAAAAAGCCGAAGCTGATAAAGATGCCAAAAGGGCTGAGCTCGAGAGGGCAACCGAAATCGCGGAAGCCGAAAAGGAAAATAAAATGAAAATGGCCGATTATCGGAGAGACCAGGATATTGCCAAGGCCCGGGCTGATCAGGCTTATGATCTGGAGACAGCTAGAGCCAAGCAGGAAGTAACCGAGCATGAGATGCAGATCCGCATTATAGAAAGGCAAAAGCAGATCGAACTTGAGGAGAAAGAAATCCTGAGACGGGAAAAGCAATATGATTCTGAGGTTAAAAAGAAGGCAGATGCTGACAGATATGCGGTTGAGCAGGCGGCAGAGGCAGAAAAGCGGAAGCAGATCACGGCAGCTGATGCTAACCAGTACAGGATTGAATCACAAGCGAAGGCAGAGGCGGAAAGAGTCAGGGTCGATGGCATTGCCAAAGCAGATGCATTAAGGGCACAAGGGGAATCCGAGGCTGAAATCATCCGTCTTAAAGGTCTTGCTGAAGGTGAAGCCAAACGGAAGATTGCTGAGGCATTTGAACAATTCGGCCAGGCAGCTGTACTGGACTTGGTCCTGAAGATGCTCCCTGAATATGCCAAACAGGTTGCAAGTCCATTGGCCAACATCGACAAGATTACAGTCGTCGATACAGGAGGAGATGGCAAAAACAGCGGCGCCAACAGGGTTGCAGGATATGCAACCAATCTGATGAGCACCATGCAGGAAACGCTGAAGGCATCTTCGGGCATAGACGTTAAAGAACTGCTCGAGAACCTTTCCGGCAAGGGCAATGTCCGCCAAAGCCTTGATGAGCTTACGTATGAGCTGAAGGAAGCGGCGCAGAATAAAGGGGAGGAGAAGGGGGAAATCCCTACTTCATAAGCTGGTAAGGCGCGGGAAGAATCATTCCTGCGTCTTTTTTCTTTTGATTTGTCCGCCTCAGGATCAAAGCTTTTCTGCTTTTCTTATTTGCCATCCGGCCCTTGCTTTTTCCATGCCCCTGATTAAATGACCCAAAAAATGTGCGTTTGTCTATTCGCACAATAGCTCATTGCTGAATAGGATATATTGAATCAACTAAAGGAGGTTTTTTAAATGTCAGACGGATGCGGATACGGCGGAGGTTTTGCCCTGCTGGTAGTATTGTTCATCTTATTGATTATCATTGGTGCTTCTTGGGGTTATGGCGGAGGCGGCTACGGCGGCGGCTACGGCTACTAATCAGTACTGACAAAGAATAAAGGAGGAGATCTTCCAATGGCATACGGATACGGATACGGCGGCTATGGCGGCTGCGGCTACGGAGGCGGCGGCGGCTATGGCGGCGGGTTTGCGCTGATTGTTGTACTATTCATCCTTCTGATCATCGTTGGTGCAGCCTGCTTTAAATGGTAATAGATTGAAAGGGGGGAGACAGGGCATCCTGTCTCTCTTTTTGTATTCCAAAATAAACAGCGCCTTCCGCATTTCATTTGTTTTATCCTCCCTTGCAGAGGGAATGGGTAGGAAAAGAGTAAATGGAGGAGAGAAGAATGGAGCATCAGACTGAAGACAGACATTATACGCTTGATGAGATTTATGGACTTTTGGAGAGCGGGCTTCAACGGGAGCTTAATCCGAAGGAACACAGCATTATAACTAAATGGGTTGCTTCTTTTGATAAAGAGGATAGAATCACAGTGCTGAATATGTTCAAAGAACTGTTGAATAAACATAAACGAATAGATTAAGGATGGAACAGCTGCCTTCTATATGAAGGCTTTTTTAATTTTTCTGAGCAGCAGCCTTCTTGCCTGAAAAACTGAAAACTTGGCGGAAAAGCCACATGCGAATGAATTGCCGACAAATCTTGATTGGCTGTTGAAGAACCACTATAATCATGAGTATAATGAATTTCCTATAAGTGGAATCACTGTCCGCCTTCTCCTAAATTTCTAAGAAGCATTTGCCGCTGCTGCTGAATATATTTCGATTTTTTCCCTGGAAATCCTATAACTCTATTGCAGATCCAGTGCCTGGCCAATGAAGGGGGAACCTTTGCTGGAGCCTGGCTTATTTTCGGCATTAATCAGGAGGAATCAAAGAAGCATGTCTATGAAACAATCAATGAACACTGCCGGGAAAAATCCCTTGGGAAAAGAATTTTACATCGTAGGGATTGGCGCGTCTGCAGGAGGCCTGGATGCCATTGAACAGTTTTTTGCGAAAGTTCCTGCCGATTCAGGTATGGCCTATATAGTTGTTCAGCATCTGTCCTCCAAATATAAAAGCTTTATGCCGGAATTACTGGCAAAGAAGACAAAGATGAAAATAGTGCGCATCAAAGAAGGGATGCAGGTCCAGCCAGACACCATCTACTTGAATCCCCCGGATTGCTATACTTCCCTTGAAGGAAATATTTTTAAGGTGAGCAAATATGAAAAAGACAAACAGCTGCATCTTCCGATTGATGCATTTCTGAAATCCCTCGCTGCCAGTAAAAAGGACAAGGCGGTTTCCATCATCTTCTCGGGAAAAGGAAACGACGGAACGGCTGGAGTGAAAGCAATCAAGGATAATGGCGGAACTGTGATAGTCCAGGATGGACAGTCAGCCAAATTCAATGATATGCCGGAAAGTGCAATTCTTTCAGGCTATGCAGATTATATTGAAGTCCCTCCCAACATGCCCTCTATTCTCAGTTCCTTCAATGAAAGTGTTATGCCCCGCTACAGCCAGGAAACCTTAGAAGAAATTTTTGGATTGATAAAAAAGAAAACTGGATTAGACTTCTCTTATTATAAGAAAAACAGCATTATCAGAAGAATTGAACGGCGGATTCTGCAGCTTGAATCCCGGCAGCAAAGCGTTGAAGAATATTTTGATTTTCTCAAGGCTGACAGCGGAGAGGTTGAAAGCCTCCAAAAAGACCTGCTGATCGGCGTCACCCACTTTTTCAGGGACACAGAAGCTTTCAAAATCATTGAAGATGTGATTGTGCCTGAAGCCGTCCATCAAAAGGCGGCTGCAAAGGAAGAGCTCAGAATATGGATCGCCGGCTGTTCCACCGGACAGGAGGCATACTCCTACGCGATTCTTTTTGACCGCTATGTTCAGAAAATGGGTATAGATCTAACTGTCAGAATCTTTGCAACAGATATCAATAAAGATGCAATTGAGTTTGCCAGACGTGGAGTGTATCCGGCCCATCAGACAGTGGGCATCCCTGAAGAGCTGCTGAAACAGTATTTTGTGAAAAAGGGAGACTGCTGGGAAATCATCAAGCGCATCCGCAGCTATGTCGTATTTGCTCCACACAATCTGTTAAAAGACTCTCCGTTTGTCAATATGGATTTAATCAGCTGCAGAAATGTAATGATTTATTTTCAGCCGGACATGCAGCGGAAGCTGTTATCACTTTTTAATTTTGCTTTGAACGAAAAGGGCACCCTCGTTCTTGGGCACAGCGAAACAACCGGAAAAATGTCCCACTTCTTCCGTCCGGTCAACAGCAAGTGGAATATTTACAAAAATGCGATTTCCGAAAACTGGATGATTCAGTCAGAAAGGAGAGTTTCGTATATGCCGGCTTTGGCAGAACAAGCTGAAAATAGAAATATTGCCGGAGATTCACTCTCTGCACGCAGGAGGGCAGCTATCAATCAAACCCTTGTGGATTATTATGTTCTTCCGTGCATTGTCCTCAACGAAGTAAATGAGGTGATATTCACGTCCCGGAGGGCAAACAAGTACCTGAATTTCCTCAATGAATCTTCAAGCAAAAGCATCTATAAAATGGTCCCTGTCCATTTATCTGTTATGATTGGGACCGCGTTAAAGAAATTAGCAGGGGAACGGAATGAGGTCTGCTATAAAAATGTCCATTTCGATGTAGATGGGGAGAACCGCTATTTTGATCTGGTAGTAAAAAATTTTGCAGGCAATGAATCACTTACGATCATCCTTTTTGATGAAGAACAGAATACAAAGGAAAAAAAGACCATGCCTCTATATTTCGATCCTCACAGTACGGTGGCCGAGAGGATTGCAGACCTGGAGCAGGAGCTGTATTATACACAGCAGACGCTTCAGACAACCATTGAGGAGCTTGAGACTTCCAATGAAGAACTTCAGTCTGCAAATGAGGAGCTCATTGCGGCAAATGAAGAAATGCAGAGCGCCAACGAAGAAATGCATTCCATAAATGAAGAGCTTGTGAATGTAAATCATGAGTATGAACAAAAAATCAAAGAAGTGACCGAGCTTGCAGATGATATGGACAACCTGCTCATCAGCACAAATATAGCAGCAGTATTCCTGGATAGCGATTTGAATATCCGCCTTTTTACGCCGGAAGCGAAGAAGGTCATCAATGTATTCGATATGGATGTCGGCAGGCCGTTCTTCCACATATCTCATAATTTTGAACAGGCATCACTTGTGGAGGATGCTGAAAGGGTCGTCAAATCTTTCGGGAAAATTGAGAAAGAGCTGAAGTCCAAGGACCATAAATGGTATCTTATGCAGGCCTTCCCATACCGCACTAGCGAGAATGTGATGGACGGAGTGGTGTTTACCTTCAGTGATATCACTGAGATAAAGCGTTTCAACCAGAAGCTTAAACTCACCTCCAATGCACTTGATCAGAGCCCATCCCGGATCTTGATCATTGATAAATCAGGCAATATCGAATACCACAATAAAGAGTTCGCGGAGCATGAAGGAAAACCTGACAGCTTTGTGGGAAGGAACATTAAAGATCTTTACAGAGATCAAATGAATACTGCTGATTTTGAAGAAATTGAAAATGCGATAATTGCCAGGGAGGTTTGGAAGGGCAGCATGTCCTATCCACTGGATGGCGGCATCGCCAAGTGGGAAAACGTCTGCTTTTTGCCGATCGAGGATCAGGCCGGTGATGTCAGCAGCTATCTTGGCATCATAGAAGATATCACTGTCCATAAAGCATCAGAGGCTATGCTGCAGAAATCAGAAATGCTTTCAGCTGTAGGGCAGCTTGCAGCAGGGATTGTACACGAAATCCGCAATCCGCTCACTTCCCTGAAAGGATTTCTGCAGCTGATGATGCAGACTGGCAGCTATAATAAAGAATACACTGAAGTCATGATGTCTGAATTCGGCAGGCTGGAAGCCATCATAGACGAATTCCTGGTCCTTGCTAAACCCAAAGCAGCAGTCTTTGATCTTGTAGATGTTTCCAAGGTCATCCAGGATGTTTGCGTCCTCCTTGATACCCAGGCAATTATGCAGAATATCAGCATAACCGCAATCCATCAGGAATCCTTGCCAAAAGTTAAAGGAAATGAAAAGGAACTGAAGCAAGTCTTCATCAATATGGTGAAAAATGCTATTGAAGCGATGGATAACGGAGGGACGATCCTGATTGAGACGGGTATGGAGGGGAAAAATCTGCTCGTCAAAATCTCCGATCAGGGAAAAGGAATACCAGAGCAGCAGCTCAATAAGATGGGAGAGCCGTTTTACACTACAAAGGAAAAAGGAACTGGTCTTGGGGTCATGGTCAGTTTCAGGATCATTGAAAACCATAAAGGCTCGCTTAATTATGCAAGCATTGAAGGGAAAGGGACAACAGCAGAAATCCGTATTCCCGGCATTCAATAAAAGCAGACTCTCAGTCTATCAAAGAGTCTGCCGCTGATATGATTTCCATTAGATTTTTCTGGATTCTTTCCAAGTATTCCGTTTTTCCATGCTCAATGGCAAGGGGCTTGAGGATGTTCATCAGATCAATCGATTCGCAAGCTGAATGGCTGATGCCCTTCAGCTTCTTTTTATGTTCAATTGCCATTAGCTTTTCATGTGAATCTATTCTTTCTTCAGAAAGGGGGTAATTTTGGCCCGTCATTGTTAGATCCGCCGGCTGCAGAGATGAAAGCCTGTTGCGAAGCAAGGCCAAATGATGCTGAACCTCAAGAAGATTGGAAGAGATGGGGGCGCAGCATACATAAATGAGATTCTTTTCAGTGATGCGTGAATAATAGATGTTAAAAAGTTCAACAGTATTTCCTGAGGTGCGCAGGTTGATTTCAATCATTTCTCCGGCATTTTTCCCAGGTATGCTGAACACTTTTTCAAGGCTGGCCTGGTCAGCAAGCTGGATAAAACTGATGCAATAAGGGAATCTGTTTTCAGCAGCGTCCGAAGCAAACAGTATTTTAAGGTCAGTGTCCAGTATAAAAAAGGGGATTGGAAGCAAATTCAAGTCTGTTTTCATATTGATGGCCACCGCTTTCATAAAATGCGCTTGCGCTTTTGTTCTTATCATAGGGCAGGTTCTTTCGACTCGCTCAAAATCCAGGCTTCAAGATCTTCCAGCTTCTTTATAAGAATGGTTTCCTTGCCGCAGAAGGGTTTAAAATCATAGCGGTTGATCAGTCTGCTCCCGACAAGGATCTTTGGCCGGAAAGAAAGCTGTTCAAGCACTTCTATATATTTCTTCAGCAAAGGCAGATGGTGGGTCAGGGACAATGAGATGCCGATAACCTCAGGCTTCCATTTTTCCGCACTGTTCAAGGCATATTCCAATGGAAGGCTGGCACCGAGATTTCTTACTTCCCAGCCATTTTCTTTGAATATCGAGGCAGTCATTTTAAGTCCGAGGTAATGCTGCTCGCCTTCCGGACAAAAGAGGAGGGCTCTCTTTCCCTGTGATGCTTCATGGCCTTTATCAAAAGAGTACTTTGTAAGAATGTAATCGCAAATTCCGGTAGCGAGATGTTCATCTGCCACAGAAATGATATCTTTTTGCCACAGCTCCCCTATATAGTGCATGCTCTCGCTCAGCAGACTTTCAAATATATAGCAGGATCGATAGTCTTTATAATCATATTCCTGGATAATGGCCCAGGTGCTATTTATATCGCCTTTTAAAAGGTAGCCTGCAAGTTCCTTGGCTGCTGCTGAATACAATGATATCAACTCCTGGCAAACTTTTTGTATTAGGTGCTCCCAAAAACATTTTCTTATTGATAGTATACTATATAAGAGAATGAAGCCGCATCCGGAAAAATTATTGAGGAGGCTCCCAGTATGGAAAAACCTGAAAAAGATAGAATCGTTAAGAAGCTCTTCGACCGATTTTATCAAGAGTTTCCATCTCTTGAGAAATTCGGGGAATCAGGCAAAAAGAGGACGGAAGAAGATATATATTATCACTTTCAATATCTCGAAACTGCCTATAAATTGACTAATATTCAAATATTCACCGATTACAGCAAGTGGCTCCAGGATATACTTACATCCCGCGGGCTTGATTCTTTTTATCTGGTACTCAATTATAAATGGCTGATTGAGGAATTGGCAGAAACAGATGCAGAGGAAAAAGATTTCTATATTGCAGCTCTTAAAGAAGGAATAGAGGTTCTCGAAGATTTGGAGTCAGGGAGCAGCCAAGTATAGAGATGCCAGATAACAAAGAAAGCCCGCCGGTTTCCCGGCGGGCTCCTTCTGCGGCCTGATTATTTGGCGTTGATATTCAGCTTTCCTTCAGCCGTCAGCCTTGTTTCATTGCCGAAGTCATCCGTCACCTTGACCTCGACTTCTGCGCCTGGTGCTTTGACGTTCTTCGTTGCTGTATAATAGCCCACATAATGGCCCTCCGACGTTTCCATCATAGGAAGCTCGACTGCATTTGTCAGCTGTCCGCCGGTATTTGTCAGCGGCATTCTGATGGAGAACACAGCTTTCAGCCCTGGTTCACTGTCAAATTCGATCTTGACGCTTTCGCCGGATTTTAGATCTTTATTCTCTTCCGGCAGCAGGTTCTCAATGACAGGTGCTGTGTATTTGGCAAACACTGTCACTTTTTTGTTTGTCTTGTTTTTTGCCTTGTCCTGAGCAGTGACAGTGATGGTATTTTCACCTTCGTTCAAAAGGATCCGTAATGAATAGGCCCCGTCCTGGATTGAAGCTTTTTTCCCGTTGACCTTCACCCAATCAAGGCTGGCATCTGCAACAGTACCTTCGACAGTGACTGTTTCCTTATTGGTTTTTAGGCCGTCAGCAGGCGAGGTGATTGTCAGTTCCGGTTTTTCTGAATCCACAATAACCTTTACAGGAGCGGAAGAGTCAGTTGATCCGCTGTCAGTGGCTGCTTTGGCAGTCAGGATATTTTCTCCCTCGTTCAATTCAGCTTCTGCAGAGAATTTCCCGGAGTCGTCTGCTGTTGTTTCCGCAGCCTTTTCACCGTTAATGTACAGGTGGACCGCAGTGGATGGCGCAGAAGTGCCTTCAATCACTGCGTGCTTCTGTTTTGTGATGGTGCCGTCAGCAGGCGAAGTGATAACAGGGGCACTCACTTCATAGTCAACTGCTGCCCGGATCATATAATTGCCTTCCTCGGCAGGGACTGGTGACCAGGCACCGCCGACCAGCTGCCAGCTCCGCCCAGCGTTTGGACCGTCTTCATCTGTACCAAGGCCCGGGGTATTTGGATTTGGAGCTGATTGGATATAGACCATATAAAAATCGCCATTGACCATGATGCCTTTGTCTCTTAAATCAACACGGGTCCATTCACCGTTTCTTAAAGCAGACGCTTCAAATGGCCCGGCAAGTTTTTTCCCGGGGGCACCGTCAGGCCCGCTTGCGTCATAGACAGCAAGCTGGAATTCCGTTCCTCCAGGCACCGGCCACTCAGTGTCCCAGAAGCGGAATATGCCGCCGGTGACCATCGCGCTGTTCTGGCCATTTTCGAGTGACATTTTCACAGCCCAGCCGTTTCCGGCATCATAAAATGCTCTTGCATTTTCTGCGGTTCCGTCGTCATAGCCGATTTCACCAGGGTAGCCGATGAATGGCTTCAGCTGTATATTTTGTTCGGCACTTGAACTGCCTTCAATTGTTATTTCAACTTCTTCGCTATAGAACGATGGAGCAACAACCTTTAAAGTGTATGTTCCTTCATAGGCTGTCAGCGAATATTGTCCACTCTCATCCGCGTAGACTGGTTCAACAGCTGCATCCTCCAGAAGCATAACCATGGCGCCCGGTACAGGCTCGCCGGTCAATTCGTTTGTAACCGAACCTGTAACCGTTCCTTTCGGTATTTCTTCCAGAACAAAGTTTGCTGATGCCTCTCCGTCTTCAGGGATATTGACGCTTTGTGATTCTGATCGGAACCCGTATGCTTCTGCCTGCACCGTATAAGTGCCGGATGCGTGGGTCATTTCATAGGAACCATCCTGCGGATCTGTGAAGACTGAACGCCCTGTCTCTAATACGGTGACTTCCGCATTTACAGGAAGTAATGCAGGGGAAGGGGCAGAACCATTTTCCTGCTCTTTTTTCCCTTGCTCCTTTTCCGGGACAATCTTGGCAGGGTCGATTTGCTTTTTAGCAGACACAGCTGGCCCGGATGGCCCGGCTGTACCGATTTTTCCAAGCTGGGCTTTCTTGGATGGTGCGTTAGGTGTGTCAGACAGTGACACGTCGTCCAAATACCAGCCTTGCTTCTGGACTGAGCTGTCAGTTGTCACATTGAAGGCAATATAGATGCGCTGGCCGGCAAATTCGCTCAGATCTACCTCACCGTCAATCCAGCCGTCTGTATTTCCGTTAACCCTCAGTTTCTGAGTCCAATTTTCCATATCTGCCGATACAAAGACATGGCCGTAATCATAGCGGTTCTCAAGCTCATGCCATTGTTTGAATTGCAGATAGGCATTCCCTTCGCCAAGATCAACCGGCGGCATGAGAAGCGTCATGTTAGCAGAATTGGCATAGTTTCCTCCAAGGGCGGTCGCATAGACGTTCTCACCTGATGCGGCATTTCCCGGGCCGGATGCCGGAGCTCCCCATTCCCAGCTGTCATTGGTTCCATACGAAGTCCATCCTTCAGGCTGGGACTCAAAATCCTGGCTGTATCCCGTGCTTATGCCTGGGATGACATTTACTTCAAATGTATCAGATTCGGCGCTGTTTCCGCCGAAATCAACTGCCTTCCACTGGTAGGACAGGCCAGGTTCCTCGATATCCTCTCCAGGAATGACTGCCTCATAGGTCCCGTCAGTATAACTGCCGGATACTCTTTCTGCTCCAACAGCTTCGGTGCTTCCGTCAGGTTTCACATACTCAAGCACTACATTTGTAACACTGATGTTATCGGAAACCTCTGCCCGGACAGCAAGATTCATACCGGCATATGTTTCAGTCTGTGCTTGATGTGAAATGGCTGGTGCTTCATTGTCATCTCCTTCTTTGGAAACCTGGCCCTTTAGCTTGCCCAGGCCGGAAACTACGGAAGAGACGGCGTCGAACACATTAACTAGTCCGTGTCCATAGCCGTTATTCGGTACATCCGGAAAAGTGGAATCTGTCAGCGGTACCGCTGTCGATGAGAGAATTTCTTCTATTTCATCAACTGTCAGGCTTGAATCTGCCTGCCGCAGCAAGGCTGCAGCTGCTGCTACGTGCGGGCCGGCCATAGAAGTGCCGTTCCAGCCCCCTTCGTAACCAGAACCCGGAACTGATGAGCGGATATTTACTCCTGGTGCTGCAATGTCAGGCTTGATTTCCTGGTATGGCGATGGCCCTTGAAGGGAGAAAGAGCCGAGTCTGTTATTGATGTCTGTGGCCCCGGTAGTATAGGACTCTGGATAATTGCCTGGAGAGGCGACTGAACCAGGTCCGCCTGGATTGGTCAGTGTTGTATTTCCTGCTGAAAATTCCGGAAAGATTTCGGCTGCCCGCCATGACTGGACCATTGGCCGGTACCATTCATCAAGCCCGGGTCCGCCGCCCCAGCTGTTATTTACAACATCTGGCGCCTGTTCAGGATGCGGGGTGCCATTGGCATCTTTAGGAGCAAGAATCCATTCCCCAGCCTCCAGAAGGTCGACATCTGACCCGCCGCTTGGACTGAAAGCTTTTACAGCAATCCATTTGGCACCTGGTGCAACTCCAATCTGGTTTGCACCGCCAGGATCGGAACCGGCCATGGTGCCGGTCACATGGGTGCCATGACCGTCGTCATCATACGGGGAGGATTGTCCTCCTACTGCATCAAACCAGTTGTAAGTATGTGAAGGCTGATCAGGGTTTGAAGAATCATAGCCGCGGTATTTTTCCTTTAGCGCGGGATGGTCCCACTGGACACCTGTGTCGATTGAGGCGACCACTGTACCGGAACCGTCTATGCCCATTTCCCAGGCTGCTGGTGCGCCGACCCTGTCTATGTTCCATTCAATGGAGCTGGTTTTATTATCTGCATTTTTTTCCATCTGGATGGAAGGTTTGGCGGCTTCTTTTACTGGCTTATGAAGCTGTCTGGTCTCATTAGGAAGGATTTTGTCTACTTCAGGAAAGCTTGCCAGCTTTTCCATGACATCTTTAGTGGCTGTGACGGCAATGCTGTTCACAATATAGAAGGATTTGCTATCTTTCGCTTTGCCGGCTTTTTCCTGCTGCTCGATATATTGGAGTACACCGGATTGTGATTCGGCTGCGACGGCTCTTAGAGAGGAAACTACTGCAGATCTTTTCATGAATTTAGCCTTGGAGGAAGTTGCTTTATCCGCTGATGCTTTTTTTGCTGCTTCTTGAGCGGCTTTTTTCGTGTCAGCCTGCTCTTTCATTTTTATGAGGAAGGTAACCTTGTCTTTTCCATCAAACTGATCAAGGAGCCTGCCCGATATTTTGCTTTTTGAAGATTCGGGGGAAGCCTTCTTCATCGATACATGGGGAGACTTGCCGGCTCCCGCCTGTGCTTGATAAGGACTCAGCAGGGAAGTGATCAAAAGTGCCGTGAGCATGAGATAAAGCCAGCGGAATTGCTTCTTTTTCTTCATGAACCTATTCCTCCTCTATTCTATTCATTTTCCGTACAGCAGCCACCAGCCCACCTTTCCTATAAATTTTCCAATTATGGCATATCCTGCTGTGACTCTTACTGTAGCGGAATTCAGTATGGCAAATTGTCGAAAAATGAGAGAAAAAGTCCGCTTAGCAGTGAAATCATTCAATCATCCCAGCCGTTAATATAGCAATATGACAATTCATAGGCCTTTTTCAATTCATTTTGCAGTATGAGAGCAGGCAATTATATCCAAATAGCGGCGAAAATAGATGAAGGTGCTTGAAAAATAAGAGAATCAGATTATAAGAGGCAGATTTACAGAAAAATTTTAAAAAAAGCTCGGGATGATCAGTACAAGATATTTTAAGAGAGGAAGGGAGGAATATAGGAGAATATGTAGAAAAAATAAGAAAAGGTGCCTGCGGCACTGCTGTCATTTTACGCAATCCCCCATTAATCTGAAAAGTTGCAGACATATTGCACCATTTTCAAAAAGTGATGAAAATTGATGCTTAATCTCTATCTTTCCTGGGGCGGGCAGGAGGAAAGATGCAGGGAATGCCCTGTTCTCTAATAAAAAATAAAAAAATATGAATGGAAGCTGTTTCCTTTTCTGCTGTCAATCGTCTAACTATGTGCAAGAGGGGGCGCCTACAATGAATAAAGTTTCTGCAGAAACGTTTGAGAGCATCTATTATGAATACAGCGACAAAATCTACGGATATATCTTCATGTATGTGAATAATAAAGAAATAGCGGAAGACCTGACCCAGGATACCTTTATAAAGGCTTATAAGCACTTCCATCAATTTAATGGCGAGTCCCATATTTTCACCTGGCTTGTCAGGATATCAAGGAATGTAGCCATTGATCATATCCGGAAGAGAAACCGCTTTAAATTCTTTTCCATTGAAAAATACCAATTTGATTCGGGTCTTGATACACCGGTGGAAATAATGGTCAAAGGGGAAAAAACAGCCCGCCTTTATGATGCAATCCATGCACTGAAGCTAAGTTACCAGGAGGTCCTTATCCTCCGCAAGATCAAGGAATTTTCGATCAAGGAAACGGCACAGATTCTGGGCTGGAATGAGAACAAAGTGAAAATAACCACGTCCAGGGCGATGGCCGCCCTGAAAAAAGAGATGGAAAAAAGGGGGGACACCCTTGAAGGAGTTATTTGAAGACACAGTATCGTTTGAAAAGCTTGATGACATTCCCCGTTCCAAAATGCAAAAGGACCGTACTTTCAAGAAGATTATGGAAGCTGCAGAACCCGGGAGGCTTGAGAAAAAACAGGTTATGCCATTCCTTGGGCTTAAGGGGGCTTTTTTGACCGCAGCAACGGTATTCATTGCGGCTATCTATTTTTATTCCCATTTCAGCATTCCTGGTGCGGACAGCACATACGCTGAACTGAAGGAATTGCCGATAGCGGATATCATAATGGCTGAAACTGATTCCGAATACAGCTATATTAACAATGGTGTCAATATAGAGCTTAATGAATCCAGCTATGCCGATAATCCTTTCATGAAAGCAATGATCAGGTCGATGCTGAAAGAATCGGCTCTCACCAATTATTCCCCGGCAGAAAAGCCAGCATATGACATCCTCATCAGGTTCAAAGGCGGAGACGTGATCCAGCTGAAGGTATGGAATGTTAATGATGTCATTTACTTCAAGGAGGAGGACGGAAAAGAATTCTTTAAGGCACCTGAAAAACTGTCGGGCAGCATCCTTAAAACCCTGAAAAAGGATGGGTTCAGCTGGAAGAAAGCCGGATGAGGAAAAGGCAGTGAAAATAAATATTGAAGAAGAAGCCGGCAGAAAGAGGCACCTTCTTTTATAACATAGGAATAGGTTCATGGGAGGATACTGCCCATGAGCCTTTTTTTGTTTTCGTATGCCGTGCCTTAATATGCAAACCGCTGTAAAGTCTGCACCTCTTCAGCCGGACTGGAAACCGGGCCCATATTTAGAAAAAATATTTAGACAAATTTCGATCTTTTTTTATCAATCAGGTTTAGAAGCAGAAGAAGCGGGTAGTTTTACAGTAAATTCCTTCCCGGAGTCCGTTACCATTAATGGATCCTTTGCGCAAAGGCAGCCGGGTGTTATTTAGGGAGAAAAAAAATAGACATTTTTAGGGGGATACATATGAAAAAGGGAATAAGCTTATTCATTTCTGTCTTTCTGCTTCTTGGCGTCCTGGCCGGATGCTCAGGCGGGGAGTCTGCGCAGGCAGAGAAAACGAAGGATGGAAAAGTAGTCATTGATTTCTGGACATTCTGGGGATCAGAAACAAGAAGGCCAATCATTGAAAAAATCATAGACGATTACAATGAGTCACAGGATAAGGTTTTTGTTAAGCATACATATTTGCCTTGGGGAGATATCTGGACAAAGAACCTTGCCTCAGTAGCAGCCGGGAATCCGGCGGATGTCATCATCAATGATATCAATACAGTAGGGCAGCGTGCAGAAGCCAAACAGGTTGAAGATTTAAGCGAATACATGGATGAAGGCTTCAATGAGCAATTTTATCCGCATCTTTGGGACACAGTCCTTTATGAGGACAAGCCTTATGCCGTTCCATTCAATACCGATACAAGACTTCTTTTCTATAATAAAACAGCTTTCAAGGAAGCAGGCCTTGATCCGAACAAGCCGCCTTCAACTTGGAAAGAGCTTGAAGAATATGCCGAAAAGCTTGATGTGAAAAACGGCAACTCCTATGACAGGGTCGGCTTCTATCCTCTCTGGGGAAGCATCGGGGCAGGAAGCTGGATGACCAGCGCGGATGAAGGAAAAGGCTTCATCGACAATGGAGAGCTCCAGATCAATACACCTAAAAAGCAGGAAGCCCTTGAATGGGTGCTTAAGTGGCAGGACCGCCTTGGCGAATCCAATGTACAGGCGCTGAAAGCTGAATTCGGAAGCGAACAGTCCAATCCTTTTATTGCCGGAAAAGTGGCCATGTGGGTGGATGTCGGGACTTTCTATACCCAGATCAGGGACTATGGGCAGGATATGGAATTTGGGGTAGCCCCGATCCCTGCTTATGAAGAAGGCGCTGAAAACTGGAGTGATGGCGGCGGTTTTGTCGCCGAAGTGCCTAAAGGCTCCAACAACCCGGAAGAGGCTATGGACTTTATTGAATATCTGACAGGACCTGAAGCACAGAAATACTGGGCGATGCAAAACTTTGACAATGTTGCCAGCATTGAAGGTGCAGAGGCCGCAGCAGAAGAGCTTGAAGGAAAAGATAAAGAGGTCTACGAGGCAACCATCAAAAACCTTGAAGATACTCAGCTATTCCCGGTGCCGGTTGAATATCCTGATTATTTGAGCAGGGTGAATCCGCAGATCGACAATGCCCTTCTCGGGAAGCAGTCTCCGGAAGAGGCTTTGGAGAAAGCAGAAAATGATGTTGAAAAACTAAAAAGATAATAACTTGTGTCAAGAAGAGAAGGGGCCACCTTCTCTTCTTCGAATTGATTCATTTCAGGGAAAGGGTGAAGGGGCTTGAAACCGTACGATTCTACAATTTCTCAGAACGATGCGAAAAGCTTGGGCAAAGAGAAGGTTCAGGCTGAGCCTAAAAGGCTTTCGCGGAAAGCTAAGGATAATCTATTTGGCTATTTATTCATCAGTCCCTGGATCATTGGTTTTCTGGGATTGACGCTGGGTCCGCTATTATTTTCATTATTCACGAGTTTTACAGACTACAATATAACCTCAAGAATGAATTTCATCGGCTTGGACAACTTCAAGAGAATGTTTACGATCGACGATCTTTTCAAAACATCGCTCTGGAACACTATCTACTATGTGCTGTTTTCCGTCCCCCTGACCACGGCTGGCGCTATCCTGCTGGCTGTGCTGCTGAATCAGAGGGTAAAAGGTATGAAATTCTTCAGGACAGTTTACTATTTGCCTGCCATTCTTTCGGGTGTGGCTGTCTATTTTCTGTGGATGCAGCTTTTAAGTCCTTCGACAGGCCTTGTCAACACCTTTCTTGCGTGGTTTGGCATTGAAGGGCCGGCATGGCTGTTTGATCCTGAATGGACAAAGCCTGCGCTCTTGCTTATGAAGATGTGGAGCGTCGGCGGAGGCATGCTCCTGTACCTTGCCAGCCTGCAGGGAGTTTCTGCGCAGATGTATGAAGCCGCAGACCTGGATGGGGCAAGTTCATTCCAGAAGTTTTTCCATATCACGCTGCCGATGATTTCACCGATCATCTTCTTTGATGTCATTACCAGCACCATTGGATCGTTCCAAATTTTCCAGGAAGCCTATGTGATGACCGAGAATGGAGACGGAGGACCGGGGAATTCCCTGCTGTTCTACAACCTTCACATGTGGAACAATGCGTTTGAAATCTTTGATATGGGCTACGCCTCAGCGATGGCCTGGCTGCTGTTCCTGATCGTCATGATACTGACAGTAATCAATCTGACACTCGGCAAGAAATGGGTTCATTATGAAGGAGGAGACAATAAATGAAGCAGGCAGCTGCTGAAGCACCAAGGTTTTATGAGACAAAAAAATTCAGGCAGCGGACAAAGCATGTCTTTGTTGCTTTCCTGCTTCTGGCTGGAAGCGTGCTGATCTTGTCGCCTCTGTGGTGGATGATTTCAACTTCACTGAAGTCGCCGCAGGAAATTGCCCAATATCCGCCAACCTTCATTCCAAACGAATTCCATTTCTCCAATTATCTTGAGGCCTGGCAGACTGCGCCATTTACCAGATGGGCGCTTAACACTTTATTTATTGCCGTTGCCGGAATGATTGGAAGCGTACTTGTCAATTCTCTCGTTGCCTATGCATTCGCAAAGATTCGTTTCAAAGGCAGAAACGCACTCTTTGTTATCGTGTTATCTACCATGCTGATACCTGGATTCGTCACTATGGTTCCGCAATATATCCTGTTTTCAAAGCTGGGCTGGATCAACACGTATCTTCCCTTGATTGTTCCTGCCTTCCTTGGAAGTGCGTTTTTCATCTTCCTTTTAAGGCAGTTCATGATGGGCATCCCGAATGAACTGATTGAAGCAGCCGTTCTTGACGGTGCAAGCCATCTGCAGATCTGGTGGAATATCATGCTTCCGCTCACCAAGCCGGCGCTGATTACCGTTGCGCTGTTCTCCTTCAATGGTGCATGGAATGACCTGCTTGGACCGCTGCTTTATATAAATGACGAAAGCCTTTATACATTGCAGATCGGGCTGCAGACATTCAAAGGGACAGTATCGACCCAGTGGCACTATCTGATGGCGATGTCAGTCACCGTCCTGCTGCCGGTCGTCCTGCTGTTCTTCTTCTTCCAAAAGCACTTCATCGAAGGCTCTAATATTGCATCGGGGAGTAAGGGGTAAGAAAAGCGGAGGCGGCTGTTCAGGTGCTGCAGGCCGTGGATGGAAGTTCAGATCATGTGAAGAAAACTTCAAATCTCAGCCCAAATCACCTGCGTTTTCGCAGCTTAAAATACAATCAACAACCAAAAAGCTTGGGATACCCCAAGCTTTTTACTATTAAATAGGTTGTTCTAATTCAATTAACGCACCCAATCGCTGAACAGTCGAACAGCCGATTTACCATTAAACTTTTGCGTTCTTAAACAATGAAACTATGTTCCGGCTAATTGAGATTTATAGGGGGGAATAATTTCTCTTATTTTGCAAATAGTACTGAAAACAGCTTAAATAGAGGGAGAAATTCCTTTAATTTGACTCGAAGACGTGAAAATAGGCAGATTTGCTTTGCATAGAAGGAAAAACTCCCCTTATTTTTCCAAAACCAACTTCTAATCTGCATTTAACAGAAAAAACTTCCCCTATTTTTCTATCACTGGTTACTCACTCTTCATCTATGCTAACTCATATGCCATTTACATTGTATCTTCTCCAGAACTGAACTGCTTACCGTGAATGGCAAAGGTTCTTTCTTTACAGCAAATTCTATTAAGCCGGTGCCGGACAGGTGGTTTTCCAGACGCCTTTAACACAAACTTTATCCTTTGGCACATAGCAATCGATGATCGTTTTGCCGGCGCACAGCAGCCTGCCGACTGAGTATTGTGAGCCTGACGAACAATAGCTGCCAATCAAATTGACACATGGCAGGGAAACGCTCCCATTTGTATAACTTGTACATTGCCAGCAAAGATAATTGCTTCCATTAACTGCTTCTTCATCTGCAGAATTTCCTTTTTGAAGCTCCGCTGAGCTGACCATCGCTTCTGCTTTTTCCTCCGTCTGTTCGGCAAGCTCTGCGTATAAGTCTGTCTCAGACATATCAATTGCCGTGGTTGTACCGTTGGAAAGCTCCTCAAGATAGATAGCTTTATCTTTGAGAATACTGCTATAGTCGAGAATATAAGCCTTCATGTCATCATTGATGCTGTCATATGCAAAGGTAAGGATAGAGGAGAAACTGACAGTGGCTGCACCGCCTGCGGCCAGTGAAGCTTCTTCCTTATATTTAATCTCATACTGGACAATCCAGCCATACTGCCGGTCTTCTTCGTCTTTAAGCGGATTCAGGATATAAGGGTCATTTGAGAGAAAGTAATCTTTAAAGTCCTTATACTCCTCCGTTTTCTTAACCAGCTTAAGAAATTGTTTTTCAGAAGGAATCAGGCTGGCAGTTTTCGGCTGGGCAAAAGCAGAGGTGGAAAAAGAAAACAAGATGATAAGCAGGATCAGGCCATATCTTTTCATTGAGCAGTCCTCCAATAAGCTTTTCTTTTACTGTACCTTATATTTCCATCTGTAGATATGGGGAAAATTTATTAAGAACTGAATTGGTACAAAACTACTAAGAGCCGATTTTACTTTTTAAAGATTATATCTTCCTTATCAAAGGATCTTCAGCCTGTACACACAAAAAAAGCACCCTGTTTAACAGAATGCTTCTCAAATGCTGTAAAATGCCTTGGTATTAGTCAGCAGCTGCGTATAAACATCCTGCAGGTCCATTTCTTTGATTTCAGCGATTTTCGCTGCAGAATGATGCATCATGACGGGTGAAGTCAATCTTCTATGGAAAGGCCCTTCAAACGGCCAGGGGCCGTCTGTTTCAACCATTACCTGCCGTATTGGATAAGCCTTTACAAGCGATTGGATCTCCTCTTCGTACAATACATCGGGAGTCACTGAGATGAAGAAGCCATTCGCGGCCATCCGTTCAGCCGCAGCGGCTGAGCCTTTGAACCAATGAAAATGGGCTTTTTCGATAGAATACTTTTCAAGCAGGCTGCAGACTATTTCTGCATCTTCATAAATACTATGGAGAATGACGGGGAGCTGCCATTCTTTTGATTTCTGGACAAACAGCTCCAGTATTTCGAGATAAGGCTCCGGACCTATAAAGGAATCTCCCTGTTCCTGCCTTAAATAGTATGGAAGGCCGACCTCTCCGATGGCTATCATATTTTCTTTATGATCCCCCATCCAGCTTATCAGATCAGCAAGTTCTGCTTCAGAAGGGAGGACCTGTTCCGGGTGGTACCCAAAAGCCGGCTTTACCTTTGGAAACCTCTCTGCAAGGTGCAGGTTCTTTTTGCAGGAGCTGAGATCCCACGAGACAGTTACGAGTGAGTCGAGCTCCGGGATGCTGCAAATATTAGCAATATCCTGATCAGCATAGCGGTCCAAGTGGATATGGCTGTCAATAATCTTGTTCATCCTTTGTCCCTCCTTGGCCGCAGTGAATGATGGACCTTTCTTTTCCATTCCAAAAATTCCTCTTCCAGAAACAGTTCTTCTATCCTTGGCCGGGAAAAAGGCACCTTAAATTCAGCTGCTGTATGGGCCGGCTTTTCTGATAAAACAATGATGCGATCTGACAGAAAAAGAGCTTCTTCTATGTTGTGAGTAATAAAGATGATGGCTGGCCGCTGCTCCTCCCATATGGCCAGGAGCCATTTCTGCATATCAAGCCGGGTCAGCTCATCCAGTGCTGAAAAAGGTTCATCCAGGCAAAGCAGCTCCTGTGGGCTGAGCAGTGCCCTGATGAAGGATGCGCGCTGCTTCATCCCGCCGGACAATTCATGCGGATAGGCATGCATATATTGCCCGAGGCCTGCTTTATGGATCATTTCCATAGCTTTTTCTTTATCGGTTCTGCCTGTCAGTTCCTGTCCCAGAAGGACATTTTGCAAAACTGTCCTCCACGGAAGAAGGGAAGGGGTCTGCGGCATATAACTCATGAATCCTTTTTGGCCGGTGATTGATTGGCCGTTCATTTGGATGCTTCCTTTATCAGGGAGAAGCAGCCCTCCTATCAGATTAAAAATAGTGCTTTTTCCGCTTCCCGAAGGCCCAAGAAGGGAAACGAATTCCCCTTCATTGACTTCAAGGCTTAAATTACTGAGAACAGCTTGTTCCCCAAAAGATTTCGATATATTTTCCAGCTGGAGGAGGCTCATTTCATCTGCTCCTTTTTATTCCATTTTAAAAGCAGGCTCTCTGCCAAAAGGATTGCTCCGAAGAAAATCAGGCTTAAGATCATGATGGCAAAGATGGCAACAAAAACCCGGTCTGTCCGGAAGGAGGATGAGGCCAGGGTCATAAAAACGCCTATCCCTTTTTCCGCACCGAGCCATTCGGAAATGACAGCGCCCATTACGCTGTATGTGGCCGAGATTTTCAGCCCTGAAAATAGCGAGGGAAGGGAGCCGGGCCACTCCAGCTTCCAGAACAGCTGCCTTTTGGTGGCGCCTGACATGGCCATATAATGCTTAAGCTCGGCCGGAATCTGCCTGAAGCCGTCCAAAGCTGCCACTGTGATTGGAAAAAAACAGACAAGAATAATGACAATGAATTTCGGCAGCAGTCCAAATCCGAACCAGATGACAAGGAGAGGGGCAAGGACGATGACGGGCACATTCTGGGAGAGTATCAGCAATGGGTATACAGATTCCCTTAAAGCCGGCAGGCGGTGGAGGAAGATGGCGGCAGTGAGCCCGAAAACAGTCCCCAATGCAAAGCCGGACAGTGATAAAAGCACTGTTGATGCCAGGTGGCCTGAAAAACGGGCCCAGCTTTCCGCAGATTCTGCCATGATATCAGAGGGGGGCGGCAGGAGCCAGGCAGGGACTTCAGCGAGCCTGACCGCCGCTTCCCATATAATGAACAAAAGGAGGAGAACCGCTGCCGGCTTCCATCCTCTTACAACCACTTTCTTCATTTGTATTTATCCGTCAGGTCATCCATCGTGATCCCATCAGGCTGAAACAGGATTTTGACCTGAGAGATGACATTTTTGCTTCCCATTTCAATCATTCTTTCATTCATCCTTGCAATGATCCTGAATAGCTCTTCAAGCTCGCCTTCCATTGTTGTCTCCAGCGGATGGACCTCATATTTGACTCCGGATTCTGCGATGATTTTAATCGCTTCATCCACATATGGGATAACATCTTCCCCGTTTTTTGTTTTAGGTATGATCTGAATGCTGATCAGTGTATTGGCCATTATGGTTCCTCCTATTCTGGCAAAAATTCATTGGTAAAAGCTTTTTCAGCGTCCAGTTCGCTTTCCAGCAATTTATTTTCATACATCCATTGAGCATAATTTTCCCAAACCTCTAACCTTTGTTCTCCCCACTGTTCAGCATCATCCTGATATTTTGGAGACAGCCACTCCTGGCTTTTCTTGACCAGCTCGACGTCTAAATCAGGGGCAGCTTCAAGCAGGATATCGGCTGCTTCTTCCGGGTTCGCGATCGCAAACTGATAGCCCTGTGATGCTGCTTTTACAAAGGCTTTAACAGTATCAGGGCTGTTTTTGATCATTTTTTCATTGGTAGCCAGAACAGGTGTATAGTAATCGAGCTTATCGGAATAGTCGGTGAGGTAGACCATATTCAGATCTTCTCCGCGAAGCTCCGCCTCGACGCCTGTCCATCCATAATAGATCCAGGCAAAATCGATATCCCTTTTAACAGCTGTAAAAAAATCGGCATCTCCCATGTTGATAAAAGAGACATCAGAGACATCTGCATTTTCCTGTTTCATCAATGAGGAAATCACGGATTCCTCAACAGGCGATCCCCAGCCTCCATATTTCTTCCCGGCAAAATCCTCCGGTGAATCGATATTCTTTGCCGCAGGGGAAGCAAACCCGGATGTATTGTGCTGAATTACAGCTGCGACGGAAACGAGCGGCACACCCTGCACCCGGGCCTGCGTGATGCTTTCCTGATAGCTGACGCCAAAGTCAGCCTTTCCGGAAGCGACGAGCTGGTCGGCTCCTGCTTCACCAGGCATGATAATCTCGGCATCAAGGCCTGCTTCCTTGAAATAGTCCTTAGCCTTTGCGGCATACAGTCCGGTATGGTTGGTGTTTGGCGTCCAGTCCAGTACAACGGTGATTTTTTCAAGATCCTGTTTATCATTGGTTTTCTTTTCTTCCTGCCCAGTTTGTCCGCCTGTGCAGCCGGCAAGCAGCCAGATGGCGCACAATGCGCTGATCCATTTCTTCATGATCAATCCTCCATGCTGTTTCTAATATTATTCCAAAAAGCCGCCGGATAATGGCAAAAAATCATCAAGGCAGCCGCGGGTTGAGATGCTGCTTCTTTAAGTACCGGTGCACAACAAAAAGCGCCCGGATTCAGAACCCGTGCGCAATAAAAAACATTCATCCGATTAAGAATATGTTTCCTACGCTGGCATCTCTCCAGATCAGGTTCAAAGGGTCCTTTATCGTAAAAATAAAGTCTCAACCGCGCCCGGTTCCCCCACAATTCTCTCCTATTTACAGCCGCATAAAGCAGCCGGTCCGTCAGAGCTCCCGCATTTGGCGGGAATTATGGTCCATTATAACAGATATTCTCTGCAATGGCATTGAAACAGCTTCCTTCCGGAAAATTAGGGATTATCCCTGGATATCCCTCTGCTGCCATGGAAAGATTTAAGTTTGGAACTGAATCTGCATATGTGATAGGGTTAGGAATGTTAAAAAAAGAAAGAATGGAGGAGAAGCAATGAAATATCTTGCCTTACTGATAGCTGCATTCATGCTGATCTCATTCCAGCTTGTCCAAAGTCCCGGAAAAAAAGCATTTGCCAAAACGATTGATCATGTCGATATATATACTGTAAAAGAAGAGGATACCCTTGCGAAGCTCAGCAAGCAATCTGGTGTTGCTGCGCAGGAAATACAGAAGGCGAATTATAAAAAAGATGAAAAGATTTCCGCAGGTGATAAGCTCATCATTCCGTCTGCATCAAAGAAAAAGAAGAAAAAGACAGAAGAAGAGACTAGTTTATCTACAGGAGAAAAAGACCTTTTGGCAAGGCTTGTGCATGCCGAGGCCAAAGGTGAGCCGCATGCCGGAAAAGTTGCTGTGGCTGAAGTGGTCCTCAATAGAATGAAGGATGAAAAATTTCCGGATACAGTCAAAGAAGTTATATACGAAGACAGGCAGTTTGAGCCTGTGGACAATGGGATGATCAATAAACCGGCAGGGAAGGATTCACAGAAAGCTGTCCAGGAAGCCCTCACAGAAGAGAGAAAAGATGGAGAATCCCTGTTCTTCTTCAATCCTTCGAAAACTAACAGCAAATGGCTCCGTACTAGGGCCGTTACAAAAGAAATCGGCAACCACCGGTTTGCGAAATAAGAAAAAGAAAAAAACTCTTGTGGCTATACAAGAGTTTTTTTGCTGTCTTTTTCCATATCAATGATATGATCCGGCTGGTTCTCTTTCCAGAGCTTAAATCTCTCAAGCTCATTTGTGATCTGCTTGATAATGAAGCCGATGATCGCGGCATCATCCAATATGCCGATTCCGGCAAGAAAGTCCGGGACAAGATCCAGGGGAGATACGAAATAGAGAATGCCCGCAATGACTGTAACGGCTGTTTTTGCAGAAATGTCTTTATATTGTCCTTTAGTGTAGGCTTTAATGAGTTCAAACAGGAGCTGCAGCTTGTCCCATACTTCAGACAGGGCATTTTTCTTTGAATCGGCTTTTTTGCTTGCTTTGGAAAGAAGTCCGCTTGTCTTGCCCGGATCATTTAAGTATTTGGCAGCGCGGCTCTCATATTTTTTATATTCCTTTTCGTAATCTTCCTTTTTGAAATTTTTCATATATAACATCCTTCCGGTTAAGAAATTCTTTTTATTCTTTTATCCTATTTTCGGATGGTTGAACCCACGAAAAGCTTATAATAGGAAAAAAAGAGAGGTGTCCATATGCTTTTACAGTGGCTGAAGGAGTCAAGATATACGGTTATATTGACGGGAGCAGGGATGTCAACGGAGAGCGGGCTGCCTGATTTCCGGTCTGCAGGCAGCGGGTTATCGAATACGATGGATTACGGGAGAATTGCCAGTACAGAAGCACTCAACCAACATGTCAATGAATTCATTGAATTTTACCGCAGCAGAGTCATGGGGCTGAAGGAATGCAAGCCCCATGCCGGACACTATATACTGGCAGACTGGGAAAGAAGAGGGATCATCCGAAGCATCATCACTCAGAATGTGGACGGATTCCATCAGCAGGCGGGAAGCAGGAATGTGGCGGAGCTCCATGGGACCCTGCAGCAAGTCCATTGCCAGGAGTGCGGAAGAGCTTTCCCGAATGATGAATATATAGATGAGCATTACCGCTGCAGTGATTGCGGGGGGATTTTGCGGCCGTCCATCATCCTATTTGGAGAGATGCTGCCTGAGAAAGCGATTGACTTTGCAGCAGCTGAGGCAGAGAAGGCAGACCTATTCATTGTCCTTGGCTCATCTCTCTCTGTCACTCCCGCCAACCAGTTCCCTCTCATTGCAAAGCAGAATGGTGCCAAACTGGCTATAGTCAATATGGAACCTACCGATTTGGATTTTTACAGCGACGAGGTCATTAACGGAAAAAAAGTGGGAGAGCTGCTGAAAGAGCTTGATGCAGAAATAAGATAAATTGAAGCCTTCATTAACTTGGGGGCTTTTTCTTATGGCAGCGGCTCTCCAAACTAAAACTCAGAAAAGATTTTTTAGTATAATAAAATGGTTGACCGACATGTATATACAGGATATAATGAAAGCGTGAACATCATGTATATACAAGTGTTCAGTCAAGCAAAAAAGGATACTATTGCATGCCGGGCGGATAATAACAAATATATGAAGTATTCCTGGCAGGCATTTTTTTCTTGCTAATGAAAACGGTAACAGGAGGAGTAGGGCATGAGCAATTACAGAGAATCTGCCGAGCAGATAGTAGAAGCGGTTGGCGGCAAAGAAAATATTGCCGCAGCCACGCACTGCGTAACACGTTTGCGGTTTGCTTTGAAGGATGAAAGCCAAGTTGATAAAGAAGCATTGGAGAATATAGATAGTGTTAAAGGATCATTCTCAACAAACGGCCAATTCCAGGTGGTCATCGGCCAGGGACTGGTTGATAAGGTATACAAGGAAATGGCAGCGGCTACAGGGATCGGCGAAGTGTCAAAAGAAGAAGTGAAAGCAGCTGCTTCTGAAAAAATGAATCCGCTTCAAAGAGCAATCAAAACGCTCGCTGATATTTTCATTCCTATCCTCCCGGCAATCGTTACAGCCGGTTTGCTGATGGGAATCAACAATATCATGACAGCGCCTGATATTTTTTATACAGGCAAATCATTCATTGACGTCCATCCTGGATGGGCTGATCTGGCTAATATCATTAATATGATCGCCAATACAGCGTTTGTGTTTTTGCCGGGGCTGATTGGCTGGAGTGCTGTCAGCCGGTTTGGCGGAAGCCCGCTTCTTGGTATGGTGCTGGGATTAATGCTTGTACATCCTGACTTGCTTAATGCATGGGGATACGGTTCTACAGAAGAAGTGCCTGTCTGGAACCTGTTCGGACTGGAAATTGAGAAAGTCGGCTATCAGGGACAGGTGCTGCCGGTATTGGCTGCGTCCTATGTTCTTGCAAGAATTGAAATTTTCTTAAGGAAAAGAATACCTGATAGCATCCAGCTGCTGACAGTCGCCCCGATTGCGCTGCTTATCACAGGCTTTTTGTCTTTCATTGCGATCGGGCCTGTCACTTTCACAATCGGAGGCTGGATCACTGATGGTGTGGTAGCGATCTTTGATGCGGCCCCTGCCATTGGAGGACTGATTTACGGCGGCCTTTATGCACCGCTTGTCATCACAGGCATGCACCACACATTCCTGGCAGTGGATCTGCAGCTGATCGGGTCAATCGGAGGTACATTCCTCTGGCCGATGGTTGCACTGTCAAACATTGCCCAGGGTTCAGCGTCTCTTGCGATGTTCTTCTTAAATAAAAATGAAAAAGTAAAAGGTCTTGCTGCTACTTCTTCACTTTCAGCTTTCCTGGGAGTTACAGAGCCTGCTATGTTTGGTGTGAATCTGCGCTTTAAATATCCGTTCATCGCAGCGGTAATCGGCTCTGCAATAGGCGGGATGTTCATTACCATCAAAGGGGTCATTGCACCATCGATCGGAGTCGGGGGGCTTCCTGCTTTCTTCTCGATCTTATCTGAGAACTGGGGATCCTTCTTTATCGGGATGGCGATCGTGCTAGTTGTGCCATTTGTGCTGACATTCCTGTTCGGCAGGTTTAAAAGAGCTGAATGATTTTTCCGGTACCATGGATAAGAGGATATCCATGGTACCGCTATTTACATAAAGAGCTGAGAAATATTGGGAGGTTTTATAAATGAAAAGGCAATGGTGGAAAGACAGCACTGTATACCAGATCTATCCGAGGAGCTTCATGGACAGCAATGGCGATGGCATAGGCGATCTGCAGGGCATCATCTCCAAGCTGGATTATCTCAAACAATTGGGGATAGACGTCATCTGGCTGTCGCCTGTATATAAATCACCCAATGATGACAATGGCTATGATATTAGCGATTATAAGAATATTATGGACGAGTTCGGGACGATGGGTGATTGGGAAGAGCTTCTCAGCGAGATGCACCGCCGCGGAATGAAGCTCATCATGGACCTTGTCGTCAACCACAGCTCTGATGAGCATGCATGGTTCATAGAAGCGAAGAAGTCGAAGGTGAATCCTTACAGAGATTACTATATCTGGCGCAAAGGGAAGAACGGTCAGGAGCCAAACAATTGGGGCTCTAATTTCGGGGGTTCAGCCTGGGAATATGACGAACATTCTGGAGAGTACTTCCTTCATTTGTTCTCAAAGAAACAGCCTGACTTGAATTGGGAGAATCCTGCCCTGAGGCAGGAAGTATATGATATGATGCAGTGGTGGCTGGATAAGGGAATTGACGGCTTCAGAATGGATGTCATCAATTTCATTTCAAAGGAAGATGGCCTCCCGGATGATGAAGTTAAACCAGGGAAAAAATATGCGTCAGGAAGCAAATATTATAGAAATGGGCCGAGAATCCATGAATATCTTCAGGAAATGAACGAAAAAGTCCTTTCGCATTATGATGTTATGACTGTCGGGGAAATGCCTGGGGTCAAGCCTGAAATGGCCCGTGATTATACAGGGGAAAGCAGGAATGAATTGAATATGGTATTCCAGTTTGAGCATGTTAGCCTCGACAATGGGCCAGGAGGAAAGTGGGATCTAAAGCCGCTCGATCTTTTTGACCTGAAGAAAAGCCTGACCAAATGGCAGACTGAGCTTGAGGAAACTGGCTGGAATTCGTTATATTTCAATAATCATGACCAGCCAAGATCAGTTTCAAGGTTCGGCAATGATGGTGAATACCGCAAAGAATCAGCAAAAATGCTGGCTACCCTGCTTCATATGATGAAGGGCACGCCATATGTTTATCAGGGCGAGGAAATCGGGATGACAAATGTTAAATTCCCGGGTATAGAAGATTACCGGGATATTGAAACCCTGAACTATTTCCGTGAAGCAACAGAAGCCGGAGTGCCGGCAGGTAAAGCAATGGAAAGCATCTACGCAAAAGGAAGGGACAATGCCAGGACACCTATGCAATGGGATTCCTCGGAGAATGCCGGTTTTACCAGCGGAACCCCCTGGATTGGCATGAACCCGAATTACCGGGATATAAATGCGGAAGAAGCCCTGGAAGATGCGAATTCGATCTATTATTATTATCAGAATCTAATCAGGCTCAGAAAAGAGCATGAAATTATAGTGCATGGAAAATATGAATTAATATTAGAAGAAGACCCGGAGATTTATGCATACACCAGGACTTTGGGAAATCAGGTGCTCGTAGTGCTTTGCAATTTTTACGGCAGAACGGTGCAGCCGGAATTGCCGGAGGAGCTTAAAGGCCTGGAATATTCATGGCTGACAGGGAACTATGTTCATGAAGGCAGAAAGAGCAAAGTGCCTCAGCAGCTTAAGGCTTATGAGGCGGTAGTCTTGATTGGCGAAAAGTAAGCAGACGAAACGAAAAATAAAATGGCAGGTGGCGGAGATGAAACAACCTTGGTGGAAGAAAGCGACAGTATATCAAATCTATCCGAAAAGCTTCAATGATACGACCGGCAGCGGTGTGGGCGATCTGCAGGGCATCATTGAAAAGCTGGATTACTTAAAGGAGCTTGGCATTGATGTTATATGGCTTACGCCGATCTACCGGTCTCCCCAGCGGGATAACGGCTATGATATCAGTGATTATTTCAGCATCCATGAGGAATACGGGACTATGGAGGAGTTTGATTCACTGCTTAAAGAAGCGCACAGCAGGGGGATCAAGGTCATCATGGATATTGTCGTAAACCATACCTCGACAGATCATCACTGGTTCCAGGAAGCAAGGAAATCAAAAAATAACCCTTATCGGGATTTTTACATCTGGAAAGACGCAAAAGAAGATGGCGGCGCTCCAACCAACTGGGAATCCAAGTTTGGCGGTAATGCTTGGGAGTATGACGAAGAAACCGGCCAGTATTATCTCCATTTGTTTGATGTCACTCAAGCAGATCTGAATTGGGAAAATGAAAAGCTCCGCCAGGAAGTGTACGGTATGATGGACTTCTGGTTTGACAAAGGAGTGGACGGCTTCCGCCTGGATGTCATCAACTTGATATCCAAAGATCAGCGGTTCCCCGATGACGACGGGTCGGTACCCCCGGGAGACGGCAGAAAGTTTTACACAGATGGTCCCAAAGTCCATGAATATATGCATGAAATGAACCAGGAGGTATTTTCGAAGCATGACAGCATGACTGTCGGCGAAATGTCTTCTACAACAATCGATCATTGCGTGAAATATTCAAATCCTGAGCGGGAAGAGCTCAGCATGACGTTCAATTTCCATCACCTGAAGGTAGATTACCCGGGCGGCGAGAAATGGGCGCTTGCAGACTTCGATTTTCATGCACTGAAGAAGATACTTTCCAGATGGCAAGTGGAAATGCATAAAGGGGGCGGCTGGAATGCCCTTTTCTGGTGCAATCACGACCAGCCCCGTGTTGTATCGAGGTACGGAGATGATGGGAAATACCACGATAAGTCAGCTAAGATGCTGGCCTCTGCCATCCATATGATGCAGGGAACCCCCTATATTTATCAGGGCGAAGAGTTTGGGATGACCAATCCTTATTTTGAAAAAATCAGCGAATACCGTGATGTTGAATCCTTGAATATCTTTGAAATTAAAAGAAAAGAAGGAGTTCCGGAGGAAGAAATACTTGAAATACTCCAAAGCAAATCAAGAGATAACTCAAGAACACCTGTCCAGTGGAATGACAGCCGGAACGCCGGATTTACGGAGGGAACGCCATGGATCGGCATTGCCGGGAATTACAAGAAAATCAACGCAGAAAATGCAGTGAAAGATCCTGATTCGATTTTCCACCATTATAAAAAGCTGATTAGCCTCCGCAAAGAATATGAAATCATCACTTACGGAAATTATGAGCTGCTGCTGGAGGAACATCCGGAGATTTTTGCGTATTTACGCAATGGGAAGGACGAAAAGCTCCTTGTCATCAATAATTTTTATGGCAGGGAAACAGTCTTTACTCTTCCTGACAGCAAAATAGCGGAAGAATTCAATGCAGAGCTTTTGCTTTCAAACTATGAAGAAGGACCAACTGATATCAGGGAAATTACTTTAAGGCCTTATGAATCGCTCATCTTCCATCTGGCCAAATAAGAAAAAGACAGGCAGCCGGCCTGTCTTTTTTCGTTTTAAAAAAGCATCCCTGCTATCGCGGCGCTGAGGAGCGATGCGAGCGCTCCTGCGATGACTGATTTTATCCCCAGCCTGGCGATATCGGCCCTTCTGCTGGGGGCGAGGTTTCCCAAGCCGCCAAGCAGGATGGCAAGCGACGAAATATTGGCAAATCCGCAGAGAGCAAAGCTGATGATGGCAACAGTCTTATCAGTCAGATTTGGAATTTCCGGGGCAAAGGAGGAATAGGCGACAAATTCATTCAAAATCAGTTTTTGTCCGATGAAGTTTCCTGCCTCCACAGCCTCTGCCCAGGGAACGCCTATAGCAAATGCAAGAGGAGAGAAGATATAGCCCAGAATGAGCTGCAGCGTCAAACCTCCTAATCCGAACCAGCTGCCGATCCAGCCCAGCAATCCATTCAACAGCGCAACGAGCGCAATGAATGCAAGAAGCATGGCGCCTATATTGAGAGCGAGCTGCAGGCCGACACTGGCTCCTCTTGCGGCAGCATCAATAACATTCGTCGATTCGCTGTCCGTTTCCATTTCAAGTTCCTTTGGTTCTTCCTTTTTGTCTACTTCCGGAAAAATGATCTTAGCCATGATCAAGCCGGCCGGAGCAGCCATGAAACTGGCGGCGAGAAGGTACTCAAGCGGGACCCCCAAAAGCGAATAGCCGACAAGGACAGACCCTGCTACAGAAGCCAGTCCTCCTGTCATGACGGCAAATAGTTCAGAGTTCGTCATTTGGCCGATATAAGGCCGGATGACGAGCGGCGCTTCTGTTTGCCCTACAAATATATTGGCCGCAGCCGACATGGATTCCGCCTTGCGTGTGCCGAGAAGCCAGGACAGTGCCCCGCCAAGGATTTTGATGATGAACTGCATGATTTTCAAATAATACAGCACTGATATAAGCGCCGAGAAAAAGATGACAATCGGCAGCACCTGAAAGGCGAAAACATATGTAACCCCTGATCCTTCAGCAAAGAGCCCGCCAAATAAGAAATTAATGCCTTCATTGGCATAATTAATGATGTTGTTGACCCCGGTAGTGAGCCAGTTCAGCGCCTTGCGCCCTGCTTCCCATTTGAGGACCGCAAAAGCAAACAGGATCTGGATGGCGAGTCCTCCTATGATGGTGCGGGGATTGATCGCCCTCCGGTTATTGGAAAGCAGCAGAGCAATGACTAGCACAGTCAGTATTCCGGCAATTCCCCAGATAAAATTCATAATAGCACTCCATTCAATGGTAATAGAAGAATCTGTTCAACCAATTAGTGCTATTTTGCCCATCATTAAAAAAAGTATGGGCTTTATTTTTTCTGCCCATACTTTTTTGCCTATTGCCCTGCCTCTTTTTTTATCGCTTCAAATAAGAATGATTGGCCATTTCTGTAGAATCGGGGATCGTAAAGCCCCAGCTGTTCGTCATCATCAACTATGACAACAAAAGGGGAACATTGGTAAAGTGTCTTTGCTTTCGGATTATCTTTGAAAAGCCTGTCCATATCTGCATCCTCCGCAGACAGAAGGCTATAAGTCTTTTCCTTGCTGCTGTATAATCCATCTTTATAAAGAGAGATTTCCGGGCCATTTTTAGTAATAACGGTAAAATGCCAGGGTACAAAATCAGCTGAAAGTGCTACCTCGCTGTATTCGCTGCTGTATTGATCATACAGAATATAGCCCTGGATGCTTTGGCTTGCAAGATGCAGGAGCATCAGCGCCCATGCCAGTCTGAAATAGACATGGCCTCTCCTTCTTTTCCGTTTTCGGACTGAAAGGAGAAAAGCTGCCAGGATGATTGCCCAGAAAACAAGATCGACTATCGGGATGGTCCCGAACGTGATCCTTCTGTCAGAAAAAGGCTCCAGGTAGCCGGTTCCCCATGCATTGAACAGGTCACTCGTATCATGGATGAAGACGGCAATCCAGCTAAGGAAAAAGAGTTTGGGATCTTTTGCCCCGAAGATCCATCGGCACACCTGGTAAATCAGCAGTGCCCAAAGAGGTGTGAGGAAGACAGAATGGGTGATGCCCCTGTGCCACATCTGATAGAGGCCCCGGGTATCCCAAAGCTGTGAAATGACGTCGATATCAGGAATTTGGCTGGACGCAACCGCTGCTGCCAAATAGGCGGCCTTTTCTTTTTTCTCCAGCCTGCTTTTATCAACTGAAGCATAAAGGGCAAGCCCGAATAATGTATGTGTAATGGTATCCATTTTTTTCCTCAATTCTGTCATGGCTGCCTGGCTGAACCGGCAGCGTGTACTGTTTTTTATAAATCGTAGCAAAAATCAGCCGGGAGAGCCATCCTGAATGCTGGAAGTTGATTTCCCCGATTGCAAACTTTTCTGCAGGGAGATAAGATAGATGTTATGATAATAAACGAAGTTAATAAGAGAGGAATACAACATGTCTAACAATTTTTCAGATGAAGTTCTTTCACGGCGCACGTTTGCGATCATCTCCCACCCGGATGCCGGAAAGACTACCTTAACAGAAAAGCTGCTCCTGTTTGGAGGAGCGATACGCGATGCCGGTACCGTTAAAGGAAAAAAAACCGGCAAATTTGCCACTAGCGACTGGATGGAAATCGAGAAGCAGCGCGGCATCTCCGTCACTTCGAGCGTTATGCAATTTGACTATAAAGATGCCCGTGTAAACATTCTGGATACTCCGGGGCATCAGGATTTCAGTGAGGACACCTATCGTACTTTGACTGCGGTTGACAGCGCAGTGATGATCATTGACTCAGCCAAAGGGATAGAGGCCCAGACATTGAAACTCTTCAAGGTCTGCCGCATGAGGGGCATACCGATTTTCACGTTCATGAATAAACTTGACCGCCAGGGGAAAAGCCCTCTGGAGCTTCTTGCCGAGCTTGAAGAAGTAATGGAAATCGAGTCTTATCCGATGAATTGGCCGATCGGGATGGGCAAGGAATTCCTTGGCATCTACGACCGCCATCATAACCGGATTGAACAGTTCCGTGTGGATGAATCTGATCGTTTCCTCGAACTGAACGAAGATGGGGAAATCAATGGGGACCATCCTATGAAACAGTCTTCCTTATACGACCAGACGCTGGAGGAAATCATGCTCCTTAATGAAGCCGGAAATGAATTCTCCCGTGAAAAGGTGGCCAATGGAACGCTGACGCCTGTTTTCTTCGGCAGCGCCCTGGCCAACTTCGGTGTGCAGACATTCCTTGAATCTTATCTGGAATTTGCGCCGGCTCCACAGGCCCGCAATTCCACTGATGGCAGAATCGATCCGCTTTCAGAGGATTTCTCTGGCTTTATCTTCAAAATCCAGGCGAATATGAATCCTGCCCACCGCGACCGGATAGCATTTCTAAGAATCTGCTCAGGAAAATTCGAGCGGGGAATGACAATCAATATACCGCGTACAGGCAAGCAGCTGAAACTGAGCCAGTCCACCCAATTCATGGCAGATGACCGCAGCACGGTTGACGAGGCAGTGAGCGGCGATATTATCGGCCTGTATGATCCAGGCCTTTACCAGATCGGCGATACCCTGACAGTGGGGAAAAATAAGTTTCAATATGAAAAACTTCCCCAGTTCACCCCGGAGCTTTTTGTAAGAGTCACTGCAAAGAACGTGATGAAGCAGAAGCACTTCCATAAAGGGATCCAGCAGCTTGTCCAGGAAGGTGCCATCCAGCTGTATAAGACAGTCAAAACAGATGAATATCTTCTTGGTGCAGTCGGCCAGCTCCAATTCGAGGTTTTCGAACACCGAATGAAGAATGAGTACAATGCGGAAGTCCGGATGGAAGGGCAGGGAAGCAAGATTGCCCGCTGGATCGAGGGAGAAGTGGACGAGAGCCTATCCAGCTCGCGGAGCCTACTTGTAACTGACCGCTATGATAAAAAAGTCTTCCTGTTTGAAAATGATTTTGCCCTGAGGTGGTTCCAGGACAAAAATCCGGATGTAAAACTTTATAATCCGATGGATGTGGAACAATAAAATGAAAAACGATTCCTGTTTAGGGATCGTTTTTTTTGCTGACTGATCTGGGCAGAATGGACTAGCTTATGAAGTGACGAATTCGGATGATTTTGCTAAAATAAAAAAAAAGAGAGGAAGAAGGGATCTGCTATTCGACATCTATGCGCACAGTGCGGCCTGCCTTTCACTCTGGAAGAAGAGGGATTCCTCTTCCACCAGAATGTAAATGCCGGACAAAAACAGGAGAGCTGGATCAAAGCTCCTTATCAAAGCCTTGATGAACTTGAAACAAAGCTGGAGGCCTTATGCAGGCAATTGGGGGAGGGCGCCAAAAAATTAAAAGCCGGCATATCGCAATATGGCAGCAAGCCTGCCCAGCTGCTGAATGCTTCTGAACTGTTTTCAAGGGTTAATCACCGGGAAATGGTCCAGACCATCCAGTATGGCGAGTTCCTAAGCTATCAGCAGCCGATCATAAGCCTGAAAAAGGAAGACTCGATTTATGGCTATGAATCTTTGCTGAGAACGGCAGGACATAATCAAATACCGCCAGGCATCCTTTTCAAGACGGCCGAGGAAACAGGCTTGATGTCCATGCTTGACCAAAAGGCGAGGGAAGCGGCAATCAAAGCAAGAAAAAATATCATCCCGCCTGGCATCAAAAGCTTTATCAATTTCCTTCCGTCCACAATTTACAATCCGGACTTCTGTCTCCAGCATACCTTCCAGATTGTAGAGAAATACGAAATCGATCCGGCAGATCTCGTTTTCGAAGTAGTAGAGACCGAAAAGATAAGTGATGTCGATCACCTGAAAAAAGTACTGGATACATATAAGAAAAGGGGCATGAAAGTGGCGCTTGATGATGTCGGGGCCGGATTCTCAACCCTCGAAATGCTTGAAGCACTCCAGCCCGACTATTTGAAAATAGACAGAAGCTTTATCGATTACTGCGACCAAAAGCCTGATAGTCAGCAATTTCTTTCTAAGGTTATGAATATTGCAGACGGACTCGGCATCATCGTCCTTGCAGAAGGAATTGAAAGGAAAGAAGAATTGGAGTTTTGCCGGTCGATTGGCGCAGATCTCGCCCAGGGCTATTATATTGGGCGCCCTGCAAAGGAAATAGATCTAGCTTTGCAGGTGAATTCATAATCAAGCTGTTAGTTTTGGGAAATACAGCAGGTCCTGGTGTCTTCGGGGCCTGTTTTTTTATAGAAAAGTGATTTCTTGAATAAAAATAGGGCTTATCTATGAAGTTTGTCTCCATATTGGCGGCATACAGTGAAGAATGAAGCTTTTGCAGGGGGGCGGTGTCAGCTTAGTTTTGGTTTATTAGCAACTTTTTCGGGATATTAGCAACTTTTTGATTTTATTAGCAACTTTTTCATTTTATTAGCAACTTTCTGGATATATTAGCAACTTTCCAATTATATTAGCAACTCTCCCCCGAAGCCCCCCCCCATCTCATGCCGCTAAAAAAAATTGACAAAAGCCCTGATTACGATTATAGTAGACTTACAAATAAACGCTTTAACGCTAAAAAGCGTTTAAGTAGAATAGTTTTGCCTGATAGACGAAAGTAGAGTCGGCAGATGCAGCAAATAGAGACTGGGCGGCTGGTGAAAGCCCAGGCAATGGCGGTTTGAATTACAGCTATTGATTTCAAGGCATGCGTGTGAAGAGAGGGAAGGCCGCTGTGCCTTTCAATTAGGGTGGTACCGCGGAGCTCCTCCGTCCCTAGCCGGCGAGAGGGCTTTTTGTGCTGTTTTCATTATCTGCATCACAATAAAATTCCCGCCGACCGGAGTCAGTCATTCAACAGGAGGAAATATAATGCATCAGGATCAAGCGGTCATAAAAATCAGTACAGCGGAGGCTGTAATCATATCTCTTCTTTTGCTCGGGGGTATCAGTTTTTCAATCATAGGCGCAGGGGCGGTTCCCCATGTGCCGATTATAGGGGCAATCATCGCCCTGCTTATATACGGGCTGGTTAAGAAGGTCCGCATGAAGGATTTGGAGGAAGGGATGGCTGAAGGTGCCAGATCTGGATTGGGCGCTGTGTTCATTTTCTTTTTTATCGGCATGCTGATCAGCAGCTGGATGGCGAGCGGAACGATTCCTACATTTATCCATTTGGCGCTCTCTGCCGTGAACGGAAAGTACTTTTTCGCCATCGCCTTTGCAGTAACCGCGGTTATCGGGATCAGCATCGGCAGCTCGCTGACGACAGCGGCAACGCTTGGAGCCGCCTTTGTCAGTGCAGCTGCTGCACTGGATCTCAGCACAGCAGCTGCAGCAGGTGCTGTTATATCAGGGGCGTTCTTCGGCGACAAGATGTCCCCTTTATCAGATACGACCAATCTGGCTTCTATGACAGTGAAAGTCGATCTGTTTGATCATATCAGGAATATGGCGTGGACGACCATCCCGGCTTTTGTCATATCCATCATACTCTTTGCCATCATTTCGCCGGAAGCAGCAGAGACCGATTTCCAAAAAATCGCTGCAATCAAGACCAGCCTTGAGGAACTCCATCTCGTCAGCTGGCAGTCGTTGATCCCGTTTGCAGTGCTCGCTGTCCTTGCGCTAAGGAAGGTGCCTGCTATTCTCGCTTTGTCTGCCGGTACAGTATCCGCCCTGATTCTTGCACCATTTATTCAAGGCAGCTTCGGATTAAAGGACATGGTCAATATACTGTACTCCGGCTACAAATCAAATACCGGGATGGAGGAGCTCGACTCCCTCCTGACAAGGGGAGGAATTGAAAGCATGCTGTTTTCGGTATCGCTGGTCCTCCTGGCCCTCTCAATGGGCGGACTGCTCTTCAAGCTCGGCATATTGCCGGCACTTCTGGAAGGCATCAAAGGACTGATTGTAAAGGCACCTGCACTGATCAGTGCCACAGCTGCATCTGCCATCGGAATCAACTTCCTCCTTGGCGAACAGTATCTGTCCATCCTGCTCACAGGAAATGCTTTCGCAGAGTCTTATAAAAAGGCTGGTCTGCATCTGAAGAATCTCTCAAGAGTCCTTGAGGATGCAGGGACGGTCATTAATCCCCTGGTCCCTTGGAGTGTTTGCGGGGTATTCCTGACAGGTGTGCTGAATGTGCCGACTGCTGAATATATGCCATACGCCTTTTTCTGCCTGCTTTCTCCGATCATCACGCTGCTGTTTGGTTGGACAGGCATAACAATCACTAAAGCTAAATGATTTGAAATATGAGGAGCGGCAATCGCCGCTCCTCTTCCTTTTAACAGGATTATCCACGCTTCACTCTTCCAGCAAATGATGCAGCATCCTCTCCCGGTTTTCAAAAAACTGCTTCATGAATTGATAGTGGCCGGTTTCTTCAAGACGTACTTCCTGAATCCCTTCCTCTCTCAGTTCAATGATTTTGGCGGAAGGATACGACATAATGATGGGGGAGTGGGTGGCGATGATGAATTGCGACCGGTCTTTGGCGAGTTCGTGGATGCGTGAAACCATCGAAAGCTGCCTGAGCGGTGACAGGGCTGCTTCAGGCTCGTCAAGAATATAAATCCCTTTTCCGCGGAAGCGATTCAGGAATGTAGCAAAAAAGGCCTCGCCGTGCGACTGTTCATGAAGGGAAGTGCCTCCGAAAGAGTCGATCAGGGGAATCCCGGGAGATTCCTTATCAAGATCATCAATATAAGATGCCACATTATAAAAGCTCTCGGCTCTTAGGAAAAAGCCGTCCTCGGGCCGCTCAGATCCCCTTGACAGCCTTAAGTACTGCTCTAGCTCTGAATGGGAGTTGTATGTAGTAAAGCTGAAATTCAGCGACCCTCCTTCCGGATTAAAGCCTGCCGCGATGGCAATGGCCTCAAGGAGCGTGGATTTGCCCATCCCGTTTTCACCGACAATAAAGGTTACATCAGGATGAAGGGGCAGGTCTTCGAGATTTCTGACGGCCGGAAGATTAAAGGGATACCTGGAATAAGAAGGGATATCGCTTTTTTTCAGTTTAATGCTTTTAAAATAATGGCCGTTATCAAATTCCATTTTCGTGCCTCCAATTCGGTCTTTTACCTATCATAACAGCTTTTTGAATCGGCGGCATAAACATTCTAAATAGCTTACCCGGAGACAAGAGCTGTCTGTAAAATGCTAGTGACAGTTCCCGAAAGCCCTCTTCATGCATACCTTGGCTGCAGATATTCCTGAGATGCACGGAGCATATTCACGGGCTTCTCCATACTTGCATCCCGTTTTTGCCTCTTATATAGTTAAATTATTGCACAATGTTGAAAGCCGGCCGGGTCCGGCTCTGCAGATGAAAGGAGCAGCATAAGTGAAGATAAGCAATTTTTCGATCCGAAGGCCGATTTTTACACTTGTTACAATGGTTCTGGTTCTCGTTTTAGGGGTGGTTTCCCTTTTGAATATCCCTTTGAAACTTATACCGGATATAAATCCGCCTGTCGGTGTTGTAGTAACGAATTATCAGGGAGCAAGCCCAGAAGAGGTTTCTGAAAAGGTGACAAAACCTTTGGAACAGAGCCTTGCTACGCTTCCTGGTTTAAAAACAATGACCGCAACGTCACAGGAAAGCGCCAACCTCGTACTGCTTGAATTTTCCTGGACGACTGATATTGACGAAGTGCAGTCGGAGATCATTCAGCGGCTGGACCAGACTCCGCTGCCGGACGATGTGGACAAACCGCGCTTCCTGAAATTTGACCCTTCCCAATTTCCGATCATTCAGCTTTCTTTGAGCTCTGACAGTGATGCGGAATCATTAAGAAGCATTGCCGAACAGCTGGAGCTGGAGCTCACAAAGGTAGACGGTGTGGCCAGCGTCAATCTTTCCGGCACAAGCATTAAGGAAGTAAAGGTCGAACTGGACCAGGACAAGCTGAGGGATTACCGGCTCAGCCAGTCTGATATCGTAGATACCATTCAGGCAAACGACATATCCCTTCCGGGGGATACCATTTTAACAAACGGCAAGGAGCTGACTACCAGGGTAATCAGCAGCATTGATTCAGTCGATGTCTTAAAAAAACTTGTGGTAGCCGCAAATCCGTCTAATGGAAATGATATACTCCTTCAGGATGTGGCCAGCGTCCAGCTTGTAAACCAGGACGACCGGACGATCACAAGGACGAATCAGGAGCCTTCCGTCCTCTTGAGCGTCCTGCAGCAGTCTGATTCAAATACTGCAGAGGTGTCGAAGGAGTTTATCAGCCAGCTCGACGAACTGCTTGAAAAAGATCAATATGAGGGTATTGAGTCTGATATCCTGTTTGATCAGGGCGATTATATCCAGCAGGCGATCGGGAATATCTCAACTTCCCTTCTCTTAGGCGGCCTGTTCGCCATGATCGTTTTATTTTTCTTCTTAAAAAATGTCAAAAGCCCGCTGATAATCGGGATTGCCATCCCATATTCCGTCATCTTCACCTTTGTGCTGATGTATTTTTCAAATTTCACCCTCAATATCATGACCCTTGGCGGTTTGGCGCTGGGGATCGGGATGCTCGTTGATAACTCAATCGTTGTGATTGAAAATATCTACAGGCATTTATCGATGGGGAAAGATCCTAAAGAAGCGGCAAGAGACGGTGCAGGAGAAGTAGGTGCTGCCATTACAGCTTCCACCCTCACCACTGTTGCGGTGTTCCTGCCTGTTGTCTTTATTACAGGAATCATCGGCCAGCTTTTCACTGAATTTGCTTTGACCATTTCTTTCAGTCTTTTTGCGTCGCTTGTCGTTGCTTTGACTGTGGTGCCGATGCTTGCCAGCAGGCTGCTGAAAGCGCCGAAAAACAATCTGGAAGAAAAGCGCCAGGAGTCGGCCATCATGAAGGGGCTAGAGCGTTCTGTCAAATGGGCCCTGCGCAACAGGCTTGCTGTATTGGTGATCATGCTAGTCCTTCTTGCCGGCGGCGGATATGGGATTACGACTGTCGGCACACAGTTCCTTCCTAATTCGGATGAAGGGTTCTTCAGTGTCAGGGTCAATCTTGAGAATGGCTCTGCGCTTACAGAAACTGAAAAAGTCATGGGAGCGCTTGAAGAGCAGCTGAAGGAAGAAGACGATGTCGAGACATATGTCAGCTTGATTGGCACAACCCAGGAATCTTCTTTCAGAGGCTCAGGCAATCCGAATGTGGCTGAGCTTTATGTAAAGATGAAGGACCTGGAGGAGAGGGACCGCTCGACATTTGAGTTTGTCGACGATGTGAAGAGAGATCTGGAGAGGGCGGCAGAGAAAGCCAATAGCACGGCAGAGGTCTCATTCAATCTGCAGTCTTCCGCTGGATCCGCGCCGAATACTCTTTCATTCAGTGTCCGCGATACGAACGAAAAGCGGCTGAATGAATCGGTGAACAACATTTACAATTCACTCAAAGACCTTGATGACGTAAACGAACTCTCCACAGACCTGATGGATACGGTAGAGGAAATCCAGATTACGGTCGACCGGGAAAAGGCGCGTGCAGCGGGGCTTGCACCTGCCCAGGTTGCGATGACTGTCAATGATGTAACAAGAGGCAATCAGGCAACCCAGATCATCGATGAGAATTCCAATATTTATGGTGTTTTCGTAGAATATGACCCGGAAGTTACCCAAAACCTTGATAATCTAAAGAAACTCCTGCTGCGTAAGCCTGATGGCAGCTATACAACCCTGGACCAGGTAGCGGCTATTGAAAGAGGCGAAGGACCTGTCAATATTCAGCGGATCAACCAGCAGGATGCTGTCCAGTTTACGCTGAAATACAAGACCTCAACAAACCTTGGGTCCATTTCCAATCTGGTGGATGATGAAATCGCTGACCTGGATCTTCCGGAAGAAACAGAAATTGTCTTCGGAGGGGACCGGGAGCTCCTGGAATCATCCATTGATGATATGCTCCTGGCGTTTATTCTGGCAGTCGTCTTCATCTATCTTGTGATGGCGGCCCAATTCGAATCACTGAAATATCCGTTTGTCATTATGTTCACAGTTCCGCTTATGGTCATTGGCGTAGCTATAGCATTGACCGTGACACGCACTCCTGTCAGCCTGACTGCTATCATCGGCATCATTGTCCTTGCCGGCATAGTCGTCAATAATGCCATTGTCATTGTGGATTATATCAATCAGAAAAAGGCAAGCGGGATGAAAACCTATGACAGCATTGTCGTTTCTGTAAAAGATCGGGCCAGGCCTATCCTGATGACTGCACTTACGACGATCCTCGGACTGATTCCGCTTGCGCTGGGAATCGGCGAAGGGGCAGAAATCAACCAGCCGATGGGCATCACTGTCATCGGCGGCCTGATCAGCAGCACCTTCCTGACACTGTTCGTCATCCCGGTCGTATACAGCTTCTTTGATAAAGATACAAGGAAGCTCAACAAGATGTATGCTACACCTGACGGCCACTTGATTCCCGCTTATCTCCTTGAAGAAAGGTACGAAGACCAGAAGGAACAGAGCGATGTGCCTCAGGCTCCTGTCCAAAGCAATAAGAATTACAGCCGAGAGGACATGGCAGCCATGCTTGAGGACCTGCTTAGGGCAGTAAAAGATGAGGAAAGAAAAAAGCAGGACGAGGATCAGGAGGACAGATAATTTTTTGCGCAAAAAGCCTTTCTCTTCGGGGAAAGGTTTTTTTTATGAGAAGGGTTTTTTGAATTATCAGAAATATATATTGTTTGCATCTGGTGTGAACAGTTACAATTTGAGTAAATCTATGAAAGAAAGAGGCGGTCGCAAAGTGGCTAGGCATTATTTTTTTACAGGATTTCCTGGATTTATCTGCTCCCGGCTAATCAGGGAGGTTCTCAATAAAGAGCCGGGGAATGTACATATCAGCGTCTTAAGCCTGCGGGAAATGGAAGCGGCTGCAAATGATGAAATCAGGCAGATTTGTGAGGAGACCGGTGCAGGGAGCGAGCGCTTTTCAATCATAACTGGAGATATTACGAGGGCTGGTCTTGGTATCGGTCAGCAGGACTTAGCATTCCTCAGGGGAAACATCACCCATCTTTTCCATTTAGCCGCCATATATGATTTGGCTGTGCCCAGGGATATTGCGTATAAGGTAAATGTTGAAGGCACGAGGCAGATCACAGAATTTGCAGGAACGATTGAAAATATGGAAAGATATGTCTATTTCAGTACTGCTTATGTGGCTGGAAAAAGGGATGGGCTGCTGAAGGAAGATGAGCTGATAGAGCCGACTGGATTCAAAAACCATTATGAGGAAACTAAATATCTGGCCGAAGTCATTGTTGAAACCGCTAAAAGTGAAATGCCGATTACCATCTTAAGGCCTGGGATTGTAAAGGGGCATTCTGTAACAGGAGAAACAATCAAGTTCGATGGGTCGTATTTCATCCTGAATTTTATGGATCGCCTAAGCAGGCTGCCGTTCCTGCCTATGCTCGGGAAAGGTGAAGCCCGCATCAACCTGGTGCCGGTGGATTATATCATTGAAGCAGCCGTATTCCTTGGGACATCTGCTGCTGGCAAAAAGAAGACCTACCATCTTACAGATCCGAACCCTTATAAAGTTTCCGATCTGTACGAAATGCTGATGGTGGAGCTCTGCGGGAAAAGGCCGGCCGGCAGCTTTCCCCTGAGTGCTGCAAAAGGGGCGCTGCGCATCAAAAAGCTGAGGAATTACCTTGGTGTGGAGCAGGAGGCGCTTGACTATTTTACCTGGCAGGGGCGCTTCGATTGTTCAATAGCACAGACCGATCTGGAGGGATCAGGAATCCGCTGTCCGGATCTCAAGGAAGGCATCCCGCCGATGGTTTCATTTTTCAGGCGGCATAAATCTGATCCGCGATTTCAGGTGCATAAGATTTATTCTTAGCAGGCATTTTGAAGCATGTTCAGGTATTTGTGATAAAAGAGAGATCTTTGGCGCATGATATCACTATAGAAATATAGCTGGTGATAATGGATGAAAAAAGTCGGAAAGCTAGAAGCCGTATTATGGAGCATTGCCTTGCCCGGGTTCAGCCAGCTGCTGACGGGCCAATATGTAAAAGGTGTTCTTTTTGTGGCACTTGAAGTTCTGATCAATGTTTTCAGCAACTTTAATTTGGGTATCATGTACAGTTTCCTTTGGGAAATCGATAAGGCAGCGGCAGTGCTCGATTATCAGTGGCTGATGTTTTATCCTTGTCTGTATATGTTTGCTATGTGGGATGCTTATAAGGAAGCCATGCCCGCTAAGGAAGAATTGTCTTTCCTGCCTTTTGTTTTTGGAGCCTATTTTGTAACTGTAGGTCTCATGTATTCTGTAAGGCTCAAGCTTTTTGGCGTTTTGTTTGGCCCGGTGTTTTTGCCGATGATTTTCCTCATTCCCGGCCTTTTGACGGGCTTTGCAATAAGAGCACTGCTGCTGTTTCTGCGAAAAAAATCTGCAGGACATGCATAATGCGGGCCAAGCGGCCATTAAACAAACCTTTGCTGAAATCAGCAAAGGTTTTCCGCCGTTCATGGGCAATCTTTGAACCACCCCCAAAAGCCCCTCTATCTGAGCGAAGCTTTATGTTAGCAATGAAAATCTTCCTTATTTCAATCTTAAATCCTTCCCTGACTGGCTGTTCTTTCCCATATGGTATAATGTGCTGGTGAAGAGGTGAGGATATGTTCGGTTATTTATTCATCACTAAGAAGAGAAAACAGCCGCTCGAAAAAACCGTAATGAAAATCCAGCATGGTGACAGCCAGCTGCTTAATGAACTGATAGAGTCATACAAACCTTTTATAGCAAAAACCGTATCCTCCGTCTGCAGACGCTATATCCATGAGTCAGATGATGAATACAGCATCGGCCTGATTGCCTTTGATGAAGCGGTCCATAAATACAGTCCTGAGAAGGGCAGTTCCCTCCTGAGTTTTGCTGAAATCATAATCAAGCGAAGGGTCATTGATTATATCAGGCAGCAGGCAAGGCATATGAGCATCAGCTTTGATGGTGCCGGAGGAAGCGCTGATGAACAAACTTCAGCCAGTCTTGTGGAAGACAGGCTTTCGCTTGAAGAGTTTGTGAAGAAAACAGAACAAGAGCTGAGGCGTGAAGAAATCATTCACTTTTCAGCTCTTCTCAAAGATTATGGACTAACTTTTGCCGAAATCGCAGACCAGTCCCCGAAACATGCCGACGCGCGGAAAAATGCTATGGAAATAGCATCGTCACTTGTCAGTGACAAAGAGCTTACTGCCTATTTGCATGAAAAGAAACGCCTTCCCATCAAGCAGCTGGAAGGCAGAGCAGAAGTGAGCAGAAAAACGATTGAAAGGAACAGGAAGTATATCATTGCTGTTTCTCTTATTTTAATGGGAGATTATGTGTTTTTACAGGAGTATATAAAGGGGGTGCTGAAAACGTGAAAAAAGGAGTCATCCTTGAAATTGAGGGACGTTTTATGACGGTGCTTACTCCCGAAGGCGAATTTCTTCGTGCCCTTAATACGGAAGGACATCATCAGATAGGGGAAGAAATCTGCTTCTGCCCTGTTGAAACTGCAGAAAAAGCCGGGAAAGGGCTCTTTTCACGCCTGGGGGCAAGGAAGAAGCTGATCGCCGCTGCCGCCCTGGCCTGCCTTCTCATTTTAACTCTTGTCATTCCTTTTAATAACAACAGCGAAGTTTACGCCTATATGACAATTGATGTGAATCCGGGCATCGAGCTGGGTGTCGATAAGGACCTGTCTGTAGTAGAGCTTCATTCTTATAATCAGGAGGGCAGGGAATTGCTCCTTCTGATGGAAGATTGGAAGGGCAAAAGCGCCGGGTACGTAACACGGAAGATCCTCAGCCTGGCACAGCAGCAGGGATATCTAAGAGAGCACAAAGAAATGATCATCGCTTCTGTACTGAAGGAAGAGGTCAGCAAGAATTCCTCTGAAAGCCGGAAGCTGAACAGTCAGGTTGAAAGCATCAAAGAAGCTGCAGAAGCAGAGAATCTTGAAGTCAAAGTAGTCGAAGCGACTGAAGGTGACCGGGAGAAGGCCAAAGAAAAAGGGCTGACTGCCGGGAAATTTAAAGAAGAGGAAATAGAAAGAAAGCAGCAGCTGGAGGAAAGAGAACGGGAAAAAGAAGAAGCTGCCAGGGAGAAAACGGAAAGTATTAAAAGGAAACAAAACCAGCAAAATAGCGCCAATAAGACGAAAGATACAAAGGGGGCAGGCGGCATTAAGCCTTCGTCTCAGCTTCCAAAAGGTCCTGTTCCAAAGCAGGAAGGAAAGAACAAGGAAGCAGACAGGAAAAATGATGCCCGCAAAGCAAAGCCTGAAAAAAGGCAGGACGAAAACAAGGGGCGGGACAAACAAAAAAAGCAAGAACAAAGAAAACAGGAACATGAAAAGCACGAAAAAAAGGATAATGGCAATGAAAAGAAAGGTTCACCTCCGCCTGGCAATAATGGACGGGGTAATGGCAATAACGGACATGATAAGGGGCAAAAGGGGAATAATGGAAAATCCGGCTGAGGGCAGCCGGATTTTTTGCCATTTATATTTAATTATTATTGTTCGTTCCGGCCAGCAAGCTGGGATTGAGCTTGTTGTACAAGGCGCTTTGTAATTTCTCCGCCAACAGAACCATTTGAGCGGGATACTGTATCTGAACCCAGATTCACGCCAAATTCCTGAGCAATTTCATATTTGACTTGATCAAGATACTGCTCAATGCCGGGAACGAGAAGTTTATTGCTGCTTCTTGCCATATTGAATTTCAGCTCCTTCCATATTGATGCAGAGCTTAAGGCCCTGTATCTGTAGTATGGAATTCTGGCGCTGTTTCATGTTTGGTAAAGTTATCTTGCTGTCTTGGCACCTGCTGCAGCATATTCTGCAGCTTCCAAAAGCAGATCTGCAATATGGACTGCCTTGACATGGTCTGCCGCTCTTTCACGCTCAATCCCAAGCTTCATCTGAAGAAGGCAGCCCGGGTTTGAAGTGACAATGACTGCCGCTTCTGTCGTTCTGGCCTGGTCCATTTTGTGATCAAGAATTTGCATGGACATTTCTGATTCAACAATATTATATATTCCCGCTGAGCCGCAGCATCTGTCCGCGTCTTTCATTTCCCGGTACTCTGCCCCGGCGATGGAGTCCAGGAGCATGCGCGGGGCAGCAGCGGTCTTCATCACATTGCGAAGGTGGCAGGAATCCTGGTACGTAATGATCTGATGGGGGAGGGCCATCTTATGGTTTTTATGGAAATCCAGTTCAAAAAGAATCTGGGAAATATCCTTGATTTTATTTTTAAAGCTCTCAGCGCGGGTTTTCCATTCTGGCTCATCTTTCAGGAGATGATCGTAGTCCACTAGGAAAGCCCCGCAGCCGCCTGCATTCGTTATGATATAATCCGCTTTCGTATCTTCAAAGGCAGCGATGTTCCGTTTTGCCAGTTCCTTGGCTTTTTCTTTTTCCCCGCTGTGTCCATGAAGGGCCCCGCAGCAGGCTTGTGATTTAGGTATCACTATGTCGCAGCCGGCCATCTGAAGCAGCTTCATGGTTGCATCATTTGTCCCCATAAATATGGTGTCCATCAGGCAGCCGGAGAAAAATGCTGCCCTTTTCACTGGATTCCCATGAGCAGGCAGCTCTTTGGGACGCTTCTTCATGTCCCTGTAGGAAGGAACAGCAGGGAGTACTTTTTCCATTGCCGCAAGGCTGTCAGGGAAAAGCTTCATAAAACCTATTTTCCTTACAGCGGTCTGCAGGCCAGTCCGCTGATACAGGGAAAGGAGGCCAGCCGCTGCAGTCATTCTTTCCTGATGCGGGAACAGCCCGTGAAAAACAGTTTTCCTGATCGCCTTGACCGGGAGTGAGTACTTTTTGTTCTGGCTGATAATATCTCTTGCTTCTTCAAGAAGGTGTCCATAATTCACACCTGAAGGACAGACAGGCTCACATGCCCTGCAGCCCAGACATAGGTCCAGGGACCGCTCCACATCGCTGTCCGGCTCGATCAGGCCATCTGCAACAGCTTTCATCAGTGCGATCCTGCCTCTTGGCGAATGCTCCTCTTTAAAGCCTGAGGTAATGTAAGTGGGACAGGAGGGAAGGCAGAATCCGCACCGCATGCAGTTCAGCAGTTCATCTTCATCCATCCTGCTGCTGAATTCATTTTGGATCCTTTCCCTTTCAATTGCTGTACTCATTTAGATACCACCACACGTTTCCTGCTGTCTTTGGCAAAGATTTTTCCCGGATTCATGATATTCTTCGGATCCAGTGCCGCTTTGACAGCCTGCATGGCAGCAATGCCTTCACTTCCCAATTTAAGCTCAAGATACGGTGCTTTCATGACACCCACGCCGTGCTCGCCCGTGATCGTTCCTCCAAGCTCGATCGCTTTTGCAAAAATTTCGGCAAAAGCTTTTTCCACCCGTTCCATCTCTTCTTTATTTCTTGCATCTGTCGGACAGGTCGGATGAAGGTTTCCATCTCCGGCATGGCCGAAAGTACAGATTTTCACCTCGTATTTAAGGGCAATCTCATTGATTGCTCTTACCATATTGGCAATTTCAGAGCGGGGGACGGTGGCATCCTCCAGGATTGTGGTGGGCTTTAGCCTGGCCAGCGCTGAAAGGGCGGCTCTCCGTGCTGCAGTCAAAGCCTCTGCCTCGGCAGCTGTTTTGGCGATCTGGACAGAAACAGCACTCTCTTCCCGGCAAATCTCCTCCATCTTTGCCATATCACGCTCGACGACTTCAGCAGGTCCGTCCTGCTCAATCAGTAAAACGGCTTTAACGTCTGTAGGCAGTCCAATTTGTGCAAACTCTTCTACAACCTCAAGTGTCGGCTGATCGAGGAATTCCAATGTTGCGGGAATGATTTTATTTGCGATGATTTTTGAAACAGTCTTCGCTGCCGCTTCAAGGTCCTGGTATAGGGCAAGCATCGTCTTTTTTGTTTCCGGCATCGGGATCAGCTTCAAGGTCGCCTCGGTTATGATTCCAAGCGTACCCTCAGAGCCTGTGAACAGGCGTGTAAAGTCATAGCCTGCGACATCCTTTGCCAGCTTGCCTCCGGTCCTGATGATATCTCCATTAGCGAGGACCGCTTCAAGCCCCATGACATAATCCCGGGTCACTCCATATTTCAAGCCGCGCAAGCCGCCGGAATTTTCATTTATATTTCCGCCGATGGTAGATATTTTCATGGAGCTCGGATCAGGAGGATAAAAAAGCCCTTTTTCTTCTGCCTCGCGTATCAAGTCAAGCGTCACAAGCCCAGGCTGGACAGTAATAGTAAGATTCTCTTCGTCGAGCTCCAGAATCTGGTTCATATGCTTGAACAAAATAACAAGCCCGCCCTCTGTCGGGCATGTACCGGCGCACAAATTCGTGCCCGAGCCTCTGGGGACAATGGGAATGGAATACTCATTGCATACTTTCACAATGTCAGATATTTCACCTGTATTGCGCGGGCTAATGACCGCATCAGGGAGAGATTGGAAATTCGGGGTGGCATCGTAGGAATAAACAAGGCGCACCGCATTTGAGTCATCGTATTGATCTATGCCTGCAATCGCTGATAATTTCTCTTTAGCAGCTTCAGGTATCATAACAGGAGCCTCCAGTCGCCGACGGCTTCTGCCGGCAGTGCTTTTAGCTTCAGTATAAAAGAGTAGAATTTTGTTTTCTATAGATGAAAATACAAATTTTATTCCTTTGATGGATGGTTATTTGTATATTCATCCAACAGCAGAATCGCCATATAAAGGATGAACAGCTGCTGGGCATTCCCAGTGCTCAGCCCTGTAAGATCCTCAATCTTCCTAAGGCGGTAGTGGAGGGTATTAATATGTATATGCAAGCTTTCAGCTGTTTTTTTCAATGAATGGTTCTGCCTGAACAGCTCTTTGAGCGTTTCAAGAACGTCAGTGTGTTCCAGCAGGGGGCCGATGGTCCTTTTTATATAATCTGATTTGGTTTCAGGCTTGACTTCATCCATCAGCATGTCCAGGGTAAGATCTTTATCAAAATTTAAGTGCCCGGCTTTCCTGGCGGCCTTCAACGCCCTTTCTGCCTGCCTGAAGGAACGGGAAAGGACAGAAGAAGATGCCGGCTGCCCAGCCCCTCCTGAAAGCACTGATCCGGAACTCCTGCCAAGATAGCGGTAATACCGGGATACCCTGTCTTCAAGCCTTTGTATCTGCTCTTCTGAAGGATGTGCAAAAAGAGCAACAATTCTATCATGCCCCCAGCGTATAAAAAGGTCATTTTCGTTTCTTTCCGGCCAGGAGAGGAGCCTTTGCCATATTTCCCTTGAAGAAATCTTTTCCGGCTCAAGGAACTCAGCAATAAACACCAGCCGGTCAAGCCTGGTGTCGACCTTCAGCATTATAGCCCGGTCCATAAAAGAATCGCCGCGCCCCCGCTCCTGCAGCCAATCAAAGACAAAACCTTCGAGGGCCCTTGACTGCCAGTCGATTTGTTCGCTGTAAAAATTTTCTCTGATTAACAGCTCTGTCATTTTCCGGATAATCTCGCCGTAAGGAGCGACCTTTTTCGGGTCGCCTGTGATTCCTATCACGGCAGCAACTTCTTTTTGAAAAAATACTGGAAGATTTATGCCGGCTTTTACGCCTTTCAATTTTTTTTCATCTTCTGTTGTGATGATTCTTTTATCTCTGTTTTTAACAGACTGGAGTGCGCCTTCATGGAAAGACCCGACTCTTTCTGGTGATGTGCTTGAAACAATGATCCCATCTGCATTCACGACAATGATTTCTTCTTTCAAGACCCCCCTGACCTCGCGAAGGATTTTTTCGGCAAGCGCAGGCAGCAGCATGGTTGAGCCCCCTTATTACTGTTGGAATAGATTATGTTCTTATACTTCATTATATAAAAATAAAAAAAAACACGCTAATAGCCTCAAATTCCTTTTAAACACTTCTGTTTTTCTTTATGATAGGGGATAGGCAATTTAGGAGGGAAAGAATCAAAATGTGGGATGAAATTAAATACAGGCTGGATAGATTATCCCCTGCCCAGGTTATCACCGGCTATTACCTGCTTGCTGTCAGCATTTCGGTGCTGCTTCTGCGCATACCTGCCGTACATCAGACTGGGGTTGAGGTATCATGGCTCGACTCAGCTTTTACAGCTGTCAGTGCCGTCAGCGTAACGGGGCTTTCAGTTTTGAATATATCTGAAACATACAGTACTTTTGGGGTATTTATGCTGATGTTCATCCTGCAATTCGGGGGAATCGGCATCATGACACTTGGTACTTTTTTCTGGATCATACTTGGAAAGAAAATCGGCCTGAGAGGAAGAAGGCTCATCATGGTCGATCATAATCAATCGAATCTGTCGGGGCTGGTCAATCTGATCAGGGAGATCCTTAAGCTGATTCTGATCATTGAAGCTGCTGGCGCGCTTGTACTTGGCCTGCACTTCCTGAAATATTATGATACATTCCGGGAAGCCATGCTGCACGGCCTTTTTGCATCGGTCAGTGCAACGACAAACGGAGGGTTCGATATAACAGGGGCTTCTTTAATTCCTTATGCGGACGATTATTTTGTACAGCTTATACATATTATCCTGATTACACTAGGAGCGATCGGCTTCCCTGTTTTAATAGAAGTAAAGCATTATCTTTTTGACCGGAGCGATTATAAGAACTTCCGCTTCTCCTTATTCACAAAGCTGACGAGCGCGACTTTTGCCGTATTGCTGGTGGTGGGAACAGTTCTTATCCTCCTTTTGGAAGGCAGGCAATATTTTAGCGGCATGAGCTGGCATAAGACGTTTTTTTATGCATTTTTCCAATCTGCCACAACAAGGAGCGGCGGACTGTCGACTCTGAATGTGAGTGATTTTGCTGAGTCCACCCAGCTGCTGCTGAGCGGGCTGATGTTCATCGGTGCTTCCCCAAGCTCGGTGGGGGGAGGGATCAGGACTACGACTTTCGCCCTTAATGTCCTCTTCCTTTACCAGTTTGCCCATGGGAACAGGGACATTAAAGTGTTTAAAAGGGAAGTCCATCAGGATGATGTATTAAAATCCCTGGTCATCACGATCCTGGCTGTCGGCATGTGTTTTTTTGCAGTCATCGTGCTCAGTCTGACCGAGAGCCACAGTGTAACGGCAATCATTTTTGAGGTATGTTCCGCCTTTGGAACGACAGGGCTGTCAATGGGGATAACCTCAGATCTTTCTGCAATCGGAAAATGCATAATCATCATTCTGATGTTCATCGGAAGAATTGGCCTCACTTCCTTCTTATTCATTATTGGGGGGAAAGAAAAGAAGTCAATCTATCATTATCCAAAGGAAAGGGTCATCATCGGGTAAGAGCATATAACCATGTGTTATATGCTTTTTTTTCTGGGCAGAAACTCAAGCCACTCAGAACGTGGCGTCTTTAGCCTGCGTTCCTAAGTGGCCAAGCCGCTTCCGCACTTCATTCAGTCCGTTCCCCTGCTCGCATCTTTCTGCGGATGCATGAAGGGGGAGGCCTGGGGTTTTTGTTCTTTTTCCAGCAGTTCTCTGTTTTCATCTGTGTTCCAGCCGATGTCATTTGTCGGGTGGACCCATTGCTCCCCGGACATGACAGCCGGGTCGGTTTCTTCGGTCCACTGCTCCAGGGGGGAATTTTCGGAAGCATAGAAGCTGTCTCCGATTGTAACACCGAAAGAGTTTTTGAATGGCTCCTCCATCTTCCTGTTTGTCCCTTTAAAGCTCGGTGAGGATATTTGATGGGGAAGTGTCCCGTCAATGCCAAGATGGTTATCTTTCTTCATCTGTTATGGCACATCCTTTCTTTATAAATAGGCGGAAAGCCTTGCCCAGCATCAAGGAACGCAGGCTAAGCACGCTACGTCCTGTGGGCCCAGCATAAGCCAATCAAGAATAAAAGGCGTTATTTGCTTTTAAATCTTGGGTGGCTTATGAGTCGAGGGGCTAGAGTTTAGAGCTGGACAAGTATTATTTTTACAAACACTCTCCCTTTTTATAAAGAAGCAGGACCTGCAAATAAAGGAAGGAGCAAGAGAGAATTCTTTCAGGCTGGAACGAAGAAAATAAAAGAGCAAGAATGACTTAGGAGGAATTAAAATGGCAAAGCGAAAAGCTGAACACGATGCTGTAGAAAAATATTCAAAAACACCGAAGAAGAATGTCGCAGAATCTGAATTCTCTGCAGAGTTCACGCATGGAGAAGAAGCTGCCAAAGGAGCTAACCGGAACTCTAAGCAAGGGAGAAAGGGGAGGGGCTGATGAAAAGGAAACCTGAAGGTAACTTGAAGCAGGAGACCTCTAATGTTGAGTTCGGGCTGGAATTCGGGGATATGAATGCAAGCAAATTCTACGAACATCCAGAAGCTTTCAGGGGAAAGAACCAAAAGGAAAGAAACAGTAAATAAGATAGGACCCTCCATACACAATGCCATTTTGGGTTGGTTATGGGGGTTTGGTAGAAAAAAGCAGGAAATGATTAAATTGATTCGGGAAATAATAAAAAAACACTAACATTAAGCTGATAATAGCTTGGAATCGTAAATAATCTCTTATCGCTGATTAACCCCCTAAAATCAGCTGGTTCGTAAGGAGAGCATAATGCCAGAACCAATCTTGTGAACAAAAAAAGGCCTGAAACTGAACCGTTTCAGGCCTTTTGAAGGTTAAGCTGGCTTAAGATTATGTTTGGTACAAGAAAAAATTTGAGTCTGCTCCTTTGACGCATCGAAAAATGCGATGATGCTGGATGCTTCCGGCAAAATTTCTCCCGTTTCCAGATACGCGCTGATATCAAAATCGACTTGGTCGAGAAGTGTATGTTTGTGAAGGTCCTTCTCGCTCAGGCGCAGATTTTCAAATTGGCTCCCAAGGGAAGAAGGGTTCCTGGCGATTTCCTGATAAATCGCGGATCGTTCGCTTTTTTCATATGATGCTTCCCACCATGGCTTTCTTGGCTTATACTTCTGGTTTGCAAGGTAGTCCAATTTCATAAGTCCCTCAATGACCCTCATATCTGCCAGCCCTTTGTGCTCAATAAATTGATGCAGCCTGCGGAATAGATCCTCAAGCTGATGGCCGATCCTTGACCAGCCCATCTCTTCCCAATAGCCTCCAAACTCCTGGAAAAAGTCAAAAGGAGTCGGGAATGATCGGGTAGTCAAGTATTCAATCGTATGATCCATGCGATGGTCATTCCAGTATTTTTCTAAAACATCTTCAACCTGTTTGATCCTGATGATGTCTTCAAAGGGCAGGACATTATTGCCCAGGATTTCATATGGCGAATGGTCCATATAAGTATATCCGTGCTTTTCTGCACTCAGCCTCAGGCCGGTGCCGCGCAGCATTTTAAGGAAGCCGAGCTGAAGCTCCTCGGGCCTCATAGCGAATACATCATTGAATGTCTTCTTAAACGAATCATAATTCTCCTCAGGCAGACCGGCAATCAAATCGAGATGCTGATCGATCTTTCCGCCATCCTTGACCATCGTGACTGTCCTTGTCAGCTTGGCGAAATTCTGTTTTCTCATGACCAGCTCATTGGTTGCATCATTGGTAGACTGGACGCCGATCTCAAAGCGGAATAATCCCGGCGGAGCTTCCTTATTAAGAAAATCAATGACTTCTGGCCGCATGATATCTGCCGTGATTTCAAACTGGAATACGGTTCCCGGCCGATGTTCATCAATCAGAAAACGGAACATCTCAAGCGCATAGCTCCTGCTGATATTGAAAGTCCGGTCCACGAACTTAATCGTTTTGGCTCCATTATCCATCAAATAGCGGATATCTTCTTTTATTTTCTCCCTGTCGAAATAACGGACTCCGACTTCAATGGATGAAAGGCAGAATTGGCAGGAAAAAGGGCAGCCTCTGCTCGTTTCAATATAAGTGACGCGTTTTGATAGATGGGCTTTGTCTTCATCAAAACGAAAAGGTGAAGGAAGGTCCTTCAAGTTCAGCTTGTTGCGCTGCGGGTTGAATTTCACTTTGCCGTTTTCCCTGTAGGCAATCCCATGGACATTTTCCATTTTCCTTCCGCCATCCAGCTCTGAAAGAAGCTGCTTGAAGGTTTCTTCTCCTTCACCGATGACGATATAGTCGAATGCTCCGACTTTCTCCATCCATTCGGGCACATCATAGGAAACTTCCGGTCCGCCGGCAACTATCTGGATGGCAGGATCGATTTTCTTAATAATATTGATGACTTTGATTGTTTCTTCAATATTCCATATATAACAGCTGAATCCGATAACATCCGGTTTTTTTCTGATCAGATCGGTCACGATATTCATGACAGGGTCCTTAATGGTGTATTCTGCCAGCTGAATGTCATACTCAGGCTGGGCGTAAGATTTCAGATACCTGATGGCAATATTGGTATGGATATATTTAGCGTTCAGTGTGGTGCAAACGATATTCATAATGGTTGAACTCCTTTAAAGAGTAGTGCAATTCAGAACAACTTATTATTATACGTTATTGTAGACAAAAAAAGTAGCTGTAAATCATCTATTTCCGTTTAGTTGCGTTTGTACTGTCAGGCATGACCCAATCTGCCCGCGCACAAAAACAATAGCCCGCCGGCCGGCGGGCTTTCAATCAGCTTAAAAGTTTTCTTCTATAAAATTCCAGCCATGTTTTTCCGCGCAGCTGAAGATGTTTCAATCTGGAAGTGTTGAGCTCTATGAGCGGCTGGGCAAAGGAAGTTGCAATCCTGCTTGACAGGAGAAGCGTAAGGATCAGTGAAATCCCGGCAAGCAGCAGGAAATTCCTTGGTTCGTGGAAGTAATCCTGGAGCTCGCTCTCCCTGAACAGGCGCACAAAGAATCCGTGCAGAAGATAGACATAAAGGGTATTCTTTCCAAGGTTCGTAAAGAAATATTTCTTTTTTGGTACGAAAGCCAGGAAGGAAAATACCATGATGAGGCTGAGTATATAAAAGGACAGCCTGGTCAGCAATGCCTTGAAAGAAGCTGCGCCCATTTCAGCATAAGGCTTAGAGCCCAGCAGCCATTTATAATTGATATCCGGGTAAAAATAGAAACCGATGAACACGATTGCAAAGATGCCCAGCGCCGCAAGCCTGAATCTTGGCCTGAAGAGCATATACAGCTGTTCTTTCCGCAAAAAGTATCCGATCAGGAAAAGCGGGAAGAACACAAACGTCCGGGAAAGGCTTAAGTAATTGGATACTGTGTCAGCATAGCCGATCAGCAGACCTATCAATATGGCAGCGCTGATGGAATAAGCTGGCTTGAATTTTGCGAACAGAAGCAGCATGATATTCCAGCAGAAAAGGCTCAGCAGAAACCATAGTGACCAGTGCGGCGTAAAAGGATCAAGAGAAATCGTTGATTTGTTATAAAGATAATAATAGAACACAGAATAGATTGCCTGAAAAATTAAATAAGGCAGTATCAGCTTTTTGGCAATTTTTTTTACATAACCCTGTTTCCATATCCCTCTTGCAAAAAAGCCTGAAACCAGAATGAAAGCCGGCATATGGAAGGTATAAATAACCTTGTACAGCGTGTAGATTGTTTCATTATCTTCAATAAAGGAACGGAGCAGATGCCCAAAGACAACAAAAAAGATCAAAATGAATTTGGCGTTGTCAAAGTAATAGTCTCGCTGTTTCATAAATCCTCCTTGATTAAAGACCCCCATAAAACTTTTATCTATAATACCCAGCCTAACATGCTGCTAAACAGTTGTGCCGTGTTAATTTGAGGGTGATGTTCCAGTAAATTCTAATAAAATAGCTGCCGTTTTTTTCTGAAACTTTGGAAAGTATTTCTTCAAAATCAAAAATCTATATATTATAATGAATGTTAATAGTTAAAAAGTTACATATTATATTTCTGCTTATTAGGACAAAAGTTTGGTTCAGCGGAGAATAAATAGGGGGAATAGAAGTGAAAGGGGAAAAAAAGGCAAGGGTTAAAAAGGTTAAAGCCAAAAAGCCGAAGATAATAAATGAAAAAGGCCGGAAAGGGTCAGCCTTGGCTGCAAAGCTGATGAATACAAAGTTCTGGAGAAAGCTCAAGCTGGGGCAGAAATATGGTGCGGCACTATTCATTACCATTGGACTTTTTGCTGTGTCGACCATCATTACGTTTGTATTGCTGACGATGGTCAATGTAAAGATGGACACCGTTGCAGAAACAGGGGATAAGACGATCCAGACAACAGAGATTGCAGCCCTGTTCAATAATAAAGGAAGCACGGTCGGAAATTTTATCATAGATTCCAATCCTAGGCATTTGAATACTTTCAAAGATCTTGAAGAAGAGATGGGCAAGCTCAAAAAACAGGTCCAGCCTTCTCTTAGGAATGAAGAAACAAAAAGCCTTTATAAGCGGATTGATCAAAATGACAAACAGATAACCAAGATATTCAATGATGTAATTATCCCTGAGGTAAAGCTTCAGAATGTCAGAGGCTACCGTCTGGGCAAATTGCAGGTGGATAATATTATCACAGAAACAGCAGGCCAATTGGACGAGCTGCGCACTATACTAAAGGAAGAACAAAAAAGCGCTGTTGCGTCAGCCAAAGCAGGGACCATCCTGACGATGATCGTATTGGCTGTTTCTGTCGTTGTTTCTTCTGTTCTGGGAGTGGTGAGCATCCTGCTGATCGGGCGTTTGATCTCCGGCAAGCTGAGCCAAATTGTCACCTTATCGAATGAGGTGGCGGCCGGCAACCTTAATGTAGAATCGGTGGAAATTGAAGGGGAGGACGAACTGGCCGAGCTCAGCCGTGCCTCCAACTCTATGAAAGAAAAGCTTCAGGCTATGATCCAGGAGATTTCGGCCGTGTCCGCCTATGTGACAGACAGGAGCGGGGAATTAAATATCTCGGCAAATGAAGTCAGGTCGGCAAGCCAGCAGGCAGCGTCCACCATGCAGGAGCTTTCCGGGGGTGCAGAGGAGCAGGCCAATTCTGCAACCAGCCTTGCTGAGATGATGGAAGAATACCTGGAGAAAGTCGAGTATGCCAACAAGAGCGGTGCAGCCATCAGGAAAGACTCAGGAGAAGTACTGCACATGACGAAGAATGGCGATGGGCTTATGAAGCAATCGCAGCAGCAGATGCTGCGCATAAACGAAATTATGAAATCCTCGGTACAAAAGGTGCAGGGGCTGGATGAGCAGACTAAGCAAATATCGAAGCTTGTGCAGGTAATCCATGATATTGCCAATCAAACCAACCTTCTTGCCCTTAATGCTGCCATTGAGGCTGCAAGGGCTGGTGAGCATGGCAGAGGGTTTGCAGTGGTGGCGGATGAGGTCAGGAAGCTGGCTGAACAGGTATCTTTCTCTGTGTCAGACATCACCAGGATTGTGCAGGGAATCCAGGCGGAATCCAATGATGTTGTCCTTTCCCTCAAGCATGGATATGAGCAGGTTGAAGAGGGGACCGGCCAGATCGAGCATACAGGCCGGACATTCCAGAACATCTATCAATCTGTCAACAGGATGTCTGAAAACATCAATGAAATTTCCAGGAGCCTTGAACAAATTTCTAGCAGTTCTGCTTCTATGAATGACTCAATCGAAAATATTGCATCCGTTTCCGAGGAATCTGCCGCTGGGATTGAACAGACGAGCGCTTCCATCAGCCAGACGAACCACTCTATGGAAGAAATTTCAGATAATGCGCAGTCATTGTCAGAGCTGGCAGATCAGCTGAACGAGATGATTTCTAAATTCAGGCTATAGATGCATATAACAGGCTGCCGGCGAAATTCCTTTGCCGCAGCCTGTTTTTGATGGAATCTGAGACTCATCATTGCATCGGAAAAAGGAAGACAGGGGGAAAATTTGCGGGTAATTGTCTAAAAATTGTTTTTTTTTAACCCGAACAGTAATAAAATGTAAGTATCATATTATGCAAGCCATATAAGCCGAGAGATTTTTCCTGAGCAGATGGAAAGGTATCTGATAGATGTTTGCAGGCAAGTCTATGTCTTCAAGGAGGAAAAAAGGTGGGGGCTTTATCAAATATAGTAAGAAAACAGATGGAGGAAAGGATAGCAGAGCTGGAACTGGAGAATGAAAGGCTGAGACAGGGAGCCGGTTCCGGGGAAAACTATGCTGCCGGGGAACATGTTTTTGATTCTGCACCAGATGGCATGATGATTTATACTGAACAGCGGGAGATTTTAGCCGTTAACTCTTCAATGTCCCGGTTTTTAGGGACTGAGAAGATACAGCTTGAGGGCACCAGGCTGGATGACCTGGTCCCCGGGGATTACCATTTTAAGCTGGAAAAACAGAAAAAGCTGCTGCACTCCCAGGAAAAAGTTAAAGGCGTTCTGCCGATGGCATATAAAGGCAGCCTGGCCTACTTTGAATTTACGACGAGCCGCCTTCCCGGAAGCAGTCTGCTGTTGTCCATTTTTCGGGATGTGACGGAGAAAAGGCAACTTGAACAGAAAATCCGCAAACATGAGGATTTATATAAAGATCTTTTTGTAGAAGCGCTCGATGGAATTGTCTACTGGAGGGACAAAGGGACGATCATCAATGCAAACCAGGCAGCATGCAGAATATTTGAAAGCACCCATGATGAGCTTCTTGCCCGGAAGGTGGATGATTTTGTTCTTTACAAGGACAGAAGCTATTTCCGCATCCTCGAGGAGCTGTACAAAGAGGGGCAAGTGAGGAATGAGCTGTTTTTTCTGATGCCAAATGGACAGAAGAAGCTTCTTGAGTTCACTGTAAAGCTGAACGCGGTCGAAGGCTATCATATGACAATCTTCAGGAATGTCAGTGAACGGTATAAGATGGAAGAAGAACTGCGGGAGAGCGAGAGGAAATTCCGCAGTATTTTTGAAGGCGCCCTTGAGGGGCTGATTCTGTGGGATGAAAACTTTACCATTGTCGATATCAATGCATCAGGCGAAAAAATGCTGCAGATGCCGCAGCATGAAATTGTGGGACAGTCCCTTCTTGCTGTATTGAATGACTGTAAGATAACAGAAGAGGAGCTGCGCCGGCATCTTGGAGAGCTGACAGACAATGGTCAATCCAACGGGACGATTTCCTATATTTTGAAGTCGGGCAGGAAAATGCATTTTGAGTTCTCTTTAAAGCAGAATGTCTTTTCCGGGCTCAGCCTGACGACATTCAAGGATATTACAGAAAAGCTGGAGATGGAGGAGCAGCTGAAGAAATCGGATACATTGAATGTGATTGGGGAATTGGCAGCGGGAATCGCCCATGAAATCAGGAATCCGATGACGGCTTTGAAAGGATTCATCCAGCTTTTGGAAGACAGTGCCGGAAGCGGTAACTCCATGTATTTTAATATCATTACCTCTGAACTTCAGCGGATCGATTCAATCATAAATGAGTTCCTGATCCTGGCGAAGCCTCAGGCCATACAGTTCGTCGAGAAAGATATCATCCAGCTGATGAAAGAAACAGTCGAGTTCTTGACAGCTCAGGCGGTTCTCCATAATGTACAGTTCAGGACAGATTACACAAAAGGCCTCCCCTTGATTTTCTGCGAGCCGAACCAGCTGAAGAAAGTCTTTATTAACATCATTAAAAATGCAATTGAAGTAATGCCGAAGGGCGGAATCATTACCATTTCCATTGAGAAAACCCAAGTCGGCAGCGTCCGGATTTCCATTAGGGATGAGGGGACGGGAATCCCTCCAGAGAAACTGCGCAAGCTTGGAGAACCATTTTATACAACGAAAGAACGGGGCACCGGGCTTGGCCTGATGGTCACATACAAAATTATAGAAGAACATGAAGGCACGATCGAAGTGGAAAGCAAGATGGGGGAAGGAACCGTTTTCCATATCGAACTTCCCATGAAGCGGGCGGGGTACCAGGATTTAGCCGGCCTTTTTACTAAATAGCCATAAAAAAATAGCAGTCGTCCAAATTTGTATCATTCAGTGGAATGATGCATTTTTTTTACAAAAAGTGAATTGACTTCTGAGAGCTGATTTGATATAAATCTAATTAGATATATATCGAATTTGGAGGGTTTTTTATGCAGTTAGACAGATTAGTGGCATTTCATAAAACGATGGGCGACCCTGCCAGAATACGGATTATTGCACTATTATCGAATGGGCCTCTCCATGGCCAGGCAATTGCAGGCAAGCTGGGACTGACTCCTCCGACAATCACCCATCATTTAAACAAGCTGAAAGCTATTAATGGCATCTATCAGCGCCGTGATAAAAATACCATATATTATTATGTGAATGAGTCGGTTATCAAGCAGCAGGCAGAAGTGCTCATTGATATGTTTGATAAAAAAGAAGGGGAGATGGAAGAGATGCTGGAAATGCACAATGAGAAACAAAAGGTTATCGAAAACTTTATCACAAAAGAAGGTAAGCTGAAAAATATTCCGGCACAGCGCAAGAAAAAGCTGTTCATCTTTGAACATATCGCCTCAGGACTTAAGATGGGTGAGAAATATCCAGAAAATGAGCTTAATGAGTATATAAAGAAATTCCATGAGGACTATGCAACGATCAGGAGGGAATTCATCATCAACCATTTCATGTACAGGGAAAACGGCATTTATGAGCTGAATCCCCGTGAAATGTGGGCAAAGCCGGAGTAGTTTGATATGGATAAAGAATACGCAAATATACCAGGTACAGGTTTTATTCCTGTCTTTGCCTTAGCAGTTCTAGATGGCTTCATACCGGGTGAGGTGAAGAAAAGGGAAGGGTGCCTCCTTATATCCCACGGCAGCGGCATCCATTTTGCTGCAGGCAGTACGGACTCCGGTTCATGTGAACTGCTGGCTGGGAAATTGGCGGAGGCTGAGAAAAGCGGCGGGCGTTTTACGCTCTTTTCCGGTTCAAAGGGCTGGGACCAATTCCTCTCAGAGCGGTTTGGGGATAAGCTGGACATGCACCGGCGCTATTCTTTCCAGAAGTTTTCGCCGGCACCTGTCCCTCCTTCAAGCAAAGTCTGCATTCTTGAGCTCAGCAGGCAATCAGCAGGCAAATACTCCGAGTTTCCGATTGAATATTTCAGCACATATTGGGGCTCGGTTGAGCAGTTTCTGAAATTTGGTTTTGGGGTCAGGGTGATGATGGGGGAGCGGGCAGCAGGGGAATGCATTTCTATATTCAGGAGCAGGGAATATGCAGAAATGGATATCCATATAGCTGAAAGCAGCAGGGGCCATGGGCTGGGTGCCATACTTGGCTCCAGATTCATCGGAGCTTCCCTGGAGAAAAATCTGCAGCCGCGCTGGGATTGCAGCGCGGCCAATCTGGCAAGTATAAGGCTGGCGGAAAAACTGAGATTTTCCGAACCGGCCGGATACCATATTTTTACCCTGCGTAAACGAGGCTGACATTCCTGCATAATTCCTTTGCATCTGCAATTTCACTGCGCTGAAGGATCAGGTTTCTCCCTGCAGCCAGTGCCGCTCTTTTGGCAGACAGGCGCCTTTCTTTGTCCTTTATTCCGTCAAGGTCGGCAACATGTGCGAGCCCGATTGTCCTTCTTATCAGCTCGCAGCCTGCAAAGCCGACGGCATCTGCCCAATATTTCCGGAGGACAGCGGAAAGAAAACCATCTGTTCCTGCAAAAGGATCTTTATTATCATTCTGCCATAAACGGGTGAACTCCTGGGAAAAAGCTTCCCAGAATGATTTTATATGTTGGTCTATTAGTCTTGTTTTCTCAGGATTGGCGATTGACTGGAATAAAAGATTTGCAATCACCTGGCCAATATCAAAACCTGCAGGACCATAGAAAGCAAATTCCGGGTCAATGACTTTGGTCTCAGCATTGGATGCAAAGATGCTGCCTGTATGCAAGTCCCCGTGAAGGAGCGCCTCCGCTTCATTTAAGAAAATCTTCCTAAGGCGCGCCGCCTCAAGTTTCAATGCTGAATCAGCCCATAAGGCTTCTGCATCGCCTTTCAGCTCTTCTTCAAAATCATTGGTCGGGCTATTGAAAAAAGGATCTGCAAATATCAGGTCTTCCGTAATTTTGCACAGCTCCGGGTTGTAAAAATCTTTGGCAAGCTTTTTCTTATCAGCCTGCAGAAGGCCGTAGTCAGAGGTATAGAACAAAGTTCTTGCCAGGTAGTTTCCAAGATGGCCGGAAAGCAGCGGATATTCTTTTCCAGAGATCAGCCCTGTACGGCTGATCTCCAGGTGTGAAAGATCTTCCATCACAGTCACCGCGAGCTCTTCATCATTGTAGAAGACCTCCGGCACAAAATCCGGAGCAAGCTTTTTAAAAAGTTTAAGAGCTTCTGCTTCAATCGCAGCCCTTTTCAAAGTCAGCGGCCAGCTTTCGCCTACTACCTTGGCAAAAGGGAGAGCCTGCTTGATAATGAGGCTTTTTCCTGTCCCGTTTTCCTTGATCCTAAAGACAAGGTTAAGATTGCCGTCGCCTATTTCTTCCGTAGCTAAAGATGCATTGCCGGGAAACTGGCCAAGGCTTACAGCGAGTTCTGCGGCTGTCTTTTCTGTCAGCGGAGCATATTTATTTTTTACGAGTGTCATGATTTTTCCCTCCTGAATTTGGAGGCTTTGTTTATCCATCAGGACATAAAAAAGCCTCTTTCTCATGCTGAAAGAGGCTTGAAGTATTGAGCTTCGCACCTCTTATCTGCCAGAAAGCCAAGCTTTCTGCTGGAATTAGCACCGTGCCTTATGGAGAAATTCTCCGGCGCAAGTATTGCGCCCCATCTCACGATGGAATTACGGTCGGTTGCTGGGCATCATCGGGCCAAGTCCCTCTGCCTGCTCTTGATAAGAGAATATTAGTTTGTCAGACCGGCTGTCTCAGCCGTTTGAAAAAATAGTAACAGCGGCTCATGTTTTCTGTCAATAAAAATTTAAAAAATTCTAATAGAATTCAGGCCTGCGGTCCGTAAAAACCGGGATGCGCGCCCTCACTTCCTCTACAAGCCTGAGGTCGAGCTCTGCTGAGAGGATTTCTTCGTTCTCTGAAGCCTCTGCAATGACTTCGCCCCATGGATCGATGATGATGGAGTGTCCTGCAAATTGATTGGCAGGATCAGATCCAGCCCTGTTGCAGGCAACCACAAAGCATTGATTTTCAATGGCTCTCGCAATCAGCAGCGCGCGCCAATGGGCGAGGCGGGGCAGAGGCCATTCAGCCACAACGAAAATGGCTTCTGCTCCTTCAAGTGCATGCTTGCGGATCCATTCAGGAAAACGGATATCATAGCAGATAAAGCCGGCCATCGGATGGCCATTCAGCTTGAAAGACGCATCCCCGCTCCCGGGTGACAGGTGGAGATGTTCATCCATCAGTTTAAAAAGGTGGAGCTTGCTGTATTGGTGCAGGAGTTCACCTGTGCTGCTGACTGCAAGCAGGGTATTGAAAACGCCATCAGCTGTTTTATTTGCGACGCTTCCTCCAATGAGGGCAGAATGATGCTTTTGGGCCATAGTCTGCAAAAACCGGATGCTTGATTCTGCGTTCACGTCCCCGATTTCTTCCATGCGGGTTAAATCATAGCCAGTTGTCCACAGCTCGGGCAGCACGATGATATCGGGATTATCCTTGCTTGCACGCTCGATCAGCGTTGCAGCTTTTTCGAAATTTTTCTCAGGGCTGCCAAAGGAGATGTCCATTTGGATGCAGGTTATTTTCATTGGGTAAACCTCCGTATGCAAAGGATTATATATTTAAATTGCAGAATATTTCTTTACTTCCTGCCTTTTACGTTATATCATTTGTCATTAGTTTTTCAAACAAAAAAATTTAATCCACATGAAAAGCAGGTGACTATGTGATGAAAATATTTTCTCAATCTGAACTTTTGCAAAGTCTGCCAAAGCAGTTCTTTGCGACATTGGTGCAAAAAGCAGCCAGGTATGCCGGGCAGGGGCATGATGTCATCAATCTTGGCCAGGGAAATCCTGATAGGCCCACTCCGCCTCATATCGTCAGGAAGCTGCAGGAAGCAGCCGAAAATCCCCTTAATCACAAATATTCCCCTTTTCGCGGGCAGCACAGCCTGAAAGCTGCAGCGGCGGAATTTTACAAAAGGGAATATGGGGTGGACCTTGATCCGGAAAAGGAAATAGCCATTTTATTCGGCGGGAAAGCCGGCCTGGTTGAAATCCCTCAATGCCTTTTGGATCCGGGGGAAACGATACTTGTTCCCGACCCCGGCTATCCTGATTATTGGTCAGGGGTGGCCCTTGCGAAAGCGTCCATGGCTGTCATGCCTCTGAAAGAAGAAAATCATTTTCTGCCGGATTATGGTGAGCTTTCTGAGCAGGACATCCAGTCAGCCAGGATGATGTTCCTCAATTATCCGAACAATCCGACCGGTGCAACGGCTACGAAGGAATTCTTTGAAGAAACGGTCCGCTTTGCATCGGCAAACGACATTTGCGTCGTCCATGATTTTGCCTACGGTGCGATCGGCTTTAACAGCGAAAAGCCTGTCAGCTTCCTGCAGGCGGAAGGGGCAAAAGAGACGGGCATTGAAATTTATACACTCTCGAAAACGTATAATATGGCAGGCTGGAGAGTGGGGTTTGCGGCAGGGAATGAAAGTGTGATAGAAGCCATCAATCTAATGCAGGATCATCTTTATGTCAGCCTGTTTGGCGCAGTACAGGAAGCAGCAGCCGAGGCGCTGGCCGGGCCGCAGAACTGTGTGGATGAGCTGGTGCAGATCTATGCCTCCAGGCGGAAGGCTTTTATTGAAGGCCTTAGGGAGATAGGCTGGGATGTTAAAGCTCCGCAGGGATCCTTTTTTGCCTGGCTGAAAGTGCCGGAAGGATGGACGTCTGAGCGATTTGCAGATGTACTGCTCGAAAAAGCACATGTTGTGGTGGCTCCCGGCATCGGTTTTGGCGAGTATGGGGAAGGATATGTCCGCGCAGGCCTGCTTGCAGATGAAGAGAGACTTAAAGAGGCCGCAGCCCGGATCGGAAAGTTGAATATTTTTTGAAAAATCAATTGACATGTTTTTATAATCATGACATAATCCAAATGAATTATTGATTATCTGAATACTTTTAAATCTCACATATATTTCGTTTTCTTATCAAGAGCAGGCGGAGGGACTAGCCCTATGAAGCCCGGCAACCGACTTTGTGTAAAGCACGGTGCTAATTCTTGCAGCATGTAGGCTGATAGATGAGAAGATGTTGGACACAGCGCTGACCTCTTCTTTCTGAAGAGGTTTTTTCTTTGTTTTTGAGGCATTGTTTTACATGCCTTTTACAATTGACAATACAGCATGGACTATACATAAATGGCAGGAGGAAATCGATATGGGTGAAGTGATTGCGTCTTATCTGCTGAACGGTTTCAGCGGGAACTTGGAGAAAAAGGCAGAAGAAATTGCGTTGGGCCTGACAGTGGGTTCCTGGACAGATCTGCCGGATCTTGAGCGGGATCAGCTCAAGAAACATAAAGGGAGAGTCGTTTCTGTTGAGGGATCATATGGGAATGAAGGTGCAGCACTGATTAAAATCGCCTACCCTGCTGTCAATTTCAGCGCTGATATCCCTGCTGTTCTGACAACTGTATTCGGGAAGCTTTCGCTCGACGGAAAAATCAAGCTTCTGGATCTGCATGCAGCAGAAGACTTCAAACAGATATTCCCGGGCCCGCGCTTTGGCATCAAAGGAATCCGCAATAAGCTTGATGTCCATGGGCGGCCGCTGCTGATGAGCATCTTCAAAGGTGTGATTGGAAGGGATCTCAATTATCTTCTGAAGCAGCTGAAGGAACAGGCCCGCGGGGGGATCGATATTGTCAAGGATGATGAAATTTTCTTTGATAATGAGCTTGCCCCATTCACCCAGAGGATTACAGAAGGAAAGAGGGTGCTGAGGGAAGCCTTTGAAGAAACAGGGCAAAGGACACTTTATGCAGTGAATCTGACGGGGCGTACGTTTGAACTGAAGGACAAAGCAAAAAGAGCGGCAGAGCTCGGGGCAGATATGCTGCTGTTCAATGCCTTTGCCTACGGCTTGGATGTGCTGCAGGCGTTAAGGGAGGATGGGGACATCGGCCTGCCTATCATGGCCCACCCGGCAGTGAGCGGGGCGATGACCTCTTCTGCTCTCTATGGTATGAGCCACAGCCTGCTTCTCGGAAAACTAGCCCGCATGGCCGGTGCTGATTTATCACTGTTCCCGTCGCCATATGGATCCGTGGCACTGGAGCGGAACCAGGCACTATCCATCAGTACTGCGCTCACAGAGGAAGATATATATAAGAAAAGTTTTCCTGTCCCTTCAGCCGGCATCCATCCGGGGCTTGTCCCGCTTCTTTTCAAAGATTTCGGGGTTGAAAGCGTCATAAATGCCGGCGGCGGCGTGCATGGCCATCCTGACGGCGCAAGAGGCGGCGGTGCAGCATTCCGCCAGGCGATCGATCTTGTGCTTGCCGGAAAAACGCTGCAGCAGCCAGAACAGGAATTTCCTGAACTGGCAAAAGCGATAGCGCTTTGGGGAAGCAAAGAGGTGGTGCAGCATGGATAATCTTGCAGTATTCTGCGACTTTGATGGAACGATAACGGAGTCAGACAATATTATCAGCGTAATGAAGCGTTTCGCTCCGCCTGAATGGGAAGCCTTGAAGGACAAGGTACTGGCAGAAGAGATTTCCATTCAGGAAGGCGTCGGCCGGATGTTCAGGCTTTTGCCGAGCAGCCTGAAGGAGGAAATCACCAGTTTTGTGCTTGGCCAGGCCAAGATAAGAAAAGGATTTGAGGAGTTCATTGCGTATCTAAAAGGAGAAAATATCCCTTTATACATCGTCAGCGGCGGCATCGACTTTTTCATTCATCCGATGCTTGAGAAGTATGGCCCTTTTGAAGCTATCTACTGCAACCATTCTGATTTCAGCGGGGAAGCGATTAAAATCATCTGGCCGCATGAATGTGATGAAGAATGTGTAAACGGCTGCGGCTGCTGCAAGCCTTCCATCATGAGGTCGCGGGATGAAGAAGGATTATATAAGATTGTCATAGGCGACAGCATTACAGATCTTCAGGCAGCCAAGCAGGCAGATTTTGTCCTGGCAAGAGATCTGCTGCTGCAGAAAAGCAGTGAGCTCGGCCTGAATCACAGGCCATTCACCGACTTTTTCGATTGCATCAGCGAATTAAAAAGGTTGGCAGGGGTGAGATCATGAGTTGTATTCAGGAAAAATGGGACCAGCTGGCAGATATTAAGGATGAACTTGCTGCCCGTGACTGGTTTATGGGGACAAGCGGGAACCTTGCGATCAAGGTTGCCGGCGAGCCGCTTCAATTCCTCGTTACGGCAAGCGGGAAAGATAAGCGCAGGCGGACAGAAGAGGATTTCCTGCTAGTCGACCACAGCGGGAAGCCAGTTTGGGAAACAGATCTGAAACCTTCTGCAGAAACGCTTCTTCATGTGGAAATCTACAACAATACCGATGCGGGCTGCAGCCTTCACGTCCACACAGTTGATAATAATGTGATTTCTGAACTATATGGGGATGCAGGTTCTGTTTCTTTCAGAGGCCAGGAGCTCATCAAAGCTTTTGATATGTGGGAAGAAGATGCTGTCCTGACGATCCCGATCATTCCGAATCACGCCCATATCCCAAGGCTTGCTGAGTCTTTTTCAGAGCATATTCTTGCTGACTCAGGTGCTGTCCTGATCCGCAACCATGGAATTACAGTATGGGGGCGCACCCCTTTTGAAGCCAAAAAGCTTTTGGAGGCTTCGGAGTTTTTATTCCGCTATCAGCTGAAGCTGCTGCAGCATAAGCCGCTTCAAGCCGTTATATAAAAAAGTTGAGGGGAGATTAAAACAATGGCATATATTGTATTGCAGGAAACTAAAGAAGAAATCAGGAACCAGGAAGAGGTTGCCGCTTTCCTTGACAGCCAGGAAGTCATTTATGAAAACTGGGACATTCAGAAGCTGCCGGAGGATTTGAGAGAAAAGTATAATCTTTCAGATGAAGAGAAAGAAAGGATTCTTGAGAGCTTTGCTGCTGAAATCAAGGATATCTCAGAACGGAGAGGCTATCAGGCGCAGGACGTTATTTCCCTGTCTGAAAGCACGCCGAATCTTGATCAGCTGCTGAAGAATTTTCAGCAGGAGCATCATCATACAGATGATGAGGTCCGTTTTATTGTCAGCGGGCATGGAGTTTTCATCATCCAGGGTAAAGACGGAAACTTTTTTGAAGTGTTCCTTGATCCGGGCGACCTGATTTCTGTGCCGGAAAATATCAGGCATTATTTTACTCTCCAGGAAGATCGCAAGGTTGTCGCCGCGCGCATCTTTGTTACCTCTGAAGGCTGGGTTCCTATCTATGAAAAAGAAGGCGCAGAAGCTTAATTGAAGAGAATGAGGCAGCTTGAATGCCTGAAGGCTGTTAACAATGGGATCGGGAAATGCCGATCCTATTTTTTATCCCTTTTTACCATACTATAGGTTTTCAAATGGAGTCTGTTGATTTCCGTTCCAGGCACTTCCTTTCCGCGCGGCGGCGCTGAGTCTCCTCGTCGTGCCTCCTGCGGGGTCTCAGCTTTGCCGCTGCAATTCCGCAGGAGTCTGCGTGCCTTCCACTCCAATCAACAGGGTTTAATACTTTTATTGCGATTCTCCATTCTGATTTTTTTAGCTGTCTGTTGAATTACCTAGATTCTTCCTCAAATGGAGTCTGTTGATTTCCGTTCCAGGCACTTCGCTTTCCGCGGGGCGGCGCTGAGTCTCCTCGTCGTGCCTCCTGCGGGGTCTCAGCTCTGCCGCTGCAATCCCGCAGGAGTCTGCGTGACTTCCACTTCAATCAACAGGGTTTTATAATTTATTTTGTGATTCCTATTATAATTTATGTAGTTAAAACAGCTTTTTGCTTAACTGGAAATAAGGCTTATAAAAGCCGGAGCTGTTATTCTTGCAGGCAGAAGGAGGCACGAAAAAGACGGCCTGTCCATCTATTTTGAGGATCCGGATGGGCATAAATTCGAATATCACACCGGCACCCCGCAGGATCGTCTTGATTATTACCGCAAGGAAAAACAGCTTTTGAATTTTTATTGAGGGCTGCCAATTCTCCTTCTTCTGCATGTAAAGCGATATGAGTGTAAGAATCTTTGATTTCTTCTCTCGGAATATTTTTTTCTTCATTTATAGCTATCCACAGCCCATCCATATCAAAATAAGCGACTGTCCTGCCGGAAGCAAGCAATTTTGCGTTGAATGCTTGCTGATAGAAAGAAATGGATTTTTCAAGATTTGATACAGAAAAACAAAAATGGTTAATAAGCTGCATTTTTTTGCCCCTCTTTCTGTTCAACACCGCCAGATTTTTCTGCAAAACATGAAGGAATTTGTCGAAAAAGAATACTTCGATTTGCGAAAGAACATTTTTTTCTGAAGAATTTGTCTAATATTGCGAATCTATTTACTTTTATAGAAATTCTTGTAATAATGCTTCAAGTGGCCTATTATTTCTCAGCATTCCACGAATGGTGTCAAATAGATAAGGGATGACTGGGGAAAACGCCTTTGTTTTCATTATTATATATAGAGATAAATAATTAAAGAGGGAAGATAGACTGATTGGATTATAAAAAGGAATGGGATACAGATTAGGAGGAAAAGAAAGTTGTGCCAGTCAAATGAATATTTAATGAAAGAAATCCAGGTGAAAAGGGAAGCGATGATTAAGATTGCAGAGAGAGAAGGGGTTTCCAGTGCAGCAACAATCCGCTGCAGCCAGGAGCTCGACAAGCTGATTCTGGAGTTTCAGCAAAGCATGAAGAGAGAAAATAGAAATAAGGAAGCATTTAAGGGCCCCTATAAAGAGATGATCCTTTGGCCGAGAGAGCTGGCAAAAGTATAAAATGCACGGATAGTGGCAGGTTTGCAGTTGTCAGCTTGAAAAAAGGAGCATCGGTGACAAGGCCGGAACATTTTTCGCGATACATTACTTCACAAATTACTCGCAAATCACACTTCACAGCTATTCTCCTCATAGAAGAAAACAGCACAGCATAAACAAACGATCACACAACTATTGGAAAGCAAGGCTCCCCGGCGGAGCTGCAGCTGATCTAAACAGTATCATGGAGAAGGGAGGCCTGACATTAAGGCCCCCCTTCTCTATATTTGCCCAGACTAAAAAATATTGATTAAAAAAATCATGAACAGCAGGCCGACGATAAAGGAGTAAGTGGCAGTCCGTTCATTTCCATCCCCGTGGCTCTCAGGAATCAGCTCTTTATAGATGATGAACAGCATGGCGCCCGCGGCGAAGGCAAGGCCATAGGGAACAAGAAAGCTGATAAATGATGTAAGATAGAAACCGAGGAGGCCGGTGACGATCTCGATAGCACCTGTCAGGGTAGCAATAATAAATGCTTTGAATTTGTGTATTTTCTGGTTTACCAGAAATAACGCCACCAGAAATCCTTCAGGGGCATTTTGCAGGCCGATTGCAAAGGCAATCAGGTTGCCTGTATCTTCTGTGCTCGAAGCGTAGCTGACCCCCACCGATAAACCCTCCGGAATATTATGCAGGGTGATGGCCGCGATGATAAGCATTGCCTTTTCATCGAATTCAAGCCCCTTTTTTGAATGCTGAAGGTCAATATGGGGTATATTCTTCTCCAGGAGCGTCAAGGATAGGACGCCGAGGAAAACACCTGCAGCCAGCGGCAGAAATCCCCCCGCAGAGAGCGCCTCCGGTATAAGGCCCATCATGGATGCTGCCATCATGATGCCAGCTGTGAAAGCCAATAGGATATCTCTCCAGCTGTGGGTGATGCTTCCGTGCATAAATAGTATGATCAAAGCCCCAAGGCCTGTTGAAAGGGCAGACAGTACGCTCCCGACAATTACCTCACTCATGGTATAAAGCTCCCCGCCTTTCATTTAAAGCATGATGAGCACCATGCAATATAAAGTTACCGTATTTATGGGCTTAACGCGCAATACTAATATATACAGCAGGAAGAAAAAAGTTCCCGGTAAAATCTTTGCGCAATAAAAAAGAATGAACATGAAAAGGGCTGTCCAAGCCGGAAATCCGGTTTGGACAGCCCTTTTCAAAAGCTGCTGTTACTTCTATTTGGCCTGCATTTCTGCAAGCTGGCGGTCTGCAGGCAGAAGGGCCGATAAAAGTCCCAACAGAGGGAGGAAGCCGGTGATGGCCAATGTCAGGGGAAGGCCGATCATATCAGCCAGCCATCCGAGTGCCACTGAGCCGATCGCTCCCATGCCGAATGCCAGGCCGACTGTCAGACCGGACATGGTTCCGATTTTTCCCGGCACCAGCTCCTGGGCATATACAACCGTAACTGAAAAACTGGCCATAAGAATAAAGCCGGTCAGCAGCAGAAAGACAAAAGCAAGTTCTTTCGGCATGTATGGAATCAGGATCGAGAATGGTGCAGATGCGGCCATTGAGACAAATATGACTCTCTTCTTTCCGAAACGGTCTGATAATGGGCCGCCAAAGAACGTCCCAGCAGCACCGGCTGCCAGGAAAGCAAATAAAAATACCTGTGCCTGAGTGATCGTGAAGGAATATTCTGAGATAGCGTAAAAAGCATAGAAATTGGTTATGGCTGAGATATACCAGGACCGCGCAAAAATCAGGAAGAGGATAACGGCCAGTGAAAGAGCTATTTTTTTGTTCAAGGCAGTTTGCCCTTTTTTCCTTATCCTTGATTTTTTTAAGAGGATCTGACTTTCTTCTTTCAGCTTTCCGGAATACCAGAAGGCAATATAGACAAGCAGGGCGGAAGCCAGGGCGGCGGCCAAGGTAAACCAGGCAGCGCCTCTTTGCCCCAGCGGCACAAGTACAAGGGCAGTAATGAGCGGGGCGAGTGCCTGTCCTGTATTGCCGCCCACTTGATAAATGGACTGTGCCAGCCCCCTTTTTGTACCGGCAGCCATATAGGCTACACGCGACCCTTCAGGATGAAAAATCGCTGAACCAAGTCCAATCAGCACAACAGAAAGGACTATTGAAAGAAAATTGGCGGCCAAAGCCAGGCCCAGCACACCTGCCAAAGAAATGGCCAGCCCGGCTGGAAGTGCGAAAGGCATCGGCTTCCGGTCAGTCAGCATGCCGGTAACCGGCTGCAGGACCGAAGAGACGATGTTCAGGGAAAAAGCTATGATGCCGAGCTCGGTATAAGTCAGACCCATGGACTTTTCGAGGATCGGAAACATCGCAGGCACTACAGCCTGGATGGTATCGTTCAATAGATGGCAGATCCCAATAATAAATAAAACCTTGTAGGCTGTTTTTTCACTGTATTCCCGCTTTTGGACGGCTGCAGGGTGTCCCATTGATTTCCCTCCTGATGTTTATCTGTCGATAGAGTTTTTTATAGAATTAAGACATAATAAAATAGCATAATATATTTTAGTAGATTTATCCATGGTTCATTTTTAATGAACAGTGATGAAGTCAAGTAAGGAGGCAGATATGGAAAAACATATTCAGGGATTGCTGGATGGCAGCTCTATCCTTCAAGACATACTGAACATTTATGGACTTGAAGAGGATTGCAGGCTGCTGGGGGATTTTGAAAATTATGTTTATGAAGTGAGGAAGGGGGAAGATTCCTTTATCCTCAGGCTTACTCATCAATCGCACAGGTCTTTGCAGGACATTGCTGCCGAGATTGATTGGCTCAACCATTTATTCTCCGAAGGAATTCATGTTCCTGAGGTCATTCTGGCCCCGAAGGGAATTAACATCATAACCGCTGGGTGCAGGGATGGCAGCGAGTTCTATGCTTGTTTGTTCTCCAAAGCTCCGGGCAGGCCGGTAAAAGTTACAGATAAAGAGTTTGATAAGCCTCTTTTCCAGTCATGGGGAAGGGTCATTGCCCAGATGCATGCCGCAGCAGCCATTTATAAGGCAAATGCTAAAATTGGAACAAGGCCGGGCTGGGATGAGGAAGATGTCCTTTTTCCTGAAAGATATGTACCGGCTGATGGGCATGCAAGTGTTATAGCAAACAGCAGGGAGCTTATCAGCAGCATTAAAGAGCTGCCTGCCGGAGAAGACAGCTTTGGGCTTGTGCATACTGACCTGCACTCAGGCAATTTCTTTTTTGATGGAACGCAGGTCTATCCGTTTGATTTCGATGATTGTGCCTATCACTGGTTTGCTTCAGATATAGCTATCCCAGTGTATTACTCGGTCCTTTATCGATACATGGATGGCAGGCAGGAGGAGAAAGATGCCTTTGCTTCCCTCTTCCTGAAAGCATTTGCTGCAGGCTATGAGGAGATCAGGCCGCTGCCTCCCGGCTGGAACGCCCAGCTGCCGCTGTTTCTAAAGCTAAGGGATGTTGTTCTCTATACCGTTCTCCATAAAAAAATTGCACCAGAGGACAGAAGCAGCGGACTTCTTTCGATGATGGGTGAACTGAAGGGCAGGATCGAGGCGAAACAGCCGATATTCACCCTTGAATGAAATAAAGCAGAGCACCGTACGCTGCCCTGCTTTATATGTGTTATTTGATGGAGGCCTGGTTCCTCACTCTTTTACAGGCAGCAGGATCTCGGCTTTTGTTCCTTCATCCAATCTGCTTGAGATGCTGATGCTGCCTCCGAAGGACTCGATGATCCTTTGGCATACTACAAGGCCGAGCCCGGTACCCATATCCTTTGATGTGAAAAATGGAGTGAAAACCTTATCCAGATCTTCCTCCTTTATGCCGGTCCCTGTATCTTCCAGAATGATGCTGTGCCATTTGCCGCCGGTGTGCAGGGAGATGGACAGCTGCCCGCCGTCCGGCATAGCTTCAAAAGCGTTCTTCGCAAGGTTGAGAAGGACCTGCTTCAGCTGATCCTGAGTACCATCGGCTATTGCAGGCATGTCCGGCAGATGATAACTGCACTGGACGCTTGCCTGTGACGCTTCGGATTCGATAAGGGGGATCAAGTCGAAAATGATCTCTTTAAGATTGATTTTTTCCGTTTTCAGGGCTGTAGGCTTCCCCAGGATCAGGAATTCACTTACAATTTCATTGATCCTGCTTATCTCTGTGTCAATCACTTTAAAGAAGTATTGATCCTCCGAATGTGTGTATTTTTCACTGAGAAGCTGTACAAGCCCTTTTATTCCGGTCAGAGGATTCCGGATTTCATGGGCTGTGCTTGCTGCAAGTGTGCCGACCAGCTCCAGCTTCTGCAATTCGTTTTTCTTCTTTTCTTCTGCAGCCTGCCTTTTAAGCATGATATATTTGATGAAAAAGAAGATGATATGGAAGATGATCAGCAGCCTTGCAATAAATCCTGCTGCCTCTTTAAAGATCGCAGCGTTATCTCTGACAGGTACGGCTGTTTTGATCGTCCAGGGGAGCCTCTCGATCGGCATCATGACTGTCTGCATGTCCCCAAATGAACGGGAAGGCCCCATATTAAAGCTCATGATGGGAGCATCTTCCTGGTTGTAGACGACAAGCCTGGCATCCGGCGTCAGCATGGTCAAGATATTTTCAATATGGTCCACCCTGATCTGCGCTATGGCAATTCCGGCAATCTTCCGGTTTTCTCCTAGCACCGGAGCTGCGAGGCCAATAACCTTCTGGCCGTTTTCAAGCGTTTCCTGCCTGGAGGAAATGACGATATCCTTAGCATCCATCGCTTCCTGTATATAATCTTTTTCAAGCATTTTTTTGTTGTCAAAAAGAGAGTTTGAACCTGCAATAACTTCACCGCTGGCATTGGCTACATATAATCCCCCATAGCGTGAATCCATCAAATGGATGCGCTGAAGCAGCGGGGAAATTTTAGCAGGATTCTGCATTTCCGCTGATGCCGCAATGGAAAGGACCTCGAGGGTAGAAACAGTTTCCGAGATAAAATCATCCCAATGGCGCTGGTGGATCGCTGCGGTCCACCTGGCTGCTTCCTGGCGGTCGCTGATATTCTGATCCAGCAGCTTGTTCATATAAAAGAGACTGGAAATGACTGCAGGGACCAAAACGGCTGCGAGATACAAAATATAGTTCCTTGATTTTTTCATTTGTATGTACCTCAATAGATATTTATATAATTGGAAGAGCGCCTCTTAACCGGCCAGCTCTTTTGCTATTATACCACTTATGGACAATTCAAGTTTAACAGCAGCCGAGAATGATAAATAGGAACTAAAGGGAGGAGTTAGATGAAAAACAAAGAGACAGTATCGTTCCTGATTACATCTGATTTGCACGGCAGCATCTATCCATATGATTACAGCACTGGAAAAGAATTGAGTGAGGGAATTGCCAAACTGGCGTCAGTGATCAGACGGGAGAAAGCGAAGTCCGAACATACACTTCTTCTGGACAATGGCGACCTGATCCAGGGCACACCGCTAACGTACCATTATTCGCGGTTCTTAAAGCACCGTGTCAACCCTATGGTCCAGGTCCTGAATAAGCTGGAATATGATGCTGCTGTAATCGGAAACCATGAATTCAATTATGGCATCGAAATGATCAAGAGTGCGGCCAGCGAATCCAATTTTCCCTGGCTGAGCGCCAATGTGCTGCACCGGACAACGAAGGAGCCGTATTTCGGAGTACCCTATGTGATTAAAGAAATGAGTGATCTAAAGATAGCCATCCTTGGGATTACAACAAGCCATATCCCGAATTGGGAAAGACCTGATCATATCCAGGAACTTTTCTTCGATTCGGCAATCGAGGCCCTTGGGCGCTGGATTCCCTATATAGAAGAAACCGAAAAGCCTGACTTCCTTGCGGTCGCTTATCATGGAGGTTTTGAACGGGATTTGGAAACGGGGGCCAAGGCGGAGGAGGAAACAGGAGAAAATGAGGCTTACAGGATCTGCATGGAATTTCCGGAAATCGATCTGCTGATCACGGGCCACCAGCATAGGAGGATTGCAGGCAAAGAGGTGAATGGTGTGCCGGTCATCATGCCGGGGGCCCATGGAAGCCATCTGGGCAAAGTAGAAGTGACTTTTGAGAAGGTCCGCCATGAATGGACGATTGCCGGCCTGGAGTCTTCTTTGATCAGCAATGAAGGGGAGTGTGACAAGGAAATCATCCACGATGCAAGCTTTTACGAAAATGAAACGCAAAAGTGGCTAGATGAAGTAATTGGCTCTCTGACGGAAAATATGCTGATCACAGATCCTCTGGAAGCAAGAATCAGGGAGCATCCATTGATCGAGCTGGTCAACCGTGTCCAGATGGACGCTTCCGGCGCAAATATATCCTGTACGGCCCTGTTCAATGAAGGTGCCCCGGGATTCAGCGGCACGGTGACCATGAGGGATATTATGACCAATTATATTTATCCAAACACACTCGCTGTATTGCAGGTAACAGGCCAGGACATCAAAGATGCACTGGAAAGGTCTGCCTCCTACTTCCAGGTCAGTGAAAACGGGAAAATCGGAGTGAATCCGTCCTTTTCAAGGCCAAAGCCCCAGCACTATAATTATGATATGTGGGAAGGTATCGACTATGAATTCAATCTGTCACTCCCTGAAGGAAGCCGGGTCACTGTCCTGGAGCACAGAGGAGAGGCAATGAAGTTGGATGAAGTATATGAAGTGGTGATGAACCATTACCGGGCAGGAGGAGGAGGCGGCTACTGGATGTTTCAGAATAAGCCTGTCATCCGTGAAATCCACAGGGATATGACAGAACTGCTGGCCGAATATATCCGGAGAGAACAGCCGGTGAAGGCAGAATTGAATGCAAACTGGAAAGTTACATTCAATTCTCCATCATAGCAGCCCAAAAATTGACACATTGGGCAACCTTCCTTATAATAATGACGAATTTGAGATAAAATAATGTGTTAAAGGATCTGTTTAAAATGGGGAACGAACAGGTAAATCAATCATTGAAGCTTTTTATCGTTTTATCAAGGGCCTGCAGGGCTGTTAATGAGAATGTCAATAAGCTGATTCAGACATACGGATTGAATCCGACTGAATTTGCGGTGCTTGAGCTGCTCTATCACAAAGGAGATCAGCCGCTGCAGCAAATCGGCGGCAAGATCCTGCTCGCAAGCGGCAGTATTACCTATGTTGTGGACAAGCTTGAAGAAAAAGGGTATTTGCGCCGTGTGGCCTGCCCGACAGACCGTCGTGTGACATTTGCCCAGATTACAGAAAAGGGCAAAGAGTTCATCGAGGAGATCTTTCCGTCTCACGAGCAGTTCATCCATGAACTGATGACAGAGCTTTCTATTGAAGAAAAGCAGACAGCGATCGATCTATTAAAAAAGCTCGGCTTATCTGTCGGAAGATTCTAAAGCAAAGCACAGTGATCTTGCTGTGTTTTTTGTTTTTTAGGAGGATTTTTCAGCTGGATGTCGAATCTTTAGTAGGGTTTTTGAAAAATAAAGCTATTCGGGGGGAAAAGAATGAATTTCAGTGAATATACATATGTCCGTCCAGACATGGACGAAGCGGGCAGGAAATTTGAGGCTGTGCTGGAGAAGTTCAAGGGGGCAGCAAGTGCTGATGATCAGAATGAAGCGATGAAGGAAATCAATCAGATTCGCAATGATATCGGGACGATGTTCAATTTATGCTATATCCGCCATTCGATTGATACAAATGACGAATTTTATAAAAATGAACAGGATTATATGGATGAAGTCCAGCCGCAGCTAGAAGGCTACGTAACGGAATATTATAAAGAACTGGTAGATTCCAGGTTCCGTGCAGAACTTGAAGAAAAGTGGGGGAAACAGCTATTTGCACTGGCTGATGCCCAGCTGAAGGTATTCAAGCCTGAAATACTTCCATTGATGCAGAAGGAAAACAAGCTCTCCTCGGAATATACGAAGCTGATGGCCTCTGCCAAGATTGATTTTGAAGGGGAAGAGCGGACGCTTGCCCAAATGGAACCTTTCACTGAATCAACCGACAGGGAAATGAGGAAAAAAGCGCAGGAGGCGCGTTTTGGATTCCTTGCTGACAATGAAGAGGATCTTGACCGGATTTATGATGACCTTGTCAAAGTGAGGACTGAAATTGCACAGAAGCTTGGCTACAATAACTTCGTGGAGCTGGCGTACTACAGGATGTACCGGACGGATTATAATGCTGAAATGGTGGCTAAATTCCGCGGCCAGGTCAAAGAGCATATTGTTCCGATTGCATCAAAGCTAAAGCAGCGCCAGCAGGAAAGAATCGGCCTTGATGAGCTAAAATACTATGATGAGCCTTTCCAATATAAGACCGGCAATGCAGTGCCGAAGGGAAGCCCTGAATGGATCATTGAAAACGGCCAGAAAATGTATGATGAGCTGTCAGAAGAAACAGGCAGATTCTTTTCCTTTATGGATGAAAATCAGCTGATGGATCTTGTGGCGAAGAAGGGGAAAGCAGGGGGCGGATACTGCACTTATATCGAAAACCATAAAGCACCGTTCATCTTTTCAAATTTTAACGGGACTTCAGGGGATATCGATGTACTGACACATGAAGCCGGCCATGCCTTCCAGGTATATTCCAGCAGCCATTTTGAAATTCCGGAGTACAACTGGCCGACATATGAAGCGGCGGAAATACATTCCATGAGCATGGAGTTCTTCACATGGCCCTGGATGGAGAATTTCTTTAAGGAAGATACGGAAAAGTATAAGTTTTCCCATCTGAGCTCAGCATTGCTATTCCTTCCTTACGGCGTAAGCGTCGATGAATTCCAGCATTGGGTCTATGAAAACCACACGGCTACTCCACAGGAGCGGAAGCAGGCCTGGAGGGAAATTGAAAAGAAATACCAGCCGCATAAAGACTATGAAGGAAATGAGTATTTGGAGAATGGCGGTTTCTGGCAGCGCCAGGGGCATATCTTCAATTCTCCTTTCTATTATATTGACTATACGCTTGCACAGATCTGTGCTTTCCAGTTCTGGAAGCGTTCAAGGGAAAACCAGGAAGACGCCTGGAGCGATTATGTCAAGCTGTGCGGTTTAGGCGGAAGCCTTCCTTTCACAGAGCTGGTAAAGGAAGCCAATCTCCTTTCGCCATTTGAGGAAGGCTGTGTAGAATCCGTGATCGGTGAAATTGAAAGCTGGCTGAATTCTGTAGATGACAAAAGCCTGTAAAATAAGAAGAGCCGGGGATTCCCCGGCTCTTTCTTGTTGGTAATGTTATTTTATTGATTGCCGTCCAGATCTTCTGTAAAAAGGGGAAGACGGATTTCGGCAGTTGTGCCAGCTCCCACCCTGCTTGTGATTGAGAGCCTTCCTTTATGCTGCTGGATAATCTGCTCTGTAATCATCAGTCCGAGGCCAGTGCCTGATTCCTTTGTGGTAAAGAAAGGTTTTTTGATATTCTGCAAAAGTTCCTCGGGCATTCCGCATCCGCTGTCTTCGATTAAAATTTTTGCTTCACCGCAGATGGTCTGTCTGCACGTGATCTTTACAACACCGCCTTCCGGCATAGCGTCAATGCTATTTTGCACAAGATTGATGCATGCCTGCTTCAGCTTGCCGGCGTCGCAAAGGACAGTTCCGCAGCCAGGAGCAATATCCTTCAGAAGATGCACATTTTTATAATGTGCCTCAGATTCAAAAAGAAGGGCTGCTTCACTTAAAAGTGGTTCTATACGCTGAGGCTTCATCAATGGTGTGTGCGGTTTGGATAGATACAGAAATTCATTTATGATCCCGTTCATCCGCTCCAGCTCAGAATGAATGATGGAAATGTATTGCCCGTAATCATTCTCTTTTTCACCAATCATTTGGATAAAGCCGGATATGACAGTTAATGGATTTTTAATTTCGTGGGCAACGCTCGCCGCCATTTCACCTGTGACCTTCAGTTTTTCAGAATTACGCAGATACTCTTCCAGCTTTTTCTTTTCAGTAACATCTCTTATGACCATCGATGCTGCAAAAATCTTATGCTGAGAATTATAGACAGGGGATACGGTTGCCTCTAGCACGATTGGCTCATCACTGACACCCGGAAAAGAAAGTTCAGCACCGGAAATACTGCGGCCATGAAGCGCCGAATCAAGCATAGCGGAAATTTCACCATTTTCATCCGCCATGATGGTTTCAAGGCTGTCCCCGATCTCAGGAGCTGCCGAGTGAAACAGCAGGCAGAAGCTGTCATTCATCCTGAGGATTTTCTTATCTGCATCTGCAATTACAATGGAATCGCTGGTATTGTCAAAAAAAGCGTCAATATAGGACTTGGTCGATTCCAGGTCCTTCCTCGCATTCATTTCATTTCTCTCCGCTTTTTCCCACAGCCTGTTCGCGTGTTTGATCATGAAAAACAGCAGAATGCTTGTGAGCAGGGCAAAAAGGAGAATATAAGGCAGGTCCTCGGGGCCGGACATTTCGGCAATTATATGGCCATTGGCCGCATTCAGGGTTATGAGGGATATGGCAGCCAGCGAGGTGGAAATGCCAAGGGCAAGATAGCTCTGGTAAAAGGCTGATAATATGATCCCGAATACCAGAAAAATATAATTGACCAAATAAGGAAGCTGCAGGTTCAGGTAAAACAGATAACTGTATATACTGGCCAGGATTACAATCATCATATAGTGCGGCTTTGGCTTAAGATAATTGAGACCGGTGAGCAGCAGGCAAAAGCCGAGGCCGACAGGCGGCCACAGCAGATCATAACGCTGATCGACAAATGAGTAAAAAGCTGTATCTATTATGTAAAACAGCCAGAGCAGCTGTATCAGAAGCTTATTCCGGCTTTCTATCAGGCTTGTTTTGTTCATGGCTTTTGGTGCCTTTCGGATGATTTATTCACCAATTTTATCACAATTTGTCAGAATTTGTTGGAAAACTTTCGCATCTCAACAGAAAAAGACATACAGTAAGCCTGAATCAGGCTTCTGTATGTCTTTCATAATTGAACTGAATCTTTTATTTTCCAGTAACCGCAATATTTCCATTCAGAAGGTCTGCATGCAGCTGCCTGCAGGATGGATCTTCCAGAATAAAGTCCGCAATTTTGTCTTCCAGCTGCTCCTGGATTGCCCTTCTAAGCGGACGGGCTCCAAACGCCGGATGATAGCCAAGCTCGGCCAATTTTTCAACAGCTTCATCAGTGAAAGTCAGCAGCATATCCTGTTCTTTCAGTGCCGTATTCAGCTCTGCAAGCATCAGCTGTACAATTTTCAGCAGGCTGTCTTTTTCCAGCTGTTTGAACTCTATGATGCTGTCAAATCTGTTCAGGAACTCAGGCTTGAAGAAACTGCCCAGAGAATCAAGGATCCCTGATTCCTTGACTGCTTCGCTGCTGCCGAAACCGACCTTGATTTCCCTGTGTCCTGCACCGGCGTTGCTCGTCATGATGATAACAGAATCCTTAAAGCTGACGGTCCTGCCCTGGCTGTCTGTCAGGCGTCCGTCTTCCATAATCTGCAGGAACATATGCTGTACGTCAGGATGGGCTTTTTCTATCTCATCCAGCAGAATGATGCTGTATGGATTCCTCCGCACCTTCTCAGTCAGCTGGCCAGCTTCATCATGGCCGATGTATCCCGGAGGGGAACCGATGATTTTTGATATGCTGTGTTTTTCCATATATTCGCTCATATCAAGCCTGATCATGCTGTCTTTAGAGCCGAAGAGCTCTTCAGCAAGTGTTTTTGTCAGTTCGGTTTTACCAACACCGGTCGGTCCGGCAAATAAGAAAGAGCCGATTGGGCGGTTTTTGGATTTTAATCCAGCCCTGCTTCTGCGTACTGCTTTGGCGACCTTTTTAACTGCGTCTTCCTGGCCGATCACTTTTTCGGAAAGGGATTTTTCCAGGTTCTTCATCTTGGATTGTTCATCCTGCTGGATTTTGCCGACCGGAATGCCGGTCTTTCTTTCAATGATTTCCTGGATATGTCCCACTTTTACAACTGGTCTTTCTGCGGAATCATTGTTCAATGCTTTTTCAAGCTGGATTTCCTGTTCGCGGAGCTTGGCCGCTTCTTCATAATTTTCTTTCTTCAGGACTTCTTCTTTGGCTGCTGATATTTCAGCCAGCTTCTGCTCAATTTCTTCCCCAGGTGTATATTCTGCTGTCAGATTGATTTTTGATCCTGCTTCATCCAACAGATCTATGGCTTTATCCGGAAGGAATCTGTCCTGGATATACCTGCTTGACAGAGTGACACATGCTGACAGCGCCTCTTCCGAATAGGTGACTTCATGGAAGTCCTCATATTTAGACTGGAGGCCTTTCAGGATTTCTAAAGCCTGTTCCTGTGTTGGCTCCTGAATGTGAACAGGCTGGAAGCGCCTTTCGAGCGCCGGGTCTTTTTCAATCTGGCGATATTCCTTTAAAGTAGTCGCACCGATCACCTGAAGTTCGCCGCGTGCAAGAGCAGGCTTCAGGATGTTGCCCGCGTCCATGGAGCCTTCCGCGGAACCTGCTCCGACAAGAAGATGGATTTCATCAATGAACAGGATAATATTTTTTCTTTCCTGCAGCTCTGTGATCAGCTGTTTCATCCGTTCTTCAAACTGGCCGCGAATGCCGGTATTGGCAACAAGCGAAGCGACATCAAGAAGATGAACTTCTTTATTCAGCAGCTTGCGTGGTGCTTTCTTTTCAGAAATTTTCAGCGCCAACCCTTCTGCAATGGCAGTTTTCCCGACACCGGGCTCCCCGATCAGTACTGGATTATTTTTATTTCTCCGATTGAGAATTTCAATGACACGGTCAATCTCTTCATCTCTGCCAATGACAGGATCTATTAAGCCTGCGTTCGCTGCATTGCTCAGGTTTTTGCCAAACTGGTCAATAAAGCCGTTTGGCTTTTGGCTTGGCTGCTGTTTCATTTCCTTGCCGGCAATGCCTTCACCGGCGCCCATTTGTTTGAACAGGTCTTCCATTCCGGAAGCCTCAAAGGGATTCTGATACCCGAAGGAAGCGTTCATTTTCTGCTTTTCGGCCTGATAGCAGCTGCTGCAGAGATGTGTTTCTATTTTATTGCCATTTATATTAAACCTTAATTGGATTGTTGCCTGGTTTTGTTGACATTTTTCACAGTTCATCAATCAATGCCTCCTGTATGTTGACTTTGACTATCTTTGACTAACTTTGATTTTATTATACTTTGACCTAATTTGACTTTCAAGCAATTAGACTTGGCAATTTTAGCCATAGCAGTGAATTGTTTTGAAAAGCTCGTCTTTGTTGGAAAAGCCGGTCATATACATGAAGGGGAGGAGGCGGTTTCGTGAAGAACTGGACTGGAGCCTTGCAGATTGCTGCTGTCTATGTTGGTACAGTCGTGGGGGCGGGTTTTGCAACAGGCAAGGAAATAGTAGAGTTTTTTACCCGGTTCGGGTTTATCGGGCTGATCGGAATTCTGATGAGCGGATATATATTTATTATGCTGGGAACGAAGCTGATGAGGATCTCAGCCCGGATACAGGCAAAATCCTACCAGGAGCTGAATGATTATCTGTTCGGCAGATATTTTGGGAAAGTGATCAATGTCCTGACATTGATCATGCTTCTTGGCGTATGTGCAGTCATGCTGTCCGGTGCAGGAGCTGTATTTCAGGAGCAGCTTGGGTTGACCAAGCTCTCAGGGGTGCTTGCAACGATCATATTATCGGTGGTTGTAATGATTATCGGCATTAAAGGCCTGTTTGCTGTGAATTTATTTGTAGTCCCTATGATGATTGCCTTCAGTTTTATCTTAATGTTCATTTCTATAAAGCTTCCGGGCTTTCAGGAACAGATGCTGTTCATTCCGTTTGCGGAGGATGGATGGAAAGCTGTGGCTGCGCCATTTTCCTATACCGCTCTCAATCTGGCCCTGGCACAGGCAGTCCTGGTGCCTGTTGCAGCTGAGATAAAGGATGACCGGACCATTAGGCTGGGAGGGTATATCGGAGGGGCAGCATTGACCATCATCCTTTTATCAAGCCATCTGACTCTTATTATGCTTCCTGATCTGGAAATGTACGAAATACCCATGGCTGTTATCATGAAAAATCTTGCTTCTGGTTTTTACGGCCTGTTTGTACTGATCATTTATGGAGAGATCTTTACTTCGATAATCGGGAATATATTCGGGCTGGAGAGGCAGATAAGGCAGTATGTTTCAATCCCGGCGATCTGGATTGTCGGGGGGATTTACTTAATTACCTGTTTAATCAGCATGATAGAATACAGTACACTGCTTTCCTATCTTTATCCGATATTCGGGTATGTCAGCATTCTATTTATTGTCCTGCTCTGGATAAAGCCGGCAGAAGGGAAAGAAGCATAAAAAACAGGCCGATGAGGTGATTCATCGGCCTGTTTCTCTTATTTCTCTGCTGAAATGGTTTTTGCCATCTGAATGAATGCATCTGTGTGATCGGCCTCAATTTTTGTGTAGATGCTCAGCTTAAGGTGCTGTACATCGTTTTTAAGCAGGTAGACCGCTGCTTTATCTTCTTCAGAAGCAGCTTCGTAAATGATCGCATCCTGGAAGAATTCATCATCAGAAGCCTCCACAGATTGCACCTCACTGCTTACCGCTGTCAGCTGGGATTTTGCATTCTCTTCAGCCATTTCCCAGTCTATATCCTCAGGCAGCAGCTCAATCCTCATGAATACTTGATCATTTTCTGTCAGATAAAGAACATCTTTATTAGGCTCTTCAGCTGTCAGTTCATATGAAGGAAGGACATACATGGAATAATTCTGGTTGTCGCTTTTTTCAAGGACTGCAGTTTCTTCCATCGTTTCACCATTCACCTGATATGACAGGGATTTTTCCTGCTCCATTTCAGAACTGACTGATTCCGCGTTTTCTTCTCCTTCAGACTGATCATCATTCTGCTCTGTGCCAGCACCATTTGAATTGTCATCAGTTTCCTGGGTGCCGTCTGCTGTGCCCGCTGTTTCTTCTGTATTTGTTGCGTTGTCTTCACTGCCTGTGTCTTCTGAAGTTCCACACCCGGCGAGTGCGAGTGAAAGAATCCCTGTAGCCAGCAATAGTTTTTGAAGTGTGTTCATCCTAGCATTCCTCCTGTATATCATGAAGTTTTATAATAGAGTAGACGGTGGTTATCGGCAGAAAGTTACAAATTATCCTGATTTCATCAGCTCAATGGCAAGATGACGAAAATGAACAGATCAAATAGGAGATGTGAGACAATGACCAGAGGCAGGCTTTTCTTCCATGCATACAAATATCCCCAGAACAGTCCGGCAGCAAGGGCGGCCAGGGCAAGGGCCGGATAGCCGGAATAGAAATGGACAGAGGCGTAAAGTAAAGCAGCCAAAGGCACGGCCCATCCTGGTCTTATGTAGCTTTGCAGGCGTTTTTGCACAAAACCCCGCCAAAAAATTTCTTCGCCCGGAATGATGACAAGGATCAAAACGATATAATGCCAGATCACTTCAGGAGAAAGCCGGCTGTACAATCTGCCAATCTGGCTTGCGAATGGCAGGTTCATCGCCTCTATGAGGAAATGGCCTGTCCAGAACAATCCGTAAAGCAAAATCCCGGAAACGGCTCCATAGAATAGGTAGGATCCCAAGGAAGCCTCGTCCTCCACTTCTTCTGCCATAATCGAATAGCTGATCAGAAACAGCATGGACGCGGTGAAAATATACCAAAAGACCGCTCTGTCCTGAAAAGTAAAAAATAGCAGCAGGTGGGCAATCATGATCCCAAGAACCAGTCTTATATCAATCGAGCCAAATTTCATTCATTATCTCCTTTCGGCAGAGTAGAAAATATAATGTTAGTTTACGGTGGATTCCATCTTATGCTGTATAATCAGCAGGTAAGCTGCCGGCTTGTATACTATTGCTAAGTTCTAACAAACCAATCACTATTTTATCAAAAAACGAAAGCAGTCTGCCACTACTTTTGTGCGGGAAATGTTTTGGAACAGCATAAAGGAGGGAAACTGATGCGAAAGGCATTGATTTTAGGTGCAACCGGCCTGACAGGGGGGCATCTTTTGGAATTGCTCCTGGGCAGCGGCCATTACGGACAAATAAAAGTAATCAGCAGGCGCCCGCTCATGATCAAGCATCCAAAGCTGACAGTATTTATCGGAGACTTCAGAAGCCTGGAAGAGATTGGGGAAGCCTTCGACGCCGATGATGTCTTCTGCTGCATTGGCACCACCATCAAAAAGGCGGGCAGCAAAGGCGCTTTCCGGGAAACAGATATGGAGTATCCCTTAAAGGCTGCACATCTTGCACGAAAAGCAGGTGCTTCCAGATTCCTGATCATCTCTTCGATGGGGGCAAACCCGGATTCTGCATTTTTTTACAATAAGGTAAAAGGACAGCTGGAAGGTGAGCTTAAGGCTTTTAATGCATTCAGCCTCCACATATTCCGGCCGTCACTCCTTGTCGGCAGCAGGGCGGAATTCAGGTTAGGGGAAAAAGCCGGGGAAGTTTTTTTGAAGGCGGCAGGGCCATTTATGATAGGAAGCCTTAAAAGATATAAAAGCATCCTGGCAAGCGATGTTGCAAAAGGGATGGCTGCTGCAGCTATTCAGGATAAGGAAGCCCATAAAGCTGCAAGGGTATATGAATCCGATGAAATAGCCTTTCTTGCAGGAAAATGAAAAACCCCCGCCTGGTGTGCGGGGGATATGGATTTTTCTATTCATGCAGACGCTTACATTTTTAAGTCAGAGAACCGATTCTTTAATGACTTTATAGTTCTTATGGTTAACAACCGTTCTTTGGTCCAGCTCAAGATCACGATAGTTATCCATAAGTGTAAGGTCAACGATTACGGAATTTTCATTGACTTTTTCAACTATGCCTTTTAGGCCTTCCCGGAACTCAATCACGTTCCCGACTTCAGCTTTCTTCATACAATCTCTCCCTCTCCCGTGTTTTCACTTCTCTAAAAGCTTATTAATATTTTGCACTACTTTTTAAAATTCGTAAAGAATTTTGAACATTATTAACTCAATATTCCATTTTAATTTGCTTATCACCTGTAAATTTTGCACGACTTCTATACTTTGAGTATTTCCGTGGAAATTCCAATGTTAATTTGGTATACAAATAGTATATGAAAAGGGAGGTATTGGCTTGGAACAGAATTTGGTGAATGAAGTGCTTGAAAAGCTAAAAAACGGAGAAATTGCAGAGTACTATGTAAAAAAGGAAGACTTCCTCGAGTTTAGGATGGTGCTGGTCAGCCGGACAGACTTTAAGCAATTCCGCGGTATTGCCCAGCGCGGGGGAGATGTGTTATATCAGTATCTTGCTGAGCCCCGCAGCTGATCTTGAAAATGATCTCAAAGGATGGCTGTTTATAAACTTATATATAGGAAGGGAGACGATGATGGGTGAAGTTCAAAAATAGGACAGTATTCATTACCGGTGGTGCAAATGGCATTGGAAAAGGGATTGCCAGGTCATTTGCTGAAGAAGGTGCAAAGGTAGTTATAGCGGATATAGCTGAAAAGGATGGTGCTGTGCTTCAGGAGGAGCTGGTATCCGAAGGCAGGGAAGCCTATTTTGTGTACACAGATGTAAAGGATGAAAAAAGCGTAATGGCTGCAATGGAACAGACTGCAGCAAAGTATGGAAATATAGATATCCTTATCAATAACGCAGGGATCTCAAAGTTCATACCATTTTCGGAGATGACATTGGATGAATGGGATGAGGTCCTTCAGACCAATCTGCGGAGCGTTTTCCTCTGCAGCAGGGAAGCCGTAAAGCGGATGAAAAATGGAGGATCGATCGTGAACATGGCTTCAACCCGGGCATCTATGTCTGAGCCGGACACAGAGGCTTATTCGGCATCCAAAGGGGGAATCACGAGCATAACTCACGCTCTGGCAAGAACCTTGGCCGGGAAGGGAATCAGGGTTAATTCAATTAGCCCTGGCTGGATTGAAACCCGGCATTACGATGAATTGAGGAAAAAGGACCATAGCCAGCATCTCTCTGGAAGAGTGGGAAAACCCGCTGATATAGCCCGCTGCTGCCTCTACCTTTGCGACCCGGAAAACGATTTTGTTACCGGTGAAAACATCGTGGTCGATGGGGGGATGACCAGGAAAATGATGTACGAGGAGTAGCAGGCTTCCCCTCTAGTTTTTCCGCAGCATGAGGATGCTGAAAATAAAAACAGTTCCTATGAAAATCAGGCAGCTAAAGACATGGGAAAACATATGAAGCCTCCTAGGATGGTTTATTATCATCATAAATGGGGATCATAATATTTCCGTTTCATGAACGTAAAGTTACAGTAAAAAAACTCCGGCCAGGCGGCCGGAGTTTTCTTATCTGGATTTGTAGGAGCCGGCAGCTTTTTTTGCATATTCTTTAAGCTGCTGGATGACTTCAAGGCTTTTTTCGCTGCCTTCTGCAGATACAAAGCCATAAATATTGCTGTTCCAATCGTGCTTTTGCCATACCGGCTCGCCGGTCATGATGATAAGAGAATCGTTAATCATGAAAGAAATTTCCATCAGCAGTTTTTTTTCTCTCACCGGAAGGTCCATGGCAGCCTTGAAACGCAGGCCGTTAGGGCTCAGATCCATAATATCTGCTGTTCCCGGCCTTGTTTCAACAGGTTTATCATCAATTTTCAGTATGCGGAAGGACCCGTGCAGCGGTTTGGGGAATTGAAAACGGAATGGCTCATCGCGTTTATATCTCATACAATCACCTTTTTGAATTTATCTGTTAAATCTTGTAAGTCAATTGAATCACCTGACTGGCTGTTTTGCAACCTTTTTCTGTCAGGGTTAATTCTTTCAATGTGTTGCTATGCTTGTATAATTTCATGTTATATTAAAAAAGACAAAATATTAGAACTATAGAGGTGCCCTTATGCTGGAGAAAATTGAAAAGCTTAAAAGAGAGATAGGCAAGGTGATCGTCGGCCGTGATAAAGAAGCAGAATTGCTGGCCATTTCCCTTATATTCAATGGCCATGTGCTCCTTGAGAGCGTCCCTGGAACAGGCAAGACGCTAATGGCCAAAACCTTTTCTGAAACCTTTGGGGGCAAGTTCTCAAGGATTCAATTTACACCGGACGTACTACCAAGCGATATAACAGGGATCCAATTTTTTAATCCAAAAAGCCAGGAATTTGAGTTTCGCCCGGGGCCTATACTTGCCAACATTGTACTGGCTGATGAAATCAACAGGGCCACCCCAAGGACACAGTCAAGCCTGCTGGAAGCCATGGAAGAGCGCCAGGTAACAATTGACGGCCATACCTTTAAGGCGGAGGAGCCTTTCATGGTGATCGCCACGCAAAATCCCGCAGAGTCGCAGCAAGGGACATTCCCGCTGCCTGCTGCCCAGCTTGACCGCTTTTTCATAAGAGTTAAACTGGGCTATCCCGGTCTTGAAGAGGAAAAAATGATATTGAAAGGTAAAAGAGGGCCAGCAGTCCCAGTAGAACAGGTTTTAAGCCCGCTGGAGCTTGCCGGATTGAGAGAGGCAGCGGAACAGATACATATATCAGAAGAGCTGGAAGGCTATCTCCTCGGCATTGTCAGGAAGACGAGGGAAACACAAGCCATAGAACTTGGGGTCAGCCCAAGGGGCTCGCTTGCCCTGCTCAGGGCTGCAATCGGCGCTGCTCTGTTAAAAGGGAGAAAATATGCCGTCCCTGAGGATATCAAGGAAATGGCGCCATATGTACTGGCACATAGAATTTATCTTACAGCCGAGGCCTCACTTACCAGCACAGAGGAGGAAGTGATCAAACAAATCATAGATTCTGTCGAAGTGCCTGTTGAAGCGGGTGCACGCTAGGATGGAGTGGAAAAAGTATACGGTCGAAAACCGGTCATTGCCGGTGATGGCTGCGCTTGCCCTGCTTCTGGCCCTGTTGAGTCTTTATTTGAATTCAGTCATCTTATTCCTGGTATCCACTCTGTTTTTTTGTATTCTCTTTGCCAATAATTATTATTTGAAGAAAATGGGGGAAGGAGTCGAATTCAGTAATAAAGCTGCCAGGAAACGGATGTTTATTGATGAGCAAAGTGCATGGGAACTGGATTTTCTTAATAATGGCCTTCCGATAATGAATGCCAGGCTGCATGTTTATTTTGATGATATTGCGATTCCTTTAAAGGGGGCGCAGCAGCCGAGATTTTCTAAATATGAGCTTTCCATCCCATTCACGCTGCCAAGAAGAGGGGAATTTTCAGTCCGTATTCCGTTTTCAGCCGGCAGGAGAGGACTGGCAAAAATCCGCAGCATGGAGCTCCGGATTCCGCATTTCTTCGGTTTTGGAGAGACAGTCCTGGAATACAGGAATATAATCAGCCAGGAAGCGCTCATCTACCCGAAAAGGCTGCCTGTAGAGAACAAGGAAGATTTTGTTTCAGCCAAACCAGGGAATGAAGCGGCCAGGCATTCATTGTTTTATGATGTGATGTCTCCTGCCGGCACGAGGAATTATGTGCCGACAGACAGCTTCAATCAAATACACTGGAAAGCTACGGCAAGGAGCCAGAGCATCCAGACTAAAGTATATGAAACGGTTTCTGAAAAAGGCCTGCTGCTTTCACTGAATCTTTCAGAAGGGTATTCCATCACCCCAAGGCTTGAGGAGCTCCTGAGCTGTTCTGCGGAGCTTGCATACACAGCAGCCAAAGAAGGCATTCCCTTTGCAGTATGCATGAATGTCAGGACGGCAGGGCCCATCCCCTTTCAATATATACCCGCCGGGACCGGAAAGGCGCACCTGCAGAAGGTGCTGGAGAGCTTTGCGGTTGCAGGCTATCATTCTGTCCTGTATCCATATGACAAGATGGCTGCCCATTATACAAGGCATTTTGCGCTGCAGCCTTATATCATTCATGGGGGCTCCAAGCCGCAGGCTGGAGAAAAATATTTTATAGAATTGGTACAGAAAGGCTTTTCAGTTCTGGACATGCAGCTCCTGGAGCAGAAAGCCTGCATAAAGCCATTCGCAAAAACGGTTCAAAAAGAGGTGGTATAAATGACAGGAATCAAATGGCATCCTTATACGACGCTTATTTCGGAGGCTGCACTTGCAAGCATGCTGCTCTGCCCTGTATTCATGCCCTCAGGCGACTGGCTGCCGGTATTGTATTCGTTTTCTATCCTGGCCGCATCATCCATGCTGTTTTTCTTCCTGCGGAATGTTGCAGGCAGCAGAGGGAGCATGCTGTTCTTTGCCGCTGTCCTGCCCTTTATCTTCATTGCTGGAACCCTTTTAGGATTTTCCTGGTTTGCGCTGTTATGCTTCGGGGTGCTTGTTTTCTGGCGGACAGAATCTGTGTTTAAAGACCCTGAGGGGAGATCTGAAAGCAATCTCTTTGTGCTGGTTTTCGTTGGCGGTTTTGCCGTTATCCTGGCGGCTGTTTTCCTGGATCGTACATGGATAAGCAAGGTGGTCTGGATGATCGTCATGCAGGAAGCGTTCATTCTTGCTGCAGGATTTTCGTCAAGATTGGCCGCATCAGGGGCATCCCGAAGAAACAAAAGCCTTCTGATCCGTGATTTTGTACTTGCCATGCTGGGGATTTTTGCGGTTGGAGGGGCAGCTGTGCTCGCCATTCCCGCTGTCAGCAGGGGGTTCTTTTTCTTGATGCAGGGCATTGCCTACCTTTTTGGCGCAGCTGCATCGCCATTTTTCCAATGGGCCGAAAAACGCGACTGGAGCGTTCCTTTAAATGAAGAACCTGAAAGCCAGGATCAGCAGCTGGATGAGAGCAGGGAGCAGCCTTTAATGGAAGAACAGGGCCAGGGATTTGAAATGGTATTCGCAGCTGCTGCTGCAGCCTGCCTTATTTTTATCATGTACTATCTATATAAGAAAAGGAAGAAAACTTCAGGTGGCATGATGCAGGATAAGGAGAAATCATATATCACTGTCGAGCGTGAGCCTGGCAGCAATGGAGGGAGAGGCCGCGGAAAAAAACGGGCAGAGGCGCCTTCAGATCCTGTCAGGAGGGAGATATACCAGCTTGAAGCCTACAGTGATAAACTGCAGCTAGGCAGAAGGCAGTCCGAAAGCTTTCCGGAGTGGATGAGAAGAATCGGCCTGCATGTTGACCCTCTTACCAGCAGCATTTACGAAAAAGTAAGGTACGGAGAAAAGCTGGCTGACACTGCTGAAGCTGCAGATTTTCTTGAAGAAATCGCTATTTTGAAAAAAGAAGTGAAGCGGCTTCATCAGAATCTTGTTAAGGAAGGAGAAATATCTTCAGGCAGGTTTCTTGGCATTTTTCAAAAAAAGCAGCTGAAAGGACGCAAATCATAACATCTAAAGAAGCCTCCGGCATATAAATCTAAAAAGCACGGAGGAGGCGGCGGAAATGGTTTTATCAAAACAAGAGCGTCTTTACAGAATCTTGGACCTTGCAGATTCAATACTAGAGCAGCTTGTTGAAGACCGGACTGAATTTGAGGCGAAGGATCTGAAGCAGGCTGCCGAACTGCTTGCAAGATGCGTGAAGGAAATGGCAAAGCTGCAAACACCCGGCAATGAAAACACTTTATATGAGTATGAAGCAGCCATTAACAAATTGAGAGTAAGTTATAATATCCTCTTTTTGGGTAAAGAAAAGAAAACAATGGCAAATGAAAGCGTTTCATAAAAAAAATACCCGCAATTCCTTAAAAAATAAGGCATTAACGTTGTCTAAGACGGGAGGAAATGCTATTCTTTTTTTTGAGATGTTGGTTGTCTGATGACTTGAAAAAAGGCGACTAAACTATACTTAATTTCATACATGAATAAACCATAGATGGAAAAAATACTATTGCGTGGACAAATAGATGCAATATGTACTGGCGCTTTCGGCCTGTTCCATTTAGAACGGAATGCGGCTTTCATGGGCGTTTCCGGCAACTGCTTAGATTAAGTTAGTAGGCAACAAACTCATATACATCTTGCTATGATCAATTAATTTTAAAGGAGACTGATCTCAATGGTTGAAAAACAATTTAAAGTAACGGCTGAAACTGGAATCCATGCTCGTCCAGCTACATTATTGGTTCAAACTGCAAGCAAGTTCGATTCAGATGTGCATTTAGAATATAAAGAAAAAAAGGTTAACCTAAAGTCTATCATGGGTGTTATGTCTCTTGGTGTCGGCCAGGGCGCTGATATTAAGATCATTGCTGAAGGAAACGACGAAGCTGAGGCTGTAAAAGCACTTGAAGATACTTTAACCAAAGAAGGACTTGCTGAATAATGAGCTTTCTACAGGGAATTGCAGCTTCAAGCGGTATTGCGATTGCTAAAGCATACCGTTTGGTAGAACCTGATCTGTCTTTCAGCAAAAAGACGGTTGAGGATGCAGACAGTGAAGCGGGCCGCTTTCAGCAGGCTTTGGCCACTTCCAAATCAGAGCTTGAGGCAATCAGGGCAAAAGCGGAAAAAGACCTGGGCGCAGATAAAGCGGCCATCTTTGATGCACATCTCCTGGTACTCAGCGATCCAGAATTAATATCACCCATCGAAGACAAAATCAAGACAGAAAAAGTGAATGCTGAACAGGCATTGAAGGAAACAGCTGACATGTTCGTCAGCATGTTCGAACAAATGGATAATGAGTATATGAAAGAACGCGCAGCAGACATCCGCGATGTCACTAAGCGTGTGCTTTCCCATTTGCTTGGAGTCCAGGTCGTCAATCCCAGCATGATTGCCGAAGAAGTCATCATCATTGCGGAAGACTTGACGCCGTCTGACACTGCGCAATTGAACAGGCAGTTTGTTAAAGGATTTACCACTGATATCGGCGGAAGGACCTCCCATTCAGCCATCATGGCCCGTTCAATGGAAATACCTGCGGTTGTCGGCACAAAGACAGCTACAGAGGAAATCCAGAATGGCGATATGGTGATCGTGGACGGTCTTACTGGCCAGGTTCACGTGAATCCTACACCTGAGGCGATTGAAAGCTACAAAAAGCAAAATGCTGCTTTTGAAGCACAAAAAGCCGAATGGGCCAAGCTTGTCAACGAAAAGACGCTATCTGCCGATGGCCATCATGTGGAACTGGCAGCCAATATCGGTACGCCCAAGGATCTTAAAGGAGTCATTAATAATGGCGGGGAAGCTGTGGGCCTCTACCGTACAGAATTCCTTTATATGGGCAGGGACCAGCTTCCGACAGAGGAAGAGCAGTTTGAAGCCTATAAAGCTGTCCTTGAAGGAATGGAAGGAAAGCCTGTTGTAGTCCGTACACTGGATATCGGCGGGGATAAAGAGCTTCCTTACCTGAACCTCCCGAAGGAAATGAATCCTTTCCTTGGCTTCCGTGCGATCCGTCTGTGCCTCGAAGAACAGGATATCTTCCGCACGCAGCTGAGAGCCTTGCTGAGAGCGAGCTCTTACGGCAATCTGAAGATCATGTTCCCGATGATCGCTACTCTGGATGAATTCCGCCAGGGGAAAGCTATCCTTGAAGAGGAAAAGCAAAAGCTTGCATCCGAAGGCGTGAAAACAGCTGATAAGATTGAGCTTGGCATCATGGTCGAAATTCCATCGACTGCTGTTCTTGCCGATCAGTTTGCCAAAGAGGTGGACTTCTTCAGCATCGGCACGAACGATCTGATCCAGTATACAATGGCAGCTGACAGGATGAATGAAAGGGTATCTTATTTATACCAGCCATATAATCCGGCCATTCTGCGCCTTGTGAAAATGGTGATCGATGCAGCTCATAAAGAAGGAAAATGGGCTGGCATGTGCGGTGAGATGGCAGGGGATGAGACCGCCATCCCGCTTCTGCTCGGCCTCGGTTTGGACGAGTTCTCCATGAGTGCCACATCCATTCTGAAAGCACGCTCGCAAATTCTCCGCCTGTCAAGGGAAGAAATGAAAGAGCTTGCCCAAAAGGCGCTTCAGATGGGGACAGCAGAGGAAGTAGTGGCAGCTGTAAAGCAGGCCACACAAAAATAAAACTTTTTTTGAAAAAAGGTTTTAAGCAGATAAACACGGGGAATATTCAGAGTAAGCACTTAAGCAAGATGCAAGTAAGCTGATCATTCTCATTTTCCCCCCTTACTGACCGACTGGCGATGCCAGTCGGTATTTTTTTGTCCAATAGTGGCTCCGCCATAAGAAGAAGAGAGAATTCAGACCAGAGGAGGAGCCAAATCCATCCTCTTGATTGTTACTGATCCGTTTCAAAGTTTTTATAATAAAAACATAAGAAACGGAAGGATGCTGATAAAAATGATTAGCATGATCATCAGCTTTTTTATTGAAGACAGATATTACCAGTTGAAAGAGAAACAGAGGAATGAATTGTATATGTCACAAAGCCCATTTTTAAGCAGGGTCCTCCATTGAGCCGGACAGAGTGCCGGCAGGATGCCTGATGCACCATCTGTGTAATTTGCCTGTATATTCTGTATAATGTTGCTATAAATAAATGTACAGGAGGCTGACTAATGGAATTGAACCTAAAAGGAAAAACGGCGCTTGTCGCTGCTTCCAGCCAGGGGCTGGGAAAGGCAATCGCAGAGGCGCTTCTGCAAGAAGGCGCGAATGTTATGCTGGCAAGCAGGGATGAAGCAAAGCTGAAGGAAGTTAAGTCAGAGCTTGAGAATCTGGGCGGTGAGGTAGAGTTCATACGTGCAGACGTCACTTCTGAAAACGATATAAAGAATATGGTGAAATCTGCAGCAGACCGTTTTGGAGGGATTGATATCCTGGTCAATAATGCAGGAGGCCCGCCATCCGGCTCCTTTGAATCTCTTTCTGATGAACAGTGGGTTCATTCTTTCGAGCTTAACCTGCTCTCCTATGTGCGAATTATAAGGGAAGCGTTGCCTCACCTGAAGAAAAACGGCGGAAAAATCATTAATATGGCTTCTTCCTCCATTAAAGAGCCGATTCCAGGCCTGGTGCTGTCCAATACATTCAGGACAGGGATAGTTGGGCTTTCCAAGACTTTGGCAGAGGAATTTGCTCCATACGGCATCCTTGTGAATACACTGGCACCGGGCAGGATCGACACGGACAGGGTGAAGCATCTGGATCAGGTGAATGGTGAAAAAGCGGGTGTTTCCCCTGAGGAGATGAAGGAGAAATCAAAAAAATCCATCCCGCTCAATCGCTATGGAACACCAGAGGAGTTTGCAAAGGTTGCTGTTTTTCTGGCATCGGATGCAAATACTTATATGACAGGAAGCTCTTTTCTTGTGGATGGGGGCATGGTTAAATCGATCTAAAGAGAAGGCCGGGAGAGATCCCGGCTTTTTCTGTGGTCTGAAAGGGGTGGAATTTTCCCTTTTTGGAAATTAGCGTTTAAGATAGCAGACTATAGGAAATGGTAATGGCAAGGAGGTGTGTTTATGAAACGATTGGTCCCGCTCCTCTTCCTATTGTCTGCGGCCATTCTGCCAGGCTGCATGCCTGCAGACGAAAAGGCGATTGTAAACAAGCATGCAGAAGCTTATTTGACGAACCAGAATGAGCTTCAGTTCCGCTTTAAGCTTAACAGCCGGATCTTAAGCGGGGAAGAGCTGTTCAAGGTAAAGGTATTAATACATAACCAAAGGCTTGCAAAGGCGCTCGGTACAAAAGAAATAATCTACGGCGCAGATTCTGTTTATGATGGACAGTATATGGAAGCTGAAGAAGATGGCGGAGAGAAAATGGTATATATGGATCCAATCCCTCTTCAGCAAGATTTGCTCTCCTCGGATATTGAAAGGATGATTTCATCCGATCAGGCTGTTTCGGTCGAAGTGTTTAATGATCAAAAAGTTATTGCGGAAGCTTATCTGACCAACTTTTCAACTCAATTTTAAGGTTTGCTTTCCTGCTAAGCGGGTAAAGAGCTTTACGCGCATAAAATTGGGGATAGACCAGGCAGCAGCTGCCTGGTCTTTTGTCATTTTATCAGAGAGGGGCAGCAGCAGGACTTGAGGAAAGCTGATCTATTGCCGATATGCTACAATCTAAATTAGACATAAGCAGAGAGGGGAATGGAAATGGTGTCATCTGAAAATACAACCATCGGCTTCATCGGCACAGGGGTCATGGGGAATAGCATGGCTAAGAATCTGCTTAAGGCAGGCTATTCACTGGCTGTGTATACGAGAACAAAATCAAAGGCCGAAGAGCTCTTGGAACTGGGGGCCAAATGGGCAGATTCCCCCCGGAGAATAGCCGAAACTTCCAATGTGATCATTACGATCGTTGGCTATCCAAAGGATGTAGAAGAGATTTATCTGGGGGAAGAAGGCCTGATGGCAAACGGGAAAGAGCATACATATTTGATTGATATGACGACATCTACTCCCACTTTGGCCAAAGAAATTTATGAAGCAGCCCGACAGAAAGGGATGAAGGCCATTGATGCACCTGTTTCGGGCGGCGATATCGGCGCGCGGGATGGGATGCTGTCCATCATGGCAGGGGGTGAAAAAGAAGACTTTGAGACTTTGCTTCCTTTGCTGGAGGTGCTTGGAAGCAATATTGTATACCAGGGACCGGCTGGAGCGGGCCAGCATACGAAGATGTGCAATCAAATCGCCATTGCATCCAATATGATCGGCGTCAGTGAAGCTATTGTCTATGCAGAAAAGGCAGGGCTGGATCCAGAGACAGTGCTGAAAAGCATTTCTGCAGGAGCAGCCGGCAGCTGGTCATTGTCCAATCTGGCTCCAAGAATGATAGAAGGAGACTTCGAGCCGGGTTTTTATATAAAGCATTTTCTGAAAGATATGACTATCGCCCTTGAAGAAGCAAGGCAAATGGGCATGGATACTCCCGGACTTTCTCTTTCAGAATCGCTTTACAGAGAGCTTGCTGAAAAAGGGGAAGAAGAAAGCGGAACACAGGCCCTTTACAAGCATTGGAAGAAATAAAGGAATTCTGCCCAGGAGGATTCAAAAAGGAAACCCGCAGTCAAAGGATTGCGGGTTTCCTGCAATTTTAACTGTCCAGTCTGCCAAGATAGGCTTCAAGCCTGTCGAGCCCTTCTTTCAGTGTATCCGGCGAATACGCAAAGGAAAGGCGGAAATAACCTTCTCCGTACTCCGAAAATGAACTTCCAGGAACGAAAGCGACTTTTACCTCGTTGACAAGCTTCAGGCAGAAATCAAAAGAAGTAATATTTTTTTCCGGAATCTTGACGAAAAAGTAGAAGGCACCGTCCGGTTTGACAACGTCAAGCCCCATATTTTCCAGGCGGCCGTAAACATAATCCCTTCTTGACAGATACTCCTCCCTCATAGGGATAGCATCATCGATTCCTTCTGTCAGAGCCTCCAGAGCGGCCATCTGGGAGATGGAAGAAGCGCAGGTGACATTATACTGATGCACCTTCAGGATATGCTTTGCTATGGCTTCCGGCGCAAACAGCAGGCCGATTCTCCAGCCTGTCATGGAGTGCGACTTTGACAGTCCGTTAATGACGATAGTCTGCTCCCTCAGCAGGGAAGATATCGATGTATGAGGCCTGCCATAGTTAAGCTCGCTGTATATTTCGTCGGCCAGGATAAAGATGTCCCTGCCTTTTACAAGATCCGCTATTTCTGACAATTCTTCATCCGTAAGGCTGACGCCGGTCGGGTTCGAAGGATAAGGCAAAACGATGCAGCGGGTCTTCGGGCTGAGATGCCCGCGGATGACATCTGCAGTAAAACGGAACCGGCTCTCCCTTATATCAGCATATACGGGTACTGCGCCGCACAGCTTGATAATCGGTTCGTACCCTGGATAGACCGGACCGGGAAGGATGACTTCAGCACCTTCCTCAAGAATGGTGCGGAATGCAATGTCGATCGCTTCGCTGGCGCCTGTTGTCACAATGACTTCATTATCCGGATTGTAATTCATCTTATATTTTTTCTGAACAAATGAGGCAGCCGCTTTTCTGAGCCTGATATCCCCGGCATTGTGTGTGTAAGATGTAAAGCCGCTGTCAATCGCTCTTTTGGCTGCATCCCTGACATGTTGGGGAGTCGGGAAATCCGGCTGTCCAATTGTGAGTGAGATCATGTCCTTTGTCCCTGCAACCATATTGAAGAATTTCCTGATGCCCGATATTTCAATCTTTTGCACGTTTTTATTTATCAAATGCTCCAAAATATGTACCTCCTACAGAAAGTGCTGGAGAGAAGATGTTGCCCAGCTATGCTAATCAATAGCAATATTTTATCAGATTTAACGAATTGTAACCATGCAGGCTGTTTGGCATATAGAGTTTAGGGGTAAAAGTTTATGGTTTGATATTCCAATTATGGTTTATTTAAGGATAAATCAGCTATTGAATATCGGCGTGGAAACCTTTAACATGGAATTGATAATGGTAAGGGAGGTATTTTAGTGGAGGCAGCATTTGAAAAACAAAATTATTCAGAACCAAAGGAGTATGGGGGTTTTTGGCTCAGATTCGGAGCCTACCTGATTGACAGTATCATAGTAGGGATTCCAATCGCCATTATAACAGCTATCATTTTTGTCGTCTTTCTTGGCACCTCAGATTCTGTCATGTCATCGTTCACCGATCCGGCATATATGGAATCCGGAGAGATGACAGATGCGGAGGCCATGGACTTCATCGCCCGCTACTTCGGGGCATTGCTGCTGACTTTACTAATCGGCACAGTAGTCGCAGTAGCTTATTTTGCAGGGATGCACGCATCTAAATGGCAGGCTACCTTAGGGAAGAAGCTTGTCGGCCTGAAAGTGACGGACCTTCGCGGCAACAGGATTACTTTCTGGAGAGCGCTTGGCAGATACATGGCCAAAGCCTTTTTATCACAAATATTGCTGATAGGTTATATTTTGGCCGCATTTACGGAAAGAAAGCAGTCGCTGCATGACATGATTGCCGGCACGGTTGTTGTAAGAAACTGAGAGCGATAAGGTTGTTGGAAAAAGGGCATCAGCACTTATGGCTGCCCTTTTTTTCATGGGAAAAAGGATTTTATAAGCAAGATGCTGAATTTATTAACTAGTAAGAGGAGGTGCATCATAAGTGAAGAAAGAAGATTTGATTGAACATAATAAAAGTATTTCAGAATGGGTCCTTTCTCTAAAAGAAGAGGATGATGAGGCATGGCTTATGCCGACAGCCGAGGGTAAATGGCCCCCGGCTGCCATTGTCAGCCATATGCTGTTCTGGGATCAATATTCCTTGACCGAAAGATTTCCATACTTTGCAGAAGGCGCCAAGCTTCCTCAGTTCCCGGACTTTCAAAAAATTAATGATCAAGCAGAAGATTACGCTTTTAATGGGGCCGCCAGAGAAGAAATTCTCAGCAGGTTTGCCGAAACGAGGGCCAGAGTCATCCAATTAATTGAAGGCCTGGCAGACAGCGACCTTGACAAAGAATTCTTCATTGGCGGCAATAAACTTTCGGCAAGAGAATATTTCATGGATTTCGCTGAACATGATCTTCACCATAAAAAGCAGATCGATCAGCTGTTGAATGAGCGGCACAGCTAGACTTTTCTCCGTGAAAAAGTAATCAGCTGTTCTGCGGATGCTGGCCGTTCTTCAATCTGAAAAGGTAAAGCCCAGCCATACTGGCCATTAGTTCTTCCAGTGATTCCTGCTCATAATGATGGACCCAATGAAAAAGGGTTCCAAAAAATGAGTTCACAATCATCTGTGCAAATGGCTCAGCATCTATGGAACGGGAAAATTCGTTGGATTCCTGGCCCTCCTTAATCATGCTGGCCAGGAAATCCTTGAAAAAGCCGGACATTTTAAGCTCGGAATGCTGAAAGTCTTTCTGAACCGTCATAATATGAAAAATGGATAAAAGCAGATTCGGGCCATATTCTTCATTGACCGCGGCCATTTTGCTGAAGAGTGCCATAAACGCTGCCTCTATGCTTGAGCAGGATTCGTATTCCGATTTAAAATCCTTCAGCAGAGCTAATTGATGGGATCCGATTGCGTGCAGCGCCGCTTCTTTGGATGTGAAATAATTAAAGAATGTCCCCTTGGCTACACCGGCATGATTGCTGATTTGCTGAACGGTTGTGTTTTGAAATCCCTGCTTTTTGAATAATTCGATCGCACTGTCAAATAAAAGCTGTTTTGTCTGTTCTTTTTGTTCCTTCCTCCTCATCGTTCCCCACCTTTAAATTAATTCCTGTCATTATACCATACCCGTCTTGAATAATTATTGAAAAACTTAAATTAATATGAGTTATGCTTCTTTGTAAATTAATTGTAAAACGAAAGGTATTTTGTCCTAAGACCTTGAATATAAGATGGATGGGGAGAGGAGGGGGAAGGGGAAAGAAGCTGTTTACCAGCCTGAGAAGCAGGTATACAATGATACTGGGAATAAAAAAAGAGAAAACGAAAATAGAAAAAAAGGGGTTGTAGGGATGCCTGCACTGGAAAAAAAGCAGACAGCTAAGACAGGGAGCGGGATAAGCCCTTGGAAGCTGTATTTTACACTTCCTGTCATTTCCTGGGCTTTATACGATTTTGCCAATACGATATTTTCATCCAATATCAATACTATTTTCTTTCCGTTTTATCTGGATGAAGTGGTCGGGACGAGCGAGGTGCTCGATCAGATTGCCAGCACTTTTATCTCTTATTCAAACGCAGTTGCAAGTTTCTTTTTAGTTTTATTTTCGCCGTTATTCGGTGTCATGATTGATAGGACCGGAAGGAAAAAGAAATACATTGTCATTTTCACGCTCATTTCCGTGGCGGCCATCATACTGATGGGGGTTTTTGCCGGAAGCAGCATGGACAGTACCATACTGGGGCTCCCAATGTCCCTCGCACTCGTTGTGGTGTCCTTTGTGATAGCCAAGTTCTTTTTCCATTCCAGCCTGGTTTTCTATGATTCTATGATTACAGATATAGGAACAAAGGAGAACATCCCCCTCATTTCCGGCTTTGGAGTTGCTGTCGGGTATATCGGTACATTAGTGGGGCTCACTGTCTATCCTTTTATAGGAGATGACAATTTTCATGAAGCTTTCATTCCCACCGGAATCATGTTCCTGGTATTTTCCCTGCCGCTTTTTTTCTTTGTAAAAGACAATCCGAAGCCGCAGGCTAAAACAGGGAAACAATCTTTTCTGTCCGGATACAGGGAAATCTACCAAACCTTTAAAGAGATGAAGCTGTATAAACCGGTCTTCACCTTCATGATTGCCTATTTCTTTCTTAATGACGCGATAGCCACCACTATTGCCATGATGGCAATCTATGCGAAAGCGATCATTGGCTTTTCCACTGGCCAATTCATCCTGCTGTATCTGGTGTCCACCTTATCAAGCATCATAGGATCCTTTATTTTTGGCTATATCACGAAAGCAAAGGGAGCGAACAAGGCAGTCAAATATGTCGGCATCCTGCTGCTGGCAGCCCTTATAATAGCCACTTTTGCTGTGAACGAAGCTATGTTCTGGGCAGCAGGAAGCATGTTTGGCATTTCCCTCGGGGCAATGTGGGTGACAACCAGGACGTATATTGTCGAGCTGACGCCCGAAGATAAAAGGGGCCAGTTCTTCGGGCTGTTTGCCTTTTCCGGAAAGGTTTCGTCCATCATCGGTCCTGTCCTTTACGGAAGCATCACGCTCATTTTTGCAGACTGGGGAGATATTGCCAGCCGGATGGCGCTGGGATCGCTCATGATTCTCACTATTATCGGCCTTATCGTCCATTCAAAAATCCAGCAGCCGGCTGACGTGCAATAGCAGGGCTGATAAATGGATCAATCAGTTAAGCGCTGTTAAACAGCGATGGTTTCCTGCCGATATAAAGGTTGAGATCAGTTTTTGAAGAGGGCAGGAGATTAAATGGAACACAATAATGGTATTTTGCTGGAAAGCGGTACGAATGAACTTGAAATCGTCGAGTTTACAGTTGGCAGCAATAAATTCGGAATCAATGTCATAAAGGTGAAGGAAATTATCAATCCTTTGCCAATCGTTCAGATTCCCCGGTCACACAAAAATGTAGAGGGGATCATTGAGCTGCGCGGAGAGGTCCTTCCAGTCATCAATGTCGCAGAGGCTCTCGGGCTTGCCGCAGGCGGGAGTCCGGAAACCGATAAATATATCGTGGCAGAATTCAACCAGCAGAAGGTTGTATTCCATGTCCAGAACGTTACCCAGATCCATCGGATATCATGGGATAAAATCGAGAAGCCATCAGAGCTGTATCAGGGAGCGGAGAGCCAGATCATCGGGGTCGTCAAAATAAATGGCGACATGGTATTATTGCTCGATTTTGAAAAAATTGTAGTAGATATCAATCCCGATTCAGGGATCAATGTCCAAAAGGTGCAAAAGCTTGGTAAAAGAGAGCGCAGCACCAAGAAGCTTATCGTGGCAGAAGATTCTCCCCTTCTCCGAAAGCTCTTGCACGATACCCTTGCTGAAGCAGGCTTTCAATACGTGGATTTCTTCGAAAATGGGCGGGATGCACTCGAATATCTTCAGAAGCTGGAAGAGGAAGGCAAGAATCTCAAAGAGGAAGTCCAGCTGGTCATAACGGATATAGAGATGCCGCAGATGGACGGCCATCATTTGACGAAGCGCATTAAATCAAGCCAGTCCTTCGGAGAGCTGCCTGTCATCATTTTTTCCTCTTTGATCACCGATGATTTGCGTCATAAAGGGCAAATGGTCGGGGCGGATGCCCAGGTTAGCAAGCCCGAAATTGGTGAGCTTGTACTATTGATCGATAAGCATGCATTATGACGGCAAACAAAAAAAGACATCTGCGGATGTCTTTTTTGTTTGCGCGGGACTTGGTGCTTTAAGTTCGTGCCTTTATTGAGCAAGGCTTTTCGCATTTCGATTTGTCCAGCTTCAGCGGCTAGCCCCTCGAGTCATAAGCCAATCAGGCCAGAAGGTTAAAGAACAACCTTCCGTCCTGCTCGTCTTATGCTTGTCGGGGCTGAGCAAGCGCCCTCCGCTTTTCTTAGTAGCTTTCTCCCAGTTTCTTGAAAACGGGTTTTTGGTATTTCTTCTTATTATCATGCTGGCTTTCCGATTCTTCCTTTAATCCTGTATAAGAAGACAGGAGTTTTTTTGCTTGTCCGAGGGGAAGCCGTGTTTTAGGATTGCGCACAAAGGAATCAAGCTTCCCGAGATGGGGGAGGTCCTCGAAATCTTTCTTGGCAGGAGGGATGTGGAAGGTATAGCTCCCGCACTCCACCAGGACGTCTGACTGCTGCTGGCTGTACTTTGGATTGCCGGAGTAGTGAAGGCCAATTTTGCGGGCATCTCCGTTCTTGATCAGCTTCAGGATCGCTTCGAGCTTCAGTTTATATAAAAACTTAGGGTTTGTCGCAGTTTTCGCATGGCGGTTCACAGTGAAGATGGCTTGAGAGAGGTTTTCAACCGTTGGATGCAACCGGGGGGGCTGATTTCTATCCGAATTCAATGTTTTGGCTCCTTTCCAATCTTTAAACATAATAGAAAACATTGTACCAGTTTTTTCTGCAGATTAAAAGTCATGTCTTCCATAAATCTGCCAGAGGAAGAGATATACTTCATTATACCTCTTCCTTCTGGTATTTGGAAAGATTATGATGTATCGCTTTTTATCAGACGGAGTGACTGATTGATTTCTCCGGAGCTGACGCTTTAAGCTTCTTCAGAACGTACAGCAGCACTAGAGCCCCCATTAGGCAAGTGGCGCTTCCGGCACCAGCCATAACATAAGATACCCCCCATAATTTGGCCAGAAGGGCTCCCGCAGCAGGGGCAATCAGCATTGCGAAGGTCTGCAGACCCATGGCCGCAGCAGATACCCTGCCCATCATATTCTGCGGCGTTTCTGACTGAAGCACATAACCGTATGGAACAGCTTCTCCTGCTCCGAAGAAGCCGAGCAGGAAGGCGCCTGCAAGCCAGACTATTTGGGGGAGATCAAGGATGCCGAAGCTGCCTAAACCAACCAGGATAATAAAAAGTCCGCTGATAAATGCTGATGCAGACATCAAATGGATCGGGGCCTTTTTCCAGAAAGTCCATTTTCCGAGAGCCAGTGACCCTGCAACACTGCCTAGGCCGACCGCACTGATCAGGAAGGTAAAGCTTTCTTTCGTGAAGCCGAGATTTTTGGCAACAAAAATGAACAGTCCATCATATAGGAAAATGATGAAGAAAGCGGCAGAAGACAGGAGGATGGAAATTTTCAAAAGCCGTGTATTGGCTATATGCCTGATGCCAGCTGCGAAATCTGTCCAATAGCCGGGATTCTCTTCAGGCGCGCCTTTTTCGATGGATGCTCCATCTGCAGGCAATCCTTTGGATGCCGGCAGCGATGCCAGGAATAAGATGCTGACCAGGAAACCGGCAGCTTCAAAAATAAACGGGCTCTTTGTTCCGAATAGAGCCATCAGGAGACCTCCAAGTGCCGGTCCTGCAATTTTCATGGTATTCACTGACAGCTGGCTCAGAGTTACAGCCTCCGGGAGCTTTTCTTCGGCCACAATTGCCCGGATCATGCTTTGCCTTGCCGGGTCATAAAGAGCAGCAGCAACCCCCTTTAAAAAGACAAACACGAGCAGCACGTACAAATTCGGCGACCAGAATAGGCCTGCGACAAATAAAATTTTGAATAACATACAAATCATCATCAAGGCTTTCTTCGGCATCCTGTCAACAAACACACTTGCGAACGGCCCGATCAGGACCCATGGAATGCCTAGAGTGATGATGACGGCTGCGATGGCTGATTCGCCAAGTCCCCAATAATAAACAACGATGACCTGCAATGCAACAAAATCCAGCCAATTTCCCAAATCTGAAAAGACCTGTGCTCCAAAAAGGGAACGGAAGGCTTTATCTTTCAACGGGGAGAAAATGCCGTTCTTCATTTATTCTTCCTCCGATTTCAGTCCAAGCGATTCCCTGCGCCTGGCCAGCATTTTATTCTCTGCCCCGGTTGGATCCTGGCCTTCCGGCAATTCCCCGGCATTTAATATTGATATGCTCTCGTCTATCCATCTCAGCTCCGTCTCCAGCCGCATCTCTGCATAGCGGATCGACAGCATGCCTATACTGCTTACATAGGAGATCCCGTTCCTTGGCCATGCTTTCACAAAATCCAGGATATCTTCGGATTCGCGTTTTCTTTTCTCGAGATGGCTGATTAAATGGCGGGTATCCATATCCTTGTGCCAGGTGCTCATTTTCATGAACAGTTCATCTTTGATGGCCGGGTATGCAGGCGGAGTGCACAGCCACTCTTCAAATTCCTGCCAGCCTTTTTCCGTCAGTTCATATAATTTTTTATTCCTGCCGTTTTCCTCTTTTTCCATTGAAAATACATAGCCTTCTTCCTCCAGCTTTTTCAGCTTCGGATAAATGCTTCCATAGCTCATGCCCCAATAGAGGCCGGCAGCTTTATGTTCAAATTCGGATTTAATATCATAGCCTGAGCTGGGCCAAAAACTGAGAACTGCAAGTAAGCTGTGTTCGGTTGACAATATAATCCCTCCATATATCATATTGATGTATCAGTTTGATATATCAACATGATACATTGGTTAGGATTAAATTACAATAGGCATTTGTTTTTTACAGGTGATAATTTGGAAGTCAGGAAGACTTATATAAAGTCATCAGATTTTTAGTGAGAATGGATTAAAATTGCATACAGCCTATATTTCTTTATCAAAATGGAAAACCCCATCCTGCAAATTTTATGCAGAATGGGTTTTTTTCAATTTCTAATCTTAACTCGTGTGCCATTTGGTACAATTCCGGCAAGTTCCAGCACATCATGATTGTACATCCTCACACACCCTTTGGAGACTGGCTTGCCGATGGAGGCAGGATTGCTGGTTCCATGAATTCCGTAGCCAGTTTTTGATAAAGAGAGCCACATGGCGCCAAAAGGGCCGCCGGGATTGGGTTCACGGTTAACAATCACATAATCGCCGGGCGGTGTTTGGGTAAGCATCTTTCCGATGCCGACAGGATAAGTTTTTTGCAGCAGTCCATTTTTTAAGAGAGATAAGCGTCGGCTGGATAACGTAATATTGATCGAATACGGTATGGTGGAAGGTTCAGGAAGTCCGGGAATCATCACCCTTTGCCCCTGAAAAATCTGGTCTGGATTGCTGATTTGCGGGTTTGCAGCCAATAACTGGGGAATCGGCCTGCGGTAATCCATGGAGATGCTTGTCAAGGTCTCGCCTTGCCTGACTGTATGGTAGATAAGCAGCCACTCCTTCATAGAGTTTATTAAAGCATATGCTCCAGCGGCTGATTTTTTTCCTCCTGAGTACAGGGATTGCCTCAGGAGGAATGAAAGGTAAATAGCGTCAGCTCAGGCTTGGAAAGAAATCTGAATGGAAGCCTCGTCGTGCCCAGCCCCCGGTTGACATAAAGGGTTAAAGGATTACTTTCGCCGATTGTGTAGAAGCCTTCATAATATTTCTGTCCGAAAGGAGGGGTGACCAGTGCGCCGAAAAACGGGATCTTTACCTGTCCGCCGTGGCTGTGGCCGCTCAGCTGGAAGTGGAAGGAATTTTCATATGCCTTGTCTGCCAGGTCTGGAGCGTGGGAGAGGAGGATGCTGTATTGACCGTCCGGGATGCTTCCTGCCGTTTTTTCCAGATCCGGCCTTCCGAGCATGGCATCATCAACTCCGGCTATATATATGCTGCTTTCTCCAAGCTTCAGCTGATGAGACTCATTGAGCAGGAGTTTGAAGCCGCTTTTTTCAATGATATTTCTGTAAATATCTGATCCGTATCCGCCGTGGTCGTGATTGCCGTAGACAGCAAACTTGCCAAAAGGAGCCTCCAGCTGCTTCAGCAGTGAGACAATTTGTTCTGCCTGCATGAATTTATTAGGTTCATCCATCAGGTCCCCTGTAAAGAGGATGATATCCGGTTTCAGGCTGTTTATCCTGCCGGCCAGTTTTTCGAGCTGGGCGAGTGTGTACTGAAAGCCTATATGGGTATCGCTGAATTGCACGGCTCTGAAATTATTGAAGGCTTGCGGGATGGTTGAATCTGTTATCTTATGGACAGTCGTTTCCAGTAACTTCGGTTCTATCTCGCGCGCATAGTAATAGCTTCCGGAACCTGCCGCTAATGCTGTCACAAGAGATCCGGCAGCTGTTTTCAAAAATGATCTTCGTGATATTTTTTTGGGCATATATCTACCAGCCTATCTATATATAAATATACGTATTTATACTATCAGACAAGAGCGAGGAAAAGAAAGCGCCAATCTGCAGCAAATGGAAAAACAAGATGACAGCTCAGAGAAAAACTGGGAATAATGCTTACTTGACCAAATCTCTTTCTAATAATTTTATCTATAAAAAATATTAGAAAATTCTCTATTTATGATAAAATAGAAGAATGAACAACCATTCATTTTTTTGGGGGGATTAGTAATGAGAGGCAAAACAGTCATTGTAACCGGCGGTTCCAGCGGAATGGGCAAATATATGGCTAAAAGATTCTCGGAAGCAGGAGCGAATGTTATGATCACCGGCCGCAATATGGAAAAGCTGGAGGAAGCTAAAAAGGAGATCGAAACGAAGGGAACAGTGCTTCCTTTTCAAATGGACGTCAGGGAGCCTGAGCATGTTAAAGCGATGGCGGAAAAGGCGCATGAAACATTTGGAAGCATTGATTTCCTTGTCAATAATGCTGCAGGGAACTTTATTTGCCCGGCAGAAAGCTTGAGTGCCAATGGGTGGAATTCTGTCATTAATATCGTTCTGAATGGAACCTTTTACTGCAGCAGTGAAATCGGGAAGTATTGGATTGAAAAGGGCATTAAAGGAAGCATCATTAATATGGTTGCCACTTATGCCTGGGACGCCGGACCGGGGGTGATCCATTCTGCAGCTGCTAAAGCAGGAGTCCTCTCCATGACAAGGACCCTGGCTGTGGAGTGGGGCAGGAAGTATGGCATACGCGTTAATGCAATAGCGCCCGGGCCGATTGAAAGGACTGGCGGTGCAGATAAGCTTTGGGAGTCAGAAGAAGCGGCGAAGCGGACATTGAACAGTGTCCCATTAGGGCGGCTGGGGAAGCCGGAGGAGATTGCCGAGCTTGCATTTTTCCTCTTTTCAGAACACGCTTCCTATATTAATGGCGAATGCATTTCGATGGACGGGGGCCAGTGGCTCAATCAGCATCCATTCTGAAATGTTCATGGCAACAGCGGCCCGTCAGGCCGCTGTTGTTTATTATTTATAGCTGACGGCCCTCGATTTCAATGCATGCCACGAGGATTTGAATCTTTCTTTTGCGATGCGCACCTGTTTTTTTCCTGAAAGCGGGTCGTTGATATAAACCGATTGGCGGTCATATCCAACGAGGGTCACCGCATGCAAATCAAGAGGCGTCTTGATCACTTCTCCATCATGTGTCCATGATTCCCATCGGTCAGGCAGCCTGTAATCGCCCGTTGTCCAGACTACTACTGGATAGCCTTGCCCTAAATGGGCCAGGATGTCTTCAAAGGATACCCCAGTCAAATTCAGTGCCCTGCCCGGAAGATAATGACCCGCCAGTTCATAAATCGGTTTATCAAAGGCTGCATAGCCCGCTTTCTTTCCGGTCATGTCCCCGACAAACCCGTGGGCGGGATTTCCCCATTGAACAATATCCCTGTTTGATTTTATAATTGGGTCAGGATCTTTTTTTATTTTGTGATAAAGCTCCATCTTATCGGCCTTGACACCTGCGTAGTGCAGCATCATGGCAAGGCTTGTTACTTCACAGCCATATTTCAACTCAGGATTCTGCTTTATCAGCGGAACATCCAATACAATCTTCTCCCTGCTGGCGGCAGATCCGGGCTTTCCGGCAGTCTCCTTGCCTGCTGTCCGGATTTCATGTATCCCATCCGCAGCATGGCTCTTCATTGCCCGCTCCTGTTCATCGAAGCGGCTGCTGCAGCCCAGCAGCGGAAGCAGTAAGATGATCATATACATATTTTTCAAGGCAGGCCCTTCCTTCTATCCGGCCTCCGTAAACGGGCCATGCCAGATCAAGAAACAGCTCAAGTTTTATTTTTATCTTAGCCGGCTAAAGTTATTCCGGCTGATTTTCTGGTTGGTTCATAGCCTGCTTAGATGGATTTCCCATCCTTTTTGTCAGGCTCCAATAAAATGAAAGGCGGGGAAAAGCGATGGATGCATTGGATATATTAACAGAACTTGACCGCGTTATACCGCATTTCCAGGCCATATTCAGTGCTGACGAACATAAGGTTATCGGTTATGAGGTATTGGGAAGATTTGCAGCCGGCGGCTCGGCCGAGAGCCTTGGCCCGTTTTTTCTGGATGACAGCATCCCAGAAGAATACAGGCTTGAGGTGGACAATACGATATTGATGAAAGCACTGGATCATTTTGCCAGCAGGGAAGGAGAAGAACTCATTTTCATCAACCGGGACGCAAGTCTGCTTATGCTCGATTCAGGAGAGCACTTCCTGCAGCTCCTTCTGCAATATCAGGATAAAGGCATCAGCCCCGGGAGGATTGTACTTGAGATTACCGAAAGAAATTATAAGGGAGATCTGGAACATCTCGATCACCTCCTCAATTATTACAGGACATATGGCATCAAGATAGCCGTTGACAATATGGGGAATGACAGCAGCCGGCTTGACAGGATCGGCCAGCTTTCTCCTGATATCATCAAAGCGGACCTCAAAGGCCTCAGGTCGAATGCTTCTGCTGCTGCCTATCGCGATATTTTGTATTCACTTTCCCTCCTGGCAAGAAGGATCGGAGCGACTCTCCTGTTTGAAAATATTGAAATGGTCTATCAGCTGCAATTCGCCTGGAAAAATGGAGGGAGATATTACCAGGGCTTTTATCTGGCCAAACCCCAGTCTGCCACAATTGAAAAGGATCACCTGAAGGAAAAGCTGAAAACGGAATTCCACCGTTTCATCCTGCATGAAACAAAGAAGCTGGAAAAGATTCATGCAGCTGCTGCCGGATTTCAGGTTAAAATTCAGGAGCTATTGTACAAGTACAAGAAAATCCAGGATTATGAAGAACTCCTCCTGGCGTTTTCAGGGGAAATGGATGGAGTTGCTTTCAGGATGTATGTGTGTGATGTGGAAGGCTTCCAGCAGTCCCCGAATATTTTCAAGGATCGGGAGGACTGGATCATCCAGCGGCAATATTATAAGAAGAACTGGAGCTGGCGCCCATACTTCCTTGAAAATATAGTGAGGATGAGAAATGACCAAAAAGGCATCCTTTCTGATCTTTACAGCGATATTGAAACAGGCGAAACCATCAGGACGTTTTCTTTCCCTCTGCATTCCAAGGATTACCTGTTCATAGATATTGCTTATTCATTTTTGTACGACCAGGAAGGCCTGCTATAAGATTTTTCCTGCATAGTCCCGGACGGTAAGTGGCACATTAGGAATACTACTTTCCCGGGGGGACTTAAAATGAGCGTATTTATGACCATCCTTCTGATCATCGCTGCCGGCATTTTGCTAACCGGCTTTTTATATACGATGTCCATCGCCCGAAACCAGAGGGCGGTAAAGGGAGATCTGGATTCAAGCATTTCCCGGCAGGTGCAGGATCATCCGTACATCCGCAATCCGGTCATCCTGACATATGCCATATGCTTCATTCTTTTAGTCATCTTTATTGCCTACTATACAACCACAGTCAGCTGGTAGCTGAATTTAAAGTGAGGGACTGCCGTTTAAGGCTGTCTCTTTTTTATTTCCAATAAATGCACAGGCGGAATTTTAAAAAAACTGTTATTCCTTCTCAATAGCGGGTAATTTCTTTATTAAGAAAAAGAACAAACAGTAAAGATTATTGCTGCTGATCATAGGTCGGTTGATGACAATAAATGAGGAGGAAGAAATGCATGAATATAAAAGAGCTGATTATCCTGCCGGCTGCCGCCATCCTGGCATTTATGCTGCCGATGGCAAGTGCCGAAGCTGCTGAAGGCAATGTACTCGAAAACAGGGAAGAGGTGCTGCAGTTCCTGGAAAATGCTTTTGAAGCACAGACGTCCCTCAGTAAAGAGCCAAGATCACTGGAAGAAATAGAAGCAGTTCTTGACCCTTATTTTACAGACAGCTATGCAAGCCTCTTTCTGCAGGAAAACCTGTCAGAGGAAGGGGACGGGCATATTATTTACGGAACTGACTTTGGGTTGTATTATATTCCCTTCTTTGAATTTTCAGAGGAAACGAAGGTGATTATTGATAAAGAAAAAATCCATGTCTTCGAATATTTTCCAGGCATGGTGGAAGGACCTGTCACTTATTCAGGGCATTATGAAGGCCTTCGCCTTGAAAAGACATCATCTGGCTGGAAAGTGGCAGAATGGCTCTATGATGAAGTACCACAAAATGCAGTTGCAAGGGCCACATCTGATTTAGTTTATAAAGGGTCACAAGGCGGAGAAATATTCTCAAGGGAATCAGAGAACCTTAAGCCGATGGCCGGCAGCCAAACACTGATACAGCGAATATTTTCTGGTGACAGCAGTATAAGCCGCTTGTTGATGGAGGCATAAAAAGGGCAGGCGAACAGCCTGCCCTTTCTTTATTCAATATTCAGCTCTGCCTTCAGCTTTTCCAGATCAAAACCCGTTATGACCGTTTGCTCGATGACAAAGGTCGGAGTGGAATAGGAGTTATATTTCTTTGTTAATTCGTCCCTGGCTTTCTTATCCTTGCTGATATCTTTCACTTCATATGCAAAACCGTATTCCTGGAGGAAGCGCTTGGAAATCTCGCAAGGAGGGCAGTCTGGCTGAGAATATAGGATGATTTGCTTCAATTGAATCTGCTCCTTAAGTTTTTTTGCACATTCAATATACCATATTTTTTATGCTAGGCTATTATGCCCTTACCCCGGATTTTTCGTTTTTTTGTCCCTTTTTGCCAAATAATCCGCAAGCCCCATCGCTGACACTTCTAAATCCAGTGACAGCAGGCTGTATATTGGATGGTCCTCCGCAATGCCCTTTTGGCTTAAATGGGCAGTTACCCTCTTCTTGAGGCGCGAGGCTATGAGGCCTGGTGCTTCATTATGTGATGAAGCGCCCTTAAAGGCTGCCTCTGCTTCTTCCATGAAGATTTCAAGCCAGCTTCTGACCTGAAAATATGCTTCGGCAGGATTTCGCGATATGCCAAAGTGCCCGAAGAAAAGGCAGTCCAGTTGTTTTGATTCATATAAAGAGATGGAAGACAGCATCTTTTCAGGACTGAATTGATTTGGCGAAGTGGAAGGCAAATAAAATTCAACACCCTCCCTATAAAGCTGGGGATAAAAGATGCCAGCCGTGTCGCCCGTGAACATCCCGTTCTCAGGGGGGTAATAGACGCTGAAGTGGTGGTTTGCATGGCCTGGTGTATCATAAAAGGCCAGTGTACATGTATCGCTCAGCCTCAGCTCGCTTCCATCCTCCATTGCTTCCAGCCTGTCTTGAGGTATGGGGATTATCGGGTCAAACAGTGCTTCAAATTGATCGCCGTATACGGCTTTTGCTCCTGCAATCAGACGGGAGGGTTCTGCCAGATGTTTTTCGCCCTTTGGATGTACGATTACTTTTGCTTGCGGGCATGAACGAAGCATTAGTCCAGCGCCCCCGGCATGATCAAGGTGAATGTGGGTGAGGATGATATATTTCACGTCTTCGGCAGAGAGGTTTAACGCTTCGAGCCCGGCGATGATTCTCGCGACTGAAGGGCTTGCGGAGGTTTCAATGATGGCAAGGCTGTCTTCAGCCAATATGTAAGTTCCTGTCCGCTCTTCCATATTAAGGTCGTAATCATCGATTAAAAAAAGTTTTTCGGCTAACTTTGCCGGCTTTTGCAAAAAATCACGTCCTTTTCCGAAGCTTTTGCTTGTACAAAGCATGTCATTATTTTATGCTGTTAATATTGGCATGTAAAGAATTACGATTCGAATATTCAGATTTTAATTCTTTGGGATAGAAACATGCTGAAAGTGAAACCTAAGAGCAAGATGAAGGTTTGTATGAAGGAAAGGAACGGAGCTTTCCCGTTTGCAGGTTCGCCGGCTTAAGGATGGAGCAGCTCCGCCGATGCTGCCGATTGGAATTGTATTTCCAATATCCTTCATATATAATGGCGGCATATATTTGATTTGGTTTTGTTCGAAAGGAGAGGGAGCATGTCACAGCTTCAAGGTATATTAACTCGTTTAAAGAATTTACAGGAACAGTCAAGCAGCGGGGAACCCGCCCAGCGTTTCTTTGAGGTGAATGGTGAAAGAAAATGCCAGGTTACTTTTCATCCAAAAACAGAAACATACGAGCTGGAAGTATATAATGACAAAGAAAAGCCGAAAAGATACCAGTTTGACAATATGGATATGATTACAATCGAAATCTTTGATCTCATCCAATAACGCAAGCCCTTTAAAGGAACCTTCTAGGTTCCTTTTTTGCGTTTTCCATGGCTATCCCTGCCTATGCAATCAGAATAAACTGCGAAAATCAGCCTATCCTAATAGATAAAAAAGGGGTGAAGCCATGTTTCCGACAGTTGAATGCCCAAAATGCCATGATGAAGATAGCATGGAACGAGTATTGACAGCACAGTCCAACCAGAATGTTATTTATAAATGCCCCAAATGCCGTTTTACCAAAAAAGATATTCCTACCAGCAAAGGGTAAGAAGGCCAGCGCCGAAAAAATATGATAAAATGAAAAAGTAAACACTTTCATTTGAGGAGTTTCGGCTATGATAAGTCTTCACAGTAGTGAGTACCTGGAAATAAGCATCAGGGACCTTATGATCCCCTCTGAAAGGGTAGCCCATGTACAGATTGGCAATACCCTGGAGCATGCGGTGCTGGTGCTGACAAAAAGCGGCTATACAGCCATCCCTGTACTGGATCCAAGCTATAAACTCCATGGCCTCATAGGCACTCCTTCCATCATGGATTCCATCCTCGGGATCGAAAGGATCGAGTTTGAAAAATTGGAGGAAAAACGCGTGGAGGCATGCATGAATCAAAACATCCCCCGCCTAAAAGCAGATTCGAATATGAAGCTGGCAATAGAGCTTTTGGTTGATCATCCCTTTGTCTGCGTCGAAAATGATGACGGCTTCTTTGAGGGGATATTAACAAGGAGAGCACTCCTTGACCGGCTGAACAAGCATGTGCGCAGATTGAACAGGAAATAATTTTAGCAGCTCCTGCGGGGGCTGTTTTTTCGTCATATGCAGCAGAAGCCTGGAGGGCATTCCAATGAGTCTGCCGCTGCCCGGAAGTGTTTCCATGAAAGCAGACAAAAAAACAATCACGATTAAGACAAAGTATTTCATCTTATCCTTCTTTCGCTTTAACTGTATTCAAGTCTTGTCCATAATGAAAATCGAAAAAAATAAGATATAATATAAGAAAAGTTATAAAGCGGATAAGGAGAATCTACAATGTCGGCACTCTCAGAATTTCATCTATTATCTGTCCTGGCCCAGGAAATGAATATGAGAAAGGCGGCGGAACGGCTGTTTGTCTCTCAGCCTGCCCTGTCGCAAAGGCTGCAGTCGATTGAGAAGGAATGGGAGACCAAATTGTTTGTGCGTTCTCAGAAGGGACTTACCCTGACACCTGCCGGTGAATTGGTGATCCAGTTTGCCAATGAGGTTATTGCAAGGGAAGAGAAGGTCAAGGAATCCATCGGTGCTCTCAACTCCGAAGTGCATGGAACATTAAAGCTTGCTGTCGCTTCAATCGTCGGGCAGAACTGGCTTCCACAGGTGCTGAAAAAATATATCAGCCGATATCCGCAGGCAAAGATCTCCCTTATGACCGGCTGGAGCAGTGAAATTTCCAAATCGCTGTATGAGGATCAGGTCCATATCGGGATCATCCGCGGTACACCGGACTGGAAGGGAGTCAAAATCCATCTTTTCAAAGACAGCCTCTACCTGGTTGATAAAGAAATTACCCGGCCGGAGCAGGTCCTCGAGACAGACCGTCCATTCATTCAATTTAAAAGTGATTCCAATTATTATCAGGAAATCCAGGATTGGTGGATGCGGCAGTTTAAGACGCCTCCTAAACGGACGGTTGTTGTGGACCAGATTGAAACATGCAAACAAATGGCCTTTAATGGCATCGGCTATGCCATACTCCCGGCGATAACGCTTAATGGCGCAGAAAAGGATATATTTAAGATTCCGCTATTGGACGAGGACAATGAGCCTATCAAACGGGATACTTGGCTTCTGGGCTATGAGTCTGCCTTCCAGCTGAAGCAGGTCAAGGCATTTGCGGAGCTCATAAGGGAGCATGTAGAAGAGGAAGGAAATTAGGTTTTTTTCTTGTTTTCAGTGCTTTTGTTTGTTAAAGTAATGCTAGTTACATACATAGGAGGCCTGCCACATGAAAATGATGGACGCAAATGAAATTATTTCATTTATTCAAAATAGCACAAAATCTACACCTGTAAAACTATATGTCAAAGGCGATCTGGAAGGACTGGATTTCGGTCCGTCCGCGAAAACCTTTTTAACTGGCAATACCGCAGTAGTTTTTGGAGAGTGGGCTGAAATCAGCAAGACTCTTGAAGCCAATGCTTCCCGGATCGAAGACTATGTGGTGGAAAACGACCGCCGCAACTCAGCGATCCCATTGCTTGATATGAAAAACATCAAGGCAAGGATCGAGCCGGGTGCAATCATCAGGGATCAGGTTGAAATCGGAGACAACGCCGTTATCATGATGGGTGCTTCCATAAATATCGGAGCTGTTGTAGGCGAAGGCACGATGATTGATATGAATGTAGTCCTTGGAGGACGAGCTACTGTAGGGAAGAACTGCCACATAGGAGCAGGATCAGTCCTTGCAGGCGTCATCGAGCCGCCTTCAGCCAAGCCGGTTATCGTAGAGGATGATGTAGTCATCGGAGCAAATGCCGTCGTTCTTGAGGGCGTTACAGTAGGCAAGGGTGCTGTTGTGGCAGCAGGAGCCATTGTGATTGATGATGTTCCTCCTTACACAGTAGTGGCTGGAACTCCGGCACGCGTCATCAAAGAGATTGATGAAAAGACAAAATCAAAGACTGAAATCAAGCAGGAGCTTCGCCAGCTGTAAAGGCAGGATAGGGGACCGTGCCTTCCAAAAGGGAGGCCGGTCCTTTTTTGTACCTTTATTATGCTGGATTTTCACCTTTAAAGGAGAGAGATCACATGAATCAGTTCATTCAGATTAGAAGGGATCTGCACCAGATTCCGGAGCTGGGATACCAAGAGTACAAAACACAGCAATATCTGCTTGATTACCTGGGAACACTTGACCAGACCAATATGGAGATCAGAACGTGGAAAACAGGCATTTTTGTGAAGCTGAACGGGACAATGCCGGGCAAACTGATAGGCTATAGAGCAGATATCGACGGCCTTCCGATCACCGAGGAAACAGACTTCGAATTCTCATCCAAGCATGAGGGCAATATGCATGCCTGCGGACATGATTTCCACATGAGCATTGCCCTTGGCCTCATTGCCCATTTTACGGAAAAACGTATAAAAGATGATCTTTTGTTTATCTTCCAGCCTGCAGAGGAGGGACCCGGCGGTGCGGAGCCGATGCTGAAATCAGATATTATGAAAGAATGGCGCCCTGATATGATTACGGCACTCCATATCGCTCCAGAATACCCGGCAGGGACGGTTGCCGTGAAAGAAGGGCTCCTCTTTGCCAATACTTCAGAGCTATTTATAGATTTAAAGGGGAAAGGAGGGCATGCGGCATATCCTCATCAAACAAATGATATGATTGTTGCTGCATGCTCACTCGTCTCACAGCTTCAAACGGTCATAGCAAGAAATGTTGATCCGCTTGACAGCGCGGTCATTACGATTGGAAAAATCACCGGAGGGACGGTCCAGAATATCATTGCCGAGAAAGCGAGGCTTGAGGGGACAATCAGGACCCTTTCCGTGGAATCAATGGCAAGGGTGAAGAAAAGGATTGAGGCTCTGGTCAAAGGCACCGAAGCCGGTTTCGAATGCGAAGCCGGGATAGATTATGGAGCCATGTATCACCAGGTCTACAATGACGAGGTGCTCACGAGAGAGTTCATGGACTTTTTGCGAACCGGGACAGATGCAGAAGTGATTGAATGCAGGGAAGCAATGACAGGCGAAGATTTTGGCTATATGCTGAGCGAGATTCCGGGCTTTATGTTCTGGCTGGGTACAGATTCGGAATTCGGTCTGCATCATTCCCGCCTTCAGCCAAAGGAAGAGGCAATTGAAAAAGCAATCTCTTATATGACTGCCTATATGGAATATAAAGGTAATCAATGAAGCTGAAAGAAAGATAAAAGGATGATCCTGATGAGGATCATCCTTTTATTCTATAAACTTAAGCAGCCCGATGAACATCTACCCGGCCTATTTCAATCATTGCTGTTTTTTTCAATATAAACCTGATGCGGATACGGGATTTCAATGCCGTTGGCGTCGAGCGCTTCTTTCAGCGCTTTACGCAATTCCCGTTCAACGCCCCACTGCTCCATATTCTGCGTTTTTGCTATAATGCGGAGAACCACGTCCGATGAGCCAAGGGACTGTATGCCAATGACATTCGGTCCGTCCATGATGGCCTCATTCCCCGCCTTCACTTTATCGCATGCCTCCTGGAGCACCATGATTGCTTTATCAATATCATCATCATAGGAAATGCCGATATCGACAAGTGCTCTCATGTTTCCGCGGGAATGATTGCTCAAGCTCGTAATCTCCCTGTTGGGTACAAAATGCAGTGTTCCGTCAAAGCCCCTGATTTGTGTTGTGCGCAGGCCCACTTGCTCGACAATGCCGGAAAAGCTGGCTGCTGTCACATAATCCCCGACATCTATCTGTTTTTCAAGAAGCAGGAAGAAGCCTGTAACCACATCGCTCACAAGGCCCTGTGCGCCGAACCCGATAGCCAGGCCGACAACACCCGCACCTGCCAGGATGGCGGTTGCCTGGATCCCAAATATCTGAAGGACGGTGACCGTAATAATAAAAATCAGTACATAAGAAAAAACATTGCTTGTCAGGCTTTTGAGCGTCTGTGCCCGTGCCGAAGAAATATTTTCCCGCTGTTCAAAAGTGTCAAAGCTCTTTGAAATGAGCCTGCCCCCTGCAGCACGCACAATCAAAAAAACAATAAGGATGGCTGCCAGCTTTAAAATGACGGCGCCTGCCGAGAAAGCAATAGCCCCCCAATCAATATTCCCAAAATACTCTTCAGCTTCTTTAAAGTTCAAAAAATCAATCCTTTCATGTGTAAGCATTTTTTCATTCTAACAAATATAATCCGGGCTGAACAGCCAATCCCCTTCCACATCAGCATGTAAGACTGGATTTTAAATAATCTAAAAAACTGGAAAATTCAAACTAAAAACTATGGATAATTATTTCGATAACCGTTATATTTAATATTACGGTCTTTTATTTTTCAATTCTAAACAACAAGAGAGGGGGAAATGGAATTGGAAATATTTAAGAAACTCAAAGAATATTACTGGCCCTATAAGAAATATTTTATCTGGTCGATGGTATTCCTGCTGGCAGTAACAGGCATCACCGTGGTCTATCCGATGATTCTCCAGGTGACAATCGATGAGGTTGTGCTGGGAGGCAAGTATGAATGGATTCCCTATTTGGCGTTAGGCTTCATCGGCATCATGTTCATCAAAGGGGTTGCAACTTATATTCATCAATATACCGGAGATTTATTCGGTATTACATCTGTATATAAACTGAGAAACTCCCTTTATGAAAAATTGCAGTTCCTGCCATTCAAGTATTACGATAATGCGAAAACAGGGGATATCATGTCAAGGCTGACAGCTGATGTCGAGGGATTCAGGTTTTTCCTGTCCTTTGGATTTTCGGAGCTGATCCGGTTCATCCTGCTTATCGGCATCAGTTTTTCTGTTATGTTTCATTACTCAGTGCCGCTTACCTTAGTAACGCTGGCAACCCTGCCGTTTCTCGCTGTAGTCACCTTTAAGTTCGATAAAGCAGTCCACCCTGCCTTCAGGGACATCCGGAAGTCGTTCGGAAAGCTGAATACAAAGGTGCAGGAAAATATCAGCGGCATCAATACGGTGAAATCCCTTTCAAGGGAAGATTTTGAAATAAGGAAGTTCAACCGGTCCAATGAGAACTATAGAGACAATTATTTATTTACCTCAGATATCTGGGCAAAATATTTTCCGCTTATGGAGTTCCTCGGAAATCTAAGCGTCGTTCTCCTGCTTTCTTACGGAGGATATCTGGTGATAGACGGATCACTCCAGCCAGGGGAGCTGGTAGCATTCTACAGCCTTGTATGGTACATAATGTGGCCGATTATGAACCTCGGGTTTGTCATCAATCTATTTTCGCAGGCTAAGGCTTCGGGCGAGAGGCTGCTGGAGATCCTGGAAGCAGAAAATGAAATCAAAGAGGCTGCCAATGCTGCCAAACCTGATAGGATCCATGGAGAGGTAGATTTCAAATCCGTTTCCCTGCAATATACAGAAGAAGATAAAGAGGCGCTGCATGAGGTTTCATTCAAAGCGCATATTGGCAAGACAATCGGACTCATCGGTGCAACCGGATCGGGCAAAACAAGCGTAACCCAGCTGATGACACGCTTCTATGAAGCATCATCCGGGGAAGTGCTGATTGATGGCAGGAATGTCAGGGACTATTCACTCGAATCCCTGAGAAGCGGCATTGGCTTTGTCCTTCAGGAATCCTTCCTGTTTTCATCAAGCATTAAAGCAAATATATCGTACGGAAGACCTGAAGCTTCCATGGAAGTTATCGTAGATGCTGCAAAACGGGCACAGGCACATGAATTCATCATGGAGCTGCCTGATGGTTATGACACTATGCTTGGTGAAAGGGGGATGGGGCTGTCCGGCGGCCAGAAGCAGAGGATAGCCATAGCAAGGGCAATATGCACAGACCCCGGGATCCTTATCCTTGATGATGCCACCTCTGCAGTGGATATGACTACAGAATTCAATATCCAGCAGGCCCTGACGGAAGTCATGAAGGGAAGGACGACCTTCATTATCGCACACCGGATTTCTTCCTTGAAGCATGCTGATGAAATCCTTGTTTTCAAAGACGGCCGCATTGCGGAAAGGGGCCGCCATGAAGACCTGCTGAAAAACAATGGTCCATATCAGCGGATCTATGATATTCAATACAAGGACCATCAAAAGGTTCTCCAATCTCAAATAAGCTAAGGAGGGGTGAGCTTGAAGGAGACAGCAAAAGAAACAGTATTGAAAAGATTCCATTACTCAACAGAAGATGTTATTGAAAAACCGTTTAACTGGAAGCAGATGTTCCGGCTTTTCAGCTATATGAAGCCATACCGGAAGAAACTGCTCCCTTTATCGGTCCTGATGGTCTTGATCACGACAGCAGTCAGACTGATAATACCAATCTTGATCGGGGTTTACACATTGGATAAGGCACTGAAGGATAAAGACACAGGGCTGCTCACAACCCTCGTCATTATAATTGCTGCCTTGTATACCAGCTCTTATATAGCCAATATTTTCAGGATCAAATGGATGAATGCCCTTGGCCAGAATGTCATCTATGATTTAAGGAAGCATTTATTCACCCATGTCCAGACACTGTCGCACCGCTTCTTTGATCAGAGGTCTGCAGGGTCGATCCTGGTGAGGATCATGAATGATATCAACTCCCTTCAGGAGCTGTTTACAAACGGTGTCATTAACCTGCTGATGGATCTTATATTGCTTTGCGGCATATTTGTCATCCTGTTCTCGTTAAGTCCGCAGCTGACACTGGCCATCATGGTCATTCTGCCGATCATGTTTTTTATCTCTACGAGCCTGCGCAGGAATATCAGGAGGTCCTGGCAGACGGTGAGGCTGAAGCAGTCTAAGCTCAACTCACATTTGAATGAGAGCCTTCAGGGAATACGGGTTACCCAGGCGTTCACACAGGAAAAAGAAAATATGATGTTCTTTGATGGTGTGAACAACGAAAATTTCGAAAGCTGGAGGCAGGCTTCACAAAAAAATGCCATGTTCAGGCCGCTTGTAGAATTGACCAATGCCTTTGGTACAGCAGCACTAATCTGGTATGGAGCCCACTTGATCCAGAATGGGAGCATCACCATCGGCGTGTTCGTATCCTTCGCCTTTTACCTTGGTATGTTCTGGGAGCCGATCTCGAGGCTTGGGATGGTCTATAACCAGCTTCTTATGGGAATGGCCTCTTCAGAGCGTATCTTCGAATTCCTTGACGAAAAACCGATCGTGTCAGAATCTGAAAATGCGATTGTGATGGAGGATATGAAGGGGCAGATTCAATTTAAGGATGCAGAGTTCTCTTATGACTCCAAGCGGACCGCTTTAAATAAGATCAATCTGGAAATAAAAGCAGGCCAGACTGCTGCCTTGGTCGGCCATACTGGTTCAGGAAAAACGACCATCGCGAACCTCATCAGCCGTTTCTATGATCCTACTGAAGGATCTGTCCTGATTGACGGCCACAATTTAAGAGATGTTTCATTGAAGAGCCTGCGGGCCAGAATCAGCGTAGTGCTACAGGATACTTTCATCTTTTCCGGTACCATTGGAGAGAATATCCGCTTCGGAAGGCCTGATGCCTCCGAGGAAGAAGTAATCCGGGCTGCCGAAGCGGTAGGTGCAGCTGATTTCATCCGCAATCTCCCTAAAGGGTATGATACAGAGGTAGAGGAAAGGGGCAATATCCTTTCTGTCGGGGAAAGGCAGCTTCTATCTTTTGCCAGGGCGCTTCTCGCCGATCCACGCATCCTGATTCTCGATGAAGCAACTGCCAGCATCGATACAGAGACCGAAATGAGAATCCAGGAAGCCCTTAAAACACTACTGAAAGGAAGGACCGCCATCATCATTGCCCACAGATTGTCAACCATACGCGACGCCGACAAAATCTTCGTACTCGACCATGGCACCATCCTTGAAGAAGGAAGCCACGAAGAACTCATGGACAAAAAAGGCCAATACTTCCAGCTAGTAAAAGCACAATTTACAATGCTTGATGCGATATAGAAAAGCGGAGAAAAGGATCGCATGCTAAGAACGCTGCGTTCTTTTGCAGCCACTTTTATAACACGTGCTTAAGCACCAAATATTGAAAGAAGTCTCCGTTGAGGGGGCTTCTTTCTTTTTTGCAATAAAATTTACATTTTTGTAACTTTTTCGTAATCTTTTCGTCTGTTAACAAAAGAGTTTAATTCAGGGGGGGATATTATGAAGTGGAAAACGGGACTATTCATATTTTTGAGCTCATTGATTCTCTTCGGGTGCAGCAGCGGAGAAAAAAGTAAAGAATCTTCCGATTCAGCTGGCCAGTCTGAGAGTTCGGAAAAAGCAGAGTCTGCCGCTGATTCAGCTGAACAGGATTCCGAGTCGGGGATCAGCAGCGGCGGGAAGGAAGCAGAGGGGACAGATCAGAGTGCGGCGGGCGAAAGGATGGTTATTTACAACGCGGAATTGGATCTTAAGGTAAAGGACTTCATGAAAGCCCAAGCCGCACTGGAGTCAAAGGCGGCCCAGTACGGCGGGTTTATTGTGGAATCCAGCAGTTACCGGGATGAGGGCCTGCAGCTCAGCGGTTCACTGGTGATCAGAATTCCCCAGAAAAACTTTAATCAATTTTTGAATGACGCAGAAGGTACTGCCTCAAAAGTCGATAACAGACATGTAAGCGGCCAGGACGTGACGGAAGAATATGTGGATCTGGAATCCCGCCTGCGGTCCAAGAGAGTGGTTGAAGAGCGGCTGATCTCTTTTATGGAAAAAGCTGAAGAAACGGAAGATCTGCTAAAAATATCACAGGACCTTGCCGGGATTCAGGAGGAAATCGAACAGCTGGCCGGAAGAATCAACTATTTGAAGAACCAGACTGATTTTTCGACTGTAACGGTCAGTCTCTATGAGGATCGGGCGCCTTCAATCGATAAAACCGATTTGAATACCTGGGAAAGAACGAAAGAACAGTTTACAGAAAGTCTTAGCTTCCTGCTTTCTGCATTCTCTGGATTGTTTGTGTTCTTAGCCGGGAACCTACCTGTGCTTGTACTGCTTGGGACCATAGGAGCAACTGGCTATTTGATATTTAAGAAATTTAGACCAAAAAAGGATTCATAGGTTGAAGCGGGCCGGAATGGAAGCATTCCGGCCTTTTCTTTTGGGCTTTCAGCGGAATTGTATACTTCCGGAATTTCTTTGCATCTGATAGAGATTGCATCCATATGAATTAGGGTAAAAGACAGTCTGAAGCAGCTCTGGTTTATGGACATACATATGACACCGCTCTTAAGGAGCCCATGCAGTGACAAAGAAACTAAGATAGTCTGGAGGTAGGAAGATGGAATTGGATAGTGTCACATTGAGCAGGATGCTCACTTCTTTAACACTTGCTTTTCATATTATTTTTGCCACCATTGGGGTTGGTGTGCCTGTGCTGATATCCGCAGCTGAATTTATCGGGATCAGGAAAAAAGATGATCATTATATCCTTCTGGCGCGCAGATGGGCAAGAGGCTTCACCATTACAGTGGCGGTAGGTGTTGTAACCGGGACATGCATCGGCCTTCAGCTTTCTCTTTTATGGCCGAGCTTTATGCAGATTGCAGGCCATGTAATCAGCCTGCCGCTCTTCATGGAAACTTTTGCTTTCTTTTTTGAAGCCATTTTCCTGGGCATCTACCTTTATACTTGGGACCGGTTCAAAAAGCCGCTCCATCATTGGCTGCTTTCTATACCTGTCATAATCGGCTCTTCTGCTTCTGCGTTCTTCATTACAACGGTTAATGCATTTATGAACACTCCGCAGGGATTCAAGCTTGAAGGCAGGACCATAACGGAAATCGAACCGCTTGCCGCCATGTTCAATCCGGCAACCCCGTCGAAGGTGCTGCATGTACTTACATCATCATATATGACAGCTGCTTTCATTTTGGCCAGCCTCGCTGCCTTTGCCATCCTAAGGGGAAGGGGTACTGAGTATCACCGTAAAGCACTGAAGCTCACAATGGTATGCGGTTTACTTTTCTCCCTGGCTACAGCACTTGCAGGAGATATTTCAGCGAAATTCCTTGCAAAAGAGCAGCCGGAAAAATTGGCTGCAGCTGAATGGCATTTCGAAACTGAAAAAGGGGCTGATTTGGTTGTCTTTGGAACAATTAATGAAAACAATGAAATCAGGAATGAAATTCGCATTCCAAATGCGCTCAGCTTCCTTGCAGGAAGTTCTTTTGATACAGAAGTGATCGGCCTGAATGAGTTTCCGGAAGATGAGCGTCCACCGCTATGGATTCACTATCTGTTTGACTCAATGGTTTCAATCGGTTTTTTTGCCTTAGGCATTTCAGCACTGTTTGTCTTTCTGTCATATAAGAAAAAGGCGAATCCCATGAAAAAATGGCTGCTGTTCCTGATTGTCTGCTCAGGGCCGCTTTCCATGCTGGCAATTGAATTCGGCTGGATTTATGCAGAAGTCGGCAGGCAGCCCTGGATTTTGAGAGGCTATATGAAGGTGGCGGAAGGGGCTACACAGGCAGATAATGTGGGTGTGACCTTCTTGATGTTTTTAGCGCTGTACATTGTACTGGGAATCATTACAGTCACTGTGCTGCTTAAAATGTTCAGGAATAAGCCGGCTCATGCAGAATTTAATGACCGTTTCCCGGACTCTCCGGGCATAGGCCAATAAACTGGAAAGGGGTGGAGGCCATGAGCATTGAAATCCTGGGCATAACGGTTCTCTGGGTGTTTCTCTATGGTTATGTTATTGTGGCATCAATAGATTTTGGGGCCGGCTTTTTTGCCTATTATGGACGGGTGACGGGGAAGGAGCATGTGATCAGCCATATAATCAGCAGATATCTATCTCCTGTATGGGAAGTGACCAACGTCTTTTTTGTTTTCTTCTTTGTCGGGCTAGTCGGCTTTTTTCCGGACGCAGCCTATTATTATGGAACTGCTTTATTGATACCTGGAAGCATCGCCTTGATTCTGCTTGCCATTAGAGGCTCATTCTATGCATTCGGCAACTATGGATCCAAGGACAATTCAATTTATTTATTTCTTTACGGAGCAACAGGCCTGCTGATACCCGCAGCATTGTCGACGGCATTGACGATTTCAGAAGGGGGATTTATAGAAGAACAGGGGAATAAGGTCATTTTCCTTGCCGGGGAGCTTGTGAGTTCCCCTTATTCATGGTCTGTTGTGATTCTTGCAATTGTATCGGTGCTCTTTATCAGTGCGGTATTTCTTACTTATTATGCAGACAGGGCAGGAGACATTCCGGCAAGGGATCTTCTGAGGACATTTGCGCTGTTCTGGAGTCCGCCGACCATACTTGCCAGCTTCCTTGTCTTTGCATCATTAAGGGAGCATAATGGGCGCCATTTCAACAATGCTTTGGAGATTTGGTGGATGTTTGGTTTGTCGCTTCTCTGTTTCCTGGCTGCTGTGCTGCTGGTTTATAAGAAAAAGAGATTAGGAACCAGCTTTATCCTGGTCATGCTTCAGTTCTTTTTCGCCTTTTTCGGATATGGCGCTTCCCATCTCCCTTACATCCTTGACCCGTATATAACGATCTATTCAGGCTATACAAATCCGGAGATGGGGTCGGCGCTGGTTGCAGCATTTATTGCAGGACTGCTGCTCCTCATCCCGTCACTGATCCTTTTGATGAGGCTGTTCTTATTTAACGCAGATTATGTTAAGGGTGAAAAGTGAATGCTACTAAGAGTTAAGCTATGATAAAATAGAGACGAACTTTGAAACTGCTGGAGGAATATCCGTGAAAAAAGAATTTGCCGTAATAGGGTTGGGACGCTTTGGAGGAAGTATCTGCAGGGCGCTCGCAGAAGAGGGCATGGAGGTTATGGCCATCGACAATGATGAAGACAGGGTAAACGAATTTGCCCTGATTGCTTCTCATGCCGTCGTCGGGGATACCACCGATGAGAATGTTCTTAAAAGTCTGGGCATCAGGAATTTCGACCATGTCATTGTAGCGATCGGCGATAATATCCAGGCCAGCATCCTTACAACATTGATCTTGAAGGAAATCGGTGTAAATAAGATTACCGTCAAGGCGCAAAATGATTATCATGAGAAAGTCCTGCGCAAAATCGGGGCGGACCATGTTGTCCATCCGGAAAGGGATATGGGCAGAAGGATTGCCCATAATATTGTTTCCAACAATGTATTGGATTATCTCGAACTTTCCGACGAACACAGCATCGTGGAAATTGTGGCAAGCGACAAGCTTGGCGGGAATTCGATCATCGATCTGGATGTACGTGCCAATTACGGCATCAACATCGTCGCGATAAAAAGAAAAAATGAAATCATTGTATCCCCGCAGGCAAATGAAGTAATCCGGGAAGATGATATCCTTATCGTAATCGGAGCCGATGTCGATATCAACCGCTTTGAGAAAAAACTGATGGCCTAAGCCGGACTTGCGAAAGCGGCAGCAGTCACAGAATGCCAGCGATAGGAAAAAAGCACTCACAGCAATTTGTGAGTGCTTTTCTATGCGGGTTATTATACTTCCATAATGATCGGAAGGATCATTGGACGGCGTTTTGTTTTTTCATAAAGGAAAGGCGAAAGTGTGTCGGTAATTTCATTTTTAATTTCAGACCACTGTGTCGTTTTTCTTTCCATGACCTTGTTCAGATGCTTAGAGATCAAGGATTGGGCATCGCTGATCAAGTCGCCTGATTCACGCATGTACACGAAACCGCGGGAAATGATATCAGGACCTGCAGAAATTTTGAAGTCTTTCATGTTGATGCTGACTACGACAACGACCAGTCCTTCCTCAGAAAGGATCCTGCGGTCCCTGAGAACGATATTTCCGATATCGCCTACACCGCTTCCATCGATATAAACAGAACCTGAAGGAATCTTTCCTGCCACCTGTGCGGTATCCTCGCTCAGGGCCAGTACTTCTCCATTGTCCATAATGAAGCAGTTTTCTTCAGGGATGCCGCATTCTATCGCCAGTTTTGAGTGCATTTTCTGCATTCTGTACTCGCCGTGGATCGGCATGAAGAATTTCGGCTTAATTAGGCGGAGCATCAGCTTTTGTTCCTGCTGGCCGCCGTGCCCTGACGTATGGATATCGTTCAAAGGCCCGTGAATAACTTCTGCACCAGCCCGTGAAAGCATATTGATCGTTCTGCTTACACTGATCGTATTACCCGGGATAGGGGAAGATGAAAATACCACGGTATCCCCAGGGATGATCTGTATCTGGCGGTGTGTGCCATTGGCAATCCTAGAAAGGGCTGCCATAGGCTCTCCCTGGCTTCCTGTACAAAGGATGGTAACCTGGTTGGCAGGGAGCCGGTTAATCTGCTGTGCGTCAATGAATACATCTTTAGGAGCGACTATATAGCCAAGCTCCCGCCCGATGTTGATTGCTGCTTCCATGCTCCGTCCAAAAATAGCCACTTTTCTTCCGTTGATCACAGCAGACTCGATAACCTGCTGAAGGCGGTGGATATTTGAAGCGAATGTCGCAAAAATAATCCGTCCATCCACTTTGCGGAAGATGTCGTGGATGCTTTCGCCGACGCGCCGTTCAGACATTGTAAAGTTAGGAATTTCACTGTTGGTGCTGTCAGAAAGGAGGCAAAGTACTCCATCCTTGCCGATCTCAGCCATTTTTGTAAGGTTCGCCGGCTCGCCAACAGGGGTGAAGTCGAATTTGAAATCCCCAGTATGGACTACCTGGCCTGGCGGTGTTTTCACTACGACGCCGTATGAATCCGGAATACTGTGTGTAGTCCTGAAGAAAGTGACAGAAGTCTTCCGGAATTTGATAATATCATCTTCCTTGATTTCAATCATTCTTGTCTTTCTCAGGAGGCCGTGTTCTTCAAGCTTATTGCGAAGCAGACCGAGGGCAAGCTTCCCGCCGTAAACAGGGATATTAATCTGTCTCAGAAGATAGGGAATGCCGCCGATATGGTCTTCATGTCCGTGCGTAATGAAGAGGCCTTTGATTTTATCTTCATTCTTTACTAAATACGTATAATCCGGGATAACATAGTCGATTCCCAGGAGTTCGTCCTCCGGGAATTTAATTCCAGCATCAATCAGGATGATTTCATCCTGAAACTGGACTGCATAAGTGTTTTTGCCAATTTCCCCAAGTCCACCAAGGGCAAATACAGCTGTTTGATCATTCTTGACAAATTTCATAAATTATCAAATCTCCAATACTTTAAAGTCTTCATTTTGTTTTTCATATTCCAGGTAGTCGCCTTCCACAGGGGTTACCAGTTCAATGTTATAAGGTTGGCCCGCCAGTTTGTTGCGCACATCTTTTTGAGAATCTCCTTCTACATAAACCGTTTTCGTTTTTTCCCTTACAGGCACCTGTTTAATGGATTCCTGGTAATAAACTTTAAAAATCATCATAAATCGCTCCTTAATCCGATATAACTTTTTCTATTATATAAAAAAATAACATGTTTTTCATGTTTTTTCTTTTAAAAGAACAGAAAGCACTGTTTTTCCTTATATTTCCGGGGTTTAACGAACGGCCCCCGCAAGGATTACAGTTTGTCTTTTTTGCCTTTCCTATCGCCAGGACGTGTTTCCCGCAGAAGGCTGTTGAAGCATCGAGTCATAAGCCACGGAAGAATTAAAGGCAAAGAGCGCCTTTTATTCTTCCGTGGCTTATGCTTGTCGCACCTGAACAGTCGCCTCCGCTTTTCTTATGTAATACAATTTACCTTAAAGAAGGAGCCCTTCGCAAGTTTGAAGGGCTCAAGGTTTATGCGATCGTTTTTTTGCGAAGCATGTCTTTCCACTGTTTTAGGAGCTTTTTGCGCAGCTTCTTTAACATAGTGGATCATCTCCTTACTTCCTATTTTAACGCAACCTTGTCCATTGTAAAGGAATACAATCACTGCTGCCGAACCCAACCGTTTTTTGGGGGCTATAAGAGAGCCGCCTTTTCTTCTATTATATGATGAAAAAGCCAAAAATCTCATGGATAATGATGGAATAATGTTAAAAATGCTGCATTGACATTTAGCAGTCCAAGAGTTAGCTTTTAACAGAGTAAAAGTCATCATCTTGGAAAGAAGAGTGGGTAAATGGGTAAGCTTTATAGTGCGTTGATCGGCTTAAGCCTGATCTGGGGTACATCATTCCTTTTTATTAAGATTCTGCTCCATGATTTAGGCCCTGAGGCGGTTGTCTTTGGCAGATGCTTATTTGGTGCAGCTGCATTGTGGGGAATCAGCTTTATTAAAAGAGAGAAGGTCCAATGGAAACGTCTGCCTTTCAGGATGCTGTTTCTGGTCGGGCTTATTAATAATGCACTTCCCTGGTATTTTATTTCTAAAAGCGAGACGGCCATTTCCTCCAGTATGGCCTCAGTCATTAATGCTACTACACCGATCTGGACGATCATCATCGGGTGGCTTTTCTTCGGCTCAAAGCTCCGAAAGAGCCAGTGGGCCGGCATAATGATCGGGTTTCTTGGCATTTTTATACTAAGCGGTTTCCGGGCCGGGGATTTGGCAGAAGGCAATACGGCCGGAATCGTATTCATGTCAATGGCAGCCTTCTGCTATGGATTGGGAACTCATCTGTCCAAAAAACATCTCCAGGGAGTTTCGGTCCTTCAGATTTCCCTTTTTACGCTCACATCCGCGGCCCTGGCAAGCGGCCTGTATACAGGGATTGCATCCCCTTCCGCCATACCGCTTCTTTTTGAGCCGGAAAGGCTGGGATCCCTGATTATACTCGGCGCCCTGGGCTCAGGCGCTGCCTATCTGCTATACTATTTCCTTGTACAGAAGGGAAGCCCGGAGTTTGCCTCCCTCGTAACTTATATTGTCCCTATATCGGCAATTGCCTGGGGCTACTTTCTCCTTGACGAGCATATTAAACCAGGTATGGCTGTTGGCCTGGCTGTCATTTTTCTTGGCATATATATATCCTCCTATAAAGTCAGGCGGGAAAAGAAACAGGATTTGGCTGCTTAGGAATGCAGTTCATGGAATTGGAAAGGAAGTAAGAAATGAAGAAAATTGTCTTTTTTGATATTGATGGTACACTGCTGGACCACGGGAAAAACCTGCCGGTAAAAACGAAGGAAGCAATCGGGCTTCTTCAGGAAAAAGGGGTATTTACGGCAATCGCGACCGGCCGTGCTCCTTTCATGTATGAAAGCCTGCGGGAAGAGCTGGGCATTGATTCTTACGTCAGCTTCAATGGCCAGTACGTTGTATTCGAAAATGAACCTATATATGCCAATCCTTTGGATACTGCAGAGCTGGAAAGGCTGCTGGAGCATGGGAGAAGGAACGGGCATCCGCTCGTTTTCATGAATGAATCAACCATGAAGTCGAGTGTTTCCCATCATCCCCACATTGCGGAAAGCCTGGGTACGCTCAAGTTTCCGCATCCTGATCAAGATGAAAGCTTTTATAATGGGCGGGAAATTTACCAGTCCCTCATTTTTATGGATGACAGTCTGGAACAGGAGTATCGCGACGGATACGGGAAATTCCACTTCATCAGGTGGCATCCCCATTCCGTCGATGTCCTTCCTGCCGGAGGCTCAAAAGCAGAGGGCATAAAGAAGATGATCAGCCGCCTCGGCTTTGCAATTGAGGATGTTTATGCATTTGGAGACGGATTGAATGACATTGAAATGCTCCAGGCCGTGGGCACGGGGGTGGCCATGGGCAATGCTGCAGAAGAAGTGAAGCAGCATGCGGACTATATCACTGCAGATGTTGGGGAAGATGGAATCTGGAACGGATTGAAAAAGCTTGGTCTTATATAAAAAAAAGAAGCAGGCAAACAAGCCTGCTTCTCCTTTTAAGATTACCTTTCAATCGGGAGGGCATCCTTCATTATTTCAAACGGGCTTTCCTTATTGATGTGGTCGTAAAACATCACACCGTTCAAATGATCGATCTCATGCTGGAAGACGATTGCCGGGAGGCCTCTCAGCCTGAGTTTTATTTCTCTGCCGTCGATGTCAAAGCCTTTAAGGGTAATCCTTGCATAGCGGGGTACAAATCCGGGAAAAGGCTGGTCGACGGAGAGGCAGCCCTCCCCGGATGTCAAATATGCTTTCTCTACCGAATGGCTGATGATCTTTGGATTGAAAAGTGCATAGCTGTACAGTTTTCCGTCTGAATCTGTTACATGGACTGCAATCATCCTTTTCAAACAGTCAATCTGGGGGGCAGCAAGCCCGATTCCTGGTCTAAGCCCATAATTTTCAGCCAGGGCAGGGTTTTGGCTGTTCTTTACATATTCCATCATATCGGCAAGAGTCTGTTTATCTTCCCGTGAAGGCGGCAATGGTACTTCTTCTGCCATTTTTCTGAGGGATGGGTGGCCATCCCGGATAATATCCGCCACTGTTATCATTAAGAATCCACTCCTGTGCATGCCTTTTTCGGCAGAAATTTATTATAATAGGTTTAACCGCTGTGTCGGCGGGTAATTGATTAAAGTTTCAGGGAGCTGTATGTACGTCAATAGTCTAACAGACATAAAGGAAAAAGTTAATAAAGAAAAGGTGCTCTGTCAAAGCACCTTTTCGGCTTGTATTAGAATTTCCAGCAGGAACAGCCTACAATAATGAGAAGAATGAAGAGAACGACAATTAAAGCAAATCCTCTTCCGTAGCCGGCTCCGCCTACAGGGTAGCCGCAGCCGTGACCGTATCCACCATAACCATACATAAGGATAACCTCCCTGAAATAAAGTATCGTCCCCTACATATTTATAAGTTTTATGGACGATTTACTATAGCCTATGAAAGACGGGAAAATTGGTGTAGGCCGCTGCCCAGTCATAAATGAAAAGAATGGGGAATATGTATCTTTATGGCATTATCCTGCTGAATTCTAATTAAATGGTTGGACAAGCTTTTTCGTAAGATTCATGAAAAGTCTTGGACCATACCTGTCTGCAGCTTATTTGTAACAGCTATTTTCCATTTAGGGGGTTTAATGATGTCCATTATCAGAAAGAAAAAAGTACTAGCAGTATTGTTTTTAAGTTTGTTAGTGCTCGGGGGATGCATGAACAAGGAGACACCAGGTGAAAAAGCCTACAGCATACTGGAGAAAACCGCAGATGCAGAAGATGGGTTTGAAAAGCAGCAGGATCCGCTTGTGAAACTGGAAAAACAGGAAAAAGAGCTGTATGATCAGATCATTGCCTTAGGCATGAAGGAATTCGACCAAATCAAAAACCTGTCTGATGAAGCTCTTGAAGCAGTGGATAAGAGGGAAGAGCTCATGAATAAAGAGCAGGAGAGCATAGAGGCCTCAAAAGAGGAATTTGCGCCGCTGGAGGATGTCATTTCTGATATTGAGGATAAGGAAGCAAAAGAAAGTGCCGGGGAACTGTACAAAGTGATGATGGACCGCTACAGCGTCCATGATAAACTATACAGTGAATATAAGAATGGCCTTGAACTGGACAAAGAGCTGTATTCGCTGTTCAAGAAAGAAGATTTGACAATGGAGCAGCTTGAAGCCCAGATTGGCAAGATCAATCAATCCTACGAACAGCTGATGGCACATAATCAAGAATTTAATGAGCTGACAAAAAAGTATAATGAAATAAAAATATCCTTTTACAAGCAGGCTGGAGTAGAGGTTGCTGCTGAGTGATCACCAGCATTGAAGCTTAGCTTTTCCAAAGAATATTCAAAAAGCCTTTCGGCACGGATGCCGAAAGGTTTTTTGAATTTGTATAAAAATTATTTTATTAAAATAATTCTTCGTAAATAATTCTTCTCTTGTTATAACACATCCTGCAAAAGACTTCTTTTTTATAGTACAGTTACTGCGAACTTATTAATACAGTTTTATAAAACACTCGAAAATATTTTTAAAAAATAGGTTTAAATAATTGACTGTAATGAATTTCTTATAATAAAATGAGTAAGGTGATTTCATTGCTTGTATCAGTGAGTCATGTGGAATTCAATGATACAGAAAATGTTTCAAAAGAATATCAGAATAGACGTTTTTTCCGGAGGCAACTGTGGAAAACTAAGTAAAACTATGTATTTGCAGCTGTCAAAGGATAAGCCGGACAGTTTTTTCGCATGGACGGCTAAACATAATAGGGAAAAAACAAAAGCAGATTTCTAAGATGAACTCATTTTGGGTATTCTAAGCTTTGTGTATTTATCTCTTAAAATAATGTCTTTTTTATGAAAGGAAAGGGTGACAAAGATGGCTTCTAAAACGAAGAAAGCACAATTGGATACTAAAAAAGCGCTCGAGGCGGTAGAAGAGCAGTTTGAAATGTTTCAAATATTGAATGAAGAAGGCGAAGTCGTAAATGAAGCGGCAATGCCTGAATTGAGCGATGAGCAGCTCCAGGAATTGATGCGCCGCATGGTGTACACTCGTATTCTTGATCAGCGTTCAATCTCTCTAAACAGACAGGGGCGCCTTGGCTTCTATGCACCGACAGCAGGACAGGAAGCTTCCCAGCTTGCTTCCCAGTTTGCTCTTGAGAAAGAGGACTTCATCCTTCCTGGATACCGCGACGTGCCTCAGATGATCTGGCATGGCCTTCCGCTTTATCAGGCGTTCTTATTCTCCCGCGGACACTTCCACGGAAACCAGATGCCTGAAGGCGTGAACACGATTTCGCCTCAAATCATCATCGGCGCTCAAATCATCCAGGCTGCAGGTGTGGCTCTTGGAATGAAGAAGCGCGGTGCCGGTTCAGTAGCAATTACATACACTGGCGACGGCGGAGCTTCACAAGGTGATTTCTACGAAGGTCTTAACTTTGCAGGGGCTTTCAAGGCTCCAGCGATCTTTGTTGTGCAAAACAACCGCTTTGCGATTTCTACTCCTGTAGAAAAGCAATCAGCGGCTAAGACTGTAGCTCAAAAAGCAGTGGCAGCAGGTATCCCTGGAATCCAGGTGGACGGCATGGATCCTCTTGCAGTATATGCAGCTGTCAGCGATGCCCGCAAGCGTGCGGTAAATGGCGAAGGCCCAACCCTCATCGAGACTATGACATACCGTTATGGCCCGCATACGATGGCAGGCGATGACCCTACCCGCTACCGTACGTCTGACCTTGACAACGAGTGGGAAAAGAAAGATCCTTTAGTCCGCTTCCGCAAGTTCCTCGAAAACAAAGGGGTCTGGAGCGAAGAAAAGGAAAATGAAGTAATTGACCAGGCTAAAGAAGACATCAAAGAAGCTATCAAGAAAGCTGACGGTTATCCGAAGCAGAAAGTAACAGACTTCATGGAGAATATGTATGAAGAAATGCCGCGGAACCTTAAAGAACAATATGAAATTTACCAAGCAAAGGAGTCGAAGTAAGCGATGGCGCAAATGACAATGATCCAGGCAATCACCGATGCGTTGCGTACAGAAATGCGCAATGATCCGAACGTACTTGTGTTCGGTGAAGACGTAGGCGTAAACGGCGGTGTATTCCGTGCTACGGAAGGTCTTCAGAATGAGTTTGGCGAAGACCGCGTATTCGATACTCCACTTGCTGAATCTGGAATTGGCGGGCTTGCAATTGGTCTGGGCCTTCAAGGGTTCCGCCCGGTGCCGGAAATCCAATTCTTCGGATTTGTATTTGAAGTAATGGACTCAATCGCCGGCCAAATGGCGCGTATGCGCTACCGTTCAGGCGGCAGATACAATTCACCTGTCACTGTTCGTTCTCCTTTCGGGGGCGGAGTTCATACTCCGGAACTTCACTCTGACAGCCTTGAAGGGCTGATGACTCAATCACCTGGCCTAAAGGTGGTTGTGCCGTCAACTCCTTACGATGCAAAAGGACTTCTGATTTCATCTATCCGTGACAATGATCCGGTTATTTTCCTTGAGCATCTGAAGCTATACCGTGCATTCCGTGAAGAGGTGCCTGAAGAAGAATACACAATTCCTCTTGGCAAGGCTGATGTGAAGCGTGAAGGTTCAGACCTGTCCATCATCACATACGGAGCAATGGTTCATGAATCACTTAAAGCAGCGGAAGAACTTGAAAAAGAAGGCTATTCAGTAGAGGTAGTAGACCTTCGTACAATCGCACCGCTGGACCTTGAAACAATCATTGCCTCTGTAGAGAAAACAGGCCGTGCCATTGTTGTCCAGGAAGCACAGAAGCAGGCAGGCGTAGCTGCTCAGGTTGTTGCTGAAATCAATGAAAGAGCGATTCTCAGCCTGGAAGCTCCAGTTCTCCGCGTAGCAGCACCTGATACTGTCTATGCTTTCTCTCAAGCAGAAACAATCTGGCTGCCAAACTACAAAGATGTACTGGAAACAGCTAAAAAAGTACTTACTTTCTAATAGATCAAATTTTTAATGGGAGAGGGAAGTTTTTTCTCCCTTTCCTGCATCATCACTCAATTTACTAACAGGAAGGTGAACCCATTGTCATTCCAATTCAGATTGCCTGATATCGGTGAAGGTATCCATGAAGGTGAAATCGTAAAATGGTTTATTAAGCCAGGCGATAAAGTTCAAGAAGATGACGTATTGTGCGAAGTGCAAAACGATAAGTCAGTAGTAGAGATTCCATCTCCAGTTGAAGGAACAGTTGAAGAGGTCCATATCAGCGAAGGAACCGTTGCTACTGTCGGACAAGTGCTCGTATCTTTTGACGCACCAGGGTATGAGGATTTACAATTTAAAGGTGAACACGGTGATGAAGCGCCGGCAGAAAAAACGGAAGCACAGGTTCAATCAACAATGGAAGCTGGCCAGGATGTGAAGAAAGAAGAAGCTCCTGGACAGGAAGACACAGGCAAAGGCACTGTCATCTCCCAGCCGGATGTTGATCCAAACCGCAGAATTATCGCTATGCCATCAGTGCGCAAGTTTGCACGCGACAAAGGTGCGGATATCCGCCAGGTTGCAGGCAGCGGTAAAAACGGACGTGTGCTGAAGGAAGATATTGAAGCATTCCTGAACGGCGGCTCTGCAGCACCAGCTCAGGAAGCACCACAGGCAGAGGCAGCTAAAGAAGAAGCAGCGGCACCAGCAGCGGCGGCAGCTCCTCAAGGCCAATATCCGGAAACCCGCGAGAAAATGAGCGGAATCCGCAAAGCGATTGCAAAAGCTATGGTTAATTCCAAGAAAACTGCACCGCATGTTACATTAATGGATGAAATTGATGTAACAAAACTGGTAGCACACCGTAAGAAATTCAAGGAAGTTGCAGCAAACAAAGGCATCAAGCTTACATTCTTGCCTTATGTGGTAAAAGCATTAACAAGTGCTCTGCGTGAATTCCCGGCGCTCAACACGTCAATCGACGATGCTGCTGGCGAAATCATCCACAAGCATTACTACAACATCGGTATAGCTGCTGATACAGAGAAAGGCCTGCTTGTTCCTGTAGTGAAGGATGCAGACCGCAAATCTACATTTGCCATCTCTGATGAAATCAACAGCCTGGCAACTAAAGCACGTGACGGCAAGCTTGCTGCGGATGAAATGAAAGGCGCTTCTTGCACAATTACCAATATCGGCTCTGCGGGCGGACAATGGTTTACACCTGTCATCAATCATCCTGAAGTAGCGATCCTGGGAATTGGCCGCATCGCTGAAAAGCCTGTTGTTAAAGACGGAGAAATCGTTGCAGCACCAGTGCTTGCACTTTCTTTAAGCTTTGACCACAGAATCATCGATGGCGCAACAGCACAAAATGCATTAAACCACATCAAGCGTTTACTCAACGATCCAGAACTATTGTTAATGGAGGCGTAATTAAATGGTAGTCGGAGATTTCCCTATTGAAACAGATACTATAGTAATCGGTGCAGGTCCTGGAGGCTATGTTGCAGCAATCCGCGCAGCACAGCTTGGACAAAAAGTAACAATCGTTGAAAGAGGAACTCTTGGAGGAGTTTGCCTGAACGTCGGCTGTATCCCTTCAAAGGCTTTGATTTCAGCTGGCCACCGCTATGAACATGCAAAGCATTCTGAAGGAATGGGCATTACAGCGGAAAATGTGAAAGTTGATTTCACAAAGGTACAGGAATGGAAAGCCGGAGTTGTCAAAAAGCTGACAGGCGGTGTCGAAGGCCTTCTTAAAGGAAACAAGGTAGATATCGTAAGCGGCGAAGCATTCTTCGTTGACAGCAATACCCTGAAGGTAATGGATGAGAAGTCTTCACAGACTTACACTTTCAAGAATGCGATCGTGGCAACTGGTTCCCGTCCAATCGAACTGCCTGCATTCAAATATACAAAGCGTGTACTTGATTCAACAGGGGCATTGGCTCTTGAAGAAGTTCCTAACAAGATCGTTGTCATCGGCGGCGGCTACATCGGAACCGAGCTTGGCGGAGCTTACGCTAACTTCGGTACTGAAGTAACAATCCTTGAAGGAACAGACGAGATCCTGAACGGGTTTGAAAAGCAAATGTCTTCATTGGTTAAGAAGAACCTGAAGAAAAAAGGCGCTCAAATCATCACGAATGCACTTGCAAAAGGTGTTGACGAAACTGACAGCGGCGTAACCGTCAAGTACGAAGTAAAAGGCGAAGAGAAATCTGTTGAAGCTGATTATGTCTTCGTAATGGTTGGACGCCGTCCAAACACTGATGAGCTTGGCCTTGAGCAGGCAGGCGTTGAAATGTCAGACCGCGGTGTTATCAAAATCGACAAGCAGTGCCGTACAAGCGTAAGCAATATCTACGCTATCGGTGACATTGTCGAAGGACCGCCATTGGCACACAAAGCTTCTTACGAAGGCAAGATTGCAGCTGAAGCGATTGCGGGCCACAATTCTGAGATTGACTATCTTGGTATTCCTGCAGTTGTATTCTCTGATCCTGAGCTTGCTTCAGTCGGTTATACTGAACAGCAGGCTAAAGAAGAAGGAATTGAAGTCAATGCTGCCAAATTCCCATTTGCAGCAAATGGCCGTGCCCTTGCTTTAGACAGCACTGATGGTTTCGTTAAACTGATCACGCGCAAAGAAGATGACCTTGTAATCGGTGCGCAAATTGCCGGTACTAATGCATCGGACATGATCGCTGAACTTGGCCTTGCCATTGAAGCAGGCATGACTGCTGAAGATTTGGCTATGACAATCCATGCTCATCCAACACTTGGTGAGATCACTATGGAAGCAGCCGAAGTTGCCCTCGGCAGCCCGATTCACATCATTAAGTAATTAGAGAAAAGCGAAAGCTGCTTGCAAGACAAGCCTATTGCTTAGAAAAAAAGACCTTTCCTCAAAGAGGGAAGGTCTTTTTACGTATCAGTTCTGAGTGCTTTCGATATCGTTTCCACGATTTGATTTTTAGACATATCGCCATTCACTTTGGCTGCAACTTCATCCTGGTGCAAAATCAAAATGGCCGGGCACCCTTTAATTTCAAAAGAATTATAATACTTTTTCGCCTTGGCAGCAGTTATAACTCTCATTTTCTTTATTTCATCCGGGAATTCTCTTTTCAATTCTATGATCGCATCATAATACGGTGCTTCATTCTGATAGTCAGATTCATCGGTAAAGAAAATCACCTGCATCTGCGAGCTATCCAGCATTAAGTCATCAGCAGCTTTTGTCTTGCTGCAGGAAACGGTCAAAACCATAAAAGAAGCTAACAGTAAAAAACGGAAACCCTTCATTTATGCTCACCTTTTCTTCCTTCAATGTGTTAAAAGCTGTAAATATTTTCGTCATAATAGCCCATATTTTAACATAATAAATAGTAATATATTCGCTTGTCACCCAAATGTTACAGAATTGAAAAATACCCGGCCTGAGTGGAACATATAATACATATAAGCCTTTACTACAAGCAAACATATAAAGGAAATATATATTGCAATTGGCGGTGTTTCTATGAAGACATATTCGGTGATCATGATTCAGCTGATCATATGGAGCGGCTATACTTTTCTGGAGTGGCTTTCAAAGCATGACCATCCAGTTTATAATGTTCTCATGTTCTTTGTATTTTTTTACCTTGCCGTTATTCTGGGTAATTTCATCATGAAATCACCGAAAAGAACCTTTATGGTCACTATGCTGTCACTGGGATTATATGGTTCTTTTCAGGCGGCTTTGGCATTTATTCATTATTGAAGCCTGGTGATAGTTGAACGAAAGTTATAGACAGCCTGCAGACATTCCGCCTCCGGTCCATTAAAAGCAAGAGAGGAATCATCTGAAGGGATATAGCAGAAGTCGATGGCAGCCAGGTGAGTACAATGCAGGGGAATAAAACTATATAAAATACCAAAAAAAGCTTCGGGATCTATCATCCCGAAGCTTTTATATCAAACAGATTTTTGCTGTTTTGCTTTTGTGCCGCTGACGTTTTCTTCTTTTAAGGCCTTCATCAGTGATACTACAATCAGGAGCATGATGATTGTAAATGGCAGGGCGGCTATAATGGACGCCCGCTGCAGAGCTTCAAGGCCGCCTGTCCACAGCAGTATTGCTGCAGATGCAGACTGGATGATACCCCAAACAAATTTAACCTTATTTGGCGGGTTCAAGCTTCCATTCGTCGTTTGCATGCCGAGGACAAAGGTTGCCGAGTCCGCTGAAGTGATGAAAAAGGTGCTGATAAGGAAGATGGCAAGCAAAGACAGCACTATGGATAACGGGAAGTTTTCAAAGACAGCGAATAAAGCTATCTCCATGCCGTTCTCGTTCATCGTATCCATGATTGGCGTATTTTCAAAGAACTCGAGAAAAATACCGGTCCCGCCGAATACTGAGAACCATAACGCACCGAATAATGTTGGTACAGCGAGGACACCGATGACAAACTCCCTGATGGTCCTGCCCTTTGAAATCCGGGCGATGAAAGTTCCGACAAATGGAGCCCAAGCAATCCACCATGCCCAATAGAAAATGGTCCAATCCTGGAACCATGTCAGTTCCTGGTCAAACGGGCTGAGCCTGAAGCTCATAGAAGGCAGGTTCTGCAAGTAAGAACCAATTGTGGTGGTGAATAGATCCATAATAAAATTGGTCGGGCCGACAAACAGCATGAATAAAAGCAGAAGAATGGCCAGAATGATATTAAGATTACTCAAGTATTTAATGCCTTTATTAAGGCCTGTCTGGGCCGATAGCATAAATAAAACCGTGACGACAGCTATAATGATCATCTGTGTCCCGATGCCGTTGCTGATGCCGCTGAAGACGTGTGAGAGGCCGCCGCTTATCTGGATGGCGCCAAGTCCCAGCGAGGTAGCTACACCGAAGACTGTTGCAAATACTGCGATGAAATTGATCAGGACACCAAGCATTCCGTCGACTTTATCCCCAAAGATCGGCCGAAGAATGGAGCTGATTACACCTGGAGCCCCTTTCCTGAACTGAAAGTAAGCCAAAGCGAGGGCAATCACTGCATAGATGGCCCAAGGATGGAGTCCCCAGTGGAAAAAAGAGTATCTCATGGCTGTTCTGGCTGAGTCCGGCGTTTCTCCGTCGCCGAATGGCGGATCGAAATAATGATACATAGGCTCTGCAGCTCCCCAGAATACAAGGCCTATCCCCATTCCTGCACTGAACAGCATCGCAAACCAGGTTAAATAACCGAATTCGGGCTGCTCATTATCTTTCCCTAAACGAATGTTTCCATACTTTGTGAAAATAAGTACAATCGCAAAAATCAAAAAGATTGAGGCTGACAGCATATAAAACCAGCCGAACTTTTCAAGGATGAAACCTTGAACATTTTGTGTTACAACGTCTAAATTTGCATTCGGCAATATCCTTTTTGGAATAAGCCCCCAGATAATAAATAATACAGTTACGATAACTGATACCCAAAAAACTGGTGTCAGTTTCTTCATCCAATCCCTCCAATTCATTCGTACATATATGCGTCCCCAGCCATATTCAGCGGCAGGTGCAGCATTTTTATGTTTAGAAAATAGTATAGTGTGGAAACAGTGGTTTAGGGAAAACAGCAGATAAAAATACTTACGGATAAAAAGGGGGAGTTATTATTTCGATTTTCTCTACCAGTTGCAAACCATTTTAAATAATAACATTTTATAAGTATAATAAAAAGCATAATGCTTATTGGAGGGGTAATGATGAATAAAAAAACTGCCGCCATGGTACTGTCTGTTTTTTTGCTTTCTGCGTGCAGCGCAGGCGGGGAAGCAGCCGAAGATAAGGGAGAAGAACCTAAAAATACCGTGGAAACGGCCCAAGACCAGGGTAGCAGCGATGCGGAAGAAGCTGTTGAAAGTGAGGAGGCAAGCGGTGCAGATTTAGAGAAGGCCGGCTCTCAGGAAGAACAGCCTGCTGAAACTGAGGAAAAAGAGCCATTATACCGCATCAATGAAAATAACTGGACCATTGAGCCGCTGGCTGATGCGAACAAAAAGATTGTACTTCTTACTATTGACGATGCACCTGATAAACATGCCGTAGAGATGGCCAAAACTTTGCACGGGCTGGGCGTGAACGCTATATTCTTTGTTAACGGGCATTTTCTGGATACCCCGGAGGAAGAGCAGAAATTGAAGGAGATACATAATCTTGGCTTTCCAATCGGTAACCATACATACAGCCATAGTAATTTAAAGGAAATTTCCCCGGCACAGCAAAAAGAAGAGGTGCTGAAATTAAATAAACGCATAGAGGAAATCATTGGAGAAAAGCCGCGGTTTTTCAGGGCTCCATTTGGGATTAATACCGATGCGAGCAGGGAGGCTGCTGCAGCGGAAGGCATGGAGCTGATGAACTGGACCTATGGATATGATTGGGAAAAAGACTATCAGAACAAAGAGTCTTTGACAGACATTATGGTCAATTCCCCTTATCTGACCGACGGTGCCAACCTGCTGATGCATGACAGGGATTGGACAAATGGTGCATTGGAAGGGATTGTAAAGGGCCTGCAGGCAAAAGGGTATGAAATTGTGGATCCGGACAGAATCCAAACAGCTTTATAAATCAGAGAAAGAGCGGCATATGATTGCCGCTCTTCTTCTTATCTTCTTACATTCCCTTTGAATAATCTGGCTATTATAGTAGTGACTGCGAAAAAGAACAGAAAATAGCTCAGCTCTGTCAACACGAGGGGCGTAAGCTTATAATTCGTTTCTTTTTCCAGCGGGGATTCAAATTGTATAACCACCGGATATGCATCCTCCTGCTCAGGCAGATAGCTGGTCTGTTCGGCAAAAGGGAAAGGGCCTCCGAATAGAAGATTCTGTGTTAATGAATCCGGCTTATCTTCCAGTCTCGCATCAAAGATGAAAGGGGACATGAAAGTAAAAGCCAGACTGACTACTATGATGATCAGCACTCTTTTCTTCAATCTGACAACTCCTTAATACCTGAAAACTTAATTCAACGAATCTATATTATCATACCTTATTATTTTCGCCCGTTAAAGTACATAATTCTGCCGTTGAACAGCTGGAGTTCAGCCTGGAGTTTCTTAGCTAAAAATCTGCAGAATTCATTCGCTTTGCTTTTGTCGCCCATTGCTGCGTTTTCAGGCAGGGTAAGCTGTATATAGGACTGGATCCGGTCTGTACTGTCAGGATCTTGTATAGTTTCTGTTCCTACACCTATCAGTATCGTATTATAACGGTCATCCAGAGATTTCAGCCAGAACCATTTCCCGTCTCCTTGTGCATGTTCCTTTATTTCGTAAGGAAAGGCTGCCCTGCTGTATCCCCAATCAACCTGATCGCCGGTTTTTTCTGTTATAGACTTATAGTATTGCAGTAAATCTTTTACCTCCCGGAGTGTAATCGTTTCCTGGCTTGATGTTTTAACCAGTTTTATGTACGCACTGCTTGACATGAAGAATCCCCCTTTTAAAAAGCAGAATATTTCGATTTTATTGTAACATTTTCTGGGAATGCTGCAACCTTATTGACATACTGAGCAGCCGAAAATACATACCGCCTGGAAACCAGGATGAAAAACAAGCAGTATTCCGCGAAATGTGTCATACAATTTAGGCTTGATATTTTAATAATGTTATATTATTATTAATTCAAAGATAATAAAGCGCTTTCAAAAACCAAATTCAGCGAAAAGGGGATTGAACAGATGGGCACAATTGTATGTCAGGATTGCAATTCAACAATCGATCACTTTGAAGATGAAAAGGTAACGGTTCTGTATGCGAAATGCAATTGCAGAAAAGGCGGACCAAAAGAGAAAAGCAATTAGAATCAGTATTAAGAATGATTTTATAGAAGAAAGCATGCAAAATATGCATGCTTTCTTTTTTACTGTTTAGGAAATTATAATGTGTAAATCTTGTGGATTATTATCAAGTCTTGATCCACGTCCAGCAGCTGCGCCGAGGTCACAAGCCAAACCTCCCAAAAAGGCAAGGAACGCCTTTCCGGGAGGTTCGTCTTGAGGCCCCAGGAAGCTGGTCATGCAGACGTTGCCATAGGACGTGGCGTTCTTAGTCTGCGTTCCTTTAGGGTGATCAAGGTGCTTGCGCTTTTGTTCAATATTCAATATTCTTATCTGATCGCTTTATGCTCTTTTATAACTCGCAGGAATTTGAAGTCATAGTCCTCTGGTCCCTGGACAGGCAGTCCTGCCTCCATATTTGTTTTAATATAGATGAGATTATCTTTTGTGATGATCTCCCCTGGAATGAAGATCGGGATTCCAGGAGGGTAGACCATGATGAATTCTGCAATGATGCGTCCTTCAGATTCGTCAAAAGGGACTAGCTCAGTTTCTGCATAAAATGCATCCCGGGGCGTCAATGAGAGAACCGGAATATTAGGCAGCATGACCTTTGCATCCTTGCGTTCGGTTTCTTGAAGGCCGCCTGCAGATAATTCCCTGAGCGCCGCAAGCAGGGCATCAGCCTCTTGTCTGGTATCTCCTGGAGTAATGATGCAGAGGATGTTATATAAATCGGATAGCTCGACCTCAATATTATACTTCTCGCGGAGCCATTTTTCTACATCATATCCTGTTACATTCAATTCCTTAACAGAGATGATCAGTTTCGTCGGATCATAGTCATAAGCTGCCTTGGTTTCAAGGATTTCATTACCGACACAGTAGAGGCGGTCAATCTCATTGATTTCTTTCCTCATATACTGGGCCAGGTCTATTGTCCGCTCAATCAGCTCTTTTCCTTCTGTCGCGAGCCTTCTTCTTGCAACATCAAGAGAAGCAAGCAGCAGATAAGAGGTAGAAGTCGTTGTCAGCATGCTTAAAATCGATTGGACACGCTTAGGGGAAACGAGAGTCCCTTTAACATTAAGAATCGAACTTTGTGTCATCGATCCGCCTAATTTATGGACACTGGTTGCTGCCATATCGGCGCCTGCCTGCATGGCTGACATCGGCAGGTCTTCATGAAAATGAATATGGACGCCATGCGCCTCATCTACAAGGACCGGCACTTCATAGGAATGGGCGATTTCAACAATTTCCTTCAGGTTTGCAGATATCCCGAAATAAGTAGGGTTGATGACCAGTACACCTTTAGCGTCCGGATGCTGGCTAAGTGCCTTTTCCACCGAATCTGTGGTGATTCCATGCGATATTCCCAGCTTTTCATCAACCTCCGGGTGGATGAAAATAGGGGTGGCACCTGAGAAAACTATAGCCGACATAACAGATTTATGAACGTTTCTTGGAACGATGATTTTATCCCCAGGTCCGCAGACTGCCATAACCATCGTCATGATCGCTCCGCTGGTTCCCTGTACTGAAAAGAATGTATGGTCTGCACCAAATGCTTCTGCAGCCAGGTCCTGCGCCTGCTTGATGATTCCTTTTGGCTGGTGGAGATCATCAAGGGGACCGATGTTAATCAAATCAATGGACAGGGCATTATCCCCGATAAATTCACGGAACTCAGGGTCAATTCCCGCCCCTTTTTTATGGCCGGGTATATGAAATTGAATAGGGTTCTTTTTTGCATGTGCCAGTAAACCGCTGAATAACGGTGTTTCAGATTGTAGCAACTATTCCCACACCTCTTTAATCAATGTCGTTAATATACTTATAAAACAAATGAATTATAGCATTAAAGCATATGGATGCAAAGTGATTCTAGCCGGCATTAGCAGGCAAATTTGCAGAGCAGCTGAACATCTGCCTTTTCTGTAGCATTCGATGAAATCCTGCTGACTATTCGCCGGCCGCCCAAACAGCCGGTCTCCAGTTTCCTGGCTGTTAAAAAAGGTATTTTCATCAGCTGTCCAGAAGTATATGCAGTAGAATCCAGAAGGAAAAGGAGAGACGAAGATGAGATGGCAGACTAGAGTAACGGAATTATTGGATATACAGTACCCGATCATCCAGGGAGGCCTCGCCCATCTTGCGTATTCCGAGCTTGCCGGTGCGGTTTCCAATGCAGGCGGCCTGGGCCAGATAACGGCCATGTCGCTGCCTTCGCCGGAGGAGCTCAAGAAGGAGATCAGAAAAGTTAAGAAAATGACGGAAAAGCCTTTCGGCGTCAATTTTGCCATCGGGCAGCACGGCAGGCCATTCGAGGAGTTCCTGGAAGCAGCGCTTCAGGAGGGGGTACCGGTCATTTCCATGACGGGCGGGAATCCGGCTCCGATTTTTGAGATGCTGAAGGGGACGGATGTCAGGAAACTTGTGCTTGTGGCGGCAAGAAGGCAGGCTGTTAAAGCAGAGGAACTTGGCGCGGATGCAGTAATGGTTGTCGGCCAGGAGGGGGGAGGGCATCTTGGCAGGACAGATACCGGGACGATGGTGCTCGTTCCCCAGGTTGCGGATGCTGTGTCGATTCCTGTGATCGCCTCTGGCGGGATCGGCGACGGAAGGGGCTTGATGGCCGCCCTGAGCCTGGGTGCGGAAGGAATTGAAATGGGCACAAGATTCGTGGCTACTGAAGAGTGTGTGCATGCTTCAAAGCTGTATAAAGAAAGGCTGGTCGGGGGATCTGAAAACGATACACTCGTCATTAAACGATCGCTTGGAGCACCGGCGAGGGTCATAGCCAATACATGGGCGGAAAAAATATTGGAAATTGAAAAGAACAATGGCAGTTATGAAGATCTGAAGGATTACATAAGCGGACTGGCAAACAAGCGCTATATTCATGAGGGCTCAGAAAACGAAGGTTTTGCCTGGGCGGGGCAGGTGATGGGCTTGATCAGGGATATTCCTTCAGCGGGAAAGCTCATAGGCAGGATCATTGAAGAAGCGGAAGATATCCGCCGCTCATGGGCAGAATAGGCCGTGAATTGCAAAATTTTCTTTGTCTGGTTAAAATCAGCTAAGAAGCTTGAAGAGGAGTGAACATCTTTGGAATATCAGTATCCAATCGACCCGGACTGGTCGACAGAAGAAATTGTAGACGTGATAAAGTTCTTTGAGAGTGTTGAAGCCGCTTATGAAAAAGGGGTCGACAGGGAGATCCTTATGGAATCCTACCGCCGCTTTAAAGAAATTGTACCAGGCAAGGCACAGGAAAAGACAGTCTGCAGCGAATTTGAAGATACAAGCGGGTATTCGCCATACCGTTCTGTCAAAGCTGCCAAAGAGGCAAAAGCCGGAGACAGGGTAAAAATGAAATAAGAAAAAGAACCTGCATCGGCCTGATGCAGGTTCTTTTTGGGTTAATGGGCTGCTGGCCCTGTGTTTATGCCATTTTGTATAGGGGTAATAGATTTTTAAATACAGAATCAGCTTTCTGCAGGAATTCCTCAGCGCTAAGCTTGACGGCTTCTTCACGCGGTATGTTGACACCGCAAAGGATTTCCGCCTTTTTAACGTTTTCCAGGCGGTCGAACATTCCCTCAAGTTCTTCCTTGTCCAGGGAACTGTGAGAAACGGCGCCAGGCTTTGTGTGATCTCCTGACCATACATAACTGCCGGGGATGCTGCTGTAGATTTGGCTTAAATTTTTCTTTAAAGCGGCACCGAATTCCCCTTTGTTGGGTGCTTCGTAAATGGTTGCAAACCAAATGAACACATGGCTTTCCCACAATCCGATCTGGAAGTGCGGGAGCATTTTATATCCCCTTGGATTGGCCGCAAAGGCAACCCAGGTATCATTTGGCGGGTTGATGGTCCTTCTTGCATGCTTGGCAACATGGGGATGAATTTCATCGCCTGTAAGGGCGGATAAGCCGGGTGCGAAATAGCTGCCCAGCTCCTCGAGTTTTGGACGGATATTCTCTTTTAAGCTATCCATCCTATTGTCTAAACCATCTATTTTAAACACATCGAAGTCTGCATGAGCAAAGCCGCTGAACGACATATGTATAACCTCCCTGCTGAATTTGGCAACATTGTAGCACAGCGGCGGAAAAAGAGGAAATGAACAGCTTCTGCCAGCTTCTTTACAAATGGGTATCAGCACAATTTTGTTGCAACTGCTTTGAAGCCCTCATAATATAATGTTAAGAAATCTGAAAATTCAACCAAAATTGGAAGGGGTGCAAGATTCATGAAACAATTGATGAATACTGTAAAGAAAAAAGCAGGTGAAAAGGAAAGGACAGCCGTACTGAGACTAGAAATGGATTATGAATTGGCGACGCTTTTCGAAGCAATGGGCGATAGCAATGAGGCTGTGAAAAAACAATCCAAGCAAAAGCTCGAAAGGATACGGGAGGAGCTAGTAAGGCTGAAAGCGCTGTAAAGGATACAGAATCTCACTATCACTGTTTTATGCAATTATATAAAAAAGGTTCATTAAAAGGAGAAAAAATGTCAGAATGGTCAACTGAAAACATCTATAGAAAATAAAAGCGGGCTCCCGGAACACAGATGGAGTCCGTTTATTATTTTTCCGGAAGGGAAAAAAGATGATATTGCTTAATAGTTGATGAGGGGGGACGCTATGCTTGAGAAGTTCCTGCATTTCCGATAATCTTATCATTAATTACGGCCGAGTCCCCCAGGGGTTGGCAGCTGGAGCCCGGCCTTTACGGAGGAAAAAGAAATGACGAACTGGGATCAAATTGATGAAAAAGCAAAGAAATGGGTAAAAGAAGCGGGGAAGCGGATCAAGGACTCTTTCGATAAAACGCTCACTATTGAAACGAAATCCAACCGCAACGACCTTGTAACAGATATCGACCAGGCGACCGAGCAGTTTTTTATCAGAAAAATCAACGAAACCTATCCTGGACACCGCATTTTTGGCGAAGAAGGCTTTGGCGACAAAATAGAGGATATGGATGGGACAGTCTGGATCATCGATCCAATTGATGGGACAATGAATTTTGTCCACCAGCAAAGGAATTTTGCCATTTCAATCGGGATTTATGAAGATGGGATCGGAAAAATCGGCCTTATTTATGATGTTGTCCATGATGAACTTTATCATGCTTTCCGGGGAAAAGGTGCGTATTTGGATGATGTGGAAATACCAAGGCTTAAAGAAACAAGCGTCCAGGATGCGATCATTGGATTGAATGCCACGTGGGTCACTGAAAACAAACGGATTGACCCCAGCCTTCTCGCTCCGCTTGTCAGGGACGTCAGAGGAACCCGTTCCTATGGTTCGGCCGCCATTGAAATGGCCTATGTTGCTACCGGCCGCATTGATGCCTATATTTCGCTGAGGCTGGCCCCATGGGACTTTGCTGGAGGGAATGTCCTTATAACTGAATTGGGAGGCAAGGCGACTACCCTGAAAGGGGAAGATTTGAACCTGTTAGAGCAGAGCTCTGTTTTCATTAGCAAACCGGGCCTGCACGAAAAAATCCTCAAGGACTACCTGCAGGATGGGCACTGGTAAGTTAGCCTCAAGAGGCCTTTCAGAGGGAGACTTAGCTTATTTTCAATATCTGGCTGACCACTCCGGCAATTGGCTGGTGCATGAAGCAAAGAAAAAAGACGTTCAGGAATATATAGAGGATTATTCGGGAGTTGAGGGTGAATGGAGGGTATGGGAGAAGGACGGAGAAAGGGCCGGTGTCTCTTTCCACGTGCCAAAGGCCCCTTCTAACCAGAAGCCCTGGATCGGAACTGTCCTCATAGACCCGGAAAGAAGGAGGACAGGCCTTGGCCGCGGGATCCTCTCAGCTCTCGGGGAAGAATTGGCTGCAGAAAATAAAGCGGTATTTGCCGCTCTTCCTGCAAGTGAATACGGGTGGATGGAGTTTCTTTCAAAGAGCGGCTTTGAGCAATATAAATACGAAAAAGACGAAGAAGGCAAAGAGTACCTCCTTTTCCTGAAGCCTCTCCAGCCAGGAACAGAAGCAAGCTGAAAAGAAGCCGGTCCATAAGGGGCCGGCTTCTTTTCGCTATTATTAACACTATAATAATCCGTTTTCTCGCATTTTCTTCTTTGTTTTGAATCCGAAGCCCATAACAAGTACAAGGGCTGCAATACACGCAACGGCACCGGGCACGCTTTTCTCGGCAATTGATATGCCTACCCCCATAATGCAGGCTGCTGCTGCCACGGCAAAAAATAATAAAGGCCATTTAATGCTTTTCAAAAATATCCACCTCCCAAAGTTTAACCGGAACCAGGCACCCGAAGATACAGCCCAGATCATATGCAGGCCCATGCCTAAAGCATTGAAAATGTATATGAAGGACAGTCTTTAGGTATAGTGTATATATGTGTTCTTAACTTTAAAATATATTTTACACAAAAAACTTTTAGTTTACCACTGCCATTATGGTATAATGTTTTAGTTGTGATTGTTTATAAAGCTTTAAAATAAATTAGCTTAGAATATAGCTAGGAGTGAATTTTTTTGAAAATTAGAGAAGATCTTCGCAATATCGCGATAATTGCCCACGTTGACCACGGGAAAACGACACTTGTTGACCAGCTGCTGAAACAGTCAGGAACTTTCCGGACTAATGAACATGTGGAAGAACGTGCGATGGATTCCAATGACCTTGAAAGAGAGCGCGGAATTACCATCCTGGCTAAAAATACAGCCGTCCAGTACAAAGATACAAGGATCAATATCCTCGATACACCGGGCCACGCTGACTTTGGCGGCGAGGTTGAGCGTATCATGAAAATGGTTGACGGTGTTCTGCTTGTTGTCGACGCCTATGAAGGCTGTATGCCGCAGACGCGCTTTGTATTGAAAAAAGCTCTTGAACAGAACCTGACGCCAATCGTTGTTGTCAACAAAATCGACCGTGACTTTGCACGTCCTGCAGAAGTCATCGATGAAGTCATTGATCTGTTCATCGAGCTTGATGCCAATGAAGAACAGCTTGAATTCCCTGTCATTTATGCATCTGCCATTAATGGAACAGCAAGCACTGATCCTGAAAAACAGGATGAAAACATGCAGTCCCTTTATGAAGCGATTGTTGACCATATCCCTGCACCAGTGGATAACAGTGAAGACCATCTGCAATTCCAGGTTGCCCTTCTTGACTATAACGACTATGTAGGAAGAATCGGGATTGGCCGTGTATTCCGCGGAACCATGCAGGTCGGCCAGCAGGTCGCACTCATGAAGCTTGACGGAAGCGTAAAACAATTCCGTGTAAGCAAAATATTTGGCTTCTTCGGACTGAAGCGCCAGGAAATCCAGGAAGCGAAGGCAGGGGACCTGATCGCCGTTTCCGGAATGGAAGATATCAATGTTGGCGAAACCGTTACACCTGTGGAGCATCAGGAAGCCCTTCCTGTCCTCCGCATCGACGAGCCTACACTGCAGATGACATTCCTTGTCAATAACAGTCCATTTGCAGGAAGAGAAGGTAAATTCGTGACATCACGCAAAATTGAAGAAAGGCTTCGCGCCCAGCTTCAAACGGATGTCAGCCTTCGCGTTGAGAACACAGATTCACCGGATGCGTGGGTCGTTTCAGGACGCGGTGAGCTTCACCTTTCCATCCTGATTGAAAATATGAGGCGTGAAGGCTATGAGCTGCAAGTATCAAAGCCTGAGGTCATTGTAAAAGTAATCGATGGCGTCAGATGCGAGCCTGTTGAGCGCGTTCAGATCGATGTTCCTGAAGAGCATACTGGTTCTATCATGGAATCGATCGGTGCCCGTAAAGGCGAAATGCTTGATATGATCAATAACGGCAGCGGCCAGGTCCGTCTGATCTTTAACGTTCCAGCACGCGGACTGATCGGCTATACAACTGAATTCCTGACGCTTACCCGCGGATATGGAATCATCAACCATTCATTTGACAGCTACCAGCCAATGGCACAGGGGCAGGTCGGCGGAAGGCGCCAGGGTGTGCTCGTTTCCATGGAAAGCGGAAAAGCGTCCACTTACGGCATCATGCAGGTTGAAGACAGAGGGATCATCTTCCTGGAAGCCGGAACAGAAATCTATGAAGGCATGATTGTTGGAGAGCACACACGTGAGAATGACATCACTGTCAATATCACGAAAGTAAAACAGGCTACCAATATCCGCTCTGCCAACAAAGACCAGACGGCTACAATGAAGAAGCCGCGCATCATGACGCTCGAAGAAGCGCTTGAGTACCTGAATGATGATGAATATTGCGAAGTGACTCCGGAGTCCATCCGCCTGCGCAAGAAAATCCTGGATAAGAACGAACGTGAACGGATCGCTAAAAAGAAGAAATACGCTGAAACGAACTAAGGCTTTATAAGGAGGAGAGCAATATGAATGTTGCTGAACGCCTGTCTTTTTTCGCTGCGTTATATAAAGTGGACGAGAATCCCGAGTCGGGTATGTGGCTGCTCTATATAACCATCATTCTTTTATGTGTACTCGTATTCAAGCTCGGTTTCGCCAAAAAGCTCCCGCTGGCAAAGTCAGCTTTGATCTATTTGTTTTTGGTCCTGGGCTGTACGGTCCTTACCTTTTTGGGAGTCTTTCTCCCAATCGGGGAGGGGCTTGTGGTTGCCGCCCTTATCCTGATCATTTATAAAATCAGGCTGCATCAGCAGAAAAAACAGGAAGCAGGCATCTAGCAGCCGGGAAGGCGGGTCATTATGATGAAATCTACGCAGGATTCAATCTATAATTGGCTTACGATCAAGGTTGTGTGTGACGCGCGGCCGGAGGATACTGCAGCTGCAGATACGGAAGAAATGTTCAAAGCGATTCTGACTGAGGACTTGAAGCTTTCAGGAATTGAAGCTGTAAAGGAAGCAGATTTTTACACTGTCTATTTTACGGATAAAGCTGAAAGAAAAAGCTTCCGTTTTCCGTCTGAGCTGATCGATGTCATGCTGGACCAAATCAATGAAGAGCCGGAGAAATATCCGAACTTTCCTGTATAAGAAGGCTCTGTTATTGTTCTATGTTAATTTTAGATTCTTTCGAGTACAGCTAAAATGAACCTGAAATCAACAGTAATGCTTAACACTGCCTATAAAAAAAACCCGCTTTCCCATCAGGGCAAGCGGGTTTTTCTTATTCCGAGCCAGGAAAAGCCGGCAAGAGCAATGCTGTACAGGATATGGCCCGCAGTCCACACGCTGAAAGCCTTCATATCAGCCGGAGGCGGTACCTGCTGCTCTGCCAGAAGGGAGAGCGGGAAATAGAGCAGGAGGGCAGGGAAAGTGATGGCAAGCGACCATTTTAAGCATCTCCGCAGTGTCGGGCTTTCCCCGGACTGCAAAATAAACAGCAGGCTGAAGCTTAACAGAAGCGAAAATAGGAGATGGAAAAAGAATTCAGATGCTTCGTTCCAGGGGAAATTTCCAAGCACGGGAATAAAGTCGATATTTAGAAGCAGCACATACACCTTCATGCCGGTCAGTTTTTCAGCAGCTTTCAGGAATAACCCCAATATAATGCCTGCTCCTGCCCCGGAGGCAAGAGCGGTTTTTACCATTCCTCTTCTTCCGTGCGGCTCCGGTAAAGCTTGAAATTGCCTGTGGCAGCCCTTTGGTTGGTTTTTTCTGTTATTCTTTCTTCGCACGGCTTGCACATATACGTGTGGATTGGGCGGTTCCGCAGGCGTTTTGCCTGAAAAGATTCATTTTCAATGGATTCTATTTTATCGCAAAGCACACATTTAACTCTCATGACGACACCCCGATTTATTTAGTAGTTGAAGGATTATTATTAAAAGATGTAACGCTGGGCCTTAGCGGCCGGCTGGAGTGGCGGATCGTTATCCTCTCCAATGGCAGCCTGTTAAGGCATGGTGCTTATCTATATTATAGTACAGTTTGGCAAGAGTTTCGAATGTAGTTTACGCTGCACTCTTCCCTATAAGAGAAGGGGTTCTTGAAAGTTGGGGGAAGTCATACTATTATAGGACTATGAGGAGGGGAAAGTAATGGCAAATCAAGTGGAGCCGAGGCTGCTCAAGCCCTTATTCGACGAGCTTCAGCAGGAGCGGTTTGTTACTCTCGCAACAGTCGACCATGAAACAGGCGGCCCGAATGTAAATGCTATATCATGGGTCCTGGCAAAGGATGAAGAAACGATTCGCTTTGCTATTGACAGCAGATCCAGGATCATTGAAAATATCAAGAAAAACAAACACGCTGTCATCAATATCATTGCCAACGAATCTACTTACTCCATCCAGGGAGAAGCGGCAGTGAAGCTGGAGAGATTGGAAGCTGTACCCCTCAAGCTGGCACTTGCAGAATTGAAGATCAAAGAAGTAAGGGATGTTATGTTTTACGGATCTAAGATGACAGCTGATCCCAAATATGACAAAACCTATGACAAAAAAGCAGCAGAGAGGCTCGATCAGCAGGTAATGGAAGCCATGAAAAAAGCTTAGTCGCCGGACTAAGCTTTTTTTTGTGCAGAGAATACATTTTAATTTTTATGATAATTAGATTGCTTTTGCTGCTTATCTTCAAGCTCAGAACGTTCGTCTGCATTAAGTTTATTCTTTGGCTCCTCGGTCGGAGTCTTTGGCTGAGGGTCTGTGATATCCCCAGGGATTTCCGGCATGATCCTTCCCGTAATATCTGCCAGTTCGTTCAGTATCCCCTGGATCGGACGGCCGTTTTGTATATCCTGGCCTACTTCCCTGATCCTGGCATTCAAGTCCGGGTCTGCTACGACAAGCGCCCTTGCACCATGAGGGTCATTGCGCAGGCTTTCTGTTACAGAATATTTAATAGAACCCACTTCAGATCTGTCTATGTCTTTATCTACATCAATTCCTACAATGGCATAACCGGCGAAAACCACAGCGGCCGCATCTTTGACATTTGGCACCCTTGTCGCCAGATCAACAAGATGCCTTGAGATTTCCTGCTCCGATCCCCTGCTGTCATTCGTTATGGTGCTGTTTTTTACATTCACCAGATTCCGGCTGCTGTCATCTGCTGATTGGCTGTTTGCTGCACAGCCTGCCAGCATTGAAACAGCGGCTATATATCCAAGCCATTTTTTCAATATAAGCACCTCCATTGATTCTTTTTCCAGGTGGTTTCCAGGTCCTGCAGAGCCACATGCCCGGAAAGTTCTTAGTAAGGATTATTCTGCAAAAAATCGTCTAACTTTATGCAGGAAAACATATAGTTTACCAAGGCTTGTTTCTTAAAGCTTATGATTGCTTCTTCAAGCCAGGCAGAAGACAGGCCGCAGACAGCGAAATATAAGCCTTATGAAGGAACATTCATTTTGACCTACAAGGAGCAGGAGGCATCAGATTGACGAAAATATACGTATTGGATACCAATGTCCTGCTGCAGGACCCGCATTCTATCTTTTCCTTTGAAGACAATGAAGTAGTTATCCCGGCAGTTGTCCTTGAAGAGGTTGACTCTAAGAAACGGTATATGGACGAGGTCGGAAGAAATGCAAGGCAGGTTTCAAGGCTGATCGACAGCCTGAGGGAAACCGGCAAGCTGCATGAAAGGATACAGCTTGAAAATGGCGGGGGGCTTAGAATTGAGCTGAATCACCGGTCCTTTCATGAACTGCAGGAAATATTCATTGAAAAAACAAATGACAACCGGATCCTAGCAGTCGCAAGGAATCTCTCACTGGAAGAAGATACTAAGGAAAACGGCCGCCCGGTCATACTTGTCAGCAAAGATGCTTTAGTGAGGGTGAAGGCGGATGCAATCGGGCTTCAGACAGAGGACTTCCTGAGTGACAGGGTGGTTGAAAATGACCATATTTATACGGGGTTTCTTGAGGTCTATGTAAGCGTCGATCTCCTGGGCAGATTTTATGAAAAAGGAGAGGTCCCGCTTGCTGATATTGCCAATCATCCTTTTTACCCCAACCAGTTCATCATCATGAAAGATGCCCTTGGCTCATCTTCTTCTGCCATAGGCATAGTAGACCAGGCAGGGAAAAAAGCCAGGAAGCTTGTGTTTGACGGAGATCATATCTGGGGGATCCGCCCGCGCAACGTCCAGCAGACGATGGCCGCTGAACTCCTTCTCCGCAAAGATGTGCCGCTGGTGACGCTGGTTGGGAAAGCGGGAACTGGAAAGACGCTGCTCGCGCTTGCAGCAGGCCTGATGCAGACCGAGGATTTTGGGGAATATAAAAAGCTGCTGGTGGCGAGGCCCATTGTTCCTGTAGGCAAGGATATCGGCTATCTTCCAGGGGAGAAAGAGGAGAAATTAAGGCCGTGGATGCAGCCGATCTACGATAACTTGGAATATCTTTTCAATGCCAAGAAGCCGGGCGAGCTTGATGCCATCCTTGCCGGGATGGGGTCCATTGAAGTCGAAGCGCTCACATATATCAGGGGAAGAAGCGTCCCGGATCAGTATATCATCATTGATGAAGCCCAAAACCTGACCAAGCATGAAGTAAAGACCATTCTTACACGGGTTGGAGAGGGAAGCAAGATTGTCCTGATGGGAGATCCGGAACAGATCGATCACCCCTATCTTGATGCCTTCAATAATGGACTTACTTATGTGGTGGAAAGATTCAAGGACCAAAAGATCTCAGGCCATGCAAAACTCATTAAAGGGGAAAGATCCGGCCTGGCCCAACTGGCGGCAGATCTATTGTAAGGGGCATATCTCGGGCAAGACAAACTTAAACAATGCATAGCAGCAGAATGGTCTTTAATTTGCTGGGTATCAGTTTAGGGCTCCCTAAAAGGGAGACTTAAGCCGCTGTATCAGGAAAAGAAAATAGAGGTACCGGCCAGTCGAACTGGAGCCATCATGTGGGGGATCAGGAGAAATAGTGGTCAACCCAGAAGAACCGCGGCCATTGAATTTAAAAAAAGAATAGCGGAGCCGCATGAAAACAATTCCCTTAACACAGCAGAATATTAAGCATATGCCCATAATTAAAGAGGGCGGAGCATACCGGCTCCCCCTCCTGCTTTATATTCAGCGGACGATGAATTGCTTTATGTGCTTTATAGGATTGTCCTTATTGCTTCCGTCTCCATAATAGACGTGAACAGGTCCGTCCTCTTTCAGCGGCTTGCCTTTCACAGAGTAGCCAAGAATCAGATCCCTGGCGGTTTCCAGCGGCATTTCCACCTCGCCATCGCCGGCAGAGATGACAAAGGAAGATGCATCTACCTCAGGTTCGGCATTTTCAAGAAAAGGCTTTAAAGGAATGCCGAATGTCCCGTTCAGCACTTTTTCCTTCTCGAATTTCTTTTCGGTTTTCAGTGTCGGAGGATGGACAGCACCCTCCATGATTTCCCTGTCCCAATGCTTTGAGACCGATTTCGTATACTCTTCGAGCTCATCCTTTTTGATGGCATCAGCATGAAAGAATTCCGTCAGGTCCACCCTTCGGTCATCAAAAATCCATACACCGGGATCCAGCGTGATCTCAAATTTTACTTTTCCTTTTATCAATATGATATTGTCCATAGCTAGCTACCTCCTGTATGTACCTTCTTAAATTATACCTATTTTTGTCTGTGAAAGAAACTGTGGGAACCTCAAACAGAAGCCCCTCTCGGCGGGGGTGATGGCATTTATCTCCGCATGCGCAGCTTTCCCCTTATATGTCTTGCATTTTTGCCTTCTTAAGTATAAAATTTATAGATAGATAATCGCTCGGAAACGGGGGGATCCATGTTGGCGTCAGAACTGATAGTCGATCATCAAGAAAAAGCCAACGCCTTGCTTAAGGCGGACGCTGATAAAATATTAAAGCTTATTAAAGTGCAGATGGATAATCTGACAATGCCCCAGTGCCCTCTGTATGAGGAAGTGCTTGATACGCAGATGTTCGGTTTATCCCGTGAAATAGATTTTGCCGTCCGGCTCGGGCTCATTGAGGAAAAGACAGGCAAAGCCATCCTGGGAGAGCTTGAAAAAGAACTTTCCATCCTGCATGAAGCTTCATTAAGAAAATAAATGTAAAAAACTCAAACTTTCATTTACACAAAGGTTTGAGTTTTTTTGTACATGCATTGGTAAAGAGAAGGAAGCACACATATTTTTAATTAGTATGACATAATTGTTATATTTGACGAATTAATATGTTACATTAAAATTAACTTTTCTTTACTTCAATGCAGGAATCTCCTTTCTATAGTAGAATAGGTAATACAACGCAGAAGATGAGGAAGAGGTCGGATGTTCAAAAAAATATTAAAATCATACGATTACACATTGATTGCTGTCGTCGTAATGCTGGCATTATTCGGGCTGATCATGATTTACAGTGCAAGCATGGTAACGGCCGTCCAAAGATACGGGTTCGAAAGCGACCACTTCTATCAAAGACAGAAAATCTATTTAATGGGAGCAGCTTTGGTATTTGTTTTTACAGCGGTGTTTCCTTATAAGGCGCTGATCAGCAATAAGATCCTTGTTCCGATGGTTTTCGGTTCTCTGATCGGCCTTGGCGCACTGTTTATATTCGGCCATGTGGCAGGTAATGCACAAAGCTGGTTCAAACTGGGGCCATTGAGTCTCCAGCCTTCAGAATTTGTAAAGATTTTTGTTATTATTTATTTATCGGCTGTGTATGCAAAGAAACAGAGCTATATTGACCAGTTCAACAAAGGTGTCGTCCCACCTCTGGTATATTTGATCCTGGTCTGCATGCTTGTGGCGGTACAGCCGGATTTTGGGACAGCGGCAATCATATTTCTGATATCTGCAACCATCATCCTGAGTTCCGGAATGAGCTATAAAAACATATTAAAGCTATGCCTGATTGCCTTTATCATTGCACTTCCATTTATCTTGATTATGAATGACAAGCTCTTCTCTGATGTGCAAATGGCCAGGATCCAGGTTCTTCAGGATCCTTTTGCGGATGCGCAGGATAATGGTTACCACCTCGTCAATTCCTTCCTCGCTCTTGGTGCAGGAGGTTTAAAAGGACTTGGTCTCGGGCAGAGCGTGCAGAAGCTGGGCTATCTGCCGGAACCGCACACAGATTTCATCATGGCTGTCATAGCAGAGGAGCTGGGGGCATTCGGCGTTTGTTTCGTTTTGCTTGCACTTGGGTATATCGTTCTGAGGGGCCTGTACATAGGAATGAAATGCAAGGACCCTTTTGGGAGCCTGCTCGCCATCGGCATTGCGGGAATGATTGGCATCCAGTCTTTCATCAACCTGGGAGGGATCTCGGGCATCATACCTTTAACAGGTGTTCCGCTTCCATTTGTCAGCTATGGAGGGTCTTCACTTCTCCAGCTGTCAATTTCAATGGGGATCCTTGTAAACGTATCAATGTTTGTAAACTATGAATCTAAATATAAAGATAGAGCCAGCGAAAAACATGCTGAACAAAACCAGAAAGTTTCCGGGGGAGCCTATTTTTATAAAAAATAAGCGCAGGGGACGTGTTTTCCCTGTGTTTTTTTACACATTCCAGCTTAATGCAGGAACGCTTTAAAGCTGCGGGCACTTATATCAGGGCTGCAGGCTTTGGCCGCTTTGCCGCAAAACCACTGCCGCAAGCGGCCGAAGTCTTTACATATAGCAATACAAATTAGCCAGGCCTTTCTGCAGTTTCCGGAAGGGCATCTAAAAAGACAATAGATGGGGTGGAATTTGTGAGCAGACAAATTAAAAAAGTACTGGTAGCCAATAGAGGGGAAATCGCAATCCGGGTCTTCCGGGCCTGCACCGAGCTGAATATCCGGACAGTGGCGGTTTACTCAAAGGAAGATTCAGGATCCTATCACCGCTACAAAGCGGATGAAGCGTATCTTGTAGGAGAAGGCAAAAAGCCGATTGATGCTTATCTGGATATAGAGGGGATCATCGGGATTGCCAAGGCAAGAAATGTAGATGCGATACATCCCGGCTACGGTTTTTTGTCAGAAAATATTGAATTCGCCAAAAGATGTGAAGAAGAAGGCATCGTTTTTATCGGTCCTACATCCGGGCATCTGGATATGTTTGGAGACAAGGTCAAGGCGAAAGACCAGGCAGTGCGTGCAGAAATACCAGTCATTCCGGGCAGCAACGGGCCAGTGAAAAGTTTGGAAGAAGTCATATTGTTCGGTAAGGACCATGGCTTCCCGATTATCATCAAAGCCTCTCTCGGCGGCGGCGGCAGAGGGATGAGGATCGTCAGAAGCCTTGATGATGTAAAAGAAGCTTATGACAGGGCAAAATCTGAAGCAAAAGCTGCTTTTGGAAACGATGAAGTTTATGTAGAAAAATTCATCGAGAACCCTAAGCATATCGAGGTTCAGATTATAGGCGACAGAAGCGGGAATATCATCCACCTGTTTGAAAGAGACTGTTCAGTGCAGCGGCGCCACCAAAAAGTGGTCGAGGTTGCTCCTTGCGTCTCGATCTCGGAGGATATGCGTGAGAGAATTTGCGGAGCAGCTGTAAGGCTGATGAAGAATGTCGACTATGTCAACGCGGGAACAGTGGAATTCTTGACTTCGGGAGACGAATTTTTCTTCATTGAGGTAAATCCGCGCGTGCAGGTTGAGCACACAATCACTGAAATGGTGACAGGAGTGGATATTGTACAGACGCAGATTCTTGTCGCGCAAGGATTCGAGCTTCACAGCCGGGAGGTAGGGATCCCTTTACAGGAGAATATCAAGATAAATGGCTTTGCGATTCAGTCCCGTGTTACTACCGAAGATCCTTTAAATAATTTTATGCCGGATACAGGAAAACTCATGACTTACCGGTCCGGAGGCGGTTTCGGAGTAAGGCTTGACGCCGGCAATGGCTTCCAGGGTGCTGTCATAACCCCTTATTATGATTCCCTTCTGGTCAAACTGTCTACTTGGGCTCTTACCTTTGAGCAGGCTGCATCCAAAATGGTCAGGAACCTGCAGGAATTCAGGATCCGCGGAATCAAAACAAATATCCCGTTCCTTGAAAATGTCGTGAAGCATGAGAAATTCATTACCGGGGAATATGATACATCATTCATCGACAAATCGCCTGAGCTTTTCTTATTTCCTGTTAGAAAAGACAGGGGCACAAAGATGCTCACCTATATTGGCAATGTGACGGTGAACGGCTTCCCTGGAGTGGAGAAAAAGAAGCGTCCTGTCTTCGAAAAGCCTAGGGTCCCGAAGCTCCGCTATAACCAGCAGTACCAGGACGGGACGAAGCAGATCCTGGACAGCCAGGGCCCAGAAGGGCTTGTAAAGTGGATCAAGGGCCAGGAAAAGGTCCTTCTGACTGACACTACTTTCCGTGATGCCCACCAGTCCCTGCTGGCCACGCGCGTGCGTACGACTGATATCGAGCATATCGCAGAGCCGACGGCAAAGCTTCTGCCGGAAATGTTCTCATATGAAATGTGGGGAGGGGCAACCTTTGATGTTGCATACCGGTTCTTAAAAGAAGATCCTTGGGAAAGGCTTCTCAAGCTGAGGGAAAAAATGCCGAATGTCCTTTTCCAGATGCTTTTGAGGGCTTCCAATGCTGTAGGCTATAAAAACTATCCTGATAATGTGATCAGGGAGTTTGTTCAAAAGTCTGCTTATGCGGGAATCGACGTTTTCCGTATTTTCGACAGCCTGAACTGGGTCAAAGGGATGGAAGTGGCGATAGAGGCTGTGCGTGATACCGGGAAAATAGCAGAAGCAGCCATCTGCTACACCGGCGATATTTCAGACAGCACAAGGACCAAGTATAATCTGGAATATTATAAATCAATGGCGAGGGAGCTTGAAAACCAGGGAGCCCATATTCTGGCAATCAAGGATATGGCAGGACTGCTAAAGCCTAAATCAGCATATGAACTGATTTCCGAGCTGAAAGAAACCGTTGATATCCCAATCCATCTTCACATGCACGATACGAGCGGCAACGGCATAATGACCTATAGCAAGGCTATTGAGGCCGGAGTTGATATTGTGGATGTGGCTTTAAGCACGATGGCCGGCCTGACATCACAGCCAAGCGCCAGCTCCCTGTATTATGCCCTTTCAGGGGAGGAGCGCCAGCCTGATGTGAATGTTGAAGCTTTAGAGCAGCTGTCCCACTATTGGGAGGATGTCCGGAAATATTACCACGATTTTGAGTCCGGAATGAAGTCTCCCCATACTGAGATATATAAGCATGAGATGCCCGGGGGGCAATACAGCAACCTGCAGCAGCAGGCAAAAGGGGTAGGCCTCGGCGAAAAGTGGGACCTGGTTAAAGAAATGTATACCCGGGTCAACCATATGTTCGGAGATATTATAAAAGTCACTCCGTCTTCAAAGGTTGTCGGCGATATGGCTTTGTATATGGTCCAAAATGAATTGACAGAAGAGGATGTCATTACGCGCGGGCACTCGCTCGACTTCCCTGATTCTGTAGTGGAGCTGTTTGAAGGTTCCCTCGGCCAGCCGTATGGCGGCTTCCCGAAAGAGCTTCAGGAGGTCATATTGAAGGGTAAAGAACCGATTACCGTGAGGCCTGGGGAGCTTTTGGAGGACGTGGATTTCGATAAGCTCAAAGAAAAGCTTTTCCACGAGCTTGGAAGGCCGGTTACAAGCTTTGAAGCGATTGCCTATGCGCTCTATCCGAAAGTATTCATGGAATACTGCAGCACTGTCGAACAGTTTGGCGATGTTTCTGTGCTGGATACGCCGACCTATTTATACGGCTTGAGGCTGGGAGAAGAAATAGAGGTCGAAATCGAAACTGGCAAAACACTGATTGTGAAGCTTGTTTCCATTGGCCAGCCCCAGGCGGACGGCACCAGGACTGTGTACTTTGAATTAAACGGACAGCCGCGCGAGGTATCGATCAAGGATGAAAGCATCAAAATTGCTGCATCTGCAAAGCAGAAAGCTGATCCAAAAAATGAGAGCCATATTGCAGCATCCATGCCAGGTACAGTCATTAAGGTGATTGTTGAAAAAGGGGAAAAAGTGGAAAAGGGCGACCATCTGATGATCACAGAAGCGATGAAGATGGAAACGACTGTCCAGGCCCCTTACTCCGGTACGGTCGGTGATATCCATGTTGCAAATGGGGAAGCCATCCAGACTGGAGACCTATTGATTGAGCTTTCGAAATAGAGGAAAATCAGGGCAGAAAGAAAAAACATAGTAAAAGAGGATGGGCAGCCAGTGAGCTGCCCATCCTCTTTTTATGAATACTGCAATCAAGCTATTTTTTTTGAGCATTTCGGCGTTTCTTATTGAACAGGAACAGACCGGTGTGCGCCATTGCTTTCGTTTTCAGGTGCAGGCGGCACGCTTGCAAGTGCTGCGGCGTTTTTCTTGCTCCTTGCAGTAAGAAGGATAAAATAGCTGAAAACACCGAACAGGCAAGAGATGAAGAAAGCGTGTCCAAGTGCAATGAACAAGTTTAGGCGGGAAATAACAACCATCGCTCCAAAAGCAACCTGAAGGGACACAAGGATAAAGGATATAATCCATCCCCAGAACACGACCTTCTGGTGGCGGTAATGCCTTATGGCCAATATGGTGATATAGCCTACCCAAAGAAAAATGATTCCGGCAGCGGCCCTGTGGCCCATTTGGATCCATTCATACATATTCCCAGGCAGCATGATGCTGTCATTCAGGCAGAAAGGCCAGTCACGGCAAACAAGGCTGGCATTTGTATGCCGGACAAGCGCCCCGCTGTACACGACTGCATATGAATAGACACTAATGCCGATAATATGCTTTTGCATCCGTTTATCCAGGACAAGCTTTTCCGCCTGGAATTTTTTGTCCACCTCAAAGATTAGAAGTGTGAGGAGCAGTACTGAAGCAAAAGAAATCAGGGAAATCCCGAAATGAAGGGCCAGTACAAAATCTGATTGGCCCCATTTAACCGCAGCTGCGCCGATAAGTCCCTGCAGGACGAGAAAGAAGAAAGAGACAAGGGCCAGGAATTTTGTTTCCCTAACATGGCCCAGTGCTTTCCAGGACCAGACCGATAGTACAAGGACCAGTATGCCGACGCCGCCGGATACCACCCGGTGCGCCAGTTCAATGATCAGTTCCGGTGTTATATTGCTCGGAATTAATTGTCCGTGGCAGAGCGGCCAGGACCTTCCGCACCCCATCCCTGATTCTGTTTTTGTCACAAGAGCCCCTCCCAGGAGCACCATAAGCATTCCGATCGTTGTCAGCACTGCAAACCATTTAAGCAAACGCTGCAATCATGTCACCTTCTTTTTAATTAATTTCATAAATTGCCATAATAGACTTAATCTGTATAATAATAGGGTATAATAGTTCAGGTGGGCGAGCCAGCGCGGCAGGTATCAGGAAAACGCTGACTGTTCGATACTACACAATTATAGAGGATTTTACAACTCCCCGGCAGCATATTCCGGCTATAATCTATTATTCATTTAAGTCAGTTATACTGAAGGGATATCCCCTTATTGCTTCAATTATATATTATGCTAAAAAAGTAACCCGTTACAATGTTTGTCATCTCCTCGACACAAATTAGTCATAATTAATTCGAAAAAAATTCACAAAAAAAAGCCAAAGTATGATTTAATATACAGAGGCATAGTTATTTTTCTACACAAACTTTTGACATTTTTCATGACATTTGAATAGTAATAACTGCTATTTCCATTAGCATTCCCTCGTTTTCTGTTGCAAATATAGCATCGTATTACTTATAGTAGTTGTAGTGTAGAAAAGCTTTATTTGTGATAAGGGTTAAAGGAGGAGAAGTTATGTCAAACACAAGGGCTTTCAGTGAAGCTGCTTTAGAGAACAGTGAACGAAGCCTTCAAGCCAATATACCGGAGACAACTGCATGGAAGGATTTCCTGGCGCTCATCAAGGTGGGTATAATCAATTCAAACATGATCACTACCTTCACTGGTTTGTGGCTGGCCCTTCATTTTACAGATCAGCATTTTTTCAACAATCTTGATATTGTTTTTTATACACTGGTTGGATCTTCATTGATCATCGCGGGCTCATGTGCATACAACAATTACTATGACCGCGATATTGACCATTTGATGGAAAGGACAAAAGACAGGCCTACAGTTACAGGAAAGGTCAGTCCGGGGAGGGTGGCGCTGCTGAGCATATCCACCATCGCATTGGGCACCCTGCTGCTGCTTCTTGCATCACCCGCAGCGGCTGTAATTGGATTGATAGGCGTCTTTAGCTATGTGGTCCTCTATACAATGTGGACTAAGCGGAAGTATGTTTCCAACACAATCGTCGGAAGCATTTCCGGGGCAGTGCCGCCGCTGATCGGCTGGGCAGCTGTCGATGGAAACCTTGACATGCTGGCATGGGCGCTGTTTCTTGTGATGTTTGCCTGGCAGCCGCCGCATTTCTACGCACTTGCCATGAGGCGTGCAGAGGAGTACAGGGCAGCAGGCATACCGATGCTCCCGGTTGTTAAAGGATTCCGCACTACGAAAAAACACATTTTTGCATGGCTTGCGGTGCTTCTGCCGCTGCCGCTGATGCTAACATCTCTCGGCCTTCCATTCCTGATCCTTGCTTCGGCATTGAATGTCGGCTGGATAGTCCTTGGGATTTATGCCAACAAATTCAAAGATGATATCAAGTGGGCTAAAGCAATGTTCATTTACTCGCTTCAATATCTGACCATTATGTTTGTGGCTATGGTGATCGTTACACTTATTTAACCTTCGTTAGGAGATTCCCTTCCGCGCACTGGCGGGGGAGGGAATTTATCCATATTTTTTTTGATCAAACAACAAAAGAAATTTTTTACGAAAGAGGGGTTTGATTAAGCATGAAAAGGCTTGCAAAATGGCGTCTTGCATCATTGTTTGCGATTTTGACGCTCATTCTTTCCGGGTGCGGCGAACCGTTTTTGTCCACGCTTCAGCCTTCCGGTGAAGTTGCGAAAACGCAATATGACTTAATGCTGCTGAGTACGGCGATTATGGTGGGAGTAATTGTCGTTGTCACGGTGCTTTTCCTGGTTGTTATTTTTAAGTTTCGCCGCAAAGACGAAAGAATTCCAAAACAGGTTGAAGGAAGTCACAAATTAGAAATTATCTGGACTGTTATTCCTATTCTTCTGCTTCTTGTTCTAACCGTTCCTACAGTAGCACAGACCTTCAAGCTTGCTGATGTTTCTCCAATGGAGAAAAAGAACGAAGAAGGAAAAACGGATGCACTGGTTGTCAATGTCCGTGCAAATCTTTACTGGTGGGAATTTGAGTATCCGAACCAGGAGATCATCACTGGGCAGGAGCTTGTCGTTCCTACTGGTGAAAAGGTTTACTTTAATCTGAAGGCATCTGATGTTAAGCATTCATTCTGGGTCCCGGCAGTAGGGGGCAAGATGGATACCAATACTGACAATGTCAATAAGTTTTATCTGAAATTCGATAAAGAGAGCTCAGAAGTAGCAGGAGATCTTTTTTATGGAAAATGTGCGGAGCTTTGCGGACCTTCACATGCCCTTATGGATTTCAAAGTAAAAGCCCTATCCGGCGACGAGTTTGATCAGTGGGTTGAGAATATGCAAAATGCTAAAGAACCTCAGCCGCAGTCAGAAGTTGCCCAGCAGGGTCAGGATCTCTTTAACAACAGCTGTATCGGCTGCCACGCTGTAACTCCGCAGGATGGAAGGCCGGAGCAGGCGAGACAGGCTCCAAACCTTGCCAACTTTGGCGAGCGTGACCGCATTGCCGGTATCCTTGACCACAATGAAGAAGAATTAAAAAACTGGCTGAAGGATCCTGAAGCTTATAAGCCAGGCAACAAAATGACTGGTACATATGGCCAGCTATCAGATGAGCAGCTTAACGCTCTGACAGAATACCTGATGGGCCTTAAAGTTCAGGAGTAATGAGTTAGAAAGGGAGGTAAAACTTGTGAGTACCTATGCTCAGAAGAAAGGATTCGGAGCCACTTTATGGGACTACCTTACAACAGTGGACCATAAGAAGATCGCGATCCTTTATCTAATTGCCGGCGGTTTCTTCTTTATAGTGGGTGGACTTGAAGCCATGTTCATCCGCATTCAGCTGGCAGTTCCAAACAATGATTTCTTAAGTGCCGGCTTGTACAATGAGATATTGACAATGCACGGTACAACCATGATATTCCTGGCAGCAATGCCATTGATCTTTGCTTTTATGAACGCAGTCGTACCTTTGCAGATCGGTGCGCGCGACGTTGCGTTCCCGTTTCTTAACTCACTGGGTTTCTGGCTGTTCTTCTTTGGAGGGATCTTCCTGAACCTATCATGGTTTTTAGACGGAGCTCCTGATGCAGGATGGACGTCTTACGCATCCTTATCGATGGCATCTGAAGGCCATGGGATCGACTTCTATGCACTCGGGCTGCAGATTTCCGGTGCAGGTACCCTTATCGGGGGTATCAACTTCCTTGTAACGATTGTCAATATGCGTGCCCCTGGCATGACATATATGCGTATGCCATTGTTCACTTGGTCTACATTTGTAGTATCTGCACTTATTCTATTTGCGTTCCCTGCCCTGACTGTAGGTCTGTTCTTAATGATCTTTGACCGCATGTTCGGCTCTAATTTCTTTGATGTTGCCAACGGCGGTAACACAGTTATCTGGGAGCATTTATTCTGGATTTTCGGACACCCTGAAGTATATATACTGATTTTGCCTGCTTTCGGGATTTTCTCTGAGATCTTTGCTACTTTCTCAAGAAAAAGGCTGTTCGGATATTCGTCCATGGTATTTGCAACTGTATTGATTGGTTTCCTTGGCTTTATGGTATGGGCCCACCATATGTTTACAACAGGGCTTGGGCCGATTGCCAACGCTATCTTTGCTGTAGCGACAATGGCCATTGCCGTTCCTACAGGAATAAAGATTTTCAACTGGCTCTTTACAATGTGGGGGGGAAGCATCAAATTTACAACACCGATGCTTTATGCAGTAGCCTTCATTCCATCCTTTGTTGCCGGCGGGGTAACAGGGGTAATGAACGCAGCTGCTCCAGCCGATTATCAGTTCCATGACAGCTACTTTGTTGTAGCCCACTTCCACTATGTAATCGTTGGCGGTGTTGTTCTTGGATTATTGGCAGGCCTTCATTTCTACTGGCCGAAAATGTTTGGAACCATGCTGAGCGAGAAGCTTGGAAAAATCACTTTCTGGCTGTTCCTGATCGGTTTCCATCTGACATTCTTTATCCAGCACTTCCTGGGCTTGATGGGTATGCCTCGCCGCGTATTCACATTCCTGCCTGGACAGGGGCTTGAAACAGGAAATATGATCAGTACAATCGGCGCATTCTTCATGGCAGTTGCCGTGCTGATTTTGCTTATTAATATCATCATGACAAGTGTTAAAAATGTTAAAGTCGGGAATGATCCTTGGGGAGATGGACGTACACTTGAGTGGGCGATCCCTTCACCGCCGCCATTCTACAACTTTAAGCAGACGCCGCTTGTCCGCGGTTTGGATGCATACTGGCTTGAAAAGATGGAAGGCAAGAACGCTTTGACGCCTGCAGAGCCGATTGGCGATATCCATATGCCTAATTCCTCTTTCATTCCGTTCATGATTTCTTTTGGATTATTCGTAGCGGCCTTTGGTGCAATGTACCATGGCGACGAAGGCAACAACTGGGGCATTCCGGTCCTGATCCTCGGCATGGCCATTACATTGGGCTCCATGTTCATAAGATCTGTGAAGGATGACCACGGATTCCATATCCATAAAGAAGATTTGCTCAAAGAAGATGATGACAAGGGGGTAAAGGCATAATGCATACAGAAGAAAAAATGACTGTAGAAACATGGCCTGCATCGCCTGAGAAACAAACCCTTGAAGCAAAGAATAAATTTCTCGGCTTCTGGTTCTTCCTTGGCGGAGAGACGGTGCTTTTCGCCTCTCTCTTCGCAACCTATCTAGCCTTAAAAGATAAGGTTCCGGGAACAGAACATGCCCTGGCTAAGGACCTGTTTGAATTGCCGCTCGTTTTTGCAGCTACAATGCTTCTATTGACGAGCTCATTGACGAGCGTTTATGCAATGTACCATATGAAGAACTTCAACTTTAAGAAGATGCAGCTCTGGATGTGGATCACCGTTGCTCTAGGGGCTGCGTTCCTTGGACTGGAAATTTACGAGTTCAATCACTATGTGCATGAATACCACCATACATTCACTAGCAGTGCATTCGGTTCAGCTTTCTATACATTGGTAGGCTTCCACGGAGGCCACGTTGCATTCGGTCTCCTGTGGATCACAACACTGCTGATCCGCAACTCAAGACGGGGATTGAGCCTCTACAACGCTCCAAAATTCTATGTTGCAAGCTTATACTGGCATTTTATTGACGTTGTTTGGGTATTTATCTTTACAGTAGTATACTTAATGGGAATGGTGGGATAAACTGATGGCGAATCAACAACCGAACTCAGGTAACCCAAGAGTAGACATTGAATACCGTCGCAAGAAAAGTGCAGAGGAAATGAGAATGCAGGTCATCACTTTTGCCCTGATGATCTTCCTTACGCTTGTAGCATTTGTAGCTGTCGGCTATGAGGAATTTTCGGCATGGTTCATCGTGCCGTTCATCCTGATACTTGCCGTTGTGCAAGTAATCTTCCAGCTTTATTATTTCATGCATATGAGCCATAAAGGCCATGAAGCTCCTGCACTGTTCCTGTATTCCGGCTTGCTCGTGGGTGCAATCACAGTATTGGCTTTCATGACTATTATCTGGTGGTAAAAAAGAAATCGGCTTTTAGCCGATTTTCTTTTTTTTGTATGAATAAGGAGATTTAATGAACTTTCTGCACGGCTTGACTGGAGAAAGCTGAGTATTATTGAGTTTCATCTCCAGCAAGGGTATAATGGCGTTGTACGTGCATTTTACAGTGCAAGGGACAATAAACTTTAAGAGGTGGCAAGCGATGCTTACACTAGACATATTCGGTTTCAGAGCACTTTGGAGTCCTTATTTCTTTATAGTCATGCTGGCAATTCTTGCAGCTTATTTCCTGCTGACAGTGAAATACCGGCAGCGATTCAGCGGGAGCAGCCCGCTTTCAGCAAAACAGGCGATTCTTTTTACTGCAGCAATCATTCTTGTATATGCAGTTAAAGGCTCACCGGTAGATTTGATGAGCCATATCACTTTCTACGCGCATATGATTCAGATGTCGATTTTATATCTGATTGTACCTCCGCTTTTAATTACAGGGACCCCTGATTGGCTTTGGCGAAAGATACTGGCACCGGCAAGCGTCCAAAAAGTCTTCAGGTTCTTAACAAAGCCCCTGATAGCACTTATTTTGTTCAATGGCGTTTTCTCCATTTACCATATTCCTTTGATCTTTGACGCAGTCAAGACGAATATGTGGCTTCATGGCGGCTATTCTATTCTGCTGTTTATCCTTGCCGGCCTGATGTGGTGGCCGCTTGTGAATAAACTTGAAGAATATGAATCCTTGAATGGGCTGAAGAAGGTCGGCTATATTTTTGCCGATGGCATTCTTCTTACACCCGCTTGTGCGCTGATTATCTTCGCAGATACACCTATTTATGCTACTTTCTCGGATCCGCGCGCCTGGGCTGATGCCATGCATCTCTGTGTTCCGTCAGCCACGCTGGCTTCGCTGAATTTAAGCGGCCCGGAAATGTTCAACAGCATGTCTGCCCTCAATGATCAGCAGCTTGGCGGCGTTCTTATGAAGGTTTTCCAGGAAGTTGTATACGGGGTTGTCCTTGCACAGGTATTCTTCCAATGGTATAAGAAGGAACAGCAGGAAACTGAAGCAGAACTTAACGCTTCCAGATCACTTGATCCGCAGATTGCCGAGTAGGAAAAAATCTCCCATGCCGGGAGATTTTTTCTATTAAATGATGTCCGGATATATGAACAATTAAGGAACATTGCTGAAAGTAGCGGATTGTTTATTGAAAAATCACCGCTGTTTTAATAGAATTAATTTTGTAATACATGAGTCCAGAGAGGAAGTTATTATGAACTATTCATTGCCTGTTTTGCCTACAATCAGCACCACGTTCATTGTATTGAGCGCTGTTACAGTAGCGATCGGCTGGTATCAGATTCGCCAGCGGAAAATAGAAGCGCATAAAAAGACAATGCTGCTTGCGGCAGTATTTGCTATCATTTTCTTTGTAATTTATGCGAGCAGGACGGTTTTTATCGGCAATACTGCCTTTGGAGGACCGGATGATATAAAAATTTATTACACTTTATTTTTGATTTTCCATATTACTTTAGCTACCACAGGGGCTGTGTTTGGCATTGTAACACTGCTGACCGGCTATACGAATAAATTGGAAAAGCACCGCAAGCTTGGTCCGATTACAAGCATCATCTGGTTTTTTACAGCGATAACAGGTGTTGCTGTCTATCTGCTGCTGTATGTGTTCTATCATGGCGGGGAAACTACATCAGTCATCAAAGCCATTTTAGGATTCTGATATATACTTAACAAAGCGTGATCATGTAAAAAGGGAGGCCCGGAAGAAGGCTTCCCTTTTTCTGACTTCTGTTTTCTAGAATGAAGGAAATGAAGGGCACTTTATAGAATTGATAAAAGGAGAATGGAGGCTATGACAGTGGAAATAAAATTGATGCAAGAAGATTCGTTTGAAGAAGCCATAAGGCTTTCCAGTTATGCTTTTCAGTACCATGTACCGGAAAGTGATTATCCCAAAAGAAAAGAAACAATGAAAAAGCATGAGATATATGGAGCCTATGAAGATGGAAAGCTGGCAGCCAAGCTTCATTTACTGGATTTAAAAGTCAAAATCCAGGATAAGGAATGGAAAATGGGCGGAATAGCAGGAGTGGCCACCTTTCCTGAGTATAGAAGGAGAGGCTGTGTTTCAGGACTTATGCGCCAGGCTCTGTCGTCAATGAAGGAAAATGGACAGTTAATATCCTTTCTCCACCCTTTTAATATTCATTTTTACCGAAAGTATGGATGGGAACTGGTCTCCGACCAAAAAAAGGTAGAAATCAATAAGATAGATCTACATATGATCGGTCAGCTGTCCGGAAGAATCACGAGGTTTAATAAAGATAACCATAATGATGCAGCAGAAGAGATATACAATCGTTTCAGCAGCAGATATTCCGGCATGCTTGTCAGGGACAGGAACTGGTGGCTCGAGTCTGTGTATTCTGACTGCCAAGTAGCGGCATGGCATAAAGATGGAGGAAGTCCGGAGGGTTATATTCTTTACAAGATAGAGAACAGCATCATGGACATAGAAGAATTAGTTGCGTTAACCGCTGAAGCAAGGACCGGACTGTGGAACTTTATCTGCCAGCATGATTCTATGGTTGATAAAGTAAAGGTGCTTACATCGGTCCACGATCCTTTCCCGTATTATCTTAAACAGCCTAAGCAGCATATGGAAATCACTCCGTATTTTATGGCAAGGATTGTAGATCTTCCGTCGGCATTGGCGGCCTATCATTTTACTAGTTACCCGGATCAGACATTGTTTTTGCATATTATAGATGATTTAGCTCCGTGGAATACAGGGACCTATCAGGTGTCCGGCAGCAGTGTACAATACTTTCCGCCAAAAGAGGGGGGGAGCTGCACTCATCCGCCGAAAAGGGGGCTGCAATTGAGCATCAATGCACTGACCGCTGTTATCACCGGATACAAGCGTCCTATCGAGCTGTATGAACTAGGGGAAATCACAGGAACGGCAGAAGATGCTGAGATGTTTGAAAGAATGGTTCCACATCAACAAGCGTTTTTCTGCGATTTCTTTTAACAATATTTGATAGTGTGAATCTGCAGGATGGTGGAGGGTTATTCTCCGGCGCCTAATATAGAAACATAAAATAAAAAAAACAAGCAGGGTCTTATAAACCATAAGATTCCTGCTTGTTTTTTTAACTTGCTCAAACTTTGAAGTCCATCTTGATGAGCCCTGCTTCTTTTGCAGAATTAAAAGCAATCAAGACGAGCGGGCCGATGATGAATCCAAGGATGCCGAGGAGCTTGAGCCCGAGATACATGGCTATCAAAGTTGAAAGAGGGGAAAGGCCGATATGGGTCCCCATCACTTTTGGCTCTACGGTTCTCCTGATGATGAGCAGGACGGCTGCAAGGATGGCAAGCTTCGTTCCCAGTACAACATCACCTGTCAATAAATGAAACAGCGCCCAGGGCCCGAGTATGACAATGGAACCGATGATCGGAATGAAATCAATAAGCCAAAGGACGAGCGCCATCACGAGTGCAATATCCGGCGCGATGATAAGAAGTCCGACAAGGCTCACAAAAAAGATAATCAGGCTTACGAGGAACTGTGCCTTGAAAAAGCCCAATACGACATAAGAGAGGCGTGACGTCATGAAAGAGACCTTGTCTGCTGTCTTTTCGGTCAAGTGGTTGTAGGCACCGCGGCGCAGCCTCGGAAGATCGATCAGGAACAGGAATAATGCTATTAAATAAACAAGGAAGCTGACAAGATAATTCGGAATATTGGTCAGCAATGTTTTCACATTATCGATGCTCACATAGGCAACAAGTTCATTTTTTGTTTTATTCAGGAATGACTGCACCTGGTTGCTGATCTCATCCACTACATCTTTCGGAAGATCCTCAGCTGCACGGGTAAACTCCTTCTCTGCATCAAGCCATGCGTTATTTATTTCATTCACATATTCCGGTGCATTTTCAACAAGCTTAATGACTTCCGTTACAACCTTTGTTGTAATAAAGTATCCGGACAGTCCGATGAACAGCACGAAAGCAATGAAGACAATCATGACAGAAATTCTTCGTTTGATTTTAAATTTTCCCTGCAAAAGCTTTACAACCGGTTCCAGCATCAGTGCTGTAATGAACGCAACGATCAGCGGGACGGAAACAGGGAGGATGAAATAGAAAAGTGTGCCTATTAAAATGAGCGCAATAAGCCAGATAAAAAAACGTTTTGTAAAAAAACCGGACAAGGTGAAACTCCTTTCCAAATCACTGAAGGTTGTTTTTAGATATTGATTCTTAAAACTGAGATATATTTTATAATTATATTACGCGGAACTGATGGCCTACAACTAATTAAGTCCGCTTTTTATCTGGAAAAAAGACGCATGGGTTTCATGCGTCTTTAACAGTGCTTCCATTGTATTGAGGTTCTTGCAGCCTACAGTGCAAACCCTTTTACTTTGGACTGGATGTCTGCAAGGCTTTTCTCGCATTGGCTGACCAGTGTCTTAGGGAAGCTTTCCCCTTCTCCATACTCAATTCCATGAGGATAATAATGCTTTCCTAATAAAGGAGTCATAAGCTGGATAACAGCTTTATGGGAGCCAATATCCCCTTCTGCTGCGTAGCCGAAGACACGCAGATAGAAAACGCCTTCTTTTAATTCAAATTTGCGGTCGTATGTAACTCTTTCATAATCCCATTGGCCTTCACGGACCAATCCATGTTCCAGCATCACTTCATCCAGACGTGTAAGATCAGCTTTCAGTTCTTCTAAACCAGTATTTTCGAACTTCATCTTTGTCCCTCCTGAAAAACAATGCCGTCCTTTTTGGACAGCAATTCTGTAAGTAAAGGCAACCAGCGGCCAAAGCCTTTCAAAAAAGGCATCCCGGGACTATTAGCAATGATATCGGGACCCTTTTATCTCAAATTTAATAATAGTAGAAAAATGTCAAAGTTGCAACGAATAGATGAAGAAAACTTAAAACAGTCACATTTTAGGCGGGATTATGCCGGATATTCTTATTTTGCCGCTGCTGTACATATTTATCCACTGCCTGGAAAAACTATCTTGTAACGAATAAGCCTGCCTCTGAAGAAGCGGCAGGCAGTAACCAAACAAGGAGGGCCCATAATGAAAAAAATCGGCGACATAATGACTAGGGATGTGGATTGCTGCACTCTGCTGGACAATGTGTTTGAGGTAGCAGTGAAAATGAAAGAGCAGGATGTAGGCGCCATCCCGATTGTGGATGCTGACAGGCTTGTAGGGATGATAACTGACCGGGACATCGTGATAAGAGGGGTTGCAGAGAAGCACCCTGGATCCACGAAGGTGGAGGATATCATGAGCAGTGATCTTGTTACGGTCTCACCTGACACCAATATCAGCGACGCATCAAGGATTATGGCTGAGCATCAGATCAGGAGGCTTCCGGTCGTGGAAAACGGCAAACTGGCAGGCATCATTTCCCTCGGAGACCTTGCCGTCAGCAGCCGCACCAACGCCCAGGCCGGAAAAGCCCTCACAGATATCTCCGAACACGAAAATGAAGCAACTCAATAAACTATTGGATTAGAACCGAGCAGCAGGTCAGATATCTAATCTATTACGATTGATTTTTAAGATTAGTTTTATTTTGTTAATGGGGCTGATAATTTCCGCTCCAGACACTTCGCTTTCCGCGGGGCGGAGTTGAGCCTCCTCGCGCTAACGCGCTGCGGGGTCTCAACATTTCCGCTACTTTCCCGCAGGAGTCTACGTGTCTTCCTCTACAATCATCAGGGGGTTCAAAATTTAATTGCTGCTCGCGCTTAACTCAATAATTATCCACTTTCAGACTGCTTAGGCAGTCTTTTTGGTTTTCAATAACAAACCTGCAAATTCATTCTTTTATCATTCTATTCTATTAAAAAGAAAGTTGAAAATGATATAATAATCTATATACTGCGGCATATAATGATAGAAATGATAGAAAAGACGGCAGGGAGGGGGCTGGAGTCTGCTAAAATTAATCCGTATTTTAATTATTGTATCCATTTTTCTGGTTATTAGTTTTTATTTTAATATATCATCAGATCCTAAAGACGAGCTCCTGATCAGTGACGAGGAAACGAAACCTCAGGAAGACGCGTCTCTCAGCGGCCAAAATATGATAGATGAATCTTCCTTAAAGCTGCCGGGGGAGGGCCTGTCATCGCTGATAGGAAAAAGTGTTTCTGATCTGCAGGCTTTGCTTGGCGACCCGGAACGCAAAGACCCATCAGAATATGGTTATGAATGGTGGATTTATAAGAAGGGCACGAGCCAGTATGTCCAGGCGGGTGTATCGGACGGAAAGGTTGTCACGCTATTTGCCACAGGTCCTGAGGCTGACGTGAAACCGTTTAAGATTGGACAGCCGGTCAGTGAAATATATTCATCAGTATTTATTGACACTAATATTAATTTTCAATATAAAGGCAGCTCTTACAGGTTTGAACTGTCAGAGGATGATCTTAATACAAGGCCGCTCATCAAGGCAGGCACTATTTATGCACAGCTGTATATCGACCGTTTCACAGGCAAGCTGTCGAGCATCAGGTATATGGATGCCCCTACACTCGTACAGCTTCGGCCGTATGAACTGGTGTACAGGGGGGACCTGATAGAAGCGCAGCCTCCGGAGCAGGAAGAAAAAAGGCTGATTGAAGAAGGCAATGAAAAGCAGATATTTGATATCAGCAATTTTATCAGATCAAGACATGAACTGAATAGACTCGAATGGGACGATGCCACAGCGAAAGTAGCTTATGAGCATAGCAGGGATATGTATGAAAGCAAACAGTTTTCCCATACCTCGGAAAAATACGGTGAACTGTCGGACAGGCTTGAAGCTGGGGAGGTTTTTTATCAGATGGCGGGCGAGAATATCGCTGCTCATTATGTGGATGCCCCGGCGGTAGTGGAAGGCTGGCTGAACAGCAAAGGCCACCGGGAGAGCCTGCTCAACCCGGATTTCACCCACCTTGGGGTCGGGGTGTACGACAGGCATTTTACACAGAATTTTATTCAGAAATGGCAGGAATGAATATAGTCAGAAAGGCTTCCGGCATTGCCGGGAGCCTTTTCTAGTCTTCTATTCTGTCAACTCGGTCAAATCTCCGCTTTACAGATCCTGGAGCAATGAGCGATTCACAATGAAAATATCCTTCTGCCATTTTCCAAAAAGGACGATATCATCGCCCTCTTCCCAGCCTGGATTACTGAAGTCTTGATTTGCTGCCTGGAGCTTCCTGGCCACGATTGTCTGCCCTGCAGCCTGGATGCGCATTTCAAGCACCCATATATGCATATGATGATAATAGCGCTGTTTTTCAATGTGAATCCTCGTGATTTTCCCTTCAATCACAGCTTCTTCGGAGACCGTGCCGATGCTTTTCCATTCTTCCTCGGATTTCCGTCTTTCCTTCTTCGTGACCCAGAAGAAATATAAGCATATGATTGGGATGACAATGGCAGTGACCATAAAGTCCTCCTGAAAAATAGTCCGGCTTATTTCTTTTCGATAACAAAAAAGCTGCCAGTAGCCTGCGCGATCTTCCGTCCGTCAGACCTGTATACATCAGCGGAAAGAACCATCGTTTTTGTCCCCTTATGGCTGAGGGCAGCCGTACATACAATGTTCTCGCCTTTGCCGACGGCCAGGTAATGGATATTCAGCTGTGTTGTGACTGCCCCGCAGCCCTCAGGCAGAAGGGAGTTGGCGAGGGTGCCCATCGCTGAATCAACGGCAGTGGCCGTAATCCCGCCATGCACGATGCCGAGCGTATTGTGCAGGAGGGGAGACACTGGCAGTGTTACCCTGCATTCCTGCGCTGCAATGGTTCTGTCCATATGCAGGATGCCGCCTATATAAGAGCTGTTCACATTGTCCTGCTTCTTTTTCACACCTGAAAGAAGTGTGTGCAATACCTGCCTGTCTTCCTCAGAAGCCTTTTCCAGGCAGGCTTCAAATAAATCCCTTAGCTGCTCATCCATAACATTCACCTTTCACATGCTTTATGCTTCATATCTTATCATTTCTATGGGATTTTTTGCATCTGTGAAAGCAGCATTCACATTTCCTTAAGCTTTTTCATATGGTATCGTAGGCGAATGCATCAGATGAGGTGATTGAATGATGGCTGTTAAGAAGATTCATCCTTCCGTAGCAGAATTCAAGGAATTCGTTAAATCCAGGCCGCATATTATAAAAGAAGTAAGAGATGGAAAGTCAACGTGGCAGGATTTATATGAAGATTGGTACCTTCTCGGAGAGGAAGACACCAGATGGGGGGAAGCGGCACCCGGGGGAGCTGTAAAGGAAGAAGAGAAAAAGAGCGACTGGATGTCCAGCGTGATGGGCACTGTCAAAAAAATGGATCCCAACCAGGTGCAAGGATATATAAATAATCTAAGCCAGGCACTGTCTGCGGTTCAAGGGGTAATCTCCCAATTCCAGACAGGGAGCCAGGCTCCAGGTTCACAAAGCACTGCCCAGCCAAAGCCGCCTAATCCCTTTTCATTCCGCAAAGATTGATTTAAGGGAGGTATGAAATGAGAAGAGATGTACTTGACTATTTAGAACAAAAAAAGGAACTGAAGCAATTTTTGAGAGAGCAGCCCCAATGGTATCGCACTTTATCAAGGAATCCCCAGGAAATAAAAGCACTGGAGGTCGCCGCACTTCACTATTATAAAAGGACAATTCCCCATCATGTTGAGAAATTCACCAACGGCGTCCAGATGGCTTCCATGATGATGAGTATGTTTCAGGCAATGAACTCACAATCCTCATAAAAAGCTTTTCTCCCGGGAGGAAAGCTTTTCTTTATGGGGAAGAGTGACTCACTTCTTTGTAAATTTCTTTCATAAACCTCCTCTTTCCAAGAAAGACTAGTAATAGCCTGCAGGGCAAAGGAGGAACTGAAAGTGAAAAGATTACTTACCATGATCATAGTGGGAGCAGTGCTGGCTGCAGGATGCAGCAAGGATTTGCCGGAGCCGGAAGCAAGTGCTTTTGAAGTTGGTGATATCAGAGCAAGAAATATATCAGCTGCCGGACTGGAGGAAGAGGAGATCCCTCTTTTTGTCAAACATACGGTTCAGGGCAGGGACCTATACATAGACTGTATCGTTACCGGGATTTCCTTCCGGGAAAGTGCCGGGGAACAGCAGGGGAAAATTCTACTTTATGCGGACGGTAAGAAAGTACGCGAAGTTCATGCTGCCTCCTTTTCGGTCAAAGGGCTCGAAAGCGGGCCTCATAAAATTAAATTAAAAATAGTTTCAAAAAGCGGGACCGCCGGGGCGGAAAAGGAATTTACTGTAAGAATTCCCTAGGCACATACTTCGCAATTTGGCATATTCATGATAGAATATGAATCGGAGGTGGGCTTTTCATGCTTGCAACAACCGAAAGAATCGATTTGCTTGAGAGAGCTGACCAATTATCGGCCATGATTCTTACATCAGAAGCGGCGGAGCAGTACCGCGCTTGTTTATATAAAGTAAAGAACAGCAGGGAGACACAAAGGAAGATTAAGGCATTTGTAAAAATGAAGGAGCAGTACGAGGAAGTGCAGCGCTTCGGAAGATACCATCCTGATTATAAAACAGTAATGCTGAGCATCAGGGAAGTGAAAAGGGAGATGGATATGGATATCCAGCTGGCTGAATTCAAAAAGGCGGAAACAGACCTGCAAAGCCTGCTTGACGAAGTCAGTATGATCATTGGAAAGTCTGTCTCAGAAAGTGTAAAGGTGCCGACCGGCAATCCGTTCTTTGACTCCAGCTGCGGAGGCGGCTGCGGATCTGGCGGAAGCTGCAGCTGTTCCGCATAGATTGACCTGGACCGGGAGCTTCATGCTCCCGGCCTTTTTGCATCCCATGGACACTCCTTAAGTCTGCAAGCTTTTCTTGATATATGCTTCTTTGTTTGCTAGACTATAAAAAACTGCCAAATCGAAGGGGAAAATTATATGCTAGGTCAGCGACAGGGGATTATTGTATGGCTTTATTCTCTTAAGCAGGCAAAAATGCTGAGACGGTTCGGAAATGTCCATTATGTTTCCAAAAAGCTGAAGTATGCGGTCATTTATTGCGATTTAGAGGATACAGAGGCGTTGATCCAAAAGATCTCATCCTATTCGTTTGTAAAAAAGGCCGAGCCTTCCTATAAACCGTTCCTTAAAACAGAATTTGAAAATTCGAAGCCGGATAAAGCGAAGGAATACGATTATAAAATGGGTATCTAAAAAGGTGGGGAGAAATCCCCACCTTTTTTCTGGATTAAATAAGTTTGATTAATGGAAGTCCCTGCCCCAGCAAGGCTTTTCCGCTTTTCTATTGTCCAGCTCCAAAGCCGAGCCCCTCGAGTCATAAGCCAATCAGGTCAAAAGGTTAAAGAACAACCTTCCGTCCTGATTGGCTTATGCTTGAGGCCCACCGGATGTGGGTCATGCAGGCGTTGCCACAGGACGTGGCGCTTTTAGCCTGCGTTCCTTAAAGTGCAAGGCTTTTCCGCTTTTCTTAGTGCAGCGGAAGGATATAATGGTTCAGCCTGAGAATGCCGATGAGATACTGATAGAATAATTCTTTTTCTGCAAAGAGCGCCGAAGGCTTTACTTCCAGCCGGATCATTTCCTTTCCGCATTCATCAGCCAGATCCTTAAATAATTGAAACCTGGCGTTGGGAGCTGCATCAGGATGGGGGACGCCTTCCCGGCAAATATACAGCGGCTGGAATTTACCGGTTTCGGCAGGCTTGAGCACTGCGGCGACTGATGTCATTTCTTTTCCTTCAAATGAAGAGTGGAATGCAATCAGATGCTGCAGCCGATGCTTGTTAGAGCGGACAATTTCAAGTAATTCATATATATCGGAATAGCCTTCTCCTAATTCAATAAAACGCTGGATCACAATGATTCCTCCTGGTTCATATGTATGGATTAATGAATCTCCTGATTACTTTATCACTAAGAAGAGTGTTTGAGAAGCCCGCACTCTAGTCTTAAAACAGGCACCCTGGTTTAAATGAATCCAATGAAAGATTGGAATGCTTTAAAATCAGAATCAGGATAAAAGTTTCATAAAATCGTAAAAAAAAGGATAGTCCTGCTGAGATTCATTTGCTATTGTATGAATAAAGAATTATTTTTCGAAGGGGAATCGGCATGTGGAAAGGATTGTTTCTCAGCTTTTTGGTTTTAGGGACTGTAATCGGCGCAATGCTGTTCTGGCAGTGGAATGCCTATTCCAAACAATCAGAGCCTTCTGAAGTGAAGGAAACAGCCCAGCAGGAGCTGACAATAGAAACAAAACAAGATCAATTATTTGTTACTCAAACTATAAAAGGCCTGTCACAAGGCAAAGAATACAGGACTGCCAAGGCTGAAAAGCAGTTCAGATGGGAATGTTTGGGCTTAGAAGGGAAGGGGTGCAGCTCTTCTGATGAGGATCCGTCTACATTCATGACTGATGACGGCAGCCTCACGTTCGAGTATATAATCCCTGTGGAGGCTTCTCCCGCTTCATTCCTGCTGACTGATTGGACGACCATGATTCCTGATGTCGAAATAGATGATACACTCACCGTCATTGTAGATTCCTCTTCCAGAAGGTCGGGAACCTGGGCTGCCGGCGGCCGTCCGGAAGGGTACAAGCAGGGCGAACTTATTGATTATTATGTATTTGAACATGATGGGGACGCACCGGCGGTTTTCTGGCAGGCTGAAAAGCTGAACACACTAAAGGCCGCCGATACTGTTATGTTTTTATCTGCAGAAAAAGAAAACGGACTTGTGGCAGATACGGAAAAGGCGGAAAAAATTGCAGATCTGCCGTTTATTACTTTGATACAGACAAGTTCCTATAGGGAGTCTTCTGGAAGAGGGCTGATGATTATCAATCCTGGTGCTGATCAAAATGAACTGATGGTGAAAGTTCTGTACAATGCCCTAAAAGGGAAATTCAGCGGGACACCTGCTGATGAAACCTGGCTGCTGGAAATCGCCGCTTCGGCTGCCCTCTCTCAGGAGCCAGGCTCTGGAAAAGCCAAAAGTATTCTGGCAGGGCTGAAGGAAATCCTTGGAGAAGAAGGCATGGAAAACTTCTTCTCATTCATTAAAAACTCAGATTCATTGAATGCAGCAAAGCTGGATCGCTTCCTGGAAAGTGAGCTTGGAAAGGAAACAAGCTATTTTTCATTGAACAAAGATGAGACAGCCCCTTATATTCCTTTCTATTTTGCTGATGAGCGGAAAATAGATGTTAACGGGACAGAGTCAGGATTGAGGGCAATCGGCCTGGAAGGAAAAACGTATTTTCCATTTATCAAAACTGCCGGGCAGCTGGGATTCAAAGCGGAAAAGGTTTCCGGCAAGGAAATCCTTCTTCAGGGGGCGGGCAATAACAGCTACCGTTTCTATCTTGACAAAAATATCTTCATTTACAATGAAGAAGATTACGGGCTCCTGGAGAATCCGCTGGTAACAGTAGGCTCTGAGCTTTATATGGACAGGCACTGGCTGGAAGCGCTATTTAAAATAAAAGTAGCCGAAGAAGAAAACCGGATATCAATCGAAAAAGGCAAATGAGAAAAGCTGGTGATGCCAGCTTTTTCGTTGTTGTTAAATCTTGCGCACAGCGTTTTCTTGGCAAAAAAAAGAAAAAACCCTGCATTCCTGCAGGGCCCTTCTAAATCCCATAGGGACAGAAGGCAAAGGGAGAGGAGAAACCGGAGGAAGAACTTATGGGGAAACGTAAGTCTTCTCCGCGGTTGGCAACAACACCCTCGAATAGATGTTGTTACTATCATTATTTCCATAAAAAACACGGTTATACACCTTTTGGGACATTTTTTCAGTTAAGGAAATTTTAATAGTCCAGTCGGCAGAATCACTCAATTGAAATCGTGCTGCCCCAACTATGTGGTCGGGTCATGCTGACGTTTCCACAGGACGTGGCGTTCTTAGTCTGCGTTCCCTATGTGGGCAAGGTGCTTCCGCCTTTCTGCTAAGAAGTAAGGGATAATTTTTATACTTCGGTTACTGTCCAGCAGCTGCGCCTACCCCCTCGAGTCATAAGCCAATCCACCCAAAAAGGCAAAGAACGCCTTTTCGGGTGGCTCGTCTTATGCTTGTCGGGGGTGAGCAAGGCGCTTCCGCATTTCTGATGAATCCGCTTTCAATTAGCCTGTTGGCGGCATGGGGCGAATTATGTTAGGATAAATAAGAAAATAAGGGAAAATGTCAAATAATTGTGGTGATGGAATATGAGAGTGGTGTCAGGCGAATGCAAAGGCATATCTTTAAAAGCTGTGCCGGGAAATACAACAAGGCCAACTACCGATAAGGTAAAGGAAGCTATCTTTAACATGATTGGGCCATATTTTGAGGGCGGTACCGGCCTCGATCTTTTTGCCGGCAGCGGAGGCCTTGGAATCGAAGCATTAAGCCGGGGCATGGAAAGCATGATTTTTGTCGACAGGGAAGGAAAGGCAATCAAGACGGTCCATGAAAACCTGGCAGCCTGCGGCCTTGAGGAAAAGGCGGAGGTTTACCGGAATGATTCTGAAAGGGCGTTAAAAGCAATTGTTAAAAGGGAAATTTCTTTTGACTATATCTTTCTGGACCCTCCGTATAAAAAACAGCAGCTGATGAAGCTGATGGAGCTGATCGGCAGGCATTCCCTCCTGAAAGAAGAGGGAGTCATTGTTTGTGAGCATGCTTCAGATATAGTGCTGCCGGATGCGGCCGGCAACTTTATGAAAACCAAAAGCGAGACATATGGAATAATAGCAGTTTCAATTTTTACATACAGCAACGGTAATGAAGGAGGATGACAATGGCAAGCATTGCAGTTTGTCCGGGCAGCTTTGATCCCATTACATATGGCCACCTGGATATCATTAAAAGAGCCTCGAAGGTTTTTGACCAGATTCATGTGGTCCTGCTTAACAACTCATCCAAGAACCCGCTGTTTTCTGTGGATGAGCGCATCAGCCTGATCAGTGAAGTGACGAAGGAATTTCCCAATGTGAAAGTGGATTCTTTTCAGGGACTCCTTGTCGACTATGCCAAAGGGGTCGGGGCAAGCGCAATCATCAGGGGGCTCAGGGCCGTTTCTGACTTTGAGTACGAGATGCAGATAACATCGATGAACCGGGTATTGAATGATGAAATAGAAACGTTTTTCATGATGACGAATAACCAATTTTCCTTTTTAAGCTCAAGCATCGTTAAAGAAGTGGCTAAATACGGAGGAGATATTTCCGAGCTGGTGCCAGAGGCTGTCCAAAAAGCTCTCAGCGGGAAATTCAATCTGCAGAATTAAAAATAACCGGCGGCTGCCGGTTATTTTTTTTGTGCTTCTCCCGTATAAAGTTGCCTGCCGAGCAGGAAAATATAGACAAGCAATGCTGCGAGCGTTATGAGCGGTCCATGTTCTGCCAGGAAGGCGGCGGCCTGTGAATAGGCATTTCCGCCAAACAGGCCAACAGGCAAAGCATTGGAAGGGGCATCTGTATGATAGAACCTCACATAGACTGGTCCCCAGAGAAGAAAGGCGAACATGGCTGCTGCAAGTCCATGGATGATTCTTGCAATAAAGAAAGGCTTAAAGCCGATATCGGTCTGGGCCAGGATGCTGGCCACCTGGGCCTGTACACTGAACCCGGAAAATCCAAGTACAAGACTTGTTACGATTACCTGCTGCATCAGGGTGGCCTGCTGAATCTGGCTCGTCATCTGGCTGCCCAGTGTTATTTCAAACAGCCCTGAAATAAATGGGATGCTGAGCTCAGAAGGCAAGCTGATGCTGCTGAAGGCGACAGCGATGAATTCAGCGGCAAAAGCCGTGATATGAAGGTGGAATAGCAATTTATTGATAACTGAAAATAAGATGATAAAGCCCCCGATCATAAGCAGCGTCTGGACCGAAGACATCACTGCATCGCCGAGCAGCTTTCCGATGGGCCTGTTGTCATTTATCCTTGTCTGATGGAGAGCAGAAAATGCAGCTCTGAGAGAGTATTTCTTATTTTGTTTCGAACGGGTCAATTCTTCTTTTCGCCCATAAAACCTCATAATCAGGCCGACAGTGATATTTCCAAGATAGTGGGCCAGAGCCAGGATGATGCCGATTTTTGCATTGTTGAAAAATCCGACAGAGACAGCCCCGAAAATAAAGAGGGGGTTGGAGGAGTTTGTAAAAGAAACGAGCCTTTCAGCTTCTGTTTTGGTCAGCTGATCTTCCTGGCGGAGTCTGGCAGTGAGTTTTGCCCCTGAGGGATAGCCGGATGCCATTCCCATCGCCCAGACAAACCCGCCGACGCCCGGAACGCGGAAAAGCGGCCGCATGAGCGGCTCCAGCAGAACACCGAGGAACTTGACCACCCCGAATCCGATCAGCATCTCAGATACGATGAAAAAGGGGAGGAGAGAAGGAAAGACGATTTCCCACCACATATCAAGTCCTCTTATTGAGGCGTCCACTGATTCTTGCGGAAAGGATATGAGTGATACAGCCATTAATGTAACGGATAAAGCTAATATGAGTGTTTTCAGTTTGGAACGCAACACCGGCAAATCCTCCCTTATCAGGTAAACAAACTGTGCAGCTCCTGCAGAACAGTGATAAAATGTATGTATAATCAGCGGGCGGGGCTGGTGCAGCAAACCGTCCCTTTTGTGTCTGCATAATAGATTTTTCAGTCAATATACAGGGTTTTCCATTTGCTTTGCCTAATCGGCTTCAGCCGGGCACGCCTTGTCCCCATATATCCCAATATACTCATAGAAAGATAAAATAGACCATAAGATTAAACCAGGCTTCACTATGCTTAAAGCGGAGGAAAGCATGATTTGAAATCCAAATTCTTGACTATCACCCGCCATGAGTCTTATATAAGAGGGGGGAAGCTGATGAGGCAGCCCGTGATTGGATTAGCGCTGGGATCAGGGGGAGCCAGGGGGTTCGCCCATCTTGGCGTCATAAAAGTGCTGAAAGAGGAAGGGATCAATATCGATGTTATAGCCGGAAGCAGCATGGGAGCGCTTGTAGGCTGCTTTTATGGAGCAGGACTGGATGTTGACAGGCTTTATAAGCTTGCCGGGGCTTTCAAAAGAAAGTACTATCTTGATTTTACAGTACCAAAGATGGGTTTTCTGGCTGGCAAGAAGTTGAAGGAACTTATTCGTCTGTTTACCCACGGCAAGAATCTGGAAGACCTTGATATCCCTGTCAGAGTGGTTGCAACTGATCTTAAAGCAGGAGAAAAAGTTGTTTTCAGCAAAGGGCCGATTGCTGACGCTGTCAGGGCCAGCATATCGATACCCGGCATTTTCACTCCGGAAAAGCTGGAAGACCGGCTCCTGGTCGATGGAGGCGTCATTGACAGAGTGCCGGTGTCTGTTGTTGAAGAAATGGGAGCGGATCTTATCATTGCTGTTGATGTCTCAAGAGTGAAGACCAGCTCGGACATTACATCCATATTTGATGTGATCATGCAAAGCCTGGATATTATGCAGATGGAGCTTGTTTCGAACCGGGAGATCGCCTCTGATATCATGATAAGGCCGCATGTGGAAATGTACAGTTCCCGTGCTTTCACCAATATTGAAGATATCATCAGGATTGGGGAAGAGGAAGCAAGGAAGCAGATTCCCAGAATAAAGGAAGCTATCCAAAATTGGAAGGGGCAAGAAGACGATGAAGAGAAATAAAATCTTCCTCCGTTCCTTCTTTATCGCTGCAGTGATTTTGCTGGCAGGATTTTTCTATTATCTGCCTTATTATGTAACAAAGCCAGGCATGGCCAAGCAGCTGGAACCGATAATTGAAGTGGAAGGCGGATATGATGAAACAGGGGACTTCATGCTTACGACCGTCAGGATGGGAAGGGCCAATATTTACTCCTATCTGGCTGCAAAGGTGAGCAAGTTCCAGGAAATCTATCCTGTCGAGGAAATCAGGCGCGAGGATGAAACTGATGAAGAGTATAATGTCCGCCAGCTGCATCTGATGGATACATCAAAAACAGCAGCCATCGAGGTTGCCTATAAAAAGGCCGGCCTGCCGGTGGATTATGAGTACAGAGGCGTCTATGTGATGAATGTCCTGCCTGATATGCCTGCTGATGGAGTGCTGAAGGCAGGGGATATGATAACGGAAGTCGATCATAAGCAATTCAAGTCTTCTGAAGAATTCATTTCGTATGTCAGCGGGAAAAAAGCCGGAGACACCATCACGCTTGCCTACAAAAGAGGCGGGGAGAGCAAAGAAGCAGAGGTTTCCCTGAAAGCCTTCAAGGATGATCCTGATAAAGTCGGGATTGGCATATCACTTGTCGATGACAAGGAGATAAAAGTGGATCCGGAAGTCAGCCTTAATACAGATGAAATCGGCGGCCCGTCCGCAGGATTGATGTTCTCGCTTGAAATATACAATCAGCTGACTAAGGATGATTTGACAAGAGGCTATCAGATTGCTGGAACAGGAACCATTTCTGCTGATGGAACGGTCGGAAGAATCGGCGGCATCGATCAGAAAATTGTAGCGGCCGACAAAGCGGGTGCAGAAATATTTCTGGCGCCGAATGAAAATGGCGCAGCCGGGTCGAATTACAGCGAAGCAGCCGAAACTGCCGAGGAAATCGGGACAGATATGAAAATTATTCCGATCAACACTTTTGAGGAAGCAGTAGATTATTTGGCAGGCTTGGAACCGAATTAACAATGCAGGCAGGAATATTTCCTGCCTGCTCCTATTTGTCTCAAGCCCGGCTGCCCTTCAGATAGATCGGCGGCTGAGTGTATTCCATATCCAGCAGCTTCTGGCGCTGCGGATGGGGAAGGGCTGAAGCATAGATCCTGGCTGCCCGTGTATCCTGCCGCACAGCTTCTTCCGGGCTGGAAGACAGCTTGGAAACGACAGGCAGGCCCAGGCTTCCTTTATGCCTGTTTAAATATACCCGTCCTTCTTCACTCATCCCGAGCAGCCGGAGATAGGATGCTGACTTAGGCTGCGGCAGCATTTCTTCTTTTTTCGTGTTGGTCAGTATATGGACACAGGCGCGCTGCAGCCTTGTCCAGGTATATCGCTTCGTTTTAATGGATTCCATGAACTCCTGGAAGGAGCCTGCCTTTACAGCCGAAAGCATGAACCTGTTTTCAAGGCCTTCTTCCATTTCATAAATTTCCTTGAGTTCAGGAGCTGACATCTGGAGCAGCCGGTATTTGAGGAAGGGCCAGTACATTTCCCACTGGTGGAAGGCACCGAAGCTTTTTTTATAATCTTCCATGATTTCGAGCGTTGTTTCAGGAACGTATGACTTGATATCGGACAACTCCTGCCCGTCTGAGAACAAAGCTTTTCTGATGCTGGTTGCACTTGCAATCGTCTCTGATGAGAAGTGTTCGTCATGATAGCCGGCACTTTTTCTTTCGACAGTCAGCAGCTCCAATTCCTGATGACGGGAATGGACCGACTTGGCGTACTGGTAGCCGAGAATATTATTAGGCTTGGACAAGTCCAGTCCGGCTTCGCCCAGCCCGAGATCTTTGAAAGCAAGGGACAATGCTTTAGGGTAGCTGTTTCCGTCCTTTATATGGTGCTTGATCCTCTCCTGATAGGCTTCATGATGCTTGTCGAGCAAATTGACGGTAGAGTTGAATTTTTCGATGTCGCCTGATTCGCTTCCAAAGCAGAGTGTGCTGCAGCCAGCTGCAGCAAGAATGGAAACAGCGCCGTCCGCAAAAGTTTCAGCATTTTGAACAGCGAATTTATAGGGAAGTTCAAAGACGAGATCGGCGCCGGCTTTTAATGCCATTTCGGCCCGTGCCCATTTCGATAGGAGCGCCGGTTCGCCTCTTTGGAGGAAATTTCCGCTCATGACAGCTATGGCAACATCAGCGCCGGCTGCTTCCCTCGATTTTTCCAGATGATATAAATGCCCGTTATGGAAAGGATTATACTCAACGATTACACCAACTGCTTTCATAAGAACATTCCCCTTATAATGGTTTAATATCGGCCGCTTGTGATAAACCTATAGTATAGTGACAGAAGCTATAATGGTAGATATGCCTTCTCCGTTAAGCGGAAAAAGCCCGGAAAATAAGCCGATTCTGCGTTTAGCTAGCTTAAATTATAGTGTAAAGAAAAAATATTGACAAATAATTATATGAAAGCTATAATTACTTTTGTTGCCTTGGGGTGATTCGTATGAAATGGACAATAAGTCAATTACAGAAATATCGAAGCAAGGATTATCCGATTGATGAAACAGTGGATGTGAGCGGGATCAGGAATACTGACCCGACGATCAGAGAAGTTTCGCCGATTCATATATTTGGCCGGGCGGATATAGATTCGTCCAAGGTGACTTTTCATTTAGCGATAAAAGGTCATCTGGTGCTGCCTTGTTCTCGTACGTTAGTTGATGTGCATTATCCAATTAATGTTGAAACAACTGAAACATTCCTCTTAAAAGGTTTGGATTATGAAACCGAAGAGGAAACCCATCAGGTGAAAGGCGATGTCATTGACCTTCAGCCGGTCATTGAAGAGATCCTTTTGCTTGAAGTCCCTATGCAGGTTTTTTGCGAGGACAGCGGTAAAGAGGGTGCCCCCCAATCCGGCAAGGACTGGGAAGTCATCCAGGAGGAAGACCTTCAAAAGAAAGTCGACCCCCGGCTTGCTGGGCTTGCAAATTTCTTTGATCAAAATGATCCCTCCGGCGAATAGCTGGAGACAGGGATTTTGGTCGCCGGAATATTTCCGGAAGAATGAACTACTACAAGAAGCATTTGAAGAATCCAGCGAATACTGGCCTTCATAACTTTCTTAATACTCTTTAAGGAGGTGGGAAGAATGGCTGTACCTTTTAGAAGAACTTCTAAAACTGCGAAAAGAAAACGTCGCACTCATTACAAACTGCAAGTGCCTGGTATGGTAGAATGCCCAAACTGTGGTGAGATGAAACTTGCTCACCGCGTGTGCAAGGCTTGCGGAACATACAAAGGAAAAGAAGTTGTTAACGACTAATTTTCACTATTAAAAGCACAGGGATCTTATTCCCTGTGCTTTTAATTTTGGCATTTTCAGGGTAGGGGACCTCTTTTCGACTTTATTGCAATTTAGCCAGCCAACTTCCTATAATGGAAGAAAAGTGAAGGAAGATGATGATGACGTATTTAATAGAACAGCATGAAGATGGGCTGCTGCAATTCACAATCAACAGGCCGGAAGTCCGCAATGCAATCAATTATGAAGTAATGGAAGGGCTGAGGAAGGCAGTCGGATTGGCGGCCGGGAAAGAGGTTAAAGCACTAATGATAACCGGAGCCGGCGGCCAGGCTTTTTGTTCAGGCGGAGATCTGGGGATCTTCCATAGACTGAAGACAGAGGATGAGGCTTTTGGAATGCTGTCCGGGATGGCGGCGATACTGAAAGACCTGCTGTTCCTGCCCAAGCCGACAGTGGCTTTCTTAAATGGAACGGCGGTCGGAGGGGGCTGTGAGCTTGCAGCTGCCTGTGATTTCGTTATAGCAGCACCGGTTGCAAAGGCGGGATTCATTCAGGGAAAGCTGGCGATTACGACCGGCTGGGGCGGCGGGTCCATCCTGATGGAAAAGCTTCTTCCCGCCAATGCTTTAAAAATGCTGGCGGAAGCATCGGTTTATAGCTGCTCTGAGCTGCTTGAGCTTGGATTCGTCCATAGCATCGATGAACAGGATGCGCTCGAAAGCTGCAGGAGTTATTTGTCAAAAATTCTTCAGCTGGATGTGAATGTTCTTGAAAGCTACAAAAGGCTGCAGGCTGAAAAGTGGCAAAACAGCCAAATCCTGCAGAGGATTGACGATGAGGTCCGCCGCTGCGCGGTCTTGTGGGAAAAGGATGAGCATCATGCCCAGGTGGACAAATTCCTAAAGCGCTCTTAATCATTCAAATTTATTTTCGCATCAGTCTATCTTTTCTAGCAGAAGCATATGCTTTTAAAAAGACTAGGAGGGATAGCTGATGTCGATAACAAGGCAAGATGCCTGGACCCAGGATGAGGATCTGCTGCTTGCTGAAGTGGTGCTTCGCCATATCAGGGAAGGCGGTACACAGCTGCAGGCCTTCGAGGAAGTGGGAAAACAGCTTTCAAGGACCCCTGCGGCATGCGGTTTCAGATGGAATTCTTATGTGAGAAAGCAGTATAAATCAGGGATTGAGCTTGCCAAGAAGCAGCGGAAGGAATTGAAGAAAAAACCGGAAGCAGTCCAGATTGCCAAGCAGGAGCCTGAACTTCCTAAACAGGAAGTCGGCATTTCCCCGGAAAATGCCTCACCCGGGGGTGATATCCCTGAATTTGATGTTCTTGCAGGTTTCATTGAAGCGTTGTACCGCAAAGCCAGTCAGCCGGCAGACGCTGAAATGGGAGAGCAGATCAAGAAACTGGAAAACCAGGTTTTTTACCTGGCTGCCGAAAATGAAAGGCTGCTGAAGGAAATTTCGGTCATGGAGAGAAACTATGAAGCCCTGACGGAAATAATGGAACGAGCACGGAAAATGGTGGTGCTTAAAGAGGAAGACCGCCAGCAGAAAACTAAGCACGGCCAGCAGGTATTCCAAAAGTGATTATACTTAAAAAGCGGACAAAAAGATGTCCGCTTTCTGGCTGTTTGCCAGGTAATCAGCTTTCATTCGTCTGTTCAGCTGCTCCGGCAGGGATCCAAACCAATGGATTTTCTCCCAGATCCCTTTCTATGTCATACGAGACGGAAGTAAAGCCCATCCTCTCCCAGAATTCCTTTGATTTGATGCGGGGATTGGTTTTGATAGGAAGCTCGAAGCTTTTAGCAAAGTTCACAAGAGCGGTTCCGTAGCCTTTTCCCTGGTAATCAGGCAGAACTTCCAGCTTCCAGAGCTCAAGATAATCCTGCGGCGGGCTGAAATACCGGTCAAACTTCGCAGCCTCCCGGTAAAGACTCATTCTGGCAACCAGTTTATCCCCGAAATAAATTCCGTAAAAAGGCGACTCGCTGTCGTTTTCAATAATATTGGCTTCAAGATCTTCAAACATGGAAAGTTCCTGCAGGCCGTATTCTTTGAATCTTTTAAATTCCTCAAGCGTTTTGTAGTTCACCTTTAATTTGTCTACTTTAAATTCCATTATGTTTCCCCCTTGCGTACTGGTTACATTACATCATATGAATTTTTTTGCCCTGCAGTCTTGAAAACCAAACCTGCCTGGCGCAGTAAAGATTTGAAGGCGCTTTCCAACATTATATAACAAAATAACAAATAATTCTGCATAGTCACTTTGTATATGGTGTTGAATTTTTGGCAGACTGAGGATTTTTAATATGAATAATCCCCTGCAATGCAAAAATCAAAGTAATATTCGTTATTTCCAAATAATTTAGAAAGCGTTTTCAAAAAAAGAAGGGAAAAAGGAGAACTTTGTAGAAATATATTTTATTGCAGGGATAAAGCCAGGAAAGGGGATTGAATGTGCGAAAAATACTGATTGCAAACCGCGGCGAGATTGCCTCGCGCGTCATTAGAACATGCCGTGAAATGGGAATAGAAACAATTGCTGTTTACTCAGATGCAGATAGCGGAATGCCATATGTCCAGGAAGCGGATTACGGATTCCGGATAGGGGAGCCCCCGGTCGGCAGATCTTATCTTAAAGCAGATGAAATGCTCAGGATCGCCAAAGCCGAAGGAGCTGACGCTATTCATCCGGGCTACGGCTTTTTATCAGAAAACGCAGCTTTTGCCCGTGCTGCAGCTGATGAGGGGATTGTTTTCATCGGACCCGCCCCTGAGACCATCGAGCTGATGGGAGACAAAATCGTTTCCCGGGATACAATGGCCAAGGCGGGAGTTGCGGTCGTTCCGGGAAGCAGCGAAGGAGTAGGCACCCTGGAAGCGGCTGTAAGCCTCGCAGATGAGATGGGTTATCCTGTCATGCTTAAGGCAAGCGGCGGCGGGGGAGGGATCGGTATGATCCGCTGTGAAAATGAGCAAGCGCTCGCTAAGTCCTATGAATCAACCAAAGCACGTGCAAAAGCTTATTTTGGCACAGAGGAAGTATTCGTAGAAAAGTATATTCCTAATGCCAGGCACATCGAGGTCCAAATATTCGGCGATTCATCCGGAAACCTTGTGCATCTGTATGAAAGGGACTGCTCTATCCAAAGAAGGCACCAAAAAGTCGTTGAGGAGTCGCCATCCCCGTTCATATCTGAAGGTACAAGGCAGAAGATGCTGGAAACAGCGCTGAGAGCAGGCGAAGCGGTCGGCTATGTGAATGCCGGCACAGTTGAATTCATTGTAGATGAAGAAGAGAATTTCTATTTTCTCGAAATGAATACAAGGCTCCAGGTTGAGCATCCAGTAACCGAGCAGACCACCGGCCTTGATCTGGTGAAATGGCAGATTCTCGTGGCCCGTGGAGAAAAGCTTCCATTGCTTCAGGATGCTATAGCAAGGAACGGCCATGCGATCGAGTTCCGGCTTTATGCAGAAGATCCTGTAAGTTTCATGCCTTCTCCTGGAAAAATTGATAGCTTTTCCTGGATAAAGGGGGATGGGATCCGGATGGATAATGGATATCTTGCGGAAAACACGGTCACACCTTTTTACGATCCAATGATTTCGAAGTGCATCATTTTCGGAGACTCGAGGGCAGAAGCAATCCAGCGGGCATCTGAGTTCTTCGCACACCTGGAAATTAAGGGGATCAAAACAAATGCTCCTTTATTTCAGCAAATACTGAATGACGAAGATTTTATAAAAGGAAATTACACAACGGCCTTTTTGGCGGAAAAGAAATTTGCAGTTCATTAAGAGGAGGAAATCACATGAAAGAAATTACATCATCAATGGCTGGGACAGTTCTGAATACATTGGCTGGTCCTGGGGACGAGATCAAGGCCGGGCAGGAAGTCATCATGCTGGAGTCCATGAAAATGGAAATCCCTGTTGAAAGCCATATGGACGGAAAAGTAGCTGAGGTAAAAGTCTCAGCCGGTGATTTTGTCAATGAAGGGGACGTTCTGATCGTACTTGAATAGCAGTCCGCCAAAAGAAAAGAGGAGGCATAACATGAAGGCAGTCAACACTTTGACCGAAACATTAAGGGAAAGGTCCGCAGCGGCAGAAGCCGGAGGGGCCCCTAAATATCATGAAAAGCTGAAGGCGCAGAATAAACTGTTTGTCAGGAAGCGCCTCGAGCTTTTATTTGATGCCGGTGAATATATGGAAGACGGCAAATTTGCCAATTGCAAGGAAGAAGGCCTCCCGGCTGACGGAGTCGTTTGCGCCACTGGAAAAGTGGGCGGACAGACAGTCTGTGTCATGGCCAATGACTCAACTGTAAAAGCCGGATCCTGGGGAGCGAGGACCGTCGAAAAAATAATCCGGATCCAGGAGACAGCCGAGAAGCTGAAGGTTCCATTATTATATTTGGTGGATTCTGCAGGCGCCAGGATCACGGATCAGCTGGAAATGTTTCCAAACCGCCGCGGTGCCGGCCGTATATTCTACAATCAGGTCAAGCTATCGGGAGTCATCCCGCAAATCTGCCTGCTGTTCGGCCCTTCTGCTGCAGGCGGGGCATATATACCGGCTTTCTGTGATATTGTCATTATGGTCGATCAAAATGCGTCCATGTATTTAGGTTCCCCGAGGATGGCTGAAAAGGTAATTGGGGAAAAAGTGACGCTTGAAGAAATGGGCGGTGCCCGTATGCATTGTTCTGTCAGCGGCTGCGGCGACGTGCTTGCTTACAGTGAGGAAGAGGCGATTGAGTATGCCAAAAGGTACTTGCCATACTTCCCAGCGAACTTTCAGAAGAAAACAGAAATGCTGGAGGGAGCTGCACCTAAAGAGGGCCGTCAGCTGGAAGATATCATTCCGGTTAACCAAAACGCCCCTTTTGATATGTATGAATGCATAGATGCCCTGATTGATGAAGGCAGTTTCTTTGAAATCAAGAAGCTGTTTGCCCCTGAAATCGTTACCGGGCTGGCGCGGATAGATGGCAGAGCTGTGGGCATCATTGCTAATCAGCCGAAGGTTAAAGGCGGTGTGCTGTTTGTCGATTCAGCCGATAAAGCAGCGAAATTCATCCAGCTCTGTGATGCTTTCCATATTCCGCTTCTGTTCCTTGCTGATGTACCAGGGTTCATGATTGGCACAAAAGTTGAGCGCGCCGGCATCATCCGCCACGGGGCCAAGCTGATCGCAGCCATGAGCTCGGCAACTGTTCCTAAAATATCCGTCATTGTGCGGAAAGCATATGGAGCCGGATTATACGCAATGGCCGGCCCGGCATTCGAACCTGACTGCTGCATTGCCCTGCCGACTGCACAGATTGCGGTAATGGGACCTGAAGCAGCCGTCAATGCGGTATATTCCAACAAAATAAATGAAATTGAAGATCCAAAGGAAAAAATCGCTTTTGTCCAGGAGAAACAGCAGGAATATAAAGAACATATCGATATCTACAAGCTTGCTTCAGAGCTGATCGTGGATGATATCGTCGCTGCCTCAGAGTTGCGCAATCAACTGATCGAGAGATTTTCCTATTATGAAACAAAAGAGCTGAACTTCAGTGTGAGAAAACACCCGGTTTATCCGGTTTGATGGAAAAAAGGGGAGGGTTCCAGTTCCGAGACTGGGACCCTCTATTAGTCAAGGCCCCTTGAGACCCTCTGACCAAAAAGAAGAATCCAAGTCTCAGTAATAATCCTCCCGCAGTCTCCTTCAATTACTTAAAAAACCCTCTGCCAGTTCTGCTACCCATAAAAAGAATTAAAGCTCCCTGCCGCTTGCTTGATTTCATTCCATAACCTCAGCCATTTCAAAAAATGGTTTTTTTGCATAAAGAAAGAAAAAGTCCCGGGCACAGTACAGGAAGTTGGCTATATCTGATAGAATATTACTAAAAGTTGCAAAAAGAGGAGTTATTATGAAAATAGGAATCATTGGCGGAGGGGCTATCGGATTATTATTCTCCTCCTATTTGCAGAGAAATCATGATGTCACCCTCTATGTCCGTTCCGCTGAGCAGAAAGAGCTTATTTCTTCCCGGGGAATCTCCTTGATTGCGGGAGGGCAGGAGCATATTTCTTATGTTCAGGCAATGCGGATTGATGAATGGAAGGGTGAAGAAGAGCTCACTATTATTGCGGTCAAACAATATGATATTAACTCCCTTATTTCTATCATTAATGATAACCAGGCAGCTGCACACTCTCCTTCATTTTTATTTCTTCAGAACGGGATGGGCCATCTATCACTGCTTCCAAAACTCAGGGCCAAAGCCATCCTAGTTGGAACTGTTGAGCATGGTGCATTAAAGAAAGACGCGAGGACCGTCCATCACACAGGGGCTGGAAGAACGAATATAGCCGTTTTCTCAGGAAAAGGAGCAGAAGAAGCTGAATGCCTGGAGGAAGCTTCCCGCGGCTTTCCATTTGCCGTCCGTAAGGATTACAATGATATGCTCCTTCAAAAGCTCGTCATCAATGCTGTTGTCAATCCATTGACCGGCATCCTCCAGGTGAAAAATGGAGAATTGATTGAGAATCCCCATTATTACATATTGGTGCAGAAATATTTTGCTGAAATTGCCGCTGTGCTGGAGCTGGCCGATCCTGAGGAGGTCTTTGGCGCTTTGGTTTCAGTCTGCAGAGAAACTTCAGCCAACACTTCATCTATGCTAAAAGACCTGCAGAATCAGAGAAAAACAGAAGCGGATGCTATTCTCGGATATATTCTTGGAGAAGCTGATAAAAAAAATAAACACGCTCCCCTTGTCCATGCATTTTACTATTGCATCAAGGGAAAGGAGCCTGGAAACTAGGGGGGATTCCATTATGTCATCATTCTTTTCGTCAGTTGCCGCCACACTTGTAACGGTTCCGCTGCTGGGGTATTTGATTGTATTCATCGTCAGCAAGCAAATCACAGGCCACCACAAAAAGTCTGTCCGAATTGCACTTGACTGCAGCACCTTTCTTTTAATCCTTTCAGTTCATTTTTTGATCCTGGCTATATGGGAACAGTCTTATTTATGGATCATAGTGCTGTTCATGCTGTTTGCTGCAGTCATTTTCACGGTCATTCATTGGAAGGTCAAGCAGGAAATTAATTTCCAGATGATTTTCAAGGGGTTCTGGCGCTTCAATTTTCTTTTGTTTTTCTCTGCCTATATTGTCCTTTTAATCTTCGGCGTTTTTCAAAGCGTTTCCGGCTATCTGTCTATTCCATAAGCAAGAGGTGCGGCATTGACAGCGGATTTTGCGGCGTGTTTTTCAGGCAAAGTTTTTTTCTTTTCAATTCTGACAATGATATACTCAGGTAGGAGTGAAAATTGTTGACCAGAAAGGAAGTACTTAGATGGAGATTTTAAATCTCTCACTGCCGGCATCCAGCCGGTTTGCGACAGATTATACGTCTCATGAGCCTGAGGTGGAGCGTTTTTTCCATTACCGCTATCATGATGCCGGCGAATATCAAAGGCGTTTGAAAGAGCTGAAGGGACGGAAATTTTACAGAGAAGAGCTTGCCGATTATATCGGGCAGTATATGTCCAGATTTCCTTCTTCGGATAAAACAGGCATTTCATTAGATAAGCTTCGCTCGGAGGACAGTGTGGTCATCATCGGCGGACAGCAAGCAGGAATATTGACCGGGCCTTTATACACTATACATAAAGTAATTTCTATAATCATTCTTGCAAGGCAGAAGGAAGCTGAACTGGGGGTTCCCGTGGTGCCGGTGTTCTGGATAGCCGGGGAGGATCATGATTATCACGAGGTTAATCATATTTTTGCGGAGAAAAGCGGGCGGATTGAAAAAGCTGTGTACCCGCACAAGGTTCTTGAGAAGAAGATGGTGTCTATGGTCGAGCTGGATCACAGCCTGTGTTTCCGCTGGGCCGAGAGCCTGATCGAGAGCTATGGTGAAACGGAGCATACGAAAGATCTCCTTCAGTTTGTCCAGCATGCGGCCGAACAGTCAGCAACATTTGTCGACTTTTTTTCTTATATGATCATGGAGCTGTTTAAGGAATATGGCATTTTGCTTGCCGATTCAGGGGACAGCCGCCTGAGAAAACTTGAAAAAAGCATTTTCTCCGAGCAGCTGAGCCAGTTTTCCTCTATCACCAAAGCGGTGAAGAAACAGCAGAGGGAAGTGGAGGCAGCCGGTTTCAAACCAGCAATCGAAATCGGCGATAATGCTGCAAACCTTTTTTTCTATGATGAACTCAATTCTGAAAGGGTCCTTCTTGAGTATAATGAGGAACTCAGCCTGTTTGAAGGCAAGAACGGGGCTATTCAGTTTTCTCTTGAAGAATTGTCCCTCATTGCCAAAGAATCACCAGAAAAGCTAAGCAATAATGTGGTGACAAGGCCGATTACACAGGAACGGCTTTTCCCGGTCCTTGCTTTTATTGCCGGTCCAGGCGAAATCGCTTATTGGGCAGAGCTCAAACAGGCTTTCGAGCATCTCGGCATGGAGATGCCTCCGATTGTGCCAAGGCTGAATATCACATTGCTGGAAAGGCCTGTTGCTTCGGATATTCAGGATCTGGGCCTCGAAATCACAAAGGTTCTGGAAAATGGAACAGGCAAAGAGCAGGAAGCTTTTGTCGATGGAGTAAAAGACCAGATGCTTTCAAGCCTTTTCGGTGAGACGAAAAAGCAGCTGATCAGCCAATATAAGCTGATTGAAAGCCGTCTTCAGGAAACGGACAGGGGAATGCTCCCCCTGCTTGAAAAGAATGAATCATTCCTCCTGAAGCAGCTGGATTTCATGGAGGCAAAAACAGAAGAAAGCTTGAAAAACAGGCATTCCGCCATTCTTTCTAAATACAGGCGGATTGAGGCTGCCTTAAGGCCTTCAGGTTCGCCTCAGGAGCGGATCTGGAATATCCTTTATTATCTGAATTTGTATGGGCTTACCCTTATAGACGATATCATGGAGCTTCCATTTGAATTTGATGGAAGCCATAAATTAATTAAGCTTTAAACATTGGGCCTGCCTATTACGGCGACGTGCAATGCCTGTAAAAGGGGTTTGGGATGAAAACATTCCAAACCCCTTTTTTGTGTGGAGTTTACAGCGTGTAAAAATGAATCTGCTCCGCCATCCCGCACCCATCGTCACCGGGTTCGTAATTGCATATACTGGGACGGCGCCTCACCACTGTCCACCCAAATGACGGCCGGAAGGATTTTTCCACCAGGAAATAAAAAGGAGAAAAATAATTATTTACCAGAAGGAATTGCAGAAAGCAAGGAGAATATTAAAAACATGTGGAGGAAAGTGGGGGAATGTGGTACATTTGAGTTGGAAAGTGGGGTCTTGGGCATGTTCATGGGCGAATACCATCATAATGTTGATACAAAAGGCCGTTTGATCGTGCCTGCCAAGTTTCGTGACAATTTGGGCGATGTGTTCATTTTGACTCGCGGGCTGGATCAATGCTTATTTGGCTATCCGCTTTCTGAATGGAAGCAGCTCGAAACAAAGCTGAAAGGGCTGCCCTTGACTAAGAAAGATGCACGCGCGTTTACCCGCTTTTTCTTTTCCGGTGCATCTGAATGCGAACTTGATAAGCAAGGAAGAATCAATATTTCCAGTCCGCTCATGCAATACGCGAAGCTGGATAAAGAATGTGTCATAGTAGGCGTTTCCAATCGGATCGAAATATGGAGCAAACATCTGTGGGAGGATTTTTTTGCAGAGTCAGAAGAATCTTTTGCTGAAATTGCAGAAAATATGATTGGGTTTGATATATAATGGGAATGTTTTATTAGTATAATAATTCCTCGATGATTCGATTGGAAGGTGGACAAGTATGTTTGATCATAAAACAGTTTTGCTGGAGGAAACGGTAGCCGGCCTCGATATTAAGCCTGATGGCGTCTATGTCGATTGCACAATGGGCGGTGCCGGGCACAGTGAACTGATTCTGACACAGCTGTCAAGCCAGGGGAAGCTGTATGCTTTTGACCAGGATGAAACAGCCATTGAAAATGCAAAGTTAAAACTCAGTCAATACGGAGACAGGATCACTATAATAAAAAGCAATTTTCTTTATTTAAAGGAAGAGCTGGAAGAGGCCGGAGTCACAGAGGTGGATGGAGTACTCTATGATCTTGGCGTATCTTCGCCCCAGCTGGATACACCTGAGAGGGGATTCAGCTACCATCACGATGCCCCGCTTGACATGCGGATGGACAAGGATGCAAGCCTGTCTGCTTTTGAAGTGGTCAATGAGTGGCCGTATGAGGACCTTGTCAGGATCTTCTTCCGATATGGAGAGGAAAAGTTTTCGAAGCAAATAGCAAGAAAAATTGAAGCCGCCAGGGAAAAAGCGCCGATTGAAACGACATTCCAGCTGGTTGAATTGATTAAAGAAGGCATACCGGCACCAGCAAGAAGGAAAGGCGGCCATCCGGCCAAGCGGATTTTCCAGGCAATCAGGATTGCTGTCAACGATGAGCTTGGCGTTTTTGAGAAGTCCCTTGAGCAGGCAATCGATATTTTGAAGCCAGGCGGCAGGATCAGTGTCATCACTTTCCATTCGCTTGAGGACAGGATATGCAAAGCGACCTTAAAGAAAGCGAGCGAAACTCCGCCGCTGCCTCCGGGCCTTCCGATCATACCTGATGAATTCAAGCCGGTGCTTAGGCTTGTTGCAAGGAAGCCTATTCTTCCATCAGAAGAAGAACTGGAAGAAAACAACAGGGCGCGGTCGGCGAAGCTGAGGGTTGCAGAAAAGCTGTAAGCAAGCAAAAAAGGGGACAAGCTTAACAGCTTGCCCCCATACACAATAAATGCCAGGCATTGTCCGGCACTAAATGATCACAGGAGGGATAAAATGAGCAACTTGGCAAGGAAAATGCAGCAGGAGGAAGTACAGCAGCACAAGACAGCTGTAAAGGTGAAGAAGGTTAGGATAAAGAACCTGTGGCTCTCTCCCGGCGAAAAAATAATGGGTGTCGTTTTTGGGGCCATTGTCTGTTTTGGAGCTGTTCACATCATTTCAAACCAGGCGGCCATTTATGAAATGAACAAAGATATCCAGGACATCCAATTTTCGATTCAGGGCAAGGAAAAATCAAATCGCGAGCTTGAAATGCAAATCAGCGAGCTTAGTACATACGAGCGCATATTTGAAAAAGCAAAATCTCTTGGTCTGACACTCAATGAAAATGTCAGAGGTGTACAGGATAAATGATGAAGAAACAGCCAAATATCAATTATGGAGCAGCGATATTATTTGTAATATTCAGCCTGCTCTTTTTTGTCTTGCTGTACAGATTTGTGTCTATCCAGATAACAGGAGAAGCTGGCGGGCAGCCCCTTGCAGCAAAAGCGGAGCAGAAATATACCAATGAACGCGTCCTTGAGGCGAAAAGGGGAACCATCTATGACCGGGGCGGCGATGTGGTAGCAGAAGATGCAAGCTCATTTACGCTGGTTGCCATCCTTGACAAAGAAATGACCGTCAATAAGAAGAAGCCCAAGCATGTAGTAGACATAGATAAAACGGCGGAGGAGCTTTCCAAGCTGATTGATATGGAAGAATCCGAGATTAAGAAGGTACTGTCAAAACCTAAAGATCAAGTGGAGTTTGGGACGGCAGGCCGCAATATTTCAAATTCGCTTAAGAGGGAAATCGAGGACCTGAAGCTTCCGGGAATCTCTTTCCGCCCGGAAATCAAGCGATTCTACCCAAATGGAATGTTCGCATCCCACCTGGTAGGATATGTTGAAAAACCGGAAGAAGCTGATCAGGATGAACCGGACAGAACGCCGGCAGTGGGAAGGCTTGGAATAGAAAAAAGCCTGAACACCGTCCTGAGCGGCATCAATGGGAAGGTTACCTATGAAAAAGATCACTGGGGATATCTTCTCCCGGGGACTGACGAAAAGGTTAAACCGGCCAAGGATGGAAATGATGTTTATCTGACGATTGATAAAAAAATCCAGACATTCCTGGAAGACAGCATGAACAGTGTCCAGAAAGAATATAATCCGAAGAAAATGGTTGCGATCGTGGCTGACCCTAAGACTGGGGACATCCTCGCCATGTCGCAGCGGCCGTCCTTCCATCCCCAGACAAGGGAAGGTCTTGAGGACGATTGGTATAATGAGGCAATCGAGATTTCTTTTGAACCTGGTTCGACCATGAAGATTTTTACGCTGGCATCTGCGATAGAAGAAGGGCAGTTCAATCCTAATGCCTGGTATGAGTCAGGAACATATGTGGTGGACAAGGGATCAAGGCCGGTCCGGGACCATAACTATGGACGCGGCTGGGGTTCAATCACCTATCTTGAAGGGGTGCAGCGTTCTTCTAACGTCGCATTTGCAAAAATTGCCAAAGAGCAGCTTGGCTTTGACGCTTTCAGGGAGTATCTGACCAGGTTTGGGTTTGATAATCCTACCGGGATAGACCTTCCTAGTGAAACAAGTGCTAAGTTCGCCTATCAGTATCCGATTGAAAAGGCAAACACTGCTTTCGGACAGGGGACGGCCGTCACGCCGATCCAGCAGATCCAGGCAGCAACCGCCATTGCCAATAAAGGACAGATGATGAAGCCCCATGTGATTGACAAAATCGTAAATTCAGCTACGGGAGAAGTGATCAAGGATACAAAGCCAGAAGCCGCAGGAAAGCCGATTTCGGAAAAAACGGCAAAGGAAGTCCTTGATATACTTGAAACAGTGGTTTCATCAGAGAAAGGGACAGGCTATAAAAAATATAATCTGGAAGGCTATAAAGTTGCCGGGAAAACCGGGACCGCACAGATTCCGGGATCAGGCGGATATTTGACCGGGCCTGAGAACTATGTTTTCTCTTTTATGGGCATGGCCCCGGCGGAAAATCCGGAGCTGGTCATGTACGTGGCAGTCCAGCAGCCGCAAATCGATGATTATGTAAAAGGTTCTCTGCCTGTATCGCAGATCTTCAAGCCGGTCATGCAGAACAGCCTCCAATATTTGAATATCGAACCTTCGAAGCAGACGAAGGTCGAAGCTAAAGAGGTTCCAGATGTAGCAGGCCTTTCTGCAGATGCAGCTGCCAAAAAGCTGAGCGGCGCCGGGTTTGTGCCAGCGGTGATCGGGAAAGGCGGCAAAATTACAGGACAGCTTCCCGAGCCGGGTGCCACCATCCTTGAAGGGGAACGGGTGGTCATCAAAACGGACGGAACTCTGAATGTGCCGGATATGCAGGGCTGGTCTATGAGGGATGTTATGAAGACAGCTAAAATTGCAGGCCTGAAGCTGAATACAGTAGGCAGCGGCTTTGCGGTGAAGCAGAATCTTTCCCCGGGGTCACCAGTTAAGGAAGGCGAATATTTGATTGTGGACTTTGAAACTCCGCTAGAGCAGTACAGCCGGTCCGGAAAAGAAGAGGACACTGCTGCCGGCGGGGAAGATAGTGCAGAAGAGGAAGTCAAAGATTAGCAGGATTAAGGCGCACCGCTTAAGGCGGTGCGTTCTATTTGTATTGGTACAAGCATATAGTTGAACGAGCCATAATTGAAGGAGGTTCGTTTTTCATGCGCGTATCAAATGTTACCGTAAGGAAACGGTTGACTATTGCATTATTGGCAGGCATACTCATCTTTTTCATCATTGATATCCGGCTTGGATATGTCCAGTTTTTCCTTGGCAGCATGCTGACGGATGAAGCTAAAGAGCTGTGGAGCCGCGACATTCCGTTTGAGCCGGAAAGGGGAGAAATTGTCGACCGCAATGGTGTGGCTTTGGCAACCAATGTCAGTGCTCCGACCGTTTATGTAGTTCCAAGGCAAGTCAAAGATCCGGATGATACGGCAGAGAAGCTGGCAGCCATATTGAACATGTCAAAAGAGAAGGCTTTCCAGCTCATCACCAAGAAAGAGTCAAGTGTAAAAATCCCTGAGGGCAGGAAAATCTCCCACGAAAAAGCAACAGAAATCAGGGCAGAGGGATTGGACGGGGTCTATATTGCAGAAGATTCAAAGCGGCATTACCCTTTTGGCAATTATCTATCCCATGTGCTCGGATTTGCGGGGATAGACAACCAGGGGCTGATGGGGCTGGAGCTTTATTATGACAAAGAGCTTAAGGGAGAGAAAGGCTCTGTCAAATTTTATGCAAATGCAAAAGGGCAGCGGATGAACGACATGGCAGATGATTATAAGGCGCCGGTCGATGGGATGGACCTGATGCTGACGATCGACTCGAAGGTGCAGACGATCGTCGAGAGAGAGCTGGATATTGCAGAGGCGGCCTATAATCCGGACGGCATCATTGCGATTGCCATGAACCCAAATACAGGAGAAGTGCTCGCTATGTCAAGCAGGCCGGATTTTGATCCTGCCAATTTCCGGAATGTCGCACCGGATGTTTACAACCGGAACCTTCCAGTCTGGAGCTCATATGAGCCGGGCTCCACTTTTAAAATCATCACTCTTGCAGCTGCCCTTGAAGAGGGGAAGGTCGACCTTGCCAAAGATCATTTTCATGATCCGGGCTTTACCGAGGTAGGGGGCGCGAGGCTGCGATGCTGGAAAAGAGGGGGACATGGAAGCCAATCATTCCTGGAAGTCGTGCAGAATTCATGCAACCCGGGCTTTGTAGAATTGGGAGAAAGGCTTGGGAAGGAAACACTGTTCAAATATATTAAAGACTTTGGCTTTGGCACGAAAACAGGCATAGACCTTCAGGGGGAATCAAAAGGGATTTTGTTCAACCTCGATAATGTCGGTCCTGTCGAGCAGGCGACCACTGCTTTCGGACAGGGTGTTTCCGTTACGCCGATCCAGCAGGTTGCCGCGATATCAGCAGCCGTCAATGGCGGGACATTGTATACACCTTTTATAGCAAAAGAGCTGATTGATCCTGTTTCAGGCGAAATTGTGATGAGGAAAACCCCAGAGGCAAAGAGGAAGGTCATATCAGAGGAAACTTCCAAGGAAATCCGCCTGGCGCTTGAAAGTGTAGTAGCACAGGGATCCGGGAAAAAAGCGTTCGTCGACGGATACAGGGTCGGCGGCAAAACCGGAACCGCCCAAAAGGCGGAAAACGGAAGATATCTCGAGAACAATCACATTGTTTCCTTTATAGGCTTTGCCCCTGCGGACGATCCCGAGCTTGTTGTTTATGTGGCAGTGGATAATCCTAAGGGCACGATCCAGTTTGGAGGGGTTGTCGCTGCGCCGATTGTCGGGAGTATCATGGGGGACAGCCTTAGGGCAATGGGAGTTGAACCGAGGAAAGATCAGCTTGAAAAAGAACTGACATGGCTGGATACACCGATGGTTGAGGTTCCGGATCTGGTTGGCATCACAAAAAAAGAGCTCGGCGAATTGCTTGTCAACCTGAAGATAGACGGCAGCGGGGAGGGTGAAACAGTCGTCAGGCAAACCCCGCAGCCTGGTGTGAAACTGAAAGAAGGCTCTACAATCAGGCTGTATTTTGATGACAAATAAGAGCAGAAAGCGGGCGGCCGGAATGCGCTGCCCGTTTTGTTTGATAAGAAGTAAATGGGAATTCCCGCATCCCTGTTGGGCAAAGGAAGTTTTTCTTTAAATTTTCATTACTAAATGGCTAAAACAAGAATAATCATGTAAAATATAAGTCGCCATGCAGGAATAATTGTGGCTGGGAGCTTTAGGGAAAGCATACAGCAGCTTTTTTTCATCTTACAATATATGCAGACCCGCTGCGTGGGCGACTGAGCAAAACGGCAGGGGATAATGCAGGCTTATACTGCCTGTCTTTCCTGCGGAATGAGAGGAATGGGTTCAATTGAAATTACATACACTGCTTCATTATCTCCATCCTTTTAAACCATTCGGTGGAGATAATCCTGAAATTGTGTCTTTAGAAAATGATAGCAGGCAAGTGAAAAAAGGGAGCCTGTTTATCTGCATCGAGGGCTATACTGTTGATGGCCACAATTTTGCAGAAACAGCTGTCAAAAACGGTGCGGCGGCCGTTTTGGCTGAGAGGGAGCTTCCGCTGAATGTCCCTGTCATCATTGTCAAGGATACGGCAAGGGCCATGGCTGTACTGGCGGACGCTTTCTATGGCCAGCCGAGCCAGCAGCTGCATCTGATCGGAATCACCGGCACAAACGGAAAAACGACGACAAGCCATCTTATTGAAAAGATTTTGGCTGATGCCGGCAAAAGCACGGGCCTCATCGGGACAATGTACACAAAAGTCGCAGGCGAGACGCTTGAAACCAAGAATACGACGCCGGAAAGCCTAACATTGCAGAAAACCTTTGCTTCCATGGTCGAAAAGAAAGTGGAAGCAGCTGTCATGGAAGTAAGCTCCCACGCCCTTGATGAAGGGCGCGTCCATGGCTGTGATTTCAATGTGGCCGTTTTTACAAATCTGACACAGGACCATCTGGATTATCATAAAACGATGGACGAATACAGAAGAGCTAAAGGTTTGCTTTTTGCACAGCTTGGGAGCGCGTTCTACCACAATAAACCTAAATATGCTGTACTGAATGCCGATGATCCGGCAAGCGCTGAATACAGGAAATCGACTGCCGCGCAGATTCTGACCTACGGAATCGATCATGAAGCTGATTTGCGTGCCGTGCACATCCAGATGGATGCCAGAGGCACTTCGTTCGACCTTGTAAGCCCCTTTGGCATGCACCCTGTTGCCATGCAGATGATCGGCAAATTCAGTGTTTATAATGTGCTGGCTGCAATTGGTGCAGCTTTGGCTTCAGGTCTTGAGCTCGGAGCTATCCTGGAATCCATTTCAACTGTCAAAGGTGTCGCGGGCAGATTTGAAACAGTGGATGCCGGACAGGACTTTTCTGTGATTGTCGACTATGCGCATACCCCTGACAGTCTGGAAAATGCACTGGAAACGGTAAAAGAGTTTGCCGAGGGCAGGATTTTCGTCGTAGTTGGCTGCGGCGGTGACAGAGACAGGACAAAAAGGCCCCTTATGGCTAAAATCGCCTGCCGGCTTGCAACTGATGCGGTGTTTACATCTGATAATCCGAGAAGCGAGGATCCGGATGCAATCCTGAAAGATATGGCTGCTGGTGTCCCTGGTGCAAACTATACAATGATAGCCGACCGCAAAGAGGCAATCGCATACAGTGTAGGTGCTGCCGGCAAGGGGGATGTGATTCTCATAGCAGGCAAAGGGCATGAAACATACCAGCAGATCGGCGGGCAGACATTTGATTTTGACGACAGGACCGCAGCGAGAGAAGCTATAAGGAACAGATAAACAGGGCAGCAGCCGGGAAAGCTGCTGCTCCGCTGAACATATGATTTTCAATAAATAATAAATAGATATACTGAAAGGCTTTTGATCATGACGAATACTATCCAAACCAGCGGTGCTGCATGCGGCATGGCTGCCCATAACTACCATATGAAAGAAAATAAAAGTCTTAATGACAGGCTCACTACATATGATATTGCAGTAATGAATGAGCGGGCATTACAGGAAGGAGGGGAGTAAAATGGTGGAGCAGGCAATATTTCTGACAATCCTGATGGGTTTTTTAATAACAGTCCTACTATCTCCCATTTTCATCCCTTTCCTTAGAAGGCTGAAATTCGGCCAGAGCATCCGGGAGGAAGGCCCGCAGTCGCACCAGAAAAAAACGGGCACGCCGACGATGGGCGGAATCATGATTCTGCTTTCGGTCACCGTGACCACCCTGGTGATGTCCAGCAAGTTTGCAGAGCCTACAGCAGAGATATACATGGTCCTGCTGGTCACACTGGGCTTTGGGCTTCTCGGCTTTCTTGATGATTTCATCAAGGTGGCGCTAAAAAGGAATCTCGGCCTTACTTCAAAACAAAAACTGCTTGGCCAGATTATCATATCGCTCATTTTCTACTTTATTTTCCAGACAAATGAGTTTTCAACAGAGGTTTCCATTCCATTTACGGACCTGTCCATTGATTTGGGCTGGAGCTACGCACTGTTCATCATTTTCTGGCTTGTCGGCTTTTCCAATGCTGTCAATCTGACAGACGGCCTGGACGGACTTGTTTCCGGTACGGCAGCCATTGCGTTCGGGGCCTTTGCTGTACTGGCCTGGAATCAGTCCCAATTTGAAGTGTCGATCTTTTCGGTGGCTGTTGTCGGTGCCGTACTGGGCTTCCTGGTATTCAATGCCCATCCGGCAAAAGTATTCATGGGCGACACCGGTTCGCTTGCCCTGGGGGGAGCGATCGCGACTGTTGCCATCCTGACGAAGCTTGAAATCATCCTGATCATCATCGGCGGGGTGTTTGTCATTGAGACGCTTTCTGTTATCCTGCAGGTAATATCATTTAAAACAACTGGCAAGAGGATTTTCAAAATGAGTCCCCTTCACCATCATTATGAGCTAGTCGGCTGGTCAGAATGGCGCGTCGTCGTGACTTTCTGGACGGTCGGGCTCCTGTTTGCAATCCTGGGAATCTATATCGAGGTGTGGTTATAATTGAAGCAGATAAAAACTTACCGCCATAAAAAAATTCTTGTACTCGGACTCGCCAAGAGCGGAGTGAGTGCGGCCTCCCTGCTGCATAAGCTGGGGGCCTTCGTCACTGTGAACGATATGAAGCCTTTATCTGAAAATCCGGAAGCCCAGGGTTTGCTTGAGCAGGGGATCAAGGTTATATGCGGAGACCATCCGATTGAACTGCTTGATGAAGGATTTGAACTTATTGTCAAAAACCCGGGGATCCCTTATCATAACCCGATGGTAGAGGGGGCCGCACGGCTCGGGATTCCTGTAATCACTGAAGTGGAGCTTGCTTATCAGATTTCTGAAGCGCCATTTATCGCCATTACGGGCACGAACGGGAAGACGACCACAACAACCCTTGTCCATGAGATGCTGGAAGCGGGCGGAAAGTCGCCATTGATTGCCGGAAATATCGGGAAAGTTGCCACTGGCGTCGCAGAAGGTGCAAAGTCCGATGATACCATTGTCATTGAGCTGTCTTCTTTCCAGCTGATGGGGATAGAGGCCTTCAGGCCAAGAATCGCCATCCTTACAAATCTGTATGATGCCCATCTTGATTATCATGGGACAAGGCACGATTATTTCGGGGCAAAAGCCAATATTACAAAGAACCAGACAGAAGAAGACTACTTTATTATAAATGCAGACCAGGACGCGGTCGTTCAGCTGGCTGGAAAAAGCCGTGCGCGGATTGTGCCATTCTCTGTCAGCAGGGTTCTTGATGACGGGGCATGTGTAAAGGATGGCTGGATCTGTTTTAATGGGGAGCCTGTCATGAAGCGTGCGGATGCATCCCTTCCCGGCGGCCATAATCTTGAGAACATCCTTTCTTCGATTGCTGCCGCGAAGCTTTCAGGCGTGGATAATGAAGCGATTTTCAAGGTCATGTCCTCTTTTGCGGGTGTCAAACACAGGCTTCAGTATATTGGGGAAGTGGATGGCCGCAAATTCTACAATGATTCCAAGGCTACGAATATACTTGCTACTAAAAATGCCATTGCCGCTTTTGATGCTCCTGTCATACTGCTGGCCGGCGGCCTTGACCGGGGCAATGGGTTTGAAGAATTGATCCCTTCGCTCAGGCATGTAGAAACACTGATAACTTTTGGGCAGACGGCGGGGAAAATAGAAGAGGCAGGAAAACTGGCGGGAATAAAATCGATCAAGCGTGTCGATAATGTTGCTAGCGCCGTACCCGCCGCCTGCAGGCTTTCAAAGCCGGGCGATGTCATTCTCCTCTCGCCGGCTTGTGCAAGCTGGGACCAATACAAAACTTTTGAGGTCAGGGGAGACATTTTTATCGATGCGGTGCATAAGCTTAAATAAGGGCTTGTCCCGGGCGCTGACCGTCCGGGAGCGACTGCATCTTCATTGTGCTGCAAACTGGAATGCATGCTCATGCAGGCCCTAAAACTCGCATTCGAGGTGTATTCTGTTGCCCACAAAAAGATCTACTCCGGACTTTATATTGATTTTAGTTACGTTTACTCTGCTGGCAGTCGGCCTCATCATGGTTTACAGCGCCAGTGCCATTTGGGCAGAGTATAAGTTTGATGATTCCTTTTTCTTTGCGAAGAGGCAGATGCTCTTTGCAGCCGCAGGCATCATGGCCATGTTTTTTATCATGAATATCGATTATTGGACATGGAGGACCTGGGCCAAGGCAATTGTGATCATTTGCTTTGTCCTGCTGGTTCTCGTTCTGATTCCCGGGGTGGGAAATGTCAGGAATGGATCAAGGAGCTGGATAGGCGTCGGTGCCTTTTCCATACAGCCGTCCGAATTCATGAAGCTTGCGATGATTGCGTTTCTGGCTAAATACCTTTCTGAAAGGCAAAAGCTGATAACCTCCTTCCGCAAGGGGCTCGTTCCTTCCCTTGGCCTCGCGTTTCTGGCATTTGGGATGATTATGCTTCAGCCTGACCTTGGAACGGGTACCGTCATGATCGGGACCTGTGTGGTCATGATCTTTATCTCTGGTGCGAAGATAAGCCATTTTGCCGTTCTTGGGCTTATCGGCCTTGGCGGCTTTGCAGGGCTGGTGCTTTCCGCTCCATACAGGATGAAGCGGATCACATCATTCCTTGATCCATGGGAAGATCCGCTTGGGAGCGGGTTCCAGATCATCCAGTCATTATATGCGATAGGGCCAGGCGGGCTTTTTGGCCTTGGCCTGGGGGAGAGCCGGCAAAAGTTTTTTTATCTGCCTGAGCCCCAGACGGATTTTATATTTGCGATCCTTGCGGAAGAATTGGGCTTCATCGGCGGTTCTTTCGTGCTTTTATTGTTTTCGCTCCTCCTCTGGAGGGGGATCAGGATTGCATTGGGGGCACCTGATTTGTACGGCAGCTTCCTTGCCGTCGGAATCATTGCAATGGTGGCCATCCAGGTCATGATAAACATCGGGGTTGTTACCGGGCTGATGCCTGTAACGGGGATTACGCTCCCATTCCTCAGCTATGGCGGTTCATCCCTCACTCTGATGCTGATGGCAATCGGAGTCCTCCTGAATATAAGCCGGCATGCGAGATATTGACCCTGTTTCCGACAGGGTTTCTTTTTACTTTTCCAGGCTTGCTCTGTAAAAAGGAAGGTTCCCGGCTTCGGTGCGGCTTCAATAATCAGGATGACTATCCAAATTTTTTCAGGATTTTTATTACATTTGCATGACATTAATGTTATGGCTTATTAGAGCCGTTTAGATTATAGTAGAATGGGGTAAAGTGTGAGAGTGTTTTTTAAGGGAGACTTTGTGCTTCCACCCCATAGAGGCGATAAATGCCTCAGGTAATACCAACACTCTTCTTTGAGGTGAAAGTCATGAGAATTGCAGTCAGCGGAGGCGGTACAGGAGGACATATATATCCTGCACTCGCATTGATCAGAGAAATTCAAAAAGAGCATAAAGACACAGAGTTTTTATATATAGGCACTGAAAAAGGGCTTGAAAGCACTCTTGTAAAAAGAGAAGGCATCCCGTTCAAATCCATACATATCACAGGCTTCAAAAGAAAGCTTTCTTTCGAAAATATAAAAACTGTATTCAGATTCCTGAAAGGAACTGCTGACAGCAGGAAAATGCTGAAGGATTTCAAGGCAGACATCGTCATCGGCACCGGCGGCTATGTATGCGGCCCTGTTGTCTATGCAGCTGCCAAGCTTGGCATTCCCACAATCATACACGAGCAAAATAGTGTCCCGGGATTGACCAATAAATTCCTGAGCAGATATGTCGATAAAATAGCAGTCTGTTTTGAAGAAGCAAAAGAATTCTTTCCGTCCGATAAGGTCGTTCTGACCGGCAATCCCCGCGCCTCAGAAGTGATTGGCCAGGACCCGGTCAAAGGCAGGCTGTCAGCCGGGCTCAAGACAAACATCCCGTCTGTTTTGATTTTTGGCGGAAGCAGGGGCGCAAGGCCGATTAATGAAGCGGTTCTGAAATCGCTCGCCGAGCTGCAGGATAAGCCTTACCAGGTGCTGTATGTAACAGGAGAAGTGCACTTTGAGGAAGTAAGGAAAGAGGTAGAACTGGTCGGCAATCCGCCCAATGTGATCATAAAGCCGTTTATCCATAATATGCCGGAAGTATTGGCCGGCACGGACCTGACAGTTGCAAGGGCGGGAGCGACCACCCTTGCAGAGCTGACATCACTTGGAATTCCAAGCATACTGGTGCCAAGCCCCTATGTGACCAACAACCATCAGGAGAAAAATGCCAGGGCCCTGTCTGAAAACGGGGCAGCAGAACTGCTGCTTGAAAAAGAATTGTCCAGCAAGAAGCTTGTCGCTTCAATTGACGGTATTCTCCTTGATGAGAAGAAACTGAAGGATATGAAAAAAGCTGCCAGGGAATTGGGAATACCGGATGCGGCCAGAAGGCTGCACCGCGTCATGGAAGACCTTGTCCGTAAGAAGGGCCGGTAGCCCAAAGAGCTTAAAGGACATAAGATAGGAAAAAGAATGGAAAGGGAGGTATATATGGACGAATTGATCAGCAGGCTTAAAGATTTGCAGGTTGGAAAAGTGAAAGAACAAGAACCTTTGGCCAACCATACAACCATGAAAATAGGCGGACCCGCCGATTTGTTTGTAGAACCTTCGTCTATAGACAATTTCATTAAAACAATGGAGCTAATCCGCGAACATGGTATCAAGTGGAGAGTGATCGGCAGAGGATCGAATCTGCTTGTATCAGACAAAGGGATTGAGGGTGCCGTCATCAAGCTTGGCCCGGGATTGGATAAACTTGAAGTTGACGGTTCTGAGGTAACGGCAGGCGGGGGATTCTCTATCGTCAGCCTGTCCGTCCAGATCAGCCGGAAAGGCCTTTCCGGACTGGAATTTGCAAGCGGCATCCCCGGTTCGGTCGGCGGTGCGGTCTATATGAATGCAGGCGCCCACGGCTCCGATATTTCAAAGATCCTGAAAAAAGCTTTTGTGCTCTTCGAAGATGGAAAAATGGAATGGCTCACCAATGAGCAAATGAATTTTTCCTACCGCACTTCGGTTCTCCAGAAGGAGCGGCCCGGCATCGTGCTGGAGGCAGTATTCAGCCTGCAGGAAGGGGATAAGGAGAGCATTGTGGCGGAAATGCAGAAGAACAAGGATTACCGGAAAGAAACACAGCCTTATAATTATCCTTGTGCAGGAAGCATTTTCCGCAATCCGCTTCCGCATTATGCCGGCCAGCTGATTGAGGCGGCAGGTTTAAAAGGCCACAGCATCGGCGGTGCGAAGATTTCCGAGCTGCATGGAAATTTCATCGTTAATGCCGGCAGCGCGTCAGCTGAAGACGTTCTGGGGTTGATCCAGCATGTCAAAGATACTATATATTCCCAATTTAATGTAAAAATTGAGACAGAAGTGGAGATTATCGGCCGAAAGTAACAGGAAATTTTCCTTACTCCTGCCATTTATTGTGATATAATATTTCCTTAGAAATAACCTTTAAAAGCGGCAGATGCGTCACCGGCATCCGGTATGCCGGTGCCCACCTGTTTTCAGTCTGACGGAAACGTTATGCTGCCTGCCAGGCCTATAGGCTAATGGCATTATGCGGCTAAAGCTTTTATAGTGAGGTGAAGGTTATGGAGAAAGGGAACGTAGTCTCGCTGGAGGATCGAATTCCCAAACTGAAGCAGCAAAGAAGGAAAAAAGCGAACCGCAGGCTTATAGTATTATTGCTTTTATTCTTTTCTATGATTGTTTTTGTGATATATTTCCAGTCGCCTTTAAGCCGTGTAAAAGAGATCAGCATCAGCGGAAATCAGACATACACGACAGAAGAATTGATTGCCGTAAGCGGCCTTTCAAAGAAAACAAATATTTGGAAGGTTGATAAGGGGGCAGTTGAGGGTAGACTGAAAGAGCTGCCCGAAATCAGCGGGGCTGAAATAGAAGCGCGCCTGCCCAATACGGTTGAAATTAAGGTGGCTGAGCATAATCGCATTGCTTACATAGCGAAAGAAAAAAGCTTTTTGCCTGTACTTGAAAATGGAATGATACTTAGCAAACAGGAAATCACAGACATTCCAGTTAATGCACCGCTGCTGCTCGGCTTCAAGGAGGGGGATGTCCTTCTTGAGATGATCGACAGCCTGGAAAGCCTTCCGAAAGAGGTGCTGAACGCAATCTCGGAGATTCATTATTCTCCCAAAAAAACGGACGAGTATCATATTACTTTATATATGAATGACGGATTCGAAGTTAGTGCAACTTTGCGGAGCTTTTCAGAAAAGATGGCGCATTATCCATCAATCATCAGCCAGCTGGACCCTGGGGTCAGCGGCGTGATTGATCTGGAAGTAGGTTCTTACTTTAAAGCCTACGGTCCGGAAGGAGATGATAGCCGTGGAGAAGAAGGTGAAAGGTAAGCGGGTCGTCCTTTCACTGGTGCTCCTTGTTCTCGGCTATATGCTTTCATTTTCCTATCATTTTACAAAAAGTGAAAATGAGGAAGCAGACATGACAGGAAGCCAGTGGGAACGGGACTCTGCCCTGAGGAGCCAGCTCATCAGCATGGAAGAGCGCAACCGCAGGCTGCAAAAGGAACTGGACAGCAAACAGGGACAGGTCCTGCAGTTCGAAAAGGATTTATCAAAGGAAGCGCAGGTTTATTTCAACCTGGCAGAAGATGCAGAAAAATACAGGATGTATCTTGGGAAAGTCGCTGTCACGGGCAAAGGGGTGGAGGTCACTTTGGCTGATGGGGATTATAATCCCAGCGAGGCTAATGTAAACAGCTATATCGTCCATGAACACCATGTTTTCAAGGTCATCAATGAACTGTATATCTCCGGTGCTTCGGCTGTCGCGGTAAACGGCCAGCGGCTATCCCATGACTCCTATATTTTGTGCAATGGCCCTGTCATTGAAATTGATGGAAAGCAGCACCCGGCACCATTCGTCATTGAAGCAATCGGCGATCCGGAGGTTCTTTCTTCAGCGCTCAACCTTACTGGCGGAGTAAAGGATTCTCTGGTCAACGAGAATATCCAGTTCTCGCTGGAGGAAAAGGCAGAAGTCAATATGGAGCCCAATCTGGGTAATTAAATACGGCTGATCCACTTACGAAGCAGGAGAAAGTAAGGTGGAAATCGTGAAAAAAAATCAGATCATAAGCTTTACGGTTATTTCCGCTGTGGTCGGATTTATGATTGCAATACAGTTCCAATCCGTCAAAGAGCCGGTTGTGAGGGATACCCGCGACACATGGCAGCTTAGGGAGGACTTGCGGAAAGAACAGGAAATTCAGCTGAGGCTGATACGGGAAATCAGGTCAAATGAGCTGAAGCTTGCTCAATATGAAAATAAGCGGGAACAAAGCAAAGAACAGGTGCTGAAGGAAACGCTCGGTGAGCTCAAAGAAGAAGCAGGCCTTACGGAGGTCAAGGCTCCGGGTGTCAAAATCCTGATAGAGCCTGCTGTTGAAGAAGCACTCCTGGGCAATGCACCAGGTGATGTATCGCCTGATATGCTTAAAAGGCTGGTCAATGAGCTGAATATGTTTGATGCTGAGCAAATATCGATTGACGGGCACAGGATCATTAATACGACCGTCATCCGCGATATTAATGGCGAAACCAAAATCGATGGCCATGCCATCAGTTCCTTGCCGATAGAAGTCAAAGCGGCCGCAGAGGATATGCAGTCAGCGCAAAAGCTTTATAATCAGATGCAGGTATCCAAATCGGCAGAAGAGTTCTTCGTCGAAAACCTCAGGATCACTATCCTGAAGCCGAAGGAGAATATAGTCATCCCTGCCTATCAGGACACAATCAGGGTAAAGAATATGGAACCTGCAGATTCTGAAAAAGGAGGCAGTTCTTAATGTGGCTTCCCGTACTGGGTTTGCTCATCGGGGCCGTACTGGGCCTTCTTACGGATTTCAGGATCCCCGATGAGTACGCCAATTATTTGTCGATTGCAGTGCTGGCAGCCCTTGACACCCTGTTTGGGGGCATCCGTGCCCACCTGCAGGATATATATGATGAGAAGGTATTTGTATCCGGCTTTTTCTTCAACATACTGCTGGCAGCATCTTTAGCTTTTCTGGGGGTTCATCTTGGTGTAGACTTGTATTTAGCCGCTGTTTTTGCGTTTGGAGTAAGGCTTTTCCAAAATATAGCGGTCATCCGGAGGATTATTCTGACCAAATGGTCTAACCGAGAAAAAGTAGAAAAAAGTTAAGATAGAATAAAGGGAAATATATTAGTTTTGCCGAATAATTTAAATGATTATATTAATTTAAGATTAAATTGAAAATTGGCATTATTGTTGTTCAATAATCGGATTTGCAAAAGGAGGTGCCAGAGAATGAACAGCAATGAAATTTATGTTAGTCTTGACATCGGTACATCCAGTGTAAAAGTAATCATTGGTGAAATGGTCAACGACTCCTTAAACATTATCGGTGTAGGCAATGTGAAGTCTGAAGGATTGCGGAAAGGCTCAATTGTTGATATAGATGAAACCGTTCATTCTATAAAAAAGGCAATCGAACAAGCTGAGAGAATGATAGGGATGGAGATCAGGCAGGTAATCGTCGGCATCACCGGAAACCATGTTATGCTTCAGTCATCACATGGAGTAGTGGCTGTCTCCAGTGATAACAGGGAGATCACAGATGAAGACGTTGCAAGGGTGATTGACGCCGCCCAGGTGGTTTCCATCCCTCCTGAAAGAGAGATCGTGGACGTCATTCCGAAGCAATTCATTGTAGACGGTTTGAATGAAATAAACGACCCCCGGGGCATGATCGGTGTCCGCCTGGAAATGGAAGGCACCATTATAACAGGTTCTAAGACAATTCTACATAATATTCTGAGATGTGTTGAAAGGGCAGGACTTGAAATTTTGGACATAACGCTCCAGCCGCTTGCAGCAGGGGCATTCGCACTTTCAAAGGACGAAATGAATCTCGGGGTGGCCTTGGTCGATATGGGCGGCGGCTCTACAACCGTTGCCCTGTTCGAGCAGGGAATCATGAAGGCAACGATTGTACTGCCTGTCGGCGGGGACCATATAACAAAAGATTTATCCATCGGCCTCAGGACCTCTACAGAGGATGCCGAAAAAATCAAAACGAAATACGGTTATGCTTTTTATGACCATGCTTCTGAAGATGAAGTCTTCAGCGTCCCGATTATCGGGAGCGATCAGCACCAGCAATTTAATCAGCTTGAAATTTCTGATATCATTGAAGCAAGGATGGAAGAAATTTTCGATCTGATCCAGAATGAGATTAAGAGATTGGGAGCGGGCGACCTGCCTGGAGGATATGTCCTGACGGGCGGAGTAGCCAACACCCAGGGCATCCTGGAGCTTGCACAGATCATTTTCCAGAACCGTGTCCGGATTGCCATTCCGGATTATATCGGCGTAAGGGAGCCGCAGTATACAACAGCAGTCGGCCTGATCAAGTTTGCATATAAAAATGCAAGGCTTCAGGGCAGGAAGATAGAGCCTGCCCAAGTAAACGAGGCGAAGGAAAAACGCATCCAAAAACAACCGCAACCAAAAGCAAGACCGGAAAAACAGCCGGAAGAAAAGATTACATCACGAGTTAAAAAGTTCCTTGGCTACTTTTTCGAGTAAACAGTGCTTTAAGGAATATCGACGAATTAGGAGGATTTGTCATGTTGGAATTTGACACTAATTTAGATTCACTAGCGACCATAAAGGTTATCGGCGTTGGCGGCGGAGGAAACAATGCGGTAAACCGCATGATCGAACACGGCGTTCAAGGCGTAGAATTCATCGCAGTAAATACGGATGCCCAGGCACTGAACCTCTCAAAAGCGGAAGTGAAAATGCAGATCGGCGGAAAGCTTACTCGCGGATTGGGTGCCGGTGCAAATCCGGAAGTAGGAAAAAAGGCTGCTGAAGAAAGCAAGGAGCAGATCGAAGAAGCACTTAAAGGAGCAGATATGGTGTTTGTCACTGCCGGAATGGGCGGCGGTACAGGTACAGGTGCTGCACCTGTCATTGCTCAGATTGCTAGGGACCTTGGTGCTCTGACAGTCGGAGTCGTTACAAGGCCGTTTACATTCGAAGGGCGCAAGCGTGCCGGACAGGCAGCAGGCGGAATTGCTTCCATGAAGGAAGCAGTCGATACCCTGATTGTCATTCCAAATGACCGTCTGCTCGAGATTGTGGACAAAAGCACTCCAATGCTTGAAGCATTCCGTGAAGCGGATAACGTGCTTCGCCAGGGTGTACAGGGCATATCCGACCTGATTGCCACTCCAGGGCTGATCAACCTTGACTTTGCAGATGTAAAGACCATCATGTCAAGCAAGGGATCTGCACTTATGGGGATCGGCGTATCTTCCGGAGAAAACCGTGCGGCAGAAGCGGCAAAAAAAGCCGTGTCCTCTCCGCTGCTTGAAACATCCATCGATGGTGCACAGGGTGTCCTGATGAACATCACCGGCGGTTCAAGCCTGAGCCTTTATGAGGTACAGGAAGCTGCGGATATCGTAGCATCCGCTTCAGACCAGGATGTCAATATGATCTTCGGTTCTGTTATCAATGAAAACCTAAAAGACGAAATTGTCGTTACAGTAATTGCGACTGGGTTCAATGAAGAAGTGGCCGCGCCAAAACCGGCACGCCCGTCATTTGGCCAGCCTAAACAGCAGCAGACGCATTCACCTTCCCTTAACCGGGACAGGGACAGGGAGCCAAAGCGCGAAGAGCAGAGCCATGAGCCTCCTGCAAGGAACTCATCGTCTCAGTCTTCACAAGGTGAAGAAACATTGGATATCCCGACTTTCCTGAGAAACCGCAATAGAAGAAGATAAGATAGAATTCGCTGAACGGCGCCTCATACGAGGCGCCGTTTTTTAATGGTTTTAAATATTGATCCGAATATTTTAGACAGGCATATAATATAAAATACTGACAAAAAACGAAGGGAATAGTGAAAATTTCTCCTAAATAGGCTACAGAAAGTGACACACTTTCATGCTAAGGCTGGGGTATACTTTTCCATAAGATTAATAGATAGATGAAAAATCAAGTTTTTGGCATCCGTGCCTAATATGGCTGGTGTGTCTGGGAGTGAAGCTGGATTGGCTATTTATTTGGATATCATTTGGCTGCTGAACTTTCTTTTTGACAGTCTCCTGCTGTATCTCACTGCGGTTTTCCTGAAAAGGGATGTTTCTATTTGGAGGATTTTGGCGGGTGGGGCTGCAGGCTCACTGATCGTTCTGCTCGCAGTTACACCTATGCACTCTGTTTCCGGGCATCCCATATCAAAGCTGCTTTTCTCGATTGTCATGGTCGTCCTTGCCTTTGGATATAAAAGGGCCGGTTATTTTGTCAAAGGCCTGTTTACTTTTTATATGGCCACATTCCTGATTGGAGGGACTTTGATAGGTGCCCATTATTTTGTGAAGTTTGATTTTGAGCTTTCTTCAGCCGTATTGGTGGGAAGTGTCAAGGGTTTCGGGGATCCAATCAGCTGGATGTTTGTCATCTTTGGATTTCCTGCAGCATGGCATTTTTCGCGGAAGCATGGAGAGAACATGGAAATGGCAAATATTCAATATGACCAGCTGGCCGAGGTCAATGTTTCCATTAATGGGATTGACATGAACTTCAAGGGGCTAGTGGACTCGGGCAATCAGCTTTATGATCCAATTTCCAGGACTCCGGTCATGATTGCATCCTTAAGAGGGATGGCCGACATGCTTCCGGAAGTTCTCCACGCCGTTTCACAGGATCCAGAACCTTTCCTGATGGGTGAGGCAAGAATCCCGCCTGACTGGGAAAATCGGATGAGAATTCTTCCCTGCAAGGTGGTTGGACAAGAACATCAGCTCATTATTGCCATGAAGCCAGACAGGATCATCATCCAAAGGGGGGAAGAAAGAATCTTGGCAGGCAAGGCGCTCATCTCCTTCACGATGCAGCAGCTCTCCAGTGACGATGCGTTTGACTGCATCATCCATCCAAAGATGATGACAGGTGCCGGCAAAGCAGAACCAGCGGAAAAGGTAAGTTAATAATACTATACTCGGAAAAACATAATTTAGAAGGAGGACAACTCATGAAAAATTTGAAGTTTCGCCTATCCTATTACTGGTATAAACTGCTGATCAAACTTGGTCTCAAGACTGATGAAATATTCTATATAGGCGGCAGCGAGGCGCTCCCTCCCCCTCTCTCAAAAGAAGAAGAAGAAGTTCTTCTGATCAAACTCCCCAAAGGCGATAAAGCTGCAAGATCAATGCTGATCGAAAGAAATCTGCGCCTCGTCGTATACATTGCCCGGAAGTTTGAAAATACGGGCATCAATATCGAGGACCTGATCAGCATCGGGACGATCGGGCTGATCAAAGCAGTCAATACATTTAATCCGGAAAAGAAAATCAAGCTTGCCACTTATGCATCCCGGTGCATTGAAAACGAAATACTGATGTACTTGAGGCGGAATAATAAAATCAGGTCGGAGGTTTCCTTCGATGAGCCTCTGAATATAGACTGGGATGGGAATGAGCTGCTTTTATCCGATGTGCTTGGAACCGAGGAGGATATCATTACAAAGGACCTGGAGGCAAATGTAGATAAGAAGCTTCTGCTGAAAGCCCTTCACCAGCTGACCGACAGAGAGAAGCAGATCATGGAGCTGAGGTTCGGCCTTGGGTCCGGCGAGGAAAAAACCCAGAAGGATGTGGCTGACATGCTTGGCATTTCACAGTCCTACATATCAAGGCTTGAAAAGAGAATTATTAAAAGATTGAAAAAGGAATTTAACAAAATGGTTTAAAATATTTTTTAAGTCCTGCTTAACCCTTATTTCTACTGAACATGCCGGTTTTCCTGGGGGGCAGGAGGAATCGGTGTGTGCATATTTTTCCTTTCCGGGGAGATACTGTTTTTTGTACAGCAGCTCCTGTGAGGAGGGAAATGGATTGACTCGAAATAAAGTAGAAATTTGCGGTGTTGATACATCAAAGCTTCCCGTTTTAAAAAACGAAGAAATGAGAAAACTCTTCAAGCAAATGCATGAAGGTGATACATATGCCCGGGAGTGCCTTGTCAATGGCAACCTTCGGCTGGTTCTGAGTGTCATCCAGCGCTTTAATAACAGAGGCGAGTTTGTTGATGATCTCTTCCAGGTGGGATGTATCGGCCTGATGAAATCTATTGATAATTTTGATTTAAGCCAGAATGTTAAGTTCTCCACTTACGCTGTTCCGATGATTATCGGCGAGATCAGGAGATATCTGAGGGATAATAATCCTATCAGGGTATCGAGGTCATTGAGAGATATAGCCTACAAAGCTCTGCAGGTCAGGGAACGGCTGATGAGTGAAACCTCGAAAGAACCGACAGCTGAGGAAATTGCCAGGGTGCTTGAAGTGCCCCATGAAGAAATCGTGTTCGCACTTGATGCGATACAGGATCCAGTCTCATTATTCGAGCCCATCTATAATGATGGGGGCGATCCCATATTTGTCATGGACCAGCTGAGCGACGAGCGCAATAAAGATATTCAATGGATTGAAGAAATTGCCCTCAAAGAAGGCATGCGCAGGCTTAACGAAAGAGAAAAACTGATTCTGAAAAAGCGCTTCTTCCAAGGCAAAACCCAAATGGAAGTAGCCGAAGAAATCGGCATCTCCCAAGCTCAGGTATCCCGCCTTGAAAAAGCCGCCATCAAGCAAATGAACAAAAATATCCAAAGCTGAAAGCTGCTGAAAAGCAGCTTTTTGTTTTGGGTTTTGTTAGTGTTCTATTCTGGCTTGTATCAAGAATAGGATCCGTAATCAGTGTGTGGGGTTAAATGGGCGCTAAATAAATTATGAAAACCTGTTGATTGCAGTGGAAGGCACGAAGACTCCTGCGGGATTGCAGCGGCAAAGCTAAGACCCCGCAGGAGCGGCAGCGGCGAGGAGGCTTAGCGCCGCCCCGCGGAAAGCGAAGTGCCTGCAACGGAAATCAGCAGCCCCATCAATAAATAAAAAAAGTTGAAGATAACTTAATTTGTTTTACTTACAGTTCGTAAGCTGCTTAAAATGTTTTAGCTATTATTGAATATTTCCCTAAACCCCCCATCAAATCAAAATATTCCAACCCACTGCAACATATAATCAAACAAGGAACAAAAGGCGGGGGTGGACCATGGTTAAGATATCAGAATTCCAGGTCAAGGACGTTGTAAATGTGGCCGATGGCAAAAAGCTTGGCAGCATCGGGGATATTGACATCAATCTGATGAGCGGCAAAATTGAAGCGGTCATCATCAGCGGGGCTGGAAAAGTCCTCGGATTCTTCGGAAAAGATGAGGATATCATCATTCCGTGGAAAAATATTTTAAAAATCGGCGAAGATGTCATTCTTGTTCGCTATAAAATTTCAGAAGAACTCAAACAGGTGGAAGAGGATGCATAAGCTTCCTCCTTTTTTCTGTAACACGAACATTCTTTATGATAAACTAAAGAAAAACACGAAGAGGACTCGATAAATGGAGCCATTTGTACTTAAAGAAAGCAGATATTTTTCCATTGAAGACTGGACGGAAAGGTTCCCGGGCCTTGCTGCAGGTTTCTCTACGAAAAATGGAGGGAATAGCAATGGAGACTACAGCAGCCTCAACCTTGGCCTTCATGTAAATGATTCAGTCCAGGCTGTATGCGGCAACAGGGAATCTTTCTCTGAGGCAATCGATTTTCCATTGTCAGCGTGGACTGGGGCAGAGCAGACCCATGAAACTTTTATACGGAAGGCATCAAAGGAAGATGCAGGAACCGGCGCTGCGGATTTCAGCCAGGCATTCAAAAGGACTGATGGCTTTTTCACTTACGACCGTGGCCTGCTTTTGACTTTATGCTTTGCCGATTGTGTCCCTCTATATTTCATACATCCGGAATCTGGGGCAATAGGAGCGGCACATGCGGGCTGGAAAAGGGACTGCCGGCGGGATTGCCGCGAATATGGTGGATATTTATAAGAGTGAAGGTATCGAACCAGGAGAGATTTTGGCGGCGATTGGGCCTTCCATCTGCGGAAAATGTTATGTTGTCGACAGCAGAGTTGTCAATTTAGTGAAAAATAGACTAGAAGATGTCGATAAAAAACCATATAATCAAGTAAAAGAGAATCAATACCAGCTTGATCTGAAAGAAGTGAACAAACAGCTTCTCATGAAATCAGGCGTCCCGGAAGAAAATATAATCGTATCCGGCTTTTGCACCAGCTGCCATGACGAACACTTTTTTTCCCATCGCAGGGATGAGGGGAAGACTGGCAGGATGATGAGCTACATAGGCTGGAAGGAGGCTGACTGCAGCTAGATGAAGGTAGAGGAAAATCTTAAGAACATTCAAGAAGAAATAGATAAGGCCTGTAAAAGGTCAGGTAGAAATCCAGGTGAAGTGACCATCATCGCGGTGACCAAATATGTATCCGCTGAAAGAGCGAAAGAGGCGGTGTCTGCCGGAATTGCCAATCTCGGCGAAAACCGGGATGATGGTATGCTTGCCAAGCACGAAGAGATCGGCAATGCTGCCAAATGGCATTTCATTGGATCGCTGCAGACCAGGAAAGTTAAGAATATAATCGGCATTGCCGATTATATCCACTCATTGGACAGGCTTTCACTGGCGAAGGAATTAGACAAGCGGGCAGAAGAAGCAGTCCAATGCCTGATACAGGTCAATGCTTCCGGTGAAGAATCAAAACAGGGGCTTTCTCCTGAGGAAGTGATTCCGTTTGTAAAAGAGCTGGAGGCTTATCCTCACATTTCTGCTGCAGGGCTGATGACGATGGCTCCCTTGACAGACGATGAGGAAGTACTGCGGCATTGTTTCCGGACACTGAAAACTCTGCAGAAGGATATCCAGGAACTAAACCTTGCGCATGCGCCTTGCAGGGAACTTTCTATGGGCATGTCCAATGACTTTGCAATTGCAGTGGAAGAAGGGGCCACCATGGTCCGGATAGGAACTGCTCTTGTCGGAGAATAAGCAGGAGGTATAAAAAATGAGCATTAAATCAAAAATAAAAACATTTTTTTTCCTTGATGATGAATATGACTATAAAGAAGAGGAAATCATCGAAGAAGAAATCGAACCTGTCAGGCCTCAAAAACAGCCTGCTTCTCCAAAGCAGAATGTGGTCAGCCTGCAAAGTGTCCAAAAGTCTTCAAAGGTTGTCCTTGTTGAACCCCGGGTATATGCCGAAGCCCAGGATATTGCAGACCAGCTCAAAAACCGCCGGGCTGTGGTAGTTAATCTGCAGCGCATCGAAAGGGATCAGGCAAAAAGGATTGTCGATTTTTTGAGCGGCACGGTATATGCCATTGGCGGCGACATCCAGAAAATCGGAACAGATATCTTTTTATGCACTCCAGATAATGTGGAGGTGTCGGGGAATATATCCCAAATCATGCAGGAGCATGATCTAGAAAATGCGAGGTGGTAGCTTTACATGGCAACAGTAGTAGGTATTTTAAGTCAAATAATATCGTTATATTCCTGGGCACTGATCATTTACATATTGCTGTCCTGGTTCCCAAATGCAAAAGAATCGTCAATCGGCCAATTTTTAGCCCGTATCTGCGAACCGTATCTGGAACCATTCCGCAGGTTCATCCCGCCGCTTGGAATGATTGACATCTCCCCGATTGTTGCGATTTTTGTCCTTCGATTCGCCACTCAGGGGCTTCATCAGCTTTTCTATTGGGTTGCATAGATTTACCAATAACTTGGGACTCTGAGTAGTCCCTTTTTTGGTGGCTGCTGTGCTATGCTTGAACTTGTCTGCAGCCGCCTTCCTGAAAAATGTAAAAGGAGAGTGCCGATGTCTATTTATCAGCATTTTCGGCCGGAGGAAAAAGAATTCATCGACCAGTCTCTCGGCTGGAAGGACTTTGTAGAAACATCCTATGCCCCTAAACTGACTGACTTTCTCGATCCGAGAGAGCAGCAGATCGTAAAAATGATTGTCGGGGAGCATGCCGGTGTGAAGCTTCGTTTCTTCGGGGGAGCTGAAGGGACAGAGCGGAAAAGGGCCCTGCTGTATCCTGAATATTTTATCCCTGATGAGGAAGAATTCTCGATCACGCTTTTTGAGATAAGTTATCCAAGTAAATTTGTTTCCATAGAACATCCCCAAATACTCGGGAGCCTCATGGCTCTTGGCCTGAAGAGGGGGAAATTCGGTGATATCACTGTCCAGGCTGAAAGGGCGCAGTTTTTTGTTTCCAAAGAAATTGAACATTATGTTAGCATGCAGCTGGAATCAATCGGAAAAGCTTCAGTCACCCTGAAAAAATTGCCGCTGGAGAAAGCAATCACTGCAATTGATTCATGGGAAGAATCGTCAGCTACGGTCTCCTCGCTGAGACTGGATGCCGTCATTTCGGCAATATACAATCTATCCAGGCAAAAATCACAGCTCTTTATCCAGCAGGGTCTTGTAAAAGTAAACTGGGCACAGGTTGAAGATCCTTCTTTTGCATGCGGAGAAGCTGATGTTCTTTCTGTAAGGGGAAAGGGACGTTCTAAGATCATAGATGTAGAAGGAAAAACAAAGAAAGAAAAATGGAGAATCACCACGGGAAAGCAAAAATAAATTATGATTTTGCAGGAATTTAAAAGAAATTGTCGAATACATCTTTATCGCTGTGATAATATCAGAAATTAGTGTATTTTCGCTGTCATACATATGCTTTAAGACTTATAGGAGGTGGCATTATGCCTTTAACACCATTAGATATACATAACAAGGAGTTCAGCAAAGGTTTCAGGGGCTATGATGAAGATGAAGTAAACGAATTCCTTGACCAGATCATCAAGGATTATGAAATTCTGATCAGGGAGAAAAAGGAGCTTTCAGAAAGGCTTACAGATCTGAACGACCGGATCGGGCATTTCACCAATATTGAGGAAACGCTGCACAAATCCATCGTCGTTGCTCAGGAAGCCGCTGAAGAAGTCAGGCGCAATGCACAAAAGGAAGCCAAGCTGATCATCAAGGAAGCTGAGAAGAATGCCGACCGCATCGTGAATGAATCCTTATCAAAAGCAAGGAAGATCGCCCTGGAGATCGAGGACTTGAAGAAGCAGTCAAAGGTGTTCAGAACAAGGTTCAGGATGCTGATCGAAGCGCAGCTGGATATGCTCAACACAGAGGACTGGGATCATCTCCTTCAATATGAACTGGATTCAACCGATCTGAAATCAACAGAAGAAGAAGACTCACTGGCTTGACGCAGCCTGCATAAATCGAATATAATCCATATCATAAGAAAATATTGACTGCGTTGAAAGGGACAGTACAGCATTCTACATGCTTTTTAGATTAGCGATCCAGGGACGGTGGGAGCCTGGAATAAGCGGATTGCTGGAAAATCACCCTAGAGTACCTGCCTGAACGTTCTCCGAACCAGTAAGTGCAGGCGTATCATCTGCGTTAAGGATGCTATGAGCGGACAGAATGATTTTATCTGTCTACAAGGGTGGTACCGCGGGAGCTATAAGCCTTCTCGTCCCTTTACCGGGATGAGGGGGCTTTTTTGTTTTTTTTAGAAAAACCATCCGGGTACGGCAAGTCAATTTACCTAAATGAAAGCAGGAGGAATGGCAATGGAATACAAAGATACATTATTGATGCCGAAAACAGAATTTCCGATGCGCGGGAATCTCCCCAAAAGGGAGCCGGAGATCCAGGGCAAATGGGAAGAAATGAATATTTATAAAAAGGTGCAGGAGCATACGAAAGGCCGGCCGATGTTCGTCCTTCATGATGGCCCTCCATATGCAAACGGCGATATCCATATGGGCCACGCGCTGAATAAAATCCTGAAAGACTTTATTGTGCGCTATAAGTCCATGAGCGGCTTTAATGCACCATATGTTCCGGGCTGGGACACTCACGGCCTGCCGATTGAGCAGGCATTGACTAATAAAGGCGTAAAGAGAAAAGAAATGACAGTTGCCGAGTTCAGGAAACTTTGCGGTGACTATGCTTACGAGCAGGTCGACAGCCAGCGTTCACAATTTAAACGACTTGGTGTCCGCGGCGACTGGGAAAACCCGTATATCACACTCCAGCCTCAATATGAAGCACAGCAGATCAAGGTATTTGGCGATATGGCTAAAAAAGGCTATATCTACAAAGGGAAGAAGCCGGTCTACTGGTCTCCTTCAAGTGAATCGGCACTTGCAGAAGCAGAAATTGAATATCAGGATAAGCGATCTCCTTCTATTTATGTAGGCTTCAAAGTCAAAGATGGAAAAGGCATATTGGACCATGATGTCCAAATCGCCATCTGGACGACAACTCCTTGGACCATTCCAGCCAACCTGGGAATCAGCGTCCATCCTGACCTCAATTATGTGGTGGCAGAAACCGAGGGCGGCAAATATCTGGTTGCCGAAGAGCTCCTGGAATCTGTGGCAGGGGAAACTGGCTGGGAAGATCCGGCTGTTGTGAAGACAGTCAAAGGAAGCGAGCTGGAAAACATCCTTGCAGAACATCCTCTTTATGGCCGTGATTCTCTTGTGATGCTTGGCGACCATGTAACCGTTGATGCGGGTACAGGCTGCGTCCACACTGCGCCTGGCCACGGGGAAGATGACTTTTATGTTGGCCAGAAGTACGGACTTGAAGTTCTGTGCCCAGTCGATGATAAAGGTCTGATGACTAATGAAGCTGAAGGTTTTGAAGGTCTGTTTTATGATGAGGCCAACAAGCCGATAACTGAGGCGCTAAAAGAAAAGGGAGCATTATTGGGACTGAAATTCATCACCCACTCCTACCCGCATGACTGGAGAACGAAGAAACCGGTCATTTTCAGGGCAACAGCACAGTGGTTCGCATCCATCAAGGATTTCCGCAATGAGCTCCTTGAAGCTGTCCAAGAAACGAAATGGGTTCCGGCATGGGGAGAAACGCGTCTGTTCAATATGGTCCGCGACCGCGGCGACTGGTGCATTTCCCGCCAGCGTGCATGGGGTGTCCCTATCCCGGTTTTCTATGCTGAAAACGGGGACAGCATCATTACGGATGAAACGATTGATCATGTTTCTGCCCTTTTCAGGGAACACGGCTCCAATATCTGGTTCGAGAAAGAGGCCAAAGAGCTGTTGCCTGAAGGGTTCACACATCCAGGCAGCCCGAATGGGAAGTTCACTAAAGAATCAGATATCATGGATGTCTGGTTTGATTCAGGCTCATCCCACCAGGCTGTCCTGAAAGAACGCGATGATCTGCAGCGTCCTGCAGACCTTTATCTTGAAGGCTCTGACCAGTACAGAGGCTGGTTCAATTCGTCCCTGTCCACTGCTGTTGCAGTAACTGGCAAGGCACCATATAAGGGCGTGCTCAGCCACGGCTTTGCACTTGACGGCGAAGGCAGGAAAATGAGTAAATCCATCGGCAATGTCGTAGTGCCGGCGAAGGTCATGAACCAGCTCGGAGCCGATATCCTGCGTCTTTGGGTGGCATCTGTAGACTACCAGGCAGACGTAAGAGTCTCTGACCCAATCCTGAAGCAGGTTGCTGAGGTGTACCGCAAAATCAGAAACACATTCAGATTCCTGCTTGGTAACCTGTCTGACTTCAATCCTGAAAAAGATGCAGTTGCCTATGAAAGCCTCAGGGAAGTTGACCAGTTCATGCTCGTAAAGCTGAACAAGCTGGTCAAAAACGTCAAGGAAGCGTATGATCGCTACGAATTCGCAGGCATTTACCATGCGATCAATAATTTCTGCACATTGGATTTAAGCTCGTTCTACCTGGACTTTGCCAAAGATGTTCTCTATATCGAGGCAGAAGACAATGCAGACCGCCGCGCGATCCAGACAGTCCTGTATGAAAGCCTTGTTGCGCTTGCAAAGCTGACTGCACCAATTCTTTCGCATACAGCAGATGAAGTTTGGTCCTTTATCCCTGCTGTGAAGGAAGAAAGTGTTCAGCTGACAGATATGCCTGAATACAAAGAGCTTCCTAATGCAGATGAACTGATGAAAAAATGGACGATGTTCATGAATCTGCGCGATGAAGTCCTCAAAGCACTTGAAGAAGCACGAAATGAAAAAGTGATCGGGAAATCACTGACAGCTAAGATCACTCTTTATCCAACTGCTGAAACAAGAAGCCTTCTTGACAGCATCAATGAAGATGTGAAACAGCTGTTCATCGTTTCCGGCTTTGAAATCGGCGGAGAATATGGCGAGGCGCCAGAAGAAGCCCTCAAGCTAGACAAAGCGGCCATCCTTGTATCCAAAGCTGAAGGTGAAACATGCGAACGCTGCTGGACAGTTACACCGGAGGTCGGTGCTGATTCAGACCACCCTTCGCTTTGCCCGCGCTGTGCAAGTGTTGTAAAAAATAATTATAGCCACTTGGCATAATAACAGACCCGGCTGCCGTGATGCAGCCGGGTTTTCAATTTTTTATCCTGTCACTTTACCCCCGAAAGTTTACCTTTTTTTTCGATAAATACTTCCACCTTATCTAATCTTTGTGCTCTTTGTTAAATGTTTATCAGGTTCTGTACGATTGGGGCGGAGATAATAATTTTAAACAAAGAAGAACGGAGGAAGCGGCAATGGACAGCTCACTTGGAAAGCTCTATTCAGAACTCCGTGCAACAAAAGAGGAATTGCTTGAGCGGCTGGAAAGCGGGAGGTGCTCAGCCCTTATCCAGCCTTTAATATATGATGAGTTGGCCGATATTAACCGCGCCATCGGTAAATTGGAAGCAGGGGAGTATGGTAAATGTGAAATTTCCGGAGAATTGATACCGGAAAATCTGCTGTCGGTCATCCCGACCATGGTGGCGATGTCAGATTATGATAAGCTTGGGGCATTTTGCCGGAAGCCGATGGAGTCAGTATTTGAACCTTCGGCAGACACAGCTTCTTTTTTAATGATGATTACGAGAGGCTGAACGCGGCGTCAGCACCCTCTTTAGTGGATAAAAGGTGTCGTTTTCATGGAGATTATGCTAAAATGCAAAGGTAATGACTTCAAATTGGAGGTATCCTTTGTGTTTTATTACATAATTGCCTTATTTGTTATTGCTCTGGATCAGCTGACCAAATGGCTGATTGTTAAAAATATGGAGCTTGGTGAAAGCATCCCGGTGATCGAGAATTTCCTTTATATCACATCGCACCGCAACAGGGGGGCTGCATGGGGAATTCTTGAAGGGCAAATGTGGTTTTTCTATGTTATTACAGTTGCCGTCATCATCGGTATTGTCTATTACATCAAGACCGCTGCAAAAGGGAAGCGATTGCTTGGCATCGCACTTGGATTAATGCTCGGAGGGGCGATCGGCAATTTTATCGACAGGGTTTTCCGCAAAGAAGTGGTTGATTTCGTCAACACGTATATCTTTGGGTACGATTTTCCTGTCTTTAATGTGGCCGATTCATCTTTGGTTGTCGGAGTAGTTATACTGATGATACAAATGCTCCGGGAAGAGCGGGAAGCGAAGGAGAAATCGAATGGAGAAAATGGAATACATCGTTAATGAAGAAGTAGCAGGAGAGAGGCTTGATAAAGCTGTTTCACTGCTGAATGAAGAAATGTCCAGATCACAGGCGCAGCAAATGATCAAGGATGGCCTTATCCTTGTCAATGGCCAGGGAACCAAAACGAATTATAAATGCAGCACTGATGACAAAATTGAAATATCATTCCCGGAACCGGAAGAGCTTGATGTCATACCGGAAGAAATGGACCTTGATATCTATTATGAAGATGGTGATGTCCTTGTCGTCAATAAGCCGAAGGGGATGGTCGTCCATCCGGCTCCCGGGCATGCATCCGGAACGCTTGTCAATGGCCTTATGGCACATTGCAAGGACCTGTCCGGGATCAATGGCGTACTGCGCCCGGGTATCGTCCATCGGATCGATAAGGATACATCCGGCCTGCTGATGGTTGCCAAGAATGATATGGCACATGAAAGCCTGGTGAATCAGCTGGTAGAAAAAACGGTAACAAGAAAGTACCAGGCGATCGTCCACGGCACCATACCCCATGACTACGGCACGGTCGATGCGCCTCTTGGAAGGGATCCTAAAGACCGGCAGAGCATGACAGTGGTTGATGGCGGCAAGAATGCGGTCACTCATTTCCATGTCATCCACCGCTATAAGGATTTTACCCATGTGGAATGCCAGCTGGAGACAGGAAGGACGCACCAGATCCGCGTCCATATGAAATATATCGGCTATCCGCTGGCAGGGGACCCGAAATATGGGCCAAGAAAAACCCTGGAACTGGGAGGGCAGGCACTCCATGCCGGTGTCCTTGGCTTTGTGCATCCTCGAACCGGGGAATACTTGGAATTTGAAGCCCCGCTCCCTGAATACTTCTCGGAACTCCTGGAAAAGCTGGGCAAGTAGCAATAACCTTTTCAAAAAGCATTGACAAGCAGCCTAAAATATTTTACTATAGCTTTAATGAATATGACCTTTAAAACCAGTCCTGTGAGGCTGAGAAGGCAGCGGATACGGAAGGGGATGCCCCTTCCTGCACAAAAGTGCACCCAAAACCTCTCGTCCTGCAGGCGGGAGGTTTTTTTATAGAATCAGGCAGCCTGATGCTGGAGGATGATAAGATGACACAAAAAGCAGTAGTTTTGGATGAACAGGCAATCAGGAGGGCACTGACAAGGATTGCCCATGAAATCATCGAGAAGAACAAAGGGATAGATGAATGTGTGCTTGTGGGTATCAGGACCCGCGGCATCTACCTGGCAAATCGCCTGGCTGACAGGATCGAACAGATCGAGGGCAAAAGGATTTCTGTCGGGGAGCTGGATATCACTTTATACCGGGATGATTTGACAAAGAAAACGGATGACGATCAGCCGCTTGTCAAAGGCAGCGATATCCCGCAGGATATCACCAACCAGAAAGTGATCCTCATTGACGATGTGCTGTACACCGGCAGGACGGTCAGGGCCGGCCTTGATGCCCTGGTGGACATTGGCAGGCCGGCTGCGATACAGCTGGCAGTCCTGGTTGACAGGGGCCATAGGGAACTCCCTATCCGGGCGGATTATGTAGGCAAGAACATACCGACTTCAAGTTCGGAGAAAATAGTCGTTGAGCTGAAGGAAGTAGATGAAACCGATCAAGTAAGCATCTTTGAAAACTGAAGATCCCCCTTTTAACGCAGTCCAGAGAGGCTGGCAAAGGGGAACATGGCTGGTGTCTTTTCAGCTGTGCTCCTATGCCCTCTGTGCGAAAAAGCAAGAGGGTTTTTTTGCGGGGAAAGACGAATACAAAGGAGACAAAGCCATGAATAAACCAGTACTAGACGTAAACGAAGTACCTAAACCGTTTCAATGGATCACATTAAGCATACAGCATTTATTCGCCATGTTCGGCGCAACCATTCTTGTACCTTACCTCGTCGGACTTGATCCGGCCATAGCACTCATTTCAAGCGGACTTGGAACCATTGCTTTCCTGATCATCACAAAATGGCAGGTTCCGGCATATCTTGGCTCGTCCTTTGCTTTTATAGCTCCGATTATCGCAGCAAAGACCGCAGGCGGGCCGGGTGCAGCCATGATCGGCAGCTTTATGGCCGGCCTGGTATACGGCATCGTGGCGCTCATCATTAAAAAAGCAGGCTATCGCTGGATCATGAAGCTGCTTCCGCCTGTTGTAGTAGGACCGGTCATCATCGTCATTGGGCTTGGACTTGCAGGAACAGCGGTGGGAATGGCTATGAATAATGCGGAAGGGGAATACAGCTTCCTGTATTTTTCCGCTGGACTTGTCACATTGGCCGCAACCATTGTTTTCTCCATCTACTTTAAAGGGATGCTGAGCATGATCCCGATTCTTGGCGGGATCATCATTGGGTATATATACTCCGTATTTGCGGGGCTCGTGGATTACACTCCGGTTTTGGAAGCAAATTGGTTCGAAGCTCCAAACTTCCTCATTCCATTTGCAGACTATAGTGTTGATCTCTCATCATTGAAGATTGCAGTATTGATGGTGCCTGTAGCAGTGGTTACTTTATCAGAGCATATAGGGCATCAGCTTGTTCTCAGCAAAGTTGTCGGAAGGGACTATATTAAAAATCCGGGACTTCACAGATCGATTCTCGGTGACGGGATGGCCACCATCATTTCTGCGCTGATCGGCGGACCGCCTAAGACGACTTACGGGGAAAATATCGGCGTCCTTGCAATCACAAGGGTATACAGTGTATATGTGCTGGCCGGTGCCGCAGTTGTTGCCACCGTGTTTGGCTTCATCGGCAAGATCACTGCGCTGATCGCTTCAATCCCGACACCGGTGATGGGAGGGGTTTCCATCCTGCTGTTCGGCATCATCGCCTCATCCGGCCTGAGAATGCTGGTTGACAGCAAGGTGGACTTTGGAGACAAACGCAATCTGGTCATCTCCTCTGTGATCCTGGTTATCGGAATTGGCGGAGCCCATGTAACCCTTGGCGGATTAAATCTGGAAGGCATGGCGCTTGCAGCAATCTGCGGCGTAGTGCTCAACCTGATCCTGCCGGGCAAACCGAAAATTGAAGAAGACTTGTTTGAAGCAGAAACCGAAAAAAAAAGTAATGTTGCATAATAAAGACACTTTTTAAAAAAGTCCAGAGAGGCTTGCAAGGGTGTTGATGTGCTGCGGGAGGAAGCTGGCTGCTTTTCCCGTGCAGTATGGCATGTTGACTTTTCAGCACCCTGAACTTTGTTCAGGGTGCTTTTTTTACAGCCTTGCCCGCCTCCGTCAAGGAGGATGCAAAGATGAAAGAACTGCTCACGATGAATGAACTGAGCATAACAGAAATCGGGGGAATTCTTAAACAGGCACAGGAGTTTGCTGAAGGTGCGGCCTGGAGGCCGTCTTCACAGTCCTTCGTTGCCAATCTCTTCTTTGAGGCAAGCACAAGGACAAAGTGCAGCTTTGAAGTCGCTGAAAGGAAGCTTGGCCTTGAAGTCATTCCTTTTGAAGCGGGTACATCGAGCGTCCAGAAGGGTGAGTCGCTTTATGACACGGTTAAGACACTTGAGTCAGTAGGTGTTGATGCGGTGGTCATCCGCCATCAGGAGGAGAATTACTTCAGCTCTCTTTCCGGAAAGATAGGCATCCCGATCCTGAATGCAGGTGACGGCTGCGGCCACCATCCAACACAGTCGCTGCTGGACCTGCTGACGATCCGGCAGGAGTTTGGCCGCTTTGCCGGCTTGAAGGTTGCCATCATCGGTGACATTCTTCACAGCAGGGTGGCCCGGTCAAATGCTGAAGCATTGGCAAGGCTTGGTGCAGAGGTTGTGTTCTCGGGGCCGGAGGAGTGGTTCGACACTACCTTCAGCCTTTCTGGAAGTTATGAAGAAATCGATGAAGCGATTGAAACGGCAGACGTGGTCATGCTCCTGAGAATCCAGCATGAGAGACATCAGGAAAGCACCGGACGTTCTGCTGCCAGGTACCATGAAAAGTATGGTCTTACTGAAAGCCGCGAAAGGCGGATGAAGCCAGGAAGCATCATCATGCATCCTGCCCCTGTCAACAGAGGGGTTGAAATAGCAGACAGCCTGGTGGAATCCAGCAGGTCAAGGATTTTTAAGCAGATGGAAAATGGTGTATTTGTTCGTATGGCAGTACTTAAAAGGGCGCTTGAACATAAAGAGGGGAGCGGTAATCATGAAAAAGCTGATCAAAAATGCCAGATTGCTTACTGAAAATGGAGAGCTGGTACAGAAGGATATCCTGATAGAGGGCGGGAGAATTGCTGAAATCGCGATGGAAATCGCCAGTGAGGATGCAGAAGTGATAGATGCAGCAGGATTATTGGCTGCCCCGGGCTTTGTCGATCTTCATGTGCACCTGAGGGAGCCGGGGGGAGAAAAGAAAGAAACGATTGAAACGGGAACCAGGGCTGCAGCTCATGGAGGCTTCACAACGATCGCCCCGATGCCGAACACGAGGCCTGTGCCTGACACCAAAGAGCAAATGGAATGGCTGACGAAAAGGATTGGGGAATCAGCTCATGTAAGAGTCCTTCCTTATGCCTCGATTACCGTCAGGCAGCTTGGCGGCGAGCTCACGGATTTTGAAGGGCTGAAGCAGGCTGGTGCCTTTGCTTTTACCGATGACGGGGTGGGCGTGCAGTCAGCCGGGATGATGCTCTCAGCGATGAAAAAAGCCGCTGCCATCAAAATGCCTGTTGTTGCGCACTGTGAAGAGAATACATTAATCAATAAAGGCTCCGTCCATGAAGGGGAGTTTTCAAGGAAGCATGCTATCAATGGGATCCCATCGGTATGCGAATCTGTACATATTGCAAGGGATGTGCTGCTGGCTGAAGCCGCTGGATGCCACTATCATGTGTGCCACATTTCTACTAAAGAGTCTGTCAGGGTTGTCAGGGACAGCAAAAGGGCAGGGATTAAGGTAACCGCTGAGGTCACTCCCCACCATCTCCTATTATGTGAAGACGATATACCTGGCCTTGACCCGAATTTCAAAATGAATCCGCCGCTCAGGAGCGCCGGCGACCGCGAGGCATTGATCGAGGGCCTTTTGGACGGCACTATCGATTTTATCGCAACCGACCATGCCCCGCATACTGCGGCAGAAAAGGAAGAAGGAATGGAGCTTGCCCCGTTTGGAATTACTGGGCTGGAAACTGCCTTTCCTCTTCTGTACACCAACCTGGTGCTGAAGAACATCATCACTTTAAAACAGCTGGTTGATTTCTTGACCATCAAGCCTTCGGAAGCTTTCGGCCTGCCATACGGCAGACTGGAGGAAGGATCATATGCCGATCTGGTGCTGCTTGATCTCGATCATGAGCAGAACATTGATCCGGAGGAATTTTTATCAAAGGGAAAAAACACCCCATTTTCAAGCTGGACCTGCAAAGGATGGCCGGTTCTGACTATAGTGAACGGAAAAACTGCTTGGGCAAAGGAGAGTGTCAACGCATGAAAAAACAGCTGATTTTGGAAGACGGAACCATTTTTATCGGAAAAGGATTCGGGAGCAGTTCTGCAGCTTCCGGCGAGGTGGTGTTCAACACAGGGATGACAGGATATCAGGAGATTCTCTCAGATCCTTCTTACTGCAGCCAGATCGTCGTACTGACATACCCGCTGATCGGGAACTATGGCATCAACAGGGACGACTTTGAGAGCATTTCTCCAGCGATTAACGGATTAGTGGTCAAAGAAGCGTCTGAATTCCCTTCCAATTGGCGGAATGAGCACTCTTTAAGTGATTATCTGGAAGCAAAAGGCATTCCTGGAATAGCCGGCATCGATACAAGGAAGCTGACAAGGATCATCCGGAAGCATGGAACTTTAAAAGGGAGCATCTGTCCGATTGAACAAGATCCTTCCGAGGTGATTGAAAAGCTGAAGTCTGCTGTCCTTCCGCATGACCAGGTGAAAATGGTATCAACGAAGACAGCTTATCCTTCCCCGGGCCGCGGCCGCAGGGTTGTGCTTGTTGACTATGGGATGAAGCATGGGATTCTCAGGGAGCTGAACAAACGGGGCTGTGATGTGATCGTCGTGCCATACCATACAACAAGCGAAGAAATCCTTAGCCTGAGCCCTGACGGGGTTATGCTCTCAAATGGGCCTGGGGACCCGAAAGATGTAAAGGAAGCCATTCCGATGATCCAGGGGCTGCTCGGTAAGGTCCCGTTGTTCGGGATCTGCCTCGGCCACCAGCTGTTTGCACTTGCTTGCGGCGCTGATACAGAGAAACTGAAATTCGGCCACAGGGGCTCCAATCATCCTGTCAAGGAACTTGAAACCGGGAAAGTGGCGCTGACATCTCAGAACCATGGATATTCAGTCAATGAAGATTCTATTGCCGGCACACCCCTTGAAGTGACGCATACCGCCCTTAACGACGGGACGGTCGAAGGGCTGAAGCATAAGAATGTACCTGCTTTTACAGTCCAATATCATCCTGAAGCTTCTCCGGGGCCGGAGGATGCCAACAACCTATTTGAACAATTTCTGCAAATGATCGAATCTGAGAAACGGGAAGGTGCTGCAGCATGCCAAAGCGTACAGATATAAAAAGCATTCTAGTGATCGGGTCGGGACCCATTGTCATCGGGCAGGCGGCTGAATTCGACTATGCCGGAACACAGGCCTGCATAGCGCTGAAAGAAGAAGGATACAAGGTCATCCTCGTCAACTCGAATCCGGCGACCATCATGACAGATACAGAGATTGCCGATGCTGTCTATATTGAACCGCTGACGCTTGAGTTTGTCAGCAGGATCATCCGCAAGGAGCGCCCGGATGCGATTGTTCCGACGCTTGGCGGGCAGACTGGCCTGAATCTGGCGGTCGAGCTGTCTAAAGCAGGCGTGCTCGAGGAGTGCGGCGTGGAAGTGCTCGGAACAAAGCTGTCGGCCATTGAAAAAGCAGAAGACCGCGATCTGTTCAGAAACCTGATGAACGAATTGGGCGAGCCGGTCCCTGATAGTGAAATCATCCATAATATTGATGAAGCCCGTGCATTTGCAGAGCAGATCGGCTATCCGGTGATTGTCCGCCCTGCTTTTACACTTGGCGGAACTGGGGGAGGCATCTGCCATGATGAAGAAGAGCTGCTGGAAATTACGGCGAGCGGCCTGAAGAACAGCCCTGTCACCCAGTGCCTGCTGGAGAAGAGCATTGCCGGCTTTAAAGAAATAGAATACGAGGTTATGAGAGATTCCAACGACAATGCGATCGTTGTCTGCAACATGGAAAACATCGATCCGGTAGGGGTCCATACAGGGGATTCTATCGTTGTCGCGCCGAGCCAGACCTTAAGCGACCGTGAATACCAGCTGCTCCGAAATGTATCGCTGAAAATCATCCGTGCCCTGGAAATCGAGGGAGGCTGCAATGTCCAGCTTGCGCTGGATCCATACAGCTTCGACTACTATATCATTGAAGTAAATCCTCGTGTGAGCCGCTCTTCTGCGCTGGCTTCCAAGGCGACAGGCTATCCGATTGCCAAGCTGGCTGCGAAGATTGCCGTAGGCCTGACGCTTGATGAAATGATGAACCCGGTCACCGGAAAAACGTATGCATGCTTTGAGCCTGCCCTTGATTATATTGTGACCAAGATTCCGCGCTGGCCTTTTGATAAATTTGAGTCAGCCAACCGCTCGCTCGGCACGCAGATGAAAGCAACAGGTGAAGTAATGGCCATCGGGCGGACATTTGAAGAGTCCTTGCTTAAGGCCATCAGGTCGCTCGAAGCCAATGTATACCATTTTGCTTTGAACAATCCTGAGGAAATCGATGATGCTCTTATGGAAAAGCGTATCCGCAAAGCAGGCGATGAGAGGCTGTTCTACATCTCTGAAGCGCTGAGGCGGGGAGTATCAATTGAAACCATCCATGAGTGGAGCCAGATCGACTTATTCTTCCTTTATAAGATGAACAAAATCGTTTCATTTGAACAGACTCTCTCTGCCAGATGCTTTGATCAGGAAGCGGCGAAACAAGCAAAGGAAATGGGCTTTTCAGATAAAGTGCTTGCCGGGCTCTGGGATTCCTCGGAGCAGGAGGTCTATATATGGCGAAAGGAAAATAACATCGTTCCGGTTTATAAGATGGTCGATACTTGTGCGGCAGAGTTTGAATCAGAAACACCTTATTACTACGGAACTTATGAAGAAGAAAACGAGTCCATCGTTACAGACAGGAAGAGCATCGTCGTGCTTGGCTCAGGGCCGATCCGCATCGGGCAGGGAATCGAGTTTGATTACGCAACGGTGCATTCTGTATGGGCAATTAAAGAAGCCGGCTATGAAGCAATCATCATCAATAATAACCCGGAAACTGTTTCAACAGATTTCAGCATTTCCGATAAGCTCTATTTTGAGCCCCTTACGATTGAAGATGTTATGCATATCATTGATCTTGAAAAACCTGAAGGCGCAGTTGTCCAATTCGGGGGCCAGACAGCGATCAATCTTGCGGCAGAACTTGTGAAACGGGGTGTGAAAATCCTTGGGACATCACTTGAAAATCTTGACCGCGCTGAGAACAGGGATAAATTTGAAATGGCACTGACAGATCTTAACATTCCCCAGCCGCAGGGAAAAACAGCTTTCTCTGCAGAAGATGCAGCCGTGATTGCTGCCGAAATCGGCTATCCTGTCCTTGTCCGCCCTTCATATGTCCTTGGCGGCAGGGCAATGGAGATTGTCTACAAAGAAGAAGAACTGCTCCATTATATGATAAATGCGGTTAAGGTGAATCCTGAACATCCTGTACTGATCGACCGCTATCTGACTGGGAAGGAAATTGAAGTCGATGCAATCTGTGACGGGGAAAGAGTCGTCATCCCGGGGATCATGGAGCATATCGAGCGGGCAGGCGTCCATTCAGGTGACTCGATTGCCGTGTATCCGCCGCAGAATCTATCAGGGGAAGTAAAAGCTAAGCTGATTGAATACACAGAGAAGCTGGCAAAGGGGCTCGGCATCATCGGGCTGCTGAATATCCAGTATGTCGTGGCAAAGGGAGAGGTTTATGTATTAGAAGTGAACCCGCGCTCCAGCCGGACAGTACCTTTCTTATCTAAAATCACCAATGTCCCGATGGCTAATATTGCAACAAAGGTAATCCTCGGGCAGTCGCTTGAAAGCCAGGGCTACGAGTCAGGACTTGTGCCGGAAAAGCAGGGCGTGTATGTAAAAGTGCCGGTGTTTTCCTTCGCGAAGCTGAGACGGGTCGACATCACGCTCGGCCCTGAGATGAAGTCAACAGGCGAGGTGATGGGCAAAGACCATACCCTTGAAAAAGCTTTATACAAAGGGCTTGTGGCATCAGGGATGAAAATCAGCGAGTACGGGAACGTCCTGATGACAGTGGCTGACAAAGATAAAGAAGAAGCCTTGGCTCTTGCCAACCGATTTGCCGAAATCGGCTATCAGGTTATGGCGACGAGCGGTACAGCAGGCTATTTCTCTGCTGCCGGCATTCCGGTGAAGGTTGTCGACAAGATCGGGGCAGACGGCCCTGACCTGCTGGATGTCATCCGCAATGGAGAGGCCCAGCTGGTCATCAATACGCTGACAAAAGGAAAGCAGCCGGCGCGCGACGGCTTCCGAATCCGGAGGGAGTCAGTGGAAAACGGCGTCCCATGCCTGACATCCCTGGATACGGCTGAAGCAATCCTGCAGGTCATTGAATCTATGAATTTCTCGGCAGAGGCAATGTCACCTGGCACTACTGAGAAGAAGGCGGTCCTTCTATGATCAGGCAGGAACTCTGCACGATCGTGTCACAAAAAGAAATTGCAGGAGATATTTATGAGCTCACCTTAAAGGGTGAGCTTGTCCATGAGATGGAGACTGCCGGGCAATTCGTCCACTTAAAAGTATCGCAAGGATATGATCCGCTTTTAAGAAGGCCGATTTCAATAGCAGAAATCAATAAAAGCCGCCAGACCTTTACTGTGATTTACCGGGCCGGTGGCCGGGGGACCAATCTGCTGGCTTCAAAGCTGGCAGGCGAAAAGGTCGATGTCCTCGGTCCGCTGGGCAACGGCTTCCCTGAAATGGAAGCCAGTCCTGGCCAGACAGCCCTTCTTGTCGGGGGCGGGATCGGCGTGCCGCCTTTATATGAATTGGCGCTAAGATTGAAAGCGCGGGGCGTCAAGACAGTGAGTGTGCATGGATTTCAATCTGCTGAACATGTGTTTTACGAGCAGGAATTTTCTAAGCTGGGAGAGACCTTTATTGCAACAGCTGATGGAACATACGGGTCAAGGGGTTTTGTGACCGATATCATTGTCCGGGAAGAGCTGGAATTTGATGTAATGTATGCCTGCGGGCCGACACCGATGCTGAAGGCGCTTGAAAATGCTTATGGAGACAAAAAGGTCTTTTTATCGCTGGAAGAGCGGATGGGCTGCGGCCTGGGGGCATGCTTTGCCTGTGTCTGCCATACGGCTGATGATCCAGAGGGCTTCAGCTATAAAAAAGTCTGCACAGACGGTCCTGTTTTCAGGGCAGGGGAGGTTGTTCTATGAGTATCCTGGGTGTTGAGCTGCCGGGCTTAAGCCTTAAAAATCCAATTATGCCTGCGTCCGGGTGCTTCGGGTTCGGAAAAGAATACAGCGGGTTATATGATTTGAGCGTGCTTGGAGCCATTATGATCAAAGCGACCACTCTTGAGCCGAGATTCGGCAATCCGACTCCACGGGTCGCAGAAACGCCTGCGGGGATGCTGAATGCTATCGGCCTTCAAAATCCGGGGCTTGATAAGGTCCTCATGGAAGAGCTTCCGAGGCTGGAGCAATATGATGTACCCATTATCGCCAATATAGCAGGCAGCACAGAAGAAGATTATATAGAAGTGGCCAGGGAGCTATCAAAAGCAGCCAATGTAAAGGCTTTGGAGCTTAATATCTCCTGTCCGAACGTCAAGACAGGGGGCATCGCTTTCGGGACCAGCCCGGAGGTAGCAAAGAGCCTGACAAAAAAAGTGAAGGCTGCCTCTTCTGTGCCTGTATATGTAAAACTGTCCCCCAATGTCACGAATATTGTTGAAATGGCAAAAGCCGTTGAAGAAGGCGGTGCAGATGCTCTTACCATGATCAATACGCTTCTTGGCATGAGGGTGGATCTGAACACTGGCCGTCCAATCCTTGCCAACCGGACGGGAGGGCTTTCGGGGCCATCGATAAAGCCTGTGGCATTAAGGATGATCTATGAAGTGAGCCAGCAGGTGGATCTGCCCATCATCGGAATGGGGGGTGTTGAGACAGCGGAGGATGTGATCGAGTTCTTTTATGCCGGAGCTTCAGCTGTTGCGGTCGGAACGGCCAATTTCGTGGATCCTTTTGTCTGTCCAAACATTATCGATGAGCTCCCGGAATTGCTGGAGAAGCTTGGTTTCGAGCATATTAGCGAATGTACGGGAAGGAGCTGGGGCAAGCATGAAAAATCCGCTTATCATCGCGCTTGATTTTGCAGGAAAGGAAGAAGTTCGATCCTTCCTCGGGAAATTTCCTGAAGAAAATTTATTTGTTAAAGTGGGCATGGAGCTTTTTTACCAGGAGGGACCTGATATGGTCCGGGAACTGAAGGCGGAAGGGCATGAAGTATTCCTGGATTTAAAGCTCCACGATATCCCTAATACAGTCGGCAGCAGCATGAGAAGAATTGCCGGCCTTGGCTGCGACCTGGTCAATGTCCATGCAGCCGGCGGCAGTGAAATGATGAAGGCGGCCATTGCAGGGCTGGAAGAAGGGACAGCAGCCGGCAAAAAAAGGCCTCTGTGCATTGCGGTGACACAGCTCACCAGCACATCAGAAGATCAGATGCAGGCAGAGCAGCTGATCCAGGTTTCCCTGAATGATTCTGTGGTCCATTATGCGAAACTTGCCAGACAGTCAGGGCTTGATGGTGTCGTCTGCTCCCCGCATGAAGCAAAGCTGCTGAACAGCCGTTTTGGAGGAGGATTCCTGACAGTGACGCCAGGCATCCGCCTGGCAGATGAAGCGTCAGGGGACCAAAAGCGGATAGCCACCCCTGGGTTTGCAAAGGAAGAAGGAGTCTCGGCCATAGTGGTCGGCCGTTCAATCACAAGAGCTGCTGATCCATATAAAGCTTATCTGTCATTCAAAAATCATTGGGAGGGCGTTTTGTCATGAAGAAACCAATTGCTGAAAGATTGCTGGAAATAGGAGCGGTTACCCTCCAGCCTTCCAATCCTTTTACCTGGTCTTCGGGCCTGCTGTCCCCTATCTATTGCGACAACCGCCTGACGATGTCTTATCCTGAGGTGCGAAAGGAAATTGCTGCTGGGCTGAAAGTGTTTATAGAAGAGCATTTTCCGGAAGCTGAAATCATAGCCGGAACTGCGACAGCAGGAATCCCCCATGCTGCCTGGGCAAGCGATCTGCTGGGACTGCCGATGTGCTATGTCCGTTCAAAGGCGAAAGGGCATGGAAAAGGGAAGCAAATTGAAGGAAAAGCAGAAAAAGGGCAGAAAGTGGTTGTCGTTGAAGATCTTATTTCAACTGGAGGCAGTGTGATCACAGCTGTCGAGGCACTCCGCGAAGCAGGGTGTGAAGTGCTTGGGGCGGTATCCATTTTTACATACGAGCTGGAGCAGGGGAAGCAGAAGCTTTCTGAAGCAGGGATAAAGTCTTATTCCTTGACCAGCTTTACAGAGCTTGCAGGAACTGCAAGGGAGAAGGGCTATATCACATCTGGCGAAATGTCCGCCCTTTCTGATTGGAGAGAGAATCCATCCGAATGGGGTGCGGTCAGGAAATAGGAAAAAGGGAAGAAGAATGCGGGGATTCTTCTTCCCTTTTCAATTTAAGCTAATGTTACTGGGATTTTTTAAGAGTCAAAACAGTTTCTTCGTCCGGCGTCACATAAACGGTCTGCTGGTTGTCATAGATGACAAAGCCGGGCTTGGCCCCGCTTGGCTTCTTAACGTGGCGCACCTGGGTGTAATCAACCGGCACCGAGCCTGAGCTGCGGGCCTTGCTGAAATAAGCAGCCAGCTTCGCGGCTTCAAGTATCGTTTCATCTGAAGGGGTTTTATCCCTGATGACGACATGGGAGCCGGGAATATCCTTTGTATGAAGCCAGATTTCATCTCTGGCAGCAAGCTTATTGGTCAGGTAGTCATTTTGCTTGTTGTTCTTGCCGACAAAAATTTCTGTGCCGTCCGTTGCGGTATACCTGTCAAGGACCGGCTTTGCACTGGCTGATTTTTTATTTTGCTTTTTCTGGCGGATTCGTATATAGCCGCCCTCAGCCAGCTCTTCTCTTATTTCTTCAATATCCTTTGTGGATGCCGCTTCAACCTGCTGCATGAGTGACTCGAAGTATGCGGCCTCTTCCTTTGCTTTATCAATCTGCTCTTTAACGACGCCAGCGGCGGTTTTGGCTTTTTGATATTTTGTGAAATATTTCTGCGCATTTTCAGAAGGCGTTTTTAGCGGGTCGAGCGGGATGATCACCGTTCCGCCGTTTTCATCATAATAGTTGATGACTTCAATCTCCTTCATGCCTTTTTCTGCCGCATACAGATTGGCTGTCAGCAGTTCCCCCGACAGCTGATGCTGGTCGGCGTTCCTGGCTTCCTCCAGTGTTTTTTTCAGCTTCTCGATCTTTTTTTCATTTTTCTCTTTTTCATTGATGATAAAGCGTTCAAGGTCATTGCCCTGCTGTTTGACGCGGTCCCTTTCAGCTTTTCCGAAATAAAAACGGTCGAGCATCCCGCTCAGAGTATCGAAAGTCCGGCTCTCGCCCCCTGTATGCTCCAGTGGGAACAGATAGAAATTTTCTTTCTGCCCGGCTGTAATGGCAGGTGTATATTCATGATTTTTTACTGGGGCAAGCAATTGCATAAAAGCCTTCGGAATCGTATTCCGGTTGGCCATCCCTGCACGCTTGACAGCTTCTTTCGCAAAAAGCGGAGAAATGCCCGCAAATTGCTCGACAAGCTGTTTATCCATTTTCCCGGCATTAAAATCGAGCTTCCTGAGAATATCCTCTTCCTCAAGCCCCAGAGGGTTGATTTTATTCTGCTCAGGGGGGCTCACATATTCCTGGCCCGGCAGGACAGCTCTGTGGCTGTTAAGGGCATAAGAAACATGCTTGATGCTGTCGAGGATCATATTGCGGCCTTTATCCACAAGAACAATATTGCTGTGGCGCCCCATTATTTCCACAATCAGCTGTTTGTTTGAGATATCGCCGATCTCATTCCTGCCTTTCACGTCCAGGATGAGAATCCTGTCCAGCCCGGACTGGCGTATATCCTCGAGTATGTAGCCTTCCAGATGCTTCCGGAGCAGCATGCAGAACATAGGCGGCTCACTCGGGTTGTCGTAGGCCTCATAGGTCAGCTGGGCACGTGCATAGCTTGGATGTGCGGAAAGCAGGAGCTTGTGGTTCTTTCCATTCGCCCTGATGACAAGGACAATCTCATTTTTGTACGGCTGGTGGATTTTGTTGATCCGCCCGCCCTGCAATGTATCTGAGAGCTCATGTGCCATGGCTCTTGTAAACAATCCATCAAATGACATAAGGAACATCCTTTTCTCTTGTTCGGATGGGTATGATGCCAATCCGCAATTAAGTATTTTTTTAGGAGCTGATCTGTTCAGCAGAATTTGTTTCTAATATCTTATTCTAACAAAAATCGGCCAGGATTGCTCATTCTTCCCCCGGCAGCTGGCATTTTTTTGGACAGGTTTGAATAAGATTTCTTAGAGCGGAGTGGGACAGCTTTGTGCCATAAATGGCCGCAGGGCTGGAAGACGAAGGAATTCATTCAGATCGAGCAGGATTTCTGTCATGGCCTGCTGCAGTCAGGCAGGCTCCCATAGAATTTAAAAGGAGGAAGAGTGATGGCCGGATGAAATTCCATGAGATGAATGAAAGAGAAGTGGAAGAAGCATTAAATACGGATTTTTCGGCTGGGCTGACCGATGATGACGTGAAAAAACGGAGGAACCATCATGGTTTCAACGAGCTGGCAGAAGGGGAAAAGCAATCTGCCCTGCTGCTGTTTTTCAGCCAGTTCAAGGATTTCATGGTGCTGGTCCTGCTTGCGGCCACTCTTGTTTCAGGGCTGCTGGGAGAATATATTGATGCGATTGCCATCATTGCAATTGTCATCATCAATGGTTTATTGGGCTTTTTCCAGGAAAGAAAGGCGGAGAGATCCCTTTCAGCCTTAAAAGAATTGTCAGCACCGCAGGTACAAGTTCTCCGCGGCGGGAAGTGGGTCAGGGTCCCCTCCAAGGAAGTCGTGCCGGGTGACCTGCTGAAATTCACAAGCGGCGACCGGATTGGCGCCGATATCAGGCTCATTGAATCCAAAAGCCTTGAAATAGAAGAGTCGGCTTTAACGGGAGAATCGGTTCCGGTCCAGAAGACGACCGCATCCTTGAAGGCCGACAATCCGGGGCTGGGCGACATGGAGAACATGGCCTTTATGGGTACGATGATCACTAGGGGAAGCGGTGTAGGGGTGGTTGTTGCTACTGGCATGAAGACAGCGATGGGCCAAATAGCCGATCTGCTTCAGAACGCTGAAACAATGGAGACGCCTCTTCAGCGCAGACTGGAGCAGCTTGGGAAAATCCTGATCACAGCTGCCCTCCTATTGACTGTCCTGGTCGTGCTTGTCGGTGTCATACAGGGACATGAGCTGTATACAATGTTCCTTGCTGGCGTTTCGCTTGCGGTAGCAGCCATTCCTGAGGGGCTGCCGGCCATTGTGACGGTTGCCCTCTCGCTTGGCGTCCAGAGGATGATCAAGAAGAATGCCATTGTGAGGAAGCTCCCGGCCGTTGAAACATTGGGCTGCGCCTCGGTCATCTGCTCCGATAAAACCGGGACAATGACACAGAATCAAATGACGGTCACCCATCTTTGGAGCGGCGGGAAACAGTGGACGGTGGATGGAATCGGCTATAATCCTTCCGGAAACTTTTATTGGGACGAAAAGCGGGTGGATGTAAAGGCCCAGAAGTCCCTCCAGCAGATGCTGATGTTCGGCCTGCTTTGCAATCATGCGGAGCTAGCAGAGAAAAAAGGCGAATATGTCATCGATGGAGATCCTACAGAAGGAGCCCTTCTGGTTGCGGCTATGAAGGCTGGCTACAGGAGGGAAAGCCTTATGGACCAGTACCAGGTCCTTAACGAATTCCCTTTCGATTCGGCCAGGAAAATGATGAGCATCATCGTTAAAGACAGGAACGGCAGGCAATTCATTGTGACGAAAGGGGCCCCGGATGTTTTGGCGGGGATCAGCAACTCGATCCTCTGGGACGATAAGCGCCAGGTGATGACGGGCGAAATGAAAAAAACGGTCCAGGAGGCGATCGACGGACTTGCTTCCCAGGCGCTCAGGACCATTGCCATCGGCTTCAAGGAGCTTCCTGCAAACCAGGTGGTCCTGGATGAAAAAGAAGCAGAGAAAAACCTGACCATGATCGGCCTGCAGGGCATGATCGATCCCCCCCGCCCTGAGGTCCGGACAGCGGTGAAGGAGTGCAGGGAAGCGGGCATTAAAACCGTGATGATTACGGGCGACCATGTTATCACGGCCAAGGCGATTGCCAAACAGCTTGGCATCCTGACAGGCGGCAGCAAAGTGCTGGATGGAAAGGCGCTTTCGGAGATGTCCGTCAGCCAGCTGGAGGATGTGGTTGATGAGGTTTCCGTTTTTGCAAGGGTGTCGCCTGAGCATAAACTCAAAATAGTCAAAGCTCTTCAAAATAAAGGGCATATCGTTGCAATGACAGGCGATGGCGTCAACGATGCGCCTGCCATAAAAGCGGCAGATATCGGAGTGGCAATGGGCATTACAGGAACAGACGTAGCGAAGGAAGCTTCGGCCCTTGTTCTTCTTGACGATAACTTCGCCACCATTAAGGCAGCGATCAAGGAAGGGCGCAATATCTATGAAAATATCCGCAAGTTCATCAGATATCTGCTGGCCTCAAACGTAGGTGAAATCCTGGTGATGCTCTTTGCGATGCTTCTGGCATTGCCGCTGCCCCTTGTGCCGATTCAGATTCTCTGGGTCAATCTTGTCACAGATGGGCTTCCGGCCATGGCGCTTGGACTTGACCAGCCGGAAGATGATGTGATGAAAAGAAAGCCAAGGAGCCCGAAAGAAGGCGTTTTTGCCAGGGGGCTAGGCTGGAAGGTCGTTTCCCGGGGGTTCCTGATCGGGATTGTTACGCTCGCAGCATTTATGCTCGCATACAAGAATAATCCTGATCTTCTCGGATATGCGCAGACGGTGGCGTTTGCTACCCTTGTCCTTGCCCAGCTCATCCATGTTTTCGACTGCAGGAGCGAAAAATCAGTTCTTGCCAGGAATCCGTTCGGCAATAAATATCTTGTATGGGCCGTGATTTCTTCGCTTCTGCTGATGATTGCCGTCATCTACTATCCTCCGCTGCAGCCAATCTTCCACACGATGGCTATACACCCTGGAGACTGGATCATGATTACGGCACTAGCTTCTGTTCCAACTTTTTTGCTTGCCGGAACGTTTTTGTTAAGAAAAACAAAATAAACTATGGTATAATCCTAAAGGTAGTAGAGAAGTCTCTATTACCTTTTCTTTTGTCTTGAAACGCCGGCAAGCTTTGCTTGCTGCTCAGCATACATAGATTTGAGCAAGATTTGACAGCCTCAAAGCAGCTCCAGCTTTGGGAGGCAGGGAAGTTGCTGTCTGCCGGGGACGGCCCCGAAAAAAGAATGGATGTGATTTTGTGGTTGCAAGCATGACCGGCTACGGCCGGAGCAATAAAAGCACAGATGCCCTTTCGGTCACCATCGAACTGAAAACGGTGAACCACCGGTTTTCCGAGCACCAGCTCCGGATGCCAAGGCAGATGTTCAGGCTTGAGGATAAAATAAAGAAAATTCTCGCCTCATGGATTAAACGGGGCAGAGTCGAATTATTTGCCAGCATCGATGGTGAAGGTGCCGTCAGCCGGAAAGTTAATGTTGACTGGGACCTCCTGGATGAATATTATCAATACATAATGCAAATCAAAGAAAAATATCACCTGAGCGGCGGACCGTCCATCACGGACCTGATCAGCCGGGATGGTATGCTTGCCGTCCATGAAGAGGATGCCGCAGATGGGGAGCTGGAAGCCATTGTCATCGAAGCGGTCGAGGAAGCTGCAGCCCGTCTTGTTTCCATGCGGAAAGCTGAAGGGGTGGAGCTGGAAAAAGATATCCAGGAGCAGCTGGAGAAGCTGCAGGCCTGCCTTGAGAAGCTTAAAAACCTTGCCCCGCTCGTTATCAGGCAGTATGGAGACCGGCTTGAGAAGAAGATGATAGAGTTCCTCGGCGAGCAGATCGATCAAAACCGCATCATGGCCGAAGTGGCTGTTTTCTCTGATAAAGCCGATATTAATGAAGAAATAACGAGGCTTGAAAGCCATGTCGGACAGTTTGGCAGCACGCTTCTGCTGGATGAGCCTGTCGGCAGAAAACTGGACTTCCTTCTCCAGGAAATGAACAGGGAAACCAATACCATTGGATCTAAAGCCAATGATTCTTCGATTGCCATGGAAGTGGTTGAGATGAAAAGCCTTCTGGAAAAGATGAAAGAGCAGGTCCAGAATATAGAATAAACGTTTAAAATACTGCCATAACGGCCAAAATAAGTAACTGACGATTGGAGGACCACCATGCCGATTAAACTGATTAATATCGGGTTTGGCAATATCGTGTCAGCAAACCGGATTATTTCGATCGTAAGCCCTGAATCAGCACCGATCAAAAGGATTATCCAGGATGCCCGTGACCGGGGCTCTCTCATAGATGCGACATACGGCAGGCGGACGAGGGCTGTCATTGTGATGGACAGCGACCACGTCATCTTGTCGGCCGTCCAGCCGGAGACGGTCGCCCACCGATTAAATGACCGTGATGAAATTATTGATGAAGGGTAGGATCCATTCTATGCAGGAAAAGGGTTTACTAATCGTTCTTTCTGGTCCTTCAGGGGTAGGGAAAGGAACTGTACGAAAACAAATTTTTTCACAGCCGGATACTTCTTTTGAGTATTCGATTTCAATGACAACTAGGCTTCCGCGTGACGGCGAGGTCCATGGGATTGATTACTTTTTTTCAAAAAGGGAAGAGTTTGAAGAACTGATCAAACAGGAGAAGCTCCTTGAATATGCCGAGTTCGTCGGCAACTATTATGGGACTCCTGTTGATTATGTCAGGGAAACACTGGATAAAGGAAGAGATGTATTTCTTGAAATTGAAGTCCAGGGTGCGCGGCAGGTCCGTGAAAAGTTCCCTGACGGCCTGTTCATTTTCCTTATGCCGCCAAGCCTGACTGAGCTTAAAAACCGCATAACGACAAGGGGAACTGAGACAGAGGATGTTATCAAAAATCGGCTGACTGCAGCCAAAGAAGAAATTGAAATGATGAATCTGTATGATTATGTTGTAGAGAATGACCAGGTGGAACTGGCAAGCGAAAGAATCAAATCCATCGTTGTGGCTGAACATTGCCGCAGGGAACGGGTCGAGCCGCGCTATAAAAAAATGCTGGAGGTTGAATAACCATATGCTATATCCTTCTATTGACTCATTAATGACTAAAATTGACTCTAAATATTCCCTTGTATCTGTGGCGGCAAAACGCGCCCGCAAGCTTCAAATCGATGCGAAGCCCCAGCTTGACAAATATGTGTCACATAAAAATGTCGGCAAGGCGCTTGAAGAAATTCATGCCAATGAGCTTCACTACAGATTAGGAGCAGTTCCACAGGGTGAAGAACTGGAATAAATCAAAAAATAACAACCTGGCATGCGGGGTTGTTATTTTTTTTGCTGCTTGGGGCCCGCAGGATGCGGGTCATGCAGGCGTTGCGACAGGACGTGGCGTTTTTAGCTTGGGTTCCTTTATAGAACAAGCCGCTTCCGCATTTCGGATTGTCCAGCTCCAGCGGCTAGAGCCTCGAGTCATAAGCCAATCAGGCCAAAAGGTCAAAGAACGACCTTCCGTCCTGCTTGTCTTATGCTTGAGGCCCGCAGGACGCGGGTCATGCAGGCGTTGCCACAGGACGTGGCGTTCTTAGCCTGCGTTCCTTTATAGAACAAGCCGCTTCCGCATTTCGGATTGTCCAGCTCCAGCGGCTAGAGCCTCGAGTCATAAGCCACGGCAGAATTAAAGGCAAAGAACGCCTTTTATTCTGCCGCGTCTTATGCTTGTCGGCTCTGAGCAAGCCGCTTCCGCATTTCGGTATAAAATAGGTGAAATATATGTTCGTTTCAAGCATAATGGAGTTTAGAATATTGGGTTGGATGGGGGTTTGGTTTATGCTGAATGGAAAAAGGATTCTCTTGAGTGTTACTGGCGGGATTGCTGTTTACAAGGCGGCTGCGCTGACCAGCAAGCTTACTCAGGCCGGTGCGGAGGTTAAGGTCATGATGAGTGAATCTGCGATGAAATTCGTGGCGCCGCTGACCTTTCAGGCGCTTTCCCGCCATGACGTTTATATAGATACTTTTGATGAAAAAGACTCCAGGGTGATTGCCCATATCGATCTGGCTGATTGGGCTGATCTGATTCTTGTCGCCCCGGCGACAGCCAATGTAATCGGCAAGCTGGCCAATGGGATTGCGGATAATATGATCACAACAACACTCCTGGCCGCGACTGCTCCGGTATGGATCGCCCCGGCGATGAATGTGCATATGTATGACCATCCGGCGGTGCAGAAGAATATCATGGCACTTTATGAATACGGCTGCAGATTCATTGAACCGGGTGAAGGCTATTTGGCTTGCGGATATGTTGGAAAAGGCCGTCTGGAAGAGCCTGAAATGATCGTCAGCAATATAGAAGGATTTTTCAGGAGCAGCGGAACCCTCTCAGGCAAAAAAGTGCTGGTGACAGCAGGCCCGACAAGGGAAAAAATTGACCCTGTCCGCTACATCACCAACCATTCTTCAGGGAAGATGGGCTATGCCCTTGCTGAGGAAGCACTGAAGGCAGGCGCTGAAGTGACGCTGATTTCGGGCCCGACTTCGCTCCCTAAACCGTCCGGGGCCGCAGTCATTGAAGTGGAAAGTGCCGAAGAAATGTATCAGGCTGTCGACCGGGCATTCGATGGAGCCGATATTGTCATTAAAACTGCGGCAGTTTCTGACTACCGCCCTAAAGTAGTGCACGACAGCAAAGTTAAAAAGCAGGATGGCGACCAGACCCTTGAGCTTGAGCGGACAAAAGATATCCTATTGGACCTCGGCAGGAGGAAAAAGCAGCAGATCCTCATAGGATTCGCTGCTGAGACGGATCATGTTGATGAATATGCCAGAAAAAAGCTGGCCAAAAAGAATGCTGATATGATCGTTGCCAATAATGTGAAGTCTGAGGGAGCAGGATTTGGCACAGATACGAATATTGTCACGATTTACAAAAAAGATGGTGCAGAAATAGCGCTTCCGCTTATGAGCAAACACGAGGCAGCCGCCAGAATCCTTGAAGAAGCTTGTGCTTTAATAAAGGATGAGGACCGATGAATGTTGCCAGTGTCATAGTCGATGTTCCGGCAAAGCAGACAGACAGGGCCTTTGATTATAAGATTCCTGACAGTCTTATCGGGGCGATCAAGCCGGGGATGCGCGTGATTGTGCCTTTTGGGCCGAGAAAAATACAAGGGTTTGTCATCGGCTTAAAAGACAGCTCTGATTTTGGGAAGCTGAAGGAGCTCATCGAGCCAATGGATTTGACGCCTGTTTTAAATGCAGAGCTTCTTTCTCTTGGCAATTGGCTGACCAGCCACACGCTCAGCTACAAAATATCCGCGTTCCAGGCGATGCTGCCAGCTGCGCTTAAAGCAAAATACACGAAAAAGATAAGGCCTGCCGGCCACTCGGCGATAGCATCATTGCCAGAGCCTGTTCAGAGTGCTTTTGGGAACAGGGATGAAGTGCTCTGGGAAGATGCTTCCAAAGAAGGGCTTCTGCCGCTTATGCAGAAAGAGGCTGATGCAGGAAATCTTGAAGTCATCTATGAAGTGAAGGAAAAGGTAAGGAAGAAAAAGCTGAAGCATATTATCCCTGCTGCGCAGGAAAAACTGTTCAGCTTTAAGGAAGGTTTGCCGGTACAGGCTTCCAGGCAGAAAGAGGTTATTGATTATTTTATAGAAAACCATGGACCTGTTGAACTGCGCAGTCTGCTCCCGGCCCTCGGGATTTCCTCTTCCACCATTAAAGGTCTTGTGCAAAAGGGAATTCTTGCTGAAAAAGAAATGGAAGTCTACCGGGATCCCTATGAAGACCGGAGATTTGAGGCAACATCTCCCCTTACACTGACGGCTGAACAGGATGCAGCAATCAGGCCGATCCTTTCTTCCATCAATGGAAATGAGCATCATGTCTTCCTGCTGTACGGAGTTACAGGAAGCGGAAAGACCGAAGTTTATCTTCAGTCGATACAGCGCGTCCTTGAAAAGGGGCGGGAGGCGATTGTGCTGGTGCCCGAAATTTCCCTGACCCCGCAAATGGTGACCAGGTTTAAGGGGAGGTTCGGGAATCAGGTTGCCGTCCTCCACAGCGGACTCTCTGCCGGGGAAAAATATGATGAGTGGAGAAAAATCCAGCGCAAGGAAGTGAAGGTTGTTGTCGGGGCCAGGTCTGCCGTTTTCGCACCCTTCGAGAACCTTGGGATCATCATTATTGATGAAGAACATGAAAACAGCTATAAGCAGGAAGAAAACCCCAGATACCATGCGAGGGACGCCGCGATTGAAAGAGCGCAATATCACAGCTGCCCTGTTGTCCTTGGCAGTGCCACGCCTTCGCTTGAAACCTTTGCAAGGGCCCAGAAAGGTGTCTATGAAAAGCTGGAGCTCACCAAACGAATGAACAGCCAGCCCCTTCCAAAGGTTGAGATCGTGGACATGCGGGAGGAATTAAGGGAAGGGAACCGCTCCATGTTCTCCCGCCAGCTTCTTGATAAATTAAAGGACAGGCTGGAAAAGAAGGAGCAGACGGTACTTTTTCTTAATAAAAGGGGACATTCCTCTTTTGTCATGTGCAGGGATTGCGGGTATGTCGTCAACTGCCCCAATTGCGATATCTCACTCACCTACCACCAATACAGCCAGCAGATGAAATGCCATTACTGCGGACATGAAGACCATGTCCCGCCTGTATGCCCGGAATGCGGAAGCGAACATATCCGTTATTTTGGGACAGGGACGCAGAAAGTGGAAGAAGAGCTCGGGAAAATCCTCCCTGAAGCCAAGGTCGTCAGGATGGACGTTGATACAACGAGCCGAAAAGGCTCACATGAAAGGCTGCTGAACGAATTCCAGGAAGGGCATGCTGATATCCTCCTCGGAACTCAGATGATAGCCAAGGGCCTGGATTTTCCGAATATTACGCTCGTAGGTGTGCTGTCAGCAGATACAATGCTTCACCTCCCCGATTTCCGGGCGTCTGAAAAAACGTTCCAGCTCCTGACACAGGTGAGCGGAAGGGCCGGGCGCCATGAGCTGGAGGGAGAAGTGGTCATACAGACATACACGCCTGATCATTACAGCATTGAGCTTGCCGGTGAGCAGGATTTTGAAAGCTTCTACCGGACGGAAATGATGGTCAGGAAGACGCATCAATATCCTCCCTTCTATTATATATCGCTCATCACTGTCAGCCATGAAGATTTGATGAAGGCTGTTTCGGTGACCGAGAAGATCACGCAGTTTGCTGCTGCAAGGCTGAGTCCGGAGGCAAACATCCTCGGACCGGTTGCATCGCCGATTCCGCGGATCAATAATAGATATCGCTATCAATGTCTGATAAAATACAAACGGGAACCCGGATTGGAAAAAGTATTAAAATCGGTTCTCGACCATTATCAGCAGGATATATCTGCAGGCCTGCAGATATCGGTTGATCTTAATCCCTATATTATGATGTAGCGGCGGATTAATGGTTATGAGTTTGAGGGATTTGGTTGAAAATAGAGAAAAAAGACATTGGAGGCAAGAAATTGGCCGTTAGAAAAATAGTTACTTATCCAGCAGAAATACTTGAAGAGCCGTGCGAGGCGGTTTCAGAATTCGATAAGAAGCTTGTGAAGCTTTTGAATGATATGTATGATACGATGATAGAGTTTGACGGCGTCGGGCTTGCAGCCCCGCAGATCGGCATTAACAAGAGAATCGCCGTCGTTGACATTGATGATGAAAATGGGACGATCGAGCTCATTAATCCGGAAATCATTAAAACGGGCGGGGAACAGACAGGCCCTGAAGGATGCCTGAGCTTCCCCGGATTGTATGGAGAAGTGACAAGACCGTTCACGGTTAAAATAAAAGCCCAGGACAGAAAAGGAAAGAGCTTCACTATGGAGGCAGATGATTTTCTGGCAAGGGCGATTCAGCATGAAATTGATCATCTGGATGGTGTCCTGTTTACTTCAAAGGTGAACAGATATCTGGAAGAAGAAGAGTTGGAAGGGTTGGAAAGCGAATGACAAAAATCGTATTTATGGGAACGCCGGATTTCTCGGTCCCTATCTTAAAGCAATTGATATCGGAAGGCTATAATGTAATTGCAGCGGTAACGCAGCCGGACAGGCCGGTCGGCAGGAAAAGAGTCCTGACGCCCCCGCCAGTCAAGGCGGAAGCTGTGAAGCAGGGGATTCCCGTCTTTCAGCCAGAGAAAATCCGCGTAAAGGAAGAGCTGGAAAAGATCCTGGCCCTTGAGCCTGACCTGATCGTAACAGCTGCATTTGGCCAGATTTTGCCGAAGGAGCTTCTGGATTACCCTAAATACGGCTGCATCAATGTCCATGCTTCCCTGCTCCCAGAGCTGAGGGGCGGCGCACCGATCCATTATTCGATCATCCAGGGGAAAGAAAAGACGGGCATCACAATCATGTATATGGCCGAAAAGCTGGACGCAGGCGATATTTTGACACAGGCAGAGGTTGTTATCGAGGAGAATGATACGGCAGGCACCCTGTTTGATAAGCTGAGCGCAGCAGGAGCAGCACTTCTGTCAGCAACACTTCCAAAGCTGCTCAAAGGCGGGCTGGACCCGATTCCCCAGAATGATGAAGAGGCGACATTTGCTTATAATATAAAAAGAGAGCAGGAACAGGTGGATTGGACCAAGACTGGTGAAGAAATATATAACCATATCCGCGGCATGAACCCCTGGCCAGTGGCGTTTACCACCCTTGACGGGACTGTGCTGAAACTTTGGAGTTCCGGAAAAGTCAGCTTGAAGGAAAATGCCCTTCCCGGAACTGTTGTCGGGATTGAAAATGACGGCTTCATTGTGGCGGCAGGGAATATGACCGGCATCAAGATCACCGAGCTGCAGCCGGCAGGAAAGAAAAAAATGTCCGGAGAACAATTTCTCCGCGGTGCAGGCTCTTCCATGAGCATCGGCACTGTGCTGGGAGAACAGAATGGCGAATAAAAATGTGCGCGAGGCAGCGGTAGAGCTGCTGGAAGCTATCGAAAAAAACCAATCATACAGCAACCTCCTTTTGAACAGCAGCATCAGGAAAAATGAAATAAGCACTAAAGATGTCGGGCTCCTTACTGAGCTTGTTTACGGTACCCTCCAAAGGAAAATGACCCTTGATTATCAAATGGAGCCTTTCCTTAAGAACCCGAAGAAACTGGAAAGCTGGGTAAGGCAGCTGCTGCGGATCACTTTTTACCAAATGATTTATCTGGATAAAATCCCGGACAGGGCGGCTATCTATGAAGCGGTGGAAATTGCCAAGCGAAAAGGCCATAAAGGAATTTCCGGGATGGTCAATGGCGTGCTTCGGAGCCTTCAGAGACAGGGTGCCCGCAGCTTTGACGGCATCAAGGACAGTGTGGAAAGGCTGGCAATGGAAACGAGCCATCCGCTCTGGCTTGTCAAAAGATGGGTCGAACAGCTTGGATTTGACCGGGCAAAAGAAATGTGCGAGCTGAACCTTACAGCTCCTCTGCAGACAGGAAGGGTCAATCTTGTGAAGGCGAGCATGGATGAAGTCCTTGAAATGCTTGAAGAAGAAGGCTATCTTGTTGAACCGAGCCCTGTCATCCCTGAGGCAATCAAAAGCAAAAAAGGGAATCTTGCCCATTCACGTGCATTCAAGGAAGGCTATCTGACCATCCAGGATGAAAGTTCTATGCTTGCGGCATATGCCCTGGGAGCAGAAAAGGACAATCATGTTCTTGATGCCTGTGCAGCTCCAGGAGGGAAAACAACCCATATCGCCGAAAAGCTTGAAAATACCGGACAGGTTATTTCCCTTGACCTGCATGAGCATAAGGTCAAGCTTATTGCTGACAATGCCGGCAGGCTGGGGCTGTCAAATATTGAAACCCATGCCATGGACAGCAGGAATGTGCAGGAGCATTTCAAGGCTGCCTCTTTCGACCGCATCCTGCTTGACGCCCCATGCTCCGGACTTGGAGTGATGAGGCGGAAGCCTGACATGAAATACACTAAAAAAGAAGAAGATATCATGCATCTGCAGAAAGTGCAGCTCAATTTGCTGGAAGCAGTCGCCCCTTTGCTGAAGGGCGGGGGGATCCTTATCTACAGCACATGTACAGTGGATCGGGAAGAAAATGAAAACGCAGTGAGGCAATTTCTTGATTCTCACCCCGAATTCTCCGGCGATCAATCTTTAGCAGAGAGGATGCCTGAAGCAGTGAGAGCATTGACAAAAGATTTTGAACTACAAATATTGCCCCAGGACCTGGGGTCGGACGGCTTTTATATAGCCAGCCTGAGAAAGAAGGTGCAATAGTGGAAAACGTTAAAACAACAGAGAAGAAGCAGACATCCGAGCAGAAACCATCCATCTATTCATTGCAGCTCGATGAGCTGAAGGATTGGCTTAAGGAAAATAATGAGAAGGCATTCCGTGCCGCGCAGATTTTCGAATGGCTTTACCAGAAAAGGGTGGCTTCTTTCGAAGATATGACAAACCTCTCAAAAGCACTGAGAGATAAACTGAATGACACATTTGCCTTGACGACTTTAAATACACTCATCCAGCAGACCTCTTCGGATGGAACGATTAAATTCCTGTTCGAGCTTCATGACGGGTATTCTATTGAAACCGTCCTGATGCGCCATGAATACGGAAATTCAGTCTGTGTGACTACCCAGGTAGGCTGCCGGATCGGCTGTACTTTCTGCGCATCCACACTCGGTGGATTAAAACGCAATTTAGAAGCAGGAGAAATCGTTGCCCAGGTCGTAAAAGTACAACAGGCACTTGATGAAACGGATGAAAGGGTCAGCTCAGTTGTCATCATGGGCATCGGCGAGCCATTTGACAATTATGATCATATGATGTCTTTCCTCAGAATCATCAACCATGATGAAGGGCTCAATATCGGAGCACGCCATATCACGGTTTCGACAAGCGGGATCATCCCGAAAATCTACAAATTTGCAGACGAAAACATGCAGATCAATTTCGCAGTTTCCCTGCATGCGCCCAACACAGAAATCCGCAGCAGACTGATGCCGATCAACCGTGCGTATAAACTGCCGGACCTGATGGATGCCATCCGCTATTATGTCGATAAAACGGGCAGGCGCGTCAGCTTTGAATACGGCCTGTTCGGAAGCGTGAATGATCAGGTGGAGCATGCTGAGGAGCTTGCATCACTGATCAAGGGGCTGAAATGCCACGTGAACCTGATTCCCGTCAATTACGTGCCTGAAAGGGATTATGTAAGAACACCGAAGGATCAGATCTTTGCTTTTGAAAAAGCGCTGAAGAACAGAGGTGTGAACGTGACCATACGCCGTGAGCAGGGCCATGATATCGATGCAGCATGCGGCCAGCTCCGCGCGAAGGAGCGCAAAGAAGAGACGAGGTGACAGAATGAAAGCTGTCTTTATGACGGACAGAGGGAAAATCCGTCAGCATAATGAAGATAACGGCGGAATTTTTGTCAACCGCAACGGGCAGCGCCTTGCCATCGTAGCCGATGGCATGGGCGGCCACCGTGCGGGTGACGTTGCCAGTGAAATGACCCTTCTGAAGCTGAAGGAGCTCTGGGAAGGCAATGGAGGGATTGAAACACCGGAGCAGGCTGAAGAATGGCTGAGGGCCAATATCGGAGAAGTGAATTCCCTGTTGTTCGAACATTCAAAGAATAACAGTGAATGCGAAGGGATGGGGACGACCATCGTTGCCGCCATTGCGACCGGCCTGTTTGCCACCATTGCCAATATTGGTGACAGCAGGGGTTACATATTGAATGAATCAGGTTTTAAGCAGCTGACAGAAGACCATTCCCTCGTGAATGAGCTCCTCCGGTCAGGCCAGATTTCAAAAGAAGATGCAGAGCATCACCCGCGGAAAAATGTTTTGCTGAGGGCACTCGGCACAGAAGAAAAGGTACAGATGGACACCAGGACCATTGTATTTGAAGAAGAGGACCTGCTGCTTCTCTGCTCGGATGGACTGACAAACAAAGTTTCAGAGCAGGAGATGGACGAAATCCTGGCCGGGAAGAAAAGCCTCGGCGATAAGGCAGCGGATCTGATCCAGCTTGCCAATGACAACGGCGGTGAAGACAATATCACGCTGGTGATTGTCGAGTTTATGGATGCTGGCAGTTCTGGTGATACAGAATGCTGATTGGAAAAAGAATAAGCGGCCGGTATAAGATTTTGGATATGATCGGCGGCGGCGGGATGGCGAATGTTTACCTGGCGCATGATATGATCCTCGACCGCGATGTGGCTGTTAAGATTTTGCGCCTGGATTTTGCTGAAAACGACGAGTTCATCAGAAGATTCCACCGTGAAGCGCAATCGGCCACAAGCCTCGCACATCCGAATATAGTCAGCATCTACGATGTAGGCGAAGAAGATTCAATCTATTATATTGTTATGGAATATGTGGAAGGGCAGACACTTAAACAATATATCCAGCAGCAGTCACCTGTAGCGGTTGACTCTGCCCTCGATATATTGAAGCAGCTTCTTTCTGCTATTTCACATGCCCATCAGCATCATATCGTCCACAGGGACATCAAGCCGCATAACATCCTGGTTGACCGCGTCGGGAATGTAAAGATAACAGACTTTGGAATTGCCATGGCCCTGAGTTCAACGAGCATCACTCAAACCAACTCGGTGCTTGGCTCTGTCCATTATCTTTCCCCTGAACAGGCAAGGGGGGGGATGGCCAATAAGAAGTCTGATATATACTCCCTCGGAATTGTGATGTTTGAGCTGCTGACCGGCAGGCTGCCTTTTTCCGGGGAATCTGCTGTTTCCATCGCGCTTAAGCATCTCCAGTCCGAAACCCCCTCATTAAGAAGGTGGAATCCGTCTATTCCCCAAAGCGTTGAAAATATCGTTTTGAAGGCAACTGCGAAGGACCCTTTCCATCGGTATGAAAATGTAGAGGATATGGAGGAAGATATCAGGACCGCCCTCGAACCAGGCAGGATGAATGAGAAGAAATTTGCGGTGCCCGATGATGATGATGCAACCAAAGCGATTCCGGTCATTACCAGCGATCGTCCTTATCAGAATATGGACGATACACGCGTACATGAAAAAGATGATAAAGGCTCACCAGCCAATCCGGCTCCTGCTGCCAAAAAACAAAAGAAAGAAAAGAAAAAGAAGAAGTGGCCGATTGTCCTTGTATCTCTGTTTCTCTTCTTTGTTGTACTGGGAGTACTGGCCTTGACGGTCCTTCCAGAGCTGTTTCTGCCAAAAGAACTTGAGGTTCCTGATGTGGCTGGGGAAACGATTGAGGATGCCACATCAATCCTGACAAAAGCAGGCTTTGAAGTGGGTGATCCGGTCGAGATCAATGATGAAGAGGTTGAAGAGGGACTCGTAATCAAAACTGATCCGAAAGCCGGCAGGATGGCTAAGGAAGAATCCAGTGTGACGATTTATTTGAGCTCAGGAAAAGAAAAGGTTGAAATGTCAGACTATACCGGCAGGTCCTTTGAAGAGGTCGAAAGCCTCCTGGAAAAAGAGGGCTTTAAGCAAATCACCCGGGAGGACGTCAATAATGAGGAAGAGCCGGAGGGCACAATCCTCGAACAGTCCATCGATGAAGGGGATGAAGTCATTCCTGGCGAAACCGAGCTCGTGTTCACCGTAAGCAGCGGCCCGGCTCCGGTTGTGCTGAAAGATCTTACCGGCTTGAATCTGAAGGGTGTCCAGGATTATGCCGATTCAACGGGGCTGAGTATTGATACATCGAAAGAGGAATATCATGACACAGTTGAAGAAGGCCTAGTCATCAGCCAGTCACAGCCGGCAGGAACGGAGCTTGGCAAAGGTTCAAGCCTGTCAGTCACCTTCTCAAAAGGAAAGGAAGAGATCCCTCCCAAGACAGTGCCCGTAGAAATCACGATTCCCTATGAGCCTGAGGAAGAAGGGGAGCCGCAGGAGATCCAGATCCTTGTGGAGGATATGAATAATAAGATGACAGCGCCTTTTGATACATTCTATATTACAGAAGAACGCAAATATAATTTGGAACTATTGATACAGGAAGGCAGCAAAGCGTATTATAAAGTTCTTAGAAACAGTAAGCAGATCATTGATGAAGAAGTTGATTATCCCGGGAACTAAAATGAATTAGGAGTGTTTGTATGCCTGAAGGCAAAATCATTAAGGCATTAAGCGGATTCTATTATGTTCGCAGCGGCGAAAGAACTGTGCAATGCAGGGGCAGGGGCGTTTTCAGAAAAAACAAGGTTACGCCCCTTGTCGGGGACAATGTCGTATATCAGGCAGATAACGACAGTGAAGGGTATATCCTCGAAGTGAAGGAAAGAAAAAATGAACTGGTAAGGCCGCCGATTGCGAATGTTGATCAGGCGATTCTTGTCTTTTCAGCATCAGAGCCGGATTTCAGTACAGCATTGCTGGACCGATTTCTAGTATTGGTTGAATTCAACCGTATCCAGCCAGTTATCTGCATCTCAAAAATGGACTTGACTAATGAAGAAGAGAAAGGCCGGATAGAGGACTATGCTGCAGCCTACAGGGACGCAGGCTATGATGTACTGCTGACTTCCTCTGAAAATGGGATTGGGATCGAGGAGCTCCTTCCTTTCCTTGAGAGAGGGATATCTGTATTCGCCGGGCAGTCGGGAGTGGGTAAATCTTCACTTCTCAATGCCCTCAGGCCAGAGCTGGAACTTAAAACAGATATCATCTCCTCCCATCTGGGAAGGGGGAAGCATACAACCCGCCATGTAGAGCTGATTGGGATCGGCCAGGGACTGGTTGCGGACACGCCGGGATTCAGCTCCCTTGAATTCACCGATATTGAAGCAGAGGAATTGAATTTCTGCTTCCCTGATATCAGGGAAAAAAGTGAAAACTGCAAATTCCGCGGCTGCCTGCATATATCTGAACCGAAATGTGCGGTAAAAGCAGCGGTCGAAAACGGGGAAATCCCGCAATACAGATATGATCACTATAAAGATTTCCTCCAGGAAATAAAAGATAGAAAGCCGAGGTATTAACATGGTTAAGATTGCACCATCGATATTATCTGCTGATTTTTCCCGGCTGGGAGAAGAAATCAAGGATGTAGAAAAGGGAGGGGCCGACTATATTCATGTGGATGTAATGGATGGCCATTTTGTCCCGAATATTACGATCGGCCCGCTGATTGTAGAGGCGGTCAGGCCGATTACAAAACTGCCGCTTGATGTGCATCTGATGATTGAAAATCCTGATCAGTATATCGAAGCCTTCGCCAAGGCAGGCGCCGATTATATTACGGTCCATGCAGAAGCATCCAGGCATCTGCACCGGACGATCCATCTTATCAAATCTTATGGTGTAAAAGCAGGTGTGGTGCTGAATCCGGCGACACCGGCTGAAGCTCTTAAGCATATCATCCAGGATATCGACATGGTCCTTCTGATGACAGTGAATCCTGGCTTTGGCGGCCAGAAATTCATCTCATCGGTGCTCCCGAAAATCAGGCAGGTAAAAGAAATGGCCGCAGAGCAGGGGCTGGATCTTGAAATTGAAGTGGATGGCGGCGTGAATGAAGAGACGGCAAAGCTTTGTATAGAGGCAGGCGCTAATGTCCTTGTGGCCGGTTCTGCCGTTTATAATCAGAAAGACCGCGCAAAAGCTATCGCTGCACTTAGGGGATAAGAAAAAGAAAGCCAGCTGAATAATTCGGCTGGCTTTTCTTAAGCTGTTTATAGGAGAAAGGCAGGTGTCGCAGTTGATTATTCATATTCTGGCTGGAGGGCCGGCAGAGCTTCTTCCTGAACTGGTAGCTGCAGGTGAGGGGGACATCTGGGCAGGTGTGGACCGGGGAGTTTCCATCCTGCTTTCAAAAGGCATCGTCCCGCAGGCAGCATTCGGCGACTTTGATTCAGTTTCCGGGGAAGAAATGGAGCAAATCAAGGAAGCTGTAAAGGAAATCAGGCTGTTCAATCCTGAGAAAGATGAAACCGATATGGAGCTTGCCATCATCTGGGCACTGAATCAGGAACCGGAAGCCATCAAAATATATGGCGGAACCGGGGGACGGCTCGACCACTTTTTTGCCAATGTACAGCTTTTGATCGGGCCGCTCCTGAAAGGCAGAAGCACCCATATCGAGCTGATAGACAGCAGGAATATCATTTATGCCAAAGGCCCCGGCTCTTATTCTGTCATGCCATTGGAAAAGATGAAATACGTTTCCTTTGTCCCGGTAACGAGCCATATAAAGGACCTGACACTCGAAGGCTTCAAATATCCGCTGAAAGATAAATTTGTCCCGCTCGGCTCAACTCTGTGCATTAGTAATGAACTTAAATATGATTATGGTACTTTTTCATTTACCGAAGGCATAATAATGGTGATAAGGAGTCATGATTAAAAGTCTTGAACAAAGTGTACTCATCTTAATCTTTTGAATATGATGGTAATGGCGCAAAAGACGACAGAGAGAATTGCGGTTAGATGGCGAGGAGGGACATATCCATGAAGTTTTACACAATTAAATTGCCAAAGTTTTTAGGCGGACTTGTCCGCGCAATGCTTGGAACCTTCAAAAAGGAATGAAAGTGATAGATCCATAGCAGGACGTACAAAAAAAGCCACACCTTCAGCAGCATCCGGACGCCGGGTGCTGTTTTTTTTTTTAGCATGGAAGACTAACAGCAAAAGATGGGCTGGTTATCTTCATGCAGCGGCAGCTATATTCCCGTAAACAAATAAAAAAGGACATCCGGGGGATGTCCTTTTCGAGCTGTTACACTCGTTCTACTTTACCTGATTTAAGCGCTCTTGCAGAAACCCAAACACGTTTAGGCTTACCGTCTACAAGGATGCGAACTTTTTGAAGGTTGGCTCCCCAAGTACGCTTGTTTGCATTCATAGCGTGGGAACGCTTATTGCCTGAAGTTGTTTTTCTACCTGTTACGACACATTTGCGTGGCATGTATATTTCCCTCCTAACTCACAAAGCTTGAAACTATTTTTTCATGCTTTCAATTGCAATGAACATATTGCTCAATCTAAGTAATGGAAAAACAGTAACGAGTATGTTTTTCGGCATTAAAAGATACTTTAATAATTTATCATACAACCCAAACGAATGCAACACTTGTGTTGCAACCTTTCAAGAAAATTTCCTTGACATAGTATGGCGAAAGCAGCCCTATAATAAGAAAGGGGAAGTATAGCTTTTAAATTTACCTTTGATATAGTAAAATGACTTTAGTCAAGGAGCAATTTCCAAAGGGGGAACGACTCATGTCCATTGAATTAAAAACGAAATTCGGGCAAATTGATATATCTAATGATGTGATCGCTACTATTGCCGGAGGCGCAGCTGTTGACTGCTACGGCATTGTAGGGATGGCTACCAAGAACCAGATTAAGGACGGGCTTACGGATATTCTGCGCAAGGAAAACTTTACACGAGGTGTGATTGTGCGCCAGGAAAGCGAAGAAGTACATATCGATATGTATATTATTGTGAGTTATGGAACGAAAATTTCCGAGGTTGCCCACAACGTGCAATCAAAAGTAAAGTACACCCTTGATAAAACTGTTGGACTTGCCGTTGACTCGGTTAATATTTACGTTCAGGGAGTTCGTGTAACGAACCCGTAGTGAGGAGGAAAGATTTGTGTCAATTACAGTTTTAGATGGAAAGCGTTTCGCGGAAATGGTGATGCAGGGTGCAAACCACTTATCCTCTAATGCCAGATATGTAGATGCGCTAAACGTTTTCCCGGTTCCTGATGGAGATACAGGAACCAATATGAATTTATCGATGACTTCCGGAGCGAAGGAAGTCAGGAATAATGTACACGCGCATATTGGAAAAGTGGGCACTGCCCTATCAAAAGGATTATTGATGGGGGCCCGCGGGAATTCGGGTGTCATCCTGTCCCAGCTGTTCCGCGGCTTCTCTAAAGCAATTGAGCAAAAGTCTGAAATTACAGCAAGCGAGTTTGCAGACGCACTGAACACAGGTGTCGAGACCGCCTATAAAGCTGTCATGAAGCCGGTTGAAGGGACGATCCTGACTGTTGCCAAGGATTCTGCCCGGAGGGGCGTGCAAGCTGCGCAAAATGAGGACGATATTATTAAAGTCCTTGAGGAAGTCCTGAAGGAAGCGAAAGCTTCGCTGAACAGGACACCTGACCTGCTGCCTGTACTGAAGGAAGTTGGAGTCGTTGACAGCGGCGGGCAGGGACTTGTATTCGTTTACGAAGGATTTCTTGCTGAGCTGAAGGGCGAAAAGCTCCCTGACGCACCTGCCTCCCTTCCGAGCATGGATGATATGGTAAATGCCGAGCATCACAAATCAGTTCAGGGGCATATCAATACGGCAGATATTGAATTCGGCTATTGCACTGAATTCATGGTGAAGCTTGAAGAAGAAAAGCTGAATGGAAAAAGCTTTTCTGAAGATCATTTCCGTCAGGATTTAAGCCGTTTCGGTGATTCACTTCTGGTGATTGCCGATGAAGAGCTTGTGAAGGTACATATTCATTCTGAGCAGCCGGGAGATGTGCTGAGCTATGGCCAGAAGTATGGAAGCCTGGTGAATATGAAAATCGAAAATATGCGCCAGCAGCACACAAACATAGTGGGCGAGACACATACCCCGCTAAGGACCGGAGAACCTGCCAGGACAAACGAGAAGCTTGAGTACGGCATTGTAGCTGTGTCAATGGGCAGCGGGATTGCCGACCTCTTCAGAAGCATCGGCGCCCATGTTGTCATCGAAGGCGGACAGACAATGAATCCGAGCACCGAGGACATTGTTAAGGCAATAAAGGATGCGAATGCCAAAAAGATTATCATCCTGCCAAACAATAAGAACATTATCATGGCTGCCCAGCAGGCTGCAGAGGTTGCAGAGGAAGAAGTTATTGTTATTCCATCCAAAACTGTACCTCAGGGTATGGCAGCGCTGCTCACTTTCAATCCTGGTGCCGGCCTTCAGGAAAATGAAAGCGGCATGAGCGAGGCTTTAAGCCATGTCAGGACAGGGCAGATTACTTTTGCTGTACGAGACACCAGCATCGACGGCCTTGAGATCGAGAAAGAAGATTTCATGGGCATCGCTGATGGAAAAATCGTTGTCAAAGACAAGGATAAGATTGAATCGGCCAAAAAACTCCTCACCCATATGATTGATGAGGATGCTGAAATCATTACAATCCTTAAAGGCGAGGATGCATCCGAAGAAGATCTGGAAGATATTGCAGACTTCCTGGAAAAAGAATATGAGGACATCGAAGTTGAAGTGCATGATGGCAAACAGCCATTGTACGCTTTCATTTTTTCAATTGAATAGCAGTATCAGGAAATAGAAGGGGATGCCCCTTCTATTTCTATCTATGCAGGCAGGCAAAGCCCCCCAGCTTCCAAAAGATATCCCCGGATGTATCCACAGTCATATTCTCCTATAAAGTAAAATCGAAATCAGGTGATTAATAATATGTTGAACGAACCAGTTACAAGCATTAAAGGAATAGGTGCAGAGACCGCGGAAGCACTGGCAGAAATGAATATTTCGACTGTTGGCGCCCTTTTGGAGCATTTCCCGTTCCGCTATGAGGATTACCGGCTGAAAGACCTGTCAGAAGTCAAGCACGAGGAAAGGGTTACAGTGGAAGGGAAAATCCACAGCGAGCCTTTGCTTACTTATTATGGCAGGAAACGGTCACGCCTGACGATAAGAGTCCTTGTCGGCCGTTATTTGATCCAGGCGGTATTTTTTAACCAGCCTTACTTAAAAAAGAAATTTGCCATCAATGATTCTGTCACGATTACAGGGAAGTGGGATCAGCACCGCCAGATGATTTCCGCCAGTGAAATTCATCTTGGGGAGAATGCAGCTTCCAAGGACTTTGAACCTGTATACGCAGTGAAGGGCAGCATTACCGTCAAAGGCATCCGCAGGTTCATTGGGCTGGCGTTCAGCCAGTATGCAGACAGCGTTGTGGAGACACTGCCTGAGCGGCTTCTTGAGCAGTATAAGCTCTTGAACAGGAAAGATGCCCTCAGGGCGATGCATTTTCCGAATGGGCCCGAGGATTTGAAGCAGGCAAGGCGCAGATTTGTCTACGAAGAATTTTTATATTTCCAGCTTAAAATGCAGGCGCTCAGAAAATTCGAGCGCGAGCAGTCAAAAGGGATCGTCCAGAACTATGACTTGAAAAAACTGAAAGAATTCATCGGCTCGCTTCCTTTTCCTTTGACTGGAGCCCAAAAAAGAGTAGTGAACGAAATTCTGTCCGATATGAAATCCCCGTACCGGATGAACAGGCTCCTTCAGGGGGATGTTGGCTCAGGCAAGACGGTCGTAGCCGCAATCGGTTTATATGCAGCAGCAACGGCAGGATATCAGGGGGCGCTGATGGTGCCGACAGAGATACTGGCCGAACAGCATGAGAAATCGCTCAAAGAGCTCCTCGAACCGCATGGCCTGTCGTGTGAATTGCTGACAAGCTCAGTCAAAGGCAAGAAACGGAGGGAGATTCTCGCCAGGCTGGCGGAAGGGGAGATCGATGTCCTGATCGGGACGCACGCACTCATCCAGCAGGAAGTTGAATTCAAGCGGCTCGGATTTGTAATCACAGACGAACAGCACCGCTTTGGTGTAGAACAGCGCCGGGTGCTCCGTGAAAAGGGTGAAAGCCCTGATGTCCTGTTCATGACGGCAACTCCGATTCCGAGGACGCTTGCCATAACGGTGTTCGGGGAGATGGATGTATCTATTATTGATGAGATGCCTGCAGGCAGGAAGACAATCGAAACTTACTGGGCAAAGCAGGAAATGCTCGACCGGATACTCCAATTCATGGAGAAAGAGCTTTCGAAAGGAAGGCAGGCATATGTCATTTGCCCGCTGATCGAGGAATCGGACAAGCTCGATGTCCAGAATGCGATCGACGTCCACAGCAACCTGACTTTCTATTATCAGGACCGCTATAAGATCGGATTGATGCACGGGAGGCTCCATCCAGAAGAAAAGGAAGACGTGATGAAGAGGTTCAGCTCCAATGAAATCCAGGTTCTTGTATCAACGACGGTTGTTGAAGTCGGCGTCAATGTCCCTAACGCTACCATAATGGTAATCTATGATGCGGAAAGATTCGGCCTTGCCCAGCTGCACCAGCTCAGGGGAAGGGTCGGAAGGGGAAGCGAACAGTCTTATTGCATCCTCCTGGCAGATCCAAAATCAGAGGTCGGGAAGGAACGGATGAAAATCATGTCTGAAACGAACGATGGTTTTGTCCTTAGTGAAAAGGACCTTGAGCTGAGGGGGCCGGGTGACTTTTTCGGACGCAAGCAAAGCGGTGTGCCGGAATTCAAGGTGGCTGACATGGTCCATGACTACAGGGCTCTCGAAACGGCAAGAAATGATGCATCTAAGCTGATACAGTCCAATGTTTTCTGGGAAAGCCCGGAATATAAGATGCTGAGGGAATATCTTGATCATACGGGCGTCTTTCAAGGAGAAAAGCTTGATTGAAGCCGGAAGCAGACGGAGTCGGGACGGAAAAGTTCTGCCTTGCGCTCTGCTTTTTTTTTATATATACTACTATTAGTACCTAGTCTTAATATCTCGGCGGTGGAGGATATGAGAAAAAACAAAAAAGAACGCCAGCAGCTGCTGGTTGATACAATAAAGGACAATCCCTTCATTACAGACGAAGATTTGGCCGACCGGTTTTCAGTCAGCGTCCAAACCATCCGGCTCGACCGTCTCGAGCTTTCCATTCCCGAGCTTCGGGAAAGAATCAAAAATGTTGCGGAGAAATCCTTCGAGGATGAAGTCAAATCACTTCCCATCGATGAAGTCATCGGGGAAATCATTGACATAGAACTTGATCATACGGCCATTTCTATATTTGACGTAAAAGAAGAGCATGTATTCAAAAGGAACCGGATCGCCCGCGGACACCACCTTTTTGCACAGGCCAATTCACTGGCTGTAGCTGTCATAAATGACGAGCTGGCACTGACGGCTAAAGCAAGCATCCAGTTTACCCGCTCAGTGCACCAGAATGAGAGGGTAATCGCAAAAGCAAAAGTCGTTAAGATCGACAACAGCTCTGGCAGGACACTTGTAGAGGTTTCAAGCTTTGCGAACAATGAACTGGTTTTCAAAGGCGAGTTCGACATGTTCCGTTCCCATAGAGAAGCATGAAAATAATCCGTTAACAAGCAGGGGATGATGCAGAATGATGAAGATAGCGATAGATGCAATGGGCGGAGACAACGCCCCAAAGGAAATTGTACTCGGGGCCATGAAGGCTGCAGCAGAATTCAAGGACATACATATTACACTTGTCGGTGACGAAAAGAGAATCAGGGAGCATCTCGCAGAGAGTGAGAGGATTGAAATCATCCATACAGAAGAGATGATCCTTGGAACCGATGAACCAGTCAGGGCTGTGCGGAGGAAGAAGGATGCTTCTATGGTCCTCGCTGCCAGGCAGGTCGCTGATGGCAATGCAGATGCATGCATTTCAGCCGGCAATACGGGCGCACTGATGGCAGCAGGATTATTCGTTGTAGGAAGAATCGAGGGCATTGAACGGCCGGCATTGTCGCCGACACTGCCGACAATAGATGGCAAAGGATTCCTTCTGCTTGATGTAGGTGCGAATGTTGATGCCAAACCTGAGCATCTCCTGCAATATGCAGTCATGGGTTCGATCTACTGTGAAAAAGTCAGGGGCATTTTAAATCCCCGCGTCGGCCTGCTGAATATCGGCACAGAAGAGAAAAAAGGAAATGAACTGGCCAAAAATGCATATAACCTGATCAAGGATGCCGGACTTAATTTCGTAGGCAATGTAGAGTCGAGGGATCTTCTCGAAGGTGCGGCAGATGTGGTCGTTACCGATGGCTTTACAGGAAATATGGTTCTGAAGACAATAGAAGGCACTGCCTTAGCCGTATTTAAAATGATGAAAGAAGCGATGACAGGCAGCCTGAAGAGCAAGCTGGCAGCAGCAGTCCTGAAGCCGGATCTAGTGCAGCTTAAATCAAAGATGGACTACTCGGAGTACGGAGGGGCAGGGCTGTTCGGGCTGAATGCTCCAGTCATCAAGGCCCATGGGTCCTCTGACCGCAATGCGCTTTACAGCGCAGTCAGGCAGACCCGCGAGATGGTTCAGAATAATGTAGCGGAAACAATTAGAGCAGCTGCGGAAAAGCTGCCGGGAACAGGCAGGGAATAGCCTGCAGATTTCTTTGAAAAGGAGAATCGAAACATGGGGAAAATCGCATTTTTATTTCCTGGCCAGGGCTCACAGACTGTCGGCATGGGAAAATCTTTGGCAGAATCAGATGATAAAGTAAAAGCTGTCTTTGATCAGGCAGACCAAAAACTGAATGAGAAGCTTTCAAACCTGATATTTGAAGGGCCGCAGGAGACACTGACATTAACGGTCAACGCCCAGCCGGCTCTTTTAACGACAAGCATTGCCATTCTTGCGAAGTTCCGGGAGTCAGGACTCAGAGCTGATTATACAGCCGGGCACAGCCTTGGTGAATATACTGCGCTTGTCGCTGCAGGCAGCATCTCTTTTGAAGACGCGGTGCATGCGGTAAGAAAAAGAGGCGAGTTCATGGAAGCCGCGGTTCCAAACGGCGAAGGCACCATGGCAGCTGTCCTTGGCCTTGGAAGGGAAGAACTGCGCGCTGTGACAAAAGAAGTTTCACAGGAAGGTTTACCTGTGCAGCTGGCAAACCTGAATTGTCCGGGCCAGATTGTCATATCCGGCTCCAGGCAGGGTGTTGAGCAAGCTTCAGCAAAAGCGAAAGAAGCAGGCGCTAAGAGGGTCCTTCCGCTTGATGTCAGCGGACCGTTCCACTCATCTCTCATGAAGCCGGCAGCAGAGAATCTGCGGGATGTCCTGGACAGCATCACGGTTTCTGATGCACAAATACCAGTCATCTCCAATGTTAGTGCTTCAGAAATGACAGAATCTGGGGATGTTAAAGAAAAGCTTGTCCAGCAGCTCTATTCCCCGGTGCTGTGGGAGGATTCCATCGAAAGGATGATCGGCCTTGGAGTCGATACATTCATTGAAATCGGCCCCGGAAAAGTTTTATCAGGGCTTGTGAAAAAAGTAAACCGCTCAGCCAAAACATATGCTGTTTCAGATGAAGCAAGCTGTGCGGCTGCAGTAGAGGCATTAAAGGGGGAGCAGCAATGAAGCTGGATGGCAAGTCAGCGATCGTAACAGGCGCTTCCAGGGGAATTGGCCGCGAAATTGCATTGGAGCTTGCGAGGCAAGGAGCCAATGTGGCAGTCAACTATTCCGGAAGCGAGGCAAAAGCGAACGAGACTGTTGAAGAAATTAAGGCGCTCGGCCGTGACGCCTTTGCTGTAAAGGCAGATGTATCGGACAGTGAGGCTGTAACAGCCATGATGAAAGAGACAATTGAAAGATTCGGAAGCATTGATATTCTTGTCAATAATGCCGGCATCACCCGCGATAATCTGCTTATGAGAATGAAAGAGGAAGAATGGGATGAAGTCATCAGCATCAATCTCAAAGGTGTCTTCCTTTGCACGAAGGCAGCAACAAGGCAAATGATGAAGCAGCGCAGCGGCAGGATCATCAATGTATCTTCGATTGTCGGTGTAAGCGGCAACCCTGGACAGGCCAACTATGTTGCTGCGAAGGCAGGCGTCATCGGATTGACAAAGACTTCTGCAAAAGAGCTGGCTTCACGGGGAATCACCGTAAATGCAATTGCCCCTGGCTTCATCTCTACTGATATGACGGACAAGCTCAATGAAGAAGTGAAGAAGCAGATGCTGTCAGGAATCCCGCTGGGACGCCTTGGCGAACCTACAGACATTGCAAAGGTGGCCTTGTTCCTGGCTTCGGAGGACAGCCGCTATATGACAGGGCAGACCCTTCATGTTGACGGCGGAATGGTGATGTAGAGCCTCTTCTGCAGATAAAAGAAAAAATTGTTAGGCTGGACATTTATTAATCCGCAAAAATGCTCTATAATGTCTTGAGGGGAGGTGACAAGCATGGCAGATGTGTTAGAACGTGTAACAAAGATCATCGTAGATCGTCTTGGTGTTGAAGAGTCTGAGGTAACATTGGAAGCTTCTTTCAAAGAAAATCTTGGCGCAGATTCCCTGGATGTAGTTGAACTGGTTATGGAACTGGAAGATGAATTCGATATGGAAATCTCTGACGATGATGCAGAAAAGATCGCAACAGTCGGCGACGCTGTGAATTACATAAAAGCTAATGTGTAATCGTTAGATTGAGCAAAGCTCCGTTTTGAACGGGGCTTTCTTCTATAAAGGCGGATACAGGGATGATTCACATGCCGGCAGAGCCCGCGCTCCTGATGAATCGGCCCATTGGTCCAATAGGCTGGAAGCTGCCTGGAATATTCAGGATGCTTTCAGGTTTTTTTGCGTTTTTAAGATTTATTACGTAAACTGATAATGTATGTAAACTATTAGCAAGGTGGAGGCAATATGCGCAAGAACAATAAAGACCAAGAGAAAAAAGCATACCGCGCGGCAGAAATGCAATTCAGGGAATTCCAGAAGCAGATCGGGATTTCTTTTGAGAATGAAAAGCTGCTGAAGCAGGCTTTTACACATTCATCGTATGTGAATGAGCATCGGAGAAAGCCGTATGAAGATAATGAACGGCTGGAATTTTTAGGGGACGCCGTACTTGAACTGACTGTATCCCAATTTTTATACAAGAAATATCCCATGATGAGCGAGGGAGAGCTGACAAAGCTGAGAGCTGCAGTCGTCTGCGAGCCCTCTCTTGTTGCTTTTGCCAACGAGCTTGAGTTCGGAAAGCTCGTCCTCCTCGGAAAAGGGGAGGAAATGACTGGCGGAAGAGAGCGCCCTGCCTTGCTTGCTGATGTGTTTGAGGCGTTTATAGGTGCGTTATACCTGGAAAAAGGGATAGATACAGTCATTGAGTTCTTAGAACAGACGGTTTTTCCAAAAATCAATTCGGGTGCTTTTTCTCATGTGATGGATTTCAAAAGCCAGCTTCAGGAGCTCGTCCAGCGTGATGGTGCAGGTTCAATTGAATATAAAATCCTTCAGGAAAAAGGCCCTGCACACAGCAGGGAGTTTGTCTCGCGTGTTTCCTTGGCCGGGAATGAACTTGGCACCGGGACAGGCAGATCGAAAAAAGAAGCAGAACAGCATGCGGCCCAGATGGCGCTGGAGATTTTAAAATCCCATCTGCAGAATGACCCATCATCCCAAGAAAATCAACCGAGAAGCTAGGAGGGATATAGCAGTGTTTCTGAAACGGCTAGATATAGCAGGCTTCAAATCCTTCGCCGAGAAATCCTCAGTCGATTTTGTCCCGGGTGTGACAGCTGTTGTCGGCCCGAATGGGAGCGGCAAAAGCAATATTACAGATTCCATCCGCTGGGTGCTTGGCGAGCAGTCCGCAAAGTCCCTGAGAGGATCGAAAATGGAGGATATCATCTTTGCCGGGAGCGACAGCAGGAAATCGCTGAACTTTGCAGAGGTGACATTGACCCTTGATAACGAAGACCAGTTTCTCCCGCTTGATTATAATGAAGTGAGTGTAACGAGAAGGGTCTACCGCTCAGGGGACAGTGAATTTTATATTAACAGCCAATCGTGCCGATTAAAGGATATCATCGACCTGTTCATGGATTCCGGCCTTGGCCGGGAGGCATTCTCCATTATAAGCCAGGGGAAAGTCGAGGAAATCCTGAACAGCAAGGCAGAAGACCGGAGGAGCATTTTTGAAGAAGCAGCCGGTGTCCTGAAATATAAAACAAGGAAGAAAAAGGCAGAGGCCAAGCTTTTTGAAACCCAGGAAAATCTGAACAGGGTGAATGATATCGTCTATGAGCTCGAAAGCCAGGTAGAGCCGCTGAAGATACAGTCTTCCATCGCAAAGGACTTTCTGCAGCAAAAAGAAGAGCTGGAAAAAATTGAAGTTGCCCTGACTGCCTTTGAAATTGAAGACCTTCACGGAAAATGGGAAGCTCTTTCCGCCGTGCTTGAAAAGCTGAAAAAGGAAGAAGAAGCTTTGGGCGGTGCGATCGGTGAAAAGGAAGCTGAAATCGAAGTGGCAAGGGCAGGCATTGCAGATCTTGATGAGTCCATCAATGATCTGCAGGGTGTGCTGCTTAGTGCCAGTGAGGAGCTGGAAAAGCTTGAGGGCAGGAAAGAGGTCCTAAAGGAACGAAAGAAAAATGCTTCTCATAATAAAGAACAGCTGAAGAGAAACATAGAAGAGCTGGGGGCAAAGGAAGCTTCTCTTAAAGAAAGAAAAGCAATGCAGCAGGGAATTGCCGATGTTCTTCAGAAAGAGGCAGCTGAGCTTCAGAAAAAGCTGAGAGAAAAACAGGCTGAGCTGAAACTTTATAGTGAAAATACAGAAGAAAAAATCGACTCCCTCAAGAGTGATTACATTGAATTGCTGAACAGGCAGGCTGCTTTTAAAAATGAATTTCAATATATCGGCCAGCAGCTGGCCCAGCAGGGAGCAAGATCAACCCGGCTTGAGTCGGACAATGAAAAGTACCTAGCAGAACGAAAGCAGATAGAAGACCAAAAGAAAGAAATCATTGGCAGGCTTGAAAAGATACAGAGCGAGCTTGAGGAACAGGTCCGCCTTTTCAAGAATGAGCAGGCCAAGACCGAATCGCTGAAAACGAACTATCAGAAGCAGGAAACCACTCTTTACCAGGCTTATCAGTATCTGCAGCAGGCCAAGTCCCGCAAAGACATGCTGGAAGAGCTGGAGGAGGACTATTCAGGCTTCTTCCAGGGAGTCAAAGAAGTGCTGAAGGCAAGGGGCGGTGCGCTCAAGGGCATTGAAGGGGCGATTGCCGAGCTGATTGCGGTGCCGAAGCAGTATGAGACTGCGATTGAAACCGCTCTTGGTGGCGCGATGCAGCATGTTGTGGTAGCGAACGAAGAGAATGGCCGCAGCGCCATCCAGTTCCTGAAAAAGCATTCATACGGCCGGGCGACCTTCCTGCCGCTGAACGTCATTAAAGGGAAGTCGCTGTCACAGGGCCAGCTGCAATCGCTAAAGCAGCATCCATCCTTTATCGGTGCTGCAGCTGACCTGGTATCTTATGATTCAAAGTATGAAGAAGTCATCAGAAACCTCCTCGGCAATGTCATAGTTTCAAAGGATCTAAAGGGAGCCAATGAAATGGCAAAGATCCTCCAGTACAGAAGCCGGTTTGTCACAATGGAAGGCGATGTTGTAAATCCGGGAGGAAGCATGACAGGCGGCGCCGTCAAGCAGAAGTCTTCTTCTTTGCTCAGCCGGAAGACAGAGCTGGAAGAGCTGAAAGAACGTTTGGCAGAAATGGATTCCAAAACGCAGCTGCTGGAAGAGCAGGTTAAAAGGGTCAAGGGAGACATCAAGAAACAGGAAGAATTGATTGAAAGCCTGCGCAGGTCCGGGGAAGAACTGAGGCTGAAGGAAAACTCCCTGAAGGGCGATCTCCGGGAAGTTGAAATGGCTGAGAAAAACATCAATGAACGCCTATCCTTATATGATATGGACAAGTCGCAATCTGCCGAAGAGTCGCAGAAGCTTTCAGCCAGGAAAGCTGAACTCGAGCTTGAGCTTGAAAAGATGCAAAAAAGCATCTCAGGCCTGGAAGAGGAAATCGAGGTCCTGACACAGCAGAAAAACACCAGGATGACCTCCAAGGAGACGCTGCTTGATATGATTGGCGAGCTTAAGATCACACTGGCGTCCAAGAATGAGCAACTGAACTTCGCTAAAGATACTTTCGCAGCCATTGAGGGGGATCTGGCCGAAACATCCGAAAAGCTTCAGACCTATAAAGAAGACTTGTCGCTGCTGTCATCAGAGCTGACCAGCAGTTCTTCCGGCGAAGAAGTGCTTGAGGAAGCGGCAAGGAAAAAGCTGAAGGACAAGCAGGAAGCCATCGACTTTATTTCTTCCAGGAAAGAAGAGCGCCTTAAGCTGCAGGAAACACTTGAAGACCTGGAGCTGTCAGCGAAGGAGCTCCGCCGCCTTCATAAAGGGATGACTGAGAGCATGAAGGATGAGGAAGTGCGGCTGAACAGGCTGGATGTTGAACTCGATAACCGCCTGGCCCATCTCAGGGAAGAATATCTGCTGACCTTCGAAGCGGCCAGGGAGGAGTATCCGCTCCGCATCCCTGCTGATGAAGCGCGGAAAAAGGTCAAGCTTATCAAATTGTCCATCGAGGAGCTTGGGACAGTGAACCTCGGATCCATTGAGGAATATGAACGCGTATCAGAGCGCTATGAATTCCTTTTGGCACAGAAAGATGATTTGCAGGAAGCGAAGGACACTCTTTTCCAGGTGATTGATGAAATGGATGCTGAAATGAAAAAAAGATTTCAGCAGACATTCGAAGGAATCAGATTCCATTTTGAATCTGTCTTTCAGGCGCTGTTTGGCGGAGGCCGGGCAGATCTGAAGCTGACGCAGCCTGATGATCTCCTGAATACAGGAGTTGACATTGTCGCCCAGCCGCCAGGGAAGAAGCTGCAGAATCTGGGGCTCTTATCAGGCGGGGAGAGGGCGCTCACGGCAATCGCGCTGCTATTCTCAATTTTGAAGGTGCGCCCAGTGCCATTCTGCATCCTCGATGAAGTAGAGGCTGCGCTCGATGAAGCCAATGTCCAGCGCTTCAGCCAATATCTGAAGAGATATAGCGAAGAAACACAATTCATCGTCATCACCCACCGCAAAGGGACGATGGAAGAAGCTGATGTCCTGTATGGTGTAACGATGCAGGAATCAGGTGTTTCAAAGCTAGTCTCAGTCAGGCTTGAAGAAACACGCGAGCTTGTCCCGCAATAGACAGGCAAAATCTGCCGGAGAAGGGGATACCCGCCCCTTTCCCGGCGATACATACTGAAGATTGAGAAGGAAGTGAACAAATGAGTTTTTTTAAGAAACTGAAAGATAAAATTACGAAGCAAACCGATACAGTGACTGAAAAATTTAAAGATGGCCTGACCAAAACGAGGGATAATTTTTCCGGCAAGGTCAATGATCTTGTTGCGAGGTACAGGAAGGTCGATGAGGACTTCTTCGAAGAGCTCGAAGAAATCCTTATTCAGGCTGATGTGGGCTTTGACACGGTCATGGAGCTTGTTGAAGAGCTGAGAATGGAAGTGAAGCGCAAAAACATACAGGACCCCCAAGGTGTGCAAAGCATCATTTCCGAGAAGCTGGTTGAAATATATGAGGGGAGCGGGGACGCATCTTCCGCTTTGAATATCCAGGAAGGCGACCTGACAGTCATCCTGTTCGTCGGTGTGAATGGGGTCGGCAAGACAACATCCATCGGAAAGCTGGCGCATAAGTTCAAGCAGGACGGAAAAAAAGTGCTTATGGCCGCCGGGGATACTTTCCGTGCAGGGGCAATCGAACAGCTTGAAGTATGGGGCGACCGGGTCGGCGTCGAAGTCATCAAGCAGGCAGAAGGATCTGATCCGGCCGCTGTAATGTTTGATGCCGTCAGGGCGGCGAAATCAAGGAATGCAGATATCCTTCTTTGCGATACCGCTGGGCGCCTGCAGAACAAGGTCAACCTGATGAAGGAGCTTGAAAAAGTCAAGCGGGTGATTGAAAGGGAAATCCCTGGCGCCCCGCACGAAGTATTGCTCACCCTTGATGCAACAACAGGGCAGAATGCCATGATCCAGGCTAAAACCTTCAAGGAAGCAACTGATGTGAGCGGAATCGTCCTGACAAAGCTCGATGGAACCGCAAAAGGCGGCATCGTGCTGGCCATCCGCAAGGAACTTGACATCCCCGTCAAATTCGTCGGCCTCGGAGAAAAAATGGACGACCTCCAGGAATTCGACGCAGAACGGTATGTCTACGGACTATTCGCTGAAATGGTAGAGAATGCGGAAGAGTAAACGTTAAGAGATCAGCAGCTGCAAATGCAGCTGCTTTCAGTTTGGAGAAGAAGGATACGGTTTAAGTTAGCATCCTATTGAAAAGTTTTTTAGAGCTACCCTTCTCCTTTTATTTAATAAGCACAAACTTGCTGCAAAAAAATTGGAACACGTTGATTGGAGTGGAAGGCACGAAGACTCCTGCGGGAGATAGCGGAAAAGTTGAGACCCCACAGCGCGCAGCGCGAGGAGGCTCAACTCCGCCCCGCGGAAAGCGAAGTGCCTGGAGCGGAAATCAACACCCCCTTGTTCAGAAAGGTAACTCATGTGCTAGTGAAAAAGATTGGAAGACCTCCCTTCTTAAATTGCTCGCCTGCCTTAAAATTGTAAAAAACCAGTTGATTGGAGTGGAAGGCACGAAGACTCCTGCGGGAGATAGCGGAAAAGTTGAGACCCCACAGCGCGCAGCGCGAGGAGGCTCAACTCCGCCCCGCGGAAAGCGAAGTGCCTGGAACGCAAATCAACACTCCTTATCTGCAAAGTATCCTAGTTCTAATAATTTGACAGCCTGCAAAATACAGGCTGTTTTTTTGTGCTTAAAATTGGTCTTTTTTCTCATTCCTTGTAGGGACATCCCGATTTATTTCGTCTATTATACATGAGCCGGCCCAGCTTGCCGGAAAGGCAACATTCTGCAATAGATCTATTTTTCAATAATTGCAAACTTTTGCCGGCTCCTGTTCGTCTATTGTAGTGGAATAAGAATCTGGGGGAGTATTTTTTGCGTATACATACAAAAGCAATCATCGCTGTGATTGCTGCGCTGCTGCTGTTTCTCTTCATAAATCAGCCTGCATCCGCAGCATCATCAGCCATCAGCATTACAGTAGAAGCAGGCCTGGACGGAAAAGTGAAAAGGGGAAAAGGCTTTCCTTTGACGATCCGGGCTGAGAATACCGGGGAGGCTTTCAGTGGAGATCTATTGGTCGATTTCCATCCTTCCTATAACTCCGGCGGGGCCATCAGCATCAAGGCAGATCTGCCGGAGAATTCGGTGAAAACCTTTCATTTAACAATACCAGGCAACTCCGAAGACCACCCGGCATCCTATCAGAACCTTTCTGCGATCCACCTTTACAAAGGGAGCTGGAAGGACGGGAAGAAAGTCAAGTTCTCCGGCGACAGCAAGCTGAAGGCGAAATATCTAGAAGGCGGAGAAATGACAATGGGCATTCTCAGCGAGGATTATGACCGCCTGAAAGAGCTGAGGATCCTGCCCTCCGCAGCGGTGGAGACGCTGGAATTGAAAAAAGAACAGCTGCCTGAAGAGGGGCTCGGACTTGAAATGCTCGACTACCTTCTGATTGACGAATTTGCCGTCTCAGATCTTACAGAGTCGCAGCAAAATGCCATCAAAGAATGGATTAGCAGTGGGGGAATCATGATTGCTGGTGCAGCCCCTGATGCGAGCCAGTCTCTGGGCGCCCTTTATCCGCTTCTGCCGATGAAGCCGGAAACAGAAGGAAAGTCGACTGCCTCCTTTTTAGCGGAAAATGGAGAGAAAGACCTTCCATTCAAGGAGCTCCCTATGTTTTATGGTCCTGTGGAAGAGCAGGCGGAGATTTTGTTCTTAAGCGGAAAAATTCCTGCAGCAGTGAAATCGGATTATGGAAGAGGTACAATCCTGCAGACTCCCTTTTCCCTCGGCGATGAGCCGCTGTCTTCCTGGACAGGCTACAGCAGGTGGTTTGGCGGGGTTCTGCAGTCAGTTCCTGCCCCATCTGCGGCAGGAAGCCAGTACGGACCGGATATTTATGATCCGCTGACTTATGAATTCGCTGAAGCCAATGAATATTTCCCTGCTTCCAGCTTTTCGATCGGCCAGCTTTTGATTCTGCTCATCGGCTATCTAGTTGTTATTGTCCCAATCCTTTATTTTGTTCTCAAAAAACGGGACAAACGCGAGCATGCCTGGTGGATCATCCCTTCCTTGGCCGTGCTGATGTCAGGTGTCATTTTTGGCATCGGGGCGAAAGACAGGCTAGGCCAGCCTCAGGTCAATCAGCTGGGTGTCTATAAAGCGGAGAATGGCCAGCTTGCCGGGATCCAGGCAGCGACCCTGCTTTCAAACACAAGCGGTGAATATGCATTTTCTGTCCCGCGCGGGGAATTTAATGCGATACCAAGCACCCTGAACAGACCGGGCTCAGATCATTCAGGCGGCGGGGTCATCGAACAGAGCCGCAAGGAAACGAAGATCGTTTTCAATGAGGTAGAATACTGGTCGTCAAGGACCATATTCGGCAAATCGCAAACAGACAAAGATGGCAGCCTGAGAGCTGATCTGACGCTGAAGGATAAACAGCTGTCCGGTACAGTAACAAATGGCTATCCATATGACTTTGAAGAGCTTTATATCTGGACCGGCAGCAATAAAATCAAGATTGGCAGCCTGAAAAAAGGAGAAACGCTGAAAGTCGACGAAAAAGTGAAGAATGACTTTCTCACCGCTCCGTATATGTCTGGCTCAGGCTATGGCTATCCGGGCCCAAACCAGGATCTTGACCGGATGAAAAAAGAAAGGCTTGATTATGCTGCATCAGCATTCCTTTTTTCAGGAAGCGGGGCAGCGGAAGGCCCGATGCTTGCCGGAATCACGAGGAACAGTGTCATTGAGGCAGATCTCGTTTCCAAAAAAGAAAAAACCTCAAGCCTGAACCTGATTTTTGAACCATTTGAAGCAATAGTTGATTTTACAGGCCAGTTCTCACTGTCCAATGAGGTGCTAGATACCGACCTGGAGGCAGTTCAGGGCATGGTTTACGAAAAGAACGTCAATGGCAGCAAAGATCAGATGATGGCTGATGATGGGGAATACCAATTCATTGCAGCTCTTCCTGCACAAGTGAAAGCAAAATCCCTGACATTCAGTGAGCTGTCCGTAACGGCGAAGACCAAGTTTGCAGAATACGCCATACTGAACCACGAATCTGGCAAAATGGAGCCGTTCGACTCTAAGCTCACTATCCAGGAAAATATCGGCAGCTATATTGGCAAAGATGGAAAAGTGGTTGTCCGCATTATCAAGACATCGAAGGACCCTCAGATCATGATGCCGAAAATTACGATTAAAGGGGAGGCGTCCTAATGATAGAGATTATTGATTTAACAAAGAGATATGGTAAATTTACCGCCCTTAACAGCCTGAACCTTAAAATTGAAAAAGGGTCGGTATTCGGGTTTGTCGGCCAGAATGGCGCAGGCAAATCGACCACCTTCTCTATTCTGGCGACACTATTGGCTCCTACATCGGGCACCGCCTATGTGAATGGCTATAATGTCGCTAAAGAGCCGAAGATGGTGCGCCGGCAAATTGGCTATATGCCCGACTTTTTTGGTGTTTATGATCAGCTTAAGGCAGAAGAGTATCTGCATTTTTACGGCGCCAGCTATGGGATCGATTTCAAGGAAAGGAAAAAGCTCATTCCACAGCTCCTGGACCTGGTGAATCTGGAGCATAAACGCGATTCTTACGTTGATCTGCTCTCAAGGGGAATGAAGCAGAGGCTGTGTCTGGCAAGGAGCCTTATCCATGACCCGGAAGTCCTGATTCTGGATGAACCGGCTTCAGGGCTGGATCCGCGGGCGCGCGTGGAAATGAGGGAGATATTGAAGGAGCTGAAGAACATGGGGAAGACCATCCTCATCTCCTCCCATATCCTCCCGGAGCTTGCAGAAATGTGCGACACGATCGGGATCATTGATCAAGGGGTGCTGGTAGCTGAGGGGTCAGTCACAGAAATACAGGCAAAGCTGCGCGGCGAAAAACTGATCATGGTGAAAGTCCTTGAGGATGTACATAAAGCCTTTTCATTCTTTGAGGACAATCCCGGGGTGAGCGGGCTGAAGCCCGGGGAAGGGGAAAATTTACTTCAGTTTGTCTATAAAGGCGATGATGCCGGGCAGATTGCCTTGCTGAAAAGTGCGATAGAAGCCGGTCTTTCGATTGCAAGCTTTGCAGAAGCCGAAACTGACCTTGAGGATGTCTTCATGGAAATTACGAAAGGAGTGGAACTTTCATGAAAAATTTCGCCGTCAATCCTGTGCTGAATAAAGAAATAAAACTCCGGTTCCGCTCGTTCAAGAGCTTTCTCGGCGTATTATTTTACCTGCTGGCTTTAGGCGTCATTATTTTGGGCTTCATTTTTATTAATATGCTTTCGAACAGCCAGGGCTATTTTAAGCCTGATCAGAGCAGGGAGATGTTCATTGTGCTGTCCTTCCTGCAGCTTGCCCTGATATTGTTCATTACACCCGGGCTGACAGCAGGGGTCATCAGCAGTGAAAGGGAGAGGCAGACACTAAATATCATGCTGACGACGACGCAGAGCTCCGCGAGCATCATCATCAGCAAGCTCGTATCTGCTATTTCCTTCCTGCTCCTGCTTATCATTGCAAGCCTTCCGCTGTACAGCATCGTATTCCTGTTTGGAGGTGTTTCGCCTGGACAGGTGGCCCTGACACTCGGGTTCTATATCTTTACAATCATGGTTTACGGCAGCCTTGGCGTATTGTTTTCGACCCTGATCAGAAAAACAGTCGTTTCCATGGTTACAACCTATGGGGCAACGCTTTTTCTGGTCGGGGGAACAGCATTTCTGACGATGATATTGATGCAGTTAGGACATATGAATCCAAATGTGCAGACAGACAGCCCGTTTGCTTATTTTACCGCCATGCTGAATCCTGCCATGGTCCTTCTCGGCATTTTTACACCTGACTTTCTGAGGGAGCTTGCCAATGAGACAGGAATTGAATTTCCGCTCTGGATCGCCCACCTGATCGCAAGCTCGGTAATTTTTGTGCTGGCGCTGCTGATCAGCATAAGAAAGCTAAGGCCAAATATGAAAAAAGGATAGGAGTTGTCAGCTTATGGCCAGACAAAACAGGGAGCAGTTCTTTAATCTGCTGAAGCCTGTCCGGCGTCAGCTTCTCTTGAAAGCAGCCCTCAAGGAGCTTCAGCTTCTCCTTTTTTACGGAGGTGCCGCAATTCTTTTCGTCCTGCTTTTGGCGCGGACGGTAGTGATCACAGATCTGCCGGTATATCTTTATGCCGCTGCTGCTGCGTCCCTATTGTTATCTTTCTGCAGATTCTGGATCCGGAAGCCGGGCATTCGGGAGGCCGCTGCCGTTTTCAACTGCTTTGTACCTGATGACAGGGTGCTTACGGCATACTCACTGTTAGACAGCGAGGGGCTGATGGAGCAGCTGCAGCTTGAAGAGGCCTTATCTTTTATGAAGAGGGAACACGAGTCTGTATTGAAACGGAAAAAGCAGTTCTTTTATCCTAAATGGATCCTCGGAGCGATGGCTGTCTTTCTGGCAGTTTCAGCCGCTGCTTATCTTCCCGGCGCAAAATTGGAAGAAGCAAGCCAGCTTGACAAAGAGAAGGAAATTGTAGAATCAGCTGAAGAAGAGCTTTTGGAAAAAGCAGAGAAAGAAAAGGATCCGGAAACACGGAAGCTGATCGAGGAGACGGCAAAGGAAATCAGCAAGCTTGACTCTGCCGCAGAGGCTTTGAAAGAGCTTGAAAAACAGAACAAGTCGCTGGAACTGCAGAAAATGAAGGAACAGGAAAGGCAAAGGAAGCTTGAAGAAGCTAAAAGCCGGCTTAATAATGCCGGGTTAAGCTCCCTTGCAGCTGCCCTCGATGACAAGGATCTGCAAAAAGCCATGGATGAACTGAAGAAACTGCAGAAAAATCCTGCAGAGCTTTCAGATGCCCAAAAAGAGGCGCTCCAGGAGCTGGCTCAAAAGGATGGGCCTTTGACAGATGAAGAGCTTGCCAAACTGGCAGAACAGCTGGAGAAAGCATTAAACTCCTCCGGTGCATTGTCCAGGCTCGCTGCCGCACAGCAGGCAGTCGGCCAGGCAGGGACGAATCTCCATAGCAGGATGTCTGCAAATGGGATGAACCCCGGCCAGCTGGCTCTTTCAGCATCGCCTGGACAGAATAGCACAGGGCAGAATCCTGGCCAGAACGCAGGCAGCGGCGGCCAGCAGCCCGGCAAAGGAAGCTCAGGGAATGGATCCGGAAGCGGTTCAGGGTCGGGTTCAGGTTCAGGCTCGGGTTCAGGCTCGGGTTCAGGCTCGGGTTCAGGTTCAGGGGCTGGCACCGGATCCGGAAGCGGATCTGGAGCCGGCCTTGGCCAGGGCTCGAGGGAGCTCCTGACTGTGCCGGAAAGGATCACAGGCCAGGAGAATACGGAAACTGATTCAGGCCAATTAGGCGAAGGGGGGCCGGCTGAACAGAGCGAAGGAACCGGCCCCATCCTGCGGGGGAGCGCCAGGCCGTACAGCGAAGTCTATGAATCTTATGAAAGATCCTACCGTGAAAGCTCCGAGCGCTACAAGCTTCCTGATGAACTGGCAGAAATCGTAAAGAACTATTTTACAAACATAGATCCTGATGGGGAGTGAGGAATTTGGAATCAATTGAAGAGAAAGCAAACCAATTTACTGAAGCGGCCGCTATCATGCATAAAGTGAAGGAAGAAATCAGGTCGTTTATCGTCGGGCAGGAGGACGTAATCGATCAGGTGCTGTGGAGTATCATTGCCGGCGGCCATGTACTGCTTGAGGGTCTCCCCGGCATGGGGAAGACCATGCTGGTCAAGACGATATCGGAAAGCATGGACCTGAAGTTTTCGCGGATCCAGTTCACTCCGGACCTCATGCCATCCGATATAACGGGAACCATGCTCCTGCAGCCTGACGGGAGCGGGAAACAAGCTTTTGTTTTCCATGAAGGGCCATTATTCGGAAACATCATCCTCGCAGATGAAATCAACCGTGCGACGCCGAAGACACAAAGCTCGCTCCTGGAAGCGATGGGGGAAAAAACAGTGACAATCATGGGTGAGACAAAAATGCTGGACCACCCATTCTTTGTTCTGGCTACGCAGAACCCGATTGATATGGAAGGGACCTATCCGCTTCCGGAAGCACAGCTGGACCGGTTCATATGCAAAATCCAGGTCTCATACCCGACAAAGGAAGAATTGAAAGAGATAGTAATAAGGACGACAGGAACCCGGCCTTCGAGGGTGCAAAAGGCGGCAGCCAAAAAGGAGATATTGGAAATCCAGGCTTTGGCAAAGGAGATTTTAATAGGTGAAGAAATCATAGATGCAGCTGTGTCGATCATTTCAGCCACACATCCAGACTCGCCTGATGCTACGGAAATGGTCAGGCAGTACATCCAGTTTGGGAGCGGGCCAAGGGGACTGCAGAGCCTGATCATGATGGCGAAAGCAAGGGCGATGTCACAGGGAAGATACCATGTTTCTATGGGAGATTTGCGGAAGACAGCGCTCCCGGTGCTCCGCCACCGCCTCATTGTAAACTTTGAAGCTGACAGCAGCGGAATCACGGCAGATGACATCATCCGGGACCTGGCTGAATCCAGGAATCCTGTCTGGGCTGGCCGGCATGCATAACGGAAGCGGGCTTCTTTCCAGGCTGCAGAAAAAGCGCCTGCAGGTCAAAACGAAAAAGCGCGGCGCCCATAAAGGGACAAGGCAGTCCAGCAGCTTCGGATCTTCTCTTGAATTTTCCGATTTCAGGCTCTATCAGCCTGGAGACGATGTCAGGCAAATCGACTGGAATGTCTATGGACGAACGCAAAAGCACTATATCAAACGATTTCTCGATGAACAGGAGATTTCAGCTGCCGTTTATCTGGATGCCTCATCTTCCATGCAAAGCATCGATCAAAGATGGAAGCTTGCAAAAGAACTGGCAGCTTCCTTATGCTATATTGCACTTACAGGAGGCGACCGGCTCTATTTTGCCGCTTTGCCTGCTGGCGGTTCAGCCCCTCTCAGGAAAAAAGGAGCCAATTACAGCAAAAAAGTGTATGCAGAAATCCTTAAGCTGGAAGGTGCCGGAACCAATGCAGGTTTTGCAGAGCACTTGAGCATTTTCCTGCAAAAAAATCAGCAGCTGTCCATCATCATTACCGACACTATGGAGCCGCTCAGTGGTCTTGAGGCGGCAATCAAGAGGATGGGGGCCTTGAAGCAGGATTTCTGGCTGCTGCAGATTCTGGCCCGGGAGGAAGCAGATCCATTATACAGCGGTGATATCAGGCTGATAGACAGCGAAAGCAAAGCTTCGGTAAATGTCAGTATGAATACCGCGATTGCTGCCGGATATAAGAAAAGGCTGGAAGAGCATGGGAGGCAGCTGGAAACGATTTGCAGGAAATATGGCGGGCGGTTTGTATCGATCACTGACGATACGGATATTCAGACCTTATTGCTGCGCATCCTGCCTGGTAAAGGCATGTTGAATTGAGGTGAAACATTATGCTTTTTTTTAACCCGCTCTATTTTTTATTGTGCTTTTTTATCATCGCTTTAATATTATTCTACTTTTTCCGGAAGCAATTTGATGAGAAAATCATTCCTTCCAATATGCTTTGGATGGAGGCTGTGAATGAATGGCAGGCATCTCCCTGGCTGCAGAAGCTTCAGCAGAATCTGCTTTTCTGGCTGCAGCTTCTCGCCCTCCTGCTGCTGATATTTGCGCTGGTGCGGCCTTTTTGGCACAGTGAAGAAATAAAGGGGAGCCGCTTGATATTTGTGGTCGACCCCTCTGCATCCATGCTGGCTGAAAGAGATGGCGACCCGGTTTTCGAGAAGGCAAGGGAGAAGATGCTTTCGCTTGCCGGCAGCCTGTCCGGCCAGGAGGTTACTCTGATAAGAGCCGGGGAAAAGCCGGAAATCCTTCTGTCCGGAGAAAAAGAAAAAGCTGCTGTTAAAAAGTCGATCAGTGCTCTTGAAATCACTTATGAGCATGAAAATATGGCAAAAGCCGTGCAGCTGGCCAATTCTTTGGCAGATGCAGAGAATTCATCCATTTACATATTTACTGACGGACTTGAAAAAGAAGCAGCCGCAGCCCTGGATGAAGGAAATTATACTGAGGTCCATAATTTTGGTGAAGAGGCGCAGAATCTTTCTCTTTTATCTTTTGGTGTTGTCCGGGAAGGGGAGGGGATTGCCGGAGGGGCTGCGGTTGAAAACCAGTCGGCGGAGGAAGCCGCTTTTTCCTTCCGGGTTATATACGAAGACCAGGTACTGTATGAACAAAAAATGGAAATTGAAGCAAATGGGCAATCTGTGATCCAGATTCCCGCCCTCCCCGAGCATCCGTACTATAAAGCAGAAATAAAGGCGGATGATCCTTATCAAGCCGACAATGAGCTGACAGCGATCTATAATGAACAGAGCCGGAAGGTGATCGCCGCAGGCGGCATCAGTCCGTTTGTGCTGAAAGGCTTTGAAACATGGGGCGCGGAACTGGTTCAGGCTGATCCTTCAACGGCTTCCGCCGGAGAAGAAGGAATATACCTTGCAGATGCCGGCAGCCTTAAGATGGCAGAGGGAAGGCCTGCAATCATTTTCAATGCGGAAACTGGCCAGAAAAAGCTGGAAGAACCGCCGGCAGCCGCTAATGACCCGATTCTTGAACATGTGGGAGCAGAAAATATTTTCATAGATTCCTCCTATGAGCCGCTTAAAGGCGATTGGGATACCCTCCTGGAGTCAGGCGGGCGGCCTCTGATCCAGAAAGGGTTACAGAATGGGGTGCCCGCTGTGGTAATCAATTTTGACTTGAGCGACACTGACTGGCCTTTACAGCCGGGGTTCCCGGTCTTCCTGTATAATGCCTATCAGTGGCTGGCCGCCCAGTCTGATTTTCTTGGCTATTTTTCACCGGGGGAAGAGAAGTGGCTCAATGCTGGTGGCGGTTCTGCGGAGTGGGATATTTACAATGATAAAAACGAAAACCTGTATTCACTCGATTTAGCGAAGGAAAACTTTGCTGCCCCCTATAAGCCGGGAGTCTATCAGGCTGCCGCAGGGGAAGAACATTATTTTTTCTCTGTCCTGCTCGATGACAGGGAAAAAGCTGCCAGGCATGCCCCTTCTTTTACGATGAATGACCAAAGCGCTTCAGTTGGCTACAGTGAAATAGAGCAGGATGGACTTTGGTTCTGGCTCGCATTATTCGCGTTCATCCTGATAGCTGCAGAATGGGAGGTGTTCAGGCGTGGGAATAGAATTTAAGCATCCTTATATGCTTTTGCTCATCATCCCTTCTCTGCTCCTTATATTTTTGTTTATCAAGACAGTGAAGGGCGGCGGCAGGGAAAACAGGAAGGAAGCAGCGGTTCTGAGGGCTGCAGTTTTCATTTTGCTTGCCTTGGCGCTTGCTGTCCCTTCAATCAGGCTGCCAGCTCCGGGGAAGCCGGTGGTCTTCATTGCCGACCGCTCTGCCAGTATGCAGGGCAGGGAAGGAGATATGCTCGATTTCATTGAAGCAGGCATCCAGTCCAAAGGCAAGGAAGATTCCTACGCCGTTATATCGGCTGGAGAAGCCGCCGCTGCTGAAAGCTCGCTGGCAAGCATCAAGGGGGAGCTACGGGAATTCAGTACTGACAGCGGAAAGGGGGAAACAAATCTCGAAGCAGGCATCCAGCTGGCTTCGACTCTCATCCCGCAGGAAACCCCGGGGCGGATTGTCCTTCTATCAGACGGGAGGGAAACCGCCGGCAGCAGCCGGGAAGCGGCAAAGCTCCTGAAGAATCGGGGGATCGCGCTTGATTATGTCCTGCTGGACAGCACTGGGAAAGAGGATATGTCCATTTCCAGCCTGGAAGTCCCGCCAGCTTTATATGAAGGTGAAGAAGCATCCATTACAGTTGTGATAGACAGCAATTCTGCAAAAGAAGCTGATTTACGGCTTTCTGTAAACAGCCGGGAAGTCTTGAAAGAAAGAATCACGGTTAAAGAAGGAAAAAACATCTATGCTTTCAAGCACAAAGCGGAAGAAACAGGTTTATCCGCATTCAAGGCTGAAATTTCTGCTGAAGGAGATGGATTCATAGAAAACAATGCCCTACAGTCTGCAGTCAATATTAAAGGGACTCCCAAGGTTCTGATTGTAGAGCAGGAAAAAAGCCAGCTTGAAAACATACTGGACGGATCCGGCCTTCTGGCGGATTCCATCGTGCCGGAAAAGCTTCCTACCTCTCTTTCCGGGTTTCTTCCATATCAGTCCATCATTTTCAATAATGTCCCGGCAACGGTTGTTTCCGAGAATCAGATGATGCTTATCGAAAAGGCTGTAAAGGAATTCGGCTCCGGCTTTATTATGGCAGGAGGAGAGAACAGCTTCGGGCTTGGGGGCTATTTCAAGACTCCCATCGAAAAGCTGCTGCCTGTCAACATGGATATTAAAGGGAAGAAGGAAATGCCCTCCTTCGGCCTTATGATTGTTATGGACCGTTCCGGAAGCATGGCAGGGAACAAGCTGGAGCTGGCCAAAGAGGCGGCAGCAAGATCTGTTGAACTGCTGCGGGAAAAAGATACACTTGGATTCATAGCATTTGATGACCGCCCTTGGGTTATCGTGGAAACCGGACCGCTTGACAATAAAAAAGAGGCTGTGGATAAAATCGGCTCCGTCACTCCAGGGGGAGGCACGGAAATCTTCCCTTCCCTAGAAAAGGCGTACGAAGAACTGGAGAACCTTAAGCTTCAGCGGAAGCATATCATCCTCCTGACAGACGGGCAGTCTGCCCGGAGCGCGGATTATGAAAGCATGATAGAAACCGGGAAAGAAAACAATATTACTCTATCAGCGGTGGCGCTTGGAAGCGACGCCGACCGGAATCTGCTGGAGGAGCTGGCTTCGCTCGGGACCGGGCGCTTCTATGATGTCACGGACTCCTCGGTGATCCCGAGCATTCTATCAAGGGAAACCGTCATGGCGACGAGAACATATATCGAAGATAATCCTTTTTATCCATCTTTGCAGCCGTATCCGGAATGGGGCGATTTCTTTGCAGGCGGCGTTCCGCAGATGAATGCCTATATTGCTTCTGAAGCCAAACAGGGTGCAGAGGTTCCTCTTCTCAGTGAGAAAGAAGATCCAATCCTTGCTGAATGGCAGTATGGCATCGGGCATACGATCGCCTTTACATCGGATATAAGCGGAAAATGGTCGGGGGACTGGGCCCGCTGGGAAAAGTGGCCGCAGTTCATCAATAAACTCGCCAGCATTTCTCTCCCAAAATACGAGAGCGAACCTTTCAGCCTTTCGGTCCGGAGAGACAACGAAGAAACGGTTGTTTTGCTTGAAGGAAGCAGCAAAGCTGCCCTGCCGGCAGAAATAGCTGTTGTTTCAGATAAAGGGAAAAAAATCGATGCCAGCACTAAACTGGCTGCTCCTGGCAAGTACGAAATTAAAATGCCGTCAGAGCCTGGCATGTTTTATGTCAACATCAGCCAGAAAACCGCATCAGGAGAAACGGCGGCCTATAAAACAGGCTTTACTCTCCCTTATTCAGAAGAATATTTAATGCAAAAAGAAAATGAAGGGCTTCTTAAGGAGATATCATCTTTAACTGGCGGAAAGCGGCTGAACAATGGCCAGGAAGCATTCCGTCCGCTTGAGGCAGGAAGCTTTGAAAAAACCGCAATCAGCGAATGGCTCCTCCTCGCGGCGTTCCTGCTCTTCTTTGCCGAGATAGCGGCCAGGAGGTTCGGGCTGAAGCTGGTTCCGGACAGACGAAGGACTAAAAAGGCTGCAGGGGCCGATAGAAGCAGGCCATTAGAGAAAACAGCCACAGCCAAGCGGATGGCGGCTGACCGGCAGAAAGGTGTCCAGGTTCCGGAATCCCGCGCTCAGGAAGCAGAACCCGCCGGGCGGCAGACTGAGGTCCGGAAACCTAAAGGACGCTCCGGAGAAACAAGCATCAGCCCGGATGAGCGGGAAGAGAGGATGAAGCGCCTTTTGGAAGCCAAAAAGAGGAAAAGCTGACAAAGCCCGCAGAGCCCGGATTTCCTTGACAGGAATTGTGGTTGTGTGTAAACTGATTTATTGTAAAGGCTTTTCACTTAACAAGGGGGAATGAGCTATGCTGGAGAAGACGACGAGGATGAATTATTTGTATGATTTTTATCAGTCGTTGTTGACGCCGAAGCAGAGCAGCTATATGTCCCTATACTATCTGGATGATTATTCCCTCGGGGAGATTGCCGAGGAATATGACGTCAGCCGGCAGGCGGTGTACGACAATATTAAGCGTACAGAAGCGATGCTGGAGGAATATGAAGAAAAGCTGCTGTTATTTCAGAAATTTCAACAGCGCAGCATACTTATTCGTGAAATGAAAACTTTTCTTGAAGAAGGAAGCCCTTCCCGTCAAAGCTTGATGGAAGCAGTGGCTGAGCTAGAGAAATTAGATTAGGAGGCGGCGTTTATGGCATTTGAAGGATTAGCCGACCGACTGCAAAATACAATACAGAAGATCCGCGGCAAAGGGAAAGTAACCGAAGCGGATGTCAAAGAAATGATGCGTGAAGTCCGCCTTGCCCTTCTGGAAGCTGACGTTAACTTTAAAGTTGTCAAAGAGTTTGTGAAAAAGGTCAGCGAACGTTCAATCGGTCAGGAAGTTTTAAAAAGTCTAACACCGGGACAGCAGGTCATAAAGGTCGTTAAAGAGGAGCTTACCGAGCTGATGGGCGGGGAGCAGAGCAAAATTGCCGTGTCAAACCGTCCGCCGACTGTGATCATGATGGTCGGTCTTCAGGGGGCCGGTAAAACGACCACCACAGGGAAGCTTGCCAACCTGCTCCGGAAAAAGCATAACCGCAATCCGCTGCTGGTGGCTGCGGACATCTACCGTCCGGCTGCCATCAAGCAGCTTGAAACGCTTGGCAAACAGATCAATATGCCTGTATTTTCGCTCGGCGACCAGGTATCGCCTGTTGAGATAGCAAGGCAGGCCATCGCCAAGGCGAAGGAAGACCATCATGATTATGTGCTGATCGATACGGCTGGGCGCCTTCATGTGGATGAAGCCCTCATGGATGAGCTCAAAGAAATCAAAGAGCTTTCAAATCCGGATGAAATCTTCCTTGTCGTTGACGCGATGACAGGGCAGGATGCCGTGAATGTCGCCCAGAGCTTCAATGAGCAGCTGGGATTGACAGGCGTTGTCCTCACAAAGCTTGACGGCGATACGCGCGGTGGTGCTGCGCTGTCCATCCGTTCCGTTACCAGTACGCCGATCAAATTCGTCGGACTCGGGGAAAAGATGGATGCGATTGAAGCCTTCCATCCGGAAAGAATGGCCTCCCGGATACTTGGGATGGGAGATGTTCTCACCCTGATCGAGAAGGCCCAATCCAACGTTGATGAAGAAAAGGCCAAAGAGCTCGAAAAGAAAATGCGGACAGCTTCCTTTACCTTTGATGACTTCCTTGACCAGCTGGGCCAGGTCCGCAGTATGGGGCCGCTGGATGAAATCCTGAAAATGATGCCCGGTGCCAACAAAATCAAGGGGCTCAATAACATGCAGATCGACGAAAAGCAGATCGCGCATGTAGAGGCCATCATCAAATCGATGACAAAAGAAGAAAAGACGCATCCGGAAATCATCAACTCGAACCGCCGGAAGAGGATTGCGAAGGGCAGCGGCAGGACCGTGCCCGAAGTGAACCGTCTCCTCAAGCAGTTCGAGGATATGAAAAAAATGATGAAGCAGATGACAGGAATTCAGCAAAAGGGCAAGAAAAAAGGCTTCAAGCTGCCTTTCAATCCGTTTTAAGATTTGTCATTCTGCGCCTGGAAATAGTGTCCCCGCGTGCTTTAAAGCACAGGGAAACAGCCGTGGAAATCAAGTTTTTATAACATGTAAAGAAAAAACACTTTACAAACCATTTATCTATTGATATTATACTATCTTGTGTGAAACTATTCGGAGGTGCTTATTTAACATGGCAGTAAAAATTCGCTTAAAACGTATGGGAGCTAAAAAATCCCCTTTCTATCGTATTGTAGTAGCAGATTCTCGTTCTCCTCGTGACGGACGATTCATTGAAACAGTTGGAACTTACAATCCAGTTGCACAGCCTGCTAAGGTTGAAATCAACGAAGAGCTTGCTCTTAAATGGATGAACGATGGCGCTAAGCCTTCTGACACAGTACGCAACCTGTTCTCTAAAGAAGGCATTATGGAGAAATTCCATAACGCTAAGAACGGCAAGTAATTCTGTTCGTGATGAAAGAGCTTATCGAAACGATCGTTAAGCCCCTGGTTGATTTTCCCGAAGACGTCCGGGTGGATGTCCGGGAAGATGACCACCGCGTTACCTATCAGCTTTCTGTCAACAAGAATGACATGGGAAAAGTGATCGGGAAGCAAGGGCGCGTCGCTAAATCGATACGGACTGTTGTATATGCAGCAGGATCATCACAGCAAAAAAGAATTTTCATGGAAATAACTGAATGAGCCTTTCCCGAGGCATAGCCGGAGGAATTAGAAAAAGGAGGGGGATCCCCTCCTTTTTTTCCCATTCAGAAGCTTTTATAAGTAGGTTCGGTACCAGGATGCTGAAGGAGGCTTAAGGGTGAAAATACTTCAAACCGCCACAGTAAAACAGATTCTAACCGAAAAAAGCAAAAGGAAGCTTCTTGAAACTTATATGGAAAGAAAAACGCAGCTTTTAAAAGAATGCGAACAGCTTCGCTTTGAAGCGAAAAAGATAGAGAAGTCGAAAAAGTTCCAGCAGGCAAGCCTGACTGCCAATTTTGAAAAAGAAACAGGCAGGCGCAAAGAAAAGATCAAGCTGCTGGAGTTTCAAATCGAACAACTACATATGCTACCATTAGGCAGTGAACTGAAGGAAAAAGAAGTTCAGGCTGTCGTGGAGATCGGCATTGGCGACGCCTGGGATGAGGTATCCGCAAACAAAACCATCATCATTGAAGATGGAATCGTAAAAGAAATACGCTAGAGGTGATCGGCAAAGATGGAAAAGTGGTTCAATGTAGGCAAGATTGTCAATACACATGGTGTCAGGGGCGAAGTCAGGGTCGTATCGCGCACCGATTTTCCGGAAGAGCGCTATAAGGCCGGACGCCATTTGTTTTTGTTTATGGCCGGATCAAAGGAACCGGTGAAGCTGACAGTAAAAACACACAGACAGCATAAATCGTTTGATCTGCTGACGTTTGAAGGCCTTGACGGCTTGAATGAAGCCGAAAAGCTTAAAGGCGGCATATTGAAGGTTTCTGAAGATCAGCTGGTGCAGCTTGAGGAGAATGAATACTATTTCCATGAAATCCTCGGCTGTACAGTCAAAACGATTGATGAAGCGGAAATAGGGGAAATAACGGAAATCCTGACTCCTGGCGCCAATGATGTATGGGTGGTCAGCAAAAAGGGACAGAAAGATATTTTGATCCCTTATATCGAGGAAGTTGTCAAAAAAGTGGATGTGAAAGAAAAAACCGTCATCATTGAACCGATGGAAGGCTTGCTGTCATGATGAAGATCGATGTACTAACTTTATTTCCTGAGATGTTCGGCGGTGTTTTCGGCCACAGCATCCTGAAGAAGGCAGAAGAAAATAATGCCGTCAGCTACAATGTCGTCAATTTCAGGGACTATGCCGACAACAAGCATAAAACGGTCGATGATTATCCTTATGGCGGGGGAGCCGGCATGGTGCTGAAGCCCCAGCCGATATTTGACGCGGTTGCGGACTTAAAGGTCAACGCAGGCGGCGGGGAGCCGAGAGTGGTCCTCCTATGCCCCCAGGGTGAGCGGTATACCCAGAAAAAGGCGGAGGAGCTTTCATCCCTCGATCATTTGATTTTTGTGTGCGGCCATTATGAAGGCTACGATGAACGGATAAGGGAGCATCTTGTGACAGATGAAATCTCCATCGGCGATTTCGTGCTTACCGGGGGTGAGCTGGGGGCTATGGTGCTGATTGACAGCATCGTCCGCCTTCTCCCGGGTGTACTCGGAAATGAAGAGTCCCATATGAAGGATTCGTTCAGCACCGGATTTCTGGAGCATCCGCATTATACACGGCCGGCGGACTTCAGGGGGATGAAGGTGCCTGATATCTTGACCTCAGGCAATCACCGCCTTGTTGATGAGTGGAGGATGAAAGAGTCTTTGAAAAGGACCTATCTCCGCCGCCCGGATCTGTTTGAAGAAGCAGAGCTGACAAAAGAGCAGGCCCGCCTTCTTGAAGAAATAAAAAAAGAGCATATTAGCTATTGATGACAGGCGCTGTTTATGTTATGATAGTTTTTGTGGCTTGGGCTGATTGATCGGCCTGGTCTTATAACGATGTTCCGCTGCAATAAAGAAAGTCTGTGCAAGAGCATCTGTTGGAAGGAGTTGAAAACGATGCATAAATTAATCGAAGAAATTACAAAAGAACAGCTTCGCGCTGATGTTCCTGCGTTCCGTCCTGGTGATACTGTACGTGTACACGTTAAAGTTATCGAGGGTACACGTGAACGTGTTCAGGTGTATGAAGGTGTTGTAATTAAGCGTCGTGGTGGTGGAATCAGCGAAACTTTTACAGTACGTAAAGTTTCTTATGGTGTAGGCGTTGAGCGTACATTCCCTGTACACACACCAAAAATTGCGAAGCTTGAAGTTATCCGCCGCGGTAAAGTACGCCGTGCGAAACTTTACTACCTGCGTAACCTGCGCGGTAAAAAAGCTCGTATCAAAGAAATCCGATAATAGTAAAGCGGCGGTGCTCTCTGCATCGCCAATTGCGAAGAAGGAGCTTGTATATCAAGCTCCTTTTTCACATGAAAGCGTTAAGTATGACGTGCTAATCAGCCGGATCCGGCCTTGGCCAAACTCGGCGCCAGCCGGGTTTTTTCGTTTTGCTTTTTTTCACCCGATCTCCTTATGCAGCCGAACGGGCTGACTTCCGGATTATCTCAGGCTCTGGAAGTGCCGGGGGCTTAAATGGCAGAAAATAGGCCAATACTAGGAATTATACATCCCATCGTGTTTATTGCAGTGAGAAAATGTCAATGTAAAGAATGAATCATGCAAATTATCAGTATGACGCTGGATTATATTTTTTAGCAGAGATTGGTGGGAACAAACATGGGAAAGAGCAAGAGTGAATTCTGGGAATGGACAAAGGCGCTGATCATCGCTGTGCTGCTCGCGGCCGTCATCCGTTATTTCTTATTCGCCCCGATTGTGGTGGATGGGCTGTCGATGATGCCTACGCTGCATGATACGGACAGGATGATCGTAAATAAGTTCTCATATAAACTTGGCGAACCAAAGAGATTTGACATCATCGTCTTCCACGCCCCGGAAAATAAGGATTACATAAAAAGGGTGATCGGTCTGCCGGGTGACAGGATCGAATACAAAGATGATATCTTATATGTAAATGGCGAAGCGGTCGAGGAGCCGTATCTTGATGAATACAAGAAAGAGGTCATCGATGGGCCGCTGACAGAGCCTTTTACACTTGAAGATAAAATCGGGCAGGAGACAGTGCCTGAGGGCCATCTCTTTGTAATGGGCGATAACCGGCGCTACAGCAAGGACAGCCGCCATATCGGCACCATCCCGATGGAGAAGGTACTGGGAGATACAAACATCATCTATTGGCCTCTCGAGGATTTCCGCATCGTAAAATAGCAATTATTATGAGTCAGAAAGGGTGGCAGCCTTGACAATACAATGGTTTCCAGGGCATATGGCAAAAGCCCGCAGGCAAGTCACAGAAAAGCTGAAGCTTGTTGATATTATTTTTGAGCTTGTTGACGCGCGCCTGCCGCAGTCTTCAAGAAATCCGATGATCGACGAAATCATCCAGCATAAACCGAGGCTTGTGCTCCTGAATAAGGCCGATATGGCAGATAAAGAAGCCACAAGGGCATGGATCCGCTATTTTAGCGATAAAGGGATCAAAGCGCTGGCCATCAACTCACAGGCAGGATCCGGCATGAAGGATATCTCCTCTGCAGCGCAGGAAATATTGAAGGAAAAGTTTGACCGGATGAGAGCGAAAGGTGTAAAGCCCAGGGCGATCAGGGGAATGATCGTCGGAATCCCGAACGTCGGAAAGTCAACGCTCATCAATCGCCTGGCAAAGAAAAATATTGCCAAAACAGGGAATATGCCAGGGGTGACGAAGGCCCAGCAGTGGATCAAGGCCGGCAAGGAAATGGAACTCCTGGATACACCGGGAATTTTATGGCCGAAATTTGAAGACCAGGAAGTGGGCCTCAAGCTGGCTCTATCAGGAGCGATAAAAGATACGCTATTAAACCTGCATGATATTGCCATTTATGCACTGAAGTTTCTTGAAAAGCACTATCCTGGAAGGCTGCTGGAAAGATACAGCCTTGAAGAGTTCCCTGCGGAAGCGGTAGAAGCCTTTGATAAAATCGGAAGGCTGAGGGGCTGCTTAATGGGCGGGGGCGAAGTCGATTATGATAAAGTCGCAGAGCTGATCATCCGGGAAATCCGGACAGAGAAGCTTGGGCCTCTATCATTTGAGCATCCATCAGATTTTGCAGCCGGCGGAGAGAAAGAATAACACCGCTTAGATTTGCCCGCTATAAGGGCAGGAAAAATGTTAAAATAAGATAGCAGCAAAAAATAAAGGCCCTGCATGGGGCCTTTATTTTTTGAAGTTGAATTTCCGGAATGGCGGCCGCTTACAGGTGCCCTTCCTTCTACATAACAGCATAAGGGTGGATGAAATGAAACAGCTTACAATCAGCGAAATCAGTGATAAGCTGAAGGATCTGAAAGACAGCAGGGACCCATTGATCGGGGAGCTTAAAGCAGATGGGCGCAAAGGGGTCCAGCAGCTGCTTACGAGATGGGACAAGAAAAGGGCCGAGGAGGCCAGGCTATACGAACGGCACCAGGAAATGACCGTTTATGAACGGAGGCTGAGGAACAGCGGCTGGACCTTGATTGCAGGTACGGATGAAGCAGGCAGGGGGCCGCTGGCCGGGCCTGTCATCGCAGCCGCGGTCATATTGCCTGAAGGGTTCTATCTTCCGGGCCTTGATGACTCCAAGAAGCTGTCTGAAGCAAAGAGGGACGAGTTTTACAAAATAATCATGTCCGGCGCCGCTGCTGTCGGAGTGGGCCGGATCGGGGCTGGGGAAATCGACCGGATTAACATCCTTCAAGCTTCCAGGAAAGCAATGCTCCTGGCTTTGGCAGATATGGGAAGCACACCGGACTATTTATTGACAGATGCGGTCGATTTGGATGTCCCCTATCCGGCAGAGGCAGTCATAAAAGGGGACAGCAAGAGTGTGACAATCGCTGCTGCCTCTGTCATAGCCAAGGTGACGAGGGACCGGTATATGAGGGAGCTTGACGGACTGCACCCGCAATACGGCTTCGGACAGCATATGGGCTATGGTACCCGGCAGCATCTTGAAGCGATTGAAAAGCATGGGATTATAAGTGAGCATCGAAAAAGCTTTGCCCCGATCAAGGGCATATAGTAGAGGTGAAGAAACATGGAGCCGCTGAATATTGTCAGTTCAATACTGCAAGGGAGGGGCGGTGCCCCTAAGCCGCTTGCTTTAAGCCCCGGGCAGATTGTCAGCGCAAAGGTCGTCAAGCTTCATCCCAATCAGACGGCAGAGGTTTTGATTGGAGGGCAAAAGGTGATAGCCCAGATTGAAACCGCGCTGTCGGTAAATGAGCGTTATTGGCTGCAGGTTATGCCGGGTGATGGTGCTCCGCGCCTGAAGCTGCTGCCGGGTGCTGATGCATCAAAAGGAATGAACCCGGAAGAAGCGCTGCTTAATAAGCTTTCCATTGCAGCTACAAAGACGAATGCCGGCCTTATTTCTTTTATGGTCAAGGAGCAGCTGCCAATCACAAAAGAAGGCCTCGGTGCGGTTTCAGACTGGCTTGGCGGCAGCCGGCCGTCACAGGATCAGCTTGAAGCAATCAAGCAGGCTTTGGCGAGGCAGCTGCCGTTATCCGGCAAGGTACTGGATTCACTGATGGCAGTACAGGGAGGAAAGCCGATGCCGGCCCTTCTCACAGAGCTTGCGGATCTATTAGATCAGCCCGGGGTGAAAGATGCTGGAAAAGCTCTCCTTCACCAGGTGAAAGACCTGGGCGCTTCCCTTAAGGTGAAGCAGGGGGAAGAAACACTCGCTTTCCTGGCGAAAGAATGGATGGGAAGCCAGGACGGGAAGAGGGCCGAGGGAGCCATGCGGCTTCTGGAGGCGGCCGGTGCCCTGCCAAAAGGGCTGGGGGAGCCTCAGCTGCTTCAGCGCATACTGCAGTCCGCCGGCCAGTCCGGCAGGCTCTCAGGAGGACTGGAAGACGTGTTAAAGGCATTTGCCGGCCGTCTGCAGGTGAATGCGCCTGTATTCTTGAACGAACCGGCGGAGGGGGCAGGGAGGCCGGAAAATGGACAGCCTGGCTCTCTGGCTTATCAGAATAGGGAGGGGCAGGCTTCGAATCGCCCTGCTGAAGCCTCTCACCAGTCCGGTCAAGCGGCGGCATGGAAGACACAGCTTTTTGCAGCGCTGGGCAGCGGACGGATGAAGCCGGCAGAAGCAATCCAGCTTTTGCGTATTTTGCATCCGCAAATGCCTGACATAGATCGGGTGGCCGAAAACATCAGCTTGTTGGCTGAAGGAGCTGAAGAAGGTCAGGGGGACAAAACGGCAGACGCCCGGCCTGCCCTGCTGGCTGAAATATCTGCAAAAGCAGCCCAGGCTGCCGGAGCCGGTGACGGGCTGCTGCAAACCAGGCTTGCGCATATCCTGAAAAGCCTGGGCTATTCACATGATCATGCGGCGCTCAGCTTCCTGTCGGGAGGGGATGACAGCTCCATTAAACATGAATCACTCAAAATGCTGCTCATGCAGTTCCTGAAGGAAGATTACCCTATCCAGCATAAAGAGATAGCAGAGCAGTTATTGAACAAACTTACCGGACACCAGCTATTTTCTCAGGAAACAGGTCCGCTGCAGCAGTATATATTCCAGCTCCCTGTGCCGCTGTGGAACAGGACAGCGGAAATGACCATGCAGTGGAGCGGAAGGAAGCTCGCTGATGGACAGATCGACCCTGCCTATTGCCGCGTCATTTTTTACCTGGACTTGGATCACTTAAAGGAAACGGCAGTCGATGTCCAGGTCCAGAACAGAATCGTGCAGATAAAGGTTTTTAACGGGGACAGCCAGATCAAGGAATGGGCAGCCCCTTTTATAGGCGGGCTGAAAAAAGGCCTGGAAGCGCTGGATTACCGGCTCTCGTCGGTGGCTTTTGAAAAAAGCGGCGGGGTCCAAGGGCCAACGAAAGGCCCGGCGCAATTCCGGCCACTGCCAGAATCAGGGAAATACAGCGGAGTTGATTTTAAAATATGAAACAGAATGACCGGATCATCAGGAAGGAAGCGGTCGCCCTATCCTATAAAGAAGGGCATGACGCACCAAGGGTTACGGCCAAGGGCAAAGGGCTGAAAGCCGAAAATATCCTCGAAAAAGCGAAAGAACATAATATTCCCATTGAGGAAGATCCTTCGCTGGTCGAATTGCTCGGGAAGCTGAACATCGATGAAAATATCCCGGAAGAGCTTTATCAGGCAGTGGCAGAAATCTTTGCCTTTGTCTATAAAGCAGACAGGCGGGCAGGGGAGAACAGCAGGGGACAGGTATGACAGCCTGTCCTGCAGCTTGCCGGCTTACGTCCGGGAAACCCCGCGGATGGACATGGAAGGACTGCAAAGAAGGGTGACATCCGCACAATAGGCTTTTTCTTATTCAGGGCGGCCGTGAATGTGCCTGAGCCCGGCTTCCGCAGCCATGATTTACTTGCATTAATTCTATGCTGCAAAAATAATTTCCGGATGAAATAAAATGAAAACGCTTTAATATAAAGGGCTTTTTATAGATAAAAATTTTAAAATTTTTAAAGAAATATAATATTTAAGTCATAACTGTAGACAAGGTTGGACTCATTTTATAAAATGAAAGCGCAGTCTATTTTTTGAAGAGTTTGATAGGAGGATGGGAAATGAATATTCATGAGTACCAGGGAAAAGAAGTCCTCAGAAAATACGGGGTAACGGTTCCGAATGGAAAAGTCGCTTTTACAGTTGAAGAAGCGGTAGAAGCTGCCAAAGAACTTGGCACAGAGGTAGTTGTAGTTAAAGCGCAGATCCATGCCGGCGGACGCGGAAAAGCGGGCGGCGTCAAGGTTGCGAAAAACCTCGATGAAGTACGTACATATGCATCCGAGATCCTGGGGAAAACACTGGTGACGCACCAGACAGGCCCTGAAGGGAAAGAAGTGAAGCGCCTCCTGATTGAAGAAGGCTGTGATATCCAGAAAGAATATTATGTCGGCCTTGTGCTTGACCGTGCGACTTCCCGCGTGGTTTTAATGGCGTCTGAAGAAGGCGGCACGGAAATTGAAGAAGTTGCTGAACAAACACCTGAAAAGATTTTCAAGGAAGAAATCGATCCGGTTATCGGCCTGACAGCTTTCCAGGCGCGCCGCATCGCTTTCAATATCAATATTCCCGGCAAGCTTGTCAACCAGGCAGTAAAGTTCATGCTTGCGCTTTATAATGCCTATATTGAGAAGGACTGCTCTATTGCAGAAATCAATCCGCTCGTCGTCACAGGCGATGGCAAGGTAATCGCACTTGATGCAAAGCTTAATTTTGATTCCAATGCCCTTTACCGCCAGAAGGATATTCTGGAGTACCGTGATTTGGAAGAAGAAGATCCAAAAGAAATCGAAGCTTCAAAATTTGACCTCAGCTACATCTCCCTTGACGGGAACATCGGATGCATGGTCAACGGCGCCGGCCTTGCGATGGCGACAATGGATATTGTCAAGCATTACGGCGGAGACCCGGCCAACTTCCTTGACGTTGGGGGCGGAGCGACAGCAGAGAAGGTAACAGAAGCATTCAAAATCATCCTTTCTGATCCGAAAGTAAAAGGAATCTTTGTCAATATCTTCGGCGGAATCATGAAATGCGATGTCATTGCAGAAGGCGTCGTAGAGGCTGCAAAACAGGTCGGCCTGAAAGTGCCGCTTGTGGTTCGCCTTGAAGGCACGAACGTAGACCTTGGCAAAAAGATTCTCGCAGAATCCGATATTGATATTATCGCAGCGGATTCCATGAGTGACGGGGCAGAAAAAATCGTTTCACTAGTAGGTTAAGAAAGGGGAATTTGACGTGAGTGTATTTATTAATAAAGATACAAAAGTAATAGTTCAAGGGATTACAGGTTCAACAGCCCTTTTCCATACAAAGCAGATGCTGGAATACGGCACACAGATCGTCGGGGGTACAACTCCAGGCAAAGGCGGCATGGAAGTGGAAGGGCTCCCTGTTTTCAATACAGTTCAAGAAGCTGTTAAAGAAACAGGAGCAACTGCCTCTGTCATCTATGTTCCGGCACCTTTTGCGGCAGATGCCATCCTGGAGGCGGTTGACGCTGAGCTGGACCTTGCCATCTGTATCACAGAGCATATCCCTGTTCTTGATATGGTAAAGGTAAAACGTTATATGGAAGGCAAGAAGACCCGCCTGGTCGGCCCGAACTGCCCTGGTGTCATCACGCCCGACGAATGCAAAATCGGCATCATGCCAGGATATATCCATACCAAAGGACATGTCGGCGTGGTATCCCGCTCCGGTACATTGACATATGAAGCCGTCCATCAGCTTACACAAGCTGGAATCGGCCAGTCCACAGCAGTCGGAATCGGCGGCGACCCGGTCAACGGGACAAACTTCATCGATGTTTTGAATGCATTCAATGAAGATCCGGAAACGAAAGCGGTCATCATGATCGGTGAAATCGGCGGAACTGCTGAAGAAGAAGCAGCTGAATGGGTGAAAGCCAATATGACTAAGCCTGTAGTCGGCTTTATCGGCGGCCGTACAGCACCTCCAGGGAAACGCATGGGCCATGCCGGCGCCATCATCTCAGGAGGAAAAGGAACTGCTGATGAAAAGATCCGTGTTATGAATGAATGCGGAATCCAGGTAGCAGACACTCCATCCGTAATGGGTGAAACACTGATTAAGGTCCTGAAAGAAAAAGGCCTTTACGACGAATGCAAAACTCACTAATGATATAATGGCTTTCCGGTCCCCTTGCTTCAAGGGGACTATTTCTCCTTCTTTCAACTCCCCTAAAAAAAAATATCCCTATCAGGAGGTCCCCCGATGGACGAATTTAAGCTTAAATTTATCTGCCTTCATCACAAAAGTTCCTGGAGCAGCATGTATCACTTCCTAAAGAAAGATCCCCACTTAAAAACTTCCCTGTTGGCAGCCTTCTCAGACCGCGACCCCAAACTCTTATTCCCGAATAAAAGCAGCCTGGAGGAAACAATAGACAAAATCAGCATATACGAAAAAAAAGGAATCCACTGCATTACAATCTTCGATCCGGAATATCCGCAGCTTCTTAAGGAAATTTATCAGCCTCCCTGGGTCTTATATGCAAAAGGCGACATCAGCTTTTTGCAGATAGATCCAAAGCTTGCTGTCGTAGGCTCCAGGCAGATGACAGGATACGGCAGAAGCGCCATCAGAAAAATTTTTCCTGACTTGATGGGAAGTGGTGTGCTCATTGTAAGCGGACTGGCAGCCGGAGTGGATGCCGAGGCGCATGAAGCGGCCCTTTTTCTCGGCGGCAGGACGATAGGGGTAATTGCCGGCGGCCTTAATCATATTTACCCGAAAGCTAATGAAAAGCTGGCCAGAAAGATGATGGAAGAACAGCTTGTCATTTCAGAATATCCGCCGGATGCGAGGCCGGACAGATGGCAGTTCCCGATGAGAAACAGGATCATCAGCGGGCTTTCCCAAGGGACTTTTATAATAGAAGCAAAAAGCAAGAGCGGATCGCTGATTACGGCAAACTACGCTTTAAATGAGGGCAGGGATGTGTTTGCTTTGCCAGGCAGCATATTCAGTCCGGCATCCGCAGGCACGAATGAATTGATTCAGCAGGGTGCAAAACTGATTGCAGATGCAGGAGAAATACTTGAAGAATTGAATCTTTAAGGGAAAAGTGAATGATTTAGACGCAGTTATTTTTTTAAGATAAGGCATAAAAACCTGCTGTTGGATTGTATAATTCATCACAGTTGATTTTTGCTAAGAAATACTGAAATTAGAAAATTTATATCAAAAAGGTTGAAATTATTTAAAATCTGTTATACATTGTGCAACAGACGCAATGTAAAGACTGCAAAACAGGATGAAACCGTTTGCGTGCCGGCCAGGTATGTTTTTTTACCGGAACCATGCCGAGCAAGCTGCTTGCGGCTATCAAAGATTTGACAACGAATAGCAGCATGGACAATAATAGTGGAATATTTCACCCTGCTGGATGGCAGGATCATAAAAAATTTAAAATGTAAGCTGCAGCGGCTGTGCTTCTGCAGAATATCACACAGAGAAATATAATAAATCCAGTGCCGCCAGCATACATAAGATAAGCAGGCGGCCAATCTTATCCCTCTTAAGGAGGACGTGTAATGGCAGATTATTTAGTGATCGTTGAGTCGCCGGCAAAGGCGAAGACGATTGAAAGATACTTGGGAAAAAAATATAAAGTAAGAGCATCGATGGGGCATATAAGGGATCTACCGAAAAGCCAAATGGGCGTTGATGTTGATAATCGTTTTGAACCAAAATATATTACGATCCGCGGAAAAGGCCCTGTTTTAAAAGAGCTTAAAACAGCTGCAAAGAAAGCCAAGAAAATCTATCTGGCGGCTGACCCGGATCGCGAAGGGGAAGCCATTGCCTGGCATTTGGCGCACAGCCTCGACATGGATGTCCATTCTGACTGCCGTGTGGTTTTCAATGAAATCACAAAGGATGCCATTAAAGAATCATTCAAAACTCCCCGGCCGATTAATATGGATCTTGTGGATGCCCAGCAGGCGCGGAGGATCCTGGACAGGCTCGTTGGCTATAATATAAGCCCGTTATTATGGAAGAAAGTGAAAAAAGGATTGAGCGCCGGAAGGGTCCAGTCAGTGGCAGTCCGGCTGATCATCGACCGGGAGAAGGAAATCAAAGCATTTATCCCTGAAGAATACTGGTCGATCGATGGTGAATTCCTGAAAGGGAAGTCGGTGTTTGAAGCGTCCTTCTTCAGTGCGCAGGGACAGAAGACGGATCTGAAATCAGAACAGGATGTCAAAGAGATCCTCAGTATGATGAAGGGGAACAAGTTCACTGTTGCCTCCGTCTCGAAGAAGGAACGGAAACGGAATCCGGCTGCACCTTTCACAACCTCTTCCCTGCAGCAGGAAGCAGCCCGGAAATTAAACTTCAGGGCCAAGAAAACGATGATGCTTGCCCAGCAGCTGTATGAGGGAATGGATCTTGGATCGGAAGGGACTGTCGGTCTCATCACCTATATGAGAACAGACTCCACCCGAATTTCTGAAATCGCACAGACTGAGGCCGCAGGCTATATCACAGAGTCTTATGGCCAGGAATATCTTCCCGGGGAGAAAAAGAAAGAAACGAAGAAATCCAATGCACAGGATGCGCATGAAGCAATCAGGCCGACAAGCACTCTGCGCGAGCCGGCAAGCCTTAAAGAATTTTTATCAAGAGACCAGCTGCGCCTGTATAAGCTTATATGGGAACGTTTTGTGGCAAGCCAGATGGCATCCGCAATCATGGATACGATGAGCGTGGATCTGAAGAACGGGGAAGTTGTCTTCCGTGCAACTGGCTCAAAAGTAAAGTTTCCCGGCTTTATGAAAGTTTATGTTGAAGGCAGCGACGATCAGGCTGAAGAAAAAGATAATATGCTCCCCGACCTGAAGGAAGGCGACGAGGTCCTGAAAAAGGACATCGAGCCGAAGCAGCATTTCACCCAGCCGCCGCCCCGCTATACAGAGGCAAGGCTTGTCAAGACGCTGGAAGAGCTCGGAATCGGAAGGCCGTCAACCTTTGCACCGACACTGGATACGATTCAGAAACGCGGCTATGTAGCGCTGGATAATAAACGCTTCATTCCTACAGAACTTGGAGAAATAGTCCTTGAACTGATTCTCGAGTTTTTCCCGGAAATACTGGATGTTGAGTTTACGGCCAAGATGGAGCAGGATCTGGATGATGTCGAAGACGGCAAAGAGGATTGGAAGAATATCATAGAAGAATTCTACAAAGATTTCGAGAAGCATCTGGACAAAGCCGAAAAAGAGATGCAGGAAGTAGAAATCAAGGATGAACCCGCAGGTGAAGATTGTGAAAAATGCGGGCATGAGATGGTCTACAAAATGGGGCGCTACGGCAAATTTATGGCCTGCTCCAATTTCCCTGAATGCAGGAACACAAAAGCGATTGTGAAAGAAATCGGTGTGAAATGCCCGAACTGCAAAGAAGGGAATATAATAGAAAGAAAAAGCAAAAAACGCCGCATTTTCTACGGCTGCGACCGGTTCCCGGAATGCGAATTCATTTCATGGGATAAGCCGCTTGCTAGACAGTGTCCTAAATGCGATAATGTCCTGGTTGAGAAAAAGCTTAAAAAGGGCGTCCAGGTTCAATGCATTGAATGTGACTACAAGGAAGAAAAGCAAGGCTAAGGGTGGGCTTCATGCTCACTCTTTTCTGTTTCGCGGAAAGAACTGGAAATGCAAGGCATGAAACTTTTTTATTTTTCATACGTATTGTACAATGCAGATTGGATATGAATGAACGCCGTCCATTTTGGGAACAAATTTAAAGATTGGACAGGCCCTTTGAAAAAGATAAGAAATCCGGCTGGATCAATAAACCGGTTTAACTATTCATAAGTATACCTGGAGGTTCGTAAAATGAAAGAAGCAGCAATCAATGTTATCGGCGCGGGGCTCGCCGGAAGTGAAGCAGCCTGGCAGATCGCGAAAAGGGGATTAAAGGTAAATTTGTATGAAATGAGGCCTGTTAAGCAGACGCCTGCCCATCATACTGATAAATTTGCCGAGCTGGTCTGCAGCAATTCACTCCGGGCCAATAATCTGACAAATGCAGTCGGCGTACTGAAAGAGGAAATGAGGATGCTTGACTCTGTTATCATCCAGTCGGCCGATGCCTGTGCTGTGCCCGCCGGGGGAGCATTGGCTGTCGACCGCCATGAGTTTGCCGGCAGGGTGACAGAACAGGTCAGAAACCATCCGAATGTAATCGTGATGAATGAAGAGGTGACTGAAATCCCAGAGGGAATCACTGTCATTGCAACCGGTCCTTTGACAAGTGAGTCACTGTCCAGGCAGCTGAAGGAGCTGACAGGCGAGGATCATTTATATTTTTATGACGCAGCTGCGCCGATCATCGAAAAAGACAGCATCAACATGGATAAAGCTTACCTTAAATCAAGATATGATAAAGGGGAAGCAGCTTATATCAACTGTCCGATGACGGAAGAAGAATTTGAAACATTCTATAACGCCCTTATCAGTGCTGAGACGGTTCCATTAAAAGAATTCGAAAAGGAAATCTTCTTTGAAGGATGCATGCCGATCGAGGTTATGGCAAACAGGGGGAAGAAGACCATGCTGTTCGGGCCCATGAAGCCGGTAGGCCTGGAAGACCCGCGTACAGGCAAGCGTCCATATGCAGTTGTCCAGCTGAGGCAGGATGATGCAGCAGGAACTCTATATAATATAGTAGGTTTCCAAACGCATTTGAAATGGGGCCCGCAAAAGGAAGTGCTGAGGCTGATTCCTGGTCTGGAAGAAGCTGAGATTGTACGCTATGGCGTCATGCACCGCAATACCTTCATCAACTCGCCGAAAGTACTGGAGGCAACTTATCAGTTCAGGAACCGCGGCGGCCTGTTCTTTGCCGGGCAGATGACAGGTGTCGAAGGATATGTGGAATCAGCAGCAAGCGGCCTGATCGCAGGCATCAACGCAGCCAGGCTGGCAGAGGGCAAAGAACTCCTGGAATTCCCACATGAAACTGCAATCGGCAGCATGGCAAGATATATCACGACAACAAACTCTAAAAACTTCCAGCCGATGAATGCCAATTTCGGCCTGTTCCCTGAATTGCCGGCTAAGATCAAAGGCAAACAGGAGCGCAATGAACAGCATGCAAACAGAGCGCTGGAAACAATTCAGAACTTTATGAAAAATTTGTAAATTTTATTGCATGAGCTATTAAATTGTGATACTATTTAGTAGCTCTTGTGAGGTGAATCATTTTGAGCCCAAATGTGAACGATTCGTTACAATCATTTATTGAATATTTACAAATAGAAAGAAATTATTCACAATATACTATTGAACACTACCAGCATGATATTAAAGATTTTTTCTTGTTCATGTCTGAACAAGCCATTCAATCAGTTAATGATGTTGAATATTTTGATGTCAGGCTTTATTTGACCAAGTTATACGACCAAAAGCTTTCCAGGAAATCGGCAGCCCGAAAAATATCCAGTCTCAGAAGCTTTTATAAGTTTCTGGCAAGAGAGAAACTGGCAAATGACAATCCTTTTTCTGCCGTTTCGCTTCCGAAGCTGGAAAAAAGGCTGCCTGAATTTTTTTATGAAGAAGAACTGAACTGCCTTTTTGAAAGCTGTGAAACAGATAGTCCCCTTGGGAAAAGGAATAAGGCTCTCCTTGAACTTCTGTATGCCACAGGCATGCGTGTCAGCGAATGCAGCCAGATCAGCCTGAAGGACATCGATATGGCTTCATCCACTGTGCTGGTGCACGGGAAGGGGCAGAAGGACAGATATATCCCTTTCGGAAGCTTCGCGCAGGATGCATTGGATCTGTACATAACTGAAGGCAGAAAAGATCTGTTAACAGGCAGGGAAAGCCATGACAGGCTATTTGTCAATTTCCGGGGCGGCCCCTTGACACCGCGGGGCATCCGGGAAATATTAAATAAAATGATCCAGAAATCTTCTTTGGAAGGCACTATTCACCCGCATATGCTTCGGCACTCCTTTGCTACGCACCTTTTGTCAAATGGTGCAGATATGAGGACTGTACAGGAGCTCCTGGGGCATGCCTTCCTTTCATCCACCCAGGTATATACACATGTTACAAATGAATATTTGCGCAAAACCTATTTGAACACCCACCCGCGGGCATAAGCTCCAAAAGGAGGAATAATCAATGTCTCAATTTCATGCTACAACTATTTTTGCCGTACAGCATAACGGGAAGTGCGCCATGGCAGGCGATGGCCAGGTCACGTTCGGAAACGCTGTCGTCATGAAGCATACAGCAAGAAAAGTCAGGAAATTGTTCAACGGAAAAGTGATTGCAGGCTTCGCAGGATCGGTTGCGGATGCATTCACACTGTTCGAATTGTTTGAAAGCAGGCTTGAGGAGTATAATGGCAATCTGCAGAGAGCTGCCGTGGAGCTTGCGAAAGAGTGGAGAAGCGATAAGGTCCTCAGGAAGCTCGAAGCCATGCTCATTGTCATGAACGAATCAGATATTCTTCTCATTTCCGGTACCGGGGAAGTAATCGAACCTGATGACGGCATTCTGGCAATCGGTTCAGGCGGCAATTATGCATTGGCTGCAGGCAGGTCCCTGAAGAAATACGCGGGGGAACACCTGTCAGCTAAGGAAATTGCCAGATCATCCCTTGAGGTTGCTGCTGAAATCTGTGTATATACCAACGAAAATATCATTGTGGAAGAGCTGTAGAAGGCTGCGCCCCGTCCGCGGGGCAGGAGCCCGGAATTTGAGGCTGCCGCCAAAGGCAAGATTGTCTTGGCCGGCTAATACAAAGGAGTGCTGAATATGAGTCTAAGTACAAATTTAACACCCAGACAAATAGTTGAACGGCTTGACCAATATATCATTGGACAGAATGATGCAAAAAAAGCAGTGGCAGTTGCTTTGAGGAACCGCTACCGCCGCGGTCTGCTCGGGGAAGCCATCCGTGATGAAATCAGCCCGAAAAATATCCTTATGATCGGTCCAACCGGGGTTGGGAAAACGGAAATCGCCCGCCGGATGGCTAAACTTGTCGGAGCTCCATTTGTAAAGGTTGAGGCAACGAAATTTACAGAGGTCGGCTATGTCGGGCGTGATGTTGAATCCATGGTGCGTGACCTGGTCGAAACATCCGTCCGCCTCATTAAGGAAGAAAAGATGCAGAGTGTGAAGGAAAGGGCGGAAGATAATGCGAATCGCCGCATAGTCGATCTGCTTGTCCCTTCCGGCAAAAAAACAGCTTCCTACAAAAATCCGCTCGAAATGCTGTTTGGCGGCGGAAGCGGCCAGCAGGAGCAGGAAAATGAAACGGCAGAGGACTACAGCCTTTCAGAAAAGCGGAAAATCGCCAGGGAAAAGCTTGCCATGGGCGAGCTTGAGAACGAATCGATCACCGTCGAGGTCGAAGAGCAGCAGCCATCCATGTTTGATATGCTTCAAGGCTCCGGCATGGAGCAGATGGGCATGAACATGCAGGATGCCCTGAGCGGCCTTATGCCAAAGAAAAGGAAGAAGCGCAAGCTGACTGTCCGGGAAGCGCGCAAAATCCTGTCGAATGAAGAAGCCCATAAGCTGATCGATATGGATGAAGTTACCCAGGAGGCTGTCTTCAGGGCAGAGCAGAGCGGCATCATTTTCATTGACGAAATTGATAAGATTGCCAGCAAATCAGGCGGAGGCTCGAATGCCGATGTGTCGAGGGAAGGTGTCCAGCGTGATATCCTGCCTGTTGTCGAAGGCTCAACGGTCGTAACGAAATACGGCTCTGTCAAAACTGATCATGTCCTTTTCATGGCAGCAGGGGCTTTCCACATCGCAAAGCCGTCTGACTTGATCCCTGAGCTCCAGGGGAGGTTCCCGATCCGCGTGGAGCTGACAAAGCTGACAGTTGAAGACTTTTATAAAATCCTGGTTGAGCCTGATAATGCACTCACCAAACAATATACTGCATTATTGGAAACAGAAGGTATACAAATTGAATTTTCTGACGATGCTATTCGTAGAATTGCTGAAGTGGCATACGAAGTTAATCAAAATACAGACAATATCGGCGCAAGAAGACTTCATACCATCCTTGAAAAGCTTCTCGAGGATCTGTCTTTCGAAGCACCGGAGATTACAATGGGCAAGGTGACCATCACACCTCAGTATGTAGAGGAAAAACTTGGCGCCATCTCCCGCAATAAAGACCTGAGCCAGTTCATCTTATAGTTTTAACAAAAAGGTGTAAGGGTACAACAAACACATACGTACCCAAGCCTTTAGAGGATGAACACCGGTTTTATCATTTAATAAGCAGTGTGTCACAGCCAATAGGAGGAAGAACAATGGATTTATTATCAAAAACGAGAAAGATTAATGCAATGCTGCAAAGTTCTGCCGGAAAACCGGTAAACTTTAAAGAAATGTCAGAGACGCTGAGTGAAGTAATCGAAGCGAATATTTTTGTAGTAAGCCGCCGCGGCAAGCTGCTTGGTTTTGCAGTAAACCAGCAGATTGAAAATGAACGCATGAAGAAAATGCTGGAAGACCGCCAGTTCCCTGAAGAGTACACAAAGAGCCTGTTCAATATCCGGGAAACATCTTCAAATCTTGATGTGGACAGCGATTATACTGCGTTCCCTGTTGAAAACAAGGAGCTGTTCAAGAATGGTTTGACAACCATCGTACCAATCATCGGAGGCGGAGAGCGCCTTGGCACGCTGATCCTTGCAAGGCTTCAGGAACAATTCCACGATGATGATCTGATCCTTGGCGAATACGGTGCAACAGTTGTCGGCATGGAAATCCTGCGTGAAAAAGCGGAGGAAATCGAAGAAGAAGCCCGCAGCAAGGCTGTCGTGCAAATGGCCATCAGCTCCCTTTCATACAGTGAGCTGGAAGCGATCGAGCATATCTTTGAAGAGCTTAACGGCAAAGAAGGGCTGCTGGTTGCTTCAAAAATTGCCGACAGAGTCGGAATCACCCGTTCTGTTATCGTTAATGCATTAAGAAAGCTGGAAAGCGCAGGAGTGATTGAATCACGTTCACTGGGCATGAAGGGAACATATATCAAAGTTCTGAACGATAAATTCCTCGTTGAGCTGGAGAAACTGAAAACTAGCTGAGGATATTCCAAAAAAACCTGTTTCTGATGAAACAGGTTTTTTTTATTGTTCTTTTCAGTAGGGAGATAATTATTACAGATATTACGGAAAGTTTACATATTTCAGCAGAAAAACATGGTAAATCATAGAAATATTATTATATCTTAATAATGATAAAAGTCGTATTTTTGCCAAATGCAGAGGTACATTGGGAAGGCTGGTGATTCAAAAGACCTAATTATTTTTAAGTGGGAATCTGTTTATAAAAACCGCGCTCTGCAAGGAGAAAAAGCATATTGGTGCAAAATTTTCTGCATAAAATAGGATTTTGTTCGTTCAAAAGAATGAAACGCTAAAATAGGACTTATGTATTATCAATTTTAACTTTAAGTTCATAGACATATTATTTCAAATTCATTACAATAGTGATTAAGATTGAAAATTCGCCTATAATCATCAAATTTCAACAAGAATTAACATTTTTTCTACTATATGCTGGCAGGTGCTGAAATTGAATATCTTTTCTAATACTATATCGACACTTGAAAGTTCTTTAAATCAAGCGTCATTGAAACAGAAGGTTGTAGCGCAGAATATTGCGAATGCAGACACCCCGAATTATAAAGCGAAGGATGTCAGCTTTAAGTCTGTTCTGCAGTCTGAAATGGCCATTGGCGGGATAGAGGCGAAACGGACCGATGTCCGCCATTACAGCTTTTCTGCTGAAGGCAGCGGGAATTCCGGAGTCATCATCAATAAAAATACGGATTTTAACCATAATGGCAATAATGTGGATATGGATAAGGAAATGTCAGAGCTTGCGGAGAACCAGATTTACTATAATGCACTGGTTGAAAGGCTCAGCGGGAAATTTACGAGCCTGCAGAATGTAATAAGAGGTGGAAAATAATCATGAGCATGTTTCACAGCATGAACACTACAGCCTCTGCCCTGACGGCGCAAAGGCTGAGGATGGACGTCATTTCCTCTAATATGGCAAATGTGGATTCGACAAGGGGGAAGCTTGTTGATGGAGTGTGGCAGCCCTATGCAAGGAAGGAAGTCGTGCTGCAGCCCCAGGAAAAAAGCTTTTCCTCGTTCCTGAATACAGCTATGAATTCGGGAAGTGCCGGAAGCGGTGTGCGGGTATCAGAAATAAGGGAAGATCAGACTCCGTTCAAGCTTGTCTTTGATCCGAGCCATCCTGATGCAAATGAACAGGGCTATGTACAGATGCCGAATGTAGATCCGCTCAGGGAAATGGTTGACCTGATGAGTGCGACACGTTCTTATGAGGCAAACGTCACTGTATTCAATGCTTCGAAAAGCATGATGATGAAAGCCTTGGAGATAGGAAAATAAAGGAGACTAGAAGATGAATAATATATCTTTTTCACCTGTTTCAAGCATCATGCAGCCGGCTAAGATTACAAGCCCTGCTGCGGGAAGCCCTGCAGAAGCCCAGAACAGCTTCGCTTCCATGCTTAAGCAATCGATTGATAATGTAAACAGCTCCCAGCTGCAATCTGATGTGATGACAGAAAAGCTTGCCCGGGGAGAAGATATCGGCCTCCACGAAGTGATGATTGCGTCACAGAAAGCCAGCATTACCATGCAGGCAACGCTTGAAATCAGGAATAAAGTGATAGAGGCATATCAGGAAACCATGAGAATGCAGGTTTAATAGATTGCTGAATAAAGATTATGATGTTTAGCGGTTATTAGCTGCGGCTTGCTAGACAGGATAACCGGGGGATTGTGATGAAAGAAAAGCTTCAAAAATTTTTTAACCCATTAAAAGAATTTTGGCAGAGCCGGACTAAGAAGCAGAAGGGGCTGATGACTGGCTCTCTTATTTTGCTCATATTGATTGCTTCCGCCGCTGTACTCCTTGCCGGGAGGACAACAATGGTTCCTTTATACAGCAATCTGTCGCCATCGGAAACAGGGGCAATAAAAGAAAGTCTGGACGGAAGAGGGATTGCTTCCGAAATAGCCGATGGAGGCTCGACCATCATGGTGCCCGAGGAAGTTGTGGATACTTTGAAGGTTGAGCTTGCCGCTGAGGGAATTCCGAAATCAGGCAGCATTGATTATTCATTTTTCAGCCAGAATGCCGGAATAGGAATGACAGAAAATGAATTCAACGTTCTGAAGCTGGATGCCATGCAGACTGAGCTGTCCAATTTGATAAAAGGGATAGAAGGGGTCAACGATGCCAAAGTCATGATCAATCTTCCTGAAAAGGGAATTTTTATAAATGACCAGACAGAAGAAGCATCGGCCAGCATCGTTTTGAATACAAAGGCAGGATATCAGTTTGAAAATGAACAAATCAAATCCCTGTATCATCTGATTTCAAAAAGTGTTCCCAACCTGCCTACAGATAATATCGTCGTAACAAACCAGTTCTTTGAGTATTTTGATTTGGAAAACAGCAACGATTCTTCAGGAAAAACGATTACTGCTCAACTCGACCTGAAAAAACAGATTGAGAGAGATGTCCAGCGGCAGGTCCAAAGCATGCTCAGTACATTGATGGGACCTGAAAAAGTAGTGGTTTCCGTTTCTGCTGATATTGACTTTACCCAGGAAAACAGGGAAGAAAACCTGGTTACTCCTGTTGATGAGGAAAATATGGAAGGCATTGCGATCAGTGCCAAGAAAATCACTGAAACTTTTACTGGAAGCGCAGAAGAGGCAGGCGGTATCGCCGGCACCGGAGACAATGAAGTGACCAATTATCCAGGTGCTGCAGAAGGCTCCAATGGCGACTATGAACGAATTGAAGAAACGATCAATAATGAAGTGAACAAAATCCGGAAAGAAATTGTAGAAAGCCCATATAAGGTAAGGGATCTTGGCATTCAGGTAATGGTAGAGCCGCCGACAGCTGACGATCCAACGTCACTCCCGCAGGAGCGGGTCGATGATATTACACAGATTCTCAGCACCATTGTCAGGACCACCATCGATAAAAAAGCGGCCGGTGCTGATCTTACGGATGAAGATATAGCTGACAAAGTGGTTGTATCTGTTCAGCAGTTCCAGGGCAAAACCAAATTCCCTGAAGAAACTCCTGCCGTCATTCCTTGGTGGGTGTATGCAATTGGCGGAGTGCTGGTTGCCATCATCCTTCTTCTTGTGTTCCTGTTTATGAGGGCAAGAAGGCAGAGCAAAGAAGAGCAGGCCGAGCTTGAAGAACAGCCTGAACCTGTCTCCATTAAAGATGTCAACGAAGAGCAGGAAACAGAAAGCAGCCTGAGAAGAAAACAGCTTGAAAAGATGGCGAAAGAAAAACCGGAGGACTTTGCGAAGCTTCTGCGGTCATGGATTGCGGAAGACTAGGAGGGTTATTAATTGGCAAAAAAAGAATTGAAGGAATTGACGGGAAAACAGAAAGCAGCCATTCTGCTCATATCACTTGGACCTGATGTTGCCGCTTCAGTATACAAGCATTTAAGCGAAGAGGAAGTAGAAAAGCTGACACTCGAAATCTCGGGAGTAAGAAAAGTCGAATCTCATTCCAAGGAAGAAATTCTTGAAGAATTCCATAACATAGCCCTTGCACAGGATTATATCTCACAGGGGGGCATCGGCTACGCAAAAACGGTCCTGGAAAAAGCATTAGGCGAGGAACAGGCAGCCCTGATCATTAACAGGCTGACCTCCTCCCTTCAGGTCAGGCCGTTTGATTTTGCCAGGAAGGCAGACCCGGCGCAAATACTTAATTTTATCCAAAATGAGCATCCGCAGACGATTTCTCTTATTCTTTCTTATCTGGATCCCCCTCAGGCTGGCCAGATTTTGTCTGAGCTTCCGCAGGAGATGCAGGCGGATATTGCCAGAAGGATAGCGGTAATGGACAGCACATCACCGGAAATCATCAATGAAGTCGAGCAGATTCTCGAACGGAAGCTTTCAGCGACAGTCACCCAGGATTATACGCAAACAGGCGGTATCGAAGCGGTTGTCGATGTTCTTAACGGAGTTGACAGGACAACAGAACGGACAATCCTGGATGCCCTTGAAATCCAGGATCCTGAACTCGCAGAGGAAATCAAGAAGAGGATGTTTGTATTCGAGGATATCGTCACCCTTGACAGCCGTGCGATCCAGCGGGTGATCAGGGACTGTGAGAGCGAAGATCTTATGCTTTCATTGAAGGTCTCCAGTGATGATGTTAAAGATATTGTCTTTAAAAACATGTCAACCCGGATGGTAGAAACCTTTAAAGAGGAAATGGAATATATGGGTCCTGTCAGGCTGCGGGATGTAGAGGAAGCACAATCAAGGATAGTGGCCATTATCCGCCGCCTTGAAGAAGCGGGTGAAATCGTCGTAGCACGCGGCGGAGGGGATGATATCATTGTCTAGGCTGATCAAGTCGCATTGGGCACAGCCTGCTGAACAGCAGAAAAAAGTAATATCTATTAAACTGCTGAATCATCATTCTCAAGCTTCCGAGGTGCAGGAAGAAATGTCTTTTGATCATCAGCTGCTTATCGATGAGGCACGCAGGGAAGCAGAGGCTATCATTCAGAAGGCGAATGATGAAGCCAGGCAGCTCCTCGAGCGCATAGACCAGGAAAGAGCCCAATTCGAACAGGAGAAAGCAGAGGCAAGAGAATCTGCACGCCAAGAAGGCTTCCAGCAGGGGATGGCAGAAGGAAGGCAATCCGGCCTGCTGGAGTTCAGCGAAACGATAAAGTTTGCAAAAGAAGTTGTAGCATCATCAAAAGCTGAATATCAGAAGACGATTGAATCCTCCGAAGGAACGATCCTTGACATTGGCATCAAAGTGGCTGAAAGGATTCTCAGCGGGGTGCTGGAAGAAGACAGCAGCAAATTCCTGCCGGTTGTCAAAAGGGCCCTTAAGGAGTCAAGGGAATACCGTGAGGTCCAGCTCCATGTCCACCCAAGCCGCTACAGCTTCCTGCTTGAGCATAAAGACGAACTGCTGGCCCTGTATCCAAGGGAGACGAATCTTTATATCTATCCTGATGAAGAGCTTAAAGAGGACAGCTGCTTCATTGAATCTCCGGGCGGAAGGATAAATGCGGGTGTAGACAGCCAGCTTGAAGAAATGAAAAGGAAGCTGATTGAGCTGCTGGAGAGTGAAGACAGTTGAAGGCTGAAGATCTGATTAGGGAAATTGGGCAGATCGATACGTATAAACGCTACGGGAAAGTAAAAAAAGTAGTAGGGCTGATGATAGAGTCCCAGGGGCCGGAGAGCTCCATTGGGGATGTCTGCCTCATCCATGTGGGTTCAGGCAAAAAGCGGAAGATCATGGCGGAGGTTGTAGGCTTTAAAGAAGAGAACGTCATTTTGATGCCGTATACAGCAATAAGTGAAATAGCCGCAGGCAGCCTGGTGGAAGCAACTTTAAAGCCTTTGGAGATTAAAATCGGCACATCCCTTATCGGCGAGGTCATAGATGCACTTGGGCACCCGCTTGACGGGAAGGCATTGCCAAAGGGTCTGGCATCTGTTCCGACTGAGCAGGACCCGCCAAATCCAATGAGCCGCCCGCCCATCTCTGCAGCGGTAGAGGTTGGGGTAAGAGCGATTGACAGCCTCCTGACAGTGGGCTACGGCCAGCGGGTAGGCATCTTCGCAGGCAGCGGCGTCGGCAAGAGCACTCTGCTGGGAATGGTCGCCAGAAATACGAAGGCCGATCTTAATGTTATTGCCCTTATCGGCGAACGCGGCAGGGAAGTCAGGGAGTTTATTGAGAATGATCTTGGCGAAGAAGGCCTTAAGAGGTCCATTGTTATAGCGGCCACTTCTGACCAGCCAGCACTAATGAGGATCAAGGGAGCATATACAGCAACCGCGATAGCCGAATATTTTCGTGATAAAGGCTTGAATGTCGTGCTGATGATGGACTCTGTTACAAGGGTTGCGATGGCGCAAAGGGAAGTCGGCCTCGCAGTAGGGGAGCCCCCGACCACGAAAGGATATACACCGTCTGTATTCGCGGTTCTGCCAAAGCTGCTTGAACGTACAGGGACGAACCATAAAGGATCGATCACGGCTTTTTACACGGTCCTTGTGGACGGCGACGATATGAATGAGCCGATTGCCGATACCGTGAGGGGAATACTTGACGGGCACTTCGTCCTTGACCGGGGGCTGGCCAATAAAGGGCAGTATCCGGCCATCAATATATTAAAAAGCGTCAGCAGGGTGATGAATAATATCGTTCCGCCTGAGCATAAAAAAAGCGCAGAAATCCTGCGCGAAAGGCTGAGCACTTATATGAATTCCGAGGACCTGATCAACATCGGAGCCTATAAAAAAGGAACGTCGAGGGAAATTGACCAGGCTGTCCGCCTTTATCCGGAAATCATTTCATTTTTAAAACAGGGGACAGAAGAAAAAGTAACGATGCAGGATAGCATACAGCACCTGCTCCGTTTAATGGAAACAGGTGAATAATTCATGCAATATCAATACAGATTTGAAAAGGTAATGTCGATAAGGGAAAGAGAAAAGGATGAAGCCATGGAGAGCTACAACCAATCTGTCCAAAGGTTTGAAGAAGCGGCAGGAAAGCTTTATGAGCTTCTTAAGAAGAAAGAAGACCTGGAGGAATTCCAGCTCTCCAAACTGGCCAGCGGATTGCCGGTCCAGGAAATCAGGCATTATCAGCATTTTATCCATAGCCTCGAAAAAACGATCGAACACTATCAGCAGGTTGTATTTAATGCAAGAAATCAAATGAATTATTATCAGGACAAATTAACGGAAAAAAATATAGAAGTAAAAAAATACGAAAAGATGAAAGAAAACGATATTATCCGTTTTACAGAATCTGTGAAGCTGGCAGAAAACAGGCAAATGGATGATATCTCGATTCAGCTGTATGCCAATCGGGGAAGCCGGGTGGGCCAATGAATAAAACGGCAGAAGAGACAGACAAGAAATACAGCAAGTTTCAAATGTTTTTTGTATTGATCGTGATTCCGCTCCTTTTTGCGATTGCAGTAACACTGGTTGTATTAACAGTAAACGGGACGAACGTATTTGAAGCCGGCAGGGAACTGGGCAGCAAAATCCCTGTTATCTCAGAGATGGTCGATAAAGAACAGTCAGCTGCTGATGAAGAAGCAGATCAGAGGATCGTCGAGCTAGGGGCAGCTATTGAGGACAGAGAAGCACAAATTGAGCGGCTGGAGTCCCAGCTGGAATCGAAAGACAGCGAGATTGAGGAAAATGAGCTGGAAAAACAGCAGCTTCAGAACCAGATTGATGAACTGCTGGCAATACAAGAGGAAAACAAGCGTGTATTCAAGGACATTGTAAAAACTTATGAAACGATGTCAGCCAAAAATGCTGCACCCATCCTTGCGCAGATGAATGATGATGAAGCCCTTCAGATCCTTACCAATGTAAAGCCTGACACGCTGGCAGGCATCATGGAAAAAATGCAGCCTGAAGATGCGGCAAAATTCACAGAGCTTTTAACAAATGAAAGCAGCCAGTCAGGTTCAGAATGACACAGAGTGATATGAAAGGGGGTGAAAAAATGCAGCTAACAGGTTTGGGGGCAATCGTCAGTGCAGGTCCGTCAGCTCCAAATGCCGGTAAAACTGAGGCAGGCAAGGGATTCACAGCTATGATGTCATTGCTTATGGCAGGACAGGGAGAAATCCAGCAGGACTTCAGCGGGAAAACAGCTGAAGTTGATCAAGAGGCTCTCATATCATTGGCTGAATTCATGTCTGCTGATTCCCTGCTTGATATTGAGGGCGGATCTCAGCTGCTTGACCAGCTTTTGAGCGGTGATGATACCGGTTTGCTTGAACAGATTCAGAGTTATCTTGGATTGTCTGATGAAAGGATGGCAGACATACTGGATCAGTTGAAGTCATTGCTCACAGATAAGGTGGAATCAGTACCAGAGGGAATCGATGCTCGTATTGAAACTGATGAATCGGAAAAAGAAGAGACAATGCAATACATGGAAAACATCATGAGCGTCCTTTCTCAAGTGACAGCTCTCGCGGAAAATAAATCACCCGGCGCATTATCCAAAGAATTTATGGATGCAGCCAAAATCGTAAAATTATACGACCTTCTTCAAAAAAATGCCGACTTTGCAGGTGAACAGCCGCTGGCCAAAGGGGCAAGGCAATTGCTTGAAAAACTAGACGCTTTTATCATGTCAGCAGCAAGCAAAGAAAAGGTCCAATATATGCAGAAAACATTTACCCAGCTTTCAAATGATTTAAACCTGAGCCGGCAAAAAAGCAATGAAGGTAAAAATCAATTGCCAGATGGCGGGAAAACCATTTCCAGGCTGGATGCTGGCGCACCTTCGTTCACTCTGATGCCGCAGATGACAAAAGTTGAGCATCTGACACTGATGCAGCCTAACCAGGGGAAAATGGTCTCAACTGAACAGCTTATCGAACAATTCGAATCTATCCTGGCAAAAAGCCAGCTTACGAAAACAGGCGGGGTGCAGCGGATGTTTTTGCGGCTTAATCCCGAAAACTTAGGTTCGCTGAGGATTGAGCTGATCCAGAAGGATTCTCAGCTCACAGCCAGGATCCTGACTTCGACTGGTGCGGCTAAGGATATGCTTGATTCTCATATCAATGGACTTAAACAGGCGCTTCATTCACAGAATATCCAGGTTGAGAAAATTGAAGTATCACAGCAGCTGAGCCAGCAGGAGAGAATGCCAGGACGTGATGCCCAGCAACAGCAGCAGGGGCAAAGTCAGCCTGACAGGCAAAAGGAACAGGCTCAGAGAGACGAAGAGTCAGCCGGTGAATCTTTTGAAGAAATTCTATTAAATACAGAAGCATAGGTGGTAGCATGGCAAATACAATCGATTCGTCTTTAATGCTTTCAAGCTATAAAAAGGAAGAACGGAAAACCGGGTCAGATATTTTAGGCAAAGATGATTTCTTAAAGATATTGATGGTTCAGCTGCAAAACCAGGATCCTTCAAACCCCTTGCAGGATAAAGATTTCATTGCCCAGATGGCAACATTCTCATCTCTGGAGCAGATGACAAACATGAACACCAGCATGCAAAAGCTGGTCCAGATGCAGGAACAGGATTCTCTGATTGCCTATAGTGAATTTGCCGGCAAGGAAATCAAATGGCATAAAGTCGCAGAATCAGATGATCCGAATGCACAGCCTTCCATCGAGGAAGGAACAGGAAGAGTTTCCTCCATCCAGTTCAAGAACGGCAATGCTGTTTTTATCCTGGAAGACGGTACAGAACTGACACCGGCCAATATTTCCGAAGTCAAGGGAGGATCCCAGGATAACAGCCTTATGCAGGCGAGCATGCTGATTGGGAGAATGATAACCTTTGTTGGGGAAGATGGGGCTGAGCAAAAGGATTTGGTTAAATCGGTCAGCCTTAAAGGCGGAACTACGCTCTTCCAGCTGGGCAATGGTACAGCTGTGAATTCATCGCAAATTACCGAAATCGAATAAGATAGGAAGTGATTGGATGGGCAAGCAAGTGTATCTTCCAATTCAATCGCAATTAAATCCGGCAGTCCCAAGAAAGCCGCAGGCACACAAAAATTTAAATCTTGCTTCTTTTTCAGATCATCTGCAGAATGCCATTAATCTTCCGACAAAGCTGAGTATCAGCAGGCATGCCAGTGAAAGGCTGCAGCAGAGGGATATACATATCACCGCTGACCGCTGGGATCAGGTTGAAACTAAAGTGGCAGAAGCAAAGGGAATGGGAATCGCAGAATCGCTTGTACTGCTGCCGGAAGCCGCATTGATAGTAAGCGTCCGGAATAACACGGTGATTACGGCGATGGAACGGAAGGAAGCAAACAGCCAGATTTTTACGAATATTGACGGAACGATACTGATGGACTAACACTAAATTGGCCGGACCTCATTGAGGAAGCCACAGTCTGCCGACTGACTGAAGCAGACTTAACATGAAAGGAGCAGATCAAATGCTGCGTTCGATGTACTCAGGAATTAGCGGAATGAAAAACTTCCAGACAAAGTTAGATGTAATCGGCAATAATATTGCCAATGTCAATACCTTCGGTTTTAAAAAGGGCCGGGTTACTTTTAAGGATATGGTGAGCCAGACAGTTTCGGGGGCTACAGGTGGAGATACAGGAGTAGGTGGAATTAACCCTAAGCAAGTCGGACTCGGTTCTCAAATGTCATCAATTGATACAATTGATACACAAGGTAGCCTGCAGACTACTGGCAGAATATTAGATGTAGGTATTCAGGGAGATGGATATTTTAAAGTGAAAAAGGGTGACAATACCTATTATACTAGAGCAGGAAACTTTTACTTTGATAGCGTTGGAAACATGGTCACTGCTTCGGGAGAACAGGTTTTGAATAATGGCAATACTCCCATTAGCATAGCTAACATAAGCCAAATAGAGAATTTAAGCATTGGAGCAGATGGCAGCATCTCTTATGTTGCAGGTGGGACGGCAACAACTGGCCCTACGATTGGACTCGCAAGATTTTCCAACAACGGAGGTCTAGAAAAAGTAGGTAATAACCTTTACAAATCTACTACCAATTCAGGCACTGCGCAAAACGTCGATCCAGGTAAATCCGGAGCAGGATCTCTCGTCTCAGGATCCCTCGAAATGTCCAATGTAGACCTTTCTGAGGAATTCACCGAAATGATCGTGGCTCAGCGCGGATTCCAGGCGAATACCCGCATCATCACAACATCCGATGAAATCCTGCAGGAACTGGTAAACTTAAAACGTTAAGCTGAGGGGGGACAGGGCTGAAGGATTCCTTCGGTCCTGGCGCTTACAATGATCACTGTTACAAGGCTGAATGGAAAGACATTTACAATTAATGCTGTTTATATAGAAACGGTCGAATCTTTTCCCGACACGACCATTACACTGGCCAATGGAAGAAAGTATGTGGTGAAGGATGATGAGGACTCGGTGAAAAGGAAGATTATCGGGTTCTATCAATCTATCGGATTGCTTGGGCACAAACAGCTGGAGGGAATGGAAAATGAAGAATAATAAACTCTTAATGATCATGCTGTTTTTGCTCATAGCTATCACTCTGGTTGGCGCGGTGGCATTGGTCGTTGTCATGAAATATACAGACGGTGCAGAGGCAAAAGAGCCTTCAATTGAAGAAGTGCTGGAAGCATCTGTGGACATCAACCAGATCACAACAAATCTGGCCAGCGATGATTTTATCCGCATCTCCTTCAAGGTCCAGACTGACAGCAAAAAGGCGAAGGAAGAGCTGGAGAAGAGGGATTTCCAGGTGAAGAATATCATCATCCAGGAGCTTTCAGAAAAGAAGGCGGAAGATCTGCAGGGGAAAGAAGGCAAGATCAGCCTGCAGGAGGACCTTAAATCAAAAATCAACAGCCTGATGCAAAACGGAAAAGTAGAGAGTGTCTATATCACTGAGTCTCTCCTCCAATAATCCGGATTTCCTCGGCAGATTACGAAGATGGAGGTGAGGGTTCATGTCTGGTGAGGTTTTATCGCAAAATGAGATTGATGCACTGCTTTCCGCTATATCAACAGGGGAAATGGATGCAGATGAATTAAAGAAAGAGCAATCTGAGAAAAAAGTGAAAGTGTATGACTTTAAGAGGGCACTCCGGTTTTCAAAAGACCAGATTCGGAGCCTGACCAGGATTCACGAGAATTTTGCCCGTCTATTGACGACCTTTTTCTCAGCGCAATTAAGGACATATGTCCAGATTTCGGTGGCTTCCGCCGACCAGATACCGTATGAGGAATTTATCAGATCTATTCCAAAAATGACGATATTGAATGTATTCGAGGTCCCCCCGCTTGATGGAAGGATCCTGATGGAGGTCAATCCTAATATTGCCTATGCGATGATGGACAGGATGATGGGCGGAAGAGGGTCGAGCATCAATAAAGTTGATACATTGACAGAAATCGAAACAAAGATCATGTCCAATACTTTTGAACGGGCGTTCGAGCATTTGAGGGAGGCGTGGAGCACGATTACCGAAATAGATCCTTTCCTTGCCGAATTTGAAATCAACCCGCAGTTTCTGCAGATGGTTTCACCCAATGAAACGGTTGTCGTCATTTCGCTGAACACGATGATTGGAGAGACAAGCGGAATGATCAATATTTGCATTCCCCATGTGGTGCTGGAACCTATCATTCCAAAGCTCTCAGTCCACTACTGGATGCAGACAGAGAAAAAGGAGAGGGAGCCTGAGGAGCTGGGCAGGCTTGAGCACAGCTTACAAAAGGCACAGGTGCCGGTCTCCGCAGAGCTTGGATCTGCAGATATTTCCATCCAGGATTTCCTTATGCTTGATCTCGGGGATGTGATTGAGCTGAATCAGACGATTGACCGTCCGCTGACCATCAAGATCGGGGATATTCCTAAATTTACGGGGCAGCCCGGTAAAGCAAACAAAAAGCTGGCTATTCAAATACTTGATACATTGAAGGGGGGAGACAGCGATGATGAGTGACGATATGCTCTCACAAGATGAAATAGATGCCCTTTTAAGAGGAACCGACGATATAGAGGAAGATGATATTTTTTCAGTTGAAGAATACCTCTCCATGATGGAACAGGATGCGCTTGGCGAAATTGGGAATATCTCATTTGGCAGTTCTGCCACAGCTTTATCTACACTTTTGAATCAAAAGGTTGAAATAACAACCCCGACTGTTTCTGTCATATTAAAAAGAAAGCTCCAGGAAGAATTCCCGCATCCGTATGTGGCCATCCAGGTCAGTTATACAGAAGGGTTCTCAGGAAGCAATCTGCTTGTAATCAAACAATCAGATGCTGCAATCATAGCTGATCTCATGCTCGGAGGAGACGGGGTGAACCCTGCTGATCTGCTCGGGGAGATCCAGCTGAGCGCCGTGCAGGAAGCAATGAACCAGATGATGGGTTCTGCTGCGACTTCCATGTCCACCATTTTCAGCAAACGGGTTGATATTTCGCCGCCATCCATTGATTTTCTGGATGTGCAGCAAGGGGAAGGGACAGATAGGATCCCGGATGACGATATGCTTGTTAAGGTATCTTTCAGGCTGAAAATTGGGGATCTTATTGATTCAAGCATCATGCAGGTGGTCCCGCTGGAATTTGCTAAAAGGCTTGTTGAGGAACTTATGAATCCGGGTGGGCAGGCGGAAGAGCCGGCTGCTGATATCACCAAGCCGGAACCTGTACAAACACAGGAGCCTGTTTACCAGCAGCCTCCTGCAGACCCGGTGCCTGACATGGCAGCAGCCCCTGCCGGCTACGGACAGGGAACGGCTCAGCACCCCGGGATGGAGCAACAGCTCCAGCGCCCGGCCGCCCAGGCAGCACCCCAGCATCTCGGTGCCCAGTATCCAGGCGGCCAGGCACCGCAGGTCCAGCCGGCTGTATTTTCAAGCTTCGAGCCCCACCAGCTTCAGGAGGCAGAAACAAAGAACCTGAATATGCTCCTGGATATCCCTTTGCAGGTGACGGTAGAGCTTGGCAGGACAAAGCGTTCTGTCAAAGATATACTGGAGCTTTCCGCCGGGTCTATCATCGAGCTGGACAAGCTTGCGGGAGAGCCGGTTGATATACTGGTCAACAGCAGGCTGATCGCAAAGGGTGAAGTGGTTGTCATCGAGGAGAACTTTGGTGTCAGAGTCACAGATATCATAAGCCAGAGCGACAGGATCAAAAATTTACGATAATAAATTTGGGGGTTAAGTATTATGGCACAGAAGATTTTAATAGTGGACGATGCTGCATTCATGCGCATGATGATCAAGGACATCCTGTCCAAGAACGGCTACGATGTTGTCGGCGAGGCAGCGGATGGAGCCCAGGCAGTCGAAAAATATAAAGAAACACAGCCTGACCTTGTGACAATGGACATTACGATGCCGGAAATGGATGGCATCACTGCACTCAAAGAAATCAAGAAGCTTAATCCTTCTGCGAAGGTCATCATGTGTTCTGCCATGGGGCAGCAGGCAATGGTCATCGACGCAATCCAGGCCGGCGCAAAGGATTTCATCGTTAAGCCATTCCAGGCTGACAGGGTTTTGGAAGCTATCTCAAAAACATTAGGCTAAAAGCAATTTTATAAATAGAGGGTGCATCATGTTGCAAATAGTAAAACAATTGCTCATAACCCTGCTTCTTGCTGCAGCTGCTTTGCCGGGCCTTCAAACTGTGGCCCATGCAGAGCAGCTGGATAACAGCGTCAAGGACTGCTACGAAAGCGGAAAGGGAAATGATTGTTCTGAGCCTGCTGAGGATTCAGATGCTGCTAAGGAAGAAGGCTCAGCCGGAGTTGGAATTAACAGCTGGGATATAGCCAAAATGATTTTCGCATCAGCGTTTGTCATCGGCCTGCTGTATTTCCTCCTGAAATTCATCAACAAAAAAAGCAGAACCTATAAATCTTCCCAGCTTGTCGAAAATCTAGGCGGCACCTCACTTGGAGCCAGCAAAAGCATTCAGATCGTCAAGGTGGGCAGGCAGCTCCTTGTAGTGGGTGTGGGTGATAATATACAGCTGTTGAAAGAAATAGATGATGAAGAAGAATATCATCAGATCATCAAAGACTATAACACCAAAATGGAACAGCTTGTCCAGCCAAGCGATATTGTGACAAAAGTGATTCAAAGAGCAAAGGCTGCAAAATTGGCAAATACGGCTAAAACAAAGTCTGCTGACGGCAGCAATGGCAATTTCCAGTCTGTTCTGAAAAAACAGCTGGAAGAACTGAGCCGGGAGCGCAAAAAAATCCACCAGGAAATGGAGCAGAAGGGGCCTAAAGACCAATGAATGAGTTTATGGAATTTTTCAATGCGAGTGCCCCTGATGATGTATCCACTTCTGTAAAAATGCTCCTGCTGCTGACGGTTTTATCGCTGGCGCCAAGCATATTGATTTTAATGACATGTTTTACCAGGATCATCATTGTTCTTTCTTTTGTCAGAACGGCGCTTGCCACCCAGCAAATGCCACCCAACCAGGTACTTGTCGGCCTGTCGCTATTTTTGACATTTTTCATTATGGCACCTGTCTTCCAGGAGGTTAACGAGCAGGCGCTGACCCCGCTTTTTAATGAAGAAATCAATCTGGAGCAGGCATACGATAAGGCTTCGGTCCCTTTCAAGGACTTTATGAGCGCCCATACAAGGCAGAAGGATTTAGCTCTGTTCCTTGAATATTCAGGTGCCGAAACACCGGAATCCATCCAGGATATACCGCTGACTGCGCTCGTTCCGGCGTTTGCCATCAGTGAGATAAAAACAGCTTTCCAGATTGGATTCATGATTTTCATCCCTTTCCTTGTGATTGATATGGTAGTGGCCAGTGTGCTCATGTCCATGGGTATGATGATGCTGCCGCCGGTCATGATATCGCTGCCATTCAAAATTCTGCTGTTCGTTCTTGTGGATGGATGGTATCTCGTTGTCAAATCTTTACTACAAAGTTTTTAAGCAGGTGAATTGAATGAGTCCCGAATCGGTTATATCGATCGCAGAACAGGGAATTATGAGTGTTTTATATATCAGTGGGCCGCTTTTGGTGCTCGCGCTTGTGGTAGGGCTGATTGTCAGCATCTTTCAGGCGACTACCCAGATTCAGGAACAGACTTTGGCGTTTGTGCCGAAGATCGTCGCGGTCCTTCTCGGTGTAGTTTTTTTCGGTCCATGGATGCTCAGCCACATGCTTTCTTATACGAATGAAATATTTTCAAATCTGACTAGATTTGTAGGATGATGACATGCTAGATTTACTCCCGGCGTTTCCTGCTTTTTTACTGATATTTGTAAGAGTGACTTCTTTCTTTCTTCTGATGCCGCTTTTTTCTTACAGGTCGATCCCGAACACCCATAAAATCGGGCTGGGCTTCTTTCTGGCCTGGATCATCTTTTATACAGTGGATGCCCCGGCATTGGAGATCAATGGTGCATATTATTTGCTGATTATGAAAGAAGTACTGGTTGGACTTGTAATAGGCTTTATATCATATCTAATCCTTTCAGCCATTCAAATAGCAGGCGGACTGATCGACTTCCAGATGGGTTTTGCCATCGCCAATGTGATCGATCCGCAAACAGGTGCGCAAAGCCCGCTCATGGGCCAGTATTTATACACAATTTCGCTGTTTTTCCTTCTTATGGTCAATGGGCATCATCTGCTCATTGACGGTATTTATTACAGCTATCAGGCAATACCGCTCGATCAGCCGTGGATCCCGTTCGGTGATGAAGCTATGGCGGAATATATGCTGCGGGCCTTTAATTCGATGTTCATTTCGGCATTCCAGATGTCAGTGCCGGTGGTCGGCTGTCTGTTCCTGGTGGATGTTGCGCTTGGGATTGTCGCAAGGACCGTTCCCCAGCTCAATGTGTTTGTAGTCGGACTTCCTTTGAAAATAGGCGTCAGCTTCATTGTTCTTGTCGCTGTCATGAGTGTTTTGCTTTATGTGGTTTCCCAGCTTTTCGGCGAGATGGCCAGTACAATGAAAGGTCTCATGGATCTGATAGGGGGAGCTGGCGGATGAATAGGCTCAGGCTTGATTTGCAGTTTTTCAGCGGGGAGAAGACAGAAAAGGCCACCCCAAAGAAAAGGCAGGACTCCCGTAGAAAAGGGCAGGTTGCCAAAAGCCAGGATGTTAATACAGCCGTGGTTCTGCTGGCTGTATTCCTGTTTCTCCTGTTTGCAGGCGGATATTTAAAAAATATCATCATGTATTTGCTGATGCACTCTTTTCAGGAATTTATGCTCATGGAACTGACAGAGAACAATGTCCAGGCAATCTTCCTTGCAGTCATGAAGGAATTGGCTTTGTTTCTGGGGCCGATCATGCTGATTGCCATGATTGCCGGGGCGGCGGCCAATTATATGCAGGTTGGATTTTTATTTTCAACAGAAGCCATCCAGTTTAAGCTGGAGAAAATCGATCCTATCAAAGGATTTAAAAGGATTTTTTCAGTGAGGGCCATTGTGGAGCTGCTGAAGTCGATCTTAAAGATCGGTTTTGTCGGTGCCGTCACATTTGTGGTTTTATGGCTTCGGATTGATGAAATCCTGATGCTTTCACAAAAATCTCCGGGGGCTGCATTGGTCACTTTGGCCAGTTTAACAGTGCAGATGGGTTTATTTGCATCAGCTGCCCTTCTATTTTTATCTGTCCTGGATTATCTGTATCAGAAGTATGATTTTGAAAAAAACATCCGGATGTCCAAGCAGGACATAAAAGATGAATATAAAAATATCGAGGGCGATCCTTTAATCAAGTCAAAGATCAAGCAGAAGCAAAGAGAAATGGCAATGAGCCGCATGATGCAGGAAGTGCCGAATGCCGACGTGGTCATCACCAATCCGACCCACTTTGCCATTGCCCTGAAGTATGACGAAGAAAAGCAGGATGCGCCGTACGTGGTGGCAAAAGGTGCAGATTTTGTCGCACAGAAAATCAAATATATAGCTAAAGAAAATGAGGTCATTACGGTGGAGAACAGGCCGCTGGCAAGGGCCCTGTACAGCCAGACCGAAATCGGCAGCACCATACCTGAGGAGTTTTTTAAAACGGTTGCGGAAATCCTTGCGTACGTATACCGCACCAAGAACAAAATGTAAGCAGCAGTGAAGAGGCCTGCAGGATCCGGCCATCAAGACGCTGCCGATTGAAGCGGCGTACTTAGTCTGCGTTCCATCGAACCTAGTGCCTTACGCATTTCTGTTAGGAGAGAGATTATGTCTGGTAGAGATTTATCGGTTGTTGTCAGTGTCATCTTGATCGTCGCCATGCTTATCATACCGTTTCCATCCTGGCTGTTAAGCATTCTGATCATCATGAATATTTCACTGGCGCTTCTCGTTTTGCTGATATCCATGAATATGAATGAACCGCTGCAGTTTTCCATCTTTCCATCGCTCCTGCTGCTGCTGACATTATTCAGGCTTGGACTGAATGTATCCACCACCCGATCCATTTTATCAAAAGGTGAAGCGGGCGGCGTCGTCGAGACGTTCGGTACATTCGTTGTCGGCGGAAACGTAATAGTAGGGATGGTTGTTTTCCTTATCCTGATCATTATTCAATTTATCGTTATTACAAAAGGATCTGAGCGTGTATCAGAGGTGGCAGCACGGTTTACACTCGATGCAATGCCAGGAAAGCAGATGAGCATCGATGCTGATCTGAATGCCGGGATGATTTCCGAGCATGAGGCAAGGGAAAGACGGGAGAAGGTCAGCAGAGAAGCAGATTTCTACGGCTCCATGGATGGAGCAAGTAAATTTGTAAAAGGGGACAGCATCGCCGGGATCATCATTGTCCTGATCAACCTTATATTCGGAATTGTCATCGGCATGATGCAGCAGGGCTTAGGCTTTGCAGATGCCGCCGGCCGCTATTCGCTTCTGACAGTCGGTGACGGGATTGTGAGCCAGATTCCCGCATTGCTGATTTCAACTGCAACAGGAATTGTCGTGACTCGGGCAGCATCGGAAGGGAATCTGGGCAGCGATATTACTTCACAGATACTTGCTTATCCAAAGATGCTGTATGTAACGGGGGCGACGATATTCCTGCTTGGACTGTTTACGCCCATCAGCAATATTCTTACTTTCCCCATCGCCGGATTATTTGCCTTAGGCGGATTTATGTTCTCAAGGGTAAAAGAGCCTGATAAAGAGCAGCTTCAGGAGATAGAGGAAGAGCTGGAAACAGATGAAATGAAGAGTCCTGAAAGTGTGGTCAGCCTTCTGAATGTCGATCCGATTGAATTTGAGTTTGGCTATGGTCTTATCCCGCTGGCAGACGCCAATCAGGGAGGAGACCTTCTTGACAGGATCGTGATGATCCGGAGGCAGCTTGCCATTGAACTGGGGCTGGTCATTCCGGTGGTGAGGATCAGGGATAATATCCAGCTGCAGCCGAATGAGTACAGACTGAAGATCAAAGGAAATGAAATGGCCCGCGGAGAGCTGCTGCTTGACCACTATCTGGCCATGAGCCCCGGGATTGAAGATGACAGCATCGACGGAATTGATACTGTAGAGCCTTCCTTCGGGCTTCCGGCCAAATGGATAACAGAGGAAACGAAAGAACAAGCAGAAATTTTTGGCTACACGGTGGTGGATCCGCCTTCGGTCGTCTCTACCCATATTACTGAAGTCATCAAAGCCAACGCGTATGATCTGATCGGAAGACAGGAGACAAAGCAGCTGATTGACCATCTGAAGGAAAGCTATCCGATCCTTGCAGACGAAGTCACGCCTAGCCCATTGTCAGTGGGGGAAGTTCAAAAGGTACTTGCCAAGCTGCTGAAGGAGAATGTTTCTATCCGAAACTTGCCGATCATCTTTGAAACGCTGGCTGATTATGGCAAGGTGACATCTGACACAGATCTGCTCACTGAATATGTAAGGCAGGCGCTGGCCCGCCAGATTACCAATCAATATTCCGCACAGGGAGATTCTCTTAAAGTTGTTACATTATCCGGAAAAATTGAAAAGCTGATAGCAGAGGGCATCCAGCAGACTGAGCATGGAAATTATCTTTCGATGGATCCGGCCGTTTCACAGAGCATCCTGGAATCGATCGCTTCCCAGGTGGAACAGCTTTCCATCATGGACCAGTCGCCTATCGTCCTGTGTTCGCCGGCAGTGAGGATGTATGCCAGGCAATTGACAGAGCGCTATTTCCCGCTCGTGCCGATTCTTTCTTATAATGAATTGGAAGCAAATGTGGAAGTACAAAGTGTAGGGGTGGTGAACATCGATTGAAAGTAAAAAAATACACGGCACCTTCCATGCCGGAAGCAATGAAAATCATCCGGGAAGAGCTTGGCAGCGATGCAGTCATCCTGAACTCTAAAATGGTGCAGACAAATGGATTTTTAGGCTTCTTCAAAAAAAGGAATATTGAAGTCATTGCTGCAATAGACCCTGAACCCAGCCGGCAAAAGGAAGCTGTAAAAGAAAAAATAATCGAGCCCCCTCCGCTAAAGGCTGCTGGAATCACTCCAAAAGCAGAGGGGCCATCTTCTGAAGAACTGGCGGCGGAAATCCGGGAGCTTAAACGCTTAATGCAGCAGTCCTCTGCCGAAGTCCGCATTGGTGCCCATTCTTCCCTGCCGCTTCCGCTCAAAAAAGTGCAGGAAGAGCTGGCAGGACAGGAAGTGGAAACTTCAATCATTGAAGAGCTCATGGAAAAGCTTTTGGCAAAATGGTATAAATCTGATCCGGAACCTGATTTTAACAAAGTTAAGAGCTGGTTGAGGGAACTTCTGACGGCAAAGCTTGAGTCTGCTGATTCTGGCAGCAGTTTGTTTGATCACCGGATCATTCACTTTGTTGGACCTACAGGTGTTGGCAAAACAACGACATTGGCTAAAATTGCAGCTGAATGTGTGATAAAACAAAAGAAAAAAACGGCCTTTATCACTACAGATACGTATAGGATTGCTGCCATCGACCAGCTGAAAACATATGCCGATATTCTCGATGTGCCTATGGAAGTATGCTATACAGAAGAAGATTTCAAAGCGGCAGTGGACACCTTCAAGGATTTTGAGGTCATTTTGATTGATACAGCCGGGCGTAATTTCCGCAACCCGAAATATGTCCAGGAGCTTAAAGGCCTGCTGGATGCAGAAAGCAGCCTGACCTATCTCGTCTTATCCTTAACATCCAAGCAAAGGGATATGGAAGAAATGATCAAACAATTTTCTGTCGTGGATATTAATAGCTTCATATTCACAAAGGCAGATGAAACGTCGACTTTTGGACCTCTGCTTAACATAATGGACAAAACGGGAAAAGGGGCAGCCTATCTGACTACCGGCCAAAATGTTCCGGATGACCTTGTGCCCGCCACCCCGAATACGATAGCCGGGGCGATAATGGGAGAATCAAAGTATGAATGACCAGGCAGAACAGCTTAGAAGGAAACTGATGAACGGGGAAGATAAGGCTTCAGCAAAGACTATTGCTGTCGTAAGCGGGAAGGGAGGAGTCGGGAAATCTAATTTTTCACTGAACTTCGCCCTCTCTCTCCAGGAAAAAGGGCATGATATTCTCCTTCTGGATCTTGATATCGGAATGGGGAATATAGATGTCCTGATGGGCCTGGCTTCTCCCAATTCGGTCGCAGATTATTTCGCAGGCAATGCTTCACTCGAAGAAATAATTTCAGCAGGCCCGCATGGGCTTCATTACATAGCAGGGGGGACAGGCCTTTCTCAGCTGGCCGATATCCAAGTACCGGTGCTTGACCAATTTTTCCGGGACTTCTCAGACCTGTTTTCTAAATATGAATATATTATTCTGGACATGGGTGCAGGGATCAGCAGCCAATCTCTGCATTTCATACTGTCCGTTAATGAACTGATCGCAGTGACAACTCCTGAGCCGACTTCTTTGACCGATGCTTATGCTGCCCTGAAGTTCATCCACCTAAGGGACAGGATGATGCCTATGCATATAGTCGTCAATAAAGCAGAAACAGAAAAGGAAGCGATCTCGGCGTTTAACAGGATCTCTAATGTGATGGAAAGCTTCCTGGGAAAAAAGGTTTCCAGGCTTGGAGCTGTCCCGGATGACCGCAGTGTCACGCAGGCAGTCAAAAAGCAAACACCATATCTGCTTTATAAAAGAAGCTCGCCTGCCTCAAAAGCGACGCTGGACATAGCAGATTTTTTCCTGCAGCAGAACGGAAAGCTGCAGGATGACAGAAAGCCTCCATTTATGTCGCGGCTAAAGCAATTGCTTTTTGAAAAGGGGCGGAACTAGATGGGCAAAATCAATGTACTCGTCGTGGATGACTCTGCTTTTATGAGAAAACTCATCTCTGACTTCCTTTCTGAAAATGAAGAAATCAATATATGCGGTACCGCTAAAGATGGCGAGGATGCTTTAAAGAAGATAGAAGAACTGAAGCCGGATGTCGTCACCATGGATGTAGAGATGCCAAAGCTGAATGGGCTTGAGGCGCTGAAGAGAATCATGGAAGTGCATCCGCTTCCTGTTGTGATGCTGGCAAGTGCCACCAAAGAGGGCGCAGAAAAGACAATGAATAGCATCCAGCTCGGAGCTGCAGATTTTATATCAAAGCCTTCAGGCTCTATTTCACTGGACTTGTTCAAAATTAAGCAGGAGCTTGCCGAGAAGGTCATTGCAGCAAGCAGGATATCAGCTGCCAAACTGGCAGACAAGCCTTTATATGGAAAAAATACTATTAAGCTATACGAAAATTATAGTAAAATAGAACCAGGCACTTCCGGATCAGGCAGCCGGCTTACAGCAGACAAACTTGTGTGCATAGGAACCTCAACCGGCGGGCCCAGAGCCCTTCAGAAGGTTTTCTCCAAGCTTCCCGGGACTTTGGACGCGCCGGTCCTGGTTGTCCAGCATATGCCCCCGGGCTTTACCAAATCATTGGCTGACAGGCTGGATCTTTTGTCTGGACTGTGTGTAAAAGAAGCCGAACACGGCGAATTGCTGGAAAAAGGGACAGCTTATATAGCGCCCGGCGGCCTGCATCTGACAGTACAGCAGACAAAATCCGGCTTGATGGCTGTCTTGAGTGAAGCAGCACCGGTTAATGGACACAGGCCTTCAGTAGATGTGCTGTTTGAGTCGGCTAGCATGATAGAAAATTGCCATAAGATTGCAGTGATCCTGACTGGCATGGGCTCTGATGGGACAAAAGGCCTTGAGGCAATCAAACGCAAAGGAAATGCCTCTGCCATTGCAGAATCAAAGAATTCAGCGATTGTATATGGAATGCCAAGGACGGCAATTGAAACTGGACTTGTTGATAGTGTTGCAAACATAGAGGAAATTGCTGAAAAAATAAAGAGCTATGTTTAATTCAGAGGGGTGAAAGCGCCATGGAAATGAGCCAATATTTAGAAGTATTTATTGAAGAAAGCAGGGAGCATCTGCAAGCAATTAATGAACATCTGCTTGAACTGGAAAAGAATCCTGCCGATCTGAAAATCATCAATGAAATATTCAGGTCTGCCCATACGTTAAAAGGTATGTCTGCCACAATGGGCTATGAAGACCTGGCCCGCCTGACCCACCAGATGGAGAATGTCCTTGACGCTATCAGGAACCAAAAGATAGGTGTCACGGCCGAACTTCTTGATGCCGTTTTCCTGGCAGTCGACGATCTGGAAGCAATGGTATTGTCCATTTCAGAAGGCGGGGACGGCAAGCGCGACGTCAGTGCGGCGGTAAAGCAGATGGAGCTGATTGAAAATGGCCAAAGCCCTTTAAAGGCCGGAAAGCCGAGGCAAGAAGCTGCGGCTGCTGTTGCTGCAGAAGCAGAGATGCCTGCTGAGCTGAGAAGTGATTATGATGAATTTGAACGGACAGTGCTCGCCCAGTCAAAAGAACAGGGATTTGACGTTTACGAGGTTTCCATCTCTTTGAGGGAAGACTGCCTCCTGAAGGCTGCGAGAGTATTTATGGTGTTTGAAGTATTGGAGAAGTCCGGTGAAATCATCAAGTCCAATCCTCCTGTAGACCAGCTTGAGGAAGAACAGTTTGATACAGCTTTTACTGTCACTCTGGTGACAAAGGAACCTAAAGAAGAGGTTCAAGCGAAAGTCATGAAGGTATCGGAAGTCGAGAAGGCGGAAATCATTGCCATAGACCTGACTCCTGCCAAACAGGCTGAAGGGGAATCTGAGCCATCAGCGCCTGAAGCCGGGACCGCCAGTCCTGCCGAAGAAACAAAAGAAGACAGCAGGAATGCGTCACCAGCCAAACAGGCAAGCAGCAAAACGATCCGTGTGAATATAGAACGCCTTGATATATTGATGAATCTGTTTGAAGAGCTTGTCATCGACAGGGGAAGGCTTGAGCAGATTTCTAAAGAGCTCAATAACCAGGAGCTCCATGAGACTGTCGAAAGAATGTCCCGCATCTCAGGGGACCTTCAGAATATTATTCTCAATATGAGGATGGTTCCTGTTGAAACCGTATTTAACCGCTTTCCCCGGATGGTCCGCCAGCTTGCAAGAGATCTGAATAAAAAAATCAATCTTGAAATCATCGGGGCAGAAACAGAACTGGATAGAACCGTCATAGATGAAATAGGTGATCCTTTGGTGCATTTGATCCGCAATGCACTGGACCACGGAGTTGAAACGCCTGAAGTACGGAAGGCTAACGGGAAAAATGAAGAAGGAACAGTTGTTCTTAAAGCCTACCACAGCGGCAACCATGTCTTTATTGAGCTGATTGATGACGGTGCCGGCATTAACCGGGATAAAGTCCTGCAAAAGGCGGTTAAAAATGGCATCATAACCGAGCAGGCAGGCGCTTCTCTTACAGATAAACAGGTGTACGAGCTCATTTTTGCCTCCGGTTTTTCCACCGCAGACAAAATTTCGGATGTTTCCGGCAGGGGCGTAGGCCTTGATGTTGTGAAAAGCACCATTGAATCATTGGGCGGAACAGTCATGATTGATTCACAGGAAGGAAAAGGCTCAACTTTCTCAATCCAGCTTCCGCTGACACTTTCCATCATTTCTGTCATGCTGATTGAAGTACAGAAGGAAAAGTACGCAATTCCTCTTTCCTCCATTATTGAAACGGCTATCATTAAGAAAGAGGATATCATGAATGCCCATAACCAGAAGGTCATTGATTTCCGCGGCAAGGTCGTTCCGCTTCTGTTCTTGAAGGATGTATTCAAAGTTCCTGTGCATTTGGAGGAAGATGGGTATTATTCGGTGGTCATCGTACGCAAAGGGGACAAGATGGCCGGACTTGTAGTCGACTCGTTTATTGGACAGCAGGAAATCGTGCTTAAATCACTCGGAGGCTATCTCAATGATATTTTTGCGATTTCCGGAGCTACTATCCTTGGGGATGGGCAGGTTGCATTGATTGTGGACTGCAACGCTTTAATAAATTAATAGACTGGCATGAAAGCTACTGCCAATTCAGGGAGTGTATGAAATGAGTGAAACATTGACCGCAGACTTAAAACTGATCATTTTCTTATTAAAAGATAAAGAATATGCGATACCGGTCTCTCAAGTAAGATCAATCGAGAAAGTGCAGCATATTACAAGGGTCCCCGGGGCGGCTTCCTCTGTCAAAGGAGTGATCAATCTGCGGGGCGTGGTTACCCCCATCATTGACCTGAGGACCAGGTTCGGGCTTGAACTGAAAGATTATAGTGACAGCACAAGGGTCATCATTGCATCGGCGGATGGAATGGAAGTCGGCCTGGTGGTTGACGGGGCCAATGATGTGATCGACATATCAGGCGACTCTATAGAACCTTCGCCGAACGTGATCGGCGCCGAGGAGGCTGAATTCATAAGCGGTGTCGTCAAGGTGGAAAAACGCCTGCTGATCCTGATCGACCTTGGAAAGATTCTGGAAGGCGGAGAAATGAAGCTGGCAGCCCATGAGTAAGCAGACCGGCAGCTTCCTTAACGGCATTTCATCCATGCACCTGGATCTGCTGAAGGAAGTCGGGAATATCGGGGCAGGGCATGCGGCGACAGCTCTGTCGACTTTGCTGGATAAAAAGGTTGATATGAAAGTCCCGAATGTAAAGGTCGTCTCATTTGATGAAATGATGGACATGGCCGGCGGTCCCGAAAATGTTGTCGCAAGCGTTTTTCTAAGGATCGAAGGCGATGCACCCGGGAGCATGTTCTTCATCCTTCCGGTGGAACAGGCCGAATCCTTTATCCGGCAGATGACTGGCGATGACAGGTTCCAGCTGGCAGAACCGCCTTTTGATGAAATCGGTTTGTCGGCTCTGCAGGAAATGGGCAATATATTGGCCGGCTCCTATCTGACCTCACTCTCTGATTTTACAAATCTTTCACTCTACCCTTCGGTGCCTGCCCTCGGAATCGATATGGCAGGAGCAATCATCAGCTTCGGGCTTATTGAGCTCTCACAGGTGAGCGACAATGCCATTGTCATTGAGACAACTTTGACTGAAGTGGCACCGGCCGTGACGCATACATTAAAGGGCCATTTTTTCCTCCTGCCGGATCCCAGCTCCTTTGAAGTGATTTTCAGCTCTTTGGGAGTAGCCGGCGATGAATGAAATTGCCAACATCGTCAAGGTCGGAATAGCTGATATGAAAATTGCATCTGTGCCGGACATTCTGCGCACCTCGGGGCTTGGCTCCTGCGTAGGGGTGGCGGTATATGATCAGTCATCAGGCCTGGCAGGGATGGCACATATCATGCTGCCGGATTCGTCGCTTGCGAGAGCTGGCGGTCCGGTCAATAAGCTGAAATACGCCGATACAGCGATAGAAGAGCTTGTGCGGCAACTGGCCAAGCAAAGGGCAAGTACAGGATACCTCAGGGCGAAAATTGCCGGAGGGGCGCAAATGTTCCAATTCACTTCAGGCAGCGACCTTATGAGGATCGGGCCAAGGAATGTGGAAGCAGTCAAAAAAGCCCTTCATCATCATAACATCAGGCTGATTGCAGAGGATGTCGGGGGAAACAGCGGCAGAACGATAGAATTCAATCCGAAGAGCTGCATACTGCAGATCAAGACAGTCAACAAAGGGGTCACTGAGCTGTAGCGGAATTCTCCATAACCTTGACAGTTAACCAATAATATCTTCACCCCGGAAATATTTCATCTCCCGAAAAAAGTCAGCCATTTGCATGGGGCTGATTTTTTCCGCTTCTGGCCCGGTGGAAAATGGGTTTGGGGTCTGCGGATATATAGGAAATGTTTCCTGAATCCGAGAATTTCGCCAGCGGCAATATTAATAGGAAAGTAATTTTGATATAATTTACAAAAACTACATCTGGCTTGCGCTTAAGGAGGTATACATACGAATGCATGGACAATCATCTGATGAACAAGCCTATTGGGCGTTATGGCAGCAAAGCCGTGAAGCCGAGGCAGGCAATTTCCTTGTAAAAAGATATATGCCTCTAGTGAGCTATCATGTTCAGAGAATATCTGTTGGCCTTCCTAAAAATGTCTCAAGGGATGACCTGAGGAGCCTCGGCCTGATGGGGCTGTATGATGCGCTTGAAAAGTTCGATCCTACAAGGGACCTGAAGTTTGATACTTACGCCTCCTTCCGGATCAGAGGGTCGATAATAGATGGACTGCGCAAAGAGGACTGGCTTCCAAGGAGCACAAGGGAAAAAGCGAAAAAGATCGAAGCGGCAGCAGAAAGGCTTGAACAGCAGCTGATGAGAAAGGCGACTGCAGCTGAAATCGGGGCGGAAGTCGGCCTCAATGAAGATGAAGTGCAGAACGTCATGAGTGAGCATTTTTTCGCTAATGTCCTGTCGATGGATGAACAGCCGCAGGATCAGGAAGAGAAGGATGGAGCAACCTTTGTTCTTAAAGACCATCGGGCAGCCGTCCCCGAGGAGAAGGTCGCAAAAGATGAACTGCTGGCAGAGATGGCCGATGCGGTTTCCTGCCTGAATGAAAAAGAACAATTGGTCATCAGCCTTTTCTATAAAGAAGAGCTGACACTGACAGAGATTGGCCAGGTGATGGGGCTGTCCACTTCAAGGATTTCCCAGATCCATACAAAAGCCATATTCAGCTTGAGGCATACTCTTCAAAAGATCATGTGAATGGCTTGGCCCGAGGGTTTCATGCCCTGCTGACAACAGCAGGAGCGATCTGAAGGGAAGTGTCCGATATGAGTTTGAAGCTGATTGAAATGTGGTTGCCCTTCCCAGGATGCAGGATGCATCCAAGATCCAGGAGCAGCTGCAGCAGAGGGGCCAAATGATGAACGACCAGGCGGCAAGGGCTGTGCAGAAGCAGGAGGAGAAGGACAGGAAGTCTGTCGTGAAGAAGCATTCCGGGCTCCAGGCCGGCTGGCAGAAGGAACGCAGCCCGAACAGCGGCGGACCGCTGCCTGAAAAGGCAAGGGAAGAAAAGGATGAAATAGTGAAAGAGATTCATCCCTACAAAGGAACATCAATTGATTATAGAAGATAGAGGGATTCAATGACTATTTTTCTGCTGGCAGTCAGTTTGATTATCAATCTGATTCTCATTTTTGCAGTAGCACTATTGTATATGCGCCAAAATCGCCTTTTTGAAATGGAGAAAAGGCAGGGGCAGTCATTCAGGGAAGTGGAAGAAGCCATAACCGCTTTCGTAGTCGAAATAAAAGAAGATAATGAAAAGCTATTGAAGAATATTCAAAAAAGCTCTCAGCCTGCAAGAGATGTACAATCTGAAACAGATGCGGCTCCGGCTGCCAAAGCACCAGCAAATGACGGTGCAGGCGGACAGAACGGACCCCCTGCACCGAAGCTGCGCAAAGGGTCTGCGATGCAGAAGGCTGTCCAGGCGTATAGCAAAAAAGAGGAGCCGATGCCAGAGCAGGACCTGCTTTTCCCGGAGGATATTGTCGAGCTCGGAGATGCTTCTCCCACGGCGGATGAACCTCCGGCGGCGGTACCTGAGGCAGACGGATCCATCCTGAAACAGGCCCAATCCCTTCAGGAACAGGGATTTGCCGAAGAGGAGATAGCCAAAAAACTTGGCAGGGGGAAAACTGAAATATCATTATTATTGAAATTTCGTCAAAATCGGCAGTAATAACTTGATTGTAAAAGTCACTTATGCTATATTTACTCATGGTGTTATTACACACGCCTATGGATTCAGGCAATTGGTGCTGTTTTGTACAGTTTTTGACTGAAGATGATATGGGCGGAGGCAAACAAACCATTAGGAGGAACTAACATGTCAGTAATTTCAATGAAACAGCTGCTTGAAGCTGGTGTACACTTCGGTCACCAGACTCGCCGCTGGAACCCTAAGATGAAGAAATATATCTTCACTGAGCGTAACGGCATCTACATCATCGACCTTCAGAAGACGGTCAAGAAAGTAGAAGAAGCTTACAACTATGTGAAAGAACTTGCTGGTAACGGCGGAACGATCCTTTTTGTAGGTACTAAGAAGCAAGCTCAGGATTCTGTTAAGGAAGAAGCCCTTCGTTCTGGTATGTACTTTGTAAACCAGCGCTGGTTAGGCGGAACTTTAACTAACTTTGAAACAATCCAAAAGCGTATCACTCGCTTGAAGGATATCGAAAGAATGTCAGAAGACGGAACTTTCGAAGTACTTCCTAAAAAAGAAGTTGTTCAATTGAAAAAAGAACAAGAACGTCTTGAAAAATTCCTAGGCGGAATTAAAGATATGAAGACTCTTCCAGACGCTCTATTCATCATTGACCCGCGCAAAGAGCGCATTGCTGTTGCAGAAGCTCACAAGCTGAACATCCCTATCGTCGGCATCGTTGATACAAACTGCGATCCGGATGAAATCGATGTTGTTATCCCTGCAAACGATGATGCAATCCGCGCTGTTAAGCTTCTGACAGGAAAAATGGCTGATGCCATCCTTGAAGCTAAGCAAGGGGAAGAAGTAACAACTGCTTAATGTCTGTAAAGGTGATAATAGGGAGCACCCTTTATCACCTTTTTTTAAAGAAAATAAGAAATGATTACATATATTTAAGGAGGATTTCAATATGGCAATTACTGCACAACTCGTTAAAGAACTGCGTGAAAAAACTGGCGCTGGAATGATGGACTGCAAAAAGGCGCTTCAGGAAACAGATGGTGATATGGAAAAAGCGATCGATTTCCTTCGCGAAAAAGGAATCGCTAAAGCTGCTAAGAAATCTGACCGCATTGCGGCAGAAGGAACAACTTACATCCTTGCACAAGGCAATGAAGCTGTCATCCTAGAAGTGAACTCTGAAACAGATTTCGTTGCGAAAAACGAAGGCTTCCAGGTTCTTGTAAAAGAATTGGCTGAGCACCTGCTTCAAAACAAGCCTGCTTCTGCTGAAGAAGCTGCTTCACAAACAATGGCAAACGGAGCAACTGTCGAAGCTCATATCAATGCTGCTATCGCTAAAATCGGAGAAAAGCTTTCCCTTCGCCGTTTTGAAGTGAAAAGCAAGACTGACAGCGATGCATTCGGTGCTTACCTGCACATGGGCGGACGCATCGGCGTTCTGACTGTTCTTGAAGGATCAACTGATGAGCAGGCTGCAAAAGACGTAGCAATGCACATTGCTGCACTTAACCCTAAGTATGTATCCCGCGATGAAGTATCTGCTGAAGAAGTAGAGCGCGAGCGCCAGGTTCTGACTCAGCAGGCTCTAAACGAAGGCAAGCCTGAAAACATCGTTGCAAAAATGGTTGAAGGCCGTTTGAGCAAATATTTCGAAGACGTTTGTGTACTTGACCAGGCTTTCGTTAAGAATCCTGATCAAAAGGTCCGCGACTTCGTTAAATCAACTGGCGGAACTCTTAGCGAATTCGTTCGCTATGAAGTAGGAGAAGGCATTGAAAAGCGCGAAGACAACTTCGCTGAAGAAGTTATGAACCAAGTGAAAAAATAATAAAATAAAAGCTGGTAAAACTGCTTTTATGAAGGTAACCGGGGAACACATTGTGTTCCCTCTTTTTCAAGAAATCATGTAATTCCAATACATATGGAGGTTCTTATGAGCAGCCCTAAATACAAACGAGTTGTCTTAAAATTAAGCGGTGAAGCTTTAGCAGGAGAGCAGGGCTTCGGCATTAATCCTGCTGTCATCAAGTCGGTGGCACAGCAGGTGAAGGAAGTTTCCGATCTTGGGGTCGAAGTGGCGGTCGTCGTGGGCGGCGGCAACATCTGGCGCGGGAAGATCGGAGAAGAGATGGGGATGGACAGGGCGAATGCAGACTATATGGGCATGCTTGCCACTGTCATGAATTCCCTGGCACTTCAGGACAGCCTTGAAATGCTGGATGTTGAATCACGCGTTCAGACGTCCATTGAAATGCGCCAGGTGGCAGAGCCTTATATCCGCAGGCGGGCAATTCGCCATCTGGAAAAAAAGCGTGTCGTGATCTTCGCAGCCGGCACAGGCAACCCGTATTTTTCAACAGATACTACAGCGGCATTGCGTGCTGCTGAAATCGAAGCAGAAGTTATCTTAATGGCGAAAAATAATGTAGATGGGGTATACTCCGCAGATCCTCGCTTAGATGTTAATGCGGTTAAATATGAAGAATTGTCTTATCTTGATGTCCTGAAAGAGGGGCTTGCCGTAATGGATTCTACAGCTTCCTCATTATGCATGGACAATAATATTCCGCTTATTGTATTCTCAATCATGGATAACGGCAATATTAAGCGCGCCGTATGCGGAGAAAAAATCGGAACGATCGTCAGGGGGAATAAATAATGCCAAAACAAGTTATTTCTAACTCAAAGGAACGTATGACAAAAGCAATCCAGGCGTATTCACGGGAGCTTGCAAGCATCCGTGCAGGCCGGGCAAGCGCTTCGCTTCTTGACAGGATCACTGTGGATTATTACGGGGCTCCTACACCGGTCAATCAGCTTGCAGGAATTTCCGTTCCTGAGGCCCGCCTTCTCGTCATCCAGCCTTATGACAAGACCATTCTGGGAGAAATCGAAAAGGCAATCATTAAATCAGACCTTGGCCTGAATCCTACTAATGACGGCAACCTGCTTCGCATAGCGATTCCTGCACTTACAGAAGAACGCAGGAAAGAGCTCGTCAAGGTAGTCAAAAAAGAATCAGAAGATGCAAAGGTCGCAATCCGCAATATCCGCCGTGATGCCAACGATGATCTGAAGAAGCTGGAGAAAAGTGGCGATATTACAGAAGATGACCTGCGCGGCTACTCAGATGACATCCAGAAGATGACAGATGAGCATATCACCAAGGTCGACAGCATCACAAAAGACAAAGAAAAAGAAATTCTTGAGGTTTAATTCTTTTTCCTGAGTTATATCAGCTAAATATACAAGAACCCTCTATGTATATAGGGGGTTCTTTTGCTCATTTGGCCGATATGGGGCACAATTATGGCATCCTGCAATAATTGTGCTGCTTTCTTGTATTCTTATTTTTATTATGTTTACATATTCTTTTTTATAGAGATATCTTCATTTATTTTTGGTATGATAAGAACGTGCGGAATTTGGGAATAGGCAAATCGTACATTTTGGGGAAAGATCTTTTTTCGGAGGATAAGAGAAACGCATTTTGAAGGAGCCGTCTTATGTTAAATAAATTTAAAAAATGGAAGAACCAAGCACCTTCTTCCGATCTCCGAGAGCGCATAATAAAAATAAGGGAACAAAAAGTACCTTCTCATGTAGCGATAATAATGGATGGGAATGGCCGCTGGGCCAAAAAGCGGGCCTTGCCGAGAATAGCGGGGCATCATGAAGGGATGAAGGTGGTCAGAAGAACAACGAAGCTGGCCAATGAGCTTGGGATCAAGACTCTGACTCTTTACGCTTTTTCGACTGAGAACTGGAAACGGCCAAAGCTTGAGGTTGATTATCTCATGAAGCTTCCGGAAGAATTCCTGGGGACTTTCCTTCCCGAGCTGGTTGAGGAAAATGTCCGTGTTCAGATGATCGGCTATAAAGATCAGCTTCCGGGCCATACACTCAAAGCGATTGAAAAGGCAATGGAAGATACAAAGGATAATGATGGCCTCATTCTCAACTTTGCCCTCAATTACGGCAGCCGGGCAGAAATACTGGAAGCCGTCAAGCGGGTCTTAAATGATTGCCAAAGTGGCATAATGGAAGAAAGCCAGCTAAATGAAGAAGTTTTTTCATCCTACTTAATGACTGAAGGGCTGGAAGACCCCGATCTTCTGATCCGGACAAGCGGAGAGATCCGTCTGAGCAATTTCATGCTCTGGCAGCTTGCTTATACGGAATTCTGGTTTACTGATGTATTATGGCCGGATTTCACTGATGGTGAATTGCTGGAGGCCATTGAGGTGTTCCAAAACCGGCAGAGGCGGTTCGGAGGAGTATAATAAAGGTGTTGAAAACTAGATGAAGCAAAGAATCGTAACAGCGATCATATTTGGAGCTATACTAATCCCTGTTGTTATATACGGAGGGACACCGGTTGTACTGCTTGCCTATTTGCTGGCTGCAGCAGCACTATATGAAGTATTGAAGATGCGCAGGCTGAAGCTGCTGTCAGTGCCGGGCATCATTGCCCTTGCCTTTTTATGGGCACTGATGCTGCCTGGTGGTCCACAGGAATGGCCGGCATTGCAGTTTGCTGCCGAGTCAAAGACTGAAATGGGCTTGCTTGCTGTCCTGCTTTTGCTGACCTTTACCGTGGCATCGAAGAACAGATTTACTTTTGATGATGCAGCCTTTTCGATCTTTGCATCGATATATGTGGGGATAGGCTTTTATTATTTTATTGAAACACGTGAAGCAGGCATTTTATTTATCTTTTTCTCTTTATTCATTGTATGGGCAACAGATTCCGGTGCCTATTTTATCGGAAAAGCCATGGGAAAGAACAAGCTGTGGCCTGAAATCAGTCCCAATAAAACGGTGGAAGGCTTTATAGGCGGGGTAGTTTGTGCAGTGATCGTTGCAATCCTGTTTGTCCTGCTGACTGATATAGATGCGACATTGCTGCAGCTTACTTTAATTACCGTTGTACTGTCTGTCTTCGGACAAATAGGAGATCTGGCAGAATCAGCGCTTAAGAGGCATTATGAAGTGAAAGATTCCGGGACGATCCTTCCCGGGCACGGCGGCATCCTGGACAGGTTTGACAGCCTTTTATTCGTGTGGCCGCTTCTGCACTTCTTTCAGCTGCTTAACTAGCCGGGCAGTCTAGCTTGTTGAAACAATAGGAGTTGAACAATAGTGAAATATATTAGTTTAATGGGAGCAACCGGTTCTATCGGTACCCAGACCCTTGATGTTATAAGGGAGCATCCAGAGCAATTCAGATTAGCCAGCATGAGCATCGGCAGAAATCTGGAGCTTGGCAGGAAAATCATTGGGGAATTCAAGCCTGAGCTGGTGGCGGCTGCAGAGAAGCATGATGCAGACACACTCGCAGGCGAGTTCCCGGGGATTAAATTTTCATATGGGCAAGAAGGGCTGATTGAAACGGCTGTACATCCAAAAGCGGATGTCCTCGTAAATGCTGTACTTGGAAGTGTCGGCCTTCAGCCAACCCTTCAGGCGATTGAAGCCAAAAAAACGATTGCGATTGCCAATAAGGAAACCCTTGTTACAGCAGGCCATATCGTGATGGAAGCTGCAAGGAGAAACGGTGTGGAGCTTCTTCCTGTCGACAGTGAGCACTCCGCTATATTCCAGGCGCTGCAGGGGGAACAGAAGAAAAATATAGACAAACTCATCCTTACCGCCTCCGGGGGAAGCTTCCGGGACAAAACAAGGGATGAGCTCAAAGATGTGACGGTTGAACAGGCTTTGAACCATCCAAACTGGTCTATGGGAGCTAAAATAACCATTGATTCGGCAACAATGATGAATAAGGGGCTTGAAGTGATTGAGGCCCATTGGCTGTTTTCTATAGGTTACGAAAAAATTGAGGTTCTCCTCCATAAAGAAAGCATCATCCATTCTATGGTGGAATTCCATGACAGCTCGGTCATCGCCCAGCTGGGGACGCCGGATATGAGGGTGCCGATCCAATACGCACTGACTTATCCTGACCGCCTTCCCCACCGTACCGGCAAAAAGCTCAACCTGGCAGAAATCGGCCAGCTTCATTTCCAGAAGATGGACTACAGCCGATTCCGATGTCTGCAATTTGCCTTTGATGCGGGCAAGCGGGGAGGCTCGCTTCCTGCCGTTCTGAATGCAGCCAATGAAGCGGCGGTTGCAGCTTTCCTGGAAGGGAAAATTACATTTCTTCAGATTGAGGACTTGGTCGAAAAAGCTATGGAAAAGCATTCTGTTTCTGATAATCCGGGCCTTGAGGAAATCCAGGAAGTTGATCGTCAGACAAGACAACTGGTAAACTCGCTTCTATAAGCTGGTGTTCAGTCCAGGAAAGTGGAGGGTGACACTGAACAACCTCTAAAAAAAAGGTGGTTATATTTTTGAATACTGTGATAGCCTTTATTATCATTTTTGGAGCCCTTGTTTTTTTCCATGAGTTGGGGCACTTTGTATTCGCCAAAAGAGCCGGCATCCTTTGCCGGGAATTTGCCATAGGTTTCGGCCCGAAGGTCTTCTCCCATAAAAAAGGAGAAACTGTCTACACCATCCGTCTGCTTCCAATTGGGGGATTTGTCAGGATGGCAGGGGAAGATCCTGAAATGGTGGAAATCAAGCCGGGCTATCGTGTTGGTTTGATTTTGGATAGTGACGAGCGGGTCAGCAAAATCATTCTTAACAATAAAGATAAATATCCGGATGCAAGGCCGGTCGAAGTGGAATATGCCGACATCGAGCATGATCTTGTCATCCGCGGTTACGCCGAGGGTGAAGAGGAAGAAAGGCTTGTTTCATATCCGGTCAACAAGGATGCTCTCCTTGTTGAGGACGGTGTGGAAACACTCATTGCCCCGTATGACAGGCAGTTTGCTTCCAAAACGCTCGGGCAGAGGACAATGGCCATATTTGCGGGACCGATGATGAACTTCATCCTTGCATTTGTTGTCTTTGTACTGATCGGCCTTCTTCAGGGGATGCCGACAAACGAACCTGAGCTTGGCCGGCTGACGCCCGACGGAGCTGCCAAGGAATCAGGCCTCCTTGAAGGAGATCAGGTTCAGAGCATCAATGGCGCTGAAATCTCAAGCTGGAACGATGTAGTGGAAATCATCCAGCAGAGTCCGGAAAAAGAACTTGATTTCATCCTGAATCGTGATGGAGAAGAACTTGAAATACCGGTAACCCCTGAGGCAAGGGAAGTTGAAGGGGAAAAAGGCAAAGAAACCATTGGCATAATCGGCGTATACAGCCCGATGGAGAAGTCTCCTCTGAAAGCCATTGCTTATGGCGCAGAGGAAACATACACATGGACGAAGGAGATCTTCGTCATGCTTGGGAAACTTGTCACAGGCCAATTCTCCATCGATGCTTTATCAGGCCCTGTCGGCATCTATGTGTCTACAGATACAGTGGCTAAATCAGGCATTTATTATCTGATGAAATGGGCTGGGATCCTTAGCATCAACCTTGGAATCATGAATCTATTGCCGATTCCGGCGCTTGATGGCGGAAGGCTCATGTTCTTTGCAGTGGAAGCATTGCGGGGCAAGCCGATCGACCGCAACAAAGAAGGGATGGTCCATTTTATCGGATTCGCCCTCCTTATGCTGCTGATGCTTGTTGTCACATGGAATGATATCCAGCGTTTCTTCCTGCAATAGAATAAAATGAATAAACATCTGCGGCTATCTCCAGAACCGGCGATAGCCCAGTTTTTTCTCCGGATACCCGGGAAACGGGACAAGCCCTTACCCTGATTAAGAATTAATATATGAAACGAAGAGGTGCTGATAATGAAGCAAAGCATGACACTTATTCCAACTTTAAGAGAAGTACCGGCAGATGCCGAGGTCAGAAGCCACCAGCTTCTCCTCAGGGCAGGATTCATCCGCCAGAACGCAGCGGGTGTGTACAGCTATCTGCCAATGGCGCGCAAAGTGCTGCAGAAAATTGAAGCCATCGTCCGGGAAGAGATGGATGATGCAGGGGCGAGCGAACTGCTGATGCCGGCGCTCCAGCAGGCTGAGCTGTGGCAGGAATCAGGAAGATGGTATACATACGGGCCGGAGCTCATGAGATTAAAAGATCGTAATGACCGGGAGTTCGCTTTGGGTGCAACTCATGAAGAAGTAATCACCAGCCTGGTCCGTGACGAAGTGAAGTCATATAAAAGACTGCCAATGACGCTGTATCAGATCCAGACGAAATTCAGGGACGAACAGAGGCCGCGTTTCGGAATTCTGCGAGGGCGCGAATTCATCATGAAAGATGCGTACTCTTTCCATTCTTCACAGGAAAGCCTTGATGAAGTATACAGCAGGCTCTTTACAGCCTACTCCAATATCTTTACACGCTGCGGTCTGAACTTCAGGGCAGTCATAGCTGATTCAGGCGCGATGGGCGGAAAAGATACCCATGAATTCATGGTGCTTTCCGATATCGGGGAAGATACGATCGCTTATTCCGATTCTTCGGATTATGCTGCCAATATTGAAATGGCTCCAGTCATCAGCAATTATTCGAAAAGTGATGCTGCTCCAAATGAATTGGAAAAAGTCCAGACTGAAAATCAAAGATCGATTGAGGAAGTTTCTTCATTCTTGAATGTTTCCAGCGCGGATTGCATCAAATCACTTCTTTTCAAGGTGGATGACAAATATGTACTGGTGCTTGTCCGCGGTGACCACGAGGTAAACGATATTAAACTGAAGAACCTCTTCTCGGCTGCATCGGCTGAATTGGCTTCTCCGGAAGAAACGCGCAGCATCCTTGGCTGTTCTGTAGGCTCATTGGGCCCAATCGGCGCTAAAGATGTTGAAATTGTTGCAGACCATGCTGTAGAAGCAGTAGTGAACGGCGTATGCGGTGCGAATGAAGAAGGATTCCACTATATCAATGTCAACGCCGGACGCGATTTTGAAGTGTCTCAGTTTGCCGATCTCCGCTTCATCCAGGAAGGAGACCTTTCTCCGGATGGAAACGGCAAAATCCTTTTTGCGAAGGGCATTGAAGTCGGCCATGTCTTTAAACTTGGCACACGCTACAGTGAAGCGATGAATGCCGTTTACCTTGACGAAAACGGCCGTACACAGCCGATGATCATGGGCTGCTACGGAATCGGCGTATCCCGTATCCTTGCAGCGATCGCTGAGCAGTACAATGACGACAAAGGATTCACATGGCCTGCAGACCTTGCACCTTTAAAAATCCATGTCATTGCCGTAAACATGAAGGACGAAGCCCAGGCAGGCCTCGGAGAAGAACTTTACAAAGAACTGCGCAGCAAAGGCTACGAAGTCCTCTTTGACGACAGACCCGAAAGAGCCGGTGTGAAATTTGCCGACGCCGACCTCATCGGACTTCCAGTCAGAGTAACAGCCGGCAAAAAAGCCTCCGAAGGCATCGTCGAAGTAAAAGTCAGAAGCACAGGCGAAATGGAAGAAATCCACAAAGACCAGCTTCCCGAGCATATCGCTTCCATCCTTACATCACAAAAGTAATCATCGACTAAAAACGGATCCCATTGCGGGGTCCGTTTTAATTTGGGGAAGACTTTGGTGTTGGTATTTTAGTTTAGGGCTTTATTCGTAAGGATTGTTGATTTTAATTATATTCATATACGATTTAACCTTGTGGTATTATATCCTGATTTGAGTGGCCAGGAAGCCTTTGAATAAGCGGAAATTTTCCGGTTAGACTGCTGAATAAGGCACGGGTGGGTGTAAATAAGGGGAGAATTTCCGGTAAAACGGAGCGAAGTTGCACATTTTCCTATTTTTTGAGTCGATAGACGGAAATTCTCCGTCTATTTGAGCTGTTTTTGAAGCCTTTTTGAAATTAGGGGGAATTTCTCCGCTTATTTTCAACCTGTCAATGATTCCCTCAATCAGGTCCGGAAAGGCCAGCTCTTTTATGACAGGGCGGGAAAAAAACGCCTCCTGAAGAGGTATTTTATCATGTCTTATAAGGATGACAAGATAGCAGCAATCTGTGCGAAAAGAGCCTTTTAAAAAACCTCAGAAAGTTTATAAGCCTGTTGATTGCAGTGGAAGGCACGAAGACTCCTGTGGGATATAGCGGAAAAGTTGAGACCCGCAGCGCGCAAGCGCGAGGAGGCTCAACTCCGCCCCACGGAAATCGAAGTGCCTGCAACGCAAATCAACACCACATATAACAGCAGGAACAATTTGCAGGAATTGAGCAGAGGAAGTTGGCTTTAGAAATTTAATACGCATAAAAAGTTCAAAGACCCTGTTGATTGCAGTGGAAGGCACGAAGACTCCTGTGGGAAATAGCGGCAAGGCTGAGACCCCGCAACGCGCAAGCGTGAGGAGGCTCAGCGTCGCCCCGCGGAAAGCGAAGTGCCTGGAACGGAAATCAACAGCCCGTTTAATACCCGAAACAATTTGTTGAAATAGAGACAGAGGAATCTGGTTGTTAGAAAGTTCATCCGCATAAAAAGTTCAAAGACCCGTTGATTGCAGTGGAAGGCACGAAGACTCCTGTGGGAAATAGCGGCAAGGCTGAGACCCCGCAACGCGCAAGCGTGAGGAGGCTCAGCGTCGCCCCGCGGAAAGCGAAGTGTCTGGAACGGAAATCAACAGACTCATATACAGCAGACATTTTTCTGCGAATAACAACCAGATTACTCCAGGGGTTAGATTTCATTGCTCTGATAGATAATGTAAACACTTTAAAAAGTAGGCATGCCAAATCAGATCCAACTTCTTTTTCACACTATTTCTTTTTCAAAACACACCCCCTCTTTATGGTATAATGACTAATGTTTCTAATACAAAACAATCAAATAAAGAAAATAGATTTTAAGGATAGGAGAGAGAACGATGAGCGATGCCACAGGCAAAAAAGAGCGATTCCACCTCTTGCTCCAGCAGCTTCAACTCACAGAAGATGCCTTTGTAAAGCATTTTGAAAATGCCCAAATAGACAAAGTAGTAATAGAAAAGCAAGCAAAAAAATGGCATTTCTACTTCCAGTTTGACAGCATCCTGCCATGCAGTGTTTTCAGCCGGTTCTCTGTCCAGCTGGAAAAAACCTTTTCACATATAGCCAATACTTCATTTACTATTGAGGTCGCAGACCAGAACTTCACAGAAGAGCTTCTCCTGGATTACTGGAAAAGCTGCATTCAGGAAATCGAGGGCATATCGCCTCCTCTGATCAAGCTTCTGAACGAACAGACGCCGAAGGTTCAGGGAGCAAAAGTCATATTGAACGTCCGCAATGAAATGGAAGGGCTGGCGATCAAGCGCAAGTATGCCGGCATGATAGCGAATGTCTTCCAGACGTTCGGTTTCCCTATGCTGACAATCGACACAGAGATAAACTCCGATTCCACATCCAATGCTGAATATGAGCAGTTCCTGAAGGCAAAGCAGCAGGAAGATCAGGAACGGGGACGCCAGGCAATGATTGAAATGCAGAAAAAAGAAGCCGAAGGCGATTCAGGCTCCGGGGAATTGCAGGGTCCGCTTTCTATCGGCCTTACCATCAAGGACGATGCAGACTTCAGGCGTCTTGAGGAAATTGTCGATGAAGAGCGCAGGGTTGCGGTTGAAGGCTTTATTTTTGCCGCAGAAACTAAAGAGCTCCGCAGCGGAAGGACTTTGCTGACGTTCAAGGTCACCGACTACACAAGCTCCATCATGGTCAAAATGTTCTCGCGCGACAAAGAGGATGCAGCTCTGTATCAGCATGTCCAAAAAGGCATGTGGGTAAAGGTTCGCGGCAGCATCCAAAACGATACATTTGTTCGCGACCTGGTCATGATCGGAAACGACATTAATGAAATCAAGCCGGTCTTGAGAAAAGACACTGCACCGGAAGATGAGAAGCGGGTCGAGCTTCATCTTCATACCCCTATGAGCCAGATGGACGCAGTATCATCTGTAAGCGCGCTAGTGTCACAGGCAAAGAAATGGGGCCACAAGGCGATTGCCATTACAGACCATGCCGTGGCGCAGTCATTCCCGGAGGCATTTGGTGCAGGAAAGAAAAATGATATTAAAATCCTTTACGGAGTCGAAATCAATCTGATTGATGACGGCGTTCCGATTGCCTATAATTCTGCCCCGATCCACCTGGCAGAAGGTACGTATATCGTCTTTGACGTGGAAACAACAGGGCTTTCCGCTGTTTATGATACGATCATCGAGCTTGCGGCTGTCAAAATACATGACGGTGAAATCATCGACAGGTTTGAGTCATTTGCCAACCCGCATCATCCATTGTCAGCGACAACAATAAATTTAACAGGCATCACTGATGACGATGTCAGGAATGCCCCAGAGGTAGAAGAGGTGCTCCGCAGGTTTAAAGAATGGTCCCAAAATGATATCCTGGTTGCGCATAATGCTTCATTTGATATGGGCTTCCTGAATACAGGGTATAAAAGATATGGTCTCGGCAAAGCTGCCAACCCTGTCATTGACACATTAGAGCTTGCCAGGTTCCTGCTTCCTGAGATGAAGAACCACCGCCTGAACACCCTGGCAAAAAAATTCGATGTAGAGCTAACACAGCATCACCGGGCCATCTATGATGCCGAAGCCACAGGGTACCTGCTGATCAAGATGCTGAAAGAAGTTATGCAAAAAGGAATTGATTATCATAATCAGCTTAATGACAATATGGGCAAAGGCAATGCCTATCAAAGGGCGCGTCCTTACCATTGCACCCTGCTCGCACAAACAGAGGCAGGCCTGAAGAACTTATTTAAACTTGTCTCCATTTCACATATGAATTATTTTTACCGTGTCCCGAGGGTTCCCAGATCACTGCTTGAGAAGTACAGGGAAGGAATCCTTGTCGGCTCCGGCTGCGACCGCGGCGAGGTTTTTGAAGCGATGATGCAGAAGGGGCCGGAAGTAGCTGAAGAATTGGCCTCTTTTTACGATTATCTTGAAGTTCATCCTAAAGCTGTGTATGCACACCTGCTCGAAATGGAGCTGGTCAGGGATGAAAAAGCACTGGAAGAGATCATTTCCAACATCGTGAAACTTGGCGAGAAGCTTGATCTCCCTGTCGCAGCTACCGGGAATGTCCATTACTTGAATCCTGTTGACAAAATATACAGGAAAATCCTGATTAATTCACAGGGCGGCGCCAATCCGCTGAACCGGCACCAGCTCCCGGATGTCCATTTCCGGACGACCAATGAGATGCTGGATGCCTTCTCCTTCCTCGGAAAGGAAAAGGCAAAGGAAATCGTAGTGGCTAACACGAATAAAGTAGCGGATATGATAGATTCCATCAAACCGATCAAGGATGATCTTTACACTCCGAAAATCGAGGGTGCCGATGAAGAAATGCGGAATATGAGCTATGACATGGCAAGGCATATTTATGGAGATGAACTGCCGGAAATCGTTGAGGCCAGGCTTGAGAAAGAGCTTAAGAGCATCATCGGCCATGGATTTGCCGTCATTTATCTGATCTCTCATAAGCTCGTAAAAAAATCGCTGAATGATGGTTACCTCGTTGGTTCGAGGGGATCGGTCGGTTCTTCCTTTGTCGCAACCATGACGGAAATTACAGAAGTGAACCCGCTGCCGCCGCATTATGTCTGTCCGGCCTGCAAGCAGTCCGAGTTCTTTAATGACGGCTCTGTCGGATCGGGCTTTGACCTGCCTGACAAAGACTGCCCAACTTGCGGGATTCCCTACCGCAAGGACGGCCATGATATCCCGTTTGAAACCTTCCTTGGATTCAAAGGGGACAAAGTCCCTGATATCGACTTGAACTTCTCGGGTGAATACCAGCCAAGGGCCCATAATTATACGAAGGTACTGTTCGGCGAAGACAATGTCTATCGTGCGGGAACGATCGGAACGGTAGCAGATAAAACGGCCTACGGCTATGTCAAGGCATATCAGCAGGATAACAACCTGCAGATCCGCGGGGCAGAAATTGATCGCCTTGCATCAGGATGCACAGGTGTAAAAAGAACGACCGGCCAGCACCCGGGGGGGATTATCGTTGTCCCTGACTATATGGATATTTTTGATTTCTCGCCGATCCAGTTTCCGGCCGATGATAAAACATCAGAATGGAAAACAACCCATTTTGATTTCCATTCCATCCATGATAATCTGCTGAAGCTCGATATACTCGGCCATGATGATCCGACTGTCATCAGGATGCTGCAGGATCTGAGCGGGATCGATCCGAAGACGATACCGACTGATGATCCTGAGGTTATGAAGATTTTCTCCGGGACTGAATCATTGGGCGTCACTCAAGATCAGATCATGTGTAAAACAGGGACGCTCGGCATACCGGAATTCGGTACGCGCTTTGTCCGCCAGATGCTTGAGGACACAAAGCCGACCACTTTCTCCGAGCTTGTCCAGATTTCCGGCCTGTCGCATGGTACGGATGTATGGCTCGGCAATGCCCAGGAGCTTATCCATAACAGCATCTGTACCCTGAGTGAGGTAATCGGGTGCCGTGATGACATCATGGTCTATTTGATCTATCAGGGGCTTGAGCCTGCCTTTGCCTTTAAAATCATGGAGTCAGTCCGTAAAGGAAAGGGACTCTCTGATGAAATGGAAGAAGAAATGAGGAAAAATGAAGTGCCGGAATGGTATATTGATTCTTGTAAAAAGATTAAATATATGTTCCCGAAAGCACATGCTGCCGCCTACGTACTGATGGCTGTCAGGATCGCTTATTTCAAAGTCCACCATGCGCTCCTTTACTATGCTGCCTACTTTACAGTCAGGGCTGAAGATTTTGATGTAGAAGCAATGGTCCGCGGATCCCAGGCCATCCGGGCGAAGATAGAGGAGATCAGCGCAAAGGGTCTTGATGCCTCGCCGAAGGAAAAGAACCTTCTTACGGTTATGGAACTCGCTCTTGAAATGAACGAACGCGGCTATAAATTCAGTAAAGTGGACCTGTATCGTTCCGATGCAACTGATTTCATCATCGACGGTGATTCTCTCATCCCTCCATTCAATAGCATCCCTGGGCTGGGTACGAATGCAGCCCTTAATATTGTAAGAGCAAGGGGAGAAGGGGAGTTCCTTTCTAAAGAAGACCTCCAGCAAAGGGGAAGGATATCAAAGACAATCCTTGAATACCTGGATAACCATGGCTGCCTGGAGTCGCTCCCTGATCAAAACCAGCTGTCGTTATTCTGAATCAGGAGTTTGGCTGCAGTGTTCCGCGGGCATGGCGGCCCCTTGCTGCCGCCGCTGTCCCATTTGCATAAAAAATTTGGATATGGTATAGTTTTATTGGAAATACTAAGGATAACTCTCGAAAAAGAGTGGGGCAACCCACTCTTTCGTGTTGTGTACGCTAATTTCTGAACGCTTCTGCAGGCATCTGCTCTGTGAAAGAAGCATGTTCCGGCTGAGAGCCCCCCCTTAGAGGGGGGTCTCTTTAAAATGCCGGGGTCATGCTTTTTACAGGCATGGGCCTGAGCATCCCGGGATTGTACATACGGGTTTAAGGATGCCTTAACACCAAAGGAGGGAAATTATGAGCAAAGTGACTGAAACCGTCGAAGAGCTGGTCACCCCTATCGTGGATGAACTTAATCTGGAGCTGGTTGATATTGAATATGTAAAAGAAGGAAAAGAGTGGTTCCTTCGCGTATTTATTGATAAGGAGCAGGGTGTCGACATTGAAGAATGCGGCCTTGTCAGCGAAAGGCTCAGCGAAAAGCTCGACGAACTCGATCCTATTCCTTATAACTATTTCCTGGAAGTCTCATCGCCGGGTGCTGAACGCCCTCTGAAAAAAGAGAAGGACTATAAAAGTGCAGTCGGAAAAAATGTCCTCATTAAAACGTATGAACCAATAGATGGCGAAAAAACGTTTGAAGGTAAGCTCACTCAATTTGATGGTGAAACAGTGACTGTGGAAGTCAGGGTCAAAACAAGAATAAAAACAATTTCCATTCCTCTTGAAAAAGTGGCCAATGCCCGTTTGGCAGTTACTTTCTCATAAGGAAGAAACGAGATTTAGGAGATTAAAGGGGGATACAATCTCATGAGCAGTGAATTGCTGGATGCTCTGACGTTGCTGGAAAAAGAAAAAGGAATTTCTCGTGATATCATTATCGAGGCTATCGAAGCAGCTTTGATTTCAGCCTACCGCCGCAATTTTAACCAGGCACAAAATGTCCGCATCGATTTGAACCTTGGAAGCGGAACGATGAGGGTTTTTGCCCGCAAGGAAGTAGTAGAGCAGGTCTTTGACCCGCGCCTTGAGATCAGCCTTGATGAAGCGAAGGGCATCAACCCGAATTATCAGGTTGAAGATGTGGTTGAACTGGAGGTCACTCCGAAGGACTTCGGCCGCATAGCTGCACAGACTGCCAAGCAGGTTGTGACACAGCGTGTCCGCGAGGCAGAGCGCGGGATCATCTATTCAGAATTCATCGACCGCGAAGAAGACATCATGACCGGGATCGTCCAGAGGCAGGACCCTAAGTTCATTTACGTCAGCCTCGGCAAGATTGAAGCCATCCTTCCAGCCAATGAGCAGATGCCTAATGAGCAATATAAGCCTCATGACAGGATCAAGGTCTTTATCACGAAAGTTGAAAAAACGACTAAAGGGCCGCAAATCTTTGTTTCCCGGACGCATCCCGGCTTATTGAAACGGCTGTTTGAAATTGAAGTGCCGGAAATTTATGACGGCACTGTAGAGATCAAATCTGTTTCAAGGGAAGCGGGAGACCGTTCCAAGATTTCGGTTCATGCCGACAACAGCGAAGTGGACCCTGTGGGATCATGTGTAGGCCCAAAAGGCACGCGCGTACAGGCAGTCGTCAATGAGCTGAAAGGCGAGAAGATCGACATAGTCAAATGGTCGCCGGATCCGGTTGTTTTTGTGGCAAATGCATTAAGCCCTTCCAAAGTGCTGGATGTGATTGTAAATGAAGACGATAAGGCAACCACGGTAATCGTGCCTGATTACCAGCTTTCGCTTGCAATCGGGAAGCGCGGGCAGAATGCGCGCCTTGCTGCCAAGCTGACCGGCTGGAAAATCGACATTAAATCTGAGACTGAAGCCCGTGAATCAGGCATTTTCCCTCGTGAAGAGTCACTTCTTACTTTTGATGAAGAAGATTACGCTGATGATGCGGATTATGATACTGATACAGACTTCACTGCGGAAGAAGATGCTGATTTTGAATCTGATTATGACGCAGATGAAGACAGGGAGTAAGAAAGGGTGAATGATCGTGAACAGAAATAAAAAGGTTCCCATGCGTAAATGTGTCGCTACCGGTGAAATGAAGCCGAAAAAAGAACTGGTTCGCATCGTTCGCTCTAAGGAAGGCGAGGTCTCTTTGGATCTGACCGGGAAAAAGTCAGGCCGGGGAGCTTATCTTTCCAGAGATAAAGAAGCAGTCTTATCAGCACAAAAGAAAAACATACTCTCAAATCATCTGGATGCAACAGTGGATGATTCTATATATGAAGAGCTTTTAGAGCTCATAGAGAAGGAGAAACGACTATCCTGATGAACTCAAATCAATGGATGTCATTGCTTGGCTTGGCCAATCGAGCACGCAAAATCATATCGGGTGAAGAGCTCTCCGTCAAAGAAATCAGAGGCGGCAAAGCGAAGCTCGTGCTGCTGTCAGCAGATGCATCTGCGAATACAGCAAAAAAGGTAACAGATAAATGTAAATCCTATAACGTTCCATATAAATTAGTGGAAAATCGGCACCTTCTTGGTCAAGCGATCGGAAAAGAAGCACGTGTAGTTGTGGCTGTCCTTGACAGCGGGTTTGCAAAAAAACTGTTGACGCTGCTCGATTAATTCTACCGGGGGTGAAAATATGAGTAAAATGCGCGTCTATGAATATGCAAAGAAATTCAATATTTCAAGCAAAGACGTTATCACGAAATTGAAAGACATGAACGTGGAAGTTTCAAACCATATGACAACGATTGAAAATGATGCTGTCAAAAAGCTGGATGAAATTTTTGCCAAAAAGACTGACAGCAAGCCAGCAAGGCCTAATCAAGCCGGAACTCCGAAGCCGCAGCAGAACAGCCAGCCTCGGCCAAAACCTTCAGGCGGCCAGAACAGCAATACCGGAAACCGCGATCAGGCAAAGCCTTCTGCACCGGCAAACCGATCAGGCGGCGGGAATGCACCCAAGTCCTTTGGCGGCAATAACAATAATAACAATAATAACCGCAGCAATAATAACAACAACCGCAACAAGAACGGCAATAATAACAACAATAATAAAAACCGCAACAACCGCAACAATCAGAATAAAGGGAAGCAGCAGCATACAAACCATGCTCCTCAGCCCCGCAAAGAAAAAGAACTTCCGGCTAAAATCACTTTCAGTGACTCATTGACAGTAGCGGAGCTCGGTAAAAAGCTTCACCGCGAACCTTCAGAGATCATTAAAAAGCTCTTTATGCTTGGCGTAATGGCTACGATCAACCAGGACCTTGACAAAGATGCCATCGAGCTGATTGCCGGTGAATATGGCGTGGAAGTCGAGGAAGAAATCCGCATCGATACAACGGACCTTGAGGTTTACTTCACAGAAGATGAAAGTGCGGAACTGACCGAAAGGCCTTCTGTTGTAACGATCATGGGCCACGTTGACCATGGTAAAACAACCCTTCTTGACAGCATCAGGAATACAAAGGTGACCGCAGGGGAAGCTGGAGGGATTACCCAGCATATCGGCGCTTACCAGGTAGAAGATAACGGCAAGAAGATCACATTCCTTGATACGCCGGGTCACGCCGCGTTTACGACCATGCGTGCTCGTGGAGCAAAGATCACGGATATTACAATCCTGGTTGTTGCAGCGGACGACGGCGTCATGCCTCAGACTGTAGAAGCAATCAACCATGCAAAAGCAGCCGAGGTGCCGATCATCGTTGCCGTCAACAAGATGGATAAGCCTTCTGCCAATCCTGACCGCGTGATGCAGGAACTGACAGAGCACGGACTTGTGCCTGAAGCATGGGGCGGAGAAACAATCTTTGTTCCGCTTTCAGCCCTGACTGGAGATGGAATTGATTCCTTGCTGGAAATGATCCTCCTTGTCAGCGAGGTGGAAGAATACAAAGCCAACCCTGACCGCAATGCAGTCGGAACGGTCATTGAAGCGCAGCTTGACAAAGGCAGGGGCTCAGTCGCCACCCTTCTTGTCCAGAATGGGACACTGAAAGTCGGCGATCCAATCGTAGTCGGCACAACATTCGGACGTGTGCGTGCAATGGTCAATGACCTTGGCCGCCGCGTTAAAGAAGCAGGTCCTTCTACACCGGTTGAAATTACCGGATTGAATGATGTCCCGCAAGCAGGCGACCGCTTCGTCGTGTTCAAAGATGAGAAAACGGCCCGCCAGGTCGGAGAAGTGCGTTCCCAGCAGGCCATCCAGGCCCAAAGGAGCGAAAAGACCCGCGTCAGCCTTGATAACTTGTTTGAACATATGAAACAAGGGGAAATGAAAGATCTAAACATCATTATCAAAGCGGATGTTCAAGGTTCCGCCGAGGCGCTTGCAGCTGCTTTGAATAAGATAGATGTTGAAGGTGTCAATGTCAGGATCATCCATACTGCAGTTGGTGCGATCAATGAGTCCGACATTACCCTGGCCGCTGCTTCCAATGCAATTGTCATCGGCTTTAACGTAAGGCCTGATAATAATGCCAAGCGTGCAGCAGATACTGAGGAAGTGGATGTCCGCCTCCACAGGATCATCTACAAAGTAATCGATGAAATCGAATCAGCCATGAAAGGCATGCTTGACCCTGAGTTTGAAGAGAAAATCATCGGCCAGGCTGAAGTCCGCCAGACATTTAAAGTTTCTAAGGTTGGTACGATTGCCGGATCATATGTCACAGACGGAAAAATCACTCGTGACAGCGGCATTCGACTGATTCGCGACGGTGTCGTTGTTTTTGAAGGTGAAATTGATGCGCTTAAACGCTTTAAGGATGACGCGAAAGAAGTCAGCCAGGGATATGAGTGCGGAATTACCATCAAAAACTTCAATGACATGAAAGAAGGCGACGTTGTCGAAGCATATATCATGGAAGAAGTGGAACGTTAATGATAGTTGGCCTCGCAGCCTGCGAATGCATTATATACGATGCCCATTCTTTAAAAGAAAAGAGGGCAGTTCTGCAGCGGATCATCATGCGGCTCAGGCAGAGGCATAATCTGTCTGTTGCCGAAGTCGATTTCCAGGATATGTGGCAGAGGACCAAAATTGCCGTTGCGGCAGTTGCCTCTGCCCGTGTCTCCGCTGAAGCGGAGCTGCAGAACGCTCTCAAGCTAATTGATTCGTTTCCGGAAATAGAACGGACAATCACAGATATAGAGTGGCTTTAACAAGAGGTGATCATATGAGCCATAGAGCAAACAGAGTTGGAGAACAAATGAAAAAGGAGCTTGGGGAGATCATTGGACGAAAGATCAAGGATCCCCGCATCGGCTTCGTGACTGTAACCGATGTTGCTGTTACCGGAGACCTGCAGCAGGCAACCGTATATATATCGGTTCTTGGCGATGAAGAGCAAAGGGAAAACACGCTTAAAGGACTTGCCAAAGCAAAAGGGTTCATCCGTTCAGAAATTGGACAGCGCATCCGTCTTCGCAAAACGCCTGAAATCATCTTTGAATTTGATGAATCAATCGATTATGGAAATCGCATTGATACCCTTCTTCATAAAATACAGGAAGAAGGCCAATCTAAAGAAGAACAGGATAAAGAATAAGCTTCCGGAAAGGATAGACTCTGGTCTATCCTTTTTTTGGCTGCCCTGCAGGGAAGGAAGGCTGGGCAGCCAGTGTACATATAGTAATGGAGGGGTATGTAAATGGAAGGAATCATACCGTTATTTAAACCAAAAGGGATGACATCCCATGATTGTGTGTTCAGGCTCCGCAAAATCCTGAGGATGAAAAGGATCGGCCACACCGGCACACTCGATCCGGATGTGACGGGAGTCCTTCCCATCTGCATTGGCAGGGCCACCAAGGTCGCGGAATACATAACAGATGCAGGCAAGGCCTATGAGGGGGAAGTCACAATCGGATTTTCCACTTCAACTGAGGATGCATCCGGTGAAAAGATAGAAGAAAGACCTGTCTTCGGTAAGATTTCGAGGGAGCAGATCCTGGCTGTACTGGAAGATTTAAATGGCGAAATCACACAGACGCCGCCTATGTATTCGGCTGTAAAGGTCAATGGCAAAAGGCTTTATGAATATGCCAGAAAAGGCATTGAAGTTGAAAGGCCGACCCGGAAGGTCAGCATCTACTCGATCGAGCTGCTGAGCGAGGGCCTGGAATTTGAAGGCCCGAACCCATCTTTCCGCTTCCGGGTAGAATGCAGCAAGGGAACCTATATCCGTACGCTTGCTGTAATGATCGGAGAAGCGCTGGGCTATCCTGCCCATATGTCGGATCTTGAAAGAATCCGGTCAGCATCCTTTGAAAAAGAAGAGTGCCTGACATTCGCAGACATCGAAGCACTCCAGGAAAGCGGGGAGCTGGCTGCAAAAATCAGGCCGCTCGAAGAAGGGATTTCTCATTTGCCGAAATACACGATTAATGATACAGTTGCAGAGAAAGTTAAAAATGGAGCACTGCTGAAAATACCGGATTTCCTGGAGCAGGAAACAGGCCCGATCGCTGTCCAGACTGAAGCAGGGACAGCCCTGGCCATCTATCTCCACCATCCGGCAAAACCCGGCCTCATGAAGCCGGCAAAAGTGCTTAGAAACGATGCATAGTATCCAGCAATAGAAAAAGGTGAGTATCATCAATGGAAGTCATTGCAATTAAACATCCCCATCAATTTGCCAGAAGGGATTTTCCCGGGCTGTCCATGGCCCTGGGTTATTTTGACGGGGTTCATCTCGGACATCAGAAAGTCATTCTTCAAGCGAAAAAAGCGGCAGAGCAAAAAGGGCTGAAGAGCGCAGTCATGACCTTTGATCCCCACCCTTCTGTCGTACTTGGGAAAAGCGTGCAGCATATAGAGTATATAACGCCTCTCGAAGATAAAATCAAAGAGATAGCGAAGCTTGGCGCCGACTATTTATTTATCGTCGAATTCAGCAGCAGTTTCGCCAGCCTGCTTCCACAGGAGTTTGTAGACCAATACCTGATCGGACTGAATGCCGGGCATGTCGTGGCCGGTTTCGATTACAGCTATGGCCGTATGGGGAAAGGCACTATGGAGACCCTTCCGTTCCATTCAAGGGAAGAATTTACATACACGGTGGTCGACAAGCTGACCGACGGCACAGAGAAAATCAGCTCAACAAACATCCGCCAGAAGATCAGGGAAGGCCAGACAGAGGAACTTCCGGTGCTGCTGGGCAGATATTACACCACCCGCGGCACAGTCATCCATGGAGATAAGCGGGGCAGGACAATCGGCTTCCCGACAGCCAATATCGACATCGGTACCAGTTATATCTGTCCGCCTACAGGGGTATATGCCGTACGGATGTGCGTTGATGGAAGCTGGATCGAAGGTGTCTGCAATGTCGGCTATAAACCGACATTCAACAAGCCTGCTGCTGACCGTCCTTCTGTAGAGGTCCATCTTTTTGACTTCAGCAGGGAAATCTACGGCTCTGAAGTCGAAATTGAATGGCACCGCTATTTGCGTACAGAGAGGAAATTCTCAGGCGTAGATGAACTGGTCGCCCAAATTTCGAGGGATAAAGACGCAGCTGTCGGCTACTTCGAAAATAATGAAGGTTTAACTTGATTTTTGTCCTAAAAAGCTGTATTCTTATAAACGTACCAAAAATAAGAACCTTTGCTTGGCAAGTCGAGTCACCGACGCTTGCTCAGTGACAGGGGATAAACATTAGGAGGTGAACAGGATGGCAATCACTCAAGAACGTAAAAATGAACTGATCAATGAGTACAAAACTCATGAGAACGATACTGGATCTCCAGAAGTTCAAATCGCTGTCCTTACAGAATCAATCAACAACTTAAACGATCACTTACGCACTCACAAGAAAGACCACCATTCACGCCGCGGTCTTCTTAAGATGGTAGGTAGACGCCGTAACCTATTGACTTACCTTCGTAACAAGGATGTTACTCGTTACCGTGAGTTAATCACTAAGCTTGGTTTACGCCGATAGTATTGAAAGCGGGATTTTTTCCCGCTTTTTTATCGTCTTTAAGTGATATCTGCAGAAAGCCGGCTTATTAAAAAAGCAGGCTTTCTGTATACATAGATTGATTTTTTACATAGAAATTGTGCATACTAAATACAACTATGTCTTTTTTTGATTTATAAAAGAATTTTACGATGGTTTAGGCTAATACAATAATACGCTAAACCTCTAAAAAGTTTACACGCAGAGAGGGGTTTATAAGCAATGGGACAAGATAAGAAGATTTATTCCCTTGACTGGGCCGGACGTACGCTTACAGTGGAAATCGGGCAGCTTGCAAAGCAGGCCAATGGAGCAGCGCTGATCCGTTATGGAGATACAGCAGTCCTCAGTACAGCAACAGCATCAAAAGAGCCAAAAAACCTTGACTTTTTCCCGCTGACAGTCAATTACGAAGAACGCTTGTATGCAGTTGGAAAAATACCTGGAGGCTTCATTAAACGTGAAGGCCGCCCAAGTGAAAAGGCCATTCTTGCCAGCCGCCTGATCGACAGGCCGATCCGCCCGCTATTTGCTGACGGCTTCCGCAATGAAGTTCAGGTTGTAAGTATGGTAATGAGCGTTGATCAGGATTGCTCTTCCGAGATGGCCGCTATGTTCGGCTCATCTTTGGCACTAAGTGCTTCTGATATCCCGTTCAGCGGCCCGATTGCGGGTGTCACAGTAGGGCGCATCAATGGCGAGTTTGTCATTAACCCAACTGTAGAGCAGCAGAATGAGAGCGATATGCACCTTGTTGTTGCAGGGACAAAGGATGCCATCAACATGGTTGAGGCCGGTGCAGATGAAGTGCCGGAAGAAACGATGCTTGAAGCCATCATGTTCGGACATAACGAAATCAAGCGCCTTATTTCCTTCCAGGAACAGATCGTTTCTGAAGTTGGAAAAGAAAAAACAGAAATCAAATTATACGAAATAGATGCTGACATCGAATCCCGGATTCGCGAAACTGCTGAAAAAGATATGGTTTCAGCAATCCAGGTGCAGGAAAAGCATGCCCGTGAAGCTGCCATTAAAACAGTGAAAGATGCTGTATTGGCACAATATGAAGAGCAGGAAGCAGACGAGGATACCATCAAACAGGTGAAAAAGGTGCTGGACAAGCTTGTCAAAGCGGAAGTCCGCAGATTGATCACTGAAGAAAAAGTCCGCCCGGACGGCCGCGGACTCGATGTAATCCGTCCGCTGTCATCTGAAATCGGCCTGCTGCCGCGTACCCATGGCTCTGGGCTGTTTACAAGGGGCCAGACCCAGGCTCTGAGCATTTGTACGCTTGGCGCACTTGGCGATGTCCAAATCCTTGACGGCCTTGGCATCGAAGAAGAAAAACGCTTTATGCACCACTATAATTTCCCTAACTTCAGCGTAGGGGAAACAGGCCCGATGAGAGGTCCCGGACGCCGTGAAATCGGCCATGGAGCCCTTGGCGAACGTGCTTTGGAACCGGTAATCCCGAATGAAAAGGATTTCCCTTACACGGTCCGCCTTGTATCAGAGGTTCTTGAATCAAACGGCTCTACTTCCCAGGCGAGCATCTGTGCGAGCACACTTGCGATGATGGATGCTGGTGTTCCTATTAAAGCTCCTGTTGCAGGCATCGCGATGGGTCTTATTAAGTCAGGTGAGCATTACTCAATCCTTACTGACATCCAGGGAATGGAAGACCATCTTGGAGACATGGACTTTAAGGTGGCAGGTACTTCGAAGGGTGTAACTGCTCTGCAGATGGATATCAAGATCGATGGGCTTTCCCGCGAGATCCTTGAAGAAGCGCTCCAGCAGGCTAAAAAGGGCCGGATGCAGATCCTTGATTCTATGCTTTCGACAATTGCCGAGCCGAAGAAGGAGCTTTCCAGGTACGCGCCTAAGATCCTTACGATGGCGATCAACCCGGACAAGATCCGCGATGTTATCGGGCCAAGCGGAAAGCAGATCAATAAGATCATTGAAGAAACCGGCGTCAAAATCGATATCGAGCAGGATGGTACGGTCTTCATTTCTTCTATAGACCAGGAAATGAACGACAAAGCCAAGAAAATCATCGAAGACATCGTCCGTGAAGTTGAAGTCGGCCAGATGTACCTTGGCAAGGTCAAAAGAATTGAAAAGTTCGGCGCATTCGTTGAGATCTTCAACGGAAAAGACGGACTGGTCCATATTTCAGAGCTTGCCGAAGAGCGTGTAGGCAAAGTGGAAGACATCCTGTCACTTGGAGACGAACTGCTTGTAAAGGTAACTGAAATTGACAAGCAGGGCAGGGTCAACCTTTCCCGCAAAGCGGTCCTTAAGGAACAGCGCGAAAAGCAGGAAAAGGCACAGGAGCAATAATATCCAACCGATTTAGCATAAAATGAAGGCTTAGCCGGCTTGCCGAGGAACGCAGAGAAAATGCAGCTTCCTGCTGGCTATGGCGGCAGCCTGATTTTGAGGCCAGGGAGATCCCTGGCTTTTTCTATACATATAGAATCACCTATACGTGCGGGAAAGCAGTATATTTCCAGCCGCTGTTCTACCCTGTCCACCCTTCACATAGAAATTAGTGAAGGAGGGCTGAACAAATGAAAAGACTAGCTGGTATGCTGCTGATCGGTGCGATTTCGCTGATACTGGTCAATAACCCTTTTACAGATCATTATGTAACGCAATTAAAGATGGACAGCCTCGCTGTAACTGCAGTGCCGGATTCTCTGAATCAAAGGATAGAGAAGGAATCAGAAAAATATTACATAGCTCCACAGGATGCGAAGATTGACCCGGTATGGAAGGCAATACCTGGCTATAACGGGGTAAAGGTTGACGCAGAGGCATCTTATAAAAAAATGAAGGGCGAGGGAAAATTCGATCCTGATAAATTGGTGCTAAAGCAGATCGAACCGGAAAAGAAGCTGGGTGATTTGCCTCCTGCCCCTATTTATAAAGGGAATCCCGACAAGCCGATGGTTTCATTCATCATAAATGTAGCGTGGGGAAATGAGTATTTATCGGGCATGCTTGCCACTTTAAAGAAACATAAGGTGACTGCGACTTTTTTCCTTGAGGGAAGGTGGGTCCAGCAGAACCCTGAGCTTGCCAAGATGATTACAGAAGCAGGTCATGAGGCGGGGAATCATTCTTTTACCCACCCCGACATGAAGACCCTGTCATCGGCCCGGATAAGGGAAGAAATCGAAAAGACCAATCAGGTCATAAAAGCTGTAACCGGGCAGGAAGTCACCTGGTTTGCGCCGCCGAGCGGAAGCTACCGGGATGAAACGGTCCTGATTGCCGCTGAAAAGAAACTGAAGACAGTCATGTGGAGCCTTGATACAGTGGACTGGCGTAAGCCTTCCCCTGAAGAGCTGCTGAACAGAGTGGTTCCAAAAGTGCATAATGGCGCCATCATTCTGATGCATCCAACAGATTCCACAGCAAAGTCACTCGACAGGCTTATTACGCAAATCAAAGATAAAGATCTTGAAATTGCCTCAGTTTCAAGATTATTGAGTGAAGAGCGGATTATGGACAAAACAGTGAAAGAAAAACAGGATTTTGGAAAAAATAACAATAATGAGATATACTAACTAAACCGCGCTAAATGCACCAGGATAGAGAACAGGAGGAGTTGCTTTGATTAAGAAATATACATGCCAAAATGGTGTAAGAGTAGTTCTGGAAAATATACCGACAGTCCGTTCAGTTGCGATCGGCGTCTGGATCGGTACAGGATCAAGGAATGAGCATTCCGGGAATAATGGAGTTTCTCATTTTCTGGAGCATATGTTCTTTAAAGGGACAAAATCAAGGACAGCCCGTGAGATAGCAGAATCCTTTGACAGCATAGGCGGCCAGGTCAATGCTTTCACATCAAAGGAATACACATGCTATTATGCAAAGGTCCTTGATACACATTCTAAATTTGCACTTGATGTACTTGCCGATATGTTCTTTAATTCCATCTTTGATGAAGAAGAATTGAATAAAGAGAAAAATGTTGTGCTCGAGGAAATCAAGATGTATGAGGATACACCTGATGACATCGTCCATGATCTTCTCGGAAAAGCTATATATGAAAGCCATCCGCTAGGCTACCCGATCCTTGGGACTGAGGAAACCCTCGAGACTTTTAAAGGGGACACACTCAGGGAGTATATGCATGAAACCTATACACCGGAAAATGTCGTCATCTCCATTGCCGGAAACATCTCGGATTCATTCATCCAGGAAGTGGAGAAGCTGTTCGGTTCCTATGAAGCCGGAAAGCAGGAAAGAAATCAGGATAAACCTCTCTTCCATTCAAACCGTGTTTCCCGGAAAAAAGAGACGGAACAGGCTCATTTATGCTTAGGTTATGAAGGCCTTCCGGTCGGGCATGAAGATATGTACAGCTTGATAATCCTGAACAATATCCTGGGCGGGAGCATGAGCAGCCGCCTGTTTCAGGATGTAAGGGAACAAAGAGGACTGGCTTATTCTGTCTTTTCTTATCACTCTTCTTTCCAGGATACAGGTATGGTCACTATATATGGCGGCACCGGAGCCAAGCAGCTGGATGTACTGTTTGAAACGATCCAGGATACGCTCTCTACCTTGAAGGGAGACGGCATCACCGAGAAAGAGCTGAAGAACAGCAAGGAACAGATGAAGGGCAGCCTGATGCTGAGCCTTGAAAGCACCAACAGCCGCATGAGCCGCAATGGCAAGAACGAACTACTGCTCGGAAGGCACCGCTCACTCGATGAGATAGTCGAACAAATCGATAAAGTTACAGAAACAGGGGTTAACGCAATGGCAAACTCTGTCTTCTCTGACCAATTTTCTGTATCATTAATCAGCCCTGACGGAGTACTGCCGAAGAACCTTGTATAAGAATAGAACTGACATGAACCCGGCGTGAATGCCGGGTTTTTGTTATGTTTCGGCTAAAGCTCAAATGGAACTCTGAGAAAACTGGATAGAGGTTGCAAGTGAGGCGGACTAAGACCCTCTGTGACTCATTTTTTAGAATAGAGGGTGTTAGTGAAGCCGACTAAGACCCTCTGTGAGTCATTCTTTAGAATAGAGGGTGTTAGTGAAGCCGACTAAGACCCTCTGTGAGTCATTCTTTAGAATAGAGGGTGTTAGTGAAGCTGACTAAGACCCTCTGTGAGTCATTTTTTAGAATAGAGGGTGCTAGTGAAGCCGACTAAGACCCTCTGTGAGTCATTCTTTAGAATAGAGGGTGTTAGTGAAGCTGACTAAGACCCCTCTGTGAGTCATTTTTTAGAATAGAGGGTGCTAGTGAAGCCGACACCCTCTGAAAGTCAATTTCCAGAATAGAGGGTGTTAGTGAAGCTGACTAAGACCCTCTGAATGTCATTTAGCAGAATAGAGGGTGTTAGTGCCTCCGGCGAAGACCTCGATTTTGTCTCCCCATATGTTTTTATTAATCGAAAAGCTGGAATACTTCTAAAATCAATTTCCTGCCGTAAATATATATTGAGGACAAAGACTGGGGGGATTTGCGGTGAGACTCAGTGAGCTGAGCGGGAAGGAAATCGTCGATGCAAAAAAAGCCGAGCGCCTGGGAGTGCTTGGCCAGACCGACCTTGAAATAAATGAAAAGGACGGGCAAATCAAGGCCCTTCTCATTCCTTCGCTAAAATGGTTTGGACTGAAGCGGCAGGGAGGGGAAATCAAAGTGCCCTGGCAGCATATCAAGAAGATCGGCAGTGATATGATTATCATTGATATGCCAGAAGATGAAACTGAATAAAGCAGGAGAAAGCGGCCGCTAAAAGGCCGTTCAGTTCTCTGAAAAGGGGTACAGAATGAGTGTTTCATTCGGTGCCCTTTTTGTTTTTATATAAAGTTGATTAATCACGCCAGGCATTCTTACTTATGATCTTAGAGGGCAAGAGCCTCCTCTTTTCGTATTGTCCGGCTCCGCGCGCTGGCCCCTCGAGTCATAAGCCAATCAGCCCAGAAGGAAAAAACCAACCTTCCGTCCTGCTTGTCTTATGCTTGCCGGGGCTGATCAAGGCTTTTCCGCTTTTCTATTTGTCCAGCTCCAAAGCCTAACCCCTCGAGTCATAAGCCAATCAGCTCAGAAGGTAAAAACCAACCTTCCGTCCTGCTTGTCTTATGCTTGTCGGGGCTGATCAAGGCTTTTCCGCTTTTCTATTTGTCCAGCTCCAAAGCCTAGCCCCTCGAGTCATAAGCCAATCAGCCCAGAAGGTAAAAACCAACCTTCCGTCCTGCTTGTCTTATGCTTGTCGGGGCTGATCAAGGCTTTTCCGCTTTTCTATTCGCCCATTTTCTTCTCCGAAAAACTCACCTTATCTGGGTTGCTGTCATAGGATGTTGGAGTAGTTCTTTATGAAACTGAGATTCCTGTAAGATTCTTTAGAAGAAGGTGAATATTTCATGCTGACAGGGATGCAAATAGCAGTAATGGGCGGGGATGCCAGGCAGTTGGAGATCATCAGCAAGCTGACTGAACTGGATGCGAAAACTTTGCTCATTGGCTTTGAGCAGCTGGATCATGCTTTTACCGGAGCATCGAAGGAGAAAGTGGATGAAGTTGATTTTTCCGCTCTGGATGCCATAATCCTGCCTGTGCCAGGCACCAACCTGGAGGGGCAGGTTGAGACTATATTTTCAAACGAGAAGGTATTTTTAACAGAAGATATGATTGCCCATACACAGCCGCACTGCACCATATATTCTGGCATTACAAATTCCTATCTGGATGATATCACCAGTCAGAATGACAGAAAGCTGGTGCAGCTGTTCGAAAGGGATGACATTGCCATCTATAACTCGATCCCGACAGTGGAGGGCACAATCATGATGGCCATCCAGCATACTGATTTCACGATCCACGGTTCCAATGTGGTGGTGCTTGGCTTAGGCAGGGTCGGTATGAGTGTGGCAAGAACTTTCCACTCTTTAGGGGCAAAGGTGAAGGTTGGCGCCAGAAAGAGCGAACATATTGCCAGAATTACTGAAATGGGGGTGACCCCGTTCCATTTGGATGATATTCAGTCATTTGTCAAAGACACGGATATTTGCATTAACACCATTCCGCATTTGATTGTCAGTGCTTCGGTCATCAGCAAGATGCCTGCCCATACCTTGATCATCGATCTGGCATCAAAGCCTGGCGGGACAGATTTCCGCTATGCTGAGAAGAGGGGCATCAAGGCCTTGCTGGCACCGGGCCTTCCAGGGATCGTCGCCCCGAAGACGGCAGGGCAGATCCTGGCGAATGTGCTGGCCCAGCTGCTGGCTGAAGATTTTCAAAATAAAAGGGGGCAATACCATGACGCTTAAAGGTAAAAAGATCGGGTTTGGCCTTACTGGTTCACATTGTACTTACGATGCTGTATTTCCTGAGATTGAAAAGCTTGTCAACGCAGGAGCAGAGGTGCTCCCAGTCGTCACCGGCACTGTCCAGAACACTGAAACCAGATTTGGAGCGGGTGAGGATTGGATTGAGAGAATCGAGAACCTGACTGGCAATAAGGTGATCGATTCGATTGTAAAGGCAGAGCCCCTCGGACCGAAGATACCGCTGGACTGCATGGTCATTGCGCCATTGACAGGAAACTCCATGAGCAAGTTTGCCAATGCCATGACAGATTCCCCGGTTCTGATGGCGGCAAAGGCGACGCTCAGGAATGAAAGTCCTGTTGTAGTTGGCATCTCCACAAATGATGCCCTCGGACTGAACGGAATGAATCTGATGAGGCTGATGGCAGTAAAGAATATTTACTTCATCCCATTTGGACAGGATGATCCCGTTAAAAAGCCTAATTCAATGGTTGCCAGGATGACGCTGCTTTCAGAAACGATTGAAGCGGCCATTACTGGAAAACAGCTCCAGCCGGTCATTGTCGAACGCTATAAAGACGCAAACTGATCTCCAGGCCTTCCATCATAAAAAAGTTTATTTCTTTAACAGGTGAATATGTTAAAATAAAAATATTAAATATGAGTTTGTCCACCTATTCAATCATTGGACCATCACCTCATATACTGGAAGCATAGTGAATGCTATACTACAATAAGAATGGCGGTGGCGAAGAAATCAACAGCTGCCGTCCTCTTATATTGCCTGCAAAAGAAAAAGCAGACCAAGACCGTTTACTAATTTTTTATGCTGGAAGGGGAAGTTTTGGATGGAGAACAAAAAAGGATTTCACGTTGCAGTCGTCGGGGCTACCGGAGCTGTTGGTCAGCAGATGCTGCAGACTTTAGAAAGCAGAGATTTCCCTGTATCGAAATTAACATTACTATCTTCTGCCCGCTCAGCTGGCACAAAGGTAAGTTATAAAGGAAATGAATATATCGTGGAAGAAGCCAGGCCGGAGAGCTTTGCCGGTGTGGATATCGCTTTATTCTCAGCAGGCGGCGGCGTGTCAAAAGAACTGGCTCCGCATGCTGTTGAGCATGGCGCCATTGTGGTCGATAATACAAGTGCTTTCCGCATGGCTGAAAATGTGCCGCTCGTTGTCCCTGAGGTGAATGAAGAAGACCTCAAGAAGCATAATGGGATTATCGCCAATCCAAACTGCTCTACCATCCAAATGGTTGCAGCCCTTGAACCGCTGCGGAAGAAGCATGGCTTAAGCAAGGTCATTGTTTCTACGTATCAGGCTGTTTCCGGTTCAGGCGCTGCGGCAGTTGAAGAGCTGTACAGCCAGACGAGGGCGATCATTAATAATGAGGAGCATGAGCCGAAGATCCTCCCGGTCAAAGGCGACAAAAAGCATTATCAGATTGCCTTTAATGCCATCCCTCAAATTGATATGTTCCAGGATAATGGATTTACATTTGAAGAAATGAAAATGATCAACGAAACAAAGAAAATCATGCATATGCCTGATCTTCAGGTAGCGGCTACCTGTGTCCGCCTTCCTGTAGCAACCGGCCACTCTGAGTCAGTATATTTTGAGCTTGAAGCCGGAGGCGTGGAGGCGCAGGAAATAAAGGATATCCTTAAAGATTCCCCAGGTGTCGTCCTTCAGGATGACCCTGAAAATCAAATCTACCCGATGCCTGCAGACTGTGTAGGCAAAAATGATATCTTTGTCGGCCGGATCCGCAAGGACCTAGACAATGATAAAGGCTTCCACATGTGGGTAGTCTCCGATAACCTTTTGAAAGGCGCAGCGTGGAATTCAGTCCAGATCGCCGAAAGCTTAATCAAGCTGGAATTGGTGAAATAAGTGGAAACGGATATTTTTGAGGTGTTACGATGAAGATAATCGTCCAGAAGTTCGGAGGCACATCCGTACGGGATGACAGCAGCCGGGCGCACGCAAAAAGGCATATTAAAAAAGCTTTGTCGGAAGGCTATAAAGTAGTGGCAGTCGTTTCCGCGATGGGGCGGCAGGGCGATCCGTACGCAACTGATACCCTCTTATCGCTGATCGGCGGAACCGGCAGCAAAATCAGCAGGCGGGAAAACGATCTTCTTTTATCATGCGGTGAAACCATTTCAAGCATTGTGTTCACCAATATGCTGAGGGAAGAAGGCATCGAGGCCGCAGCACTGACCGGTGCACAGGCCGGCTTCAGGACCAACAGCGATTTCACGAATGCGAAAATCATTGAAATGAAATGCGACAGATTGCTCAGGGAGCTGGAGGAATCTGATGTCGTCGTGGTGGCGGGCTTCCAGGGAGCAGCCAAGAATGGCGATATCACGACTATCGGCAGAGGCGGGAGCGATACATCAGCCGCTGCTCTCGGGGCTGCGCTTCAGGCAGAGTGGATTGATATCTTTACTGATGTTGAAGGCATCATGACGGCTGATCCGCGCATCGCCGAGAATGCACGGGCGCTTTCAATCGTTACTTACACAGAGGTCTGCAATCTCGCCTATCAGGGAGCCAAGGTCATCCACCCCCGGGCGGTGGAGATTGCCATGCAGGCCAAGGTGCCGATCAGGATCAGGTCCACTTATTCCGACGGACTGGGGACTCTGGTCACAAGCATCAATAAAAACAGCCGCGGCAGCGATATTAAAGAGCGGCCTGTAACCGGCATCGCGCATTTGTCCAATGTGACGCAGATCAAGGTCTTTGCCAAAAAGGACCAGTACAATCTGCAGGCAGAGGTCTTCAAGGCGATGGCCAATGAACAGATCAGCGTCGATTTTATCAATATTTCGCCGAATGGCGTGGTATATACCGTTTCTGAGGATATGGCTGACAAAGCGGTCAGGACGCTTGAGCGGCTGGGCCATGAGCCCGTGCTTGAGCGCCACTGCGCGAAGGTTTCCGTTGTAGGAGCCGGAATGGCAGGAGTGCCGGGTGTCACTTCAAAGATTGTCACTGCACTTTCAGAGGAGAGCATCAGGATCCTCCAGTCAGCGGACAGCCATACAACCATCTGGGTGCTGGTCAAGCAGAAGGACCTTGTCAAGGCAGTCAATGCCCTTCATGATGCCTTCCAGCTTGAGCAGGAGTCCATGGAATTCGAACAGACAGATATATAGGCAGGGAGTTGTGAAAAATGGTTCTATTTGGAAGAGTTTCTACAGCAATGGTGACGCCTTTTGATAAAAAGGGGCATATCGATTTTACAAAAACAACGCAGCTTATCAACCATTTAATCGAGAACGGAACAGATTCCCTCGTGGTTGCCGGCACAACAGGGGAATCGCCGACCCTTACAAAAGAAGAGAAACTGGCGCTGTTCAAGCATGTCGTCAAAGTTGTCGATAAAAGGATCCCTGTTATAGCGGGAACAGGCAGCAATGATACGTATGCTTCTGTAGAAATGACAAAGAAAGCCGAGCAGATCGGCGTGGATGCCGTTATGGTCGTTGCTCCGTATTATAATAAACCCAATCAGGAAGGTTTGTATCAGCACTTCAAAAATGTTGCTGAAAGCACATCCCTGCCTGTTATGGTTTACAATATACCGGGAAGGTCTGTAGTCAATATCGCTCCCGAAACAGTCATCCGGCTGTCACAGATCCCTAATATCAAGGCGGTCAAAGAAGCAAGCGGCGATCTGAACAGCATGACGGCGATCATAGCCGGCACTGATGAAGACTTCCTTCTGTATTCAGGAGACGATGGATTGACGCTTCCGGCTATGGCGATCGGCGCCGCAGGAGTGGTTTCAGTCGCTTCGCACGTGATTGGAATTGAAATGCAAAGCATGATTTCCTCTTTCCTTGATGGCAATGTTGGAGAAGCTGCTGTCAAGCACCAGAAGCTCCTTCCGCTCATGGAAGGCCTTTTTGCCGCACCAAGCCCGGTGCCAGTCAAGACGGCCCTTCAGCTGAAAGGGATCGACACGGGTTCAGTAAGGCTGCCGCTTGTTCCTCTTACAGAACAGGAAAGAGCTGCACTGCTCAGTTTGTTTCAAAACTGATTGAGAAAACCAGTATCAGGCCGGTGAGCATTGCTCCCGGCCTTTTTCTATACAGCCGGCTGCTGCCCGGCATAACGAAAAAATAAATTGGTTGTCATAAAATTCATAAATCAAGTATAATGGTTGTAACTGAACTCGTCCGATTATGCAATGCATTTTTTGAATATTCTTTCATAGAGTAAAGCGGCCTGGAGATCGAGCTGCTTTGCAATAGAGCAGGCCAGCTGAGCGGAAGGCAAGATCAGTGTGGGCTGCTCCGGATTCAGGAAGGAATAGTGATGGCTCATCCTAGAAACCAGGTTTGCCTATCAGGTCCGTTCCTGAGCCGTTCCCGGCTGAATGGCCAAAATTGTCTTTATTCATGTCAGTTAGTATACATAATATTTTTCAGGACGTTTTCTGTTTATAAGAGTGTCAAGCTATACAGCTTTATATATTAAAAAGGCTGGCCCCTGTCCGGGGTGCAGCCGAAACAGCATTGGAGGAGCTTTTAGGTGAATAATAGAAAAAATGAAAGCATCAGGCTGACCGCCCTCGGCGGCGTAGGGGAAATCGGCAAAAATATGTACCTTGCAGAAGTGGATGAAGATTTGTATGTCCTCGATGCAGGGCTAATGTTCCCGGAGAACGAGATGCTCGGGATTGATATTGTGATTCCGGATGTTTCTTATCTGGTCCAGAATAAAGACAGAATCCGGGGTATTTTCCTGACACATGGCCATGAGGACCATATTGGGGCTCTTTCTTATGTGCTGAAAAAGATATCTGTCCCCGTCTATGGCACAAAGCTTACCCTTGCCTTGGCCAAGGCGAAGATGAAGGAGCAGGACTACAGGGGCAAAGCAGAGCTGATTGAAATCAATTCTGATTCAGTGCTTGAATTCGAACATTCCAGTGTATCATTTTTCCGTACCAACCACAGTATCCCCGATTCAGTCGGGATATGCGTCCATACTTCAGAGGGAAGCATCGTCTACACCGGCGACTTTAAGTTTGACCAGGCTGCCCCTGAACTGTACAAAGCGGAAATCGGAAAGATGGCCGGAATCGGCGACAATGGGGTATTATGCCTCCTGTCAGACAGCACAGATGCAGAAAGGCCTGGATATTCAACATCCGAGGCAGTCGTGCAAAAGGCGATGGCACATGCATTCTACACGGCAAAAGGAAGGGTCATTGCAGCCTGCTTTGCTTCTGATCTAATCCAGATCCAGCATATATTCGATGCGGCCCGGGAAAGCGGCAGGAAAGTCGCCGTGGCCGGGAAGAGCATCCAAAAGGTATATGATCTGGCTGTTCAGCTCGGTTATCTCGCTGTCAAGGATGATATGCTCATCTCTTTATCAGAGCTTGGAAGCTTCAGGGACCATGAAGTGGTCATTCTTACAGCCGGTTCCCAGGGCGAGCCGATCGAGGCGCTTCAGAAAATGGCGAAAAGGACCCACCGTCAGGTGACGATCCAGGAAGGCGATACCGTCTACCTCGCTGCAGCTCCGATCAGGGGAGGCGAAGTTTTCATTTATAAGACGATGGACATGCTGTACAGGGCCGGTGCATCCGTGATTACAGGAAAGAACAGTGCCACCGCATCCAGCCATGGAAGCCAGGAAGAATTGAAATTCATGATCAATTTAATGAAGCCGAAATATTTCATCCCGGTGCATGGTGAATATAAAACATTGAAGACGCATGGAAAGCTCGCAGCAGAATGCGGGGTTAGCCAGGACTCGATCCTGATCCCTGAAAAAGGGGATGTCTTCGAGATCAAAGAAGGAAGAATCAAGCAAAGCGGCCGCGTGCCGGCTGGAAATGTTCTCATTGACGGAATCGGCGTCGGGGATGTCGGGAATATCGTCCTGAGGGACAGAAGGCTGCTTTCGCAGGATGGGATTTTAATTGTTGTCGTAACGCTTAACCGCCATGATAAACAGATAGCCGCAGGGCCGGAAATCATTTCCCGAGGATTTGTATATGTGCGTGAGTCCGAAAAGCTGCTGGTCCAGGCAGCTGACATGGTCAAAGAGATCGTCCGCCGCGGCTCCCAGAAAGAAAGTTTTGACTGGGCCGCTGTCAAACAGGATATGCGCGACGAGCTTAATCAATTTTTCTACGAAAAAACAAAGCGGCGTCCGATGATCCTGCCGATCATTATGGAAGTAAAGCAATAGAATATAAAACGTGTGAGAGGTCATGAAGCAGCTGCTTTATGGCCTCTTTTTGCAAGCTGTGCCACCTCCGCTCCGGAAAGAATCTCCCATCCCGCTTTTTTGGCTGTGCCGGAATGAAAAAGGCATCAGGGTCCATACTAACGATATTAAGCCTTGAAAGGAGAATACAAGATGGACGAGAATTTTTTTCAAAATGCCAATGAAGGCGGAGGAACTCAGGAACAGCCCAAAGAAGATAAACCATCAGCTCTGATGGAAAAAATTCAGCAGCTTGGCCAGACAAATGTGCCCCAGCTTCCGCAGGATACAACTATTCATTGTTTGACGATCGTTGGACAAATCGAAGGGCATCTCCAGCTTCCGCCGCAAAATAAAACGACAAAATATGAACATCTGATCCCCCAGATCGTGGCAATAGAGCAAAACCCTAAAATTGAAGGGCTGCTTGTGATCCTGAATACAGTGGGCGGAGACGTGGAGGCAGGGCTGGCCATTTCTGAAATGCTTGCGTCCCTCTCTAAGCCGACCGTATCAATCGTGCTTGGGGGCGGCCATTCCATCGGTGTTCCGATTGCTGTATCCTGTGACTATAGTTTTATTGCGGAAACGGCAACGATGACGATCCATCCGATCCGCCTGACAGGATTGGTCATTGGCGTGCCGCAGACTTTTGAATACCTGGACAAAATGCAGGACAGGGTCATCAATTTTGTGACGGGGCATTCGCAGGTGTCTGAGCAGCAATTCAAGGACCTGATGTTTGCAAAAGGGAATCTGACCAGGGATATTGGAACGAATGTAGTCGGTACCGATGCGGTGTCTTACGGCTTGATTGATGCAGTCGGCGGTGTTGGGCCTGCCCTTAAGAAGCTGAATGAGATGATTGACTTGAATAAGAGCAAGGAAGAAGGACTGGTGCAATGATTTTATACACATCCATGCCCCAGGAATTAATCTTCCAGCCTGAAGAAAGCTCATTTGCCAGACAGAAATTCCTTTCTTTTGAAGGAATCCCCGTGCTTGCCGAAGCTGTCGGTGATATGCCGCAGCAATATACAGTGATCAGAGTCATGAGCACAGACCCTAATCATTTTCTGGATGAAAGATGCATGCCCGGTTCTAAAATTACAATAGTATAACCCAAAATCCGGGCTGTATGCTATAATATTGATATACTACTAAGAGCAGCCAAATGGCTGCTTTCCTTGTAATGGCAAGGAAGCAGCGGCGGCCGGATTGCTGAGATGGGAAAAGCGCGGCTATGGTTTCTGCGCCGCCTTTTTAGGGGCTCGGCAGTCTGCCGGGTTTTATTTATTTCTGAGGCATGGAACGAATGTCTGCCACAAGTCCTATAAGGCTATAATGAATCCGGATAGAAATCTGCAGTACAGGGTGATGAAATGGCAAAGAGAAAAAGAAGGCAATCGAAGAGTAAAGAAAAGCTGAAAAAAACGGTGCAATATGAACTGACTGGATTGATATTGATTGCCCTGTCAGTGATTTCAATAGCAAAACTCGGAGCGGTCGGAACATCGATCGTCATGTTCTTCCGTTTTTTCATGGGAGAATGGTACATACTGGGGCTTCTGGGGATGGCTGTTTATGGAGGATATCTGATGTGGAAAAGGGAGAGGCCTTACCTTTTCCATACCAAGCTGATCGGGCTGTACCTGATCATTGCATCTATGCTGCTCCTTAGCCACGTGACACTTTTCCAGCTGCTCTCAAACGGCGGCAAGTTTGAAGATCCAAGCGTCATTGGCAACACCTGGGAGCTTTTCTGGATGGAGGCAGGCGGAGAAACGAGCACAACCGATCTCGGCGGCGGGATGATTGGGTCGGTGCTGTTTGCGATGTCTTACTTCTTATTCGATGAAGCCGGCACAAAGCTGATTGCCGCTTTACTGATCATCATAGGGCTCGTGCTCCTGACCGGAAAGACTTTTGGGGAAGCAGCAGGCAAGCTGTTTATCTCCATCTGGGGCTTCATCAAAAAGCAATGGGCAGCGTTTCTGGAAGATATGAAAGAATCGAAGCGGAAATTCCGTGAACGCAGCGATGAGCGGAGGCAGAGGCAGGGCGAGGTTAGCCAGGGAACCGAAGAGCGGGAGCCTGATTCGCCCATCAATATCTCCCAGCCTCCGCCGCAGGCTGAAGAAGAGCCTTCACCTGAACCGATTATTTCAAGCTTCGCTGAGCGGGCTTACCAGCAGCAGCCAGAGCCTTTGCGGGAAGCAGCAAACCGGAAATCCAAGGCAGGCAGCGAAGAGGCTAAAGAGGATGAGTCTGCCCCGGCCATCACTTTTACTGAAGTAGAGAATGTGGAAAATGTGGATTATGAGCTTCCTCCGCTGAGCCTCCTTACTTTGCCAAGGCAGGCTGACCAGAGCGGGGAGTATGAACAGATACATGCTAATGCTGCCAAGCTTGAGCGCACCTTCCAGAGCTTCGGGGTAAAGGCCCGGGTAACACAGGTCCATCTGGGGCCTGCAGTTACTAAATACGAGGTCCATCCCGATGTCGGCGTGAAGGTCAGCAAAATCGTAAGTTTGAGTGATGATTTGGCTCTTGCCCTTGCTGCAAAGGGCATCAGGATCGAGGCCCCGATCCCGGGGAAATCGGCGGTAGGCATTGAAGTGCCGAACACAGAGGTTGCCATGGTCTCCCTCAGGGAAGTGCTTGAGTCCAAGCAGAACGATAAGCCGGACAGCAAGCTGATGATCGGCCTTGGCCGCGATATCACAGGTGAAGCTGTCCTGGCTGAGCTGAATAAGATGCCCCATCTGCTGGTTGCCGGGGCAACGGGGAGCGGGAAGAGCGTATGCATCAATGGCATTATCACAAGCATCCTGATGCGCGCCAAGCCCCATGAAGTAAAATTGATGATGATCGACCCGAAAATGGTCGAGCTGAATGTGTATAACGGTGCACCCCATCTGCTGGCGCCGGTTGTCACCGATCCAAAGAAGGCTTCACAGGCGCTGAAAAAAGTGGTCAGTGAGATGGAACGGCGCTATGAATTATTTTCGCATACAGGGACCCGGAATATTGAAGGCTATAATGAGCATGTCAAACGGCATAATGCAGAAGAAGAGGCACAGCAGCCCCTGCTGCCTTATATTGTCGTTATAGTGGACGAGCTGGCTGACCTGATGATGGTCGCATCCTCGGACGTCGAGGACGCCATCACAAGGCTCGCACAGATGGCGAGGGCAGCCGGCATCCATTTGATCATCGCGACCCAGCGTCCGTCTGTAGATGTCATTACAGGGGTCATCAAGGCGAATATTCCTTCAAGGATCGCTTTTGCGGTTTCCTCCATGACTGATAGCAGGACCATCCTGGACATGGGCGGGGCTGAAAAGCTGCTTGGCCGCGGGGATATGCTGTTCCTTCCTGTCGGTGCATCAAAGCCGGTCAGGGTCCAGGGCGCTTTTCTTTCCGATGAAGAAGTAGAAGAGGTAGTCGATTTCGTCATTTCACAGCAGAAAGCGCAGTATCAGGAAGAGATGATACCCGATGATGTGCCGGAAACGACGTCAGAGGTTGATGACGACCTTTACGAAGAAGCGGTGGAGCTAATAGTGGAGATGCAGACTGCATCCGTCAGCATGCTTCAGAGGCGCTTCAGGATCGGCTACACACGGGCAGCAAGGCTCATTGATGAAATGGAGCTGAGGGGGATTGTAGGGCCATACGAAGGCAGCAAGCCAAGGTCGGTCCTTGTTGCCAAGCCATCAGAGGAAGCAAGTTCTTAAAAAGCTGAAAACCGGTCCGGGCAGGCCGGTTTTTTTCTATATAAAAAAGATAGCAGAAGAGCAGGCAATAAGGTTATACTATTAAAAGCGCTTACATAAATAAAGGGGGAAGGCGCCTTTTTATAGTCAGCGAGTCTTGTAATATGGAAAAATATATTAAATATGTAGGAAATAAATAACAGGAAAACGCTTTAAAATGAATGGTTTTTCCTTGTATTTCCGCTTTTGAATCAATTGATTCTTTTGTTTTTTCTGATAAAGGAGTTTAAACCACCTTTTTTCGACAAATTCTCGAAATTCTATTTATTTATCAAAAAAAAAGTGTTATAGTATTTTCGATTAGTAGGAATCATTAAACATCAGAGGTCTGATGTCTTGAGAAAAAAGGTTGGAGGAACCCTGCATGTCAATTAAGTCAGATAACCGGCATCTATACCTGCAAGTCATCGATCGATTAAAGCAGGACATTGAAGAAGGGCTCTATAAAGAAAGAGAAAAGCTTCCTTCTGAATTTGACCTTGCAAAACAGCTTGGGGTAAGCAGAGCTACACTGCGTGAAGCGCTACGAATTCTTGAAGAAGAAAACGTGATTATCCGCAGGCATGGTGTAGGAACCTTTGTGAATGCAAAGCCTCTCTTCACTTCAGGAATCGAGCAGCTTAACAGCGTGACGAACATGATTCTGCAGGCAGGGATGAAACCAGGAACAGTTTTCTTAAGCTCAGTCACTCAGGGGCCAACCGAAGAGGATGTGCGCCGTTTCTCATGTTCGGCGGGGGATGAAATAGTCGTTATCGAAAGAGTCAGGACAGCGAATGGGGAGCCTGTTGTCTACTGTGTGGACAAGCTGCCGGAAAAGATACTCCCGGAAAGCTTTACGCACGACCAGGAATCAATTTTTAATGTGCTCGAAGACGAAGCCAATAAAAAAATCACCTATGCTGTTGCCCAGATCGAACCGATCGGCTACCATGAAAAAATTTCCCCGATCCTTGAATGCGAACCGGAAACTGCACTGCTTGTATTAAAGCAGATGCATTACGACGAAATGGATGAACCAATCCTCTATTCGGTGAATTATTTTAAGGCCGACAAGTTCAGCTTCCATGTCCTTCGCAGGAGAATATAATTTTTTTGCGGATGTGTAAGCGAAAACAAATCTGTTTATCAGAATATTCCTGCTGAAATCACAAACAAAATTCCTTGGGGGGTACAAACCTTGAAAAAGCGTAAATTTGGTTTGGCACTGTCACTCGTTCTTGCAGCCGGCACAATTCTTGGTGCATGCGGAAACAGTGAAGAAAAAGACGATGCAACTGGTGAAGGCGGCACAGAAAAAGAAAATGCATTCTCTGTTGCAATGGTAACTGATGTCGGCGGTGTTGATGATAAATCATTCAACCAATCTGCCTGGGAAGGTCTTAAGGCATTTGGTGACGAAAACGGCCTGGAAAAAGGCAAAGGCGGCTATGACTATCTTCAGTCACAATCTGACGCTGACTATGCAACAAACCTGAACAACCTGGTTCGCCAGGACTTTAACCTTGTGTTCGGAATTGGCTTCATGATGCAGGGAGCTGTTGATGAAATCGCACAGCAGCAGAAAGATGCACACTTCGCGATCGTTGACGCAGAAGTTCAGCAGCCTAACGTTGCAAGTATCCTTTTTAAAGAGCAGGAAGCTTCTTTCCTTGCTGGAATCGCAGCGGGCCTGACAACTACATCAAATAAAATCGGCTTCATCGGCGGTGTTGAAGGAGCGGTTATCGAACGCTTTGAATCCGGATTCCTTGCAGGTGTACAGGCGATCAACCCTGAAGCGCAAGTAGATGTACAGTACGCTGGCGCTTTTGACAAAGCAGAACTTGGCCAAACAATTGCTGCTAAGATGTACTCTTCTGGAGCAGATGTTATCTTCCATGCTGCCGGAGGAACTGGAAACGGACTATTCAAAGAAGCACGCGACCTTAAGCAGAAAGATCCTTCTAAAGAAATCTGGGCAATCGGCGTTGACTCCGACCAGACAGCTGAAGGTGTAGTCGGCGACCATAATGTCATTATCACTTCTGCACTTAAGCGCGTTGACAATGCAGTGAAAGACCTTTCAACAAAAGCTATGGAAGGCAACTTCCCTGGCGGAGAAATCACTACTTACGGCTTGGCTGAAGACGGTGTAGGCCTTGCAGAAATCAATGACGAAGTTTCTGTAAAATCCGACATCGAAGCTGCTGTAACTGAGTGGCAGGATAAAATTAAGAGCGGCGACGTTGTTGTACCTGGTACAAGAGCTGAGCTGGAAACCTTCAAGGCTGAATAATACAAAAAGGGAATAAGGGGGTTGTATGGCCCACTTATTCCTTTTTAATGCAAAGCTGAGGCTGGAACATTAATTGAAGAGCAGAATGCTTCTGCCTTTCACTTAGTGTTTTAGATAATCTTCTCTGAAATATAGATGTTTAAGAAACCTTGAAACCGGAATGCAAAAACGCAGTCCGGAGGAATCGGCCCTGGCCGGATTTTTTTAAAGCTTCTAAGGTATGACCTCTTACTACTATATTTTTTATTAATTCGTGCGAGGAGTGGAAGAATGGAATACGTTATTGAAATGCTCAATATCCGCAAAGAATTTCCGGGCATCGTGGCAAACGACAATATTACACTTCAACTGAAGAAGGGTGAGATCCACGCCCTCTTAGGTGAAAACGGTGCAGGAAAATCTACGCTGATGAACGTGCTTTTTGGGCTCTATCAGCCGGAAAAAGGTGAAATCCGTGTCAATGGAAAGCCGGTCAGCATCACTAACCCTAACATTGCCAATGATCTGGGCATCGGCATGGTCCATCAGCACTTCATGCTGGTTGACACGTTCACAGTAACTGAAAATATCATTCTTGGAAAAGAAACTACAACAGCAGGCAGAATCGATATTAAAAAAGCCGAACAGGAAGTCAGGGAGATCTCTGAGCGCTACGGCTTATCAGTGGATCCCCAGGCAAAGATATCCGATATTTCTGTGGGGATGCAGCAGCGTGTTGAAATCCTGAAGACCCTATACAGGGGAGCGGAGATCCTGATCTTCGATGAGCCGACCGCTGTACTGACTCCGCAGGAAATCGGCGAGCTGATCCAGATTTTCCGGACACTTATTAAGGAAGGAAAATCCATCATCCTTATCACGCACAAGCTGAAAGAGATCATGGAGGTCTGCGACAGGGTTACGGTCATCCGCAAGGGCGTCGGCATCGGCACAGTTAACGTAAGCGAGACAGACCCCAATGCGCTGGCAAGCCTGATGGTTGGGCGTGAGGTCACATTCAAGACCGAAAAGAAGGCCGCAGATCCGAAAGAGGTTGCATTTGAAATCAATGGGCTTACTGTTAAAGATTCGAGGGGCGTTGCTGTTGTAAACAATCTCAATCTCAAGATAAAAGCAGGCGAGATAGTCGGAATTGCCGGCGTTGACGGCAACGGACAATCAGAGCTGATTGAAGCGATCACTGGATTGAGAAAAGCAGAGGGCGGCACCATCAGCCTGAATGGCAAAGAAATCAGAAATCTGTCTCCACGGAAAATCACCGAAAGCGGGATCGGCCATATCCCTCAGGACAGGCATAAGCACGGGCTGGTTCTCGATTTCCCGATTGGCGACAATATCGTGCTGCAGACGTACTACAAAAAGCCTTTCTCCAAGTATGGGGTATTAAACTTTAAAGAGATTTATGACAAAGCCCGCAGCCTGATTAAAGAATATGATGTCAGGACGCCGACTGAATATACAGAGGCAAGGGCATTATCAGGCGGAAACCAGCAAAAAGCGATCATCGGCCGTGAAATTGACCGGGATCCTGATTTGCTGATCGCTGCCCAGCCGACAAGGGGCCTTGATGTAGGCGCCATTGAATTCATCCATAAACGCCTGATCGAGCAGCGTGATAACGGGAAAGCCGTTCTGCTTCTTTCCTTTGAGCTGGATGAGATCATGAATGTCAGCGACCGCATTGCCGTTATTTATGAAGGCGAGATTGTTGCTGTCGTTGATCCTGCTGAAACGACAGAGCAGGAACTGGGACTGCTGATGGCAGGATCGAAAAGAAAGGAAGCGGGTGAAAAGTCTAATGTCTAGTCGTTTGAAAAATATAATGATTCCTTTAATAGCGGTTCTGCTGGGTGTCATCGTCGGCACCATCATCATGATTGCGACCGGCTATGATGCAGTTGCCGGTTATACAGCATTATGGAACGGAGCATTTGGCGAGGTGTATTACACGGGTGAAGTCGTCCGCCAGGTAACGCCGTATATACTGGCCGGTTTGGCTGTAGCGTTCGCATTCCGGACAGGGCTGTTCAATATTGGTGTTGAAGGGCAGCTGATTGTCGGATGGCTTGCGGCCGTCTGGGTCGGCGTGGCATTCGATGATCTTCCTAGATTCATCCACCTTCCGCTGGCTGTATTGGCTGCAGCAGCTGCAGGTGCGTTTTGGGCCTTCATCCCGGGATTGCTGAAGGCCAAGTTCAAGGTTCATGAAGTAATCGTGACCATCATGATGAACTATATTGCCTTGCATGTAACAAACTATATTGTCCGTTCAGTTTTGACTGAAAATGCGGACAGAACAGAGAACATTGCGGAATCAGCTTCCCTGAGATCTCCTTTCTTTGAAAGCATCACTGACTATTCCAGGCTTCACTGGGGGATTTTGATTGCACTGGTTTGTGTGTTCATCATGTGGTTCCTGCTTGAAAAGACTTCCAAGGGATATGAACTGAAGGCAGTAGGCTTCAACCAGCATGCTTCACAGTATGCCGGTATGAATGTAAGCTCTAATATTATTTTATCTATGGTCATTTCAGGTGCATTTGCCGGGCTTGCCGGCGCAATGGAAGGTCTCGGTACCTTCGGCTATGCTACAATCAAAGGCGGATTCACCGGGGTCGGCTTTGACGGGATCGCAGTTGCGCTCCTTGGTGCTAACGGACCTATCGGAATCGTATTTGCTGCCATCTTGTTCGGGGGCCTTAAAGTCGGGGCACTGAATATGCCTCTTGAGGCCGGGGTGCCGAACGAACTGGTAGATATCATCATCGCGCTGATTGTATTCTTCGTAGCAGCCAGCTACATGATTCGCATCGTCATAGATAAGTTTGGCAAGAAGGGGGTGAAATAAGTGGGCTTTATGGATATTTTGCTGATCATTGTTCCTTCCACGCTTTTATGGGCAGCACCGCTTATTTTCACTGCATTGGGCGGAAACTTCTCTGAGCGCTCCGGTGTTGTCAACATCGGACTTGAAGGGTTAATGGTTATAGGAGCGTTCACTGCAATCGTATTTAACCTGACATTTGTTGATTCACTTGGACAAGCAACTCCATGGCTCGCTTTGGTCGCAGCCCTGGTTGTAGGCGGACTGTTCGCCCTCATCCATGCTGTTGCTTCTATCACATTCCGTGCTGACCAGACCGTTTCCGGGGTGGCCATCAACCTGCTCGCTATCGGACTGGCATTATTCCTTGTCAAGTTCATTTATGATAAAGGTCAGACAGATATTATCCAGGTGGGCTTCAGCAAGGTTGATATACCTTTATTAAGCGATATACCTTTTATAGGGGAAGTGCTTTTCTCCAATACCTATTACACTTCCTTTGTTGCAATCATCGTTGCTTTCATCGCATGGTATGTGATGTTCAAAACTCCATTCGGCCTCCGGCTGAGATCAGTCGGCGAGCATCCGATGGCTGCTGATACAATGGGGATCAATGTTACAAGGATGCGCTATATCGGCGTTGTCATCTCCGGTGCGCTTGCCGGTGTCGGCGGCGGTGTTTATGCCCAGTCGATTTCCTCTGACTTCGGGCACGCTACCATCAGCGGGCAGGGCTTTATGGCTTTGGCGGCATTGATCTTCGGAAAATGGCATCCGCTTGGAGCAATGGGTGCGGCTTTGTTCTTCGGCTTTGCCCAAAGCTTGAGCATTGTAGGCTCCAGCCTGCCGCTGCTTGAAAACATCCCGAGTGTTTACCTGCTGATCGCACCTTATGTGCTTACAATCCTGGCATTGACAGGGTTCATCGGCCGCGCGGATGCACCAAAGGCGTTAGGGACTCCATATATAAAAGGAAAAAGATAATAAAGCTGAACCCGGTCGTGCAGGCCGGGTTTTTTCTATTGTTTTGATAGAATGTGATTTTAGGAAAAAATTAACTGAAATGATTGACTCTTGGAAAAAGCTGACTTAAAATTAAATAGTTAATATTCTATCATTTCTGATCGGGGCCGTCATATGCCAAATTCCTTGTTTTTAAATGATCATCATACAGATAAGATAGTTTCTTACAGCAGATGGCTCATCCTCCTTTTGATCTTCTTCCTTTGCCACTCACCAGCTGCTCCCTTACAGGCAGAGAAAACAGCGCTTCCGGCTGCCCTTGCCGCATTTTCGTTCCTCTATATTGCAGCCTCCCATATTTGTACAAGCTTTATGAAAAACCGGGAAGGAAGCAGGAGCCTTGCCGTTCTGTGGACTGCCTGCGACCACCTTGCTGCAGCTGTGCTGTTCTTATTATCCGGAGCTGAGGCGGCCTTTTTTTATCCACTGGCCATTCTTCTCGTTTTACATGCGGCCATCAGGCTTCACACCAAAGGAGCTGCAGCTTCAACCCTGTTCTTGTCATCTGCTATTCTTGCCGGTTCAGATTTCGGCCAGGATGCGGGACGAGTTCTTCTGCTTTTAGGCATTCTTTGGATTACCGTGATTCTGGCTGGCGGAGCTGCCGTCAGGGAAATGAGGCAAAAAGCGCAGATCGGGAAATTAAAAAGAATGGTATACACAGATTTCCTTACCGGGCTTTCCAATCGAAGAGCATTTCATGAGCATCTTACCCTTTTGGAAAAAACAGCTGAGCCCTGCTTTCTGCTTTTAGGCGATGTAGATAACTTTAAAAGTATAAACGACTGTTACGGCCATCTTGAAGGCGATGAAGTGCTGAAAAAGCTGGCTAGCACTTTTATGAAAGCTGAAAAGATGAGCGGCTGCAGAATTTACCGGTATGGAGGAGAAGAATTTGCCTTCCTTTTTCCGGGGCGCCGCGAGGAAAATGTCATTGGCATGCTGGCAGGGCTTTTGGACAGCGTGGTTCAGGAAGTGAAGGTTGGAAGTGAACAGCCTGTCACAATGAGCTTTGGTGTCAGCTTCATAAACAGCGGAAATTCAAAGCTTGCACTCGAAGAAGCCGATGCGCTGCTCTACCAGGCCAAAACGGGCGGGAAAAGCAGGGCCATCTTCAGCAGCGGCCTTGTCCTGAAGAATACGCTTTCTTCAAAAAAAGCTGGTAACGCATAATGACGGACATTCTCTTTCAAAGAAGCAGCTTCCTTAAAAGGGAGCTGCTTTGTTTGTCTCACAAAAGACCCCTTTGGAAAACCCTGTCTGCACCTCAATCATTTGCTATCTTAATTTAGAAAACGTTATAGTTAGAATATGTTTTAATTTTATGGAGAAGATTAAAAAATAACCTGAGCAGCGCCTACATAAGATAAAAAAAGCAGGAAATTTAGGAGGATGTATATGGCCGTTATGGATGAAATTGTAAAGCCTATGGGAGGGTATGACCTTCATATAGTCAAAACAGGCAAATTCAAAACAAATACCCTGATCTGGAAAATGAAAGCCCCTCTGGACAAAGAATCTGCAACTGTAAGAGCGCTATTACCGTATGTCCTGCAGAGCAGTTCAAGCAAATTTCCAGCAACAGGGCTTCTCCGATCACATCTTGATGATTTATACGGTGCCAGCCTGTATGTCGATCTGGCGAAGAAGGGCGAGTATCATGTTGTCACTTTTTCAATGGATATCGCCAATGAAAAATTCCTTTCGGATCCGGCACCTCTTTTAAGGAAGGCTTTTGAATTCCTGGCTGAAATCCTGCTGAAGCCGAATGTGCAGGATGGAAGCTTCAATGAAGAAACGGTAAGGCAGGAAAAAAGGACGCAAAAACAGCGGATCCAATCTGTCTTTGATGATAAGATGAGATATTCCAATTTCAGGCTGGTAGAAGAAATGTGCAAAGGCGAGCCATATGCCCTGCATGTAAACGGTGAAATGGATGAAGTGGACAGCATTACCCCTGAAAAGCTTTATCAGTATTATGAACGGGCATTTGCAGAAGATCAGCTCGATTTTTATGTAATCGGCGACGTTGATCCCGGCGAAGTAGAAGCGATGGCGGAGGAGTATCTTAAGTTCTCTCCAAGGGAGCCTAAGAAGCTTCAGCAGGGATCCGCTGATGGAGCTGCGAGTGTAAACGAGGTCAAAGAAATCCAGGATGTAAAACAAGGCAAGCTCAATATAGGTTACCGGACCAATATTCTCTATGGAGATAAAGACTACTACGCCCTGCAGGTTTTCAATGGCATTTTTGGCGGATTCTCACATTCAAAGCTGTTTATCAATGTCAGGGAAAAGGCAAGCCTTGCCTATTATGTTGCCAGCAGGCTCGAAAGCCATAAAGGATTGATGATGGTCATGTCAGGCATCGATAATAAAAACTATGATCAGGCAGTCGGCATCATTAAAGACCAGATGGAAGCGATGATAAACGGCGATTTTACGGAAGAAGAAATGGCGCAGACCAAAGCGGTGATCAAGAACCAGCTTCTTGAGACAATTGACACCGCCAGGGGGATGACGGAGGTCCTTTACCATAATGTTGTCGCCGGCCAGGACATTTCCCTCGATCTGTGGATGGAAGAGATGGACAAAGCCACGAAAGAAGATATTGTCGCCGCAGCAAAAAAAATCAGCATGGATACCGTATATTTCTTAACAGGAACGGAGGCGGGCGAATAAATGGAAACGATCGTTTTTGAGCAATTGAAAGAAAAATTATTTTACGAAAAAATGGCCAATGGCCTTGATGTTTATATACTGCCGAAACAGGGCTTCAACAAAACTTACGCCACCTTCACGACCAAATACGGCTCTGTTGACAATCACTTTGTCCCGCTTGGAAAAGAGGAATATGTAAAGGTCCCTGACGGCATCGCCCATTTCCTTGAGCACAAGCTGTTTGAAAAAGAAGACGGAGACGTTTTCCAGCAGTTCAGCAAGCAGGGTGCTTCAGCCAATGCTTTTACATCCTTCACAAGAACGGCTTATCTATTTTCCAGCACCTCTGATGTTGAGCGGAATCTGGAGACACTGATTGATTTTGTCCAGGATCCTTATTTTACGGAAAAAACCGTAGAAAAGGAAAAAGGCATCATCGGCCAGGAAATCACCATGTATGATGATAATCCGGACTGGCGCCTTTATTTCGGCCTCATCCAGAATATGTATCAGAACCATCCGGTGAAAATCGACATTGCCGGAACGGTGGAAACGATCTCCCATATAACGAAAGATCTGCTATATGAATGCTATAATACTTTCTACCATCCGAGCAATATGCTGCTATTTGTGACAGGTCCTGTTGATCCTGAAGCTATAATGGGGCAGATCAGGAGCAACCAGGAGAAAAAGGAATACAAGGACCAGCCTGCAATCGAACGTAAATCTGAGCAGGAAATGACTGGTGTGGCTGAGAAGAAGCAGGTTTTGAAGATGAATGTGCAAAGCTCGAAATGCCTTTTAGGCATCAAGGCTCTTGATGTGAAGCAGGAAGGCACTGAAATGCTGAAGAATGAACTGACTCTGAATGTCATGCTGGATATACTGTTCGGCAAAAGCTCCAAAAATTACGAAACTTTATACAAGGAAGGGCTCATTGATGAAACCTTCTCATACGACTATACACAAGAGCAGGGATTCGGCTTCGCCATGCTGGGCGGGGATACAAGCGATCCAGAGAGGCTTGCCGGCACTTTGAGAAACATGCTGCTTGAAGCAAAGAATGGCGCTGTATTCAGCCAGGAAGCGCTTGACCGGACGAAGAAGAAAAAGATCGGAGCATTCCTTCGCTCCGTCAATTCGCCCGAGTATATCGCCAACCAGTTTACACGATACGCTTTCAATGGAATGGATCTGTTTGATGTAGTGCCTCAAATCGAGAAGATCACTTTAGAGCAGCTGAAAGAGACAGCCGGTGTATTTCTGTCCGAGGACAGATTCACGGTCTGCCAGGTTGTTCCCAAATAAGATGATAAAAGCGCCTGGTGCAGGCGCTTTCTGTCATTGTGGTAAATAATGGGCGGGAGCGGAAATGAATATGAAGAAATTTACGTTGATAACCGGTGCAAGCGGGGGCATCGGGAGGGCGATTGCTCTCAGGCTTGCTCGAGAGGGGCACTCGCTCTATCTGCATTATAACAGGAACAGACAGGCCATTGAGGAGTTATTGGAGGACCTCTCAATGTTTGAAGGGGAATATATTCCGATCCAGGGCGACCTGGCAGATCCTTTAGGGTATAAAAAGGTTGCCGGCAGCATCTTCTCCCTCGATGCGATTGTCCATAACTCCGGCACAGGCTATTACGGATTATTGGGAGATACAGATGATGCAATCCTTGAACAGCTGATGCGGGTTCATGTCATGTCCCCTTATGCGCTTACGAGAGAGCTTTTGCCTAAACTGATTCAAAAGCGGAAGGGAAGCATCATCGTGGTTTCATCCATTTGGGGCCAGACAGGCGCAGCCTGTGAAACAGCCTATTCAGCGGCAAAAGGTGCGCAGATCGCTTTTGTCAAAGCACTGAGCAAAGAGGCTGCACTTAACGGGGTGCGGGTGAATGCAATCGCACCAGGCGCTGTAGAAACCCCGATGATGAAAACATTTGATGAATCTGAATTAATGGCGATTGAGGAAGAAATACCGATGGGGCGGCTGGCACTTCCGGAGGAGGTTGCCCATGCAGCGGCCTTCCTGCTTGAGGAGGGTTCTTCCTATATTACCGGCCAGGTGCTGGGCGTCAATGGCGGCTGGTACACGTAAAATTACAGACAGATGCATATTTTGCTCCTCCTGAAAGCAAAATAACTTTGTATTATATTAAAAGGAGGTACCAACAATGTCTGTATTGGATAACTGGAATCATTGGAAAGATTTCTTGGGGGACCGTCTTCACCATGCTCAAAACGAAGGCATGAACAAAGGTGTAGTCAATGACCTTGCGTATCAGATCGGGGACTATCTTGCAAAACAGGTTGATCCTCAAAATGATCAGGAAAAGGTATTGGCTGATCTATGGTCAGTTGCAAGCCCGGAAGAACAGCATGCAATCGCCAATATGATGGTCAAGCTTGTTCAGAACGACGGTTCACAGCAGCAATAGAACTTTCAATACAGGTTTAATTCCAAAGAGAGGCCAACCCTCTCTTTTTTTCTTTGCAGGCGATGAAAAAATATGAGGAATGATTCGAAAGACATTGGTTTTTTCTTTCATCTTCAGGGAAAATCATTTATTATAGAAGCTAGACAAAAATATGCAGGAAAATGTCGGATTTGGCACGATCTGGGAGGTTTACCTATGGAAAAAACGGAATGGTACCTGGAATACGAAATTCAAAAAAACCGGCCTGGGCTGCTTGGTGACATTTCTTCGCTCCTTGGGATGCTTTCCATTAATATCGTCACCATTAATGGAGTGGATGAAGGGCGAAGGGGATTGCTGATCCTTGCAAAAGATCATGAACAAATCCAAAGATTAGAGTCTATTCTACATACAATGGACACAATAAAGGTAATAAAGCTCAGGGAACCAAAGCTGAGGGACAGGCTGGCGGTGCGCCACGGCCGATACATACAGAGGGACGCAGACGATAAGAAAACTTTCCGTTTCGTCCGGGATGAGCTTGGCCTGCTCGTCGATTTCATGGCGGAGCTGTTCAAGCAGGAAGGGCATAAGATGATTGGCATCAGGGGCATGCCCCGCGTCGGCAAAACAGAATCCATCGTGGCATCAAGCGTATGCGCCAACAAGAGATGGCTCTTTATGTCATCAACACTGCTTAAGCAGACCATCCGGAATCAGCTGATCCAGGATGAGTACAATGAAAATAATCTGTTTATCATTGACGGGATTGTTTCAACCAGAAGGGCAAATGAAAGGCATTGGCAGCTGGTAAGGGAAATCATGCGCCTTCCTGCAGTCAAGGTCGTTGAGCATCCGGATATTTTTGTGCAGAATACAGAATATTCGATGGAGGATTTTGATTATATTATTGAACTGCGCCATGATCACAATGAAGAGATCAAGTATGATGTGGTTGAGAATAATGATATGTTCTCCGGAACCGATTTTGGGGGATTTGATTTTTAGTAAGGTGGAAGGTGTTTGTATTGACAGAATTAGGCAATCATTTAAAAGAGGCGAGGATCGAAAGAGGCATGAGCCTTGACGATCTCCAGACAGCGACGAAGATTCAGAAGCGCTATCTCGTAGGCATTGAAGAAGGAAACTACAGCATGATGCCGGGCAAATTCTATGTCCGCGCATTCATCAAGCAATATGCCGAGGCAGTCGGCATTGATCCGGAAGAGCTTTTTGAGCAGTACAAGAACGACATCCCTGTCACCGCCGCAAGTGACGATATACCGGAAAAGCTTTCAAGGGTTCAGACCAGGAAGGATATTTCCGGCAGCAGTTCAAAGTTTGCAGACCTGCTTCCTAAAATCCTGATTGGCGTATTTGCTGTCGGCGTCATCGCGCTTCTTTATTATTTCATTGTGATGGCAAACAACGGCAAGGACGATGGTGATCAGGCCGATAGCGGAAATACACAGGGTGTTGAATATGGCCAGTCTGATGACCTTGCGAAAGAAGAGCCTAAGGAAGACGATGGCCAGGCAGAAGGCGAGGATGCTGCCGAAGAAGAAGAGCCGGCTGAGGAAGAAAAGCCGGAACCGCCTGCACAAGAAGTCGCTGTAGTCGAGTCAGCTGGCAATGATACCGTATATGAAGTGAAAAACGCTGAAAAATTCGTGCTGAAAGTGGTAAGCACAGGCGAAACATGGGTGAGCATCAAGAATGGCAAGGGCTATTCCTTCTTCGAGGGAATGCTGTTAAAAGGTGCGTCCGGAAGCCAGACAATCGACTTGTCTAAAGAGCCTGAGGCTGTACTTGTTATCGGGAACACTTCCGCGACTGAACTCTATATCAATGACCAGAAGCTGGAATATGCTATTCCTTCTTCCCAGAGTGTACGGCAGGATATTACCATCCGCTACACAAAACCGACCGAATAGCCATCCGTGTGATGGCTATTTTTTCTCCCGGCGGCAAGATAGGGAAGGTCCATTAAGATAAAAAAGTGAAAAAATTGCTATATTTATTTTTTTGCTGTAAAACTATAGAGTAAGACTTTCCTGAGGGCATGGATGTTTTCTCAGCCTTCAGCGTAAGTCTGCCGAAACTACATAGCTTTTTGGAGGTACATAATGAACTTGCCTAATAAAATTACCGTATCAAGGATTTTCTTGATTCCGCTTTTTTTAATTGTGATGCTTGTTCCCTTCTCGTGGGGGGAGGCAGCCTTTTTAGGGGCTGAAATGCCTGTCACGCATCTTGTCGGGAGCCTGATTTTTATCATTGCTTCTGTGACAGACTGGGTTGATGGCTATTATGCAAGGAAGCTGAATATGGTCACCAATCTCGGGAAGTTCCTTGATCCGCTCGCAGATAAGCTGCTTGTTTCAGCAGCCTTGATTGTCCTGGTCGATCTTGAACTGGCGGCTTCCTGGATTGTCATCGTCATCATCAGCCGTGAGTTTGCCGTTACAGGCCTCAGGCTTGTCCTTGCCGGAGAAGGGGAAGTTGTGGCAGCCAATATGCTTGGCAAAGTGAAAACATGGGCGCAGATCGTCGCCATCTCTGCTCTCCTGCTGCACAACATCATCTTTGAATTGATTTCCGTGCCATTCGATGATATCGCGCTTTGGGTGGCGATGATCTTTACAATCTGGTCAGGCTGGGATTATTTTTACAAAAATAGAGCAGCTTTCATTAATTCCAAGTAGAAAGAAGCTTCACACAGGAGGGGGATAATGATATGAATGCAGAAATCATTGCGGTGGGGTCGGAGCTTTTGCTCGGTCAGATCAACAATACAAACGCCAGATTCCTCTCCAGGCAGCTGGCGGATATCGGCATCAACGTGTTTTACCATACCGTTGTCGGAGATAATCCCTCCAGGCTCCAGGCCGCAATCGGCATTGCCGAAGAGCGCTCTGACCTGGTCATTTTCACAGGGGGACTTGGTCCAACCAAGGATGACCTGACTAAGGAGACTATTGCCAAGCACCTTGGCGCCGAGCTGGTCCATAACCAAGACGCGCTCCGCCAGATTGAGCTTTATTTTCAAAGGACCGGCCGGGTTATGACAGAAAATAACCGAAAGCAGGCCATCGTGCTTAAAGATTCTGAAGTGCTCCCCAATGACCACGGCATGGCTCCTGGAATGGTGTATGCTAAAGGGGAAAAAACATATATGCTTCTTCCGGGCCCCCCTAAGGAAATGGAGCCGATGTTCCTTGCCTACGGCCATCCAGCATTGCTTGCAAGGATGGATTCACAGGATAAGATATTCTCGAGGGTGCTGAGATTCTTTGGAATCGGGGAAGCCATGCTTGAAACGGAGATAGAGGATCTGATTGACAGCCAGTCCAACCCGACGATCGCCCCTCTTGCCGCTGATGGGGAAGTGACACTCAGGCTGACAGCCAAGCATCCCAGCCTCGATACAGCATTGCAGCTGATAGAGGGAACGGAAAAGAAGATACTCAGCCGGACTGGGGAATTCTTCTATGGCTATGATGATACATCGCTGATGATGGAGCTGACAAAGCGGCTAAAGGAAAAAGGCCTGACGATCGGCTGTGCCGAAAGCCTGACAGGCGGCATGTTCCAGCAGGAATTCACGTCCATACCGGGAGCGGGAAGCCTTCTTAAAGGCGGGGTTGTCTGCTATACGAACGAAGTAAAGGAAAAAGTCCTGAAGGTGAAAAAGGAAACCATTGAAAAAGATGGCGTTGTCAGCAAAACATGCGCCGCAGAACTGGCGGAAAATGCTGCCTCCCTGACCGGTGCCGACATCGGGATCAGCTTCACCGGGGTTGCCGGTCCGGATGAGCTTGAAGGGAAACCTGTAGGCACCGTCTATATCGGGATAGCCATCAAAGGCAGGCCGACGCATGTGGAGAAGCTGAACCTCGGCGGATCGCGTACAGCCAATCGATCACGATCGGTGAAATACGGCTGCCATTTTTTAATGAAAGAGCTGGAAGAAAAATAGAGGAACAGGCCGTTGACTATGGCCTGTTTTCTGTTTTGATGAATACCGGTTTCCTCGGTTCTCATAGAGTTCCTTTCAGAATGACCCTAACGTATCTGGCAATCTCGCAGGCTGCGAAACTGCGCTCACTTCTCTATGAAATTTTCAGACAGCCGGCGGTTTTGACGTTTCTGATCTAAAAGAGGCGGATGAAAATTGTTTTCTCCAGGGGGAATGGGGGTATTTGCCCATCAATGGACCTTTCAAAAAAAACGAATGAATGTTCGACTTTTTACTCGACAAACAAGTGAAAAAAGTATATAGTAAAGATAGGTTCTTTGAGATAGATTTTATGATATATGCAATGCATATTTGTCTTTATATATAAAGGAGGAAATCATTAGTGAGTGATCGTCAAGCTGCATTAGATATGGCTTTGAAGCAAATAGAAAAACAATTTGGTAAGGGTTCGATCATGAAGCTTGGGGAGCAGACTGACCGCAGGATCTCAACTTCTCCAAGCGGCTCCCTGGCGCTTGATGTGGCACTTGGGGTTGGAGGCTACCCGAAGGGACGGATCGTTGAAATATACGGCCCGGAAAGCTCAGGTAAAACGACTGTTGCCCTGCATGCGATTGCTGAGGTGCAGGCAAACGGCGGACAAGCTGCCTTCATTGATGCAGAGCATGCCCTTGATCCGGTATATGCCCAGAAGCTGGGCGTCAACATCGATGAATTGCTGCTCTCCCAGCCTGATACAGGGGAACAGGCGCTTGAAATTGCTGAAGCCCTTGTGCGAAGCGGTGCCGTTGATATCCTTGTCATCGACTCGGTAGCAGCACTTGTACCGAAAGCAGAGATTGAAGGAGAAATGGGTGACTCCCATGTTGGTCTTCAGGCCCGCCTTATGTCCCAGGCCCTTCGTAAATTATCTGGTGCGATCAATAAATCAAGAACACTCGCCATCTTTATCAACCAGATCCGTGAGAAGGTCGGAGTTATGTTCGGAAACCCTGAAACTACTCCTGGCGGCCGTGCCCTTAAGTTCTATTCTTCCGTACGCCTGGAAGTGCGCCGTGCTGAAACTTTGAAGCAGGGTAATGAAATGGTCGGAAACAAAACGAAAATCAAGGTTGTCAAAAACAAGGTTGCCCCTCCATTCCGTGTCGCTGAAGTCGACATCATGTACGGGGAAGGCATCTCTAAAGAAGGCGAAATCATCGATATGGGCTCTGAGCTGGATATTGTCCAGAAGAGCGGTTCATGGTATTCATACAATGAGGAAAGACTTGGGCAAGGACGTGAGAATGCGAAGCTGTTCCTTAAGGAGAATCCCGATTTAAGGCTGACAATCCAGAAGCAGATCCGCGACCACTACAGCCTCGATGAAGAGAAGACACTAGATGAAAATCAGGATCAGGACCAGGAGCATTTTGAACTGATCGACTGATCTCTTGAGGCAAAGCCACAGGCTTTGCCTTTTACTTTTTGATGAAGCAGTAACGGAGGCCAAAAGATCGGCCTGGACTAAGGGAAATGGGGATACATCCGGCGCAGTTGCCAGACTTGTCCGAAATATTAAAAAAAGCCGCAAGGACAAACCCTTGACAATAAAAATCCGCAGCTTTACAATTATATTGTATATTTTACATTTTTATGAGTATTTGAAAACGTTTAAAGCCTTAGTGCTGTATGTTGATATTAGCAATGTACATGCCGACACTTTAGAAACGTAACACAAAAAAGTTCATAGCAAGAGGAGGTGAAATGATGGATATTTTATTAGTCATCTCCATTTTGCTTGCCCTAGTCGTCGGTGCAGTTGTTGGCTATTTTATTCGCAAATCGATTGCCGAAGCAAAGATAGCAGGAGCTAAGAACGCTGCTGAGCAAATCCTTGAGGATGCGAGGCGTGAAGCTGATGCTTCAAAGAAGGAAGCCCTGCTGGAAGCAAAAGATGAAATTCACAAGCTTCGGACTGAAGCTGAACAAGAAGTTCGTGATCGAAGAAATGAGCTGCAAAAACAAGAAAATCGTTTACTGCAAAAAGAGGAGAATCTTGACCGGAAAGATGAATCGCTTGATAAGCGTGAATCAATCCTGGAGAAAAGGGACGATTCTCTTAACAAAAAACAACAGCATATTGAAGAGATGGAAAGCAAAGTGGACGAGATGGTACGAGCACAGCAATCTGAGCTGGAACGCATCTCAGGCTTAACTCGTGAAGAGGCAAAATCCATCATTTTAGATCGGGTCGAGCAGGAAGTTGCTCACGATATTGCCATTATGGTAAAGGAAACGGAAAACCGCGCCAAGGAAGAGGCTGACAAGAAGGCGAAGGAAGTATTGTCGCTGGCCATTCAGCGCTGCGCTGCTGACCACGTTGCAGAAACGACTGTGTCAGTGGTCAATCTGCCTAACGATGAAATGAAGGGGCGTATCATCGGCCGTGAAGGACGGAATATACGTACGCTTGAAACGCTTACCGGAATTGATCTCATCATTGATGATACTCCGGAAGCAGTCATTTTATCCGGGTTTGATCCAATCCGCCGTGAGACAGCAAGGCTTGCTCTAGAAAAATTGGTTCAGGATGGACGCATTCACCCAGCGAGGATTGAGGAAATGGTGGATAAAGCGCGCCGCGAAGTGGATGAGCATATCCGTGAAATCGGTGAGCAGACAACCTTTGAGGTCGGCGTACATGGACTTCATCCGGATCTTATCAAAATTCTCGGCCGCCTGAAATTCCGTACCAGCTACGGACAGAATGTGCTGAAACACTCAATGGAAGTTGCCCAGCTTTCAGGGCTGCTGGCTGCTGAGCTTGGTGAGGATGAAACACTTGCCCGCCGTGCCGGTTTGCTTCATGATATCGGTAAAGCAATCGACCATGAAGTGGAAGGAAGCCATGTTGAAATCGGAGTTGAGCTTGCGACTAAGTACAAAGAGCATCCGGTTGTCATCAACAGTATCGCTTCTCACCATGGCGATACAGAGCCAACATCCATTATCGCTGTACTTGTTGCTGCAGCAGATGCTCTATCAGCAGCAAGGCCTGGAGCGAGAAGGGAAACGCTTGAAAATTATATCCGCCGTCTGGAAAAACTGGAGGAGATTTCCGAATCTTATGATGGAGTCGAGAAATCATTTGCCATCCAGGCAGGTAGGGAAATCAGGATCATGGTTAAGCCTGATCAAATTGATGACCTTGAGTCCCACAGGCTGGCAAGGGATATACGCAAGAAAATTGAAGAAGAGCTTGATTATCCAGGACATATCAAGGTTACGGTCATCCGTGAAACGAGAGCCGTTGAATACGCAAAATAAAGCAGTGCTTCGGCGCTGCTTTATTTTTTTGCAGAAACCGCACGAATGGAATTCCTGCTTTTTGTGTTACAATGATAACAGTGAAGAATTTGAAGTTAGGAAGGGTTTGCTTAATGAATATTTTGTTTGTTGGAGATGTAGTTGGTTCTCCAGGGCGCGATATGGTAAAAGAGTATCTGCCCAAATTAAAAGACAAGTACCGTCCGCAGGTGACCATCATAAATGGTGAAAATGCTGCAGGCGGAAAAGGGATCACTGAAAAGATTTACCGCGGCTTTCTGGAGGCAGGGGCACAGGCGGTGACCCTTGGCAATCATACATGGGACAACAGAGAGATATTTGAGTTTATTGAGAGTGCGAAATATCTGATCAGGCCTGCGAACTTCCCGGATAATAATCCTGGCAAAGGCATTGTATATTTAAAGGTGAACACTGATGAAGTGGCTGTTATAAACCTTCAGGGAAGGACCTTTTTGCAGCCATCCGACTGTCCGTTTAAAAAAGCGGATGAACTCATCGAGGAAGCCAGGCAGCGCACGCCCTTCATCTTTGTTGATTTCCATGCAGAAGCGACAAGCGAGAAGCAGGCAATGGGCTGGTATCTTGATGGAAAGGTGTCTTCAGTGGTCGGCACGCATACACATGTCCAGACGGCTGATAACCGGATCCTCCCAGGCGGGACAGCCTTTATCACTGATGTAGGCATGACAGGCCCATATGACGGCATTCTGGGCGTCGAGAAGGAAGCTGTCTTGAAAAGGTTCATCACGAACCTTCCAGTCCGTTTCGAGGTGCCGAAGGAAGGCCGGGACCAGCTTAGTGCCGTGTTCATAGAATTGGACCGGAAAACTGGGCTTTCCAAGAAAATTGAACGGATCCTGATTAACGAAGATCATCCTTTTTTCAGCTGAAGAATGGGGGGTGCCTTTTGCAAAGGCAGCCCCCTTTTTCTTGACGGGATATGAAAGGTACGGAATTTTCCAATATTTTGTCCAAGCCGGAATATGTTTTTTATCCTCTGAATATAGTAGCAATGGAATGATATACCTGATGTGTCAGAGGATAAAAAATCCTGAGGGCATGCAGGAGGGGATAAACAAGGAGGAGCTAGGAATGGAAATATTAAAAGTTTCAGCAAAGTCTAGTCCTAATTCTGTAGCTGGTGCGCTTGCTGGTGTTCTGCGTGAAAGAGGGGGCGCAGAAATCCAGGCAATTGGTGCGGGTGCATTGAACCAAGCGGTTAAAGCAGTAGCGATCGCCCGAGGATTCGTAGCGCCTAGCGGAGTGGATTTGATCTGCATCCCTGCTTTCACAGATATTAAGATTGACGGTGAAGAGCGGACAGCGATCAAGCTGATTGTCGAACCAAGATAACAAAAGGGGAAAACAGATGCATCTAAGATATATTGGCCCTTTCCTTTGGGCAATAAAATAGCCGGCAGCACATCATCCATGCCTGTTTGCTTGTAAATAGCAAACAGGCTTTTTTCATTCCGGTCCGAGGCTGCCCCCAATTTTATTTTGGTTTGTCAGGGCTGGGTAAAGGAATTGAAATAGCATCCATCGAATATAGATGCTATCCAGATATATTGAAAGGGGAGGAAGCATGAACATTTTTGATTCCCACTGTGACGTCCTTTATAAAATGTTTATCGATCCTTCGATAGATTTCAGGAGCAGCAGCCAGCTGCATATCGATTACGGGAAGCTTAAGGCAGCAGGCTCGAAGGTTCAGTGCTTTGCTGTCTATGTCCCGGAGTCAGTCCATCCGAATATGAAGTTCCATGCTGCGCTTTATATGATCGAGCTTTTCTACGATAGGGTGCTGAAGCCGTTTCCGAAGATGAAGCATATCAGGGACAGGGGGCAGGCCGGCAGGCTGAAGGAAGATGAAATCGGCGCCATCCTTACGCTTGAAGGGTGCGACTGCATCGGAGACGATCTCCTTAAGCTGAAGACCCTTATAAGGCTCGGGGTTTCATCGGTGGGGCTCACCTGGAATTACAGCAATTATGCGGCAGACGGGGCACTTGAGGAAAGGGGGGCAGGGCTTTCTTCCTTTGGGAAAAAAGCGGTCATGATCCTGAATGAAAAGCAGTGTTTATGTGATGTATCCCATCTATCTGAAAAAGGCTTCTGGGATGTAATGGAGCTGGCGGATTATCCTTTTGCATCCCATTCGAACTGCCATGCCCTGTGCCCTGTGCCCAGAAACCTGAACGACAGTCAGCTGAAGGCGCTGATTGAGCGGGACAGTGTCGTTGGACTTACGTTTGTACCTGAATTTTTGACAGGCACAAAAGAGTCCGGAATCTCAGATATCCTCAAACATCTCGATCATATCTGCTCCATTGGAGGAGAGGACCATGCTGGTTTCGGATCCGACTTTGACGGCATCGATGATACTGTAGAAGGGCTGCCTTCTTTCGATTATTATGGGAACCTAGTAAACGAACTTCAGAAACACTATTCTGAAATACAAGTCGAAAAATTCCTTTTTCGTAATATGGAAAAAAGGCTTCCTTCTGCCGGAACAAACGGGATGCAAATATAAAGGTCCACTTATAAAAACCCACTCATACAGGTGTTTCTGGGGGGATTCTACCATATTCGCATGACAAGAATTATTCAGCGGAAAGGGTTGCTTTTTTTGGGGGTTCGGTCTAGAATTGAAAGCGTTTAGTACCCTTTTGCACCATTTTTTTTAGCTGTTTTCCGTTGTTTGATAGGCTGCGGGGGTTTATTAATAGATCATACAATTATACATATATAGAACAATCCGAAGGGGTGTAATGAATGTTAAAGCAGCTTTCTTGGAAAGTAGGCGGCCAGCAGGGGGAAGGAATCGAGAGTACAGGGGAAATCTTCTCTATAGCCCTTAACCGGCTTGGTTATTATCTGTACGGGTACCGGCACTTCTCTTCAAGGATCAAAGGGGGCCACACGAATAATAAAATTCGTGTCAGCACGTCCCAGATCCGCTCCATTTCTGATGATCTTGATATTTTAGTAGCTTTTGACCAGGAAACGATCGATGTGAACTATAAAGAGCTTCATGATAAAGGCGTCATCATCGCTGATGCGAAATTCGATCCGAAGAAGCCTGAGGATACGAATGCATCATTGTTTGCAGTACCTTTTACAGAGCTTGCCACTGAACTTGGGACCTCTTTGATGAAAAATATGGTCGCTGTCGGGGCTACTTGTGCCATTCTTAACCTGGATATCAAAGTTTTTGAGGAAGTTGTCCAGGAGATTTTCGGCAGAAAAGGGCAGCAGGTTGTTGATAAGAATATGGAAGCCATCAAAGCTGGATTTGACCGGATGAAGGAACTGGCTGGAGAAAGCGCAGAAACGATGGAGCTTGAAAAAGCTGATGGGAAAAAGCGCATGTTCATGATCGGCAATGATGCCATCGCACTTGGTGCGCTTGCCGGCGGCTGCCGCTTCATGGCCGCCTACCCTATCACTCCTGCCTCCGAAATCATGGAATACTTGATCAAAAAGCTTCCTCCTCTAGGCGGAAGCGTCATCCAGACAGAAGATGAAATTGCGGCTGTGACCATGGCAATCGGCGCCAACTATGGCGGCGTCCGTGCTATGACGGCTTCTGCAGGACCCGGGCTGTCATTGAAGATGGAAGCTATCGGCCTTTCCGGCATTACCGAAACACCGCTTGTGATTGTAGACACACAGCGTGGAGGACCTTCTACAGGCCTTCCTACAAAGCAGGAGCAATCTGACCTGATGGCGATGATCTATGGAACTCATGGGGAAATCCCGAAGATCGTTTTTGCCCCAAGCACGGTCCAGGAAGCTTTCTATGATGCAGCGGAAGCTTTCAACCTCGCGGAAGAATACCAGTGCCCTGTCATCATGCTTTCTGATCTGCAGCTGTCTCTCGGCAAACAGACAGTGGAACCGCTCGACTTCAGCAAAGTTGAAATACGCAGGGGCAAGCTTGTGGACGAAGAGCTGCCTGAAATCGAGAACAAAGGTTATTTCAAACGCTATGAAGTGACAGAAGACGGTGTGTCCCCGCGCGTGGTGCCAGGCATGAAGAACGGCATCCACCACGTAACCGGCGTGGAACATGACGAAACCGGCAAGCCTTCTGAATCCGCTGCAAACCGTAGAGATCAGATGAACAAGCGTTTCCGGAAAGTCGAGAATATCAAATTCAGCAATCCGGTCCATAAAAATGCTCCGCATGACGAAGCTGACCTCCTGATTGTCGGCTTCAACTCCACAAGGGGAGCTATTGAGGAAGCAATGGGCCGCCTTGAAAAGGATGGCCTAAAAGTAAATCATGCGCACATCCGCCTAATCCACCCGTTCCCGTCTGAAAGCTTGAGACCATTGATGGATTCTGCCAAAAAGGTGGCCGTTATTGAAAATAATGCAACAGGACAGCTGGCAAACATGATTAAAATGAATGTCGGCCAGCATCAAAAAATCAATAAAATCCTGAAATATGACGGGAATCCGTTCCTGCCGAATGAAATCCATACCACTTGCAAGGAGCTGTTCTAATGGCCACATTCAAAGATTTTCGCAATAACGTCAAGCCTAACTGGTGTCCCGGATGCGGAGACTTCTCTGTCCAGGCCGCCATCCAGCGGGCAGCTGCCAATGTGGGGCTGCAGCCAGACAGCCTTGCAGTCGTTTCCGGGATAGGATGTTCCGGCAGGATTTCCGGCTATATTAACTCATATGGATTCCACGGCATCCACGGGCGCGCACTGCCGATTGCCCAGGGCCTTAAAATGGCGAACCGCGACCTGACTGTCATCGCTTCCGGCGGCGACGGTGACGGCTTTGCCATCGGAATGGGGCATACCGTCCATTCCATCCGCCGCAATGTCGATATTACCTATATTGTCATGGACAATCAGATTTACGGTCTGACAAAAGGGCAGACGTCGCCAAGGTCTGCTGCAGGATTCAAAACAAAGTCCACGCCGCACGGCTCTGTCGAGCAAGCCATCTCTCCGATGGAATTGGCACTGACAGCAGGTGCGACATTTGTAGCCCAAAGTTTTTCGACCGACCTGAAGGACTTGACAGCGCTGATCGAAGCAGGCATCAAGCATAAAGGCTTCTCGCTCATCAACGTATTCAGCCCGTGCGTCACTTACAATAAAGTGAATACGTACGACTGGTTCAAAGAAAACCTGACGAAGCTGGCCGAGGTAGAAGGCTACGACTCTTCAGACCGCTCCATGGCAATGCAGACGCTGATGAAGCATGACGGACTCGTCACAGGCCTGATCTACCAGGATACAGAGCGCAAATCCTACCAGGAAATGCTCCCTGGCTATTCCGAAACTCCTCTTGCCCATGCCGACCTGAATCTGGACGAAGAGCATTTCGGCAAACTGACAGCTGAATTTATGTAAGTTGAAAAGCCGCTAAGCTGAAGAAAGACTCAGGGTTCAGAAACTAAATACTTAGAACACATAGTACTAAAACAACTGTATTCTGCAAATAAATTCTATAAGCTCTGTTGTTTGGAGTGGAAGGAGCTAAGACTCCTGCGGGAAGTAGCGGCATAGCTGAGACCCCGGAAGAGCGTAAGCGATGAGGAGGCTCAGCGCCGCCCCGCGGAAAGCGAAGCTCCTGGACCGGAAAACAACAGACTGGATCATGAGAAAAGCAGGGGCACTGCCAAGCCCTTGCTTTTCTCGTTTTAAGACTTTAAATAACACATCATCTAAAGCAGCAAAGTACCAATAGAGACAGTATCCTTGCAGGATTTCTATTGTTTTCAGCGTTTTAAACCCTTATACTATTATAATGTGTACAACATTCTAACTGCGCTTACATGATAAAAATGAAAACAGCGATTACTGTTTGGATATACAGAAGAAAGGGGTACTTTCTATGAACGAAAAACAGCGGATGGAAGGCCAGCTGGCAGCTGCCGATCCTTCGGACAAAAAATCCGAAAAGGACTACAGCCAATACTTTGAAACCGTATATGCGCCTCCTTCCTTGAAAGATGCAAAAAAACGCGGAAAAGAAGAGGTCCGCTATCATAAAGATTTCAATATTCCGGCTGAATTCCACGGCATGGGGAATAACCGCAAATTTTATATCAGAACATTCGGCTGCCAGATGAACGAGCATGATACAGAAGTCATGGCCGGCATTTTCCTCAGCCTCGGCTATGAGCCGACTGACACTGTCGAGGATGCGAATGTCATTCTGCTGAACACATGCGCAATCCGCGAGAATGCTGAAAACAAAGTATTCGGCGAGCTTGGCCATCTGAAGCACCTGAAGAAGGAACGCCCTGACCTGCTGCTCGGCGTATGCGGCTGCATGTCCCAGGAAGAATCTGTAGTGAATAAAATCCTCAAGACATATGACCAGGTGGATATGATCTTTGGCACGCATAATATCCACAGACTTCCGAACATTCTGCAGGAAGCGTATATGTCCAAAGAGATGGTTGTTGAAGTGTGGTCAAAAGAGGGAGATGTCATTGAGAATCTTCCTAAAGTCCGCAAAGGCAATATCAAGGCCTGGGTCAACATCATGTACGGCTGCGATAAATTCTGCACCTATTGCATTGTTCCTTACACTAGGGGCAAGGAGCGGAGCCGCCGTCCTGAAGAAATCATCCAGGAGGTGCGCCAGCTTGCCGCCCAAGGGTATCAGGAAATCACCCTTCTTGGCCAGAATGTCAATGCGTACGGCAAGGACTTTACTGACCTGCAGTACGGCCTGGGCGATCTGATGGATGAAATCAGAAAGATTGATATTCCGAGAATCCGCTTCACTACAAGCCATCCGCGTGATTTTGATGATCATTTGATTGAAGTGCTTGCCAAAGGCGGAAACCTTCTTGAACACATCCACCTGCCAGTCCAGTCCGGCTCTACGGATGTCCTGAAAATCATGGCAAGGAAGTACACGCGCGAACAATACCTGGAGCTTGTGAGGAAGATCAGGGCGGCCATTCCGAATGCAACTTTCACAACGGATATCATCGTAGGCTATCCGAATGAGACGGAAGAGCAGTTCGAGGAAACTCTTTCACTTTACAAGGAAGTCGGATATGAATCTGCCTACACATTCATCTACTCTCCGCGTGAAGGCACACCAGCGGCCAAGATGAAGGATAATGTCCCGATGGAGGTCAAGAAAGAACGCCTTCAGCGCCTGAATGCCCTCGTTAATGACATGTCGGCACAAGCGATGAAGAAATATCACGGCCAGACTGTCGAAGTCCTGGTTGAAGGCGAAAGCAAAAACAATCCTGAGGTTCTGGCAGGGTATACAAGAAAAAACAAGCTTGTAAACTTTAAAGGACCAAAGTCAGCAATTGGAAAAATTGTTTCTGTTAAAATTACAGATGCAAAAACATGGTCATTAAATGGAGAAATGGTTGAAGAGCTTCAACCAGCTGAGGTGAAATAATGGGAAAATATACTAAAGACGACATTATCGCACGTGCAAGGGAGCTTGCACAAATCATAGCAGAGACAGAAGAAGTGGACTTTTTCAAAAGAGCGGAAGCACAGATACACAGCAATGAAAAGGTCCGTACAGCGATCACCAGCATAAAAGGACTGCAGAAGCAGGCAGTCAATCTGCAGCATTTTGGCAAAGAAGAAGCTTTAAAAAAGACCGAAGCCAAAATCGAGGAGCTTGAGCGCCAGCTTGACGAGATCCCGGTTGTCCAGGAATTCAAGCAGTCCCAGGTCGAAGTGAATGAACTTCTGCAGCTTGTTGCAAACACAATCAGCAATAAAGTCACAGATGAAATCCTCGTTTCAACAGGAGGCAACATCCTGAGCGGTGAAACAGGAGCAGAACTGGAGAACAAAAACAGCTGCAAGCATTAAAGCTGAGGACCCTTGCATCCCTTTTGGGAGCAAGGGTTTTTTTTGTATTTTTATAAAATCAGTCTCCTTCATCCTGTGCCCCCCAGCCGATACCATGGCACCAAACCATGGGTATCCGCATAGAATACCGTATATCGCACCCTACAAGAAGCTTTGCATGCACCCTTAAAATTGTAATCACACTAGTCTAATATCCCGCATAGGATGAATTGAAAATGAATGAGGAGGGTTCGCTCGCAATGGGAGAATACAGAGAGATAATTACAAAAGCCGTCGTAGCGAAGGGACGCAAATTCACCCAGTCCAATCATACGATATGCCCGGCACACCACCCGACAAGCATCCTTGGCTGTTGGATTATAAACCACAAGTATGAGGCGAAAAAGGTCGGCAAGACAGTTGAAATCTGCGGCTATTATGACATTAACGTTTGGTATTCCTATAACGACAATACGAAGACGGAAGTCGTTACTGAACGGGTTGAATATAAAGATGTCATCAAACTTAAATACCGTGATCATGACTGCTTAGATGATCAGGATGTCATTGCCAAAGTACTGCAGCAGCCGAATTGTGTTGAAGCAGTCATTTCCCCGAACGGAAACAAAATCATCGTTCACGTGGAAAGGGAATTCCTTGTAGAAGTGATCGGCGAGACGAAAGTCTGTGTTGCCGTCTACCACGGAGAATGCGATTGCGATGATGACGAAGTATGGGGCCTCGATGTCGAGGATGAGGAATTCGAGGATCTGAATCCACACTTCCTGGTCGGAACAGAAGAGGAATAATCGTAAACTAGGAAGGTTCCGCTTCCTAGTTTTCTTTTGTTTTCTGGCGTAATGCTGCCAGCCAAAAAGATGAAGGAAGCCTCAGTCTTCAGGCTGAATTTTCTGCATAACGTTTCTCTTATAATGAAGCTGAAGCGAATTGGCAGACAAGGGAGAGAAGATCATGCAGATCTATCAGATTAACTTACAGTGCTTCCATCTTGAAGAGATGTGCTCCTTTTATACGGAAGTTCTTGAGATGGAGCTGATTCACCAGACTGAGAGGTGGTTTTCGGTAAGGGCAGGAAGTACAAAGCTTTTTTTTGAAAAAGGGGGAACAATTCCTTATTATCATCTTTGCTTCCGGACAGATGCAGCTTATTTTGAACATATATTCAGCAGGCTGGGAGCAGAAAGCTGTCTGCTTGCCAATGAGGAGGGTGACTACAGCATGTTCTGGGAAGGAAAGCAGGCCTATTTCACCGATCCGGACGGAAACATCCTTGAGTGCCTTGAGCGGCCGGCATTGCGGTGCCAAGCAGCCGGGGGATGGCATGATGTCGGGGAAGTGGGATTTCCTTCGGCTGACGTTGCCGGAATGAGGGCAAAGCTGATGCCGCTTCTTGACGATAAGCATGGGGCAGACAGCAGTTCATTCGCTTTTTATGGTGATGATGCGGGTGTCCTCGTCCTTGTAAAAGAAGGGCGCTGCTGGTATCCGACAGACCGGGCCGCTGAAATCCACCCTATTATGCTGATTGTCTCTGGCAGCAGGGATGCCCACTATATGGATGATGAACTTCCATATGAGATACAAGTCAGAGGGGAGTGGCAGCAGCCTGTTCCTGCCGTCCAAGTGAGGCTCGCCAGGCCGACAAACCAGCTGGAAAAAATAAAGCAATTTTATGGAGCTGGCCTTGGACTTAAGGAGCTGGGCGGATTCCACCATGAAGGATATAAAGGCGTTATGTACGGGCTTCCGGAGAGGGAATATCATCTTGAGTTCACCCAGACGGATGTAAGACACGAACTCCCAGGTCCTGCAAAAGACCATCTGCTTGTCCTGTACATCCCTGACCTTCATATGCTCAACACAGCGGCTGACCGGCTTTTTGCAATGGGATACCAGGAAGTCGAGCCGGAGAATCCCTACTGGGGAAGGGGCGGTATCACTATTGAAGATCCTGACGGCTGGAGGATAGTGCTGATGAATACAGCGGGCATTTGAAGGAGTAATGGCTAATATATTGCTGGATTGTATGGGTTCTTGATAACAAGTAAAGTACTATTTTTCTGGCAGAGGATGTTTGGGCCTTCTATTCCAAATTTCCCCTCAAACTCGTGATTCTGCCTGCTCCCCAATTGTCCATCAGCAAACAATGCCAGCATCGCTTATGTTATAATAGATAGCTGAAGATGAAATATTGAGAGATGGTGCAGGAGGATAATATGGCAGCTTACACGCCGATGATACAGCAGTATTTACGAGTAAAAGCAGACTATCCTGATGCCTTTTTGTTTTTCAGGCTCGGGGATTTTTATGAAATGTTTTTTGAAGATGCCATCAGGGCGTCGCAGGAACTGGAAATTACATTAACAGGCAAGAATGGCGGAGTGGAAGAAAAAATCCCCATGTGCGGGGTTCCCTACCATTCAGCCCAGCAATATATAGAGCAGCTAGTAGAAAAAGGCTATAAAGTAGCCATCTGCGAACAGACAGAAGATCCCCGCCAGGCCAAGGGAGTGGTGAAAAGGGAAGTGGTGCAGCTCATCACTCCCGGGACCCTGATGGAAGGGCGCGGACTTAATGAAAAGGAAAACAATTATATAGCGTCCATCTCCGCCTTTCCGGACGGCTCTTACGGATTTGCCTGCAATGATCTTTCAACAGGCGAGAATAAAATCACCATGCTGGCAGGCAAAGAAGAGGTTTTGAATGAGCTTGCCATGTCCGGAGCGAAGGAAGTGGTGGTTTCTTCTGATTTTGACCCGGATTCTGAGCGCAAATTCAGGGAGCGTTCTGTCGCAGCTGTGTCATACGAACAGGATGCAAGCATAACAGAGATGAACGGTCCCCTTTTGGATGGCCTGAATCAGGACAAGCTCAGAGAGACAGCGGCGAGACTGCTGAATTATCTGTTCAGGACCCAGAAACGGAGCCTTGACCACCTGCAGCCGTTTGCTACATACCAGGTGCATCAATTCATGAAGATCGACTATTTTTCCAAAAGGAATCTGGAGCTGACTGAAACAATCAGGTCAAAAGGGAAAAAAGGATCGCTTTTATGGCTTCTTGATGAAACGAAGACGGCGATGGGGGCAAGGATGCTGAAGCAGTGGATCGACCGTCCATTGATCGATAAAGATGCGATCGGGCGGCGCCATTCGCTTGTCCAGTCTCTGCTGGATGATTATTTCGCCAGGCAGGATCTGCGTGAAAAATTGAAAGAGGTTTACGATCTTGAGCGCCTGGCCGGCCGTGTCGCATTCGGGAATGTTAATGCCCGCGATCTGATCCAGCTGAAAAGCTCGCTTCTCCAGGTCCCGCTGCTGAAGGAGCTTGTCGGCAGCCTTCAGAATGAAGATGCGAAAGCACTGGCCGAAAAGCTTGATGCCTGCGGGGAGATCACAGACCTTCTTGAAAGCGCGATTGTCGATAATCCGCCGATTTCCGTAAAAGACGGCAATATGATCCGTGACGGCTATCATGAAGACCTGGACCAGTACCGAGATGCAAGCAGGAACGGAAAGACATGGATTGCCCAGCTCGAGGCCCAGGAGCGGGAACGCACGGGCATCAGGTCCTTAAAAATCGGCTATAATCGTGTATTTGGCTACTATATCGAGGTAACGAAGGCCAATATCCACCTGCTTGAGGAAGGGCGGTATGACCGGAAGCAGACTTTGGCCAATGCCGAACGGTATATCACCCCTGAGCTGAAGGAGAAGGAAACACTGATCCTTGAAGCGGAAGAGCGCATTACCGAGCTCGAATATGAGCTGTTCTGCCATGTCCGCGACCATGTAAAGGAATATATCCCAAGGCTCCAGTCTCTCGCAAGGACGGTCAGCGAGCTGGATGTGCTGCAGTGCTTTGCGCAGATCAGCGAGGACCGCCATTATGTCCGCCCCGTTTTTTCCGATACTCGTGAAATCAGGGTAAAAGAAGGGCGCCATCCTGTGGTGGAAAAAGTGATGGACAGCCAGGAGTATGTCCCGAATGACTGTGTGATGGGTGACGGCCGCGGGCTGCTTTTGATCACTGGTCCGAATATGTCCGGTAAAAGTACCTATATGCGTCAGGTTGCCTTAACCAGCATCCTTGCGCAGATCGGCTGCTATGTACCTGCAGCTGAGGCGGTCCTGCCGATCTTTGACCAGGTGTTCACAAGGATCGGGGCAGCGGATGATCTGATTTCCGGCCAGAGTACCTTTATGGTTGAAATGCTGGAAGCAAAGAATGCGATTGCCAATGCCACACAAAACAGCCTCATCCTTTTCGATGAAATCGGGCGCGGGACTTCAACTTATGATGGAATGGCGCTGGCCCAGGCGATCATTGAATATATCCATTCCCGGATCGGGGCCAAGACACTGTTTTCTACACATTATCATGAGCTGACAGTGCTTGCTGAAGAGCTGCCGGATCTGCAGAATGTCCATGTAAGTGCCATAGAGCAGAATGGCAAAGTTGTGTTTCTCCATAAAATCAAAGAAGGGGCAGCAGACAAGAGCTACGGAATTCATGTTGCCCAGCTGGCAGAGCTGCCGGCAGAATTGATTGACCGGGCGAATGAAATACTTGAGCAGCTTGAAAAGAAAGAGGCAGAACCCGCTGTACTGCCGGTACGCGAAAAAGTCGCGGCAGGCATGCATGAGATCGCCGCAGCTGACTCGGCCCCGGCACGGGCCCCGGAAGTTCACGATGCCCAGCTGTCATTCTTTGATGGCCCGGCTGAGCCGAAGAAAGCTAGCTTGAGCCCGGCGGAAAAGAAAATCCTGGACAAGCTGGCCAAGATGGATATTCTTGAAATGACGCCGCTTGATGCGATGAATATGTTATACGAATTGCAAAAAACGGCAAAAAGCACGAAGAAATAGAAAGAGGAGGTGTTGCTCGTGGGAAAGATAGTTCAGCTCGATGATGCCCTTTCCAATAAAATTGCCGCAGGTGAGGTGGTCGAACGGCCGGCATCTGTCGTAAAAGAACTGGTGGAGAATTCCATTGATGCGGGAAGCACCATAATCGAAATTGATGCAGAAGAGGCGGGCCTGGCAAAAATCCGCATCGTTGACAACGGGGAAGGCATTGAAGAAGACGATGTGATGACGGCCTTCCAGCGCCATGCCACAAGCAAGATCAAAGATGAAAATGATTTGTTCCGCATCCGGACGCTCGGCTTCAGAGGGGAGGCGCTGCCCAGTATCGCCTCTGTTTCCCGGCTTGAATTGAAGACATCGACTGGTGATGCAGGAACGAGGATCCTGATCGAAGGCGGAAAGGTTGCGGAATTTGAAAAGGCCGCGAGCCGGAAAGGGACAGATATCACCATTTCCGACCTGTTTTATAATACACCGGCCCGCCTGAAATATATGAAGACAATCCACACGGAGCTTGGCAATATTACTGATGTAGTGAACCGCCTCGCACTTGCCCATCCGGAGGTTTCTTTCCGCCTCGTCCATAATGGGCGGAAGCTCCTTCACACGGCAGGGAATGGAAATGTCCAGCAGGTGCTTGCCGCCATTTACGGCATGAATATCGTCAAGAAGATGATTCCCGTCGAGGCAAGCTCGCTTGATTTCCATGTCCATGGCTATATCGCACTCCCGGAAATCACCCGCGCCTCGCGCAATTATATCTCAACGATGATCAACGGCCGGTTCATCAAAAATTACCCGCTCGCCAAAGCGATCCAGGAAGGCTATCATACCCTCCTGCCGATCGGACGTTATCCGATTGTGCTGTTGGATGTGCAGATGGATCCGCTGCTTGTGGATGTTAATGTCCATCCTTCCAAAATGGAGGTCAGGCTGAGCAAGGAACATGAGCTGAATGAGCTTGTAGCCGGAACCATCAAGGAAGCCTTTAAGTCACAGGAACTGATCCCTGCCGGATTTGCCCCGGTAAGGGCAGAAAAGCCGAAGTCTGAGCAGACCTTTTTTGAACTGGACCATCTACCGGAAAAAGAGATGGAACATAAGGAACAGGCTCAGCACAGGCAGAATGAGAGCAGACAGGCATCATCTGAAACCGGACAGCCGATGTTCATTAAAGAGGTAATGGCTTTCCAGCAAGGTGAGGAAGCACCGGCATTTCAGCCGCAGGACATTCTGCGGACTGATAGCATAGCTTTTCCATTCAAGGCGGAACAGCCTGCAGGCAGCCCGGACTTTCCGGAAGATGATGAAGAAGAAGTGATCGAGGGGACAGCTGAGCCGGAAGCAGCTGCCGTTCACAGGGTGCCGCCCCTTTATCCGATCGGCCAGATGCATGGCACCTATATTCTTGCCCAAAATGACCGCGGCCTTTATATCATTGACCAGCATGCTGCCCAAGAGCGGATCAAGTACGAATATTTCAGGGACAAAGTCGGCCAGGTAGAATGCGAGCTTCAGGAAATGCTCGTTCCGCTGACATTTGAGTACCCTGCAGATGAATATATTAAAATCAATGAGCATATTACTGAACTGGAAAAGGTCGGGATCTTCCTCGAACATTTCGGGCAGAACACATTCATTGTCAGGTCCCACCCCCAATGGTTCCCTAAGGGAGAAGAGCAGCAGATTATCGAGGATATGATAGAACAGGTGCTTTCGATGAAAAGGGCCGATGTGAAAAAGCTGAGGGAAGAAGCAGCCATCATGATGAGCTGCAAGGCTTCTATCAAGGCCAACCACCATCTGCGCACTGATGAAATCCAGGCTCTGCTCGATATGCTCCGCAAATCGTCAGACCCGTTCACATGCCCTCATGGCCGGCCGATCATCATCCATTATTCTACCTATGAAATGGAAAAGATGTTCAAGAGAGTCATGTAAATTTGTCCAATTTTATCACAATCTCTTAAAGGTTTGTGAAAACTTGCAGAAAGCCCTTCCCACAGAGGAAGGGCTTTCTATATGATAGAAAAGGAGGCGAAGTGATATGAAAAGGTATTGGCTTACTGCACTCAGGGAAAAGAGGAATCTGACCCAGGCAGAAATTGCAGAGCTTATCCATATAGACAGAGCTTATTACTCTCAAATTGAATCTGGGTTGAGAAATCCAAGCGAAGAAGTGAGCAGATCCATCGGGAAGATCCTTAACATTGACCCATTGCTGCTCTTCTCTGACACAAATGCTTTTCAGGACGCATTTTTTCAGACAAAAAGCATCCTTGCCCACAGCGATCTGGACCTCCGTTATACATGGGTGTATAACCCGACTGGCATGGAGAAAGTCCAGCATTTTATCGGATCCAGGGATGATGAGCTCAATTACAGCATAGATGCAAAAAAAATACTGGAGCTGAAGCAGAAGGTCATTGCCGTTAAAAAGGCCGTCTCGGTTTATGACAGCTGTTTTCACGAAGGAGAATCGTATCATTATTGCTTTATCGGCTATCCTCTTTTTGACCAGTCCGGAGAATTGATTGGTGTGGGAACTATTGCCATGAGATTGGATAATCTGCAGGAGGATGAATGAACATAAGCCCTTCTTGGCGGGAAGGCAAACGTGCATATGGCCCCTACAGTCCAGCCCCGGTCTTCGTTATGAAATTATGTATATAGACATTCTGCTTTTATAATCTCCTGCTTTAATTCCTCAAACATGCCGTTAATTTGAGTCACATTTTTTATAAAATAGAAGGTGGACGCTTCAGCAGGGTCAACCTTCAAATTTTTGGCAGAATATAAATACACCCGTTTTCCAAAGCCCAGTGCAAGTCCGAGCTCAATGTGGCTGCCTTTCCCCGCCGGAAGAATGATGGCAACAAAGTCAGCTTCCTTCACTGCTGCATATTCCGCTTCTCCGATTGCACGGAGCTCCCCCGCATCTGCAGCCCGGCTATTAGCCGTCCAGTCATATGTTTGATGGAAACCCTGCTCTTTCAAGAATGCCGCAAGCTCCCGGACCTGATGAATATTGGCAAAACCCGAGCCGATGTAAAAGTTCATACTATCATCCTTTCAATTGGTTATTCATAGTGTATAGGTTCAGAATAATTTGTCAATGAAAGCTAGGTTTTGTGGTTTTAAATAATTATATTATGTAAACTTACATAAAAACTTTCCTTCCAATTCTGATTTACTTCTGCTCAAAGGGGGGAGTATTTTCTTGTGCCAGGAAGGAAATAAATGCAAAACCAGCGAAGCAGTGAAATATGCAGGAGAAAGGGGAGAATGTTGAATGGAACTCGGATTACATGCTGATGAAGTAAGGCTGGCAGAGTATACACCCGGCTGGAAAACAGAATTTCAAAAGGTGCGAAACGACCTGCGGGAAAATACAAATATCCCTGACAGCCATATCGAGCATATTGGCAGCACGGCAATCACAGGTATACCAGCCAAACCCATCATAGATGTTATGACAGCTGTTGAAGACCTGGCTGCTATTGATAAACACCTGATTAACGGACTGAAAGCCGCAGGTTTTCTTCAACTCAAAGTCAAACGGCCCGGGGAAGTGGTTTTTGCCAGATTTGCGGATGAGGAGTACAAAATCAAAACTCATTTCCTGCATCTTGTCGAGTATGAAGGAGAACTCTGGAAAAATCTCCTTTTCTTCAGGGATTATTTAAATGACAACGAAGATGCAAGAAAAGAATATGTTCAGCTTAAGCTGGGTTATATAAAGAAGGCCTCAACAGGCATTAAAGCGTACACAGATTCCAAGGAAAGCTTTGTGAACAGGATAGCGGGGCTGAGGGGAACAGAGGGAAAGTGATAGGTGAGCATGAAAAGGGAAAGCAAATGAATTCAGCACCGTTGAACAAGGCTCTTTTCGTGTAAGGAATAGTTTATATGTTAAGGGATTATATAAGACGCGGCAGGATGATGAAATGGTTTTAAAAGTGTCCAGCAAGCCTTAAAATAAGCGGAGATTTTCCGGTTAGGCTGCTGAATATGGCACAGGCGGGTGTATATAAGCGGAGAAATTCCGGTTAAGAGGGGCGAAGTTGCCCGTTTTGCTGTTTTTTGAGTCGATAGCCGGAATTTCTCCGTCTATTTGAGCTATTTTTAGAGTTTTTTTGAAAATAGGGGGAATTTCTCCGCTAATTTTTCAACTCGTCACCATTTCCCTCACTCAGATCCGCTCTTTTAAACGTGAAAAATCAAGGAAGTCTGCCGCTCAAGGATTCTGTGAACGATTGCAGATCCAGTCGGAGCATGCCTTTACCACTAAGCATAAAACAAATAGTGACAAAAATGAATATGTATAATTCCATTTATACAAAATGTATAAACGATAATGGACAAACAAGGGAATCATGAAATACGAGACGGCGAGAAAAATGGCGGCATTGGCAATCAAATAGTTTTTCCATTTGCGGAAGAATTGATAGGTTAAGGTAATCATCACCGGAATAACCGCAAAATCAACTGCATTGAACGAGCGAAGGACGGTTATAAACTGATGCGGATAGGTCCATAAGCCATAAAAATAGCCTAATTCATTCACAATCCCGACAAGGATAAAGCTGATAAGGAAGGCAATGGTCATTTGCAGGAGCCGGTGACGGTCAATCAGGACAAATAATAGAAGTATGAATAATAGATTTAAAATAAAAATAAACCACCAGTGCGGACTGAATAAATCTTCATTCAGCCAGTATTCCAATTCCAGACGGCTGGCTCTTTCGCTTTGTCTCTGGACTATGTCGAACATTTGCGGCGCCCCCTAATATGCTATCTGATTTTTGATTATTTCCATAGAAGCTATGAATTATGCAGGGGAGGCTGCAGACAAATATCTTTATAAAAAGCAAATCAGCCTATAAAACGGCTTGTAAGAAGTCCGTTTTATAGGCTGGATTTTTTTATAGTTTGTTACCTCACTGCCGTCTGCAGCTTATCAATAAACTTGAGCGCCTTGCCTGTCCCGATTGCGACAGATTCAAGCGGGCTGGACGCAAGGTGGACGGGAACAACAATCTCCTGTGAAAGCCAGTCCTGCATGCCGTTCAGCAGCGAGCCGCCTCCTGTGAGGATGACGCCGCGGTCAACAATATCGCCGCTTAATTCTGCCGGGCTGTCTTCAAGGGTGGCCCGGATCGCTTCAAGGATATGAAGCAGCGATTCTTTCATCGCATCCCTGATTTCATATGAAGTTAGGGAAATGGTCTTTGGCAGTCCTGTTACCAGGTCCCTGCCGCGGATGTCCATTTTCATTTCCTCATGGTCGATGAGGGCATAGCCGATTTCCATTTTGACCTGCTCGGCTGTTCTTTCCCCGATCAGGACATTGTACTCTTTGCGTACATATTGAATGATATCGTCATCAAGCCTGTCTCCGCCAATACGGACAGAATGGCAGGCTACGACGCCGCCGAATGAAATGATCGCCACTTCTGTCGATCCTCCGCCGATATCGACGATTACATTCGCAACAGGCTCATCGACCGGCAGTCCCGCCCCGATTGCTGCCGCAACAGGCTCTTCAATCAGGTGAACCTTTTTTGCTCCTGCATTCCGGACTGCATCATGGATGGCCCGTCTTTCAACGCTTGTGGAGCCTGACGGGGTGCAGACCACAACATTCGGCTTGCGGATGGCAAATCCAAGCTTTTTGGATGCCTGTTTCATTACATGGCGGAGCAGCTCGGTTGTAATGTCATAATCAGCGATGACCCCGTCCTTTAAAGGGCGTATGGCAACAATTCTGCCCGGTGTCTTGCCGATCATTTCCTTAGCTTCCCTGCCGACAGCGAGCACCTTCCTTGTATCTGTGTCGATGGCCACAACAGATGGCTCGTTGAGGGCAATGCCTTTATTTTTGCTGTATACCAGTATATTAGCAGTTCCTAAGTCAATTCCAATTTCAGAAGTTGAAATCATCCTATCACCTATTCTTTCTTTCTTATGATTGCATAATAATCTTCTGTAACATTAGCACGAAAAAGGGGGTTCTCTGACGAATGTTATCGAAACGTTAAAAAACTGTAATGAATCATGAAATTTTTATCATAATTGGTAAAATAAAAGGGAAGAATTGCCTGAATAAATAAAAACCCTGATGGCAATACTGCATAGATATTCAATTGTACAGGCAAGTTATGGTAGGATATAGGAAAGCGATGTCCTTAAAAGGGAATCAAGCCTTTATGGCTGCAGCAAATGAAAGATAAAGGCAGTGTGAATGGATTGGATACAAAGCAGAAATTGATTGTGCTGATTGGCCCGACAGCTGTCGGCAAAACAAAGCTCAGCATTGAACTGGCCAAAAGGTTCGGGGCGGAAATCATCAGCGGCGATTCTATGCAGATCTATAAAGGCATGGATATAGGGACTGCCAAAATAACAGAAAATGAAATGGAAGGGATCCCCCATCATTTAATTGATATTAAAGCCCCGCATGAACCCTTTTCGGCAGCTGAATTTCAGGAGCTGGTCAGAAAGGAAATCGCCGGCATAGCTTCCAGGGGAAAGATGCCTATGATCGTCGGGGGAACAGGCCTTTACATACAATCGGTCATCTATGATTACCAGTTTTCCGATGCACCGTCAGATGAAGCCTTCAGGGAGGCGCTGGAAAAGCGTCTTGAAGCGGAAGGCGCAGATGCGCTATTTAAGGAACTGTGTGAAATCGATCCAGCCAGCGCAGAGAAAATGCATCCCAATAATACTAGACGGGTGATCCGCGCGCTTGAGGTATTCCACTGTACAGGAAAGACCATGTCACAGTATCAGGAAAAGCAGGCGCCTGAGCTGCTGTACGATACAAGCATCATTGGGCTTTCCATGGAAAGGGAAAAGCTCTATGAGCGGATCAACGGCCGGGTTGATAAAATGATTCATGATGGCCTCCTGGAAGAGGTCAGGGCCCTTCACCGGCAGGGTTTGAAGGACTGCCAGTCGATCCAGGCAATCGGCTACAAGGAAGTGTATGAATACATAAACGGCCTTGCCTCTTTGGAGGAAGCCATAGAAAACCTGAAGCAAAATTCACGCAGATACGCAAAAAGGCAGCTCACGTGGTTTCGAAACAAGATGAATGTGGAATGGTTTGATATGACACATGTATCCGATCCAGGCTTGCTTGAAAAAAAAATCGCGGAAATTTCTGCGTATATTGAAGGAAAGCTTCAAATAAAATCGAATACATAATATTAGAGACAAAAGAGGAGGATTTATCATGAAACAATCCGTTAATATTCAAGACCAATTTTTAAATCAGCTTCGCAAGGACGGCACTGGGGTGACTGTTTTCCTTTTGAACGGATTCCAATTAAGGGGCCAGATCAAAGGGTTTGATAACTTTACGGTACTGTTTGAATCAGAAGGGAAGCAGCAGCTGGTCTATAAGCATGCCATTTCCACTTTTTCTCCGCAGCGCAATGTCCAGATCGATCTTGAAGGACAGCAATAGTCCATACTATAAAGGCAAGCCCGCTTCCTCCGTGAAGCGGGCTTTTTATATTGAAGGCTCTGTTAAAGTTTAACGGTGATATTACTTATACTTGCTTATTAAACTGACGCACCCGATAGTTAAAATCCATCTAAGAGCCATTCCCGCCCAGCTATAAAAGAGGGGACTTTCACGAGCCTGAATGAGGGAATCAGTGACAGGCGGAGGTGGGAATTAGCGGAGGAATTCCCCTTAATTTCGAAAAAACACTAAAAACAGCTCAAATAGACGGAGAAATTCCGTCTATCGACTCAAAAAACAGGAAAATGGACAACTTCGCTCCGCTTAACCGGAATTTCTCCGCTAATTTACACCCACTCATGCCATATTCAGCAGCTTAACAGTAGAATCTCCGCTTATTTTAAGGCTTGGCTGGCACTCAATTAAGGATAGGACTTCCTGGTTTTATCATTCCATTTAAACATTTATCACCAACAGAGTAACAAAGCCATATTAAAAGAACAATTTCTCTTTTCAGCAACTTTCTTTAATGATTTCAGATGCTTGTGAATATATATAAAAATAACGGTTATTTCTCGGGAAACCGCAGGATGTGACATCTGCAGGCCCCGGGAGGCTGAAAAACCGGATATTTTGTCGCATTAGCAGTAAATGCGGCACCTATTCTGCCTGATTCATAGGCATTTGTCACAAGAAAGGCAGCAGGGAGTATACTGGTGGGAAATAGTGAGGTGAAAGCTTTGGACCAGCCGATACGCATGAAAAACAATGGCCAGATCAGCATTGTGCTCAATTCGCAGAAAAGGAAGCCATTCACGAAGGATAGCCCTGACATTCAAGTTGTTCCAAGGGCCTTGCCTCAGGAGCATGCAGCACTCAGGGAAATCGAGGAAGAGCTCGCTGCCCTTGTCGGCATGGAAGAAATGAAACGGATGATAAAGGAAATCTATGCGTGGATATATGTGAACAAGAAGAGGGAAGAAACAGGCCTGAAGGCAGGGAAGCAGGCCCTGCATATGATGTTCAAGGGAAATCCCGGTACAGGGAAAACGACAGTCGCCAGGCTGATCGGGAAGCTTTTCCTAAAGATGAATGTTCTCGCTAAAGGCCATCTGATTGAAGCGGAAAGAGCCGACCTTGTCGGTGAATATATCGGCCATACTGCGCAAAAGACCCGTGATCTTATCAAAAAGGCGATCGGCGGCATTCTTTTCATAGACGAGGCCTATTCACTCGGCAGAGGAGGGGAAAAGGACTTTGGCAAAGAAGCGATCGATACGCTCGTCAAGCATATGGAGGACCGGCAGCATGAATTCATCCTGATTCTTGCCGGCTATTCGAGGGAGATGGATTATTTCCTGACGCTCAATCCCGGCCTGCACTCAAGATTTCCGCTCGTGATCGATTTTCCGGACTATACAATAGAGCAGCTGATGGAAATCGCCCAAAAGATGCTTGTGGAAAAAGAGTATTCCCTGAGCCATGAAGCGGAGAAGAAGCTGAGGGAGCATCTTGTATGGGCAAAATCGGATATCAGCACAACAGCTTTTTCAAATGGGCGCTATATCCGCAATATCCTTGAAAAATCAATCCGTGCCCAGGCGATGAGGCTGCTGATGCAAAGCCATTTTGACCGCCATGAGCTGATGACGATCAGAAGCAATGACCTAATTTTTGATGAAGACATATAAGAAAAAAGCAGGCACCCAGGCCTGCTTTTTGCTTTCTGTATTTACTGCCGGGCTGCGCCAAGCCTTCTCGCCGGCAGCTTCCAATGGTAGGTGTATGACAGCACCCGCAGGAGGGTAACGGCCGCAAACAGGCTGTATAGGGCGACGGCCGATTCTGCCATGCCAAGACCGATGGCAAAGCCGCATAAGATGGCCCAGACGGCATAAATTTCCGATCTGAGCACAAGCGGCTTCCTTCCGGCAAGAAGGTCGCGGATGATGCCTCCGCCGCTTCCAGTCAGGACTGCAGCCACGATAACAGCGCTGAGCGGATGGCCCATTTCCGATGCGTAAATGGCACCCTGGATCGCAAAGGCAGAAAGGCCGATTGCATCAAAGAAGTTTCCCCATTTTTGCCAGTGCCTTAACAGATTATTGGGGAACAGAAATACCGCTGTAATGGACAGCAGGGCGATCTGGAAGAACATCCCCTGTTCCCAAAGGGCAGACACCGGCACCCCGATGAGCAGGTTGCGGATGGCGCCTCCGCCAAAGGCTGTCACAATCCCGAGTATGTAAACCCCTAAAATATCATATTCTTCTTCCATGGCAATGATCGCGCCGCTTACTGCAAAAGCGATCGTGCCAATCATGCTCAATACTTCCCAAGTCATGGTGCATTTCTCCTCTGGTGAAGGCCGCTGCCGGCCAGCTTTTCATTTATATCAGGCAGAGAGTTTTGAGTGCTCCCCTGCATAAAATTCTATTCAAACCAAATATGATTTTAACATGCTAATATGATTTTTCAATCTTTATTTTCCAAGAGCGGAAAAGAATAAGAAACAGAAGGGTTTTAAAGCGCTCAGGCTGGTGAAAATAGTAGGATGGAAAGCATATTTTTGGTATGATATTTTAAGGTCAGGTGTACGTATTGGAAATAAGCGGATTTTTAAAGAAAAGAGGGATCGTTTGGAAAATAAAACGGAATTCGAAAGGGTTATTCTCGTGGGCTGCCAGACTAGCGAGGACGACAGGCATTTTCAATATTCAATGGAGGAGCTTGCATCCCTGACAGAAACAGCCAATGGCAAAGTACTGGCCGAACTGTCCCAGAAAAGAGACAGAATCCATCCTTCTACATATATAGGAAAAGGCAAGGTTGAAGAATTAAAGATGCTTGAGGAAGAGATAGGAGCGGACCTGATCATTTTCAATGATGAGCTTTCCCCAAGCCAGGTCAGGAATGTTTCTAAAGAAGTGAACAGCAGGGTCATTGACCGCACTCAGCTGATCCTCGATATCTTTGCACAGCGGGCAAGGTCGAAGGAAGGCAAGCTCCAGGTTGAGCTTGCCCAGCTGCAGTATCTGCTGCCGAGGCTTGGCGGCCAGGGCATTCAGCTTTCCAGGCTCGGTGCCGGGATCGGGACAAGAGGACCGGGGGAAACGAAGCTTGAATCCGACCGGCGCCACATCCGCAGGAAAATCGATGATATCAAGTCGCAGTTGTCAGTCATCGTCCAGCACAGGGACAGATACCGCGAGCGCCGCAAAAAGAACAAAGCGTTCCAGATTGCCCTTGTAGGCTACACAAATGCCGGGAAATCGACTTTGTTCAACCGGCTCGCCGAAGCTGAATCCTTTGAAGAAAACCAGCTCTTTGCGACGCTTGACCCGATGACAAGGAAGCTTATCCTCCCAAGCGGTTATCTGGCGCTAGCCACCGATACAGTAGGGTTCATTCAGGATCTGCCGACAACCCTTGTAGCGGCCTTCAGGTCGACGCTTGAGGAAGTAAGTGAAGCGGATTTGCTGCTCCATGTTATCGATTCATCGAATCCGGATTATTTCCAGCATGAAAAGACCGTGAACAAGCTGCTCGAGGATCTTGATATCCAGCACATCCCGCAGCTGGCGGTTTATAATAAGAGAGACGAAATGCACCCGGATTTTGTTCCGACGGCAAAGACGGAATCCCTTGTGATCAGCGCATTTGAGGAAGAAGACCGCAGCAGGCTGAAGAGGAAAATCGAAGAAATTGTGCTGGGCCTCATGAAGCCATATCAAGTGGAAGTTCCGTCAACAGAAGGAAGGCTTCTGTCGCAGCTGAAAAATGAGACGATTTTGAGAGAGCTCTCTTTCCAGGAAGACAGGGAGGTTTATCTCTGCAAAGGATATGCCCTTGAAGATCACCAGATCACAGGAGAATTAAACAAATACACAGTATAAAGAGGGCCGGAGGGGATGAACCCTCCGGCTCTTGGATTGGAGAACATCATGTTTCAGCATTTAGAATACGGAAGCCGGATTCAAGAACTGGCTTCACAGGCAGAAGAACAAATTGCATCCGTTCATAAAAAAATTGACCAAAAAATCGAAGCCAATCAGTTCAGGGTGCTTGAAAGCTTTCAGCATTACAAGGTAAGCGATTCTCATTTCATCCCTTCAACCGGCTATGGCTATGATGATATCGGCCGTGATACTCTCGAAAAAATTTATGCGAGAGTGTTTGGGGGAGAAGCAGGCCTTGTAAGGCCGCAGATCATCTCCGGAACCCATGCCATCTCAACCGCTCTATTCGGTATCCTCCGGCCTGGGGATGAACTGCTTTATATGACCGGGAAACCTTATGATACCCTTGAGGAAATCGTCGGCATCAGGGGCAAAGGGACAGGCTCTTTGAAAGAATTCGGCATAAGCTACAGCAGTGTTCCTCTCGGTGAGGATGGATATGTCGATTTTGAAGCCGTGAGGAGCGCCATCAAGCCGAATACGAAGATGATCGGAATTCAGCGGTCCAAAGGCTATGCTGTCAGGCCTTCTTTTACAATTTCCCAGATCAAGGAAATGATACAGTTTGTAAAAGAAATCAAGCCGGATGTGGTTGTATTTGTAGACAACTGCTATGGGGAATTTATCGAGGAAATGGAGCCCTGCCATGTTGGCGCTGATCTGATGGCCGGATCTCTCATTAAGAACCCCGGCGGCGGACTGGCGAAAACGGGCGGCTATATCGTCGGCCGGGAAGATCTGGTTGAGGCATGCTCCTACAGAATGACATCGCCTGGGATCGGAGCGGAAGCGGGGGCCTCGCTGTACAGCCTCCAGGAGATGTACCAGGGATTCTTCCTTGCTCCCCATGTTGCCGGACAGGCGCTGAAAGGGGCAGTATTCACTGCTGCGCTGCTTGAAATGCTAGGGATGAATTCTTCCCCGAGATGGGATGCAGAGAGAACTGATCTTATTCAATCCGTCCAGTTTGATGACCGCGATAAAATGGTGGCATTCTGCCAGGCCATTCAATACGCTTCTCCCATCAATTCCCATGTGACCCCTTATCCCGCTTATATGCCGGGCTATGAGGATGATGTCATCATGGCGGCGGGCACATTCATCCAGGGAGCAAGCATCGAGCTTACCGCCGACGGTCCGACCCGTCCGCCATATGTTGCCTACGTCCAGGGCGGGCTTACATACTCGCATGTAAAAATCGCCATATGCACAGCCATCTCTTTCTTAGCAAAAAAGGGTTTAATACCACTTTAATAGGTGAATATATAAAAGGGCAGCAGAGCTGTCCTTTTTATTTTCGTTCAGGAAAATTTTTTTGTGTTTTAATGTTATAAAACCTTACATAAAGTTGACAACAAATCTGACATTACATATAATAAACACAAGAAATGATTGTAAAGGAGGAGAAATCGGATGAAAGGCAGTGAAATACGCCGTTCCATGCCGCTATTTCCAATTGGGACTGTAATGCAGCTGACTGAGCTTACGGCCAGGCAGATCCGCTATTACGAGGAACACCAATTGATTTCTCCAGCACGAACTGACGGAAATAGACGGCTTTTTTCCTTGAATGATATTGATAAGCTCCTGGAAATCAAGGATTTGATCGACCAGGGAGTCAATATGGCGGGAATCAAGCAATTATTCGCCATGCAGGAACAAACATTAACAGCTGAAGTGCAGCAGCAAGCAGAAAAAGTAAGGCGCGATTTATCTGATGATGAATTGAGAAAGCTCCTGAGGCAGGAAATGATGCAGGCCGGCCGATTCAACCGGCATTCGCTCCGCCAGGGAGATATGTCCCGCTTTTTCCATTAAAAATAAAATTGATGTGCTTTAAGGGAGGAAAAACTAATGGCTAACTACACAAAAGATGACATTAAACGTATTGCTGAAGAAGAAAACGTAAAATTTATCCGCCTTCAATTTACGGATATCCTCGGAACAATCAAAAACGTGGAAATCCCGATTTCCCAGCTTGAAAAAGCGCTGGACAACAAAATGATGTTCGACGGCTCTTCCATCGAAGGCTTCGTCCGCATCGAGGAATCAGATATGCTCTTGTATCCTGACCTCAGCACTTGGGTGGTATTCCCTTGGACGGCTGAAAAAGGCAAAGTTGCCCGCCTGATCTGTGATATCTATAATCCGGATCTTACTCCATTCGATGGGGATCCGCGCAACAACCTGAGAAGGCTCCTTGATGAGATGAAGGAATTAGGCTTCACAAACTTCAACCTCGGACCTGAGCCGGAATTCTTCCTGTTCAAGCTTGACCAGCAGGGCGACCCGACTCTTGAACTGAACGATAACGGAGGCTACTTCGACCTTGCGCCGACTGACCTTGGCGAAAATTGCCGCCGCGACATCGTGCTTGAGCTTGAAGAAATGGGCTTTGAAATCGAAGCTTCCCACCATGAAGTGGCACCAGGGCAGCACGAAATCGACTTTAAATATGCTGATGCACTGACTGCATGCGACCAGATCCAGACATTCAAGCTTGTTGTCAAAACGATCGCCCGCAAGCACGGCCTGCACGCAACATTCATGCCGAAGCCATTATTCGGCGTAAACGGATCAGGTATGCACTGCAATATGTCATTATTCAAAGATGGCGAGAATTCCTTCTACGATACAACTGGAAATCTTGAGCTCAGCGACACTGCACGCCAGTTCATCGCCGGCATCATCAAGCATGCTCCAGCTTTCACAGCTGTAACGAACCCGACTGTCAACTCTTACAAGCGCCTTGTACCTGGCTATGAAGCACCTTGCTATGTGGCTTGGTCTGCAAGGAACCGTTCACCGCTGATCCGCATCCCGGCATCACGCGGCATGAGCACACGTGTTGAGGTCCGCAGCGTTGACCCGGCAGCAAACCCATACCTGGCTATGGCAGTTCTATTAAAAGCAGGGCTTGATGGAATCAAGAACAAACTGACTCCTCCTGCACCGGTCGACCGCAATATCTATGTGATGAACAAAGAAGAGCGCGTAGCAGAAGGCATCGAAGATCTTCCTGCAACACTTGCCCAGGCGCTTGAACAGCTGAAGAGCAATGAAATCATGGTCTCAGCCCTTGGCGAACACATCTTCGAACACTTCATCGAAGCGAAGGAAATTGAGTGGGATATGTTCCGCACACAAGTTCACCCTTGGGAGCGCGAGCAGTACCTGCAGATGTATTAATAGATTTGGCCCCTTGATACCATTGGTATTGAGGGGTTTTTTTATGTTGATTTAAGAGGGGTCCGATTTTTACGATTCAAGGGCAGTCTTCATATATTTGGCCGGTTCGCCTCAAGAGGGAGATAGGAGTCACTCTAGTGGTGGAAGAAACAGGTCAGAGTGACTCAAGAGGAGGGTATGAGTCACTCTGATACTGGAAGAAGCTGTTTAGAGTGACTTGAGAAAAAGATAGGAGTCACTCTAAAGCTGAAAAAGCCAATTAGAGTGCCTCAGGAGGAGAATATGAATCACTCTGATGGTGCGGAAGGCTGAGCAGAGTGCCTTAAATTAAGAATATGAATCACTCTGATGGTGGGAAAGGCTGAGCAGAGTGCCTTAAATTAAGAATATGAATCACTCTAAAGCTGAAAAAGCCAACCAGAGTGCCTCAAAATAAGGATATGAGTCACTCTAAACCTGAAAAAGCCAACCAGAGTGCTTCGAAATAAGGATATGAGTCACTCTAAACCTGAAAGAGCTAACCAGAGTGCTTCAAGAGGAGAATATGAATCACTCTGATGGCGGGAGAAGCTGGGCAGAGTGACTCAGTATAAATCTATGAGGCACTCTAAAGAAAAAAAGCCGAACAGAGTGCCTCTAGTGGGGAATATGAGTCAATCAGACGCTTAAGAAAGCCGGTCAGTCCTCGAATTGGTTCATTCTTGCCTTTTCATATTTCTTTTTATTCGGATATGGTCCTGCCGGGCCATACTGGATGCTCATATAGCTTGCTTTTTACTCAATATGTTAGTTTATTTTCCTCTTTCCTACCGCGATAAGATTGCTTATAATACACTAAAAAGGGAGGGGACAAATGGATAATTCTCCGGTCTGGCCAAAAGCAGCTGCCATCTTTCTCTTTTTAGCATCAACCTCATTCTTAATTATGGGTAAGAAAGAATTGTTCTTTGTGGCCACGGTATCACTGATTTTTTTTGCTTCTTTGGCAAGAACTATTCTTCATTCCAAGCAAAAAGATAGATCATATAACTTTAACTTGGTGATGACTATTTTCTTTGGATTGTCACTATCTTTCGGCATATTCTATTTTTTCTTTTAATGGAAAAAAACCTTTCTCACTCTAGAGGACTTTTTCTAATTCAAAAAAGGCCCTTTTATCCTTAAAGGGCTGAATTTCTTCCTTACTTTGGCTGTGCCTCGGTGACAGTAGTTCCTAGGAGTGTGTTGTCCACATAACTGTTTAATTTCCAGCGTCCTTCCCTGACTGGAGTAATATTCGCGACGAATTTTAATGCATTTTCCGAATAGGGCATGCTCTGTTTTTCATCGCTGGACAAATCAACCACCATGGTGTTCGCAAGGTATATCTCCTCGTTTTTATCTTTCTCACTGATCCCCTTAATGGTAACTTTCTCATGAAGCATTTTCTTTTTTTCTTCTGGTGTCACCCATAAATACCAAGTGTGTATCCCTTGTGTATCTACCCTGAATACATCCGGAGAAAGGGCGTATTTTCCTGATTCTCCATATAAATTTAAAGACTTCCCTTCCAGTTCTATAACTGTATGAGGTGTGGGCGACCAGGTCTTCAGTTCCTCTGTAGAATTGTGGCTTACAGCAAGAAGGTCTTTTTTTTCATTTTCATTAGAACATCCTGAACTTATCAATAGGATGAAGAGTACGTAAGTTAATATTTTCTTCAAAAATCTATCTCCCAACTGTATAATTTATACAATTATAACCTGATATTTTAACGGCAGGAATATCAAGAGGGTTGGGAAAATTTTTATAGCCTATGGTTTATATATAATCAGGGCATTACTTTCTAAATTTCAGAGGGAATGGATGTCCTTTTTTAATGGATTAAAGATAGATAAATCGAAAATTCTAAAGGGTGGTTATGTGCATGCACTTTGAAAGGATACTGAATTTGACTGAACTGGAAGCATGGGACATTTTTTTGGAAGATAGAACTTATCGGATGATTATCATTGATGAAAAAAGGGCCTGTACTCTTGCTGATTTCCCCCAGGAAGATCATGTACCATCTGATGAAATGAGATCAAATATCGTTAAAGCAGAAGTATACTCAGTGGAAAAAGTTCTGGATGATCATATATATCACCTGGACCAGCTGGCAAAAAGCTTTACTGATCATCTTGCACTTGCACATTGCCATGTTAGAGTGAATTTTTATGCAGGAAACTTGGAGTATGCGCTGAATGACCATGTTAAAAGCAAATTTGGCTGCAGTTACGAAGAGATTCCTTTGAAGAGCTTTTTTTATCTAAATCAAAATCTGGATTCCAAGTAAGACAAGCAGTATGGCAGCCATTTTTTTATTAAAATTGCACATTCGACCTGAACCAGCCCTTCTCATTTTTGCAGGAGGGCTTTATTATGTTAAAGAGGGAGGTATGAAATGAAACGTGACTGGCTGATAACACTCAGGAAAAGCAAAAATATGACTCAAGCAGATGTGGCCGATCTGATTTTCATCGATCGTGCTTATTATTCACAAATTGAATCTGGAACAAGGAATCCCAGTGTTGATATAAGCAGGAATATCGCCAAAGTACTGGATATTAACCCTTCGCTGTTATTATCTGATTTAGCCGCCTTTCAAGAGGTGTTTACGCAGACGAAATGCATGCTGGCACACAGTGACCTTGAGCTGAGGTATACATGGATCTTTGATTCTGCTAATCAGGCGGAAGTTAATCAGTTCATAGGTGCCAGGGATGATGAATTAAGTTTTTGCATCGATTCGCAAAAACTGATATCCCTGAAGCAGAGAGTGATTGATACAAAAGAAACATCAGGAACATTTGCAGAATACGAATATAACAATGAAGTACACACGCATTACATAGTAGGATATCCCTTGCTTGGGGACGATGGGGAATTAATTGGCATTGGTACATTTGGGATTAAAATAAATGCATTGGGTCTTTAATTATAAAATACAGGTAATTGCATCTTCTAATCGATTCGATTTTAAAACTAATACAGTTCAGAATGAATGCGATAATTAGCCATGTATAAATTTATAGGAATTTTAAAGCAATAGGAAATTGCCTTGAACAATCGTCCAAGGCAGTGCATGTTCCTTACATTATCTCACCGCATCAAAAGCATTAATCTGCCACTTCCCGAGGACCTTTACAAACGTAACTTTTTTCTTTTCATATTGCTTTTCGCCGTAAGGGACCGTAAATTCGAACTGGCGGATATCTTTTCTGGAATAGATGAGCTTTGCTTTGGCTTTATTCCATTCAAGCAGGCTGCCGCCATCAGCATTCGGCTGTGCCATCTTGCCTTTATACTCAATGAATCTGTATTTTTTGTAGCCTTTGCTGATGGCATTTAAGGTGAATGATTCATTAAGGTACTTGGTCAGCTTGCTTTTAGTATTGATTTCACTGCACAGGTAGCGATATTCCGTGCCTTTGTATTGAAAAGTTTTGATAGAGCAGGCTGTGTTCTTTTTGGATGGGATATGGCCGTTCATGCTGTTCCAGTGATGCACACGTGCGTTAACCGCCAGTTCGATTGCTTTCTTGCTGCTTAAGTCTCCGCCCGCGGATTTTGCTGAGGCGCCAAGACTGAATGTAAACAGGGCGACAGCGGCTAACAGGATGGATAATAGTTTTTTCATTTTAAAGCCTCCAATAAGTGTATTTGCTTTCTAACCTTATATTACCTTTCCTTCTCCTCAAAAGAGTTACAGAAAAGTTACCGAAATGCAGATGATTGTTTACAGTTTTCAGGCGTAAAAAGAGCCTCTTCCCAACTTTCCGGGAGAGGCTTCTTACGTTTGTACTCGTGATAGTTTCAGCATAATTTCCGCTTTTCCTCCTGTTTCATTTCTTTTCGGCCCTTATTAAGTCAAGACTGCGGATCAAGGCTTCACCGCCCAGTCCTGCAAGCATGGACAGGAATGCTACCTTCAAGAGGGAGCTTGCATCTGATGAAAGCACAAGCAGCGCTGAGGCGAGTGATCCCAATACCATTTCCTCCAAAAAGCCGAGATAGATGAATTGCTTCGTTCTTTTCGGCATGATCAGCTTCCCGTGTTTCTTTAGATGCCCAACCGCGCCGACAAGGCCACCAATGAATATTGCGAAGACGACATGCTGCCACATTTGCCTCACACTCCTAAAGCCGGAATTTTTGGTGCGACCTTAGGTCAATCATGGTGTTGCTTCTATTATATAACAGACCTGCCGGGTGAAGATATGGATAAAATGACTGAATTTTCAGATTTATTTAATAGTACATATTTACTCTTCAGGAAAAACTAAGCAGCAGCAGATGCGACTATTCTAGTATTCACAAGGTTTTTTGAGCAGAAAACAGCCCAGGCGATCAGGTGCCCGGGCTGAGAGAATCATATAATCAGTGAATATGGCGGTATACGCCAATGACCTTGCCGAGAATGGAAACATTCCGGAGGATGATCGGCTCCATTGTAGAGTTTTCAGGCTGAAGCCTGATATAATCCCTTTCCTTGAAGAACCGCTTGACGGTTGCTTCATCTTCATCTGTCATTGCCACGACAATATCGCCGTTGTTGGCTGACTGCTGCTGGCGGACGATGACATAGTCGCCGTCAAGGATGCCGGCTTCGATCATACTTTCACCCATGATCTCAAGCATGAAGACCTGTTCGGCTGCCGGTGCCATGCTTTCCGGCAGCGGGAAGAATTCTTCTACATTTTCAATCGCGGTGATCGGCTGTCCTGCTGTGACCTTCCCGAGTATAGGGACATTTACAACATTGTTCCTTGGGATATGTGATGTCTCATCAAGCTCCAGGATTTCAATTGCGCGCGGCTTTGTCGGATCCCTTCTGATCATCCCCTTGCTTTCGAGCCGGGCGAGATGCCCGTGCACTGTCGAGCTGGACGCCAGGCCGACCGCTTCCCCGATTTCCCTTACTGAAGGGGGATAACCTTTTGCCTTTACTTCTTCTTTGATAAATTCCAGTATGTCCTGCTGCCTTTTGGATATTTTAGCCATGTATTCGCACCCCGTATGGTTATTATTGATTAAATTATAGCATGTACCCGAAACAGATACAAACATAAGTTCGAATTTTTGTTGACGGAAAACACATGTTCGGTTTATAATAAATTCAACGAAATGCGAACATATATTCTTATGACGGGGTGTCTTTTATGAAAAAATTGTGGAACCAGTATTCATATGCTATTATACTTATCGTTTTAAGCTTTGGGTCGGCTTTGCTGCTTACCGGATATGACAGGATTTTCGGGGAAGAAGACTATATAGAAGTAACAGTAGATGAAGGTGATACATTATGGGGGCTGTCTCAGCAATTTTCGGAAAAGCACAAGCTGTCAGCAGAAGAATTCGTGATGTGGGTGGAAGAGGAGAACGGAATAGCGGGCAGCACGATCAAAGCGGGTGAGCAGATCCTTATCCCGGTAAAAGCGGACAGCCATACAAGGCAGCTGCAGGATGACCTTCAGAACTTTGCGGGTGAATAACATAAAGGAGCATATATGAAAGCAGTAATCTATTGCAGGGTATCAACAACAAAAGAAACACAGGAAACATCACTGGAGAGGCAGGAAGAGGAACTGGCTGCACTTGCCGGGGAAAAAGGCTTTGAAGTAGCCGCAGTCATCAGGGAACAGGCCAGCGGGTATGACCTGGAGAGGGACGGTGTGCTTGAGCTCCTTGACCTTATTAAGACTGAGGGGATCAAAGCCATCCTCATCCAGGATGAAACGAGGCTCGGAAGGGGCAATGCAAAAATCGCCCTGCTTCACTTCATATATAAAGAGGGCGCTATGCTCTACAGCATTTCCCATAATGGGGAGCTGCAGCTTTCCGAATCAGATTCCATGGTTCTTAATATTGTCTCAATGGTGGAAGAATATCAGCGCAAGCTGCATAATATCAAGATCAAAAGAGGCATGAAAAGGGCAGTGCACAGAGGGTTCAGGCCGGAGAAGAACCTTAAGAATCTGGGGGAGCACTCCGGAAGGGAGCGGATTGAGGTTCCAATAGAAGAAATTGTCCGCCTTAGAGCCAGCAAGCTTACATTTTCGGAGATTGCGGCAACTCTCAGGGGCTTCGGCTATCCTATTTCCAAGGCGACGGTGCACAGGCGCTATCAGGAATACATAGATGCACAGGAAGAGTAAGAGTGTTTGCCTTGGCAAACGCTTTTTTTTATAGTAACATTTGATGTATTCTCCGGCCGTTTAGACCAGGGTTTTAAGGGGAAACGACTAGAGAAAGCTAAATGAAATGAATGAAAAAGGAGCGTTATTATGCTGCCTAAAGATAAAATGGCCAGAATCAATGAGCTGGCAAACAAAGCAAAAACCACAGGACTGACGACCGAAGAGGCCAAGGAGCAGACGAAGCTTCGCAGCGAGTATCTGCAGACTTTCCGTTCCAATATGCTTACAACCTTAAAAGGTGTAACCATCATGGATCCCAAAGGGAATGATGTTACACCGAAAAAGATCAAAAAGCTCCGCGAGGACGAAAAGAAACGCCTTCATTGATGCACCATGCCAAAAAGGGACTCATAAATATGTGTTCCCTTTTTGGATTTATTTTTGGTTCTCTTTTACATACAGGTTTTCAAAATGCACAAGCTATACAGAAGCTTCTCAGTTGTGTAAAATTAAGAGCCGCTATAATATTAAAAAGTAAGATTCTTTATAAAGGAAGGATGTAGTATATGTTTGAATCTATTGATGATTTGTCGATAAGCTCGATCAGAACTTTATCTATCGATGCGATTGAAAAAGCTAATTCCGGCCACCCTGGCATGCCGATGGGGGCAGCTCCGATGGCATATACACTCTGGAGCCGTTTCATGAACCATAACCCGGCTAATCCTGAGTGGTTTAACCGTGACAGGTTTGTCCTGTCTGCAGGACATGGCTCTATGCTTTTATACAGCCTGCTGCACTTATCAGGCTACGGTCTCACAATCGATGATTTGAAGGAATTCCGCCAGTGGGGAAGCAAAACTCCTGGACACCCTGAATATAAACATACGAAGGGCGTAGACGCGACAACAGGCCCGCTTGGACAAGGCATTGCCATGGCAGTCGGCATGGCCATGGCAGAACGCCATCTTGCAGCTGTTTACAATAAAGACAAGTATAATGTAGTCGACCACTTTACATACAGCATCTGCGGCGACGGTGACCTCATGGAAGGTGTATCTGCCGAAGCTGCATCGCTTGCAGGCCACTTGAAGCTTGGCAAGCTGGTTGTCCTTTATGATTCAAATGATATCTCCCTTGACGGCGATCTTGACCGTTCTTTCTCTGAAAGTGTAGCGCAAAGATTTGAATCATACGGATGGCAATATATCCGTGTTGAGGATGGCAATGATCTTAGCGAAGTAGCGAATGCGCTTGAAGAAGCAAGAGGAGATCTTGACCGCCCGACTATGATCGAAGTAAAAACGGTCATCGGATTTGGTTCTCCAAATAAATCCGGAAAATCTGACGTACACGGAGCCCCGCTTGGAGCTGATGAGCTTAAGCTGACGAAGGAAGCTTACAAGTGGACCTTTGAAGAAGATTTCCATGTTCCGGAGGAAGTGTACAGCCACTTCAAAAAGCATATCGCTGACCGCGGAGCGCAGACTGAGCAGGAGTGGAACTCTATGCTCGACAGCTATAAGCAGGAATTCCCTGAGCTCGGTGCCCAGCTTCAGGGAGCAATGGATGGCGAACTTCCAGAAGGATGGGATAAGGACATTCCAGTTTATGAAACAGGTTCAAGCCTGGCAAGCCGCGCATCTTCCGGCGAAGCACTGAACGGAGTCGCGCAGAATCTTCCATTCTTCATCGGCGGATCTGCTGACCTTGCCGGTTCAAACAAAACGATGATCAAAGGCTCAGGCGACTTTACCCCTGCTTCATTCGAAGGCCGCAACATCTGGTTCGGCGTAAGGGAATTTGCCATGGGTGCTGCGCTTAACGGCATGGCCCTCCACGGCGGCTTAAAGGTATTCGGAGGAACCTTCTTCGTATTCTCTGATTATCTTCGCCCTGCAGTCCGCCTGGCTGCTCTTATGGGACTTCCTGTTACTTATGTATTCACGCATGACAGCATTGCTGTCGGTGAGGACGGCCCTACTCATGAGCCGGTTGAACAGCTTGCATCACTTCGTGCGATGCCTAACCTGTCTGTCATCCGTCCGGCTGATGGAAATGAAACTTCAGCTGCATGGAAAGTGGCGGTAGAATCACAGGATAAGCCGACAGCGCTTGTGCTGACGCGCCAAAACCTGCCTACCCTTCAGGATACTGACAAAAACGCCTATGATGGTGTGTCTAAGGGTGCTTATGTTGTCTCACCTGCAGGCAAAAACCAGGCAGATGCCCTGCTGCTTGCTTCCGGATCTGAAGTGCATCTTGCGGTGAAAGCTCAGGAAGCATTGAAGAAAGAAGGCATTGAGGCTGCGGTTGTTTCCATGCCTGCTTGGGACCGCTTTGAAGCACAATCCAAGGAATACAAAGAAAGCGTCATTCCGAAGGCTGTGAAGAAACGCCTTGCAATCGAAATGGGCTCTTCACTTGGCTGGCACAGATATGCAGGTGATGAAGGGGATGTATTGGCGATTGATACATTCGGCGCATCTGCACCAGGCGAGAAGATCATTGAAGAGTATGGCTTTACAGTAGAAAATGTGGTAGCACGTTTAAAGGCCCTTCTATAAAGGGTATAAAGAGAGCGTCAGAGTACGCTCTCTTTTTTATTTGTATTTAATTAATTGAAAATTTACAATATTTCAATAGAATATATAGTCAAATCGGCCTGTTCGACAAAACTAGTGCCTATTTTTGACGCTGAAAGACAAAGTAACTGATTCTGTTCCCTTATACTTGAAGCAATATAGAAGATATTGGAGGAGATGTTGGTGAGAACCTATCAGCTTTATTTAATAGAAGATGAATTTGCTTCGCATTATTTTGGCAGAGAGCGGATGTTCTACCAGCTCTTTCAGGAATACAGCCGTTCTAAGGGAGAGCTGAAATCGATCCTTTCCCGGCAGATTGAGTTTATCACCAGGCCAATCCCTGCCCTCAGGCTTCACCAGTATCTCACACAGCAGCTTTCAAGGAAAAAAGGGGCATCCGCCGATCAGGGGGCCTATGTCATTCAAAGCGGAAAAAACAGTGCGGCGCGGCTTGAAGTCTATGACCGATGTTTAGTGATAGAATCACATGGGAATTATGATGCTGAAACGGTGTTCTTTGAAATCCTCAGGAAAAACGAATCCTCTTATTTGGCGGTTGATATGAATAACAGCCGCTATGGATGGCTGAAGCCGATCAAAGAAAGAAAATTTATTTAAATAGGGGAAAAACAGGTGCAGATATTGTATAATAACCTTTGGTTTAGTACACTGTATGATAGACAACATGAAGGAGGAAGTTTTGAATGTGGGACGTTATTCTAGTTGGTATACTGGCATTGATCGCCGGTGTAGCACTAGGATTTTTCATTGCTCGTAAATATATGATGAGCTACTTAAAGAAAAATCCGCCAATCAACGAACAAATGCTTAAAATGATGATGATGCAAATGGGGATGAAACCATCACAGAAGAAAATTAATCAGATGATGTCTGCCATGAACAAGCAGTCCGGCAAGTAAGGCTTACATAGCTCTGCTGAGAGTAAAAGGGTCTGTTACGGAGCCATCACTGTACATCAAGAAAGCCGCTTTTTCTGTTATAATGACAGAGAGAAGCGGCTTTTTAGATAGATTGAGCAAATTTTAAATTGAGGGTAACATGAAAAAATACAGATTGAAAACCGGCTTTAACGGCAAATTCAAACGCGGTACAATATTCTGGCTGATTGCAGAGTCTGAATTCATCGGTATTAAGGAATATGTCTTGCGGACGAAAGACCTGGAGCATCGGATCCAGATTTCAGAAGAAGAGCTGATGGAGCATTTTGTGCGGCTTTATGACGGAAACGGAAGCTGATAGAGGACAAGCACCCTGGGCAGCAGGGATACTTGTCCTCTTTTATTATGCTTCTGGTGCAGATGTGAAAACGGAAAATCCGTAGATGCCGAAGTCAAGCAGAGTCACGAGCTGAAAGCCGTTAGCCAGAAGGCAATCGGATGCGGGGCCGTAAAGGGCTCCTGTTTCAAGTGTCTCAAGGCAGGCTTCTGCGTCATTCCCCAAAACAGTCGCCTGGGAAATCCTTCTCAGTGATACAGGGCTTAATGGGTTCCGGAACCAGCAGACTGTCACAACTGTCGGCAAACTTGGCAAAGATGGAATACAAGCAGACATTTAAACACCTCTTTTCGTTTTTATCTCTATAGTTAATGCTTGTACGCTCCAACTTGTCCCAGCCAATATCACGGATTTGGAGAAATGATGTAGATGCCCTTATTTCCTTCCATTCGAAAAAATCTTTCTTATTTTTATAATATTTGATAAACTATTTGAAGCATAATTGAGGCAAATTAAGGAAAACGAGAGCCGGGGGAAGCAAGCATGAAGGTATTTGCAGATTTAATGTGGTTTTTTAAGCAAGAAAAGAAATCGTATGTGACAGGAATTGTATTGCTGCTGTTTGTGGCATTCCTGCAGCTGATTCCGCCGAAAGTCATCGGTATCGTTGTTGACCATATCAAAAACGATACCCTGACAAACGGCCTTCTTGTCAAATGGCTCCTGATACTGATCGGAGCAGCACTCATGATGTACATATTGCGCTATTATTGGCGGATCATGATTTTCGGGTCAGCCGTCAAGCTGTCCAGGCAGCTGAGGAACAGGCTGTATCGGCATTTTACTGTGATGCCGCAATCTTTTTACCAAAGAAAGCGGGTCGGTGACCTGATGGCCCATGCGACCAATGACCTGCAGGCGGTCCAGCAGACGGCAGGCGCAGGGGTCCTGACCCTTGTCGACTCGCTTGCCACAGGGGGATTTGTGATCATTGCCATGGCTGCGACAATCAGCTGGAAGCTGACGCTCATCTGCCTGATCCCGATGCCGTTCATGGCCATCCTGACGAGCTGGTATGGGACGCTCCTCCATAGGCGCTTTCATGGAGCTCAGGAAGCTTTTTCTGCTTTGAATGATAAAACACAGGAAAGCATCACGGGCATCAAAGTCATCAAGACCTTTGGCCAGGAAAAAGAAGATATCGAGGACTTCCGGAAGCAATCACATGATGTGGTGGAAAAAAATATTTCAGTCGCCAGGGTAGATTCGCTCTTTGATCCGACAATCAGCATCATTGTCGGCATTTCGTTTTTCCTGTCTGTCGCATTTGGTGCCAGATATGTGATTTCAGGGGCATTGACGATCGGGGAGCTTGTTTCTTTTACAACTTACTTGGGACTTTTGATTTGGCCGATGCTTGCCTTTGGCTGGCTCTTTAATATCGTTGAAAGAGGCCGTGCATCCAATGACCGGATCATGAGCCTGCTCTCTGAAAAGGCAGAAGTGGCTGACAAGGAGAATGCCCTGCAAATCGTTCCGAGCGGGGATATTGTCTATGATATCAGGCAATTTCATTACCCGAACGAAGATAAGCCTGTCCTTGAAGATATCATCTTCCAGTTGAGAAGGGGAGAAACCTTAGGGATCGTCGGGAAGACAGGTGCCGGGAAAACGACTCTCCTTAAGCTATTAATAAGGGAATTTGACGGCTTTGAAGGCGATGTCCGCTTCGGCAGCCATTCTGTCGATGAGTATTCGCTGGAAAAGCTTCATGAGGCCATCGGCTATGTGCCGCAGGACCATTTCCTTTTTTCAGCCACGGTTGCAGAAAATATCGCCTTTGCAAACCCTTCAGCAGAGCGGGAGGAAGTATTCAAGGCAGCTAAGCTTGCCAATATCCATGAAGATATCCTTCAATTTACGGAGAGTTACGAAACGGTTGTCGGTGAGCGCGGCGTTTCTCTGTCAGGCGGGCAGAAGCAGCGGATCTCAATCGCCAGGGCACTCATGATGGATCCGGAAGTGCTGATCCTGGATGACTCCCTGTCAGCGGTCGATGCGAAGACAGAAGAAGCCATCCTGAACGGACTCAGGCAAAACAGGGCAGGCAAGACGACGATCATCACGGCCCACCGCCTGAGCGCCATCCAGCATGCGAATGTGATCATTGTGCTAGATGAGGGCAGAATCACACAAAAAGGCACACATGTTGAGCTGATGGAGCAGGAAGGCTGGTATAAGAGCATGTATCTCCGCCAGCAGCTTGAAGAACTTGTAGAGCACGGAGGCAGAAGCCATGGAGCATAACCAGCAGGATATTAATAAGAAAGAACAGCGGAGCGTCCTATACCGGCTCCTTGCCTATACTAAGCCGCATAAACCAACGATCATCCTGGCCTTCAGCCTGTTATTGCTGACAACGATCGGCGATATCATGGGGCCGATCCTTGTTAAAATATTCATCGATGATTACCTGACACCAAGGAACCTGGCATATGAGCCTTTGCTGCTGCTGGGCGCAGGCTATATCGGCATCCAGGTCATGAATGTCCTGATCTCTTATTTCCAGCTCCTTAAGTTTCAGGAAATCGCTTTAAAAATCATTCAGCAGCTGCGGATCGACGTCTTCTCAAAGGTGCAGTCGCTCGGCCTTAAATACTTCGACCAGACACCTGCCGGAAGCATTGTCTCGCGCGTCACAAATGATACAGAGGCTATCAAGGATATGTTTGTCAGCGTCCTGGTTATCTTCATCCAGAGCGGCTTCCTATTGATCGGGATATTCATCGCCATGTTTGCATTGAATGTCCAGCTGGCATTATTCTGCCTGGTGATTCTTCCTATCATTTTTATGATCATGCAGATGTACCGGAAATACAGCTCTCGCTTTTATCAGGATATGAGGGAAAGGCTCAGCCAGCTTAACGCAAAGCTCAGCGAGTCGCTCCAGGGTATGGGGATCATCCAGGTGTTCAGGCAGGAAAAGCGCCTCCGAAAAGAATTCGGGGACATCAACCAAAAGCATTATGATGCAGGAATGAGGAATATCAAGGTCGATGGGCTGCTGCTCAGGCCGGCGATCGATCTTGTGTACACACTTGCGCTTGTGATTGTCCTGGGCTTTTTCGGGATCACATCATTCGAAAATCCGATTGAGATCGGGGTATTATTTGCCTTTGTCAGCTATCTGGACCGCTTTTTCGAGCCGGTCAACAATATGATGCAGCGGCTTTCTATGTACCAGCAGGCCATCATTGCCGGCTCTAGGGTATTCAGGCTCCTTGATGAAGAAGAGCTCGCGCCTGCCCAGAAGGAAGAGAAGCTTTCAATCGGCGACGGACAGATTGAATTCAAGGATGTCAGCTTTTCTTATGATGGAAAGCGGGATGTGCTGAAAAACATCAGTTTTACTGCCAAGCCGGGCGAAACAGTGGCGCTGGTTGGCCATACAGGAAGCGGAAAGAGCTCGATCATCAATCTGATGATGAGGTTCTACGAATTCTCAAGGGGCGACATTCTGATCGACGGGCAGTCGATTAAGTCTTATCCAAGGGAAGAGCTGAGGGAGAAGCTTGGCCTTGTCCTCCAGGATCCGTTTCTGTTCTACGGAACGGTTAAGGACAATATCCGCCTCCATGATATTGAGATGACTGATAAGGAAATAGAAGAAGCAGCCCATTTCGTTCAGGCGCACACCTTCATTGAGAAGCTTGATGACCGCTACAATCACAAGGTGGTTGAGAGGGGCTCGACCTTCTCCAGCGGACAGAGGCAGCTGATCGCTTTTGCCCGGACGATTGCCAGCAATCCGAAGATCCTTGTCCTTGATGAAGCAACCGCCAACATCGACACAGAGACAGAGGAGGCCATCCAGACGGCCCTTGAGAAGATGAGGAAGGGCAGGACGACGATTGCCATCGCCCACAGGCTTTCCACCATCCAGGATGCCGAACTGATCCTTGTTCTGCACCAGGGGGAAATTGTTGAACGGGGCACCCATCAGGAGCTGCTCGCCCTGAAAGGCTTGTACCATAAGATGTACCTGCTGCAGAATGGCTCAGTCGAGAGGGTGGAAGACGCAGTCGGAAATGCCTGAAAGACAAAATAAAAACAGCTTGGGCTTTTATAGCTTCCAAGCTGTTTTTCTATTGCGTCTGAACCTTTTTTATAAAAATGCGGTTATATTCGTTCAAGAGATGGTCAAGCTCCTGACTGTACTTAATCGCAGCAGTTGAATGCAGGCCATTTTTCATGGCGACATGGATTAGTTCAGCCCGCTTCTTCTCAATCAAAGACAGTAGTTCTTGTTTTGCTGCCACGGCTGATAGTCCTTTCCTGTGGATTTAAAGAGGCCCCATTTTATTATCGTTTATATGTATGCTTCCAATTCATAACCATGTAAAAACATGATAGATTATAACAAATAATGTTAGTTACTCATACAGTATATCGAATAATGGTAATAAATTCAAAAGAAAGTTTTTCGGATATGACAAAAACATTATCAAAATTATAACATGTCCTTTATATGTTTTTAATATAATTATAGTAGGTCACAAAGTGTTCACAACCTGTCCATTATCTTTCTCGGCCGGCTTTTGTTAAAATGGTAAGGAATCAAGGAAAAGAAGGTGTCCTGAATGACAGATGTCAATATATTCATTGCCCTTGGAGCGGGCTTCCTGAGCTTCATTTCTCCCTGCTGCCTGCCATTGTATCCCGCATTCTTATCATACATAACCGGCATGTCAGTGGGCGAGCTGAAAGAAGAAAACGCAATGCTGCAAAGGCGGAGCATGCTGCATACCCTTTTCTTCCTGCTCGGGTTTTGCATCATTTTCATCGCACTCGGCTTTGGCGGTTCTTTTATTGGAAGAATATTCAGCGATTACAATGATCTGATCAGGCAGATCGGCGCAATCTTCATTGTTATCTTCGGATTGATGGTCGTCGGTGTCTTCAAGCCGGAGGCACTCATGAAGGAGAGGCGAATGGAATTCAAGAACAGGCCGGGCGGCTACCTGGGCTCAGTCCTCATCGGGCTGGCATTTGCAGCAGGCTGGACCCCATGCACAGGGCCGATCCTTATGTCAGTATGGGCGCTTGCTGCCTCCAACCCGGGATCAGGCCTTGTGTATATGATAGCCTATTCACTCGGATTTGCGATTCCATTCTTCGTGCTGTCGTTCTTCATCGGCAAAATGCAGTGGATCCGCCGCAATAATGTAAAAATCATGAAGATCGGCGGATATCTGATGATTGTTATGGGTATAGTGCTGTTCTTTAACTGGATGACTCAGATCATTTCGATTATCACAGCTCTGTTTGGCGGATTCAAAGGTTTCTAAGTGATAGCCCGGCGATCATGCCGGGTTTTCTTTTACTTAGTCATTTTTCCTTAAATTACAACTTGAAAAATGATGGAAAAGCGAAATTTGTCGTATTCTTTGGATTGAATTCTCCATCACATTGCGTTATATTGAAATATGTGCTCTTTTGTCTGAAGGTGATTTTGACGTTTGAAAATATAGAAAAATACATAATAATAGATTGATTTCTGTTGCAGTGTCGAGGGGGAACCAGCATGGCAAGAATATTAATTGTAGATGACGCAAAATTCATGAGACTCACCTTAACCGGCATCCTGAAGAAAGCCGAGCATGAAATCGTCGGGGAGGCCGAAAACGGCCGCGAAGCAATAGATCTTTACCGTGAGCTGAAGCCGGAGCTTGTTACCATGGATATTACCATGCCGGAAATGAGCGGCCTTGAAGCCATGAAGGAAATCAGACAGGAATTTCCGGATGCCAAGGTAGTGATGTGCTCAGCGATGGGCCAGCAGAAGATGGTCGTCGAAGCCATCGAAGCAGGCGCCAAGGATTTTATTGTGAAGCCATTCGATGAAGGCCGGGTACTGGAAGCAGTCAACCGGGTCCTCAGCTGATTCAAAGCCATTTAAGGCCGCTTAAATGGCTTTTCTTTTTGCCCTGATGTCCAAAGTCCCGAAAAATATTTTCTAAACAGAGGAATTTAGGATATAATATAATGGTAAATATTAAACATAAAAAGGATGAATGCTATGAACATGGTTGTAGCTTCTTCGATCGGAGCCATCTGCATGGCTGTTTTTGTCATGTTCATCCGGATGCGGGCAGCCAAGAAACCTGCTTCAGCCAAAAAGATCATCTTGCCGCCGCTTTTCATGAGCACAGGCGCATTGATGTTCGTCTTTCCGTACTTTCGCGTCACACCGCTTGAGATATTAGAAGCTGCCGGAGTCGGCATGCTGTTTTCAATCCTGCTGATCAAAACCTCGGCATTTGAAGTGCGTGATAATGATATTTTCTTAAAAAGATCAAAGGCCTTTGCTTTTATCCTGGTCGGCCTTCTTGTCGTCCGGATTGTGGCCAAGCTGATCCTCAGCTCCACGATCGACGTAGGCCAGCTGAGCGGCATGTTCTGGATCCTCGCTTTCGGCATGATCGTCCCTTGGCGGATCGCCATGTACCTGAACTACAAAAAGATCTACAATGAGCTCAATGGTACATCATTGGATACAAAGACAACCGTATAAACAGTGAAAACATCGAACTCGCTTTCGGTGTTTTTTTGTTAGGAAATAAGAAAGTATATTTTTTATCTTCGATTACTGTCTAGCTCCAGCGCCTACCCCCTCGAGGTCACAAGCCAATCCTCCCAAAAAGGCAAAGAACGCCTTTCCGGGAGGATCGTCTTGAGGCCCCCAGGATGGGGGTCATGCAGACGTTGCCACAGGACGTGGCGTTTTTAGTCTGCGTTCCTTAAAGGGGGTGACCAAGGCGCTTGCGCTTTTCTTATGAAAAAAACCACTCCACGTACAGTGGAATGGTTTCTAAAATAAATGCTCATAAGGAGCCATATCAACTTGTCTTTCAGTCAGCTTGCGGCGCAGGAATTTATGGTCCCGCTTCGGTGTCGCCAGAATATAGCCGCGGATGATGAGATCCTCCGTAATGCGCTTCGCCTTTTCATTCAATGCCAGCTCGCCGATTTTCCCGGCAATCTTCTGGCGCGCTACATCTCGGAAAAGCTCAGGCACAGGGCTCACCAAATCCTCCAGCAGCACCTTTTGATCCTGGGCCCACAGGCTCCTCGTCTGATCCACATAATGCTCTTCCCAATCAAGGATCGATTTACCATCCTCTTTTGGCATCCGCTTCAAAAACTTCCGGAACATAAAAAAGCCGCCGATCGCAAACAGTGACACCAGCACAACCACCCAAAACATAATAAACACCAAAAACCAGCCAGTAAGCTCTGTTGTCATTCTATTCACCTTCATTACATTAAACTTATTTACTATCATTATAAGCATATGAAGAGAAGGAGACAAGCCGATTCCTGCATAAAAAGTGGAACATAAGGAAAATGGCAAAGCCATTAAAAATTGTTTGATGGTACAATAAGGAAAAAGGGAGGGAACATAATGGAAAGCAGACGCAGTCTACAGCAGGAAAAAGAAAAGCTGCAAAAACAAAAGGATAAGCTGTTATTACAGATTTTCCTGCGCATCGCTCTTCTCATTGCAGCAGGTGTCGCCTACGGACTCTTCATGAGCTTTTTCAGCCCAATTGAAGGCACCGTTGAAACCCTTATCTTCTTTATCCTCGCCGCACTTGCCGTCTTTCTATGGATCCGCTTTATGGTCCAGCTTTTTCGCGTTTACAAGGTGCAATTTGAAATCAATAAGAACAATAAAAAGCTGCTCAAAAAGATAGCGGAAGAAGACCAGGACCAGAATAAAGGCAAAGGAACCGGCAGCTGGAGCTAAAGGCTTGAAAAGCAGCGAGAAATCCGGCATAATATCATTATTGCCAAATAACAAGAGCAGATGTTTACTGCTTTATCCACGGGGCTGAATGGGGTACTGGTGTCCCTCACGGTCTTCAAAACCGCTCGTGACCTGCGTGCCAGGTCAGCTGGGTTCGATTCCCAGGCGGTCCCGCCATAGTATACATATTAGTGCCGTACAGTTGTTGAGACTGTGCGGTTTTTTTTGTGTTGGTTGTTGCTTTAATGTGTGTGGGGTCAAGCACCTGACTTCTTTATTTCTTTTAGAAAAAAATTCTATTAGTATCAAAAAATTGCTTCTCCTCCTACCGATAGATTTTTCATTATTAAACTCAACTCCCTAACTGTGTGGCTAGACTTTTCACTTGTGTTTCGCAAGTGTTGACAAAGGCAAATGGGGAAATAAAGAGAAGAAGTTCATCTAGATTGAATTCGGTATGAAAGGACTACAAAAAATTGTGTAGTCCTTCTTTTGTATGCACAGTGCATCATCCTAATATGCACTAACTTAAAAGAGTTTCATTATTTAAGTTTAGATAATGCCTTTTCGGGTATTTCATCCTCTTGAACTTCCTCCCAGTATTTCCCGAGACTACCCTCTGCATACATTCTCAAATAGGCATATGGGCGCAGTTCTTTATCAATAACTCTGACGATTTCTTGTTTCTTTCCATCCTCAGCGTAGCCCGTAAATGAATAGCGATATTTTCCATTCCAAAGCTTTTTATAATTGTTTGTTTCAGTTTTTACATAATGGGGCTTATATTCGCTCTCTATTAACCCTGAAATTGTTGGCCTAAGCCCACTCGTTGTATTTTCAAAGTAAACACTCCAACCGATACCCATTATACTTATACAAGTGATAATATAAATCCACTTTTTCAATGCTATCCCGCCTTCTCAATTAATTTAACTCCTATTTACATTCTATAAAATCAAAGGTAGGGGAGAAATTGATTTCACTTACAATTCCCTTACAGCACTGTAAGGGTGATGGGTTTACTAATCTATGTCATAATGTTCCTAAGAAAGGAGAGAGACTATGCAAAAGATTATGATTGTTGAAGATGATCTTAAGATTGCAGACCACCTAGAATCCTATATCAATAAATATGCTTACGTGACTATCAAGGCAATGAATTTCGAGAACGTTATGGAGACCTTTCTTGAACACAAACCAGACCTTGTGCTTTTAGATATTAATCTTCCTAGTTTTGACGGTTATTATTGGTGCAGACAAATTCGTAAAGAATCAATATGTCCTGTCATCTTTATTTCCGCCCGAATAGGGGAGATGGACCAAGTGTTGGCAATAGAAAATGGCGGAGATGATTTTATTACAAAGCCCTTCCATCCGGAAATCGTTATGGCCAAGGTACGAAGTCAGCTTCGCCGGGCATATGGGGAATATGCGAATCAAACAGTTGAGCGGGTACTAGAGACAAAGGGGCTGCAGTTGTTTCCTGAGAGGCTCGAACTGAATTTTAAGCACCAAACCATTACCTTATCCCAAAATGAAGCGGATATCATTGAGTACTTAATGGAACGTTATCCCCGAGTTGCAGGGCGTGAAGACATACTTGAAAAGCTCTGGGACGAACAAGCATATGTGGACGAAAACACCTTGAATGTGAATATGACTCGCGTCAGAAGGAAACTTGAATCTATTGGTATTAAAGGTGCGATTGAGACCGTAAGAGGTGCTGGCTATCGGCTTAATGACATATGGCAGGAAGCGAATCAAAAATGAAATTATTTATCAGAGAACATCTCCTCCTAATATTCGCACAGTTAATTCAGTTTACCCTTATTTTTGGTATTTATTGGCTGGATGGGTACCGCCAACTAAAACCAGCTTTGTATGGGATTTTCCTGGGCTTTTTTGTTTTAGGATGCTATCTGTTCTATCAATATTATAGTCGTCGCCAATTTTATAGCCGTCTTAATCAACCCCTTGAGTCATTAGATGGGTCTTTACAAGAAACAGAACAAACTCCCGTATCAGAAGCACTTAAAGTCTTATTAAGGGAACAATATAAGCATTATCAAACACAAATAAAAAAATTAGAGTCTGCTCAAGAGGAGCATCTAAAGTTCATAGAACAATGGGTTCATCAAATGAAAACACCCTTGTCAGTCATTGAGCTATCTGCCCACAATCTAGATGAACCAGACTCTTCTGATATTCGTGAGGAAACGGACCGAATGAAAACTGGCTTGAACACGGTTCTTTATATGGCGCGTCTCCGTTCTATTGAACAAGACTTTCATATCAAACCGGTAGTCCTATCGAAAATAATTCATGAAGTTAATGGGGAGAATAAACGCTTTTATATAAGAAACAAAGTGTATCCGAAGCTTCAAATCGAGAAGGAGCTTACGGTTGAATCAGACGAGAAATGGATATACTTTATGCTCATGCAGCTAATCAATAACGCCGTAAAATACTCTGCAGGAAAAAGCATCCATATCCTTTTATCCCTATACGAAAAGGATAATGAAGCAGTATTAGAAGTAAAAGACTATGGTGTCGGAATACCTAATACAGATATAAAGCGAGTTTTCGCACCTTTTTTCACAGGAGAAAACGGGCGGGAATTTAGAGAATCTACTGGGGTGGGTCTATATCTAACAAAGGAAGTAGCGGAGTATCTCAGACATCGGATAGAGGTTGATTCAACAGTTGGAGAAGGAACAGCGTTTCGTATTATTTTTCCAGAAACGCAAAACCTTACACCCCTGTAAGAAAAGTGAAAGCTTAATCGATTTTTCACTTGGTGATTTAAGGATATACTAATCACAGATCTAAGTAGTGAAAGGAGATCTTGTGATGCTAAACGTAAAGCAAGTCAGTAAAATTTATGAAGGTAAGGTCGCCTACCGAGCGTTAATGGATATTAATTTGAAGATTGACGAAGGAGAATTTGTAGGAATTATGGGTCCATCCGGAAGTGGCAAGACTACCTTACTTAATATGATTGCCACAATCGATGAACCGACAACTGGTGAAGTATTAATCAACGGAAAGAACCCGCATAGACTAAAAAAAGATAGATTAGCAGAATTTCGCCGTCGTGAGTTAGGCTTTGTCTTTCAAGAATTTAATTTATTACACACATTAACAGTAGAAGAAAATATCGTCCTTCCCCTAACATTGGATGGGAAAGCAGTATCGGAGATGAAAAGAAAAGCAGCAGAAATTGCTGAAATACTTGGAATCACAGCAATTCTAAATAAAAGAACATATGAAATTTCAGGTGGACAAGCGCAAAGAGCGGCTGTCGCCAGAGCCATGATTCATTCACCAAAGCTTCTTCTTGCTGACGAACCGACAGGGAATCTTGATTCCAAGTCTTCAAAGGACGTTATGGGGATGCTGCAAGAAATTAATCAAAAAAAGCAAACAACGATGATGCTGGTGACTCATGATCCTCAATCAGCAAGCTACTGTAATCGAGTCGTCTTTATCCGTGATGGGAAATTTTATTCGGAAATCCATCGCGGTGATAATCGCCAAGCCTTTTTCCAAAAGATTATCGACACACTTTCTTTAATGGGAGGGGATGGGCATGACCTTTCGCAAATTCGCATTTAATAACGTTTTTCGAAATAAACGTTTATATGCAGCGTACTTTTTAAGCAGTATGTTTATGGTGATGGTCTTCTTCACCTTTTCTATTTTTTCATTTCACCCAGCTTTAGGTAGCTCAATAAACACAAGCTCCTATATAGGTATGAAAGTATCATCTAGCATCATTTTTGTTTTTTCATTTTTCTTTATCCTCTACTCCATGAGCTCTTTTTTACAATCGCGAAAGAAGGAGTTCGGATTGTTAATGATGCAGGGAATGTCCATGAAGCAAATTCGTTCCATGGTATTTTTAGAAAATATGGTAATTGGATTATTAGCAACTATAAGTGGAATTGTACTTGGACTCGTTTTTGCTAAAGCTATTCTTTTGCTAGGTGAAAATTTGCTCATTCTTAACGAAAAACTAAATTTCTATATTCCAATACAAGCCGTTCTTTTGACACTTGCTGCTTTTATAGCTTTGTTTTTCTTTATTTCTTTGTTTGTTTCCTATATTCTACGAAGCAATAAACTCATTACTCTTATTAAAGGGAACGAAATGTCTAAGGGCGAACCAAAAGCAAATATCTTCTTAACAATTCTTGCCGCTGTTTTACTGATAGCTGGTTACGGTACAGCCGTGTTAGCAGAAACTGATATGGTAATTAACGTCATGATCCCTGTCATAATTATTGTGTCGATTGGCACCTATTTGTTTTTTACGCAATTAAGTGTATTTGCCATCAAACGATTAAAAACAAAGAAAAAGTTTTTTTGGAAAAACACCAATATGATTCTCTTCTCAGACCTTTCATTTCGAATGAAGGATAACGCACGTACTTTCTTCATGGTAGCGATGGTTTCGACAGTTGCTTTTAGTGCAATCGGAACTTTGTACGGATTTCAATCTGCGTTTGTAAAAGAGGCCTCAAAAACGAATCCGTTTACATTTTCCTATGAATCTTACGGAGAAAATGAAGAGCATGATGTACAACTCATTAATGAAGTGTTACAAAAAGAAAAAGTTAAAGCCCACTCTGAACATATGATGTGGACCTCATATGAAATGTCAACAGGCTGGACCTTAATTGCAAAGGAATCCGATTTTAACCGCTTCGCTAAGCTTATTGGGGAAGATAGCATTGAGGTGGAAGAAGGACAATTAATTGTAGTCGAGTATCCAGACTCAAAGCTTAGTGAAACAGAAGCTTTGATGAAGCAAACGGTAGAGCTGAATTCAGGAATTACCTTGCAGCCAAGAAAGGTTCTAGTCTCTAAAGCCTTACCTGAGCAATATTCTTATTATGTTATTTCTGATCAAGACTATGAAAAACTTCCGAAACCAATTGACGAGATGAGTTTTTATGCTTGGCAAGTAACAGATGGGGAAGAAAGGGTATTTGCTGTTTCAGAAGAGCTCTATCCTCAGTTGAACGATTACCAGTTTAAACCTACTGAATATAGGCTCTATGTTAAGGAGAAACAGTATGCATCCATTATGTTTGTTGGATTATTTATCGGCATCGTCTTCTTCGTATCAGCAGGCAGCTTCCTCTATTTCCGTTTATATATGGATTTAGAAGAAGATAAACACAAGTTCAAGGCTATTGCTAAGATGGGGCTGACAGAAAAGGAATTAAAGAAGATTCTCAGTAGACAGACAATGATTCTTTTCTTTGCACCCATCATTGTTGCCATTATTCATGGTGCAGTCGCACTTACCGCCTTATCTCACCTATCTAAATTAAGTCTAGTGAAGGAATCAGTTACCGTCCTTTCTGTCTTCTTTGCCATCCAAGTACTGTACTTTTTCATTGTTCGCTATTTCTATACAAAACAAGTTAAAGCAGAGGTACTTTAATCAATGAAAGAAAAAGCCCCTTTTAAACTAACGGTGCAGATTAGCTCAATAAGTGAAAGGATAATATCACCATTTTGTAGTATTATGGAGAAAGATAACTGAATTAATACAATTTAATATAAAGAGGGTAATTATGATGAAAATTAATTTAATGATTTTTATATCATCCATAAAAGAACAAAAAGAAAACAATATCGGAGAAATAGTGATAAAAACATTTGAATCTAACATTCGTCCTGTAAAAGGGGACATTTTAGATGATCCAGGATTCCATCCAGGATTTCATAATGGCTATGAAGTTGTTAAGGTTACAATGAATTATGCCTTAAATGAATGCTGGGTTTCACTATGCCCCCTTGAGTTAGAACGGGAAGAAATCGAGATAGAGACCTATATAGAGGGACTTAAAGTAAACGGTTGGTGTGTTGTCTCAAAAGAAGAAATCAGAAAAAAGAATTAAAGAATTAGAAAAGAGATCGTGAAGATTTGTACTATAACTAAACCACTTCAATTTCCTTTAGCGAGGGCATCTATATCATCTGCAATCCTATATGCCCTACAACAAGATGGTGGATTTGAAAATGTCTTTCAAACAACTTCGTTCACTATTGTAGGATTTGTAGTGCTACAGTTCCTATACTGTATAATCTTTCGAACTAGATATATTAAAAACCTGAAGGATTATGTTTATCGGTAAGATTTTCGATGTATAGCTTGTTTAAATAAGGATATGAAAAGCTGTCAATGTGACAGCTCTTTATTTTGTTTAAAATGGGGAAAATATATTTTCTTTCGTAATTTTTGTGCCATAGTGATGGTAATAGGAGGAATCATTATGAAGAAAAAGTTAGTATTGATGCTTACATATATATGTACAATTATTTTATTGACGCTTACAAGATTTGATCCAGAAGAATATATAATGCGGGATGTCTATATGGCGGCTTTAACTGGTCTTATTTATATTGTCTTTACAATTGGATGGGTAAAGCTAGTGCAGCAAACAAAGTTTAAAGCGTTTCATAAATGGCTATTTGTTGTTATCACATGGCATGCATTATTAACAATTGGAGATATTTTATTTTTGCAAGCAACGCCGATTGTGTTGATTATGCTAGGGATGCTACTTTGTCTACTTGCATACCTTTATGTTTATCGCACAAATAGGATGCTAGTGGATGCATTAACAGCGGCTCTATTATTCGTGACGCTATACATTGCGATGCGATTTGACCATACTATTATTCCAGGAGGGGTATTTGGCGGTATCGTCATTTCAATGCCATTTTTAATATTTGCGGCAAAAAAATCCTTACGTGTAACACAAATTGTAGGACGTCTTGTGTTTTTCTTAATGGCTTTCCCCATTTTATTTCTTACACCTGTAACGCCAATCATCGCAGAGGAAGGCTATTTGTTGTATTTAATAATCATTATTTTCATTATGGCATTTGTATTCAGACGCAAAATTGAACTGCTATTGCCACAGCAAGCTATGCCTGTATTATTAGTAGTTACTTTTATTATGTATGTTGTAAAGTTTTTTTAATATCTCATAAAAATTTGGGTTGAGGAGAAAGTAAAAATTTTTCATTCAGCCCAATGGATGCTATTGTTCAAAACGAGCCGCCAGTCCCAGGTGGTTTTTTACCTGTAAAGGGCAATCGGGTTGTATAAGACACGATTCTTTATAGTAATAGAAAGAAGCTATTGCATTAAATTGCATTAAAAAATGTTTAAACAGCTGCCACTCCAAGAATAGCAGCTCTTTGATTAATATTTGAATAGGATGAAATAAATCCCTTAATAGAATATTACATTTTTGTATTTCTTAAATAAAAATAAGGCTTGAGGAGTTCCCCAAGTCCCTAGGTTGATCATTATTTCCCATTATTCTTACCTATAGGCATTGAAGTTAGCATTTGTTATCGGAGTAAAAGCCTGCCCCCACAATGATAAGTAAAATAAACAGAACTACAATTAAGAAAAAATCGTTACGATTACTAGGGCAGCTGTAGCTATATGCAGGATATGGAGCTCCATAATCATATGCTGGGGATGTATAGGCAGGCATTGGAGCGGCATTTGGAGCAACGTTTGGAGGAACATTTGCACTAAGAGTCGGCGGGGCGTTTAGATTTGAATACATTTATCATACCTCCCTCGAGTAATGAATTTCTCTATATAGTACTCTCGAAGGTGAGTTTGGAGCCCGTCTATAAAAAAATGGGCGGATGTCTGGGTTATTTGATATGACCGGCTATTAGATTGAATAATAGAGATAGTGTACATATGAAATGGAGCTTTTGTTATGATGCACGATTGGACGCTGTGGTTTGTATGCTGCGCTGTTCCTCTGCCAGCCTGCCGCTCTTAATAAATACTTGAAAGAAGGCCTGGTCACCAATTTTGTTATATATGCTGATTGCTGGCTGTCCGGCTTTCTCGTCTCATTAAGGAGCCGAATCATTTCTTCTGATGTCCTTATATTAAATCCGTGTCCAAACAGCCTGCCATCCTCAAGGAGCACAGCATTAACACCCCTGAAATGTGGTGTTTTTCGATCAAAGTCAGGATTATTTACGTACAGGACGTCTCCAGGTATAAAATGATCAGAGTAAAAGGTGATGATGCCCAGGTCTGTATCTGTATGCCAGCTGTAAAGATACAGATTTTGAAACAGTGAATTAAACCTTTCGCTGCCGATACTATTCAATATGGCATAGTAATAGATGATTGGAATAGCTGTGGCACATTCAAATGCATAAAATGAACCGTTCCGATAAATATCTATAATTGCATCAGCCGGCCGCACATCAGGCCTTATAAGGAACCCGCCTGCTCTTGTTAATTGCCAGTACCTGGGATTGCAGCGGGCATATTCAAAGCTTGTAAACACAGCCTGACTTTTGTCCATTTCTTTCGCACTTTGAATGATGTTCTTCCGCACTGTAAGTTCAAAAAATAATTCATACTCGGAATTATAAGAATACAAAACTGGTGCAGACTGCATCTGCTGCATGATCGTCTTCTCAACACTTCCAAGCTGGCCATTTTCTTGATTTTGAAAAGGTACCCCTGATATCTGGATCATACAATCCCCCAATTCCTATTTAGCTTTTCTTTGCGCTCATATCTATCGTATTCTCTTATTTATGAATCATGTTAAAAAGAGCCAAGGGGTCAGGTCCCTTGGCTCAACAAACAAATCCGCTAAGGTTACTGCATTACTACAGCTCGGTGAAGATTTGAAGAGGGAATAATTAAACATTGGAAAAGTACGTGTTTCATATGAAGATGGCTTCAATGCCGCTTCCTTAGCTATTTTTGATAATTTAGCACAACAACAGCGAAATTATATTTCGAATAACGAAATTTTTTTCAAAATTAAAAGGATTTTGTCTCATTCTGCCGAAATATGTACGTATGATGTTTTTACTACATAAGGAGGATCCTTTTCATGAACTTTAATGATTACCCATACACAAGACCCAATATGGAAGAGGTAGAAGCAAAATTTAATCAATTATTAGAGAAGTTCCAATCGGCTGAGTCCTTTGAGGTTCAGGACGGAGTAATGAAGGAGATCAATGAGCTGCGTTCTGAGTTTGACAGCATGAGAACGATTGTTCAAATCCGTCAGACAATTGATACAACAGATGAGTTTTATAAGAAAGAAAAGGATTTTTTCAATGAAGTCGGACCAGCCTACAAGGGTCTAATCACAAAATTTTATGAGGCCCTTACTGCTTCTAAATTCCGCTCTCAGCTGGAGGATAAGTGGGGGAAACAGTTATTTTTATTGGCGGACAGTCAATTAAAGACATTTTCTCCTGATGTGTTGAAGGAGATGCAGGAAGAAAACAAGCTGGTTAGTGAGTATGTGGATTTGCTTGCTTCAGCTAAAATCCCATTTGGTGGGGAAGTAAAAAATCTCGCTCAGTTAGTTCCTTACCATCAGTCACCTGACCGCAGCATCAGGAAGGAATCCAATGAAGCAAAGTACAGCTTTTTTGTTGAGCATGCCGATCAATTGGATGATTTATATGACAAGCTTGTAAAAGTGCGTACCAGTATTGCCAAAAAGCTGGGATTCTCTTCTTTTACAGAGTTAGCTTACGCCAGGCTTTCCCGTACAGATTATGATGCTGAAATGGTTGCAAAGTTCCGTGACCAGGTGAAAGAGTACATTGTTCCATTAGCTACCAAACTCAAACAAAGGCAGCAGGAACGCATTGGTGTCGATACTTTCAGATATTACGATGACAGCTTCAGCTTTAAGACAGGAAATCCTGATCCTAAGGGAGATGCAGAGTGGATTGTCGATCAGGCGAAGAAAATGTACGAGGAAATGTCTCCGGAAACGAACGAGTTTTACACTTATATGGTGGAAAACAACCTGATGGACCTGTTAAGTAAAGCAGGTAAAGCTGGCGGCGGATACTGCACCTATATCAGCCAGCATAAGTCACCATACATTTTCGCAAACTTTAACGGAACCAAAGGTGATGTTCGTGTATTAAAGCATGAAGTGGGGCATGCGTTCCAGGTATTTGAAAGCCGTGGATTTGAAGTGCCTGAGTACGGTTTCCCTACGCTGGAAGCATGTGAAATCCATTCGATGAGCATGGAATTCTTTGCTTGGCCATGGATGGACCTCTTCTTCGGGGAAGATACGGATAAATACAAGTTCTCTCATTTAAGTGAAGCGGTTCTGTTTATTCCTTATGGTGTAGCAGTCGATGAATTCCAGCATTTTGTGTATGCCAACCCGGAAGCAACTCCAGCTGAGCGCAAGAAGGCTTGGAGAGAAATCGAGAAGAAGTACCTGCCGCATCGCGATTATGAAGGAAATGACTTCTTGGAAAATGGCGGCTTCTGGCAGCAGCAGGGACATATTTACAAAGTTCCTTTCTATTATATCGATTACACACTGGCCCAAATCTGCGCGCTGCAATTCTGGAAGCGTACGCAGGAAAATACCGAAGAAGCCTGGAAGGATTACCTGCACTTATGCAAGCAGGGCGGAAGCCAGTCATTCACAGGTCTAGTCAAAGAAGCGAATTTGATTTCTCCGTTTGAAGATGGGTGTGTGAAGTCGGTGATTGGTGAAATTGAGGCTTATTTGGATACTGTTGAAGATAAGGCGCTTTAAAAAACATAAGGGGATTGGCCGGTTTGTGAGGGCCAATCTCCTTTTTTGCTTCAACTAAATATAGTTGGGAATATTCAAAATTTACTTTAGTTTGATAAACCTTGCCCAATCGTGCTATAAGTGTATATGGAGCAAAAATTTTTGCCTAAGTTCTGGGATGAAAGTATGATAGAATATCCCATAATGAAAGGATTTGAATGTCAACATGACTAACAATTTCTGGCGTGAATTGCCACGGCCATTTTTTATACTTGCACCCATGGAAGATGTGACGGATGTTGTGTTCCGCCATGTCGTGAGCGAAGCCGCTCGGCCTGATGTGTTTTTTACTGAGTTTACGAATACGGAAAGCTATTGCCACCCGGAGGGAAACCAAAGTGTCCGCGGGCGGTTGACTTTTACCGAAGATGAGCAGCCGATGGTTGCCCATATATGGGGAGACAAGCCAGAGTTTTTCCGGCAGACAAGTATTGGTGTGGCGGAGCAGGGTTTCCGCGGCATTGATATCAATATGGGATGCCCTGTCCCGAATGTGGCCCAGAGAGGAAAGGGGAGCGGCCTGATCCTCCGTCCTGATGTGGCTGCAGATATCGTGCAGGCAGCAAAAGCGGGCGGATTGCCTGTCAGTGTGAAGACAAGGCTTGGCTATACTGAAGTAGATGAGTGGCACGACTGGCTCACACACATCCTGGAACAGGATATCGCTAATCTGTCGATCCATCTTCGGACTCGAAAGGAAATGAGTGAAGTGGATGCGCACTGGGAGCTGATTCCGGAAATCAAGAAGCTTCGTGACCGTGTAGCACCGGATACCCTTTTGACCATCAATGGTGACATACTGGACCGTCAAGCCGGCCAGCAGCTGGTTGATCAATATGGTGTCGATGGTGTGATGATTGGCCGCGGTATTTTTAAGAATCCATTTGCCTTTGAAAAAGAGCCGAAAGATCATACACCTAAGGAACTGCTTGATCTCTTGAGATTGCACCTGGATCTTCATGATAAATATTCGAAAGAACTGGAAGCACGTCCATTCAGGGCTCTTCACCGCTTTTTCAAGATTTATGTGAAAGGGTTCCGGGGTGCGGGTGAATTAAGGAATCAATTGATGAATACAGATACTACGGAAGATGTGCGTGCGCTGCTTGATAGCTATGAGAGCAAGATTGAGGAAAATGTTGCTCAGTAAATAAGAGGCTGACTGAGGTATACAGGTCGCTCCTTGATCACAGCAGTTATTATTAAGACTTCAACAAAATGTTGAGGTCTTTTTTCTTTGTACCTCTATCCCATATATACCAATCATTACCTCATCTTTTTTCACCACCCCAATGACATATTCTGCAAATAATATGCTACCATACTCAAGGGTATAATTGCTCATAACAACTAGAGATATAACACAGGGGGAAACATCAAAAGTGGACAAGTGGATTGGGAACCATCCGACCGTGTCGCAGAAGGCGCTTAAAGCGAAGTATAAGAATATGCTTGAGGCGAACAAATGGGGATTTCTGGGCGAATATGAAAAAAAATTAAAGATTATCCAGGGTGAATTTAGTAAAGAGAAGCAAGGTATCCTGGCACTTACTGATAGACGAATGATATTAATCTCACAATCTGATAATAGTTCGCATCCCTATTCTTCTATACATAGCATCCGTATGAAGCAGGATGAAAAAAATAAACATGAATGGAAGCTGAGCTTTTATTCGCGTATAGGTTTTGTTGCTGTAGATAAGATTTCGAAGAATGATGACTTTGATGAATTTTTCTATATTCTCAACCAAAAGGTTCAAAATCCGGAGCGCAGTGTTAGAACAACAGTGACACATGATTTCAATTACTTTTTGCATGCAGAGCGCTTGAAAGAATTAAGGAAGCAAGGTGTGGTTCTTACTCCTTTTTTGCAGAAGAGGGATGATCAGGGAACCAAGTCAAACGGTCTGCGGCTGCTGAAAGAGAGGCACCCGCATGCCCTATTTATCATCCAAGGAAGTTATACAAAAGAAAAGACCGAAGGCAATTTTATTGTTGTTGATGACGCAGTTTATCTCTATCAATATGACGATAAAGAAAAGAGGGCAGCCCTTCTATACAGTTGGACATTTGGAGCTTTTAATGGAAGTACGATCGATTATTTTGCCCTTAAAACAGCCGTTGCTTTTGATGGCGGGGAGCTGACTTTCAATTCCAAAGGAAAAGAGTTTGCTGAACTGCTCAATGGAAAAGGCGCCTTTTTCACGGTTCAAAAAAGGAAGTGGCATCAGAAAATACTCGGTTTTCGGAGCGGCAAGCTCTGGAAGAAGGGCATAGCCTCTCTTTCTTACCTTCTCATTTTAACTTTTGGCCTGACGATGATTTTTTGGGAAGCAGAGGCTGATGAAAAAAAACCATCACACCAGGAAAGTGTGAATGCCGAATCCAATAAAGCTGCGGGTGAATCAGAAGAAAAAGCCCGTTTAGCCGCGGAACAAAAGAAGAAGGAAGAAGAAGCCGCGCGACTGGCTGCAGAGAAAAAAGCGAAAGAAGAAGAAGCTGTCCGCATTGCAGCTGAACAAAAGAAACAGGAAGAAGCCTTGCGTCTTGAAGCAGAGAGAAAAGCAAAAGAAGAAGCAGCCCGTCTTGCAGCGGAGCAAAAGAAAAAAGAAGAAGCTGCAGCAGCCAGCGTGTTTTATAAAAATTGCTCTGCTGTAAAAGCTGCAGGAGCTGATCCGATCAGGACCGGTGATCCCGGGTATTCAAGAAAACTTGACCGTGACGGGGATGGAGTAGCCTGTGAATGGTAATGGTGATTAAGGCTTCCGGATCCTTTTTTAGCTAAATAAAATTCAACGAGGTGTCTGCCACTTCCCGTTCTGTCGACTATGACAAAAAGGAAGAGGCAGGCATCTTTTTTTTTCAATTAATGACAAATAATTCACTTGGAATTCTACTATAAGATATAAAACTTGTCATAATTTGTTTATTAAAAATATTAAGAAAATTTTAAATATACAGTTGACGTATAACATCATATGACGTACTATAATTATCAATATGATGTTATAGGACATCATAAAAAACCGGAGGTGCTAGTATGACACAATCAGTTTCTAAATCGCCAATCAAAAACAATAGTAAGGAGGGGGGAGTAATGAAACAGGAACATACTAATCAAATCCAATTAGCCATTGAAGCCATTGAGAACAAAAATATTCAGAATGTATTTTTCGTAGCCTGCGGCGGATCGATGGCGTCTCTATCTTTTGGAGATTATTTCATCACAAAAGATACAGGGAAACCGAGCTTTGTTTATACTTCTAATGAATTTATCCATTTAAATCCTAAAGCACTAAATGAAAACAGCTTAGTTATCCTGCGCTCACATTCAGGGACTACGCCAGAAACAGTTAAAGCAGCTACATATGCCCGGAATAAAGGGGCTCTAACTGTCGCCATCTCTATGGATGTTGAATCTCCGCTCTGCAAAGAAGCAGAATATGTCCTTCACTACAATTACAAAGATGGATCAGATGCCATTGACGGTGAAATCGGTATTTATTATACATTCATTTTCAAGCTGTTAAAGATTTTTACTGGTGACGAAAAGTATGATAGAGGAATTGAACAGTTAAGCAATATCGGAGATTTGATTGAGAAGAATCAGCAGCAATTTAGAGAAGCTGCCTTTGAATTCGGGAAACGCAATAAGAGGGAGAAGACCATTTATACGATGGCAAGCGGCGCTTATATCCACCATGCCTATTCCTTCACCAGCTGCCTGCTGATGGAAATGCTATGGATCCATTCAAATGCTATTCATTCAGGAGAGTATTTCCATGGCCCATTTGAAATTACAGACTTTGATGTGCCATTCCTCTTGATTGCAGGTGAGGGCCCAAGCAGGCCATTAGATGAGCGGGCACTGGATTTCGTAACTAAGTACAGTGAGAAAGTAGAAGTAGTAGATGCTTCTAAATTTGATTACAGCGGAGTCGATGAAGATTTGAAGGAGTACTTTGGCCCGGCCTTAACAGGTCCTGTCATGAGGCTTTATGCTGATGGCCTGGCAGAACATACTGGACATCCTCTTTCAGTAAGAAGATACATGTGGAAAATGGAGTATTAATTCTATTGGAATTGGTGTAAAATCTTTAAAAATAACTATATCAATGAGGCGATCATATGAAAAAAATGTTCAGCATTCTTTTAGTCGGCATTATCGCGGCCGGTATTATGGCAGGATGTAACTCATCTGTTGACTCAGGCTCAAAATCGAATGGCGATGATGTAGTTATTGATTTCTTCCACCGCTGGCCAAATGAACCAAGAAAATCATTTTATGATCAAAAAATCAAAGAGTTTGAGGAATCGCATCCTGGAGTCACTATTAATGTAGATTCTGTCTTGAATGATTCTTATAAAGAAAAGATACGGGTTTTAGTATCCAATGATGGCCTTCCAGATATTTTCTCCTCTTGGTCAGACTCTTTCGCTGAAAATCTGGTAAGTTCCGGCCGGATTAAGGAACTTAATGACATCATTAATGAAGACACAGAGTGGAGCGGCAGTATTCTTGAGTCACAATATGCCGGATTTACTTTTGATGACAGCACATACGGCATTCCTTTCACGGTAGATGGAAAAGCCTTCTTCTACAATAAGGAGATCTTTGAGAAAAATAATATTAAGGTTCCAAAAACATACGATGAACTGGTGGATGTTTTAGAGCAATTAAAGTCTGCGGGTTATGAAACGCCTGTTGTCGAAGGGCTGACGAATGCCTGGGCTATCTCACACTATCTGGGTACCATTTTTGATAGAGTAGTAGATCCTGAAGTGCGGGAGGCAGACTATAATCTGGAAAGTGATACACCATACACAGATGAAGGATATATCCGCGGTTTAGAGATATTCCAGGAACTGACTGGTTTTATGGGAGAGGTGTCTACCGCAATTGACCATGAAGCTGCCAGAAATATGTTTGCTGCCGGAGAAGTGCCAATTTTGTATATGCAATTTGCTGAAGTAGGATTGGTTCAGGAAATTGGCGATGTAGACATTGGATTTTTCAACTTCCCGGAAGTTACGGATGGGGCAGGACGTGCTGATTCGCTGACGGGTGCGCCTGAAGGGTGGATGCTTAGCAAGGATGCTCCTAAAGAAGCAGTTGAATTCCTGAAATTCCTGACTTCTGAAGAAACGGCTCAGGCATTTACGAAAGCAGATGGCCAGCTTAATGCTGTAAAGAATGGCGTGACGGAGGAAAACACAAGTCCTACCAGCTATGAAGCCTATCAGATTGTGTTAGATGCAGCATCGACAGCACCATGGTTCGACAATGCCGTTGATATCACGATTGCCGACATCTTTATGCGCGGCGGCCAGGAGCTGGCTACGAAACAAAAAACGCCGGAAGATATTATGAAAGAGGTTCAAAAAGAAGCAGCGAAAAAGAGCGAGTAACAGAGGATGGCCCTGACATTCGGGTGTCAGGGCTTTCTAATTATCGGGAAAGTGGGTAATAAGTATGAAATTAAGAAAAATGTCTATGACGCCAATTCTCTTTCTTTTGCCAACTGTACTATTCCTGGGCATTTTCATCTACATACCACTCATTCAGAACTTTTATAACAGCTTCTTCGATTTCAATGTATTTTCAGATTCAAAATCCTTTGTTGGCATGAGTAATATAAAGCAATTATTTGAAGATGAAGTAATCGGGATCGCATTATGGAACAATGTGAAATATGGAGTTATTTCTGTGATTTTTCAAATATTCTTTGCCTTAATCCTGGCAAGTATTCTGGAAGATAAGTTGTTTCGCAAAGTCGCTCCAGCCCTCAGAATCATCTACTTTATCCCTGTGATGATCTCCATTTCTGTTATTGCCCTGCTGTTTGGTTTTGTATATAATCCGCAAATTGGATTGTTAAACAGCTTCCTGGAGTTAATTGGACTAGGTGATCTTGCAAAACCATGGCTAGGCAATTCAACAACGGCTATTTATAGCGTTATTGCCATGTCTCAATGGCAGAGTATCGGTCTAATTACAATGCTTTTCATTGTAGCCATTCAAAAAATCCCTAATGAATTATATGAGGCTTCCCATATAGATGGCGCAGGAAAAATACGCCAGTTTTTTCACATTACTCTTCCTCAAGTTAAGGAAACGATGTTTGTCAATCTGCTGATCACCGTTACTGGTTCCATCCTGGTCTTTAATGAGCCCTATATCCTGACCAATGGGGGACCAGGGAACAGCTCGATGACCTTGGCTGTTCATATGTATCAGAATGGATTCTTCAAAGACAATATGGGCTATGCTTCTTCAATCGCCACAACCGTGTTTCTGCTGTCGGCCATCTTTGCCTTAGTCCAGATCAAAGTGTCTAAAACAGGAAAGGAAGATTGATGATGAAAATAGAAAATCTTCAAACCAAAGAGTTAACTTTCCCGGCCGTAAAAAGAAGGCAGCTTACCCGTAAAACTCGGCTTTCCAGAAATTTAGTTTTCCTGGGATTAATCATTTTCGCCATCATGATCCTCTACCCGCTTTTTTGGATGGTGATCTCTTCATTTAAAAGCTATAAGGAGATTTATTCAAATGTTTGGGCGCTCCCCAGCGAATGGCATTTTGAAAATTATGCATTAGCATGGGAAAAAGGGATTCAAAATTACTTTCTGAACAGCGCTTATGTTACCGGCTTTTCAATCCTGCTCACAGTCTTGGCAGGTACCATGGCAGCCTTTGTTCTGGCCAGATACCGCAGCCGCTGGATAGATGCAGCTCTTTTATTCATCATTGGCGGTTTAATGATGAATCCGCAGGTGGCTCTTATTCCTTTATTTGAGATATTATCGCTGTTTAATTTGATCGATACAAGGTGGGCTTTAATTCTGACATATGTTGCTTATCGGCTGCCCCTTACGATTATACTGATACGCGCTTTCTTCATTACCGTACCTCAAGAGCTGTCAGAATCTGCCTTGATCGATGGCTGCAGTGAGTTTGGGATCTATTGGAGGATATACTTGCCGCTGTCTATTCCGATTGTGATAACTTCAGTGATTATTAACGCCTTTTATGCTTGGAACGAGTTCTTATTTGCAACAGTATTTATTAATTCCAGCGAACTGAAAACGATTCCATCAGGATTGATGGTCTTCCGGGATGCACTGCGAACGGATTGGGGTGTCCTGTTATCAGGAATGGTCATTGCGTCAGTCCCAATGGTTCTATTATTGATTGCGCTCCAAAAATATTTAGTACGAGGCCTTGCAGAAGGCTCGGTGAAAGGATAATGACGATGAAATTAATGGCTGTGGGTGACAATGTTGTAGACTGCTATTTGGACCGGAATGAATATTTTCCTGGCGGCAATTGTGTGAATGTCGCTGTAAATGCCAAGCGGAACGGTGCAAGCCGTGTCGGCTATATTGGAATTTTTGCTACAGATGAACCTGCAGAACATATCAAAAATGCATTGCAGCAAGAGGGGGTCGACTTCCAGTTTTCCAGGGATGCTATCGGCATTACAGGACAGCCCAAAGTCGCGCTGACTGAGGACAATGATCGGGTGTTTGTGGGGGGACCCAAAGACACTGTTCAGCACCGGTTTAAAATTCAGCTGATTCCGGAGGAAATAGATTATATTAAGCAATTCGATGTTTGCCATGTAAGCTGCTATTCATCAATGGAAAGCGAACTGGCAAAGATCGCTAAAGAGATTAAAGTTTCGTATGATTTTTCAAATCGGAAAGACCTGGAATATATTTCATCAATAGCCCCATCTATCACTTATGCCTTTTTCTCAGCTGCAGAATTATCTGAAGCAGAACTTAATGATTTCATTGCAGAACTTGCACCGTTTGGCTTTGAGGTTATAGGTCTGACGCGGGGAGGAGAGCCGGCGGTATTTGTCCATCAAGGGAATAGTTACAAGCAGAAGCTGAGGAAAATCAATGTTGTCGATACAATGGGGGCAGGAGACAGCTTGATTGCAGGCTTTCTAACTGAATATGCCAAGAGCGGTAATGTGGAAAAGGCTCTTGAAAAAGGAACACTTTCTGCTGAAAAGACATGCCAGGAATATGGGGGATTTGGGTATCCCGCAAACATGTGATTCTTTTTAATTACGGGCGGATTCATGTATAATTATTGTAAAATTGAGATATTGAGGCGTTGACAATGGAAAAAGACAATCTAAATCGAGATCAGCTTTATTTATACGAAGAGATCATGACCGGACTGATGCACTATATTAAAAGTAATGGACTAAAAGAGGGAGATCGAATCCCCACCGAGAAAGAATTGGGAGATTTGTTCAAAGCCAGCCGCATATCTATCAGACGCGCCATCAAGGAATTAGTTGACGAAGGTACTCTTACAATTGTCAGAGGCAAGGGCACTTTTGTAAGTGCCCCCAGAAAAGAAATTCATTTATTGGACCTGCAGGGTTTTACTGAAGGATTAACAACCGAAAATGACACGATAACGAAAGATATCATTTCCATCCAGAAGATCAAAAGCAATCCGGATTTAGACAAAATTTTTAACAGCCGATATAAGGAGTATATTGAACTTGTGCGAAAAGTCTACCGCAATGACCAGGCGCTAAGCGTAGATTATGCCTATTTGCCTGTTGATCTTTATCCAGGCATCGAAGAAAAAATAACGCCCGAAAGTTCTACTTTTGCTATTATTCATGATGAGTATGCTGTTAAGTTTAAAAGAGTCCGCAAAAACCTGGAATTTGTCTATCCAGACGAAGAATTGCAAACACACTTAAAGGTGAATAATTTCAATTTACTTGTCCTGGTGGATAAAGTGATTTATGGTGAACAAGATCTGCCTGTCCACTATTCAAAATACTATCTGATTGCTGAACGTGTACAGTTGAGGTTAGAGCATATTATCAGTCCGGAGTGATTTAAGAGGACTTATTGAGAACATCGGCTTAAGTGAATAGCTGTATTTCCGAATTGAAAATCCCTTAGAAACAAACATTTCTGGAAGTTATGGGTATAAATACTCTTCAGGGGGGCGGATGAGATAAGTGGAGTTAGAAATAGCAAATTACAATATTACAAGATCATCTGCTTTTAAAGGATTTGAAATCAACTTTGAAGTAGATGGCAAGGCTTTTGTTTTCCTGCTTGGCAATGATAGCCATCCTTTCCCGGTAGGAGTAAAACATCATTTTAGACTAAGAGATAATTGCCCACTCTGCGGAAAAGTTATTTTTCCATCACCAGTTGGGCAGCAGCCTTGTACATATTTTGCTTATAATAAGCAACAGGATTTATTGGTGTATTTTAAGCCATTATTGCTATAACACTAATATTGTGGTTAATACCTCTTATAGGGAGACTGCTCTGAGCAGCTCCCTATTTATTTTGCCGGGTGAAAAAGGGTTAATTATATATTTACCCCGAAATTTTTGTGAAAGTGTCCAAATTTAAATTTTTTCTATTACAATGGTATTAACTTAATAAATTTCTGATATTTTAGATAACTAAGCCTTTTTTATGACAGTGGTTTTAAAGGCTGGAAATAAGTTCTGGATAGGGTTGCACAATAGTTCTTAAAACAAATACACAATAAAAGATAAAAATATTGTTGGTGGGGGGAAGATTAGAATGCTGAATGCCCGAATGAGCAGTATTCTACAAACTTTAATGGAGGCAGACGATGTAGTCACAAGCGAGTACTTGGCAAATATCATACAAGTTACTTCCCGTACCATTAGGAATACCATCAAAGAGTTAAATATGCTGCTTGCTAAAAATGGTGCTGAAATTAAATCGGTCCGCGGAACAGGATATAAATTAAAAGTTGAGGATGAGCTTACGTTTAATAGTTTATTAGCTCAAGCAGCAGGAGAGGATTCCTTAAAAAGCGGGCATATACCAAACCTACCGGAGGATCGTGTCCAGTTTCTGATCAAGCGGCTTCTTTTAGCTGATAAATATGTAAAATTGGATGACCTGGCTGATGAATTATTTATCAGCAAATCTTCCATTCAAAATGATTTAAGAGAAGCCAAAAGGATTTTGCAGCAGTATGGAATTGCGGTTGATAAGCGGCCAAATTATGGCCTCAAGATAAAGGGAGATGAAGTGAAACTTCGCTTTTGTCTGTCTGAGTATATATACAATCGGGAAAGAGCGGCTCTTGATATGTTTGATAGCCGTATTTCCATTCTTCCAAAAGAAGAAGTGCAGATCATCCGCAGCATTATTCTTGATCAAGTCAAGATGAACCTAATATCTCTTTCGGACATTGGCCTTAATAATTTGATCACTCATCTTGCCATTGCATGCTGCAGAATACGCAGTGAAAATTATGTCATGCTATTCCCGAACGAAATCCAGGAAATAATAAAGCAAAAGGAATATGTGGTAGCTTCAGATATAGTCCGAGAAATAAATGAATGTCTTTGCATAGAGTTTCCAGAATCAGAAATTGCTTATATTGCCATTCATTTATTGGGGATCAGGATGATTGCGCACTCAGATATGACTGAAAAAGAAATTCGCAGTTTTGTTGATGAGGAAGTTTTTCACCTGGCTAAAAAGATACTGAAAACGATCGAGCAAAAGCTTATGCTTGGAATAAAAAATGATAAAGAATTGTTTGTGAGCATGTGCCTGCATTTAAAGCCGGCTATAAACCGTTTTCGATTTGGAATGAACTTTCGAAATCCGATGCTGGATGCTATAAAGTCAAATTATCCGGTGGCTTTTCAGGCGGGCGTCCTTGCGGGGATATGTATTAAAGAAGAACTTGGATACCAAATAGGGGAAAGTGAGGCTGCCTATCTGGCTCTGCACATCGGAGCTGCGATGGAGAGAGTCAGGGCAAGCACGACAGTCAAGCGGTGTCTGATTGTCTGTGCTTCGGGTGCAGGAAGTGCCAGGCTTTTATATCATAAGCTTGAGTCCCAATTTGGCTCAAGGATCAAGCTGGCAGGCACGACCGAATATTACAAAATAAATGAAATACCTTTAGACACGATCGATTTTATTGTCAGTACAGTTCCCATAACCTGCGAACTGCCGGTGCCGGTCATTCAGGTAAACACCATTCTTGGGGGAAATGATTTATTGAAGATTGAAAAAGTCCTGGAGGATCATACAGAACAGTCTTTTGATTATACAAGAAAAGAACTGGTTTACCTTCAAAAGGGTTTTGAAACAAAGGAAGAAGTATTGAAGTTTCTAGCAAGCGAGTTAATGACACAAGGTTTGGTTAATGATCACTTTTTGCCTGCTGTTTTAGAAAGAGAGGAAGTTTCTCCGACATGCTTTGGAAATCTAGTTGCGATTCCGCATCCCATCATGCCGCAAACAGAAGAAACTTTCTGGGCGATATGCACACTCCAGAAACCTGTCGACTGGGATGATAAGAAAGTCCAATTTGTTTGCATGCTAAGTGTCAGAAAAAACAGTAAGGAAGACTTAGTGAATATGTACAGGCTTCTTATTGAAGTGGTAGAAGACAACACTCTTGTGCATCGTTTATTGAAGTGTAAAACTTACAAAGAGTTTCTAGCTGTATTTCTTAGCAAAAAGGACAAATGAAAGTTAACACCATGCTATTTTATTTGCATGGTGTTATTTGCTGCTGTCAGCACTATATATTTTCAAAAATCATTTTTCTAAGAGTTAAAAGCTGCTTAGTAAAAGTAAAATAGTCAGAATTGTCAAATAAAATTTTTCCGTTGCTCAACGGAAAAAGTGTATGTGTTAATGGAAGCGTTTTCATTTTATTATTAGGTTACGGGTCAGCAGATTCTCGAGTTGAAAAGGGGGGAGAAAGTGAATATATTGCTGTGCTGTTCAGCAGGGATGTCTACAAGTCTTTTAGTTACCAAGATGGAAAAGAGTGCTTTAGATCAAGGAAAACAGTGTAAGATTTGGGCCGTTTCAAGTGATGCGGTCCACCACCATATTGACAAAGCGGATGTTCTGCTTCTGGGTCCTCAAGTGCGTTTTATGCTTCCTCAATTAAAGAAGCTGGGTGAAGAAAAAAAGATCCCGGTTGACGTCATTAGTATGGGCCACTACGGCACATGCAATGGTAAGGAAGTTTTAAGTTTTGCAGAAGAATTAGTAACTAAATAGGGGAGTGAGTTTAATGAGCAAAATGAATGATTTCCTTGAAAATAAAGTGATGCCGGCAGCGGGGAGAATAGCCGGCCAGCGTCATCTTCAGGCCCTCCGTGACGGGATTATCCTGACTATGCCATTGATCATTGTCGGTTCACTATTTTTGATTCTCGGCTTCCTGCCTATACCTGGTTATGCCGACTTCATGGCAAACACTTTTGGTGATCAATGGCTGACAAAGCTGATGTATCCTGTGGGTGCGACCTTTGACATTATGGCCTTAATTGCCGCCTTTGGCATTGCGTACCGCCTCGCTGAGAAATATGGAGTGGATGCACTATCTGCAGGTGCAATTTCGGTGGCTGCATTCTTATTGGCAACACCGTACCAAGTTTCATTTACACCAGATGGGGCTTCTGAAGCGGTTCTGGTAGGAGGAGCTATCCCTGCAGCTTTAATGGGAAGCAAGGGCCTGTTTGTGGCAATGCTGATTGCGATGATTTCCACAGAAATATACCGTTTTTTCATCCAGAAAAATATCATTATCAAAATGCCTGACGGCGTTCCGCCGGCTGTCAGCAAGTCATTCGTTGCACTTATTCCCGGTTTTATTGTTATATCGCTGATTTGGGTTCTTCGTCTTATTGTAGAGCAAACCGATTTTCAGAGCTTGCATAATATTATTGGCGAAGTGCTCGGAAAACCGCTTGGCATCTTAGGCGGAAGTTTGATTGGCAGCCTGGTTGCAGTATTCCTTATACAGCTGTTATGGTCCTGTGGATTACATGGAGCATCTATTGTTGGAGGAGTAATGGGTCCTATATGGCTGTCGTCAATGGATGCAAACCGCCTTGCATTCCAGGGAGGCGAAACTTTGCCAAACATATTCACACAGCAATTTTTCGATATCTTTGTTTATGTAGGAGGAAGCGGAGCTACGCTGGCATTGGTAATAGCGATGATTTTGAGGGCTCGAAGCAAGCAAATGAAGCAATTGGGCCGTTTAGCGATTGGTCCGGGGTTATTTAATATTAATGAACCTGTAGTGTTTGGAATGCCGATTGTCATGAACCCTATTTTGATCGCTCCATTTGTGATAACACCACTTGTAATGGTAATTACAACCTACATTGGCATGAGTACAGGATTAGTGGCAAAACCGGCAGGCATAGCAGTTCCATGGACAATGCCCCCAATAATTGGAGGATACCTGGCAGCAGGCGGGAAGATTTCAGGAGCCGTCCTTCAGCTGGTAAACTTCGCCTTGGCGTTTGCGATATACTATCCATTCTTCCGGATTTGGGATAAACAAAAGCTTGCAGAAGAAGGCGGGTTTGAAACTCCAGTAACTCCTTCTGATAAAAAAGTCGTAAATATTTAAGGAGCTGAATGAATGACTAAGTTAATCATCAATGCCGATGATTTTGGCTACTCTAAGGGAGTTAATCTGGGCATTATTGAAGCCTTTCAAAATGGCGTTGTCACTTCGACTACATTAATGGCCAATATGCCTGGAGCTGAACATGCTGCCGGCCTGGCGAAGAAAAATCCCGATTTGGGAGTGGGAATCCACTTTGTATTAACCTGCGGAAGTCCCGTAAGTAATAAAGTGGCCTCCCTTGTAAACAACAGAGGAGAATTTAACAGAATTGCCGAAATAGATGAGCTCGGAGCACCAGAGGAAATCGAACTTGAATTAAGAAGCCAATTTGAAAAGTTTCTATCATTTGGAATCAAGCCTACTCATATTGACAGCCATCATCATGTCCATTCACTTAAGCATGTTTATCCGGCAGTTGAGAAGATAGCCTTGGAAAATCAATTGCCGATAAGAAAAGCAAGCATCGATCCCAATCCACTTCAGCCAGTCCAATATTTCAATCATGAATTTTACGGAGACCAGCTGACGACAGAGTATTTGATCGGACTTCTTGATAAAGTCCTACCGTTTGAGACGGCAGAGTTAATGACACATCCAGCTTATATTGATGAACAGATAAATTCCGGAAGCTCTTATTCTATACAGCGTATAAGAGAACTAACTATCCTGACCGATCCAGCTGTCCGCGAAGCCATTACTGCACGCGGGATTGATCTTGTAACCTTTCGGGAGGTTTCGATTGAAACTTTGGTGTGAGTAGAACGAACAGGTTCTTGGACCGGATTAGTCCGGAACCTGTTTCTCTTAATTGAAGTGTTAACCAAAGGTTTAAAAGCGATTTTTTAACACGAGAATTATATGGCGGGCATTTGTCTTCCCTCCATTTTTCAAAATAATATCAATAAAAATATCGAATATTATTTTTATTGAACAGGAGACAAACAATCAGAACAAAAAATCAGGGAGGAATAAAGATGAATATTTTGCTTTGCTGTGCAGCTGGAATGTCTACAAGCTTACTGGTGACCAAAATGGAAACAGCAGCTAAAAGCCAGGGGATTGAAGCTAAGATTTGGGCGGAAGGTGCCGATGCGGTAAAACGGCATATTGACAATGCCGATGTACTGCTGCTTGGTCCGCAGGTGCGTTATTTAATGCCTCAAATGAAAAAGCTGTGCGAGGAAAAAAATATACCCGTAGATTCTATCAATCCCGTTCATTATGGAATGTGCAATGGACCGGAAGTCTTAAAAGCTGCTATTGATTTAATCAACGGTCAAAAAGGGATAGTTTCATAGGTTTTTTAAAAAGAGCAAACATGAGTATGGATTGTCATTAAAACAAACTTTTAGAAAGAAGGGATGTTTTCTTTATGGCTAGCATCGAAGAGACAATCTTTCAGATCATCCTTCATGGCGGCAATGGCAAAAGCTCTGCCATGGAAGCAATTGCTGCTGCCAAGAGCGGGGACATAGCTGGAGCAAGAAAAAAAATAGAGGAAGCAGCTAATGAGCTAAACAGCGCGCATCTGATCCAAACATCTCTGATCCAAAGAGAAGTGAGAGGAGAAAGTACAGAGATTACACTATTAATGGTGCATGCTCAGGACCATCTCATGAATAGCATTACGATAAAAGACATGGCAGGCGAATTTGTAGATTTGTATGAGCACGTAAATTTATCCGGAGGTGTGAATGCATGAAAAAAGGATTGAAAATTGCTACCATTGGCGGCGGATCAAGTTATACTCCTGAATTAGTCGAAGGCTTTATTAAGAGGTATCAGGAGCTGCCGGTAAGTGAACTTTGGCTGGTGGATGTGGAAGCTGGGAAAGAGAAGCTGGAGATCGTAGGCAATCTCGCAAAACGAATGGTTCAAAAGGCAGGCCTTCCAATCGAAGTTCATTTGTCTCTTGATCGTAAAGAAGCTTTAAAGAATGCCGATTTTGTAACTACACAATTTCGGGTAGGTTTATTGGATGCACGGGCAAAGGATGAAAGAATTCCTTTAAAATATGGAGTGCTGGGACAAGAGACAAACGGTCCTGGAGGATTGTTTAAAGGGCTTCGGACAATACCGGTTATTTTAGATATCTGCAGAGATATGGAAGAACTGTGTCCGGATGCCTGGCTGATTAACTTTACAAATCCTGCAGGAATGGTGACGGAAGCTGTTCTCCGCTATTCTAATATCAAAAAGGTAGTAGGCCTCTGCAATGTTCCTATAGGAATGGAAATGGGAATTGCGAAATTGCTTGATGTGGAACATTCCCGTATTCGAATCGATTTTGCCGGATTGAACCACATGGTATATGGTCTTGATGTGTACCTCGATGGAGAGAGTGTAAAAGAAAAAGTAATAAACCTTCTCACTGATCCGCAGAACAGCAGCTTTGTAAAGAATGTTCAGGGAATTGGTTGGGAGCCATCTTTTCTTAAAGCCTTAAACGCTCTTCCATGCCCATACCATCTGTATTATTATAAAACAAGGGAAATGGTTGAGAAGGACTTGAAAAATTCAGAAATGGAAGGCACCCGTGCAGAAGTAGTTCAAAAACTAGAAAATGACCTTTTTGAACTTTATAAGGATCCGAACCTGGACATTAAGCCGCCGCAGCTTGAGAAGCGGGGAGGCGCATACTATTCTGATGCAGCCGTCCGCCTGATTTCTTCCATGTTCAATGATAAACGCGATATCCAGCCTGTCAATACATTGAACAATGGAGCAATAGCGAGCATACCGGATGATTCAGCAGTCGAGGTAAGCTGCATTATCACAAAGGACGGCCCGAGGCCTATAGTCATGGGTGACCTCCCTGTGCCGATCCGCGGTTTGGTCCAGCAGATAAAATCATTTGAACGAATTGCTGCAGAAGCTGCTGTCACCGGGGATTATGACAAAGCTGTCCTGGCACTGACAATTAATCCTTTAGTTGCATCAGATAAGCTTGCAAAACAAATTGTCGACGAAATGCTTGAAGCCCACAAAGAACATCTGCCGCAGTTTTTCAATAAAGTAGAAGCATAGAATACATAAGAATCTGGCTGATCAGGCTGGGTTCTTTTTTCTGCCTGCTTTGAATCCAGGACCAGAAGTGTTTAAGCACCAAAAGGTGTATTAAATGGATTATTGCTGCAGAATGCCTTATAATCTTCTGAAAACAGCTGCAATAAAGCAGAAAAAACTATTTGTAAAGGAAGTAACCATGACACTACAACAACTAAAATACGTAATCGAAGTAGCCAGAAGCCGCTCGATCAACAAAGCGGCACAAAGGCTGTTCATCAGCCAGCCCAGTCTTTCGAATGCGCTGAAAGAGCTGGAGGAGGAAGTGGGGATCACGATTTTTTCGCGGTCCAATAAAGGGATTGTCATCACTCCTGAAGGGTCAGAGTTTCTTGGCTATGCCAGGCAGGTGGTCGAACAGGCGGAGCTTCTTGAAAATCGTTATACGTATGCACGGTCTCCGCAGCAGCATTTTTCTGTTTCTGCCCAGCACTATGCCTTTGCAGTCAGTGCGTTTGTCCGCCTGTTAAAAGAATATGATCCGGAGGAATATGAATTCAGTCTGCGGGAAACGAAGACCTATGAAATCATTGATGATGTGAAGAATCAGCGCAGTGAGATCGGAATTTTGTATGTGAATGAATTTAATAAAAATGTCATTTACAAGTTTCTGAGGGAAGGAAGCCTGGAGTTTCATGAGCTCTTTGAGGCAGATCCCCATATATTTATCAGCTCTACAAATCCGCTTGCGGAAAGGGATTATGTCACTTTATCTGATTTGGATCCGTATCCCTATCTCTCATATGAGCAGGGAGACTATAATTCCTTCTATTTTTCCGAGGAGATTCTCAGTACCCTTTCCAGGCCGAAGAATATCCGGGTGACGGATCGGGCCACTTTGTTTAACCTGCTGATTGGTTTGGATGGCTATACCATTTCTACAGGTGTCATAAGCCATAAACTTAACAGCAAGGATATCATTGCCATTCCATTGAAAGTGGATGAGAAGATTAATGTGGGTTATATTACGCATAAAAATGTGACAAACAGCCCGCTTGCCAATATCTATATCCAGTATTTGAAGGAAAGCATAAAAGAAGAGATTGGCGGGTTATAGCTTAAAGCTATAACAAGGCATAGCGACATTGTGTTACGTTATAAGAATTTCCCTGTGCTACACTTACTTTAATTAAAACAAGCCAAGTTCCATGGCAGCTTTTTTATAAGCCTTGGATATATGGGGAGAGGGAGTTCATTATGACTAAGACACTTGTTAAAGCTCCATTCAGAGCAGATCATGTAGGAAGCTTATTGCGTCCGGAGAGGATCCACAAGAGCAGGAAGGAGTTCCAGGAAGGCACGATTACGGCCCAGGAGCTGCATGCCATCGAAACAGAAGAAATCAAGAAGATCGTGGACAAGCAAATTGAGGTTGGCCTACAGGCTGTAACTGATGGGGAATTCCGCCGCAGGTTCTGGCATACTGATTTCCTTGAGCACTTGAATGGGGTGGAGGGCTATGTGCCGGATCATGGCTTTGCCTTCAAAGGGGAAGAAACAGAAAGATATGATGTTCGTGTAGTTGGGAAAATATCGTTTAGTCCTGATCATCCGCATATTAAAGACTTTATCGAATTTAAAGAAATTGTCGGAGATCGTGCAGTTGCAAAGCAAACCATCCCAAGCCCGAACCAATTGTTCAACGCAGGCATCAGAAACCTTGACATCTATCCGGATGTTGAAGAATATGCGAATGATATCATCCAGACTTACAAGGATGCGATCAAAGCCTTCTATGATGCCGGCTGCCGCTACCTGCAGCTGGATGATGTGTACATTGCCGGCCTGAATGCTCCGGAAATTCCTTTCAATGACAGCGGCTATTCACGTGAAGAGCTGATTAACCTGGCTCTGAGGGTAGTGAACGGAGTACTGGAAGATAAACCGGAGGATCTGACTGTAACCACCCACCTCTGCCGCGGAAACTACCGCTCAAAATGGGCATTTGAAGGCAGCTATGCAAAAATCGCGCCAGTATTGTTTGCGAAAGAGAAGGTGAACGGATTCTTCCTGGAATATGATGATGACCGTTCCGGTGACTTCGGTCCTCTGGAGTTCGTTCCAAATGGCGGCCCGCAGGTCGTGCTGGGTGTCTTTACTTCAAAGCATGGCACTCTGGAAGACAAGGAAAATATCAAAGCGCGCGTTGAAGAAGCCACAAAATATCTGCCTTTAGAGCAATTATGCATCAGCCCTCAATGCGGATTCGCCTCAACCCATCACGGGAATATTTTGACAGAGGAAGAGCAGTGGGCAAAGCTGAAGTATATTGTAGATATTTCTAAGGAGATTTGGGGATAAAGTTTACTAAGCGAACAGCTTTTGGCTGTTCGCTTTTTTCGTACCATTCATAAAAAGGACATCCCTATTCAACAAACACTAACATTCAAACAGGCCATCCCGTCATACACTGTCATGGAGGTGAGAAATATGCCACGAGTGAATTACCGAAGTGCTGACGTGGACCTGATGGCCAGGATGATGCGGGCAGAGGCTGAAGGGGAAGGCAAACAGGGAATGCTGTATGTGGGGAATGTGATTGTGAACCGTCTTTTAGCCAACTGTTTGGATTTTAAGGATTTGAGATCTGTACGGGATGTCATTTATCAGGTACAGGGCGGGAATTATTCTTTTGAAGCTGTCCAAAAAGGGAATGTGTTTTATCAAAGGGCAAGAGAAGCGGAGAGAAGATTAGCGAAGCAGAACCTGGACTTCTGGAGGCAGCATCCAGGAAAATATGCTCTTTGGTATTTTAATCCGTATGCGCCATGTCCTCCGACTTGGTATGACCAGCCTTTTGCCGGCCAATATAAAAATCATTGTTACTATGAGCCGCAGGCAGGCACTTGTGAGGCTGTGTATTCTGGGTAAGCTTACTCTTTGAGTAGGCTTTTTTATTTTCCGGCAGACGCAGCGGGAAATGTAAAACTATTTGTTAAGAAGGCTACGTTACACATAGAACACTATCAAAGCCTTTAAGAAAAATAATTTGCCTTGATAAAACAAACTTGTTAACGCTTACTTTTTATTTTAATATAGAAATATAATATCTATTTGATCTCAGTCCTATTATGGCGGAAAAAGTACAGAAATTTTGATTTTTCCAGTATAAAGTAAACCTTCGCACTTTTTTCCAGACAAAAAATATTATATAATAATCAGATAATAGTAGATAAATTAACCAATGAATCATTATAATAGAATATGAAAGGGTTTTATTTGATACGGAAGAGTGAATTTCTAGGTGAAATAGCGCACAATCTTTTTTCACATATAGGAGGCAAAGAATGTACTATGAGCAACGTAAAGAAAGCAACAGACGTTATCTTAATTGGTGCCGGGATCATGAGTGCAACATTGGGTTCTTTTCTGAAGGAGCTGGCTCCTGAGTGGGAGATCAAGGTTTTTGAGAAGCTTGCGGGTGCAGGCGAAGAAAGTTCCAACGAGTGGAATAATGCGGGTACAGGCCATGCGGCATTGTGCGAGCTTAACTATACGCCAGAGAAGCCTGATGGCTCTATCGATATAAAGAAAGCGATCAGCATTAACGAACAATTCCAGCTGTCACGCCAATTCTGGTCTTATTTAGTCAAAAAAGATCTAATTCGCAATCCCCAGGAATTCATCATGCCAATACCGCATATGAGCCTTGTGGAAGGCGAGGGAAATGTGGAATTCCTGCAAAAACGATTTAAAGCGCTTTCAGGTGTACCGCTGTTTCAGGGCATGGAATTCTCGCGTGATCCTAAGAAATTGAAGGAATGGATTCCTCTCATTATGGAGGACCGGAAATCAAACGAACCGATCGCCGCTACGAAAATTGATTCCGGTACTGACGTGAACTTCGGTGCTTTGACTAGGATGCTTTTTGACTATTTGAAGAAGCAAAACGTAGAGATGAATTACAAGCATGCGGTGAAGGATATCAAACGGAACAGCCAGGGCATGTGGGAGGTAAAGGTTAAGGACCTCGAAAGCGGCACGGTTGAGCATCACACCGCCAAATTCGTTTTCATCGGAGGCGGGGGCGGCAGTCTGCCGCTGCTGCAGAAAACCGGGATTCCGGAGTCGAAGCGAATTGGGGGCTTCCCTGTCAGCGGGCTCTTCCTTGTCTGCAATAACCCGGATGTCATTGCCAGGCACCATGCCAAGGTGTACGGAAAAGCAAAGGTCGGAGCGCCGCCAATGTCGGTTCCCCATCTTGATACAAGATATATCGATAATAAGAAATCCCTGCTGTTCGGGCCTTTTGCCGGATTCTCGCCTAAGTTCCTGAAAACAGGCTCAAATTTCGATCTGATCGGTTCTGTTAAACCGAATAATGTCTTTACAATGCTGGCAGCGGGAATGAAGGAATTCCCATTAACCAAGTATCTGATTGAGCAGGTGCTGCTGTCGCATGAGAAGCGGATCCAGGAGCTGCGCGAGTTCATCCCCAACGCACAAAGCGGTGACTGGGATACAGTCGTAGCCGGACAGCGTGTGCAGGTCATCAAGGACACAGAAGCGGGCGGCAAAGGAACGCTGCAATTTGGAACAGAGGTTGTGAGTGCAGCGGATGGTTCGGTCGCAGCCCTGCTTGGCGCATCCCCGGGTGCATCCACTGCCGTACAGGTTATGCTTGAAGTGCTTGAGAAATGCTTCCCTGAACATATCCAGAAATGGCAGCCGAAGATCAAAGAAATGATTCCATCATTCGGTGTATCGCTGGCCAGCAATCCGGCTCTTTTCCATGAAATTCAGACTTCAACAGCCGAGACGCTGGGCTTAATGAAAAAGGAATTAGTTTCCTAGAAAAATATTATGTTAACTAAAGATACCGAGAGCCTTTAATCATTATGGTGATTAAGGGTTCTTTTTTACCTTAAATGAAGAAGGGAAAGAGGTTAGGATAATGGACTACATAAAAACAATGAGAAAATGGATCGGGCATGAAACACTGTTCACTGTTGGCTGCGGCATCATCATCGAAAATGGGGGAAGAATACTCCTTCAGCACCGTACGGACGAAGACAATTGGTGCATACCCGGCGGAGTGATGGAGCTGGGCGAAACTTTTGAGCAGACGGCTAAAAGAGAAACCCTTGAAGAAACAGGACTGAAGGTTCACGAGCTGGAGCTGTTCGGCATCTACTCAGGGGAGAAATGCTTTGTTGAATATCCATCCCAATAAAGACAGGGTGTTTAGTGTCCAGATTATATTTAAGACCAGCGCGTTCAGCGGGACTTTAAAGCAAACCGGAGACGAGAGCAGGGAGCATCGGTATTTCGAGAGGAATGCACTGCCTGGCAATTTAAATCCAAGGCAGAAGGAGTTTATTCAAGACTGGGCGGAGGGGAAGAAAACAACTGTATTGAGTTAGAATATTCGCCATCTTGAATGTGAATCCTTTCTCCTTATCTAGCAACTGTTGAAAGCCCTGCAGACTTACGGGGCTTTTTCAGTTTTCTGGGGCAGCCTGCAGAGAGAACATAGAAATTGATAATTTAGTTATCCTTAATTCTTTCTTTAAAAATTCTTTACAATTTCCTCCTATACTGGATTTTGTTAAGCAAATGACTAGGAGGAAAGTTAATGGAAAAATCGATTATGTTCACTATTGAATCATGGGTTGTGCTGGGTCCTCTCTTTTTATTGGGGCTCCTGTTTCTGGCAGTCTGGGGAAAGCGCCAAAAAAGGAAGGTGACGATATTTCATTATGTTGTTTTGCTGTCATTTGGGATATACTTGCTTTGCGTTATTCACCTTGTATTTTTCCCGATAGATGTGAATATAGGAAAGTATGCAAATCAGGTAAAGTGGTATCAGACAGTAAACTTTATACCTGTCCTGACAATAGATATGATGACGTTTATGCTGAATGTGATTATGCTTGTGCCATTCGGGATGTACCTTCCGTTCCTGAACAGGAGGATAGATTCCTTTAAAGAAGCAGCAAAGCTGGGCTTTGCACTGAGTCTTAGTTTTGAATTGGTTCAGCTGCTGATCCGGGTTACGCTGGGAAGCGGCAGAAGCACGGATGTGAATGATCTGCTGGCAAATACAGCAGGAGCTATATTTGGATTTTTCATTGTGAAAAGCCTGTTCAAATTAAAGCTTATTGGCGATCTGCTGAAGCGGTTTCAGCTGCATGAAAAGAAGGGAGAGTCAGTCATTGACGAGAATATTGATTGTTGATGATGATCAGCATATTGCTGAGCTGATTGAGGTGTATGTAAAGAATGAAGGCTATGAGATTTGCAAAGCTGGCAATGGGGTTGAAGCCTTGAACAGTTTTGGCAAAAGCCAGCCTGATTTAATCATTCTGGATATCATGATGCCTGAGATGGACGGGCTGTCTTTTTGCACGCAGGTCAGGAAAAGCAGCCAGGTGCCTATTTTGATGGTGAGTGCAAAGGTAGAGGATATGGACAAAATCATGGGCCTGATGACTGGCGCCGATGACTATATGAGCAAGCCGTTTAATCCGCTGGAGCTCACTGCAAGAGTGAAGGCTCTGCTTAGGAGAGCAAACTACTCCCAGCCAGAAAAGGGCGATGCTGTTCTGCAAATCGGCCCCCTTGCGATTGATAAACAAAAGCATCATGTGCTGGCCGAAGGGAATAGCATAAAGCTGACTTCCATTGAATTTGAAATTATATATCTGCTGGCAAGAAACCAGGGCCGTGTCTTTTCTTCTGAAGAAATATTTGAAAGTGTATGGAATGAACCAGGTGAGGGGTCCAATAAAACAGTTATGGTCCATATAAGCAATCTGCGCGAAAAACTTGAAGCAGCCTTACCAGGCGAAAAACTCATCAAAACGGTATGGGGAGTGGGGTATAAAATTGATAGATAATCTTAAACATATCCTCAGTTTCATTCCAAAATGGAAGATTGCGATGTATATCATCCTCTCTTTTTTCCTTGCAATAGCTGTTGCCGCCCTCCTATTGCCTGCTGTCTGGTATATAGAGGACAATTCGAGATTTGCTGAAAGCCTGCTGTTCCTTTTATCTTACGGAAGGTCATTGGTGCTTCTCGTTTTTTATGCAATTTTGACGGCTGGATTCCTGCTGCTTTTTTACCTGTATGAAAGGAAACGGTACCTAAGCTTTTATGTGAAAAAGCTGACGGAGGAGGTTCAGCAGCTGGCTTTTGAAGAGGGCCAAGCTGTATTATCCGGCAATGGCGAATTCAGCAGGCTGGCTGAAGGGATTCAGGAAATCTTCACTAAATCAGAGCAGGCTATTGTAGAAGTAAGAAAAGCAGAACAGCTGAAAAATGAACTGGTGACAAATGTGGCCCATGATTTGCGCTCTCCGCTCACTTCAATCATCGGCTATTTAAATTTAATCAATGAAGACCGCTATCAGGATGAGGTGGAGCTGCGCCATTATATTCAAGTCATCACTGATAAGACAGCAGGTTTGCATTCCTTGATAGAAGACATTTTCGAATACACATACATGCAGAACCAGCAGGCACTCTCTGAAAAGCATCCGATCGATTTGGAGGAATTGATGAATCAGCTTGCGGTTCAATCCCGTGTGCAGCTGGAGGACGCTGGGATGGAGTGGAGGCAGTTCCTTGAAGGGGATGAATCCCCTATTGTTCTCGGAGATGGAGGGAAGCTGATCCGGGTCTTTGAGAACCTGATCCAAAACGCCGTCCGGTATGGCAGAGAAGGCAAGTATCTGGATATCATCCTTGGTGGCACAGGCCATAATGTCGAGATACAGGTTGCCAATTATGGGCCTGCCATCCCGGGGGCTGAACTGCCTCATATTTTTGAGAGGTTTTTCCGGGTAGAAAAATCCAGATCGCATTTTACTGGAGGGTCCGGGCTTGGTTTGGCTATAGCAAAGAGCATCATTGAGCTGCATGGAGGAACAATTGAAGCAAAGAGCAGCCCGGGAAGGACAGCTTTTATCATCAGACTGCCAAGAGGATATAGTGATGAACGGCAAAGAACATAACAATTGAACGCCTTCCGGGTTTAGGGAGAAAAATTCGAAGTGGCATATTAATTAACAGACCAAATCGCTTATGATTTGGTCTTCCTTTTTCGCAAGAAAATATCATATTAACATTCACTATTGTCAAGGCGTTTTGTTTTGCTAAATGGTAAGCTGTATTCCTTCTTGAAGTGAAGGATACTGTTCTAGTTAATTACTCTTTTTTTATCTTCTCAAAGCTATCCAGTTTTATAATGCTGTGTGCGGCATAATAAAGAAAAAGAAAAATGAAAAAGTCATACAAAGTTGACCAATTTTTGGGGTTATAGAAGTCAATGGCATTGAAAAGATTCATCCCTCCGAATGCAGCAACCGCAGAAAAAATTACACCTTTTAAAAAAGAGTTCATATTTGGCTTAATCTGCAATGTAAACATAATACCTACAGGTGCTAAAGAAAAGTGATAGGGTAAAAATAAAAAGGGCGCTAATGGGATAATGACCATCGGATAAGACCAAAGCCCAGTTGACAAAGCAGCGAGGTCGATTGTAAGTGACAAAATGACAGTCAATAATCCGCCTAAAAGCAAACGTCCACTGCTTTCCCTTTTTCTTAGGAAAAACCAGAGTAACCATGGGATTATAAAGAGTCCGATACCAACCCACCATTGCCAAGTAAATAGTAAATCCTCCATCAAGATCTCCGCAAAAAGGGAATTGGTATCAGTAAATTGATTGTAAGCTTTTTCTGACTGGGTCAGTCCTTCCTTGAATGACATATCTCCTTCACCTCAAAATGTTAGTGATTATATTTTTCACCACTTTATGGAACTTATGTATGGTTAGCTGGCAGGGGAGTAAAGAATACACTAAGCAACTATACACATGACCTGGTTAAAATAGTTACTTTTGAAAACATCTTGTTGACTTCCTTTACCTCAAGTGATAGACTCGACTTAATTACAGATATTAAGAGTCTTTAATATCTTTTTTATTGAAGGAGGTTATTATGAAATATTCAAACGCGACAAACTATGCTCTGCATACGATGGTCCATCTAATGCTGGAGCCTGGGGAGGGCACAGTGGGGGTACAGGAATTAGCAGAAATGCAGCATCTTTCCCCGACTTACCTTTCTAAGGTTTTAACCAAACTTGCGAAAGCGGGCTTGATCGAATCAACTCCTGGGGCGAAGGGAGGCTATAAAATTTCCAGAACAAAACATGACATATCCTTTTTGGATGTTATCCACGCGATTGAAGGGGAGACCAGCTTATTCGATTGCTCCATTCACCATGAAGGCTGCTTGATTGAGAACGTCATGAGACAGGCTGAGGAAAATATGAAAAGTGAACTGGCATCAAAGCTTCTAATCGATATCGCTAAAGAGGCAGAATCACAACGGAAATAAGAAAATATCTAAATTCAAAAATATCTAAATTCATTGAGGGAGTGAACAAAATGGTATTAGACTGCGCGGTGATTGGCGGAGGCCCGGCTGGGTTGAATGCTGCTTTAGTGCTCGGAAGATCAAGACGTAAAACGATCCTGTTTGATGACAACAAACCGAGAAATGCGGTAACTTCTGAGTCCCACGGGTTTATCACAAGGGATGGTATACATCCGCAGGAATTCAAAAAGATTGCTCAAGGAGAATTAAGCAAGTACCCGAACGTGAGGCTTAAACGGCAGCGGGTGCATCGTATAAATAAAGAAAACAATTTGTTTCAAATAGAGACAGAAAACGCGGAAGTATATAGTGCCAAAAAAATTATAATCGCCACAGGCTTCAAGGAAATTCTTCCAGATATTCCAAAGGCTAAAGAGTTCTATGGCAAGAGCCTGTTCGGCTGTCCTTACTGTGATGGCTGGGAATTAAGAGATCGGCCGCTGGCGGTGATCGCTGAAGAGCAGCAGGCGGCGTTTCATATGGCGAAAGTGGTGTCTAACTGGACGAATGATTTAATTATTTTTACGAACGGCAGGAAAGTCCTTTCGCTCGAAGAAAAAGCATTGCTCAAAAATAATGGCATCGGTATTAACGAAAAGAAGATTTCCTCACTCATAGGAAAAGAGGGGCTGCTGGAAAAAATCCAGCTTGAAGATAAAACTTCAGTGCTTCGTGAAGGAGGGTTTATTGCCTCGGGATGGAAACAGGCTGCTTCTTTTGATTCACTCGGCTACACACTAAATGAGCAGGGAGGGATTACAACTGACAGTTGGCAGCGCACGAACACAGAAGGGCTGTATGCCTGCGGGGATACGCGAATAGCCGGTGCTTCCCAGCTAATCATTGCCGCAGCGGAAGGCAGTATGGCTGCCATTGCTGTGAATGCAGCTCTTATAGAAGAGAGATATAGCCAAGAAAAATAAAAGTCAAAAATAGGAGGATTTGTATGATCCATCACTCGCATGGCAAGCACGATAAAGGAAAAGTATCATACTTAGAAAGCCCTGAGCGAAGAAAGGTATTATCTCCCGAACAATTACTAAATATGATTCCTTTAAAGGAAACGGATAGCGTGCTCGATTTTGGCGCCGGGACCGGCTATTTTTCCATCCCTGCAGCAAAAAGGATCAATGGCAGCGTATATGCGCTGGATATCGACGCGGCTATGCTGGAAATTATTAATGAGAAAGCTTTGGAGGAACAGGTGACAAATATTGTCCCAGTGCTGGCGAGTATGGAGGCACTTCCTTTAAAAGACAGTTCTATTGATATCATTATTGCTTCTCTGGTCCTGCATGAAATCAAGCCACTCGCACCGCTATTGCAGCAAATGAAAAATGTCCTGAAAAAAGAAGGTTATCTAATTTGTCTGGAACTTGAACCAAAGAAAAGTTCTGGGAAAGCGCCGAGAATTTCCATGGAAAGGATGGAGCGTGAAATGAAAGAAGCAGGATTTACAGTAACTGAGAAATCCTTTCCAGCATCATCTTTATACATGCTAATTGCACAGAGAACGGAGTAAGCAGATATTTTTTTATCTAATTAAGGATATTAAGTGTCTTTAAAGTATTTAATTTAAAAAGTTATGTGGTCTTTCCTTAAATAGAGGGGAGACCCTTTTCTTATGTCACAAACGCGGCAAGTTAGTATGTAATATACATCAAACCTGGGAACGAAATTATGGAAGATCGACCCAAAACAGATAGCATTAAAATAAGCGGAGAATTTCCGGTTAGGCTGCTGAATATGGCACGAGTTGGTGTAAATAAGCGTAGAAATTCCGGTTAAGAAGAGCGAAGTCACCTATTTTCCTGTTTTTTGATCTGATAGCCGGAATTTCTCCGTCTATTTTGGCTATTTTTAGAGTTTTTTTGAAAATAGGGGGGGTTTCTCCTCTTATTTTTTCAGCCTGTCACTGATTCCCTTATTCAGGTACAAGAGGACCGTTCTCTACTTACCGCCTATACGAGACGTTAATTTATGACAGCATGATCCCTGATATCCCTCTAAATCAAGGAATATCCTTATTGACGGACTATTTTCTATTTTGATTCATTTTATCCCGGCAGGCTCTTATGTGTATAATAGTAGATTGGAAATGTACATGTATTCATTAATGAAAAATCGATGATTGATTGTGAATGAATAAGAGAGAAAGGAGTACATATACATGAGCGGAAATGCAGTACTTGAAAAACAGAAAAATAATATCCTGGACGGATTGAAAGATTTGAAGAAAAGCCAGGATGTGAAACAATTCAAAAAGCACTGGAGTGAACTACGTGTCCCTTTTACACTGAATGAAGGGCTGAATGCTTTCACCAAGGGTGAACTTGATCAAATAAGAAGAAATCTGGCCATTAAAAATGCGAGCAGCTTGAAAAAGGCAGAGCTGATCATCCTGCTCGAGGAGAAAATTGCTGAAAACCTTGAAAGCATTCCTCTTAGCTGGGACAGCGAAAGGTTTAAGCTGCTCCTGGATATTGCCGAAAGCGGCGGAATGATGCCAGCACCACATATAGAGGCGCAGCAGATTGCATACTTCCGCGGAACCGGCCTTATTTACAGCGGTGTTATTGAAGGCGAGCCTGTACTTGCTGTACCACACGAACTGATTGAAAAAGTAAAAGAACTAAAGAACAGTATACATATCAGATCTGCCGTCAATAAAAACACAGAATGGATCAGGCTTACAGGCGGGCTTCTGTATTATTATGGAACCCTGTCATTTGTGCAGCTGGCAGAATTCCTGGAAAAATATCTAAAATATCCAGTACACCTAAGGGATTATCTTAATGTAATCCGTGATGCCAACTCATTCCGCACGGAGCTGCAGATTAATGGGGATGGCTATTCTAATCGCAGGGTATTTGATGCGAAACGAGTGATCCAGGAGCATCAGGCAAGGAAGAATCTATCATATTATCCTTTCACCAAACAGCAGCTCATGGCGGCTGGTGAGTCTGGCTTTGTGGAAAGAAATAAAAGCTATATGCAGCTCGTCCAATTCCTGGCGCAGCAATTCGAAATTACGAAAGAAGATGCAGACCTGGTCGCCGAAGAGTGTGTTTTTGCTACAAGGGTAGGAGATACACCTGAAGATCTGATGAAATACTTGACCAGCATGTTTAAATTCGACAGTGTTGAGAAACTGCAGGCACTGATGGACATAGTCGTGGAACTGATGAACAGCACAAGAGAATGGTTCCTCAAAGGCCATACCTCCATGGAGCTGAGCAGCATGGAGAAAAAGCAGTTAAAGCCGCTCCCGGCTGCCAATAAGGACAGCAATACCGAAGCAAAAGTGGGGAGAAATGACCCTTGTCCTTGCGGAAGCGGGAAAAAGTATAAGAAATGCTGCGGAAGATAATCACAGCTTGCTAGCTTCCGCCCGTACAGTTAAAGACGCCTGCCCTGTTAGCCAGTGGCAGGCTCTTTTTATGCTGTTGAATCTATTAATACTTTTTGCAAAAACTTCATTCATCCCTCACATTTCCATATTATATTGATTTATAGAATATGATTATGAAAGGAATACAGCTTCTATGGAGAAAAAAGTGAAACCGGAGGGCTCCCTCTATAAAACGATTTGGAGATGGCATTTTTATGCCGGCATTATTTTTGCACCGTTCCTGATCATTTTGGCAGTGACAGGATCGGTCTACCTGTTCAAGCCGCAGATTGAACAGGTGATCTACAAGGAATATTATGAAGTCCAGCCGCAGGGGGAGCGCATTCTTCCTTCAGAACAGCTTGAAGAAGTTAAGAGGCTGTATCCAGATGCTTTTATATCGAAATACCGGCCTGGAGAGGGAGACGCCCGTTCCAGTGAAGTAAGCATTATAAATGGGGAAGAGTCACTTACTGTATTTATTGATCCTTATACAGGAAAGTCATTGGGGACATTGAACAATGAGGACCGGATCATGGATAAAATTGAGGAAATCCATGGCGAATTGATGGCAGGAACCCTTGGCGACCGGATTGTCGAATTGGCTGCCTGCTGCGCGGTTGTCCTGATTGTTACGGGACTTTATTTATGGTTTCCGAGGAAGTCAAAAGGGCTGGCAGGCGTGCTGCTTCCCCGCTTGAATAAGGGAAAAAGAGTTTTCAGAAGAGATCTGCACGCAGTGCCTGCATTTTGGGTGACAGCAGGAATGCTTTTCCTGATTATGACCGGTCTGCCCTGGTCAGGCTTCTGGGGAGTGAACTTCCAGAACTGGGCCACGAACACAGGGGAAGGTTATCCTCCTTCCGTCTGGACCGGCAGTGCCCCAGAATCTGCTGTAAAGACAAAGGATATTGCAGAAGTACCCTGGGCAGCCGAGAATCTCGAGGTCCCAAAATCGGAAGTGGAAGGCTTTATCCCGCTTTCCATCAATGATGCAGTCACGATTGCCCAGTATGAAGGCATGGATCCGGGCTATACAATCATTTTCCCTTCAACGAAGGAAGGTGTTTTTACACTTTCTGCTTTTCCGGCACAGGCCCAGAATGAAGCCACCATCCATCTGGATCAGTATTCGGGTGCGGTGCTTGCTGATTACCGCTATGACAATTATGGCTTTATCGGGAAGCTGGTTGCCTGGGGAATCACCCTTCATAAAGGAACCCAGTTTGGACTGATCAATCAGCTTATAAGTCTGTTCATTTGTCTTGGCATCATTCTTGTCGCAGCCAGCGGACTGTATCTCTGGCTGAAACGGAAGCCGAAAAAAGGGATGGGCGCCCCTGCAGGTCCTTCAGCATTAAAAATGAAGGTCTTCCTGTTCATATTGGTTGCTCTGGGCATCATTTTTCCGCTTGTCGGCCTGTCGCTCATAGCTGTCTGGCTTGTGGACTGGCTCATCATCCGGCGGATTCCAGCTGTCAAAAAATTCATGAATGCATAAGGGAGTCTTATTGTGAAAAGAGTTTTATTTTTAATTGTAATGGGAGTGCTGCTTGGCGGCTGTTCCCTGGCTGAAAATACAGAGGACTTATATAAAAAAGAGTGGCCGCTCCAGGCTGAAATCATTCTGCCTGACTCATTTGCTGCAGGAGAGGATGTGCCAATCCGGGCGGTGCTTACGCAAAACGGGAAGAAAGTGGAAGGTGCAGATTATGTCCATTTCGAAATCTGGAAGCGGGACGGCAGTGTTCATTATCCAATGGAAGAGGCATCAGAAGAAGGTGAAGGCATGTATCAGCTGACAAAGAACTTTAAAGGGGACGGAGTTTATACGATTAAAGTACATGCCAGCAGCGCCGGATCGCTCATCATGCCGCAAAAGCGGTTTGTTGTCGGGGAGCTTACCGAAGCTGTGCTGGAAGAGCTGATGAAGGAAGGGGAGGCGCCTTCCGGCAGTCATGAGGGACATCATTAAGGTGTAAAATAGCAGGATCCATTGGCAATTTCAATGGGTCTTTTTCCTATTCTTCCACATTTTTGAAGGTTAATAGATGGTATGATATTTGTAAATAAATAGCGTGGAGGTGGGGTAAGGGTGAGTGAATTATGGGAAAAGCTGCTGGTATTTCTTCCGCCGGGCATAATCAATAGGTTGGCGGAAGATGAGGAACAAATTTATGATCTTCTGGATTCAGCGACTTCAGAAATAATAGGGAGCTATTCACTGGGTGAAAACGGCAGGCTTATCCATTTTGAAATAGAGGAGGTACCTCGTGCGGGGAATCTTTCCAAAGAAGGAATTGCGGATATTGCAGAAGCATTCATCGGAGCCATTTATCCGGGTCAGAAGGAGTTTGAGCTTTCTGCAGTCCTCGATCTGGGAAATCCTTATTGGGCTGTTTATGAAAAAAGAGATGAAAAGTACGGGTTATTTCTACATAGTACAGGATTTACTGTTTCCGTTTCCACTGCCGGCCAGGTGATGCGTTTTCACTGCAGCGGGGAGGAGTATGAAGTCAAGTACTCAGAAGAAGCAGTTTCCGAGAAAGAGGCATTGGAGAAATATCTCCAGGGAGTAACATTTGAGCTTTGTATTGAGCATTTTGACAAAGAGATTTTCAAAAATGGTGATCATCAATATCATCTTTCCTATGAGGTTATTGAGCCGTTCACGAATCTCCCGATCGATGGATCTGATTATAATGGCAGCTGGGCGGAGCCTGCTGCTGATATGGCGATCTCTAGTGATGAGCACAGTAATGATACCATTTATGACTTGTTCGGGATTAACCAGGATTACAAGCTTTTGGAAACAAGGGAGAAGGAAGGCAAAAGGGTCGAGGTTTGGACGAAGGAAGATGCCGGGTCGTTTTCTTTTGAAATGGAAGAGACAGATGTTCATATTCTGAAGTTATCTTTTGAACAAAAGTCTGGTATGCTTCTGAGGGCTGTGAGCGGGGATCTGCATACCGGCGGCGGGGAAGAGATCGGGCAGGAAGCAGCCAGGAAAAAGGCAGTTGAGCTTATGTTCAAGCTGTATCCTGATGCCCATGAAAGATTCCGGCTGGAGGTTAACATAGACGAGGAAGAGAATGAGCCGGAGAACCTTGAAGAAGAGAGAGAAGAATCAGTCCTGGATGGCCGGGATAAGGATTTTATTGAACAGGAGCCTGCTTACACCTTTTATTTTCACCTGTATTACAAGGGAATTAGGGCAGGGCAGCATGCGACGGTAATAGAAGTCGGGAAGTATTCCGGAAAAGTCACTCATTTTCTTCTTGATATTCTGCCTGATGAGCTATATAGGCATTTGCCGGCCGAACCTGCCATCAGCCTTCAGGAAGCAAAAGATATATATCGGAAATTTGTCAAGATGGAAAAGGTGTTCACGAGAGATTATGATGAAACCGGGAAATCTGTCTATTCCCTCTCTTACACGCCTTCATTCCCAGAAACAGTGGGCCATATCCGTTCAATAGATGCTGTTACAGGGAAAGCCATGTATGTGGATGTCGGCGATGCATTGTTTTTGGATTAAGGGAAGTTTTATTTTCTTAGGCATCAAAAAACATAACTGTTAAAGCCATATTAGACCGGAATCATAAAATAGAGCACATCGCGTGTAGGCAAGCCGGAGGAAATCGCTTATTTTTCCCTGTTCCTGGCATCAGAAGATTCCAGCTTTGTGAATAGGACTGTCATTACTGGTGATCCCGGGTGGACGGCATTTTAAGGAATAGGCCTCTGGAGGGAAGAATTTCTTCCTTCCAGAGGCCTATTTTTATTTTAGTGAAAAAGTCCTCCTTCTTATTCTCAAGTAATTTATCTTTGACCAAAAGAGCCTCAAAAAAAGGAGTTTTCCCAACTTTTTAATGACACCTTTCATAATATTAGTAAGATCCTAATATTTTTTGTTTCTCTTTTTTTAAAAACCGATTCTTTCCACTATAAAACTGCAGGTATTCTTTCCATTGTCCTATCATTGATTTCCCAATTCAATAATGAGAGGAAACTGGAAGAAATAGAAGAATATCTCCTTTGTATTAAAATTCAAGGAGGTATATCTATGAAAAAACAGTTGAAGGTCTTATCATTATCATTGCTCAGCACCCTTGTAATCAGCTCAAGTGCTTATGCCGGGTCCGGGGAGCACCATCATGAGCATCCGACAGACGCCTTACAATACATGGGCGATTCCTTGCCGAAAGCAGCGGATTTCAAGGATCTTGAAGATGAAGCCGTTGTTGAAAGAGATACTTCAGTCAGCATCCTCAATGAAAAGGGGACTGTGACTGGTATTATGAAGTCTAACAAAAATACACAGAACGGAAAGGCCTCACCTCAGGATACGGGAGCCAGGAAAGTGACGGTCCTTGCGGTGGCAGATGAAGAATACCGGAGCGCCTATAGCGATTGGCAGACCCGGATCCAAAATATTATAGAAACCGCGGATAATGCTTTTAATAGGGACCACGGCGTTGATTTTGTTGTCCAGGCGGTCGCAAGCTGGAGCTCGCAGGGATCAAACAGCTCCCAGATCCTCAGCGACCTTCAAAGGGACTGGGATGGAAGAGGCTATGATTTCGTTGCCGGTTTTACTAGAGATGCTGCATTTGATGCGGGTGGAATCGCCTATGTGTACCAGGCAGCTCCTTCAGGCAGCGCGATCAGTGTGAACCTGGACCAGGGGACAGCCAATACTGCCAAAGCGGCACAGCATGAATTCTCCCATAATTTTGGCCTCGGGCATGATGCACAGGGAAGCGGGATCCGCTGCATCATGAACTATGACTATTCTTATTCCGTCGACTACTGGCACTCCCAGCATAATTCACAGATTGCAGCGAATAAATATTGGTACGGTAATTAGCAGACTTGCTCCTCCAATTAGGGGGAGCTTTTTGTCAGTTCGGAGACTAAAATTTGGCAGGCTGCATAAAAGACACAGATATTGAAATTATTTCATTAGCAGGCTTGTCTATTGAATACTGGTTATAAGTTTTTGAACTGGCCTTTGGTTATTACCATCATTTTTCGGGAGAATGAATTGGATCCTTCCTGAAAGGAAGAGCATTAGTGGCGGGGATTAACGGGGTTCGGAAAAGAGTTGTATTAAATTATTTTAAAATAGTTTTATAGATGCGTTTTATACTGAATGTATTTTTTCTTTCCAAATATATCCTTGTTTTTATTTGCCTGTTCACCCTAAAAAACCTTGTTCCAATGACGATATTAAGATTAAGAAATTATTCTTAATATAATGTATTTGGAGGAAACTAGTGAAAATTAAAACGCGTTTAATCACAACTATTTCAATCCTGGTAGGGTCAATTATCCTGCTTGGCAGTTTTTCAATCTATGTAATTAACGCACAGGTAAAAAGAACTGACCTGCTTCAGGATAAAATGGATTTTCAAAAAGATATCATAAAAATCCAATACCGCCTCGCCGGGATTTCAAACGATGAAAGAGCTTTGATTATGACGGGCGATAAGCAGTATGCAGAGAGTATGAAGGAGAAGGCTGAGGATGTCCAGTCCCTGATCAGGCAGGCAGAGGGCAAAGCTCTTGAAAACAAGAATCTTGAGCAGGTAGAGAAAATGGAGTCCAGCTTCAACCTGTTTTGGGATATCAATCAGAGAGTCATTGGGCTTTATGAGACTGATCCAGAGGCAGCCAGGGACCTTCATTTCGGAGAAGAACGCATGTTGAGAAAGGATGTGCTCGACCCGGCTGTGAATGAACTTGTTTCTGTGCTGAATAAAGAACTTGAACAGATTAATAAAATTAAAGAAGAAAATTCTGAGGGAAGTAAGGACATTCTTATCTTCCTGGCAGTTGCAGCATCGGTGGCAGGCGGCATTTTAAGCTTCATGCTGCTCCGGTCCATACTCATTCCATTAGGGGCACTCAACAGGCAATTAAATAATATTGCATCAGGAGATGCCGACTTAACACAAACGGTGGATGTAAAGGGCAAGAATGAATTCGGACAGCTTGCCCACTCTTTTAATGCTTTTGTAGGTTCGCTTAGAGGGATGATTACCCACATAGGCTCGTCCTCTGAACAAGTGGCTGCTGCATCTGAAGAGCTCTCTGCAAGTGCGGAGCAGTCAAAAGCGGCGTCAGGGCATATAGCAGAAACAATGCAGACTATATCCACTCATAACCATAGACAAACGGAAATGATTGCCAGCAGCCTGAAATCTGTAGCAGATTCCCTTGGCGGCCTGAAAACTGTAGCTGCCAATACAGATAAAGCAGCAGAGGTTTCATCAGAAGTAAGGGAGCAGGCAGAGGATGGGGTTTCTTCCGTCAAAGAAATGCTAATGCAAATGAACTCAATCAGCCAGTCAGTCGATCGGGCTGGAGAAGGAGTATCTTCACTGGTTTCAAGCGCAGGGGAGATACAAAAGATTTCCTCGCTGATTGCTGATATCTCGGGGCAGACGAACCTTTTAGCCCTTAATGCAGCGATTGAAGCGGCAAGGGCTGGCGAGCAAGGAAAAGGTTTTGCGGTTGTTGCCGAAGAAGTCAGAAAGCTGGCAGATGAGACCAATGCTTCGGCCGAGCAGATTCATAATCTGGTGGCAACGATCCAAGCCGAGTCAAGTGGGACGGTTCGGGATATCCGTCTGGTAAAAGAAAATGTCTCTGCAGGCATCAGCCTCTCGGAAGAAACAGTTTCTAATTTTAATAGGATTCTTGCGCAGATTGAGCAGGTAACCTCTCAAATTCAAGAGGCGGCTGCAGCCACCAGGTATTTGACGGACGAGTTTGAAGGAGTCCACGATACCATTGAAGGAATAGCGGCAGGCTCCCAAGAGACGCTTGAAGGCTCTGAAAACGCAGCAGCTGCAAGCCAGCAGCAGCTTGCTTCTTCAGAAGACGTATCAAATGCAACACAATCTCTTGCCCGATTGGCAGAGGAATTGCAGGAAATGATTTCACGATTTAAATCATAATAAAAGGGGGGAGCAGACTTTATCGTTTGCTCTCCCCTTTTTTTACTTTTCCGGGAAGCTCCTGACCGCTTCTTTCAGCCTCGCAATCCCTTCTTCTATCCTATCAGGCGTCAAGCTCCCATAACCCAGCACAATCTTATTCTTATGGTTTCCTTTGATGATGCTGTACTGCTCTACCGGATATACGAGGACAGAATAGCTGAAGATCAAGTCCAGCAGCTTTTTGTCAAAAACAGTGGAAGGAAATTCAGCAACCAGATGCATCCCGGCAGCATGCCCCCAAATACGGCAGTCAGGAAAGTGTTCTTTCAAGCTGTCAACCAAAGCCTGCCGCCGCTGCCTGTAGATTCTTTTCATCTTCCTTATATGCTTGTCAAAGTGGCCGTCTTTTAAAAAACGCGCAAGGATCAGTTGTTCTATACCTGAGTGATGGCGATCGGAATACCATTTTAGCTTCTTGAAATCCGCCAGTAAATCAGCGGGCAGGACAGCATAGCCAATCCTTAGGCCAGGCGAAAGTATCTTGCTGAAGGTCCCAACATAAATGACCCTCTCAGGATCCAATCCCTGTATGCTGTGGACCTGAGAACCTTCATAAATGAACTCGCTGTCATAATCATCTTCGACAATATATGTGTTATATCTGCGGGCATACTCAATTAGCTGAATCCTTCTTTGTATCGTCAGCGTACTGCCCAGCGGGAACTGATGTGAAGGAAGGGTAAAAATAAAGCCGGGAGGCTCGTCCTCTGGAAGATGTTCTGGCATGAGCCCTTTTTCGTCGACAGGGATAGGGAACAAATTCGCTCCGTGGTATGAGAAGATATTTTTCATTTCATCCGTAACAGGATCTTCAACCGCTATCCTTTCCTTGTTTTTCACCAGCATGCCTGTTATCAGTGAAAGCGCCTGTGTGGCACCGCTTGTAATGACGATTTGATCTGCCGTGCAGTTTACACCCCGGGTATGTAACAGGTATCTGGACAATTCCTCCCTAAGCTCCGGCATGCCTGAAGAATCATGATAGCCAAATGCTTGTTCAGCGGCATCATAGCATACCTCTTTTGCCAGCCTGCCCCAAACTTTTCTGGGGAAATGATCCATGGCTGGAGTGGAAGCTTTAAAATCTATTCTATCTTCTATTAGATTGGGCAGCGTCTCTTTCTCTTTTCGATGCTGGATCGTTTCTAACGGGAGAAAGGCTGCCCCAGCGGCAATGTAGGTGCCTGATTTGGGCCGGACCTCCAGGTAGCCTTCTGAGGCCAGCTGATCATAGACCTCAAGCGTGATATTGCGGGAGACATTTAAGGAAACTGCAAGCTCTCGAGTTGAAGGGACCTTTTTTCCTTCCTGCAATTCCCCAATTAAAATATACGTTCTCAGTTTTTCATAAATCTGCTGTGTCAATGACTTTGTGCCTGCACGATCAATTTCAAACCACATGATTATTACTCCAATCTGCCAACTGGTACTATAAAAGTAATCAAATTGTGGCTCTATTTGCATCCAGTATATCATGCTATCTTTAAATGAACAGAAGGAGGATGATCAAGATGAAAACAATTGGATTAATCGGAGGAATGAGCTGGGAGTCAACGAGCGTGTATTACTCCTATATCAACCGCTTTGTTCAGGAAAAATTGGGAGGGATTCATTCAGCCCGCTGCCTGCTGTATTCTTTTGATTTTGAAGAAATTGCTGCCCTGCAAAGAAACGGGGAGTGGGAAAAGGCAACTGAAAAAATGCTCGAAGCAGCTTTATTCCTTGAAAAGGGAGGGGCAGATTGCATCATCATTTGCACCAACACAATGCATCTGATGGCAGAAGATCTGCAAAAAGCTTGTAAAATTCCGGTCATACATATTGTTGAATGCGTGGTTGAGGAGATTAAAAAGCAAGGCATAGAGGCAGTTGGCCTGCTCGGCACCAAATTCACAATGGAGCAGACTTTTTATAAAAAAATCCTTGAGGAAAATGGCATTGAGGTTTTGGTTCCAGAGGAAGGTGACCGTGAACTGGTTCATGAGGTCATTTTTGAGGAATTATGCAGGGGAATAATGAAGGAAAGCTCTAAAGCTGCCTATCTCGATATAATCGGGCGTTTGGGAGCAAACGGAGCGAAAGGCATCATTTTAGGATGTACGGAGATTCCATTGCTGGTAAGCCAGGAAGACTGCCAAATACCATTGTTTGATACAACTTTTATACATGCTGCTAAGGCGGTAGAGTTTGTACTCAATCATAATCGCTGACCGGAGCATGCGACGGGATTGAGAATAGAAGAGAGGCAGGCTGTGTGGGCATGCCTCCAAAAAGGAAGTATTAAAAGAATATAATGGCACTTGACTGCGTTTGAAAAAGTCACAGAATGTATGTAAGAGAGTTAATAGATGAGCCTACATCTCTGAAGATGGTATAACGCCCATAAACTCCAGGTCACATCTGCAGCTGCTTCAATTCATAAAAACTTCCTTGCTGATACATCAGCTCTTCATATGTGCCAAACTCTACACAGCGGCCGTCCTGAATGACGGCGATTTTGTCGGCGTTGCGGATGGTAGAGAAGCGGTGAGCGACGATGAAAGTGGTACGGCCCTTGGTTAAAGTATCCAAAGCATCCTGGATTTTTCTTTCAGATTGGCTGTCCAGGGCTGAGGTCGCTTCATCGAGAATGATGACCTCCGGATCCCGTATCAGTGCTCTGGCGATAGAAATCCTTTGCCGCTGCCCGCCGGAGAGCTTATCTCCATGTTCGCCTATCATCGTGTCCAGGCCGTCCGGCAGTTTTTTGACTACCTCCCATAGATTTGCAGCTTTCAGCACTTTTCTCAATTCTTCCTCGGATACTGACAGCTTGCCGTAGGTAACATTCTGACGGATGGTCCCTGAAAAAAGGATCGTTGATTGCGGGACAACGGCGAGATGATTGCGGAACGATCTCAGATCAATCTCTGCCATATCATGATCGTCCAGAAGGATTTTTCCTTCGCTCGGCTGAATGAAGCCGATCAGCAGATTGAGGATCGTTGATTTGCCTGAGCCGGATTCGCCGACAAAGGCGATGGTTTCACCCTGTTTGACTTCAATCGTAATGTCCTGCAGGGTATTTTCATAGGCGCCAGGGTACCTGTAGCTGACATGCTGAATGGAAAAGCTGCCGTTCACCTTTTTTAGCTTCGGTTTGTTTTCATAGTTTTCGACCTCACCTGCAGTCAATATTTCGCCGATGGAGTTGACTGACTCAAGTCCCTTGGCAATCGTCGGAATCAAGGTGATCATGCCGGAAACCGAGTTCACCACTGTTGTAAAATAGGTCTGGTACATAACGACCTCACCTGGTGTGATAGAGCCGCGATAGGCAAGGATGCCGGTGAACACCAGGCAGATGATCTGGAAAATCTGGAAGCTTGCCCAGCTGACTGAACCGAATAAAGATTGGATGATGTCCAGGTGAAAACCTTTTAATAGAATCTGCTGAAAGCGGTGGTTGAGGCGTTTAACTTCCTGCTTCTCCAGGGCATGCGCCCTTGCAATCGGCACCAGCTCGATCATTTCAATGACCCGGGCAGAGGTTTCCTCCATTTCCTGCCTGAATTCAGAATTCGAGTTTTTTATCTTTTTCCGGAAAACAACAATGATAAGAGCGGAAATTGGAACGGTCAGGATAAAAAACAGGAAGACGACAGGGCTGTTGTAGAGCGTGATGGCAAGCGCTACAATCAGATTGATGAATATATTCAGCAGGCTCACAAAAACCTGGGAGGACAGAGTTTGGACTGCTTCAACGTCGCGCATGATTTTCGACTGCAGCCGGCCTGACTGCATTTCCTTCTGGTAGGGGATGGAGAGCTCCTGAAGTTTTTTAATGAGTGATGCCCGGAGGCCGGATTCAACGCTGCGGATCGCGTAGCTGTGCAGCTTGGTATGGTAATAGTTTGATAGGATATTCTGCAGCACAAGGACGATCATCACGATGGCATTGATATAGATGGTGCGGATGCCGTTTCCCCCATGATTGGTGGCTGCATTGATGACATTGGCAATGGCGATGGGCATGACCCATGCAGGAATATGCTTGATAGTGAACAGGACGGCAGAATAAAACAGCTTTAACGCATGGCCTCTATAAAGGCCCAGCAGCACTTTCAGGGAATTCTGCTGATTTTGTTTATAAATATTTTGTATAAAAGAGTCCTCCAAAGCATTCCTCTCCTTAATGCCCCATGTAAGCTGCTATGTAAGCAGGTTTTTTAATGGCAGATCGCTTTCTTTAATTTCTTTGGCAATTAAATGTGCCACTGCATCTGCGCCTTTTTCATTGAAATGGGTGTTATCTTCAAGCCCTTCCGGATAATTAGGTGATTCACCCGGTGCCAGATGCAGGAAGTAAGAAGCTGATTCACCATGACTCATGCTATTAAAAAAATCCCGTGTGGCTTTGTGGATGTCCAGGAGCGGCACCTGATTTTTTTCGGCAAACTGCTTCATGGCATCAGGGAAATCCCCGACTGACAGCACATCAATGGTATGGGTTCCATCATACTTTCTCCTTGTGACGGGGGTGAACAGTACCGGGTGAGCCTGATTTCTTCTGGCAGTTTCCACATATTCCAGAAGGTTTTCCTGATAGTCGCCATAGGGACGGGTTCCGCGCTCAGGATCCTCTGTTTTCTGATCGTTATGTCCAAACTGGATGATCAGGTAATCGCCTGGAGAAATGCTGCTCTCAATAGAAGCCAGATGCCCTTGTCTGATAAACGATTTTGTGCTTCTGCCATTGATCGCCCGGTTATCCAGGACAACATTGCTTTTGAGATATTGTACAAATGACTCGCCCCAGCCGGTTTCCGGACGCTTCTCAGGCAATTTGACAGCGGCGGTAGAGTCGCCGGCGATAAAGATGGTGGTTTTTGGGTCCATAATGATGCACTCTCTTTCCAGTGAATTTATCTGTCCGCCACCATGTTAACGTTAACATTTTTAAGAAAGGTAAAAATCCTCTGTGATAATGAATTATATTATGCTATTATCTTATTAATGACGGACAAGTGAGAAATTTCTGTAAATTAATGTTAACGATCACATTATATAGAACCGGCTATCAGAAAGTCAAACAATTGAAACAGGCATCTTATTTATCGGCTGATTCATATACCTATTGTTGACAGCGCTTTCAAGTGGTATGGCGGAAAACAAGGAGTTGGACATTTTGAGGAATGGCAGAGTGTTTTACAAGCTGTTTATCCCGTTCTTTTTATTGGGGATAGGTCTTGTGGCAGGCTTCAGTATATTTATCTATAACTCTACTTACAATTCTGTTGAGGAAAGCTTCCTAAAGGATAAAGAAAGTTACACAAAACAAATTCTTCATAATGTCGAGCAAAAGGTAAGGACTATTGAATATGGCTATACTGCTTACAGCTCTACAGCAAGCTTTGAGGATGTTTTCACAAGACCGCTTTCAGGCAGGGACTTTGAGGTATATCAGGACATCATCAAAGAAATGAGCTATATAGAGATGATGGGAATTGAGGGCAGTAAATACAGCCTCATCAGCCTGGCGGAAAAATGGGGAATCGTTAATGAATCCCTAAAAAAGCTGACCCCTGAAGAATATAATGCGTATAAGGACCAATACATAAATAAAAATGACCGGAATCTCTTCTGGAAGCCGACGGAAGAAGGCATTGAAATGGTTATGACACTCCCATTCTATCAACGCGAGAAATTTGCCCTGGGAATTGCCAATATCCCCAGAAGGAGCATTGATCAAATCGTCGGGGAACAAGATAATGCGGTTGAAATTTATAACAGCCAGGATAAGCTCTTATATTCCAGTGTGAACGAGGGGAGCAGCCTGACGGAAACAAGCTTTGATGAGGTGAAAGCAGCTGCCGAAGCAGGCGAGGAGAAAGCGGACGTCTATAAAGCTGAAAACGGAAAAACTTATGTTTTCCTTGAGGCAGATTATAACCATTGGCTGTATCTTGTGGAAATCAACGAAAACGAAATCGGAAGCATCATCCACAATACAAGGATGGGGCTGATTCTTGCTTCTGTCATCTTAATCCTTCTTGTCGGCGGAATATCCTACCTTTTGGCAGATTCTTATTCCAGGCCGATCAAAAAAATCCAGGAAAGGTTATCACAGGGCGGCATCAGCCGTAAGCAAAATGAGCTTTCCTTCCTGGCTGCCTCTGTTGACCGGATCGTCGATCAGAATGAATTGCTCACTGAAAGCTTATCAAAGCAAAAGCCGGAGCTTGAAACGTTATTTGTGCTGAGTCTGTTCAGGAAGCGAATTGCTGAACAGGACATCCAGCACAGACTTGAGCAGTTTGACTATCATTTTGGAGCAGACAAGGTCTTTTATACCGGTCTTATCCAAATTGACCATATGGACGGCGGGCAGAATCCAGATAAAGATATCTTTCTGCTGGCAATCAACCATATTGTCCGCGAGATCGTCCCGAAGGAGGAAAGGCTGATTCCGATTGTTCTTAATGATGAGATGCAAGCGATGATCTTTGCCTGTGACAATGAACAGGAAGCTGAAAGGCGAATCATGATGTATTACGAGGAAATCCAGGAAAAAGTAAAGGAAACGCTCAATCTGGTTGTGAGCGTTGGCGTCAGCCCGGTGTATCATTCACTGATCGACAGCAAAAAAGCAGTGGATCTGGCGAAAGAATCGCTTCATTACCGCGTAAATGTCGGACCCGAAAGCATAATATTTTACCATGACATTTCCTCGATGCTGAATGATGCTTCGATTTCCAAATTTCCGATAGAATTGCACAATGAGTTGATGAGTGCGATCCGCTCCGGCAGGGAGGATGAGGTAAGGAACCTGACGGATTTGCTTGTCGATGAAATTTTCAGGCTGAACAAGAATCCGATCAGTCTGGGTGTCACTCTGGTCAGGGTGATCAATGATCTTGTCCAATTAGGGCAGCTGCTTGGAGCAGAGTCGAATATATTTGAAAATATTAAGAAGCTCTACCAGACTGCCATGAATGCCTATTATCCAGAAAAAATCAAAGACATGCTATACCAGCAGCTGATTCAGCCGGTCATCATCAGTACGCAGAGCAATACAGAACAGGGCTTCAAAAACATATCCGATAAAATTGTTTATATTATCCAAAGTGAATTTGACCAGGAGATCTCCCTCGAAATCATTGCTGACAGGCTTCATTACAACCCGAATTATTTAAGTAATGTGTTCAAGAAGGAATATGGGGAGAATTTTGTGGATTATTTAATGAATTACCGGCTTCAAATGGCGCAGATGTGGCTGAAGGAAACGGATATGACGATTAAAGAGATAGCCGAGAAGCTGCAATACCGCAACTCACAGAATTTTATCCGTTTTTTCAAAAAGAAATTAGGCAAGACTCCCGGTGACTACCGAAAAGAATACCGCCGATAATGAAACAGCGCAAAAGCTTCTTCCCTGTGAAGAAGCTTTTGTTATGCTGTTGCGTTTACTGAGCTAACCAGTTTCCCCTGCAGAAAAATTCTGGACAAAAGGATACGCCATCCAATCTGACTGCCATTAGGAATGATTTCACCTTAAAAACCAAATGATAGATATAAACAGTTTCCCAGTTTAAAAGTATCATTTTTACGCTATTATTTCTTAAACCCTTGATATATAAGCTTTTGTAAGCGTAATCACAAAATGATTATATACGGAATTTTCCTGCTTTTAGTATTCTTAAAGCATCAAGTGCTTTGTTAAGCCAGAAGGGAACACTCTCCCAAAACGGCTGCCAGGCAGGTAATTAAATTCGAATACAAGCAAGCATAACGCAGCTGGAAAACGGGGATGGAGGCTCAAAACCTCTGTCCCGATTCAAACTATGGTTAGAAAATGGAGGGATTTTACAAGTGCAGGATAAAACTTGGTCTGTCAGGACAGCCGATTCCATTATGGAAAGAACTCCCTTATTGTTTGAAGACAAGGGCTATAATGGCAAATGGGCATATGATTATGGTGTGATTTTAAAAGGATTCCATCTTGTATGGAAGAGTACCGGGGAGAAGAAGTATTTTCAGTTTATAAAAGAGAATATAGATCACTTCATTAATGAAGACGGCTCCATCAACCGGTATGAGATGGAAGAATACAATATTGACCATATCAACAACGGGAAGATGCTATTTGTTTTATATCGTGAAACAGGAGATGAGAAGTACAAAAAAGCGGCCGATCTACTCCGCAGACAGCTGGAAACACATCCGCGCACCTCAGAAGGCGCTTTTTGGCATAAAAAGATCTACCCTTATCAAATATGGCTTGATGGCTTATATATGGGTGCGCCTTTTTATGCGGAATACCAGACGGCATTTTTGGATGGAGAAGGGCTTGAAGATATCATCAGCCAGTTCAAAATAAGCTACAGCCATTTATTAGATGAAAAAACCGGCCTGCTGTATCACGCGTGGGATGAGAAAAAAGTACAGCCGTGGGCAGATAAAACAACAGGATTGTCTGCTAATTTCTGGGGCCGTTCCATGGGCTGGTATCTGCTTGCGCTCACTGATGTGCTGGAGGTCATTCCAGAGGGCACTCCAGGCAGGGGCTTTCTAGTCAAAGTGCTTGAAAATACCCTTGAAGCGCTGCTCAACTATCAGGATGAAGAAAGCGGTGTATGGCATCAGGTTGTTGATAAGCCTAAGGAAAAAGGGAATTACCTTGAATCATCCTGCAGCAGCATGATTGTCTGTGCAATTGCCCGGGGAATCCGGCTGGGAGCCCTTGATAGGGACAAGTGGGAATCACAGCTGCAGAAATCCTATCAAGGCCTGCTGGATGAATTTGTTCTTCTGACAAAAGAAGGCTGGGTCAATTTGAACAAAAACTGCCAGGTGGCAGGGCTTGGCGGCTCAGACCAGCGGGACGGGACGTATGCCTATTATATTAGTGAGCCGATTACATGCAATGACCCGAAAGGGCTTGGGTCATTTTTGCAGGCAGCGGCAGAGTATGAAAATCTGATGAAAAGGAGCTCAGATCATGGCAGTCTATCATATTAGCGAATATTTAAATGGGGATTCCGGACTTGCTACCGAAAGCATTCAAAAGGCGATTGATGAAGCCTATCAGAATGGCGGCGGCAAGGTGGTGATTCCAGCCGGCGAGTTCCTCACCGGCGCATTATTCCTTAAAGATAATATTGAACTTCATCTGGAGAGTGGCGCCCTTTTAACATTTTCCGACAAGCAGGAGGATTATCCGGTAGTAACATCGCGCTGGGAGGGTGTTAAGCGTGAGGTGTACGCATCGTGCCTGTTTGCAGAAGGAGCGAGGAATATTGCTGTAACAGGATTTGGCACGATTGACGGTAATGGAATGGAGTGGTGGGATGTTTTCAGGAACCGCAGGGAGGAACTGAAATATCCGCGTCCGAAGCTGATCAGTTTTGACAATTGTGAGCACATCACCCTCCGTGATGTCCGCCTGATCAATTCTCCAAGCTGGACAGTCAATCCGATCTGCTGCCAGGATGTGACAGTCGATAACATTAGCATCCTCAATCCTGCCGACTCACCTAACACGGACGGAATCGACCCGGAATCGTGCAAAAATGTAAGAATCAGCAATTGCCATATTGATGTCGGAGATGACTGCATTGCCATAAAGTCGGGCACAGAGGATACCGAAGAAAGAGTTTCCTGCGAGAATATCACGATTACCAATTGTACGATGGTCCATGGCCATGGAGCTGTCGTATTCGGCAGTGAAATGAGCGGGGATATCCGCAATGTGACAATCAGCAACTGCGTATTCCAGGATACAGACAGGGGAATCCGCTTTAAATCAAGGCGCGGCCGCGGCGGGGTCGTAGAGGATGTCCGTGTCGACAATATTGTGATGGAGGGGGTCATCTGCCCATTCATCATCAATCTTTATTATTTCTGCGGACCCCGCGGGAAAGATCAATATGTTTGGGACAAAAATCCATATCCCGTTACTGCTGAAACACCTATGTTCCGCCGTCTCCATTTCGCCAATATTACGGCGAGGAATGTGCACGCGTCAGCCGGATTCATTTACGGCCTGGCAGAACAGTATGCTTCCGATATTACTTTCAGCCAGATTGATATTTCACTTGCGAAAAATGCAGTACCCGGCAAGCCTGCCATGATGGCCGGGATTGAGGATATGGCGAACCGCGGCTTTTACGTCGGCTTTGCTAATAATGTCCTTTTCAGCCGGGTGACGATTGAAAACCATGAAGGGCCAGCCTTTCATATTGAACACAGCGAGGATGTTGAAGTCATCTCCTGCAAATCAAGGAACACGAAGGAAGGGGAAGAGCTGGTCCGGGAAGTGGCGGTAAAATGACAGCTGCAGAAAAACGCCGGACGCTTATGAGCCTGTTGGGTGACCGCTCTGTTCCAGAAGTGACTGAGCACCAGGTGCTTATGATGGAGAAAAGACAGGGATATGTTCTGGAGACACTGATGCTGAGCCTGAATGGCCTGGAAACAGTGCCTGCCTATTTTGCAAAGCCGGTTGATGCATCCGGCCCTTTGCCTGCCGTCATTTACTGCCATTCTCATGGCGGGAATTTTGAGAACGGCAAAGACGAGCTGCTGACAGGCAGCCCTTACCTGGTTGAACAGCCTTTTATTGAAGCAATCACCGGGCTTGGATTTGCCGTCTGCGCCATAGATATGTGGGGTTTTAATGAAAGAATGGGAAAGCAGGAAAGCGAATTGGTCAAGGAAATGCTGCTGAAGGGCCAAACTTTGTGGGGGATGAGGGTTTTTGACAGCATGTCTCTGATTGATTATCTTCAGAGCCGCCCGGATGTGGATGGAGATCGCCTTGCTTCCATCGGGATGTCGATGGGCGGACTGATGAGCTGGTGGCTCTCCGCACTGGACGAAAGGATCAAAGTATCAGTTGACATTGCAGCACAGGTGCATATCGAAACACTTATCGACAAGCGCGGACTTGACCATCATGGCTTCTATTATTATGTCCCGGGTCTGCTGAAGCATTTTTCAACTTTAGAGGTCCAGGAGCTGATTGTACCGAGAGCGCGCCTTAGCGTTATCGGCAAAGACGACCGCCTATGTCCTAAAGAAGGAGCTGTATTTTTGAACAGCCGCCTGAAGGATTCTTATGAAGGACGGCAGGTTCGCGGGAATTGGGAAGGACGGATTCTGACAGGTGGACATCAGGAAACGAAGGAAATGAGAGAATTATGGAAAGCTTTTTTGATCAAACATCTGTAAACGCCGGAAAAGACATAGCCGTCGGGAAGAATGATAAGTTTCCTCATCACTGTGGATCTTGTGCCATCCATCTTGGTGCGACCTGAAAATGAAAGGCTAGAAAGAAAGGGACCGGAATAACGCGAATCCGGCCTTTTTTTGCTGCCAGTATTTTCGTCTATTTCACTGTTTTACAAAGGTGATAAACAGCATCCGCACGCTGTTCCCCAAAAGTCAGCAAAAATTCCCTGCAAATAGGAATAATGAATGCAAGGTAGGGGAATTTAAATAAAATCACAGCGCTTACATGGATAGGAGGAGAAACGGATGAAAAAGAAGATCGCCCTTATCGGCGGTTCGGGTACGATTGGCAATGTTTTATATAAAGGCCTTAGCTCCAAATATGATATCGTCATTCTTGATAAAGAAAAGCCTGAGCAGACAGCGGAGTTTTTTGAAACAGATGCAGCAGATTATGAGAACCTTCTGGAAAACATTCCAAAGGACACAGACGTGATTGTTAATTTGCTGACAATCAAGACAGACAGCGAACTGGAGAATCTCCAGGAATTCCACATGATGACCAGCATCCATTTTATCGCTTCGTTTTATATTCTCCATGCAGCAGCTTCCCTCGGAATTCCCAAAGTCGTATTTGCAAGCAGCAATCACGCAACCGATTATTATGAAAATAATGGCTATTCTTCTTTGGGCAGAGAGATCACACCACAGGATTTTCCTATATCCATAGGGTTGTACGGTGTTTTAAAATATGCATCTGAAGGCATCGGGCGAATCATGGCCAGGAACGAAAACAATCGCCTTTCAGTGATCAATTTAAGGATCGGAAGCGTTCATCCAGATGAAAAGGGAGCCGTAAAGGAAGATGACAGATTGCACAGAACTCTCTTATCACACGAAGATGCTGTACAGCTGTTTGATCTCGCCATCCAGTCGACTGTTAAAAATGGCACCTATTACGGTGTATCAGATAATCCGGACAAACCCTGGTCGACAGAAACAGCCTGGAAAGAGCTGGGCTTTGTCCCGAAGAAAAATGCGCAGCAGGTATCGAAAGAGAATCGTGATTAAACCAGGAGGCTGGTCCCGGATAGGGGCCAGCCTCTTGTTGTGGAGACTAAATATAATTGAGATGAACCTTGTCCTTTGTTAGGGGAATCCGATTAATTTAAAACAAAAAAAGCAACTGTAACAGCTGCTTTTTTAATTTGCCAGAATCAGAGAAATATCTTTATGCCTTAACAGAACCAACCATTGCTCCCTTAACGAAGTATTTTTGGAGAAACGGATAAATGATAAGCATTGGAACAGTTGCAACAGTAATAACGGCCATCTTAACGGTTTGAGCAGGAGGTACAACATCTACTGCAGAAGAGTCTGCCTGCATACCGCTTGATACGATAACAATCTGGCGGAGTAATACTTGAACTGGCCATTTATTAGAATCAGTCAGATAAAGAATAGCATTTGTATATTGATTCCAATATGCAACAGCGTAGAACAAAGAAATGGTGGCAATCGAAGGAAGTGATAGTGGAAGCATGATTTTAAAGAAAATCATCAAGTCGTTGCATCCATCCACTTTTGCTGATTCCTCCAGGCTATCAGGAATTGCTGAAAAAAAGTTTCTCATGATAATCAGATTAAATGCATTAATTGCGATTGGCAAAATTAAGGACCAGTACGAGTCGATCAAGCCAAGGCTCTTCACCACTAAATATGTAGGAATCATGCCCCCGCTGAATAACATGGTAAATACTATTAGAAAATTAATGGCACTTCTTCCTGTTAAATACCTTCGTGACAATGAATAGGCCATAAAAGCTGTTAAAACCATACTGACAAATGTTCCGACCAATGTTACCAGGATTGAGACAGTCATACTCTTAAAAATCGTTGGTGTCGAAAAGATATACTCATATGCACTCAGTGAAAATGTGGTAGGGAACAAGATGAAATCTTTAGCCACCATCTCTTCTGTAGTTGCGAACGAGCTGGCAATCACGTTGATAAAGGGAATGAGGCAGGCTAAGGCGATGAGCAGCAGGATCGCATGGTTAACAAAGTCAAATATGCGATTCCCAAAAGATTTGTCGTGCATTTGAGAATCCCTCCATAATGAAGTTAATTTTTTCTTGAGTTAACTATATCAACTTAAAAAAAGGTACGTCCATAATCATTTTCCATCCACCTGTTTATTTGAAGAGGATGGGAAATTTATTGAGTTCTTTTATCAACTATAAGGAATCTCAGGGAAATACTCATTTACAGAAATTGATAATCATTTTATGTGATTGATGGCAGAAAGCGCTTTCACACCGCTGTTCTGAACGCAATCTAACTGAATGATTGTAGACGTTATGCCTGATTTTTTATACCTTTGAATTGTACACTGAAACACAAAAGCCAAAAAAACTTAATAAAAAAATCTTGAATGAAGGAGGAATTTCTGGTGAGAGAGTCCGCAACTGTTGCAGAGGATCAGCAAAGTATTTTACCGGGTCTCAATAAGAAAGCAGTCAAAAAGTCCAGGAAAAAGACTATCGCTGCTATTGTGAGAAATAAATGGCTGTATTTAATGATGATTCCCGGTATCTTATACTTTATTATCTTCAAGTACCTTCCAATGGGAGGAATCATTATCGCCTTCCAGGACTATCAGCCATTCTTAGGGATAGCCAATAGTCCATGGGTCGGCTTGAAACACTTTGAACGTTTATTTACGGAACCTACATTCTTTATGCTGCTTGGGAATACGCTTTTGCTATTTGCATTAAACTTATTCATTTTCTTTCCAATCCCAATCGTTTTGGCACTTATGTTAAATGAGGTGAAAAATAAATATATAAAAAGTGGGGTTCAAACGATTATTTATATACCGCACTTTATGAGCTGGGTTATCATCGTGTCCATTTGTTATGTATTTTTAGCGCAGGACGGCGGAGCAATCAATGCATTAATTGCCGGCATGGGCGGAGAAAAAATACCGTTTTTGACAGATGGCACCTGGTCAAGGATCATTTATACCCTTCAAATCATATGGAAAGAAATGGGCTGGTCCACCATCATTTACTTAGCAGCTGTAACTGCAGTGGATCCAGGGTTATATGAAGCAGCGAAAATGGATGGTGCGAGCCGGCTGCGTCAAATTTGGCATATTACATTGCCGGCAATCCGGCCAATTATTATCATCATGTTAATTCTGAAAATTGGCCATACTTTAGATTTAGGCTTCGAACATGTTTACCTGCTATTAAACTCTATCAACAGAGATGCGATGGAAATATTCGATACTTATGTATATACAGCAGGGATGAAGAACGGACAGTTAAGCTTCAGTACCGCTGTGGGACTATTTAAAGGGCTTGTTGGTCTGATTCTCGTCGTTGGAGCGAACCGGTTAGCAAAAAAATTCGGCGAAGAAGGACTGTATTAGAATGAAAATATTAACAGGGAGGTCCCGATGAGCTTATGAGCAGGATTGGAGAACGCTTCAACAACTTTTGCATCGGTCTGATCAAGCTGGTATATATACAGCTGTTATGGTTCTTATTCACCTTTCTGGGATTAATCGTGTTGGGGATCGGACCTTCTTCTTACGCAATGTTTACCGTACTAAGGCAATGGATTAGAGGAAACAAAGATTTTCCTATTTTTCAGGCATTCTATCATGCATACAGGACAGGTTTTAAAGAAACTTCAGTAATTGGCTTTCTTTACACTGCAGGAGGAATGGTCCTTTACGTTGATTTGCTTTATGTAGAGTCGCAAGTATTAAGAGGTCTGCTGATTGTGGTCGGTGTACTTTACTTGATTTCATTAATCTACATTTTTCCTATATTGGTTCACTATGATTGGAAGAGTGTCACGCTGAAGCTGAAGTGTTCCCTGTTATTCGGCATATCGTATTTGCAGTATACATTGATGTTATTCGCTGCTCTCGCTGCGGTCTATTTTATTCTTTTAATGTTTATTCCAATAACGGTTGTTCTTTTCGGAATTAGTATAGGAGCATATACCATCATGTGGATGGCCATTCAAGTGTTTAAAAGAATAGAATTGCAGGCAGATGCTATAAATAGTCCCATTGAAGGAGGTGGTGAGGCTAACACGCCTTCTCTGCACAAGAAATTTAGCCAGTAAATGAACTTTTGCTTTTCCCAATAAATTTTTTATTATCTAGGAGGATGTAACCATGGTGAAACCCAAAAAGTTTGGAAAAGTCTTAGCAGCCGGCACTTTGTTGGCCTCATCACTAATTCTGGGTGCCTGCAGCAAGGAAGATGAGGCAAGCAGTACAAAAGCAGCTGTTGACTCGGACGGAAATGCAAATATCAGCTGGAGCCCAATCCTTTATGTAGCAACAGCTCCAAATGATGTGATAGAGAAGAAGATTGAGGAAGCAACAAATACCAATCTTACATTTAATTGGATTCCGGATGCTACTAAAGATGAGCGGATGATTGCATCCATTGCATCAGGCGAATTGGACGATATCATTTCTTTGCCGTCTACTCTTGTAACAAATTCATCAGTCAGACAGGCATTGAAATCAGGTGTATTTTGGGAAGTGAGCGAATACCTGGATGATTATCCTAATTTGAAAAAAATCTCGGAGGATCGCCGCACAGCAGCTTCTATTGAAGGAAATCTATACGGTGTTCCATTTCAGAAGGATTTCGCCCGCGGCGGTGTGTTAATCCGCAAAGACTGGCTTGATAAACTTGGCATGAAGGTTCCTGAGAATTTGGATGAATTGTTCGAAGTGGCGAAAGCGTTTACAGAAAATGACCCTGACGGAAACGGCAAAAAAGATACGTTTGGCTGGAGTGACCGTAATGAGCTGAGATACGGCAGCTTTAAAACACTGGCTTCTTACTTTGGTGTTCCAAACGGCTGGGCAGTAGACAGTAATGGAAAATTCACGGCAGAACATGAAACGAAAGAGTATATGGATACAATGGAATATTCCAGAAAGTTGTATGAAAATGGCTATCTGGATCAAGACTTTGCTGTTACCTCAAAAGACGACCAGCTGCAAAAATTTGCACAAGGAAAAGCTGGTATCTATGCGGGCCTGATCAGCATAACCCAGCTGAAGAACCTTGCTGAAGGAATCAATAATAATGTGGCAATCGTTCCGCAGAATAAGATAGCCGGCCCGGATGGTGAATACCGGATTTGGTCAGAAGGCAATGGAGTTAACGGATTGTTAGCGTTCCCTAAATCAGCCGTTAAAACAGAAGAGGAATTAAAGCAAGTCCTCCAATTTGTAAACGATTTAATTAACGAAGATGTATTCATGCTGATGACTGGCGGTATAAAGGAAACACACTATACAATTGATGATAAGGATGCCTATACAATTTTGGATAATGAATTGTGGCAAAAAGAGGTTCAAGGATTCTCAGGATCCAGGCCAAGTGAGATCACATATAAATTAAATGACGCTGATCCTGATAAGCAATTGGTAAATGAAATGATTTCAGAAAATGACGAATTCGCTGTCATGGACCCATCTGTCCCGCTTGAGTCTCCAACTGCCAGTGAGAGGGGTACAGAACTTCAAAAGCTGATCATTGATGCTACTATAAAATACATCATGGGAGAAATAGATGATAAAGGTTTTAAAGCTGAGATTAAGAGATGGAATGAATCAGGCGGAGACCAGATGAAGAAAGAATACGAAGAAGCTTATAAAGAATCTAATAAGTAATAACAGAATCAATAAGCGGTCCTTCCTTTTTACTGAAGGAAGGACTTTTCCTGTAAGGCAAGGGGTTTGCCGCATTTATAAAAAAACTTATAGGGTGATAAAAATGATTGTTGCACAAGATGGAACAGGCCAATTTTCATCGATTCAAGAAGCTATAGACAGTATCCCGGAAGGCAGCAGCCGAATGAATATATATATAAAGGATGGCGTGTACAAGGAAAAGCTCGATATCAATAAGCCGTCAATATCCCTGATCGGAACACACCGTGATAAAGTGAAAATTACATTTGATGATTATGCTAATAAGCTATTAGATAGCGGCAAAAAGATGGGAACATTCGGGTCTTATTCCTGCATTGTTACAGGTGATAGGTTTTTGGCTGAAAATATTACTTTTGAGAATAATGCCGGCAAAGGCAGCGAGGTTGGTCAGGCGGTGGCCATGTATGTGGATGCCGATCAAACCGAGTTTCACAATTGTGCTTTTTTAGCCAGGCAGGATACGGTATTTACGGCTCCTCTTCCGCCAAAGCCGATTGAAGGCAGTTCGTTCGGCGGGCCGCGTGATGGATTGGAAAAACGGCATTGCCGCAGCTATTTTAATCACTGCTGCATAGAAGGCGATGTGGATTTCATATTTGGATCGGCAACGACTGTTTTTGAAGATTGCGAGATTCATAGTTTAGATCTGAACCGAAAGGATGTTAATGGCTATATCACAGCTGCATCCACTCCTATTGACCAGGAATATGGCTATGTTTTTGTCAATTGCACTTTGTTAAGCACGGCTGCTCCAGGTACTGTCTACTTAGGAAGGCCTTGGCGTGATTATGCCAAAACAGTATTTATCAATACATGGATGGGTGAGCATATTAAAGCAGAAGGCTGGCATAATTGGGATAAGCCTCATGCTGAAAACACTGCGTTTTATGCAGAGTATAACAGCAGCGGCCCGGGCGGCTGTATGGACAGAAGGGTAAGATGGGCGAAAATTCTGACTGATGAACAAGTTAAAGAGTATACATATGAAAATATTTTTGGGTCTCTGAAAGGCTGGCCAACTTTGGGAGGCAGTGACATACGCCTTCTGCGTGACTGATTAAAAGACCAGAACCACCTAAATGATGCAGCAAAAATCACTTCCAGAAAATGAGCGTTAATGAAGCGAAATCGGAGTTTCCAGGAAAAGGAGTGGTGATATAGTGGTCTCGGAAAAAAGCATATCAGAACCCTTAAGAATAACTGTAGACAAAGAAGGAAAAGGAGCTTATCAAACCGTTCAAGAAGCCATTGATGCTATACCCGCAAATAATAAATATGAAGTGGAAATTTTTATTAAGAATGGAGTATATAAAGAACGAATCGTAGTTCCGGCAAATAAACCGTTTGTAACATTGATTGGAGAAAGTGTCGAGAACACTATACTTACTTACGATAATCACGCAAAAATAATGTCCCCGGATGGCGGTATCATTGGAACTCGCAATAGTGCAAGTGTATTTCTTTATGCAGGGGATTTTACAGCCAGAAATCTTACCTTCGAAAATTCATTTAATCCAAAACGAATGCATGAAGAGACGCAGGCGGTAGCTGTCTATGCCAGCGGTGAAAGAATGAGATTTTACCAGGTGCGGTTTCTGGGGAATCAAGATACCCTTTACCTGAAAGAGGGATCTCAGTATTTCAGTCAATGTTATATTGAAGGTGATATCGATTTTATTTTTGGAGGGGCAAGAGCAGTTTTCGAAGAATGTGAGATTTTTTCCTTGAACAGAGGATCTTCTGCAGATAATGGTTATATAACCGCTGCTAGTACCCATATTAATGAGTCGTACGGATTCCTGTTTTTAAATAACCAATTTACGAGTTCAGCGGCACAAGGAACGGTTTATCTTGGAAGGCCTTGGCACCCGGGTGGTGATCCAGAGGCCATTGCAAGCGTAATCTTCAATAATAACTATATGGGTGCCCATATCCATCCTGATGGCTGGACGGATATGTCTGGATTCAGTGCCAAAGATGCAAGATTCTATGAATACAGGAATGAAGGACCTGGCTCAAATCCAAATCGGCCGCAGCTTACAGATGCAGAAGCCGAAGCAGCCAGCATCGAAACGGTCTTAAAAGGGTGGAATCCGAAATAGGAAAAGGGTGCAGGCTGAAAAAAGACCTGCCCCTTTTTAATAGGATAAATTCTACTACAATAATAATGTTCAGTGAAAAGGCACCTCATGTTTAACAAATCAAGCTAATAAAAACGGGCATTTACTCAACTAGAGCTTGTAGATCAGATTATTGGCAGAATGAATTTTGAGAGAGCCATGCAGCACACAGCTCAGTCCATTTCCCTGCGGCAGGGTTATCGCTGGCAAGCCCTAGGCCATGCCGTCCATGCGGAAAAACGTGTAATTCATATGGCACTTTTAATTTACTCAATAAGGCAGCATAAAATAGGCTGTTTTCAGCAGGAACAGCTGAATCATCAGCTGTATGCCATATAAAGGTCGGCGGCGGTAAAGTTTTGTTTATGTCACGCTCACAGGATAATAAGGTCCTCATTTCCTCATTTGGTTTTTCTCCCAGAAGATTAATCATCGATCCTTCATGGTAATGCTCTACTAATGATATTACCGGATAGCACAGAACAGCAAAATCGGGGCGGCAATTTTCTAAATCAATGTTATCTGAATCTTTTGTTGTACGGAGATGTGATAAAGTCGAGGCACAGGCTGCTAAATGTCCGCCAGCTGAGAACCCCAATACGCCAATCTTTTGCTTGTCAATATTCCACTTTTCAGAGTAGTATCTTACAAAGCGTATAGCCCGCTGCATATCAGCTAAAGGAACAGGATGCCTGTATGGAGCTACTCGGTAATGCAGCACAAATGCTGAGATGCCAAGAGAGTTCAGCCATTTTGCAACTGGTTCTCCCTCATGATCAGCTCTATGGTGATACCCCCCTCCGGGACAGACGATCACTGCGCTTCTGCTTGTATTGTTACTGGCAGGGTAGAAAGCTAGGACAGGAGTGTTCTCCTCATCACCAGATTTCAAGAAAGGAATTCTTTGTTCCCATAATGAATAAATCAAAGGTATTCCTCCTAATCGTTTGGTATAAACACTAGCTGAATTAAATTATATAGTAATTGGGAATTTTGAAGAATAATCATTATTTAATATAGTGGTTTTATTCTACTTTCTCTAGCCTTTAATCTGTACTCTTTAAACAGCCTTTTGCCAAACAATTTTTCATTGAAAAATCAAACTGGTTTATATCCACACTTTCCCATACTCCTTTCTATATAATTTACCAAAAATATTCTATGATTTAAAAAAGAAATATCTCATTTATACTCGGAGTTTCATTCAAACATCACTTGATCCTAATACTTTAGCTTTACGCAGAGAATTGAAAAAGTTACAAACGGTCGGCAATGCTACAATTCTTTCTCTGAGCATCTAAAAAGAAAATAATCTTAAAGGGTGATAGACTGAAATACATAGAGTTTTCAAAAAACTCTATCAATACATATATAAAGGAGCTAATGAATATGGAATATCGGCGTCTTGGAAATACAGGCCTTAAGGTCAGCGAGATCAGCCTCGGCAGCTGGCTCACCTATGGAGGGTATGTGGAAGAGCAGAAGGCATCCTCTTCCATAGATAAAGCATATGAGCTCGGCATCAATTTTTTTGATACGGCGAACGTGTATATGCGCGGAGAGGCAGAAAAGGTCGTTGGAAAAACACTTGCCAAATATGACAGAAGCTCCTATGTGCTTGCAACGAAGGTTTTCGGCAAGATGGGGGACGGGCCCAATGATTCAGGGCTTTCACGCAAGCATATCATGGAACAGGCGGATGCAAGCCTGAAGCGGCTGGGGCTTGATTATATCGATGTCTATTATTGCCACCGCTTCCATCCGGAAACTCCTCTGGAAGAAACCCTGCGCGCTCTTGATGATCTGATCAGGCAGGGCAAGATTCTCTATGCAGGTGTTAGCGAATGGACGGCAGAGCAGATGACGGAAGCCGTGCACCTGGCAGATAAGAAGCTTCTGGACCGGATCGTCGTGAACCAGCCGAATTACAGCATGCTGCACCGTAATATTGAAAAAGAAATCATCCCGGTCAGCGAAAAGCATGGAATCGGCCAGGTCGTGTTCTCGCCGCTTGCCCAGGGCGTGCTGACAGGCAAATATAAAAAAGGGGAAGCACCGCCGGAAGGAAGCCGCGCCTCACAAAAGGACCTTGGCACTCTTTACGGTGTCCTGAACGACCGTAATCTCGAAAAGGCAGAGAGCCTTGAAAAAATTGCGCAGCAGGAGGATCTTACCTTATCCCAGCTTGCCCTTGCATGGATCCTCAGGCAGCCTAACGTAGCAAGCGCCCTTGTCGGAGCAAGCCGCCCCGAACAGCTTGAAGAAAATGTAAAGGCATCAGGCGTAAAGCTGAAAGAAGACAGCCTCCAGCAGATAGAAGAAATTCTTACTGCTGAATAAGGCTATTATTATAGCAGCAGTTTGAACTACTTAAGTTTTAAAGGGTTCCGGGGTAAATCATACCGGGACCCTTTTTTTATATAGAATTAGCACTTAGCTTTCTAGGGCCTTCCATCCCATAAATCATAAACTAATTAAGGAAACCAGCTGGCAGAACAAATAATGTTAACGTTAACAAAAGTCGTTTACAGACCTTTTTAAATTTGTTAGACTGAATTTATAGAAAATTGTTAACGTTAACAAAACACTAGGAGGTTGATTCATATGGAAAAGTTTATGGGTGAGAATTTTCTCCTGAAAAATGAAACGGCTGCAGCTTTGTATCACGAGGAAGCAAAGGATTTGCCGATCATTGATTATCATTGCCACATCAGCCCAAAGGAAATTTATGAAAATAAAAAGTTTAAGAATATTACAGAAGCATGGCTGTACGGGGACCATTATAAATGGAGGGTAATGCGGGCCAATGGGATTGATGAAAAGTACATAACCGGTGATGCAGACGATTATGATAAATTCCTTGCCTGGGCAAGGACAGTGCCTATGACGATTGGAAATCCATTATATAACTGGACCCATCTGGAGCTGCAGCGCTTTTTTGGCATCTATGACATCTTAAATGAAAAGTCTGCACCAGACATTTGGGATAAGGTCAATAAGCAGCTGGCAGAAGAAGATTTCAGAGTCCGGGAGATTATCAAGAAATCAAAAGTCCGGGTCATCTGCACGACCGACGATCCAGCCGATACGCTTGAATATCACCAGCTTCTTTTAAAGGAAGAGGGTTTTCCAGTCCTTGTTGTACCGGGCTTCAGGCCAGATAAAGGCCTTGAAATCAACCGGCATGGCTACGAAGAGTGGATAGAGCGGCTTGAGGCAGCGAGCGGAGTTGCGGTTGACAGCTACGCTAAACTTCTTGAAGCTCTGGATTCAAGAGTCCATTTCTTCCACTCTCTCGGCGGAAGGGTTTCTGACCATGCGCTTGATATGGTTGTATATGAAGAAGCCACCTTTGAAGAGGTTTCACAGATTTTTGCTAAAAAGCTTTCAGGAAGCACTGTGTCCGAGAAAGAGGAAAAGCAGTATAAAACTTATACGCTCATTCATCTGGGCAAGCTTTATGCCAGCCTGGGATGGGTTATGCAATACCATATGAATGCACACCGCAATAATAATACGAAAATGTTCCAGACGCTGGGCCCTGATACTGGCTACGATTCTATTAATGATGACAGAATTGCAAAGCCGCTCGTCCGGCTGCTTGATTCTTTGGCTCAGGAAGGGGGGCTGCCTAAAACGATCCTGTATTCATTGAACCCGGGGGACAATCATATACTTGCCAGCATCATCAACAGTTTCCAGGACGGCAGCATTCCCGGGAAAATTCAATTCGGCACTGCCTGGTGGTTCAATGATACGAGGAATGGGATGCTCGATCAGATGAAAGCCTTGGCAAATATGGGGCTCTTCAGCAGGTTCATCGGGATGCTAACCGATTCAAGAAGCTTCCTGTCATACACCAGGCATGAATATTTCCGCAGGATTGTCTGCAGCCTGATCGGTGAATGGGTCGAAAATGGGGAAGTCCCTAATGATAAGGAATTGCTCAGCAGAATTATCAAAGGAATTTCCTATTATAATGCAGAGGACTATTTTCAATTCCAGGAAGCCCAAAAACAGCTTGAAGCTTCGGTAAAATAACCCGGAAGCACTCCAGGTTTGGAGCCGGCGGGCAGAGGCAGTTATAATAACAGGAAGAATAGCATCGATTGGTCAAAAGGAAGGTTTACTTATGGTAACTATTAAAGATATTGCAAGAATTGCCAATGTATCGCATACAACGGTATCGCGTGCATTGAACAACAGCCCGCTGATCAAAGAGCCGACAAAGCGGAAGATCCTTGAAATTGCCGCCCAGCTGAATTATTCGCCGAATGTGAATGCGAAGAGCCTGGTTATGCAGAAATCGCATACGATCGGCCTGTTCCTGACAAGCTTCGTAAACGGAACGTCTGCGAGCTTCCTAGCGGATACAATCAAGGGAGTCAACGGAGCCATTTCGCAGGATTATAATCTGTTCATCCGCGGCATCGATGATTATCAGGATTTTTCCAGCATCAACAGGCAGCGGTTTGATGGCATCATCCTTATGAGCCAAAGTGTCCGGGATAACCCCTTCATCTACCATGTCCTGCAAAAGGAGATTCCCCTTATCGTCCTGAACAGGGAGATAGAAGAGGAAAGTGTCTATAATATATGCTCAAATGATGCGGAAGGCTCGAAACAGGCAGTGGAATTTCTGATTGAAAACGGCCATCGGGAGATTGCGATCATTGAAGGGACTTCAAGCTTTAAATCCTCTCAGATGCGCAAGGACGGTTATATGCAAGCGCTGATTGATAAAGGGATTCCTGTGAAAAGCAGTTATGCAGTGAAAGGCAATTATGATATGGAAAGTGGTTTTCTGGCTATGGCGCAGCTTTTATCACTCAAGGAACCGCCGACTGCCGTTTTCTGCTCTAACGATGATATGGCGATCGGTGCCATGAACTGTGCGTTTGAAAAAGGTCTGAAAGTGCCCGATGATATTTCTGTTATCGGCTTCGATGATATCGGTTATTCACCATACACCACTCCGCCGCTATCCACCGTGAAGAGGCCTGTAGAGCAAATCAGTCTGCTGGGGGCGGAAAAAATGCTTTCTCTTGTTCAAGGAGGGCTTGAGGCCGAAAAGATCTTTGTTAATACCGAGCTCATCGTTAGAAGCTCTGTAAAATCGCTTAGCTAGCTTTACCCGCAGCCAGCGGGCTCCTGGTAAAAATGTTAACGTGTGCAGTATTGAATAGAAGGGAGGAAGGGTATGGAAAGCCTAAACAGTAAAACGCATGCCAAAAGAGTTTTCCCTGAAAAGATCCTTCAATTTGGCGAAGGGAACTTTTTAAGGGGGTTCGCCGACTGGCAGATTCAAATTTTAAATGAGAAAAAAGGGTTCAATGGAAGTGCGGTTGTCGTACAGCCGCGGGGGTCAAGCAAGATTGAACGCCTTAACCGCCAGGATGGTCTGTATACCCTCTATATGGAAGGGCTGAAGGAAGGGGTTCCTGTAAAAGAACATATGGTCATCGATTCAATCAGCAGGGGAATCAATCTTCACTCAGATTATGAGGAATTTATCAGGCTTGCGGGGCAGAAGGAAATCAGATTCATCATCAGCAATGCGACTGAGGCCGGAATGGCCTTTGATCCTGATGACAAGCTGGAGGATCGTCCGCAAAAGGGTTTTGCCGGAAAACTTGCAAGCTTTCTATACCATCGTTACCTGGCTTTTCAGGGAGACGAGAAATATGGGTGCATACTTCTTCCGTGTGAACTGGTTGAAAATAACGGCGGGAAACTGAAAGATATCGTCCTCCAATACGCTGATGCATGGAATCTCAATGAAGGTTTCAAAAACTGGATTGAAAATGCCAATGTATTCTGCTCAACACTGGTGGATCGGATTGTCCCGGGCTTTCCGAAGGACAGTTTAGATGAAAAGACAAAAGAGCTGGGTTATCAGGATGAACTCCTTGTTACAGGGGAGCATTATCATCTCTGGGCTATAGAAGGCCCTTCCTGGCTGAAGAATGAGCTGCCTGCTGAAGGGACTGGACTGAATCTTGTGATTACTGATGACATTACTCCTTATCGTACAAGAAAAGTCAGGATCTTAAATGGCGCCCATACGGCAATGACTCCTCTGGCACTTCTTACAGGACTTGAGACAGTCGAAGAAACGGTCGGCCATCCAGAAGCAGGGCTTTTTATAAAGAAGCTGATAGAAGAGGAAATCCTTCCAACGCTGGAAGGAGACAGAAAAGAGCTGGAGATGTATGCCGAAGAAGTGATGAACCGATTTGCCAACCCTTATATCAAGCACTATGTACAGAGTATTGCAATGAATTCGGTGTCGAAATTTTCTGCCAGAAACCTTCCTTCCTTGCTTGATTATTCAAAGAAAGAAGGAAATCTGCCCGCCAGGATCGTCTTCTCCTTAAGCTGCCTTTTATATCTTTACAAAGAAAAAGATGTGGAGGACAGCAGCACTGTCCTCGAAATCTTCCAGGCGGAATGGAGCAGATTTGAGGAAAAGCAGATCGGAATGGATCAGCTGTCCATAAATCTTCTGAAAGAACAAACCCTTTGGGGCAGGGACCTTACTGAAATTACAGGCCTTAAGGAAGCAGTGGCTGACTACCTCAGGGAAATAGAAGAGGCGGGCATTAAGAAAGCGCTTCAGCGCATAATCGGCAAGCCTGTCTTAGCAAAGGGGGAAGCAGAATGAGAGAATTTCTTCAAATCAATCCGGCAGACAATATTATTCTCGCGCTGAAAGACCTGAAAGCCGGCGATGAATTAGTAGTCGAAGGCAAATCAGTCATTTTGCGTGAGGACATCCGGCGGGGACATAAAATTGCAGCATCCGAAATTAATGAAAATGAGAATATCGTAAAGTACGGCTATCCGATCGGGCATGCCACAGCTGCAATCGGCCAGGGAGAGCTGGTGCATACCCATAATACGAAAACGAATCTTTCTGGCCAGGAGGAATACAGTTATTCCCCGGCATTTGCAGACAGCTTTTTCCGCCAAGAGCAAAGAACCTTCAAGGGATATCGGCGCAAAAACGGCAAGGCAGGAATCCGCAATGAATTGTGGATTGTCCCGACGGTCGGCTGTGTCAATGGGATTGCTGAGAAAATCATCAGCCGCTTTGAAAAGCATGCCGGTGAATGTAATCCATTTGACCAGGCACTTGTATTAAAGCACAGCTACGGCTGTTCCCAGCTTGGGGACGATCATGAAAATACGAAGAAGATCCTTCTTGATGCAGTCCATCATCCTAATGCAGGCGGAGTGCTCGTCTTAGGTCTTGGATGTGAAAACAATGAGATGGAGGAATTCAGGAAGTCTCTTGGCGAAGTGGATGAAAGCCGCGTTAAGTTTCTCGTTTCCCAGGAGGTATCTGATGAAATTGAAGCAGGCTTTCAGCTTGTGAAAGATATCTATGAAGAAGCAAAGGATGACAAAAGGGAGGATATCCCGCTGTCTGAATTGAATATAGGATTGAAATGCGGCGGCTCTGACGGATTTTCGGGAATTACCGCTAATCCTTTGCTCGGACGATTCTCGGATTACCTGATCGCACAAGGCGGCACAACAGTACTGACCGAAGTTCCGGAAATGTTCGGAGCTGAGACCATCCTCATGGAACGTGCGGAAAACGAAGAGGTTTTTGAAAAGGTGGTCAGCCTGATCAATGATTTTAAAGGCTATTTCCTAGAACATAACCAGCCTGTGTACGAGAATCCATCACCAGGCAATAAAGCAGGAGGGATCACCACCCTTGAGGATAAGTCACTTGGCTGCACACAGAAAGCAGGAACATCCAAGGTGGTTGATGTCTTGCCATACGGCGGAACTCTCCGCAAAAAAGGGCTGAATCTTCTCAGCGCACCCGGGAATGATCTGATTGCTTCCACCGCGCTGGCTGCTGCAGGCTGCCATATTGTCCTGTTCACAACCGGCAGGGGAACCCCTTTCGGAACTTTTGTGCCGACGATGAAAATCTCGACCAATACCCAGCTTTATGAAACAAAGCCCCATTGGATCGACTTCAATGCAGGCACACTCCTGGAAGAGGAAATTTCTGCGGACGATGTGCTTCAGCAGTTCACAGACTATATCATCAGTGTGGCAAGCGGCGAACCTGTCAATAACGAGAAAAATGATTTCAGGGAGATTTCTATTTTTAAAAGCGGAGTCACTTTATAGGCGGGGATCATACAGACCGTAAACCTTGCCGGGGAGGCAATTATGAAGAAACTGAGCATATTGAATAGATTGACAGAATCCGGAGTGGTGGCTGTCGTCCGGGCAGACTCAAAGGAAGAAGCTGTAAAAATCTCTGAAGCCTGCGTAAAGGGCGGAATTGCCGGGATTGAAATCACCTTTACCATCGATGGAGCTGAAGACGTCTTAAAAGAATTGGCAGGATTTTTCGCGGATGAGCCGCGGGCAGTGCTGGGAGCGGGAACCGTCCTGGATGCGGCGACAGCGAGGATTGCCATTCTCGCCGGAGCTGAATTCATCGTCAGCCCGGCTTTTGACAGAGAGACCGCCAAGCTGTGCAATTTGTATCAGGTGCCCTATATGCCGGGCTGCATGACGATCACTGAAATGAAGGAAGCGCTGGAATACGGTGCAGATATTATCAAGCTCTTCCCGGGCAATGCCTTTGGCCCCGGCTTCATTAAGGCGGTCAAAGCCCCGCTTCCTCAGGCTAACCTTATGCCGACCGGGGGAGTCAGCCTGGAAAATGCCGGGGAATGGATCAGAAACGGCTGTGTGGCAGTTGGGGTAGGAGGAAGCCTGGCGGCGCCTGCCAAAACAGGAAACTATGAAAAAATCACTGAAATGTCCGCAGAATATATAAAAATTGTCGAAGAAGCAAGGAAAGAGGGGCTGCAATGAAGAAGATTGTTACGCTGGGAGAGATTATGCTGCGATTTTCGACAGAAGAGGGCGTAAGGCTTTCCCAGGCAGCAGGGCTTACCGTCCACTATGGCGGTGCGGAAGCGAATGTCGCCGTATCTTTGGCAAACTTCGGCTATGAATCTTTTTTTGCCGGCAAAGTGCCTGATAACCCTTTGGGGCAGGGAGCGGAGAGGCATTTAAAAGCTAATGGCGTCCGGACAGATTTCCTTTTAAAAGGCGGAGACCGTCTCGGCACCTATTATTTGGAACAAGGGACAGGTGAGAGAAGCGCCCAGGTCACCTATGACCGGAAGCATTCAAGCTTCTCGGAACTTTTGCCTGAAGAAGCAGACTTGGATGGCATGCTGCACGATGCTTCACTTTTTCATATAAGCGGAATCACACTTGCCCTTTCCCCTGAGCTCAGGGAGCTTGCACTCCTCGCTTTCAAGAAAGCTAAGGAATATGGGGTGCTGACAAGCCTTGACTTTAATTACCGCGGAAAGCTCTGGAGCCAGCCAGAAGCCGGGGAGGCCTTAAAGAAACTGCTTCCATATGCAGACATCTGTTCATGCGGGGAACTGGACAGCATCCATCTCCTGGGGATGGAGCCTGCCGATGCCTCTCTTTCACAAATTGAGAGGCTGGAAAACTATTATGAGAAGCTGTCAGCAGAATATCCTGACATCCGTTATATCTGTTCTACCTTCCGGAAAATCATTTCAGCTTCCAGCAACACTCTCCAGGGAAATCTGTACAGTGGAGGCCGGCTTTTTCAATCTAAAGTCCATACCATAGAGCCTATTGTTGACAGGGTAGGCGGAGGGGATGCCTTTATGGCAGGGATTCTTGCAGGCGTGCTGGAGGGGTGGGATTCCCAGGTGACGGCAGACTTTGCAGCAGCCGCTTCAGCCCTTAAGCACACAGTCCATGGAGACAGCAATTCATTCACAAAGGAAGAAGTTTTAGCTTTGGCGGAAAATGAACCTGGAAAAATCCTCCGCTGAAAATAATGAACGAAAAGGAGAATGCACAATGGAAACACGCTATGCGATTCATCCCGAGGATATGAAAAAGTATACGACCGATGATTTAAGAAGAGAATTTCTTGTGGAAACACTATTCGAATCCGGGCAGGTCCACCTCACATATACCCATAATGACCGGATGATCTTTGGCGGTGTTACACCTGCCGAGAGCGAATTGACTATCAAGCTCGACAAGGAATTGGGCGTCGAGTATTTCCTGGAGCGGCGGGAGCTCGGCATCATCAACATAGGCGGGGACGGGACTGTCATCCTTGATGGAACAGAATACGATATGCAGGCCAGGGACGGATTATATGTTGGAAAAGGGACCAGGGAGGTGCTTTTCCGCTCAAAAAATGCGGCACAGCCAGCCAAGTTCTATATTAACTCCACGCCGGCCCATCATACCTATCCGACAGTTAAGATTGATATCAATGAAATCAAGCCGCTGGAAATGGGAGAGCCCGGCACACTGAATGAACGGAAAATCTACCAGTATGTCCATCCGAATGTGTGCGAAAGCTGCCAGCTGCAGATGGGCCTGACGATGCTGTCGCCGGGAAGCGTCTGGAATACGATGCCATGCCATACGCACGAGCGGAGAATGGAAGTATACCTCTATTTCGATATGGAGGAAGATACACGAGCTTTCCATTTCATGGGAAGGCCGGATGAAACAAGGCATCTTGTCATGAAAAATGAACAGGCTGCCATTTCCCCTAGCTGGTCCATCCATACAGGTACGGCGACAAGCAATTATACCTTCATATGGGGAATGTGCGGAGAGAATATCACTTATACCGATATGGACCATGTCAAAATGGAAGAATTGCGATAAAAGACGGTTAGAAACGGAGGATTATATATGACAGAGGCACTAAGTTCCTTTTCAATGGATATGTTCAGCCTTACTGGCAAGACTGCCATTGTGACAGGGGGAAATAAAGGACTCGGCCAGGCCTATGCTGCAGCGCTTGCCAAGGCAGGAGCCGACTTGTTTGTCATTTCCAGGAGCGGCGATTGGCAGGATACTGAAAGATTAATAGAAGAAACAGGCCAGAGGGCGGTATTTTTCCAGGCTGACCTCAGCGACCGGACAAAGATCAAAGAAGCGGTAGAAGCATGTCTAAGTGAATACGGAAAAATTGATATCCTTGTCAATAATGCAGGCACCATCCGCCGTGCCCCTCTTCTTGAATATAAAGAAGAAGATTGGGATGCTGTATTGGAAGTTAACTTGAATTCGCTCTATTTGCTCAGCCAGGAGGCAGCAAAAGTGATGGCTGAACAGAAATCCGGGAAGATCATCAATATTGCGAGCATGCTGTCTTTCCAGGGAGGGAAATTCGTCCCTTCGTATACGGCAAGCAAGCATGCAGTGGCAGGCCTGACAAAGGCTTTTGCGAATGAGCTGGCAGAATCCAATATCCAGGTCAATGCGATTGCCCCTGGCTATATTGCGACAGATAATACAGCTGCCATCCGGTCTGATGAAAAGAGGAATGCAGAAATCCTTTCACGGATTCCTGCCGGGAAATGGGGGCAGGCTGCCGATCTGATGGGGGCCGTTGTGTTCCTTGCAAGCGATGCGTCGAGCTATATGAACGGCCATCTTTTAGCGGTAGATGGAGGCTGGCTCGTACGATAAAAGAATATGTGAGAAAAGCCGTACACCAGTGCGGCTTTCTTATTAGGAGGGAATCAAGATGAACCTTGGGATCAGAGCCCACGATATTGAAAAAGATTCATTGGAAGAGCTGGCAAAAGAAATTGGCCGCAAAGGTTTTTCATGCATCCAGCTGGCGCTGGGAAAATCACTAGCTTCTCTTTATCCCTCGCCAGGCAGCCTGTCACCAGGGCTGGCCCAATACATAGGGAAGACATTTGGAAGTGCCGGCGTACAAATTGCCGTCCTTGGCTGCTATGTGAATCTCATTCATCCAGATCTGTCTGAGAGGCGGAAGGGGCTGGAAAAATTTAAAGAGCATATCCGGTATGCAAGGGATTTCGGCTGCAGCATCGTCGGTACCGAGACTGGAAGTGTTCTTCCTGAAATGGGCTATAGTGAAAGAAATTTTGAGGAAAAGCCCTTTTTAGACGCAGTGGAAAGTGTTGCTGAGCTCGCACAGGAAGCTGAAAAATTCGGTGTAATGGTCGGTGTAGAGGCAGGGGTCAACCATCCAGTCCACTCAGCCGAAAAACTCAAACGGCTCTTGGATCTGGTAGACTCTAATAATGTCCAGGTCATATTTGATCCTGCCAACCTTATAACGGTTGAAAACTACCACAGACAGGATGAGCTGTTAGCAGAAGCTATTGAACTCCTTGGGGAAAAGATTGCCATCTTCCATGCAAAAGATTTCGTAATTGAAGATGATCAGGTGAAAATCGTCCCGGCAGGACAGGGCCTCTTAAACTATGACAAAATTGCCGGACTGCTCAATGACCGGAAGCCGTATCTCCAAGTCCTCATGGAGGGTACAATAGAACCTGATATCGATGCATGCAGTGACTATTTAAGAATGAAATTGGGCAGGAGCGGCATTAGCACAAGTCTATAAAATAAGAATGGACACTTCCGGAGGGGAGTGTTTTTTTATTTCAGAGCACTGCTTCCTTTCATTCCCAAAACACCTAATTCTTTATAAAGAATCCTTTTTATTGTAAAATAGTAGATAGTTCCTAGCTCTGCCGGGAATACCTTCAAAATTGAAGAATAAGATGATAAACGGAAGCTGTTTTTAGGATAGAAGTTTGCGGTTTATGGAAATAAATAACAGGGTTGGGGGAGTCATGGCGAAAAGCAGACGATGGATTGCAGCTTTGTTGATTGGCAGTTTGGCAGTTTTGGGCGGATGTGCGGATCAGGCGTCAAAGGAGGAGAAGCTGGAGGAGAAAGTAAATGAACTTGAAAGCCAGCTTCAGAAGGAACAGGAAAAGAAGGAACAGGAAAAACAGGCTGAAGAAGAAAAAGAACCTGTCGTTGTCCAGGTGATCGATCCGGTAACAAAAGCGATCATCAAAACCTTTAAGCCGGAGGAAATGGGCTTTGAGAAGGATCAGGAAAAGTATAAGCAGCAAATCAGCCAATGGGCGAAGGGTTTGGCAAGAGGGACAGATGCCAGTGATGGCTATGACAAAAGGATGATCCCTGACCGGATCGATGCGAACGGCCAGATCGTAAAAGGAAACCCAAGGACGATCCTCGAGGAAGCGGAGCTGACCGCAAAGGTGATTGAGGCTTCTGCTGAAGGAGGAAATGTTGAAATACCGCTCGTCGTATCTGAAAGCGGGTATAAGCAGGAAGATGCTGCTCATTTAAGTGAAGTCTTGGTTTCCTCTTATACTACGAAATTCAATAGCTCTGTAGCAGGAAGGACGAAGAATATCGAGCTTTCGGCACAAGCCATTCAAAATGTGATTGTAGGGATCGATGATTATTTCTCTTTTAATACAACAGTAGGGCCGAGTGATGAGGCACATGGCTATCAGCCGGCGCAGGAGGCCATCAATGGAAAGCTGGTCATGGGCATCGGCGGCGGGATCTGCCAGACATCGTCCACCCTTTTCAATGCAGTCGACCAGGTCGGGGTAGACTATGTAGAAAAGCACCATCATTCTGTAACAGTCGGGTATGTGCCTGTCGGCAGGGATGCCACTGTTTCTTACGGAGGCAAGGATTTCCGCTTCCAAAATAAAGCCGGGGCTCCGTTCCTTATCAAAACCGTGATGGAAAATGGGAAACTGACAGTAGAGGTGCGCACCTCCAAGCAGTACGCTGATATGATCAAGAAAAAAATCTAAAATGATTTTTGTGAAATGGATGTTAGCTCCTCTGAAAATCGGGTAATTATGTATTAACCATACACCGAAGAGAGGGATTCACACATGAAAATCATTGAGAAACTCTGGGACAATATGATAAAAAGCGACTGGACTTACTTGATAGATGAAGAAGAGCATCTGAATACTTCTGAAGAAGACGAATGAGAAAGAGCTTCCCCTGAAGCTCTTTTTTTTGCCTGGATTATGGGAAACAAGTTGTTTGAAATCCTATAAATAAAGGTGTACGATTCATTTAACCAGGAATTCTTACATAAAATAAGCTAATCTTGTCCGTTTTAAATGAATTAGAAAAGGGAGGAATCCGTTCATGTCCAAACAGGTAATCCTGAATGGGAACCAGATTGATGTGTATAACTATAAAGAAGAAAAAGTGCAGGATGATGGTGTGCAGGCGATTCATCTTTCCTTTGACTTCAAAGTCAGCCACCAGGAATATCATGATATCACTACACTTTTATATGATCTGTATTTTGATGTAAAGGTACCTGAAGATGACTTGGAGTTCCGTGGAATGATCGATAACTATTTTACCTCGTTAACGAATTTATACGAAGAAGATGCTGTAGGGGAATTTCATCTGGAGCTGAAGGAAACAGACGGGGAAGAGGACTGAAGGCAAGAAGAAGGAAGCAGGAGCGGTGAGGCTGTTTCCTTCTTCTTGCCTGTTTATTGAGGTGTATTGTCCTCGTCATATTCCATTTTCAAAAGGATTTCGTCCTCAAGAAGGGATAATGCCATCCTTACTGCCTTCAGCCGGCATTTCGAGAACTCCTGGACTGTAATTCGGCGGGTCTGCTCCTTGGCCATGGCAACATACCCTTCCGCTCCGTCCTTCGCGTTTCCTGCAGGGTATATTGAGATTTGTATCTGCCTGTCCGGATTATTGATGAATAAACCTCTCCATTCCATCGTATCACCTCTTATGTCTCTACGGTGCTGTTCCATTTTTACCCCCATTTCTCTAAAAATAAGCCGTTTCGCTAAGAAACATCTGAAAATTAATGAAAATGCTCAGGTAATTTGTCCACACTTTTTCTGGTTTCTATAATATATTGGTAGGGAAGATCTCCTCCGTATACTTCAGTATCTATATATCAGATGCTGAGCTGCCGCCCTCATAGGCGGGCACCATGAAGGCAAATTGCTTTTATGGTGTTTTTTTTGCATCAAAAAGGCAAAAGAAGCCGCATATCCCCTTGCATCCGCCATATCAGCTAAAAACAGCAAACCTCCCCTTATTCTTTATGTTTATTCTTTTTTCTGTGCGCAGGTCTGTTTAGCAGCGATTGCTTGTACATTTGATGTCCGAGTACAGCTATACCTGCCGCAGTGACGCCGTTCAGGATACCGTTTACGGAAAAGCCAAAGGCAATCGCACCAAAGCCGACCGACAGGAATAAAAGAATCCAGATGATGGTCCAGTCAGGAACCCATGGTGTATGCTTCAAAGCCAATCCGATGACCCAAAGCGCCGGCACCAGCATGATATATTTCTGGTTCAGAAACTGAAGCAAGTCCAAAATCGCCACCTCCTTCATGGTATGCGGTTGCCGGGAAGATATGCCGCTTCTGATACATCCTATGACGGCTGCGTTTTTTTGCCTGTTTTAATGCCGCATGCCGGGAGCACTAATGATGAAGGTTAAGAATTTAATGGGAAGACCGTGAATAGATTGATTATGTAAACGAGCCTCTATTTGCTGGAAATGTAAAGCATGCCTTAGCTGTCCTGTTATCCGGCTTTCTGTTCAGCACCTGCGCGGGCCAGTGATTGCAGCCATGCTCCAAGAGCCACTGGATTTTTTAAAAGCAAGCCTTTATGATTGCATTAAGGCTTGAACTCTTGATTGCAAATAAGGAAAGGAGGATATACATGAACACACCGATAGGACGCTTTCGCATTATGGGTTTTCTTGAAGGGGGCTCGCTGCTGGTGCTGCTATTCATCGCGATGCCATTGAAGTATTTTGCAGGATTTCCGGAAGCGGTCACTGTAGTAGGTTCCCTGCATGGATTTTTGTTTGTTACATACCTGTTCATCATTGCCTATGTGACCTTTAAGGTCCGCTGGTCCTTTATATGGGTCGCAAGCGCATTGGCTGTAGCTTTTATCCCATTCGGCAATTTCGTTTTGGATTCAAGGCTGAGAAAATCAAGATTTGCTTAAAAAGCCGGTAACCCCGGCTTTTTTAGTTTTCTATAGCAAAGGAAAAAAGAAAATGAATTTGTCTGCAAATCTAAATTATATAAGGCATCAGGGAACGCTATCGAATTCTAGAAGCCCTGCTGATTGGAGTGGAAGGCACGTAGACTCCTGCGGGATTGCAGCGGCAAAGCTGAGACCCCGCAGGAGGTACGACGAGGAGGCTTAGCGCCGCCCCGCGGAAAGCGAAGTGCCTGGAGCGCAAATCAGCAGCCCCCGTTAATAAATATAACCTATTGCTTTAATCCATCCATACCGGCTCCCCCAGCCGTTACGCCTGCCTTTCCAATATTCCAAACACTATTTATACTCTTGAAGTTTGAGATTTTAATTTTTGTGCTCGAGCCTTTGAAGCTCTCTTTCCCACACATCACAGAATGCCTTAATGTAAAAAATTTTCATCACCCATGTCCTTTTCGCCAGTAAATCTATATATAGAAGGTGAAAGGAGGTGATGCAAGATGGCACAGACAGTCGCAACAGCTACAAGTCTTCGAATCTACTTTGAAACAGGAATGAACGAAAAAGGCGATCCGATTTACAAGTCAAAAACATTGTCCAATGTGAAAAACTCGGCAACGGCGGACCAGCTTCACCAGGCAGCCCAGGCGTTCGCAGCTCTAAGCGAATATCCTCTTAATTCTGTTCAGAGAAACGACAGCTTTGACGTAATCGGCTAATACAATAAATCCGGAAAGGAGGTGAGAGAATGGCTAAAACACTGGAAATCCAATTTCTCACTGAAAATGGCAAAACTTCTTCCCTGAGTGTTGACTCCCCCAAGGAACCAATCGACACGGCTGCCTTGAAGCAGGCAATGGAAGAGTTGATCGCAGCAGATATCTTTGCAGGTCCGAGCGGAAAGCTGGTTTCTGTCAAAGGAGCAAAAGTGATTGACCGCAATGTAACCGAATATGAACTAGTTTAATAGAAGGAGGGGCGCGGTGCCGTCATGGGCCGGTCTCTTTCTTTTTCGGCATAGCTTCAGGATGGAGACAAAAAGGCTTATAAAGGAGGAGCATATGGACCAATTGATCCCGTTAATCAGCGATGTAGGCTTTCCTATTGTTGTAACTTTGTATCTGCTTCACAGGATTGAAGCGAAGCTGGATTCAGTGGTGCAATCCATACAGGGCCTGCCCCAGAATTTAAAGGAAAAAGCCTGGAATGACAGTGCTTCCGGCCTATAAAGGAACAGATTCCATTCCTTGACAGGAAAATGGATTAATGCTAAATTTAAATCAGCCGTTCTGCACCGTGATAGATTTGCAAAGCTGCTTTTTCCAGGGTTTTTATACTGTTTGGAGAAGTGATGATTCGTAAAAGCTATATGCGTTGTAAATGGTGAATTTACACATGGCTGAAGCTGGCCATTAGGAGGATTTTTTTATGACAAACGGTAAAGTAAAATGGTTTAACGCAGAAAAAGGTTTTGGTTTCATCGAAGCTGAAGACGGAAACGATGTATTCGTTCACTTTTCTGCAATCCAATCAGAAGGTTTCAAATCCCTGGAAGAAGGCCAAGAAGTTTCTTTCGAAGTGGTTGAAGGAGCTCGCGGACCTCAAGCGGCTAACGTTACTAAACTATAATAGGCAATACCATATATCGCAGTTCAGCCTTCGCGGCTGGACTGTTTTTTATTTTAAGAAGGGGTCTCAGGCGGCGCGTCCTTCATCCATTTGGGCAAATGCCCTGCAGATCAGGAGGATATCATTATAGATGGCCTTTTTGACAGGCTTTATATTGCAGCGGCAGTATTCGTTCAATAACTCTTTCAATTCGTTCAAAAAAATCATTTGTTCTGTCATCATCCACACCGCCTCGGATTAGTCTCTTGTTACCATTACTATATACCCACAAAATCAATCTTGAAACAGTTTTGAAGAAAATTTAATCTCTTCTGGAAAAAAATCCTCAGAAAGAAGCTGCTTTTTCTGTTAAAATAAGAGAACAAACATTCTGTCTGGGAATGCTTCCTATTTTTTCAGAAACCTTCTTTATCGTCTTTTTGATATAATGATAGGATTCTGAAAGAGAAGCAATCAGGTTAAAAAGAGGGGGAGAATCATGAAGTTTATTCATACTGCAGACTGGCATCTGGGGAAACTTGTCCATGGTGTGTATATGACCGAAGATCAGCGTGAGGTGCTTCAGCAGTTTGTCAAATTGGTGGAAGAGGAAAAACCCGACGCCGTTGTCATTGCAGGCGATCTTTATGATCGTTCCGTCCCGCCGACAGATGCTGTCCGGCTGCTGGACGAAACCCTGTTTAAGCTGAATATCGATTTGAAAACGCCGATTGTGGCAATTTCCGGCAACCATGACAGTGCAGAACGACTGTCATTCGGCAGCTCGTGGTATCAGCACAGCCAGTTTTATCTGAACGGAAATATTGAAGCCAGCTTTCGGCCTGTACATATAAATGGGGTTAACTTCTACCTGCTGCCATATGCAGAACCAGGTACTGTCAGACAGCTTTTGGGAGATGATTCTATCCACTCCCATCAGGATGCCATGAAAAGCATCATAGGAAGAATGGAAGAAACAATCAATCATAATGAACCCAATGTGCTTGTCGGCCATGCTTTCGTATTGGGAGGCCAGACCAGCGACTCGGAAAGGACCTTGTCAGTCGGAGGGTCAGGATGCGTCACGGCCGATCTGTTTGCTCCTTTCTCCTATACGGCGCTCGGGCATCTCCACAGTCCGGACGCCATCAAGCATGATACGGTCCGATATGCAGGCTCACTGTTAAAATATTCATTTTCGGAAGCAAAGCAGAAAAAGTCAGTATCCATCATTGAAATGGATGACAGCGGTTCTTTTGAAATCCGTGAGCATTCTCTTGCGCCCAAGCAGGATATGCACGAGATTGAAGGCTACCTGGAAGAGCTTCTCGACCCTTCATTTGCGGGCATACAGAATCATTTGGATTATTTAAAAATCACCCTGCTGGATGATGGCAGCCTGATTGATCCGATGGGCAAGCTGCGCCAGAAGTATCCCAATGTCCTCCATCTGGGCAGGAAAATCGAACAGACCGACCTGAAAAGAAAAGTGGCATTCCAGGCTGTGAAAGAAGAGAAAAAATCCGAACTGGATCTTTTTGAGCAATTTTATAAAGATATGACAGAAGCTGAATTTACAGAAGAAAAGAAGTCAGCCATTGCTGATATTATTCAAACGGTGCTGAAGGAGGAGGGGTTGAAATGAAGCCGTTAAAGCTTTCTATGCAGGCGTTTGGACCGTATGCAGGAACCGAAGAAATTGATTTTTCCTCGCTCGGCAGCAAAACGATGTTTGTGATTTCTGGAAAGACCGGTGCAGGCAAAACCACCATCTTTGACGGCATCAGCTATGCCATATATGGGAAAGCAAGCGGGGAAGACAGAAATGGCCCTGAGCTTAGAAGCCAATTTGCCGAAAACAATCTCCTGACAGAAGTATCGCTTCAATTCTCGCTGCGCGACCGGACCTACTATATCACCAGATCTCCACAGCAGGAAAAAAAGAAGGAGCGAGGGGATGGCTTCACGACAATCGGCGCCAAGGCAGAGCTTTATCTGTATGATGAAAAAAATGAGAAAGTGCTGCTCGCGGCCAATGTCAGGGATGTGGATGAGAAGGTCAAGGAAATCATGCTCATCGACAGCAGCCAATTCCGGCAAATCCTGATGATTCCCCAAGGAGAATTCCGCAAGCTTCTCACATCCGACAGCAAAGAAAAAGAAATTATACTGCAAAGACTGTTTCATACGGAAATCTATAAAAAAATTGAAGAAAAGCTCAGGACTGAAGCAACAGAGCTGAAGAAGAGTGTCGAAAAGCAGGCAGACAGGAGAAACCAGCTTCTGCACCAGATTCATGCATCTTATCAGGAAGAACTGCTGGAAGCTCTGGAAGAAGATCCGCTGAACGACAGCAGAATCCTCGGACTGCTTGAAAAAGAGATCGAGCTCTTGAACGGTGAAATGGATAAGCTTGTCCAGGATGGGCGCCGAAAGCAGGAGGAAAGGGATTCACTCCAGCAGAAGATCTACGAAGCTGAAGCAATCTTGAAACAGCTTGCCTTGAAAGAAGAGCTGAAAGCAAAAAAAGAAGAGCTGGAAAGCCGGAAGGAATGGTCAGAAGCAAAAGACCAGGAAATTATCCTTGCTCAAAAGGCTGCAATTCTTGAACAGCAGGAAGAGCTGTGCCATAAGCTGAAAAGTGATTTGGACTATTGCAAAGCTGAATTTGAACGGCTTGAGAAAAGTACGGAAACATTATATCAGCTTCTTCAGCAAAAAGAAGCCGCATATCAGCATGAAAAGAACAGGGAATCTGAAAGGAAAGAATCAGCGGAAGCTGTCTCAAGGCTGCAGGCGATGAAAGAAGATGTCCTGGCCCTTTCCAAAACCAGATCAGAGTCAGAGATGCTGAAAAAAAGGCTTGCTTCTTCCAAACAAAAAATAGATACGCTAGAGGCCGGCCAAAAGCAATGGGATGAAACCTTAAAGCGGCTCACCGCAGAAAAGAAAGAGGCCGATGGAAGCCTTCTGCAAGCTGTGGAAATGGAAAGGAAGCTTGAAGGCTCCCAGTCCCTTCTTGAAAATATCAATAAATATGAAATCCAGGAACAGAAACTGGCCGAATCACTTAAAAAATTGGAACAGCAGAAACAGCTGCTGGAAAAGCAGCAGGCCCGCGCTGAAGATGCGAGGCAGCTGGTGGCAGAGCTTGAGCAGAAATGGCTGCATGGCCAGGCGGCGATCCTCGCCGGCAAGCTTCGGGATGGAGATGCCTGCCCTGTATGCGGTTCCCTGGAACATCCATTGCCAGCTGTATCTGGTGGACCGGATTTTCCTGATGAAAAGGATATAGAGGCAGCCAAGAAACAGCAGCTTTCTTGCGAGGAAGACCGTTCCAGGGCCGAGGCCCGCTTTTATGAAATCCAGTCGGCAGCAAAAGCTCTGAAAGAGTCGGCGAAAGAATTGTCTGCCAGATTGGCAGAACAAAAACCGGGGCTTTCAGAGGATACCATCACAGCTTATAAGCAGGAGCTTCTTCTGGATAAAAGCAGGATGGAAGATGAGCTTGCAGGGTTTCGCAGAAAAGCAGCTCAGGCTGACAGGCTTGAGCAGGAAATCCAAAAAGCTGAAAGTGAGAAAAGCAGGCAGGCTGATGAGCTTCGCCAGGCAGCAGCGGACAATCAGGAAGCAGGCATTCTTTTTGCTGAGAAAAACACGGTGCTTTCCAGGATGATGGAAACTGTTCCTGAAAACCTTCGTTCCAGGGAGGCGTATGAGGATGAGCTGCAGGCTGCCCTGCGCCAGCAGGAAAAGCTCATCCGGATGTTTGAAGAAGCACAGGCCGCCTATACAGATACAAGGGAAAAGCATTCTATTGAAAGGACCCGCCTGGAGGCTGCGGATGCCAGGCTGAAGCAGACAAGCGAAAAGCTTTCCGCCGAGCGCGAGCTGTTCCGTGACAGGATGGCAGGGCAGGGCTTCAATGCCTACCAGGACTATCATCAGGCTAAGAGGAATGAAAGGGAACTTGACGGCCTGCAGGCAGAGCTCAGAAACTACCGGGAACAATTGCGCTCTGCGGCTGACCGCTATCACGAGCTTGCAGAATTGCTTAAAGATGCGAAAGAGCCGGATATCCAGGCTTTGAAGGATCAATTTGGAGAAGTGGACAAGCTGCTTGCAGCCTTGCAGGAGGAGTATACCGGCCTGCTTCTGAAGAAGCGTGAAAACCTGGAAATCAGCAGAAAAGTCGAAGAAATCAACGAAGACATTAAACAGCTTGAAGAGCGTTACCTCCTCCTTGGCCATCTGTTTGAGATTTCCAAGGGCCAGAATACGTTCAGGATTACGTTCGAGCGCTATGTGCTTGCAGCTTTCCTTGATGACATCCTGCGGGAGGCAAATGGCAGGCTCGCTAAAATGACCAGCGGCAGATACCGGCTTTTAAGAAAGACGGACCGTTCAAAAGGAAATGTCCAAAGCGGGCTTGAACTGCTCATTTTTGACCAGTACACAGGGCAGGAGCGCCATGTCAAGACGCTGTCAGGCGGGGAGAGCTTTAAGGCCGCTTTGTCGCTTGCGCTGGGTCTGGCTGAAGTCGTCCAGCAATATGCCGGCGGCGTCTCGCTTGAAACGATGTTCATCGACGAAGGCTTCGGGACACTTGATCCCGAATCACTTGACCAGGCCATAGAAGCTTTGATCGACATCCAAAGCACAGGAAGGCTAGTGGGCATCATCTCCCACGTGCCTGAGCTGAAGGAGCGCATCGATGTCAGGCTTGAAGTCACCGCAACCCAGATGGGAAGCAGGACGGAGTTTCACTTTTTAAACGGTTGAATGAATGGGGCAGGAATTGATTTCCTGCCCTTTTTTGTTTGGTAAGAGGAGAAGTATGGGGATTAAATGCTGCCAGGTTGGCTGACAAGAGTCGTGAATAAAAAAGCAAAACTTCCAAAAGCCCCTTTCACTGCAACATAAAGAAACTTCCTGCAGCACGCTGCAGGAAGTTGCTCTGCTATTTATTTGCTATCAGCCGGTACTTTCTTACATGCAAGATAAAGCATCGGCACGATGATTACGGTCAGGATCACTGAGAACAGTATTCCCGAAATGATCGTGATGGCCAGCGGTGTAAAGAGGGCATCTCCGCTGACAGCGACTGGAATCAGTGCCACGATGGATGTCAGGGCGGTCAGGAGAATCGGCCTGAGCCTTACACGGCCTGCTTCCACTACGGCATCTTTGATGGCCATTCCGTCACGCAGCCCCTGTTCCATGAATTCTATCAGGACGACCGAGTTCCTGACAACGATTCCTGTCAGTGAAACCATTCCCATGACAGCGAGGAATGAGATCGGCGTCTGTGTCACGAACAGGCCAAGGATACTCCCTGCGATCGCCAGGTAAACGGCTGTCAGAACCAGGAAAGGAAGGCCCAGTGAATTGAACTGGAAGGCAATCAGCAGATACACCAGGAAGATGACAATGATGAACAGTACTGTGATTTCGGCAAAGAAGTCATTTTGCGCCTGATTCTCTCCGCCTAACTGGATAGTGTAATCATTGCTGTCCAATGCTTTCCGCTCATCCTCAACAATTTTCTGGACATTCTCCTTGAAGCCTTCTTCCTCTTTTGGGAAGGCTCTTATGGTAATTGCCCGGTCTCCATCAAGATTGGGAATGCGCTGGATCTCTTCTGTTTTTTCCTCATCCACAAGTTCTGAGACCGGAACTAGTTCAGGCGGCCCGGCCTGTGTGCTGCCGGCAGCCGGAATTTCGAGTTCTTCAAGGTTCAGGGGTTCTTCAGGGTCGCCCAGGATGATGCTCATATCGCGCTTAGATACGCCATTATCAAATGCCTGCAGCGGGATGCCTTCAGTTGCCAGGCCGATCTGCTCGCTGATTTGGTTGATGGTGATACCGTATTCTTCTAATTTGGCACGGTCAGGGACATATTTTACAGCCGGCTCGGGAGTTCCGATATTGTCGACCACAAAGTCTGCTCCAGTGTCTTCGATTTTGCCTGACAGAGTATCCCTGAGTTCAAGGAGCTTCTCTATCTCGGGCCCTTTTACCGTCACTGTGACAGGGGCGCCTGCAGGAGGGCCCTGCTGGATGGTTTCCATGAATATTTCAGCATCAGGATATTCTTCCCTCAGAACAGATGACCAATCGTCAATCAGCCCCTGGGCAGTCTGGTTTTTGCGGTCAACTCTTGCGACGATCTGCCCCGTATTCTCTCCGGATGCCTGCAGGGAGCTGTTGAACAGGTTAGGCAGGCCAGTTCCGGCGAATACGCTTGTTTCCTTGACGCCAGGGTCAGTCAGCAGCATTTCTTCGATGTCCCTAAGCTGCCCGGCTGTGTCCTCGAGGGTCACACCGATTGGCAGTGTAACATCAATCGTCACCTCTTCACGGTCGGCGGCTGGGAAGAATTCAAAAGGAGTCAGAACAGCAAGCCCGAAGATCGCCGTTGTAAAAATCAAGCCAAGGAAACCGACGAGCTTCGGCCTTTTGGAAAATGGCTTAAGGATTTTGTCTGCATAAATATCTGCTATTGAATTGAGCGGCCTTCCAAGCAGCCCGGGAGCGTCAGAAACTTTTTTGCTCGTTTTCCGGTAAAGCATAAAGCGCATCATCGGCACAAAAATCAATGCGACGAGTGTTGATGCCAATATGGTCGTGATTAAAACGGTCGGCAAGGCCCTGATGAAAGCCCCGTTCCCCCCGGAAAGAAAGACAAGCGGAAGGAAGGTGAAAACAATGGCGAGCGACGATGTGACGATGGAAACCCAAATTTCCTTTGTTCCATTGATAGCCCCAAGCATCGCGCCTTCACCCATTTTATAGCGCCTTTGGATATTATCATTGACGACGATGCTGTCATCAACAAGGATACCAAGCGCGATGATCGCCCCGATGACAGAAATCTGGTTCAAGTCGACATCGGCGAACGGAAGGGGGATCAGCCCCATCAATACGGAAATCGGGACGGCGAGTGCAACGACGAAAGCCCCTGAGGCGGTCAGTCCGAGAGCTGTAGTCAGGATGACTGCTGCTACTGATATGGCGAGAGACAGATAGAGGCCGTCAAAAATATCGGATACCTGATCTGCCTGTGAATAATATGGCTGAAGTTCAATATCGTCAGGCAGCCCTTTCCCAAGCTCTTCGACAAGGCTGCTGACGGCTTCATCGACAGAAGGGATATCCTGTCCTGCTTCGACAAAGGCAGTAAATGAAATAGAAGGCTTTCCGTCAATGGTGACAATATCCTCCGTTTCTTTCTGCACAACTTCAGCTTTTCCGATGTCGCCAAGCAGAACGGACTCGCCCTGCGGCGATTTGCCGACAAATAATTTTTCCATATCCTCAACAGAGCCGTAATGCTCTAATGTAAGCTGTACAATTTCCTGATCCATTTCCTGCTTTCCTAATGGTGCAGGATAGAATTCATCATTAATGCTGCTGATCACATCCGGCAGAATGATCCCTTTTTCTTTTAGCAGCTCCGGATCAAGCTCGATAGAGATTTTTTCTTCAGGGAGGCCTTTGATGACAGCACCAGAAATGCCAGGTACAGATTCAACTTCTTCTTTCCAGCGTGACAGTTCGTCCTGAAGAGCAAAAAGGCTTTCGCTGTCGCTGCCCGTCAAATGGTAAGATACAATCGGCATCTTGACATTTGCTTCACTGACTTCCGGTTCAAAGGCTTCTTCCGGGAAAGAAGCTGTAAGGTCAGAAATAGCCTGGCGCACATTGCCGAACACTTCTTTTTTGTCTTCTCCGTCGGCAACCGTTACGATAATAGAAGAAAAGCCTGCGCTTGAGGATGAGCTTATTTCCTCGATTCCTTCTATTGACTGCAGCTTCGTTTCGATCGGATTGGTGATATTCCTTTCCACACTGTCGACCGTTGCACCAGGATAAACGGTGCTGACGGTCCCGATATTGATGGAAGTCTCAGGTATTTCCCTCTGCGGAAGCTGAAGGAAAGTGTAGACGCCAACGATAATAAATAATAAGAACAAAATGATAAAGATTTTGGATCTTTTTAGTATCCATTCAAGCATAATCCATTCCTCCTGAGGTTTGACTGGACGGTCAATTTTTTGTTGAATGTAAAATAATATCTAATACTATCAAGGGAATAACTCTTGACTACATGGTCATTTTTGCATGACTTCGTTTGAATAGTCAAGAATGAATGTGTTTATAGAATGTGCAGGCATTAAGATATGAGGTGTGATGATGAACAAACGCGAAGCGATTTTAGAAACAGCTGTTGAACTTTTTGCTGAAAAAGGATACAGCCAGACATCCATGCAGGAAATTGCGGATGGAGTTGGGATAGCAAAAGGTTCACTGTATTCTTTTTTTTCATCAAAGGAAGATCTGATCATTTCCATTTATGAGCATTACCAGCAGCTCGTCTTTGAAAGAGTCCTAGTCATCGGACTGGATGGGGATCTGGATCCTAAGCAGAAGCTGGAAAAGCAGTTCAGTGCCCAGTTTGAAGGAATTCTGGAATATAAAGCTTATATGAAGATGCAGATGCGGGGAGAGACGGCTGTTAACAGCGAAAAAATTGCAGGGATGGAGCACAGAATGCGGGGAAGGCTGTTTTCCTGGCTCCAGAAAAGCCTGCTGGAGCTGTATGGAGAAAGAATCAGGACATATCAATGGGATCTGCTGTTCATGATTCAATCGATCTATCGGACATATATGATGCTGATGGTGTCTGACCAGGCAAAGATCAAACCGGATGCTATCGGCGTCCATTTAGTCCGGCAGCTTGATGCGGTGGCGAATGTTTTTCTTGAAAAGGGCGGAAATCCGGTTCTTACTGATGAAATGATGAAGCATTTTGTCGTTCATATGGATAAGGAAGGCGCTTTTGTTTCTTTTGAAAAAAGGGAACAGGCATGGAAAGATCTTTATCAAAAGCTGAACAGTCTGGAACCGCAAAAGTCTTCAGTGTTAAAAGAAATCGCAAACAGGATCTCCGAGGAAACCAAAAAGTCCAATCCTGAAAAAATCATTCTGGAAGGGCTGTTTGCCTTATTGAAGCAAGAAGATGATATTAAAAAGGAAGCCAAGGAGCTGGAAGAGGAAATCCTGAATGACTGACGACAGCATTGAACTTAAGCAATCTGCACTGCTTTGATATTCATGGTAAAATAGTGGCAGAAGATTCAAATAATAGGGAGTTGGAAAGATGAAGAAAGCAGCACTTTCATGGAGCGGAGGCAAAGACGGCTGCATGGCACTTGATTTAATGGTTAAAAAAGGGGTAGAAGTTGAGTGTCTCCTGACAACAGTGCCAAAAGAGCTGGGCAGGACTTTCGGCCATGGTGAAAAGCAGGAGCTTATTGCCCTTCAGGGAGAAGCACTCGGCATTCCGGTCCGCTTTATTGAGTGCACGTTTGAAGGATATACAGATTCCTTTATCGCCGCTTTAAAAGATGCAGAAAAGGAATACGAACTCGATGCGGTTGCCTTTGGGGATCTTTATTTAGATGAACACAGAGATTGGGGCGAAAAGGCGGCAGCCGCTGCAGGCCTGGAAGCTTCCTATCCTTTATGGATGAAAAAAGAGGAAGCGCAGTCAGCGTTGGAAGCATTCGCGGATTCAGGGTACAAGGCAAAAGTGATCAGGGTAAGAGAAGAGATCCTTGGCACTGAGTGGCTTGGCCGCGATGTGGATGGTTCTTTTGCAAATGATATCAGGGATACGGACAGCTGCCCGATGGGTGAGGCAGGGGAATATCATACTTTCGTGTTCGAGGGCCCTCTATTCCGCAAAGAAGTCAGCTTTGACACAGGGGAAATCATTCAGCTGGAGACAACCAGGCGGCTCGAGCTTGAAAACTTCGCATTAAAAGAAAAAGCCTAAGTCATAAAAAGGGGGATTCGGCTGTGGCAGAGTTATTCGGGCAAAATTCGGATCTTTATCCTTTTGCTGCTTTTTCGGCAGGACATTGGATCATGCTGGCTGTTTTTGCGGCAGGCTCATTTGCTTTATACTACTTCCGGGAGTTTTTTGCTGCGAGCGAAAAAGCGGTCAGGTGGACATTCTTCTCAGGTTTATTTTTCCTGGAGTCGCTGTATCACTATTGGCTGTACCGTGCAGGAATATGGGATGTTTCCTTCACACTGCCGCTGCAGCTGTGCTCCATCAGCCTGGTTCTTTGCCTGATCCTCCTCGCATCAGGATCAAGACTCGTTTTTCAGATAGTCTATTTTATCGGGATTGCAGGAGCCTTAATGGCGGTGCTGACTCCTGAATTATTTTTTGGCTATCCGCATTTTCGTTATTTCCAGTTTTTCATCACTCATATACTGATCATCTGGACCTGCCTATTCTATGTTTTTGCAAAGGGCTTTGCACCAGACCATAAAGGAATGTGGCTGAGCTTTCTGTTTCTGAATTTATCAGCAGGCCTTGCATACCTGGCCAATAAATGGACCGGGGGAAATTATATGTTTCTTGCCTATAAGCCTTCCAATGGCTCGCTGATCGATTTTCTGGGACCTTATCCACTTTATATCCTGTCCCTTGAAGGAATTGCACTTATCTTATTTTATGTGCTTTTGGCTCCGTTTGGTTTTGGTAAGAGAAAGTAAACAGCAAATCCCTCCCTTAGGCGGGGTTTTTAATTTTGGTTCTTTTCGTAAAGTATAAAGCAAGGCCTATTCAGCTGAAAGGCAGGGTAGTGAAGGAATGCTCCTAAAAAACAGAAAGTCTTATTCCTATTTGAGTGAGTGACCAGCAGGACTAAAAATAGGCGGAGGATTTCCGGTTACGCTGCTGGAAATGGCATGAGTGGGTGTGAATTAGCGGAAAATTTCCGGTTAAGTTAAGCGAAGTAGCCCTTTTTCCTGTTTTTTGAGTCGATAGTCGGAATATCTCCGTCAATTTGAGCTATTTTTTGAGTTTTTTCGAAATTAGGGGAATTTTCTCCGCTTATTTTTCACCCTGTCACCGATTACCTCACAGGTCCGGGAAGGTCCGCTCTTTTATGGCTGGAGGGGGAAGAAAAAAACTCTTAAATAGCTTTTCTTGAATGACCCATGCACATACGGGGGTTTTAACGGGGTGAAAAATACAGATGTACCAACATAGCAATGGCTGCTTTTTATACCTCATGTCAGAACTTGAAGGGTATGCTATTTGAATGTTGGAAAACAAGCGGGACATCAGGCAAAGCAGAAAGTATAGTTTGTTTCTTCCGGCCCAATAATAAGCTTTAGATACTGAGGTGGAAGGAGCTTTGCCTACATGAAAAACCTTCGTTTTTTATTGAAAGATGGAACGGAAAGTGCGCAGATCGCAAAAGACCTCCGCGTCCAGCTGGATGTTAACCGTTATCAGAATGTGAGTGTAACCCCGGTTACGGGGAGAAATGAAGTGATTGTCCAGGTTCCTGATGAAAGCGGCATGATTGAAGAAACAATAGAGAGTTTTATGAAGGATTATCAGACCGGCGAAATGCTGGAATAGAAATTGGCCCCCTTTCAGCAAGGGGGTTTTATTTTTAGCGGGAATACTCCCTCTGGATAACGGGGCTTAATGCTGGCAGGCTCCTCCCAAGATTGCTTATAATGAGGTTAATATACTCAGGGGAGGGCGTTCGGGTGAGAATAGGGATTGATGCTGGCGGGACTCTGATTAAGATCGTTTACGAAGAAAATGGGCTACATTTTAGAAAAATTGAATATGATGCTGCTGAGCAGGCGCTGAACTGGCTTAAGACGATGGCTCCTTCTGCGGATTATGCCCTTACCGGCGGCAAAGCCGCTATTCTCAAGGAAGCCTTTTTTCCAGAAGCTGCAGTTCTCCCTGAGTTTACTGCCACTTGTGAAGGAGCTCTCCATCTGATCAAGGAAGCGGGCCTCCCGCATGAAAGTTTGCTGCTCGTTAACATTGGGACAGGCACATCCTGGTATAAAATAGAAGATGGAAAACATGAAAGAATCCTTGGCAGCGGCGTGGGCGGAGGCACATTTCTGGGACTTGGCAGGATTTTTTCCGGAAAAACGGACTACCAGATGCTCGCGGGGCTGGCAGCCGAAGGAAACAGAGAAAATGCCGACCTGCTGGTGAGCAATATTTATGGAGACAGAAGCTGGCTTCCTTCTGCAGCAGGCCAGAATGAAAGGCTAAAGGATGTTGAAGCTCCTATTGACGGCAGGCTTACGGCAGGAAATTTTGCCCATATTGCGGGTAAGCCTTCCGAAGGGGATCTTATGGCAGCGGCGGCAAACATGATTGCCGAAACAACAGTCCTTTTGACCAAAGGGGCTGCTGACATTCATCAGTCCAAAAAGATTTGTTATATTGGAAGTTCCCTGCAGGGCAATGAAGCCCTTAAAAAGGGACTTATTAAATACAGCATGATGACTGGCCTGGATGCTGATTTCCTGCCAAATGGCGAATACAGCGGCGCAATCGGTGCGTACTTGTCCAGCTGAGATGATAAATTTATGAATTAAAGTAGGTGCATTCGTGGGAAAGAAATACTTTACGATCGGTATGGCCGGACATATTGATCATGGCAAAACATCGCTCACCAAAGCGTTGACAAATATAGATACAGACAGGCTGAAGGAAGAAAAAGAAAGGCAGATATCGATAGAGCCGGGATTTGCACCTCTTTATGAAGATGACGAGATGGAGATTTCTGTTATTGATGTCCCCGGGCATGAGCGGTTTATCAGGCAGATGATTGCCGGTGTTGCCGGCATCGATCTTGTTATCATGGTCGTTGCAGCCGATGAGGGTGTGATGCCGCAGACAAAAGAGCATCTCCAGATTCTTGGGTTCCTTGGCATTGAAAAAGGGATCGTCGTTATTTCTAAAGCTGACCGGGTTGATGAAGAATTCATCGGCCTTGTCGAGGAGGACATTCTGCAGGAGCTTGAAGGCACGGTTTTTGAAGGCTCTCCTTCGGTTCTCGTGGACAGCCTTTCTCTAAGAGGGATTGAAGAACTGAAAGTGCTGATTGAGGATGAACTCAAAGAAATAACCCCCCGCTGCACAACAGGCGCCTTCAGGCTGCCGATCGATCAGGCCTTTACGGTAAAGGGGCAGGGAACAGTGGTCCGCGGAACCGTTTATGAAGGATCTGTTGAAGAAGGCCAGCAGCTGAAAATCATGCCCTCAGCCATTGAAACGCGGGCTAGGCAGATCCAGGTGCACCGGAAGCAGGCAGAAAAGGCATTTGCAGGGCAGCGGGCAGCCATCAACTTGTCCGGGGTTGCAAAAGAAGATGCCGCCCGGGGGCAGGTCCTTGTTTCCGCTGACAGTTTTACAGTGACAAATGTGTTTGATGCAAGCATCAGGACGGCAGAGGGGCTGGAATCTGTCATCAAACAGCGTATGCCTGTCAAATGCCATATCGGAACAGCAGAAGTGATGGGCCGGATTGTATTTTTTGACCGCAACGAGCTGAAGGAAGATAAAGAAGAAATCTTATGCCAGATCAGGCTGGATGAAGAGGTGGTTACAAAGCGGGGAGACCGGTTCATCCTCAGGAGGCCGAGCCCCGCTGAAACCATCGGCGGAGGATGGGTCATTGATCCGCATGGCCGGAAATATAAGTTTGGCAAGCATACCGTTGAGCTTCTTGATAAGAAAAAACAAGGTTCTCCCCTTGAGAGGATCAGCGATGTCCTTAGAGTGAACAGCAGCATGAAGCCTTCAGAGCTTGCCCATTTAACCGGTGTGGACGAAGAGACTGTCCTGCAGGTGCTTCAGGAAGATGACTTTGTAAAAATCGGGCCCAATGACTTTGCTCACAGCGAAACGGTGCAAAATGCCTCCATGGAAGCAGGTGCGAAGCTTGGCGAATTTCACTCTGCTTTTCCGATGAGGAAAGGGATCCTTAAAGCAGAGCTGGTCCAATCGCTGGCAGGCATCTTCGGCAAAAGCCTGGTGGATTATACGGTTGAAAAAGGAATCTTGGATGGGAAATGGATTAAAGAAGAGCAATGGCTGTTTTCTTCAGGCTTTGAAAGGAATATTCCGAAAAGCTGGCAAAAACGGGCTGAAAATATGCTGGAGCAGATAAGGGAAGATGGACTGCAGGTTCAATACCTTGATGACTATTTCGCCAATTCGGGTATTCCGGAAGATTTGAAGGCTGATATGGTCCGCTTTCTGACAGATACAGGCAGAATCGAGCATATTGATGGCCAGTATTACTATCATTCAGACATTTTCAATGATGCGGTTGAAAAGCTGAAGGCGGGAACCGGAAGCGTTTTTGAAGTGGGCGAAGCTAAAGATCTTTTGGGATTATCGAGGAAATATATCATCCCTCTCCTTGAGCGGCTTGATGAGCTGAAGCTGACCGTGAGGGAAGACAATACAAGGATCTGGAAAAAATAGAGAAAAGCACCCATGGAGGGTGCTTTTCTTCGTTATTTTACTTCCTGTTCTTGATATAAATGAGGTGTTTTATGCTTTTTCCCTTTCTCCGGCTTAGGCAGCTTCCGGTCGAATTTCGCCTGATCATATATCGCTGATCCCACGATTTCAGCTACATCCTGAAGCTTGTCTTTGCTGATTTTATCAATGGTGTCCTCTGGTGTGTGGTACCATGGCTCACTCGGGCTGTGGATGAACAGCGCTGCCGGGATGCCTGCTTCGGCAAAAGGTACATGGTCGCTCCGTCCTCCCTGGCCATACGGTGTTGCTGCCCCATTCAGCTTTAAGCTGGATTTCTGAGCCAATTCTGTCACCAGATTCGGTTCTCCATCAGCCGTCAGCATGACCAGGTCGCCTGCATCCCTGCTTCCGACCATATCAAGGTTGAAGTTGGCAATGATGCTATCCTGCTCCTTGTCTGACAGATTCTCCACATAATAGCGTGATCCAAGCAAGCCGAGCTCTTCAGCGCCAAATGTGACAAAGCGGATTTCTGAATCAGTAGGAATGTTTTTGAACACTCTTGCCAATTCCAAAGTCATCGCTGTGCCGGATGCATCATCATTCGCTCCCGGTGCCCCTGCTACAGAGTCATGGTGTGCGCCTAGCACAATGACTTCTCCTGTATCTTTCTTTTTATTAGTCGGTTTTTTAACGGCAATTACATTATGAGATGTTTTTTCACTGGCGTCAGCGCCCTCGATGACAAGGTTGGCAGTGACGGTTTCGCCAGCTGTGAGTCTTGCTAGCAGGTTTTCACCTGCAGCTTTTGATAAAGCTGCAGCAGGTATGTACTCCTCATTGGCTTCTCCGAGTGTCCCGCTCAGCGGACCATCAGCATTATTATAGATCAGGACGCCTGCAGCACCTTGTTCAGCAGCATTCAATACCTTTTCGGCAAAGCTGATTTCCCCTCTTTGAATCAGTGCAATCTTACCGTCCAGATCAGCAGCTGCAGTGTCTTCCTTTGTTCCCAAGCCGGCTTCTGCCAGTTCAGCGGTAACATTCCCGTTAACTGTATAAGTGAAAGGTGCAGGGGATAATGGCTCTTCCGCTCCGTTGACGGTTAATTCAATCTTCTCAGGCGGGGTATAGCCATAGAAGGTGAAAGGCTGGATTTCTGTCTTATAGCCATAACTTTCAAATTTCTGCTTTATATACTCTACTGCCTGATCTTCAGAAGCTGTTCCTGCCACGCGCGGAGACTGTGAGAGATCCATAATGGATTGATAGATTTTTTCCGCTGAAATCCTTTTGATGAGACTATTCTCAAGGCCATGAAGAACTTCAAGCTTCGGAGCTTCCTTCGGCTGGGCCAGCGCAGGAGCATTTACAGCCCCCAAAGCCAATACGCCTGCTAGTGACATAGAAATAAAAGTTTTTTTCATACTATTCCTCCCTGGATAAAATTGATAGGCAAGTAATAGTCTAATTTATTCTTAATATTTGGATAAGGTAAAATATTCCCGCATTTCTTAGTCCTTTGCGTTCATTTTTAGGCTTGGCAAAGAGCAGAAGTACTTTTTAAGCAGGACGAGATAATCAGCAGAATAACTGAGGAATAAATTACCTTCTGGATTTTGTCGTAATTTTTATGTCTTTTGACGGTGGAAATTATTTTTGTGTAAGTTTAGAAGATTAAGACATGGGGTAATTAACCTATTTGTTTATGGGAATTCAAAGATAGTATTCCTTAATTATCCTATATGAATAGTAAATTCCATGCACTCCATTTTTTACACATATTATTCTAATCTAATGATTACTAAAATTAGGGTGTGAAAGAAATTAAAGGAGTGTACACCATGAAAAAACAACTTATAACAATGGCAGCCGCAGCAGGCTTTATGCTGACTCCTTTTCAAGGTTCAGCAAGCGCACATGAACAGACACATAAGGTAGCCTCAGGAGACACCCTTTGGAAAATCTCGAGGCAATATCATATAAATACAGCCGAGCTTCAAAGCTGGAATGGGCTCAGCGGTACAGTCATCTATACGGGGCAGGAGCTGTCTGTTATTGCTCCGCACAGCCACGCTTCTCAGCCTGCAGCAGCAGCGAGCACGACAGTACATACTGTACAAGCAGGAGACACACTATGGGGTATCAGCTTGAAATACAAAGTCAGCGTCGCATCGCTTAAGCAATGGAACCGTCTGTCAACTGATACAATTTATAAAGGACACCGGCTTTCGGTCAGCTCATCTGCCACGAACAGCTCTGCCAATGCTCCAGTGCAGAATTCAGCACCAGCCCAAACCGGGTCAAGTTATACTGTGCAAAAAGGAGATTCGCTTTGGAGCATTGCCAGCAGGAACAATATCTCTGTACTTCAATTGAAGGCAGTGAATAATCTTTCAAGCGATCGGATCTATGCCGGACAGAAGCTCCAATTGAACGGCACAGCTGCGGCTGAGAAGCCTCCAGCACCAGCATCTGTTTCCTCGAAAGCCGATGAGATGATCAGCGAAGCGAAAAAGTATATAGGCGTTCCGTACAAGTGGGCAGGAAGTACACCTTCCGGTTTTGACTGCAGCGGCTATATCAACTATGTCTTCAAGCAGTCAGGAGTTTCAATCCCAAGGACAGTTGCGACAATCTGGGGGGCTGGAAAAGCAGTCTCTTCCCCTTCACCGGGAGACATCGTCTTCTTTGAGACCGGGACAGGTCCTTCACATGCAGGAATCTATCTTGGGGGCAACCGGTTCATCCATTCTGGTTCTTCAACAGGTGTCACAATCAGTGATATGACTTTATCATATTGGAAGACTAGGTATCTTGGGGCAAAGTCTTTGCTATAATGGGCACCAAGGCTTCTAATGTTGAAGCTGTGCCGTATAAATATAAATAAATATCTTCAAAAGGATGCACTTAGCTGCAATCAAATCTATGGGAATTACATTGGACAGGCTCTTTTCGAAAGAGCTGTCTTTTTTTATAATCATCCACCTGCAAAAGATCCTTCATCTTCCTTTTAATCAGATGAGTCATTTTACTCCGCTGAAATTTTACAGCCAGCACGCACAGCAGCTTCATTCTAGACTGAATAAACAATTTCCTAGTATAATAAGATACAAGATGTAAGGCAGATTTTTAGATGATGCCCCGCATCTTTTTTTATATCTATTTGTATACGGCTATATTCAACAGCAATGTTTATCACAGCCTTATATATAGAAAGGACTGACAAAGTGCCGGTTAAAAGATCAGGCTTCTGGATTTTCATATTGATTGCCGGGATGACCTATCTGCTTTTTCTCATGAAGGCAGAACAGCTTCCGGAAATCGATTTTCATATTGATAATGGCTTTGACGAGGATGCACCCCTGCCGGTCCAGCTTCATCCGGTTGTTAGTGCCAAAAAGGATGAACTGATCAGCCGGGCGGCGGATCAAGGGATCAATATTGTCATTACACAGGACTTCCGCAGTATTGAAGAGCAGGATAAATTATATGCTAAAGGCCGGACCGCTGAAGGAGATATCGTGACTAATGCCAAAGGCGGGGAGTCATACCATAATTATGGCCTTGCCATTGATTTTGCCCTTCTTTCCATAAACGGAGCTGTCATATGGGATATGAATTATGACGGAAACGGCAATTCCCGGGCTGACTGGGATGAGGTAGTAGAGATTGCAAAGGGTCTTGGATTTGAATGGGGCGGCGATTGGCGCAGCTTCAAGGATTACCCTCATCTGCAATATGATTTTGGGCTGAGCATATGGGAGCTTCAGAGAGGGAAGAGGCCTCCTGAAGAGGAGTAAAAAGGAGGATGCGTGATGAACGCATCCTCTTTTGCATTAATTGGCAAGCTCAGATTGTACATAATGGAGAAGCAGTCTTGCGGTGTTGTCGAGGGATTCCATGTGAGTCCTCTCATAGGCATGTGAGGAGTCGATCCCCGGCCCGATCAGTCCGTGAATGATATCATGGCCGGAACGGATGGCAGCAGAAGCATCTGATCCATAATAAGGGTAGATATCAAGCTTGTAGTCGATATTGTTATCTTTTGCAATCTTAACGAGATTCTTCCGAAGTCCGTAATGATAGGGGCCGCTTGCATCTTTCACACAGATGGACACCGTATATTCATCTGTTGACTGGCCTTCACCCATCGCACCCATATCGACAGCCAGGTATTCAACAGTCTCAGGAGTGATATTGGAGTTCCCGCCATAGCCGATTTCCTCGTTGTTCGAAATCAGGAAGTGGGTCGTGTAAGGCAGCTCGATATTCTCTTCTTTTAAAGTCTTGATCAGCTGAAGCAGGATTGCGACGCTGGCTTTATCATCCAGGTGGCGCGATTTGATATATCCTGATTCTGTTTCCTGAACACGCGGATCAAAAGATACAAAATCTCCCACTTCAATGCCAAGGGCAAGCACTTCCTCTTTGCTGTGGACCTTTTCATCTATGCGCACTTCCATGTTCAGCTGGTTTCTTTCAGCTTTTGCCGCATCCTTATACACATGTACAGAGGTTTGCTTCATGAGGATCGTTCCGGTATATTTTTTTCCATCTGCAGTTTCTATCTCGCAATATTCGCCTTCAATCGAGTTGTATGTAAATCCCCCGATCAGATCGATTTTGAGCCTGCCATTCGGTTTGATTTCCTTTACAATTGCCCCCAATGTGTCAACATGAGCAGTGAGCATGCGGTGCTGCTTTTCATTTTTTCCTGGAAGGGTGGCGATGAGGCCGCCTTTCCTGTTTTGGTATGTATGTACGCCAAGCTGTTCAAGATAATTCTGAACAAAGGAAATTACTTCACTGGTATTCCCGGATGGACTGGGTATGGAAACAAGTTTCCTGATCAGGTCTGCCGTTTGCTTTATATTGCTGTTAGCCACAGTATCACTCCTAAATATGTTTGGATTCCTTTCCATTATACTAGGAAAAAAACTTTTGTTAAGTCTGATGATATTTGGATTATCCCGATAATGATTGTATAAAAAGATCAATATTTAGTAAGATGGTAATAACGTTTTAAGCTTTATCGGAGGCAATATGAAGAATTATAACATGTTTATGCAGCTTTTTTATCAATCAAGGATCCCGCAGACTGTGGTGATTGGAAGTATAGATCAAGTAATCGTAAATGAGGCTTTCTGTAAATTTCTTGGCTATTCAATGGAAGAATGGGCAGGCCACACAATGGAGGATGTAAGCCACCCGGAAGATTATAAAAAGGATTTAGAGCTGATCAACGAAATTTTGGACGGAAAACGGACGGAATGTGAGTTGGAGAAGCGTTATATCTGCAAAGATGGTTCACATAAAAATGGCCTGCTGATTCTGTCTCTTGTCAAAGGAGACGGAGAGGACATAAAGTATATGTTCGGGCAGATCTTTGATATTACTGAGCAGAAGCTCATGGAAACAAAAAGAGAAGAAAGCGAGCAGAATTACAGGCTTCTGGCAGACAATATTTCCGATTTGATTATCCTGCACAAGGAGGATATTACATATCTGTATGCATCTCCATCGGTTAAGCGGATCCTGGGATACGAGCCTGAGGAAATGCTCGAGCTGAACGCTTTCCAGCTCATACACCCCGAAGATATTGAAGATGTGAAAAGGAAGCATCAGCAGATACGAACATTCGGCGAACCAGTTTTGGTTACGCATAGAATTAAAAAGAAAGATGGGAATTATATCTGGATAGAGTCTCATGTTAAAGCCGTTGGTGAATATGCACATGAAAATGGGGCGCATTTTTTATCCGTATCCCGGGACATCCAGAAAAGGATGGAAACAGATGAACTGCTGAGAAAGTCTGAAAAGCTGGCGGTAGTTGGCCAAATGGCCGCCGCTGTTGCCCATGAAATAAGGAATCCTCTTACACCAATCAAAGGGTTTATGCAGCTGTTCTCAAACGGACAAAGCTTTAATCCGGCTTTTTCATCTATCATTATTAATGAAATCAACAGAATTGATCGGATCATCACGGAATTTTTGGCATTGGCAAAGCCGCACAGCACGAAAGTTGAAGTTCTGGATCTGAATGATTTAATTAAGCATGTGGTTGATCTGCTGATGCCGCAGGCCTTAATGAACAATAAAGAGATCGTGTTTGAGCCTGGAGATGCAAGCTATAAGCTGCTTGGAGACCTCAACTCGCTTAAGCAGCTTTTTATAAACATTATTCAAAACGCGCTTGATGCCATTGAAGAAAAGGGAGTCAGCATTATCCGCACCTGTAAGGATGGCGGGGAGATATGCGCTATCGTAGAGGATAACGGATGCGGCATTCCAGAAGATAGACTGGCCAATCTCGGAGAGCCATTTTATTCAACAAAGGAAAAGGGAACCGGACTGGGCCTGATGACAAGCTATAAAATTGCTGACGACCATCGTGGAAGAATAAAAGTCGAAAGTGAAGAAGGCCAAGGGACTAAAGTAAGAGTGTATTTCCCGGCAACCGGCAATTGATGGCTCAAAGGGCCGCTTATATAATGAAAGAAAGAACCGCCTGGAATTTTTCCATGCGGTTCTTGTTCGTATCCATCATTGTTTGCTTCCAATGGAACCTGTTAAATGGCGAAGCCGGTAGAACTTCCAGAAATCCCTCACAATCACCTTTACAACAGAGTAGAATGGAATGGCCACCAGGATGCCGATGAAGCCGTATAGGGAACCGGCAACCAGCAGGACAAGGATGACTGTCAGCGGATGGATGTTCAGCCTTTTTCCCATCACCTGCGGAGTGATGAGATTGCCTTCCAGCTGCTGGACCACAACAAGGACAATCAGGATTTTGATTACCATAAAAGGGTCCTGCATCAACCCGACAAAAATGGCAGGAATGACGCCGAGAAGGGGTCCCAGAAATGGGACTACCGTCAGGAAGGTGGCGAACAATGCCAGTACTAAAGCATAATCCAGTCCAATAATCAGATAACCGATATACATCAGGACACCATCGGCAAAAGCTATGATAAACTGCCCGATGATATAAGTTGATAAGGTTTTGTCGATGTCCAGCAATATCCGGTTTCCTTCTATTTTGTGCTCATCCGGTATCCATTTCAGCAGTTTTGGCCGGAGCTTTTCGTCATCTTTTGAAAAATAAAACACAATGAAGGGAACAACAACCAATACGGTAGCGACGCTTGTTATGGCTGATATGATTCCGGTCAGATTGCTGCCGACTGTATTAAAGAATGATTGCGAATAGGAAAGGACCTTTTGCTCGATCTCCTCATAGGAAAGGAAGCCAAAGTCGTTTTTATCAACCATCTCTTTGGTCTCGGACGTAAGGTCCTCCATTTTGTCAGGGAAAGAGTCAGATATCTGGCTAATCTGTTCTGCTATCAGGCTTCCGCCGAAATAAAATATTCCGGTTCCGATCCCAATCAGCGTGCCGAATACGATGAGGATGGAAGCAGTCTTCGGTATATAGCTGCTCAGCCATCGGATGACTGGCCTAAGGATATAATAAAGAAGGCCCGATATCAGGATGGGGAAGAAAATGGTCGCCACAAGCTTCCGGAAAGGCCAGATGAACCAATCTATCTTACCCAGCAAAAAAATAACAGTCAGCACAAGGATGGCTCCTGTTATATACATAAAAAACGGTTTCTTAATCCACATATAATCCCCCTGGAATCCCTAATTTCAGTTAATAGTATCCTTCCTTTTTTCCCTTGCCGCCGGGACCCAAACCCATTCTTTTGCATGCTTTAAAAAAATATCCCAGTTTAGAAAGCGGCCCTATAAGGAATACAAAGAGAAATAAAGGAAGTAAAGGTGAACGGCAATGGACTTTTTTAAAGAACTATCCAGAGAAGAATATATACTGTTTTTCTCCTGGCTTGCAGCCATTTGGGTCCTTAAATACATACTGCAATATTTTGCTGCAAAAAGGCAATGGGCCCAGCCGGAAGCAAAGGAAGGCATACTCTCGGTCCTCAATTGGGCGGCCTTTTATGCTTCCCTGATACTGTTTTTGAACTTTTTTTCAACGCAGAACTGGCTGAATTATACGCTCTACCAGGCGGGGGATGTTAAAGTTTCACTGCGGCTGATTTTTACTGCCTTCCTCATTGTTTCTCTGGCGAATAAGTTTGTCAGGGTTTTTACGCTGCAGCTTCTATCTTCTGTCTATGAACATTATCATGTCGACAGGGGGCTGCGATATACATTCAACCGCTTCATCTATTACGTTGTCATGATTGCTGCAGTTGCCGTCAGTTTGACAACGGTCGGCATTGACCTTACTGCGGCAGGAGCAGCACTCGGGGTGCTCGGGATCGGGATCGGCTTTGGGATGAGAAATATCGCCGGCAACTTCATTTCAGGCATCATTATTCTGTTTGAACGGCCTGTGGAAGTAGGGGAACTGATCGAAATCAATAATAAAATCGGAACCATTGAAAGCATCCGGCTTCGTTCCACGATTGTGAGAACTGCCAAAGAGGGGACATTGATCGTTCCAAACCAGCATTTTATTGAACAGATCATCAAAAACCGGACCGGATCGGAAATGCTGGCATCCGTAGAGGTAAGCGTTGAATTCGGCGAGGATACAGGCAGGATTGAAAAGCTGCTGAAAGAGGCTGTTTTAAAAGAAGCTGATGATTTTTCAGCTCATATAAAGGTCGGCCTTGCTGAAATAAGGCTAGTTGACTTCAAGTATAATACGATGCTGTTTTTAATCGAGGTACCGGTCAGGAATTTTGATGCAAAGCAAAAATATGAAAGCCGCCTGCGCCATGCAATAGCCGGCATCTTTTATGAACATGATATCAGCCTTGCCGGATTTCCTGCTGTGAAGGGGGAGGCAGGTATGTAAAACAGAGGCCAAAGCACCTGGCCTATGTTTTTTGCAAGTGAACTGAAACTAAAGCTTGCGGCCGAATAAAGCCTTCAAGCCGAGGAAAAGCAGGGCTGCTGCAAATATGATCATGGCTGATACGCCAACAGCGGTGATAAATGCTGCAAAGCCCCCTGTCACAAAAGCCAGTCCGGCTGTTTTGATTAATGCATACCCTGCAAGGATGCAGGCAAGATAGAGAAGTGAAAGCTGCTGCATGAAAAACACCTCCTTTCTTGACAGTATATGTACTTGGGAAAATGGAGGACTGGGTATAGTGCAATCGCTTGCTAATAAATGATTGGTCGAAAAACGTCAATATTTGTAATCTTTTTGTTACATAACAAACATCTTTTTGTAAAATATTTTTCAGGAAGCATGTGAGAAACTAAGTTCATCACAAAAACAGAGAGAGAAAAAAACTTGGGGGACAACATGAAGAAGCTGATCACATGCGTTTTTCTTTGCACCAGCCTGCTTTTTGCCGGATTGTTTGGAGGAGAAAATACAGAAGCTGCTTCCTATGGTTCTTCTGCGGCTGTCATGGCCAAAAAATACATAGGGGTTCCCTATAAATGGGGCGGAACGTCGCCAAAAGGCTTCGACTGCTCAGGCCTAATTGGATACAGCTACAGCAAAGCCGGGAAAAAGATCCCGAGGACTACTGGCCAGCTCTATAAAACAGGACAAGCTGTACAAAAGAAAAGCCTTAAAAAAGGGGACGTCGTTTTTTTCAGCACCTATAAAAAAGGTCCTTCACATGTCGGCCTTTACCTTGGAGGCAATCAATTCATCCATGCATCAAGCTCCAAGGGCGTTAAAATTGATTCTATGTCCAATCCTTATTGGAGCAAAGCTTATTACGGAGCCAAAAGAATATAATAATAGATCACAAGGGCGGGCCGAACTCGCCCTTTTTGTTTTCGTAAGTCCGGGAACGTATGTGCTATAATGGTTTTATCATAGCTGGCAAGGAGACCTTGTGATGACTAAAAGCTGGAGAATTTCTGCCAGAAGCCTGGCGGAATATGTATATCGTTCCGGAAGCATTGAGTCTGGATTTGCAGCAGCTTCTTCGATGGCGGAAGGAACGAAAGCACATAAGAAAATTCAGGGTACTTATAAGGAAGAAGATGAACATGAGGTTTTCTTGAGGGAAGCACTTCAGCATGAGGAGATTGAGTTCCTGCTGGAGGGCCGCTGTGACGGGATTATTAATGAAGATGGGGACTTGGTCATAGATGAAATCAAGTCGACGGCAAAGGATTTGTCAGCAATTAATAAAGATACCCATCCTGTGCACTGGGCCCAGGCAAGATGTTATGCCTATATGCTTGCAAAAGAGCGCGGGCTTGAGAGAATCACCGTTCAGCTTACCTATTTGCAGATCCACACGGAAGAAAAAAAGCGCTTCAGGAAGGTGGAGACCATCACCTTTCTCGAAGGTTATGTAAAAGAGCTGATTGCAGACTTCTATCCTTATGCACGGCTCATGCTCCATCATAGGGAAAAGAGGGACAATAGCATTAAAGCCCTCCCTTTTCCCTTTGCAGAATACAGGAAGGGCCAGCGGCAGCTTGCAAAAGCCGTGTACAAATCGATTCTGGACGCAAAGGATTTGTTTGCCCAGGCGCCGACCGGGACAGGAAAGACTATTTCAACAGCTTTTCCCGCCATCAAGGCGATGGGAGAGGGGCTGCTGTCCAGGCTGGTGTATCTTACGGCCAAAACAATTACAAGGCAGGCCGCCGAAGAAGCTTTTTCATTGATGCAGCAAAAAGGCCTTCATATGCATATAGTGACTATAACGGCCAAGGACAAGATATGCTTTCAGGAGCAGGCAGTCTGTCAGAGGGAACATTGTCCGTTCGCTGACGGTTTTTATGACCGCCTCAATGAAGCTGTCCTTGATATCTTCTCCCATGAATCCATTATCGACCGGACTGTTATTGAAAAATATGCCATGAAGCACACAGTTTGCCCGTTTGAATTTTCCCTGGAGCTTGCGTATGCGGCAGACGCGGTCATTTGCGACTACAATTACATTTTTGATCCCCGGGTATCCCTGAAAAGGCTTCATACAGAAGGCAAGAAAAAAACTGCCCTTCTGATTGATGAGGCGCATAATCTGGTGGACCGGGCGAGGGATATGTTTTCGGCGGAGCTGGGGAAGCAGAATTTCCTTCAGCTGAAAAGGGCTTACAAAAACACAGCCCCGCAGCTGTATTCCGCAGCAAAAAGGATGAACGATGTTTTCATCATTTTCAATAAAGAATTGAAGGAGAGCAGCCATCGTATCCATAAAGAGCTGCCGGAAAGTCTCCTCGAACAGCTTGAGGAATTCGCCTCTTGCGCAGAAAAGGAGCTGATAAGCGGCCCGGGGAGCGAGGGGCAGGAGCTGCTGCTTGATACCTATTTTTCTGTACAGGCTTTCCTGAGGATATCGAGACTGGCAGATGAGCGTTTTGTCATTTATACAGAAAAGTCAGGAAAAGATGTTGTACTCAAGCTGTTTTGTTTAGATCCCTCCGATCTTGTCCAAAAAATGGGCAAGGGATTCCGCAGCAAACTCTTTTTTTCGGCTACCTTCCAGCCCTTCGATTACTTTAAGAGCATGCTCGGCTGGAATGAGGATCATTATTCCCTGTCACTTCCTTCCCCTTTCCCAAAAGAAAATGCAGAAGTCCTTGCTTTGCCGCTTAGCACGAGATATAAGGACAGAAGCGCAACAGGGGCAGCTTTAGCCAGGTCGGTGGAAAAGCTGGCAGCTGAACGGCCCGGGAATTACTTAATCTTTTTTCCCTCATATCAATATATGAGGGAAATCCATGAGCAAATGAAAGGTACCTCCTCTTTGAAGATGATGGTCCAGGAGCAGGGGATGGCAGAGGAAGAAAGAGAAGAGTTTCTGTCTTCCTTCCATGAAAATCCTGCTGAAAGCCTTCTTGGGTTCGCTGTGCTGGGCGGAATTTTCTCGGAAGGGATCAATTTGAAGGGAAGCAGGCTTGGCGGGGTCATCATTGTTGGTGTGGGGCTTCCGCAGCTGAGCCTTGAGCGTAATCTGATCAAAGATTATTTTCAATCTGAAGGAAAGAACGGCTATGATTATGCGTATACTTTTCCGGGAGCCAATAAAGCAGCCCAGGCTGGCGGTCGCCTCATCCGTTCTGAGGAAGACACAGGAACCATCCTGCTGATTGATGACCGTTTTCTTCAAAGACGATATGAAAAATTGCTTCCAGCAGAATGGTTTCCGCTAAAAAGGCTCACGCGATAAATAAGGCGAGCAGGCAAAAAAACATTTTTTAAAATAGTTAGACTAGTCAGTTGACAGAAAGCCGACCTTTGTTGTAGGATTACTATGAAATCAATTGAATATTCTTATCGAGAGTGGTGGAGGGACTGGCCCTGTGATACCCGGCAGCCGCTGACTTAGTCAGAATGGTGCTAAATCCAGCAAAGCGCAATGCTTTGGCAGATAAGATAGAGGCATACCAAACTTCTTCTTATCGGGGAAGTTTTTTTTATTGCTGACAACAAGGTGCAAGTGAGAGGAGAAGAGACAGATGAAATACGGATTTTGGCTGCCGATCTTTGGCGGCTGGCTGCGCAATGTAGAAGATGAGAATATGCCCCCGACCTTCAGCTATGCGAAAGAAGTCATCCAGGCAGCAGAGAAGTGGGGATATGATACCACATTAATAGCAGAACTTTACTTGAATGATATAAAAGGCCCGGAGCAGGATTCGCTTGAAGCATGGTCTACAGCGGCCGCTCTTGCTGCGGTCACTGAGAAAATAGAAATCATGACGGCTGTCCGCCCCGGCTTCCATAATCCTGCCGTGACGGCAAAGATGGCGAGCAACATCGACCATATCAGCAATGGCCGCTTCACCTTGAACGTTGTATCGGCATGGTGGGAGGAAGAGTCGCGCCAGTACGCTGGCATTTTCACTGAACATGATGAGCGGTATGATCGGACAGAAGAGTTCGTCAAGGTAATGAAAGGTTTATGGGAAGAAGAGACCTTCAATTTTGACGGCAAATATTATTCTATTAAAAATGCCCATTTGTCCCCTAAACCAGTGCAAAGGCCGAATCCGATCCTATATGCAGGCGGGGAGAGCCCGCGCGGCAAGGAAACGATTGTCAATCACTGCGACGCCTATGTGATGCACGGCGGCACAGTTGAGGAAGTCAAAACCAAAATTGACGACATGAAAGCACGCAGGCAAGAAAGCGGGAACGAGCCGTTTAAATCATTTGGCATGGCAGCCTACATCGTATGCCGTGACACAGAAGAAGAAGCGCAGGAAGAGCTCGCCCGCATCACCAATGTAAAAGAATCAAGCGGCTATGCCGGCTATAATGATTTTGTCGGCAAATCACAGCTCGAGCAGCAGGTAAAACTCTACGATTATTCCGTTTCCAACCGCGGCCTCAGGCCAAATCTGATTGGCACGCCTGAACAGATTGCAGAACAGATTATTGCCTATGAAGAGGCCGGCGTCGATCTGCTGCTTCTTCAGTTCTCTCCACAGCTGGAGGAAATGCAGAGATTCTCGGAAAAAGTCATGCCTCTGGTGGAAGCCAAAAGGAAAATCTTAAAGTAAAAGAGGGAGAACATATGAGCAAAATACACATCATACACGAAAACAGCGAGTGGACTGCACATTTGACCAAAAGACTGGAAGAGCTGGAGCTTCCATACGAGGAATGGTTTTTAAATGAAGGGATTGTTGATCTTACCGGTGTGCCTCCGGAAGGTATTTTCTACAGCAGGATGAGCGCATCTTCCCACACAAGGGGGAACCGCTTTGCGCCGGAGCTGACGGAATCTGTTCTGTCATGGCTTGAGCAGCATGGCCGCACAGTCTTCAATGGCAGCCGTGCTTTAAGGCTCGAGGTCAGCAAAGTCAATCAGTATACAGCACTGAATGCTGCCGGCATCAGCACTCCTAAGACAATAGCAGCAGTCGGAAAAAATCAGATTCTTGAAGCCGCTGTAAAGCTTGACTGTGCTCCGTTCATCACGAAGCATAATCGCGCAGGCAAAGGGCTTGGCGTTCAGCTGTTCCATTCGCTGGATGCATTAAGGGAATATGTCGAAGGGCCGAATTTTGAAGAGCCTGTCGATGGCATCACACTGATCCAGGAATATATTGAATCGCCAGAATCATATATTACCAGATGTGAGTTCGTGGGCGGAAAATTCGTCTATGCCGTCCAGGTGGATACATCAGAAGGCTTTGAACTTTGCCCGGCCGATGCCTGCCAAATTGGCGATCTGTTCTGCCCGGTTGGCGAAGAGGTGGAAGAGAAACCAAAGTTTAAGATCATTGAAGGCTTCAACGACCCTATTATTAAAAAATACGAAAGCTTCCTCAAGGAAAATGGCATTCAAATCGCCGGCATTGAATTCATTAAAAATGCCAATGGGGATATTTATACGTACGATGTCAACACAAACACAAACTATAATTCTGACGCAGAGGCAAAAGCAGGAAAATACGGCATGCTTGAAGCCGCCAAATTCCTAGGTGCCGAGCTAGAAAAAGAACAGGAGAAGGCAAGGGAATACAGCAGAGTGTGATAAATATAGAAGAAGGCCGCTCATTGGGAGCGGCCTTTTTTGATAGTGTGACTTCAATTCCGGATGAATGGAGCAAATATAATTTGTTAAAAAACTGTATGATAGTTCAATCCATTTATTTTACACAGCAGCCTTTTTAAACCCATTTGCCATTATGGTTTCCAGTTTAGGATGGAAATACTGAACCACAAGGCCGAGTGTCAGTGTGACCAGGATGGTTCCAGGGCCGATCGCTCCATGGAAAAGAAACGCAAGAATCAGGGCAAAACCTTCACTGACAATACGTGAAATCCTTAAAGACAGGCCAAACCTTGTGTGGACGGCGACCATCAAGGTATCCATCGGGCTTGGCGGGAATTTTGCCTGAAGGTAGACGGCGATTCCCAGCCCCATCGTGAGGATGCCTGAGAGCAAGGTGCAGGACTGGGTTAGCAGCATATCCGGAGAAAAGTTTCTGAACACTGCCAGCAGCCAGAAATCAATTAAAGCACCAATGATCAAAATGGTTCCTGCAGCCAGTATTTCCGGCTTTTTCTTCAGTAATATGGAATTGATGATAATCAGAGCGATTCCATTTATAAATACACAAGTCCCCACAGTCAGCCCAAAAAGATTTGACTCGCCAACCGCCAATGCATCCCATGCAGAAGCACCGAGGGCAGATTTGATAATAAGCGCCACACCCATTGTGAGGACAAGCAGCCCTGCAGCAAAAAATAAGATTCTTTCCTTCATTATGTTCTCCTTCTTATCAGGCTGTTACACCTTTGATCCCTGTTTTTAGCCGCATGAGAGAAAGCGGATTCACGCGGAAGATACATTGTACCATCATCATTTGCCATAAGAAAAGCTAATTTTTTCACAAAACAATATTTGCTTCAAATTTGAAGAATGTTTTCAAGTAGGTTAAAATATGGTATAGTATTTAACATTCGTTCACTATTAATTAACGAATCTTTTACAAAAACTAGGTTCTAAGCCCGCGGGTTTGGAGTATAACGTTATTTCCGAACTTAGCGGCTGCTAAGTTTTTCTGGTTTTGGCAGGAAGCACCAAATGGGAATTTGTGCTCTTGCAATAACATATAAACTAAGAGGTGTAAAAAAGGATGAAATCGATCTTGAAATCGCCTAAGGAGCTATTTAAAAACAGCATGGCCGTTTTTTTCCTGGCAGTTGTACTGCTCTGGCTGAAAACTTATGCTGCATACCAGATTGAATTCAATTTAGGAATCGACAACAGCATGCAGGAATTCCTGCTTTTCCTGAACCCGCTGAGCTCATCCCTTCTTTTCCTGGGGATCGCGTTATTTTTTAAAGGCAAGATACAATCAGGCGTACTGATTGCTGTTCAGTTCATTTTGTCTTTCCTGCTGTATGCCAATGTAGTGTACTACCGTTTCTTCAATGACTTTATTACTGTTCCAGTGCTCATGCAGACTAGAACGAATGCCGGACAGCTTGGGGACAGTGCACTTTCGCTGATGTCACCATTTGATATCCTGTATTTTGCCGACACGATCCTTTTAATTGTGCTGGCATCGGTCAAATGGTATAAGCCGGCGAAGCACACACGGAAGAAAAAGATGGCAACCTTGGTGATTGCTGCTGCAGTCATCACTTTCTTCATTAATCTCGGGCTTGCTGAAAAAGACCGTCCCGAACTGCTGACACGTTCATTTGACCGCAATTATCTGGTCAAGTACCTTGGCGCTTACAATTTCACTGTTTATGACATCATTCAAAATGCCAAGTCTGCCAGCCAGCGTGCCATGGCCGACAGCAGTGATATCACCGAGGTTGAAAACTATGTGAAAGCCAATTATGCAGAACCGAATCCTGATTATTTCGCAAAAGCAAAAGGTATGAATGTCATTTATGTGTCGCTGGAATCTTTCCAGACATTCCTGATCGATTATAAGCTGGACGGCCAGGAAGTAACACCATTCCTGAATTCCCTGGCTCATAATGGAGAGACTTTTTACTTCAAGAATTATTTCCACCAGACAGGACAAGGGAAAACTTCCGATGCCGAGTTCATGATGGAAAATTCCCTGTATCCGATGTCACAGGGGGCTGTTTTTGTCAACAAAGCCCAGAACACTTACCAGGCTGCCCCGGCAATATTGAAAACGCGCGGCTATACGTCGGCTTCTTTTCACGGGAATTATAAAACGTTCTGGAACAGAAATGAAATTTACAAATCCTTCGGCTATGACCGTTTCTTTGACGCCGAATATTACAATATGACAGACGAAAACACCAAGAACTACGGGCTGAAGGATAAGCCTTTCTTTAAAGAATCCATGCCGATGCTGGAAAGCCTGAAGCAGCCGTTTTATACAAAGTTCATCACTCTGTCCAATCACTTCCCATTCAAAATGGATGAAGGCGATACAGAATTCCAGCCTGCAGAAACAGAAGACAGTGTTGTTAACCATTACTTTACTTCTGCCAATTATATGGACCAGGCGCTCGAGCAGTTCTTTAACGATCTTAAGACTTCCGGACTGTATGATAATACAGTTATCGTCATGTATGGTGACCATTATGGCATTTCTGAAAACCATAACCCTGCCATGGAGCAGATTCTTGGCAAAGAAATCGATTCTTTTGAATATGCCCAGCTACAGAGGGTTCCGCTGTTCATTCACGTACCTGGTGTTAAGGGCGGCGAGATGGACACATACGGAGGAGCGGTGGATGTAATGCCGACCGTGATGCATCTTCTTGGCGTCAGCACAAAAGACTATATGCAAATCGGTTCAGATTTATTGTCTGAAACCCACCGGGAAGTTATACCTTTCCGCAACGGCGACTTCATCAGCCCGGAATTCACTTCTGTAGATGAAAAATGCTACTCGACGGAAACCGGTGAAGAACTTGAAGATGGCAGTGCATGTGTAAGACTGTCTGAACAGGCAAAGAAAGAACTGCTGATGTCAGATAATATTGTGTACAAAGATTTGCTGAGATTCCACAGCCCTGAAGGCTTCGAACCGATCAACCGCAAGGATTACAAATACATTAAAGAAGATCCTGTTGAGGAAGCGAACCCTATGACAGGACTTCAAAAATAAAAAGCAGAAGCAGAAGCCCCGGCTTCTGCTTTTTGCTTTTTCCGAAACCTTAAAGCAGGTGTAAATACCCTTAAAATAGGGAAGCTATTTAAATAGCCAAAAGCTTTTTAATAACAGGAAGGAGAGGTAACAATGAGCGAATGCCAATTGAACCATTCAGTCGAGGATGTTAAAAATAAATATGAACAGCAAAAGGGGCATCTCCCCAACGAACTTCAGCCGCCGATGGAAGAATTTCTCCAAAAAGAACACACACAAGAAATCCTGAATGACGTTTTCCACCTGCTGAAGAAATATGACCTTGCTTCAGAAGAAGAGAAGGAAGAACGGGAGAGAAGGCTGTATATGATTGTAAATAATGTTTAAAGTGATATAGAGAAGGAAAAGCGGTTCAGAGAGCTGCTGAACCGAGTTGAATACGCAGCTTTTAAAATTTTAAATAGCAATAACAAACAGTTACTTGAGTAGCCATTTACGTATAAAGGTTGTAAGCTTCTTTCAGTTGCAAAATCGCCATAAAATTATATAAGTCCTGGTGTTTGCAGTGCAAGGCATGCAGACTCCTGCGGGAAATAGCGGAAAAGTTGAGACCCCACAGCGCGCAGCGCGAGGAGGCTTAGGCTCCGCCCCGCGGAAAGCGAAGTGCCTGGAACGGGAAACACCAGTCCTATTTAAAAGCAAAACAAATTAAAAATTATTTATTGAATATTATGATTATTAAAAAGAGCCACTAAGGCTCTTTTTTGCTGTCTAATGAAGGAAATTGCCGAAAATTGCCGAAGTTGTTAGACGGTAAGCAAATAATATATATTTATTCTAACAAAGGAGTACCCATGGAGAACAATCAAGGTTTACATACAATAAGCATGGAAATCAAAGATCTGGAAAAGAAATTCAAACAGGAGGTAGAACCTTACCGCTCTTTACTCTGGAAATATTGCTACAGGCTGACCGGTTCTCCATGGGATGCAGAAGACCTTGTGCAGGACACTTTGCTAAAATCGCTGGCTATGCTCTCAAAAGTCTTTCAAGAGCTGAATGTAAAATCCTACTTATTCAAAATCGCCACTAATGTATGGATCGACCAGCAGCGAAAGAACCGGACTGCCTATTCAGATTCATTTCCAGTAGAGAATCTGGCAAGCGGAAGCGAAAAGCAGCTTGAAATTCTCCCAGCCCTCGATTATCTGGCCCGCCAGCTGAGTCCGAAGCAATTTGTCTGCCTTCTGCTTACAGACGTTTTTCTTTTTACAGCAAAAGAGGCTGCAGACATCGTCAGTCTTTCGCCTGGCGCTGTCTACGCAAATGTTCAGAGAGCAAGAAATCTGTTGAAGGAAATCCCTGAAAGGCAGCAGAATCAGAGACAGCAAGAAGGGGCTGCTTCGTCTTTTTTACATAACAAGACAATCAGCACTCTGATTGAAGGCTTCCGAAAAAAAGACGCGCATCTCATTGCGTCACTCCTTGATGAAAATCTTTTTACAGATATCACCCATGCTGGTGTGGAATTCGGAAAAAGAGAAACAGAAGGAAATTCTCTTAAGGACTGGGCAGAGGTGGTTTCCAGGCAGGAGGGAGTCGAAGCTGCCATCGCGATGCTATGGGGCAGGCAGGTCATTTTGGAGTTTGCTGTTACATCCGGAGAGAAACTGCTGCAGAACATTCACTATATTGAACTGGAAGATGATAAAATAGTGTATTGGAAATTTTATTGTTTTTCTTGGGATTTGATGAATGCAGCTGCTAAAGAGCTGGATGTGAAACTCGGGGCTGACTATTTTTATCATATTTTTTAAATACTATGTATAATTTTGCGTCTTTTTCCCGTTATAGCTGTTGAAGAGCTTTTGTTTAAGTTCTACTAAAAGACAGGGAGAGATGGGAAGATGGAAACACCAATAGTTAATATAATGAATACGGTTTTTGTCCATGTGGAGAATTTGGAAAAGTCGGCAGAGTGGTATTGTAAGCTTCTTGGCCAGAAAGTCACAGAGCCGGTGGAAAATCCGGTATATAATTTAAGAATGGATGGAACAACTGGCCTTACCCTGGATGCAGGACCTTTCGGTGAAGGGAAAAGACCGCAGGCTGGCCCTTATCCATTGTTCAACCTGCATACCGAGGACATTCTCAAGGCTTACAGCTGGATGGAAAACAATGGTTTTGCTGTTCAACCTGAAATTACTCACTTTGACGATTTTAGCTTTTTCAACGTAAAAGATCCTGATGGCCATATCATTATGATCTGCACAGGATAAAAAGGCATGGGGAGACAGAAAAAATGACAGAAATGATAGAAAGGCTGCCTGCGGTCGAGACGGCGAAGATGCTTATAGATGAAAGATTCCCGGACTGCAGGGGGGCCATCCTTGGAGGAAGTGTCGTCAGGGGTGAAGAAACTTCCACTTCGGATCTTGATATTATTGTAATAAGAGGCGATAAGGGGTCTGTTAGAAGAGAATCCATTCTTTATAAAGGGTGGCCAGTTGAGCTTTTTGTTCACACAATCGATTCCTGCAGATTGTATTTCCGCAAAGATGCGGAAAGGGCGAGGCCGACGCTCCCGCGTATGCTGGCAGAAGGATTGGTGCTAAAGGGAGAGGAGTTTCTGGATATTATAAGGAAGGAAGCTGCTTTCTTGATGGCTGCGGGTCCTGCTCCGTGGACAGTGGAAGAGCTGACGTTTAAGCGTTATTTCCTTACCGATGTTCTGGAGGATTTCACAGGCAGCACCAAACGGCATGAAACCCTTTTTATTGCCGGAAAACTGGCTGAGCTGGCACATGAATTTGTACTTAGGGCCAACAAACACTGGATTGGCCAGTCCAAATGGATATACAGGGAATTATCCCATTTTGATCAAGCCCTGGCAGACAAGTTTGCAGAATGCTTTGACAGCTTTTATCAGGATGGGGACAAAGGACCCGTGATTGAGCTCGTGGATGAAATAATGAATCCATTCGGCGGCAGATGCTTTGAAGGTTTTCTGCTAAAAGGCAAGGATTCATAAACTGATAAAAAAGGAATGACACAGTGATGGAGAAGTTATATTACAAGGACCCATACATAAAAGAATTTACAGCGGCAGTCACCAGCATGGAGAAGACTTCTGAAGGGAAGTGGTATGCCGTCCTTGATAGGACAGCCTTTTATCCGACTGGAGGAGGGCAGCCTTATGATACTGGTACAATCCAGAACATAAGGGTGACAGAGGTTGAAGAAGAGGAAGGCGAGATCAGGCATTATCTTGCCGAAAAACTTCCGGAAGCAGGGGAAGTGGAAGGCAAGGTAAACTGGCAGAGAAGATTCGATCACATGCAGCAGCATGCAGGACAGCATATCCTATCTGCTGCATTCGACGAAATATTCGGTTACCGTACTGTCAGTTTTCACCTTGGAAAAGAAACTTTGACGATTGATCTTGAGACAGAAAACCTGAGTGAGGAAGAAGCAGCCCAGGCGGAGCAGAAAGCGAATGAAATAATTACAAATAATCTTACAATAGAGACTAAATGGGTCAGCAAAGAGGAGCTTGCCGGCTACCCATTAAGAAAAGAGCCGAAGGTCAAAGAAAATATCCGGCTGGTCATCATACCTGAGTTTGATTACAACGGCTGCGGCGGAACCCATCCAGCAGCAACTGGGGAAGTTCAGGCTATCAAAATTCTTGGCTGGAGCCGGCAGAAGAAGCAGACGAGAGTGGAATTTGTGTGCGGCGGCAGGGTGCTGAAGCAGCTTCATACCAAGAATGAGATAGTGACCCGGACAGGCCAGCTGATCAGTTCGCCAGAGGGGGAAATTCCTGACGCCATCATCAAGCTGCTTGACGCGCAGAAACAGATGGAAAAAGAGCTGGAGGAATTAAAGAACCAGCTTCTTGAGCAGGAAGGTAAGGAATATGCCAGAAATGCTTCGGGCGAATCGCCGGTCATCCAACAGGTTTTTCGCGATAGAAGCATTAAGGATCTTCAGAAGCTGGCCAAGTCTATTGCCATGCAAAACGGACAGGCAATTGTACTGTTTACAGCGGAAAACGGTTCACAGCTGCAGGCTGTTTGTGCAAGCGGAACAGAAACGGAAGCAAATATGAAAGCGCTCATACAGTCGGTACTCCCTGAGATTAACGGAAGAGGCGGAGGAAACAAGCATTTTGCCCAGGGAGGCGGAGAGGCTGTAATGAGCGGAGAAAGGCTACTTGAGCTGATGGCTGCAAATCTATGATCTGCTTTTTGAAAGGCCCTGTGACAAGCAGGGTCTTTGTTTATGGAGTGGGAGGGCTGATGCCGGGTTTTGGAAGGCTTGGCTTGTATATGGGGGGGATGCACCACTTATTTTTGATTCAGGATAGAATTGGTAGAAAAAAACGTGATTTTTGTTAAAAAGCAAGCTGAATTAATGAAATTAATGTGCGATTCGGTAGAAAATAGGCGCTATTCGGTAGAAAAAGCCGCAGAATGATGAAAAAGCCCCCAACCTCTCTCTTTAAATTGGCCTATTTTAGCTGAGGAGGCAGCCTTTCATGGGAATTGTGCTTTTTTTAGAGGATTCAGCCCGCTTAGAGGGCAGTAATAGTGATCCCAGCCACCTTGCCAACACCCACTATTTTCATTCCTGGCAAAAATAGTGGTTCCAGCAACCATGCCTAGGCCCACTATTATCATTTCCACCAGAAATAATGGGTTCCAGCCCCTCATCTAATTTACCCTCTCTCAAAAATCAAATTCCGTCCCGGGCTTCCTATAACCATTTTTATGTAAAGTCACCTTGACGTTAAGCTTCCTTTACAATATAGTAAAACCAAGGAGGACGTTTATGAAAAATAATTTGGCAGAGCTAAGAAAAAACTATGGTTTTTCGCAGGATAAGCTTGCGGCCAGGCTGGGTGTCTCACGGCAGACGATCATCAGTATTGAAAAAGGGAAATATTCGCCTTCGCTTCCGCTGGCATTCCAAATTGCTAAAACCTTTGATACAACGATTGAGCATATTTTTATATATGAAGAAGAACCAAACAAGAAAGGAGATTGAAGGAATGGAATCAAGACTTACTTTTAATATATGCGGGGGCCTGTTCTTAATCATGACGCTCTTTATGGCGGTCATCGGCATAGCAGCAGGCGAAGGTATTCTGCCCCAGGCCTGGACACTGCTTTCGCTGACAGTGATGAGCTTTTCAATGGGATATTTGTATCCGCAGTTCAAGCAAAAAGACGAAAGAATGAAGCAAATCAGACAGAAAGGCCTGTTTTATGCTTATTTTGCACTCATTGTCTATTTTCTCATCTTTTTTCTGCTGCTTGGCCTTAAGGTAATTGACATCTCCGCTTTGCAGCTGCTGCAGATTTTATCCAGTCTTACCATCAGCACGGTCTTTTTGTCCATGGTATTCGTTTCTAAAAGGATTTGACAGGGACGGGGGAATTTAACAGAACTGAAATCCTGCCAAATTGAGAAAGCTAACAAGGTAAATCTCAATAAAAAGGCGGGTATTATATGGCAACTTTATTATATATCACTGCACATCCCCATGATGAAACGCAATCCTTCAGCATGGCTGCCGGCACGGCTTTTGTTGAATCCTACCGGGAATCCCATCCAGAGGATGAGGTTATAAGGCTTGACTTGTATAAAGAGCATATTCCCCAGATTGATGCTGATGTATTCAGCGGATGGGGCAAACTTCGTACAGGCAGCTCTTTTGATGATTTGTCTCAGGAGGAGAAAGATAAAGTAAACAGGCTTTCTGAATTGACTGAGCAATTTGTGTCTGCCGACAAATATGTGTTTGTCACACCAATGTGGAATTTCTCTTTTCCACCAGTGATGAAAGCTTATCTTGATTCCATATGTACAGCGGGGAAGACTTTCAAATATACAGAAGAGGGGCCTGTAGGGCTTCTTCCTGATAAAAAGGCCCTCCATATCCAGGCGCGCGGAGGAATCTATTCTGAAGGACCGGCTGCCGAGATGGAGATGGGTCACCGTTATATCGGGATTATTATGCAGTTCTTCGGTATTCCTTCATTTGAAGGCATCTTTATCGAAGGCCATAATCAATTCCCGGACCGCGCCCAGCAAATAAAAGAAGACGGTGTGGCCAGGGCAAAAGAGAAAGCAAAAAGCTTTTAAGCACAAAAAAAGAGATTTCTGCACTGCAGAAATCTCTTTTCATATTTAGAATTTTGCAGCTGCATCTGCAGACTGCTTGATGCCTTCAGAAATGATTTCCTCTGCTTTATCAGGGAACTGGTTGTGCCCCTCGGTCACGATGGAAGTGACGTCCTGGACTCCGAAGAAAGCCAGAAGTGTACTTACATACTTCTCAGACATTTCGACCTCTGCAGCAGGGCCTTCTGAATAAACTCCGCCCCTGGCATTCAGCAAAGCAACTTTTTTATCAGAAAGAAGACCTACAGCTCCGCTTTCAGTGTATTTGAACGTTTTGCCTGCTTGTGCAAGATAGTCAAAATAGGTGTGCAGGACTGCAGGTACTGTGAAGTTCCAGAGCGGGAATGCGAATACTGCCTTGTCTGCCTGGATGAATTGGTCAAGATACTTTGTGACGCGGGCAGCAGCAGTTTCTTCCTCTGCAGTAAGCTCCATTCCCTGGCCCTGCTTGTACATAGCTGTAATATGGAGATTATCATAATAAGGAAGGTTTTCCTCAAACAAGTCCAGCTCAGTGATTGTATCTTCCGGGTGGTTCTCTTTGTAGCTGCTTAAAAATGCATCGTACATTTGCACGCTGACAGCCTGGTCGGCCGGACGTGAGTTTGCTTTGATGAATAAAACGTTTGACATAAGAATAATTCCTCCGTTAATAACTATGAAGTTTTTTCCGCATGCTAAATACCTTTAATTCAAGATAATGAGCGGATATTGGCTATTATAGCTAGTGTGGCTGGAAGGGTCAAAACATCTGCTTGTAGAACAAAAGATTTTTGGCTTACTGATCCTATAGTCTACAACAGGATCAGTAAGCCGAGAAAAAAGGGAAACGCCGGTCTCCCTTCATAAATGGTTGTGCAAGCCACGTTTAAGATGATGTTTTTAATTGGCGCGCCTTCCTTTTTCCCCACATTTTTTTCACGATCGGATAAGCTATGGGTGCCCACTTAATGACGTTTTTCAGCAGCTTCTTCATGGCATGATACCTCCTGTGTTTATTTTCATACCTATTCCCTTTCAGTGCCGGGGACAAACCTGCAGAAAACAGCAGCAGTCTGCTATTAAAGACTGCAGGCGCCTTTTAGAAAATATGTGTGTCAAATATTGATGTGTAGCTATTTTGTTACATTGTAAAACTATACTCTGAGTTGTTTGCCGCTTACACGGACTAGTACAATAGTCATGTGAAGGTGGATGCAGAGAATTTTAAAGCGAGCTTTAACGAGCAGCAGCCATGCTGACATGCTTCCTTAGATGATTTTGCTGCAAAAGCATCGGCCTGAATAAAAGGAGAAGAGGAAAAGCATTGACATTGACAGTACCAGCTAACAATATTTCCGATACATCACAGATTCTGGATGAGGGGGCCGTATTGGCTGCCATTGATAGATCACATGCAATGATCGAGTTCAGCCCGCAAGGAACTGTACTATGGGCAAATCGTAATTTTGCAAGTACTATGGAATATGACGTAAATGAAATGAAAGGTATGCATCACCGGAGATTTTGTACCGATGAATTTGCCAATAGCCCGGCATATGCAATATTATGGAAAAACTTAAGGGGCGGCAAAAGCTTTCAGGAAAAAATACAGCGGGTTACCAAAAGCGGCAATCTGATTTGGCTTGAAGCTACATATACACCTGTGCGGGATGAAGAAGGAAATGTCATCGCCGTGGTGAAATTAGCTACCAATATAAATGAAAGAGAAAGCAATACGGTTGCGGTAGCGACCGAGCTTCAGGAAATGGCAGGAGAGCTGCTGAACCGGGCCGAGCACGGAATCGCCAGGAGCGAAGAAGCGGCAGAAGCATCAGAGAAGCTTGCGGGCGATTCAAGAGAGAATCTCAAAATGCTTGATACTCTAAAAACGCAGGCGTTGTCTATCGGCGATATTGTAAAAACAATCCGTGAAATCGCGGCCCAGACAAATCTTCTTGCCTTGAATGCTGCCATCGAGGCAGCCAGGGCAGGGGAGCATGGAAGAGGATTCAATGTTGTCGCCGGGGAGGTCAGGAAACTAGCCACGCGGGTCCAGGAATCCATCGGTGAAGTGAACGCCCACATCGAAGGCATTTCAGGCGAGGTGAAACATATCAGCGAAGCAACCAAGCAGTCCAGGGACGGCATCGATAAAAGCAGATTATTGAACGAACAGGCGATGGCAGAATTCAAGGGCATAGAGAGTGCGGCCCGATCGCTTGATGCAAGGGCTAAGGTGTTTAAAGATATATTAAAATAATGCACAGCGCATGGAGACCGGCCTAACTCAGATAGCCGGTTTTTCGTTGTATTCAATGAGGAAAACCTGCAAGGATTTTTGCTGCAGTGATGGCAGTGTGATAAAAAATATTTTAACTTTGACCGTATTTATGATACTATGAAGCTGACATGCTTTGTAAGCGATTGCAAAAGTGGGTTTCGGGTAAATTCAGTCCGCTCTTCTTTAGAGCAGCCGAGTTTATAAGGTAAGAGTCAACCTGGTTCGCCTTTTACTTGCAATTCTTCTTATCCCGGTGTAAGCTTAAGTGCTTAAGAATAAATTTCGGTTTGATCCTGCTTCCATGAAATCTGTGCGGGATTATTTTCATGCAAACAAATGCCAGAAAACTTATTATGTCAGCCTAATGTCAGCCTAAGAGTGCTATGTTAGTGCTAAAAATACAAAAAAAATCGGGATGTATTGAATAACATATATTGAAACATGAACATGTGAAAAAACACTTAATATTGCGAGGGTTGCAAAATGAAATATAGAAGTGCTTTTGATATTATCGGCCCGGTAATGATCGGCCCATCAAGTTCACATACAGCAGGTGCCGCGCGCATTGGAAGGGTGGCAAGGACCTTATTTGGAAAAATGCCTGCAAAAGCGGTCATTTCCCTGTACGGCTCATTCGCCAAAACATATAAGGGGCATGGTACAGATGTAGCCATTGTTGGCGGACTGCTCGATTTCGACACATTCGACGAAAGGATCCCCCAGTCATTGGGACTGGCTAAGGAAGCGGGCCTTGACATTGAATTCAGGATAGAAGACACTGTCATGGAACATCCCAATACTGTATCCATACACCTGACTGACGGCAATCAGGAGCTGGATCTGACAGGCATCTCGATCGGAGGAGGCACCATAGAAATTACAGAGCTGAACTCCTTCAAACTCAAGCTGTCTGGAAATCCCGCCATACTTGTCATCCATAATGACCAGTTCGGTGCGATATCCGCTGTCACCCATGTGCTGGCAATGCACCGGATCAATATCGGACATATGGAAGTTTCGCGCAAAGAAAAGGGCCAGATGGCAATGATGGTCATTGAAGTGGACCAGCGCATCGATCTGGACGTGATCAGAGAATTGGAACAGCTTCCTAATATCACACAAATCATCAGAATGGCAGAATAGAAGATTAGGAGCCGGGAGGGAATACGATGTTATTTCGCAATGTAGCAGAAGTAGTCGAACTTGCCGAAAGCAAGGGCGTTAAAATAGCTGAAATCATGATTCAGCAGGAAATAGAAGTATCAGGACGGACACGCGAGGAAATCATTGCCCAGATGGACCGCAATCTGACCGTAATGGAAGAAGCGGTCGAACGCGGCCTGAAAGGCGTCAAATCGGTTTCCGGCCTTACAGGCGGAGACGCGGTCCTCTTGCAGAACTATATAAAAAGCGGAAAAGCTTTATCCGGAAACCTGCTTCTTGATGCAGTAAGCAAAGCGGTTGCCACCAACGAAGTCAATGCCGCAATGGGCGTCATCTGTGCCACACCGACAGCCGGATCAGCGGGGGTTGTGCCAGGCACCCTGTTCGCAGTGAAAGAAAAGCTGAACCCGACAAGGCAGGAAATGATTGAATTCCTATTCACATCAGCAGCCTTCGGATTTGTCGTCGCCAACAACGCTTCCATTTCCGGAGCTGCCGGCGGCTGCCAGGCTGAAGTAGGTTCAGCGAGCGGAATGGCGGCCGCAGCTATTGTTGAGCTTGCGGGGGGAACCCCTTCCCAGGCAGCAGAGGCTATGGCCATCACCTTGAAGAATATGCTCGGCCTTGTCTGTGACCCGGTTGCAGGTCTGGTTGAAGTCCCTTGTGTAAAAAGGAACGCAATGGGCGCATCGAACGCCATGACGGCTGCCGATATGGCACTTGCCGGCATCACCAGCCGGATTCCGTGTGATGAAGTTATCATTGCTATGTATAAAATCGGACAATCCATGCCATCTGCCCTGCGTGAAACTGCAGAAGGCGGGCTTGCCGCTACTCCAACCGGAAAAAGGCTGCAGGCTGAAATTTTTGGAAAATAAAGTGCTGAAGGAATCCCCTGCTTTTAAGAGCGGGGGATTTTTTGCGTTCTTCTTTTGTTAAAAAAAGTGAACATGATGGGAATTAGACATCAGGCAGTAAAGCACGTTTTATAATTGAAAATAAAGAAGAGAAATTTGCAGGAAAATCAAGAAAGTGCTTCTGGGATATGTTATTATGAATTTACGTAATAACATAATTATTTTTCGGAACTATATCAGCATGCAATGAAGGGCAGGTGCCACCTGACAATGATATTCAAAGAAGAGCTCAGGCTTATAAAAAACCAGCTGGAAATTCTGATGGAGAAAGCTGACAGCATGGAAGCTGCTTCTCCTCACCAGCAAAGCGATGAAGAGAAGCAGTGTACCAGTATAACCTATAGCGGGACAATAACCGCACAAGAGGGAAACAATAGGTGGAAGCCGGCATCTAAAACGCTCAGTGAAGTGCTGGCGCCCGACAGCGGCAGCCTTGCAAAGATTCTCTCCTCTCTGGGGCATAAACAGAGAATAGAAATGATCAAGTCACTTTTGCGGGAGCCCAAGAATGCCAACGAATTAGTCATGGAATTGGGGATGGGGACAACAGGACAGCTTTACCACCATATGAAGCCGCTGCTGCACGCAGGCATCATTGAACAAAAAGAACGGGGAGGCAGCTATTCAATCGCACCAGATAAAATTCTCCCTATACTCCTTCAGCTGGCAGGGGCAGCAGAAATGTTTGAGAGCAGCCGCTATATGGCACTCGAAGCGCTGAGGGAAGAACCTGAAAACTTGATGAATGACGGGAAATATGAAGCAGATATATTGCTGTTTTCACTTATCCATCATGCAGTCCAGGAGCATGAAGCAGGCCATGCATCCAGAATAAATGTCTACCTGCACAGCGATGGAAGTGCGACTGTTTCCGATGATGGCCGCGGCATCCCGGTTTCCCTGCTGGAAGGAACCAGCTTAAGCAGGCTTCAGGATGTGCTGACAGATGTCGGCAAAAATTATCTGGAGCATTCATCCGATGAAAAAGCCGGTATCCCTGCAGCGGCAATAAACGCTTTTTCAGAAAAGCTGACGGCTTTGATTAAAAAAGACAAGCAGATCTACAGGCAGGAATATCAGTATGGCAAAGCTCTTGCACGGGTGGTTCCAATAGGGGAAACGACTGAAACAGGAACGAGCATCACCATTCTGCCTGATAAAAAAGTGTTTAAAGCCGGGTTCAATTCAGCAAACCTGGAGGAGGAAATGAAGAGGCTGCAGGGACTTTATCCGAATTTATCACTGTCGCTGCAATGAAGGGAGAATGAAGATGGCTGAAACAGAGACGATTAGAACCGCAGAAGATGTAATGAACATGCTGGATTGCCTGCTCAAAGAGAAGTCCTCATTCCAATGGGACCAATTTTATGAACAAAGGGGAAATCCTGTCCCTTTTTTCAGGAATGTTCCCGATGAGAATTTGGCTGCTTATTTCAATGAGGCGCAGGTTCCGGCAGGAAAGGTGCTGGAACTCGGCTGCGGACCGGGCAGGAATGCGATATTTATGGCAGGAAAAGGGTGCACAGTGGATGCGGTTGATTCTTCCAAAGAAGCACTAAATTGGGCAAGGGAGAGAATGACGGAAAATCAGTCCGATGTCATTTTCGTTGAAGCTGACATATTCCAGCTGGACTCAAAATTTACTGATTATGACTTCATTTATGATTCGGGCTGCTTTCACCATATCCCGCCGCACCGGAGAGCCGATTACTATGCCATATTGCAGAACAGGCTGAAGCCAAATGGCTATTTTGCCCTGACATGCTTTGAAGAAAACGGAGAGCTGGGCGGTTCCCCGCAATCAGACTGGGACGTCTATAGAGAACGCAGCATGAAGGGCGGCCTCGGCTTCACAAAGGAAAAACTCCTGCACTTATTCAGCGATTTTAGAGCAGTTGACATCAGGCCGATGAAAAAGAAGAACAATGATGAAGCAGAGTTCGGTGTATCCGGACTGCTTGCAGCTCTTTTTCAAAAGAAAAAATAGGAGAACTACCATGGAAGATAAAATAAAGCGGTTATTAAGGAGCGTAAAGGAAGAGTGCGAGGGTAAATTCAAAATCCAGCATATTGAACCCTTTGCGTTTGGCGTTGAAAATTGCGTGTTCAAGGGATTTTCCCCTGAGTGGGGCAAGGTAGCCATCCGGACTCCATGGTCAAGGCAGATTGACAGGGAAACGGATACCATCAACGATTCAAGGCTGGGGCTGCAGAAAGAGTATGCTTTGACTGCACACAGCAGGAGGCATGGCCTGCCGGTCCCGGCGATCTGCCACCTGTATCTTGGCGAAACAGCAGATTTTCTGGTTCAGGAGTTAATAGAAGGAGATCAGAGTGTTTCAATTGAAGAAATAGGAAGAATGGCAAAGGAGCTGCACAGTATCGAGGCATTGCCGGAGACTGGCATTTCTGAGCAGGACGTGCACCAGTCATTGGCTGAAAGGATCGTAATCAGGGCCAAAGCAGCTGAAAGAGTTCTGGAGTGCAGCCTGCCTCTGCCTGACTCTGAAGAAATTTTCAGGATTTTTTCTTCATTCGAGCAGAAGAAACGGCTGCTTCATATGGATCTCCGGCCGGAGAACCTGATTTTTCAAAAAGGAAAGGCGGCAGCTGTCATTGACTGGACGAATGCCCTGATTGGAGATCCGGTCCTCGAGCTTATGAGGATAAAAGATTATGGGCTCCTGACAGAAGACTTTTTCCGGGGATATACAGGGGCAGAGCTGGAAATGGAAAGGGTGCCGGAAGCAGTCCGCTATCTGTATCAGCTGGATACATCAGCCATGCTTACTGTGTTATTTTATACTGAACTCAAGGATCCTGTGCAGGGGGAAGCAGCAGGAAGAAGAGTAAGGGAGCTTCATAGAAAAATAGCCAAATTGTTATAGTACATAATATTATTATGTAAACAATAGTAACTTTACATATTCGAATCCCCATTTCCTGCACAATAAGCTATAATAGGAATTGTCTAAAGATTAGAAATAGGAGTGTTGGCATGTCTAAAAATGTGGGGATTATTGGCCTTGGTGCCATTGGGGAGAGAGTGCTGAGAAATTTTCAGTATAATGAAGGAACTAGGGTCGCAGCACTTTGCGACACGAATGAAACCCGGCTCGAGGAACTGAAAAGCGAACTTGGAGAAGTATCTTTGTACAGCAACTATGAGGATTTATTGGATAATGAAGAAATTGAACTGGTATACATAGCGGTGCCGCCAAAGTTCCATCACCAGATTGCTTTGGACAGCATCAAAAAAGGAAAGCATATTCTCTGTGAAAAGCCGCTGGCCAACTCACTCGAAGAGGCTAGGGAAATGGCAGAAGCTGCAGAGGCTGCCGGCATTGTCAATGCTATCAATTTCCCGATGATGTACAGCAATGTTTTCTCCCTTTTCAAGGAAAAAGCAGCAGATGGGACGCTTGGTGAAATCAAGCGGGTTGAGGTGAATCTGCATTTCACTGAATGGCCAAGAAAATGGCAGAAAAATAATTGGATCGCCGGCAGGGAGCAGGGCGGATTTATCCGCGAAGTCGGCCCGCACTATATCCAGATGATTCTGGATGTTTTCGGAGACATCAAGGATGTCCGTTCTTTTGTCGACTACCCTGAAGACCCGGATTTATGCGAAACAGGATTTGTGGCAGTGATGACGGCTGGCGAAAATATTCCTGTCGTCTTCAACGGAGCGAGCGGGATAGGCCAGCAGGAAAAAATTTCTTTTAAGATTTTTGGCGAAAAGGGCACCATCGATCTGCAGAACTGGAGCCAGCTGGCCGAAAGCACCGTGGATGCTGATGCCGAAATGCTTCCCATCCAACGGGAAAATGACATGGATCTTGTCAGTGAAATCTGCCATAGCATTGATGGTGGAAAAGCAAGGATTGTCAGCTTTAAACAAGGATACAAGGTGCAGGAAGTCCTTGAGCAGCTGCTGAATACATAATAAAGGACCTGGGGGAAGGACAATGGGTTTGCGTTTTACGGTATTTGAAAACCCGCAGGAATTCCTGCAAAGAACAGAAGCTTTTCTGCTGGAACGGGAAGCTGAAAACAATCTTCCGCTTGGGCTGCTTTATCAGGCTGCTGAGCCTGACAGCCCTTATAAAAATCCCTTCCTTGCATTGGTAGAAAGGGAGGCAGAAATTATAGCAGCACTCATCATGACACCGCCGCACTATCTGATATGGTCTGCAGGAGACATTCCTGATGAAGCGGCTGCTTTGGTCCTGCGTGAGCTTTTTGAAAGAAACATTCCCTTTCCAGGAATCGTGGCACCAAAGGAAACAGCGCAGAAGGCTGAAGCGGAATGGAAGAGATTGACCGGTGCCGGCAGTGAAACTGTGATGGATCAAAGGATCTATGTCCTGGATGAGGTGAACGATCTTCCGTATTCAGGCGGAACACTAGCTCTGGCTTCTGAAAAAGATGAGGAGCTCGTCGCAGGATGGATATCCGATTTCAGCAGAGCCACTCCCGAAAATACCCTGAGCATAAAAGAAGCAACGAAAAAGGCACAGCAGTTCATAGCAGAAGAATCTGTTTATTTATGGCTGGAGGATGGCAGGCAGGTTTCGATGGCGAAAAAAGCAAGGCCAACCAAAAATGGCGTTGTTGTCAATCTCGTCTATACGCCGGATGAGGAGCGGAAGAAAGGCTATGCTTCAGCCTGTGTGGCGGCATTGAGCAGGGAATTGCTGAAATCCTACAAGTTTTGCTCACTCTACACGGATTTAGCCAATCCCACCTCCAATCATATCTACCAGGCAATAGGCTATAAACCGGCAGCCGATTCTGTGATGCTGAAGTGGGTGTAATATTGAAAAATGCGAGGCCAAATCCCGGTGATTTGGCCTTTTATTGTCGGAGGTGAAAAGATGATCGAACTGTTGGCACGTGAGATTCCGCTGCTCAGGAAAAGCAAAGATATTGTCTCTATCCAAAAAGGGTTTTCACAGGATGAAAAATACATCATTCATTTTGATGAAAATAAAAAACTATCTCTGCGCCTATTTGACCTGACAAAACTCGCCTCTAAAAAACAGGAATTCTCCATTTTGAAGAAGATGCAAAGTTATGGCGTCTCCTGCTCCCAGCCTATAGAGATTGGCGAGGCAGGAGAAAGAGGATATATGATCACAACCTTTATCGAGGGGAAAGATGCGGAGGAAGAAATAAAGTACCTCAGTGAACAGAATCAGTATGATATCGGGGCAGCGGCCGGAAAAGAATTGAGGAAAATGCATCAGCTATCTGCACCTCCTGGAACTCCTTCCTGGTATGATAGGAAAGCTGAAAAACACAGGAAGTATATGGAGGCATATTCTTCATGCGGAGTGAAGATCAAACATGACGATAAGATCATCTCTTTTATTGAAGAAAATCTTCACAGGATGAAAAATCGTCCCAGCTATTTTCAGCATGATGACTTTCACCCGGGCAACCTGATCATCCAAAATAACAGATTGGCAGGGATTATTGATTTTAATCGGTTTGATTGGGGAGACCCGATTCATGAATTTTTGAAAATCGGCATCTTCAGCCGGAATGTGAGCATTCCTTTTTCGATTGGGCAAATAAAAAGCTATTTTGATGATGAAGAACCGGGGGAGACATTCTGGACCCTGTATTCTGTCTACCTGGCGATGTGCGTTTTTTCCTCCGTCATATGGGCATTAAAACATACACCGAAAAACTTGGACGAAATGATTGGAAAAATAGAAATATTTTTGGAGGATCATGATTATTTTAATAGATTGAAGCCGAAGTGGTACGATTTGCAGCAGAGGAGGAAGTTTCAGTGAAAGTAAACTATCAATTTTCTGCCGAAATGCCAAAAAAGGAACACCTGGATGCAATCCTTGCATTGCATGCTGGCATTTTCGGAGAATCAGGCCAGCTGGAAAAAAAGATGGCGGATAAACCTAAGCTGCTTGTTGGAGTTGCGATCTATCAGGATGAGGTAATTGGCTACAAAATTGGCTATGAACTGGAAGAAAGCAAGTTTTACAGCTGGCTTGGCGGCGTGGCTGAGGAGTTCAGAGGGAAAGGCATTGCTTCCAGAATGATGGAGAAGCAGCATGAATATATCAAAGGCTGCGGGTATAAGGTGGTCCAGACAAAAACGATGAACAAGTGGCGCGACATGCTGATTTTGAATATAAAGCACGGATTTGATGTCCTGGGAACATATATTGATGAAAAAGGAATGCATAAAATCGTCCTTGAGAAAAAAATGATGGAATAAGAAAACTTTAATGGAAGAAAAAGGTTTTGGAAGATTTTTGTCGAAATATTCCATATTATACTTTTCGGAGGTATACAGGTGTTTCTATTATTTATTGAGATCAGGGAAATCAACATTACCTAATTAAATGACAGGAGTTGAATTTCTTATGATCTACACAAGCTCATTAAAAGGGATTTCGTCTGAAATGCTGAAAGGCTTTTTCGACGGCTGGCATAACCCTCCTTCGCCGGAGACACATCTGAAACTGCTGGAAAACAGCTTTAAAGTGGTCCTTGCCATCGATGAAAAAACGGAGCAGGCAGCAGGATTCATCACTGCCATCAGTGACAATGTGCTCTCAGCGTATATCCCATTGCTCGAAGTACTTCCGGAATATCAAAACCTGGGGATTGGAAAAGAGCTTTTATCCAAGATGCTAGAAGAACTTGATGGCCTTTATATGATTGATCTGCTTTGTGATGATTCCCATGCTCCGTTCTATGAGAAGGCGGGAATGACAAAAGCCGGCGGAATGGTAATCAGAAATTACGAGAGGCAATCAGGTATAAAATAGGGTAAGCACAGGGAATTTCTCTGTGCTTTTTCTAAAAGGACGAAGGAGCATATATGAAACAATTTTTATCTTTTGATGAAACCATCCGAATAAGAATGCTGTTAAAATTCTTCACCGTGCTTGTTCATACGATGGTCATGCCTTACACGGTCGTCTATTTTGCTGCGAAAATCGGGCCTTCTTTAACAACTATGATGATAATCATCATTGGAATTATTAGTATCATAGGATATCTTTTAGGCGGTCGGGCAGCTGACACGTTCGGACGGAAAAGAGTCATCATCACCAGTGAATTGATGACCGGGTTCGGCTTTTTGCTTGTATGCTTTTTTGATTCCCTCCACCACTTTTACGCCATTCCTATTGTAATGGCATTCAGCTTTATTTACTTTTTTGAAAGTGCCTCTAATCCCGCATATTCTGCTTTAATCATTGATGCGAGCAATGAAAATAACAGAAAAATCATCTATACATACTTTATGTGGATTTCAAGTACTGCATTTGCGGGCGGAAGCTTATTGGGAGGATTTCTTTTTGAAAATCATTCTTCCATGCTGTTCTTTATAGTTGGCCTAACTTCTATATTATCCGCAATATTGACCTCGCTGCTAATAAAAGACATTCCTCTTAAAACTGCTGATACAATCACTGAGCTGCCAGCCGTTCGAGCAAAGAATCTAAGTATTTTTGCCTCACAATTATTTCTTTTCTTATGCCTAGGGCAGCTGCTGATCAATATATTGAAAGAACAATTCCCCAATTATTTAAGCATCAGGATCGTGTCAAAATATCCTGTTGGGGATATTGATATCTCAGGATACAAGATGATCGGCTATTTAAATTTAGAAGAAACGATCATCATCACAATAGCAGCCGGCATCATTTTCAAGCTGACCAAAAGGCTTTCGGAAAAAATGTCCCTCATGCTGGGCTTGGTGCTGTTTGTTCTGGGCTATGTCTGCCTAAGCTACTTCATACATCCAGCCCTTTTGATGCTGGGAATGCTGTTCATTTCTGCCGGCGGGCTCATCTATCTGCCAACCCTTCAGGCCATCACCGCAAAATCGCTTCCTTCACACTCAAGAGGAAAGCATTTATCGGTCCTTGGACTCGTGGGGGCGGTTGGAGGGATGATTTCCAGTTTATTTATTTGGGCGATGGAATATATACCGGAAATAGGAATTACTTTAATTTTTGTTGGAATGGGGATCTTTTTGGTGGGGGTTTATTGGAGGGTTTATCATTTTGCCTATTTTGAGAATGTCCAAGGGCGTGTGGAAAAGAAAAATGTTATTAGTGTGGAGTGATTGATTAGACTACCTGTTATTGGAAAAAACTTTACAAATGAATTTTTTTCCAGTAAGGTAGTCTTTAAAGGTGATCTAATATTTTAGAATGATTTAATTTTTTAGAATGAGAGTGGGTTTTTCATGGCAAAGAAGGATAAAATGCCTCATCAAATTTCTGTTGAGCAGTCTAAGTTATTAGGAAATGCTTTGCGCATCAAGATTATAAGCGTTCTGCAGGAGAAACCGCTTACTTCTAAGCAAGTATCCGAGTTATTAGGAAACTCACCAGGAAGTGTGCATTATCATATTCAAAAGCTGAATGAAGGGGGCCTGATCGAGCTTGTCGAGACCAAGGCTTCAGGAGGAATCATCGAAAAGTATTATAAAGCGAAATCAAAATGGTATCAGACAAAAGGCGGCATTGAGCTGGATCCGGCTTTAAGTGCAGAAAATGGTCAATGCTATTCTACGAATCTGAGCCTGCGGCTATTCCTTAAAGAAGAAGAAAGAGATAGATTCCTTGAAGATGTTAAAAACTTGCTTGAAAAGTGGGTCAAAAACTCGGATCTCAGCAATGTAGATGAAATGCAGGAATATGCAGTTGGATTAAGGCTGGTGGAAGCCATGAAAAAAGAAGATCATTAAGATTGGAGAATCCGCGATGGGGATATTTAAGAATAAGAACTTTACATTGCTGTTTTTAGGCAGAATTGTTTCCAATATTGGAGACAGTCTGTATGCTGTTGCCGCTATGTGGCTGGTATACGATTTGGGCGGATCAACTTTTTATACTGGACTGGCAGGATTTCTATCTTTTTTTCCCAGGATTGTTCAACTCCTTGCAGGCCCGTTCGTAGACCGTATCCCCATCAGGTCCTTGCTGGTATACTCCCAGCTAATTCAAGCAGTATTGCTTCTCATTGTTCCTATCGCTTCTTATTTTGATCATCTAACTGTTGCACTTGTTTTAATAATCACTCCGATATTAACCACACTTAATATGTTCATGTTTCCTGCCCAGATGGCAGCATTGCCGACTTTCGTTGAGGAAAAAGATTTAAGCAAAGGAAATTCTCTTTTTACTCTAGCCTATCAAGGAATTGACATTGCATGCAACGCGGTGTCAGGTATTCTGATCGTTATGGCTGGTGCGATTTCTATTTACCTGCTAGATGCAGCAGCCTTTTTGCTTGGGGCATATGTTTTTTCCTTGATTCTAATACCAAGTAAAAAAGCTGTTCCAGTTATTACAGAAACTAAACCGAAATATTTTTCCGAGCTAAAAGATGGTGTGAGAATGATCCTTTTTACCCCCCTGGCAAGACTGCTGTACGGGATTATTCTTGTAAATCTGGCAATGGGAGCCACATTTGTTGTTCTCCCTGCTTATGGAAAAATAATGGGTGGTGCTGAATCCTATGGACTGCTTCTGACCGCCCAGGCAATCGGAAGCCTTGCAGGCGCAATGGCAGCTCCTTACATAAAGCTGGATTATATTCCAATCGGAAAATTATATGCTGCTGCTTTTTGCTTAAGCGGAATAGCCTGGGGGCTGTCTATTTTCTCCCCATGGAATTGGCTGGCGATTGTGCTTTTCGGACTTGCTTTTATACCGGGTGCTGTTACCAATATTGCGATCAACACAGTTATTCAAAAAGCTATCCCCGAAAAGCTGCTTGGGAGGGTATTTTCAGCCGTAATGAGCTTAAGCGGAATCGCTTTTCCACTTGGAGGCTTGGCTGGAGGAACTTTGGGTGTCATCATTGGTGCTGAATTAATCATATTGATCAGCGGTATCATAACCTTTCTTACAGGAATCGCCTGGATCATAGATCCTGTGACAAGGAAGCTGCCGCCTTCAAAAGAGATTGATTCTTCTGTATTTGAACTTGGGAAGGTGGTTGGGAAAGGGGCGTAAGATTAATATGTAGTGATTTTTGAACAAATGGAAGGTCTGATTATTGAAAACATCGCCTAAATATTTTGGAGGAATTTATATATGCAAGTAGTTCCCATAAGATGCACAGGCATTGCTGCAATCCTAATAAAAAAGTTTGAGAAGGAAAGCAAGGTATTACTTTTGAAAAGAGCAGGAACTGTTTTGCCGGATGCCTGGTGCTATATTGGCGGCAGCATAGAGGAAGGGGAAACCGCCTGGGAGGCGGCTTTAAGAGAGATAAAAGAAGAAACAGGCATCTCGCTGCCCTATCTTTATGTATCCAACCAATATGATCAGATATACTCTGCAAAAGACAACTATATCTACATGGCGCCTGTTTTTGTCGGCTATGTTCCGGAGCATCAGGAAGTTATCTTAAATCATGAACATTCAGCTTACAGATGGATGTCATTTGCGGAAGCGATTGAAACCGCGGCATTGCCGGGGAATGATGCGGTTTTGATGAGTGTAGAAAGACATTTTGCAAAAAAGAACCCGCCTGACTACTTACGTGCTGGCAAACTGGAGGAAGCCCGCTGATATGGAAAATCAATCAAAAATGCACCGGGCTTTTGGTGTGCATGGCCTCTTTTTCGAAAAAGAAAAATCCTCGTGATTAACAAAAAAGGCGGTCCATACACCAATCGCTATGATCTGCCGGGAGGAAGCCTTGAGGATTCAGAAAGCCTGCCTATGGTTTTAAGGATAGAGTTTCTTGAAGAAACAGGCATGGAGATAGAAATCATCCGGAATATCGGTGTTATTGATTTCATGCTTCCTTGGGATTGGAAGGAAAATACCCATGTGCATCATATCTGTGTTTTTTATGAAGTTGGGGGCACTGAAGATTTTACTCAGCCGATGCAGTTTGAAGGCCAGGATTCGCTGGGAGACTTATGGATTGCTGGGCATGAAGCAAGCTTGGACAATGCTTCGCCATTAGTGGTGAAAGCATTTGAATGGCTGAGGACTGAAAAGTTGGGTATTGATGCGGAGGCTATGATGATTGGGAAGTGAAGGGCTAGTTGAAAAAATTCTTGAGGTAACTTCTTGAATGGAAAAACGTCTAACCTGTAAGAGGTGATTTTTTTGAAAAAAAGGGTCCTGATTATTTTGGCGGCATTAGTTCTTTTTGCCGGATGGAACCTGTGGCCTGAGAAGGTTGAGACAGTAGAAGTGTATAAAATGGCAAGCTTCTCATCAGTAAAAGAGGATTCCAAGATTACATTTTCCGGCCAGCGGAAAGTCAAGGCCTTCAGAAGCGCTTTTAAGAAAGCCAGGAAACAGCCAGGTGCAGTGGACATGGCTGATCCGCATTATAAAGTCATTTTGGGGGAAGAGAGCTATTTTCTTTGGGTTGATAAGAACCATGGAACGATTATGAACTTGGAAGATACGAATACCATCTATAAGCTTTCTCGATGGTCGGCTGTTAGGATTGGGAGAATGTTGAGCGAGTGACTTCTTATTTTTGTTTAGCAGAGTACTAACAGATATAGCTGCTTTTAGGTAACTACATCCGTCTCATATAAAAACAAGCAGAGGTTTTCAGGGACCATGCAAGGAATGGCCAATCATTACGAATAAGAAGAGTTAATTGGAAAGGTTACTATAAAATATTTGAATCCTGAACTGGGAAGGACAGTCCTCTTTGGAAAGCTGTCCTTTTTGTGTTGTTAGGTTAAAATAATCTAGTAAACTCAAAAATGAGGAGTCTCCAAAATGCCAACAATCAAACATTCACAACTCATAAAAGCACCAATTGAAGTTTGTTTTGATCTTGCGAGAAGTGTTGAAGTGCATACACAAACAACATCAAGAACACAGGAAAGGGCAGTTGGGGGGGTGACCAGCGGATTGCTTGAAAAAGGCGATATGGTAACTTGGGAGGCCGTGCATTTCGTTATCAGACAGAGGCTGACGGCTAAAGTGACAGTTATGGAAAAGCCTTATCGGTTTGTCGATATCATGGTGAAAGGCGCTTTCAAGACGTTTGTTCATACCCATGAATTTTTGGAGGAAGCTGAAGGTACGGTTATGAATGATACTTTTCAATATGAATCGCCTTTTGGACTGCTGGGAATTGCAGCTGATAAGCTGTTTTTGGAGAGGTATATGCGGGAGTTTATAGTGTTTCGGGCTGAGGGGTTGAGGGAGTTGGCTGAGAAGGGGGGAGAGCAATGAACTAAGACCCTCTAAACCCAAAAACTCCAAATAGAGGGTGCTAGTCAGAAGGACTAAGACCCTCTAAACCCAAAAACTCCAAACAGAGGGTGCTAGTCAGGGGGACTAAGACCCTCTAAACCCAAAAACTCAAAATAGAGGGTGCTAGTCAGGAAGACTAAGACCCTCTAAACACAAAAACTCGAAAAAGAGGGTGCTAGTCGGGAGGACTAAGATCCTCTAAACCCTCCCCTGCCTATGAACGGTCGATAAAATAGGAAGATTTACTGCTTCCTCTGCGATCATAGTTGCCCGTTAGTGCTTTACGAATGGTTTTTCTGTTTTTAATAACCCCACACCACTCATAAATCCCATTAGTAGTCAATTTCCTATCCGGAAAAAGTAGCTTATATTCTTCTGCAGCACGTATAATAGCTGCGGTGTAGCTTTCTTTTCCTCCACAATCCGCGCATTTCAAGTTTTTCCCATCAAAATCCTCATACAACACCCCACACCCCCTACACCCAATCCCCTTCCTCAACCCATCCCACCCATACTCCGGCACAGATGAAAAAGGTGATTTATCAAGGTGGGCAGCGGCCAGTCTGTCTGCGAGTTTGGTATGTGCTGATGACAGTTTCAGTGAGGTATCCTTCTTTAGAGGAGCGGCAAAGCGGTTGAGCTGCGGGTGGAATACGGCAGGGAGGTTGAGAGGGGCTTGATAGAGCTGGAATTCCGGGTTGATGAAGATGAGGTGGGATTGGATTTTGGTTTTGCAGCCTAGTTCCTGGAGGAGCCGGCGGAACAGCTGCTCGTTTCTTTTGAGCTGCAGGAGGGGATTTTTGATTTCGGTTTTTGAGGCGGTGAACCATTGATCTCCTTCTGCCACAAAGTCGCCTTCGAAGTTTTTGACTTCAAAGAGATAAACGATGTATGCGGTGATCAGCACTGAGTCGATTTGAAATAAGGTATTATTCATTTCCAGCAGCAAATCGTTTAAAATCAGGCCTCCTTCTGTTACAGAAATCAACCATTCATCAAATTGAAGCTCGCCCTGGTAGCCTTTCTCTAAATTAGAATAGTAGGTTCCATCTTTAGGTGACAAATCCATACGGGAATGTAAGGCCCTAAAAAGACTCAACTCGCGTGATTCTGTCCGTGTTTTTACAATCAATCATCATCACTCCTTTTGTCATATTTTAACATAAACAAAAAGAACAGGCGCATATAAAAGCCTGTTCCCGCCTATACTTCCGTCAACTCTGCTTCCCTCACAAATCGCTGGACATTATTCCTTCCATTCCTTTTGGCAGCATACAAAGCCTGGTCTGCTTCTCTCATCAGAAATTGAATAGGATCGTCCAAAACCTGCGGAAAAAGAAACATATGTGAAACTCCTAAACTAAGCGTTGCATGCACATAAACCTGGCCCAACTTGGTGTACTGTCCTGAAACATTGAGCCGTATCGCTTCAGCTAAATCATAGGCTTCGTCAAAGGAAGTATCCGGCAGCAGAATGATAAATTCTTCCCCTCCGTATCTGCCTATCACATCCGCAGCGCGAATGCTCTCTTTGGCAACCCTCGCAACATGGGAGAGTACAAAATCCCCAGTCTCATGGCCGTATTCATCATTGATCTTTTTAAAGTGGTCGATGTCAAACATGATTAAGGAGACATTCCCCCCATTTGGACCGATGCCTCCGAGTGATTCCTGGGATTGTTTCATAAAATAGGTCCGGTTAAACACCTGGGTAAGGCCGTCGATTGATGCCAGTTCTTTCAGCCTATCCTGGATCTCTATTTTCTCAGTAATGTTAACGAATGAAATAATCCGCCCAATTTTATGGCCGTTTTTATCCTCGACATCTGACATTTGAACCTGGTGATGGATTTTTTTATCATCCTGGATCCACTCATAATCGCAGTCCATCCCATTTTCTATAATTTCCTCAAGCAAGCGAAATCCGGAAAATGCCTCTTTAAATGGCTTACCAATCACAGAAGGCTTGAGAAAAGGCATGATTGGAACCATCGCCGAGTTGTAGTCAAGGATGATATCCTTCGTATTTAGAACAATAACGCCTTCTTTCATTCTGTCAAAAACCGTATCTCTCAAAATGGGAGTTACATCGAACATTTTGAAAGACATTAAAGCGGCCCAGTGGAAAAGATAAGATAAGCTCATGGAAACGGGGCCAAGATCAATGCCATATGGGCTAAGGTCGTTTAAGTAGAAATAATTTGCAAGAATCGGGAATACCAGCCCGGCAGCCATGGACAATATTTGGATTCTGAACAGAAGGGATGCACCTTTTAGCTTAAGAAGCAATGTCAGGACACTGACCGCCAGACAGATGAACATATAAAAAGCATGAACATAAAAGAACGGGCCATATTCAAGATCGGCAATCGGGAAGGGGGCGTCATTTCTCAGCTCAACAGCCTTATAGTACAGGTGGTGAAGGTCATTAGTTGCATGCATGAAGATGGTTACGCTGGGAAAAAGGAAAAGCATATAAATGACCCAGAGTTTCAGCTTTTGACCGGCATATTCGGCACACATTAAGAAGATAAAGGCAGGAATAAAGGGCATGACAAGATATTCCATACTTAACCATAGTTTGATGCCCTTCAGTGTGGAACTGGACAATTCAAACACATAGAAAAGGGAAAAAAGTGACGATAAGATGGTAGCGATGATATATGATTTAGCACCTGGAGCGCCTTTTAGCTTAAAGCAGGCAAATAGGCATAAACATAAACTCAAAACTCCTGAAAAAGCTACCAGCGATTTATATAAAATTAATTCATTGGTCATGTAATGTACTCCAGTAGTAGAAATCTTTTCAAAGATTATTAATCATAATAAAGTATACTTTAAGACCTATGGGGCAGGGAAGGTCTTTTGTCATTTAAAGGATGAAAAAGAAAAAAACGCCTTCCATTTTAGAGAAGGCGGTTAGGGTTATTCATTTACTGTTCCAGGATAATCACAATATTCAATAATCGTCCCTTCAGTATCTGCAGGATTCAGATACACGAGCCTCCTGCCATGCTTGTTTGTCCGGAGGGAGTCCTCAAGTATCCGAATACCACTCGTTTCAAGGTCATCAATTGCCGCCATCAGATCTGGCACCCGGTAGGCGATGTGGTGGACGCCTTTTCCTTTTTGCTTGATGAACCGGGCGATGGGGGAGGTTGTATTGTTTGTCGGCGCCAGCAATTCAATACGGTCGCCGTTGACCGCCAAAATGCAGACCTCGCTTTCGACTCCCGGTGCCTCACTTACATATCTGTCAATCAGCTCAGCGCCGAGAATATTTGTGTAAAACTTGAGAGTGCTGTCTATATCTCTTACGGCAATCCCAATATGATCCATAATTTTTTCCATAAGTATTGCTCCTTTCAATCTCTAACAGTTTAAAGGAAGTAAGCCTTGTTTACAATTTTTCTGCAGGCAGCTTAATGAAAAATTCACAAAAAATGTATAAAAAGCACTTGCAACGGTTTTGCTGAGAGACTATGATAGCTAAGGTAATTATTGTTTATGAATATCCTATAATGAAAGAAGATGTATATATGGCCCGACCGGCTTCGGCTGTCGATGCAAATGAGAAGCTCAGCATCCGCAATGGGATTGCTACTACTGTCATTTTGAACATCAGCACCAATTATTTTCCTCTGTTTGCGATCAGTGTCCTTGGCGTTACAAATTACCAGGTTGGACTGATTAGTTCCCTGCCCCAGTTTATCGGAGTTTTTGCCATGGTGATCGGCTCCCTGCTAATAGGAAGGATGGGAGAAAAAAAGCGGCTTACCGCATACTCCTTCCTGGCAGCCCGTTTTTTCCTTTTAGCGATGTTTTTACTTGTGTATCTGCCTGAGGGCATGAGGGGCTGGATATTCGTCCTGCTTGTCGGGCTGATGAATTTTCCAGGCTCGATTGCCAACCTGAGCTGGCAGTCCTTCATCGGCGACTTGATACCGGACAGCCGCCGGAGCGGTTTCTTCAGCGAGCGGAACAGGGTCATGACCATTGTGGGCATGCTTTCAACATTTGCCATAGGCATTCTGCTGCAGCAGTTTGACCAGTCGAATGCGCTGCCGTTCCAGGCTTTATTCCTGGCAGCCTTTTTGATCGGGCTTGCGGAAGTGTATTATTTATTCAAGCATGAAGAGCCAAAGTCCAGCAGGAAAGCGGAGAAAAAGCTCAGTATCGGCCTTCATGTTTTCAAGAACAAGCCTTTCTTGTATTTTATCATCTGCAGCCTTTTCTTTAATTTCGGGTGGCAGATGGCGTGGTCGCTTTTCAGCATCTATCAGATCAAGATTGCGGGAGCCACTGCGCTCTGGATCAGCCTTTTCACTGTCGCCAATCAGCTTGCCCAAATCGTCAGCTTTAAATGGTGGGGGAGGATGGCTGATAAACACAGCAATGCGAAAATGATGATCCTTGTGTCTTTGGGTATGGCATCGGCACCAGTGCTGACGATCTTGTCGCCGAATATGGTGTATCTTGTACTCGTCAACTTCTTCTCCGGCCTGTTTGTTTCAGGCACCGTGCTGCTGCTCTTCAACCAGCTTCTGGAGGTAACAGAAGAAGAAACACGCAGCATCAGTATTTCCAATTATAATATATTGCTGGCGCTCGTCGCCTTCATTGCACCGCAGTTCGGGGTATTTCTTCTTGAAGCAGCGGGCATGGGTTCAGCGATGGTTGTTTCATCGGTACTGAGAGGAGCAGGTGCAATATTCTTCTTGGGCCTATTCATCTATTTAAGGAAATCAAAGGGCCATTCATTCAAATTAGCCAGAAATACGATCTAAATAATACAAAACCAAAAGCATGAAAAGCTTTTGGTTTTTTTGTCGTATAGAAAATTATAATTTGTAAATCTTAGGAAAAAATTCAAATCTTAATCAACGTCCAGCTGCAGCGCCTGCCCCCTCGAGGTCACAAGCCAAACCATCCAAAAAGGCAAAGAACGCCTTTCCGGGTAATTCGTTTTGAGGCCCCCAGGAAGCTGGTCATGCAGACGTTGCCACAAGACGAGGCGTTCTTAGTCTGCGTTCCTTAAGTGATCAAGGTGCTTGCGTTTTTGTTTTCTTGACAAAAAGAATGCATAGGATTATAGTTGCTTAAGTTAATAGTTCACAAAGTGAATTATTTATCTGGTAAATGGAAGCAGGGGGGGATATAAATTAGCAGGGATAGATTGATTTATGACCTGATTATAGCAGTGAGAGGAACTGTGAAAAAATCAAAAGCAGATTTTCAAGGCCTGTTTGACGGGTATATTCCTTTTAATGAATTCCTTGTTCTGAGAAGGCTGGCAGAAAAAGGTGAAAGCAGGGTTTCCCGGCTGGCTGGTGAGCTTGGGGTCTCAAGCAGCCATATAACGGCAGTCAGCGAAAAGCTGCTTGCCAAAGGACTGATCCTGCGGGGCGGAAGCGCACAAGACAGAAGGATTGTGTATTTGTCTCTGACCGAAGAAGGCAGAAAGATGGCAGCAGACCTGGAGCGGGTATCAAAGGATTATTTTGAAGAAAAGCTTCAGTATTTATCTGACGAAGAGCTCGCTGTGACAAGCATGCTGCTGGGGAAAATCCACTAAAAGAGATATCACAAGAGGTGAAGAAAAGAATGGAACATTTGAGCCAAAAAGAAAAAATTACGATTATGATTGCAATCATTGCCGCTATGTTTTTTGCGGCAGTCAATCAGACGATCGTCGGAAACGCCCTTCCAAAAATCATTTCTGATCTGGGCGGACTTGATTATTACAGCTGGGTTTTCACGATTTATATGCTGACCAGCGCCATTACAACAATCCTTGTCGGGAAACTGTCCGACATTTATGGACGTAAGCCGTTTATTTTAATTGGTATTATTATCTTTTCTATCGGCGCCTTTTTATCGGGAACGTCCTCCGACATTTTTGACCTGATCACATACCGCGGAATCCAGGGCTTTGGAGCCGGGATGATTATGTCTACCGCTTTTACGGCCGTAGGGGACCTTTTTGCCCCGCGCGAAAGAGGGAAGTGGCAGGGGGCAATGAGTGCTGTGTTCGGGATCTCCAGTGTCTTCGGCCCGACTCTCGGCGGCTATATCGTTGATAACCTGGAATGGAAATGGGTATTCTGGGTATTCCTTCCGCTCGGAATTGTAGCACTCGCCCTGATTTGGAAGCTCTTCCCGTCACAGGAAAAGAAAAAAGGAGAAAGTGTCGATTATATTGGTGCATTCTTCCTGACAGCTACCATAGTTCTTACTTTATTAGGATTTTCCTGGGCGGGGACGAAATATGACTGGGGTTCATCACAGATTATCATGCTGTTCGGCGGTGCTGTAATCTCACTCATCATTTTCATTTTTGTCGAAAGAAAAGTCAAAACACCGATTTTGCCGCTATTTTTATTTAAAAACGGCATTTTCACGATTTCGAACATCATTGGCTTCGTCATCGGGGTGTCTATGTTTGGCGGCGTCATGTATGTGCCTTATTTCATCCAGGGAGTTCTTGGATACTCGGCCACTCATTCAAGCTTCCTGACGATGGCCATGACTTTAGGGCTGGTTTTTGCCAGTGCTCTTGGCGGCCAGATCATCTCGAAGACAGGCAAATATAAGTTCCAGGCGATCCTGGGGTTATGCATTTCAGCTGTCGGTTTGTATTTATTGTCGCGGATGGATGCAGATACTTCGCAATATGCACTTGTTGGGTTTCTGATTCTTGTCGGATTTGGGATCGGGATCGGCATGACGGTATTTACGCTGACTGTCCAAAATGCAGTAGAGCAGAAATTCCTTGGGGTTGCCACCGCTACGTCCCAGCTTTTCCGTTCTGTCGGCGGAACAGTAGGTGTTGCCATTATGGGTACATTATTGAATAACCGCATGGAAGACAAAATGGCCACGATGTCACAGAACCAGAATACCAATAATATGGCTGCTTCTCCTGAGCTTGCAGGGAAACTGGAATCACTGAAGAATCCTCAGCTTCTCCTGGATCATGAGAAACTGGCCCAGGTTAAAGCTTCGCTGCCGGCAGAAGCAGCTTCCTTGTTCGAGCAAATTATTTCGATGCTAAGGGAAGCCCTCAGCTACGCTTTGTCAGGCGTGTTCTTATTTGTCACCTTCACGATGCTGGTGGCAGTCGTTCTTACCTTCTTCCTGAAGGAAATTCCTCTCAGGAGTGCGGCAGATACAAAGGCACCTGAGCCTGCAAAAAGCGAATAAATAAACGAAAGGAACCTGGCTTCTGCCAGGTTCTTTTTCCGTTTACCAGGTTCATTCAGAATATTGACAATACCCCTTTTCTGTCTTACCTTTTAAGGAGAGCTGGGAGGGAATAACTTGGAACATTTAAGAGAGAGAGCAGATTATTTGGATAAACAGGATCCGCTCCAAAAGTTTGCAGAAGAATTTTACATAAAAGATAAGATGATCTATTTGGATGGCAATTCACTGGGGCTTTTATCGGCAAGGGCAGAAAAAACGCTGCTCGACATGCTTGATTCATGGAAATACCTTGGCATAGACGGATGGATGAGCGGGAAGAACCCTTGGTACTATTTATCAGAAAAATTGGGCCAGAGGTCAGCAGCATTGGTTGGAGGAGAAGCAGAAGAAGTGATCGCAACCGCTTCCACTACGATTAATCTGCATCAGCTTGCTGCAACATTTTTCAAGCCGGAAGGCAAGCGGACCAAAATATTGGCCGACGAATTGAATTTCCCGTCTGATATTTATGCTCTGCAGTCGCAGCTCCAATTGAAGGGGCTGCCGCCTGAAGAGCATCTGGTCCAGGTGAAAAGCAGAGATGGCAGGACCATCAGTGAGGAAGACATTATAGAGGCGATGACGGATGAAATCTGCCTGATCATCCTTCCTACCGTTTTATATAGAAGCGGACAGCTTCTTGATATAGAACGGCTGACGAAGGAAGCTCATAAGCGGGGCATCCTTATCGGCTTTGATGCCTGCCACTCTGCTGGAGCGGTTCCGCACCATTTTTCAGAATGGGGCACTGATTTCGCGTATTGGTGCAGCTATAAATATATGAACAGCGGGCCCGGAGGAATAGGAGGCCTTTATGTGAATAAAAAGCATTTCGGCAGAGTGCCCGGCTTAACGGGCTGGTTCGGATCGGATAAAACCAGGCAGTTCGACATGGAACACAGTTTCACTCCAGCCCATGATGCAGGTGCTTATCAGATTGGCACACCGCATATTTTGAGCGCAGCGCCGCTCCTGGGATCGCTTGAAATGTTCGAAGAAGCCGGGATAGACAGAATCAGGGAGAAATCTTTGACTGCAACAGGATATCTGATGGAGCTGGCAGAAGCCTATCTGTCCGGTTATGGCCTTACAATCGGAACTCCAAGAGAAGATGAAAGGCGCGGCGGCCATGTCGCTCTTGAGCATGCAGATGCAGCAAGGATCTGCAAAGCCTTAAAAGAAAAAGGCGTCGTACCTGATTTCCGTGCTCCGAATATCATCAGGCTCGCACCGGTTGCCTTTTATACTTCGTACAATGATATTTGGAGAGCCGTGTCGATTTTAAAAGATATTATGGAAAACAGATTATATGAAAAATATGAAAACAAGCGCGAAATCATCGCATAAGGAGCAGCGTATGACGATCATCGATATTTCGAGAAAGCTTCACAAAGGGATGCCTGTCTGGCCCGGCGATACAGCTTTTTCTTATGAAGTGAGCTGGCCGAAGGAAGAAAGCGGTTCTGTTAATGTCGGCAAGCTTACCATGAGCATACACACCGGCACCCATGTTGATTCACCTTTCCATTTTGACACAGCAGGTAACAAGATGACGGATATTCCGCTTAAAGTGTATATAGGAAAAGCGCTGGTTGCCGATCTTGCAGGAGCAGCCAGCATCGGTAAGAAAGAGCTTGAAGGAATTGACCTGCAAGGCGCAGAGAGGATTCTTCTAAGGACGGGATCATGGGAGGATGCTGATTATTTTCCGGAAGATATCACCTTTTTAAATCCTGACATCGCAGTGTTTTTGGCTGAAAACGGCGTCAAGCTAATTGGTGTGGATGTACCTTCCGTTGATAAGCTGGACAGCAAAGACCTTCCCGCCCATCATGAGCTGCAGCGATGCGGGATCCATATTCTCGAGGGGCTCGATTTGAGCGGCGCAGAACCGGGAGTCTACGAATTGATCGCACTTCCCCTTCCTATTGAACATGCTGACGGAAGCCCGGTGCGCGCAGTGCTCAGAAAATATCCTGATTGAAATGGGAGTGATACTGTGAAAGAGGAAAGCAAACAGCCTACCGACTATGAAAAATACATTCGTACAGAAGAACTGCTCAGCCTTCAGAAGGAAGAAGGTGAGCTTTGCTGTGAGGATGAACTCACTTTTCAGACAGTCCACCAGATTGCGGAGCTTCATTTCAAACTGATCCTCCAATACTTGGACCGGTCATGCAGGAGCATGAAAAAAGGGGATGCTGAAGGGGCGAGCCTCATGCTTGACAGGATCAATGAGCATTTGCGCCAGCTCCCGCCCGTTTTCGATCTCGTAAAAGCCATCACACCTGCAGACTATCACACTATCAGACTGTTCCTTGGAAGGGGAAGCGGCCAGGACTCGCCAGGATTTAATGCTATTTTAAAAGAAGGGCCCAAGCTCTGGGAACCGTTCGAACAGCTGATAAAGAAAGAAAACAGGACTGTGCTCCAGCTTCTTGAAACACCGGACAGCAATCGGACGCTCTATCGGCTCTTGAAGAATCTGCTGACATTTGATGAATATTTCCAGACTTTCCGCCATTCACACATCCAGCTGGTCAGAAGGATGATCGGCCTGCGCACCAAAAGCCTTAAGGGGATACCTGCCCAGGCTCTGGAACGCGGTGCCAAGCATGAGTTTTATCCGCTTGCCTGGGATGCTGTCTGCGAGCTGACGGATCTTACAGGATCAAGCTATGATCCGAAGCCTTTATAGATAGTGAAAAAAATAGGGCTCCTGCTGTTTTGCAGGAGCCCTTGCAGTATATTTAAGGTTTTATTAAGTGAGAAAATCCCGGCCCTTCAGACAGCATATAAGCCAAACTCAAAAACACAAAAAAAACAAGACCGGCTAAAAACAGCGGTCTTGTTTAATATATGTATTAGTGTTACAATGAAGAGCGGTCTAAAAAAGACGATTGTAAATATATATTATTATCTAATTAAATAGTAACACAGAAACGCAAGTGGTGTCAACTATAAGCGGCCGTAATTTTTTCCGGGGAGTGTTTTTTATATGAGCAAACCAGGCGATAGCAAAGAAATGGAACAGCATCGGGTAAAAGAGATCATCAAGATTGCAGACAGCAAGATGCATAAGCTTTTGGATAAAGGCTCTGCAGCAGGCTCAGATGTCCTTGAACTCAAAAAAACATTCTGGGAAGATGTTACAGTCAATCTGGATGAGCCGGATGATGTGATTGAGACGTTTACGAGCATCAAGCAGCAGGCTGAGCTTTTATCTGAAAGGGAAAGGACCAAAAGCCAGCTTGACCGGCAGCTGAGTACATTGGCAAAAATCAAGAATTCTCCTTATTTCGGAAGAATCGATTTCCATGAAGACGGAGAAAAAGAGGGAGATGTTATTTATCTCGGGATATCCTCTCTTATGGATGAAGAAGATGAAAACTTCCTCGTCTATGATTGGCGGGCTCCAATATCAAGCATGTATTATGATTTTGCCCCCGGTCCTGCCCATTACAATACACCGGAAGGAACCATTGAAGGAGAAATGCTGCTGAAGCGGCAGTTCATCATCAGAGGCGGGAGAATTGAAGGGATGTTTGATACAGGGCTGACAATCGGGGACCAGCTTCTTCAGGAAGTTCTCGGCAATAAGGCGAGCACCCAAATGAAGTCGATTGTAGCAACCATCCAAAAAGAACAGAATGAAATTATCCGCAATGAAAACAGCAAGGTGCTGATTGTCCAGGGCGTCGCCGGAAGCGGCAAAACATCGGCTGCCCTGCAGCGGGTGGCCTATCTGCTTTACCGGCACAGAGGCACCCTTCAGGCAGACAATATCATGCTGTTTTCTCCGAATTCCCTTTTTAACAGCTATGTTTCAACCGTCCTTCCTGAGCTTGGCGAGGAAAATATGTCGCAGGCTACCTATCAGGAGTATATTACACGGAGCCTGGGCAGGGAGCTTGGGGTAGAAGATCCTTTTGATCAGCTGGAATCCATCCTTTCAGAAGAAAACACTCCTGAAAAAGAGATGAGGAAGAAGGCAATCAGGTTCAAGTCTGATACCGGATTCGATGATATGATAAACGCGTATGCCGGGAAGCTTTCGGAGGAAGGGCTGCAATTTGAAGATTTGCGTTTCCGCGGGGAGATTCTTTTTTCACATGAAAAGATCAGCCATTATTTCTACTCGCTGGATCAATCCATCTCCATTCCAAACCGTATGCAGCTGACAAAGGACTGGCTGCTTCAGGAGCTCCGGAAAATCCAAAAAGCCGAGCGGAAAAAAGTATGGGTGGAAGAGGAAATTCAGCTTCTTGAGAAAGTGGATTATCTGGAAGCTTTTAAAAAAGCACAGCAAAAGCAAAATAAAAACGGGGAGAACTTCGACGAGTTTGAACAAGAGCAGAAGTTCCTCGAGAACATGGTGGTCAACAAAAGGTTCAAAGGACTGAAAAGCAGGGTGAAGAACTTAAAGTTCCTTGATGTATTCGCCACATATGAACAGCTTTTCCGTAAAAATCATCTATTGGATGATTCTCTTTTTCCGGAAAACTGGGATGCTGTTTGCTCTATTACCACAGCGAATCTGAGCAAGGAAAAAATCCCCTACGAAGATGCCACACCATACTTATATTTGCAGCATCTCCTGGAAGGGAGGAAGCAGGATACGGGCATCAAACATGTGTTTATTGATGAAGCACAGGATTATTCTCCTTTCCAGTTTGCTTATATCAAAGAGCTGTTTCCCTACAGCAGGCTCACTCTTCTTGGCGATGTGAACCAGGCGGTTTATACTCATTCCATCGGTGCAACTACGCTGTACCACGGCCATGAGGAAGATGCGAAGACCATCGTGCTGACAAAAAGCTACCGTTCTTCCAGGCCAATTGTAGAATTCACAAGGTCTTTTATCAGCGGCGGAGATCTTGTTGAGCCGTTTAATCGGGAAGGCCGGCTTCCGGCAGTGATATTTGAAGAAAGCAGGGACTCCCTTCATGCCAAAATTGCCGAAACAGTGGAGAGGCAGCTGAAAGATGGTCATAAATCAATCAGCATTATCTGCAAGACGGCAAAAGAGAGCAAGGCCGCATTTGCAGGCTTGAAGGAATTGCTCCCGGATGTGCGGCTGATTGAAAAGGGAACCATCTCCTATGAAAAAGGCGTCACCATCATTCCGGCTTATTTGGCAAAAGGAATCGAGTTTGACACTGTCATCATTTATGATGCGTCTGCCTATGATCATGAAAGTGACCGGACCATCTTTTATACTGCCTGCACAAGGGCCATGCATGAGCTTGAAATCTTCTGCACAGGCAAATGGAATGATTTTATCCAGGAAGTCGATCCTGAGTTGTATAAAACAATCAGATAATTTTCAAAAGACATTGAGTGCAGACTCAGTGTCTTTTTTTCATGTTTTGCTAATGGTGGGCTCACTCAAGAAAAACTATTTAAGAGTAATTTTTTCTCCACCGTCCAGCCGCAAAAGAGTGGACTTTCCTGTGAGGGAATCGGTGACAAGTTGAAAAATAAGCGGAGAAATTCCCTCTAATTTCAAAAAACCTCTAAAAACAGCTCAAATAGACGGAGAAATTCCGACTATCGGCTCAAAAAACAGGGAAATGGGCGGCTTCGCCCATCTTAACCGGAATTTTTCCGCTTATGTACACTCACCGATGCCCTATTCAGCTGTCTAACCGGAAAATTTCCGCTTATTTTCAAAGCTTGCCGGTCACTCAAATAGGATAAGTTTTGCTGTTTTTAAAACCATTCCTTCACCATCCTGCTTCGTTAGCTGAATAAGCCTCTCTTTATGCAACACCATAAAATGTAAATTAATCCTATTTATATTAGTAAGCAGCAATCTTTACCAAGAGACCCTAATAAAAAGAGGTTTTGGATGCAGCCAATAGGGAAAAATGCGAAAGAGATGCCGGAAGGAGTGGAGATACATAATGGCTGAATCAAAAGTGGCAGGCGTATTTTCTTCTGCAGATGAAATCATCCGGAAAGCAGCGGATGCTTCTTCCGCAGAAAGCTTTATAGTGGTGGGCAGGGAAGGTGAAGAGGCGGACAAGCTGAAAGAAAAAACAGGAGTGCAGGTTGAAATGGTTAAAAATTCACCTTCCAACGATGGCCCGGTTTTCCGGAATCTTGCCACAGCGTTTGAACAGGATGGAGAAGACCCGGCCCTTTCCCGCAGTCTCGAAAAGCTGACTGACCTTGGCCTGTCAGCCGCGGATGCCCGGGAAGTCCTGGGTTATGCAGAAGATGGGCTGCTTGTACTCTTAAAATCAAACTGATCTATCGTGGTTTGGAATCTCCCTTCCGGCAGAGGTAAATCATATAGAATTAAAGAGGAGATGTTTTGAAATGGAAAAATTTAAAATTGTTTACACATTCGAGAAAGGCCTGGAGGTCACTGAGGAGATTGAGGCCGAAAGCCGCTCTGAGGTTATTGGAAGGATCAAGGACCTTGAAGGATTTATCGAGTTTACAGACAAAGAGGAAAATTACCACCGTTTCAGCTTTGATGATGTAAAATTAGTTTCTATCAAGAAATAAAGAAAAGGCGCTGGGATGCGCCTTTTCCTATGGTCTCAGAACCTTTCTTCCGCCAGGTCAATCCAATAATGGCAGAGGGTCTGCAGGCCTTTATCAAAGTTCTCCAGATGGAAATGCTCATTGGGAGCATGGAAATTCTCATCCGGCAGACCGAAGCCCATCAGTACGACTGGCAGCCCCAGAAGCTGGTCGAAAACGGAAACGATCGGAATCGATCCCCCTCCGCGGGTGAACGCCGCCTGCACACCGTATACTTTTTCGTAAGCTTTTCCGGCAGTCTGGATGGCCGGGTGATCAAATGGAGTAACGTAAGGTGCACCTTTGTCGAATAAAGTGACGCTCAGTTCAACTCCAGGGGGCGTCTGCTTTTTGATATGCTCCTCGAGAAGGCGGGCGATTTCATCCGGATCCTGGTTGGGGACAAGGCGGCATGTGATTTTGGCTGATGCCCGGGAAGGAATGACCGTTTTGATCCCTTCGCCCTGGAAGCCTCCCCCGATGCCATTCACCTCTAAAGTCGGCCTGATCCAAAGCCTTTCAACAGTTGAATACCCTGATTCCCCAAACAGCTCCTTTACACCGGCCTGTGATCTGAAGCTGTCATCTTCTAAGCCAAGATTTTCATAAGCTTCTTTTTCCTGCTGGGTCAATGCTTCCACCTGATCATAGAACCCGTCGACCAATATTTTCCCGTCAAAATCATGGAAGGAAGACACAATTTTCGCCAAGGCATGTATCGGATTCTGCACCGCTCCTCCATATAAGCCTGAATGCAGATCAGCATTTGCTCCTTTTAAGTCAATCTGCAGCCCGCAGAGCCCTCTTAGTCCATAGCAAATGGAGGGCCTGCCTTTTTCCATTATGCTGGTATCCGAAATCACTGCTGCATCTGCAGAAAGGAGTTCTTTATGCTCCTCTGCGAATTTTGGCAGATTCGGACTCCCGATTTCCTCTTCACCTTCTATGCAGAATTTAAAATTGACAGGCGCAGTCCCATTCACCTTCAATAATGCTTCAAAAGCTTTGATATGCATGAACACTTGTCCTTTATCATCGCTCGCACCCCTGGCAAAAATCTTATCACCCCTGATCTCCGGATCAAAAGGGGGACTTTGCCACAGCTCGAGCGGATCGGCTGGCTGGACATCATAATGGCCATAAATCAGGACGGTAGGATTGCTTTCATCTCTTATGTAGTCGCCGTAAACAACCGGATGGCCGGATGTCGCAAAAATTTCTACATTTTCAGCACCTGCTTTTTCAAGCGCCTTCGCCGTCCATTCTGCTGCCTTTCTGACATCTTCCTTATGATCAGGCAGGGCGCTGATGCTGGGAATCGATAAAAACTCCGTCAGCTCCTGCAGGTGGGTGTCGCGTTCTTTTTTCAAATGGTTAAATACATCGTTTAGCATAGCTGCAGCCTCCTATTTCTCTGCACAGGGCGGGTATACTCCCCAGCCGGCAGAGCATTAGCAAATAAATATTTTATATTCTCCAAAACCCTCTATAAAACCTCCCTCTCGCAAAAATTCTGTCAATTTTATTAAAAATTGTTTTAAAAAAGATTCTTTTGGTGTAATATTACACTAAAAGAATTCATTGGAATTTTATTGAAAAAGGGGGGCATATCCTTGAGTTCTCTTACCAAAGAGCATGAAAAGCAAATTTTCCAAAAAGAACTGTATAAACTGAAAAAGCAGGAATTCATTGGCGCGGACGATTACGACAGGGTGCTTGGAGCTCATTTTGCTTACTATCAGTCACTCGAATTGGATGAAGTGGAAGTGAAAAAGGCGGAGGAGCCGAAAAAGGAAGAGAAGGCGATCAGTACACCTGTGCCTGCCTCTTCACCTGACAAGCCTTATAGTGCTGCACCAAAAAACCGGAGCCCCGAGGAAGTACGGGAACGGAATATATCGATGACGCTGAATCTCGGCGTCTTGCTGCTCCTGGTTGGAGGGCTGTTTGTTGCAACAAGCAATTGGGATGAAATGAGCGATTGGATGAAGAGCGGTTCTATTGCACTTGTATCATTGCTGTTCTTCGGGATCTCCCTGGCAGCCGGGAAGCTTCTCGGAATACATAAGACGGCTTTTGCTTTTAATGTGCTGGGAAGCCTGTTTCTGCCCATCTTTCTGCTGTCGGTAAGCTGGTTCGGTCTCATGGGCTCATATTTATCTTTTTATGGTGAGGGAAGTTATTTTTATGCTGCTGCGGGAGCATTGATCCTGGCTCCGTTTTATGCTTTCCTTGCCCGGCAAATGGGTTCGAGGCTTTTCGTCTGGTTTTCTTTCTCAGCATTAACATCGGCGGCAGGCTTCCTGCTGCTTGCACTGGGCGCAGGGCAGGATACCTTTTATTTAGGCATGATGATTTATAATGCTGGACTGATTGCTCTGTTCCTGAAAGGGAGGAAAAAGAGCTTTTCTCCCCTGTTTATTGGGGAACTGTCTTACATAGTCCAGGCAAGCCTGATTTTATCGACTGTTTTGATGCTTTCTTTTTATCAAAATACTTTTAGTATTGGTGTCAATCTGCTTTTTGCAGCTGTTCTTTTTATGGCCAGTGTGTATGTTTCGGGCAGGAAGGAATACCACTTTGCGTTCACGCTGCTGATTGTTATGGGGATTTATCAGCTGACGGACAATTCCCTGCTGGAGCTTTTCAGCCCGGCAGTTTATGCGGCTGCCGGCGCAGGGTTTATGTTCCTGCCAAAACTGCTCAGGGAAGATGAAGGCTGGGAGAAGATATTCCAGTGGACGAGTGCTGCTGTGTCTCTTTTTGTCTTCTTATTTATAAGTGCGGAGGCAGCGCTGGCAGGATTGAATGATCCGTCTCTTAGCTTGCTCCTCGCTTACCTGATTCTTTCATGCCAATTCTTGTTTCTGGCCGGCGGGAAGAATGGATTATTTGCTTATTTGAGCCCTGTTTTCTTATTCGCAGCATCATGGGAGCTTCTGTTATTGGCTGATATGCTTTTCTCATTCAAAGATTTTCTGTTTCCTGTATTTTTGTCCGGCGCTGCTATATATGTTATATTCGGCATCCTTAAAACACCGGAATGGCTTCGGGTGATCAGCCAAAGTTCACGGGATATTGGACTGGGTGTAATGGGCATCTGCATGATGCTGTCCTCAAGCTTTGCATATTGGGGCAAGCTTGCTGTTATGCTGATGCTGCTCAGCCTTCTGTTCCGGATGTCCCGAACCGCTGAAAAAAGGAAAGAGTTCAGCGAAGCTTTGATATGGGCAGTTCCTTTGTCATTTGCACTGGCTTTCTTCTCCTTGGGGGAATGGCTCCGAACCAGCTGGCCATTTTACAGGGAAACACTCGGATTTGCGATGAATGCTATTCTGGCTGCTGCCAGCTTGATGATAGCCAGGATGCTGTATAAGGAATCTGAGCCGGCAATGAGGAGATATATGTTTTTTATCTCCCAGGCTTTTTATTCCGCGGCCGTTCTTTCTGCGATATTCCTCCCTCTGAATGAGTGGATAAGAGCAGCTGTATTGGTTTGCGGAATAAGGATATATTACAAACTTCATGAAGCAGTGAAAAATAGGCTGTCGTCTTACCTGATGCCCGCAATCGTGTTTGCAGCTTATTTTGCTCTTTTAACTGCTGTCAGCAGGATGGTGTTACTGCCTGACATAGTCCGCTGGACAGAGATTGTCATGCCGGGCATTATCCTTGCCGGAATTTCGGCTTTCTTAAGGAATAAAGAACAAATGCTATTTCGTTCTTTTGCATGGTCTGCCCATGTTTATCTGCCCTTTGCATTGGCTTTGACCTGGCTGCTTCATAGTGAGCATGCTTTCATCAGTTTGGCTGCTGCATGTGCTGTATATTGGATCAGTTCCCGGCAATCCTGTCGTGAGTGGCAGACGAAAGCCTTTTTGTACAGTGCTTGTTTTTCACTGTTTTTGTTTTTCTATTCGCTTGACCTTTTAATTTTTGAAGGAAGCAGCAGGCAGTATGTTTTCATGCTCTCAAGCTTTGTGATCTACGGGCTTTCCCGCCTGATGACAGGGGACGATCAGAAGCGGCTGCCTTATTATCTTGTCCCATTCTCTTTAATCGGGCTTGCCTCCCTGCTGCTTGAGTATCCTTTTGGCCTGGCAGATTTCTCCCTCGCTGTCATATACGGAGCTGGTATTATATTCTATCTCCATAGCAGAAGCTTGGAGTACCTGATTGGCCTCCCGCTGGTGCTGATCTGGTTTGCAGCTATGATGTATATTGCTGCATCTGGAATGGGGGCGGTACTCTGGCTGCTGGTCATGGGCGGAATGGGGGCTGTTCTGATCTTTATCGGCCATTTATTTTCCAAACAGCTTTATCAAAAAACTGAACAGGGTTTGAGGTTTGACAGCTATACACCGGCCGGCCTGCTTTTCCTGGCAGGAATGTATCCGGCGGAGGGCGGCATACTTACGGAGGTGCTGCCCGGAATTCTTATTTCGTTGGCATTATGGTCTCAAGGGAGGCGGATGCCGCAGAGATGGAGCTGGATTCCGCCCGCTGCCGGTGCTGTGTATTTGCTTCAGCCATACTTTGCCCTATTAGAGTATTTACCGATCCCTCAAGTGCTCATCAGGGAGGCTTATGTGCTTCCTTTCATTGCAGTTGTTATTCTGATAAGACTCATCCTGAAGGGGCGTTTCGCAGACTTCATCAGCAAGCTTCAATGGGCTGTGCTTGCTGTGTCAGCATTTCTTCTTGTGGAAGACGGCCTCGCAGGCTCGACCATTCAGGATGCCCTGGTCATTGGGGTTTTATCGCTGCTGTCCATTTTTGGCGGACTGATCTGGAAAATCAAATCGTATTTCTTTACAGGCTTTGCCATTCTTTTACTTAATGTATTGATGCAATCCAGGCCGTTTTGGGGCAATCTGCCATGGTGGGCTTACCTGCTGATCGCCGGCAGCCTTTTAATTGCAGCTGCAAGCTATTATGAATGGAATAAGCAGAAAGCTGCAAAAGGGGAGACTGGCATACTGGAACGTTTCCGGAATAGGATCATCCAGAGTCTGAAAAAATGGAAATAGAGAAAGGGAGGGCGCAGTTGCCTTTCCTTTTTAAATTAGAGCGGCAATCAAAGAACCGTTCATTTAACACTATTTAACACTCATGGAATTGCACCGTACATCCCAAAATATAGGTAGAACAAAACAGAAGGGAGAGATGGAATCTTGCTTACTAAAGACGAAATAGCAGCGTTCCGTTCCCAGCTATTGCATGAAAAAAAAGATCTCGAAGAAAGATTTCAGTCCAATGACAATTTTGACCTGACAAGGGACCATCCCCATGAATCCGTCGGGGAGCTGTCAAGCTACGATAACCATCCTGGTGACGAAGGAACGGAGCTGTACGAACGCGAAAAAGACCTTGCGCTGAACGAGCATTATAAGCTTGAACTGAGCAATATTCTCAAAGCGCTGCAGGCGATTGACCAGGGAACCTATGGCATTTGTGAAGTGTGCCATAAAGAAATTCCAAAAGAACGCCTGGAAGCTCTGCCGAATACAACGTACTGCAAGGAGCACAGCCCTGACCAGGTTACTTCCCATGAAAGGCCGATCGAAGAAGGTGTGCTGATGCCTCCTTTCGGCAAATTCGATATGGACGAGCAGGATGAAAATGTTTCGTTTGATGCTGAGGATGCGTGGCAGGAAGTCGAAAGCTGGGGGAACTCCGAGACGCCATCCGACTTTATTGTTCCGCCTGACCATTATAATGATACCAATATCGAAGCGGAAGAAAATATCGGCTATGTAGAGGATTACGAAAACTTCATCGGGACAGATATTGAAGGCAAGAATATCACAGTATACCCAAGTGCACAGCATGAAAGGTATGAAGAGGCCCTTGATGAAGAAGGCATCATGACAACCTTCGGCGACCTTCCTGCCTATGAACATGATCCATATGTCGAAGACGAAAGCTGACTCTTAGGAGTTGGCTTTTTTTATGTAAAGGCTTCATGACATTTCCAGCTGAGGTGACTCTTTAGTATCCTTTGCCCTGGATTGCTGACCAAGGACAAGTTGTTTTTCCGTTCCTTTGTGGCTCAACAGATACACCGCATCTGCCGAAAATGCTGGTTAATGATTTGGCATGGTATTTTTTCAAAGATATAATAAAAGAAGCATATCGGATGAAAAGGGACTGTTAAGTCAGGTATTGGAGAAAATGCAGGAACATAGATATTTGGAACCCTCTAAACCGGAAAAATTAAACCAGAGGGTAAGCAACTCTAATTGAAGTACATAAAGCTGGGAGAATAAAATATATGAGCAAATTAAGTGGTATCGATTTTTCGCATTTTGAAAAGCAATCCATTGTCAATGTTATTATTGGCTCAAATTCTCTGCTTGAAGTGGAGTTGACGGCAGGAGGGCTTGTCGCTGAATGTCCATGGAGGCTCCAGCGCGGAAATAAAATCATGGCCGGAAGCAGCGATTCCCGGGATGTTCCTGCAAATGTGCAGCTGAAAGAGTCGCTCATTGGCTGCCAGGTAAGTGAAGTAAATTTTATGGAAGAAGTTAAAATGCTGCGCATCGCTTTTTCCGGCTCAATGGTTCTCGATTTATTTCATGACAGCTGCCATTTTGAGGGGTGGGAATTATACAGTGAAGATGGGTTTACATTTATTTCATTGCCTGAAGGGGATTTTTCTCTCCAGGAATTATGCGCAACAGAGGGCCGATGCAGGGGATAGAGTGTTCAATAATAAAGCCGTCAGGAGATCATATTTTCCTGGCGGCTTTTTAAATGACAAAAGGGAGCATCAACTATATTACCGGAGACTGAGTAAAAAAACTTCCCCATTTAGCATACTATCCACCGAGAATTGAATTTTCTGAAAAATAAATTGACATCTGTTTTTGTTCAGGTTATCTTAATGGTATAACAGTTAATATACACAACGAATTTTTTACGTCATATACAGAAATAGGAATGGGAGGGCGTCCGTTGATTCTTCATAGCATTGAAAATGCGAGCAGAGAAAGGATTGATGCAGTCCAATTGGAAGGGCTTAAGACTACGGCTGCAAGAGTATTTCGCGAAGTTCCGTTTTACAGGCAGAGATTCTCGGAATCTCACATACTGCCTCAGGACATTCAGACGCTGGAAGATCTTCAGAGGCTGCCATTTACAGAGAAAGAGATTTAAGGAGCCAGTATCCGTTTGGCCTTTTTGCTGTTCCGATGGATAAAGTGGTCCGCCTGCATGCTTCTTCAGGCACGAGCGGAAAGCCGACGGTTGTCGGCTATACAAAGAAGGATATTGGCATTTGGACAGAGCTGGTGGCCCGTGCCATTGCGCTTGGCGGCGGAAAGCCGGGTGAACGCCTGCATAATGCCTATGGCTATGGGCTTTTTACCGGGGGCCTTGGCTTGCATTATGGCAGCGAACACCTCGGAATGGCCACTGTCCCTGTTTCAGGCGGCAGCACAGAACGGCAGATCATGCTCATTCAGGACTTTGAACCTTCAGTTATTTGCGGGACTCCTTCATATATTTTGACTATTGCAGAGAAGATGGAGGAAATGGGGATAGATCCTGGAGAAACTTCACTGAAATACGGGATATTCGGTGCAGAGTCCTGGTCGGAGGAAATGCGGGATGTGTTGGAGAGGAAGCTTAATATCAAAGCCTGCGACATTTACGGGCTGAGCGAGGTCATGGGTCCTGGCATCAGCATGGAATGCCACGAGGCTCAGGATGGGCTGCATATTGCAGAGGACCATTTTATTGCGGAGGTAATCGACCCGGAAACTTTGAAAGCGCTTCCTTTCGGCTGCGAAGGTGAACTCGTCTTTACGAGCATCTCGAAGGAAGCTTTTCCTGTCATCCGCTACCGGACTGGCGACATTGCGAGCTTGTCTAAAGAACAGTGCAAATGCGGCAGGACAACTGCCAGGATGTCGAGGGTAAAAGGCAGGATCGACGATATGCTTAATATCAATGGCGTGAATGTTTTTCCTTCCCAGATAGAAAGCTGTCTGGTTGGCCAGGAGGACGTCTCGCCTCACTATCAGATTGCACTTCATTCCGGCAAGGCGCTCAAATCACTTGTCCTGCATCTTGAGTTGGAGGAAAGATCATATTCAAAGCTCGGCGGTGATTTACGGTCCGATTATGCGGAAGAAATCCGAAACAGGCTTAAAAACCATTTAAAATCACAATGCTATATTTCCATTTCCGTAGAGCTTCATCCTCCGAAAAGCATACCACGTTCTGAGGGTAAAGCGGTAAGGATTATGGATTGCACGAATGGGCCGGAAGCATTAAGCAGGACTTGAAAGAAGGAGGCTGACATTATGGCAGGACAGCTGCATTCTTCTTTAACAGAAGAGGAAAAGCTGGAAAACTTTATGCACAGGATTTCTGATGGGGAAAAAATAGAAGCTGATGACTGGATGCCGGATGATTACCGGCTCACACTCATCAAGCTGATCAGCATGCACGGAATAAGCGAAATCATGGGTGCCCTGCCTGAAAAGGAATGGGTCCCTAAAGCGCCGACTCTAAAAAGGAAGCTGGGCATCATGGCCAAGGTCCAGGATGAAATGGGCCACGGACAGCTTTTGCTTCGGGTTGCAGAGGACCTGATGCTGCCGCTCGGCAAAAGCAGGGATGAGATCATGGACGATCTTTTCACAGGAAAGCTCAAATTCCACAATGTCTTCCATATGGAGGCGCCGACATGGGGTGACGCCGGGCTGATAGGCTGGCTTGTGGACGGTGCAGCCATTATCACCCAGACGAATATGCTTGGTTCATCTTATGGACCTTATGCAAGAGCATTAAAACGAATCTGCGCTGAAGAGGTTTTTCATGCCCAGCATGGAGAAGCGATCATCATGGCATTGGCCGAGGGGACAGAAAAACAGAAAGAAATGGTACAGGATGCTGTCAACCGCTGGTGGGAAGCATTATTGATGTTTTTCGGACCAGCAGATGCCCGTGCGACCGGCACTTCCAAGCAGGATATTACCATCAAATATAAAATCAGGACAAAAACAAATGAAGAGCTTCGCCAGGACTTCTTTTCCAAGTATGTCCCAAGGATCCTTTCACTCGGGCTGACAATACCGGATTCAACCATGAACTATAGTGAAGAAACAGGATGGACGTATAAACAGCCTGACTGGAGCCGCTTTAAAGAAATCATCAGCAACAGAGGTCCCAAATCAGCTGAAAGGCTGAATCTGCGCAGGGATGCCTATCAGTCATCCCAATGGGTCAGGGATGCCCTGGGTGCGAAGGCAAATTAAGAAAGGAGGGAGCATGTGCCCGCTTCTGAATTTTACAGTGAATATGAAGTATTCAGCAAAAAAACGGACACCTCACCCATGCAGCATCAGTTTTCGCTGCTGGCTCCAAACGAAGAGCTTGCCCTTGTTTTTGCACAGGAAAATTTCATGAGAAGAGAGCAGGTCGCCGACATCTGGGTCGTCAAGCGTTCCCAAATCCGCAAGATGAATCCGGAGGAGAGGCTTACGCTTCAGCGGCTCGATAATAAAGATTACCGTAATGCGAAAGGTTATGGTTATTTAAAGAAGAAATGGAGGCATTACGAACAGAATATGCTTGATGAAAAAGAAATTCTGTCTTGGGGAGGGAGCGGGAGCAATGACAGGCGAACTGAAGACTGAGCAGCCCGGATATAAGGCTTCAGCGGCTGCCATTGAACTTTTATACCAGCTGGCGGATGACGATTTCATCCTCTCATACCGCGGGTCAGAGTGGCTTGGGCTGGCACCGCATATCGAAGAAGATGTAGCTTTTTCCTCTATAAGCCAGGACACCATGGGGCATGCCGCTATGTTTTATCAGATTCTGGAGGATATGGGGGAGGGGAAATCTGATGATCTGGCCCATTTGAGGAAGGCTGACGAAAGACGGAACAGCATCCTCGCTGAAAGGGCGAATGGGCCAGGCCACTATCTGCAGAATCCGCAGTATGATTGGGCTTTTGCTGTTGTACGTAATTTTCTTTATATGCAGGCAAAAAATGTCAAAATAGAATCGCTGAAAAATTCCTCCTTTCTTCCGCTCCGGACAGCAGCCGTGAAAATAAGCATGGAGCTGCACTATCACCTCCTTCACTGGAAAACCTGGTTCCTGCAGCTGATGCAGGCCGGAGGTGAGGCGAGAAGGCGTATGGTGGAAGCGGCTTCAGGCGCCTATCCTATGATGGGGGATGTGCTTTGCCTTGGCCCGCTGGCAGAAGAAATGCAGGCAGAGGGTCTGATAGACGGTGAAGAGCAGCTATTACAAAACCTGAAAGCAAACCTGGCGCCTGTGTTTGAAGCGTCCGGCACTCTTTTTCCAAGCCATTTTGGGCTCGAGCTTGGAAACGGGAGAGAAGGGCAGCATACAAAAGATTTAACAGAAGCTTTGGCCACACTCTCGGAAGTGTACAGAAGCGACCCGGCAGCCTGCTGGTGAAAAAGGAAGTGCATATATGGATCAAGTCAGAAGCGAGCTGGAGCAATCTATTCTCGGAGCATTAAATCAAGTCAAAGACCCGGAGATCCCGGCTGTCTCGATTATTGAGCTTGGAATGGTCGAAAGAGTGCAGGCGGAGAAAGAAAAGATAGTGATTGAGCTTCTGCCTACCTTTCTTGGCTGTCCTGCCCTGGACATGATTCAACAAAGTGTTGAAAAAGAACTTGGGGCATTAAAGCTTGAACAGCCAGTTGAAGTCCGTTTCATTTATGATCCTCCATGGACTTCTGAGCGGATTTCTGAAAATGGCAAAACACATTTGAAGGAATTCGGCATAGCTCCGGCTCCAGAAAAGCTGGAAGAAACGGGAGAGTGGAAGGTTGATTGCCCTTACTGCGGCTCTCCTTACACCTCTCTTGAGAATATATTCGGGCCGACTGCCTGCAGGAGCCTGCTGTACTGCCGTGCATGCAGAAATCCTTTTGAAGCAATGAAACCGGTATCAAGCCTTTTATAGGCAATAATAAACTTATAGATTGAAAGGATGATAGAAATGGTAAAACTGATCGCTCTTTACAAGCACCCTGAAAATAAAGAGGCATTCGATGAGCATTATTTTCAGACGCATGCCCCCCTCACAGCCAAAATACCGGGGCTTCGGGAAATGAAGATTACCAGAATCACCGGCAGTCCCATGGGTGGAGAAGGCAAGTATTATCTTATGTGCGAAATGTTTTATGACAGTCATGAAGCACTGAAAGCTGCAATGAAAACCGATGAAGGGAAAGCTTCCGGAAAAGATGCGATGTCATTTGCCGGAGACATCATCACACTGATGATCGGCGAAGAAACGAAAGAATAAGGGGGCGTATCCCATGTATCAGACTATCATTTATGAAGCTGAAGGAAAAATCGCCTGGATCAGGCTTAACAGGCCGGAAAAGCTGAATAGCTTTACCGCTGAACTAAACAGTGAAATTGGGCAGGCTTTGCGGGAAGCCGGATCTGACCCTAAGATAAGGGCGATCGTCATAACCGGTGAAGGCAGGGCTTTCTGTTCGGGCGAGGATCTTGGCAGTGTCAGCGAAAATACAGATCATGGAGAGATTCTGCGGAAAAGGTACAATCCTATGGTCATGGAACTGTATCATTGTGAAAAACCTGTCATTGCCGCGGTAAATGGTGTTGCCGCCGGAGCAGGGATGAGCCTGGCGCTCGCCTGCGATTTCCGGCTTGTCTCCGATAAGGCAAGCTTCATTCAGTCATTTATACATGTAGGCCTCATTCCTGATGCAGGCAATATGTTTTTTCTGCCAAGGCTGATTGGCCAGGCAAAAGCCTTGGAGCTTGCCTTGCTGGGAGAAAAAGTAAATGCTGAAGAAGCCTTCAGGCTGGGGCTGGCGACAAAGGTGATTCCCCACGAAAGCTGGGAGGATGGAGTACGGCAGTTTGCTGATAGAGCAGCAGCACTCCCGACTGCTGCTGCAGGTTTGATAAAAAAACAGCTGAAGGATTGCTGGGAAATGAATCTCAATGACTACCTGGAAGAAGATGCAAAAGGACAGCGGATGGCCGGGCTGACGAGAGACCATCAGGAAGGTGTCCAGGCTTTTCTCGAGAAAAGGAAGGCAGCTTTTATAGGCATGTAGCTTTACGCTAAAAATTTAGGCACTCGCTCCTGGGTGCTTTTTCTTTTCAATTCACATACGGGGGGATAAGGATGAAAAAGATAGTGGTCATCGGCTCCGGGGTTATGGGCAGGGGCATTGCTTATGTGAGTGCAGCCAGCGGTTTCCCGACTGTCCTGGTTGACATAAGCGATGCTCAGCTGAAGGATGCTGAAAAAGAAATCTCATCAATCATTCAAAAAGGTGTGCAGAGAGGCAAGCTGACAGAAGGTGAGGTTTCAAGCATCTGGGAGAAGCTGCATTTTTCAGTTAGCCTTGCAGCCAACGCTGCCGAGGCCGATCTCATCATTGAAGCGGTCCCTGAAAGGCTTGAGATTAAGAGGAATATATTCGAAGTGATCGATCAGCATGCATCCGCAGACTGCATTTTTGCTTCAAATACCTCGACAATGAGCCCGACAGAAATCGGCTCTTTTACCGGCAGGCCTGACAGGGTGCTGGCCATGCATTTTTTCAACCCGGTCCATAAAATGCCTCTTGTGGAGATTGTCAAAGGTCTTGAGACGAGCGATGAATCTGTGGAATATATACGGCAGACTGCCGAAGAGATGGGCAAAGAAACCGTCATCATCAATGAGTTCCCCGGGTTTGTTACCAGCCGCATCAGCGCCCTCGTCGGCAATGAAGCTTTCTATATGCTGCAGGAAGGGGTAGGGACTGCTGAGGACATCGATAAAGCAATAAAATTGGGGCTTCATTATCCTATGGGGCCATTTGAACTGGGGGATTTGGTAGGCCTTGATACAAGGCTGAACAATCTGAAATATCTTCATGAGAAGCTTGGTGAAAAATACAGGCCGGCCCCTCTTCTCGAGCAGTACGTTAAAGCCGGCCGTCTTGGAAGGAAGTCCGGCCGCGGCGTATATGAATATGGGGAAAAGGAGCTGAAGCGATGAGGGAAGTCGTCATCATCGATGCTGTCCGCACCCCGATTGGCAGGTATAAAGGGAGCTTGAAATCTGTCCGGCCGGATGATCTTGCAGCCGTGGCCATAAAAGCATTGCTGGCAAGAAATCCCCAGGTCCTGCCTGCAGACATTGAGGAAGTTGTATTGGGAAATGCCAATCAGGCTGGTGAAGATAACCGGAATGTGGCCAGGATGGCAGCCCTTCTGGCAGGGCTGCCGGTCGAAACAGCAGGCACGACGGTTAATCGGCTTTGCGGTTCAGGACTTGATGCGGTCAATCTTGCGGCAAGAGCGATATTGGCTGGTGAAGGAGATATTTTTATCGCAGGGGGGACAGAAAGCATGACAAGAGCTCCCTTTGTCATGGCCAAAGCGGAAAATGAATTTCATAGAGGAAACATGCAGCTTTACGACACAACGATCGGCTGGCGTTTTACAAATCCGGCATTAATGGAGTTGTATGGAGCAGAGTCGATGCCGGAAACTGCCGAAAACGTTGCAAAGAAATTCGGGATATCGAGGGAAAGGCAGGATCTGTTCGCTTTTGAAAGCCAGATGAAGGCGAAAGCAGCGTTAGAGGAGGGAAGGCTGGCAGATGAAATTATCCCCGTTGATTTTATAAACAAAGGTGAGGCAAAAACCTTTTCGATTGATGAGCATCCGCGCCCAAATACTACCTTTGAAAAGCTGACCCAGCTGAAGCCCCTGTTTTCCGGAGGCACAGTAACCGCAGGAAATTCATCCGGCATCAATGATGGCGCATCTGTCCTTTTGCTGATGAGTGCGGAAAAAGCGGCGGAGCTTGGGCTTAGCCCGCTTGCCAAATACACAGCTTCAGCCGTAGCAGGTGTTGAACCTTCTATCATGGGAATCGGCCCTGTGCCGGCTGCAAAAAAAGCGGTTGAACGTGCGGGCATTTCAATTGATGAAATTAGCCTGATTGAGTTGAATGAGGCTTTTGCGGCCCAGTCCATTGCCTGCATAGAGCAGCTTGGCCTTGATCCCAGCCGGGTCAATGTAAATGGAGGCAGCATCGCCTATGGCCATCCTCTGGGTGCAAGCGGGGCAAGGATTTTGACTACCCTTGTTCATGAAATGAAAAGAAGGAATAGCCGTTATGCCATGGCAGCGATGTGCGTTGGTGTCGGCCAGGGGATTGCAGCGATTCTGGAGCGGTGGGAACAATAATCACCCACTGTTTTAAAAATAAGAATTTTCATGTAATATATATGTATTGCAACAATAGAGGCCAGGCCATCCGTCTCCATAGCTTGGGACATCATATGGCAGAGGGAAAGAAAAGGATGAAGAAGCTTTGAATACTAGATCGATGATATTTACATTGTATGGAGATTATATCTCACATTACGGAAGCAAAATCTGGATTGGCAGCCTGATCAGGCTATTAAGTGAATTCGGCCATAATGACCAGTCAGTGAGGGCAGCAATTTCCAGGATGAATAAGCAAGGATGGGTGCAAGCCGAAAAGGCAGGCAATAAGAGTTATTATTCTTTGACCGGGCAGGGGCAGAAAAGGATAGAAGAGGCCGGAAAACGGATCTTCAAGCTTAAGCCGGAAGAATGGGACGGCAAATGGCGCATGCTTATGTATACTATCCCGGAGGAAATCAGATCTGTCAGGGATGAACTGAGAAAAGAGCTGGTCTGGAGCGGATTCGGCTCTTTTTCCAGCAGCTGCTGGATTTCAGCAAACAACCTGGAGAAGCAGGTCGCCGATCTGATTGATAAATATAAAATTGAGGATTATGTTGACTTTTTCATCGCTGAATATGAAGGTCCGCATGAAAACAAAAGGATTGTCGGGAAAAGCTGGGACCTGGACGAAATCAATGGGAAGTACCAGAGCTTCATCACTGAATACAGCGAGAAATATATTATCGCAAAAAGCAGGATCCAGAAAGGGCTTATGACAGATGCAGACTGTTTCGTGGAAAGGACAAAACTGGTCCATGAATACAGGAAGTTCCTGTTTGTCGATCCCGGCCTGCCTGCGGAGCTCCTTCCCGATCAGTGGCTTGGTGCGCATGCTGCCTCCCTGTTCAGCGATTATTATAAAGAGCTGGCAGAACCGTCATCCCGTTTTTTTGAAGCGGTTTTCAAAGACGGCAATGAAATCGGCAGCCGGGAAGATGATTATGACGTTCTGGATCACCCCTATATTCTTGAATGAAAAAGAGACCTTCTGAAAAGGTCTCTTTTTTATCTATTTCGTGAAGAGAGGTTTCTTCAGCTGACAGGGCAGGAATGGTTTTAAAACCAGGAAGTCTTATCCTTATTTGAGTGACCAGCAAGCCTTAAAATAAGCGGAAAATTTCCGGTTAAGCTGCTGAATGTCGCCCGGGTGGATGTGAATAAACGGAAAATTTTCGGTTAAGCGGAGTGAAATTGCCCATTTTCCTGTTTTTTGAACCGATAGCCGGAATTTCTCCGTCTATTTGAGCTATTTTTTACGTTTTTTTAAAATTAGGGGGAATTTCTCCGCTTATTTTTCAGCCTGTCACTGAATTCCCTCAATTAGGTCTTGGAAGGTCCGCTCTTTTCACCTTTAGCCTGCGTTCCTTAATTCTGAGCAAGCGCCATCCGCTTTTCTACTGTTTCCTTCTTTTTATCTGACCGATCCCCAGTTCTTTGGATTCCTTATACAATGCTTTGATAAGGGATATGGTCATGAGGGCCATGATGACCGAGAACGGGAGAGCGGCGACAATCATGGTATTCTGAAGTGCCTGCAGCCCGCCGCTGTATAGGAGTACGAGAGAAATGACGGCAAGCAGGATGCCCCACGTTAGTTTAATTCTGTTGCCGGGCGTATGGGACCCGTTGGTTGTCATCATGCCAAGGACATAGGTGCCGGAGTCAGCGGACGTAATGAAGAATGTACTGACAAGAATGATGGCAATGATGGAAAGAACCATTCCAAGCGGAAAGTTTGAGAAAACAGCGAAAAGGGTTTCCTCAGTTGCTAGTCCCGAAATTGAAATATTCTTCACATGCTCAAGATACATGGCCGAGCCGCCGAACGTTGAAAACCACAGAAATCCGATGACAGTCGGCACGAGAAGGACGCCAAATACAAACTCCCTAATACTGCGTCCCTTGGAGACGCGGGCAATGAATATGCCGACGAAAGGCGACCAGGCAATCCACCATGCCCAATAAAAAATAGTCCATCCATTGATCCACTCACGTGTGCCGGGATCCAAAGGTGCAATCCGGAAGCTCATCTGAAGGATAGACTGCAGATAGGTCCCGATTGTATTGGTGAACAAGTTCAGGATGAAAAGGGTAGGGCCAATGAAAAACATGAGAACGAATAAGACCAAGGCCAGCCCCATGTTGGCATTGCTGAGAATCTTGATGCCTTTTCCAAGTCCCGACCAGGCGGAGATCATGAAAAGTACTGTCACGATGGATATGATGATCAGCTGCACAACGAAATTGGAAGGGATGCCAAAAAGGAAGGACAAGCCTCCGTTTATCTGGACAGCTCCAAAGCCAAGGGTGGTGGCTACACCAATCACGGTAGCAAGGACAGCGACAACATCGATGACCTTGCCCAGCGGGCCTTTAACGGCATCGCCGAAAATGGGCTTCAGGGTTGCGCTGATCAGTCCGGGTTCGCCATGCCTGAAATTAAAATAGGCAAGTACAAGTGCGACAATCCCATAAATAGCCCAGGCGTGGATTCCCCAATGGAAGTAGGTAAACCTCATAGAATCTTTCAGTGCTTCTGCAGTGCCGGTTTCTCCGGTTGGCGAGCTGACTGCATAATGGGAAAGAGGTTCGGCCGCTCCCCAGAAGACCAATCCTATCCCCATCCCTGCGCTGAACAGCATAGCAAGCCAGGTAACCCTTGAAAACTCAGGCTTGTCCTCAGGTTTCCCGAGCTTCAGCCTTCCGATCGGGCTGATCAGGAAGTAGAGGCAGACAATGACCAGAAGTGTTACCAAAATGAGATAATACCATCCGAAAGCGTTGCTGATGAAGTCCTGGAGTCCGGCAGTCACATTTTCAAGCTGATTTGGTGCAAAGATTCCAACAAGTACAAGTACTAGTAATAAGAGTACGGATATGTAGAATACCGCGAGTTTTTGCTTCAAGATGTTTTCTCCCTTCTTTCTGCGATTGAACAGCCAACCTCAACATTTATCCTATGTATATTGTTTTCCATTACAGCCGTATGTATGTAATAAATAGAGGACGATGTCAAGGTTGGAAGCTTTGTAATGTAGTATCTGGATCAGAATGGCTCCAGTACTCAACGATGTCAACACCATTTTTCCATACCCTCCATTAACATAGCCGAAACTTCGGGGAGGCTATGTTAATGGAGGAGGAAACTGACCGGCGGTCCCATCTGAGAAGATTCCCGGGAAAATTCTGAAACATGGCATTTTTGGAGAAGGATGCAGCTGCACTGAAAAGAGGGCTAACGTATGATCATTGCGGGAGATAGCAGGATCATTCATTTCTAAGGGTAGGATTCCGCTGGCAATTCAGCGAGAAAAGGTTGAGAAACTGGCCATTTCAGCTGGCAGCCATTCTTTTTAGAAGCTACGCAAAGAGCAGCAGCAGAAAAGGGCATCCCCCATACTCTTTGAAATCCTTAAGCAGTAGAAAGCCAATTTGTAAATTGAAGAAACCTGATTAACCGATCTTCTTAAATGAAACAGGGTGCTCTCAGCCCTGTTTTTTCTTTTTTTAAGACAGTATGGGAGAGTGTCCGGTGTATTCATGCCTATTCAGGAGCGCCCCGAAGGAGATTGCTATAAGATGCGTTGAAATTGGTAGAGATGCCTAGAACCAACAAATTATACAAGCATAAGTTGATAACTAGATAACTGTGTTTTTCGGGAATGCAGGCCAGGGAGTGGAAAAACGATGAAAGTAATGACCATCTTGGGTACAAGACCTGAGATCATTCGCTTAAGCCTTATCATTAAAAAATTGGATCAGTTATGCAGCAGGCATATTCTTGTGCATACCGGCCAGAACTTTACAGGAAATCTGAGTGACGTATTTTTTAAGGAATTGAAGGTAAGAAAGCCCGACTATACCCTGTTGAACAAACAGCATACACTCGGGGAACAGCTGTCCGCCATATTTTTAGGACTGGAAAGGATCATTCTTGATGAGAGTCCTGATCGTGTTCTTGTGCTGGGAGATACGAACAGCGGCCTTGGCGCCATAATAGCGGAAAGGATGGGAATCCCTGTCATTCATATGGAAGCCGGCAACCGCTGTTTTGATCTCGAAGTCCCTGAGGAAAAAAACCGCAAAGTGATTGATGCAATCTCAACCTACAATCTCCCCTATACTCCTCAAAGCAGAGAAAACTTGTTGAGGGAAGGAATCCCTTCCAATAGGATCATCGTTTCAGGAAATCCAATCTACGAGGTGCTCGAACAGTATAAAAGTCAAATTGAACACAGCCAAATACTGGAGGAACTAAAGCTTGAACCAGATGGCTATTTTCTGGCTACCTTGCACCGGGCAGAAAATGTCGACCGGGCAGACAGGCTTACGGAAATCATGACGGGCCTAAACCTGGTGGCTGAGACATTCAAACTCCGGATCATCTGCAGCATCCACCCGAGAACGAGGTCGAAACTGTCTCATATCTCTTCCCTCAAGATGCATCCACTTGTGGAATTTCATGAGCCATTCGGCTTCTTCGATTTTGTGAAATTAGAAAAGAATGCTTTTGGCGCACTTACTGACAGCGGTACCGTCCAGGAAGAATGCTGTCTGTTTCATGTGCCAGCAGTAACCATCAGAAAAACAACTGAACGGCCAGAAACGATTGAATGTGGAAGCAATATGGTTTCGGGCCTGCAAGCAGAAAGCATCCTGAGATGCGTGGAGGTCATGGCGGCTTCAGACAGAAAATGGTGCTTTCCTGTGGGATATGCACAGTCTGGTGTAGCCGACAAAGTCATAAAAGTTCTATTAGGAGGAATGGAAAATGTTCAAGGATAAAACGATTCTGGTAACGGGAGGCACAGGCTCATGGGGATATGAGCTTGTAAAGCAGCTCTTGGAAGGTAATCCAAGAGAAATCAGGATTTTTTCGAGAAATGAATCAAACCAATTTACAATGAAGCAGGATTTTGATAGTAATCCTCTTCTGCATTTTGTGATTGGTGACATTAAAGAAAAAAATGAACTGACAGAGGCGTGCTTCGGGGTGGATTATGTTTTTCATCTGGCGGCCCTAAAGCATGTGCCTGTTTGTGAGGTTCAGCCGCTTGAAGCGCTGAAAACCAATGTACATGGTACCCAAAATGTTATTGACGCGGCAATAGCCAATAATGTGGAAAGCGTCATCTATATCTCAACCGACAAGGCTTCCAATCCGTCGAATTTTTATGGTCTTTCAAAAGCTATGGGAGAACGGCTGATCATCCATGCAAATACGTTAAATTCCGGTACGAAATTTGTCTGTATCCGCGGCGGAAATGTACTGGGAACCAACGGCAGCGTCATCCATGTCTTCAAAAAGCAAATCACCGCAAAAGGGAAGATTGGGATAACAGATAAGGAGATGACGCGATTTTTTCTTACGCTTGAGGATGCCATCAAACTCGTATTTAAAGCGACAGCAGAAAGTGCAGGAGGAGAAATCTTTGTTATGAAGATGCCTGCTTGCAAAATCCTCGATCTGGCTTATGTCCTTGCCGAGGATGCCGGAAAGGAAGATATAGAAATTGAGGTGCTTGGTACAAGGCCGGGAGAAAAAATTCATGAGCTGCTTCTTTCCGAATATGAAGCAGGCACAACCGTCATCTATGATGAAGAATACTTTGTTATCCTTCCGCCAATCTTTATTCCGGGTCTGAAAGAGATTTATTCTGCCTATACCCCTGCTGAAATGGAGAACTATAATTCAAGCAAAGGGCTAATGAGCCGCTGTGAAATTAAAGCGATGCTGAAGAAGGGCGGGTTTATTCAGTGAAAATACTCATCCTTGGCGGAAGAGGTATGGCTGGCCATATGATGGCTGCCTACCTGGGGGAATTTCCTGAATACCAGGTTTATTTTACGACAAGGGACCCATCTGATAAGGAAGGCATTTATCTGGATGCTGCCGATTCGATTATGCTGGAAAAAGTCATGGACCAGATCAAGCCGGATTTTGTCATTAACTGCATTGGCATATTGAATAGCCAGGCTGCGGGAAATCAGAAACTGGCTTTTCTGCTGAACAGTCTTTTGCCTCACCAACTTGCCAGGCTTGCTGAAAGGTATGGGGGGAGGCTTGTACACATCAGCACAGACTGTGTGTTTTCGGGAGAACAAGGAAGCTACAAGGAAAATGATTTCCCGAACGGCAAGTCGGTGTATGCTCAATCCAAGCAGCTTGGGGAGATCGTGGACAACAGGCACCTGACAATCAGGACTTCCATCATTGGCCCGGAATTGAAGGAAGATGGGATCGGACTGTTTCTATGGTTCATGAAACAACAGGGCAGGATTAAAGGATTTACAAATGCATTTTGGAATGGTGTCACAACCCTTGAGTTGGCCAAGGCTGTCCAGTGGTCGATTACAAATGGAAAGGCTGGTCTCTGCCACCTGGGTGGAAAACAGAAAATTTCAAAGCACGACCTTCTGATTTTGATTCAAAAGATATTTAAGAAGCCTGATGTTGAAATTATTCCAGACAGCGAATTTGTCCTGGACAGGACCATCGTTAACACAAGGACTGATTTTGATTATCATGTGCCCAGCTATGAAGAGATGCTTTTGGAGCTGAGAGATTGGATGGAAAGACATTGACCGGCAGTAAAAGGATTCTCATAACTGGAGCTTCAGGTTTCACAGGGAGACACGCCTGTATCTATTTCAGGAAGAGGGGCTACTTTGTGGCGGCAGCGTTGAACAGGAGCGATCTGCCAGACAAAGAAGCTGACCTTACAGTAGTCTGCAATCTTCTCGATAAAAGCGCATTGGATAGGCTGGTTTCACAGGCCGATCCCGACTATGTCCTCCACCTGGCCGCTCAAAACCATGTCGGCCAGTCATGGGTGGATCCGGCTGCGTCTTTTGAAGTGAATGTCGTTTCGACGCTTTATTTACTGGAGGCACTGCGGAAGGCAAAGCCGAAGGCTAGAGTTCTTGTTACAGGATCAGCATTGGAGAGCACATCAGCGGATCCCGCTGATCAGCTCCATCCATACAGCCTGACCAAGTCGATTCAGACAGTTATTGCGCGTGCATGGGAATCCCTCTTCCAAATGGATGTGATGATCGCAAAGCCTTCCAATCTGATTGGACCGGGTAATTCTAACGGGGTATGTTCATTGTTTGCAAGGAGTATTGCGGGGATGGAGGCAGGCTCAACGGAAAAAGTGCTTTCTGTCAACAGCCTTCTTTCAAGCCGTGACTTTCTGGATGTGAGGGATGCCGTACGTGCTTATGGCATCCTTTTCGAAAGAGGGGAGCGGGGAGGAATCTATGATGTATCGTCCGGGGACTCGCTGACATTGGGGGATGTCATTGGCTATCTAAAAGCCGCCGCTAATATTGACTTTGCGGTTTCAGCAAAATCATCTGAACCTGATTCCGAAAAATACCTTTTGGATTCGCGAAAACTGTATAAGCTGGGCTGGGTGCCTCTAATCAGCAGGGAGCAAACCTTTGAGGATCTATTAAACTACCAGCGGGATATCATACAAAGCAGTTAAAATCGTCTGTCAGCTAGGTGTTTTTATTCAGTCTGCTAAAAAGGAAAGGGTCATATTTTTTTCTCACTTGTGCAAACTCTTCCAACAGTTCATGAAGATGCTTTGCTGACCCCATGTTTTCATGATACCTGTTAAGGACCAGCGGTACATTCAAGCAATGGATGTATTCATGCTGAAGGACGCGGAGCCACATATCATAATCTTGGGTATACAAAAGGTCTTCATTGAATAATCCCGTTTTTTGAAAAAGCCCGGACTTCATGATGACCGTGCAGCCATTAATATGATTGGAGGTTCTCAAATAGGAATAAAACTGATGTCTGTCGCTTATGCATTTTCCGCTATTATGCTGAGTGATGACTGACTCCTCATTGATGACATGAAAGTTGGTATGGGAGACGCTTGCCTTGATTTTTTGCATAAAAGCCATTTGGAGTTCGGTCTTTCTGGGATGAAATAGATCGTCGGAGCTCAGCCAGGAAAAATATTCACCTGTCGCATGATGGATAGCCATGTTCAGGGCACTGGCTGTTCCGCCGTTTTCTTTTTCCAGATAGACTATCCGGTCCAGGAAAGGAGCTATTTTCTCAGTATGCCTGTCTGATCCGTCATTGACCACGAGGATTTCCTTATTTTCGTAGGTTTGGTTGACAGCACTTGTAATAGACTGGGCAATATATCCGCAATTATAAAAAGGGATGACAATTGTTACCTTAGGCTGTGCCACTGTACCTGCCTCCTAATTAAATTATCTGAGTTTTCTATGTATACTCCAGTTCATCAAAAGGTATGCGCCTTTTGGTTTAGTGATTGGTCAGGTGCAAAGAGAAAGGATGAGCAAATGATGAGAGTGAATACTGCCGGAAGGGATTTTTTATGAAGATTCTGATGACATCCTATTACCCTCTTCCCTTTCCGGGAGGGATATGGACCTTTGTTTCAATGCTTAAAGGGCGCCTTGAGGCCAAGGGGCATAGCGTCACCATTCTGAGCCTCAATCAGGAAACATTAAACTACCGGATACTTGGCCGTCCTGAAGAACTGACACATAAAAATGTTTCAGCTGCTATTACCAGTAAAGTGCAAAAAGCTTATCCCGGACATAGTCCTTATGGCTTTATTTTCCAGACGGAGGTATCCCGGAGCTTTTTAGAGTTGGCCGCCCTTCGTTACGGGTTGACGGACTATGACGTGATTTATGCACAGGATGCCATGTCAGCCGGTGTTATTGGCAGGATCAAGCCACGGGGTGTACCGCTTGTTATGAGTGCCCATGGTTACTTATCGGGCGAGATTTTTCACTATTTAAAAAGCCTGCGGCCCGGTGGTTCCGATCAGGAAATCCTTCAGACTGAGGAGTACAACTTTTTTCATAACCTGGAAAGGCTTGGATACAATTCAAGTGACCTGATCCACTCGCAATCTCAGTGGATGAGTGGACTTATGATTAACGCTGCACAGGTTCCTCCTGAGAAAGTGATGTTATTTCCATATGGAATGGACACGCAAAATTTCATCAACTCGCTGCAGAGCAATGGAAAGCTGGGCACCAATGGAAAGAAAATCATTTTGTTTACGGGCAGGCTCGTTCCTTTAAAAGGGGTGCATTCTCTCATTCTTGCGCTTGGAAGGCTTTATCAGGAAAGACAGGACTGGGAGTGCTGGATATTGGGGGATGGCGGTATAAAGGCTGAATTAGAACAGGAATGCAGCAGACTCGGAATTGCTCATTCGGTCAAATTCTTTGGTACGGTGGGGAATGTCATTACTTACCTGAACAGTGCAGATATCTTTGTCCTTCCAGGATTACAGGACACCCAGCCGCATTCCGTGATGGAAGCACAGCTGGCCGGGCTGCCTGTCATTGTCAGTGATGCAGCTGGCCTGCCGGAGATGGTTCAGCACGACGTGAATGGGCTGATTTTCCCTGCCAATAACATTGAAGCACTGCTTCTTCAGATCCGAATCCTTCTTGGTAATGATCAAAAAAGGATTGAGATGGGACAAAGCTCTCTGGAGTGGGCAAAAACGAAATGGAGTTATGACGTATTGGTTGGAAATATTCTTTCATTATTCAAGAAGGCAATTGCCATGAAGCGTTCATAAAAATGAAAAAGGCTGGCCTTAAGCTTACTCAAAGGCCAGTCTTTTATTTATCTGTTCTCTGTCTCCCAGTTAAAACCGATAGAGGTATCGTTCCAGGGAATCCTTTTTTCATCAGGTGCTGCCGGGTTATAGGATTTTGTCGTGCAGTAGACTACCGTAGCCGGGATATTGCCGAGCACTCTGTAGCCGTGGGCAACTCCTTTGGGAATTAGAATGATCATAGGATTATTCTCTCCCATATAATAAACATTGGTTTCGCTGTAGGAGTTTGAATGCTCCCTTAGATCGTGCAGGACAACCTGGGCATTGCCGGACGGAAAAAACCAGAGGTCATCCTGTTCTTCATGATAATGGAAGGCTTTGATTACACCAGGATAGGAGGTGGACCAGGAAAGCTGTCCGAAATTGGACAAAAGGTTTTCATCATCGCGTACCACTTCCGAAAAAAAACCTCTGTCATCACAGTGCTTGACAAGCTTCTTCGTTACGACACCCTCAATTTGCATTACCTTCAGCCTCCTGTTCCAAATAGTCATTTAACGCTTCTTTCCAATCCCTCATATAAACGCCACAGTCATTTAATTTCTTATTGCCCAAGACAGAATAGGCCGGCCTGTTAGCAGGAAGACCGTAATCATTTGTGGATATCGGGACGATTTCTGCGCTGCTTTCTAAAAAGACAGCGATCTCCTTTGCGAATTCATACCAGCTGCAGCTTCCTGTATTGGAAACATGATAAATGCCGGGCGGTTTCTGGAGAAGATGATATACAGCCTCCGCCAGATCTTTTGTGTAAGTTGGTGAACCGATTTGGTCTTTAACGACCTCGAGCTTGCTTTTAGTCTGCGAGAGTCGCCCAATTGTATTGACAAAGTTCTTGCCGCCATGGCCATACAGCCAAGAAGTCCTGATCACCAAGGAGTCAGAGTGTGCTGCGAGCGCCAGGGTTTCCCCGGCCCACTTGCTTTCTCCATATACATTCAAAGGGGAAGGGGAATCCTGCTCCTCCCACGGAGAGGATTTATTCCCTGAAAAGACGTAATCAGTGCTGATATGGATAAATCTGGACCGCGCCTTTCTGGCCTCATGGGCCAGATAAAACGGAGCGATCCCATTGGTGAGAAAAGCTCTGTCCCGTTCAGTCTCACAGTGATCCACTGCCGTAAAGGCTGCGGTATTTATTAGTACATCCGGCTGCAATTGCTGTATTCTTTTGGCTGCCAGATCCTTATTCGTAATATCCCATTCCTCTCTTGTAAAGGGAAACACTGTACAGCCGTACCTGGAAAGAGTAGACGCAAGCTCTCTGCCTAATTGTCCGCCGGCTCCTGTGACCACGATCTTCATTCTCCAGGTCCTTTTAGCCTGCTCTTATACCAATGAACGGTTTTCTCAAGGGCCTTCTCAAAAGCTGCTTCCTGCTTCCAGCCCAGCTCGGTCTGAAGCTTGGTGGAGTCGATCGCATACCTGCGGTCATGTCCTTTTCGGTCCTCTACATATTCAATCAGGGTCTCAGGCTTTCCAAGCAGCTTTAGAATTTGCCTTACAACCTCTATGTTTGTCTTCTCATTGCCCCCGCCGATATTATAGACATCCCCAAGCCTTCCTTTTTCCATAATCATCCAAATGGCCCTGCAATGATCTTCAACATACAGCCAGTCCCGGATCTGCAGACCGTCTCCATAAACAGGTATTTTTTCATCATTTTGCGCTTTTTGTATAACGGTGGGAATGAATTTCTCGCTATGCTGGTATGGTCCGTAATTATTGCTGCATCTGGTTATGATGAGAGGCAGTTGAAACGTTTCACGGAAGGATCGCACCAGAAGATCTGAGCTTGCCTTTGTAGCTGAGTAAGGATTGTTTGGTGAAAGGGGGGAAAGCTCTGTGAATGCCGGCTGGCCGGCATCAAGGGTCCCGTACACCTCGTCAGTCGATATATGGACCAATTTTCCTGCGCTTCCCTTAAGCATCCGCAGCAGCAGCTGGTAAGTGCCGCTGATGTTTGTCTCAATGAACTTGTCAGCACTATGGATGCTGTTATCGACATGGGATTCGGCTGCAAAGTGAATGATAGCTTCATAGTTACGGTCAAAGGCAGCCTCCAGCTCCTGCCCATCGGAAATGTTGCCTTTTATGAAGCGAAAGCGGGGGTGGAATGATAGTTTTTTCATTTCAGCCGGATGGCTTGCATAGGTGAGAGCATCAACGACTGTCACCTTTACGTAAGGATCTTTCAGAGCGAGGTGGATAAAATTTAATCCGATGAATCCTGCAGCTCCTGTTACTAGAAGTTCCATGTGTATCTCCTTTCTGAATCCACTCAATTATTGGCAAGCCTTTCTAGATATTGCCCGTAGTCATTCTTATTTAACGGCTTTGCCAGCTCCAGAAGCTGTCCTGCTGTAATAAAGCCTTTCCGGTAGGCTATTTCTTCAATGCAGGAAATACGGATATTCTGCCTGCTCTGAATGGTTTCAATGAAGGACGAGGCCTCCATAAGCGATTTATGTGTGCCGGTGTCCAGCCAGCTGAATCCGCGTCCAAGCAGCTCGGCCCTCAGTGTACCCTGCTGTAGGTAAAGCTCATTAACAGAGGTGATTTCATATTCTCCTCTGGCCGACTTTTTAATTCTCTTTGCGAAGTCGACCACCTGGTTGTCGTAAAAATATAGGCCGGTCACCGCAAATTGCGATTTTGGCTTCAACGGCTTTTCCTCGAGCGAAATGACATTCTGCTCTTCATCGAATTCAACAACGCCGAATCTCTCGGGATCCTTTACCTGATAGCCAAAAATGGTGGCGCCTTTATTGCTACTCACAGCATGTTCAAGAATTTTAGTGAAATTGTGGCCGTAAAAAATATTATCTCCAAGGATTAAGGAAACAGAGTCCTTCCCAATGAAATCCTCGCCTAGGACAAAGGCCTGGGCAATGCCTTCCGGTTCCGCTTGAATGATATAGCTCAGGCTGATGCCGAGCTGGGACCCATCTCCAAGAAGGCTCTTGAACCGGGGGATATCCTCCTTGGTCGAAATGATTAATATCTCTTTTATTCCCGCCAGCATCAATACAGAGAGCGGGTAATAGATTAATGGTTTATCATATACCGGAAGCAGCTGTTTTGAAACTGCTTTGGTAAGTGGGTACAGGCGGGTGCCATGGCCGCCAGCCAGTATTATGCCTTTCAAGCTGTTCACATCCTTAAGTAGGGTGCAGGCATCCTCAAAATAATCACTCTATTCTTTTTTTAAAGACTGCGGGGACTCCTGCAAATAAAGTCTTTTCCGCAACATCGCTTTTTACGAAGGCTCCGCCACCGATAACAGACCAGGATCCGATGGTCACTTTTTCTCTGATAGAGGAGCCGATGCCTACATAGGCGCCTTTTTGGATTGTCACATTCCCGGCGATGTTTACTCCGGGCCCTATGGTCGCAAATTCTTCTATCCTATTATCATGACTGATATTCGTTCCACGGTTAATGATGACAAAATCACCTATATGGACATTAGTAGTCATAATGCTTCCTTCACATATGACAGAACCAATGCCAATCGAATTTCTACTAGATACATAGACACCAGGATGTATCAAGGAATGGGCTAACACAAAGCCGGCATTTTTCGTCACTTCTGAGAATTTCTTTTTTAGAGCGGGATCACCCACACTGGCGCATACAATCTCCACTTTTTCTTTTAAATGGTGTATATCCTGCAAGTTTCCCAGAACCTCAATATCATCTACAAACCGGCCTTTCATTTCTGGCCTTTCATCCAGGAATCCTGCTACATCTATGCCGAGTTGCCCGCAGAGGTGGAGCACTTCTCTGGCATGCCCGCCGCATCCCCATAAAATCAGCTTTTTCATGGGCTGATGCCTTTTGCAAGAGTGGTAACGATTTGGATGACATTCGCTTTTTTCATCCCCTCCCAGAGTGGGAGGCTCAAGATCCTTTCGGACAGGCTGTCGGTTACCGGCATATCTGAATGTCTGCAGGGGGAGAAAAGCTTCTGCTGGTGACAAGCAGGGGAAAAATAGCAACGTGCTTCTATCCCGTTTTTTGCCAAAAGCTTGACATACTCTCCATTGTTTTCATTTTCCGGGCAAAGGGCCGGCATGAATTGATGGGATATAGTGCCTTCTGTTTTTTGCAGCTTCCAGCTCCTATTTAGGGAGGGGCAGGTTTGGAATGCTTCTTTATACCATTCATAAATTTGCTGCCTCTCCTGCACTTTTTCCGGATAGGCGTCCAATGTTGCCAATGCGATCGCTGCCCCGTATTCTGACAGTTTGCTGTTCAATCCCATTTGAACGGTTTCCCGGTTTGATGAGAAGCCGAAATTACCTGCCTGTTTAAGCTCCTTGATCATGCTGCTGTCCCCGCTGTACAGCAGGCCGCCTTCTCCAATGCCAAATGACTTGGTCGCATGAAAGCTATACACGCTTATACCGGGAAACCCTTTTGAGAAAGCTCCTTCCCTGCCGGCTGAACCAAAACAAGGGGCGGCATCCACCACGACAGGAACGCCGGATTCATGGAGCTTTCTGTAATAATTTAAATCCAGATTAGTGCCGAATGTGGCATAAGGGACCACGACGGCTGTTTCTTCCCCAAGAATGTCCAGCGCATCAGCCAGCAATGTCTCATCCATACACCAGCTGTCTTCGTCCACATCAACGAAATAAGGCTCAAGCCCGCACCACATCGCGGCCAGAGGGGTTGCAGAAAAGGTGAAACTCGGCATGATCGCATACCGGCCTGCTTTAAGCATGCTCCCCCTGATTGCCAGCATCAGTCCGATCGTGGCATTGTTCACTGTTAGCGCTCCGCCTTTTCCTTCAAAATATTCTGCCAGCACCGTGTCCTCGAACCTGGAGTTTAATGGTCCATAGTTGCTGTACTTTCTGGTCATTTCTATTTGACTGAAATAATGAGAGAAGCTTTCCTGTTTAACAAGGTTTGGCTGTAAAAACGGAATGTTTTTCATATTAGTCTTTACCATCTCCGTTTGCGTGATATGTGAAAGAGGGCTATCCGCTGTTTAGCAAGATAAATTTCTCCCCTGTTTTTAGCTGTTGCAAAAACTCCCAGCCCTATAGATGAATGCCCTCCTAATTGATCAGCTCCCTGTAAGAAGCATGCCATGGAAACAATGCTGTTTTATTAAATGGTCAAGAAAATAAACGGATACTGGGAACATATGGAGTAAACATGAAAGCTGGGAACAGAGGATGGACCACTCTTTTTTGCCGCCAAATTATACTATGTTGATTTTCCTGCCAGAGTTCATGACATCCGCTCTTTTGGGACAGCGAGTGAAAGGCCAGCTTAGGAAATCAGGTTGGATAATGGGAAAATAGTCATTCTATAGGTAATAGAGTAAGAATAAACAAGCGTGATAGAAAGCGAGACTACATGCCTTTAGTCTGTGGAAATTCCGTTTTTTTGTGGGGAGTGAAAATTGATATTCAGGAACGTATAGGATTAGTATATATCTCCACTCCGCCCCTCCTTTTGCACTGTATCGTATCTTGCTGTCCATTTCAGGTAACCAAGAGTTGTTTGGACAGAGGTCTATTAATACGGCGAAAATAGCTTTAATTTCTGAAAAATAGGCTAATAGAGCTTCACAAAAAGCAAAGGCCGAATAATATGAGGTGTGGAAGAAATGTGAGTGCCATTTTTTCCTCAAGAACTAGTTTTTTGTCCTTACAGCAAACTCAGCACAGTTTCTAACCCCCAATAAGTTAACGCAAGATTAAATATCCAAAAGACCTAGCAGCTGACGGCTGAAGATTAAAATAGAAGGAGGTTTAGGAATGGCAGTCATTTCAACGGGACCCATTGCAAATCCGGCTATTGGAGGAATTAGGCAGGTTTCACAGATTACAGTTATTGCGGATAACAGAAGCTCTGTGAGTGCTTCTTCGGTCCTTATCCAAGGCTACATTTTAAATGGGACAAGAACTCTATATGTAGAGGAATTGGTTTATCTTGGCCCGGACCAGGTGGAGACCAGGAATTACTTTGGCAATGTTGATGCATTTGAATATGTATTCACTACCAGTGAACCTGCTGAAGCGAGCACTCAAATTTCTCTTTGGGGGAAATCCGCAGCTGGTGCAATCACGTTCACAGAGCGTCTTGTTTCAGATGAGATGCTGGGGCAGCTTTAGAAACTTTTACACTGAAATATATGGTGCTTTTGTTTGGAATAAAAACCAAGAAGCTTTTGATCATTTATATTTTTAATAATAAAAAGGAGGGAATAAATTGGCGGTACTTTCCACTGGCCCTATATCTAATCCCCTTGCAGGAGGGGTAAGACCGACTAGGACTGTCTTGGTCAAGCTAGATAATAGGGATAATGCCAATTCTTCTACAGTCTTAATACAAGGCTACAGCTTGAATGGCACTAGAGCTGTATATGTGCTTGAACAGGTAAATCTTAGTCCGAATCAGGTATTGACAAGGGAATATTTTGCAGATTTAGATGCATTTGAATTTGTGTTTAATACTAGCGGAGCTGCTGAAGCAAGTACACAAATCTCCGTCTGGGGTAGGGATGCTGCTGGTCAGCTAGTGCCGGCACACAGGCTTGTGTCTGATGAATTATTGGGATCCAATCAAGGCGTACAAGGGGCTCAGGGTCCACAAGGTGCAACAGGATCTCAAGGCCCTCAAGGAGCGACAGGTGCACAGGGCAGCCAAGGGCCTCAAGGAGCTGCAGGGGCTCAGGGTGCTCAAGGGCCGCAAGGACAAACCGGAGTGACAGGTGCTCAAGGAGCTCAAGGGCCGCAAGGTTCCACGGGAGCGCAAGGAGCGGCCGGCCCACAAGGCGCTACAGGAACTCAGGGTGCTCAAGGGCCGCAAGGGCAAACTGGAGTGACAGGTGCTCAAGGAGCTCAAGGGCCGCAAGGTTCCACGGGAGCGCAAGGAGCGGCCGGCCCACAAGGCGCTACAGGAACGCAGGGTGCTCAAGGGCCGCAAGGGCAAACTGGAGTGACAGGTGCACAAGGAGCTCAAGGGCCGCAAGGTGCAACTGGTTCACAAGGAGCAGAAGGTCCACAAGGCGCAACTGGGGCACAAGGAGACCAAGGTCCTCAAGGAGCAACGGGTGCACAAGGGGATGCAGGCCCGCAAGGAACCCAAGGGCCGCAAGGTTTCGCGGGAACTCAAGGAACCCAAGGCCCACAAGGAGCAACTGGTTCACAAGGAGCTCAAGGTCCACAAGGTGCTACAGGAGCGCAAGGAGCCACAGGCCCGCAAGGAAACCAAGGTCCTCAAGGTTCCACGGGAGTGACAGGGGCTCAAGGATCCCAAGGTCCACAAGGCGAAACTGGTTCACTAGGAGCTCAAGGTCCACAAGGAGCGACTGGAGCGCAAGGAGCCACAGGTTCTCAAGGGGAACAAGGACCTCAGGGAGCAACAGGAGCCCAAGGAGCCACAGGCCCTCAAGGGCCGCAAGGTTCTACGGGAGCGACAGGAGCTCAAGGAACCCAAGGCCCACAAGGAGCAACAGGGGCACAAGGATCCCAAGGTCCACAAGGCGCAACAGGAGGGCAAGGAGCAGCCGGCCCTCAAGGAGCAACAGGAGCCCAAGGATCAACCGGCCCGCAAGGAACCCAAGGTCCACAGGGATCCACGGGTGCAACTGGAACCCAAGGTCCTCAAGGGCCACAAGGGCTAACGGGTGCCCAAGGAGCAACAGGAGCGCAAGGAGCAGCCGGCCCACAAGGAGCAACAGGAGCCCAAGGAGCCACCGGCCCGCAAGGAACCCAAGGTCCACAGGGATCCACGGGTGCAACTGGAACCCAAGGTCCTCAAGGGCCACAAGGGCTAACGGGTGCCCAAGGAGCAACAGGGGCACAGGGAGCAACAGGATCACAGGGAGCAACAGGAGCCCAAGGAGCCACCGGCCCGCAAGGAACCCAAGGTCCACAGGGATCCACGGGTGCAACTGGAACCCAAGGTCCTCAAGGGCCACAAGGGCTAACGGGTGCCCAAGGAGCAACAGGGGCACAGGGAGCAACAGGATCACAGGGAGCAACAGGAGCCCAAGGAGCCACCGGCCCGCAAGGAACCCAAGGTCCACAGGGATCCACGGGTGCAACTGGAACCCAAGGTCCTCAAGGGCCACAAGGGCTAACGGGTGCCCAAGGAGCAACAGGGGCACAGGGAGCAACAGGATCACAGGGAGCAACAGGAGCCCAAGGAGCCACCGGCCCGCAAGGAACCCAAGGTCCACAGGGATCCACGGGTGCAACTGGAACCCAAGGTCCTCAAGGGCCACAAGGGCTAACGGGTGCCCAAGGAGCAACAGGGGCACAGGGAGCAACAGGATCACAGGGAGCAACAGGAGCCCAAGGAGCCACCGGCCCGCAAGGAACCCAAGGTCCACAGGGATCCACGGGTGCAACTGGAACCCAAGGTCCTCAAGGGCCACAAGGGCTAACGGGTGCCCAAGGAGCAACAGGGGCACAGGGAGCAACAGGGGCACAGGGAGCAACAGGATCACAAGGATCAACCGGCCCGCAAGGAACCCAAGGTCCACAGGGATCCACGGGTGCAACTGGAACCCAAGGTCCTCAAGGGCCGCAAGGACTAACGGGTGCCCAAGGAGCAACAGGGGCACAGGGAACAACAGGAGCGCAAGGAGCAGCCGGCCCACAAGGAGCAACAGGAGCCCAAGGAGCCACCGGCCCGCAAGGAACCCAAGGTCCACAGGGATCCACGGGTGCAACTGGAACCCAAGGTCCACAGGGATCCACGGGTGCAACTGGAACCCAAGGTCCTCAAGGGCCACAAGGGCTAACGGGTGCCCAAGGAGCAACAGGGGTACAGGGTACAACAGGAGCACAAGGAGCGGCAGGCCCTCAAGGAGCAACAGGAACCCAAGGGCCGCAAGGATTGACCGGCTTAACAGGTTCGCAAGGTCCTCAGGGCCCGCAAGGACTAACAGGTGCCCAAGGTCCGTCTGGATCCCAGCCAACATTGGCATTTGTTAATGTTCCAGGCTCTATCAGTGTGTTGCCGGCTGGAAGTGAGGTAGTTGTAGCATCTGTTACGACAAATGTGACTGCAGGTCAAAATATTAAAATCGATTCTGCTGTTCAATTAGATACTACTGCTAATGCCAATAACGCCATAGCAGTACAGTTTAGACTGTACAGGGGCGGCACCCTCTTAACGACAAGAACACTAACTAGGAACTTGGCATCTTCAGGTGGCCAAACCTTTGATATTGCCGACACATTTGTTGATACCGCTCCGGCTACAAATCCTGCCTCTGTCTATCAATTGAGGGTAATAGTTACGGCCCAAACAAACTATTTAACTGCGATAGTAGTTCAACGGAATTTAAACTTAATAAAGTTTGTCTAAAGGATACGGATAAGTATAAACTTTATTAGTGACTTCAGGCTGGTTCACTAGGTAGGTGGAAACTACTAATGAATCAGCTTTTTTGGATCAATCCAAATCCAAATGAATTTTCCCCAGCTTCCCTGTCATATTTTTAATATTATTATATGTATATATTGAATCTCTTTAGGCTAAGTGTTGTCCTTTTTATTTACTCAGGCATACTTTTAGTAAATTTAAGAAGTAGACCAAAATAAATAGATTTCATTTATTGCAGATTACTGGTCATTATAAAGCTAAAACTGTACAATTAAATTTTCCTTTCATCAGGTTCGTTACTAGCAGGTGCGATTCTTAATAAATATTAGGTTTGCATTTAGCTATTGCTTAATCATCTTTATGAATTTCTTAAGGATAGGCTGCTCTAGAGGCAGCCTATTTCTCTATTAGGGCATAATAATTATTTTTTCCTGGCAAGAAGAACATAATTTCGCATATTCTATATAAAATTCTAACGGATCCTCAGGTTTCATTGGCCACCAGCGAATACTCCCGGGGGGGGCTTTGGCGGCAAGCGGTTCGATATTATCGGGAACATCACCAACTATAATTATCTCCATATTATCAAATCCCGTTTTAATGCCTTTATCAAGAGTTTCATACAGCTGATAAGGCTCCTTGTTAGATGAATAGGGTATTGGAAAGATAAAAGCTTTTTTGTTAATGTTTACATTTATAATATGTGCTGTTTTTCTTGAAGGATCATCCGGATTTGTTTCCCAAACGCGATTGTAGGGAACCAGTTCAGGCATGCCAAGCCTTTTTATCTTTTGAGAGATTCTATGATGATAATAATCTTTCAACTCTCTAACCAGAATCTGGATTTGTTTGTTGCGTATAAACGTGGAATTGTTTCCTCCCTTATTTCGATATTGAATATAAAGAAGATCAGGCACAGCTGCATATGTTGTAGAAAGGAAAGTCCTTATAAGCAAATCATAGTCGTCACTGACGAGCAGCTCTTCTCTATGTCCCCCGACAAGATGATAGCATTCTCTGGTCCATGCGCGAGGATGGTTCGGCAGTCCGACAAGATGTCGGATGGTACTTCCGTTTATAGCTGTATGCCTCAGGATGTTTTGCCATCGGTCCATGGAGTGCAGCCAGCTCCGATAATAGACGCTGTAGCCGAATCCGCAGTCCCAGCCGTACCAGTGGGCATGAAGGTTTTCGGCGAATACCTCTGTACAGTCGCCGTAAACAAAACCGCATTCAGGGTTATCCTGAAAGGCGCGTACAATTTTCTCCAGGCAATCCGGAGTCAATTCATCGTCATGGTCGACTTCAACCAGAATTTCCCCTGTACAAAGACCTGCTGCATATCTTTTTGTTGCTCCGATGTACCCTTTATAGCTATCCTGCCTGTATCTGCGGACTCTGGGGTCATCCAGCTTGGTCAAGTATTCCCGGTAGGTTTCGTCATTATCGTCAGAATCATCGACAATAACCCATTCCCAATTATCGTAAGTCTGATCTAACAGAGATTTGAATGGGCGGTGTATCTTTTCCTTAGATTTGTAGGCAGCAGTAAACACGGATACAAGGGGTTTAATAGAGGTGAATTTCGCTGGCGGTACGACTTTATTTTCAGGAAGCGGATCAGTTGCTGATAACCAGCAATAAAAAAGCTGTCCAGGTTCAATTCTATTCGGCGTTTCATAATGGAGCCAGCGTTTCTTTTCATGGGCCGGCATGGAAATAAGTCCTGGGAATTCTCTCCAGTCACTGCCGATGGAAATATAGACTCTTGGAATTTTAGTGTTGAGATCCTCGGGTACTTCTTCTCCCCTGCACATAATCGTAACGATATGATCCTCAACCAATCTCGTTTTAAGGGCACTCATATCATTCAAGGAAACACTTTCTGAAACAAAAAAATAAGCTTTTAGCAAAGGTATTATTTTATCCTGCATGATTTTCTCCTAACTTTTATAAAGTGGCAGACTCCTCTAATATTCATATTCGCATCCCTGCTCTTGTTGCCAAATCCGGGCTGTGCGGAAATTAAGCGGAACCCTGCATCATTGCAGAACAAAGGAAGGATACCCGGAATAGATTAATAAGGCGGAAATGTCCATACGTTTAATGGAAGGAGTTTAAATATGCTTTTGCCTCTTGTGAGTATTCTCATTCCGGCATATAATCGGCCAGATACACTAAAGACAGCCATTGAGAGTGCCTTAAAGCAGACATATCCCTGTATTGAGGTCATTATTTGCGATGACAGCTCAGACAGCCGGGTTGAAGAAATGATTGAATCCTGTTTCAGCAGCGGGGACCCCATCCGCTATTATAAAAATGAAGAGAATTTATTTTTGAAAAATTGGCACAAGCTGTTTGACTTGGCTTCCGGGGAATATGTAAATTATTTGATGGATGACGATGTTTTTGATGAGAAAAAGATAGAGAAGATGATGTTTTTTTTTCAAGAGTTTCTGGACATCACTCTCGTCACTTCCTATAGGCAGACAATCGATGAGGAGGGGAACTGGATTGCCCCTTTATATGCAACAGAAAGGCTATTTCAGGAGACAAGGGTCATTAATGGGAAAGTTTTCGCTGATATGGCTCTTTCACGCTGTTTGAACATCATCGGCGAGCCTACGACAGTTTTGTTCAAAAAAGAGGATTTGAAGGAAAAATTTGGGGTTTTGGCCGGGAAACAATATTCATTGCTGAATGATTTGGCTGCCTGGCTGAATCTTCTTTCAGAGGGAAGGGCCGTCTATATCCCTGAGCCTCTCAGTTTCTTTCGCCTGCATGCCAGCCAAAACAACCATATCCTTGGTCAATCTGCATTCAGTGAATGGCTCGATCTCATTATGGCTGGCAGGGAAAATGGGTTTCTTATTTCTAATCAATTGTATAAGCAGGGTCTTATGAACTACCGCTCACGTATTGCCGGAACTGACCAGTATAAGCCTGATGTGCAAATGATCGATCGTATTCTGGAAGGCCTGTAAATGGATTTGGAAGGAGACGCAATAATGAAATACGGTAACTCTGCAAATGACTTGGTGTCTATTATTATTCCGTTCTACAATTGCAAGTATGTGGCCAGAGCAGTAGCGAGTGCACAAAGACAAACATATCCTCATATTGAGATTATTGTAGTGGATGATGGTTCGACCTTGTTTACTGATCAGCTGGCCCCATTCATGGACAGTATCCGGTATATTAAGAAAAGTAATGGCGGCACTGCATCAGCCCTCAATGAGGGAATCAGACAGGCAAGGGGGAGATATTTTGCCTGGCTCAGCTCTGATGATGAATTTTTACCGAAGAAAGTTATGTTGCAGCTTGCCTTTATGAAGAAAAGGAATAGTTTAATTTCCTTTACTAATTTTAATTGGATAGACAGCCAGGGAATAGCAATGGCGAATTCGCTGACTAAAAAATACAAGGACCAGCTTAGCTTTTACCAGGACTTGAAAGAATTCTGCCCAGTGAATGGTTCGACTGTCATGGCCCGCATGGATGTCTTGCAAGTCATGGGTCTATTCAATGAAACGCTGAAGTTTACTCAAGATTATGAAATGTGGATGAGAATTGCAATGAGATATGAATTTTCATTTTTAGACATCCCATTGACCTTGTACCGCATCCATGAATCAATGGGCACTAAGGTGTATGAGCAAGGAGCCCAGCTGGAGCTGGCATCACTTCAGGAACTCTATAAGCCAAAAATCAGTGATCACATCAGAAAGCTAGATGGGGGTTCGGGGTGAGGCCGCAGTTATATAGTATTACACCTGAAAAGATGGCCAAGTGTCATCTTTTTCTTTTGTGTGCCGGGCATGTTCTTCAACTAGGCGGTGCAAGTCCGCTATGGGCGTTGGGTTGTAGATATGGATCTAGAGAAATTCTTTGACCGAGTCCAGCATGAAAAGCTCATGTCTCTGATAGCCAAGACCCTCTCTGATAAACCGACACTTAAGCTTATCCGAAGATTTCTTCAAGCCGGGGTTATGGTGAATGGTGTGGTTATTACCAACAGAGAGGGGACTTCGCAAGGAGGTCCCTTAAACCCTCTTCTCAGCAATATTATCCTTAATGAATTAGATAAGGACCTGGAGAAAAGAGGACATAAATTTGTACGCTACGCAGAAGACTGCACTATCTATGTTAAGAGCATTAAAGCTGGAGAGAGAGTTAAACAAGGAGTTACAGAGTTTCTAGAGAGAAAATTAAAGCTAAAAGTCATCGAGGAGAAAAGTGCGGTGGGAAAGCCGAGTGCACGGACATTCTTAGGAGTGGTTTCTATAGGACGAAAACCAGGGTGTACGTGCCAAAGAAATCAAAACAAAGGCTTGAAACCAAACTACTGAAGCTGACAAACCGTACTGGGGAGTAAGTATGACTTACAGAATCCTTAAAATTAATCAACTCATCCAGGGATGGGGGAACTATTTTAAAGTTGGGGATATAAAATCATACGCAGAGGATATCGACCGATAAACATATCCGTCGTAGACTGAGAGCGTGCCTGTGGAAACAATGGAAAAAGATAAAGACCAAGTACAAAAACCTTAATAAATCAGGTATCTCAAGAGAAAATGCACGGAAAAACGCCAACACCCGAAAGGGTTATTGGCGCAACTCCCGAAATCCCGTAATTAATGCCGCCTCGAACAATAAGTATTTGCGTCAGCTAGGTTTAAAATCGTTACAAGTAATCATTTCATAAAACTTTCGAGGCGACGGCGACGTATACCGAACGGTACGTACGGTGCTGTGAGAGGTCGGCACGGTGACGTGCCTCCTACTCGATTCATATGCTTCGGATGTTTTCAGTTACACCTGCGCAGCGAGTTTTCAACCTCAATGTGAATGCAGAGAGGCCTCTATGATTCTCAGGCAGAGAACTCTGAAGGCTGAAGAACTCAGTATACACACTAACCGGGGATTCATATAGTACTTTCAATATACCGGAAATGTATGGGTTTTGGTCTATCCTATCTGTTTTCCAGAAAGCCAGATATGTTTTTTAGTAAAAGTTCCTATATTGGCACTATATAATGAAAACGGGACCAAGATTTGTGAATTAAAACAGGCTGCTGATTAGAACTATTCATCCCCTATCACCATATGATGAATAGAATGCACAACCTATTAGAAAGGATGATGTAGTTGAAGCCTCATATGAGATCACAACTGACTCCTAATAACGTTCAAGAAGAATGTATTCGCGTTTCCAAGGTTTATGACTGGGTATTTGATGCGATTACAACTGATACAGAAATTACCTTGCCGCCCGAATGTGCAGCAGCAGTTGCATTGGCAGTTGCAGAAGGGAGGACGCCTTTAGATGTTACGTGCCAGGTGCCTAAAGTAGAAGGATTTTTCCCGCTAGATCCTCCGGATACCAGAGGAAATGCGAGCTGTACGGTATCGTCCAGGATTGAAAGGCGAAAGTTACCGGTAAACGGCATCATGGCAGAGCTGGCAATTGTGAAGGTTATTTTCACAATCAGGCCGCTCGTAACCATTTTTGACAGCACAGGAGCGATGATTTGCAGCTTCTGTCCGACTATCAGCGAATCACGCCGCCTCGTTGTCTGTGCCCCTGAGCCTTTCACAAGCGACAACGTATTCTGCCGCCTGATTTCCCTGAACTGTGAAACAAACTTTATTGAAACAGGAATTCCTGATCTTGGCCTTCAGGTCATGCTGGATATTTGCTCCGACATTCAGGTTGAAGCAGATGTGAAGCTGGAAGTTCTGGCTAAATTCTGCTTCCCGCGTCCAAATGATATCGTCATTCCTCCTGGTGGGGTTTGCCCGCCGTTTGAATGGCCGGAGCAGTGTGGCTTATTCCCGCGCAACACCTGCGATTGCCAGGCTTTTGTGGATACAATTCCTATTACAGGCCCAGTACCTATCACTTTTAGCCCGATCCTGTTCGCTGAAGATTTGGCAGCAGGAACTTATACGACAGAATTGACTGCTCAAATTTGTTACAACTGCGAGCTGACATGCAGCACTCTCCAATGGATTGTGGAAGAGTTTGTTGTACCTTCTGGAACTGGAACGGTGGATCAAAGCTTTATTTTCACTGCGGAAGAATTCAACATGCCGACTTGCACTATGGTTATGGGAATTAATACACTGACAGTAACAGGTGCAGGTACGATTGAATTCTCTGATCCGAGCATGCTGGATCGAACAGCGTTGTTCACACTGACCTTTGCTGAAGATATCGATGCCGGAATTGAGGGTTACTCTGTTGTATTGACTGATATGGGTGGAGATCCGCTTGTAACCTTTGCTGGCGGTGGAACAGGCTTTGTCGGCCAATCCGCTCAATTAAAAGAATAAGCGACACGTTCTTTTACCGCGACTTGAAAATTTTTGTATGAGAATGGTTCGATTGTAATTGTCAGTATGGTTGTTTCGCTAAACGCAGGTTTATTCAATGAAAACCTGAAGTACTCCCAGATGAAGATATGTGAATGCGGTTTTCAATAGAATATGAATTCTCAATTCCCCAAATTTTATAGACCTTGTTTTGTATCCATGAAACATTGGGTAGCAGTAGTTATGCACGAGAATCCCAGTTGGAGATGGCATCTCATCAAATAAGTAATCACATCAGGAAGCGTGAAGGGGGATCCGGGTGTGTCCGCTGTTAAAAATTTACAGCCAGAAGAGGTGGCCATGCGTCATTTTTTCTTTAAATTCGCATGAAATAAGCATTCATTGCCAGCATTAAAGCCTAGCCCCTTGAGTCATAAGGAGGGCGGCCAGAGGCTTATTCGATTGGAACTCAATGAATGCTCTTTTAATGGTGCTTAATGTCCTCCGTAATCCCTTCGCTGCGTGTGTCCAGTTTCAAAATTAAGGCAGAGAGGAGGTCAATCTGATCCTCCAGCATAGAAATCTGCTGCATGCTTGCGGAAATGGCGGAATCGCTTTCGCTGACGCGTTTCTGAAGCTCTCTCACCACACTGGTTAAGTGTGTGATTCTGTTAGTGTTTTCCTTGGTGATCGAGGATGCAGGTATCGTGTTTGGTACAAGCTTCGTTCCGGTGCTGCCCAGTTTTGATTTCATGCTCAACAGCTCATTTACCGTGTCCAGCTGCTGCTTCTTAAGGTGATTTTTTTCTTCAATTAGCGCATTTCTGCCAGCAATCAGTATTTCTGCTTCATTTTGGCTGCCTTCAAGATCCTTTTTCATTTTCCGCAATTCCAATCTTAGGCTGATAAGCGCTTCCTGTTCCTTCTTGTTTTTCTCTTCCAGGTTTGCCATTTCAGCCTGAAGCCTGATTTCTCCCTCTATAGCGATTAGGAGTTTTTCCTCCAGTTCGATCACCAGCTCGTTACTGCGTCTGTTTTTCCCCTCCAGCTCTTCAATAAATTCTTCCAGATAGGTTAGCGATTCTTTATTGCCTTGTTCAATCTTCTCAAGTGTAATAGCAAATGCTTCTCTTTCTTCCTGCCCGTGTTTTTCCAGTTCACTTAATTGCTTTTTGAGGGAGATATTTTCTTCTTTCAGCCTTTCTAACTGGCTGTAATGATAATCGTCCTGGTACTCTTTGACTCTTGCCTTATACCTTGAAAGCTCGGAATTCAGATGGATGATTTTCTGCTGAAGCATGTGGTAATCATCTTCTCTGCAGCTTGTTCGCAGCATTAACGCCACCTCTTCTTTCTGGGCTGTGGTAATGCATTTTATGCACGTGGAATGTAGAAGTGACAAAAATGCAGGCGGCATCTGCTTTTATTCAAACGGAAAGTGCCCGAAGGCTGGTGTAATGTTGATTCTTAGATGGAACGGACGGTTTCAGGGCTTCTAAAAGGATAGCGAAATGGCATTGTTTGAAGAAAATTGATGCTTTCCTTCATTAAAATAGACAAACGCCTGAATCAGAACAGAAGTGTTTTCTTCCGGGTCTTTAATGGAGAGATTCAGGGCGTTGAATATACACGTTTCCCCCGGTGCCACTTCCAGCTGTTGAATAGGGGTCACCCAGTATTCTCCCTTAGATTTGACTCTTTCCCGCCAATTGTCATATACATATTTCCAGCCCTTGTCTCCACCGTCCCCTTTGACAGCCAATCCTTCGACCATCTTCGGAGGGATAATCTGGCCTTGCAGTGATACCCCTGTTTCAGGGGGGACTTTAATACAGATAACCGGATTATAAAGAATGATGTTTCCATTATTCTTCATAAGCAGCGTCCCGTTTACCATTACCTCTTGTACCGTTTCACCAAGTCTTGGAAGAAGAAGGGTATAGTTCATGCTAATATCTGCATCTGCCTTGAGCTCTTCTTGCATTTTGGCTTCCACAGGCCTTTTAGGCTGACGCAATGGTACCTGCGGTGTTTTCTTTTCATCAGGTGGCTGTTTTTTTGATTTCCCTTCCTTTTGTAATAAGAATCCATTGATAAGGGTTTTCATGACAGGAATCGGCAGGAAAGCACCTGTCTGTTTCAACTCTTTAGGACTGTTGCTAGAATAGCAGACGACCGCCCTTGTCAGGATGGATGCAAGGCTGCTGCTGGCCGCAATATCCTTCGGCAGCATGCACACGATTTTCAGCTGAAGAGGGGCATTGGCTTTCATATTTCTCATTTCCCTGAACTTGAAAGGAACAGCCCTTTTATTAAGCTCTGATAAAAGAGCATTTTTTACCCGATCATCTAAATGAGTTGAATGTTCTAAAATAAGCTGCGGCAGGGCAGTGTTTTCAGATTCTGCTGCTTCTATAAATATATGGGGCTTAAGCTTTTCTTTTTCATCGATATCAGCCGGTAGGATATGAAATCCTTCTGCATTCAGATAATGCTTAAGTTCTTCAGCCCAAGGAATATTTGATGAATCTGCTGAAACCAGGGGGAAGAGGATGGTTTCCTGCTTTCTTCCGGAAGTTATGTGAAGCTTTCTCTCTGTTTCTTCCCATCTAGTGATATACCCATGATGCTCACAAAAAAGCGTAATGCTCATCAACGAAGAATTGACCGCTTCTCCCATTGGCTCTCCTTCCAGAAATACAGATAGGTTCATGGCATATGCTCCTCTCTATCTCATTAGGCCAAAACAGAAATATATGAAATTTGGCCAGAGGTTATCAAACTAAAAAAACAGGCTTATTGATTAGAACCATTCATTACAAATATCCATATGATGAAATGAATACACAACCTATTAGAAAGGATGATTTAGTTGAAGCCTCATAAGAGACCACAACTGACCCCTAATAACGTTCAAGAAGAATGTATTCGGGTTTCCAAGGTTTATGACTGGGTATTTGATGCTATTACAACTGATACAGGAATTACCTTGCCGCCCGAATGTGCAGCAGCAGTTGCATTGGCAGTTGCAGAAGGGAGGACGCCTTTAGATGTTACGTGCCAGGTGCCTGATGTAGGAGGATTTTTCCCGCTAGATCCTCCGGATACGGAAGGAAATGCGAGCTGTACAGTATCTTCCAGGATTGAAAGGCGCAAGATTCCGGTAAACGGCATCATGACAGAGCTGGCAATTGTGAAGGTTATCTTCACAATCAGGCCGCTCGTAACCATCTTTGACAGCACAGGAGCGGTGATTTGCAGCTTCCGCCCGACCATCAGCGAATCACGCCGCCTCGTTGTCTGTGCCCCTGAGCCTTTCACAAGCGACAATGTATTCTGCCGCCTGATTTCCCTGAACTGTGAAACAAACTTTATTGAAACAGGAATTCCTGATCTTGGCCTTCAGGTCATGCTGGATATCTGCTTCGAAATTCAGGTTGAAGCAGATGTGAAGCTGGAAGTCTTGGCTAAATTCTGCTTCCCGCGTCCGAATGATATCGTCATTCCTCCTGGTGGGGTTTGCCCGCCGTTTGAATGGCCGGAGCAATGCGACTTCTTCCCGCGCGACAACTGCGACTGCCAGGCGTTCGTGGATACAGACCCGCTTACAGGACCTGTACCAATAACCTTCGATCCAATTCTGTTTGCTGAACCTTTGGCAGCAGGAACTTATACAACAGAAGTAAGAGCGGAGGTCTGCGATAACTGCCAGCTGACAGGCAGCACCTTCCAATGGATTGTTGAAGACTTTGTTGTCCCGACAGGAACAGGAACACTTGCAGTCGATCAAAGCTTTGTTTTTACAGCTGAGGAATTCAACATGCCAACATGCACAACCGTGCTTGGCATTACTACACTTACTGTAACTGGTGCAGGTACAATAGCATTCTCTGATCCTAGCATTACAGACCGAACCGCTTTGTTCACATTGACAGTGGTTGAAAATATTGGCTCATCTCTAGATGCTTACTCTATTACTTTGACAGATGTAGCCGGAGGTCCGCTTGTAACTTTTGCAGGCGCGGGTGTTGGCTTTGTGCCGGATGAAGACTTGATTGTCCAGGATTGCGTAACTTTCCCAAATCTATTGGATGGTGAATCTTTATAATTGCAAAGGCTGATGGGTCTAAAAGAAGGGGCAACCCTTCTTTTTTTCTATTATCTTTGGCGGCATTTCAAAGGTGTTCTGTCAGCTTCTAAAATGATGGAAATCCCTGTATTAGCATGTGGCAGGTTATCTTTTGGTTTGTAAAAGCTCTGTTATCATGTTTAAAAAGTGGGTAGCATACTCGTCAGGAGAAAAATTCTTCTGGATATGGTAAAAAGCCCTTTGCCTGATGGCCTCCCGCATAGAGGAGTTGGTGAGCAGATCATGGGCTTCTTTGACTGCTTGCTGGATATTATTCAACGGAAAAAATTTCCCTGTCACATTATGAAAGATAAAATGCCGGACACCATCTGAATCGGATGAAAGAACTGGGCATCTGCATACCATTGCCTCCAATATGGCGTAGCCGAAACCTTCCACTTTAGAGGTCGAACAAAGGAATCCATTAGAGTCCCCAATCATTGAATAGTGATCGGGCATCCTATCATGTGGAAGATTGGCAAAAACAGTAAGGTAAGCCCGGAGGTTAAGTTGATTGATGGTAGTTTCAAACGATTTCCTTTGTTCAGGTGACGCGAGCGTGCTATCTTCAAACATCCAAAGCCTGATGGCTGGATTTTTTCTGATCATTTTGGCGCCGATCATCAGGAAATCTTTCCAGTTCTTGTTGTCTTCTAACCTCCCAACCCAGCCGATAATCGGGCTGGACCTTTTGGGCAGCTGCCTGTAATGAAAGTCTGCAGTATTGAAGCAGTTGTGGAAGGAATACTTCTTCTTGGCAGGGAAGTATGTTTCAAAAGCTTTGATTAGGTGCGGGGTTTTTGGGTATAAAATGGCATCACAATAGTGATTGAGAACAGGCAGGGCAGTCTTTTTCACGAACTTTTCAGCATAGTCCTTATCATGTCCAAGTCCCTGGCTTTCAAAAATTAGTATTCCATTATAGCCCAGCGACCGGAGACGCTGAAGCATCGCTAGGTCTGAGCCGACAACAATCGCATCATAGTTTCCTTTCTCAACGATTTCTTTCATTTCCAAATCAGAATCTGTGACAAATATAGGGGCATCGATTTTATTTTGCAGCCCTGTACCGCTTTGTGTGTAAAGAAAATGACAATTAATGCCGATCTGCTTGAGTGCATATAATCTCTGTCTATTTAAGGTTTCGACACCACCGCTTGGTATATAGAAGGTAAACAGGATATTCAACTTCCGTTCACTCATTTTCTTTTCACCTCATTCCTAATTTAATGAAAGTAATGCGGATGCGACACCTTTTAGGAATTCAAGCACTATACTATCATGAGATCTTACAGGACCTTTCAACCAATTGAAAATATAATTTTAAGTACAGGAAGGTGAATCTTAATGGCACTCCCAGATTCCAGCACAAAGTACAATGACCTTGTGTCAATCGTTATTCCATTCTATAACTGCAGCTTTGCTGGCAGAGCAATCTCCAGCGCTTTGCAGCAAACGTATAATAATATTGAAATAATTGTTGTGGATGACGGCTCCACACTGCATCTTCAATCCTTTAAGCCTTTTCTAGACCAAATCGTTTATGTTAAAAAGAAAAATGGAGGGACGGCATCAGCATTGAATAAAGGTTTTAAAAAGGCAAAAGGCGATTATATCGCCTGGCTGAGTTCTGATGATATGATGGTGCCAGAAAAAGTTGAAATGCAGCTGGAATTTATGAAACAGGAGGACGCGGCATTTTCATTCACAGATTACCAGATCATTAATGAAAAAGATGAAATCCTGACTCCTGAAGGTATACTCAGCGGCTGCAGCAAAGAATCCCTGCTTGAGGATTTGAAAACAAAATGTACAATCAATGGATCTACCATGATGATGAAGAGAAGACTCCTTGCCGATGTTGGCATTTTCAATTCTTCGTATCGCTATGCCCATGATTATGAGTATTGGATCAGAGCTTACCTGAAGCATGACTTAGCCTTCCTCAAAAAGCCTCTGACCCTTTATAGGACCCACAAAGGTATGGGAACAAAAAAGCATTATAAAAAAATCTGTGAGGAGGCAGATCAAATCAAGAAACTATACAGTCTTGATCTTGCCAATTTTCACGGGTGGAAGGGGGCAAAATAAGACCCTCCCTCATTCTATGGTATGAGATGCCCGGCCTATTCCTTATAAAAATGCTTTGAATGTCCAATCTTTGCAAAAAGATGGGACAAGCTGAACAATGTATGTATACTGCCGGGATTAGGCCATTTGTTTCCCCCATACCGGCAGCAATGGGTTAAGGTGGGGTGGCGCTTAAATTCTATCAGGATTCGTTGAACAGTACCTCTTTTGTACCTGTCACTGTGGAGCCTGATCCGACAAAGTAGTAATTGGATGCCCCGTCAAGATTCAGATTTCCTGTCCAGGTAATTCTCCCAAACTGGCTGCTGAAAATGCCGATCGGAAGTACATCTGCGGTCGGATTTGCCGTAACACTTCCACCTATAAAGGAATGGGTGATTTGACCATATAAAGCGATCTGCATGATGCTGTCGGAACGGCTGTCGACCATTCGCTGCATTCTTAACCCATTGTGGATCACTGTGCCAGTAAGCCTGCTGTTATAGACATAGGCATTCAGTTGGCCTTGATGGCCTGATTGGATGAAATTCCCGATAATATTTGCATTATGAAGCTGAAAGTCAATCGCTGTAAAAGGATTGAGTACTGCGACGTTTTGAAAGATGACATTACCTGATATGATTGCTCCATCCGTGTAATTCGTTTGCGTGGCGACTGATGTGCCATTATCAAATGTGCCTATAACCGTTACGGGACGTGCATTTAAGGCTGGGCCCTGAGTCAGATACATATTCTCGGCATCCTGGCTTGTCTGTATAGTTACGTTTCTTGGAGTCGAGGATCCGAAGTTTGCCAAGTCAGCGTTTCCAAGCACCCAAGGACCAAACCCTAAAATTTGGATATGCCTTGCGGGGGGAATAGTTATGTCTTCATCAAACACAGAATTAGCTGCAATCAAAATAACAAGTCTTGCACGCATCCCATCTGCAGCAGCCAACCGGCTGTTTGCGGCAGCTGTAATCGCTGCCTGCAGGGAATTAAATGGATTGGAAGGAGAGCCGTCGCCCTGCCCTGGAGCGCTGGAATCGGCCCAGAAGACGGTTTCCTCTCCCCATATAAAGTTGTTTAGCCCCTGTTTTCCTTGAGGGCCTTGAGCTCCGGAAGAGCCGGTACTTCCCTGAGGGCCTTGAGGGCCTTGAGCTCGAGAAGCGCCGGTAGCTCCTTGAGGACCTTGAGCTCCCTCGCCCGAAACGAGCAGCTCATCGGATACCAGTCGATGTGCTGCTACCAGCTGGCCATACACGTCTCTGCCCCAAACCGATATCTGTGTGCTGGCTTCTGCCGGGCCGCTTGTGGTAAAGACCAATTCAAAAACATCAAAGTTAGCGTTCAGGTTCCTTGTTATCACCTGATTAGGCCCGATATTGATCGATTCAAGGGCATATAAAATCCTTGTACTGTCCAGCTTGTAGCCCTGAAGCAGCACTGTTGATGAGTGAGCTGAATCTCTATTATTAAGCTTAATAGTAACTGTCCTGGTTATCCTGTTTCCAGCTGCCGGGTTATTAGATATAGGGCCTGTCGATAAAATGGCCAATTTGAATACTCCTTTGCCAAGTAGAATTAAATTAACTTAATCAGTTTCGATTCATATTATTTTATTTTTCAATTTTCAAATTGCCTGTGGGTTTGTCCACCAGTCCGTGCGGATATTCTGCAATTAAGCATTAATAGAAAAAGCCTGATATCCACAAAGATGGATTAAGCAGGCTTTTAAAGTGGTGTAATTTTATGATTTACCAAACATTACCCAAGGTAGTTTGTCCTAGAGCAAATAAAAATTTTAGGGCAATTAACCGGGTAAATGCTTTTGATGAATGACTCAGTAACGTCAGGTGAGAAGGTCCGAAGGTCAGTTAGAATATAATATTAAACTTAGAAAAGTACCAGTCATCATCATATTTCCTTCTAGCGAGATAGACCTGTCTTTTTGAGAGTGCCCCATTTGCCAATACCTGTCTCTCAATCTCCTTATCATTCCCATTGATTAGCATCTTTCTGATTTTATAAATTCTCGCAGGATTGAAATGCAGATAAGCCAGTCTTAGCAGATTATAGAAGTATTCATCAAGCCCCACCCGATAGGGCTGTACCTTCCTGAATAGGTGCAGAACCTTAGCTTGAGGCTGGACAACACACTTATACCCGAACAGCCAAAGCTTGATGGATAGTTCGATATCCTCATAACCCCATACCGGAAAGCCTGCTTCAAATCCTTCAATATCTTCAAATACTGATTTATTGATTGCAAAGCATCCTCCTGGGAGGATGGCTGTCTCAAATACATCCTCCTGTTTGACATTCCAACTGGTCCTGATTTTTGTGGATTTTTCATTTACCCACAATGTTTGGCCATAGCCGATGAAATGGGGATTGCCGATGGCGCCGATTGCCGGTGTAACGGCGTCTGTCTGGCCTGAGAGAAGCGGCTCAAGCATCAGATCCAGCCAATAATCTGTAAATTCGAGATGTGCGTCACAGAAGACCAGTACCTTTCCTTCAGCCAGTTTTGCACCGGCATTTCTGGCATTGGCTGCACCGATTCCTTCCGTGGTAATCAGTCTGATGCCTTTATCAAGGTATTCTGTTTTAAGGAAATCGCAGCAATGATCACTTGAATGATCATCGACAATAATTAATTCATAGGAATGGCCGTTGGCTGCTGAAAAGAAAGAATTCAATGTTTTAATTACATTATCACCTTCGTTTTTAACGGGGAAAATAATAGAAACAAGGGGTTTTTCAGTCAAATTCAGTCACGCTCCTTCCCGCGGATAACCTATTTTTTAAAAAACAGGGTAAATTCGTTTTTCGGCTTCATCTATTGATATCTGGCCAGCTAAGTAGCTGCAGATGAGCGAATAGTTGAAATGAATTGAGAATAGATTTCGGTTTCGGGAATTGGCTGCAGCCTGAAGGTGGATATAGGGTGGAAGGATATAAGCTGTAAGGGTTTCACCTAACTCCTCAGCTGCCTTCAAATTTCCCTGAGCAATAATGAACTTACGGGTAATGGGGGGATATGAAAGCAGAATGATATCCTGCACTTTATCTTCAGCAGGCCCGGTTTGTTCGATATCAGATTTTTGCAAGAGCTTTTCTGTGAGCCCATTGGGTAAAAATATTTTCTGAATTTTTTCTCTTTTAATCAGATAGTGTAGTTTGGGTATATTCCATTCCAAATGATAGTATTCCGTATCGTTTACCCGGACTATGGCTCTTACACATTCATCGGGACTGACTATATAAGGGGCATCATCCCCAGCTTCCAGTTTACTTTTATAATAATCTAGCGTTTTCTGTAAATCTAGCGGAGGCTTGTTGACAAGATTAAACCCGTTTTTTTGGACAAGCTGCTCCATGTATTCAACAGTTAAAAATCGGTCAAGCATATAGCTTTTTTTCAATGTAATCACCCCTGCATATACATATTGCAGAATCATCGTTTCGTGCTTGTATATTGTAACGGCAAAGCATAATTCACATATAGATAAATAAGATAAATGCCTCGGAAGGAGGGAATGCGATGAAGAAGGAAGTGAATCAATCAATATCGGAACATATTGATGAATTCGGGTCATGGGAGCCAGAAAGCTTTGAAAAGTTTTTGGATTCCTCCAGGCAGGACTTAAAAAGCTTAAAAAAAACAATGCTCATTCAAAGCGGGAAGACGAAAGCATTACAATCAGAGCTTGAACTCCTGGAGCAGAACATATCAGAAACACAACCTGCTGATGATATTGCATATAAAGAAACAGAGGAGAAGATGCAAAGCCAGGCATTTGATCTTCAGATAGAAGCACTGTTAAAGGACATCCAATTAAGAATGGGTGAAATTCAATCGGAGGGCCAGGAACTCCGACTTGAATTAAAACAGAAGAATCAAACCATTAATCAATATGCAACCCAAAATACGGATATTTACAATCATCTGTCCAGCCTAGAGTTTTTATTGGCGCTTTCCAGTCAAAAAAATAAGGAGCTGGAGCAAGAGCTTCGCTGCAGGAAGAGCGATTATAAAAGGAAGTTAAAGGAGACCGGGTTGAGGGAGGAAAACCTTGTCATTCAGCTGGAAGAGCAAAGAACAAAGTTATCCAGCCTGGCGTCCGGTTTCAGGATGCTTAACAGCAAAGAGAGGTATGAGGAAAGAAGGAAAATCCTCCTTGATTTCGACTCCCAACTGGCTGCGGCGATGGTATTGAGGGAAGAGCAGAATACTCTGCGCGGGCAAATAAAAAGCAATATTCAAAATATAGAGCAAAAATGGGTGACTGATGGATTCTCATTGCCTACTCCAGATAAACAAAACCTGAATACAATAAAAAGAGGGAGCTGGATTCATTTGCTAAGGTCTTGGTGGAATAATGAAAGTCAGACGCAAAGTTTAGCAAAGCTTGAGGAGCTTCAGGAAAAGATTAAAGAAATGCATTCTCTTTTAAGTTCGTATGAAAATCTCTTTAGCGATATGAATGGCCATTTTGAGCGCTACGAGCAAAATGAACAGCAGTATACGAGCGAATTGAAAGAGCTGAAAGAGCAGATCCGCGATTTTATTAAGAGGGATGAAGAATATCTCCAAAGAACGAGGGAGCTGGAAGCTGAAATCGCAGATTATAAAGAACAGAATGTAATGCTTGGCGGCAAAGTGAAAGAAATGGAGATGCGTGATCAAGAATTCAAAACTAAAGTGGAACAATTGAAGAAAAGGACCTCAAGCAAAATCCAGCAGGCCAAACCTATCTCTCCATCAAAGCAGGAACAAAATAAAATCAAGGAATCAATGGCCAAATCACAGAGAAGCACTGCCATGATAATGCCGTCAAAAAAGCCGGGGGCTGGGAACGAACACACCGCAGAAATGGCAGAGGCGCTGATCAGGAGGGCCAGGGACAAGGCGAGGCAGGACAAAAATCAGCACCAATATAATAAGATGGAGCTCATTCAAAAATATTATCCGCAAGCCCGGTCCCAGTCGAGTGTTTTTAATCCATTTAAACATTGATCTTAACTTGGTAAAACAATCAGGGAGTGAATGAAATGGAACAGGCAAAAAAATTTTATGAGAGCTTTAAGAAAGCAAAAAAGTTTCCTGCTGGGAAGGTTTCCGGTGAATCCCAAAAGAAAGAATTGTTGGAGAATAAAAACCGGTTGCTGCCAAACGGGGATGCTAAAACTTATATCTCCGGCAATGCGAACAGTACACGACCGCGCCGAAGGACCTGCTGCGGCCGGTAACCATCGGTCTATATGCCGAAGATTCATCAAGAAGGAGCACCCGTATCTTTCCTGACAGAATTCAGGCAGTATAAAGAAAACGGATTTGTTTTAAAAGTTTCAATTTATTTAAAATGGCGGGATAGAGCACTCAATTCTACACTGAAACTTGTCTTGTATTGAAAAGCATATTCGCTTTGCACATTTTATCTTGGCATGGTAAGCCAAGTGCTGCAGTGAATTGATATAATGGCAGACAGTTTGAGGTGTAAGAATGTATGTATGTTATAAATCCTTTCTAATATAAGAATAAGTTGTGTAAATGAGCGTATAACGAGAAGCTCCTGGATACGGGAAATCCAGGAGCTTTTTGTGTTAATATTCTAAATAGTACCGAGATTAGTTACGAGGGGGATTCAGTTGAATAGGTTGACTGAGATTTTAGATATCCACTATCCGATCATACAAGGAGGGATGGGGAATATCAGCAGCAGCAGGCTTGCTGCCGCCGTTTCGGAGGCCGGCGGGCTGGGCACCATCGGGATAGGGACCATGCATCCGGAAGAAATAGAGGCTAAACTGCTTGAGCTGAAGAAACTGACCAGCAGGCCCTTTGCTGTAAATATCCCTATCAGCGTGTCTCCTTTTGTGGAAGCGGCGTTAGGGCTGGCTGAAAAATATGGCGCAGCAGCGGTGTCTCTGTCAGCTGGAAATCCGGCTCCATACATAAGCCGGCTGAAGAAAAAAGGAATCAGAACTATCGCTGTCACCGCATCGGTCAGACAGGCAGTAAAAGCAGAAGGAGCAGGAGTGGACATCGTTTGTGCAGAAGGCTTTGAAGCAGCTGGCATCAATTCCAGGCTTGAAACGACTACTCTTGCTTTGATACCTCAGATTTCCAGCAGTGTTAAGATTCCGGTGGCTGCAGCAGGAGGAATCAGTGATGGAAGGGGAGTGGCATCGGTGTTCATGCTTGGCGCAAGCGGCGTACAGATCGGCACACGCCTCATTGCAGTTGAAGAGGCGCCTTTCCATGAAAATTATAAAAAAAGGCTGCTTGAATCCAGAGATGCAAGTACGGTCATAGTCGGCAGGAGTGCGGGACAAATCAGAAGAATCCTTCACACAGAATATGCCGATTTTTTGCTGCAGAAAGAGAAGGAGATAGTAAATCCTTCTGAGTTCAGCCGGTTTACAGATGAAGATTATCATAAAAGAGGCGCACTCGAAGGAGACGCTGCGGGAGGTTTCATGAATGCAGGACAGTCGGCAGGCCTTATAAAAGATATTCCGCCGGTGGCCGAACTTTTTAAGCGGATGATGCAGGAAGCGGAAGAGGCTATTGAAAAAGCAGCAGGCCAGTTCAGATCCTTTTCAGGGAGGAAGCCCGGTGTCCATTCAGCAGCTAAGGATGAATGAGCACAATAGATTAAATTTTTAGAATATTATTGACACTTTTTGAAGCCGGGTGATAATATAACGTTGTAAAAACGCTGATGTTATAATCTATCATATTTTTATGTAAGCGATTACATGTGTGCAGCACGAGAGGGTCAGTGTGGAAAAATACAAATCTTGCGAGGGGGATTGTCATGAAAAATTCGATCAAAGCTGTTTCTCTATTGCTGGCAGGAAGTTTGCTCCTGGCTGGCTGCGGCAGCAATGAGGCTTCAGGCGGCGATGGAAAAGACGGGGACAAGAAGGTTTATAAGATCGGCCTGACGCAATTTGCCGAGCATCCTTCACTGGATGCAGCAACAGAAGGATTTAAAAAGGCCCTTGAGGAATCAGGGTTCAAAGAAGGCGATAATGTTGAGTATGACTTCCAGAATGCCCAGGCAGATATGAATAATACCCAAACCATCGCAAAAAATTTCGCGGGTGATCAGGTAGACCTTATCTTTGCCAATGCCACGCCAAGTGCTGTCAGTGCCTTGAACACTACAAAAGATATCCCCATCGTATTCACTTCTGTTACAGATCCAGTCGGTGCAGGACTTGTTAAATCATTTGATGAGACTGGCGATAATATCACCGGCACAACAGATAATCATCCGGAAGCTACCGGCAGGACGATCGACTTCATGACAAAGGAAGCAGGTGCCAAGAAGATTGGTGTCATCTTCAATGCAGGAGAGCAAAATTCTGAAGTACAGGTCGAAAAAGTCAGGGAACTCGCAGAAAAAAATGGTGCAAAGGTGATAGAGGCCTCTGTTTCCACTTCAGCTGAAGTCAAACAGGCTGCCGAATCTTTGGTAGGAAGGGCAGATGCCATTTACGTCCCGACAGATAATACGGTAGTTTCTGCACTTGAATCTGTCATAGGAGTGGCACAAAGCAAAAAAATACCTCTATTTGTTGGTGAACTTGATTCCCTTAAACGCGGCGGGGTAGCGGCAAGCGGATTTGATTATTACGAAATCGGCTATCAGACTGGCAAAATGGCTGCTGACATCCTGAAGGGCAATAAGAAGCCAAGTGAAATCCCGGTCGGCCTGCCTGAGAATATCAAACTCGTTTTCAACCCCAAGGCTGCAGAAGAGCAAGGACTTGAAATCAAGGAAGAATGGAAGAACATAGCTGAGTTTTATGAAGAATAGCGAAGGGTGTGGTATCTAGGATGTTTACAGCAATCTTCGGAGCGTTTGAGTCGGGCATCATTTACAGCATCATGGCGCTCGGTGTCTATCTTTCCTTTCGGGTTTTGGATTTTCCGGATCTTACTGTAGACGGGAGCTTTGTGACAGGCGCTGCAGTTGCAGCAACCCTGATTGTGAGCGGCGCCAATCCCTTTCTCGCTACTGCCGCTGCCCTTATCGCAGGCTTTGCTGCCGGCTGCCTTACTGGAATCCTGCATGCTTATGGAAAAATAAACAGCCTGCTGTCCGGCATCCTGATGATGATTGCCTTATATTCCATCAATCTGAGGATCATGGGAAAGTCCAATGTACCGCTTCTGAATACAGATACAGCTATGACAGCCATAAGGGATGCCTGGGACAGAACCGGACTAGATGGGATGCTGAATGGCTTCCTTTCGGCGGCAGGCCTTGAGGGAAGCCTCCCCGGGACATGGGGGATATTTGTGCTGATGCTGGTCACTGCACTGGCGATAAAATCTCTGGCCGACCAGTTCCTGAAAACGGAGGTAGGACTCGCCTTAAGGGCGACCGGCGATAATAAAAGAATGATCAGAAGCCTGTCAGCAGATACAAATCTGATGGTCATTCTCGGCCTCGGGCTGTCCAACAGCCTTGTCGCTTTCTCCGGGGCGCTGATTGCCCAGCATGGGGGATTTGCAGATGTCGGGATGGGAATCGGGATGATCATCATCGGGCTCGCATCTGTCATTATAGGTGAAGCTTTGTTCGGAACAAAAACGATTGCGCGGACAACCCTTGCCGTAATTGGCGGGGCAATCATCTACCGGATCGTCGTCACCCTTGCCCTGCGTGTCGATTTCCTGGAGCCGGGGGACATGAAGCTGATTACAGCTGCTATTGTCATCATCGCTTTGATCATGCCTAAAACAATTGATCGCGTAAGAGAACGCAAAAGAAAAGCCAAAAGGCTGCGCACTCAGCCTGGGGCAGACTATTTTTCCGGAGAAGAGGAGGATCAGCGTGCTCCAGCTAAATAATATCAGCAAAATCTTCAATGAAGGGACGCCTGATGAGAAAAATGCCCTCGACAGTGTGAGCCTTTCACTGAATGCAGGTGATTTTGTCACGGTCATTGGCTCTAACGGAGCGGGGAAGTCGACACTGATGAACATCATTTCGGGCGTCATGATCCCCGATGCAGGAAGCGTGAAGATCAATGGCGAAAACGTAGCAATGATGCCGGAACATAAAAGGTCATTTTTTATCGGGAGGGTCTTTCAGGATCCGATGGCGGGAACTGCCCCCAGCATGACGATCGAAGAAAACTTGGCGATGGCTTATTCCCGCAATAAAGGCAGGACGCTCAAGCGGGGAGTCACGAAAAATCGCCGGGAGTACTTCAGAGAAGTCCTTGAGACCCTTCATTTGGGGCTTGAAAGCCGGCTGAATGCAAAGGTAGGGCTCTTATCTGGAGGAGAAAGGCAGGCTTTGTCCCTGCTTATGGCCACCTTTACGGAGCCTTCCATCCTTTTGCTGGATGAGCACACTGCTGCTCTTGATCCTGCGAGGGCAGAGCTGATCACCAGCTTGACAAAAGAGATTGTCAGCAGCTACAAGCTGACCACCATCATGGTCACCCATAATATGCAGCAGGCACTGGATCTCGGGAATCGGCTTATCATGATGGATAAAGGGCAGATTATCCTGGAGATTGAAGAAGATAAAAAGAAAAAATTAGCAATTGAAGATTTGCTTAACGAGTTTCAGCGGATACGCGGCCAGCAGCTGGCAAGCGACAGGGCCCTTCTCTCGTAGCAAAATAAGGGGGAGGATTAAATGGGCAGAGACAGGCCTGAATTAATCCTCTTTATTTTGAATAACAATTATGAATATTTTCAATTAATTGACTATTTGTTTGTCACAATGTTATCATTGCGTTAAAAATACGTCATACATAATTAAGGGTGATATTCAGTGAAGCCAGGACTAACAAAAGGAGCGGCTTCATCTATCTTTCTGACGGTCGGGCAGGAGATGTTTGCGCAGTTCGGCGGCAAGGTCGTCCATCCGCTCTTTTCAACAGCCAGTATGGTCTATTATATGGAGTGGGCGTCCCGAAAAGTGATACTGCCTTTTTTGGAAGAATGTGAGGAAGGCATGGGTGCAGCTGTTTCTGTCAGGCATCTGGCTCCAGCAGAAGAGGGAAGCCTTATAAAAGTCACTGCCGAGGTCATAAAGATAGAAAGGAACATGATTGTTACTTCCGTATCGGCTTTTCGCGGACATGCAATGATCGGCCAGGGGGAGGTGACCCAGGCCATTCTTCCAAGAAACAGAATTAAAAGTTTCACAGAGAGCACACAAGAGGAGTAATGTTTTTATGCGTCATTAAATGAAAGCGCTAACATAATGAGGGGGATTGAGTAAAGATGGATATGTTTAATACGATCCGCGATCATGAACAAGTTGTGTTCTGCAATGATGAAGCAACAGGGCTCAAGGCAATCATTGCCATCCACAGCACAAGGCTCGGTCCCGCACTTGGCGGCTGCAGAATGTTTCCCTATCCTTCTGCAGATGCGGCATTGGAAGATGTACTGCGTCTCTCCAAGGGAATGACCTATAAATGTGCCGCAGCCGATGTAGACTTTGGCGGAGGGAAAGCGGTCATCATCGGCGATCCTTCTAAAGATAAAACGCCCGAGCTTTTCAGGGCATTTGGCCAGTTCGTTGAATCCCTGAATGGAAGATTCTACACAGGCACAGATATGGGGACCACACCAGAAGATTTTGTCCACGCAATGAAGGAGACCAACTGCATTGTCGGTGCAGATGAAGAATATGGAGGGAGCGGGGATTCTTCAGTCCCGACAGCGCAAGGGGTGATTTATGGCCTTAAAGCGACAAACCAGGTGCTTTACGGAACAACTTCCCTTGGGGGCAGGTCATACAGCATCCAGGGGCTTGGCAAGGTAGGATTTAAGGTCGCTGAAAAGCTGCTGGAGGAAGGCGCTGATCTTTATGTTGCAGATATTAACGAGAAAGCCATCAATGAGCTAGTGGTAAAGGCTGGAAAAATCGGGGCGGGCCTCAAAGCTGTCTGCAGCGATGAAATTTACCGTGCAGATGCGGACGTCTTTGTCCCCTGTGCCCTGGGAGGCATCCTTAACAATGAAACGATAGAACAGCTTAAGGTCAGGGCGGTTGCCGGCTCGGCGAATAATCAGCTGCTTGAACTAAGGCACGGCGGGATGCTGCAGCAAAAAGGAATCCTTTATGCCCCGGACTATATTGTTAATGCAGGCGGTCTTATCCAGGTGGCAGATGAACTGTATTCTCCTAATAAGGAAAGAGTGCTGCGGAAGACGAAAGCGATTTATAGTGCACTGCTTAATGTGTACGACTATGCAGCGGCAGAAGGAATTACAACCATTGAGGCTGCCAATCGGTTCTGCGAGCAGAGGATTGAAGCGAGAACCAGAAGGAACAGCTTTTTTTCCCATATGAAGCGGCCAAAATGGGCCGTTCGGACATAACTGTATGCCAATGACTTTACTGAAAAGGGTGATAGGATGGAGAGCCGATTTCCAATCAATAGAATGATTGATGAAAATGGAAACGAAATATCCGGCAGCTCTGGGTTTACCGCTGACCATGAACTGGCTCTGGAGTTCTACAGGCAGCTTGTCCGCATCAGGATTTTTGACCGGAAGGCGGTCAGCCTGCAGCGCCAGGGGAGGATCGGGACTTATGCGCCTTTTGAAGGGCAGGAGGCTGCGCAGATAGGGAGTGCGATGGCGCTTGAAGGAACGGATTGGATGTTCCCTACCTATCGGGACCACGGAGCTGCACTGGCTTTCGGGCATTCAATGAGGAATGTGCTGCTTTTCTGGAACGGGCGCAATGAAGGATGCATCCCGCCTGAAGGGAAGAATATCTTCCCGCCTGCCATTCCGATCGCCACCCAGATCCCGCATGCTGCAGGGGCGGCATATGCGGAAAAACGGAAAGGAAGCAAAAAAGCTGCCATCGTTTATTTTGGGGATGGGGCGACATCGGAGGGAGACTTTCATGAAGGGCTCAATTTTGCCAGCATCCTAAAGGCGCCTGTAGTCTTTTTCAATCAAAACAACCACTACGCCATCTCTGTCCCGCTCTCGAAGCAGATGAATACCAGGACCATTGCGCAAAAAAGCCTGGCATATGACATTCCTGGCGTCCGGGTTGATGGAAATGATGTATTTGCTGTATATCATGAAACAAAAAAAGCGCTGGAGAGGGCAAGGGATGGCGGCGGGCCTACACTGATCGAGGCAGTAACCTGGAGATACGGTGCCCATACAACCGCCGATGATCCTTCCAAATACAGGGATCAGCAGGAAAGCAGTTCCATGAGGGAAAAAATCGATCCGATCCTGAGGCTGGAGAGATGGCTGAAAAATAAAGGCATCTATGCGGAGAGCTGGGCTAAGGGAATCGAAGAGGATACAGCGGCTGAAATTGATCAGGCTATAGCAGATATGGAAGCATTTCCTCCTGCCGATCCGGCTGATATTTTTGATCATGTTTTTGCAGAGCTGGTATGGCCGCTTAAAGAACAGAAAGAAAAATACATGAGCCAGCTTGGGGGTGCTTAAATATGGAGACAGCAGTCAAGGCCAGCACCATGACGCTTGTACAGGCTGTAAATGAAGCCCTGGACATCATGCTGGCGGAAAATGATGATGTCCTTGTGCTCGGGGAGGATATCGGGAAAAATGGAGGGGTTTTCCGGGCGACGGAAGGCCTGCAGGAAAAATACGGAGAAGAGCGGGTCATGGATACCCCGCTGAGTGAAGCGGGATTCATCGGCGCCAGCATCGGTATGGCTGTCAACGGATTCCGGCCGGTTGCGGAAATCCAGTTCCTCGGATTCATTTATCCGGCCTTTGAGCAGATCATGACACATGCTTCACGGCTCCGCATGAGAACGATGGGGCATTATACCGTCCCCCTCGTCATAAGGGCTCCATATGGTGCGGGTGTCAGGGCGCCGGAAATCCATTGTGACAGCACAGAAGCCCTTTTCACCCATATGCCTGGCATCAAGGTAGTCTGTCCTTCCAATCCGGCTGATGCAAAAGGGCTCTTGATTGCGGCAATTGAGGATCCGGATCCTGTCCTGTTTTTGGAGCCGATGAAAAGCTACCGTTCCCTGCGGGCCGAAGTGCCTGGGGGGAAGTATAGCATTGAAATCGGAAAAGGCAGCAAAAGGGCGGAAGGTGAAGATGTGACAGTCATAGCCTGGGGGGCCATGGTGCCGGTTGCCATGGAGGCGGCAGAGAAAATGAAGGCAAAAGGGATTGCTTGCGATGTTCTTGACCTCCGGACCCTTTACCCGCTGGATAAAGAAATCATCGCTGCATCGGTGCAGAAAACGGGGCGCACCGTCATCGTCCAGGAAGCACATGCATCAACCTCAGTCGGGAATGATGTTCTTGCGATTATCAATGACACCTCCTTTTTATATCAGAAAGCACCCGCCGAACTGGTTGCCGGCTTTGATGCGCCTGTTCCTTATTTCGGATTTGAAGACGATTATCTGCCTACGGCCGATCGGGTCTGCAGGGCGATTGAAAAGGTCTGGTCATTTTGAACTTCAGAAAGGTTGTGCCTTATCCTTCAGCAATGCGCTTTTCTAAGGAGGTTATGGAATAGGATGGAAGTGAAGCTCCATGATATAGGCGAAGGAATGTCGGAAGCGGAAATCAATTGTTTTCTAGTCAAACAGGGTGATTTTGTCCGTGCAGATGAGCCCCTGGTCGAGGTGCAGACCGATAAAATGACGGCTGAAATACCCGCCCCCAGAGCTGGCATTGTCCGGGAGTTTGTGGCTAGTCCAGGGGAAACGGTAGCGGTTGGATCTGTCCTGCTGCTGCTGGAGCCTGAAAACAGCAGGGCTGCCGCAGGGGGGGAAGATGAATTCCAGGTCCACAGGGCCAAACCGAAAAGAATCCTTGCTTCCCCTTACACAAGGAAGCTGGCAAGAGAGAATGATATAAATATAGAAGAAATTGAAGGATCAGGTCCTGGCGGAAGAGTGGTTGACGCCGATATTTTCAGGATCGCAGGACATAGCAAAGAGTCTATCAGTGAAGAAGGATCTCAAGAGATAAAAAAAGAGAATGAGAATCTTATAGCTGCTGACCCCCCTGCCATCCCGTATTCAGGCCGAAGGAAAAAGACTGCTGAGAAAATGGTTCAGTCGCTTACCCTTATTCCGCATTGCACCCATTTTGAGGATGTGGATGTAACAGTGCTTTCCGTATTCCGTGAAGAGCTCAAAAAGAGAGGAAAGCAAGTGACAGCCACAGCTTTTTATCTGAAGGCCATATCTGTGGCACTTAAAGACTTTCCTGTTTTTAACAGCATTCTTGATGAGGAGGCGGGCCTGATCCATTTGCTGCCGGAGCACCATATAGGTGTGGCCGTAAACGCTGATGAAGGCTTGATCGTGCCGGTAATCCGAAATGTGGAGGAAAAAACTATTGCAGAAATTGCAATGGACCTGAAGGAATTGACCAGGAAGGCGCAGGATGGCAGCCTGATAGCAAAGGAAACAGCCGGAGGAACATTCACAGTAAGCAATGTTGGTCCACTGAAGGGGAGCACAGGCGCCACACCGATCATCCAGCACCCGCAGACTGGCATCATTTCCTTGCATAAAACAAAGAAAATGCCGGTTGTCGATGAGAACGAGCAGATTGTCATCCGCTCCATCATGAAGCTATCCATGTCATTTGACCACAGGGTAGCAGATGGGGCAGCTGCTGTCGGTTTTACAAACCGTTTTTCGGAACTGATTGAGAATCCCAAACTGATGCTATTGGAGCTGGTGTGATGGTTGTAGGGGAACTGGCTTTTGAAAAGGATGTTGTCATCATTGGAGGGGGGCCTGGCGGCTATCAGGCAGCCATCAGGGCAGCCCAGCTTGGCAGGAAGGTGACGCTGATTGAAAAGGGTATGCTCGGCGGTGTCTGCCTCCATAAAGGATGTATTCCTTCCAAGCTTTTTACCGAAGCTGCCGACCGGATCAGAAAACTGAAAACAGCAGGAGAATATGGAATTGATCTGTCTTTCTCAGCTTTCCGGCTGGAAAAGCTCCTGGAGGAAAAAGACCGGAAAACAGCACAGCTGAAAAAAGGAGTTGAAGAGCTGTGCAAAAGCAATGAGATTGAGCTAGTCAAAGGTAATGCCTTTTTTCTCTCAGCTGACCGGATGGGCATTGAAAATGGAGAATCATATCAGGTATTCCGTTTCAAGCACTGCCTCATAGCAACAGGAAGCACACCAAAGTGGCCATCCGAAGTTTCTCCGCGTTCAGAAAAGCTTTTGGACTGCTGGTCTGTATTTTCCCTGGAAAAGCTTCCTGATGAGCTCATCATTTATGGGAGCGGCTATATCGCCTTGGAAATGGCCATGAGCTTTCAGGCTTTCGGGGCCAGGACATCGATTGTGCTGGATCAGGAACAAGAGGATTTTGGATTTGATGCGGCTGTGAATAGGGAGCTTGGCAGAATTTTAAAGAAAAATAGAATCAAAGTCTACCGCGGGGCAAAGCTGCTGTCTGTGGAAGAGAATGGGCCGGGTGTAGAGATTATCTATGAGCAGGATGGAGAAATTAATGTGCTGGGAGGTACCTGTTTCTTAGCGGCAGCCGGCTTCCGGCCCAATACTGCGGATCTGGGGCTTGAAAGAGCGGGAGTGGAGATAGACACAGCCGGATTTATTAAGGCAGACGAGCAAGGGAAAACTTCTGTCAGCCATATTTTTGCAGCAGGGGATGTGGTAGATGGGCCGCCGTCCGCTTCAAAGGCGATCAGGCAGGGAAAGGCTGCAGCTGAAACGATTGCCGGTATGGAAAGGGAAGCTGATTTGCGTTTTGCACCGGCTGTCGTCCATACCCAGCCTCCTATTGCTTATGCAGGCCTGACCGAGCAAGAAGCTCTTGTGGCAGGGTATAAAATAGATACAGGAACCTTTCCTTTTTCTTCACTGGGCTATGCAAGCGTGAAGGGAAGCCGGGACGGAATTGCCAAGGTGATTTTTGAAAAAGAAACCGGCTTTCTATTAGGTGTCCATATGATAGGGGAAGGCGCACAGGAGCTAATCATGGCGGGGGTTTCTCTGCTTGAAATGGCTGCAAGGGAAGAAGATATGCTGTTCCCTGTGTATGCTCATCCAAGCTCAGCCGAAGCCCTGCTGGAGGCTGTTGAGTCTCTTAAAGCGAGAAGCATTCATCTGCCTGCGAGGGAAAAAGCGAAAACTTAAGAATTGCTTTACAGCAGCAGAGCTTCACATTGAGCTCTTGCTTGAAGGAAAAGAAATATTTTAAGATAAATCTGAAAATTAAAATATTTGGAGGGGTTAAGATGGAACAAAGAACTGTTTCACCATCGCAAAAGGCAGAAGAAATTTTTCCGGTCAAGGAAGTCGACTATCTTGAAATATATACGGGCAATGCCAAACAGGCCAGCCATTACCTTTGCACATGCTTTGGATTCAAGCCTGTTGCTTATTCAGGGCTTGAGACAGGAAACAGGGAAACTGTGTCATATGTACTGCAGCAGCGGAAAATCAGGCTGGTAGTAACAGGCTCGCTCACAGAGGAAACGAAGGTGGCTGCTTTTGTGAAAAAGCACGGTGACGGAGTCAAGGATATCGCCCTTGCTGTTGATGATGTTGAAAGTGCTTACAAAGGTGCGGTGGAGCGCGGCGCAATTGAACTGATGCCGCCATATGAGCTGGAGGATGACCATGGCAAGCTCAAAAAGGCTGTGATCGGTACATATGGAGATACCATACACACATTGGTGGAGCGGAATCATTATAAGGGTGCCTTTATGCCGGGTTATGAGCCATACGAAACCAAGGCCCCATTCGAGGATGCCGGCTTCATTGGCATCGATCATGTGGTCGGAAATGTGGAAGAAATGGAAGAATGGGTGAACTATTACGCGAATGTCATGGGATTCAAAGAAATGAAGCATTTCACCGATTCTGATATCAGCACAGAATATTCCGCTCTCATGTCCAAAGTGATGCATAACGGCGGAAGGATCAAATTCCCTATCAATGAGCCGGCGGAAGGCAAAAGGAAATCGCAGATCCAGGAGTTCCTGGAATTCTATAATGGGGCGGGTGTACAGCATCTGGCCATTTTGACAGAGGATATTGTCCAGACGGTTGCTGTCCTCAGGAAAAATGGGGTTGAATTCCTTGATACTCCTTCTTCCTACTATGACATGCTGTCTGAGAGGGTCGGCAAAATAGATGAAGAGATTGATAAGCTGAAAGAGCTCAGCATTCTGGTAGACAGAGATGATGAAGGCTATCTGCTCCAGATCTTCACAAAGCCGATTGTCGACAGGCCTACGTTATTCATCGAGATCATCCAGCGCAAAGGAGCAAGGGGGTTTGGCGAAGGCAATTTCAAGGCGCTGTTTGAGTCGATTGAAAGAGAGCAGGAAAGACGCGGAAACCTCTAATCGGCATACACAGAAAGGGGGTTCCAATGGATCGGATCGTAACGAAGCAAACCATCAGGGGGATCACTCCTTACCCATTAGGAATGACAGCAGAAGAATTAAGAAAAAAATACAAGCTGTCTCATGTCAGAAGCCTTGCAGACAATGAAAACGCATATGGTTGCTCAAAGCTTGTGGGTTTAACATTAAGCAAACAGGCGGGGAACTTTTCCCGGTATCCGGACGGGGCATGTTCATTACTCAAGCGGTCACTGGGCAATTTTCTCAAGCTTCCCTCTGAGTACATTACAATAGGAAACGGTTCTGAGGAACTTATCAGGCTTCTGGCAAGAGCCTATATCAGTGAAGGTGATGAAGCAATCATGGCAGACCTTACCTTTCCCAGGTACAAGGCAAATGTGATGATTGAAGGCGGAAAGGCTGTCGAAGTCCCACTCAAGGATGGAGTGCATGATCTTGCAGGGATGAGCAGCCGCATCAGCGCCAGAACGAAAATGATTTTTATCTGCAATCCGAACAATCCGACCGGGACAGCAGTGGAAAAAGAGGCACTCGAGCAATTCATCGCTTCAGTACCGTCACATATACTTATCGTTCTGGATGAAGCCTATTATGAATATATGAACCATGAGAAAAGGACTGATGCAGAAAAGCTGCTGGCTTTCCATGACCATGTGGCAGTATTGAGGACTTTTTCGAAAGCCTACGGTCTGGCCGGCCTCCGGGCAGGATATGGAATGATGCATCCTTCCATCATTGCAGAGCTGGATAAGGTACGGGAGGTATTCAATGTGAATGCACTATCCCAGGCCGCAGCCATAGCAGCGCTGGAGGACCAGTATTTTGTCCGGATGAGTGCAGAAAAGAATACAACGGAAAGGGAAAGAATGCGAGGCCGGATTGAAGAGCTTGGGTTCAAATGTTCTGCCTCTGAAGCCAATTTTCTTTTTGTTAAAGGGACGCTTGCTGAAAAGCTTCTGGAGTCAGGGATCATTGTCAGGAAATTCTTTCATGCAGGCTTTCAAGGAGAAGCTGTCAGATTAACGATCGGTACGGTTGAAGATAATGATGCAGTTCTGGAAGCTATCGGCAAGCCGCTGAGCGGGAGGGGGGTGTGAAATGGAAATTCCTGTTTCTTCTCTTTCCTGGCAGGAGGCGTACAAAATCCTGTCTGGCTCGATCCTTCCCCGTCCGATTGCCTTTGTGACGACCATGGACAATAGCGGCACAGTCAATGCAGCACCTTTCAGTTTTTTTACGGCTATATGTGCGAACCCCCTGCTCATTTGCTTTTCGCCTATGCGAAAAGGATCTGACGGACAAAAGAAGGATACGTTACTGAATATTGAAGAAACCGGGGAGTTTGTCATCAATATCGTAAGCAGAGATATGGCAGAAAAAATGAATATCTGTGCAGCCGATTATGCCCGGGAAGTAAATGAACTGGAACAGGCGGGTCTTGAGCAGGAAAAAAGTGTTTTTGTAAGGCCGCCGAGAATCAGGAGTTCCAAAGTCCATCTTGAGTGCACGCTCCATCAGCTTCTTCACTTTGGAAAAGGCCCTGGGTCTGGAAGCCTGGTGATTGGCAGGGTCGGGCATGTGCAGGTTCATGATGACTTGTATATTGATGGGAAAATTGACACAAAAAAGCTGGATCCGGTTGGAAGGCTGGCGGGCCATACATATACTGGCCCGCTCGCAGATGTTTTCGAGATTATAAGAAAAATAGAACCGGGGTGAAGGGATGAAGTTCATAACCTTTCAAAAGCAGGATGGATCGATCCGGTCCGGCTGGCTTGAGGGCAGCACGGCCATTGATATGTATGAGGCCTCTAATGGCATTCTGCCAAAAACCTTATTGGCATTCATAGAGAATCATCGTTTTTTTACAGAGCGGATTGCCTCCAATCGTGAATGGAGAGAGTCGGGAGCCGGTGCTTATCCATTAGAAGAAGTAACACTGAAGGCCCCGCTTCCAAGCCCAAAAAGCTTCCGTGACTTTTATGCTTTTGAAGATCATGTGAAAACAGCCCGGGAAAACAGGGGCCTTGAAATGATACAAGAATGGTATGAGCTGCCGGTATTTTATTTTTCTAATCATCTAGCCATGAAAGGGACAGGTGAGCACATTCCTGTGCCTGCTGGCTGCAGCCTGCTGGACTATGAACTGGAAATTGCCTGCATCATCGGCAGGGAAGGCCGAAATATTTCTGCCAGAGAGGCTGATGATTATATCTTTGGCTATTGCATCTTAAATGACTGGAGTGCCAGGGATATTCAAAGAAAAGAGATGAAGGTCGGGCTTGGCCCTGCAAAAGGAAAGGATTTTGCTACCTCGATCGGCCCTTATATTGTGACAAAAGACGAGCTGGACAGCTATCGGGTGGAAAATGGCTATGACCTGGATATGACGGCAAAAGTGAACGGGGTCCTGCTGTCAGACGGGAACTTAAAGGATATCTATTATTCATTCAATGAAATGATAGAGAAAGCTTCAGAGAATACCACCCTTCATTCAGGAGAACTGATTGGTTCAGGTACAGTGGGGACCGGCTGCATCCTTGAGCTCGGTGAAGATGTGCACCGCTGGCTGAAGCCCGGGGATACGGTAGAGCTGGAGATCACGGGCCTTGGGAAGCTTGTAAATACGATAACAGACTGAAAGGGGGAACTGGCTTGTATTACAGGCAAATGGGGAGGATCCCGCACAAACGCCATACGATGTTCAAAAAAGAAGATGGGTCACTGTTCAGGGAGCAAGTTATGGGGACGAAGGGCTTTTCGGGGACACAGTCGATTTTGTATCATCATTATATGCCTACAGAGACAGAAAAGGTCTCCCTCTCAGGCAGCTATCTGCCTGAATATGAGGAGCAGCCAGCGCTTAAACACCGCCATCTGCTGACAGAGAACATTAAGCGCGGGGGAGACGCTCTGCAGGCAAGGGAATATCTGCTCGGCAATGAGGATTTGCTGATTGCTTCTGCTAATATCTCAGAAGATATGCAGGATTATTACCGGAACAGCGACGGCGATGAGATGTACTATATCCATCATGGAAATGGCCGGTTTGAAACGATGTTCGGCACAATCAGCTATGGACCCGGGGACTATGTCGTCATACCGATCGGAACAATTTTCAGGATCATTCCGGAAAAAGACACTAAGGCTCTTATTGTTGAATCATTCAGCCAGATTACGACTCCGAAAAGGTACAGAAATGAATACGGCCAGCTGCTAGAACACAGCCCGTTCTGCGAGCGGGATATCCGTGCTCCTGAAAAACTGGAGACTCATGCAGAAAGGGGGCCATATAAGGTAGTCACAAAAACGAGGGGCTATCTCCATGATCATATTTTGGCCCATCATCCTCTTGATGTTGAAGGGTGGGACGGGTATTTATATCCATGGGCCTTCAATATTTCCGATTTTGAACCGATCACCGGCCGTGTCCACCAGCCGCCGCCAGTCCATCAGACATTTGAAGGGCATAACTTTGTTGTCTGCTCATTTGTCCCGCGAATGTATGATTATCATCCGGAAAGCATCCCGGCCCCTTATTATCACAGCAATGTAAACAGTGATGAGCTTTTGTATTATGTCAAAGGGAATTTCATGAGCAGAAAAGGGATCAAGGAAGGATCCATCACCCTTCATCCCGGAGGAATCCCGCATGGCCCTCACCCGGGGAAAACAGAGGCAAGCATCGGCAAAAAAGAAACACTGGAGCTGGCTGTCATGATTGATACTTTCAGGCCTCTGAAGGTTGTGAAAAAAGCCCGGGAATATGAGGATGAGAATTATATGTATTCTTGGCTGGAGAAGTGAGGGGCCTAGAAATGTGCTACCTGGTAATAAAGGGAGTTAACGAAAAAGGAAAATAATGGAATATAAATGAAAACGATTCAATTACATTAAAAATTATAGTTTCCTTTTTAGTTAGACAGGTTTTTCCGCAAATAAACTTTAAAAACCCTGTTGCTTGGAGTGGAAGGCACGTAGACTCCTGCGGGATTGCAGCGGCAAAGCTGAGACCCCGCAGGAGGTACGACGAGGAGCATTCCTGTAATAAAGTAATTGGGTTACTTTTCGGGATTTCTGCGATGTGCATAAAAAAAGTCCCCCTGGTACGATAGAGAGTGTCATGCATGACCTCGAATTAAGTACCGAAGGGAGACTTCTACTATGGATATTACACAAAATGAACGACTTAGGCAAATTACTGAACACACACTGATCATTGGAATCGATATCGCCAAGTACAATCATGTGGCCCGGGCCATTGATGACCGCGGTATCGATTTATCCAAACGGCTAGTTTTCCCTAACTCGTTAGAAGGATTCAACCTTTTACTTCAGTGGGCAAGGCAACTAAGCCAGGAAACAGGTCGTCCAAACTTGATGATAGGCATGGAGCCCACAGGCCATTATTGGTTGAATTTAGCCTATTTTCTTAAAGCTAAAGGGGAAAAAACCGTCGTTGTAAACCCGATGAAGGTCAAAAAATCGAAAGAGCTGGATGATGATTCCCCCACCAAAAATGACACGAAGGACGCCAAAGTAATCGCCCAGGTCATACGTGCGGGCCGTTATCATGAACCTATCTTACCTGAGGGGTTATATGCAGAGCTTCGTGAAGGAATCAAACTGTTTGACATGATTCAAGAGGACCTGTCTTCGATTAAAGCACAAATGCATAATGTGCTGGATCGGTATTTCCCTGAATTCTTAACAGTCTTTAAAGAATGGAACGGCAAAGCAGCGCTACAATTCTTGAAGTGCGGTTATCTGCCCGAAGATATTCAGCAAAAGACAGAAGAAGAACTTCTTAAAGAAGTAAAGCCGGTGGCCCAGAATACTCCAATGTCGAAGATATCCCGCCTTAAGCAGGCGGCCGCCTCAAGCGTTGGAATGACCACTGGTCTCCGGATGGCCCGCAAGGAGATTCTATATCTTGTGGATCAGTATCATTGGTTATCAGAACGCCTCCAAGACCTTAAAGTAGAATTGGAGGAGCTGGTGCGGCAGGTTCCAGGGGCGGAGAGGATGATGGACATCAGAGGCATCGGGTCTATGACCGTCGTTGGCTTCTTTGCCGAGGTTGGCGACCTCTCAAATTACCGAGATCCACGCCAAATTATTAAATTAGCGGGACTCAACCTGAAGATGAACCAATCCGGCAAGCACAAGGGGCAGACAACCATTACCAAACGCGGAAGGCGGAGACTGCGTGCCATTCTGTATCAAGTCGCCCGCCCGCTGGCCTGTCACAATAAAGGGTTCAAAGCCCTCCATTATCACTACAAAAACAGGGCTAAAAACCCTCTAACGGGGAAACAGTCCTACATTGCCTTAGGCCGTAAGCTGATCAAAATCCTGTTTGTGATTGGAACACGGGAGTGTTCTTTCAGTGAAGAACGCATGATTCATGATATCCCACATTTCTCTGATGTACAGGTAGCTGTTTAAATCAAATTCCGTTTCTTGTATTGTTTGTTTATACTGTTTCTAAATCAAGACAGAAGAAGCACGGATAAGCCGGTCACCATTCCGAGCATTAGGGCATAGACCCACCCGAGGAGCATATCCGGCATCCACACATGGCTAGGTCGAACGAAGGAATTTGCGCGCATAGACGCCGAGAGAAATGGGAGGGTCCACCACCATGTCGTAAGTGGAGATCCAAAGGTGCGATTATCAATTTACTTCCTATAACTGGTAATTGATATATCCGGTCTATTGAGACGCAAAGTCCACTTCCAAATTCTTAAAAATTTGGATGAAAATGTTCATCTACGCCGTCCCCCTTCTTTATAGTCAAGAGATGAAATGGGAGTAAAACAAAGCAATTATAAGAAAACGGTCGTTTTCATGAGGGAGGCTTAGCGCCGCCCCGCGGAAAGCGAAGTGCCTGGAACGCAAAGCAACAGCCCCATCCTAAAATAAAATCAGGTTCATTATTCCTTAACCCCGATTGAACGAACAATTCTCCCTTAATTTTAAGGGGAAATCCAATCCATCCTAAGCCTTCTGCCTGCCTCTATAAATAGCCTCCCTTAGTTCCAGCGCATATGGTTCAAGGTTTGGCATGCCCATTTCGCGGGCCATGCTTATTTCTTTTTCAATATCATAAGGAAGGCGGACCATCTCTATTGAAAAAGGGGCCGGCTCTTCTGACAGGTATGTACCATGAAGGATAACAAAAGAGGCTTCCGGAACGTCAAGCGGGTTCCCGACGCTGCCAGTATTGAACAGGACCTTTTTGGGATCGATCGGCTCGAGCATGGCAGCGTGGATATCTCCATACCCGACTACGTCAGGCACAATCCCCCTTTTGTCTTCATCAATGAAATCACTTGCCCCGAACATAGCCTCCCGTTCTTCGATCGGATGGCGCATCGGCACTACCCGGTGGTAAATGCTTTTGGCGGAAGCATGAAAAAGCCTGATATATTTTCCGCTCATTATGAAGTCGTGGTGAAAAGGAAGGGTAGCTAAATAGTCCATTCCTTCCTTGCCGATCTGTTCCTGATGCCACTGCAGATCAGGGAATCCGGCCGGCTTCTGGATAAAGTCATCCCAATTTCCGCGCACAACTACTTCACATCTTTCTTGAACCCGCTCTATCGCTTTCTTTGAATTCGGCCCTTTCCCGACAAGATCGCCGAGGCAGAAAATCCTGTCAATATGCCGCTCCTCTAAATAATCAAGCACTTTATGGAGTGCAGTGATATTTCCGTGTATATCTGAAATTACTGCAATGCTCATTTCATTCATCTCCTTTGCTGCCTATCATACTAATAGTTTCGCTTTATAAATAAAAAAAACCTTCCGGAACAAGAAGATTCCTGTTCGGAAGGTTTGAGGTGTTTATTCAAAATGCCAGACAACAGCCACTGTGCCTTCCCCGGCATGCACAGCAATTGTTGAGCTGATTTCACCGATGAAGGTGCCCATTTCAGGAAACCTGGTTAAAATCTCCTTTTCAATTTCCTTTGCTTTTTCAAGGACATTGCCATGCATGATCTGAACTTGCTTTATCCTGTGTTTCTCTGCAGATTGTTCAAGAAGCTCCATCATCCGCCTTATGGCTTTTTTCTCCGAGCGCACCTTATCAAAAAGCTGGAATTCACCATTCCGGTCAACGTGGATGATCGGCTTTACCTTTAATATGCTGCCCAGGAGATACTGGGTTCCGGACATTCTTCCGCCCTTATAGAATTGATCAAGATTGCCCAGCAGGATATAATTCTCGAACTGATTGGCTTCAAGCCTCAGTGTATGGGCAATGTCTTTCCAATCCATATTTTCGGACTGAAGTTCGATCCCTTTATTCAGCAGGCCGGTAATGATATAAGACATCATCTTTGAGTCTACTGTTTCAACTGGAAAGCCTGCAATCTCTGCGCCCTGCATGCAGCTGTTCAGGGTTCCGCTCAGTTTGGAAGAGATGTGGACAGCGATTGCGCAGTCATAGTCAGCCTTCAATTTTTCAAAAAGCTCGGCAAATTTGCCGACAGAAGGCTGTGATGTTTTCGGAACTTCTTTTTCAGCTTTCAATTTCATATATAAATCATCAGAAGATAAATCGATCCCATCCTCATAAGTGCCTGATGAAAATGCAATGGTCAATGGCATTACATAGACATCTGGATGGAGCTCAAGCTCCTTGGTGATAAATGCTGTGCTGTCAGTTATCCAAGCGATCCGTTTATTTGTCATTTAGTCTATCCTTTTCAAAAAGTTTGTCGTGCAGTTGTAAGCCATTTCATTATACACGAACTTCTCAAAGAATGTTTCAAAAGTTTTGTGAACGGCCCATGGTAACTTTAAACAAAGAAAACGGCAATTTTTTATGAAAAAAAGGAGAAATCAGCAGGAATCTAGAATTATGTATTCAGAATATTCTTATAAAAAGGGGGAGTCGTATGCAGGTAGAAAATATTTGTGCCATTGTGACTGGGGGAGCCTCAGGCCTTGGAGAGGCGGCTGCAAGAAGAATACTGGATAAGGGCGGCCGGGTATGCATCATAGACATGAATGAGGAAAAGGGAACTAATATGCAAAAAGAACTTGGCAGCAGCTGCCTGTTTGTCAAAGCAGACATAACAGAGGCTAAGCGGGCGTCCGAAGCTGTCAATTTAGCCGTTGAAAACTTTGGGAGCATTAATGCGTGCATTAATTGCGCGGGAATTGCTGGTGCTCAAAAGGTGCTTGGAAAAAGGGGGATGCATGATCTCGAATTATTTTCAAAAGTGATATCAGTCAATCTGACAGGCACGTTCAATTTGATCCGGCTTGCCGCAGACAAGATGAAAGATAATGAACCAAATGAGCAAGGTGAAAGAGGCGTCATCATCAGCACCTCTTCTGTAGCTGCCTTTGAGGGGCAGATCGGGCAGGCCGCCTACAGTGCTTCTAAAGGAGGCGTTGCAAGCATGACACTTCCGATTGCAAGGGAACTTGCTGAACATGGCATCAGGGTGATGGCGATTGCTCCCGGCCTTTTTCATACTCCTATGTTCGATTCTTTGCCTGATGATGCAAAAGCTGCGTTGGGCAGCACAGTCCCGTTCCCCCGCCGTCTTGGCTTTCCAGAAGAATATAGCATGCTGGTACAAAGTATTATAGAAAATCCAATGCTCAATGGGGAGACCATCAGGCTTGACGGGGCGATCCGCATGCAGCCAAAGTGAGGCGGAATCAAAATTGAAAGCGTTTTCTTTAAAGGGGGAGAACATGGAAAAGACAACAGGTTTCCTTAAAGATGAACATAGGATTTTTCAAAAGGCGCTTCGAAAATTTCTGGAAAAGGAGGCCTGTCCTTTCTACAGCCAATGGGAGGAAGAACGGCATATCCCAAGGAATTTTTGGAAAAAGATGGGTGATCAGGGCTTTCTTTGCCCTGATTTAGATGAAACCTATGGAGGCAGCGGAACTGACTGGGGCTTTTCCGTTGTTATAAATGAAGAATTGGAGAGAGTAGGTTCAGGAATGGTTGGCTTCGGGCTGCATAATGATATAGCCGTCCCATACCTATCCGAATTTGGATCTGAAAAACAGAAAAACAGGTGGCTCCCCCAATGTGCAGCCGGCGAAATCATTACAGCTATCGCAATGACAGAGCCTGGTGCAGGTTCCGACCTTGCAGGAATCAGTACAACAGCCGTGGCTGAAGGTGAATATTATCGTCTCAACGGACAAAAAACATTTATCACAAACGGAATGCACGCCGATTTGGTCATTGTTGCCTGCAAGACAGACCCCGCGGCGGTCCCTAAGCATAAGGGAGTCAGCCTGCTTGCTGTTGAGCGGGGATGCAAAGGCTTTTCCCGGGGAAGAAAGCTGGATAAAATCGGCCTTCACTGCCAGGATACAGCTGAGCTTATTTTTGAAGATTGTCTTGTTCCTAAAGAAAACCTGATTGGAGAAGAAGGGCAAGGGTTTCAATATATGATGAAAAAGCTGCAGCAGGAAAGGCTTGTGGTTGCCATAGCGGCACAAGCTGCCTCTGAAGTGATGCTGGAGCTGACCTTATCTTATGTGAAAAGCAGGGAGGCTTTCGGCAGGCCGATCGGAAAATTTCAGAATACCCAATTTAGGATTGCGGAAATGGCCACTGATATCGCCATGGGCAGAAGCTTTCTTGACAACCTGAATGAAGAGCATATGCAAGGCAAGGATATTACCCAAAAAGTTTCTATGGCTAAATGGAAGCTGACTGACACAGCAAGAAAGATAGCCGCTGAATGCCTGCAGCTTCATGGCGGATATGGTTATATGGAGGAATACGAAATTGCGAGGAGATACAGAGACATTCCGGTTGCGAGTATTTATGCGGGCACCAATGAAATCATGAAATCGATCATAGCCAAAGGGCTTGGCCTTTAGCGACAGAGCCGAAAGAGAGGAGATGGCAAGGTGAGGGAAGCAGTTATAGTAGAAGCTGTTCGCACGCCGATAGGAAAGAAGAATGGGGTCTTGAAAAATATCAGGCCTGATGAGCTGGCCGCTTTCATATTGAGTGAGCTGACTGCGAGGTCGGGCCTGGACCCTGCTTTAATTGATGATGTCATCATGGGCTGTGTCAGCCAAACCGGGGAGCAGGCCGGCGATATAGCAAGGGCTGCTGCTTTGATTGCAGGATTCCCGGTTGAAGTACCCGGCGTTTCCATTGACAGGCAGTGCGGTTCAAGCCAGCAGGCTGTCCATTTTGCTGCACAGGCCATCTTAGCGGGAGATATGGATATAGTCATAGCCGGCGGAGTGGAGAGCATGTCACGTGTTCCGCTCGGCTCCAATTTCCAGGGAGCAACGTTAAGCGAAAAGCTTAAAAGGCGCCATGAGATGATCCACCAGGGCATCTCCGCTGAAAAAATCGCAGAAAAATACGGATTGTCACGGCAGCAGCTTGATGAATTTTCTTTTAAAAGCCACGAAAAAGCACTAAAAGCACAGGCAGAGGGCCATTTCAAAACAGAAATTGCACCAATAGAAGCGATCCAGGATGACGGGACGACGCTGGTGGCAGCAGAGGATTCCGGGCCGCGGAAGGAAACTTCGCTAGAGCTGCTTGGAACGCTGAAGCCTGCATTCATGGAGAACGGGAAGATTCATGCCGGCAACTCCAGCCAGATAAGTGACGGAGCAGCCGCCCTTCTGATTATGTCGGGGGAGAAAGCAGAAAATCTGGGACTGCGTCCGAGGTTCCGCATCCTGACAAGGACTGTTGTCGGTTCAGATCCGACGCTTATGCTGACTGGGCCGATCCCTGCAACAGAAAATGCGCTGAAAAAAGCAGGTCTCTCAATCAGGGATATTGATATATTTGAAGTGAATGAGGCCTTTGCTTCTGTCCCTCTCGCGTGGCTGAAGGAGACGGGGGCTGATCAGGCTAAGCTCAATCCAAATGGCGGAGCCATTGCACTCGGCCATCCGCTTGGCGCAAGCGGCGCAAGGATCATGGCAGGGCTCATGCATGAACTGGAAAGGACAGGCGGCAGGTACGGGCTGCAGACAATGTGCGAAGGCTACGGGATGGCGAATGCCACCATCATTGAACGCTTGTGACAGACAGGGTAGATTCAGATAAATAAATTCAGGAGGTAAGCCATGACTGTGACGATAGGAAGGATTTTAGATCTGGCTGTAATGAAATTTCCTGCAAAAGAAGCGGTGTTTGATGTTAGGAAAAACAGGCGGTATAGCTACAGTGAATGGAACCTGCGGATCAACCGGGCCGCAAATGCGCTGGCTGCTGAAGGTGTCAGCAAGGGAGACAGAGTTTCTGTATTTCTATATAACACAGAGGAACTGGCTGCAGTCTTTTTTGCCTGTGCTAAATTGGGTGCCGTTTTCAATCCTATCAATTTCCGCCTACAGACTGAAGAAACAGCTTATATCCTAAAAGATGCAAGTCCCAAGGTTCTTATCTTTGAGAAGGCTCTTGAAGCAGTGGTTTCCTCTATCGAACAACAATTTCCTGCAACCGCTTTCTGGTATATTGATGAAAAGCCGCCTTCCTATGCGGCATCCTTTGATGAAAAACTCTCGCAAGCTTCTGACAGCAATGTTGTTGCTGATGTCAGCGAAGATGATGATTATGCAATCATGTATACAAGCGGAACGACCGGCCGGCCTAAAGGAGTCATCCATACACACAGGCATATGGCTGAACAGAGCATGACAGTGATCGCAGCGACAAAGCTTGAACCATCCGATAAAGGGCTGGTCACAGCTCCGATGTTTCATTGTGCAGAGCTGCATTGCGCCTTTCTTCCCCGCATCCATGTTGGAGCTGGAAATGTCATCCTCCATCAGTTCAATCCGAAAAAGGTGCTGCAGCTGATAGAGGAGGAGGAAATCACTAAGTTTTTCGCTGCACCGACTATGTGGAATATGATTTTGCAGGAAGATATTATGGCTTATTGCCTGGACAGCCTAAAGCTGGGACTATATGGGGCGGCGCCGATGGCCCCGGCACTTGTTAAGCTGTGCAGGGAAAAGCTTGGGATTCTATTGGTCCAGGCTTACGGAATGACAGAGATGGGGCCTGCCATCACATTCCTTTCCGAGCATGATCAGCTTTCTAAAGCAGGCTCTGCCGGCCAGGCATGCCTGAACCATGAAATCAGGATCGTCAGGCCAAACGAAAATGGCGCTTCAGATCCGGAAGATATCCTTCCTGCCGGGGAAGCAGGGGAAATCATTGTAAGGGGTCCAAGCATGATGAAGGGCTATTTCAATATGGAAGAAGCGACAGAAAAAGCTTTATATGAAGGGTGGTATCATTCCGGAGATATCGGCTCCATGGATGAGGATGGCTATTTATGGGTAAGGGACAGGGTGGATGATATGATCATCAGCGGCGGTGAGAACATCTACCCGAGGGAAATCGAGGATGTGCTATTTGAACACAGCGGTGTCCTGGACGCAGCTGTCATCGGCCAGCCTGATGACAGATGGGGAGAGACTGTAACGGCATTCGTTGTGAAAAAAGATCCTTCTGTAACAGAGGAACATTTGGACAGCTGGTGCAGGGAAAGCAGCAGGCTTGCCAATTATAAGCGTCCAAGAAAATATATTTTCTGTGAAAGCCTGCCGCGGAATGCCAGCGGAAAACTGCAGAAATTTGTGTTGAGGAGTGAATTGTCCAAATCAGCACAAACATAAAAATAGAGGCAGAAAGCGATCTTCCTGTACTAACCTGAAAAAACAAAGTCCCATGCTTTAAAAGCATGGGACTTTAAAGGTTAAGCCTTATTCATCTTTTGAGACCATTCCTCAACATTCCAGGTCTTGGTGACCCATTCTTCATAAAAGTCAGGTTCATGGCATACCAGGACTACTGTGCCTTTATAAGCTTTCAGTGCACGTTTCAGCTCTTGTTTTGCGGTGATATCCAGGTGGTTTGTCGGCTCGTCGAATAAGAGCCAATTGCTTTCACTCATCAGAAGCTTGCAAAGGCGGACCTTCGCCTGCTCACCGCCGCTCAATTGATTCAGCGGGCGTGAAATATGTTCATTTTTCAATCCGCATCTTGCCAATGCTGCGCGGACCTGATGCTGGTCAAGGCTTGGGAACTCACTCCATACATCATCGATCGGAGTGATGCTGCCAGCTTTTACTTCCTGTTCAAAATAAGAAGGGAATAAGAAGTCCCCGCGCTCGATTTTTCCGCTGAGAGGGGAAATTTTGCCGAGCATTGTTTTCAAAAGCGTGGATTTTCCGACTCCGTTGCAGCCGACGATCGCAATTTTCTCGCCTCGCTCAACCGTCATATTCAGCTTGGGCAGGAGCGGCTCGGAGTAGCCAATCTCAAAATCGTTCCCTTCGAAAACATACCGGCTGCTGCTGCGGGATTCCTTGAATTCGAAGGTAGGCTTAACAGCAGTTTCCGGGCGGTCGATCCGTTCCATCCGGTCAAGCTGTTTCTGGCGGCTTTTTGCGCGGCCGGTTGTTGAATAGCGGGCTTTATTTTTAGAAATGAAATCTTCCTGCTTTTTAATAAATTCTCTCTGTTTTTCGTATGCGCTGATATACTGGTTTTTATTGATTTCAGCAAGCTCCAGGAATTTGTCATAACTCGCGGTGTATCTGCTGAGCTTTGAAAACTCCAGATGGAAAATGACATTTGATACAGAGTTCATAAATTCAGTATCGTGGGAGATCAGCATGAATGCATAAGGATACTCCTTCAGATAGCCGGTGAGCCAGCGGATATGCTCGACATCCAGATAGTTAGTCGGCTCATCGAGCAGAAGGACCTGAGGCTGCTCAAGCAGAAGCTTTGCCAAAAGGACCTTTGTGCGCTGTCCGCCGCTCAGTGCAGCAACATCTCGGTCAAGGCCGATTGCATCCAGTCCAAGCCCGCGCGCCGCCTCTTCAATCTTGATATCAAGGGAGTAGAATCCGCCTGCATCGAGGCGGTCCTGTATTTCACCCATCTGCTCAAGAAGCTCTTCCAGCTCTTCGGGAGTTGCATCCGCCATTTTGGCGGTCACTTCATTAAGGGTTTTTTCCTGCTCAAATAGCGGAAGGAACGCATCCTTCAGCACATCGCGCATTGTCTTGCCCGGAGTCAGTATCGTATGCTGGTCCAAATAGCCGTAATGCACATTTGGAGTCCACTCCACTTTTCCGCTGTCATGGATCAGCTGATTGGTGATGATATTCATAAGAGTCGACTTGCCGACTCCATTTGCTCCTACAATCCCGACATGGTCTTCCTGAAGAAGACGGAAGGATACATCTTTGAACAACGTTCTATCGCCAAAAGTATGGCTTAAATGATCTACAGTCAACAAACTCATCGTTTATATTCCTCGCTTTGCATGTAGAATCCATTATTACATCATACTAAAAAACAATAGAGAAAACCATGTGTTTTCCATACCAATTATCAAGAGGGGCTGCCCTTTTTCCATTGCAAAGCTGAAACATTGTTTTTGACACTCTTTATATGGCTGTTATAATGGAATAGGTTAAAAACTCCGGCACAGGTCAGCCTGCCGGAACAGAATCTTGCATCCGGTCTGGAAAGGAAAGAAAAATCATGGATACACAATCATATAGAATACTGCTTTATTACAAATATGTTCATATAGAAGACCCTGCAGCTCAAAGGGAAGAACACCTGGATTTCTGCAACGGGATTGGCATAAAGGGGCGCGTGCTGATATCAGAAGAGGGCATCAATGGCACCGTGTCCGGCACCGCAGAGCAGACTCAGGCTTATATCGAGATGATGGACAATCATCCATTATTTAAAGGTACTGTCTTCAAAGTTGATGAGTCTGAAGGGCATGCATTCAAAAAAATGCGCGTCAGGGTGAGAAAAGAACTCGTTAACTTAAGCCTTGAAGACGATATCGATCCATTGGAGCTCACTGGAACCCACCTGGAGCCTAAGGAATTTTTTGAGAAGATGCAGGACCCTGATACTGTTGTCCTTGATGCGAGAAATGACTATGAATACGACCTCGGCCATTTTAAAGGTGCAATCAAGCCTGATATCCAAAATTTCCGGGAGCTTCCTGAATGGATCAAGGAAAACAAGGAAAAGTTTGAGGGCAAGAAGATCCTTACTTATTGTACCGGAGGCGTCCGCTGCGAAAAGTTCTCAGGGTGGCTTCTTAAAGAAGGCTTTGAAGATGTCGGCCAGCTGCACGGGGGCATAGTTACGTACGGCAAAGACCCTGAAGTGCGCGGCAAGCTGTGGGACGGCCAATGCTATGTGTTCGATGACAGGATCAGTGTTCCAGTCAATCAGGAAGAGCATGTCATTGTCGGCCGCGACTATTACACAGGCGAGCCTTGCGAAAGATATGTAAGATGCGCAAACCCTGAATGCAATAAGCAAATCCTGACATCTGAGGATAATGAGCATAAATATCTCCGCAGCTGCAGCCATGAATGCCGGGTCCATCCCCGCAACCGTTATATCAGCGAACATGGTCTTACAGAAGAAGAAGTGGCTGAAAGAATGACAAAGCTTGAAGAAGAAGCTGTTCAATCGTAAGTACAGGTAGAAGATAAAATGACGTGCAGGAATCTGCACGTCATTTTTATATTTTAAAAATTGGCCTGTCAGCTAAATTTATTCCCCTGAACTGTTCTTCACTTAAGGTCCACAGCCGCCGTTTTACCAGGGAAGTACAATCTTTCATCCTTGGCTTCGTTCCCTTTGGCTGTAATTGCATCTGGAGTAATTTTTATCACGGCAGTCCTGCTTCCAAGGGAGGAGCGGTATTTTTCAACATGGGATTTTGATAGAGGCGCTTGAAAGTAGCCGGGCACATACTTATCAAGCATATGCTGCATAATCTCAGTTGCTTCATCCAAATCTGAAAGAACAGCAGCTTTCCCAAAAATCATGATACTCATATACGCTGTGTCTGTTTTTGCTGGGACAGGATCGGTCAGGGTACCGAAGTCCTCACTCACCGTAAAGCAGACATGGGGGCTGGTTTTCATCAGCTCCATTTTTCTCCCTTCAGAAGCCCCATGGAAATAGATACAATCGTCCTGCCAAACATAATTTAGAGGAACAACATAAGGGTAAAAACCATCAGCAAGTCCGAGATATCCTGTTTTGGCTTGTTTTAAGAAGCTGCCGATTTTCTCCGGGTCTTTAACTTCGTGCAAGGATTGACGTATAGAAAACATTTCCTTCACTCCTAAGATATATGATATATAATCAGATTAATATCAGAGTGACCATCTTAAAAGTGACAGATTTAAATATTCTTAAGGGGTCAGATAGGAGCTGCTTATGACGCCGTTTTTAGACAGGGAAAGCCAGATGCCCTTATATACACAGCTTTATCAATTTATCAGGTCGGAAATAGAGTCTGGCAAAATCAAGCCAGGGGAAAAACTTCCTTCCATCCGAAAGTTTTCCCGTTTTCTGGATGTGAGCAAAAATACAGTAGAAGAGGCTTACCACCAGCTGATTGCTGAGGGCTATGCCGACAGCAGGCCGAAAAGCAGCATTGTTGTTAATAAAATTGATGATCTCCCATTAAAAACGGTAAAGGCAGAATTGCCTGTTGTCATAAAAGAAGAGCTGGTAAAGCCAAAAATTGATTTTCAATATGGCCATATTGATGCAAAAGCATTCCCGGCCAGGAGATGGAAAAATGCATTGGCGGAAGCTGTTCTCGATCTCTCTCTCCTGCAATATGGCGATAAACAAGGCCAGCTTTCCCTGAGAAATGAGCTGTCAGGATATTTGTACAGATCCAGGGGGATAGACTGTTCACCGGAACAGATTATCATTACTTCAGGCACTCAGCATAGCATCCAGGTGATCATGAACATTCTCGAGCTTCGCGGTGAAGTGATTGCAATGGAAAACCCGGGCTATGACGGGGTAAGGAAAGTGCTCTTACATCAAGGCGGCATAGTGGAGCCGGTCTCTGTGGAGGAAGATGGGATAAATGTGGAAGAGCTTGCAGAAAAGAGGGCCAAAACCGTGTATGTGACTCCTTCCCATCAGTTCCCGCTAGGCATGGTCTTATCAATCAATAAACGGCTGAAGCTGCTGAAGTGGGCAGCGGACACAGGCGGCTATATTATTGAAGATGACTATGACAGTGAATTCAGGTATCAAGGACAGCCCATTCCCTCGCTTAAAAGCCTGGATCAGCATGAGCGCGTCATTTACCTGGGAACTTTTTCAAAGTCCTTTCTTCCAGCTGCCCGGCTGAGCTATATCGTTTTGCCGCCAGCCCTGATAGCAGCATACAAAAGGGATTTCAGCCTGTACAGCCAGCCAGCGTCGCCCATTATTCAGGAAGCTGCTGCACATTTTTTAAAGGAAGGGGACTTTGAACAGCATATCCGGAAGATGCGTGTGCTTTATCAGGCAAAGCATAAAGTACTCCTGGAGTCGGTTGATTCCATGATGGGCAATAAAGCAGTTGTGATTGGGCAAAGGGCAGGGCTTCATATCCTTTTGAAGCTGGAAGGGAAGAAAAGTGATGAACTTGCTGACATGGCCGCAAAAAGAGGGGTTAAAGTGTATTCCAGCAAACCATATTATGCAGAAGGCACTGGAGATGAATCAATCATGCTCGGATTTGGAGGACTCACTGAAGAAGAAATAATGGAAGGAATCAAAATTCTCAGCGAGGCGTGGTTTATTTAAAAAAGGAAGAAAAAAGGGCCAGCTGGGCCCTTTTACAACTCTTTTCTGACAATCGGCATACTCATACAGCGGGGGCCGCCTCTTCCGCGGGAAAGCTCAGAGCTCATGATTTCCAGCACCTCGATGCCGTTCTGCCTCATCATATCATTGGAAACATAATTTCGGTCATATGTGACCACTACTCCAGGTGCAATTGCCAGTGTATTGGAGCCGTCATTCCATTGCTCTCTTGCAGCTGCGATGACATCTCCGCCGCCGCATGGCAAGAGGACCAGTTCCGGAAGATTCAGGACTTCCTTCAAAGTTTCCACAAGGCTGTCCTTTTCTGTGATTTTCAGATCACCAGTGTTTCCCTGCTCCAGAATGTAAATCTTCATTTTCCCGTCACTGGATTCTATTGCAGGATGGTAGGTGAATTTATCATGATCAATCATCGTAAACACAGTATCCAGATGCATAAAGGCCCGTGATTTAGGAATTTCGACAGCTACTACCTTTTTAATATCCTCCTGGCGGGCAAATAATTCCCTTGCCAGCTTTTCAATTCCCTGTGCAGATGTTCTGGCACTGACACCAATGGCAGCAACTTCCCTGCTCAGCACCAGCTCGTCTCCGCCTTCGAGTGTATAATGTTCATCCCGGTTAAAGAAAACAGGAATATCATGCTCTTTGAAGCGGGGGTGATGCTTAATGATATAATCCATGAAAATAGATTCGCGCCTCCTGGCCGGCTCATTCATATTATTAATGGTAATGCCTTTGCCAATGACAGCTGCAGGATCTCTCGTAAAATATAAATTTGGCATCGGATCAAGGAAAAATGGATAAGAATCCGCCATGATTTCATGAAGATGTACCTTTTCCTTTAAATCAATTTCATTCTTCCTTACACCAGCCATCACATTTCTCACCAGTTCATCTGTCGGCAGAGAATTCAAATATTCAGAGACAGCCTCAAAGGAGCCGTTGACATTAGACTGGCTTTCCATCAGGATTTGTTCTGTGAATTGGCCGCGGATATCTGGCTGAGCGAGCGTTTCTGTCATCAGTTTATCGAGATAAAGCACTTCAATGCCCCGATTGCTCAGCACACCTGCAAAATAATCATGTTCCTTTTGAATTGCCGGCAAATAAGGGATATCATCAAATAACAGCCTTTTTAAGTATTGAGGGGTAAGGTTTTCTACCTCCTTGCCGGGCCTGTGCAGCAGGACCGACTTCAACTCTCCTATTTCCGAAGTAACATGTAACGGATGCTTCATTTATATAACCTCCAAATATGTATACGAGCCAGTATCGCTGGATTTCTTATGTACTTTCCATTTTCCTTTAAAACAATGTGAGTAAACTAATCAATTTTTTGCATGATTATTCAGCGGATGCAAACCAAATGGCCAAGATCACAACGAAACTATTGCTTCTTTTGATACCCGCTGCCGCAAATAATGGCAGGCTAGTGTGCGTCACTAAGCCGTTCTTAGGACTTTCTCATTATTTACCAAAAAAAATAGGGAAATTCTTGTTTATTTTTCTAATTCCCTATATTACTAATTTACTTTATGTATTATAATGTTGGAGAATAGAAGAAATTTTGACAATGTTTTCTTCTTGATTCGACAGCAATCTTAGAAATAGAAATGAGGGTAATACAGTGGGCATTATAAATGAAGATCGTTTCATTGAAACAGTCCACATGAAAGGCTTGCAGATTTCCCTCCTCGCATCTGGCGATGGTACAGAAGTTATTTATCATAAGCTGCAGCCGGGTACCAGGTGGGTACTTGAGCCACAAGATGGCTGGGATGCATTAGAATTTCTGCAAATTCTATCTGGTGAACTGAAGATTATTTCCCATCATGAAATGGAAGATTTATTAGCTGGAGACTCATTTCATCGATGCCCTATTGAGGAACATTACATTTTCGAATCAATTGGTGGTACTGAGTTTCTGTTTGTTACATCGCAGCCAGTTTTTCACTTCTATAGCAAAGTATCTAATAAACTGAGAGATTTAGCTGTTTCAATCGAGGAGAAGGATGGCTATACAAAGGATCATTGTGACAGAATAAAGACAATGTCAATGCTTGTTGGCGAAAAGGCCGGTCTGACTTCTAAACAATTAATGCGTCTTAATTTAGCGAGTTTCCTTCACGATATTGGAAAAGTGAACGTTCCGATTGAAATACTACAGAAGCCTGGGAAGTTAAATGCTGAAGAATGGGCGCTAATGAAGCTCCACACTACATATGGCAGAGAAATTTTAGAACAGAGTAGTTTGCCAAGTTTGAAAGTTGCGGGTTCGATAGTTGAACAGCATCATGAGAGGTATGATGGAATGGGATATCCCCACAATTTAAAAGGTGATGAGATATCTATTGAAGCAGCTATTATAGCTGTTGTTGATTCCTTCGATGCCATGACAACCAATAGAATTTATCAAAGTGCGAGATCGCGGGAAGAAGCTTACGAAGAAATTCTTCGATGCAGAGGAACTATGTACAATCCGTACATTGTAGATATATTCCTAGGTTTGAAAGACCAAATATAAATAGAAAAGGGGAAAATCATGAAAAAAGTTAGCATCTTGTTAATGGCTTTACTAATTGGTGCTGTATTTAGCATTAAACCGGCTGAGGCTGCGTACCTGCCTGAATACGATCAGTATGTCGAGGTATCTTATGAACAGGCTCGCGCAATAGCAGATATCGTGGGTCTCAAAAATGTTGAATTGGGAGAAGAGACAGCTAAAATGTCTTTTGACTTCCAGGAAAAGCTTATTGCAAAAATTGAAAAAGTGTTGAAAACTGAAATTGATCACTATTATATCTGGCTTACTGTTGATGGACAGCCAGTACTAGGAATTGATCCACCACATCCACTATACTAATCAATTAAAATAAAATAATGTTTCAAGGCATTTGTAATGCTTTGTAAAAAGGGGTAAGGGGTGATAGCAATCCTTACCCCTTTTTCTGTTTATATGGCCATTTTACAAGTAAATGACAACGCTGTTCAAAAACACAGTATTGAGACAAATAAACTCGATAGCTAGAGAATTATAAAAACTTAATTTCCTCTTTAATATTCACTTTAATTATAAGTTGGTCGTTTGCTCATGATTTTTTGCCAGGTTAATTATTTTTTAACCCTGTTGATTATAGTGGAAGTCTCGCAGACTCCCGCGGGAAATAGCGGCAAAGCTGAGACCCCGCTGTGCAAAGCGAAGAGGAGGCTCAGCGCCGCCCTGCGGAAAGCGAAGTGCCTGGAAAGGAAATCAACAGCCCCATTTGTCAGCCACCGTTAAAACTAAACGCAATATAGATCTTACTTCAATTCTTAGAAAGCTTACCGGCTTCTTCTTTTAATATCCAACTAAAATCCATTCTTATTGGTAAAAATAAAAGTAACTTCAGCAATGTCCTTTTCAAGTGTACAAATCCATCAAATATGTTAAAGTAATTATTAAGTAACTCCTTGATATACAAGTCTTTGTCGAGTGTCGGAATGTCTTTATCAGGAGTACAGTTGTTTGTTTGCAGATGACATTCTATTCTATATAAAGAGAGGGATCTATATGTCCAGCAAAACTTTGGATAGCTTTTTAAATGAAAATCTCGAGGACCTGAAGAGCAAGGGCCTTTATAATGAAATCGACCCGCTTGAGAGTCCGAACGGTCCTATGATCAAGATTAATGGCAGAGAATTGATCAATTTATCATCCAACAATTATTTGGGCCTTGCTACCAGCGACAGGCTTAAAGGTGCTGCCAAAAAAGCAATTGATACATACGGTGTAGGAGCAGGTGCTGTCAGGACAATCAACGGCACAATGGATATCCATATCAAATTGGAAGAAAAACTGGCAGAATTCAAGCATACTGAAGCAGCCATCGCTTACCAATCAGGCTTCAACTGTAATATGGCTGCCATCTCTGCAGTCATGGACAAAAACGATGCCATTTTATCAGATGAACTGAACCATGCTTCCATTATTGACGGCTGCAGGCTGTCCCGCGCAAAAATCATCCGCTTTAACCACTCTGATATGGAAGATTTGCGTGCAAAAGCAAAGGAAGCGACAGAGTCAGGACAATATAATAAAGTCATGGTTATCACAGACGGAGTCTTCTCCATGGATGGAGATATTGCGAAGCTCCCTGAAATTGTGGAAATCGCTGAAGAGTTCGACCTGATCACATATGTTGATGATGCACACGGATCTGGTGTACTCGGCAAAGGAGCAGGTACAGTTAAGCATTTTGGATTATCCGATAAAGTGGACTTCCAAATCGGTACGCTTTCCAAGGCCATCGGTGTTGTCGGCGGATATGTGGCCGGCAAGAAACAGCTGATTGACTGGCTGAAAGTGAGAAGCCGCCCATTCTTATTTTCAACTTCCCTTACGCCTCCTGATGTAGCTGCGTGCATCGAATCCATCAGCATCCTTATGGAAAGCACTGAGCTGAATGAGAAGCTTTGGGAAAATGCCGATTATCTGAAAAAAGGCCTGAAAGAGCTCGGCTTCAATATTGGAGACAGTGAAACGCCAATCACTCCTTGCATCATCGGTGATGAAGTGGCCACTCAGGAATTCAGCAAAAAATTGAATGATGAAGGCGTATATGCTAAATCAATCGTGTTCCCGACTGTTCCGCGGGGCACCGGGCGTGTCCGCAACATGCCGACAGCCGCACATACAAAGGATATGCTGGATCAGGCACTTTCGATTTACAAAAAGGTCGGCAAGGAAATGGGTATTATCTAAGATTTAAAATATAGATATGAAACGACGGATTTAGGTGGAGGAAAACGATGAAAAAGATCTTTATTACAGGTGCTCTTGGCCAGATCGGTTCAGAGCTGACTGTCAAGCTTAGAAACATATATGGTACCGATAATGTCATTGCAACTGATATCCGCAGGAATGATTCTGAGGCGGCCCAGTCAGGTCCGTTTGAAATAGTGGATGTTACAGATGCGAAGTCTATGTTTGATACCGCAAAAAAACATGATGCGGATACGGTCATCCACATGGCTGCTTTACTGTCTGCAACGGCGGAAGCAAACCCTGTTTTTGCCTGGAACCTTAATATGGGCGGCCTGATGAATGCCCTTGAAGCTGCACGGGAACTGAACAGCCAATTCTTTACACCAAGTTCAATCGGTGCTTTCGGACCGTCGACACCTAAGGATTCTACTCCGCAGGATACCATTCAGCGTCCAACAACGATGTACGGAGTCAATAAAGTTGCCGGAGAGCTTTTGTGCGATTATTATTTTCATAAATTCGGCCTGGATACGAGAGGCTTGCGCTTCCCCGGCCTGATTTCATATGTGACTCCTCCAGGCGGCGGAACTACCGACTATGCTGTGGAAATTTATTATAAAGCGATTGAAGAAGGCAAGTATACTTCTTATATCGATAAAGGGACTTATATGGATATGATGTATATGCCTGACGCCCTTGATGCCATTATTAATTTAATGGAAGCTGATGCGGGCAGGCTAAAGCACCGCAACTCATTCAATGTTGCGGCAATGAGCTTTGAGCCTGAAGAGATTGCTGCAGCTATCCGCCAGCATATTCCTTCATTTGAGCTCAGCTATGAAGTGGATCCTGTCCGACAGGCGATTGCTGACAGCTGGCCTAACTCAATCGATTGCACAGCAGCAAAAGAAGAATGGGGTTTTAAGGCTGAATACGATCTTGCTAAAATGACTGCAGATATGCTGGAAAAGCTGAAAGTTACAACAGTTTGATAAGGTAAAAAAGCTGGCGGGAGATCATCTCCGCCAGCTTTTTTATTAAGCGTCTATGCCTCTGTGATCCCAAAGAATTCTTTTAGCGCATCCCGTTTTGCACCTTTGTCTAAATCTGTTTTGATCTTTTCACCGTTCTCTGTTTTTACCAGTGTGTTCCCTGAAAGCGTGATTCTTCCGTTTTCTGTCGCGATTGTAATAATATCATCTTTGGTGAATGGCGATTCTGCAGATGTTTGATTAAATCCGCAGGAATCCTGGAAGAAATCCAGACTTCTTTTTTCATCAGTAAACCGGTACTTAATCTGCCATTCACCGCCGTTAAAATGCAGCAAATCATAGCAGCCTTCTCCCAGATCCCTGACTTTATACTTTCCGCTCACATCCTCCTTTTCTGTGCCATCGAGGGGAATAGGCTGTCTTGCTGAGTCCCCGAAGCCTGCATCCGTTAAATAGGGCTGGTCAAGATAGACCAGTATGGCAGCATGGCTGTTTTCCCTGGCCCATCCGTCAGGTGTTTTGACTGTACAGGAGATGAGGGCAGAGCTGTAGCCCATCGCTGAAAGAAGGGTTTGGAAGAGGCCGTTAAGCTCATAGCAGAAGCCGCCCCTGCTGTTTTCCACCACTTTTTTATAAAACTGATCTGTGTCCAATCTGATCGGGACCTTCCTGATGACATCCAGATTTTCGAACGGAATGCTTTGCATATGCTTTTTTTGGAGCTGTGCCAGTGTATTAAGTCCCGGTTCCTTTTTATCGGCCTTTATCCTGGCAAGGTAGCGGTCAATATCCATATCGTTTTCACCTTCTTTGCATAAGTTAAAAAACTTAAATTTATACTAAATCGGGCTGGCCCTTATCGTATTTTAACATGCTGTCCGATTTTAGGATCGTATACTGCCCGCTGTCTTTATAGCCATTATTAACCGAGAAGAATTAATTCTGGCAGCTGCGGGTTTCGAAAAGTACGATTTTAAAGAATGCACGAAACCAATATACCTTACTAATGAAAGTGAGAGAAGGACAGCACGGTTGCAGGCTCTGGGATGCTTGTACTACAATAAATACAAACTTAGCAGGAGAGGAGGCAGCAGTAATGGCAAAGTATGAAGTGAAGGTTGAATTCTGCATGATGTGAAACTACGCACCAAAAGCCGCGAGTTTCGCGGAAGACCTTTTTAATCATTTCCGGTCTGAAATAGGAAAGTTGGAGCTGGTCCCCAGTTCAGGCGGTGCCTTTGAAGTGACAGTGAATGGAAGCAAAATCTATTCAAAGCTTGAAACAGGCGTCTTTCCTAAAAGCCAGGAAATCATTGATAAAATGAAATGATAAAGAAGCAGCCCCGTCTTCTATGGAAGCGGGGCTGCTTCTTTATCCGGCATAGCCGGTTATTGTATGGGCACCTTGCGATTTCTGCCGGAACCTTTACGGGTTTTTGAAATGAAGATTTCCAGTATGCCGCAGGAAAATCTGGAGGTGACCTGTTTTTCTGTTAATAGAAATGGAAAATCGACTTCCCTGCTGACTGTTTCCTTATCCTTCTCAGCCCTGATGATCAGTTCATGGCTTTCTAATTTAACGGAAAGCATTGCAGCTGTGTAATCTGTCAGCAGAGCTTCCAAAATATATTCCGCATCTGTCTCATAAATGTCGATCCGGAAAGCCGTCTGATCAAGATAAGATGTCAGCGGATCAAGAAAGAAATGCTCCAGCCATTTTTCCATTTCCTTGAATGGATTGTCTTCGCTGTTCTTTCCCATAGAAATGCCCCCCTTGTTGCGGTCAGTATATTCATTTTCTGCGCACAGGGTGAAAGTGGTATAATACTTCTAATTCATATGCTGGAGGAATACAAAAGTGAACAATATTCTCAGACAGATCCCCCCTGTACACGAGATGCAGAGGGATGAAAGGGCACAAAGCCTGCAGGAAAAACTGGGACTGGAACCCGGGCGTTTTGCCGAGCTGATCAAGGAGGCGCTTGACACAGCGAGAAAGGCGATTCTGGCAGGAAGGTACACCGGGCCTGCACCGGGTAGCACGGATTTTCTGTCCCGTTTATTTATGGATATAGAAGCTGCCGCTGAGCAAAAATACAGCTTTGCACTGCAGAAGGTGATCAATGCTACAGGTACCATCCTTCACACCAATCTGGGAAGGGCAAGGCTTTCAGAGGCAGCTGTTGAACATATGGCCGTCATTGCCAGGAATTACTCTAATCTCGAATACAATCTGGAAAAAGGGAGCAGGGGATCCCGGCATGAGCTTGTGGAAAATTTGCTCAAGGAAATCACTGGTGCTGAAGCTGCCATGATCGTCAACAACAATGCGGCGGCTGTATTTCTTGTCCTGAGAGCGCTGGCTTCCGGCAGTGAGGTTATTGTTTCCCGGGGAGAGCTTGTTGAAATCGGCGGTTCTTTTCGGATTTCTTCCATCATGGAGGAATCAGGGGCAAAGCTGGTGGAAGTGGGGACAACAAACAAAACCCATCTTCGCGATTATCGGGACGCAATGACAGAGGAAACGGCGATGCTGATGAAGGTGCATACGAGCAACTTCAAGATTGTCGGCTTTACAAAAAGCGTCTCTGCAGGTGAGCTGGCTGATGAAGCATCGAAAAGCGGGCTTATCTATTACGAGGATCTCGGGAGCGGGGTCCTGTATGATTACAGCAAGCATGGAATCGGGGAAGAGCCTGTTGTCAGCGATGTGCTGAAGGCCGGTGCCGGCATCGTATCATTCAGCGGTGATAAGCTGCTCGGAGGGCCGCAGGCCGGAATCATTGCAGGCCGGAAAGATTTGATCGATAAGCTGAAGAAACATCAGCTGGCAAGGGTTCTCAGAGTTGATAAGATGACCCTTGCGGCTTTGGAAGCAACTCTCTCGGCATATATGAAAGATGAGAAAGCCTTAATGGAAATCCCCGTCATACGAGATATGCTTGCTGATAAGGAAGAGATCAGGGAGAGAACAGAGGCTTTTGCTGCAAATGTACGTTTGCATTGTCCCGGGTCCGGGGTGAGGGTAGTGGAAAGCACCAGCATGGTCGGCGGGGGTACGATGCCGGAGGTGGAGCTGCCGACCTTTGCGGCGGCAATCAGAATCCCTGGTATTTCTTCCGATGATCTGGCTGTAAAGCTGAGAGCGCAGGAGGGCACGCCAATAATTGCAAGGATTCGGCAGGAGGAAACGCTGTTTGATCTCAGGACTGTGTCTGAAGAAGAAGCAGGAATCATTGCCGGCTCCCTGGCAGAGATTGCAAAAGGCTTGTCTCCCGAGTAGGAGACAAGCCTTTTTGCAGGGGACTCTACATATCATGCCCGGAATTATGCTTTTGTCTTGTATGGTTGCGGTTCTTCACTTTCTTGGAGCCGCTCAATGGTTCAGGCTGACCTGGGTTATCCCCTTTTGGGGCATTTTTGTGCATGTCTTTGCTGTCGTTTTTGTTCATTTAGCATCCCTCCTAACTTTAGGATGTTTTTTGCAGTTGTTTTTATACCGAATATTTTCACGGCCGACTGCACAATTTAACACTACATCTTGATAAACAGGAGTGAAAACATGCCATATCATAAAGACAAGCAGCAGGCCTTCCAGGCGGCAGAGCAAGGATTCGCCGAAGCCAGCGGCTTATATAATGAAATCGTCCGCGACAGCGCAAGCTACGGCCATCAGCTGAAGCATCTTGCAAATGAGGTCAATGAAGCGTTTGCGCAAATCGAAAATGCCCTTGAAACAGCAAGTGAACATCAACGGGGCCAGCTGGAGCAATTTCAGCACGATTTGTCGAGGATCATCCAGGAAGTCAATTCAGCTGAATGACACAATGTTAAAAACCCCTGATTCAGGGGTTTTTTTAATTTTGCTATTTAAATGGAAGTCAGGCCTCACAAGGATATTACTGGTTTTTCTTACGCTTTTTATTGTTTTGCTTTTGAGCCTCTGTTAATGGTTCGTTAGATAATTCTTCATTGAAGCCGGCGCCCTGCCCCTGGCTTTTTGCTGCATTCATGCCTGGACGTATATGATTTGCCTTCCTTTTCGCCAAAATTCTCACCTCCGCTTTTTAGCTTTTGCGTGGATTCAATCCAGCATTCAGAGAAATATTGCTTTTTTGCAATAATAATTGTTTTAAATTTCTTAATAAAGGTATACATAAATGGGTTCTGTTAAAGGCCCAGCTCAAGCTATTGATTGTACTGCGGAAAAAACAATAAGCAAAACTTATCAAAAACAATAACATTCTTGTTATTTACTTATATAGAAGGTTGTATTAAGATAAGAATTGTGAGAAAAGTGGCGATGAAAATGACAATTCAAACTTTTCGACAATTAATTTAATTTTGGTATATGATTATCATAAGAGGGGGTAATGCATATGTCTAAAAATGATGTTTTTAATTCAAGGAAATCATTTGAACTAGACGGTAAACGCTATCATTACTATCAATTAGCAGCTTTGGAAGAAGCAGGAATCGGCAACGTATCAAGGTTGCCTTATTCCATTAAAGTATTGCTCGAGTCTGTCCTGCGCCAGTTTGACGGACGCGTTATTACACAAGAGCATGTAGAGAACCTGGCAAAATGGGGATCTGACCAAGTGAAGGAAGTAGACGTTCCTTTCAAGCCTTCACGCGTCATCCTTCAGGATTTCACAGGCGTTCCTGCGGTTGTTGACCTTGCTTCCTTAAGGAAAGCAATGGCTGACATGGGAGGAGATCCTGATAAAATCAATCCGGAGAAGCCAGTCGACCTGGTTATCGACCACTCAGTGCAGGTTGATAAGTACGGTACTCCTGATTCTTTGGAAGCAAATATGGTTCTTGAATTTGAAAGAAATGCCGAGCGCTATCAGTTCCTAAGCTGGGCTCAGAAAGCATTTGACAACTACCGTGCTGTTCCGCCGGCAACTGGCATCGTTCACCAGGTTAACCTGGAATTCCTTGCAAACGTGGTTCATGCAATCGAAACGCCGGATGGCGATTTTGAAACTTTCCCTGATACACTTGTAGGTACAGATTCCCATACAACGATGATCAACGGAATCGGCGTATTAGGCTGGGGTGTCGGCGGAATTGAAGCTGAAGCAGGAATGCTCGGCCAGCCTTCCTATTTCCCTGTGCCTGAAGTAGTAGGGGTCAAGCTCAACGGAGAGCTTCCTAACGGGGCTACAGCAACAGACCTTGCGCTTAAAGTGACCCAGGTTCTTCGCCAGCAGGGCGTTGTCGGCAAATTTGTCGAGTTCTTCGGACCAGGTGTAACGGCTCTGCCGCTTGCTGACCGTGCGACGATTGCGAACATGGCTCCTGAATATGGTGCAACTTGCGGATTCTTCCCGGTTGATTCAGAATCACTTAACTACATGCGCCTGACAGGCAGATCTGAAGAGCAGATCAAGCTTGTTGAAAAGTACTGCAGAGAGAATGGATTGTTCTTCGATCCTTCCCTTGAACCGGTATACACTGAAGTAGTTGAAATCAATCTTGCTGAAATCGAAGCAAACCTTTCCGGCCCTAAACGCCCTCAGGATCTGATTCCCCTTTCTGCCATGAAAGAAGAATTCAATCAGGCGCTTACGGCTCCTCAAGGGAACCAGGGCTTTGGCTTAAGCAAGAAAGAAATCAATAAAGAAGTGACTGTGGATTTCCAAAATGGAGATTCAACAAAAATGAAAACAGGTGCTATCGCCATTGCCGCGATCACAAGCTGTACAAATACCTCAAATCCATATGTGCTTGTCGGCGCCGGCCTTGTAGCAAAGAAAGCGGTTGAGCTTGGCCTTGAAGTGCCTAAATACGTTAAAACTTCACTTGCACCTGGATCCAAGGTGGTAACAGGCTATCTGCGTGATTCCGGATTGCTTCCATACCTTGAGCAGATCGGCTTCAACCTTGTCGGGTACGGATGCACAACTTGTATCGGCAACTCCGGACCGCTGAGAGAGGAAATCGAGAAGGCAGTAGCTGACGCAGATCTTCTTGTCACTTCCGTCCTTTCAGGAAACAGGAACTTTGAAGGCCGTATCCATCCGCTGGTAAAAGGTAACTATCTGGCTTCACCGCCTCTTGTAGTTGCTTATGCACTGGCTGGAACTGTCGACATCGATCTGCAGACAGAATCACTCGGAAAAGATAAAGATGGCAACGATGTATTCTTCAAAGATATCTGGCCGTCAACTGCTGAAGTGAATGAGGTTGTCAGCAAGAGTGTTACACCTGAGCTGTTCAAGAAAGAATATGAGCATGTGTTCAGCGACAATGAGCGCTGGAACGAAATCCAGACCAGCAATGAACCGCTGTATTCTTTTGATGAAAACTCTACTTACATTCAGAACCCGCCTTTCTTTGAAGGACTAACGCCAAATGCGGATGAAGTAAAGCCGCTTAACGGTCTGCGTGTAGTCGGCAAGTTCGGCGACTCTGTTACGACTGACCATATCTCACCTGCAGGAGCGATCGGCAAAGATACACCAGCAGGAAGATATCTGCGCGAAAATGGCGTTGAGCCGCGCGATTTCAACTCTTATGGCTCACGCCGCGGCAACCATGAAGTCATGATGCGCGGAACATTCGCAAATATCCGCATCCGCAACCAGGTTGCCCCTGGCACCGAAGGCGGCTTCACGACTTACTGGCCTACCGGCGAAGTGACAAGCATCTATGATGCTTGCATGAAGTACAAAGAAGATGGAACCGGCCTTGCGGTTCTTGCAGGCAAAGACTATGGCATGGGTTCTTCCCGTGACTGGGCTGCTAAAGGTACAAACCTTCTGGGCATCAAGACAGTCATCGCTGAGAGCTATGAGCGTATCCACCGTTCCAACCTTGTTCTCATGGGTGTTCTTCCGCTTCAATTCAAAGCAGGAGAAAATGCAGAGGTCCTTGGCCTGACAGGCAAGGAAACATTCGATGTCCAAATCGACGAGAATGTAAGGCCTCGCGATTTCGTAAAAGTTACAGCGACAGACGAAGATGGCAACAGGCTCACTTTTGAAGTGCTTGTCCGTTTCGACTCTGAAGTTGAAATCGACTACTACCGCCATGGCGGCATCCTGCAGATGGTTCTGCGCGAAAGACTTAAAAACTAATAAAAGTGTTGGCGCCGCGGCATTGCTGCGGCGCTTTTTCTGTTGTAAAAATAAAAATAAAATTATATGCGCCATACATAATTCTTGCTACAATAGCTTGTAGCATCAGAAAAATTTGAAAAGTCTTCGAGAGGGGAACAAAAAGTGGGACAGACATTCCTTCAATCCGTTACATATGATAACGGCACATTATATATATTGGATCAGACCCTGCTGCCAGCGGTCACAGAATTTCTTGAAATCACCAAGGTGGAGGATGCGTGGGACGCAATCAAGCAGCTGAAAGTCAGAGGTGCTCCGGCCATAGGGATTGCCGCTGCCTACGGACTTGTTCTGGCTGCCAATAAGGCACCTGAGGATGATTTCTCATCGTTTTACAAAGATTTTAAAGAAAATCTTGAGTACCTGGCGAGTTCCCGTCCTACTGCCGTAAACCTTTTCTGGGCATTGCAGAGGATGGATGAGCGTGCCTTGGCGGAAAAAGAACAGCCAGTTGCATTGATAAAGAAAAAACTTGAGGAAGAGGCACACCAAATCAGGAAAGAGGATGAGGAAGTATGCCGTATGATCGGCATCCACGGGCTTTCCCTCTTGAAGGATGGGATGGGTGTGCTGACGCATTGCAACGCAGGCGGCATTGCCACTGCTAGATACGGTACTGCGCTGGCGCCTTTTTATCTTGCAAAGGAAAAAGGCTGGGATCTTAAGGTTTATGCAGATGAAACGCGGCCGCTCCTTCAAGGAGCAAGGCTGACGGCCTGGGAACTCCAGAAGGCAGGCATTGATGTAACTCTGATTACTGACAGCATGGCTGCCATGGTCATGCAGAAAGGGATGGCAGAAGCTGTTTTTGTCGGCTGTGACCGTGTGGCGGCAAATGGGGACACAGCCAATAAAATTGGGACCTACGGGCTTGCTCTCCTTGCCAAGGCACATAATATCCCATTTTATGTTGCAGCGCCTGCTTCCACAATCGACATGAACACAAAATCAGGCGGCGACATCCCGATTGAAATCAGGGAACCCGAAGAGATTACAAACGGTTTTGGCAAACAAACCGCTCCTGAAGGAGTCAAGGTTTTCAATCCTGCATTCGATGTGACGCCTGCTGAGCTGATTACAGCCATCATCACCGAAAAAGGGATCATTCAAGGTAATTATCCTGAAGAGTTAAAGAAGCTTTTTTAATCATGATTTCAAGGAAGCAAGCAGCAATGCTTGCTTTTTGTCTGCGGGCTCTTTACGCTCATATATTTTTTTAATGGGGGCAACGTAATAATGGAGACAATTGAAATAGGGTCCTTAAACCTTAAGATTGACTTGGTGGTTTCCCTTCTTTCCCTGCTGATCGTCCATCTTTTTTTCCTCTTTCATTTAAAAAACAGAAAAGAGTTTCGAAAAACTTTCGAGGACAAGCTTTTTACAGCAGTGCTGATTTGGTTTCTTATATATAAATTTGGCAGGCTGCTTTTCCAGCCGTCCCTTTTATGGACTAACCCCCTTGGTTTGCTTTACTTCAATGGAGGGATAAAAGAAGCTATCCTCGGTTTATTCGCGGCTGCTCTATATTTTGCCGGACAGTGCAGGAAGCATGGCTGGGCTGCCAGGGAAGCGGTTTATTTAGTCATCTATGGTGTTACAACTTTTTTATGCGGATTTTGGCTGTTAAGCATTCTTTATTTTTTCATTAAATAAGCTTATTAAGGAGGAAAATTAGCTATGGCCAGAAAACTGATGCTGCTGATGGCCTTCTTAGTTTCTGTGCATATATCAGGCATATTGCCGGGAGATGCTGCTAAAGCGGACTTGCCCGGTCTTGCAGCCGGTACTGAGGCACCTGACTTTCAGCTGAAGGATCTTCAGGGAAATGCCATCAAACTCTCCGACTACCGCGGGAAAAAGGTCATGCTCAATTTTTGGGCGCCATGGTGCCCGCCCTGCAAACAAGAAATGCCTGAAATGCAAAAATTCCATGAAGCTGCCGGGAATGAGGTCAGCATCCTGGCTGTCAATATCGATCCGCAATACAATTCGGCAAAATTTATTGAGAAGATGGGAATTACCTTTGCGATCCTTCTGGATGGGGAAGATGAGGTTAATACCAAGTATAAAGTCATGACGGTTCCTACTACTTATTTCATTGACGAAAAAGGTATGATTCGGGATAAATATTTATCTGCGATGGAAGCTGAAACCATGTGGGAACTGGCTGAAAAAATGAAACAAAGGTGAGCATCCTGCTGGGGATGCTTTTTTTTTGCAAAAAATTTGGATTGGTTTTCATACAGGAAGAATAAACTCCCTGTGTTAAATACTTCGTTTAATTAAATTTTCGAAAAGTTGTAATAATTACAATGAGTTTTGGGCATATTAACTGTTAGAATAGGAAATAAGGAAGGTGAAAGAAATGAGAAAACCGCGAAAACAGACATTTGCAGAGCTTGTTCTTGAAAATAAGCGCCAGCTTCTGAAAGATCAGGCTGCTATAGACCGTATTGAAGAAAGGCTTGAAGAAAAACGAATGGGCAAAGCTGAATAAATTCCCATTCGTAACTCCCCCTTTTCAGGAGACAATAATAAGGAGGAGGGGATTAGCATGGGCAACCCGAAAAAAGACAGCAGCCAGTTTGTGCCAAACCATATAGGGACGAAATCCAGGGGATTTGGCGGCAACAAAGGCAAGAAAATGCAGGATACATCAGGCAAGCATGCTCAGGTTATTCAAACAAAAGGCGAATAGATGATAAATTACAGCCGTCCTTTATCGGGGCGGCTGTTTGTATGGTCTGCGGCTCGTCCTTATGCATCTTGCCTTTTACCTACTCATTTCCTACATGAAAAAGAAACATATTCCGCAAACTAATCAGGCAACAATCCACTACCGCCAAGGAGGTTTCCGTTATGGCACACAACAGACCGAATCCCGATGACAGAAGCGATAATGTTGAGAAGCTGCAATCGATGATTGTCCATACAATTGAGAATATGCAGGAAGCTGAGGCTTCGATGGAGTTTGGGAACGAAGAAGATAAAAAGCGGATCGAAGCTAAGAACGAGCGCCGCCGGGACAGCCTGGATGCTTTCCGTTCAGAGGTAAAGGACGAATATCGCGCACAGCAGGAAAAATGATTAGAATAATGAAGACAGCGGCCCGGGATATTAACAGAACCCGGGCCGTTTTTCATATCCAGACCAGCGCGGCAGAATGCTTAGTACATATCAGAATTTATGATAAAATAATAGCGGACGCGAAAAGCGGAGAGAAAATAATTCAGTTAAAGAAGAAGTGATAGTGATGAACCAAAGGAAACAAAATGATTCCCCAATCTCTGCCTCCATTTCGGAATGGGAAAAGGAATACAGCGAAAAAGGCTTTATATCCAATGAAGGCAGGCTATTAAGCCTGCTGAAGGAAATAGACAGCGATGAAGACCCTGGATCGGTTTCAACCATCCTTACGCTTGCCGCTCTTTCCAGGCTTGGCAGGAATAATGACGACAGCCTTGCTGCGGCCTGGATGGACAAAGCTTTAGAACTGGATCCGCAAAATGGGCAGGCACGGAGTTTTATGGCCCAGAGGGATTGGAAGAAGCATCGTGATCTTCTGGATAGGCTTGTGTTTCCCTCTATCAGGGAAACAGACAACAGGACAGCAAAGCGGAAAATTGCCGAGCAGTATATCAGCATTTGCCGAAGCTTCCTGGATGCATCTGAGGAAGAGAAGGAAAGGCTATCAGGCAAAAGGGAAGTATCAGAGGAACTGACTGACCAGAAGTTCGAAGACATATATTCCAGCCTGATCAGCCTGCTCGAATCGGCTGTCGATGAAACAGCTTTGCTGCTTAAAGCTGCTGAAGAATATGAAGAATCGATTTCAGGGGTTTTCCATACAGCAACCCATGTGAATGACATGAAAAAGCATATTGACCATATTGCCGGGCTGAAAGCAGAGTGGCATGCTTTATTCCAGACTGAAGAAGAAGAAACCGAAGAAATCAGCGCACTTGAAAGCCTTAACACAATGATTGGCATGGAGAAGGTGAAAAGCCGGGTCAATGATTTCTATAAGTTCCTGAAATACCAGAAAAAAAGAAAGCAGCTCGGCTTCCAGATCAAAGATGAAATGAGCCTTCATATGATATTGACGGGAAACCCTGGAACAGGAAAGACTACTCTGGCAAGGCTGTTTGCGAAAATCTACCATGAACTTGGCGTGCTGCCACGGGATGAAGTGGTGGAAGCTGACCGCTCCCAGTTAGTTGGTGCTTATGTCGGCCAGACAGAGGAAAATGTGCGGTCAGCTGTTGAAAGGGCGCTCGGGGGTGTACTGTTCATCGATGAAGCATACAGCCTGAAACGGGAAGGCCAGACAGGGAATGATTATGGCCAGACAGCGATTGATACTTTGGTATCACTGATGACCGGCTCTGAATACGGCGGCAAGTTTGCGGTCATCCTGGCAGGCTATCCGGAAGAAATGCGTCAGTTCCTTGATAGCAATCCAGGACTCAGAAGCCGCTTCCCTCAATCCAACCAGCTCCACCTTCCGAATTATACCGAAGAGGAGCTTGTGGAAATCGCCGATAAAATCGCGGGCGATAATGATTATATCCTCACTGATGAAGCAAAATCAGAGCTTAAAGGCAGGCTTGAGAAAGAAAAGGTTGATGACACTTTCGGAAATGCGCGGACTGCTAAAAATATTGTCCTCGATGCCATCTTTGAAAAAGGCTCGCAAACCGAAGCCACGGATCATCTGCTTCCTTATACACTGCTTGAAAAAGAGGACTTTACCCTCCATCAGGATGATGGGGAACGAAGTAATCCCGAGAAGAAGCTGGAAAGGCTTGTTGGTCTCGAAAACGTTAAAGAAGAAGTAGAGTCGCTCATATCATTTGTCAAAATGCAGCAGTACCGCCGCGATCAGGATCTCCCATCAGTGCCTGTCCAGCTTCATTCAGTATTTACCGGCAATCCCGGGACAGGAAAAACGACAGTCGCCAAAATCTATGCAGAGCTGCTTCACAAATGCGGAATGCTGAAAAGGGGACATCTGATCACAGCAGGCCGTTCAGACCTTGTAGCAGGATATGTAGGCCAGACAGCGATCAAGACGAAGAAAATCATCAGGGAAGCGCTGGGAGGCGTTCTATTTATAGATGAAGCGTATTCCCTTTTAAGTGAATCACCAGGTGACTTCGGTAAAGAAGCGGTCGACACACTGGTTGACGAAATGACAAAACATAATGAAAACCTGGTTATCGTCCTTGCCGGCTATTCCAATGAGATGGAAAAGCTGCTGCGAAGCAACCCGGGTCTAAAATCCCGGTTCAAGAAATTCTTCCATTTCAAGGATTACAATGCTGGTGAACTGATACAGATAATCAGGGATTATGCCGCCCAATATAAATATGAACTGGCAGCAGAAGCTATAGCCTATTTGAATGAAACATTGCCTGGCATAAGAGCTGGCGGAAACGGGCGCCTTGCAGCCAGCCTTGCTGATGAATCCATTCAGTTCCAGGCCTTCAGGCTTATGGAAGGGGATGCCGGCCAATTAAAGGAGAATGCATCTCTTCTTGAGAAAGAGGATTTTGAAAAAGCGGTAAAGAAACTCACAAAGGGGAATACAGATGCTGATATCAACGAAAGAAATTGAAGTCCGATATGCTGAAACCGATCAAATGGGCGTTGTATACCATGCCAATTATTTAGTCTGGATGGAGCTTGGCCGCACAAGGCTGATCGAGGAGCTTGGCTTCAATTATGCAGAGCTTGAAAAAGACGGAATCATATCTCCTGTAATTGATATTGCTGCTTCATATAAAAAGCCTGTCAGATATGGCGAAAAAGCAGTCATTAAGACTTGGATCGAAGAGTATGACGGCTTCCGTGTCACATATGGATATGAAATATTGACAGAGGGCGGCGAATTGTCAGTTGAAGGCATTTCCAAGCATGTCTGCGTGAAAAAGGAAAACTTCCGCCCTATATCCATTAAGCGCAAATATCCCGATTGGCATGAAGCCTATGAAAAAGCGAAAAAAGCTTTAGCAGCTGCTGAGTAGGTGATCGGGTGGCATTTGGGATAGGAAAGAAAGAATTAAGAGAATGGAAAGATAAAATTGATTCAGGGGAGATTGCCTTCCTGACTCATTACTGGCTGGATGACCGCTTTCCAGGCTGCAAAACCGTTACAAAGGTAGGCTGCAGCGATTTGGAAAAGCTGAAAAAGTGGGGGACTTCCCACGGACTTTTGCCGGAGTGGATCGATATTAGAAAGGACGGCTATTCTCATTTTGATTTGCTGGGAGACAGGCAGAAAGAGATTCTTGCCAGGGAAGGCATCCATAATCCCCTGGACTGAATATACCTGAAAAGAAGAAAGCAGCCGCTTAGAAAGGCAGCTGCTTACTCTTCATATTTGAATACAGGCTCATTGGCCTTGTGGTTCATTTCTACATAAAGGTTTTGATCATTAAAAAACCAAAGATCTTTTTCTTCAATAAAAAATGTGATTCCGTCTTTTTGGGTTACAGCGCCTGCATTGACGGGCTCTTCATTGGCAACCCCAAGGGAGAATCCCTGCTGGACTGTGCTGCAGCCGCCATAGCGGGCAAAAAACCGGAGATGGTCACCTTTTTCCAGTGAGAGTTCATCTTTATACCATTGTGCGGCATCGTCATTTATATGTATGTTCATAAAAAGTCTCCTTTCCCGCAATCTGTATTTTTCATAATCATTATAAAGGACTATGCAGTGTAAAGCGAATAATTGAATCAGGCAGCATAAATGAAACAGGATTCATTATACTTTATGTTTTATTTGCAGAAAATACCCCTTATCAGGGTAATTTGCATAAGCTCCGCAATCCCTGCCAGGCTGTTTAACAGGACGGAAGGGCAGGGTAAGGAAAAAATAAAGTGAAGGATGTGTCAGTTTGTCTCAATATCGATTAATGAATATGATCGGCATCTTTATTTTCGGAGGGATAGCGCTTCTTGTCGTCCTGCAGACAGATAAAGCAGAGAAAGCCATTGAAGCGGGAGCCTTTGCCGCTGTCATGGCTGTCATTTATTTTGTACTTGCGGCAATCTTCGAGAAAAACCGGAGCATTTTTATTCCTGTAATCGGAGTGCTGGCAGTGTTGGCGGTCAGCATGGTTTTTCTGCAGGGATTTTTCTTCGGATCGCATCATTAGGAGAAAACTGCATAAATGCAGTTTTCTTTAGAAGGGGGTGGCACGATGTTTAAAATGACTGGCGCTGCAGCAGATAAGCTGCTTGATTCTGTAGAAAAGGAAAGAAAGACAGCGGAAGAGAAGCTGTATGTACGCCTTTCCATGGGAATCGGCTGAGGCGGCCCTCAGCTTAAGCTGTCTCTGGAAGAGCAGCCCATTACCGATGACACAACTTTTGAATTTGGCGAGCTTTCGGTTTTGATCCATGATAAGGATTTTGTCTATTTTGACCATACTAAGCTAGATTATGTAAAAGATGTATTTGGAAATGCCAAATTCCAATTGATCAAGTTATAGCTCCATATAGGGCGGATAAGCGGATGTCTCTGGCAGGCATCCGCTTTTTTTTATTCCAAATGTCCCTTGCACAGGGATTTGTTCGGTTTGGTTTGGTGATTCTGCAAGGTGATTTGCGGCTTTTACCATTATATGGAGACTTTCAAAATATTTCTGCGAGCTATCCAGATATATTTGTGAACCTCCTGACTTCTCTGCAAGTTCACCTTTTACCAGCGGCTCTCCGGACTTTTATGCGACTCTCCCAATTCCTCTGCTGCTGCGGAATCAATGGGTAGTATGACCTTCACAGCCGTTCCTTCTCCCGGCCTGCTTGATATATTAATGCTTCCGCCCAGTTCCTCGACAATCTTCTTGCAGACTGACATGCCGATGCCTGTGCCGGTTTCTTTTGTCGTATAAAACGGCTCGTAAATTCTTTCTTTTGTTTCTTCCGTCATCCCGCAGCCATTATCCTGTATCGTGATGACAGCATGCCGGCCGCAGGATTCGACCTTCGCCTGGACAGAGCCGGGCATGCTCTGTATAGTCAGTGCTTCCATTGCATTTTTGAACAGGTTGGAAAGCACCTGCTTGAGCTCACCGGGAACTGCCTCCATGGCAGGGTCATCGGGGGAAGGTTCGAATAATAGCAGGCTTCCCCTTAATACGGCTTCGCTTTCATAGAGCATCACAATCTCCTTGACTAGCTGATTGATATGCACTTTTTTCATTTTGTTCTCGGAAGGTTTATTGGCATTCAGGAAACTGCCGATAATTTCATTTGCCCGGCTGATTTCTCCTAAAGCAATACTGGCGTACTCTTCTTTCCCGATTTCCTTTAGCTGAGGCAAGAGCAGCTGGAGGAAGCCTTTGACTGTAGTAAGCGGATTGCGGATTTCATGTGCGATGCCTGCAGCCAGCTTCCCGAGATTCGCCTGGTATTCATAGGCGGCCGCCATTTCCTGCACCTGTTCTGCAGTCTGTACAAGCTTTTCCTTTTTTTTCTTCAGTGCTTGGGAAAATACAGCCGCTTTCTCCTCAAATTGTGTTAATACAAGTTCAATATCCGCAGCTGAGGTATCGATTGGAATGCAGAACAAATGAATGGTTTCGTTCTCTGGCCCATCCGCCCTGTAAAGGCGGAACCATCCCTCTTTAAATTGCACATCCAGGCTTTCTCCATGTTTTCCAAGCAAAAAATTTTGCAGCTCCAGTTCGTTCCGGGAGTCAGCCAGAATCTCGAAGATATGCTTATGATAATGATGCTGCTGATTTACGGAAGATGAGAGGATATACAAATCATAATTTAAAATTAAATAGGGAAAAGGGAATAATTCTTGAGATAAAGAGTTTACGGGTATCATAATACCCTCCTTAAAACGAGTAGTGTAGGCAGGGTCCATCTCCTTTCAACCGCAAGGTATCGTGGACCGACCTCAGCGTAATATATGAATCTTCTTTTCACGATATGTGCAGAATATGATAAAAAAGAAAGATTTAAGTCGAAAAGATGGATAATTATGACTTTTATACTATTATACAAAACTGGTTTGCCCACTACAATAACGCACAATATTTTTCTTTTGCAGAACATTTGTTTAGAGGTGATATAGAAGGATGAACTCTTGGTGAAAAAAGGAGGAGATGGCAGGAAGAAAATAAACGGCATTCCAGCCGTTTATTTTTTGTTCTAAAGCCAGGAAATCTTTGGCTCAGTTTTATTTTTGATGCGTTTAATATTGGCTCTGTGCCTATAGATGACAAAGAAGGCCAGTATGGAGACAACAATGGTGAGCAGCGGATCCCAATCGCCGACAAAAAGGGAATATAATACAGCTGAAACGGCTGCAAGCATTGATGATAGAGAAACATATTTGGTTATATATAAACTGAGGAAAAAAATAACCACGATCACTGCAAACATGAGCGGTGCACATGCAAGCAGAACTCCTCCCGACGTGGCGACTGCCTTACCTCCGCGGAAGCCGGCAAAAATAGGATACATATGGCCAATAACAGCAAATATGCCTGCCACGAGCCAATTGAAATCCGCCCCCAGGAAATAGGGAAGGAGGGCTGCAAGGGTCCCTTTTAAAATGTCTGCACTTGTTACGATAATGCCTGCCTTGACGCCCAATGTCCTGAAGGTATTGGTGCCGCCCAGGTTGCCGCTGCCATGCTGGCGGATGTCTGTCCCGTAAAATGCCTTTCCGATCCAGAGCCCGGACGGGATGGATCCGAGCAAATAAGCCAGTACAATGATAATGCCTGCTGTCATAACTTCTCTCCTTTATTCAAAATCCCCGATTCCCCCAATATTCAGCGGAAATCTGATTACTTGTTCTGGTACCAATCAAAGAGGATAAGCCAGGTCTTTATATTGTACCATGTCAGTACAACTTAGCACCAGGTACTAATTCATGTTTAGGGAAGTTGTATCCGGGAAAATGAATAACAGACGAAGGTTGAGCAATAAAATTGATAATCGGAATCGTTTCGATTACAATAGAAATATCTTAATAAAGAGGTGACTTCAATGAAACAGGATATTCATCCGGATTACAGGCAGGTTGTATTTATGGACGTGAACAGCGGCTATAAATTCTTAACTGGCTCTACGAAGAAGACGAACGAAACTATAGAATGGGAAGACGGCAACACTTATCCGCTGTTAAAGGTCGAGGTAAGCTCTGATACGCATCCGTTTTATACCGGCAAACAGAAATTTGCCGATAAAGGCGGCCGTGTCGACCGTTTTATGAAGAAATACAATATGGAAAACAAAGAAAAATGATAAGCAGCCCGCCAGATTGCAATCCTGGCGGGCTTTTCATTTGGATGGAAGAGGTCTTCAGGCTTTTTCTTTCTTATAGGCCTGGTAGATCTTTTTAATCGCTTCCATATGGAGAGCTTCATGGTAAAAGCTGAAGAGAAAAGCTTCCCCTGCTGTATGGAATGTGATGCCGGCTTTATTGGTGAAAGGCTCTGCCAGCGTCTCTTCAAGGCGGCCGGGCATAAATTGGAGGATCCTTTTCTTTTGAGCTGCCATAATATCGGCCATTTCCTTCAGGCTTGGAGGCTGCTGCTTCCATGTGCGGGGACTGGTTCCAGCGCTGAAAAGCTCTTCATAAGATGCCGGCAGTCCTGACTTTTCTTTCAGCAGCGAGAATGCTATTTTTTCCTGTATGTAGACAATATGCCCGAAATTCCAGCGGATGCTGTTATTGAAGTTTTCCGGTATAAAATCGGCTGCTTCTTCCGGTATGCGCTTAAGAGATCCTTCTGTAATAGCTTTTACCGTCTCCATATGCTTAAAAATCAGTTGTTCCATATTCCCGCCTCCCGTGTTCTTATCGTTCCGTTGCCTGAATAATTGCTTCGGCCGGATGATACTACCAATAAATATACTCTTTGTTATTAATATATTTCAAGAATCTTTCAATATGCTGTTCAGTGTTTCGCCTGAATAGAATCGGGTATCTATAGAACAGAAGCAAAAAATAACTTATTCAAAGGAGAGATTTATAATGGAACATACTAATGGATCTGCCGAAACAAACAGCAAAGTAGAAAACAAACTGGACAACATGGGTTCTGAGAAAAAAGACGAAATTCTATCAAGCTTTGAAGGCTTCAAGGATTATCTGGGAGGCAAGGTCTCACTAGGTAAAAAAATGGGACTGAATGAAGAGCAGCTGGCAAACGCTGCTCAAAAAGTAGGAGACTACCTGGCAAAGAAGGAAGATCCCCGCAATAGGGAGGAGAAGCTGCTTCAGGAGCTGTGGAAGTCCGGAAATGAAGAAGAGCAGCATGCCCTTTCCCATCTGCTGGTTAAGCTGGTAGGCTAATCACACGGCAACAGGAGCAAAGCAGCGTGCTTTGCTCTTTTTTTGTGGTGCTGCACAGTTTTCATTTAGATAGGGTTTTTATATTGGCATTCAGCCGCTTGGCGGGAAAATGGGGGGAAAGAAATGGGGCCGATCACAAAGAAAAAGGTTTGGGTTCCGGCTGTGGTGCTGCTTTTGATCATATACAGCGTTACAGTCATTTATCATACAAATAAAAAACTGCCGGAAGGCTTATCTTTTGAAGGAGAAATCCATCAGACTGATGATCTGCAGCTGCTGACGGACCTGTCATATGAAGACAAGAATGGAAAGAGGCAGCATGAACAGGAAATTTTTGCAAGGATGCTGGAAGCGATTGATGAAGCAGGAGAATTTATTGTCATGGACATGTTCTTATACAGCGGATATTACGACAAAGAGCAAGAGTTTCCCCCGCTCAGCGAAAATATAACTGAAGAGCTGATCAGGAAAAAGAAGCAGAACCCTGAAATGCCCGTGATTGTCATAACAGATAAAATCAATACTACATACGGATCCCATAAGGCACCCGAGCTTGAAGAGCTCAAGAAAAACGGCATTGAGGTAGTCATGACGGAACTGGAGCCGCTCCGCGACTCCAACCCGCTATATTCGGGCTTCTGGCGGATGTTTTTGCAGTGGTTCGGACAGGATGGCAAAGGCTGGCTGCCCAACCCGCTGGCCAACTCTGCCCCTGATGTGACAGCGCGGTCTTATCTGGATCTGCTTAACATCAAAGCCAATCACCGTAAAGTTTTCATTACTGATAAAACAGCTATGGTTTCCTCAGGCAATCCGCATGATGCGAGCGGCTATCATTCAAATATCGCTTTTGAAGGCAGCGGCAATTTTATAGAAGATCTGCTTAAAACGGAACAAGCTGTCATTGATTACTCAGGCTATGAAATCCAGCTGCCACAGTACCAGGGAAATGCAAAAGAAAGCGGCTCTATCAGCCTCCAGGTTTTGACAGAAGGGAAGATTTCCAAGCATATCCTCAAAGAAATTGAGGAAAGCCGGAGAGGAGATACCATATGGCTTGGCATGTTCTATCTTGCCGATCGGGATGTCATTGGCGGACTGGAGGAAGCAGCAGAACGCGGTGTGCAGATCAACCTCATATTCGACCCGAACCAGAATGCCTTTGGGTCGGAAAAGACAGGGCTTCCGAATATTCCGGTTGCTTCCGAGCTTGAGAAACTCGGAAAAGAAAATATTTCTATACGCTGGTATAATACGGACGAAGAGCAGTACCATCCTAAGCTGATGTTCATCCAAAAAGATAAAGAAAGCGTTATGATCGGAGGTTCAGCCAATTTCACAAAAAGGAATCTGGACGATTTGAATCTTGAAACGGATGTTAAGATAGCAGCCGCTAATGATTCGCAAATCATGAAAGACGCTGAAGCTTACTTCACCCGGATTTGGGAGAATGAAGATGCTATCTATACACTCGACTATGCTACCCAGGAAGAGCTTCCGGTCTTCAGATATATCGTTTACAGCCTTCAAAAAATGCTCGGCTTTACAACTTATTAGAAGCAGTCGCCAGCCCGGCAATTGCAAAAGCCTTCCAGGCCAAACCGCTTTGGAAGGCTTTTTTTATGTGAGAACATATGAAACCTTTTCCCTTTGGGATTCGTTCATATAAAGAGGTGCTGCAAGAAAAAACAGGCAGGATATTCTAGCGGATTCATCCTTCCCTTTGCTGCATAGATTCGTTACGATAGTGTCCGGGAGGAATTTTTTTATGGCCAATATACAACTTGATAGAAAGCGGGAAAAGAAATGGGGCCTAGCTGTGGGGATATTTCTGTTGCTGCTGGCTGTTTTTTCAGGAATCCTGGTTTGGCTTTACCCCTTTGCATCACAAGTGAAAGAAGAGTATTTCAAAGGGGAGAATCCGATCATTTATGAAGGAAGGCAGGAAGGGAATGCCTGGGCTGATAACGGGAATGTCTATCTGCCGCTGTCTTTTCTGCAGGAACAGCTGGATGACTCCATTGTGTTTGATGAAAGTTCCCAATCTATAATTCTTACAACTAAAAACAAAGTCGTCCAGATGCCGACGGACGCCTTGTCATATTATGTGAACAGCAAGCCGGTTGAACTGCAGCTGCCCGCTGCCAGGAATCAGTCAGGCGGCCTGTTCATCTCTCTGGATGAAATCAAACGCTATTATCCTCTATCCTATACCGTGCTTGAGGATTCCGGGGCAGTATGGATACTGAAGGACGGCGAAAAACTGCAGAAGGCAGCCATCATCGATGACGATATCAGCGAAGAAAGATTGCGGCTGAGGACAGAGCCTGATCTCCAGTCTCCTTATACAGCTGAAACCAAGGAAGATGAGGAACTGTATATCGAAGGAGAAGAAGGAGAATACTATTTTGCAAGAAAGAGTGATGGAAGCGCTGGATATATCAAAAAAGAGTATCTGACTAAAGGTGTTCAAACAGAAGTATCTGCAAATGTGGAGGAAAAGAAGGCTGCACTGAAGAAGATCGACGGTCCGATCCATCTGACATGGGAAGCGGTTTATTCGAAGAATCCGGACCATTCAGCTCTCCCTTCAATGCCGGGAGTCAATGTCGTTTCTCCTACATGGTTTGAGCTTGCAGGAGAAGATGGATCTGTGAAAAACCTCGGCTCGGCGGATTATGTAAAATGGGCGCATGGCCGCGGCTACCAGGTATGGGGCTTGTTTTCCAATGCATTTGACGCGGAACTGACTCATCAGACATTCAAGGATTTTGACACAAGGCAAAAGATAATCCGCTCACTCCTGCATTACAGCCAAATTTATAAGCTGGACGGCATCAATCTTGATATTGAAAATGTAAACCAGGAAGATGGGCCGCTGGTGACCCAGTTTGTCCGTGAGGCAACGCCTTATTTTCATCAGGCAGGACTGACGGTTTCCATGGATATCTCGTTTATCTCTTCAAGCGGCAACTGGTCGGCTTTCTATGAAAGAGATAAACTTGCCGCTATTGTCGACTATTTGGCGGTAATGGCGTACGATGAGCACTGGGCCACATCACCGGTTGCCGGAAGTGTATCCAGCCTTCCCTGGGTAGAAAGCAATCTGCAGGCGCTGCTTGAAGTCGTGCCGGCAGAAAAGCTGATATTAGGGGTTCCCCTTTATGCAAGGCTTTGGGAGGAAAAAGATGAAGGCGGCATCTCCTCAGAGGCGCTGAGCATGGAGCAGGTTAAGGAGTGGCTCAAGGAAACGGGAGCTGTGCCGGCTTATGATCCTGCATCAGGACAAAACTATGCTGAATTTTATTCTGAGAAAAATAAGGCAACCTATAAAATATGGCTTGAGGATGAAATGTCATTGAGGAAAAGAGCCGAGATTGCGGACCGGCATGGACTGGCCGGAGTCGGGAGCTGGTCCAGATATTTTGCAGATCCGGAAGCATGGCTTGCACTTGCACCCGGAAAGGGCCAGGCGGCAAAAAAGTGACAAACCTCCAAAAACAGCACACAATACTTTATAATAGGAAATGGCCGAAAATGGGCCATTTTCTTTTTTAATTATAATACGATTGGAGTCTTTTTCATGAAAGTTGGTTTTTCAGCGCTGCAGTGGATGCTATTCATGGTTGCCGGCACGATTGTCGCCCCTATCGCCATAGCTGATCTATTCGGATTGAATCCAGCCGAGGCAGCGGGCCTCGTCCAGCGCACTATATTTGTACTGGGGATATCAAGCCTCCTTCAGGGGTTCTTCGGGCACAGGCTGCCCATAAACGAAGGTCCTGCAGGGCTCTGGTGGGGCGTGTTTGCCATTTATGCGGGATTGAGCACTTCAATGTTCTCTTCAGCAGGCGAAACCCTGCAGGCCCTGGAGGGAGCGATGCTTGTATCTGGTGCTGTCTTTATCCTCCTTAGTATCTTAAAACTCATCGACAGGCTAGCCCTGCTGTTTACACCGGTTGTTTCCGGGGTCTACCTGCTGCTGCTTATCCTTCAGCTCAGCGGTTCTTTTTTTAATGGTATGCTCGGGATCGGCTATCGGAAGGACGGAGCTGACTTGCCTGTGTTCTTTTTCTGCCTGGCGCTTGTCATTGCTGCGTTTTACTTATCCAAACACAGAAGCGGCACAGTAAGGCGATATTCCATTTTGATCAGCCTCGCCGGCGGCTGGCTGCTGTTTTCCCTTTCTGGCTTGGCAGAGGAAGTTTCTTTGGCTGGAGACAGAGTAATCTCCATGCCTGAGCTGTTTGCTTTCGGCCCGCCTAAGTTTGATTTAGGAATGACTGTGACAGCCGTCTTTGTGACACTGCTTCTGCTGACAAATATGATTGCAAGCATCCGTGTAACAGATGAAGTGCTGAAGAATGAAGGAGAAAAAACGCCTTCTCCGCGGTTCAGGGCTTCCGGCTTTGTGTCAGGGATCAACCAGCTGCTCGGAGGCATTTTTTCTGCGATCGGACCTGTGCCGATTTCCGGTTCTGCCGGGTTCATTGCAACGACAAAGATCACGAAGCTCCTTCCATTCATGGCTGGGGCAGCGATCATCACGGCAGCAAGCTTTTTCCCTGCCCTGATGTCCTTCTTTGCATCATTGCCGGCCCCTGTCGGATATTCTGTCACCTTTGTCGTGTTTGCCAACATGGCAGGCATTGCATTAGGAGAGCTGGACAAAGAGAAGGAGACGGGGCGGATCCGCCTTGTGGCCGGTATTTCCCTGCTTGCCGGGGTTGGGGCTATGTTTGTGCCGCCTGAGGCATTTGAAGGGGTTTCCCCGCTGATTACGTCATTTTTAAATAATGGATTGATATTCGGCTCTGTTGTTGCAATATTAGCCGATCAGATTACCAAACGGGTTTACGGCAGGCAGTCGGGGGACAGCCGCTGACTCCCTGGATGGCGGGTGTCATTTTGGCACCTGCCATTTTTTTCTTCAAATTATAGACTTTATTTTTTGAATAATGTTAAAATTACAGCAAAATACATAAGGATGGATATTATGCTAAAAACTATGCTATCTAAAGAGCTAATATTTGAGCTTGCTGAATTTACAGCGGCACACAACCGGCAGCCGGAATCCTTTATTGGCTATCTGGGAAAAGAAACGCCGGATATAGCAAAAGACCTGTCAGAGCTTAAAGAAGACGAGGAATCCTCCTGTTTTACCCTTAAGGATCATACCGGCAAAATTACCGGATTCCTCGGGGTAGATGCCGATTTGGAAAAAGGAATCGGGGAATTATGGGGACCTTTTGCAGAACATAACAATTGGGAGGGCTCTGCTGCACATCTTTTGTCTTTAGCGGCAGAACATTATGGGAGTAAGCTGAACCAATGGCATCTGTTCATCGGCCGGAAAAATGAGCGCTGCAGAAAGCTCGCTGATAAGGAGGGCTTCCGGCTTGCTTCTTCCCAGATGTTCATGGAGCTTGATTTGGCAGGTAAAATAAGCAATCATTCGCCGTCTTATTTACAAAAAGAGTATTTCGAAGTTTTTGCGGGCCTTCATGATTCCCTGTTTCCCGAAACCTATTATTCAGGGAGAGAGATGCTTGAAAAACTTGATGATGATCACTTGATTTTTGCGATATTGAAGGAAAACAGGCTGTCAGGCTATCTTTATGCAGAATTGGACAAAGAGGAGCAGACTGCAAGCATCGAGTTTATGGGTGTTGCCCCTGCAGAGAGGAAAAAAGGAGCGGGAGCAAGGCTCATCCATATGGCTGCAGAAAAACTGCAGGAAAGCGGGATCAAGAAGTTAAAATTATGCGTCTCAAGCGAGAATGGCAATGCGATTTCACTCTACAGAAAAGTGGGTTTTGAAGAAACGAACACCCTTCTATTTTATAAAAAGAAATAAAAAAATCCCGCAGGAATCAAGCACGTATGCATCCTGGCCTATTAATGCCTGAAAGACCTCTGAGGTTTGGGACCCATCCCTTCAGGTTATAGGAATACTGGCGAACTTGAAAGGAATATGAAATAATAAGGAGTGGTGAAAAGAATGGCAATTGAAAATCCGAGCCGGGAAGAAATCGGCAAAATACTTAAAAAAGCGAAACGGGTGGCTGTCGTAGGCCTGAGCGGGAATCCGGACCGGACTTCGTATATGGTGTCGAAAGCGATGCAGGATGCAGGATATACGATTATTCCAGTTAATCCGGGCGAGGACGAAATCCTCGGGGAAAAGGCAGTCGGCTCATTGAAGGAAATAGAAGGACATATAGATATTGTGAATATTTTCAGGCGTTCGGAATATCTGCCTGATCTTGCAAGGGAATTTGAAGAAATAGATGCAGATGTATTTTGGGCCCAGCTGGGTGTTGCTAATCAGGAAGCCTATGACTTTTTAAAAGATAAAGGCTATACAGTCATTATGGATCGCTGTATCAAGGTAGAGCATGCAATGACAAAATGACGCAAAACGGAACCGAAAGCACACTAATACATCTATTAGTGTGCTTTCATTTGCCGGAAAAAGAAGGTTTAAAGGGAGATGACGGTGCACCGGCCCTGCCATGTGTCATCTATTCTTAATGTAAAAAAATCCAGAACTCATTTGCCAAAACCAAATAAATAGATACAATTAAGCATAGACGCCTTTTGAAAATATGGTAAACTTAAACACAGAACACTTGTTCCCCAACCGGTATTATTGTGCCAGGGACAGGGATTATCATGGGAAAAGGCGAATACTTATAGTGATGTTCGACAACATAGATACAAAAGCAAGACGGTTGTGTGCAGCAATGAAAGGGGTATGTTTGTGGCAACAAATCAGCAGGCATTTGATTATAATGATGATGCCATACAAGTACTTGAAGGGCTTGAAGCAGTTAGAAAACGCCCTGGGATGTACATTGGAAGCACAGATGCGAGAGGATTGCACCATCTCGTATATGAAATAGTAGATAACTCGGTGGATGAAGCGCTGGCAGGCTATGGAGACCATATTATTGTCAAAATACATAAAGATAACTCCATCAGCGTTCAGGATAAAGGCAGGGGCATGCCAACAGGGATGCACAAGCTCGGCAAACCGACACCTGAAATTATATTGACCGTGCTCCATGCAGGAGGCAAGTTCGGCCAGGGAGGGTATAAGACGAGCGGAGGGCTCCATGGGGTCGGCGCCTCAGTCGTGAACGCGCTCTCAGAATGGCTCGTCGTCAAAATCCGGAGAAATGGGTTCGTATATGAGCAGCGTTTCGAGAATGGCGGCAAGCCGGCCACTACACTTGAGAAGGTCGGAAAAACAAATCAGTCGGGAACAGTGATTCATTTTAAGCCTGATCCGGCGATCTTTTCAGCGACTGTTTATAACTACGAGACGCTTTGCGAACGCCTCCGGGAGTCCGCATTCCTGATGAAAGGCATGAAAATCGAACTTATTGATGAAAGGAACGATGCCCGTGACCTGTTCCATTTCGAAACAGGCATCGAAGCTTTTGTTGCTTATCTGAACGAAGAGAAAGATGTTCTGCATCCTGTGGTCAGCTTTGAAGGAGAGCATAATCAGATTGAAGCTGATTTTGCTTTTCAATTTAATGACGGATACTCTGAGAACGTACTTTCTTTTGTCAACAATGTCCGTACTAAGGACGGCGGAACACACGAAGCCGGTAGCAAAACAGCTATGACAAGGGTCTTCAATGAGTACGCACGCAAAGTCGGACTGCTGAAGGAAAAAGATAAAAATCTCGACGGTTCGGATATCAGGGAAGGCTTTTCTGCGATCATCTCTGTGCGGGTTCCGGAAGAGCTCCTTCAATTCGAAGGGCAGACAAAAGGAAAGCTTGGAACAAGTGAAGCGCGTTCTGCCGTTGATGCAGTCGTGAGTGAGCACCTCTCGTATTTCCTTGAAGAGAACCCGAATATAAGCTCCCTGCTCATTAAAAAAGCCATCAAAGCATACCAGGCCAGGGAAGCGGCGCGGAAGGCACGGGAAGAAGCGCGGGGCGGAAAGAAGAGGAAGCGCTCTGAAGCGGTCCTTTCCGGAAAGCTGACGCCGGCGCAGTCGCGCAATCCCCTGAAAAATGAATTGTACCTTGTTGAGGGAGATTCAGCGGGAGGCTCTGCCAAACAGGGACGCGACAGGCGCTTCCAGGCGGTGCTGCCGCTCAGGGGTAAAGTCATCAATACAGAAAAAGCCAAGCTCCAGGACATTTTTAAAAATGAGGAGATCAACACGATCATCCATGCCATCGGCGCCGGGGTAGGAGCGGATTTCAATGTTGAAGATGTCAACTATGAGAAAGTTGTCATCATGACTGATGCCGATACGGACGGCGCCCATATCCAGGTGCTGCTCCTTACGTTCTTTTACAAGTATATGAAGCCGCTGATTGAAGCCGGCAAGGTATTCATTGCCCTGCCGCCACTGTACAAAGTGAGCAAAGGGATAGGGAAAAAGGAAAAGATCGAATACGCATGGAGCGATGATGAACTGCAGGGTGCCATGAAAAAGATCGGAAAAGGCTATATGATCCAGCGATATAAGGGGCTGGGGGAAATGAATGCCGATCAGCTGTGGGAAACGACCATGGATCCGGAATCAAGGACACTGATCAGGGTCAGGATCGATGATGCGGCAAGAGCAGAAAGAAGGGTTACGACCTTGATGGGCGATAAGGTCGAGCCGAGAAGAAAGTGGATTGAAACAAACGTTGCCTTCGGTCTTGAAGAAGACGGCAGCATCCTTGAAAATGAAAACATCTCGGTTGCAGAGGAGGAGTCTGATCTATGAGTTCTGCAGAAAAATTCCGGGATCTTCCCCTCGAGGATGTTCTCGGCGACCGATTTGGGCGTTACAGCAAATATATCATCCAGGACAGGGCGCTCCCCGATGTCAGGGACGGACTTAAGCCTGTGCAGCGGCGCATCCTGTATGCGATGCATGTAGAAGGCAATACAAATGAAAAAGGCTTCCGGAAATCTGCCAAGACGGTAGGGAATGTTATAGGCAATTATCATCCTCACGGTGATTCTTCTGTATATGATGCAATGGTGCGGATGAGCCAGGACTGGAAGGTAAGGAATTACCTGGTCGAGATGCACGGCAATAATGGAAGCATTGACGGGGACCCTCCTGCAGCAATGCGTTATACAGAAGCAAGGCTGTCGGCGATTTCCTCGGAATTACTGCGTGATATCGAAAAGCATACAGTCGACTTTATCCCGAACTTTGATGATACTTCAAGTGAACCGACAGTCCTGCCGGCTATGTTCCCGAACCTGCTTGTCAATGGTTCAACGGGAATCTCAGCCGGTTATGCGACAGAAATCCCCCCTCATCATCTCGGGGAGATCATTGATGGCGTCATTTTGCGCATGGATAATCCGGACTGTACGGTCGATGACCTTATGCAGGTGATCAAAGGGCCGGATTTCCCTACCGGCGGAACCATCCAGGGGGCAGACGGCATCAAGAAGGCCTATGAGACCGGGAAAGGCAAAATCATCATCCGCGGGAAAACCGAGGTTGAAGATATGCGCGGCGGCAGGCAGCAGATTGTCATCACCGAGATTCCATTTGAAGTAAATAAAGCAAATCTGGTCAAGAAGATCGATGAGCTGAAGATGGACAGGAAGGTTGAAGGCATCAGCGAAGTCAGGGACGAAACGGACCGGACAGGGCTGAGGGTCGTCATCGAGCTTAAAAAAGATGCAGATGCAGCGGGAGTCTTGAACTATCTTTATAAAAATACGGATCTTCAAATCCCTTATAACTTCAACATGGTTGCAATTTCAAACCGACATCCAAAGCTTCTTGGACTGCGTGAAATGCTTGATGCCTATATCGGCCATCAGAAGGAAGTTATCACACGCAGGTCCCAGTATGAGCTGAAAAAGGCGCAGGACCGCCAGCATATCGTGGAAGGCCTTATGAAGGCTCTATCTATACTGGACGAAGTCATTGCCGCAATCCGGGCTTCAAAGGACAAACGCGATGCGAAGGATAACCTCATCAGCCAGTTCGGGTTCACAGAGCCGCAGGCAGAAGCGATTGTATCTCTCCAGCTGTACCGATTGACGAATACAGATATAACCGCACTGCAGGCAGAAGCTGAGGAGCTTGCTGCGAAGATAGCAGAGCTGCTTTCCATCCTTCAAAGCGAGAAAAAGCTTCTGAGTGTGATTAAAAAGGATCTTAAAGATGTTAAGAAAAGATTTGCTGATGATCGGCGGTCTGTCATCGAAGCAGAGATTGAAGAAATTAAAATCAATCTTGAAGTGCTGATCGCAAGCGAAGATGTCATCGTCACGGTTACAAACGAAGGCTATGTCAAAAGGACAAGCCAGCGCTCTTATGCCGCATCGAACGGCCAGGACTTCGGTATGAAGGATTCAGACAGGCTCATGTCTAAGCTTGATATGAATACAACAGATGTCCTGCTTGTCTTTACGGACAAAGGCAGCTATATGTATCTGCCTGTCCATGAACTCCCGGATATCCGCTGGAAGGATCTAGGACAGCATGTCGCAAATCTTGTGCCGATAGACAGGGACGAGTCGATCATCGGCGCCATCCCGGTGAAAGATTTTGAGACTGATGCCTTTTTGATGTTTATCACGAAGAATGGCATGGTGAAGAAATCGGAGCTGAAAAATTATAAGGCCCAAAGGTATTCAAAGCCGCTTGTGGCCGTTAATTTGAAAAATGATGATATTGTGACAGATGTCTTCCTCACTGACGGCAAGCAGGATCTGATGATTGCAACGTCACTTGGCTATGCCCTCTGGTTCCCTGAAGAGGAAGTCAGTGCAGTTGGTGCACGTGCTGCCGGTGTGAAAGGCATTAATCTGAAGGACGGCGATTATGTTGTGAGCGGCAAGCTTGTCAGCAGTGTCAAAGAGGAAGCGGTTGTCATTGCAACCCAGCGCGGAGCCATAAAGAAAATGAAGCTTGCGGAGTTTGAAAGGACTTCCCGGGCCAAGCGCGGACTCGTTATGCTGCGGGAACTAAAAGCAAGTCCGCACAGAGTGGTCGGCATGGTGCTGGCAAAGAGCCATGACCGGATTTTTATCGAATCAGAAAAAGGAATCATTGAGCAAACGGCAGCATCTGACCTCCGCTTTAATGACCGCTATTCAAATGGATCGTTCATCATTGACGAATCTGAAAGCGGAAAAGCGAAAAAGATGTGGAAAGAAGCGGCTGATCCAGCTGCTGAGTGACGAAAAGCCCCTGTTTAGCAGCAGGGGCTTTTTGTTATGGAAAATAGCTGAAGAGGCTTAGCGGAAATGAAAGCAGGCAAAAAGACCTGTTTTGCCGGTTTACTATTAGGGTATAAGGATTACGTTTACATAAAACAGACTGTCAGCATTGATGTGAAAGCATTTTCAGCTTGTCCGCCAGCTAAAGTTCTGATAGATTTAATAAAGTTACTATTTTAAAATAACTAATTGTTGGCAGTCAGTTAAGGGGGAAACGAATGGAGACTTTTGTAAGCGTGTTCCAGGAATATGTAGGCCTGGTAAATGATTTTGTATGGACTTATATTTTGATAGCCGGTTTGATTGCACTGGGATTGTATTTCAGCTTCAGAACCAAATTTGTGCAGCTGAGATACTTTGGGGAAATGTTCAGGATCCTTGGCGATAAATCCATGGTTTCTGCTGAAGGCAAGAGGGGAATCTCGTCATTCCAGGCGTTTAGCATCAGTGCTGCCTCGCGTATTGGCACAGGCAATATGGCCGGCGTCGCTACGGCGATTGCAGGGGGAGGCCCGGGGGCGGTATTCTGGATGTGGCTCATCGCCTTTCTTGGAGGGGCTTCCAGCTTTGTTGAAAGCACTCTTGCCCAGATTTATAAAGTTAAAGATAAAGACGGATTCCGCGGGGGTCCGGCCTACTATATGGAGAGAGGCTTAAACAAACGCTGGATGGGGATAGTATTCGCGGTTATCATTACCTTCTGTTTCGGACTGGTATTCAACTCTGTCCAGTCCAATACCATCTCACTTGCATTTAATCAGTCCTTTGGGATCGGCAGACTGTGGATCGGCATCGTGCTGGCAATCTTTACGGCTGTCATCATCTTTGGAGGGGTCAAGCGGATTGCCCATGTATCACAGGTGATTGTACCGGTCATGGCTGTTCTCTACCTGATCCTTGCTATTGTCATACTGGTTATGAATGTGACTGAAATACCTGCTATGTTCAGCTTGATTATTGAAAGTGCATTCGGCTTCAGGGAAGCAGCCGGGGGTGCCATGGGTGCTGCCGTCATGATGGGGATCAAGCGGGGGCTCTTCTCCAATGAAGCCGGTATGGGGAGTGCGCCGAATGCTGCGGCCACAGCAGCAGTTACACATCCGGCGAAGCAGGGTCTTATCCAGACCCTTGGCGTATTTGTTGATACCATCCTGATTTGTTCAGCAACAGCCTTCATAATCCTTCTCTCAGGCGACTATGCGGGAACAGACCTGACAGGAATCGAACTCACCCAAACTGCCCTGGCAACGCATATCGGCCCGTGGGCAAGCTATTTTGTGGCAGTGGCGATCCTTCTGTTCGCATTCAGTTCTGTCATAGGCAACTACTATTACGGTGAAACGAATATTGAATTCATTAAAGAAAGCAAGCCTGCTCTCTTTATCTACCGGCTGGCTGTGATCGGTATGGTCATTTTCGGCGCAGCAGTCGACCTTGAAGTTGTCTGGGGACTTGCAGACCTGTTCATGGGCATCATGGCCATCATCAACCTGATAGCCATTACAATGCTTGGCAGAATAGCATTTGCTGCACTGAAAGATTACAAAAATCAGCGCAGGGAAGGAAAAGATCCTGTCTTTTATTCTGACAGCATACCTGGATTGAAAGGCATAGAATACTGGGAGTCTAAAGAAGAAGCTCTAAAGAAGAAAAAAGTAAACTAATATAAAATGGCTTCCCTAAGCAGGGAGGCCATTTTTGTACAGCCGGAAATTAATTTTGCAGATTAGAGGTGAAACTGGCGCCTGACCTGCTTTTTAAAAGATTCAGCAAAGAGCGGAACGGAAGGCACGAATCTCTTTTTGAAAGCAGGAGTATTTTCTTCGTGCGGTGCAGACTCGATTTAGTTGATTCAAGGTCTTGAGGGAAAGCAGCTGGAAAGCTTTGAATCGGTACATATATTTCCCATATCTGGACATAATACGAATAAAAATTGTTCGGAAAGGGCGGTTTTTATGAGAAGGGAACTTTTGTTCGCATTTGCGGCGTTTTTCTTTATGTCAGTTTCAGCCATTACAGGAGCTTATGCAGTTGAAGAAGCTGACAAGGCAGAAACTGTTGTTAAAAAGAAAGAAGATATAACCGGTGATGGAAAAAAGGATACGGTCTATATAAAAGCCATTCCATATGAGGAGGGAGCCTCTTTTTTAAAGGATGTATATGTGATCATCGAAGCATCGAACGGCCAGACGTACCGGGAGAATTTAGAAGGGGGATATGAGCCTTCCGTTAAGTTTATCGACCTTAACCATGACGGTGTAAAAGATTTATTTGCTTCTGTAGCCACCGGGGGCAGCGGCGGGCTCTCCAACTATTATCTGTATAGCTTAAAAGACTTCAAATTAGAGGACTTAAAGGTGCCTGAACCATTGATGATTGACAGTGAATTTATGGATGGCTATAAAGCTTCTGTAACCATTCCTGCAACTGGACAGTCTTATACTTTTGATTTAACAGAGAGAAAGGAAGACTACGAACGATTGGGGCTCTATCATAACGGCAAATTGAATGAGCCTGCAGAGCTGATGGTCAATCCGTTTGGCACGCTCATCCCGATCATGCTTGATGGAGGAAAAAATGGCCTGAAAGGCGTACAGCGCATCAGCGGGGCATATAACGCTGATACAATAGCATTTGCTGAATCAACATGGGTATATGATAATGGCAGCTGGAAAACACTTGATACCAAGCTATACGAAACAGGGAGGGGGCATAAAAAGAGATAGGCCTTTGTCACACTTATGAGACTAACTTCATATGCTATAGCAAGAATAACTTCTTTCCGAAGGGAGAGCAGCTTGCTATGAGTCAATTTAATCCTCAGAAACTGAGCGTCCGGCATCTGGCTCCGGCAACAGAGCAGAAGCCTGTTGACGGCAGGAAATACACGCTTACACATTCAGATGAGACCAGTGAACTGTTTCTTAGCATAGGTTGCGTTTATGATTACAGCTCCGTCAATAAAAATTTCAGGGATGAAGTTCTGGCTGAGTGGCTGCCGCAGATGGGGCAATATGTTCTTAAGGCAGCAGTATATGTGAGCGGGGGAGAGTTTGACGAAGAAACTTCGAAGATGCGCTTTATGATTTTTCAGCGGGAAATGGATTTAGCGCTCAAGGCAATCATGTACGGAGACAGAAGCTTTTTTATCAGCTATCCATGGCTGCTGGATTCACCGATATACGTGCAGTTTGATTCTATATTTCCGCAATTCAGCAAGATGATTTATTATGGCACGCCTAGACAGTATTTAAATAGCGTCCAGCAGCCGGTTATATGAAAAGAGACGTGAAAGCAAGTCCCGGGAATAAACTGGGGCTTGTTTTGCTTTGTTGGTGATGAGCATGGGAGCAAGTGGAATATAAAATTATTATGTTAACTAGTTATCTTTTTAGAAGCAGGGGCATTTCAGAGCAAATGTACCATTAAATTGAGTTAATAAGTCAATAATAGGGATTGATCTGTAAAAGTATATCCAATCAATCAAAAACAGTTGTAAACCAGCTATAAACCAGCCGTAAGTATATTGAATGATGCTAGCATGATTGCAGGTATACTGAAAACCGGCAGCAGGCAGAAAAAGATTGTGATATTCAATAAATGAGCATTATAATGAATTTTTTAAAAAAGTTTATAAAAAGAGGCTCAAACATAAAAAATGATTGCTGCTCAAGTAAGAATAAACAAAATCACTCAAAATCCTAAAAATTTCGATTCCGTCTCACTATCTTAAGTATACTTAACTATTGAGACTAGAGATTTATCTGTTTACACGACTTCCTATAATATATATTATGTTCGGGGCGTAGTTTTAAAAAACAGGACAGCACCAGCTGCCTACTCTATCCGGTGCTTATAGCCGCTGTCTTTTGCCGAATCAGCATCTATGTAGCCTGCGCTGTATTCTATAACGTCGTTTATAAATACATCGTGTTTTTTGGCGAATGATTTAATTTGTTCAATCAGGCTGCTGTCATATGTAGTTTTGTACTGGACTCTGTCTTTGGGGCGATTTTTCTTATTGAATTCTATATAATCCTGCTCCAGCACTTTTTTCAGTCCTGTTTCAAGTAAATAATTCACATGTGTATCATATTCGTATGCCAGATCATTCAATCTTTCAATCAAAGCTTTGCTGATATTTGTCCTGAACTTAACCCTTGATTCATCTGTTAATTGAATTAGTTTGCCGTCAACTTTTTTCCACATAAAATCACCTTTCCGCTTAGATTTCCTCTATATAATAATCATTATATCATTTTCTGTTTTTTACATATGGAACATATGTTCTTGTGGGGTGAATTGCTCACTTTGGCAGCAGTTAACAGCCGCCTTTTCAAAGTTTTGTCAGATTACCTTCCAAACCGCATGCTTTTTTACCCAAAATCTCCAATAATAGATAAAATACCATAGATTGGAGTGATTCTGTTCATGAATCTTTATTTTATGGAAAATGCAGTAGAAGCTGCCCTTGAGAATGCTGCTGCCCATCTGGGAGGTCCTTTTGGGGCGGTTGTGGTAAAAGACGGCAAGGTGATCGGCACAGGTGCCAACCGGGTCACTTCGCTGTATGATCCCACTGCCCACGCTGAAATACAGGCAATCCGCGCTGCCTGCCTGCACCTCCAGGATTTCCAGCTGATCGACTGTGAGATCTATACCAGCTGTGAGCCCTGCCCAATGTGCTTTGGAGCGATATACTGGGCGCGTCCGAAAGCAGTATATTTTGCCTGTACGAAAGAGGATGCAGCCACTGCTGGTTTTGATGATCAATTTATATATGAACAGCTCTCCCTCCCGCTTGAACGGCGCAGCATTGCTATGGTGCAAGTAAAAATGGATGAAGCATTAATGCCATTCAAAATGTGGGAAAAATCTTTTTCTAAGATCATGTATTAGGGATCGTATTCCAATTAAAGCAGATGACTAACTTGAAGAGCTTTTTAAAACGCAGGAATTGATATTCAAAACGAAAAGCCGGAATATTAATATCCAGCTTTCGGCGTATGTGAAACTAAGACAAAGTTTTAGAATTTCAAGTATGGTTTAGCAGCTTCAGTATTCTGTTTCACTCTAACATCATCATCCCTTGTGAGCGAGCGGCATCTTTCATTAAAATTAAACGGAATGGCCTGCAGGTAATCCTCTGAAAGTATGCCAGCGTTCCGGTACTTCCGGCCTGAAAAATCAGGGGAACCTCCCCGCTCGTCCGACTGGCTTTTCAGGTGGCTGATAATCACACTTCCAATATGTCTGCCAAGCCTCAGCCCTTCATCATTATCTGAGGGGAAATGGACTCCTGCGTATAGCCGGCTAAGAGCATCTTCTTTAGCTATCCTTTTAATCTTCCCTGCTTCTTTCGGGAAAAAATAGGTCAGCATGACTTCTGCACAGCCTGATACTACTGCGTGTCCCGAAGGATAGGCAGGAAATCTCGGGGTGCACAGCAATGTTGCAAGCGTCTGATCATACTGATTAGGTCTTGCTGCATCCCAAAGGTATTTTAAATGCCAGGTAACCACCATGCTGTCATTTATAGCACCATGCACAACAGCAAGAATCCTTGCCGCTTCGGTTGGCCCTACACTATACGTATCGATCAGCTTGTCAATGACTGGTGTCCATTGCTTTGTCGGAACTCCTGTACCATAATAAATGCCGATTTTCTTCTGCTGCGGAGACAAGTTGTTCAATGTCCGCTGAACGATTATTAATTCACGATAAAAATCAATATGGTGAGGATCTTTAATCGGCAAAACGATTCTCTTGTGATCTGGATCAAGAAAATGGCCATCGCTGTCCCGTTTTAAAAAGATCAGCGGCCAGGATCCGGCATATGGCGTAACACCATCAGATGGCGGAATTCTTTCTCCCGCATAAGGCTGCTCAGACCAGCGCAAATAATTTTCTTCCATCATTTCACCTCCTTGCCTGATGTAACAGCTTATGAAATCAAAGTGATATGTGGATAGGCATCTTCACTCATTTAAGAGCGGATTCAAAAAAAAAAAAAGACGAACTTCATGGACTATGAAAGTTCGTCTTTTTCATTACTGTGCAGGATTGAATATCATTTCATAACCTTGCAAATATCATTCGTAAACTCCACTGGATCACTGATTGGCAAACCTTCGATCAGCAGAGCCTGGTTGTATAATAGACTGGTGTATAAAGCAAGCTTCTCTTTGTCATTTGCGAACGCATTCTGCAGTGAAGCAAAGACCTCATGATTGGGATTGATTTCCAGGATTTTCTCCGCTTTTACATTCTGGCTGTCCGGCATGCTGTTAAGAATCTTCTCCATTTCGATGGTCAGATCCCCTTCTGCTGCCAGGCAGACCGGATGGCTTTTCAGCCTCTTGGAAGCACGGACTTCCTTAACCTTTCCTGCAAGCAGTTCCTTCATGTTTGTAAACATTTCTTCATATGACTTCTCGTTTTCGCCGCTCTTGTCATCCTCATCAGTTTCAATACCCAGATCAGAGCTGGACACAGACTTGAATTCCTTCTCTTTATAGTTCATCAGCATCTTGATGGCAAATTCATCGATATCTTCGGTAAAGTACAGAATTTCGTAACCTTTGTCAGCAACAAGCTCTGTCTGCGGAAGCTTTTCAATCCGGCTGACAGATTCCCCGGCAGCATAATAAATATACTTTTGGTCCTCAGGCATTCCTGCGATATATTCATCAAGCGTTACGAGCTTGTTTTCCTTTGATGAATGGAACATCAGCAGATCCTGCAGCATTTCCTTGTTGCTGCCAAAGTCGCTGTATACCCCGTATTTCAGCTGTCTGCCGAAAGACTCGTAGAATGCTTCATATTTTTCCCGATCATTCTTCAGCATGGACTGCAATTCGCTTTTGATCTTTTTGCCGAGATTCTTTGCAATCAGCTTCAGCTGGCGGTCCTGCTGAAGGATTTCGCGCGAGATATTCAGGGACAGATCTTCTGAATCAACAATTCCTTTCACAAAGCTGAAATAATCAGGAAGCAGCTCGGCGCATTTGTTCATGATCAGCACGCCATTTGAATACAGCTCAAGCCCCTTTTCGTATTCTTTGGAATAATAATCGAACGGGATCTTTTCCGGGATAAAGAGCACGGCATGATAGCGGATGGTGCCGTCGACATTGATGTGAATGGACTTCAGCGGCTTATCAAAACCGAAATGCTTTTCTGCATAAAACTTTTCGTAGTCATCTTCTGTCAGCTCGCTTTTATTTTTCCGCCAGATCGGCACCATGCTGTTGATGGTTTCTTCTTTCGTGTATTCCTCAAATTCCCCTTCTTCCCCGTCCTTTGGCCTCCTGCCGGATACATCCATCAGGATCGGATAGCGGATGAAGTCAGAATACTTCTTAATGATGTTCTTAAGTGAATACTCATCTAAAAACTCATCGTAATTTTCTTCTTCGGTATTTTCCTTTATCTTCAGGATGATCTCTGTTCCTGTCTCTTCCTTGACGGCAGGCTCGATTGAGAAGCCTTCCGCTCCCTCTGATTCCCACTTGTATGCTTCTGTGCTTCCTTGGGCCCTGCTGATGACTGTAACAGAATCTGCAGCCATGAAGGCCGCATAAAAGCCAACCCCGAATTGGCCGATGATATCATAGCCGTCTTTAAGCTCTGTGTTGGTTTTGAAGTTCAATGACCCGCTTTTGGCGATAACGCCCAGATTGTCTTCTAGTTCTTCCTTTGTCATCCCGATGCCGGTATCTTTGATCCGAAGGGTCCGTGATTCTTTGTCAGCTGTTATTTTTATGTAATAGTTTTCTTTATTGAAGCTGATCGAATCATCTGTCAGCGCCTTGTAATACAGCTTGTCAATGGCATCGCTGCTGTTTGAGATCAGTTCTCTTATAAATACTTCCTTTTTGGAATAGATGGAATGAATCATCATCTCCAGTAATCTTTTGGACTCAGCTTTGAATTGCTGCTTTACCATTTTATTTATCCCTCCTGCTTATGATGAAGTTTCTTTAGCACTCATTGAAGCAGAGTGCTGATTTTTTAATATCATATAACCTTTTGTTCTGTCAACTCTCCCTTAAATAAGTGTGCAATTCTCTTGATTTCAAGAGGTATTCCGGTATAATTTTGATGGTATGTAAATACTACTGATTGTGCCTGCTCAAACGGCAGGCGGCTGTCAGTTTTTTCACCAGAGAATCGGCATATAAGGAGTGACTGGATGAAGGTTATATTGGCTTCTCCCAATTTCCATCAGGAACGCGGAAATACTATCACCGTTAAAAGGATATCTGACGGCCTCCGAAGATTAGGAACAGATACGGAGATCGTTTCTTCAACAGAAAGCCCGGCGCTGCCGCTTCCCCAGGGAGATATCGTCCATGGGTTTCACGCCTACCGCTTTTTTCTTTATAAGGAAAAGCTGGGTGTACCGATAGATTGCTATATTATCACGATGACTGGCACAGATCTTCATCAGGATCTCTTCGATCATGAGAGGCGGCAGGACATAATCAGGACGCTTCAGGAAGCTAAAGCCATTACGGTGTTTAACGAGCAGGCTAAGTCACTGCTTACTGCAGAAGTGCCGGGCGCTGCATCAAAAATCTATGTCATCCCCCAAGGAAGAAGTCTGTTTGAACAGTCGGAGCCTGTTTTTGAAAAAGAGGAAAATACGCTTGTTTTTCTTCTTCCCGCTGGAATCAGGAAAATTAAAAAGGTACCTTTTGCGATTAGGGCGTTGAAAAAACTTCATGATAGGTTTCCGCAAATCCGTCTTGTCATCTCTGGACCTGTCATTGAAGAAGAAGAAGGATCATATGTGAAAAAGCTGGCGTCACAGGAAGATTGGATATACTATATCGGCCAGATTCCACACAGCAGGATGGGAAGCCTTTATGAATGTGCAGATGCCCTACTGAACACGTCTATTTCCGAGGGACAGCCGGCAGCCATCATAGAAGCAATGGATTACGGGTTGCCTGTATTAGTTTCAGCCAATGAAGGAAACATAAGTCTTGTAAAGCACGGGATCACTGGGTTTGTTTATCAGAATGAAGTCGAATTTCTTGCTTATGCCGAGCGCTTGATCAATAATTACGAGATAAGAAAAAAACTTGGAGCTGCTGCTAAAAATTATATAGCAGAACACCACTCAAATATTTCTGAGGCCGAGAGCATGCTGAAGATTTACAATCAGGTGCTTGGCCGCTCCTGAACACCTTGCTTGGGACAGCCCTTGTTTAACGAAAGGAGAGGAAATCATGTCCAGAGAAGAAGTTATCAAATTGACTTCACTATCCACTAAAGGCGGCTGAGGCTGCAAAATTGGTCCTGAGGACCTGGCGCAGGTTCTGCGCCATTTGCCCAAAGCTGTACCTGATCCAAATCTGCTTGTCGGGCTTGATACTTCTGATGATGCAGGAGTTTACAAAATCAGCGAGGATATTGCTTTAGTGCAGACCCTCGACTTTTTCACCCCGATTGTTGACGATCCTTATATGTTCGGCCAGATTGCAGCTGCAAACTCACTTAGCGATGTTTATGCAATGGGCGGAAAGCCAATCACCGTTATGAATATTGTCGGCTTCCCGATCAGCACCCTTGATAAAAGCATATTGGCTGACATCCTGGCTGGAGCATCTGATAAGGTCATGGAATCAGGGGCTGCCCTTGTCGGAGGACACTCGATTGATGACCAGGAGCCCAAATTCGGACTCTCAGTCACAGGTGTAGTCCATCCGGATAAAATCAGGGCCAATGCCGGCGCTAAGCCTGGCGACCGTTTGATTTTGACCAAGCCGATCGGTGTCGGCATCCTTACGACAGCGATTAAGCGGGATCTGCTCGATAAAGATGATATTGATCTTGTTATGAACGTGATGGCTGCACTTAATAAAGATGCCGCAGAAGCAATGGATAGCTTCCAGGTCAACGCATGTACTGATGTGACGGGCTTCGGCCTCCTCGGCCATGCGATCGAGCTTGCTGAAGGAAGCAATGCCGGTGTGACCATCAACAGCGGAAGCGTACCGGTCCTCCCAAGGACCCGCGAGCTTGCTGAACAGAATATCATCCCAGGCGGTTCAAGGAAGAACCACAAATGGCTGTCAGGGCGGATTGAATACAGCCCTGATATTGATGAAACAACCCAGCTGATCCTGTGTGATGCCATCACATCGGGCGGGCTGCTGATTTCTGTGCCTGAGGCGGAAGCCGAAGCACTGCAAAAGGCCCTTGAAGAAAGAAATGTAACTTCTGCTATCATCGGCGAAGTAACAGATCAATCTCCCGGGAAGATTAAAGTATTGTAAAAGGACTCGATTAGAGTCCTTTTTTAAGGGGTAATGGATGTCAGGCAGACTTGCTTCGAGTTTATGCTGCCTCTCTGCCCATCCCCCCCAATTATATTAATGAGGTGTTTTAATAATGAAAAAATGGCTAATGACTGCAGCTGCCTTTACGCTGATCATGATCCTTGCCGCTTGCGGTTCAGAGGAAGGCACAGAACAAAAAGAAAACAGCACTAATAAAGAAGAAGCTTTCACGATCGGTGTTATTCCGGTGCAAACGGAAGGCTCAATGGAAACTGCAATGGACAAACTCCAGTCTATCCTTGAAAAAGAATTGGACCGTAATGTCGATGTTGAGGTGTATCCGGATTATAACGGCGTAGTTGAAGCGATGAACTACGATAAAATCGATATGGCCTATTTCGGACCGCTTACATATGTGGTTGCCCACGAAAAAAGCGGCGCAGAAGCAATCATCACACAGCTGATAGATGGAGAGCCTTTCTACCATTCTTATATCATCACCCATAAAGACAGCCCTTATAACAACATGGAAGACCTTGTAGCGGCGGCAGGAGAAATCGATTTTGCCTTTGGCGACATCAATTCAACTTCCGGTTCCCTTATCCCTTCCATCGAGCTGCAGGATCAGGGTGTTTATACTTCTGAGGATGAAAGCAAATTCAAAACAGTAAGATTTACAGGTTCACATGACGCCACAGCACTTGCTGTGCAAAACAAGCAGGTGGATGCCGGGGCGATTGACAGCGCCATCTACAATCAGCTTGTAGATTCCGGGAAAATTGATGGAGAGCAGTTCAAAACAATCTGGGAATCCGAGAAACTGTTCCAGTACCCTTGGGCAGTCCATAAAGATACAGACAAAGAAACAATAGAGAAGCTCCAGGAAACATTCCTGGCGATCGATGATAAAGAAGTGCTTGATGCGTTTGGCGCTACAGGTTTTACCAAGGCTTCCAATGAAGATTATGAAAGCATCAGGGCAGCGGCTGTCAAACAGGGAATCATTAACGAATAGAGCTGATTATTGTGTGGTTTAAACAGCGTAGTATTTTTACTGTTCTTCTGCTGGCACTGGCGGTATACGCCAGTGCCCGTCTGACAGAATTCGATCTTGCCAAATTCCGCGATTTCCGGAATATGATCGATTTTTTATCGCAATGGTTTCCGATGGATTTCTCGCTCCTGCCCCGTATGCTGCAGGATAGCATGGAAACATTGGCGATGGCATTTTTGGGAAGCTTCCTCGGCCTGCTTGCGGCAATGCCGCTCAGTTTCCTGGCTGCCAGGAATACTTCCCCATCGAAAACAGTTTATCATGTAACAAGGCTCTGCCTCAGTTTCGTCCGGTCTGTACCGGAAATCGTATTTGGACTGATTCTTCTTACAGCCTTGGGCCTTGGGCCTTTCCCTGCTGTACTGGCCATTCTGTTCCATAATGCAGGTGTGCTCGGAAAGCTGGTATCAGAACTGATTGAGTCTTCAGAGCGCGGCCCCCAGGAAGCCATGAGGGCAGTCGGCGCCAAAAGCTGGTTTGCTTCCCTGTTCAGTATTCTGCCGCAAATTTGGCCGAATGTGCTGTCCCAGTTTTTTTACCGATTCGAGGTGGCGATCCGGACCTCTCTTATTCTCGGCTTTATCGGCGGAGGCGGAATAGGCCAGAGATTATTCAATGATTTCAAGACCTTCCACTATTCGGCCGTTTCGCTCGATGTACTGATCATTATGGTCATTGTCGTGATCGTCGATCTTTTTGGAAGCTTTGTCAGAAATAAAGTGATTTAAAGGAGGCTGGGCTTTTTGATCAAGCTGGAGAATGTAACCGTACGTTATCCGAAGGCTGCCGCCCCTGCCCTGCAGAATGTCAGTCTTGAGCTGAATCAGGGTGAATTCATCTGCATACTTGGCAGAAGCGGTGCTGGAAAATCTACGCTTATCCGCTGCATGAATGGACTCCAGAAGCCGAGCGCTGGCGAAGTGTACTTCCATGGCAAGGCAATATCCGGCAAATCGGCTGAGGAAGAGCGGCTTGTGCGGCGGGAAATGGGGATGATCTTTCAGCATTATAATCTCATCCCCCGTCTGACAGTCATGCAAAATGTCCTGACGGGCATGTTCGGCTACAGAAGCACATTCAAAAACCTGATTGGCGCTTTTTCTAAAAAAGAAATAGGCCGTGCCCGCAGTGTGATGGAAGATGTCGGCCTTAGTGAATTTGCCGGAAGGAAAGTCGAACAGCTTAGCGGCGGACAGAAGCAGCGCGTCGGCATAGCAAGAGCCCTGCTGCAGTCCCCAAAGGTGTTCCTTGGAGACGAGCCGGTGGCAAGCCTTGATCCCGGGACATCTGAGAGGATATTCTCCCTTCTTCTTTCCCTTCACAAGGAGCATGATCTTCTGACTGTCATCAATGTCCATGATGTTTCCCTTGCAAAGCGCTATGCAACCCGCATCCTTGCCTTGAAGGATGGGCGCCTCATATTTGACGGGAATCCGGAAGAATTCACGGATGAGTTATATAAACAGACCTATGGGGCTGAAGTGATTCCGGTCTGATGCAGGAAGGAGAATATTCATGACAAAAAGTCCTTGAGTGGTTGATGAGACAAGGGTCGTGTACGACCCAGCAGATACCGGAGTAATGACAAAAGTACAGACAGGTGAAAGCCCATCAGTTGTATTAACCTTTGATGACGGACCGGGCAGGCACTTACATTCCATATTGGACACCCTGGCCATGGAAAATGCAGAAGCCTCTTTTTTCTGGCAGACGCGGCTTCTGTATCCTGAAAGGCCATGGAAAAGAGTGCTTGATGAAGGGCATATCATTGGAACCCATTCCTCCCGCCATAAAAACCTGGCTGCTCTTCCGCATGAGGAGCAATACAGGGACCTGGCGGCAAGCAAGGAGAAGATCCACCGTGTTACCGGAAAGGCGCCTGTATACTTCCGGCCGCCATTCGGCCAGTTCAATGAAGCTACCCTCCTGGCGGCAGAGGAACTCGGGTTGACTCCCGTCATGTGGCGGATCGCATCACTGGATTGGGAACTTAAAGAAAACCCGGAGAAAATCATTTGCAATGTCACTGATAACCTGGAAGATGGAGCAATCATCCTGCTGCATGAACTCAAGCAGACAGCTGAAATCCTGCCGGAGCTTTTAAAGGAAATCAAGCAAAAAGGATACAGCTTTGCCTCCCTCTAGCCAGTAAGAATCAAAAGTAAAGCACCCGGAGTTCATCTATGCTCCGGGCGCTTTTTTGCTTTCAGTGCTTTATTAGCAGCATCCTCAACTCTCCGAGGACGATATTTTCCCTTTTTAGCCATATATGGTTTTTGATTTTTCCGATGGCTTTTTTATTTGCTTCTATCGCTTTCTCAATGGCCACCCATTCAGGCATGAATCCCAGCTCTGCTTCATATGTATCCAATTGCTGCCCAGCAGGGGCATGGTCTGTTAATTCACACATAAAGTAATGAGAATTCATTTGAAAAATAAAGCTGTCATCATATTCATCAATGCGCCTTTCGACAACTTCCCCGGCCATTCCTTTAACCCTGCAGGTTGTGTAGCCTGTTTCCTCTGCGGTTTCCCTGATAAGGGCTTCAGTAAAGGTTTCTCCTTCCTCTACACCTCCTCCTGGAAATTTAAAGCCGCCAGTATTTGTCTGAAGCAGAAGGATCTTGTCATTTTGTATGATGATTGCCCTGACCGCTTCCCGTATTTTGATTGGCCTGTCTATGCTTGTTTCAGATAAGCCTAAAAGCTTATGAAAAGCCAAACATACCGACCCCTTATTTTCTTGATAGGATAATTTTACCATTATCAGCAAAAATAAAAAGAGCTGCATGACAACATGCAGCCCTTCTTTATACAGCTTTATTGCGCAACCGGCGACTGGGATAGGACATATTCTTCTATCTTTTGTGCGGCATCCCCGATATTTGCGGCTTTAATGGTAACAATCCTGTCTTCAGGATACATCTTAGCCGTATGTGTATAACGGGGATCATAATAATATTCAAGAAGCAGTGCAACCGCTGGCCCATACTCTTCATCAATGAGATTTTGTTCTATTTCGGCAGCAATCGGTGTGTGGATCCTGTTTTTAATATGGCTGAACGCATTGAAGCATGCTTCAGGATGATCCCACGGCTTGTAATCCTCCAGGATATGGCGCACCCTTTCTTCCATCGGCATCTCAATGAACAGCTGAATCCCCTGTTCTTTTTTTTCAATGATGGATTCAGGGAGCACTACCTTCCCGACCCTTTTGCTTTCAGCTTCAAAAAAGACAAAAGGAGCATCCTGCACCTCAAGCACCTTTCTCAGCAGCCTGCTATCGAACATTTTCTGATTGCTCGGTTCAAGGCCGATATGGCCAAAAATGGAGCCGCGGTGCCTCGCAAGGCCCTCCAGGTCGATTACGCTATAATCCTTTTCTGCCAGCTTCTCGAGAATGGCGGTTTTACCTGAGCCCGTATAGCCGTTCAAGACGAATGCTTTTGGCTTCAGCTTGATATGTTCAAGCGTTTCGATGACCCAGCGGCGATGAGCTCTTACTCCTCCCTCGAGCCGGTATGTGCGTATGCCCATCAGATCAAGAAGTGTGGCTGAGGTTCTGCTCCTCATCCCGCCTCTCCAGCAGAATACGGCTTTGTCGCCTTCGGCTTCATTAAATTCCCGGATGAAATCCGGAAGCTTGGCCGAAACAATCTCAAGGCCGCGCTCTTTCGCAGCCTCAACACTCACCTGCTTATACAGAGTGCCAATCTCGGCCCGCTCTTCGTCATTGAACAAGGGAATGTTGATGCTTCCCGGTATCGTGCTATCTCTATATTCAGAAGGAGATCTTACATCTACAAGCACAAGCTTTCGTTTCTCCTTCAGTTCTAAAAGTTTTTCAATTCCTACATCCTGGAACAATTTTTATTCCGCCTTTCCTGCTGTTGCATTCTAAGCTTATCTTCACTGCTGTCACATAGAAAAGCTGATCACTCGCGTGGGAGGATCAGCTGGAAGAACATCTCTTCAACTGAGGGACTTTCTCGGATGAACATCCTGCCCTTTACCCATTATAAAACATTTCGGGGCTAAAAGCATTTTTTCAGATTTTTCCCTGGCCATTGTCAGGTTTTCGGTGTTAATCCAAATCCCAGGTAAGCTGTTCTTCACTTCCGGGAGCAGCTGTTTCACTTTTGAAAATGTCTTTAGGTTTCTGGTCTTTCTTCTGGCTGGATAAATGCCTTTTTGCGTACTTGATTGCTTTCCGGACATCACAGATGGGTGCCGGGTATCCAAGCTGGAAAAATCCAGGGTAAAGCCAGGGTTCGTGTATATATGCCGCATCAACTTCCTTCAGCTCTGGAACATAGCGGCGGATAAAGCTTCCATCGGCATCAAGCTCTTTTCCCCATTTGACCGGATCGATGATTTTGACGGTTTTTGAGCCGATCTTACCAGCAAGCATGCCCATTTCTTTCGTGTGAACAGCAGGCTCGTGGTCAAGGAACAAAAGGGCGAGCTCAAGTGCAGCCTTCTCCCAATCTAATAAAAGTATATGGCAGGCAAAGCCTGCCAGCATCCTTCTGCTGCTGTAATTGAGCCATCCTGTTTTGAGCAGGCAGCGCATACTCGCATCGACTGAAGGGATCCCGGTGTTTCCGGTCCGCCATTTTTCATAGAGATCTTCATCATCGGTTATTGGCAGGTTATGGCCGGCTGCTTTTACTTGCGGTTCTCTTTCATGCCACTGCAATGCCTCGCTCCTTTCAAGCAGCTTTGATTGAAAGAGATCCAGCTGCTGTCTCTCAGCATCTGAACAATCTTTGGCCTTCTCTGCAGCTTGCTGATAAGCCAGCCGCGCTGAAAGATTTCCAAATGCCAGATAAGGGGAAAGCCTGCTTGAAGAGAAAGAAGAAGCCAGCGGTTTTTGATAATTTTTTTCATAATTGGCGAGCTGTTCTTTCAGGAAAAAGTCCAGCGTCTCGATTGCCCTTTTTTCCCCGCCATTCTGCCCGAACCTGATGGGCTCACCTTTCACTTTTATGGCCAGCGCCTTCTGGATAGAGAGATTAATAAAATCAGGCACTTTTTCTGGCACACGGACTGCAGCAGGAGTGCCTGTCATCTCATCGAGCATGGATTGATGCCAGAGTTTTCTGAAGGCACTCTTGCTTTTGGGTGTATTCAAGAGGCCGGGAGGAAGGGAAGGATAGAAAGGCAGCCCGTGCGCCTCCATCCATTCCGCTGCCAGGATATCACTTGGGGAATCATATTCTTCATGGAAGTACAGGCTGAATTCCCCGTACTTTTTTAATAGCTCTTCAAGTATATCGACAGGACTTCCCTGGGCGGCAAATAACCTGCCACCAAGCAGTCTCAGGCCCTCATCAAGCTGCTCCAGCCCCTCTTCAGCAAACTGGATCTGCCGCTTCGATAATTCCTTACCGCATGCAGGCGGCTCTGCAATATATAAAGGGATGACCTCCTCCGCTGAAGCACATGCCTCTGCAAGCGGCCGATGGTCATGGATCCTCAAATCTTTCCTGAACCATACAATATTCATAGAAAATCACTCCGAACTAGTATAGCGTCTACATCTATTATACTGAAAGAAGAAAGAAAAAGCTGGGTAAAAGAAAAGCGCAGGACGCTTGCCCAGCCCCGGCAGAATAAGACGCTTCAGGATAGAAGGCGTTCTTTGCCTTCAATCCTGAAGTGGCTTATGACTCGAGGGGCTAGCGTCCGGAGCTGGACAAGTAGAAAAGCGTAGGACGCTTGCTCACTAAGGAACGCAGACTAGGAACGCCACGTCCTGTGGCAACGTCTGCATGACCCGCATCCTGTGGGCCACAAGCATAAGACCCTCCAGCAATATAAAAAAGCCCGGCATTTGCCGGGCCATCTTTAAACAGCTTCCAGTTTTTTGTGTTACACTTTTGCAGCTGCTGGTTTCCCGACTTTCACCGTCCAGCCGAAAGGATCGGCTACTCTGCCATACTGGATGCCAGTCAGTGTATCATAAAGCTTCCGGCTCAGCGCTCCGGTTTCTCCATTGTTGAGGACGAGCTTTTCATCCTGCCACAGGAATTCGCCGATCGGGGAAATGACAGCTGCAGTCCCTGTGCCAAAGGCTTCTTCCAGCTCACCATTCCGGTAAGCCTGCACCAGCTCCTCAATGGAAATTCTTTTTTCTGTAACCGGGTGTCCCCATTCTTCAAGCAGGGCGATGATTGAATTCCTTGTAACCCCTTCAAGTATGCTTCCATTCAAAGACGGCGTGATGATTTCTCCGTTCACTTTGAAAAACACATTCATGCTTCCTACTTCTTCAATATACTTTTTTTCTTTTCCATCCAGCCATAATACCTGGGCATAGCCGCCTTTGCCTGCACCCTGCTGGGCTTTAAGGCTCCCGGCATAGTTGCCTCCTGTCTTGGCATTGCCTGTGCCGCCCGGAACAGCCCTGACGAATTCCTGTTCAACAGCAATCTTTACCGGATTGATACCTTCCTTGTAATAGGCACCCACAGGGGAAAGGATGATGATGAACTGATAGCTGGCAGATGGAGCAACTCCTAAATAAGGTTCTGTTGAAATGACAAACGGCCGTATATAAAGGGAAGTACCTTCAGCAGAAGGAACCCACTCTTCTTCGATCACCAGCAGCTTCTTGAGTGCTTCCAGCGCCAAATCCTCATCGATTGCAGGTATGCATAGCCTGCTGTTGGATCTGTTCAGCCTCTGCAGATTCTGTTCAGGCCTGAATAAAAGGATATCCTGATTTTTTGTACGGTATGCTTTAAGGCCTTCAAAGACGCTCTGGCCATAATGGAAAATCATAGCTGCCGGATCCAATGTGATCGGCTGGTAGGGAATGATGCGGGGATCGTGCCATCCGGCCCCTTCCTTATAATCCATCACAAACATATGGTCAGTGAAATATCTGCCGAATTCCAGTGCCGCTGCTTCTGGCTTGGCCTTTTTCTCATCCCTTAAAGTTACGCTGATCTGGCAATCTGTCATTTGAAAAAACTCCTTTTCTGCTATTCTGCTTTGAAGTGTTGAAGGGAAAGGGTGAAAAAGAAGCAAATGATTGAATGCGATATCGCACCTGATCATTTGCACCCTTCCTTGCTTATTTTTCCAGTAATTAACCATTTGATAATATTCTTAATATTATGGCAATCCTTTAATCAAAAGTCAAGAACTTTATCCTTGCTGACTTTGTGCACCTTCAGCAAGATTGAAAAGAAATTCATATACTAGGCTGTATGCTTCTCCAATTGACAATCCCTCATGGTAACCAGCAAGTGCATCAAGGGAAAAATTCAAGTTCCAAATCCCTTCACCTGAATCAAACATCAGGTCATATGCGTCCCCGTTTCCTGAGAGCCCCCTATCCAGGCTGTCTTTCAGGTATTTCTGAAATTTCTTCTGCAGCTTCAATCCAAGCATAATATCATAGTTGCCGAACACATCATCCACCTCAAGAGAGACGGCATCTGCACCGATGACATCAAACCACTTGGACTCCATATACACAAACTCGCGTTTATGCTCACGGAAATATGAAATGGGCTTTTCCAGAAAAGCTGGCGATTCTTCAGCAAGTACCTCTTCTGTTTCTTTATCGCCTCTTTCCAGATAAGCCTCGCGGAAGCGGTCTCCCTCATTGCCGATCGTAATACCTTCAGCAGAATCTGTGTCTGTTATACCCATATATTCTTTTTCTTTTGTAAAGAGCAAGGCTGTCCCTTTTTCTTTTTGTTCTTTTTCTATGTATGAGGCAAGATTTTCTTTTAGCATGATCTTCTCCTTTTTCAGCGGTTTGCGGATTTCATTCCCGGAAATTTTAACGAGCTTATAAGCAGTATACCATTCCTTTCAGGCTTCACATAACACTTGAATCCGGGGGAGGGCAGAACCCCCGGGTAATATAGCTTTATAAAGGGACTGTATGCTGTTATTCCAAAAGGTCCATCTGCACTTCAAGTGCGGCCCTGCCCCCGCTCTCCACTGCTCCATTCATATAGCCCTGATAAAGGATGGAGGTATGCTCCCCGGCAAAATAGCAGCTTCCTTCCTTTTCCATCTCCACTCCTGCAAAGCCTGTATGCTGCCCGACCTTCCTGAAGGAATAGGAACCTCCAGTCCAGCTGCCGGCAATCCAGCAGGAAATCAAATCCCTGCCATTAAATTGATCTGCTGCACCTGTGAATAAGCGTGACAAATCCTGCAGAAAACTCCGCTTATGCTTCTCCTTGCCTTCCTTCATCAAGCGAACGGCTTCCTTTCCGCCTGCATAATGCACAAGGATACCGGCGTCCCCCTTTTGTGCCCGGGTAGCTTCAAAGGCAGATTGGAACATATCATTAGTATAGATCGTTCCGGTGCTGCCGTACTTCTCCCATAATCTGCTGCTGAATTGAAAATGCGCTTTTAAATTATGGCCCATGCCAAGCTCTTCTATTGCTTTTGCTTTTAATGGGCTGAAGCCGCTCTCTGTGTAATCGACAGTATGTCTTAAAACAGTAAAAGGAATGGCCATCACGACTTTGCCGGCATAGATTTTCTCTATTTTTCCTGCTGTTTGAAACGCAAGGTGATACCCGCCCTGACCGAGGGCTTTGATGCTTATAAGCTGGTGGTCATAAAGGATAGATCCGTTCAGTTTCTCCTTTAATTTTTCAATGATGAGGCCGTTCCCGCCCCTCACCCTGTATTTTTCATCAGAGGTGCCGATCACATTGAAATGCGAGCCATTCAGCCCTCCTACTAGGCTGATGAGATTAAGGGCGCTTTGTTCTGCACAATCCGCCCCGTATTCAATTGTATAGGCATCGCATAAAAGCTGGCCGAACTCAGAGTCTGTCCCTCCCTCGATATTTTGATCTATCCAGTCTACGATCGACATGCTATCAAGCTCTTTCGCGCGCTTTGAATGCCTGTTGTACAAAGGAGGGAATTCGCAAAGCCTGTATTCTTCTTTGACAGTGTCAGCTATCATGCTGTAGAGATCCTCGATTCTTTTCCCGGGGATGCTTTTTCCATTAATAAGATAAAGCGTCTCTCCCCCTTCTTTTTCAAAGCTGGTCAGGTCATCGGTCTGCAAACCGAGTTCAGAAATCAAGCCAAGTATTTCTTTATGGTTAGAGTCAATGAACTCTCCACCGCATTCAGCAAACTGCCCTTCTGCAAAAAAACTCCTGTTTGTCCGGCATCTGCCGCCTGCGCCAGCCTGTGCTTCGAATACCACAGCTTCGATTCCTGCCTGCTTCAGCCGGAAAGCGCAGGTAAGTCCTGCGAGACCTGCACCTATAATGGCAATAGCATGCTGTTTTAATTCAACCCTGTCCATAATGTCACTCCTGCTGCCAACTTGAAATTGCAGAATTTAGCATTCCCCCAATGCCTGTATTGAATCCCGGGGGAGTAAAGTTTTGTGCGCAAGTACATTTGCGAAATAAAAAGAAACAGGGCTCCTCCGGAGAGGAAGCCCTGTTTGGTCCTTGGAGCTATTCTTCAATGACATTTCCCTCTGCAGGGATGGGTTTGTTTTTCAGCATGCTGGCAAAGTGGAATAAATTATAGGCCAGAATTTTTGCATGCTGTTTGGTGAAGCTGTTTTTATAGCCTTCAGCCTCAATGAATGATGGGCCTGGGCCTGCTTCGCCGACCCAATAGGCATCCACATTCGGCGGGATGGTAAAGCCGATATGTGATAATCCGTAAATGATGGATTTGGATGCATCCTTGGCTCCATCCTCATTGCCTGTGACAACGGCTCCGCCTACTTTATTATAATAAAGATACTGTCCCTTATCATTTGTCATGCTGCTGGCACCGTAAAGCCTTTCTATGGCCAGAGTGGCAATGCTGCTCTTTTCCCCGAGCCAGATCGGTGTCCCAATGACCAGGATATCCGCTTCTTTCACCTTCTCAAAGATTTCCGGCCACTCATCCCCTTCGCCTTCATCGGCGGAAATCCCGTAGGAAATGTTAAAATCAGCAAGCCTGATGGTTTCTGATTCTACTCCAAGGGTGTCAAAGTGACCGATTACCTCATCCATCAGCCGCTGGGTATTTGAGGGCTCTGCCCCTGCTTTCAAACTGCAATTCAGAAATAAACTCTTGATTTCCATACTATTAGCCTCCTTGCGTTCTCTACTGTTATATATCCTCACAGGACGCTGGCAAACATGGAGATGTTCAGAAAATGCCTTTTGAAAAAAACGAACAACATCCCTTGATTTCATTAATATAATAAATGAAAGCACCAGTCATATTCCTTCTGCCCATTGGATAATAGAAAGAATCCAATATGCTTTGGATACTTGCCATAAACCAACTGAAAAGCGGTGATAAAGAGTGAAAACCGATTCGCTTTCTTCTTTCAGCTTTCAGAATCTGCAGGAGCGCAATCTAACCTTTGAACAGGTTTTTGAACGCATCCTGCGCTTCATGTCCCGCCAGCCTGCAGGCAATTATCGGCTCATGGTCGGTACAGATTCACAGGTACATCCTGAGTCGACCCGGTTTATAACAGGGATTGTTATTCAGAATGAAGGAAAAGGGGCCTGGGCCTGCATCAGGAAAACGACTGTTCCCCGGAAGATGCAGCAGCTCCACGAACGGATTTCTTTTGAAACATCATTAACAGAAGAAGTCGTAGCCCTTTTCAATGAAGAAAAAAAGAACGCAATGATTGATATCGTCCTTCCTCATGTCTACAAAGGTGCTACTTTTGCAATAGAGGGGCATATTGATATTGGATCCGGCCCGCGGAATAAAACGAGGGAATTCGTGAATGAGATGGTTGCCAGGCTGGAGTCTATGGGGCTTGAGCCAAAAATAAAGCCGGACGCCTTTGTGGCATCCAGCTATGCGAACCGCTTTACTAAATAATCTTATAATGGAGTCCTGATCTTTTTGTTATAAATTTCTTCTGCTTTCCGGGCAACCGCATCTGTAAGCTCCATCGTGATGGAAGGCAGTGATGAACTCAATATGCTGTTGGCCATCTTTGCCATCAGGCCCTCTGCCCTGATGGTCAGGCAGCCGGTCATGATATTGGTCCGGTTCTCTTTTTTTGCCCAAAAATAGCCTTCACCTGAAATTTTTTCGTTGATTCCCTCAAGATTGAAAGTCACTTTTTCCGGCTCCTGCCAGGTGACAATCTCCACCTTCAGCTGAATTTTCTTCTTCATGATGCCCACATCAGTGTAAAAGCTCCATGTCGATTCGCGGTCATTGATGATCTTATGGTCAATATATCCAGGTACAAGCGGGGCCCAGCGGTCAATATTGCTGACGAACTCCCACAAAGATTCAATCGGTATATTTACTTCGGCTTGGTGGCTGCAGCTGGCCATGTATCAAACTCCCTTTTCTGAATAGGTTCTATTTAACATCTTATTCTTAACCATTTTCCCTTATGCTTTAAAAAAGAGGGATGCCTGCAGTTCATAAAATACTTTCCAAGGCTTCCTTAAGTGTACCGATAACCAGGCCGGCATCTTCTTCTTTGATGTTGAGAGGCGGCGAGAGCGCCAGGACGTTATTGAAGCCTGCCACGGTTGCTCCATTCTTCCCGATCAGCACCCCTTTCTCCCGGCAGGAGGCTATGACTTTATTGACGAGGACAGCGTCGAGGGGCTCTTTCGTCTCTTTGCTGCTGACGAGCTCAATCCCGATCAACAGCCCTTTCCCTCTGACATCGCCGACAAAAGGATGATCCGCAAGTAGTGAGGCAAGCTCCTCTTTCATCTTCGCGCCAAGATCGGCCGAGCGTTCATACAGGTTTTCCTTTTCCAGGATTTCAAGGTTCTTATGTGCCAGTGCACAGGCAGCCGGATTTCCCCCGAATGTATTGATATGCCTGAAGTAGTCATATTCCCCGCTGCCCTTGAATTCCTCGTAAATCTCTTTTTTCACAGCAGTGGCCGACAGCGGGAGATAGGCGCTGGTGATTCCCTTGGCCATCGTAATAATATCCGGGCTGATACCGTCATGCATAAAGCCAAAAGGCTTCCCTGTCCGCCCGAAGCCGCAGATCACCTCGTCAGAGATCAGCAGGGCTCCATGCTTTTCGCACACCTCTTTGGCAGCCTTCATATAGCCTTCCTGCGGAGTGATGATTCCGCCGCCTGTGATGATCGGTTCCATGATCATCGCTGCAATGGTCTCGCTCAGTTCCCATGTCATTGCCTGGTCAAGCGCTTTGACTGCAGGCAGATCAGCCGGGCTGCCGGAATGGGCTCCGTCTCTGTAGGAGTCTGGCGGCTGTACATGTATGAAGCCCGGGGCGAGGGGCTCATATTTGTATTTTCTTTGCGCCTGGCCTGTCGCGGCGAGCGATCCCAAGGTATTGCCATGGTACGACCGGTAGCGGGACACAATTTTATAGCGCCCCGATTCCCCGCGCTGCTGATGATACTGCCTGGCAATTTTAAAGGCGGTTTCATTTGCTTCTGAGCCGCTGTTGGAAAAGAAAATAACATAGTCTCCGCCAAGCAGACTATTCAGCTTCTCAGCAAGCCTGATGGCAGGGGAATGGCTCTGGGTCAGCGGAAAATAAGGCATCTCCTTCAGCTGTTCGTATGCAGCCTCTGCAAGCTCTTTCCTGCCATAGCCGGCATTGACGCACCACAGGCCGGCCATCGCATCCAAATACCGCTTCCCGTCACTGGCAGTTATCCACGAACCTTCAGCTTTTTCCGCGACAATGGTCGACTGGGGGCTGTAAGGCTTCATAGAATGCCATACATATTGGTCATCCTGTTCAAGCAATGTTTTATTTCCGTTCACTGACTGTGCCATCCTATCTCCTCCTCATTGCTGCTAAGTTATTTCAGAGTTCAAACCGGGATGTGACCATTTTCTTTTTCGTATAAAAATTCAAGCCATCTTTGCCATTGACATGAAGGTCCCCATAGAAGGAATCCTTCCACCCTGAAAAAGGGAAAAAGGCCATTGTAGCAGGGACACCTACATTGATGCCGAGCATCCCGGCATCTGCCTCTTCACGGAATTGCCTGATGCTCCTGGCATCATTCGTATAGATGGTCGCACCGTTTCCGTATCTAGACCTGCGGATGAAATCAAGCGCCTCATCAAGATCATCTGCCCGGAGCAGGCTCAGTACAGGCGCGAAAAGCTCTTCCTTTGCAATAGTCATATCGCATGTCACTTTATCAAAGATCGTTGCACCAAGGAAGTTCCCGGCTGGATGCCGCTCCATCTCCGTGCGGCCGTCCCGGATCAGCTCTGCCCCTTCTTCTTCTCCCTTTTCAATAAGTCCGAGGACTTTTTCAAGATGCTCCCTTCTGATGACAGGCGTCAGGAGGGCATCATCTTCCATCCCGCTGCCGACCTTGAGCTCATCGGCTTTTTTCTTGAGTTCATTGATAAACCGGTCGTTTTCTCCCACCACCACAACCGCGCTGCATGCCATGCACCGCTGTCCGGCGCTGCCGAATGAAGAGCTGATGATATGCTGGGCCGCCTTCTCTACATCAGCATCAGGCATGACGATATGGTGATTTTTAGCACCTGACAGCGCCTGGACACGTTTTCCTTCAGAAGCCGCCCGTTCATACACATATTTTGCAACCCGCTGAGAACCGACAAATGAGATGGCGGCAACCTCTTTATGTTCAAGCAGTGCATTCACAACATCTTGTGCGCCGTGTACAATGTTCAGGACTCCTGGAGGGGCGCCCGCTTCGGCAAACAGTTCAGCAAGGCGCGCTGCCAGGATCGGCGTCCTTTCAGACGGCTTCAGCACAAAAGTATTCCCGCAGGCAACAGCAAGAGGGAACATCCATAAAGGGACCATCATCGGGAAGTTAAAAGGAGTGATCCCTCCAACCACGCCCAGCGGGTAACGGAACATCTCAGAATCAATATCTTCAGCGATCCCTGAAAGCGACTCACCCATCATTAAGGTCGGGGCACCTGCGGCAAATTCCACACACTCGATGCCTCTTTGAACCTCGCCGAATGCTTCTTTGAAGGATTTTCCGTTCTCTTTTACAATCAGCTCAGCAAGCTGTTCATGATGCTGTGACAGAAGATTATGATATTTGAAAAGAAGCCTCGCCCTCTTTGGGACAGGCACCTTCCTCCACGAAACGAATGCCCTTCCTGCTGCCTGGACAGCCAGGCTGACATCTTCTGCATTGGAGGCAGGCACCCTTGCGAGCACTTCATCATTGGCAGGGTTGATGACTTCAAATGTTTCTGCAGAGAAAGCTTCGACCCAATTGCCATCAATAAAATTTCTCAAAACCTCTGTTTCATGCCTGATCGCCATATGCTCCATCTCCTTCATATGATAAATATCCGCTTCAGATCTTTATAAGACCTCTATAGAAAGCTGCACATGAAAGGCGAAGGATCAGCGGCAAATAATAAAATGCGCAATCCTTCGCTCTATCACAGCTATTTTTGTTCTGCAGAATGCTCTTTCTGCTTGAGCAGAAGCCCGCTGAAGTATTTCCGCGCTTCTGCTGTCCCGACATGGATCGTTTCCTGGATCCCGCTGGCCGGATTGGCAAACAAGATGGCCGCTCCATCCAAGTCTTCTTTCACCTGAAGGATGCGGAATCCTTTTCCGATATAAAAATCGATTTTGTCTCTTTCATGCAAAAAGAACTGGTAGTCTGACATACTCTGACCTCCTGAAAATAGTCAAGATTTCACGGAATCAGCGGCTTTTTCCTGATCATCCTCCAAAATCCAGTCTCGCCCCACACTGATCCCGAGATATTTGCTGTCATCAGGATCATTGATTTCTGCCTGCTGATATTTGCGGAACCACCAGTACCTGGCGAGAAGGTAATAGCAGCCTGCTCCGGCCAGGAATCCGGCCAGGAATGAATAGTTGGGAAGCCAGTATGCAACTGCGGCACCAATGACCCAGCTGATGAACCCTGCAAGGTTGATTCCTCCCCAATACCTGAACTGCCCATGGTCCTCGTATAATTCAGGGACATTGACGCGCCTTTTTCTCAGCAGATAATAATCGGCAAAAAGGATGCCGACAATCGCAGACAGGATGCCGCCTACAAATAGGAGCACAGGGATGATGACGCCAAAGAGATTCCATGGCTGGACGACTGTCCCGACAATGCCTGCTGTAATGACGCCGGCCCAGAAAGGAAACTTCGGCCCGCCGACATTAGAAAATATCGTTGCCGCCGGAACGACATTGGCCGCCGTGTTGGTGGACCATTGCGCCAGGATAATCATCAGAAGCAGGACGCATAGAACCAGTCCTCCCGCCGCTTCCTGAAGGGCGATGACAGGATCGTAATTCAGGACGGCAATATAAGCGATCCCTCCTATGATGATCATAAAGGTCTGTGTCAGCGGCATGGCGACCAGATTGCCGATTAGCACCCCTTTATTGCGCTTGAACCAGTTTTTTTCATTCACAGGCGCCTTGATGAAGCGGGAAATGGAAGGGATATCAGCGCTCAAGGTCGCCCAAAAGCCCATATTGCTGAAAATCACAACAAGGAAAGCAGTGAATGCATCAGTTCCCGCTGCCGGATTTTCTGTCCATGTCCAAATATTCCGTCCTGCCTCTTCAGCCGTATCAGATAAAGATAGGTACATCCAGACGGAAATCAGGATAATGACCGGAGCTGCCATGTCAGCAAAACGCTCTATCGCTTTTATCCCAAGACAGGTATTGATGAGCTGTGCAGCTGCGAAAATAAGAAAACAGATAAACCAGTTATCGAAACCGAATAAAATATCCATGATGCCATTCATGGCAGTGGCACCGAAGTAGGTATTGATCCCAAACCACATGGATGCGGTGACGCCCCTCGTGATTGAGGGGATATGAGTCCCGATTGTGCCGAAAGGGGCGCGCATATAGACCGGGAAGGAAAGGCCGTGCTCTATCCCGATGTCTGCAATCAAACTGATGAACAAGCCGATTCCGAGGCAGCCGATCACCGTTGCAATAATGACCAGCGGCAATGGGAGGCTCATGACCCCGGAGCCTCCGATGGCAAAGGTGGCGAGTACCACCACCATGCCCACCCACATGAATGAATAGCCGAGCGAGGTGATATTCCTGTCCTTTTGCTGGATCGGATATAGGTCAGGGGATTTCAGATGGCTTTTTTTCATACGTACACATCCTGTCCGGTTAATTTTTGTCAGGCCAAGAAGCTGATTGAAACCGAAAAGCCGGGTTAGTGCGTGCCATCATCCTGTTCACTGAAACAAAGCCGGAAAACTCATCTCCGTCCACAGCCAACCCTCTTAATCTAATAAGCAGGAATCACGTTATTGTAGGTTTTGTGCTTAAAATATTTTGCTCTTTTTAAATATTGCCCGCTGCCCGCTTTTCCGGCAAACTGGCGGTCTTTAATTACATACTCTCCCCTTACGAGCACAGTGACAGGCTCTCCTTTGACTGACAATCCTTCAAATGCGCTGTAATCAACAGCCAAATGGTGGGTGCCGGCAGAAATGGTTCGTTCCTTTTCAGGATCAAAAAGGACAATGTCGGCATCAGAGCCTACAGCAATCGTCCCTTTCTGCGGGTAGAGGCCAAATAGCTTCGCAGCCCGGGTCGAAGTGATGTCGACAAATTGGTTGAGGGTGATCCTTCCCTTTGCCGCCCCTTCCGAAAAGAGGATCGAGAACCGGTCTTCAATGGTCGGGCCTCCGTTCGGAATTTTGGTAAAATCCTCCCTGCCCAGGTCCTTTTGCCCCTTAAAGTCAAAAGAGCATTGGTCAGAGCCGATCGTCTGGAGCTGGCCGCTTTTGAGGGCATTCCATAAAATGTCCTGATTCCATTTTTCACGGAGCGGCGGGGACCACACATATTTTGCGCCTTCAAATTCAGGCTTCTCGAGGCTGGTCTGGTCAAGAACAAGATACTGCGGACAGGTTTCCCCCCAGACATCAATGCCCCGGGAGCGGGCTGCGGCAATTTTTTCTGCTGCTTCAGCGCAGGATACATGTACAACATACAGCTGGGAGCCTGCAAGGCCGGTCAGCTCAGCCGCACGCCCCGTTGCCTCCCCTTCCAGCTCAGGAGGTCTTGTCAGCGCATGGTAGATCGGTTCTGTATGTCCTTCTTCCAATGCCTTTTTCGTAAGATAATCGATGACATCCCCGTTTTCTGCATGCACCATGACAAGAGCCCCAAGGTCCTTTGCTGCGACCAGTGTCTTGAAAAGCGTTTCATCATCAGCCTGGAAGACATTTTTATAGGCCATGAAGACTTTAAAAGAAGTAATTCCCTCAGAATCTATCACTTTCGGCAGCTCTGCCAGTACTTTATCATTGATTTCCCCGATCATGAGGTGGAAGCTGTAATCGATGGCAGCCTTGTTTTTTGATTTTTGATGCCATTCATCGATGCTTTCCTGAAGCGGCCTCCCTTTAGATGTCAGGCAAAAATCTATGATGGTCGTCGTTCCCCCAAAGGCTGCGGCAATGGTGCCTGATTCAAAATCGTCCTTTGTCACTGTCCCGCCGAATGGCATATCCAGGTGGGTGTGCGGGTCTATGCCGCCCGGAAAAACATAAAGCCCCTCAGCATTGATGATCTCCGCCCCGGGATCTTGAAGATCCCTGCCAATCAGGGCAATTTTTCCTTCATCTATTAAAATATCAGCCTGAAAAGTATCTGATGCTGTCACTATAGTGCCGTTCTTTATTATTTTCTTCATATTCAGCACCCCTTTACCGTTTAGATAGATCCAATTCGCATGCCTGGGCACCGGCTATCGCGGCCTGCCGTTCATTCCAGGTCATAGGCGGCTGTGTGGGCGGAAGCTCTACCATTGAAATTGCCCCTTCCTCAGGGCAGACAATAGAACAGAGATTGCAGCCGACACAGTCTTCTTCGCGGACTTTTAAATATTCTTTTCCGTTTTCATCCGCCAGTATATCAATGCATTGATGCGAGGTGTCCTCACAGGCGATATGGCATTTATTGCAGTTGATGCAGATATCAGGGTCGATCCTCGCGGCAATATTATAGTTAAGGTCCAGATTGCCCCAGTCAGAATACCTTGGTACAGATTTTCCAATAATGTCCCTGACTGACCGGATGCCTCTCTCATCCAGATAATTATTCAAACCATCCATCAGATCTTCAATGATCCGGAACCCGTGGTGCATCGCAGCTGTACAAATCTGTACGCCTGAAGCGCCCATCAGCATGAATTCAACCGCATTCTGCCAGTTCGATATCCCGCCCATTCCTGAAATGGGGACAGATATTGCTGGATTCCTGGCGCACTCAGCGACCATGTTCAGGGCGATCGGTTTGACTGCCGGGCCGCAATAGCCTCCGTGCGCGCCCTTCCCTGCGACATGCGGAATCGTATTCCAGGTATCAAGATCCACCCCTGCAAGGCTGTTGATGGTGTTGATCATACTGACAGCATCGGCTCCGCCTTTTACCGCTGCTTCTGCTGTTGCTGTAATATCCGTTATATTGGGGGTAAGCTTCACGATGACGGGTGTCCGGGCCGCTTCCTTTGCCCAATAAGTCTGTTTTTCGACCAGCTCTGGCACCTGTCCGGATGCAGATCCCATCCCCCTTTCCGCCATCCCGTGCGGGCAGCCGAAGTTAAGCTCAAGTCCATCTACCCCAATATCCTCGACCCGCTTGACAATTTCATGCCATTTTTCTTGTTTCGGCTCTACCATCAGTGAGGCAATGATCGTGTTGTTGGGGAACTTCTTTTTCGTTTCATAGATTTCCTTCAGATTGACTTCAAGCGGCCTGTCTGTAATCAGCTCGATATTGTTAAAGCCTGCGACCCGCTGTCCATTGAAGCTGACAGCAGCAAAACGGGAAGAAACGTTTAAAATGGGCTCACCCAGCGTTTTCCATACTGCTCCGCCCCATCCGGCCTCGAATGCACGCTGAACCTGATAGCCTGAATTGGTAGGCGGTGCAGAGGCAAGCCAGAAAGGATTGGGGGATTTTATGCCTGCCAATTCTATGCTTAAATCAGCCATTTGCTTCTCTCCTTTCTTCCTTCAGCATCAGCTTGTGGATCGCATGGGCTGCTTGTTTACCCTGCTGGGCAGCAGTGACGACCATGGCTTCCCCTTTTCCTTTGCCGAAAACAATATCCCCGCAGGCAAACACTTTCGGATTCGAGGTCTGGCATGTCTCAGGATTGATTTCTACAACTCCTCCATCGTGAGCAAGGCCGAATTGATCGATCAGGTTTTCATGCCTTTGCTGCCCAATGGCTTTAATAATGATGTCAGCCGGGAGCAGATGCTCAGATCCTTCAATGGGTACAGGCCTTCTCCGTCCGTCCGAATCCGGCTCGCCAAGCATCATTTGGATGCACTCCATTCCTGCTGCTTCCCCGCGGTCATTGCTGATAATCCTTTTGGGTGCCGTCAGCCATCGGAACTCGACTCCATCCTGCTTCGCAAATTCATATTCAAAATCATAGGCAGTCATTTCTTCCTGTGTCCGCCTGTAAAGGATTTTCACATTCCCCGCCCCGAGCCTTGCTGCACAGGTTGCTCCATCAATTGCTGTGTTGCCGGCGCCGATTACAATTGTTTTCTTGCCTGCTACATCTCTACTCAGTTCACCGGTTTTTGTCTGCTTCACAAATTCAATCGCATCAAAGACACCTTTAAGATTTTCACCCTCTATTCCAAGGTCAGGCACTTTTGACATGCCGGCAGCAAGGATCACAAAATCATATCCGTCCAGCAGTTCACCGGCTGTAACATCCCGGCCGACCTTCGTTTTTGTCCTGATGTCTACATTCATCCGCCTGACCTGTTCTGCTTCCCAATGGGCAATCGCCTTCGGCAGGCGGAATGAAACGATCCCGTAAGTGTTCAGCCCTCCGGCTTCTTCCTCGGCTTCATAGATAACAGTCTCATAGCCGAGGCGGGCCAGCTCCCTGGCAGCCGATAATCCCGCAGGGCCGCTTCCGATGATGGCCGCTTTTTTGCCGTTGGCGGTGCCTGGTAAAAATAAGTCCTTACCGCTTTTTATGGCCCAGTCAGTCGCATGCCTCTGCAGTTTGCCGATCAGAATTGGGCTTTTTGATGAATTCAATACACACGCCCCTTCACAGAGCTCTTCTGTCGGGCAGACTCTTGAGCAGCTTGCGCCGACAGGATTGGCATCCATGATGGTTTTGGCGGATCCCAGTATATTTCCTGAGCTGATTTTTTTTATGAATGAAGGAATATCAATTCCGGTCGGACATGCTTTAATACAAGGGGCATCATAGCAATACAGGCAGCGGTTGGCTTCCTGGACAGCATCCCTGCTGGACAGCGCAGGCTCCGCTTCCATGAAGTTCTGTTCCAGGTCGGTGTGTGTGATTCGCTTTGGTTTTGCATCGATCACAGCGTTCCCTCCTATCCTGCCTGTGCCAGGCAGGCAATTGAAAAGCTTATTTTTCGCATAAAAAGCCCCTTACGGAAGAAGGGATGTCATTTCACTGTATGTTTCCGGCCTGCGGTCGCGGTAGAACTGCCAGGTGTCCCTGACCTCCCGTATCAGCTTCTTGTTCATTTCACCTATGATGACTTCATCCTTATCCCGGCTGGCAGAGGCAACAAAGCTTCCTTTAGGATCCACCAGGTATGACTGCCCATAGAATTCTCCCATATTCCATGGACCCTCATAGCCGACGCGGTTGATGGCGCCAACATAATATCCGTTGGCGACTGCATGGGCAGGCTGTTCGAGTTTCCATAAATATTCGGACAGGCCGGCGACCGTGGCGGATGGATTGAAGACGATTTCCGCGCCGTTCAGTCCCAGTAGCCTTGCTCCTTCCGGGAAATGCCGGTCATAGCAGATATACACGCCGATTTTGGCATATGCAGTATCAAATACCGGATAGCCCAGGTTCCCCGGTTTAAAATAATATTTTTCCCAGAACCCGCAGCCGTTTCCTCCTGCGGCAACATGCGGAATATGCTGCTTCCGGTACTTTCCCAAATAAGTTCCGTCGGCATCCAGGACAGCAGCTGTATTATAATAGGTAGCTATCCCTTCCCGTTCATAAATCGGAAGGACAATAACAATCCCAAGCTCCCTTGCCAGCTCCTGGAAAAGCTTTGTTGTCGGGCCGTCCGGGATTTCTTCTGCAGCGTCATACCATTTCGTATTCTGCTCGGAACAGAAATAAGGGCCGTAAAAGATTTCCTGCAGGCATACAATCTGGGCGCCCTTTTCTGCCGCTTCCCTTACAAGTTTTATATGCTTTTCGATTGCCTTCTCCTTATGGACTGCAACCGGCTCGCTGCCGTCCACATCATGAGCTGCCTGTATCAAGCCGATCTTCACATTGTCTGCCATTACTACTCCCCCTCTAAAATAAAAAGAATCATCCCTTTCAAAACCATGCTGTTTGCACCATGTGTTCCTAGCGGCAGCACAGTTCAGAATGTTCCATTAATTAAACATACGCAGGAAGGACAATTTGTAAAACTTAATTTAAAGAGAGTAGCAAGAAAAAGACTGTAAGAAACCATTCAGACAATGCTTATCCTCTAGCAAAAAGACAGTGTGAAGGATATCTGCATACAAAAAAGACTGCAAATGTCCCCATAATGAGAGGATCTTTGCAGTCTCATGCTACCTTAATAAAAAGTATAGAACTTAATTTTGCGAGGATATATTGGTACCATAAAAGATTTCGTCCATCTCTGTTTTAAGACGGTCGGTGATTTCTTCCGCTTCTTCTGAATCCAGTTTCTCCTTTGTAAAGCCGAACAGATAATTATTCAGGTCAAACTCCTTCAGTTTGCATTTTGTATGAAAAATTTTCTCCTGATAGATATTGACATCGATCATATCATACAGGCTTTTTGCTTCATCAGGTATATAGTTTTGAATAGAGTTTATGTCATGGTCGATATATAGCTTTTCGCCGTTGATGTCCCTTGTAAACCCTCTGACGCGGTAATCAATGGTCATTACATCCGTCTCAAAGGAGTGGATCAAATAATTAAGGGCTTTTAGAGGGGAAATTTCCCCGCATGTGGAAACATCAATATCTGCCCTGAATGTGCTGATCCCTTCTGTCGGGTGGAACTCAGGATAGGTGTGGACTGTAATATGGCTTTTATCCAGCTGCAGGACGACATTGTCAGGCAGCGGCCCAGGTGATTCCTCCAGTGATTCCTCAGGCACCTCAACAACAGGGCCTTCCGATACGAGCATCGTGACACTGGCTCCCTGCGGTACATAGTCCTGCTGGGCGACATTCAGCACATGTGCCCCGATGATATCGGACACATTAGTCAGAATTTTGGTCAGCCTTTCAGCACTATACTGTTCATCAATATAATCAATATAAGCTTCCCGTTCTTCTTTAGTCTTTGTAAAGCAGATATCATACATATTAAAGCTTAAGGTTTTAGTCAGATTATTAAAGCCATGCAGCTCAATCCGTTGCTCTGGTGTAAGTTTCATTTGCAAGATCCCCTTTAACTCTGTCAGTTTGTTGCCCTTATCAACAGTCATGGCCGCTCTGTTGGCTAGTTTTTGAACGTGCAGCGGCAAGCTGATGAGGCTGATTACTATTTAGAGTACCCTTTATAAAAGGCAAAAAAACGGATTTTTCCTAAATGTGTCCTGCTCTGGGTGAATGTAAAAAAGCCTATCCGCATTTGGATAAGCTTTTTTGACTATCATTATGCATGAACATGAGTTTTCTTTTTGAATTCTTCCATGATGGATTGCAGCAGTTCTTCACTTGCGAGGATCTCATAACCTGTCAAAGCCATGGCCTTTGCCCCTAAAATCATCGCTTTTTGTGCCTGGCTGCTCATGGCTGTTTCACGGAACTCATGGGTATGGCAGGCAAAATCTTCGTTGCAGATCTTGATATAAGGATGAATGGAAGGGACAATTTGACTGACATTTCCCATATCGAGCGATCCTGAACCATCGCGGTCTTCATGGATTTCGCCGGGATCGATGCCTAACCCGACCAGCTCCTTCGTGAATGCATCCGATAATTGCTGGTTTGTTTGCATATCATCATACGAAAATTCATAAAAAGAAGCTTTCATTTCTGCACCAGTCTGAAGCGCAGCGCCCTGGGCGCATGCTTTCACTTTTTCAACCAGTTCATTCACATAAGAGCGGCTTGATGCTCTTACATAGAACTGGGCAGAGGCATAGTCAGGAACTACATTGGCCGCTTTTCCTCCTTCAGGGATGATGCCATGGATTCTTGCATCTGAAGTGATATGCTGTCTGAGGGCATTGATGCTGTTGAAAGTCTGAAGCACGGCATCAAGGGCGTTGATTCCTTTTTCCGGACTTGCAGCCGCATGGGCACTCTTCCCGAAGAATTCAAACTGAATCGCATCCATGGCAAGTGATCTGCCGCTTTTCAAATACTTGGACAAAGGATGGACCATCATCGCAACATCCAGTTCGTCGAAAATTCCGTTCTCTGCCATTGTCACTTTCCCGCCCTTTGTTTCTTCAGCAGGAGTTCCATACACAATCACTTTTCCGCCAGTTTCTCCAACAGCCTTGCTCAGGCCGATCCCTGCAGCAATTGCCATTGTGCCGATGAGGTTGTGCCCGCATGCATGTCCTACCTCAGGAAGGGCATCATATTCAGCCATCAGCCCAATTGCTGCTCCCGCTATGCCGCTGTCATAAACAGCACGAAAAGCAGTCGGAAGCCCGCAGGTTCCCTTTTCTACAGTAAATCCGTGCTTTTCCAATGTTTCAATCAAAATAGCCGAAGATTTGAACTCCTCATGCCCGAGCTCAGGATTTTCTCCTATGTACGTGCTGATATTGACAAATTCCTGCTGGAGCTTCTCTATTTCGTTCTGAATTATCTGTTTCATTGTATAACCATCCTTAATGGTGAATTTTTATTCCCTTTTTCTAGAATAACAAATAATTCGGTATTCGAAAATAATTATTTTTCAGTTTCTGCTGATTGCCTATTTTAGAGTGAAAAGGTATGCTCAATTTAATCATAGAATCAAGCTGAAAGCAGGTGGTTGGATTGCAGAAAAACAACGTAACAGAGACATCAGCAGAAAAAATCAAAGAGCTGCTTGCCGCCCAGAAGAACTTTTTTGCGAACCAGGGAACAAAGCCCCCGGTATTCAGGCTTGCCCAGCTGCAGGTGCTTAAGGATAGCATCAAAAAAAATGAACAGAAGCTGATCTTTGCGTTAAAAGAAGATCTTGGAAAGTCTGAACTTGAAGCATATTCAACGGAAATCGGTATTTTATATGAAGAAATCGGCTTTACATTGAAGCATCTGAAAAAGTGGATGAAAGCAAAAAAAGTGAAGACGGCAATGACCCATATTGGCTCCAAGGGCTATATTATTCCAGAGCCATACGGAGCGGCCCTCATTATCGCGCCCTGGAATTACCCGGTCCAGCTGGCCCTGTCCCCGCTCATTGGGGCGATTGCTGCCGGAAATACGGCTGTCATCAAGCCATCGGAGCTGACCCCGAATGTATCACGTGTGCTGTCAGCGCTGATTAAGGATATTTATCCGGAAGATTATATTTCAACTGTTGAAGGCGGTGTGGAGACCAGCCAGCAGCTGCTTGAGCAGCATTTTGATTATATTTTCTTTACAGGAAGCGTCCCTGTCGGCAAGATTGTGATGGAGGCAGCCAGCAAAAGGCTGATTCCTGTCACCCTTGAGCTTGGCGGAAAAAGCCCGGTCATTGTCCATGAAGATGCCAATATCAGCCTGGCGGCGAAGCGGATTGTTTTCGGCAAGTTTACAAATGCCGGACAGACGTGCATTGCCCCGGATTACCTGTTTGTCCACGAAAATGTAAAACAGCAGCTGCTGGAGGAAATGAAGAAGTACATTAAGGAATTTTATACTGATAATCCTCTTGATAATGAGGATTATTCCAAAATCGTCAATAGCCGGCATTTCAGCAGGCTTGAAGCGTATTTGAGTGACGGACCAATCCTTTCAGGCGGAAGGGTGAATGGTGAGCTTAGGAAAATGGAGCCGACACTGATGGATGCCCCTTCTTTTGGTTCGCCTGTTATGCAGGATGAAATATTCGGCCCGATTCTGCCGGTTTACGGGTATGGAAACCTTGATGAAGCCATTTCCTTTATCCAGTCACGGCCGAAGCCGCTTGCGTTGTATTTGTTTACAGGAAGCCAGGATGTAGAAAATAAGATTAATGGCACGGTTTCTTTTGGAGGCGGGTGCATTAATGATACTTTGATGCATATCGCGACACCGTATCTTCCTTTTGGAGGTGTCGGCGAGAGCGGGATAGGGAGTTATCATGGTAAAAGCAGCTTTGGGACTTTCTCGCATTATAAGAGTGTGCTGAAGCAGACTACGCTGTTTGATTTTTCGTTCCGTTATCCTTCTGCTGAGAATGGGCTGAAGCTGATTCGGAAGCTGATGAAGTGATTGGGAGGCCTGAGCCGTTTTTTTGGTTCAGGGCTTCTTATGTATGTAGTCCGATATAAAAAAATTTTTTATTTGGCTTTTTAAATGTGGCTGCTGATCTGCACTGCAGGCACTCCGCTTTCCGCGGGGCGGCGCTGAGCCTCCTCACGCTTGCGCGCTGCGGGGTCTCAGCTCTGCCGCTGCAATCCCGCAGGAGTCTTCGTGCCTTCCGTTCCGATCAGCAGGGCTTCGAGAATTTTTCGCCGTTACTGGACCTTTAAATAAAAGGGTGATTCAAGCAGTTTATTTAGCAGAACAAGTTTCCATTAGGGATCTGTTATAAACTGGGCTGCTGATCTGCACTGCAGGCGCTTCGCTTTCCGCGGGGCGGTGCTGCGGGGTCTCAGCTCTGCCGCTGTGGTCCCGCAGGACTTTGAACCATCTTCCGCTAATCTGATTACACGAAGAAAATGTGCGTGCATTTTTGAGGAGTCTTAGTACCTTCCGTGCCAAACAGCAGGGATTTGATTCAGAGCTCATCTACGGCGAAAGATTCTCAAAGAGGAATCAGTGACAGGTTAAAAAATAAGCGGAGAAATTCCCACTAATTTGAAAAAAGCTCTAAAAATAGCTGGAATAGACGGAGAAATTCCGACTATACACTAAAAAAACAGGAAAATGGGCAATTTTGCTTCCCATAAGCGGAAAATCTCCGCTAATTTACACCTGTTTGTTCCATATTATGGGTATAAGCGGAGAATCTCCGCTTATTTTAAGGCTTGCTGGTCACTCATATAAGGTAAGACTTCCTGTTTTTTTAAACCATCCCATCCCATCACTACAATGCCCCATTAACTGAATAAGCCTCTCTTCAAACAACACCAAAAAATGTAAAAAAAATCCGTTATTATTAAAAGCAGCAATCTTTACGAAAAGAGCTTTATAAGAAAGATTCAGCCAATAATTCCAGATTCCTGGCTCTGTCTTCAAAACGAAAGGTATTGTTGATGACCATGATTTCATCGGTGTTGTATTTGTCACTAATTTGCATCAGCTGCTCCTTTACTTCTTGAGGATTGCCTATGGCCATTCTGCTTCGATTGTGTTTTATCTTTTCTTTTTCGGCAGCCGTCAGGGTTCTTTTTTGGGCTTCTTCTGGTGAGATGATTCTTGTGTCGGCTCCTTTTTCGATGTCCAGGAGCCAGTGGTCCTGGCTCGCCGCGAGGTATTCGGCTTCTTCGTTAGTTGGTGAGCAGACAACGAATACACAGACATTTGCCGTAGGCTCTTTCAGCATAGCAGACGGCTGGAAGTGACGGTAATAGTATTGGAAGGCTTTTTCTCCGTTTGCCGGGGTGATGAAGTGGCCATATGTAAAGCGCATCCCGTTTTCAGCTGCAGCTCTTGCGCCCCGTTCGGTAATCCCCAACAGCCATAGTTCCGGCAGAGTCTGCAAATCCGGAAAGGCTTTTACCTCCTTAAAAGGATGGTTATCAGGCAAAGAGTTGGTTAAAAAACCTTGGAGATCCCTCAGCTGGCCGGGAAATTCGTTCATGCTCCTCCTGATTCCGTCTGTCAGAGCGAGTCTTGTGGGTGCACCGCCGCCGGGTGATCTGCCGACACCGAGGTCAATTCTGTCAGGATACAGGGCTTCCATGACTTTAAAGGTTTCTGCCACTTTATAAGGACTGTATTGGGGAAGGAGAACTCCTCCGGACCCGACCCGGATCCTGTTCGTTACAGCCGCTATGTGGGAGATCAGGACTTCTGGTGAAGAACCAGCCATTCCATTTGAATTATGATGCTCAGCGGTCCAAAAGCGGGTATATCCCAGGTTATCGGCAATCTTCGCCAATTGGGATGTTTGCTTGAGCGCTTCACCGGGAGAGTCTCCTTTTCGAATGACCGCTTGATCCAGTACGCTTAGTTTCATACATCAATATCCCCCTTCTAAAATCTAAAAGAAAAATCCGCTGCAGCCATACACAGCGGATTCTTATATCATCTGTTCAGCGATTAATTTGTAAGATAACAGCCTATCTTCATAATCCGTTGTCAGAGTGATGATCATAAGTTCATCTGCCCCTATCCTTCTGGCCAGGCTTTCAAGCTGTTCAGCAGCCTGAACAGGATTCCCGATGATCATTTTTTTCTTCATGTCCTGCAAGAGTTCTCTTGAGTTTGAGGAATTATGGTCTTCCTGCAGCGCTTCTTCCCCGCTCAACCGATTCCTCCATGCGCGGCTTTTTAAGGCCAGCTCCTCTGCCTGTTCTTCTGTTTCTGCACAAATAGCATTTACAGCGGCTATGCAGTATGGAGAAGAAGCATTTTTGGAAGGAATAAAAGATTCCTTATATAGTGAAACAATCTCCTCAGGATCTTGATCGCTCATAAAATGCCCGAAGCAATAGGCTATGCCCTTCTCTGCAGCCTGAAGGGCGCTTTTGCGGCTTGTTCCCAAAATCCAAGGCTGCGGTGCAATTTGGGGTACCGGGGCAGGAGCCACTTTGTAAAACATATCATCCTTAGGATGGCTGCCGTTCAGGAAATTCAGCAGCTCAGAAATTTTCTGCGGCATGTCTGCGACGCCTTTCAGAAAATTGTCCGATAGCGCCATGGAGGTTTCAGCGGAACCTCCAGGAGCCCTGCCGATTCCTAAATCGATTCTTCCCGGAAAAAGGGCGGCAAGCATATGATAGGTTTCCGCCACTTTGTAGGGCTTGTAATAAGGAAGAAGAACGGCTCCGCTTCCAATTTTTATATGTGCCGTCTGGGCACCGATATAGGGAAGCATCACTTCAGGAGCAGAGCAGGCAAGCCCTGTCATATTATGGTGCTCTGCAATCCAATAGCGGCTGTAGCCCAGCCGTTCGGCTTCCTGTGCAAGCTCAAGTGAGGCTAATAGGGCCTCTTGAGCCGTTCTCCCTTCCGGAACAGGAGATTGATCAAGTATTCCGAGCTTCATCTGCCTGCCTTCTTTCTATTATTTCTGTATCTGGAAAGCTTTAATATTTCTTGTTCATTCTGCCTTCGCTGACAGGAAATGATACGCTGCCGGCTGCTTTTGCTTTTTTTTCACTCCCCGCCTGTTCAAGGCGGTTCAGTGCATCTGACAGCTCCATAAACCATTCTCTGTCCCTTGTAAGCAAAGCTGTGTCGATAAGAGAGCGAAGACCGTCGGCAGAAGGAAGCAGATGATTTTTCATCGTCTCGGCTTTTTTCTTTTCAATATGGACCTTTCTGCCGATCACTTCAGGATTGTCGCTGTCGACAACAAAAACTGTCACAAATTCCCGCTCAGGCAATGCCGCTTCCACGAAGCCCTGAACAAGCTCCCCATTCCGTGACTTCCCTGTGATCCATCCGCCCATAATAATGTCTTGATTGTTCATATCATAACACCGCCTTCATTAGATTATTATTTATTAAAGTTCATTACAGTTGAAGTCTTGGTTCAAAGCCGGCTTGTATCCGCCGTCTATTGTATCAATACCCTTTAATTCCATGTGATAACGCAAACCCGGTGAGGCTTTAAAGGTATCTTTAAGCATCTGGTTAACAGCCAATCTGTTCTGTTTATACTGTAATAATAAAAGATACAGTTCGGATTGTCAATGAAAGGGGCAGGCAGCTCCCGGGCTGCCTGCCCCTTTTAATCACTTTCTGAAGTAAGAAGGTTTCCTCCTGGTCCGGAACCCGCCCTCGTGGCATTCATCGCAAATCGGATAGTGATGCTCCCATGAAAGTTTCTTGCCGCATCTGCGGCATTTTTTGGTCATTTTCTGGACATCTGTTTTCAGCTTTTCGTGGACCATCGTGCCGAGTTCATCCCTGACCCGTTCCCAGTATAAAGCCTCAGTCCTTTGTCCGAGCCGGTAAAGGAACAGCAGATGCAGTCCGACAGATTTATACGTGAGCTCCAGGTCCTCCAGGGTCCTTTTGCGGATAGAAGGCTCAGGCAGGTCTTCATTTTGCACTGATGCCATTACAGACATCCGCCATTGTCTTACCAGTTCCGGCTCTCTCGCCGAAAAAGGAAGGTGCAGGAATCCGTAGAGGTCCCCAAGGCTGAGCCGGGCTTCCATCTCTGTTCCCTGTACAAGCTCATAAAGCTCCTTCTCTTCTGCAAGTGAAGCTTTTACGGTTCCAGGCGGACTTTCAAATTTGTCCCAGAGCTCAAAAAAAGTGCCCAGATCATGATAGTATTTTTGGAAACGGTCAAACACACCGCTGGTCGGCGCGATTGAAAAAGTATGGACCGGCTCATCTTCCTGTTCGAGCAAGGAACCCATTTCCTTGATGTTTTCCATAAATGCAACCCGTCCGGTATTATAGAGGCCTTTTCTGCCGGCCCTTCCGGCAATCTGTTTCACTTCCTGGGAGGTGAGCTGCCTTCTCCTGACACCGTCGAATTTTTCATTTTCAAGAAAAACGACCCTGCGGATTGGGAGGTTCAGCCCCATGCCGATTGCATCTGTGCTTACAATCATATCGGTTTCGCCGTCAATGAAGCGCTGCACCTGTTTTTTCCTTGTTTCAGGCGGCATGCTTCCATAAATCATGCTGACTGAACGGCCATCATTCTGAAGCCGGGAAGCTGTCTCCAGCACTCTTTTCCTTGAGAAGCAGATAAGTGCATCACCTTTTCTGCTATGCTTCAGCCGGAATTCGTTCTGCTCGACGAGGAGCGGAGTGTCTCTATGGTATTCATGAATTTCCAAGTCAGTTCCGTCCAAAAGCTGGAGAAGGATCGTCTGTGAGCTTCTGCTGCCAATAATATGGACTTCGCTTGCATTCGCCTTCGTAATAGCCTTATACCATGAGAATCCGCGGTCTTTGTCAGTGATCATCTGTGCTTCGTCGATGACTGCTATATCAAAACGTTCCTTTTCACTGAACATCTCGACTGTGGAAGCAAAATGGCTTGCCCCGGGAGTTACTTTTTCTTCCTCCCCGGTCTTGAGTGTGCAAGGGATATCATCCCCGTTCAGCTTATCGTATACCTCCAGCGCCAAAAGCCTTAAAGGAGCCAGATAAATTCCTGTGTCCGCCTGTTTCATGCTTTCAAGTGCATGGAAGGTCTTGCCTGTATTCGTATCGCCGATATGAAGGACGTATTTGACGCTCCTGTCCACAGAAGGGCTGTATTCCCGGCCAAAGATTTCATCAAGGATCCTGGCTTCCTCCTGCTTTCTCCGCTCTTCCTCTGCTCTCGCTTCTGCCTCTTTCCGCTCCCGGTCCTCGAGATCATGCCGATATATTTCCAGATGCACGGCTGGTTCCCAAGGAAATGAACTGAGGCGGAGCAAGTCCTCCAGGAATTCATTTTCAATTTCCTCCAGAAATTCTCCGGCAAGTTCCTCTGACGGCCATTCAGTCATGGAGGTGATGGCTGCTTCCGGGTCATTTTCCGGATGCAGCGATTTATATTGTGCCAGCATGGCAGGATCCATTAATTCCAATACGGCCTCAGGAACGATATCTTTCATGCAATCCATCAAAAGCTTTTCATATTTATAATAATAAGTTTCATACTCAAAATACTGCCTGCCCCAATGGTTTGTTGAATGAATGCCGCCTGTCAGCTCTTCAAAGAAATCGGCAGCGAATGTATAATGCTCCGGGTTGAAATGTCCTTCCGGCCTGAGCTTTTCTTCGAGAGCAAATGTATCCGTCTGCCCATATTTAGTGCCGCTGCTGAGATCTTTCTCCAATTGCCGGGCAGCCTCATATCTTGCCCTCAAATAGAACAGCCGGCTATGCTTCCTCATGATTTTCCCGGCTGCTTTATCTAGTGCTGTGTAAGCCTTGGCAATATGCTCGGCATTTTCCTCATGCTGAAGCTGGAGCAGATACTTTTCCCTTGCATCCCGATATTTCTGTTCCCATTTGCCTGATTCATGGGAATAAAGGGAAAGCAGCCATTTCTCTGCATTCCATGGTGAATAGTTCCTTACTTCAGAACGGAAAAGGCTGTTGATGACCTTCTTGTCGGTTCCCTCTGTTGAAAAACCCTTTTCCTGAAGAAATTCCTTTTTTAATTTGCGCGCCACTTTGTTATTGGTCATATTAAGCCAGACATTTATCCAGATCTGTTCATAATACTGCTTCCTGTCCTGAAGATATTCTTCAAAATCGGGAAGGGAATCTTTCATTGATAAATAATAGTGAATATCCTCTAAAATTTTTGCTTTGGCTTGGTCTACTGCAAGAGGATAGAGAGTTTCCAATGCTTCCATGGAAATTCCCCCCTTTGAATGTTAATCGGCGCCGCTAAGGGAGCCTGTTTATTTATATTATCATGTATTGGCCAGCACCCTATCCTTTAAAGTTTTTCAAGATCAATTATAAAGAAAAAATTTTTCTTAACGGAATGGAATTTAGTTGATAATATTATAATAGCTTTATGAATTAGGAGTGAAACGATGAGTGTACACCATGCTTTAACCGCACATGCCAAGAAATTGAACACCAGAATCACCCGCTTCCTTGAGCTTGATGCTGAAAGAGAAGCTTATATTGAAGAAGCATTATCTCTCTGCAAGGCAGGAAAGTCATTTTCAACAGAAAAAATCAATATAGTGACAGAAGAAATCAATCAGCTTGCCAAGCAGGGAATCGTTCCTTCAAGAAAGCTTGTGACTCCGGCTATGGTCCTTGAGTATGCAGGCCGTTTAAAGTAAAGCAAAAAAGAAGCAGGCAGATTCCTTATAAAAAGGCTCTGCGTGCTTCTTTTTGTCACGGCTGTTCTGCCAGCAAGATTGCGATTTTATCTTCTATGATCTTTGCCTTGCTGTCATCTTTGAGATTATTAAGGACAACGCTGAAAATGAGCCTGTCGCCGCTTTTGGTTTCAGCATATCCGGAAAGGGAGCTTACAGTGGAGATTGAACCTGTTTTCGCTTTAATCTTTCCTTCTGCTGCCGAGTTTTTCATTCTGTTGCGAAGTGTGCCCCCTGCCATTCTGTCCTGTGCTCCAGCCACTGGGAGTGATTTTTCAAAAGAGGGATACCACTTTTCAGACTGGACACTGTATAAAAGCTGTGATAATTCATTAGGCGGAATAAGGCTGACGTGGGATATGCCCGACCCGTCACGGAGGATCAGCGTATCTTTATTGACGCCCCAGCGTGCAAGCTGCTCGGATACAGCTTCAAGTCCTTTTTCCCAGCTGCCTTCGTTCTTTATCTTTTTGCCCATTTCCTTGACCAATACTTCAGCATGGCTGTTGTTGCTCAGCTTCATGAAAGGAATCATCAGGTCCTTCAATGGCATTGATTGATGAGCGGAAAGCAGTGAACTCTTCCCGGGAGCTTTTCCCTGAGCCGGTTTGCCAGTGACAAGGATCCCCTGTTCCTTCAATGCCTGGCTGAATAGATCAAGCGCATAGCCGGCCGGTTCCCACACGGCAATCCACTCCCTGGACCTGCTGGCTTTTTCAGGTATGGTCCCGGAAATGCGGATGGTGTTCGTCCCATGGTCACGTTCAATGGTGATGTCCTTTTTGCCATCGGCCGGGACAGTGGCTGCCTCGTTGATGATTTCAACATAGCCGGTTTCAGGCGTCAGCGAAACTGCCGGCGCTTTCCCTGCAGATTCCCCCGGATTCACTTCTACAATGACTGTGCCTGCATCATAATCTTCATTTGGCGAGGCAGTCAGTGCTGATACCTGGCCGCCGTAATAATAGGATTCGTCACTCCAGTTCAGGTCCTTTGAAAGCCTGATATCATCATACCAGCTGTCATCGGCAATCAGGCTGCCATGGATGGTTTTGATGCCTTTTTGCTTTAACTCGGCTGCCATCTGGTCAAAGTCGCTCTTCATTAGAGTAGGATCGCCTTTTCCTTTCAGAAATAGATTTCCATGCAGATTGCCTTTTTTGTATAGTCCATCTGTCAGGACCTCTGTGGTGAACCGGTAATCTTCGCCCAGGAGCTGAAGAGCAGCAGCTGATGTGAGCAGCTTCATATTGGAGGCAGGCCTCAGCCGGATGCCGCCGATATGGTCATACAGCAGCTCGCCCGTATCTGCCTTCCTGATGCTCACTCCTGCAAGCGCTCCTGAGAGAATTGGATCGTTGTTCAGAAGCTGGTTGAGCTCTGCGGTCAGGCTGTCCCCTTCTTCTTCTGCCTCCGCCTGGCGGGAGAGTTCGTAAGCATAAGGGGAGGCAGAAATGAACAATAAAGCTGTTATCAAGATTACAATTTTCCACCTTTTCATCAATCAGCATCACCCTCCTATGGCAAGACTTAACTTTCAATAAAAGGTTAAGTCTTGCCTTATTTAAAAGTATTAACAGTTACTTCTCTTTGAAAGATGATTTTCCTTTATTTTCTTCGTGAGGAAAAAGTAGTGTTTTTGAAAATTGAGCCGTGCAGCTTATGATTATGTTAATGAGACAGCTATCAATTCCCCGCCAAGCTTTCCATTTAGCATCGGGTCTTGCAGCTGCTTGAAAGCAATCCCTTCAAGAATGATGTTGGTGTATAAAAGATCCTCAAATTCACGCAGTATTCCTTCTGCTTCAGGTGTTGTATCGATAGTCAGCCTAACTCTTTTATCGATTGGAAGCTCAAGCTTCTTTCTTAAATCCTGTATTCCCCTGATAAAATCCCTTACATATCCTTCCCTTTTTAATTCAGCGGTCAATTCTGTCTTCAAAAGAACAGTCATATTTCGCCCGCTGCTTTCTGCGTAGCCTTGCTTTGGGAGTCTTTCCACGGTTGTATCACTGGCTTCGACCTGCAGCTTTTCATCGCCTGCCTGCAGAACGAGGCTCCCTTTCTCCAGCAGCTGGCGGATATCTGCTTCAGGGAGCTGCTGCAGCGACTGATGAACGAGGCTGGCTTTCTTTCCGTATTTACGGCCTGCTGCTTTAAAATTCAGCTTCAGCTGGCATGTGTATTTTTCCGTCCAGTTTTCCGCCCAGGAGATTTCTTTTATATTCAGTTCTTCCTTGATGACCGGGCTGAGAGCTTTTAATTTTCCTTCCTGTTCCTTGCTGCACTGCACCAGCATTTCGGCCAGCGGCTGCTTTGTCTTCAGCTGCCGGGAATGGCGGATGCTTCTGCCCAGCTCCACCAGTTCCATGACTTCGAGCATGCTTTCCTCGAGCTTACTGTCAATCAAAGCGGAATCTGCTTCTGGGTAGTCTTCAAGGTGGACGCTCCTGCCTGTCAAATCCAAATAGACGCTTTCAGCTATAAAAGGCACGAAAGGGGCCAGCATGCGGGAGATATTGTCCAATAAAGTGTACAGTGTCTGAAACGCAGCGATTTTATCAGCTTCCATGCCCTTCGCCCAGAACCTTTCCCTGTTTCTTCTGATATACCAGTTGCTGACCTCTTCGATCAGCGTGCCTGCTGCCCTGCTGGCATTCGTTGCCTGGAAGCTGTCCATCTCCCTGTTTACCGTTTCAATGACACTATGCAGCCGTGAAAGGATCCACCGGTCCATTATATTTTCGGAAGAGTGGCGGCTGTCCGGGACAAAATTATCAATAGCACTGTAGAGGCTGTAAAAATGATGAATGCTTGCAAGCGAGTCCACCAGCTTTGATTTGGCCTCAGCTGCATTTCTTCCCGAAAACTTCTTTGGCTTCCATGGACTGCTGTCCTCCACAAGCGCCCATCTTAATGCATCTGCTCCATATTCAGTGATCAGCTCTGCCGGATCTAAGGCATTTCCTTTGCTCTTAGACATTTTCTGCCCATTTTCATCGAGGACATGCTCAAGGGCGAGGACATTTTTATAAGGCAATTCGCCTTTGTATAAGACTGCAACGGCGAGCAAAGAGTAAAACCATCCTCTGGTCTGATCCACACCCTCTATGACTGCATCGGCCGGAAACTGCCTTGAAAATGCCTCTGTGTGTTCAAAAGGATAATGATGCTGGGCATACGGCATGCTTCCAGAGTCAAACCAGACATCGATGACCTCAGGGGTCCTGGCCATGTTACCATCACAGTCCGGGCAAGAAATTTTCACTATATCAACATAAGGCTTATGATAATCAGCGAGCTTTCCACTGGCTTCAGACAGCTCCTGCAGCTCCTGAAAGCTTTTTGGGGCTTTCTCTGCCCCGCAAGCTTCACAGACCCAAACATTGAGAGGTGTACCCCAATAACGGCTCCGGCTGATATTCCAATCCACCATCCCTTCAAGGAATTTGCCGAAACGGCCGTTTTTCATGTGGCTTGGATGCCATTCAGCCCGGCTGTTAAGCTCAAGAAATTTCTCTTTAAGCGAAGATGTTTTGATGAACCAGCTGTCAGCTGCGTAATAAAGGAGCGGAGAGTCGCACCGCCAGCAAAATGGATAGCTGTGTTCATACTTTTGTTTATAAAATAGAAGATCCATGCTGCCGAGCATTTTTAAGATGTCCACATCGCAGTCTTTGACGAACCTCCCTGCAAGAGGCGGAAATTCATCAGTATAACAGCCTTTAGAATCAACGATATTGATGAAAGGAAGTCCATTTTCCTTTATGGCCCGGTAGTCGTCTTCTCCGTAAGCGGGAGCAATATGGACGATTCCTGTGCCGCTGTTTTCAGTGACAAATTCAGCGGCAATGACTTTGTGCGCACCTTCTAGCCCATCAATCTGAAAAGGAGGCTCATATTCCATTCCCGCAATCGCTTTGCCTTCCAGTGTTTCAAGGATTTCATCATAGCGTTGAAAAAGATCTGCCACCCTGTTTTCAGCCAGAATAAAGATTTTGTCTCCGTTCTTTACTCTTGCATACTGGACCTGCGGATGGACAGCCAGCGCAACATTGGCCGGAAGAGTCCATGGCGTTGTGGTCCAGCCGAGGAAAAATTCATTTTCCCTTCCCTTCAGCCTGAAGGTGACGGTGGCGCTTAAATCTTTTACATCTTTGTAGCCCTGTGCTGTTTCATGGGAACTCAAGGAAGTCTGGCAGCTTGGACAGTAGGGAGATACCCGATGGCCTTTGTAAAGCAGACCTTTTTCGTGGATGGTCCCAAGGATATGCCATACCGATTCGATATATTCATTGCTTAATGTCATATAAGGATCATCCATATCCGTCCAGTAGCCAAGCTGCTCTGTGAATGCCCTCCACTGCTTTTCATATTCAAATACACTTTCACGGCATTTTTCGATAAAAGCACCTACACCATAATCCTCAATTTCCTTTTTTCCTGATATGCCGAGTGCTTTTTCCACGCCCAGTTCAACCGGAAGTCCATGTGTATCCCAGCCGGCTTTTCTGATTACCTGCCTCCCTTTCATCGTCCAGTAGCGGGCTGTCAGATCCTTGTATGTCCTGCCGAGAGCATGGCCGGCGTGGGGCAGGCCATTGGCGGTCGGAGGCCCTTCATAAAAAACAAAAGGAGTTCTGCCTGCACGATTGGAAATGGATTTGGCAAAAATATTTTCCTGCCTCCAATACTCCCTGATTCTGTGTTCTCTTGCCATAGTGCTTTCCATTTCAGTACCTGCCTTTCTCTTTGATTTTTAGGGAAATAAAAAACACCCGCCCCTGTAAAGGGACGAGTGTTATACCCGCGTTACCACCCAAATTCTATTGCAGACGCAATAGCGCTCATCAACGTACCATCATACGCGTTCCTTTTAACGGCGGACACCCGTCAGGACTTACTATGTTTCAGTCCTGCATCTCAGAGATGATGTTTCAGAAAGATCGTTTCCGCCGGCTCTCACCATACCCGGCTCGCTGAAGGAACATTCCCTTTCCTACTTGTTCTCGTCATAGAATTTAAGATTTTTATTATCTTATCAGAATCAGGAATTATTATCCAGCCCTTTTTTTGGCTCGTGCAGAAAATTTTCCAGAAGGATTGTTCCTTTGCCGTCTACAGTGACGCCTTCCGCTTCAAGGAGAAATCTCTGTTCCTCCCGGCCCAATGGATCTTTCATGCTGATTTCGCCCATTTTGCTGATGACCCTGTGCCAGGGAAGCTTCTCCTGCCTGCTCAGCGAATGAAGAATCCGGACGACCTGCCTGGCTGCCCGGGGGCTGCCTGCAAGAGCGGCTATCTGGCCGTAAGTCATTACTTTTCCAGCAGGTATTTCTTTAATGATTTTTATCGTTCTTTGAGTAAAAGGCTGCATAAAACTAAAAGTCTGACCTCCATTGATGTTTATTAGAATGTTTGAGCGATTTTCCCTGCCAGGTCAGGATAATCAATGAACGGATTGCGATTGCCCTGCAGCTCCTCTATTGCCGCATTCCTGTGCTTTTCATATATGGATGCAGGGAATTCAAGATGCCATTTATGGAGGAGCATGCAATTGATTCCATGTTCTGCAGGCTTGAAATGCTTATACCTCAGGAAAAAGTAAAAGCATGCCCGGGCTGCGATTCCTTTGCCGTACTCCGGCTCAAACTTCCCTTCTTCAGCCATGCCGCAGCCGCCCCTTATGCCGAAAGCAGAAGCTTCCGGCTTGTAGGCAGGAAAATCTTCATAAGGAAAATTGCTTCTCATGCTGTTGCATGCAGGCTCACAGGCGAACAAATGATGGAGATCCCCCTTCATCGGCTGCTGTTCACTGAACCAGGACTGCGGAATCACATGCTCGCAATTCAGCTTTGTCTGCGTGTCTCCGGTCCGGTTCCGCTTCACCAGGACTTCTGCATCGTGCTTAATGCTCTCAGCCGGATCCATTCTGCCGCCTGAATAGAGGCTTTTTAGAGAAAGGTTCTCCTGCAGGTCCACCCAGGGATATAAATAGAGATGAGGTGAATATTTCAGGACGGTCTTATGGGTTTCCTCCACAAGCTTTTGAAGGTCTTCTATAGCCTCAGCTGCCTCAAAGTCGAGGGAAGCATAATATGCATTGCATTTCTCGCGGTCTGCAGCTTCATCATAATATATACGCTCCGCGCTTTGGATCTGCAGGTTAGCCAGTGCAGCTTCCTGTTCAGCAGCAAGCTGTTCTGCCAGGCTGTTCATGATTTTAAGACCATCGGCAGAACTTTAGGTGTGAAAATATCTGAGAGGTGCTCAAGCAAAGTTAAATATACCAGGCCATTTCCTTCAAGCTTTGCTGAATTGCCGAGGGGAACGGTGCGCCTGATGAGCTGGGCGAACAGCTCTGCCTCTGACAGTTTCCTGTCAAAGCTCTTGTTGGCAGCATTTTTAATTAGCGCCATTGCACCGGACACATGCGGGGCAGCCATGGAGGTGCCGCTCAAGGTGGCATACTTCCCATTCGGGAAAGTAGATTGTATTTCTTCCCCTGGTGCTACAAGGTCGATTTCATTATGTGAATTGGTAAATTGTGAAGAATTCCTTTCCAGGTCGATCGCGCCTACACTTATTACTTCGTTATAGCAGCCGGGATAGGCAAACTCATCAGTAGAATCTTTGCCGTCCCCTTCATTGCCGGCTGCACATACAACAGCTATGTTATTCCGGACGGCTTCCTTTACAGCATCATGGAGCTCTGGAACATCATTCGGGCCGCCGAGAGACATGGAAATAATATCGGCTTTTTGGTCAATAGCGTAACGGATTCCTTCAATGATCCAGTCATACTGGCCGGATCCGTTTTTATCAAGCACTTTAACGATGAGCAGCTTTGAACCTGGCGCAACGCCCGATATGCCGGTCTCTCTGCCTTCTGCTGCAATGGTTCCCGCAACATGGGTGCCATGGCCGTTATAATCATTAAAAATATCCGGATTTCCGGAATCATCGCCAGTAAAATTCCTGCCTCCGATGATTTGGTTCTTTAAATCAGGGTGGCTGATGTCACAGCCTGTATCGAGTACAGCGATTGTAATGCCTTCTCCCCTTGTTTCTTCCCAGATTTTTGGCGCCTGGATCAGTCCGATGCCTTCCGGAATGCCTGAAACCGCCTCTGATTGTTCAATTACCTGATACGGGATCACACGTACACATTCTTTCATTATTTTCCCTCCTTCAGAGTAATTCAGGATGCAGAAACAAGATGTATCTCCATTATAGCAAATTTGAAGGAATATTCAGATAAGAAGATAGGCTTGATTTTCCTTCTGAGAAGCGAACAAAAAAGCGAACAAAGACCCAGGAGTCCTATTGCTGCTGCAATTTGTCCTTTATGTCACCAGCCATGACTGATAAAGCATCCTTCAGCTTTGATTCTCCCATCTTTTTCAATATGCTTTCCCTATTGCTGCTTAAAATGCCAATAAATTCTGATAGAGATGCAGCTGTCAGGTCTTCTTCCTGCAGGGTCAGCGAATAGCCTTTTTCCTCAAAGCTTTCCGCATTCAGGATCTGATCGCCCCTGCTTTGTTTCTTGCTCAAAGGAATGATAAGCATCGGTATGCGGAGGGCAAGGAATTCAAAAATAGCATTCGATCCTCCTCTGGTAACCGTCATATCTGTACAGGCAAGTACATCTGAAAGTTCACTGTTCAGGAATTCGAATTGCCTGTATCCTGGCCGGCCTTCCAATGCAGGATCAAGATTTCCTTTTCCGCAAAGATGCACAATTTGAAACTGGCCGCCAAGATGTTCAAGCTCCTGCCGCACTGCTTCGTTGATTTTCTTTGCCCCAAGGCTGCCTCCCATAATGGCCAGAACCGGCCTGGATCTGTCAAAACCGAGGAATTCCAGCCCCTTCTTCTTGATGCCAGAGAGGATTTCCCTTCTGATCGGCGAGCCGATTGCCTGTGCTTTTCCATTCGGGAGGTACTGCAGAGTCTCTTCAAATGAAGTATAAATCTTAGAAGCTAACCTTTTGGAAATCCGGTTCGCCAGGCCCGGGGTAAGATCGCTTTCGTGTATAAATATCGGGATCCCGAGCAGCTTTGCGGCTGCGATGACAGGCACGGAAACAAAACCGCCTTTGGAAAAAACGAGGCCTGGCTTGAGCTTTTTAAGAATCCGTCGTGCTTCGGTGCATCCTTTCGCCACTTTGAACATATCCTTTATGTTTTCAAAGTCGGCGTACCTCCTTAGTTTGCCGCTTGAAATCGAATGATAGGGAATGGAAAGCCCGCTGATCAGAGCTTTTTCAATGCCTTCTCTGCTGCCTATATAATGGATGTTTATATCTTCCCCCTCCAGCTCTTTAATCAAAGCCATATTAGGGGTGACATGGCCGGCTGAGCCCCCGCCCGTCAATACAAGTGTCTTTTTCATAAAACCTTCCTGTCATGGCTGTCCGGAATGGCAGGCTCTCCTGCCTCCTTCACTGCGCCTATTTTTATATATGTTGATTCCATTATATACAGAAAAAAAGCCCTTTATCATCTAAAGGGCCATTTCGAGCATGATCGGGCAGTGGTCGCTGCCCATGATATCACAATAAATCTTTGAATCTAGTATATGTTCTTTCAGTTTGTCAGACACGATAAAATAGTCGATGCGCCATCCGATATTCCGCTCCCTCACCTTTGCCATATAAGACCACCATGTATAGGCGCCTTCCTGCTCTGGATAAAGGAACCTGAAAGAGTCTACAAATCCTTCTGACAAAAGAGATGTCATTTTTCCGCGCTCTTCATCCGTAAACCCGGAGTTGCCTCTGTTAGACCTGGCATTTTTCAGGTCTATGTCCTGATGGGCGACATTAAGGTCGCCGCAGAGAATGACCGGCTTTCTATTTTCCAGCTCTAGGATATACTCTTTTATCTCATCCTCCCATTCCAGCCGGTACGGAAGCCTTGCCAGGTCCCTCTTAGAATTGGGTGTATATACATTCAGAAGATAAAAATTTTCAAACTCAAGAGTCAGGCTCCGTCCTTCTGGTTCTGCTTCCCTTCCGGCTATCCCGCAGGATACATGGAGGGGCTTTTCCTTTGTAAAAACGGCGGTCCCGGAATAGCCTTTTTTCTCGGCATAGTTCCAGTACTGGTGATAGCCATCCAGTTCAAGTTCAATCTGTCCCTCCTGCAGCTTTGATTCCTGGATGCAGAATATATCTGCATCTTCTTCCCTGAAAAAATCCAAAAACCCTTTTTTAACGCAGGCCCGGATTCCGTTAACGTTCCAAGATACTAATTTCATTCTAAAACCCTCCATGTTTTCCTTTAGCTGTCCTCTCCATGCCGGGAAGGTGCCTGTCCATGCAGGATGGCAGGCAATTCTTTATATATATCAATCACTTCATCCATTTTCATCCGCACCAGCCCGCTCGAGGAAGGAGCTGCAAATTCGATAACCCCTGGCACCACAGGATGATCCTGGCGGCCCCATGGTGCTTTCTTGCTGCCGCTGTATTCCAGGTAAACACCTTTGCCGACAAAACAGACTGCCTTTGGCTTCAGCTCTGTAATGAGTGAGATTAGCCTTGCTCTGCCTTCTTTATATTCATCCTTGGTTATTTCATCTGCAGCTTTGGTCGGCCTTGGAACGATATTAGTCAGGCCCATGTTCAAATCCAGCAGCAGGCTGTCTTCTTGAGGGAGAAATTTTTTAGGAGTGATGCCCGCTTCATAAAGGATTTTCCAAAACCGGTTATTCGGATTGGCGAAATGGTGTCCGGTCTCAGCCGACCGGATGCTGGGGTTGAAGCCGACAAAGATGATATCCAAGCCTGGCCTGAGATGGTCTTTTATTGGTTTTAGCATACCTGCTCCTTTCTTTGATCAAAAGCTGCCTGATTATAGTCCAGCCAGAAGAAAAGCTCTTTGAAAGTAAAAAAGAGCCAGAGGCTCTTTTTTGCTGGTTAGGCGTCGTATACTTCAACTTTTTCCATAACATCGCCGTTTTTCATCGCTTTAGCAGCTTCAACGCCTGATGTTACTTTACCGAAGACAGTGTGAACACCGTTCAAGTGCGGCTGTGGATCGTGGACGATGAAGAACTGGCTGCCGCCTGTGTTTTTGCCTGCATGTGCCATTGAAAGAGACCCTGATTCATGCTTATGCGGGTTGCCTTCTGTTTCGCAGTTGATCGTGTAGCCAGGTCCGCCAGTCCCGGTGCCATTCGGGCAGCCGCCTTGGCTCACAAATCCAGGAATCACCCGGTGGAAGTTCAAACCGTTATAGAAGCCTTCGTTTGCAAGCTTTTCGAAGTTTGCTACAGTGCCTGGGGCTTCATTCGGGTATAATTCAAATTCGATCTTCTCGCCGTCTTTCATTTGTATGTATCCTTTTTTTGCCATTGAAATCATCTCCTTGGATTGATGGCAGGCTGTATCTCAGCTAAATCTGTTCCGGCTGGGTGCCGGAAAGCCAGTTTAGAGAGTCAGCATCGCCAAGATTGAAAATCATTGATTATCATATCATTATTTGCGAAGGAAATAAAATAACTTGGCTTTTTTTCCCCTTTTGATTTTCCCAAATGGATATGTTAAGCTTAAAAAGCCCTTTCCGGACATTCGCTTGTTGCGGGACACTTAACCACTGTACGGACGGAAAGGGCTGGCGGCTGCTTATGCAGCCGCCATTTTATTTGCTTTTTCTTTATAATGTCAAGGTCAGTCCGGAAAGCATATCAGATGATGCTGCTACCTGGCCGGAGGCCTCCCCGATATCATCAAACACTTTATTCAAATCTTCCATTTCCTTCACGATGGCCAAATTCTTTTCTTTTACTTGTCTCATGGACTCAAGGATGAGGGAAAAATATTCATTGATTTCCTTAGACTGCACAGAGCCAGATTTAATATTTACACTGGCTTCTTCGATTGACAGTGCCATGATGCCTGACCGGTTTTCCATTTCACCGATCAGCCCTGATACTTCTGAGACTGCATTTTTAGTGTTTTCCGCCAGCTTCCTGACCTCGTCTGCCACTACTGCAAATCCTTTCCCATGTTCGCCGGCCCTGGCAGCTTCTATTGCGGCATTAAGAGCAAGAAGGTTCGTCTGGTCTGCAATCGAAGTAACGATTGCTGCGATCTGTTCGATCTGTTTAGAGCTCTCGATCAGCTGTTCCATGTTCTGGCTGATGCTGGAAATTGTGTCCTCGGCCTGTCCCAGAGTTCTGCCAAGCCCGATAAGCTTGTTCATTCCTTCTTCTGATTTTTCCTCTGCACCTACGGCTATATCTGACCCTGTCTTCGTAGCTCTCCTGATGTCATTCGTTCTGTCGGCTGCCTGCTCGATCGAAGCGCTTGTCTGCTCACTGATAGCGGCAAGCTCACCGGCAGCTTCTGCAACTTGTTGTTTCAGCTGCTCTTTATAGCGATCAGACTCTTTCCTGATCCGGGCCATTTCCTGTTCATAAGCTTCTAGGACTATCTGCTGCTCTAGGCTGATGATCTTTGAAACAGCCAGCATCATCTCAGTGCAGGGTCCTTTATCAGGGATTATGCCTACAATCATGCTGCATAGAGACAGATACAGATCCTGAAAAGCGCACATATACCATTTAGGCTGCAGTCCGATTTTGACATGGACATGTGCAATGACAAAACGCTGCTGAACAAAATCTTTATCTATCCTTCCGCTGAACATCTCATAAATGTGGGCGCTCAATGTTTTTTTCAATCTCTCAACAGAACTGTTATCCTGTATGATTTCAGTCAATGATTTTTCGGTCTCTAAATTTTTGTAGAACTGATCAATGATTTCAGGGATCTTTTCTTTCACATATGGCTGCAGAGAGTTTATGTAATTCAGGTCAATGTCCTTAAGTCCCATCATTTCAATCTGCCTTAAAATATCCTGGTCAAGATACTGATCGATTCCTATGTTCTTATGATTAGTAAGTTTGAAAGAATGCTCTTGCTTGTTCCTGCCTTTTTTAAATAATGTGAGTTGCATGCCGATTCTCCTGTCGGAATATTTTTACATTGCCTTATTATTTAAGTTTAAAAGAAACAGTGCAGTCTCACAATCTATTCATGGAGAAAGTAGTAGGTATAAAGAATCATTAAAGAATATTTTTAGATATATTATGAGAATCGAAGCCTTCAAAAGTATAAAAAAGGAATCCGCTTTATCAGCGAATTCCTTTATTCAGCCTCCAGGAAACTGTCGATTTTCTTATCAAGCCTTCGAAGGCTTAGAAGGGCCCTTTCTTCATCAACCATTCTGTAATGGTGGGCACCGCCAGGTTCTTCATCAAATTCGTCGGCCAATTTCACGATTGTTTGAAGTGGTGTGCGGATTACTTCTCCTCCAGGAAGGAAGGAATCTGTATGGAAAAGAATGGCCAGGGCAATTTCCTTTGCTTTAACAGGGTTTTCGCCAAGCCTGATCAGAAGCTTATGAGCCCTTTCAGCTCCTTTTATCGCATGTATATCATTTTTTCTGTAAAGATCATAATCCCACTTTCCATTTTTGTACCAAGTGTAATGCCCCATATCATGCAGGAGCCCTGCTTTTGCAGCCGTGTCAGGGTCAACGCCTCTTTCTTTCGCAAGCTTAAAGCTGTGATTGGATACAGCAACTGCATGGGCCACCCCAGATCGTGTCAAATACTTTTGGGCGATTCTGTGTTTGAAAATCTGTTCTAAAGTGACATCTCTCAATAAAACCATTCCTTTTATTATTTCTTTGAGGTTTTTGCCTGTGGTCGGCAATAGGACTCCTTGAAGAAGTTATCATTATTTTTTCCAGATAAAATCAGTTCAAAACATTGAGTATCTTTTTAGAATTTACGGGCATTCGATTTCTGCTTCCTCATAACTTCATATGATTTTTCAATGATATCAGCAAGCACGTCTGCTTTGTATATTCGGCCTATCTTGGTGTTTTCCTGATAATATTCTACAATTTCATCCAGCATCTGCAGCGTTTCTTTCTGCAGCCGGACATTTAATTGCGATCTTTGTTCATTTGGCAATGATAGCACCTCCTATTTATAGGATATCACACTGTTATCAAATAGCTATTACTTTGCTAGCAGTTTGCTATACATCATGGTGTGTAAGGGTTTCGGAATTTGTCGAATAAAATTCCTGTTGAATAATAATGTGCCGCACAGAAAAAAAGGAAAACATACAAAGATGCTTTCCCTTTGAATTCATATTGATTTTTGTGGTGAAAGGAAACCGTCAAATCCCGATTTTGTCCCAAATCTCATTCAGTTTTTCTTCTGTTTTGTTGAGCAATTCCTGGGCATCCTGCCACTTTTTCTTCCATTTCGGCATTTCTTCCTTCAGCCGTTCGCTGAATTCTTCAGCCTGTTCCTGGAGATCTGCATCAGGCTCAGTTTCTTCTGCAAGCTGCTCATTAACTGACTCTGTGCCGAATTCTTTCTGTTCTGTATAAGGAAGCACCTGCTCCATGATGCTTCTGAAGATCGGTACGACCGTTTCAGAGCTGCTGGTGGACAGATAATGCTCCCGGTCTGTTCTGTCATAGCCAAGCCACACAGCCCCAACAAGTGAAGGTGTATAGCCAACGAACCATTGATCTTTCGTGCCGTCAATGTCATTGTATGGCAGCTGGGTAGATCCCGTTTTGCCTGCTATTTGGACATCCGGGAGCTTGGTCCTTTTGCCGGTTCCGCTTTCAACCACATTAAGGAGCATGGACGTCATCTCCCTTGCCGCTGCCTTGGAAGTGACTTTGACAGTTTTTTTCTTTCTTTCTGCAATGACATTTCCTGTCGGTCCGACTATCTTGGTGATAAAGTGGGCATCATGCCTTTTTCCTTCATTAGGAAATGCCGCGTATGCTTCTGCGAGCTGCAGCGGAGAAATTCCTTTTCTCATTCCGCCAAGAGCGATGCCAAGCGCTCTGTCTTCCTTCTCTGTCGGGATTCCAAAACGCTTTAAAGAATCCATGCCTTTATCAATCCCGATTTCGTTGAGAAGCCAGACAGCAGGAATGTTAAGCGACTCTTCAACTGCTTTATACATCGGCACCTCGCCGGCATAAGAGCGTGAAAAGTTTTCCGGCTTATAATCACCGAAAGTTATCGGCTCATCCTTCAGGATAGAAGAGGCATCATAGCCTTCTTCTAAGGCGGGAGTATAAACTGCCAGCGGCTTCAAAGTGGAACCTGGCTGGGCCTTTATATGTGTCCCTCTGTTAAAGCCTCTGAACACATGCTCACCCCGGCCTCCAACAATGGCACGGACCCCGCCAGTCGACGGGTCTAAAAGGACTGAGCCGCTCTGCACCAGCTGTCCTCCTCTGCCTGCCGGGAAAAGGGAATCTCTGTCATATACCTTTTCAAGGCCGGATTGTACATTTTGATCGAGTTCTGTATAAATGGTATAGCCTCTTGTAAATATCTCCTCCTGGGTAAGGCCGTACTTGCTTGTTGCCTCATCAAGGACTGCATCTACATAATAGGGATACTTTCTTGCTTCTGTATCTGCACTTCCATCTTCCAGGGCGATTTTCTCCGCTATAGCCTGTTCATATTCATCGTTTGTGATGTATCCAAGTTCCTGCATTTTCCCAAGCACCGTGTCGCGCCTGCTGATGCTCCTGTCATAATGCTGATAAGGATCCAGAGCAGAAGGAGACTGAAGCAGTCCCGCCAGCAGTGCCGCTTCGCTGATTGTGACTCTGCTTATCGGTTTATTAAAGTACGTTCTAGCGGCCCGATCAATCCCCCATGCCCCGCTTCCAAAATAAACCTGGTTCAGGTACATCAAAAGGATGTCTTCTTTTTTGTAATTCTTTTCTATTTCGACCGCCAGGAAAATCTCCTCAGCTTTTCTTCTGTATGTTTGTTCCGGCGACAGCAGCGCATTCTTGGCGAGCTGCTGAGTGATTGTACTGCCGCCCCCTGTGATCCTGCCTGCAAACAGATTGCTGAAAAAGGCTCTTGCAATCCCTTTTATATCAAAGCCATTATGTTTGTAAAAGCGCTCGTCTTCTATACTGACAACAGCTTCTTTCATATGTTCAGGCAACTCTTCTATTTCTGCTCCGCCAGTCCTGTTTGCGGCAAGCTTTCCAGCTTCATCTCCATCTTTATCATACAGGACAGTCGACTGCTTAAGCCCATCTTTCAAAGACTGTACATTTGCCGTTGCTGCCAGGTAGGCAAAAAACAATATGGCAAGCAGCAGGGCCGTCAGGGCAGCAAGCAGCAGGATCTGTGTGATATGCTTTCTCTTCCAAAAGCGTTTGATATATTCCCAGACCTGTTTGAGTCTTTCCATCTATGCTTTCTCCTTAAATTCATATTCAATAATCTATTTTAACCAACTTATACAGAAAAAAGGAAGGAAAATGAAATTTTCCTTCCTTTTGCTAATACTTTTCCTTTAAGTGCCTGATGGCTGAATCCAGCTGTGAAAATGTTTCGACTCCTTCCAGCCTGATTCCGGCCTGTACCGACTGTACAGCAATATCCGGCCTTATGCCTGCTAATACAACCTCAATGCCAATCATTCTGAACCCCTGCATGAGCTTTACAAAACCGGCAGCATTTGCAAGCAATTTAATGGTGAACAGTTTAGACATATCGAAAATCAGAGCCCTGATCTGCTTTTGGCTGGCCGATTGCATGGCTTTTGCAGCAAGGTCTGCCATTTTGGCCGGTGACACATCATAAGGCAGTGCATGGAGGGAAAGCATCCCGATTTTGTCATCAACAAGGATGATATTGACTGTGCTTTCCTCAATGAAGTTTTTGTACTCTTCCTCCATCTTATGTCTTTCAGTAATATCGTCAAATTCAACCATAGCGCCTCTAATATGGTTATTTTCATCTTTAAGCAGGGTCGAACGCTGGCTTAAAGTCAATGTATACTTGCCCCAGGTATAAGGGAATATATCGTATCTGAAGTCTTTGCCCTGCTCAAGTGTGTGCTGGACGGTTCTTGTAAATTCGGGCGGATGGCCAAAAAATTCATCGATATTTTGCCCGATGGCTTCTGCCGGGTCTATTCCCAGTATATCTTTACATTTTTTATTCGCTACTTTAATGGTGAAGTGTTCGTCAATCGCCATAACTGCAACCGACAGATTATCCAATACAATAAAATCCATTTGTTATCTCCCTATATTTGCTAACTTAATCTTAACATAGCAGAAAAGAAAGAAAGATAAAAGTCTGAGTGAAAAAAACTGCCTGGGCTCTTTCATGTACAGCTCAATAGGCAGAATCAGGATAGTTGGCAGATTCAGCCTATCGATCGGTTTCAAGTGGCTTCAATTTAGCTTCTATCTCTTTTCTCCGATCTTCAAAATAAGGCGGTAAAGCAAGATTCTGCCCCAGCTCTTCAAATGGCTCATCACTCTCAAATCCCGGTCCGTCAGTAGCCAGCTCGAAAAGAATGCCATTCGGCTCCCTGAAGTACAGCGATTTAAAATAATAGCGCTCTACAAATCCGGAACTGGGGATTCTTTTTTCTTTCAGGAGGGCAACCCATTTATTCAGCTCTTCCTGGTTTTCAACACGGAAAGCTACATGATGCACACTTCCGCGGCCTGGCCTTTCCTTTGGCAGGTCATCCCGCACAATGATGTGTACCTCGGTCCCTGACCCTCCCTTTCCTGTTTCATATACATGTGCCGTATGGCCGCCAAGCGCAGTTGCGGAATAGGAATCTTTCTTTCGGAACCCTAAAAGGCTGACGAGGGTTTCTTCTGTCCGGCTCAGTTCGGCGACAGTCAGGAATACGGGTCCAAGTCCTAGGATTCCATGCTCGGCTGGGACAGGGCTTAGCTCCCATGGGCGCCCGCCTTCTTCCCCGGCGTTCGCTTCGTCAGAAATAAGTGCCAGTCTTTGATCTTCAAAGTCAGTGAAAAACAGCATGTTTCTTCCGCTGTCAGATGTAATGGCATTATATTCGACCCCGTGTTCCTCAAACCGGTCCTGCCAATATTCAAGGGAGCGGTCATTCGGAACTCTTAAGGAAGTAAGGCTGATGCTGCTGGTGCCGGGGTAGGTGTGCCCTGCATTCGGTATTTCAAAAAAGGTTAAGTCAGTTCCCGGGTTTCCCCTTTCATCTGCATAAAACAAATGGTAAACAGAAGTGTCATCCTGGTTTACCGTCTTCTTTACGAGCCTCATCCCTAAAGTTTTTGTATAAAAATCATAGTTCTTTTTTGCATTTGCTGTGATGGCAGACACATGATGGATGCCTTTTAATGGCAGCAAGTTCATAATAAGCACTTCCTTTTCACGAAAATATCCTTACTTCGAGATAATTTTACTTCTTTTTCTGTTTTTATGGAACCTATATGTTTGTATAATATACCGCACTGGAAAAATTTAATCTTGCATCCAGAGCTTTTTGGTGATATATTTATTGAGCGATGAGCTAATTGAATAAGCCGGCGGGCGCTCCTTTATTGGAAATGCACGATGTGGCGTGCAGCCTGCCGCCTCAATACGCAAGACCCCCTGTTTCAGGGGGTCTTTTTATGTTGTCTTACTAATAACTTAACTTGCTTTGATGTTATTGCACGATACAGAAATTTTCTTTTAAGAATCCGGTATATTCACAGAAATTGCGATTCAACATAGCTGGCAATGCTTTCAGATTGGAATCTGACAGCAATATATGGAGGTTTGATGTTTTTATGGCTGCAAAAAGGCATCCCAAGCCATAAAGTGCGGCTGTCAATGCTGATAAAAGGAAATGGTGCATCTTTCTGAATGAAAGCGGCTTGCTTCAAAGCCTCATGCCTTTTGTCTGAAATAAGCGTGACTCTCGCTCTCCCCGGCAGTCCTTTCACTATCCTGATCCATTCCTCGTCCAGTGCATGGGTTCCTGGCAGTGAAATGATGATGGAAGAGTTCGCCAGGGATAAATCATCTTCTATTTTGCCGGTTTTCCTGCTGTGAATCCATTGGAGTGCGGGGTGCTGATTTCTGATCCATCTGCCAATGCTTGAGGGAGAAACAGCCTGCCCCATCTGAAGCTGATGATCTGCCAGCTTGCGCCAAGTTTTTCCTGAATATACTTTTTCTTTTATAAACTGGATATCCCCTACCTGGATGAACTTTCCCCTTGTCCGGGTTACGGCTACATTTATAAGTCTCTCACTGTCTTTTCCTGTCATAAGCATCCCTGCTTTATCAAAAGGAAAGCTGTCTACAGTGTCAAAGACCATAACATCCCTCTCACTGCCCTGGAACCTGTGCACCGTTGCCGCCACAATGCCTGCAGCTGACGCTTCAGAGCTGTATACCTCTTCCATGAACTGTTCCATCAATGAAGCTTGAATCCTGTAGGGTGCAGCATATCCTATCGACCTTGCCCCATCCAGGTAAGCTTCGTGGATCAGCTGGAAAGAAAGCGCCAAATGCAGAAGGTTGCTTCTTGAGCCGCTGTTATTGTCCCTGAGGCCGTACATTCCCATTTCAGAGCTGTCAACCATGATCGAGGCCATGTCCTTGAAAGGCTTTAGTTCGGATATCCCTTTCCGCCGTTCCGCCGTACCTTCAAAGTCCGTAACAAGGGAATGATAAATATGCTTATTGGTAAAAGCAGAAATATCCGGGTGCATTCTTCTTTGTTCTTTCAGTAGAAACAAATGGGGGTGCATTTTTCCATTTCCCACTGCTGAGGCTACCCCTGAATGATGGAAAATGTCCTCCTTCAGCCATTTGCCTGCCAGTTCGGTCCTGGAAGCTGCGATTGGCGGGAGCTGTTTGAAATCCCCGCATATGATAATTCTTTTTCCCAGTGAGGCGGCAAGCGCTGCCTGCGGAACGTAGGCCATGCTCGCTTCATCCACAATGACAAGATCATACTGGCTCTCGTAAATCGCAGGATCTCCTGCTGCCCTTGCAAGTGTGGTCCCGATTATGCCTGCATCCTTCACATATTCGACTTCTTTTTTCCGGATCTTCTCCAGCACGGCGGCAAGCTTAGTTTCAATTTCAACAAGCTTTTCAGAATCCCTTTTGCTGAAAGAACGCCCCAAATCAGATTTCAGCAGCCTTTTTTCTTCCACTAAAGCTGATTTTTTATCTGCTAAATCAGGGTGGTGCTTTTCGATTAGCCCATCTGTATGATAAAGCCCGCCAGCATTGGCATCAGTGCCGGTCCTCGTACCATATCTGAGTATATCGCCTTCCTTAGGATCGGCTTTGCGGGCCGAGAAGGAGGCGATTTCAGCCATCAGCACATCTACTGCCTGGTTGCTGTGTGACAGAACGAGCACCTTTTGCTTCTTAAGGTACTTATTGGCCGCTGTCCGGGCAAGTGTATAAGTTTTTCCTGTGCCGGGCGGGCCCCAGACGAATGTAACCGGATTATACTTGGATCTCAAAATGAGCTCATGGACAGGCGATTTGACCTTTTCTTCCGGATGGGCTGCAGGCATGGACGGATCCATGAGCTTTTTTATGCGCAATCTCTTTGTTTTGCTTTTTTTTATGTCATCCAGCCGCTGGATGAGCTGGTCGATCAGCTCCCAGGGATCATGGTGGAGGGAAGCAAATTGCAAGCTATCGCCCAAATACTGATCGGCGGCTACAATGATATTTCTGCCCTCAGAAGACAGGATCCTTGCAGCTGCCTGTACATGTCCCCATAAGATTTTCACTTGTGATCCGGTTGGCACCTGAAGTTTGGTATCTGTTTCGAAAAAATAGACAAATCCTTCATGGCTTGATATCAGAATGCCGTTATAAAGGGAATATCTGCTGCTTCCATATTTTTTCATATGCTGTATTTCTGATTGCAGGGCCTTTTGCCATTCAGTTATCAATCTTTTTGTACTGCTCATACGTTTTCTTCCTTTTCTCAACAATCACCCAAGCTTCTCCTCCTGAAGGAGAGCCGGCCATTTTAATGAAAGATAATATAACACGGCTCCAGCCAAAAATCCAATCTGCCAATTAGTCAAGCACTCCCTGCTTCCTGCTGATTTTTAGTCCTGGCGGATATAAATGTGCGCACCATAATGAAAACTGTAATCATGATAAGGGTGCCATGGAAAAAGACTGCGAGCACCGGGAGGCTGGTCCGGTCCAGGACAGCTGGGGCCAAGATGAATCCGCACGCGAAACCAAGCGACTTCAGGAGCATGCCGACCCCGAAAATCCTGCCCCGTATATGGTTCGCTGTTCCTTGAAGGATCGTTGCATGCAGGGTTGTAAAGGCTGCGTCAAAAATGCCGGTTAAAAAAGCAACCAGTAAGATTACAGGGACATAGCTGCTGGATAAAAAGATAATGAAACCTGATGACATCAGGATTGCTGAAATAAAGCACGCTGCATAAACCCGATTGCCCCTTGCCCATCTCAGCTTAGGCAGCAAAAATGCAGACAGGATAGAACCAATTCCCCATGTACTCCAAATCAGTCCATAATAAAAGCTCTGTCTGTCAGGATTAAGCGCTTCGGCCAAAATCGGAATCCCGAGATTATGGGAGCTTCCGGCAAAAGAGCCTGCCAGGAAGACAATGTTGACGAGCATGAGCATGGGAGCAGCCTTCAAATATACATGAACCTCCTTTATGTCTGAGAAGATCGATGACAGTTTCCCCTGTATGGCCGATTGTCCCCAGGCTGGCCTGCCAGATGCCGATTCCCATTTAAGCAGCAGCAAAACCGCTGCAGAAATGAAATAGGTAGCTGAATCAATGATCAGTGTAACGTGGTAGCCTAACATATCTGTCAGGATTCCAGCGGCCAGGAATCCGGCGACCAGGCTGGCGGAAGTGAGCCTGGAAATGAGAGCATTTGTTTCAAGTACCTTATCTTCGCCAAAGATTTGTGGGATCTCCGCATTAAAGCTGACCATAAAGCTGCTGTTGGAAAAACCGATAGCAAAGGATACAAGTATAATCATATAAGGGGATGGGAACGGGATCAGGGACAAGATCAAAACGCCCCTGGCCAGGTCGCTGATAATCATGATCTTCCTTCTGTCGAACCTGTCTGCCAATATGCCGGAAAAAATGCTTGAAAATACGCCGCCGGCTGTCCTGAATGCCATGGCGGCAGCCATCCACCCGGTGCTTCCGGTAGCGGCATATATGATGACATTAAGCACGATTGTATCCATGAAGGTGCCAAAATCCGAAAAAGCTTTTACATACAACAAAATTTTTCTGTTCATCACTTTACTCCAGTGCAGTTTTCGTCTATTTTATCCGGTTTCTGAAAGTTTCGCAATACGAAGTTTTCAGGCAAATGAAAAGAAGTGCTTCTCAGAAGCACTTCTTTTTCCCTGCTATTTGCCAATGAACATTTGTGTCCAGTAATTGCCTTCGCCAGTATGCCCTACTCCTATATGGGTGAAATTGCTGCTGAGGATATTCTTCCGATGCCCTTCACTTTTCATCCAGGCATCGACCACTTCTTCTGCAGATCTTTGACCCATGGCAATGTTTTCTCCTGCTGTTGAGTAATCCACTCCAAAGTCCCTCATCATATCAAATGGGGAGCCGTAAGTCGGACTGGTATGGGAAAAATAATTTTTCGCCTGCATATCATCCGATTTTTCCTGGGCGACTCCGCTCAGAGAATTGTCGGCCTTTAAAGCAGCAAGGCCGTTCTTTGTTCTTTCTGCATTGGTCAGCTCAATGACTTTTGATTCCATATCGCTGATGCTTTGGTCAGTGTTTCCTGCCTTTTTCTGTCCCTGCTCTTCTCCAGCACCCTGTTGTTGTTTTGGCTGTCCTGCTCCACCCTGTGCGCCAGGCTGCATGCCAGCATCCTGTCCGGCTCCGTTCTGTGCTCCAGGCTGCATGCCAGCACCCTGCCCGGCTCCGTTCTGTCCGCCCTGTCCGCCCTGTCCTGTCCCTTGATCGGCCTGCTGTCCTTTCTGCCCTCTTTCCTCACCAGTATAAAATCTGAACATACCGGTTTTGAATTGTTCTGCATGAGGGAAATCTTTGCTCCCCATGCTTGTGCTGTAAGAGTTGGGATCAATCGTTATAAAGCCGCTGTTGATCTCCTGGAGGCTTTCCGCCATCCCTTTGCCCTGCTGTCCGTCCCTGTCATTTAAAAAATCAGTCTGCCCCTGTCTCCCATTCCCTGCGTTAAGTGTGTTCAATCTGTTCTGGCTGTCATCTGCCGCATTATTTGAAGCACATGCGGACACCAGCAGCACAGCGAAAGCTGCCGGCAAAAAGCTGAATTTTATTTTGCTCATTCTGTTAACCCCTTTTCATAATAATGTAACGGTCTTATTTTGCACTGCAGGACCGAATTTATTATGAATGGAATTATTTTTCAGCAGGAATGATCAGGGTATTTCCCAGTCCTATCGTATAACATAATAATTGTCATAAAGGGCGAGCCAGCTCTGCGGGGCTCTCAGGCTGATTTGCCAGAAAGTGGTGCCGAGAAGCTGGTACCGGTCCATTAAGAGGTATTTCTGCATGTAGCTGCGCACATCATCAAACCATACAATATGAAGCTTTCCATCATTATAATAATTGAAAGAAGGCGCTGCCCTGGTGCTGTCATACTGGATAACTGCCCCTTTTTCTATCGCCAGGTTCTGTGCCCGGAGAACTGCCATAGAGACAGTCTTATTTTCAGGGCCGGATTTATCATACCCGTATAGAGGCATGGCCATCTGCAGCTTTCGTGGCGGAATCTTGGTGATGCTGTACCGGATGACCTCTTCCATCCATGGCAGCGGTGAAACTGGCTCAGGCGGCCCGCCGGGATAGCCGTAATCGATCGTCATTAAGGCAACAATGTCTGCGGCAGCACCGATTGCTTCATAATCATAGGCCCCAATGATCCTGTTTGTTGGAATATCCTCTGTTTTTGCATGGACATTGACATGGAGAATCAGATTTCCAAGAGCATCCTTCAGCTCAGCAAGAAATCGGGAAAAACTGTTCCTTTGGGGCGGCGGTACAAATTCGAAATCAATGCTGATGCCGCTGTATCCCTTTTCTCTGGCAAGTCTCGCAATGCTGCTGATCAAATTGGCCGAATATTGTTCATTTCCCAGCACTCTTCCCGCCAATTCAGGATCAAAGTCGCCATTCTGATAATTGCGGATCATGAGCAGCGGTAGAATTCCCAGCTCCTTGCTTTTATTGATAACAGAGGTGTCATCAAGGAGCCTGTAGGCTGTTCCGTCTTCCTGAAATGAATAGGCAGTGATGGCAAGATAGGTAAGGAGCGGCGAAATCCCTTCCAGAATGGGATATATAGCCTCAGTATTATAAGGCAAAATAAATCCAAGCGTCTGAATTCTATACTTAAGGGGTGATGGGATAAATATACTTTGTCCTGGCTGAAGATTATATGGATTTAAGCCGGGATTGGCCTTCAGAACAGATTCAATCTGTGTCTGATAGAAAAGGGAAAGTGAATACACAGTGTCACCTTCCCTGATTATATGAGAGCGGACAGGCAGATTGCCCGCAGGGATATACAGTGCCAGCCCAGGCACTATTTCATTGGCGTCCTCCAATCCATTGAGAAGTAAGATATCGGACGGGGAAACAGAATATTCATTGGCAATCTGCCATAAGGTGTCTCCGTATGATACAACATGGATTCCCATTGCAGCACCTCAGATAGGTTTTTAATACCATCATATGGAAGTCCTTCCTATAATAGAATGTAGATAGCTGAAAACGTCCAGAATCCTTTTCAAAAGAAAAAACAGGGCTCTCATCGCCCTGTTTAAAATCTTATTAATATTTGCTGTAGTCATCCGTATCCGGTGAAACCATTCCTCCGGCTCCGGAAGTATTAACATCAGGATCAGCGCCTTCAGGCTGGGAAGGAAGCTTATGGTGCTTATATTCTTTGTTGTTTTCATCAGCCAAAGGTGTCTGGCTATGATCTTTCTCATCTACAGATAGAATCTCGAACTCTGTGCCCTGCAAGTACCCTTCCAGCTTTGTCCTCATATCATCTCTATCTATCTTTCCTTCAAAACGCAGCTCTGCATTAACGGTTATCATGAACAATCCGCCCTTTCTTTTAAATAAGTTATTTATGCCTGATTTATCACGAAGATGTGCCGGGAGTTGTTTCACCTTTCAGTGTTTCCTTTGCTTCTTCTATGGTTGTGAAAACCAATACGTCTGTTACCTGTTGCCCATCATGTGATACTGCAAGGAATCCGTCTGCGAGCTGATGGATGTCTGCCAGGGTCCCTTCCTCTCCGCCATCTAGCTTGACCGATTCTTTGAACTCCAGCTGCCCTTTTTCAGCCCATGACTGAACCTCGGCTGAATAGGTCCCATAATCCATTCCTTCTGTAATCCGGTCATCGAGTTCTCCTGCACTGAGCTTTTTCTTCTCTCCTTCCGTATTCGTCTGTGAATTATATCCTTCGGTCGTATTTTGTTCATCTGATACGGTTTCTTTGTCTTCTTCGGCACCGCATCCTGAAAGCACTAAGGCTGCAGCGGCTGCCAGGGTGTATATCTTTTTCACCGGATCCACTCCTCCGCAATATGTTTTGTTACAATGTTATTACCCGTTTATCCAAAGAACATTCATCATAAATGCACATACTTGATATCAGCTCTCTCATTTGATAGGAAACTGAGTGACCAGATGGAAAAATATTTCCTTTCCTTAAAATGCGAATTCGACTATAATGTACTGTTAGGAAAGGAGGGTGTAAAATGGCTGAACTGACGCAATATGTTTTTTTCGATTTTGAAATGCTCTGCTCGAACAAAGGGATGCTGTTTGAAGATATGGAGGCAATCAGGCTCGGTGCTGTAAAATATGATTTACTCACTGAAAAACTTTCATTTTTCGATGAATATATCAAGCCGGAAAACCATAAGCCGCTCAGTATGTTCTGCAAAAGGCTGACTGGCATTGAAGATAAAGATCTTCGCGGTGCAGACGGATTTGCTGATGTTTTTTCCGCTTTTCTGTATTGGGTGAATGGAGTGAAAAAAACCAGGTTTTATTCATGGTCAAAAAGTGATCTATCCCGCCTGAATGCTGATGCTGCGAGACATAGGATTCCAGCTGAGACGATAGAAAAAATCAATTCCAGATATACTGATTTCCAGGAAGTGTTCTCAAACCGTGCGGCTAATAATACACCCTCTGTTGAAAATGCCCTGGCGCTGTATAACCTGGAGTTCGTCGGTGAAACGCACAACCCGATGTTCGATTCTTATAACACACTCAGGATATTCTTTGCTTTTGAGCGGAATCCCCAGCTCACCGAAAGGATTATGGCCGAAAGATTCATTTTGCCTGGGAGAAAACTCAGCATGGACCAAATAAATGGCGAGGTGAAAAGCCAGTTCGCCAAGGATATGGAAGATTTTTTTTCCAGTCTGCAATGGATTTATAAAATGAAGGATGCCCAGCAGCTTGTCAAGAAGGCGAAAAGGATATGCAAAAGGTATAAAAACGTCGCCGACAGCAGCTCCGGCATTTTTGATGAAGAAATCCGCCAGGATGCTAAGGACTTTATCCTTTTTTATGAAGGCCTCAAGAAAAATTATCTGGAGCATATCACCTATTCATCTAGAATCCTGATTCTGGATGAAGAGAATTTTTCATACAGGAAGATGCTTTTGGCAAGGATATCCGTGGATGAACAAGACCGGCAAGCCGTTTAAGGCTTTCGGATACATAATGATCAACACTAACTGCATGAGGAGCTGTATAAGATGGAAAGAATCAAACTTGGTGAGGATTTATCTTTCTCCCGCATCATACACGGTCTGTGGAGGCTTGCTGACTGGAATCAGACAGACGAAGAGACGCTGTCGTTAATTGAATATTGCCTGGAAATGGGCATTACTACGTTTGACCATGCCGACATTTATGGAGGCTATACTTGTGAGGGGCTGTTCGGCAAAGCGCTGGCCCTGAAACCTGAACTGAGGCAGAAAATGGAGCTCGTTACAAAATGCGGGATTGTCCTTAAGTCCCCAAACCGGCCCACCCATCAGTCCCATCACTATAATACAAGCCGGGATCATATAATAGAGTCAGTCAATTCTTCATTGAAAAACTTAAGAACAGATTATCTGGATGCACTGCTGATCCACCGCCCTGATCCTTTCATGGATCCTGAACAGACCGCGCAGGCGTTCATCGAACTGAAGGAAGCTGGAAAGGTCAGAAACTTTGGGGTATCGAACTTTAAGAGCCATCAATTCGATATGCTGCAGTCTTATCTGCCTTTCAAACTGGTCACCAATCAAATCGAGCTCTCTGCCTATCATCTGGAGAATTTTGAAGACGGTACACTGAATCATTGCCAGGAAAAAAGGATTGCTCCTATGGCCTGGTCCCCGCTTGCAGGAGGAAAGATTTTTTCAGCTCAAGATGTCAAAGCACAGAGGCTGCAGGACACTTTGAAAAATATAGCAATGGCGACAGGAGCCAGCGATATTGATGAAGTCCTTTATGCCTGGCTTCTGAACCATCCAGCCCGGATTATGCCCATCGTCGGGTCTGGCAAAAAGAACAGAATTGAAAAAGCAGTCAGAAGCATGAACCTGAAACTGGACCACCACCAGTGGTTCGATATCCTTCAAAGCTCCATGGGACATGAAGTACCATAAACAAAATCATAAAGGCCGGTCCACTTTTATAGTGGACCGGCCTTTATGATTTTGTTCAAATGTCAATATAATTATTGGAACATGCCTTTGAAAGCTGGAGTAGAAATATCCACACCTTCAAAAACCTTTGTCATGCCAGCAATATAATCTTCTTTGAATGCGTCTGCTTCAGCAAGGTCCTCTGAACCTGCTTTAAGAAGCTCGCCTTTTTTTGTGAAGTATTGAACGAGACTGTCAGATGCACCTTCGATATCTGCCGAATAATCGCTCAATTCTTCCGGAATTTCAATCCCGTCAATCCCAGGTTCAAAAGCGGAAGCGGCTTCTGCAGGATCCTTGCCTTCTTCAGCAAAAGATGCTTCAGTACTGCGGATAAGCTTTGTGACTTCAGATTGGTAGCTGAGGAGCGCAGATTTCTGTTCTTTGCTGCCGTCAGCCTGTTCTGCTGTTTCTGTCTCAGCGGCTGTAGTGTCCTTTTCGGTATCTGCCTCTTTTGACGTGTCATCTGAACACGCTGCCAAACCGGCAGTCATAAGGGAAGCCATTAATAATGCCATCAATTTTTTCATTCTTCTCTCTCTCCTTTTTCTGTTGACCCTTTTTTTATAAAGATTATTTACTGACAATTTATAATTTAACTAGTTTTCTTACTTTTTTCAACCCCTTTTTGTTCGAAAGTCGAAACAAAAAGGTATTTTTAAATAATGTTTAAATATTATGAATAGATTAAATATTTACATTTTTATCTCCCCGGCAAAAAAAAGACCTCCGCCTGGAGGTCTGGTCTAGCTGGTTTTTCTTCCTTTGATAAGATTGATGACGAGCAGGACAGCGGCAACGACGAGAAGAATATGGATAATCCCACCTGCGATTTTAAAAATGAGGCCAAGCAGCCAGAGCACGAGAAGAGCTCCTATAATAAATTTTAGCATGATTATCTTCCTTTCAATTCATGGTAGCATTCAGATACCCTTTGATGCTATAGCATAAACACATAATGTCAGCCGTGATCCGCTTCATCCTGTACAAATTCAGTCACGCTCGTATATTCGCCTCTCTGCCTTTCCTGATCAGACGCTTCCTGGTTCAGTTCGTCACTGTCTTTAATTCCCGGAGCCATTGCAGGTTCTTTCTTGGGCAAGTTGATCACTCCTTTTTTAATGTTACTATCTCCTTTTGAAGAAATCATATTCCCGGTTTAGCCCCACCCAGAAAGGGAAAAAAACCATTAAGCAAGTGAAAGGAGTTTTTTATATGATTAAAAACTACTCAGTTGTACCCAATAAGGATGAAAACCTCTGGCTGGTCAAACTGGAAGATGCCGCACCTGCAGCCCAGTTCGGCAGCCGTTCAGCGGCAGTGGACGAAGCTGAAAAGATGGCCAAAAACAATATGCCGAGTAAGGTAATCGTTTTGGATGATAATCATGAAGTCATCGACGAAAAATTATTTCAGTAAAATAAAGAGCCCAGCCTTTACTGGCTGGGCTTAACCATTGCTGTTTGAATCCCCATCAAGCAGAGACTTCAATAGCAGCCTGTAAGAGCTGCAGAGCTCTTCCCCTTCCGTGTCGCCAGCTTCCCAGCAATATTCCCTGAATGTGTCCATTTCCGCAAAGACCAAATGAAGCAGTCCTTCATCAAGCTTCAAATTCATCTTCAGACCTGCTGCATCCTTCCAGGGAAGCTGCATCAACAGCTGCTGATAAAGATCATGGAAGATACTGTACTCCCTTTTCAGCTGTTCCCTCTCACCTATAAGGATGTCGTCTCTGGTCTGGATCACTTCCCCCCTCCAATGGATATTGAAGGTGCAAAACGCCAGCCAAAAAGATCTTTCCGACGGCGAAATCATAATGGTCCCGGCAATGTTTGCCTCTTTGCCTTCATCAAACGAGAAAATTTCCATACATGCCTCCCGGTCTGTTCGACTCTGAATGGGTCACCTGCCTATTATTTGCAGCTTTTCTGCATTCATTACATAGGATATCGCAAAACAAGAAAGGAGCTGTGCCCTATCAGAAACCATGCTAATTCAGAAATTCCGCCTATCCTATTCACTGAGACCCTTAAAGATTCTGACCGCGTGAATCAGGCTATCTATAAAGACAGTCTATTCAAAGAGGCTGTCACACGGGCAATTGAATCTGTAAAATTTGATATGCTCACTGCTGCAGACCGTCATACAGAACATCTGACCAAGCTGGAAGCAGCTTATATAAAAAAGCTGAAAGAAAATATGCTGCAGCAGGAGGAAGCTGCCTTAATGATTCTTCAGCGCCTTGAACAGATGGAGAATCATCACCAGCATCTTGCAGAAAAAGTAGAGCAGAAAGCCGCTGGCCGCGAGAGTTGGCATGAACAGCAAATGATCCAGGAAACGATGATGCTGGAACTTTCCCGCAAGATAGATAATCTGCTCCCGGCTGATGGCCTTTTAGAAGACCAGGAAGACTTGAAGAATAAGGTGAATTCTCTCGCAAGTCTGCATGAAATGACCCATGTGACCATTATGGAGCGCCTGGATAAACAGGAAGATCTGCTTCAGAAACTGGGCAGGCATTACGAAGAACTGCGTTCAGGCATGCAGGATCGATTTGCCGCTGTCAGCAGTTTTCTGGAAGACCGTTTTTATCAGCTGACACAGCCTGTACAGCGTTTCGTAATTAAAGAAAAACAGATGCAAAATAAGGACGATGAAAAAACTATTATATAATCGAGTAGGAGGCACGTCACCGTGCCGACCTCTCACAGCACCGTACGTACCGTTCGGTATACGGCGCCTCGAAAGTTTTATGAAATGATTACTTGTAACGATTTTAAACCTAGCTGTCGCCAATACTTATTGTTCAAGGCGGCATTAATTACAGGATTTCGGGAGTTGCGCCAATAACCCTTTCGGGTATTGGCGTTTTTCCATGCATTTTCTCTTGAGATACCTAATTTCCTAAGGTTTTTGTATTTGGTCTTTATCTTTTTCCATTGTTTCCACAGGCACGCTCTCAGTCTACGACGGATATGTTTATCGATATCCTCTGCGTATGATTTTATATCCCCAACTTTAAAATAGTTCCCCCATCCCTGGATGAGTTGATTAATTTTAAGGATTCTGTAAGTCATACTTACTCCCCAGTTACGGTTTGTCAGCTTCAGTAGCTTGGTTTCAAGCCTTTGTTTTGATTTCTTTGGCACGTACACCCTGGTTTTCGTTCTATAGAAACTCACTCCTAAGAATGTCCGTGCACTCGGCTTTCCCACCGCACTTTTCTCCTCGTTGACCTTTAGCTTTAATTTTCTCTCTAGAAACTCTGTAACTCCTTGTTTAACTCTCTCTCCAGCTTTAATGCTCTTAACATAGATATTGCAGTCATCTGCGTAGCGTACAAATTTATGTCCTCTTTTCTCCAGCTCCTTATCTAATTCATTAAGCATAATATTGCTGAGAAGAGGGCTTAAGGGACCTCCTTGCGGAGTCCCCTCTCTGTTGGTAATAACCACACCGTTCACCATAACCCCGGCTTGAAGAAATCTTCGGATAAGCTTAAGTGTCGGTTTATCAGAGATGGTCTTGGCTATCAGAGACATTAGCTTGTCATGCTGGACTCGGTCAAAGAATTTCTCTAGATCCATATCTACAACGAAGTTGTAGCCTTCTTCGATGTATTGCCTTGCTTGTTCAATGGCTTGATGTGCACTCTTATTTGGTCGAAAGCCATAACTGAAGTGGCTGAACTGCCTTTCAAATATAGGTGTTAACCTTTGAACCACGGCTTGCTGAATCACACGGTCCGTCACAGTAGGAATTCCAAGCTGTCGTTTTCCACCGTTTGCTTTAGGTATCTCAACCCTTCTAACTGGCTGAGGTTTGTACTTTCCTTCTCGTATCAGTTGAATAATCTCTTGTCCATTTTCCCTCAAATATAGGCGAGTAGCTTCTATATCTTTCTCATCGACACCAGCTGCTCCTTTGTTTCGTTTAACCTTTTTGAAAGCAAAGCCAAGGTTTTCAGTATCAACGATACGGTCAATCAATGTTTCGTTACATTCCATATTGTTTCCATGTTATTGAGATTGCAAAAAAGTAACTCCACGCTAGTTCAAGGTTTCCAGCTTTCCGAGCGTTCTGCCTTAAACCAGATTTGTTGGCTGTGTCATCGTTCTTTTGTAAAGTTTCTCTAACATGGTAGCTCCTTTCGTTCCGCCCTTCTCAACAAATAGTTGATACTATGGCTTCTGCTGACTTCTCTTAGTTCAGCTGCTTATCACTAAGCAGGTTCTCCTTCCGGAGGTTTCTAAGAGACCTCCCGGGGTAAGTTCATCCACTTTCTCCTCATACATCTGCCACATTTATGTCTGTTCCATCCGGGGATATTTTGGACTTTGTTTTGTTTTGCAAACTCGTCCTGAAACAGTCCACCTCAAATGTGATTCGTGTACCTCAGACCGAGGATTTGCCTAGGGCTTCCTTCAGATTCCACGTCGCCATGGACACCCTTGCCTTCAGCTAATGGTTCGCATATCCCAACGCCCATAGCGGACTTGCACCGCCTAGTTGATGAACATGCCCGGCACACAATGAAAAAGAGGCCGAATGGAATATCGGCCTCTTTTTTACATCGTATATATCAATCGAGTATCCTGACTGTCAGTGTCTGTCTGCCAAACTTGATTGCTTCTTCTTTAGATGGGATGAAGACATCAATTTTATTTCCTTTAATGCTGCCCCCAGTATCTCCGGCAATCGCATTGCCATATCCTTCTACATATACCTTGGAGCCAAGCGGAATGACATTGGGATCTACCGAAATGACTTTCTGATCTGGATTTGCATTTAAATCGATTCCGGTAGATGTAACGCCGGAACAGCCTTCACAGCTGGCAGTATAGGCGGTTGCCGTAACGGTGATTTCCTTGCCTGCCTCTTCCTCCTGGACGGGTGAACTTTCTTCTGGAGCAGGCTGGGTACTTTCTGATGCTTGGCTCTCAGCTGGCTTTGTCACAGCTGGGGATGCTTTTTCAGGAGCAGGTGTCTTCTCAGCAGCTGGTACTGCCTGCTGATTTTCAGTCTGTTCCTGTGCTTTAGGAGCCGATGCTGCCGTTTTTGCCTTGTTGCTTCCTGCTGGATGGATGACCAGAACCTGTCCAGGATAAATCAAATCTGACTGCAAATCGTTCCATTGCATTAACTCGCCGACGGTTACGCTGTAATTTTTGCTGATATCCCAAAGCGTATCACCGGATTTAATTATGTATTTTTTTTCCGGAAAAATAGAAAGAGTCGATCCTGCTATAATCATGTCCGAGGATAAGGCATTCCACTGCTTGATATTATCTATGGTTACTTCATATTTTTGGGAAAGGCCCCAAAGGGTATCTCCCTTTTTTACGGAAATTTCATCTGCTTTCACATTGGATCCGGCTGCTCCGGCCATGGCGGCTGCTGCCACTAAAGATAAGATTTGTTTTTTCATTATGATTACCTCCTGATAGCTATTTCTGGCTAACGGAATCTATCATAGCACGAATAAATCTGAGAAAAAGAACAGGCAGATAATAAATACTTTACGTTCATGACAAGCATTTAACAGCAATATTTCGGTTCTCGAATTTTCACCTATTTTTTGTCTGATGTGGAAAATTCTAAAATTAATTAAATTTTCCCTTCACAAATAATTGCTCTGAATGTATACTGTACTATAACAGAAACAAATAATTTTAGTTGTATTATAAAAGGAGGAGTTTACAATGATTAAGAACCCGGTTGAATTTTTCAGAAATCTTTCAAAGAAGGAATGCCCGGAATGCGGCGGGCATATGGAGGAGCAGGCAGAATCCTACTTGCTTGAATGCGACAGATGCCTTGCTAAAAAACATGAATAGAAATCAGAAAACGGGCTAAGCCCGTTTTTTCTTGTTGTAAAGATTAAAAATATTTAGATAAAGGATATGAAAATGCCTTCAGATGAAGTATAATTTCCTTAGGGAATCGAAACATTTTCCCGTTTTACATAAAGGAGGCGCTTTATAGATGACTGAAAAAACACTTGTTAAGAGACTCGCACGCTCAGAGGTCCCTGAGGCAATGACGTGGAATTTGAATGATTTGTTCGCATCTGAAGAAAGCTGGAGAAGTGAGCTTGAAGCTCTCGAAGCTGATCTGTCCCAGTTTGATTCATATAAAGGCAGGCTTGCCGGCGGCTCTGCTGTACTAAAGGAATGCCTGCTGGCACAGGAAGCCTATTCCATACGGATGGTCCAGGCAGGAACTTATGCTTCCCTGCGCCAATCTGAAGATGGTTCAGATCCTGACAATCAGTCCAACTCATCTCTTGCAGCCTCGCTCCGTGCAAAGGTGAATTCCTCCCTTTCTTTTATTGAATCGGAAATCCTTGCTTTCGAGGATGGGCTGCTTGAGAAATACATAAAAGAACAGCCGGAGCTGGAAGCGTTCAGAAAGAATCTTGAAGAGCTTCTTGAAACAAAAAAACATAAGCTTAGCCCGGAGACAGAAGAAATCCTTGCCTCACTGGGCGAGGTGCATGCCTCTCCTTATCAGGTTTATCAGAACAGCAAGCTGGCTGATATGCAGTTTGCTTCATTTGAGGACAAGGAGGGCAATGTGCTGCCGAACTCTTTCGCCCTGTTTGAGGACCGGTATGAATTTTCACCTGATACACTTACAAGAAGAGCCGCTTATGAATCATTCACCGATACACTGAAACAGTATAAAAACACGTTTGCTGCCGCTTATTCGGCGGAAGTGAAAAGGCAGGTCGTACTGTCAAGGGCGAGAAAGTATGAATCTGCAACAGAAATGCTGCTGGAGCCTCAGCAGGTTACAGAGGAGATGTATCACAATCAGCTTGATATCATCGGGGAAGAATTGGCCCCTATCATGCGCAAGTATGCTGAACTGAAAAAGACGGTCCTTGGACTTGATAAGATGACATTTGCTGACCTTAAGGCGCCTCTTGACCCTGAATTCAACCCGCCCACCACTTATGAGTCTGCCAGTGAAGTTATCCTTGAGGCTCTTCAGGTGATGGGGCCAGAATACACAGAAATTATGAAAAAAGGCCTTGAAGACAGATGGGTCGACCTTGCCGACAATATCGGCAAATCGACAGGTGCGTTCTGCTCAAGCCCATACGGCTCCCACCCTTATATCCTGATCACATGGACAGATACAATGCGCGGAGCATTCGTGCTTGCCCATGAATTGGGCCATGCCGGCCACTTCTATCTGGCGAATAAAAATCAGAGGATCATGAATACCCGTCCTTCCACGTATTTTGTAGAAGCGCCATCGACGATCAATGAGCTTCTGCTGGGCCAGCATCTTCTGGAAGGCACAGAAGATCCGCGGATGAAGCGCTGGGTCATCCTTCAGCTCCTTGGAACCTACTATCACAATTTTGTTACGCATCTGCTGGAAGGAAGATACCAGAGAAGGGTATATGCTTTAGCAGAGCAAGGGATTCCGCTGACAGCTTCTGTATTATCTAAAGAGAAAAAACAGGTGCTTGAAGATTTCTGGGGCAGTTCAGTTGAGATTGATGAAGGTGCAAGCCTTACATGGATGAGGCAGCCTCATTATTATATGGGACTGTATCCTTATACTTACTCTGCAGGATTGACTGTATCAACTGCCGTTGCACAAAAGATCAAAGAAGAAGGTCAGCCTGCCGTCGAGCAGTGGATCAATGTACTGAAAGCCGGCGGCACGAAAAAGCCGCTTGATCTTATCAAGGATGCTGGCGTCGATATGAGCAAGCCGGATTCAATCCGGAAAGCCGTTTCTTTTGTTGGCTCTCTTGTAGATGAACTGGCAGACAGCTACCAATAAATATCAAAAGGTGAGCCTGATTCAGGCTCACCTTTCTTATTTCAGCGGCTTCAGTGCAACTGTATTGTCTATAAAGAGGAATCCGTCATACCGGCCTGAAATCTGTGTAGGAACATAGTTTCCATTAAGTTCAAACTCCGGATTATACACGACCCCAATCGCTCTGTGTCCAATCGTTTCTTGAAAAAGGCCGCCATTTTCGCTGTTGAAGAGTAAGAGCTTATTATATGCACCTGCCCGGTGAAGCAAATCCTCCCAGCTCCCTTCTGCTGCAGGAGGAACAAACATGACTTCCCTTCTCTCCCCCCAGCTGCGGCCGGCAATCACTGTCCCTTCATAAGTTCCGAGGCCGAGCGCGAATACTTTGCCATCATACCTTTCCCTTAGGATCTGGCCAACATTCGTCATGCCATGCTGTTCCATATCAGTCGCTCTCGCATCACCAATATGCGTGTTGTGCTCCCAGACGACTATCTTTGTATCCTCACCATAAAATTTGATGATCTCCTCCATTGCGCTGACCATATGCCTGTCCCTTATGTTCCAGTCTTCAGCTCCCCCTTTCACCATCGAGCGGTAATAGTTTTCCGCATGAAGCGCCACAAGGCTGTTGACTGAAAGATTGAGAGCCGTTTCATTTTGGGGAGGATATTTCGTCATGTTTCTCCGGATATTAAGCAGCAGTGCCATCACTTCTTCCTCGCACGACTTTCCGTAAAAGCCAGAAGACACAGCATAATCCTCAGGATTTCTGTAATAAGGCTCAAAACAGGAAAAAGCCTTTTTGGCAGCCTCAGCTTCAAGGAAGCTGCCTTTTTCCAAATGTTTGATGATTTCCTCCATGGATTCCCACAAGCTGTAAACATCCAATCCGTAAAAGCCGATCATATCTTCTTCCTGTTCATTATAATTCCTGAGCCACACGATGAAATCCTGGACCTCCTGATTGGCCCACATCCACTCCGGCCATCTGCTGAATGCTGCATTCAATACATCTTGAGGCAGACGCTGGTTATAGGACTTAATATAGCTGTTGATTTCAAAGCATGATGGCCAGTCCCCCTCTACACAGACAGCCTTGAATCCATATTGTTCAATAAGCTTTTTTGTCAGCTCTGCCCTCCAGGTATAAAATTCGGATGTTCCGTGGGAAGCTTCCCCCAGCAGGACGAATTGGGAACTGCCGGCAGCTTTTGCTGCTGCATCTAAGTTATTGAAATCATCGATCCTTATGCTGTGCGCCTGGATATCTGAAATCATTTTTTCTGCGTTTTTATTGAACATTAGGTTCCTCCTTTGTTTTTTCTATCTGTAATGCGTATTTCCCGGCTGCACACACCCTAAAGCCCATGCTTTAATTTGGTCGTAATGAATAGTGGAGATACATCAGGAAAAACTTTAAAAGAGAGAGCTGGAAAAAAGGAGGTACAATCATTGCAGGAGAAAAAAAATGAAGACCCTAAAAGTTTTGCACCTTCTGAGCCAGAAATGAAGATAGACACCGATGCCCGCGGGATCAATGACAGAATTACGCCCGGAGACTCCGTCAATGAGCATGAATCACAGGAAACAGCGAATAGCATCATTGCTGCAGGCGAAATCGGCCAGCAAAACGAGAACTTATAAAGGAGAATGACAATATGGATATGATTAACCCTAGAGAAGTGAAAACCGGGGACGAGGTTTTCGTTATATATAACAATCCCCATACCCCTACCGTTTCAAATATCCGGGCCGCAGAAATTGTCCAGCACCCAAAAGATCCAAACGCTTTTGCTCTATTCCTAAACGAAACCTTTCACGTAATCGAAGACGACGACGCCCTGTTCACCTCACAAGCCGCCGCAGAAAAAGCATTTGAAGAACATTATGAATAGAAAAGCGGAAAAGCCTTGTTCAGACCCGACAGGCATAAGGCGCTTAGGAATAGAAGGCGTTCTTTGCCTTCAATTCCTAAGTGACTTATGACTCGAGGGTCTAGGCTTTGGAGCTGGACAAATAGAAAAGCGGAGGCGGCTGTTCAAAACAGGAACGCAGGCTAAGTATGCCGAGTCCTGCAGACAAAAAAAGAAGCCTGGCGAGGTCCAGGCTTCTTCGCATTAAGCGTGCAGCATCAAATCTTTGGGAGCTCTCTTATTTCAGCAGTCATGCCTGTTCCGCAAAGGGGGCATAATAGGTCGTCAGATGCGAAATTCTTTCTCATCCAGCCATTGCAGGAATCCCCGGCGCAGGAGTATACTTCAGTATCCATCAAAATATCTTCAGGCTTTTCTTCTTGTGCTCTCTTGTTGAAAAAAATAGGAATCGCCTCCTTTTTTTCTAGTATGTGCATGTTCTTCCTTTTTAACCTGTAAAAAAAATGACCCGGGGGGATTTTAATTGAAGTCAGAAAAAAGATATACTGCTGCAGGAACTGATATTGAGGAAGTAAAGAAGAAAAATGCAGACTCTGGACTTTCGTACAACGAAGTAAAAAGGCTGCTGGCAGAAAGGCATCAAAGCAAGAATAAATAACAGCCGCGACAAGCGGCTGTTTGCTTTCAATCTAGCTCCCAAGGCCATATGCAGGCATTTTGGCTAAGGGAGTAAGACGGTATGTTCTGTGGCTGAGAATGTAAATTTCGTGCATCCTATTTACTTCCTGCTGCCTTTTTTATTTTCCCCGCAGCAGGAAAAACCCGGAGCAAGAAGCTCCGGGACATTTGATTCTCAATTATTCATTTTTCAGGTCTTCAGGCAGAGTATTATGAAGGCTTTTCGGTGCAGGGTTCAGGAAAGGCTTCTCTGCATTTGGCTTAGGATCAGCTACATATTCATAAGTTCCCTGGCCATCAAGAGCCGGGCCGCTTGCCCAGCGTCCTGCGCCGCTTTCCTGGCCTTCGGAAAGATTATAGAGCTTATAGGCAATGTCCTTTTTCTCAAGCTCGCGAGGGAATGTGCTCGGAGCAATGATCCCTTCTTTTTCCTCCAGTTCAGCTATGGCTGCCATCCATTGATTCTGATGGTATGAATCCCTTGCGATGAGTGTTGAAAGCAAATCCTTCACCCCGGCGTCATCGGACATTTCATATAGTCTCACTGCCTGCAGACGGCCCTGTGATTCAGCATTGAGGTTTGCCCTGAAATCAGCAAGAAGGTTGCCGCTCGCAATTGTATAGCTTCCCATCCATGGGTTGCCGACGCTATCGCTAGGGCGTGCACCAAGTCCGCTTACAATCGCATGCTGCGGATTCATCCCTCCGAGCACTGCCCCAATGACAGGATCTTTTGCTGCATCTTCCTGGTCCTTGACAGGTGCATTATCGAGCAGGCGGGCAACCATTGTCGCCAGCATTTCAACATGTCCGATTTCTTCCGTTCCTATATCTAAAAGCAGGTCCCGGTACTTTTCATTCCCGCGCGTTGCCCATCCCTGGAATAAATATTGCATGGCAACGGTCATTTCACCATACTGTCCGCCGATCAGCTCCTGAAGCTTCTTGGCAAACAAAGGATCCGGACGTTCCGGCCTTGCTTCAAACTGCAATTCTTTTACATGATAAAACATAAAATTCCTCCTCGACAGGTGATATTTAGTTTGGCTGGATAAGCCTTCCTAAAATTAGTACCCATGTACCAGCACCCTAAACTCAAGAGGAATAGTAAAAAATATTTCCGTATAAGTAAAAATATACCAAATAAACCTGACTCTTAAGACCCAATACAAAAGACCTTCTTTAGGTCTATGTTCTCTATTGAGAAGGTCCCTCCTTCTACCCTTTTTATGCCAAATGTATTGTTTTTTGAGAAGCGAAAGCATACAATCCATTTCGGCAAAGAAAAAGTAAAAGGGAGATTAAGAATTGAAATATACACAAAATGAAAAGCTGAGCATTTATAATGGCCTGGCTTCTACTATATCTGCCAATGCGGTAAACGGCTATATACCGCTCTTGGCCATCAGTGTGCTTGGAGCAACAAATCAGCAGATGGGCCTGATAAGCTCCCTTCCTTCTATCATTGGACTTCTGGCTATCATCCCTGGAGCAATCTGGATCAACCGTTCTTCTAGCAAAAAAAAGGTGGCAGTTGTTTCTACATTCGCGACAAGATTCCTTTTTATGCTGATCTTATTTGTACCGTTCCTGCCAAAGGAATATGCGCCCTGGTTCCTTGTTGGGCTTATTGGTCTGCTTAATTTCCCCGGAGCTGTTTCCGGACTCTCCTGGCAGTCTATGATCGGAGACCTGGTCCCTGAAAAAAGGCGCGGTGAATTCTTCAGCAGCCGGAATCGCTATAACACTATTGCTGCAATGTTAATAACGTTCAGTACAGGTTTTTTCCTTCAGCAGTTTGACCAGAGTTCCCCTTTTCCTTATCAAATGCTGTTTGTGGCAGGCTTCCTGTTCGCGCTGCTGGAGGTTTATTATCTTCTTAAGCATAAAGAAAGCCGGGCTGCTGTAGATAGGCCGGTTGAAGCTGAGGGACTGAAAACAAAAAAACTGTCTGCAGCGGTTTTCAAGCACCGGCCTTTTGTTGCATTTGTTTTCTGCGGTCTTTTGTTCAATTTTGGTGCCCAGATGGCATGGTCGATATTCAGCATTTATCAAATAAAAGAAGCGGGAGCTACGGCCCTGTGGCTTTCTCTGTTTTCAGTTACTAACCAGCTGGCTCAGATTGCCAGCATTAAATGGTGGGCAAAAGCGGCAGACCGGAAAGGGAATAACTTTGTTCTGTTCATTGCTGCATCCGGCATGGCCACTGCTCCGCTGCTTACAATCGCATCAGCCGATCTCGTCTACCTGACGCTGATCAACCTCTGGATCGGACTTTTTGTTGCGGGAACAAACTTGCTGCTGTTCAATCAGCTTCTGAATGCTTCTCCGGAAAAAAATCGTACAACCTATATTGCCAATTATAATTTTTTATTAGCCTTAGCCGGGTTCATCGCCCCGCAATTCGGTGTTTACCTTCTTGATCACTTTGGTATGCTGCCGGCTATGGGCATCACTTCAGCGGTCCGGTTTGCTGCGGCGCTTTCCTTCCTCTTTGCAGCATCAACAATGAAAAGAAGAAAGATGGCCACAGCGCTTTAAGAGCAGGTGATCCTGCTCTTTTCATCTATCAGCCCGTTAATTCATACCCGTTAGAGGGATTGAGATTTACAGTGTTGAATACTTATGATAACGCATGCGAAAGAGGTGGTATTATTGCTCGGAACTGAAATGGCAGTAGATGGAATTCCGGAGGAAACATCCCTCCTTCCTTCTTACAGGAGGGAATTGCGCGAATACTCGGAAAAGCAGGCTGGTAAATATATTAAAATGAATACAGTCAGTGACTGGTCCATGCTCTCATGGAAAGATATCGGGAAGCCTTATGAAGTATCATCGTTTGCAAAAGAAAAACATGACTGGGAAAAGGGGCATAAAAAGGAACTGCCGGTCCATACATCGTGGGAAATGTTCAACCGTTCCTTCCATCAGTGGTTTGTTAAGGATGTGCCCTCCGAAATGGACAGGGCCAAAAAAGATTTTTTGAAAAATGCAGGCATGATAAAGCCACAGGCAGCGAAAACAGCCTTGGGGGAGCTTGTTAGGCTGTCACTATGGAACTATGTACACAGGATACAGGATGGGATTTGGGATCCGCGCGGAAAAAGAGGCCTTTTTGCCAATCTGGACCTTGAGAAGCCCCGCATTCTGTTTTTGGGTGCTGCAGAAGGTTATGAAGCTATGCAGCTGTCTGCCATGTATCCAGGCGGCGAAGCAGTATTGGTCGATTACGATCCTTTCTGCAGGGATGCGCGTTTTGAAGAATTTCCGGAATCTTATCCCTTCCTTGGCCACAATAAACATACAGGCGGCAGGAGAGCTTTTTACAAAAATGATTTCCAGATTGATTATGTTGTAGAAGACATCAGGAACCTGCCTTATGGAAAGGAATTTGACATTGTCTTGAGTGTGGGCCTGCTGGAGCATTTCCCTGATAAAATGAAGCCTGAAGTGATCGACTGGCACCGGAAATTTGTGAAGCCTTCCGGTTATATTATCATGACAACCCCAAGGGCGCAGCTCCGTTCAAAGCTTTATTATGAAATTATGGCCGATATCATGAACCATACGTATAGGGAGCTCATGACTGTGGAACAAATGGGGCTGTATATGTATGAAAACGGACTGGAAATTCTTCAGCATGGCTATATCAAGGTGCACAACGGCATTGTTGCAAGGGCAAGATAAATGGAATGGATCAAGCTGCATTCAGCAGCCTGGTCCATTTTAGTTCTTGTAGTCTGCCCTCTTTCCAACTTCAGGTTCCCCGCCAGTCTGATTGCCTGTAGTCGCTGTATAGCCGACTTGATAGGAAGAATCGCGTTTTTTCTTTAGAGCATCCGGCATCTTATATTGTGACATATCATCCTGCGCCTCTTTTGGCATTTCAAAATCCCTCCTTTTGGTTATAATTATTCTTTATCTTATCCAGTGGTTTGATTCATCCGCATTTCTTCGTCAGAAGATTGTTTCACAAAATAAAAAGGAATCTGTTTAGAAACAGATTCCTTTTTGCTCTTATATGAAGGGAAAATTAGTATCCTCCTCCAACATAAGCAGCTCCAACGATAATCAAAAGGATGAAAAGCACGACGATAAGGGCAAATCCGCCGCCGTATCCAGCTCCTCCACTCATTTATTGCACCCCCTTTATGCAAGACCTAGGGTATTGTATGAGAAGGATAGCTGTTTTGAATGGGCTAATCATATCTTTATGCTGATTTGAGCTTTTACCATAGAAATGGAACAAAAGCTAAGGCCGCAATAGCTCCGAATGCAATGCCGATACCAAAGCCTCCCCAGCCCCAGCCGTACGGGTAAGCAAAACCATCATATTCTCCATATCCATGCCCGCCGTAGTTCCTGCCTCCTGCAGGTCTGATAAAAACCTTCGATGGTGTAACACGTTCTATAACACCCACATGTTCTCTCCCATGCACAGTCCGGATGCGCACCATTCGGCCCATGCCGCCTCTGCACTGATTATAATAGCCACCTGACATTTCAAATCACCTCCGATATTTTGTCCGTTATCATCATATGCATATGCGCCTGTCAGATAATGGACAATCGTCCGGGGGCAAATGCGGAATTAAGTGCAAGCTGTACAGATTAAAAAATGGGGAGACAAAAAAACGGGGCAAATTTGCTGCCCCGCATCCATCAGTTTGACTTCCTGTCCAAATATTTTTTTGTCAACAGCAGGCTGACAATCAGGATCAGCTCAAACAGATTGGTGACAGCAGCACTGCCTGGATCAAAAGGAATGGCGCTGCCGGCAGTCATCATGGCAATTCCGGCAAACATCCAGTACCAGTCTGTTTTTTTCCAGACAATGGCACCGGAAATTAAGAGAAGCACGGATACGCCGATCACCATCACAGGCGGACCGTGAGAATGCAAAGGTGCATATTTCAGGACCCCATATTCAGTAACTGCCTCAAGCTGCAGATTCCGGATCGCAAAGAACTCAATGAGCATAAATAGAACGGTCAAAAGCCATGCAGCCGCCAGGGTTATCTTTTTATTTAGTGTTCTTGTGCCAGCTTCTTTTGCAGCATACCAGCCAAAAAGGATTAGCAGCGGCGTTGCAGCAGCATGTAAAATATATCTCATTCTATTGAGGTACAGTAGCATTTCTGATTTCCCGGCCAACTGTCCTGCCGCCAGGATGCTATTATCATAAATCAGCCCGGCAATGACAATAAGCAGCATATCTCCATAAGAGGTCTTTCCCTTTTTCACCAGAAGCAAGATACCCCATGCCAGCAGCACTGTGTATAGCAGTGCATAAATACCAAAAAAATAAGGATCCACCCTAATCACACCCCTATGTTTTTTTCTTCTGTTTCCCTGAACCTGCATGTGCTAATCATTGAGGAATGTCAGCCGTAGACGTTAAGGAAAAAGATAAAAATATGTATCAATTTTCTAAACAATTCAATTAAATAAAAAACGGTGCTGTAAACGGATTCATGTTAAAATGAACAGGGAAATCAGTTAGATGTCTGACGTCTGTTCTCATACAACATTTGGAAGACATTGAAAAAGATTTATCTTGATTTAAAATTACTATTAGTTTTTTAAGGGGTGGAACTGATGAATTTACTTTGGGGACTATTTGGGATTGCTGCTGTCCTGGGCATTGCTCTTCTATTATCGTCAAACAGAAAGGCAATCAGCCTGAGGACGATTGCGGGCGGACTTGCCATACAGCTTATCTTTGCTTTTGCCGTTCTAAAATGGAATGCGGGGAAAAAAGCGCTCGAGCTGCTCACTGAAAAAGTGAACAATATCGTAGGCTATGCGAACGAAGGAATCAACTTCCTGTTTGGCGGCCTGTTTGCCGATGGAACGAATATAGGTATGGTTTTTGCCTTCCAGGTTCTGCCGACTGTTATATTCTTTTCTTCTTTAATTTCAGTTCTTTATTACATTGGCGTCATGCAGTGGGTTATCAAGATTATCGGCGGGGGCCTTTCCAAGCTGCTTGGGACGAGCAAGGCAGAATCGATTTCTGCAGCAGCTAATATATTTGTGGGACAAACAGAAGCTCCGCTCATTGTCCGTCCATTCATCAGCAAAATGACAAGGTCGGAATTGTTTGCTGTCATGACTGGCGGACTTGCTTCAGTTGCCGGTTCTGTCCTCATTGGCTACTCCCTGCTGGGCGTGCCTCTGGAATATCTTCTTGCTGCCAGCTTTATGGCTGCTCCAGCAGGCTTGGTAATGGCAAAAATTATGATTCCTGAAACAGAACAATCACAGACAGATAAAGAGATTACTATTGAAAAAGATACAGAGTCAGTCAATGTTGTAGATGCGGCCGCCAAAGGCGCCAGTGTCGGCCTTCAGCTTGCATTGAATATCGGTGCCATGCTGTTGGCGTTCATTGCGCTGGTAGCTATGATCAATGGATTGATCGGCTTCGTCGGCGCTTGGTTTGGCGCTGATAATCTGACACTTGAAATGATTCTAGGGTATGTATTCTCGCCAATCGCGTTTGCAGTCGGTGTGCCGTGGTCTGAAGCAGTCCAGGCCGGAGGATATATCGGCCAAAAGCTTGTTCTGAATGAATTTGTGGCATATTCTTCTTTTGCACCGGAAATCGGCAACCTGTCTGAAAAGACTTCTGCAATAATCAGCTTTGCCCTTTGCGGCTTTGCAAATATTTCATCAATGGCCATCCTTCTTGGCGGCCTTGGCAATCTTGCTCCAGACCGCAGGGGCGACATTGCAAGACTCGGATTCAAAGCTGTAATAGCCGGTGCGCTGGCTTCATTATTAAGCGCAGCAATCGCAGGAATGTTATTGTAAAATGTAAAAGGAAAGAAGCTGTCCGCTTCTTTCCTTTCTTTATTTATGGCTTTTTTTGCATAGACATCCAAAGGTGATAAAATACGCATTGAGGAGGCAAGTGCTGCTCGTGCTTGCCAGAATCCAAATGCATTCCCGTCAATTTCATACGTGTAAAAAACAGCCATTCCTATGTTGGAACGACTGTATTTCTTATACCATTAGAGCTCCCGTCTGTTCAGTAAGCTGCTTGTTGGGTCATACAGGAAAAGCTATCTAGGAGCAATTCTTTTCTTCTGAATGAGTGAATCGGTGACAAGTTGAAAAATTAGCGGAGAAATCCCCCCTAATTTCAAAAAAACTCTAAAAATAGCTTAAATAGACGGAGAAATTCCGACTACCGACTCAAAAAACAGGAAAATGAGCAACTTTGCTCCTCTTAACCGGAATTTCTCCGCTTATAAACACCCACCTGGGCCACATTCAGCAGCCTACCCGGAAAATCTCCGCTTATTTTAAGGCTTCACTCAAATTAGGATAAGCCTTCCTGTTTTTAAAATATATAAAGCTTTAGCCTTTTAAAATGTATTTCCTTTTTCTCCCCCTTGATTTCCACAATATACTGGTCCCGGCTGTCCAGCCCTATATAGAGGCTCCCTAGTTCGCCCTGTGGCGGTAAAAAGAACATTATCCCCCATCTTAAAGAATAATGTCGAAAACTTTCTGAAAATTTGTTCTCTTTTTATTTGAATAATAGATTGCGTAAATGCTAACATAGTTTATGGAAGCGCTATCAAGATATGCTTTAGGCTACATAAATTAATTTCAGGGAGGATTTACAATGACCCAATTAACAATTAATTTGAAGGAAAAAGTAGAAAAGTTCCTGGCCGGAAAGAAAAAGCTTTTCATTAATGGAGAATTCGTGGAAAGCGCCTCTCAGAAAACATTTGAAAGCTATAACCCTGCCACAGGTGAAGTGCTGGCGACCCTGTATGAAGCAGGTCCAGAAGATATTGATAGAGCCGTGCTCGCTGCAAGAAAGGCATTTGATGAAGGAAAATGGTCCAAGATGGGCAGTGCCAAAAGAAGCAGGCTTATGTATAAACTCGCAGATCTTATGGAAGAAAACAAGGAAGAGCTGGCCCAGCTTGAAACCCTTGACAATGGAAAGCCTATAAGGGAAACTTCTGCAGCTGATATCCCGCTTGCTGTTGAGCACATGCGCTATTATGCGGGCTGGACGACAAAAATTGTCGGACAGACAATTCCGGTAAACGGTCCTTTCTTTAACTATACACGCCACGAGGCTGTAGGAGTGGTCGGCCAGATCATCCCTTGGAACTTCCCTCTCCTCATGGCCATGTGGAAACTTGGGGCCGCACTCGCAACAGGATGTACGGTTGTCCTCAAGCCGGCAGAGCAGACTCCCCTCTCCGCCCTGTACCTGGCCGAACTGATCCAGGAAGCAGGCTTTCCGGAAGGAGTCGTAAATATCGTCCCTGGCTTTGGTGAAACAGCCGGCCAGCCGCTGGTCGATCACCCTCTGGTCGATAAGATAGCATTCACCGGTTCTACAGAGGTCGGAAAAATGATCATGCAGAGGGCTTCTAAGACGCTGAAGCGTGTCACGCTGGAACTTGGCGGGAAATCGCCGAATATTATCCTTCCTGATGCGGACATGACAAAAGCCATCCCTGGCGCGTTAAATGGTGTCATGTTCAATCAGGGCCAAGTCTGCTGTGCAGGATCGCGTGTATTTATCCAGAAAAAGCAGTTTGACAATGTTGTGTCGGACATGGTTGATCATGCCAAGAAGATCAAACAGGGTGCAGGCCTTCATGCTGATACGCAGATCGGGCCTCTCGTTTCAACGGAACAGCAGAACAGGGTATTGGGATATATTGAAAAAGGAGTCAGCGAAGGAGCTGAACTGCTTGTGGGAGGAAATAAGCCGTATGAGGAAGGCTACTTTGTCTCCCCTACTATCTTTGCCGATGTACGCGATGAAATGACAATTGCCAAAGAAGAAATTTTCGGGCCTGTCATCTCGGCAATGCCTTATGAAGACCTGGATGAACTGATTGCCAGGGCTAACAACAGCGAGTACGGCCTGGCTGCCGGCGTCTGGACAAAGGATGTCTCCAAAGCCCACTATATCGCCAGTCAGCTCAGGGCAGGAACGGTATGGGTCAACTGCTATAACGCATTTGACGCAGCCTCCCCATTTGGCGGCTATAAGCAGTCCGGCATGGGCAGGGAAATGGGATCTTATGCATTGAATAACTATACAGAAGTAAAGAGCGTCTGGATCGGGATGAACTGATACACACGTCATTGGAGGAGCCTGGCCAGGCTCCTTTTTTCGTTGGCATACTGCAAGCAGACTATCAAATCTTACATCGTGTTAACAGCTGGGGCTCTCCTCCCTTCTTCGCAGCCGAAACTGTTCGAGGAATTTTTGCATGGCTTATCAAATTTCACATAATATCCATTTCATTTTTTCCTTCTCTTCCCTATGCTTAAATGGGAGGGAACGAAATGAAGAAACTTTATTGGATCAGCAGCTTCGTCATCTTTGCCGGAATTGCCGCCGGAATTGGTTTTTTTGTAATCAGAGATCATTCAGCATCAATACCGGAAGATATATCACTTGTTACCGAAAATGAAGAAGATTATGATTTCAGCAAGAGCGGGCAAAGCTTAACATTAGTTGAATTTATTTATACCCATTGTCCTGATATCTGTCCTACCACAACGCTAAAAATGAATATGCTCAGAAGCGACCTCGAAAAAGAAAAAGTTTTTGGGAGTAAAGTTAAATTCCTGACTGTCACCATTGATCCCTATCGTGACACACCAGAAGTACTGCGTAAATATATGGACACGTTCGATATAAAAAAAGACGGCAGCTGGATATTCCTGACCGGAAATCAAGACAGCCTTAAAGAAGACCAGCAGGAAATAAAGGAACTGGCCAATGCCTTTCAGTTTCAGTACCGGGACCCCGGTGATGGCTTTTATGTTCACAGCACTTATGTTTATCTCCTGGATCAAAACAATAAATATATTAAAAAGTTTCCTATGGGAGAAAGTTTTAATAGAAAAGAAGTATATGAGAAAATCATGAAGGCGCTTTAAAATCAGCGGTCTCTTGTAATTACCGGCCGGTTTTTTTTAGTATGAAAAAGGCTGACTGCCGGTGAGCAGATCAGCCTTATGTATGTATATTCATTCGCATGTTTAAGATGTTGGTTTTCATGCGATCAGGCTGCACAACAGGAGACAGCTGTATATGTGCCTGTCTCCTGTAACACTGATGTCTCAGTTCGTGGAGGAAGATATCTTTCCGGCCTGGTTAATGTGCAGCAGGTAGTCAGATTTTGGCTTAGTAAAGCTTATTTTGATGCCGGATTTTTTCAAACGGTTAACTAAATCGACGAGCTGCTTTTTAGCCATGTCAAAAAACTCCTTTGTTTTGCCTGTATGTTTTCATTTTACATGAAAAATATGAAAAAACTATGACAATAGACAAATTAAATGTGAATAATTTTTGATAATTTTAATTTATAAAATTGTAAAGCATTCTGAGTCAGCTGATTACTCTATCTATTCCCATTTCTTCTCAGCTGAAACTTTTTCCTCTTGCCTTTCTTCTTTTTTCTCCATTTTCTTTCTTTTGCCCCTGTCGGAAAGATTCGCTCTTGGACGCTGGAAGTGTTATAATTCTTACGATATTGTTTTTTTTGGAGGAATCAAACCTATATGATAACTGTCAGCAATGTAGGTCTTCGTTACGGCGATAGGAAGCTGTTCGAAGATGTTAATATTAAATTCAATCCCGGGAACTGCTATGGTCTTATCGGCGCCAATGGTGCCGGGAAGTCGACATTCCTGAAAATCCTCTCTGGAGAAATCGAGTCCCAGACGGGAAATGTATCCCTTGGCCCGGACGAACGCCTCGCCGTATTAAAGCAGAACCATTATGAATACGAGGAGCACGAAGTCCTGACAACGGTGATCATGGGTCATGCCCGCTTGTACCAGGTCATGCAGGATAAAGACGCCATCTATATGAAAGCTGATTTCACGGATGAAGACGGCATGAAGGCAGCTGAACTGGAAGGCGAATTTGCTGAACTGAACGGCTGGGAAGCTGAGTCTGAAGCAGCCATCCTACTTAAAGGCCTTGGCATTGGCGATGAGCTCCATAATAAGAAGATGGAAGATCTTACAGGATCAGATAAAGTGAAGGTCCTGCTTGCACAGGCCCTATTTGGCAAGCCCGATGTCCTGCTGCTCGATGAGCCTACGAACCATTTGGATATCAAGGCGATCCGCTGGCTTGAGGAGTTCCTGATCAACTTCGAAAACACTGTCATTGTTGTTTCCCATGACAGGCATTTCCTCAATAAAGTATGTACGCATATTGCCGATCTTGATTTCGGAAAAATCCAGGTTTATGTCGGGAACTATGATTTCTGGTATGAATCGAGCCAGCTGGCTTCCAGGATGGCATCTGATGCAAATAAGAAAAAAGAAGAAAAAATTAAAGAGCTGCAAAGCTTCATTGCCCGTTTCAGCGCAAATGCTTCAAAATCCAAACAGGCAACTTCCCGGAAAAAATTGCTCGATAAAATCTCGCTTGATGATATCAGGCCATCATCGCGCCGGTACCCTTATGTTGGATTCACACCTGAACGAGAAATCGGAAACGATCTCCTTAGGGTCGAGGCTATCAGCAAGACGATTGACGGTGTCAAGGTGCTCGATAATGTCAGCTTTATCATGAATAAAGATGATAAGATCGCCCTTGTCGGTACAGACGAAATTGCGAAAACGACATTGTTCAAAATACTTACCGGCGAAATGGAACCTGACAGCGGTTCATTTAAATGGGGCATTACGACTTCCCAGGCATATTTCCCGAAGGATAACTCACAGTATTTTGAAAACAGCGATCTTACCCTTGTTGACTGGCTGCGCCAATTCTCACCGCAAGATGAGAGTGAAAGCTTCCTGCGCGGATTCCTTGGCAGAATGCTGTTCTCCGGGGAAGAAGTGCTCAAAAAAGCAAGTGTGCTTTCCGGTGGGGAAAAAGTCCGCTGCATGCTTTCCAAGATGATGCTCAGCGGTGCGAACGTTCTCCTTCTTGATGAGCCGACAAACCATTTAGACCTTGAGTCCATCACTGCTTTGAATAACGGCCTGACAAGCTACAAAGGGTCCATGATCTTCGCATCTCATGACCACCAGTTCATTGAGACCATTGCCAATCGCATCATTGAAATTACTCCGAACGGCATTGTTGATAAGCAGATGACTTATGACGAATACCTGGAAAACGCAGATCTGCAAAAACAGGTTGCGGAAATGTATAAATAAAAATGAACCAGGAAAGCTTTGGCTTTCCTGGTTTTTCAATTGTTGAGAAAGTGAAAAATTGTAAATTCTGCGGATCTTACATTCTTGATTCAGTCCATCAGCAGTTTCCTTTAGGATCAGGATGCCTGCGCTTTTGCTCTTTGGATGTCAGACATCCTGTTTTTTAGATTTTTTTCTTGCAGAATCAGCTTTGAAACCGCCTGTTTCGCTGCGGGTCGTCCCCTGTCCTTCAACATCAGGCGAGCTTAATCCGGTTTTTGAAGGATCTTTTTTATGTTTAGCCATCTTAACACCTCCGTTAATTAATTTTAGCTCTCAAGCCTGATCTCATTCATAGGAATAAGACGTCCTTTTTTCAGGCATCATAACTTTCAGAGGAGGTGTTAGTTATGGCGAAACGTATTGCGGTAGAACAATCTCTTACCAATATCCAAGAAGCACTTCGCGCGAAAGGCTATGATGTAGTGGACATGAAAACACAGGAGGATGTCCAAAATTGCTCCTGCTGTGTAGTGACAGGACTGGACTCCAATGTAATGGGGATGCAGGATACATTCACTCAATCTTCAGTCATCGAGGCAAACGGGTTATCGGCGGATGAAGTTTGCCAGCAGGTAGAATCAAGGCTTCAGTAATTGGCGCAGAAGACTAAAGAAGACTCTTTAGTCTTTTTCTTTATAAAAAGGCACTGAATCAGCTGATTCAGTGCCTTTGTTTAATTTTCCGGTATATTTTCTTGGACATAATGTAAAGAGAAGCCAGCAGCAGCACAAATACCGTATAAAAGACCCCTGACTTCATCGGCGCCTCTTCGTTTTCCACATCTTGAGATGCTTCAGCCGGACCTGCGGCTTTTACAGTCTCTGGTTCGAGGGGGAATATTTGGATCAGTTTTCCGCTCCCATCAACTATTTTGAAAAGTCCTTCTTCTGTGACGACCTTTTCAAAATGATTCAATGGAATAGTGACAAAGCGGTCTTTTCCACTATAAAAAAGCTGATTTCCTTTTTGAAAGGAAGTGTCTTTGCTGATCATAGACGATTTAAAATGGCTGAAGCCGTAATCAAACAATAACTTCGTGTCATTATAGATATCCCTCTTAAAATCTGCTTTCAAAACAATGGCAGTCAGCTGGATCTTTCCGTTTTCTGCCGATGTTGCCAGTGTCTGCTTGCTTTCGTTCACAAACCCGGTCTTTCCGCCGGTTATCCCGCTGTAGGGCAACTCCCCTTTTAGCATCCTGTGGTGGGTGAAGATCGTTGTATCCCAGGTTTCCCCATCCCATGCGAGCTCTTTCGTCCCGTAAATCGTTCTGAAGGTATTATCTTTCAGCGCGTAACTGGTGATGAGGGCAAGGTCTTCAGCTGTCGTGTAATGCCTTTCATCAAACAATCCGTGCGGGTTTGTAAGGTGGGTGTTATGGACACGCACTTCTTTTTCGAGGAAGATATTAACGCTTTTTTCATACTCTTCCATGCTTCCATCAATATGCTCGGCAATAGCCGCTGCAGCATCATTTCCCGAGTTTATCAGCATCCCTTGTATCAGGCGCCTGAGTGTTATCTTCTCGCCTTCTTCTAAATAAACCTTTGTTCCTTCTGTTTCAACAGCATTCCTGCTGACTGTTACAATATCATCGAGGTTGCCTTTTTTTATCGCATAAATAGCTGTGGCAATCTTTGTCAGGCTGGCTGGATACATGCGGCTGGTTCCATTTTTGCTGTATAAAATAGCCTTGGATTGAGAATCCATCAAAACCGCAGCCTCACTCACTATGGCAGGTTCCTTTTCCTCGTCTGCCTTGGCGGGCTGTCCGGCTTGTACAGTAAGCATAAAAATCGTTAAAGCAGCTAAAAATTTCTTCATTGTCAATCTCCATTTGCTAATTTTAATAGTGCTAAGTTCCCTAATTTTGATTGTACCAAAATATTTTGCGGCAAATGGGCTTATTTATGAATTGTTACAAAAATGAAAAATAACAGTTTGGTCTTCGTGCAATCTCCATCATGTGCAGCTGGTCAAAATGAAAAGCCATCCTTTGAGATGGCTTCATTCAGTGTTCTTTGTATTTTTAAGAAGAGCTGCAATTTTAGCCCCGGCACACTTTTTATCCAGGGCGGCAAAGATCTAGCTTCCCCCGCAGCCGCCTCCTCCTCCGCAGCTCGAGCAGCTGGATCCGCTTGAACAGTTCGACCCCCCTGAACAGCTGCCTGAATCAGAGTCATGATCAGAGCTGCAGGCAAATCCTGAACAAGAGGTTGCTCCCGCGAACCCGTTTTTCATCATTTCCACAGGAAGAACCTCTTCAATATGTGATGAATAATCATCATGCTCATACATCGAGAAAAATACAGCTGCCGGAAGAAGCATGCTCATATCATGTGAAGAAGAAATCCGTGTGAATGGCTTTTTTTCATTTTTGCTGAAAGTCATCTCTGCTTCCCTGATGTCCGTTTTGAGCTTCCGGATCAGATGAAGCTGAACTTCTCTTGCTGCTTCTCCTTCCCTGAAGTACTTTGCGAGAAGCTCCCCCTCAGATTGGGTTCTGAAATCATTCAAAATCCCCTGCTCAATCGGGGTTTTTAAAAAATCACCCCAAATCAGGCGGCTGTTTCTAGCAGGTGAGAAGACTTGAAGGTAGACCCAGTCAAAAAATGCCCTTTCCCCTGGTATTGGTACAACCTCCATATTAGGGGTGTGGTGCAAAAAGCTGCTGTAGAACTTTTTCGAGAAATCTTCATAGTCTCTTGTGAACATCAGCATTTCATGCCAGACTGCATCCACTTTTCCACTGAACATGGGCACTGATTTTAAGATGCTGCTCAAAATAAAAAATCTTTTAAGCTCAAAGAATACCCAGTCAAAATGCTTTTCCGACCAGGAGGGATGCTCTTTCATCATCCGGTTTTTTATATTGGACTGAAACCCTTCTGAAAGGGCTTTTTCCAAGTGCTGTGCAAGCGGTTTTGCCGCAGCGTTTTCAATGCCTAATCCTTCAGGCAATTCATCAGCATATAGCCGCGGCCGCTTTTTTCCTTTATTGCCACTGATGATAGAAACGGCCATCCCTGCGATGAATACGAATACGATGATAAATATAATGAAACCTGCCATTCTCCCCCTCCTTATGTCTGCTATATCCATTATATTCTGTTATGCATGTTTTTTACAGGAAAAAACCGCCATTTAGTCATGGCGGTATCAGCGATTTGAATTCAGTTTTGCTTCAAGGAAATAACCTTTTAAATAATCAATGAAGATTTCGTCCCTTGCCAGCCAGGCGGAATGGTTCCTTTTCAGATCATGTTCTGCAGCGGTATAGCTCTCATATTCTTCACCGGCCGTGCGCCCGTTCACATCAATTTTCCAGGCATGATTGGTCTTGAATATCAGGCAATAGTCTCCCTTCCTGTTTTCATAAAGGGAGCCTGTCTCTGATTCCTTATGATTGTGCTCATTTTTAAAGGCATCAGCTTTAATCGGATCTTCAGAAAAAACGTCTCTCACAAAAAGTGAAAAAGCCTCTTCATTCATGCTGCTGCCTGATGCTTTGGCATGCCCTCCGCCCCCGAACCGGCCTGCTATTTCTGATACATCGATATGATCGTGGATGGTCCTGTAGCTTATCCTTTTCCCTCCAATGCTGAGTAGTGCTATATAGTCCAGGTGAGGGAATTCCTTTCCAAGCTCATTGCCAAGCTCGGAATGGTAAGATTCTGCATGGACAATGCCCGCACAATGCTCGCCTATAAAAGCCTGGATGATCTCGCGCTTCTTTTTTCTCATGTAACGTTCTATTTTGTTTTCTTCCATTTCGAGAATTTTTTTCTCAAATTCGTCAAACTCGAATGACGTGCTGTCCTTCAGCCGGTCCAGCATTTTTTCTTCAAATTCTTCAATGGAAAGGAGGAAAAAAAGATCATTCAGCTGTTTGGCCTTCAAGTTTCCATTCTGATCCCATTCCCATGTATCATATTGCCTGACGAGCTCTACAAATTCTTTAAGCGCTTCTGTTGGGGTTATAAGGTTTCCCTTCATCAGATAATCGAAGAACAGGGATGTTGCAGAAGCGAGCCGTCCGTCATCATATTCCACGGTCACGCTCGCCCAGCTGCGGGTGTTCAGATGCAGTGCTGACTTATGATGATCGATAAGCTGCACTTTGCCTCCGTCCTTTTGCAGCTGGCTTAACCGCTGAGCATTTTCTTCATTGACAGATAAATCTGTGATCAGCAGTGTGTCCTGTTTCTTTTCATTTTTTTTCATCCGGTCCAAATGACGGCTGATCTGAATATCCAATCCGGATACTGAATTATAATAAACCTCTGCCTTGTCACCGTATGCCAGCTTCGCTAAAATTCCGCAGCCTATCCCATCAAGATCGTTATGTGTAAATAAACGGTACATACTACACCTCGCCAAAATTATTGTCCTAAAATAGTGTGGTGAAACTTTCCTATTTTATGCCTTTTACCCAGCTGGAACAAAATTTAAAAATATTTTGCGGAATGAGACAAGTTCCCCCTGCCTCCTGGCATATCTTTGATATAAGTCAATTTAAAGGGGGATCTGTTATATGCCATTCTTAGTTTTAAAAAGAAGCACCGTTATTTTTGCACTCGTTCTGCTGGCAGCTGTCGTGTCGGCAACAGGCTGGTTTCTTCTCGGTAAGGACAGCTTAAGTGTATTCAGCCAGGAAAAAGCAGCAAAGGCACCTAGAGAAATACACATGGTTACAGGCGAGTTCAAGGCGACGCTGCCTGATGGCAAGGAACTCGAAGCATACCGCTGGGATCCTGGAACAATTTTCATCAAAGAAGGCGAGGAAGTCGTTCTGAAAATTTCCGGAATCAACGGCATGGAGCATCCGTTCATCATTGAAGGTACAGACATAAAAGGCATTGTAAAAAAAGGCGGAGAAACATCAGTTCCTATTAAGATTGATAAAGAAGGCATTTACCGGCTGGTCTGCCTCACCCATCCTGATAGAGACAGCAATGGGCCGATGATTGGGTATATCGTGGTGGATTGAAAGGAACCTCCTCCCTTATGTTTGGCAGGTGGATGAGATTGAGAAGATGAAGGCTCTGGATTTCCGGTGCCTTTTTTCGGCTGGGAAGGCAAAATTCCCAAAAACCGGATAGATAGAATAAAGACTGTTTCCTGAGAACAATAGTGGAGAATGAAGAATGGCAGGTTTTAGGTTAACTGGATTCTGGCAGTGTGTTTGAGACCCACCGGGAAGCTTTTTTTCGGATTAGAGGACTTCGGAGTTTCTATAATAGACCCTCTGGCCAGCATATCACAAATCAGAGGGTTCTAGTTTAGCCGACTAAGACCCTCTGGCAAGCATTATCTCAATCAGAGGGCACTAGTAAAGCCGACTAACACCCTCTGGCAAGCTTTTCTCCAATCAGAGGGCACTAGTACAGCCGACTAAGACCCTCTGGCAAGCATTATCTCAATCAGAGGGCACTAGTAAAGCCGACTAAGACCCTCTGGCCAGCATTTCTCCAATCAGAGGGCACTAGTAAAGCCGACTAACACCCTCTGGCAAGCATTTCTCCAATCAGAGGGCACTAGTACAGCCGACTAAGACCCTCTGGCAAGCATTTCTCCAATCAGAGGGCACTAGTAAAGCCGACTAACACCCTCTGGCAAGCATTATCTCAATCAGAGGGCACTAGTACAGCCGACTAAGCCCCTCTGGCAAGCATTTCACAGATCAGAGGGTTCTAGTTCATTCGACTAAGACCCTCGCCATACACAACACAAGTAAATTTCACCTCAATGTATAAACTCTGTTCTGTTTCCCCCTCATTTGAATAAAAAAAGGTTCCAGCGCATCAGGCTGGAACCACTTTTCTGAGTCTGAGATACAATTTGCTCTTCAGTATAGCCCTGAGCTTAACTGAGGGCCGCATAGCATGGATACTGCCCGGCACAGAATGGTGATGAGGTTTGGCCCTTAATTCTGTCGCTTATAACAGCGGGCTGTGCCTTCCTATCTTCCAATGAACATCTGTGTCCAGTAATGCCCGTAGCTGCCTCCTTTGGCGTAGCCGACGCCTATTTCAGTGAAGCTGCTGCTTAGGATGTTTTTGCGGTGGCCTTCACTGTTCATCCAGGCGGTGACGACTGCCTGTGGTGTGGTTTGGCCGGCAGCGATATTTTCTCCTGCAGTCCTGTAGGAGATTCCAAAGCTCTTCATCATATCAAATGGCGTACCATAGGTCGGAGAGTTGTGATCAAAGTAGTTTCTGTTGATCATATCCTGTGATTTGTACCTTGCAGTCCTTGAAAGCTCCCAGTTGGACTTAAGGGGCTCAAGGCCGTATTTCGCCCTTTCTTTGTTGACCAGCTGGACTACCTGTTCTTCTGCAGATTGTTCGGCTGCTGCTGAAGGAATAGTGATCCTCTGGCCCGGATAAATGAAATTCGGGTTGGTAATGTGGGAATTCAGATTGATGATTTCTGTGATGCCCGCCTGGTACTGCTGGGCTATTTTCCACATTGTATCCCCTTTTTGTACAGTATGCACGGTTGACGCGTCAGCTGTTAGGCGTGATCCAAAGACAAAGGTGACAGAAAGCAGCAAGATGATAGAATATTTCAGTAATGTTTTCATACTGCTATTTAACCAGATAGATAGACTCAGAGCCAGCGGTAATTCTTGCACTTTTATGCTAGATTTGCCCGGGTTGATGAAACTTGGAAGGAAAGTTAATGATTCATAAAAATTTCACAGAAGCAATCTCTAAGCCTCTTTTTACCTTTGTGGATTTTCTATATACTGGAAATGAGGTGAGATATATGTTGATGACTATAAAACGGTATGATAAAGGGATCTTTGCAGTACTTGCAGGCTTGGTTATCGCAGCAAACTGCCTGCTTTATCGGACATCACTTTTTGCTCCTGTCCCCCAGGGTGTTTATTGGGGCACAATGGTGGATTTGTTCATTGTGCTTCCAGGTTTGGTATATTTTTTCCTTTTAAGAAAAAAACATTCTATTCTGTACTTGAGCCCCGTCCTTCTTGCAGCTTATGGCCTCTCGCATTTGATCATCCCGGACGGACAGCTGCAATCATCCAATATGCTGAAGTACATGCTTGTTTTAGGGGAAATCTTTATCCTGTCAGCAGCATTGCTGGGAAGTAAAGAAAAATTATCGCATTTTTATAAAGACCTTAAAGAGCAAAACCGCCACAATTCTTTTCTGAAATATAATCTGGAAAAAACAGCAAAGAAATATTTTTCTGATACAGCTGCGCTCAGGCTTTTATTGTCTGAACTCGCCCTGTTTCAATATTCCTTATTCTCCTGGAAAAGAAAACCCCGTACAGACACAGGTCCAATATTCACCTATCATAAGAAGAAAAGCTCTTCGGCGGTTTATATTATGCTGATTCATGCGACAGTCCTGGAATCGGTTGGACTGCACTTCCTGCTTCATCAGTGGAATGCGGCGGTTTCTTATATCCTACTTCTTTTGAATGTATATGCAGTTTTATATCTCATCGCAGAGCTGCATGCGATGAGGCTGACGCCTTATCTCCTGACACAAGAATTCATCTTGCTGCAAACGGGATTTTCTCAAAGCATGGAAGTAGAGCTTTGCAATATTAAAAGCATATCTTACTACGAAGGTCCCGAGAAGTTTACAAGGAAAGAACAGCAAAACCTCTATGATGCAAGAGCCATTGACTTTATGCAGGAAAAGCCGCAGATTGAAATTATGCTCAAAGAGCCGGGAAAAGTACTGATGCCCTTTGGAATTATCCGGCAGGCTGACAGGATTGTGCTGGATGCCGATGATCCGCAGGCATTTGTGGCAGAACTCAAATCCAGGCTGACAGAGTAATAAGAAGCCGTCCATCTGAATGGACGGCTTTTCATTCTATAAGGACTAAAGGCAGTTTTTTTTAACTGGCTGCGGCTTTTTTGCCATCGGTCCGTTTTTTATTTTTTCCACCAGCTGTCAAACATGGAAGCAGGCAGCTGCCTTTTGTGTTCACTGAACAGATATCTTTTTTCAATTTTTTCGGCAGATTCCGCCGATACTTCTTTGCCTTCCAGGTAATCATCCAGTTCATCATAGCTGATCCCCAGCTCAGTCTCATCTGCCTGCCCCGGCTTATTATCAAGAAGGTCGGCTGTCGGAGTCTTGAGGTAGAGGCGTTCTGCTGCACCCATTTCCCTCAGGAGTGCCTTACCCTGGCGTTTCGTGAGTCCTGTGAGCGGTAGTACGTCTGCACCGCCGTCTCCATATTTCGTAAAGAAGCCGGTAACCGCTTCTGCTGCGTGATCTGTGCCGATAACCAGCAGGCCTTCCTGACCGCCGATAGCGTATTGTGCAATCATGCGCATCCTGGCTTTCACATTTCCTTTATGATAATCAGATAAAGGCTCCCCTTTTGTAACGGTGTCAAATTCTTCCTTAACAGCGTCTACAGCATTTTTCACATTGAACACGTATTCAGTGTCGGCTTTAATGAAGGATAATGCCAGCTGGGCATCTTCCTCATCCTGCTGCACTCCATATGGAAGGCGTACGGCTATAAAGCGTGCCTCATGGCCTTCACTTCTCAATTCCTCTACTGCCATCTGGGCCAGCCTGCCTGCAAGTGTCGAATCCTGTCCGCCGCTGATGCCGAGTACATATCCTTTTGCCTTGGAGACAGCCAGATAATCCTTTAAGAACTGGACTCTATTTCTGATTTCTTCGGAAGGATTGATTTCAGGCTTTATATTCAATTCTTCCATAATTTTTCTTTGCAGATTCATACTGTTTCTCCTCCTCTATTGGTTCCGTTTTACTTTTTCTCTTACTTGCTCAATATTGCGCATTTTATTTTCCCAGCACTTAGTGCTCAAATCGACTGGATACTCCTCTGGATTGAGGGAACGTTTGTATTCGTCCCAAAGCACATGGAGATTGCTCTTCGCAAAAGCTTGGATTTTGTTGAGTTCAGGGGTTTCATATACGAGCTTCCCATCACGGAAAATATCATGGTGCAGCTCCTGCGCCTTGAAGCTTGTAATGAATTTGCTGATAAAAGTATGGACCGGGTGGAACATTTTGAGCCTGTCTTCATCCTCCGGCCGTTCATCCTCCATGGCAATATAGTCGCCCTCTGATTTCTGATTAGCCGTATTGATGATCCTGTAAACTTTTTTGATGCCTGGGGTCGTAACCTTTTCAGGATTGCCGCTGATTTTGATCGTGTCTTTCATGGCACCTTCTTCATCCTCGATTGACACCAGCTTATAGACAGCACCGAGGGCAGGCTGCTCATATGCTGTAATCAGCTTTGTCCCGATGCCCCAGGTATCTATTTTTGCGCCCTGGGCTTTCAGGTTCATGATCGTGTATTCATCGAGGTCATTGGAGGCCACTATCCTGGCATCCGGGAATCCAGCTTCATCCAGCATCCTTCTGGCTTCCTTTGAAAGATAAGCAAGGTCGCCGCTGTCAAGACGTATTCCTATAAAGTTGATTTTATCGCCAAGTTCCTTCGCTACCTTAATGGCGTTCGGCACTCCGGATTTCAGGGTATCGTAAGTATCTACCAGGAACACACAGTCTTTGTGCCTGCGTGCATACTTATGGAAAGCAGTATACTCATCCCGGTAGGCCTGTACAAGTGCGTGGGCATGCGTGCCGGAAACCGGGATCCCGAAAAGCTTGCCGGCGCGCACATTGGATGTCGCATTGAATCCCCCTATGTACGCCGCTCGTGTTCCCCATATTGCAGCATCCATTTCCTGTGCTCTTCTCGTTCCGAATTCCATTGCCGTTTCCTCGCCGACCACCTGCTTGATGCGGGAAGCCTTGGTTGCAATAAGGGTCTGGTAATTTACAATGTTCAACAGCGCCGTTTCAATCAATTGCGCCTGGGCAAGCGGGGCTTCTATCCTCATGATCGGCTCGTTGCCGAAAACAAGCTCTCCTTCAGCCATAGACCGGACAGATCCGGTGAATCTCAAGTCTGCCAGATACTCAAGGAAGTCATCTTTATAATGAAGCTCATCCCTTAAATAAGAAATATCTGTTTCTGTGAAACGGAAACCTTCCAGATAGCTGATCACCCGTTCAAGGCCGGCAAAAATGCCATATCCGTTTCCAAAGGGAAGTTTTCGGAAAAACAGCTCGAACACCGCTTTCCGGTTATGAACACCATCTTCCCAGTATGTTTCAGCCATATTGATTTGATATAAGTCAGTATGAAGAGTCATACTGTCGTCCAAGTACTTTCCTGTCATGTCCTACCTCCAAAGATTACTGTTTTACCGAAGCATTCAAGCTGCCTTTGAAATGTTCCAGGGCCCAGCTGTGTCCTGCCTGGTTGAAGCTTGCGACCGCCTTCTCATGCACGATGATTTTAAAGCCTTTATTATAAGCATCCACAGCTGTATGAAGAACACAGATATCGGTACAGACCCCTGCCAGGTGAAGTTCTTCAATCCCCCGCTCCCGCAGCTTAAGTTCAAGATCAGTGCCTGCAAAGGCGCTATAGCGCGTTTTATCCATCCAATGGACATTTTCCTTACTCTGGTGCTCTGTAAACACGTTTTTCAGGCTTCCATATAAATCCCGCCCTTTAGTACCTTCTATATTATGGGGCGGATAAAGCTCTGTCTCAGGATGAAAAGGGTCATTTTCTTTGTGCAGATCAATGGCAAAAACGGTAAAATGCCCTTCTTTAATGAAAGTCTCAGTCAGGTTTGTTATGTATTCTTCGATTTCCTGGGCAGGCTTGCCGCACGGCAGGGCTCCGATTACAAAATCATAGGTGTAATCAATATTGATTAATGCTTTTTTCATATAGAATTCCTCCCTCATTTTAAGATTAAATCTATTATAATCCAATACATGGAAGGAATCATCCAGTAACACACCAAAACACTGCATCTTCTACGATGATACCCCAACTCCCTCAAATTTACTCTTCTAAAGCCCTGAGCAGCCCAATCACCTTCCTCCCCGGAGAATATTATGTACTGATGCGATGAAAAGGGGTGTGAACAGATGATTAATTGGAAACAGTTCTTTGCTGTACTGGTCCCAGTCCTTCTGATAGCAGCCATTCCGTTTATTGTTTTCCACTCAAGTGCTTCAAAGGAAGACGGCAGCGGCAGCCGAACCGACCCGGAGACAGTGGTATGGGGAGTCGATTCAGCCAGCATGACAACCGAAGAGCTATTTTCCTGTGTTAGGGAAAACTTTGGGAATCCCAGAGTCTGGGGGAGGTATCTGGGAACGAAAGAAGGAGTTTCAAAGGGACTGACAACAGAGGAAGCAGCCTATCTGCAATCCAGTAATGCCGGCATTCTGCTGATTAATAACCAATTTACAGATGCAACAGGCATTGAAAATGGAAAAGAAATAGGTGAATTGGGGATTAAGCTTGCCAGTGAGCTCGGTGTTCCGGAGGGGGCCGCCATTTTTGCGGATATAGAGCCCAACTATCCGGTTGACTCTGATTTTATCAGAGGCTATTACAGCGCCATGACTGAATCTCCATACAAGGCAGGGATCTATGGCGTTTTTTCCAGCGGCAGCATGCTATCTGCCGCTTATAATAATGCAGCAGCCAACAGCGGTGAGCTGAAGAAGAACACCATTGTTTGGACTGCTTATCCGCAGACGGGCATCACCGCTGAAAACTCGGCTCCTTCTTACGCCCCTGAAGCTCCGGAAGGGTCAAATGTATTGGGCTGGCAGTATGGGCTTGATGCTGAAGCCTGTAATATCGATACGAATCTATTTAAAGGATCTATGCTTGAGTATATTTGGCGGTAGTACAAACAGCCTGGCTCCCTGCAGCCAGGCTTTAACTGTATGTAAACTCATTGGAATTTATAGTTGACATTAAATTCTGAAAGGTTTACATTTTAATTGTTAACATACATACGATTATAGTTTACAGAAAAGGAGAATCTTCATGACTAAAGACCAACTAAAACTCAGATCAATGATTGTGACGGCATTATTTGCAGCAATCATCGGAGTGCTGGCACAGATTACTGTTCCCCTCCCCCTCGTGCCCATCACTGGCCAGACGCTTGCCATAGGACTGGCAGCTACCATCCTTGGATCCCGTTATGGAACTTTATCGGTTATTCTATATCTGATTATCGGCGCTGCCGGTGTTCCTGTTTTTGCTGAATTTTCAGGAGGCATTTCAAAGCTGGCCGGTCCGACTGGCGGCTATCTTGTCGGCTTTATTCCTGCTGCTTTTATAACCGGCCTGTATATTGAGAAAATGGGTTTCACCTTAAAGCATGCATTAGTGGCCAACATAATCGGGATGTTCATTACCCTGATTTTTGGAACTGCCTGGCTTAAGATTGCGGCAGGCCTTGGCTGGGGTGCTGCACTTGCGGGAGGTTTTACTCCTTTCCTTGCTGTAGGGGTCATTAAAGCAGCACTGGCTGCATGGGCCGGTATCATTGTAAGACGCAGGCTTGTGAGCGCCAGGCTTCTTTTCACTTCAGGAGCCGCAGTAAAAGAGTCTGCTTAATGTGCTGACAAACTGGGGCTGTCCATTTTATGGGCAGCCTTATTATTTTCTGATGATTTTTTTTACAATAAACGGTGTTCCCAGAAGGACCGGGAACAGATAATAGCTGAGCCTGTACAAAAACAGGATGAGCATGGCAGCTTCACTTGCAACCCCCTCCCTCTGCATCATTAAGAGGAAGATCAGATCAAAAGATCCTGCTCCGCCCGGAATCATGCTGATAATTCCCGTACACAGCGCTATGATTACGATCGGGAACAGCTGAAAAAAGGATATATTCACACCGATTGTATGGGAAATGCCCCATATGCAAAGTACAATGAACAGCCATTCAAAAATTGAAATGGCAATCAGCTCTGACACAAAGCCCCTTCTATTTCCCGGAATGTCCCAAAAAGGCTGCCGCCGCCAATAAATGGCTAAAAAAAGCGGGTTATAAAAAGCAATCGCCCACAGCGGCACCCCCTCCCAGCCATCCAGCTGTCCAGCAGATTCTGCTATAACAGCAAGAGCAAAAAAAGAAAGACCGGTTAAAAAGAAGAAAGAGAGCTTGGCAGCCGTCCGGACCAGCGGACTGTCCTTCGGCAAATATTTTTTATAGAAATACGTCCTGAGGGTGGCGCCTGCTATTCCGCCGAGCCCGACGATATTGGAATAAGCGTTTGCTGATAGTGAATAAAAAAATAATTTCGTTTTCGGTATATGCACAGAAAACAGCTGAAGCAGTACCACATCATAAAAGTACATAGGAGAAAGGGCGGCTATCCCAAGAGCAAAAATATAGAGCAAATCCAGAAGCGAAAGGCTGCGGGCCAATGCGGCAGAAGCATCCCAGTCCAATTTTGCGAGCATGCCTTTTGCTTCATATCCTAAAATGATGAGAAATAATACTGGCAGCGCAATTTTCAGAAGAAAGATATATCTACTTTTAAATGCCACCCTTGTCCTCCTCTCTTTTCCAATCTTTGAAAGCTATAACTTATCTTATTCATTCTTTCCTGTAAAAAGAATATGGAGCATGGCTGGCATCAAGTGTGCTTACGCCGGGCAAAATTGCCTTCAATGCGGAAATGCCTTATAATAAAGGTATTGGCCTACTAATTTATGGGGTGAATGAATGTTTGATCTGTTAATGGATTTTACGAATATTCCAGCAGAATATACATTGTATGCGAGCTTCATGCTCGGACTTACAGTAAAGTTTTTCTGGGCTTGGAATATTGAATATTCTTTTAGAGAATCTACATGCAGACCAGCTGAGCTGTGCACTGCTTCCAACGGCCTTAAGCTTTATGAAGCGTGCGGCAGGCTTTTTAGCCCCCTTCTCCGCTGGATTGCCAAATATATACGCGCCAAAGAAGGATCGGGCAGCGATTCCGAGGATGCAGACTCCTCCATTACACTTAAATTTATTTTATAAAATTTAAATTAATGGAGGAATTCAATTGAAACCAAAAAAAAATCTTGCTGCATTTCTTGTTCTGTCATTAACAGCTATCTTACTTTCCGCTTGCCAGGCGGCACAGCCGGGCCAGCAGAGTGAGGGCTTTTTCAATACCTATCTTGTTCAGCCGTTTGCAGGTGCCATCCATATGGTTGCTGAATTATTCAACGGCAACTTCGGCCTTTCCATCATCCTTATTACACTGATCATCCGCCTGGCCCTTATGCCGCTTATGCTTAAGCAGTACAAAAGGCAGCAGGATATGAAAGTCAAGATGGATGTGCTGAAACCGGAAATGGACAAGATCCAGACTCAATTGAAAAAGACGAAAGATCCAAAAGAACAGCAAAAACTGCAGCAGGAAATGTTTGCCCTTTACCGCAAGCATGGAGTCAACCCGCTCAATGTGGGCTGTCTGCCAATCCTGATTCAAATGCCGATTCTTATGGGCTTTTACTATGCCATCAGGAGTTCTCATGAAATAGCTACGCATTCTTTTCTTTGGTTCAATCTTGGACAGCCTGATCTGCTCATCACAGCTGCTGCAGGTATCGTCTATTATCTGCAGTTTAAAGTGACTCAGGCCAATATGCCGGTCCAGCAGCAGAACCAGATGAAATTCATGGGACTGCTCTCGCCGATCATGATTGTCGTCTTCTCTTTCAGCGCTCCAGCAGCCCTGCCTTTATACTGGACAGTGGGAGGAACATTCCTTATTCTGCAGACACTGATAGGACGCAGGCTTTATCAGGCGGCTCCAGCAGCCAAAGAAGCAGGAGTATCCAAATAATAACGAAAGAAGCATGAAGGGATTCCCCCTCATGCTTCTTTTTTTATTGATGGAGCACAGCATTGCATAAATGGACTGGAACTCTGAAATAATGAAGAATAGAAAGGATGTGGGATTGTGATCAGCAAAAGGCTATTTCTAACCGGATTTGCAGCCCTCTCTGTCCTGCCTGGCTGCGGTTTAAATGAAAAAGATACATATGATGATACGGCAATCAGGGATATGGGAAGCAAACAGACTGAAAATCTCGTCAGCACGCCGAAGGAAGACAGTGAAACAAACACAAAGCTGACGGATCCTACAAGGACATCTTATGACGGGAAAAATGAAGCACCCAGGCTGATCCTGGATGAAGATGCTTCTAAAAGAATCAGCAGTATGGACATAATGAATGATGCTGTCGTGATTAAAACGAATAACCGCACATTTGTTGCGGTAAATCCAGATACTGGTTACCGCCTTGCCGGAAACTCCAGGCAGGAAATCAAACAGGCAATACAGGCAGAAAACTCTGCAAGAACTGTTTATATAACAGAGGATGCAGAGTTTTATAAGCACGTAAAATCCTATCAGGAAGCAATCATTGCCGGAAAGCCGGTTGATCAGCTATACCAGGAGCTTATGATGCTTGCAGAAAAAACATTTCCAGATTCTAAATAGGACAGATATAGCCTAATTTCTGTATGAGCATTTCTTTTACTTCCGGCCATTCTTCTTTTAAAATGCTGTAATATACCGTATTCCTGGCGTATCCATCTGCTATGATCCTGTCTTTCCGAAGGATGCCCTCTTTAACTGCACCGAGCCTTTCAATTGCCTTCTGGGATCTGACATTCCTGCTGTCCGTTTTTAGCTGGACCCTGTTCATATCCCATTGTTCAAAAGCCTGCCTTAGAAGGAGAAATTTGCATTCCGTATTCACAGATGTCCGCCAGACCTCTGGCGAATACCATGTAGAGCCAATTTCAAGCGTTTTATTTTCCGGCAGGACGTCCAGATACCTGGTGCTGCCAACAAGCCTGCCGGATTTCTTCAGGGCCACCGAAAAAGCCAGTTGTTTCCCTTCCTTCTCCAAGAACGCGGCTTTCCGGATATCTGTCTTCATTTCTTCAAGACTAAAGATTTTTGTTGCCGTGTATTCCCAAATCTCCTTATAAGCAGCAGCCTCCCACAGCCTTATGCTTTGATCTTCACGCATAGGGCTAAGCCTGACGGACTTTCCTTCAAGGATGGGCGGTTCTATCCATAATGCCATAGAATTCTCCTCCTGTTCTGCTAAGAGAATATGTATTCGACAATAAGTGAGAAAAATCCTTTTTTTCGAAAAAAAATTAAAAGCCCCAGGCACATTGCCTGGAGCTCTCTTCTTAAGCTTCCTGAAAGTAATCTTTATAAAAACCGCTCACTTTTCCGGAATTGTCTGCGACAAAATAAAATTCTTCTGTCTCATTTTTAACTTCATACTCTTTACCTTCAGTAAGCGCCCTGTTCACTATATACTTGGCTGCATTCGTATGGATGCATTTTACTGTTTTTAATGTTGGCCGTTCATGCCAGTCTAAATGGATCATCTTTTGCCACTCCTTCAGCTTTTTCACTTCTTAGTATAAAGAATCGGGAGCCTATATAGCAACTGGATTTTCCTCTCCATCAGGTTTTGGCTGGATATTAGTGATGATATTATCAATATATTCTTCATCAAACGTGTACATTTCACCTGTTACAATATTCTTGCATGTTATATATGTTTTTTGGCAAATATTATCCAACCGGATGAATTCTAAGTATTGATAAAGTTTTTTCTTATAGATTACTTCAATCAGCAAGCCATTATCCATTATCATATTCATATGCTGACCCTCTTTCTGAGATGATGGCAAAGGTTATTTACCACCTGGAGGGCCAGTATTAAACCTCAGGATGGGCTCTGGCAGAATTTTTTATTCCGTTTGGTCTGCTAAGGGGATTTTGGAATGAAGCGCAGAGATATTTTCTTCAAGCTTCTTGAAATATTCTTTGCTCAGCCTTCCTCTCGCGCCGCGAAGAATTTCATCTGCATAATGGGCAGGTGGTGCCAGCTCCTCGCGTTTATTGTACACATGAAAAGAAAGGACGTTTTTATGCAGCCTGCCTCCTGATTCGATATGAAGGAAAACAGGCCTGTACAAGCCTCCATGGAAGCCTTCCCGTATAAACAGGTATTCGACTGCATCGAAAGGCAGTTCATAGAGAATACCTTCTGTGATTCCGCCATCCTCAATGATATCTCCTCTGCCCCCATCCGGCCTCTCCAGGAGATATTTCATTGAGTAGCCTTCCAAAAGGCCGGTGCCAATGACTTTCTGAAAATAATGATCCACCTTTGCGAGCCGGAATCGTTCATCGTCCATGCAGGAACCATAGGCAAAATACAAAACCCTGGCTGGAGGGTCCTCCAATAACCTGTAAAGCTTCCAGTCGCCATGGAGTATCGGTTTTACTAAAAGATCGTCCCTGTTGGATATATATACAAAACCGCTGGAGGTGCCAATATCGGTATGAATATCCTGTTCCACCCTGTCATAGAGGTTATCCTTGCGGCCCGGGATATAATCCTCTAATTCATCCAGGTCCTTGAATTGGTCCGAATGCACCTCATATAATTCGCCGTATACTTTCTGATCGGCTGAGGACATCATGGAAGGATAGCCCAGCCCTGTATCATATAGTTCACCGTATACCCATGCCTGCTCTGCCAGGCAGCGGCTGGTCTCCAGCAAATAATGATTTTCTTCATGCTTTCTTAAAGTTCCGTAAACAAACAGCTTCACGTAAGACAATGTTAAACCTCCAAAATAATGATTGATACCTGCTCAATTCCGAGATGTTCCGCTTTATGGCTATTATACAAAAAATCAAAAGCAGGGGCTATTCGAAGCCCCTGCTTTACGCGACTGGAGATTGAGCTGGCTTCATTGGCAGGCCGCCCTATTCTTAAATAAAGGATATTGGCAGTAAAAAGGATATTTATCCGGTTTTTCCTTTTCTCTGTGGGTTATCACTGCCAGCTCTTTTTCCCTGAATTGGCTGAGCTTCTCAAATACATAAGTTTCTTCATACATTCTGCTGCGCCTCCCGCTATATGATATGCTCATTATAAACAATATAACTTGCTGCAGCATTGGCGGGAAGGCGGAATGGGTTTCAGTCTTTTGAATGAAAAAGGGAGTATCTTATTTATGGCGGGAAAGGACTTCCTGTTCTTTTTCAGCAATTTCCTTCGCCTGTTCCCTTAATTTGAATTTCTGGATTTTTCCGGAGGCTGTCATTGGATATTCTTTCACAAATTCTATATAGCGGGGAATTTTGTGCCTCGATATTTTCCCCCGGCAAAATGCCCTGAGCTCTTCTTTCTCCACAGCTTCCCCTTCCTTCAGGATAACCCATGCCATCAGCTCTTCTCCGAAAACCGGATCAGGGACTCCAGTCACCTGCACGTCCAGCACTTTAGGATGTGCATACAGGAATTCTTCAATTTCACGGGGATATATATTCTCGCCTCCCCTGATCACCATATCCTTCAGGCGTCCGGTAATGCTGCAATAGCCGTTCTTATCCATCACGGCAAGGTCACCTGTATGGAGCCAGCCGTCACTGTCAACCGCTTCTTTAGTCGCGTCAGGATTTTTATAATATCCTTTCATAACATGGTAGCCCCTTGTGCATAGTTCGCCCTGGGTTCCTCTTGGAACTTCGTCTGAAGTCCCAGGGGTGACGATCTTTACTTCTACATTAGGCAGCGCCTTACCTACTGATTTCACACGCAGTTCAATCGGGTCATCGGTCCTTGTCTGGGTGATGACCGGAGAAGATTCCGTCTGACCGTTTTCAATGACTGCCTTCATCACTTCTATCGGGCAGTTCGAGCCAGCCATGATTCCTGTCCTCAGTGAGGAGAGGTCATATTCGCCAAAGGAGGGGTCGTTAAGTTCTGCAATAAACATCGTCGGAACCCCGTGAAGCCCGGTGCATTTTTCGTTCTGGACGGTCAGAAGCACCTCTTTTGAACTAAATTCCTGGACAGGAAGCATAGTAGCACCGACAGAAACGCACGCCAGGGTGCCAAGCACACATCCGAAGCAGTGGAAAAAAGGGACAGGGATGCATAGCCGGTCCTCCCTGCCCAGTTTCATACAGCCTGCAATATTGCTGGCATTATTGATAATATTGGAATGAGTCAGCATCACGCCTTTAGGAAAGCCCGTCGTTCCTGATGTATATTGCATGTTTATTACATCATCCGGCTCCAGGGATTCCATTCTGTCATCCAGCTCTCTATCTTCAACCTCTTCGGAAAGCTTTATAATATCTTCCCAGCAGTACGTCCCGGGTTGCCTGTTTTCACTCATGACAATGATATTTTTTAGAAAGGGAAGCTTTTTGCTCTTCAGCTGTCCCGGTTCAGAGTCCTTCAGTTCTGGAACAATTTCATACAGCATGTCTATGTAAGAAGATCCCCGGTAATTTTCCTGTAGAATTAAAGTGGAAGAATCGGACTGCTTGAGCAGATATTCCAGCTCTGCCGCCTGGTAATTCGTATTGACGGTGACCAGGACTGCGCCCATTTTTCCTGTGGCGAATTGGCAGGCAAGCCATTCGGGAGTGTTGGCTGCCCATACGGCGAGATGCTCCCCTTTTTCAATGCCAAGCTTCATCAAGCCTTTTGCTGTCTTCCGGCAATATTGGTCAAATTCCAGGTATGTCATCCGCAGACCCTTTGTATGATATACGACGGCTTCATGCCCCGGGTAAAGCCGTGCTCTTTCTTCCAATAATTTTCCGACCGTCGTATTCAGCAATCCCTGCATAAAATCCCACTCCTCAAATTCTTAATGAAAAGGCTTACGAATATGGTAACATATTTTACAGAATATTCAATTATTAAAGAACAAAACGGCCCTGCTTTGAAAGCAGGACCACCTAAAAGATAGCTGTAGCTTTATTTCCTGCATGAAAACAGCAGGAATAAAGGAATTCTTCTCCTCCGTTCATACTCCGATTTATCTCTAAAAAACCTTTCCTCCGGAACCGCTTCTTTAAGAGACTCCACCACGAGGTCCGCCTGCTGAAGGATGGTATAATATTCCTCAATGGTCCTGTGGTATTTTACAACTAAATTGCCTATCCACGGCTCTTCCCGTCTGCCGGTCTTAAAGTAATCGTCGACGATCCAATCCTCCCTTTTTCCATCAGTGGCCATGCTTTTGAAAGAAGCTGTCAGCAGCGGATGCTGAAGGCTGATGACCAGCCTTCCTCCAGGCTTCAGGCTCGTGCGGGTATGAGACAAAACCGCGTTAAGGTCTTCTATGTAATGAAGGACCAGCCTGGATATGATGAGATCATACTTTTCAGATGTCCATTTATAATCTTCGATCCGGCTGTGAATCACTGTCCCGCTGGTATGTTCCAGCTTTGCTTGAGCAAGGGCTGCCATTTTCTGCGACCCTTCGATGCCTGTATAAGAAGAACAGCCTGCCTCGAGCAGTGCGGACGCATATACACCATCCCCGCAGCCAAGTTCGAGAATCTCTTTTCCTGCAGGGCTGCGGAGCAAAGCGGAAAAAGCGGGCTCCTCCATCGCATTATTGGGGCTGTCTTCCCGCTTCCTCCTGGTTAAATAACTGTTAAAAAACACGCTGTCATCATAGGCTTCTGGCCCTTTAAATGGCATAGCTCCATCCCTTTCTGCAGGTATTCAAATCTTCTGAATTTTATCATAAATCCAGACTGTAAAAAAGACGCTTGAGCGCCTTTTTTACAGTCTGCTTGCAGCATCGCGGATAGATTTGAGGTAAAAAGTTCTTTCACGCGGTCCGTCAAACTCACAAAAATAGATGCCCTGCCATACACCAAGCAGCAGGCGGCTGCCTGACACGATGATATGCTGGGAGGCTCCCATTGCTGAAGCTTTCAAATGTGCGGCAGTATTTCCTTCCTCATGACGGTCTTTCAGGTGATTCCATGGAAAAGTCTCATCCAGCCGGTTGACCATATCTGTTTTCACATCAGGATCGGCATTTTCATTGATTGTCAGCCCAGCCGTTGTATGAGGGCAATAAACAAGGACTGCACCTTCCTCTATTCCCTGTTCAGCGGCAAAATCCCTGACAATCTCAGTTATTTCAATAAATTCATCCCGCATCCCGGTCGATAGTGTATACTTTTTCAGCATAAGCACTCTCCTTTGCAGTTATTGATAAATCCCTCCAAAGATACTAATTTCTGCATCCTTCAATTGCCGGCTATAGCCTACTTTCCAGATCGTATCGCCAAATTCTGCGAAAATGCTTTTAGTCAGATCGCTGTATGGCTCAGCAAACTCCAGCTGGCAGTCTCCTGCACGTAAAATTACCTGTTCCTCATCAGCCGTCCGCTGAACTTCAGGAGTCCCTTCAAAAAGCCTCGCCCAATTTTTTGAAGTCCTTTCCTTATTCGCTGTGAGAATTTTAATCGATTTCACAGCATATATCTCCTGGCTGGGCAACAGTAGGCCGGCCTCCCTTAAATCCCTGAAACGTTCTTCATCATCTTGTTCCCACTGAATAAAAAATGGATAAGGAAGGAATTCATCTCCTTCTGCAAACAGCATTTTCCATTGAATAAGCTTGCCGTCATTCCTTGTTCTCCTTCCTTCATGAATATAAGTATTGAATCCGTTATGTTTCAATTGATCCTGCAGTTTGCCGATATTATTAGTCCTGAAGCATAGCTGCCCAATTCTTTCCCCTCGTTTTACCCCTTTCGCAAGCTGTTGAATCAAAGGGTTATCAGAAGAAGCAGCAATAGGCACATCCTCTACCGCTAAAAATTCAACATAAGATGAATCGAAGTAAACGACGCTGTTATAAGTTCCCCAGAGAGGATGCCTGCCTCCCATAAAGGCTTGTATTCCTTCTTGTTTCAGCTTTTCCACCGCATCGCTCGGATGCCTGTCAATAAAATGGACGATATGATCAAGCTTTAGATTCATTTTTCATGGCCTCCTTTTCTTTACGCAGCCATTGTGCCGTAAAGTCAACAATTTCCCTCTGATTCATCAGCAGGCATCCAGCTTTTCCAAGCTTCCCTTTTTTAACTGAAAATTCTTTCTCAAAGGCGCGGCCAATTTGAGGAAAGCGGTCGGAATCAACTTCAACTTCTGTATAAGTCTTCCAAATCCTCTTTCCTCCCTCATATATAGCTGAGCCTTGCTCATATGTATGGAAACCGCCTGCCCTGTACTCTCCCAAATGCATGCTTGTGCTATTATCATAGCCCACCCCGATAAGCAGGATCATGCAGCCGTATTCGTACAGCTTCGCCAGGGGGGAATCTTCCCCGAAGGGATAATCGATAGAATGGGTGCACGTGATCTCCTCTGCAAGCGGGCCGACTGCTGAAAACGAAACGGTCGGATGTGCGCTCCGTTTTGCTTCCGGAAATGTGCGGAAAAGCTCGGCAATTCTTCCCATCCCCCTAGTCGGGGTTGTCCTTGGATCATAAGCAGGCATGCTGGCCCTGATTCCTGCCCACCACTCCTCAGGAACAGCAGGATTTTGCCAGAAGCTTGGGTCACTGTTTCCAAGTGACTGGGCAGGCATCACGATCGTGCCCGTGTTCCCGACAGCTTTCTGCAATGCCTGGATGACAGCCTGTTCGGCACCGCATACCCATCCTATCGAGCTGAGGCTTGAGTGAACGATCAAGGTCATTCCCTCTTTTACACCCAGGTATTCGAGGTCCGTACTTAGCGTTTCTGCTGTTATCAGACTGGTGCTTTTCCTTACTGCTTGCTCTTCGCTCATATGCTTCCACTCATTTCTTGTATGCTTCTCACAATCTATTTTACTTTTTTAAAAGAACAAGCGTCTATATTCAAACAATATTAAATTAAAGCTATACCCTTTTTTGGAAAAAATACTCTTATAGGAGCAAACTTTGCTGAAAAAGATACAAAAGGACTAATTATAAATTTTTTACCCATATCGCTTTTCAAAACGTTCACAATCATTTACAATAAGTTAATAGTAAGAATATTCAATTCTTTTTCTGGGAGGAATGCAAAATGAAAATTATGAGTAATGAACAGCTTGTCGTCTCGTATCGTGATGCATTGAAAACTGGCATGGAAAAAGAATGGATCAACATACTTAAAGGTGAAATTCAGCGAAGAGGTCTAAGGCCATTTAAGAATTAAATGAAGCACATTACCCGTTTAGAGCATTCTAAACGGGTTTTTTAGATAATCCGCGTTTAACTTCCCCATTCTTTCCTGATTTTTGTCCAAGCTCCGCCAAGTACATATTATTACTCTTTTCATCCGCTTCTTCTTTTTCCGCCGCAGCAAGCCTCAATGATCTTCTGGTATTCAGCATCATTAATGATCCCTGCTTTTTTCATGATCGCCGAGTAGCTGTAAATTTTTTTTTGGATCCGTCCCATTTTTCCTCACTCCTGCTTTTTATACAGCTTATTCAAAAAAGTACAAAAAGTTTCCTTGAGGAAACTTTTTTAGGTGAATAAAAAAAGCAGAGCCCGTCAGGCTCTGCTTTTTATCTATTAAGCTTCAAAAAGCAATGATTCTGGATCTTCAATCAGTTCTTTAACACGTTTTAGGAAGGTAACTGCTTCTTTCCCGTCAACAATGCGGTGATCGTAGGATAGGGCAATATACATCATAGGGCGGTTTTCCATCTTCTCGGCGTCAATTGCAACCGGGCGCATCTGGATGCTGTGCATTCCCAGGATCCCCACCTGCGGGCCGTTCAGGATCGGAGTTGAAAGGAGTGAACCGAATACTCCGCCATTAGTGATTGTAAAAGTTCCTCCCTGAAGGTCATTCAATGAAAGCTTGTTATTTCTTGCTTTATCGGCAAGATCCATAATGTCGCCTTCAATTTCAGCAAAATTCTTCCGGTCAGCATCACGCACGACAGGTACGACAAGGCCTTCCTTTGCTGAAACGGCGATGCCGATATCATAGAATTTCTTAAGGACTAATTCATCACCCTGGATTTCAGCATTCAATAAAGGATTCTTCTTCAGCGCAGCTACAACAGCTTTAGTGAAGAAGGACATGAAGCCAAGCTTGACGTCATTTTCTTCAAAGAACTTGTCTTTGCGGCGCTTGCGCAGGTTCATGACATTGGTCATATCAACTTCATTGAACGTTGTCAGCATGGCAGCATTCTGCTGAACCTCAACAAGGCGATTGGCAATCGTCTGTCTGCGGCGGGACATACGGACGCGTTCAACAGGCTTGCTGTCCTGTGCCGGCTGGGCAGCAGGTGCCGGGGCTGCTGCTGGCTTTGATTCCTGCTTTGCAGCCTGTGGGTTGTAGCCGGAAACATCATGGGCCCTTACGCGGCCAAGAGGGTCGGCTGTCGGAACCTGGCTGAGGTCAATGCCTTTTTCCCTGGCCATCTTGCGTGCTGCAGGAGAAGCGATCGGACGCTGCTTCTTTTCCTGTTCTTCTTCTGTCTGCGGCTTAGCTTCGTTTGTTACAGGCTCTTTCGGAGCAGCCGGCGGCTCAGATGCCTGAGGCGCTTTCACAGCTGGAGCTTCTTCAGCAGGAGCACTGCCTTCTGTCGCTTCCGTATCAACTGTCGCAATCGTTTCGCCAACCTGGACAGTGTCGCCTTCTTGTGCGCCGAGATCCTTGATGACGCCGCTGTATTCAGAGATGATTTCAACATTGACTTTGTCGGTTTCCAGCTCTACGACATAATCCCCTTTATTGACAAAGTCGCCCGGCTGTTTCAGCCATTGAGCCACCGTACCTTCTGTAATTGATTCCGCCAATTCTGGAACTTTTATTTCTGCCACTTTAAAATCCTCCTTCTTCCGTACGTGTTAAGACTTCATTAATGATGCGCGCTTGTTCTTTTTTGTGGACGTTCGGGTCACCCTCTGCCGGGCTTGAACGGCGGCGTCTTCCGGTATAGGAAACTTTTGCACCGGCTGGAGCCAATTCGGCAAGGCGCGGTTCTACAAAATTCCATGCTCCCATATTCTTCGGCTCTTCCTGAACCCATACGATTTCCTCAACGTTTGGATACTGTTCAAGGATGCTTCTGATTTTCTTCATCGGGAACGGGTAAATTTCTTCGACCCTTAAAATATGAAGCCAGTCAAGCTTAGCTGCATCTTCAATATTTTCATGAAGGTCGATCATGATCTTTCCTGTACCAAACACAATCCTTTTCACCTGATCTTTTGCCTGTCCCAATCCAGGCTGTTCAATGATCGGCTGGAAGGCCCCTTCGCTGAGCTCCAGCCCGTTGGAAGCAACATTCGGGTTGCGGAGCAGGCTTTTAGGCGACATGAGGACAAGAGGCCTTACTTCTTCCCTGTTCAGGATGGCAGCCTGTCTTCTCAGAATATGGAAGTACTGGGCAGAAGAAGTCAGGTTGGCCACTGTCCAGTTGTTTTCCGCAGCCAAGGTCAGGAATCTTTCAACCCTGCCGCTGGAGTGCTCAGGCCCCTGTCCTTCGTAACCATGAGGAAGAAGCATGACAAGTCCGGACTTCTGCCCCCATTTCGCTCTTCCTGCTGAAATGAATTGGTCGAACATGACCTGTGCAGCATTTGAGAAATCTCCGTATTGCGCTTCCCAAAGCACTAGTGTTTCAGGAGCGAATACATTGTATCCATACTCAAAGCCGACTACCGCCATTTCTGACAGCGGGCTGTTGTGGACTGCAAATGATGCTTTGGAAGAAGAAAGCATATGCAATGGTGAATAAGCTTTTCCTGAACTGCTGTCGTGCAGGACTACGTTTCTCTGTGCAAACGTGCCGCGCTCTGAATCCTGTCCAGACAGGCGGATCGGCGTGCCGTCCTTCAGGATGGAGGCGAATGCGAGAGTTTCTGCAAGGCCCCAGTCAATCTTTCCGTTGCCTTCGAGTGCCTCTGTCCTGCGCTTCAAAATCTTATCCAGTTTGTTGAAGACTTTGAAATCTTCAGGCCAAGTGAGCAGCTCTTCATTAATTTGTTTTAATGAACTCAGATCCACGGCAGTCGCCAGTTCAGGAATGCCTTTTTCAACCGTTTCAGGCGGATTGGTTTCCTCGATTTCCTTTTTCTTGTCAGGAACCTTGTTATAGGCCTCTTTGAGCGTTTCAAGAACTTCAGCGCCCAAGCTTTCCAGAGCATCACTGGAAAGAGTGCCGTTTCCTACAAGCTGTTCGCTGTATAGAGTTTTAATGGTTGGGCGCTTATGTATGATATTGTACATAAGCGGATTAGTCGTCATAGGCTCATCCATTTCGTTATGTCCGAAACGGCGGTACCCTATCAGGTCAATCAGGAAATCCTTGTTGAACTTCGCCCTGTATTCACATGCCAATTGGGCTGCAGCTACAACAGCTTCGGGATCATCCGCGTTCACGTGGAGAATCGGAATTTCGTAGCCTTTTGCAAGGTCGCTCGCATATCGTGTTGATCTGGAATCCTGGGATTCTGTTGTAAAGCCGATTGTATTATTGGCAATGATATGGACCGTTCCGCCAGTCCGGTATCCGGTAAGCTGGCTGAGATTCAATGTTTCCGCCACAGTTCCCTGTCCGGGAAATGCTGCATCGCCATGAATCAGAATGGCCATTGCGGAGCTTGGGTCTTCCTTCGGATAGCCGGATTCGCTTCTGTCATCCTGTGCTGCCCTGGTGAAACCTTCGACTACAGCGCCCACGAACTCAAGGTGGCTTGGATTATTAGCGAGAGTAAGCCTGGCTTTGGTAGTATTTTCTTTCTTGATCTGCCTGTCCAGTCCAAGATGGTATTTCACATCTCCTGTCCAGCCGTAGTTGATCCCGATAGAGCCTTCTGAAGGAACAAGCTCTTTATTTGGTGCATGCTGGAATTCAGCGAAAATCATTTCGTACGGCTTCCCAAGGACATGTGCAAGGACATTAAGGCGTCCGCGGTGAGCCATCCCGATATTGATTGTCTTCGCGCCGTCGACAACAGATTCTGCAACAAGCTCGTCCAATAGCGGTACAAGTGTATCAAGTCCCTCGATTGAAAAGCGCTTTTGCCCTACAAAGGTGCGGTGGAGGAATTTTTCAAACTCTTCAACCTCCATCAGCCTTTTGAGGACGCCCACTTTCTTTTCCTTTGTAGGCTCTGCAAGAAGCGTTCCGGTTTCTACCTTATGGCGCAGCCAGTTTTTTTCGTTCACATCATATACATGATGAAACTCAAAAGCTATTGTTTGGGTATATACGTTCTTAAGATGCTCAATGGCTTCATATCCATTGCGGACATGGGCAGGTGCATCTGAACAGATGATCGATGCCGGCACCTGTTCCAGGTCTTTTCTGGATAATCCGTATTGTTCCAGGGACAGGATATCCTTCTCCGGCTTGTTGTTCTTCAATGGGTAGATATCAGCCGAAATATGGCCGTATGCCCTGATATTATCCGCAAGGCGGATAGCTGCCAATGTTTTTTCCAGCTGTCCGGGAGCAGCAGCCTGGACTGGTTTATCATTTTCAATGGTGTTGATCTGTGCTTGTTCAGGAGATCCCCATTTTTCGAAATAGTCTCTCATATCAGCGTCAACTGATTGAGGGTCCTCCAGGAATCTTTCATATAGTTCAATAACATAGCCAAGGTTTGGTCCATGAAACCCCTGTAAAGGTCCCTCGCCGTTGGATGGCGTTTTCATGAAAATTACCTCCGAGTGTTTTTTTAAGAAAACATTTAGTTTCCGGCATTTTATCCCGTAAATTTTTACCCTAATATATGAAATAGTAACGCAAAATTGTATGAATAATAATTTTATTCAGAGGATAAAACGTTTTCAATGACATTTTACCACGCAAATCCCTATCGTACAAAGGATTTAAACTGAAAATTAGAAGAAAAATGAAATTTTTTTTCATTGCTTCAAAATCTATATTAAAAAAATGATTATTCTATTTTTTTCACTCCATATTGAATATAGTAGTGGTATAATAGGTAGATATCTAACTTTAAGGCTGTAAAGGGCTAATGATTTTTTTGAAACTGGAAGCCCAATATTATTCTAATAATCAAAAAAAACCGGTAAAATACCCCGGTCATTTGTGACGGCAAACTTCGATAGAATGCAATATTTTCCGCTGAAGGCCAAGCCGTTTTCCATAACCTCCGCTGATAACCTCTTTCCTTACCCGCTCTTCTTCAAATTCTTTCTATATAAATACCCAGCTGCTTTGCTTTTTTTTGCCTCATAGTGAACAGGCTTTCCTGTCTGCTGTAAGGCGGAAAGACATAAGGCCCTTTGACCGGGATGTCCGCCTGCAGAAAAGGTGTATTGCCTCTCTCTTCAGGCAGCTCGCCGTTTTCAATGTCATCATAAAATAACTGACAGTTTTTCATATGCTTTTGCATGGACTCACCTTCACTTTCCATTCTTCTTAGATCTATTTTATGACAAAAATTCTGAATTTTCATATTTTAAAAATTTCCATTTCTGAATGTATTTTTAAAATATTTTGAAAGTTCATTGACTTATAGTTGAGTCATGTTGTAAAGTATAGAAAATTCAATAACAATATTTCTTATCAAGAGAGGCAGAGGGTACGGCCCTGTGAAGCCTCAGCAACCTTCAATGGAAAACCCATTGAAAAGGTGCTAATTCCTGCAAGTCCTTAATGGGCTTGAAAGATAAGAAGAATGACAAGTGCTGCATCCAAAAAGTCTTCTTCTTATAGAAGACTTTTTTTTATTTTGCAAGAAGCATGATAGCTTGGGCAGATGCACTATGCAGCAAAAAAGGAGTGAAAGCATTGGTGAAGACAGAAACATTATTGGCGCAGCTTGGAAATCGAAGCGATCTGCATACGGGAACCGTCAACCCCCCGGTTTATTTTTCAACAGCTTACCGCCATGAAGGGATCGGCAAATCCAACGGCTATGATTATGTAAGGACGGGGAATCCGACAAGGGAAATCCTTGAGCAGGCGATTAGCAGCCTTGAGAAGGCAGATCAAGGTTATGCATGCAGCTCTGGCATGAGCGCAATCTCCACCGTTTTATCACTATTCCGTTCAGGTGATGAGCTGGTGGTGTCAAAGGATCTTTATGGAGGCACCTACAGACTGTTAGAACAGGGTTTTGCCAAATGGGGGCTGATCTCGAAATACGCAGACACCTCTGATATCGATGCGGTAAGGAGAGAAATTTCACCTCATACAAAAGCAATCTTCCTGGAAACGCCGACTAACCCGCTCATGCAGCAGGCTGACATTGCAGCTGTATCCAGACTTGCCCGCCAGCATGGGCTTCTATTGATTGTTGATAATACTTTTTATACTCCTTTCATTCAGCAGCCGATCCAGCTGGGAGCCGATATAGTCATTCACAGCGCCACAAAATATCTTGGGGGCCATAATGATGTGCTTGCCGGCCTGATTGCTGCACGCGGAGCAGATCTGTGCGCCTCACTTGCCCTTCACCATAATGCTTCCGGGGCAGTATTAAGCCCGTTTGATTCCTGGCTTCTGATGAGGGGGATGAAGACCCTTGCCCTCAGGATGGAAAAGCATGAAAGCAATGCAGGTAAAATGGCAGAATACCTCAGCAGCCATGGATGTGTTGAAGAAGTGCTGTATCCCGGAAAGGGCGGAATGCTCTCCTTCAGGGTCCATGAAGAAAAATGGGTAGACTTATTTCTTCAAAAGCTGAATCTCATCACTTTTGCCGAAAGTCTTGGCGGTACTGAAAGCTTCATTACCTACCCTGCCACACAGACGCATGCCGATATACCGGAAGAAACCCGGTTAGCCAATGGAATCTGCAGGAAGCTCCTCAGGTTTTCTGTAGGCATAGAGGATCCCGGTGATTTGAGGGACGATTTGGAACAGGCTTTCAGCGCCTGTATCGAGGGAGTGAATGCAGGATGAAGGAAGACTGTTATCGATTCGAGACAAAGCTATTGCATAATAAACAGAAAACAGACCCATATACGGGGGCTGTAAGCATACCGATTCATCATGCCTCCACTTTCCATCAAAAGAATCTCGATTCTTTTGGGAAATACGACTATGCACGGAGCCTTAATCCGACAAGGGAGGCGCTCGAAGATGTAATTTCCGGCCTTGAGGGCGGTTCCAGAGGATTTGCCTTTTCCTCAGGTATGGCGGCCATCTCCACTTGCTTCCTCCTTCTATCAAAAGGTGACCATGTCGTCATTTCGGAGGATGTATACGGCGGGACGTACAGGATGGTCACCGAGGTCCTCTCACGCTACGGGATCGATTACACCTTTGCAGATATGACTAATATAGAAGAAGTAAAAGAAGCTGCGCTTCCACACACAAAACTGTTTTATGTTGAAACACCTTCCAATCCTCTCCTGAAGGTTTCGGATATTAGAAGCATTGCCAGCATTGCCAGGCAAAATGGTGCATTAACCTTTGTTGATAACACCTTCATGACTCCGCAGCTTCAAAAGCCGCTGGACCTAGGGGCAGATATCGTCCTTCACAGCGCGACGAAATTCATCTCGGGACACAGTGACGTCGTTGCAGGCCTTTGTGCAGTAAAAGATCCAGGACTTGCTGAAAAAGTGGCCTTTTTGCAGAATTCCTTTGGGGCTGTCCTTGGCGTGCAGGACTGCTGGCTTGTGCTGAGAGGGCTGAAAACCCTTCATGTAAGGCTGCAGCAGTCAATGAAAGCCGCGCAGAAAATTGCTTATTTTCTTCAGAATCACCATCTTGTCAAGAAAGTGCATTATCCGGGGCTTGAAAAGCATCCGCAGTATGAGCTGCAGAAAGAACAGGCAGCCGGGCCGGGAGCTGTGCTGTCCTTTGAGCTTGAGGGCGAGGATGTGCTGAGGAGATTTGCTGCCGCTCTTGAAATCCCTGTTTTTGCAGTCAGTCTTGGGGCAGTCGAATCAATCCTCTCCTGGCCTGCCAGGATGTCCCATGCATCCATGCCTGCTCCGGAAAGAAGCAGACGCGGTATTTCAGATTCCCTTCTCCGCCTCTCCGCAGGGCTCGAAAATCCTGATGATCTGATAGATGATTTCAGCAGGGCGCTTGCTGCTGCAGAGAGAACCTATCATGCAGCGAGGTTGAAATAATGGATTTATTAGAAATAATGGAAAAGCAGATTGTCATTGCGGATGGAGCGATGGGCACCCTCCTCTATTCATATGGGACCGATTTCTGCTCTGAAGAACTGAATGTGTCCCAGCCAGACCAGATTCGAAATATCCATCAAGCTTATATAGATGCAGGCGCAACTCTGATCCAGACAAACACATATGCAGCCAATTACTTGAAGCTTCAGCGCTACGGCCTTGAGGATCATGTAAAGGAAATAAACAGTGCTGCTGTCGCGCTTGCAAGGAAGGCTGCCGGCAATAAAGCCTTTGTTGCCGGCACAATAGGCGGCAACCGCGGGATCAAGCCCAACTCCATATCTTTAGATGAAATAAAGAGGAGCTTCAGGGAGCAGCTTTATTGCCTCCTGATGGAGGGGGTCGATGCGATTCAGCTTGAAACCTATTATGATCTCAATGAACTGGAAACGGTCCTCTCGATCGCCAGGAAAGAAACAGGACTCCCCATCATCGCACAGGTATCACTCCAGGAAACCGGGATCATGCAGGATCATACCCCTATAAGGGAAGCACTGTTTAAATTGGAAGCTCTAGGAGCGGATATCGTCGGGCTGAATTGCAGGCTAGGCCCCCATCATATGCTGCTGACGCTCGAAGAGATTCCCCTCCCCCGGAAGGCCTATTTATCGGCATATCCGAACGCAAGCCTGCCGGCATACACAGATGGAAAATTCCATTATGAAGGTGACGCAGACTATTTCAGGCAGTCGGCCAAAGCTTTCAGAAATCAGGGAGTCCGGCTGCTTGGAGGCTGCTGCGGCACCACGCCCTCCCACATCCGTGCATTTTCAGAGGAATTGAAGGGTGCAGTTCCTTTAGAGGAAAAAGAAATTAAGGAGCCAAAAGTGAGAATTCAGGTATTGCCAAAAGAAGCAAAAAGGGATCAGCCTCCCCTGCAGGATCTGGTAAAGGAAAAGCAGTCGGTCATCGTTGAGCTGGACCCGCCAAGGAAACTGGATACTGACAGATTTTTTGCGGGAGCCAAGGCACTGCAGGACGCAGGGGCCGACGCCATTACGCTGGCTGATAATTCGCTGGCATCCCCCCGTATCTCGAATGAAGCACTAGGCTATCTGGCGAAGACCCGGCTTGGGCTCCGCCCGCTCATCCATCTGACATGCCGGGACCGGAATATCATAGGACTGCAGTCACACTTAATGGGCCTCCATACACTCGGGCTCCATGATATTCTAGCCATAACCGGAGATCCGGCGAGGGTCGGTGATTTCCCCGGCGCTTCCTCTGTCTATGACATGTCCTCCTTTGAGCTGATCCAGATGATCAAGCAGCTGAATGAGGGCCGCTCGGTTTCTGGCAAGGACCTTGGCCAAAAGGCAGCATTCTCCGTTGCCGCCGCCTTCAATCCGAATGTCCGCTCTCTTGAGAAGGCAGTTCAAAGGCTTGAAAAAAAGGCAGCTTGCGGTGCGGATTATTTTATCACCCAGCCAATATTTTCTGAAGAAAAGCTTCTTGAGGTCTATGAAGCCACCAGGCACCTGGAACAGCCGATTTATATCGGCCTGATGCCGCTGACAAGCAGCAGGAATGCCGATTTCCTTCATAATGAGGTGCCAGGCATCAAGATATCAGACAAAATCAGGGAACGCATGAATAGTCTTAAAGATGACCCCCTCCGGTCGGCCCGTGAAGGAATCAGCATAAGCAAAGAATTGATTGATGCAGCAGCAGCGCTTTTCAATGGCATCTATTTAATCACCCCATTCATGAAGTATGAGCTTACAGCCGAGCTTGCAGTATATGCGCGCAGCGAGAAGCTGAAAGCAGCCAGGAGGAGCAAAAATGCCAAAGATATCTCTGTCTGAGAGAATGAATAATAAAATCCTGATCATGGATGGCGCCATGGGAACCATGCTGCAGAGAACGGACCTTTCTGCAGCGGATTTCGGCGGCGAAGAGTTCGAGGGCTGCAATGAGCACTTGAACCTTACAGCTCCAAATGTGATTGAAGAAATCCACATGGCCTACCTAAAAGCAGGCGCCGACATTATAGAAACCAATACTTTCGGGGCTGCAAGCCTTGTGCTTGATGAGTACAGCCTTGGAGAAAAAGCCTATGAAATCAATAAAACAGCATCATTAATTGCAAGGATTGCGGCTGATCGGATGAGCACCTCTTCATGGCCCCGATTTGTTGCAGGTGCAATGGGCCCTACAACGAAAACACTCAGTGTGACAGGAGGAACTACATTTGAAGCACTCGCCCTTTCTTATGAGGAACAAGCCTGCGGGCTGATCGATGGGAAGGCAGATCTCCTCCTTCTCGAGACCAGCCAGGATATGCTTAACGTCAAAGCTGGATACATAGGGATCCAAAACGCTTTTAAAAAGACCGGCATCACTCTCCCCCTGATTGTTTCAGGCACGATCGAGCCAATGGGGACTACTCTTGCCGGCCAGTCTATAGAAGCTTTCTATATTTCGCTCGAACATATGAAACCGCTGGCTGTGGGGCTGAATTGCGCAACAGGCCCGGAGTTTATGCAGGAGCATATCAGGTCTTTATCTTCCCTGGCAAATGCAGCGGTCAGCTGCTATCCGAATGCAGGACTCCCTGATGAAGAAGGCCGCTACCATGAGACTCCGGAATCCCTTGCAGAAAAGCTTGCAGGGTTCGCATCGCAAGGCTGGCTGAACATCGTGGGCGGCTGCTGCGGGACTACTCCGGAGCATATTAAGGCAATTGCTGATAAGATGCACCAATTTAAGCCGCGGAAAATCGCTGCCGGGACTGCCCACAAAGTTTCAGGCATCGAGCCGCTCATCTATGATGACCCTTCCCTCCGCCCTATCATGGTCGGTGAACGGACCAATGTTATCGGATCAAGGAAATTCAAAAGGCTGATTGCCGAGGGCAGATATGAAGAAGCCTCGGAGGTCGCCCGGGCACAGGTCAAAAATGGCGCCCATGTTATTGATATCTGCCTGGCTGACCCTGATCGCGATGAATTGGAAGATATGGAAAACTTCATAAAAGAAGTTACAAAAAAAATAAAAGCTCCGATCGTCATCGATTCTACCGATGAGAAAGTCATCGAAAAAGCCCTCATCTACTTACAGGGAAAATCGGTGATCAACTCTATCAATCTGGAAGATGGCGAGGAAAGATTCGAGGCAATCGCCCCGCTCATACGCCTGTATGGGGCAGCAGTTGTCGTCGGTACCATAGACGAATCGGGCATGGGAGTAAGTGCAGATAGGAAGCTGGAAATCGCAGAGCGCTCCTACCTTCTTCTTGTTGAAAAGTATGGGATTCCCCCAGAGGACATCATTTTCGACCCGCTTGTCTTCCCGGTCGGGACCGGCGATGAACAATACATCGGTTCAGCGAAAGCGACTGTTGAAGGAATCCGCCTGATAAAGGAACGTTTTCCCAGGACCCAGACAATCCTTGGCATCAGCAATGTTTCTTTTGGCCTGCCCCCTGTAGGCAGAGAAATCCTTAATTCCGTCTTTCTTTACCACTGTACACAGGCCGGACTGGACTATGCGATAGTGAATACCGAAAAGCTCGAGCGTTTTGCCAGTATTTCACAAGAAGAAATCGCGCTGGCGGAAAAACTGTTATTCCTTACCACAGATGAAGCACTGGCAGTATTCACTGAATTTTACCGCGGCAAGAAAAAGGAAGAAAAAAGCCTGCTCCCTGATATGAGCCTGGCAGAACGGCTTGCTTATTATGTTGTCGAGGGAACGAAAGAAGGCCTGCTGGCTGATCTTGAAGCGGCAATGACTGAGTACCCTTCGCCTCTGGAAATCATCAACGGTCCCCTGATGGAAGGCATGAAAGAAGTGGGACGCCTTTTCAACGACAACCAGCTGATCGTTGCCGAGGTGCTGCAGAGTGCAGAAGTAATGAAGGCATCCGTTTCCTTTCTTGAACCATTTATGGAAAAAGGAACTTCGTCAGGAAAAGGGAAAATCATCCTGGCAACTGTAAAAGGAGACGTTCATGATATTGGCAAAAACCTTGTTGAAATCATCCTCAGCAATAACGGCTACCAAGTGGTCGACCTCGGCATCAAAGTGTCGCCTTCTGCGCTTATTGAAGCAGTAAAAAAAGAGAAGCCAGATATGGTCGGACTTTCCGGCCTGCTTGTAAAATCCGCCCAGCAGATGGTCGTAACTGCTTCAGATATGAAGCAGGCAGGCATTAATATCCCGATTCTTGTCGGCGGTGCGGCTCTATCAAGGAAATTCACGGATACAAAGATTTCAAGGGAATATAATGGCCTTGTTATGTATGCAAAAGATGCTATGAATGGATTATCGATAGCCGATCAGCTCCGGGATGAACCTGAGTACAGCAGGCTCCTTGCCCAGCAAGAGGAAAAGCGTTCCCTCCCCCTTCCTTCTTCTTCTGGAGAAAGAAAAGGCGGAGCTCCTGCTGCAGTAAAGGAAAGGCCAGCTGTCAGGACCGATGTACCAGTTTATGTTCCGCAGGATTTAGAGCGGCATGTCCTTAAATCCTATACCCTCGGGCATATAGAACCTTATATCAACAGGCAGATGCTTTTGGGGCACCATTTGGGGCTGAAGGGCAATATCAAGAGCCTCATTGATTCTGGCAATGAAAAGGCACTGAAATTGCATGATACTGTAGATTCTCTTATCATTCAGGCAAAAACTGAGGGCTGGATAATACCCGGGGCCATCTACCAATTTTTCCCTGCACAATCAGACGGAAATAAGGTCATCATTTACGACAAAAACAACCATAGCAGGATAATAGAAACATTTGAATTCCCGAGACAGCAGAGTGAACCTTATTTATGCCTTGCCGATTATTTGAAACCTGCTTCCGGCGGGGAAATGGACTATGTGGCCTTTTTCTCTGTTACCGCCGGCAATGGAATCAGGGAGATTGCCGGGAAACTTAAAAAGGCCGGCCGTTTCCTTGAAAACCACGCCCTGCAGGCTTTAGCTCTTGAAACGGCGGAAGGCTTTGCAGAATTAATCCACAGGCAGATAAGAGACCGCTGGGGCTTCCCGGATCCTGTCGGCTTTACCATGAAAGAAAGGTTTTCGGCTAAATATCAGGGTCAGCGCTTTTCATTCGGCTATCCCGCCTGCCCGGAGCTTGAAGATCAGCGGAAGCTTTTTGATCTGATCAAACCGGAAGACATTGGCATAGAATTGACGGAAGGGTTCATGATGGAGCCGGAAGCTTCAGTTTCAGCCATGGTTTTTGCTCACCCGGAAGCGCGATATTTTAATGTTTTGAAAAACTGATGCGGTGGCCTGCCAATGACGGCAGGCTTTTTCGCCGTTTAGAAAACCTTGTAAGGTTCATGGGGAATTAACAATACTTAATTGACGTTCAACAGGTGCGCCTGCTGTATTTTTTTGTAAATTCAATGTAATAGGGTGTAATTTTTACAAAAAAAGTAAATTATAAAATGATTTCTCCTATTGAGGTGCAGAAGATGAATATTACATTATCCCTTATCCTTGCTGTTTGCGCTGGCTATTCTAAAGCTTGGAAGAATTGGCGGGAATTTCATCCCACCATGCTTTATACCTCTGTTTTAGTTCTTTTGTATAATTTCATCTGCAAAGATCATTTATTGTGGAAGCATCAGAGCATTCCATTAAAAACACATTTTGCAGGAGAGCTGTTCCATGCATTTGCCATCCTTCCGGCCATTGCGCTGCTTTATCTGGCATACTATCCGGAAAAAGGGCGCCGCCTCCGTTACATTGTTCTTTGGAGCTTACTTTCATTTGCCGGAGAGTTCCCCTTCGTTGCAACAGGAATGATTGTTTTTGAGAATGGCTATCAATATTGGATGGAGCTGCTCTTTTACCCGCTGATGTATATCATGATCAGGCTGCATTACAAGCAGCCGCTGATCTCCTACGTGCTGTCTGCTTTAATCATCGCTTTGCTGGTCTGGCTATTCAAAGTGCCGGTGCAGCTTGCCTTTTAAATATTGGACCTATCTTGTACAATAGTCTGTATAATGGTTCATTTCTGACTACTTAGAGAAAGCTGGTGCAAACATGCATTATCGTACATATGCTGCAGGCGACAGCTGCATCATCCTTGAGTTTGGCAATAAAATCACCCCGGAAAGCAATCAGCAGGTCCGGAAAGCCGCTTCCCTTTTATCCAGAAAACCCTTCAGGGGCATGATTGAATGCGTTCCTGCCTTTCATACATTGGCTGTTCATTATGACCCTTATGACGTCGGCACTTTATCTCCCTTTGAGGCAGCCTCTTCTTTGATAGATGAAAAGCTTGAAGAAGAAATCGAACTGGATGGCGCCTCTCGTCTGCTGGAAATCCCCGTCTGCTATGAAGGGGCCTGCGCCCCTGACCTGGCTTTTGTAGCCCGCTCAAATGGATTGTCCGAAAAAGAAGTTATAGAGATGCATAGTGAAAGAGATTATGAGATTTTCTTTCTCGGCTTCTCTCCAGGCTTCCCCTTCTTGGGCGGAATGGATCCGCGCATAGCGGCACCGCGCAAAAATTCCCCAAGATTGAGAATTCCCTCTGGCTCGGTGGGCATTGCTGGGAGGCAGACAGGGATATACCCTTCCGAGACGCCAGGAGGCTGGCAGATTATTGGAAGAACACCGATAACGTTATTCGATCCCAAAAGACAAGAACCCAGCTATCTTAAGCCCGGGGACCGCTTACGTTTCTTTCCGATTGAAGAAGCAGAGTTTCAGTCAGGGGGCGGCATCCTATGGGAATAAAAGTTCTGAAGCCGGGACTGATGACAACTGTCCAGGATGCAGGAAGGAAAGGATTCCAAAACCTCGGAGTATCGCCCTCAGGTGCGATGGACCTTTTCTCTTATACCTTTGCTAATCTGGCAGCGGGCAATTTTTCTGATGAAGCGGCTCTTGAAATTACCTTGATTGGACCCGAGCTGCTTTTCGAAAAGGACGCCATCTTCAGCATTTTCGGGGCTGAGACAGAAGCAAAGCTGAACGGCATCCATATCCAGGGCGGAAGGCCGATTTCTGCCAAAAAAGGGAATGTACTTTCTTTTGGGAGGATGAAGGCGGGATGCCGTTTATATATGGCCGTCCATGGCGGCATCATGGTGCCTCCTATAATGAACAGCAGGAGCACGTATCTAAAAGCAGGATTTGGGGGCCTGGAGGGCAGAACATTAGAGAAAAATGATGTGATTCCTATCAGACAATCCTCCGGCCGATTCAGCAGAAGCTGGAGCTTCTCCCCCTCCCTATCTTCTTATCATCATGAGAATCATGTCAGGGTGATGCCCGGAAGGCAGTCTGACTGGTTTTCTCCTGATGTTATGAAGAAGTTCTCAGAGCAGGAGTTTACTATTTCAGCAGACTCCGACAGGATGGGATACAGGCTGAAGGGCCCTGAACTCACTAAAGACCGGGAAACTGAAATGATTACAGAACCAGTTTCATTCGGGACGGTACAGGTGCCTGCTGACGGCAATCCGATCATCCTGATGGCCGAAAGGCAGACAACGGGCGGGTACCCGAAAATCGCTCAAGTCCTGTCGGCAGACCTTCCAATCCTGGCACAGAAAAAACCGGGAGATAAGATCAGGTTTACGGCTGCCTCCCTGGATGAAGCACAAACAGCTTATATGGATCATGTAAAAACTATAAGATACATTACAAAATTCGTACGGGAAAAATGGCAGAAAGAGGTGCATATGAATGAAGAAAATTGACTTGAACTGTGATCTCGGTGAAAGCTTTGGAAGCTTCAAGATCGGATCTGATGAGGAAATAATGGCTTATATCACATCCGCGAATATTGCCTGCGGCTTCCATGCAGGAGATCCGGGAACAATGCGCAGGACTGTGAAGCTTGCCCTTCAGCACGGTACTGCCATTGGTGCGCACCCGGGTTTGCCTGACCTCCAGGGGTTTGGCCGCAGGAAGATGGATATTGATCCGGAAGAAGCCTTCGATCTGGTGCTGTATCAGATCGGTGCACTCTCAGCTTTTGTTGAAGCGGAAGGCGGCAGGCTCAGCCACGTAAAGCCTCATGGAGCGCTCTATAATATGTGTGCGGGCGATAAACGGCTTGCTGAGGCGGTGGCAAGGGCTGTCCAGAGTGTGGACGATGAACTCGTCCTTTTTGGCTTACATAACAGTGAAAGCACAAAGGCAGCAGAAAGGATCGGGATCAGAACGGCCCATGAGGTATTTGCGGACAGGAGGTATGAAGATGACGGGACGCTTGTTTCAAGAGCAAGCAGCGATGCGCTGATCTCTACTGCGGAAGAAGCAGTCGGGCAGGTGCTGACAATGGTCCTTGAAAACAAAACCGTCAGCCGGAACGGAAATGAGATTGGTATCAAAGCAGACACCATATGCCTCCACGGCGATGGTCTACATGCGCTCGAATTTGCGGCGTCGCTTCATGCCGCCTTAAAGGACAGAGGCATTGAGGTTGCTTCTTTCAGATAAAAAAAGGGGGGGTATCCCCCTTTTTCACCCTTCAGTCCTTCTGCTCTTCCCTGGATCTTTCTTCTTCTTCATCTACAAGAATATAAGCGATCTGCTCTTCCATTACATGATGGAGGGCATCAAGCTCTTCTTCGCTCATCAGCTTCTTTTCTTCCTTCATATTTCTTCCTCCCTCTATAAATATTGATTTATCAACGGTTTGAGCCGTTAATGGGGTGTCAAAAAAATATTTTTTGACACGAACTCTAACAGTATTTTTCTTTTATGTGAAACTATTCCAACATATGGGTGCGCTACGCGGTCACCAGTGTATAAATATGGTAAATGGTGATTAGGTTATATGCGATGCACAATGGATCTCTGCGTAGCTTATGATGACGTACCCTCCCATGTCTCTGGGCATCAGTGTGCCTACATTCCTTCGTTCGGTCTAGTCATAAGGCAGAGGCTAGCGAAGCTCCTTTAGGGACTCTGGGTCGAATGGAAAAAATAGTGCCAGCTTCTCCGTGTCATCCAGTTGTCTAGGTCTCATTAAGGGATGTAGGGTCTTATGCAGCCTCTTCGAGACTTGGAATATCCCTCATCATTCGCTGTGCATCAAATACTCTGTGCTTCGTGCTTATACCATGCAAAACTTTTAATAGCTTCCCGCATAGAACCACGATGGATTGTTTCTTACGCAATGGATTAACCTTACGGTTTGTATAGTACTCATGAAGCTTTCTAAAGGCTTCGTTGTGGCGAATCATTGGCATCATGACTCGGAATAGGAGGGCTCGCAGCTTTCTCCTTCCCCGTTTAGAGATGCGTTTTTTCCCTTTATGCTCTCCGGATGAGTTCTCACGCAGCGTTAATCCCGCAAGTTTAATGATTTGGCGTGGATCTTCGTAGTGTGAAAAGCTTCCGATCTCAGCTAGTAGGTCAACAATGGTGGCATCTCCAAGCCCAGGCACCGTTGATAGCCATTCATATTCTACAGATGTTTTTACAAGCTTATCTAAATGAAGGGTAATGTTTTCAATATCCTGTTCAAGTTGATGATAATGACGGACAAGTGTGGCAATTTCAATTCGGGCCATCTGGTGTCCTTCTGTTACCCCAATTGAACTGGCAGCGACTTCAATAAGACGCACTGCTTTTGGTTTCTGGGGGGATTTGAGCCCCTCGGCCTTTCGATAAAGAGATAACACTTCATCGGGTTGTTTCTGGTGTAGATCACTCGGAAAAGGAGTGCATTGAAGTGCAGCCAATGCCATTTTTCCGAATGACGGAAATACTTGGACAAACTCAGGGAAATAACGATCCAGCCAGCGAATCATCATGTTTTTGACAGCGCCCAATTCCTCTGTCAATTTACCTCTGAACGATGATCCGACGCGGAGTTCAGCCTCCATGCCTTTCAGGATGCGCGGATAGCTGAAGCGCCCATCTTTTACTAGGCGAGCAATGACCAATGCATCCTTACGGTCGTTTTTAGTTGGCAGATTATCATCCAACTCTTTTGATCGCTTAACATGCATAGGATTAACCATGGCTAGGGGGATTCCCCGTTCCTCTAGAAAATAGGCAAGGTTGAGCCAATAGTGTCCCGTAGGTTCAATCCCTACAATCACTTCTGTTTTGGCGTTCTCTTTCATGGCGGCCAAAATACGTTGATAGAAAAGCTCAAAACCATTTTCTAACTGGGAAACTGAGAAGGATTTCTGAAGCACTCTTCCTCGGTCATCTACAAAGCAAGCATAGTGAGTCCGCTTGGCAATGTCGATTCCAATCACAAGTGTATTTTCGGTGACTTGATTAATTTTCTGATTTTGTTTAAAATCCATTAAGGAGTCCTCCTTGGTTAACTAAGTTAGGGGTCATATCGGCGCACGATTTGACACCCCGTATCATACCAAGAGGGCTCTTTTTTGTTCAAGTCCCCGAAAATCCTTCTAACAGGAATGCTCCTTTTAGATAGGCGTATGAAAGGCTGCAGCTCTTTTGTACTTTCTCCTGATTCTTACCTAATTAAACTTATGCATGAACTTTTCCTCTTCTTATTCTTCCTGAGAAGTGTACTCTGGAAATAAAAAGTGTTCCTTTTTCTCCTCCTATGCAATAAGAGGTTTCCTTCGCTCCTTCATGTGCTATGTAGTAAGTAAGCTCGAAAACGTTATCCGGCAAAGAGTCAGTAAAATAATTTAGGGAAGTGTTATGATGCAAAGCGTCTATAAATGCAAAAACTTTACTAAAACCGGAAAAGTCCTGCTTCCAAGTCCCTGGAGGAGAAAGTTCGACCTTCTTCCCGGCAGGCTTGCCGACCTGGAGTTCGAAGATGAAGACAAGAAGATTTTAATCAGAAAAGCAGATCCCAAGAGCACCGAAAATAAAAGGCTTGTCTCTGATAACGGATCCATCCATATTCCAATGGAGCTGAGAAATCTGCTGGATTTGAAGGATCAGGAGGAATATTGCCTTTTCATTGATGAACAGGCCAAGCAATTCATTTTGCAGATTATGCCGGACAAGACAGGTTAGCTTCCCTTTTCTCCCGAAAAAACAATTTACGGGACTATAATCATTTTCCCGGCAGCACAAGCAGCAGCTTTGCCCGAAGCGAGATGCTTTTCTAATTTTCCAATGCTTTCCTGTATAGCGCATTCCAGCCGGCAGCAACCTAAAATCAGGAGGTGGAAGCATGGACCCCATTAAGCCGGGAAGTGAAAAAATGCCGGATTTCAGGGAGCTGGATGACAGGCTCATCGCACAGCATTCTTCAGAACCTTTCCTTGTGATCAAAACCAATTTGGATCCTGAGAATTCAACAGTAGAAAATCCCTATTACAAAAGTGAAAAACTGACAGACCGAATCGCCTTTGAGAGTTATTTTGATGAAGAACAGTAATATGAAAAGCCCTGGAATCCCAGGGCTTTTTGCTGTTGCCAGCTTCAAAAGCCTGTCAGTAATATTCGTATCCGCAGCTGCCATGGTCCCCATACAGCATTGAAATCATTTTTTCTGAATTTTCTTCTGATATCTGCCTGTAATCATGTGCGAAGGCCTTAAATGTATCGCAGAATCCTACATTGTTTTCTCCTACGCTTTCAGCCCAGCTGGCAAAATTCCGGTAGTCCTCAAGCGGATCATAAGACTCAAATTCGGCCACTTTATCATTGGAACCCAGTGTTGTGACTAAGATCCCTTTATATGAATCGGGATCATGTTCTTCATACTTCACGCATGCATAGAAAATCATGCTGTCCAGCCCCTTTTTAGTCTCTAGTTTGGGCCGGGCAGGTAATTTTATGCACAAAAAGATCTTGTCAGCTGTTCCCGTCGACAAATTTGCCATGGTCAGGAACAGCCAGCTCGCCAAAATGATCTGCAAGCCTCTGCAAGCCTTCTGCCAATTCCGGACCTGACATCGGACGGCCGTGCCCTGTTCCGGCAGCTGAAGGGTTCAGTGCTGCAAGCTTTAAAACAGAGGCTTCCGCGGCTTTCCAGTCCGTAGTCAAATAGCGTGGCGGGCCGCTTACCTCTTCTTCCTGGACAAGGACTTTGTAGAGGGAATCCTGCCTCACGGTCACAAATGCATCACCTGCAAGGAGGAGGCTGTCCGCTTCCCTGAACAGGGAAACATGGCCAGGGGAATGTCCGGGGGTGTGGATCCATCTCCATTCCGGCAATGCAGGAACAGACCCGTCTGAAGGAAGCGGATGAACAAATTCACTTATATCGATGCCTTCATGCGGGAACACTGGAGACATCTTGGCAATCATCCCGCCCTCGACACTGGCATCAGGCTTAGGATAATCTTTCTCCCCTGTTAAATATGGAAGCTCGAGCTCATGAGCATAAACTGGCACTTTCCAGGTGCTAAGCAGCCCGATGATTCCTCCAATATGGTCAAAATGCCCATGAGTCAAGATGATTGCTTTTGGTGCAGCTCCTTCACCATAGAGATCTTCTGCTGCTTCAATAATTTTTTCGGCCGACTTTGGCATGCCTGCATCAATCAGCACCCATTCATTTGAGCCATCACTCAGCTCAGCAAAAAAGACATTGACAATTTGAATCGCCAGGCAATGGACATCAGTGTTGATATCTTTCATATCTCCGCTTGCTGCTGAAGCAACCGGGAGAAATCGGTTGGATGATGAACTTCCTTCCATACAATCAGCTCCTCTTCTAGTCTGCCTATCTTTACCCGCCTGCCGCAGAATTAGTCGCAAGTGACCAGATTCCGGGGCATGAAAAAGGCACCCCTCTATCCGGGATGCCTTTGACAGCCAATCTAAAAAACCTTGCCTGCTGCGATACGGTACTGCCTGATGAAATTCTCAGGGCTGATATATACTTTATAAGGATAAAGGCCGTGGTTTGTGTGCAGATACAAAAAACCGAAGGAAGACTGTTCCCGGTAGGAGACATCATAGATATCAGCCAGCCTGAACTCGCGGTCATCTGCAACGACCCGGTCGTCATATAGGTGGAGGTGGTATTCTGTTTCAATCACTTTCTGTTCATTCCACTCCACTTTTCTGCTGTATATTCGATAAGGATGCGAACAGCGGTGTGCCAAATCGGTCAATTTCCCCCTTCATTATATGTAGAGACAGGAATGCCTGGATCCCGGTTATGTATCATGGTAAATGAAGCTGCCCCGCTATTTCAACTAATATGGAGCCCGGCTCATGCCGGGCCATGCCATGCTAACGCCTGCTCTTGCTTTTACGGTAGACCAGAAAGGCGACCACAATGGCCGCAATAATAATAAGCGGCAAAAAAGAAAGCAAAGTCTGCCAAAACGGATGTGTAGAGTCCATATGAAATTCCTCCCTGTCCTTTTTTTAGGTTTTACCCTATCCTGATAAGAAAATTCCATTCCCGCCAAAACTTTATGATTGTGATTTTAAATAAATAGGATTATCATTTTCGCTATAAATAAAACGTTCTGCTGGGGAGGCGATGAGTTTGGGGCAGAGAAACTGAAAATCGGAGAAATTGCAAAAAGGGCGAATGTAACGAAGCGGACGGTAGATTATTACACACAAATCGGCCTTATTAAAGCAAGGCGTTCTGCTTCCAATTACCGCTACTATGATGCAGAAGCTCTTGACACCCTCAAATATATCGAACAGTGCAAAAGGAACAGCTTTTCACTCGAAGAAATAAAGAACAGGCTGAAGGAAAAAGAATCAGATCTTATCGATTATGAAACACTTAAAGTAAAGATATCCGGTTTGGATAAGGAGCTTTCCGAGCTGCTCCAAAATCTGGAGGATAAAGGACTGAAGAAGGAAGCTCTTAAAAAGCATCTTTCTGCTGAAAGCATATCCCTCATGCAGACCATTCTCCTGTTATTGATGTAGCCCACCTGCCGGAACTTACAGTAGACTTTTTTTACTCATCCAGGAGGTGTAAGCCTTACTTTGTAAGGCGATTCGTTGGACATATTTATCAATTTGGTATTAGTTGCACTTTTAATTGCTTTAACCGCTTTTTTTGTATCAGCAGAATTTGCAATCGTCAAAGTCAGAAGTTCGAGGATCGACCAGCTGATTGAAGAAAATAAACCTGGAGCCCAGGCGGCCAGGCATGTCATTACCCATATGGATGAATACCTTTCTGCCTGCCAGCTGGGTATCACCATCACAGCGCTGGGTCTTGGCTGGCTTGGGGAACCGACTGTCGAGAAGCTGCTTCATCCCCTTTTTGAAAGGCTGGAGCTTAATCCATCGCTAACCCATCTTTTATCTTTCGGGATTGCCTTTGCTTCCATTACTTTTCTGCATGTGGTGGTCGGCGAATTGGCTCCCAAGACCATGGCCATACAGCTATCAGAAAGAATAACCCTGTTGTTTGCAAAGCCGCTGATTTTGTTTTATAAGCTGATGTTTCCTTTCATTTGGGCGCTTAATGGTTCAGCAAGGATCCTTACCGGCCTGTTCGGGCTCAAGCCCGCTTCCGAAAATGAACTGGCCCATTCTGAAGAAGAGCTCCGGATCATTCTTTCCGAAAGCTATGAGAGCGGTGAAATCAATAAATCAGAGCTGACATATGTTAATAACATCTTTGAATTTGATAACAGGCTCGCGAAGGAAATCATGGTCCCCCGGACGGAAATCGTCAGCCTTTCCATCGATGACAGCGTGGAGGATATCCTCGGCATCATCCGCGAGGAGAAGTACACACGCTATCCGGTCATAAATGGCGATAAAGACAATATTGAAGGAATCGTGAACATCAAGGACATCCTGACTGCCACCGTAAAAAGGGAAACGCTGACAGGTGCTCCCATCACAGCTTTTGTGAAGCCTGCCATCAGGGTCATTGAGACGATACCGATCCATGATCTTCTTCTTAAAATGCAGAAGGAGCGCACCCATATGGCTTTGCTTCTGGATGAATACGGCGGGACAGCGGGACTTGTGACAGTAGAAGATATCATTGAAGAAATCGTCGGGGAAATCCGTGATGAATTTGATGCAGATGAAATTTCAGATATCCGCAAATTGGCTGAAGGCCATTATATCATCAGCGGAAAGGTCCTTATCGATGATGTCAATGACCTCCTTGGCACGAACCTTCCCGAAGAGGATGTTGACACATTTGGCGGCTGGTTCCTTTCCCAGCGGTATGATGTAGTCCAGGGGGAAGAAATCATTGAAGAAGGCTATTCTTTTACAGTCAAAGAACTGGAAGGCCATCATATTGTTTTTATAGAGGTCAGGAGACTGGCTGAAGAAGAAAGCCCTGAGTAAGGGCTTTTTTTTTTGCACCATAGGAACCCTCCCCTACTCTTTCGCGCTCCGATAGGTGCATAGGCTTGTGACCAGCCCTACTGTCAGGACCGTGATAAGGGAAAGCATAAAGGTATCGCCTGAAACAAGCAGTCCTCCGATTGATATGACAAGGCAATCAATCAATAAAATCACTATCCCCACATTCATTCCTGAAAGGTCTGCGATAAACTGTGCCAGCAGGTCTGTTCCCCCGGTGCTGGTGCCATAGCGGAGCATCAAGCCTATGCCGAGGCCCACAAGCGCCCCGCCGGCTATAGAGCCGATAGCAGGGTCGATATATGGAAGAGACCCGCTGACTGGATTCATGATATCGATTAAGATAGAGGACAGCAGCAAACCGTGCAGGCTGTTGAAAAAATAACTCCTATCCTTGAACCAGGCAAGAGCAAATATCGGAATGCTCATCAGCAGGATGGACAATCCTGCTTCAAATCCCCATAAGTAATTGCAGATCAAACCCAGGCCGATGACCCCGCCGTCAAGAACCTTGTTAGGTATCAGAAAACCGTTTATTCCCAAAGAAAGAAGAAGGCATCCAGTAAGGACGATAGCCGTTTTTTTTAAAATCATCATTGAACACTCCTGGCTGCTGCATGTCCTATAGTATATGAAGCCAGTCCCAGGGATAGTATGAGCTTTTTTCATAACTGGCCTGGTTTAGGTGAATAGTAAGGAAAGTAACACAATATTAGGAGGATATTATGGTAAAGCAAACGCCAGGTATGCCGGCATATGTTGGAAGCGAATATGACCGGCTGAAAAAAGTGGTTCTATGTGAACCGGAGCATATGACAATCAAAGATGTGATCAACGAGACCCAGCGCCATTTTCTGAAAGAAGGCATTGATATTGAAAAGGCTATGGAGCAGCACCGCAATTTTGTCAAAACACTAGAGCAGTTCGGTGTGGAAGTGTCCCTCCTCCCTGCCAGGGGTAAATATCCTGAACAGGTATTCACAAGGGATATCGGTTTTACGCTCGGCCAGACCGTGTTTGTGGCCGAAATGGCAAGCAGGATCCGGCAGGGTGAAGAGGATGTGTTCAAGGAATGGCTGGAAAAGGAGAGAATTTCCTATTTCAACCTGATTGGCGAAGAAATTGAAGGCGGAGATATCGTCATTGACCGCAATACAGTTTATGTTGGCTTAAGTGACAGGACAAATGAGAAAGCCGCTGCCCATCTGAAATCGCTTCTGCCTGACCATGAAGTGATTACGGTCCCTTTTACAGATAAATTCCTTCATCTGGATTGTGTCTTCAATGTTATTTCTGAGGATGAAGCGTTGATATTTCCTGGAGAAATCGAGCCAAAAGCACTGGAAACCATTAAATCCAGGTATCACCTGATAGAAGTATCCAAAGAGGAACAATTTTCTCTGGGCACGAATGTATTATGCATCGGCGACAAGAAGATCTTCAGTCTGACGGTAAATGAAAATGTCAACAGCCAGCTTAAAGAAAGAGGCTTCGAGGTGATCGAGGTGGATATAACGGAAATTATTAAGTCCGGGGGAGCCTTCCGCTGCTGCACCCTTCCTGTATTGAGAGAAAGCCCCGGCCTAAGAGGATAAAAATAATCATCATGCCTCTCTTCCTTTCATATATTTATATATGACTGGTTCGGGAGGCATGATCTGTGATGAGTATCTTAACTGCAGCCATCACCGCTTTATTGGTGTTCATTTTAATTGAAGAAAGCTTTATATACGGAATTTGCCGCTATATGAATGGACCAGGAAAAATTGAGAAAGCAATATCCGCCGGACTGAAGCAGGCAAAGCAGAAGCTCTCAGAAAAAAATTAGCTCTCCGGACCAGGAACCCATTGTTCGAATGACTTGGATATTATAAAATAAATACATTCCCATAGTGACAGGAGTGTAGATGTAATGGCCCGATCCAAGGCAAAGAAGCTGCGCGCTAAAATGGTGCGTGAAGGAAAAAGAAATCCGGAAAGCAAAAGGAGCCCTTATGCGTTACTTGATATGTCTGAAAGAAGAACAAAAACAAAAAAAGATTTTTTATACAAATCCAAACATAAGGGCCAATCTGGGTCTTTTTATTTTGCCGTTTGAATGGTGATGTCCGACTAATATACATAACCTTGCATTTTACAGGAAAATTATTCTAACTTCTGTTATACTTTTTACAGAAAGAAAGTGAAAGGTGAATTCAGTGACAAAAAAAAATATCCAATTCTGGTCTCTTCAGATCCTTCTGATTGTGGCCATCATTTACGTATCAACCAAAATATCCTTCCTATTTGAACCTATCGGCATTTTTGTTTCTACCTTGTTTTTCCCGATCATCATCTCAGGCTTCCTCTATTTCCTGCTTAACCCGGTCGTCAATTTTCTCCAGGCAAGAAAACTCCCGAGGACCCTTGCCATCGTGATCATATATTTGATCATCATCGGCCTGATCGTCCTGGTGATCGGCAGCCTTGTTCCTATCATTTCGAAGCAGGTCACTGCATTATTCAATGATCTGCCGACATATGCACAAAGAACGAGAATTTACATAGAAAATCTATCAAGCTCCCAGCAGTTCAAATGGGTCATGAATCAGGATTACGTCCCGATTGAAAACCTCGAAAAGTCCTTGATGGAGTTTGCCAACACGATCCCTGACAGGGTGACAAATGGAATTTCCAATGTATTCAGCCTTGTCGCCAATATTACAGTTACGATTGTAACGGTTCCCTTCCTGCTGTTTTATATGTTCAAGGATGGCGGAAAGTTTCCGGCTGCCATATCCAAATTCCTCCCTCTTTCATATCGGAGCGAGGGTTTAAAGACGCTGAAGGAAACAGGAGAAACCCTGGCAGCATACATTCAGGGACAGGTAACCGTGGCTTTATTCGTCGGGACTCTGGCCTTCATAGGCTACATGATCATTGATTTGCCTTACGCACTTGTTTTGGCATTGATTGTGGCTGTCACGAATATCATTCCCTATGTTGGTCCATTTCTTGGCGGAGCACCGGCTGTATTGATCGCGCTGTTCGATTCCCCGGCAAAGGCCATCCTGGCGATCATCGTCATAGCCGTTGCCCAGCAGGTAGAGGGGAATATCCTTTCGCCTCTCATCCTTGGAAAAAGGCTTGACACTCATCCGGCCACTATCATCATCCTGCTCCTTGTGGCTGGAAACCTTGCAGGCATATTGGGAATGATCCTTGCCATTCCAACTTATGCGGTAGTGAAAACAATCGTCATGAACTTTGTACGGTTCCTGCGGGCCAGAAGAGAACGTGTAGCCTCCGGGACGGATACAGCTATATAAATGAAGGAAGCGATCTCCATAGGGATTGCTTCCTTTTTTGTCTTTCATTTTTTTGTGTTCAACATGTTTTTACCGCCTTCTTATCATATTCCATCAGCCAGGCATCTCTCCATTCGCCTTCATGGTATTCGTTTTTCGGGAGGAGCTTTCTTTTTTGCATCCCGCAGCTCTCATAGCAGGAGATTGCCCTTTCATTCCATGTCTGGGGATCCATGACTACCAGGTCTGCGCCCTTTTCTTTTATCAAATAGCTGATCATAGACTGGACGAGCAGCTTTCCAATCCCTTTTCCCCAGAATTTTGTTTCCCCGATGAACTGGTCTGTCCCATAGACAGAAACACCAGAATCGTATCCATACTTCTCCCTCTCTTCATCTTCCAGCGGATAGTACTGGATATACCCCAGCTCTGTTTCTTCCCATTCAAAAATACAGGCGGCCACTTGCCTTCCCTGTTTATAGAAATGATCATCGACCATTTGCAGTGTATGAGGGTTGTCCCTGCCTTCGTAATATTCCAGCACTGACTGATCCTGCAGCCAGCGTAACAGGTGGAATTTATCCCTGTCTTCCAGTTCTCTTACTTTCAGGCTGCCATTTTCAAATAATACACTCATTATAAGCCTCCACAGTCATTTTCTTTCTATTAATAGAATTCTATAAATTTCATTTCTTTCCTGTATGGACCCGGCTTTTTCTGTCAATAGTGTTAAAAAACACAGGAACGGGGATTGTTTATGAAGAGAGGGATATATTTTATAAATGAAAAATTGTCAGCTGCAGAATTAGTGCCTGGCGGAAGTGCGGAAATTCAGAAGAGAGCTGCCCTTGAATATATGAAATCAAGCGGCATATCTTCTGTTAAACTGAATCGCTGGCAGCTGAATGATCATTATGAAAATCTCCATGCCCTTTTTTATGATCTTAAGGAACGCAAGGTGATGCTGGACTGCCTCGTAATCTTTAATGAGCAGTCGGCTGAAGATTTTGCTGCTGCCTATCCTGCCAGATGGCTGCTGCTGAAAAGCTTTTTCAATGAAATATGCTTTTCGGGTGATAAGACTCTGCCTGCAGCTGAATAAATCGAGCTCAAAACCTCTTATAAGTGTTTTTAATATAGCGAAATAGGAAATATACATACTATAAAAACGATTAGGAGGTTTCTCATGAAGAAATCGAAGTTATTGAATCCATTAGCAGCCGCCCTTCTCATGCTGCCGCTTGCCGGCTGTGGAAATGATGAGGACGAAGTCCAGGATCCGCCGCCTAGCGCACCTAGCCAGGAAGATGATTTGAATACAGATCATAAACAGCCGGTTGAGGATTTCTCCCGCATCAATTTTACAGATTTTGAGCTTGATGCTGAGTATCCTGATATGAAATCGTATGAAGTTGACTACGAATATGATCGAAATAATACGATGGAAGCTGAGATCAAAGATGGTTTAAATGATGAAGAATTAAACGGAGATGAAGCGCTGGACAAGCTGCTGGAAGCATTCAAGCAATTCACTTTTGATGAAGAATCTTCAGAAGATGAAGTGCTGATACAGGTTATACAGGGACTTGAACTTAATGAAGATTATGAAAATATTGAAGTAGAAGTGACTTATACGGATGGTACAGAGAAAACTTATTCCAAATAAAAAGAAACCTGAAGGGACAGCTGCTCCGTTTTCCTTCAGGTTTTTTTATGCGCTCTTTGATAAGTTAACTATATGGCGCTGTGCCGGAAGTGTTTCTCTTATTGCTCCTTCCGCAGGAAGCAAAATATCCGCCGCATACTTTCAGGCATGATTCTCTGTGTTTTAGGCACAATAACAGAATCACGGGAAGGCGGTGAGCCATGTTGAGAAAAAAATTTTTATCTATGACTGTGTTTTTTCTTATAACGATCTTCCTCTTTGTTCCTTCCGGATCTGCGGTAAACAGCGGGCAGCCGCCAAGCATGAAGCTCAGGATCATGGAAACCACGGACCTTCACTCTTACATAATGAATTACGAGTATAAAAGCAATAAAAAAGTAAAGAGTTTCGGGTTTGTCAAAACCGTCAGCTTAATAAAGAAAGCAAGACAGGAAAATGCGAACACGCTTCTTTTCGATAATGGCGATCTGATCCAGGGCAGTGCAGGGGATTATGTCCACAAGCATCCCGGCCACCCGCACCCGATTTTCAGCATCATGAATGAGCTCCAATATGATGCAGCAGCCCCCGGCAATCATGAATTCAATTACGGCTTGAACTACCTGGATAAGAAATTGAAAGAAGCTGCCTTCCCCTACGTAAACAGCAATCTCTATATCCAAGGTACAGAATCGTTCCAGGAGGAACTTCCCTATTTTTCCCCATATGTCATCCTTCACCGGATGTTTACGGCTGATAATGGCAGAAAATACCCTGTCAAGGTTGGCGTCATCGGTTTTATTACACCTGTTGTTGTGAAATGGGATGAAGAGCATCTGAAAGGCAAGCTCAGCACCAAATCAATTGTCGAGTCAGCCGAGCATTATATTCCGATTATGAGGGAAAAAGGTGCAGATGTCATAATTGCACTGGCACATGCAGGTCTCGAAGCTGATGAACAGGTTAAGGATAAAAGCAGGAACTCTGTAGTGGGCCTGAGCAAGGTTCCTGGAATTGATGCCATCCTGTACGGCCATACCCACCAGTCCTTTCCGTCCCTAAAGTCTGCGGGCAGCAGCAGTCTGGTTGATATGAAAGCAGGTACAATAAACGGAATCCCGGCTGTACAGGCAGGCTCATGGGGAAGCCATTTAGGGATTATTGACCTGACTCTGTCACAGAACGAAGGAAAGTGGAAAGTGGTTTCTGCTGAGCCTGAAGTCCGCCCTGTCTTTCTTCCAAATGTACCAGGCCTTTCAAGCGGGATTGAAAACGATCAGAGAGCAGAACAGCTCGCTGAACAAATCCATAGAAAATTAAAAAAACATAATTAATATGTAATGAAAGTTATATTGCTTTACTTCCAATCTCTGCTAATTTATACTAAACTGTATGAAATTAGACCTATTTCGATAGTAGGGGTGACTATTTATGCTGAAAGACAGCGAATATTTGCTTTTTATTAGGGAAATTGGCAGGTTGATCACTGACTTTGAAAAATGCAAAGAGCCTGATATCCAGCAGAAAATCCTCCAGGATATAAAACTGCTGGGGTATGCTCTTCAATAATATTCTCTAGTTGAAAATCTGCATGGTACCTTCAAATTTTTTCACGGTGCTAAGAAATCCCTTCAGGCAGACAGAAGAAATTTAAGGGCATATTATTTGTTCTTAATATTCTGCCTGCAGGGATTTTTTATGCCTTAAATGGAATTATGGCGGTGTTCAAAACCCTCAATTTCTCATTTTGTCCAATAGAGGTCTTCTATGCCGTTCGCTGCAACCTTCTGCTTTTTTTATCAAAAAGAGGGTTCCAGCCGCGCTCACTGAGACCCCCTTTTTCTCTTTCATCTTAAACAGAGAGCTTCAGCCGCGCTCCCCTGAAACCTCTTGCTTTTCTCTCCCTTTTTCATACACCTGCAGATTCATGTAAATGGTATTCAGAATTGGCGCCTTCATACCCTGTTCACTCGCTGCGTCCAGGAGATATTTGAAAAAATGTGCCGACTCGGTCTGCAGGCCTTTTTCCATATCCCGCTGCATGGAAGACTTCATATGGTATCCGACTGCATTGATTTTATTAATGATATTTCCTTTAGCATCATCAGGAAGATCCGCCCCCAGACCTTGCATAACAGGAAGGATTTCAAGTGCGAGCCCTTCTATGATGCTTCTCCCCTCAGCTGTTTCCCGTATGGGGCCGACTGGAGAGCGGGTCAGTGTCGTGAGTCCGGACATCATACTGATGAAAAGATACTTGCTCCACATTTCACTTAGAATTTCACTGCTGTACCGGAAAGATGCCTTAGTTCCGGAAAACGATTCGCGTATCCGGGAAATCCTTTCAGTCTCCTTCCCGTTCATTTCTCCAAAAACCACCTCCTGCATATCGCTTTTCTGAACGATCTCCCCTCTATCATTCAAAGTCGATTCAATAAAGCATAAACCTCCGAGCAGTCTTTCTTTTCCGAAAGCCTTCTCAAGCATGTCCATATGTGAAATGCCATTCAGCAGCGGAAGGATGCATGTCCCCGCCCCTGCAAAAGGCTTGATATTTCTTATCGCTTCTTCAAGGTGATAAGCTTTCACAGAAATCAGGATCACATCAAATTCCTCTTCTGCAGGCTGTCCTGCCTTCACAAGTTTTGGCTGGAGATGCACATCTCCATGCACGCTTTTGATGAAAAGCCCGTTTTGCTGAAGCTGATCGTATTTCTTGTCCCTGACGAGAAAGGCAACGTCTTCCCCTTTCTCAAGAAGCCTTCCGCCGAAATAGCCTCCTACAGCTCCTGCACCTGCAATCAATATCCGCATAGCATTACCTTCCTTTCTTCAGGAAAACGGCTGCAAAATATCATTAAGCATTAACCGTAAATCCCCAATCAATCTATCATTCATTCTAGCACAGCATCTAAACAGAAGAGCCTGGAATGGCTCACCCAGGCTCTTTTGCTGCATTTCTTATGCCACTCTTCCAGTTATATCTTCTTCAAGAGCAATATTCTTCTTTCTCGCTTTTCCTGCTGCGTTGTAAAAGAGTACGGTGACAATGACAGTAGCAATCGCTGCACCCAGATAGGATATATTCATTGACAGTCCAAACCCGATTTTCGCATTCAGAATATAAGTGACTGTGGCCATTGTCATGAAGATGCCCGGTATCATGGCAATCCAATAATTTTTTCTGGCAATGAAAAGGTACATGCTGGCTACCCAAAGGGCGATGACAGCAGTAGACTGGTTTGCCCAGGAGAAATATCTCCAAAGAATCTCAAAGTCAATCTTTGTCAGTGCAAATGATATTACAAACAGCGGCAGGGCGATAACCAGGCGGTTGCCCAGCTTCTGCTGGCCGAAGCGGATATAGTCGGCAATGATCATCCTTGCACTTCGGAAAGCCGTATCTCCGGATGTGATCGGCAGGACAATTACTCCGAGCACAGCCAGTGTTCCGCCGATAGCCCCAAGCGTCAGTGCAGAAGCTTCACTTACTACTGCGGCAGGCCCGCCTGCTGCAAGCAGTTCATTCAAGCCTGCAGAGCCATTGAAAAGGCTCATTGCAGCTGCAGCCCAAATCATGGCAATAACGCCTTCTGCAATCATCATGCCATAGAAAATCTTTCTGCCTTGGTCCTCATTTTCTGTTGTCCTCGAAATGATTGGGGTCTGGGTCGCATGGAATCCGGATAAAGCCCCGCAGGAAATTGTCAGGAACAGAAGCGGGAAGATCGGTGCATTGTCAGGATGCATGTTTGTCAGATTGATTTCAGGGATAGGCGCACCGCTGATGATGAGCGAAGCCCCTACTCCAAGCGCACTGATCAAAAGCAATGCCCCGAAGATGGGATAAAAGCGTCCAATGATTTTGTCAATCGGCAATAGTGTCGCCAGTATATAGTAGATAAAGATGGCACCAAGAATCAGGCCCATGCTCATCCACCCGTTCATCAAATTGTGAAGAAGCTCTGCCGGGGAAGTGACAAACACAGTTCCCACGAGAAGCAGCAGCAGGATGGCAAACGCATTTACAACATGCTTCATAAAGCTGCCGAGAAATTTCCCGGCCAGTTCCGGCAAGTGTGCGCCCCTGTTGCGGATGGAAATCATCCCTGTCAGATAATCATGGACGGCGCCGGCAAAAATACAGCCGAGCACAATCCACAGAAAAGCGACCGGGCCATATAATGCACCCATGATTGGTCCGAAGATCGGCCCTACCCCTGCTATATTCAGCAGCTGGATAAGGGAATTTTTCTTCGTGTTCATCGGCACATAATCCACGCCATCTTTGTGCGTATAAGCCGGAGTCTTCCTTTCCTTTTTAACGCCGAATACCTTTTCTACAAATTTCCCATAAGTGAAATAGCCAACTATAAGTAAAATGATGCCTGCTATAAAAGAATACAAGTGAAATGCCTCCTTTTTGTAATCGCTTACAGAAAGTATAAGGCATGAGCAGGAAAATGTGGCGGAATTGTGGCCAACATGTCAATAACCTGTCTTAAGATGCAGAAATTGAAATTTGAAATGCACGAAAAGAGCAGCTGCCAGCACTTCAGATTTCCAGACGATTTCTTAATGCTTTTGCGTAATTCCGGCTGACCGATAGTATCTCTTCAGATCCCTCCACCTCCAGCTGATAGGCTCCGTTAAACCAGGGTGTCAGCCGTGCTACATATGGCAGATGGACAATTGTGCTTTTATGTATACGGAAAAAAGGGAAATGCTGCAGCCTGCTTTCAAGCTCCTTTAGAGGTGTTTTCACACAGTAACTTCCATTTTTGGAGACAATTCTTGAAACCTTGTCTTCCCGGGATATATACAGAATGGAAGAAGGGTTGATATAAGAAATATTGCCGTCTTCCTCTACTGCAAGCTTCACCGGCTTCATGGAGGATGACTGTGATTCACCTTCTTCTGAAAAAAACTTCCTGAGCCTTGATACTGTTTCCTTAAGCAGCTCTTCGTCAAAAGGCTTCAATAAATAATCTACCGCTTCATAACGGAAAGCTTCTGCAGCAAACTGGGGATAAGCAGTCGCGAAGATGATTTTTGGCACCTTTTTTAGGTCGTTCAGTGATCTGGCGGTCTCCATGCCGTTCATTTTTGGCATCTCAATATCCAAGAATACAGCATCGGGCTGCAGCTGCAGGCACTGGATGACAGCCTGTTCACCGGATTCTGCTTCCCCTATTACCTGCAGGTCTTCATATTCACTCAGCAGGTGAACAAGTTCCTGTCTGCTGTACGGCTCGTCGTCCGCAATCAATAAACTGATTTTTCTTTCCATGCTATCCTTCTCCTTTTTCCGGAAGCGTAAACGATACAGCTGTCCCTTCATTCAGCCTGCTGTCAAAATTCAAGCCGGCTTTTTCCCCGAAAAGCATTGCCAGTCTCCTGTTTACATTGTAAATTCCAAGTCCTGTACCGGTCCTGGATCGAACATGGCCATTTCCCAGCTCTTGAAGGCGTTCTGATTCAATGCCTGCCCCGTTGTCAAAAACGGAAACAGTTATCCCTTCTTCTTTTACAGCTGCGGTAATAATGATCCTGCAGTCTGCTTCTTTGTCTTTTATGCCGTGTTTGACCGCATTTTCTACCAGCGGCTGCAGTGTCAGCGGCGGTATTTCCGCTGCCTGCGCTTCTTCTTCAATCCGGAATTCTGTTTTCAGCCTGTCAGAAAACCTTGCCTCCTCTATTTCCAAATAAGCTTGTACATGCTTTAATTCTTCTCTCAGACTAGTCCGTTCCAAGGTTGTCCCGGCGAGATTCTGCCTGAGAAAATGGGAAAGCGACAAAAGAAGCTTACGGGCCTTTTTCGGGTCAATGCGGATCAGAGAAACGATTACATTCAAGGTATTAAACAGGAAGTGCGGACTGATTTGGGCCTGCAGTGCTTTGATTTCTGCTTCTTTCGCAAGCTGGAATGCTTTTTCACCCCTTGCAGCTTCCAATTGATTGCTTAGGAGCATGCTCAGCCCGGAAATCAGTTCTATCACAACGTTAGTAATTTCTTTTTCCGACTTAAAATAAAATTTCAAAGTGCCGATTGTCTGTCCCCTTTCCTTCAACGGAGCTATTGCAGCAGCGCCAAGCGGGCATGAAGGACTGCTGCAGCTGATATCATTCCGGCCTGCAATGATCAGCGTCCCCTGGGAAAGCACCTTTTTTGTAATATCTGTTTGAATTCTGTGACCAGACTTATGGTGGTCATCCGCGAGGCCGATATGAGACAGAATATGTTCATCATCTGTAATCGATACGGCACTTGCATTCACTTCATGGTATAAGATACGGCATACTTCTTCTGCCGATTCAGATGTCATCCCTTTTCGCAAATGCTTTAATGTCTGGCGTGCCAGACGCAAAGATTTCTGCGCCTGGATGGCGGCAGCCTTTTCCTCTTCATTGACAACACTTTTAATGATCAGCAGGAAAATGGCACAGCCTACCCCATTTGCAAGAATCATGGGAAGTCCGATCGTTTCAACAAGAGCAGAAGCTTTGCTATAGGGCCTCGATAGAAGAAGGATGATAAGCATCTGCACACTTTCAGCAAGGGCTCCGATAATAAACGCTGTCGATAGCTTTACATGCCTGTTTTTCTTATGGAAGAAGCTTGCAATGATTCCGGCGATGATGGAAGCCAGGCCGCAGGAAAACGCTGTAAAACCGCCCATAGTAAAACGGTGGACTCCGGCAAGCAGCCCTGCGCCGATTCCTACCCGATAGCCGCCAAATAATCCGGCAAGCACAACGCCGATCACCCTTGAATTGGCGATGGCTTCATCTGAAGAAAGCTCTGCGGCCCAGCGGCTGAACTGCAGGCTGTCCGTATCGAAGCTGACGCCTGTATAGGTGCCGAATATCCCGAAGAATCCAAAAAAAAGAACAGCGACCCACCGCTGTTTTGCCGTCAATGACTCCTGGTATATCATTTCTCGGAAAAAACGGAATCTGGTCAAAATGAAGGCAATGGTTACAATCAGTCCAAGTCTCTCAAGCATTGTCAGCAAAAGCTCGAACATGCGTACACCTTCTTCCTTCCAGTTTATTTTCCCTATTTTACTATATTTCCTGATGTTTTACTATTATTCAAAAAGATCGCAGCAAAGCACCTGCCGGCAAGGCAGGTGCTTTCGCTTATCAGGCAAGTATTAAAAGCGCAACCATTATAACAGAAGGGAGACCGTAATAGAGTGCGTTTTTGAGGATGATCTCATTCGTTTCCTGGTTCTCCCACTCTTTATACTCCGGCCGTCTGCGGGTATACCATTCACCATATGTCTGCACATTTCTCACCCTTTCTTTTACAGGTTATATACCCGTGCAGACAGATCATTACACTTATTTGCACGACAAGAAACGTACAAGATATTGTTCAAGGCCGGCCGGAAAAAGTATTTCCCGCTTTTCCACAAAGGACTTGACCGGCATCCATTTTGCCAGCGATTTCCTGCCATTTTCGTTGACCGGGATAGACTCTTCTTCATACAGTGACTCTTTCAAGAGCTTTACCTCATAAAGCTGTGATAGTTCATGTTTTATACTGCCGTTAATAGTGTAGATATTTTCGAGGCATGCGATATAATCCGCTATGCTGATGTGTGCTCCTAACTCTTCCATAAACTCCCGTTTTAACGCATCCTTGGATGTTTCCCCGAGTTCTATCGTACCGCCGAGCGGGCGATAAAAGACTCCTTCTCCCTTTGAATGCTTACCGCAAAGTTCTTCCACCAAAATTCGGCCGTCTCTATGGACAATGCCCAATGTATTTGCTCTGGGTCTTTCCATGTCTATTTACACTTCCTTTGTAAACTAAAATAAAAATAAGTTGACATAACTCCTTTTTCCATCTTATTCTTATTTTAGTATAAAACATTGCTAGGAGGCATATCTCATGAAAAAGAAATTGACGCCGCTTCATCTTTCTCTGGCCGGAATGTTCACTGCACTAATGGCAATCGGGGCAAATATCACATCTTTTGTCCCCTTTATGGTGATCGGCGGTGTTCCCATCACCCTGCAGACATTTATCGCCATCCTGTCCGGCGCCATCCTTGGCAGCAGGCTCTCAGCCATTGCAATGACTGTATATGCCCTGGTTGGAATTGCAGGTGTCCCGGTTTTTGCTAAATTTGGCTCCGGCTTTTCAACTGTCATAAGCCCTACCTTCGGCTTCATCCTTACATATATTTTGGCAGCTTATGCTACAGGAAAGATAATTGAATGGAATTCAAGCAAAGCTTCTTATATTACAGCGGCGCTTGTGGGACTGGCCATCAATTATATATTAGGGACAAATTATATGTATTTTGCCTATAAGCTGTGGTTTGCTGCCCCGGAAGGCTTCAGCTATGCATTGGCCTGGGCCTGGATGCTTGTTCCGCTTCCTAAGGACATCATCCTTGCCGTCCTTGCGGGTCTTCTTGCCTTAAGGCTCAACAGAAATGCCTTGGCGGGCAGCCGCTTCAACAAGCTGAAGCAGTCAGCATAAATACCAGACAAGAAGATTCTGTCCAGTTGGCCGGAATCTTTTTGCTGTCCATGGCCTTGAGAATGTTTGTCCTTATCAGCAGGTGTGCTGCATATAATGTAGCAAACTGCTTTTGGGAGGTACTTATGTTTCAGCTGTTGGAAAAGACCATAATCATGATGGCTTCATTAAGAATTTTTTCTGGAAGCCTTGAAATTTTAGCGGCATTTCTGATCATTAAATATAATGATGTTGAAAAAGCGCTCGTATTAAACAGTTCGCTCGCCCTGGTGGGACCGCTCATTTTGATTGCAACAACCACCATCGGGCTCATCGGGCTCGCCGACAAGGTATCGTTTGCCAAGATGCTGTGGGTGTTTGCCGGGGTCGGCTGCATTTTGTATGGCGTAAAAAGCTGAGTGCAGGCTACTGGACCAAGCTGATTTATGGTTAGTCTGACTACCTTACACAGGGAATCAAGGATTTTTTATGAGACCATCAAGGAGATGCAAAGACTATATAGCATTTACCTGATTAATGTTCTCCTCGAAGGGAAAAGGACTGGCCCGCTCATACAGCGGCCCGGTCCTTTTTTCTAAATATCAGCTGCCGCTGCAAGTGCGGTTCCTATATCAATCAAACCATTCCCAAAGTAGGCGTCCCTGCCCTTTTCTCCGATATCCCTGGCGGTTTCTTTTATTATGTTCATGACCTGCCTGTTTGACAGATCTGGATTGACTGAAAGAATGAGCCCTGCCAGGCCCGCAACATGGGGGCTTGCCATGGATGTGCCTGAAAGGGCGGCATACTGATTTTTAAAATAGGTGCTCGGAATATACACACCAGGTGCCGTCACATCAATATAATAACCATAATTAGAAAAATCTGCTTTTTCCCCTGTGTAGCTTACAGCAGACACACTGAGAACTTCCGGAAAGGCTGCCGGAAATGAAGGCTGTTCCGAGTTATCATTACCGGCAGCTGATATGAGGACTGCTCCTTTATCATAAGCATAGCGGATTGCCTCCTCGAGAAAAGCTGACGGCTGGTAGTTGCCAAGGCTGAGATTGATGACATCCGCGCCATGATCCGCTGCCCAGATGATGCCCTTGGCAATATCGAATGTATAGCCGTATCCCTTGCTGCCCATCGCCTTTACAGGCATGATCCGGTTGTTCCAGGTGATTCCTGCAATACCCTCCGCATTGTTCGTTTCAGAAGCAATGATGCCAGCAACGTGAGTGCCATGGCCATTATCGTCGTCAAAATCGCTGCTGTTCTGCATGACATTATAGCCTTTCATCAGGCGTCTCCTGAGATCGGGATGATCCATGTCCACCCCTGTATCGACAACCGCAATGATGATATCTTTGTCGCCCTTTGAGATGTCCCAGGCTCTTTCAATATCGACAGCAGGCAGGTTCCATTGATAATTTTCCCTGTATAGCAAGTCATTCGGACGCTCCGCTTCATTCTGCATCAGGATGAAGTTAGGCTCTGCATATGCCACATCAGGTCGTTCTCTGAAAAATTGCAGAAGATCCGCAGTCGTCATGCTGTCAGACTGAAAAACAAATATGGAATCCATATGCCTGAAAAATTCTGCATCCAGCACTGCTGCAAGACTGTCAAGCTCATCTTCGCCAGGAGGGCTGGAGAATTTAACAGTGGCTTCGTGCTCTTTGTAATGACTCTTATCCTTCGGGTTATGATGAATGATCTTTACATCTTCATCCCCGTTCAGGAATGTTTTAATTTCCTCTCCCTGTTCAATCGAATTAATGTTCAGCAGCCGGCTTGTGCTGTGCTGAAGAGGCTGCGTACGCCCGGAGGCCTCCCCTCCATCTGTACTTTTCTGGTTGTGCCCCGGCAGCTGGAATAACATCATAACAGTTACAAACAGTGCTGCAGCACTGATGAGGGCTGCGGTCATTCGTTTCATAATAAGTGCACCTCTTGAATGTCAGTTTTCTCTTAGGGTGCTCTTTAATGATGATCATGATGATGGTAAACATTCACATATGTGAGTGGCATATGTTGAAATACAAGGAGTATACAAATCCTTTTTTTATAAAAAGCTAACATTAAAAATTCAACTGGCAAAGGAGTCCGGAATGGTCATTCGTATCTGGCTGATTTACTTATGGGATTTCCTTGATCCTGTTTATTATCACTGCACAAGATTGTTACACTTGAAGCTGGAAAACAAGTACAGCATATTCCGCGTCAGAAAGACGAAATATAGAGGGCCCGAAATAATCCTCTCAGACGGCTCCTCCCTCAAAAAGAACGACATCGTCATTAAAATCCATCTTCATAATTCAAGGCTGCTCAAACAGCTGGTGCATATTAAAAGCCCTGTATCGAGAGGCAGAGCCTTGATCAGGATAGTCGGCGAGTCCATGCCCTGTCTTGCCCACCATCTGGATCGGCATCCTGAAAGCGACTCTATCAAGGGCGTTATAGGCATCACCATGATAAATAAAGGCTACCAGATTCTTGGCTTTGAACGGCATCCTTTGACACACAGCGGATATATCCTCCTTAAACAGCTGATGCAGGCGCCTATATATTTTTTGTCCCAGCCAAAAGCTAAATGGGAGGATTTAAAGGAATCAGCTCCTGCGTATCTCGTCATGACAAAACAGCAGCTGGCAGCAAGGTATCTTCGGTTTCCAGTACAGCAATAAAAGCCGGACAGCACCGGCTTTTTGCATTTCTGCCCAGAATATTTGCTGTGTTCAGACAATCTTTTGCAGCCTGCACGCTGCATTGAGAAAGGCACACTTTATTAAAAAGTGTGCCTGGGTTTTCCTTATTCGCTTTTCCAGGTTGTGATATTATCGGTTTCCAGGATTCCCATCCTGACATCGCCGACATCCGGGTCTTTGAAAAGATTATCCCGGACCCTGTAGATGATATCATCTGCAATGGCCAGTGATAGGCCGGCTTTCAGCTCAATATAGCTTTCAATATGATACTTCCTTCCTTCCTGGAGGATGCGCATATCTTTAATGTCGACAACGTCCGGATCAGAGAGGATCGTATTTGCCACCCGGTCTTCAATTTCCTTGGGTGCCGCTACACCAATGAGTCCAAGCGTATTTTCATAGCCGATTTTGATGGCTATTCCAACCAGCAGGAATCCGATCAGGATCGTACCGACCCCATCCAGGAAATAGAAACCTGTAAGATGGGCGAGGATGATTGCAGCAAGAGCAAGCAGCGCCCCGAATGTCGCAATGATATCTTCATAAAAGACAAGTCTTGTAGGTGGTGCAGCAAGACGGACATTCTTAAATGATGTCGTAAATACGCTGAATCCCTTTGCCCCGCTTTTTGTTTCATGGGCAATCTCTTTCATTGCCTTCAAAAGTACTCCCCCATCTGTCAGGATGGCAAGAATCATAATAATGATGTTCAGCCACAAATCTGAAGACTCATGGGGATGGACAATAAGGTCCCACCCTTTATGAATGGTTTCGTATGCCATAATAGATATAACAATGACAGCGATCAAGACGAATAAATTGACCACACGGCCAAAGCCGCTCGGAAATCTTTTTGTTGCTTCTTTCTCGGAAATGGCGCTTCCGAAGAAAACGAATCCCTGGTTCAATGCATCCGCAACCGAATGAAGGGTCGTAGCAAACATGGCACCGCTGCCGCTTATAGTTGCTGCCACTCCTTTGGCGATGGCTAAAGCTGTATTCCCTACAGCGGCAATCCCTGAAGACTTATTCCCTCTTTTTAAAAATGCAAGCAGTGACATCACCCTCTATCTTTATAGTCTTAGTATTAATATTTATTTACCATGATAGAGCGAAAACCAAACCTCTCATATAAAAGGCTGGCAGGCATTAATTGATGATGCCATTACCGGAAATATGGATGCGGACTTCCGGTTTTACATCCACCTTTGCATAATAATCACTTCCCTTTACGTCTTCCCATATATCCGGGTTCCAAGGCCCAGCAGATCTGCTTTTTCTTCTTTAAGAATGCTGAAAATCTCCTTTGCATCATCAGACATCCTTTGCGAAATTTTCCTGGAAAGCTCTTCTGCATTCTTTTTTTCAGTCAACCCTGGATATGGCATTGCGTGCAAGCAGCGAAATGGTCATATCATCCATAGGAGGATTATGGAGCCCTGCCCTGATATCCAGATAATATTGCTGCAGAGGATTCTGTTCAGACAGGCTTCTTGCGCCAACAACCCTGATTGCAAGGTCAGCGACTGCTAATGCAGCATTGGTAACAGCCAGCTTTACAGCACCGAGAAGAGGCTGCAGGGACTCTCTTTCATTTTCCCCCGCCCTGTCCCATCTGCCTGCCGCAGAATAAAGAAACTCTCTTGCCCGCATCAGTTCTAGCTCCATTTCCCCTATTTTCTGCTGGACAGAAGGAATATCGCTGATGGTACCTTCAATGCTGTTTGGCGAATAACTTTTAGCAAAGCCAGCCGCATAATCCTGGGCCGCCTGTGCAATGCCAAGATATACCGCTGGAATATGAAGAAGCCAGCCATTCGCCTTTTTGTCCTGTCCCAGTGTTTCCGCCATAAAGGACTTATCAATGGAAACCTCATCAAGCACAAGATCATGGCTGCCGGTCCCTCTCATGCTGACACTGTCCCATGTCTCCTCGATCGACAAACCTTCTGACTTTCTGGGAACAAGGAAATTCCCTGTCTTGTCTTCACTTGGAATAAATGCGCTGACAATGAAATAGTCCAGTGCGGGAGCCATCGTTGTAAAGGTCTTTCTGCCGTTGATCACCCAGCTTCCATTCTTTAGCACTGCTTCAGTCTGTGGCCGGCCGCCCCGGGTCGGGCTGCCCGTCTGCCTTTCCGTTGCAGCACTGTTTATCAGCTTACCGTCCAGGATTTCGCGGCAAAGAAAAGAAAAAAGTTCGTCATCCCACTTCCTTTTCTCTCCCAGATTCTTCGTAATCCCCATATGCCACCCGATCGCCAGAGCAGTAGAGCCATCTCCTTCTGCCAGCTTTTCCTGCAGCATGATCATTTCGAGCAATGATATTCCCTTTCCACCCTGGTCTGCCGGAACAGTCAGGGCTGTGTAACCGGATGCTTTCAGCTCTTGAATATTATCATGGGGGAACCTCCCCCTACTTTCCTTAGGTCGGCTCCGCTCTTTGAAGCTTGCGGACAGCTCTTTCATCAGTTCATATCTGTCTGCTTCACCTGCAGCTTTGATAAAATCGCTCATATAACTCCTCCTTAACTATTTCCATCCATTTTGTTACTACTATTATTATTCAGATCAGGTTAGTGTGCAATTAATGTGATTTAAAATGGGGAGCAGGATGTGCCTGGGACCACTATCTTGAAGAAAAACGAAAATAGCGGCTCCAGCCAGAAGAGCTGGGACCACTATCTTGTAGAAAAACGAAAATAGCGGCTCCAGCCAGGAGAGCTGGGACCGCTAACTTGAAGACAAACGAAAATAGCGGCTCCAGCCAGAAGCGCTGGGACCACTATCTTGTAGAAAAAAGAAAATAGCGGCTTCAGCCAGGAGAGCTGGGACCGCTATCTTGTAAAAAAACAAAAATAGCGGCTCCAGCGAGAAGCGCTGGGACCACTATCTTGTAGAAAAACGAAAATAGCGGCTCCAGCGAGAAGCGCTGGGACCACTATCTTGTAGAAAAAAGAAAATAGCGGCTCCAGCCAGAATAACTGGGACCACTATCTTTAAAAGACAAATGAGGATAATGTCTCCATTAAGATGTTCTGGGACCTGCTGCCAGATAAGAAATCAAACACAACTCAATTTTAAGAAGAGAAGCGAATTGTTCCTCCGCTTCTCTGGATCCTAATGCTTCGGATATTTACTAACCACATGAATCGCATTGATGATTCTTTTATTGATCCATTTTCGGTTTTCCTCGGTGTTCAGCTGTTCAAATACCATTTTCCTGCCTTCTTCTGTTGTTACATAATGATTTGGCAGGTTATTGAGGCTGATGGCGATAATATCAGCGCGGCACTTCATGCACTGGCAAAAGGTTTGATAATCCGGGCTCAGCATAAGTACTTTAACGAGTGCTGCAACAATTTCTTCCATAACATTTACGTATTCCGGTTGTTTCAATCAATCTCCCGCCTTTTACTTAGATGTCTGATGGAACGATTAAGAAAATAGCTTATCAGGGCATAGACTGCACCTGTTTTTTCAATACTAATACATAATATGGTGACGAGCTAATCAATTAAAAAGGAAGTGAGCATTTTGAAAAAGTTGATACTGTTCATATTATTGTTAAGTTTCCCTGCCATGTTTTCCCCTTCTGCTGCATACATCGAGCATGCCGCAGCGGCACAGCAGACGCCTGCATATGCTAAATGGGGAAAGCTTGCAATGACCAATACGAAAATTAAGTATCCTGGAGCAAGAATCCTTGACTATCTTCATGTAGGCAGAACAACCCAGGGATCCAACTGTACAGAAACCTTCAAGCTTTGGCTTTCCAAGGACAATCGGGAGTTTGGAGTTTTTGTCCGTATTACGTTTGATAAGAAAACGGAAAAAATCCGTGCAATCACCTATCAGGAGACGCCGAGATAAGTTTAAGGAAAAATGCTGATAAGCACTAATTTATACCTATATGGCCTGAAAAGCAAGAAGCACGAAGAAAAAATTCCGGTAAAAGTTCTCCGGGATTTTTCTTCGTGCATTTTTATTTTATAATAGTTAGAAAAGGAGGCTGAATCAATGGCAGAAGATGAAAAAATACAGCCGCACATCGTGCAGGAACTGGACGATGAAACCTTATTCATCGTATCACAGACATTTAAAGCTTTATCTGATCCGACCAGGCTCAGAATCCTGAATCTGCTGTTTCAGGGGGAGCATTCAGTGAACGAAATTGCTGAAAAGCTATCTTTGCTGCAATCGACGGTTTCCCATCAGCTGAGGTTTCTGAAGAATCTGAGGCTGGTTAAGTTCAGGCGTGAAGGCACTACCTTATTTTACTCACATGATGACGAACATGTAATGGGAATCCTCAGACAAACCATTGAGCATGCCAGCCACCATTAATTGCATGTGCCATGTGCGCTTGGACAGCCTTTTTCATATCTTTCCACCTGGATGGTGCTGTGGTCGATTCCGAACTGGTCATGAAGGGCAGCCTGCGCTTCCCTCAGGATTTCATCATGGCGTCCTTCCTCTGTGATGGCGATATGGCAGCTGAGCATCGGCACACCTGAAGTGATTGACCAGATATGGAGATCATGGATTTCTTTTACAGAAGCGATGCCTTCCAGAGAGCTGCGGATGCTGGAGGCGTCAATCTGCTCAGGAGCCCCTTCCATCAATATATGGAAAGATTCCTTTGTAACCCTCCATCCGCTTATAATGATCAGGATGGCAACAATTACACTTGCAATCGGGTCAGCGATCCCCCAATCAAAGAAATAGATCAGCAAAGCTGCGGCTATGGCACCTGCAGATCCAAGCATATCACCAAGTACATGTAAAAAGGCGCTTCTTACATTCAGGTTCTCATCTTTGTCGCCCTTCATCAGTATCCAGGCGGCAATAATGTTGACAATCAGGCCCAGAACCGCGATAGTCAGCATGCCCATGCTTTGGACTTCCGGCGGGTCCATAATCCTTTGGACGGCCTCGTAAAAGATGTAGATGGAGATTGCGATCAATGTCAGCCCATTCAGTGCAGCTGCAATGATTTCAAATCGTTTAAAGCCATACGATTTTGCGGCGGTTGCCTGCTTTTCTCCAAGCTTTACCGCAAAAAAGCTCAGTCCCAGGGCGGCAGCGTCGCTGAGCATATGGCCGGCATCAGATAAAAGGGCAAGGCTGTTTGTTAAGATGCCCCCGATAACTTCAACGATCATAAATGAAGCGATTAATATAAATGAAAGAAAAAGCGCTTTTTTGTTGCTTGTATGAGAGTGTGAATGACCGTGGCCATGATTATGGTGATGTCCCATTGCATTCCCTCCTTATATGAGTATGTGTACATATATTATGCTATAAGTAAGAAGGATGTTCAAATATTTTCTGATGCTTTTATTTATTTTCCCTGCTTTTTTCTGCATTTAAACAATTTTATCCTCTGGTTCAAAAAGCGACTAAAAAGGAGTGCACAAAAAAGACGCCCTTACCTGCAGGCGTCCAGTCAGCTTTTATAAAAGGAAATTATTTATATTTGCCTGCTCTCCACAGCCGTACCATTCCCTTCAAACTTAAGAGATCCAGTATAATCCACAAAATCAGCAGATGCATTTTCACCTATGACAATATGATTTCCGATTGCCTTCTTCACGTTCGTATTTTCGATATGTATCTTTTCACCTTCTATCAAATCGGCTTCAAGCCGGGAAGGAAAAATCGAATGAAGAAGCCCTCTAAGCGGACTGTCTTTCTTTTGCTTAATTAGAATGTTTCTGCCCCTCATCTCTTGCACCTTGCATTCCCCGGTGATGAAAGCCTCTATGGTGACTGCCGCCAAATGGCTGCCGATTGTAAATTGGCCTTCTGATTTGAACTCATCTGTCTCCACCCCGCCGCCTGCAGTAAGCCTTCCATTGATTAAAATTTTTCGGGATAAGAGGCTTCCTCCGATTTTTCCTTTACCGTTTACCTTAATTTCGTCTGAAACAGCTACATCACCTGAAAAGCCGGCGTTTCCGTCGATTGACAGCGTAACCCCTGTGAAGTTTCCGGCGACAGCAGCATGTCCGTTGATTTTAGCTTTTTCAGAAGAAAGGACGTCTCCGTTGAATTGCCCTGAGCCATTGCAATCAAATATGCGGCATTCAAGGTTTCCATTTACGGTGCCTTTTCCGTTCACACTTATTAGATCAAAGCTCCCGCCGTCCGAAGATCCAACTCCATTTATGGACAGTTTCCCTGCTCCTTGTGTAATCATGATAATCTCCTTTTTACAAACATAATTGTTTTTTATATCTTACCATAATGATCAGAAAATTCTTTGGATAATTTTCAATATTTTGATATTTTATGAAACATTTTCTCCACGTCCATCGTATAGAAGCTGAGGTGATAATAATGAGCAAGAATACTATTGTCTTTATAGCTGCCCTGGCGGCTGAAGCTTTAGCCACATGGGCCGTGGCAGCATATTTTTCTGTAAGGTTTATTGAAGTCCTTTTCTTTATTGGTGCCGCATTTGCTGCAGTCACTTTTATTTTTTCAACTAGCGGAGGTTCACCCCAGAGGCATATCAACAGCATGGTGAGCGCCCAAACGGGGATCATCCAGAAAGATGAACCATTTTTCTTCAGAAAGGGCCCAGTTTTTTTTGCATCTCTCATCCTTGCCATCATTGGCTTGGTTTTTTTCGTCCTTCTAATTGCAGGCATCATTCCTCCAGCTTGAAAAAGTGAACTCCCATGCTGCAGCGGCTCAGTTTCGCGGTACGGCTTGCCCGCCTGAGAAGCCGTGATATCCACTGCATCGAAAAAAATGCATTCCCGGCTTACAAGCAAGGAATGCATTTTTTTGTTATAATTCAGTTTTCATGCTTAGCCCCATTTTCGCTAAGGCGTTTTTCAGTGTGCTGTGTGTACTGATTTTACTGAAGTCTATTCCAAGCTGGATAGATGTCATGGCAACTTCAGGCCGGATGCCTGAGATGGTTGTCTTGATGCCAAGCAGGTCAAGGGTCTGCACAATATGATAGATTTGCTGTGCTACCATTGTATCAACAATCGGTACCCCGGACAGGTCGATAAACAAATAAGAAAGCTTTGCTTCTGTGCACTGAAGGGGCACGCTCTCAAGGATTGCTTTTGCTCTTTCTGTATCAATATCCCCTATTAAAGGAAGAACACCGATGGACCCGATGATGGGGATGATCGGGGCGCCCAGCTGATGGATGAGATCCTGTTGTGCTCTCAGCCTGTTTCTTGTAATTTTATAATACTGTTCGGCAAACTTCTGCGCGAGAATGTCAAAAGCTGAATGAATGATCAGACTCCACTGGAGGATATCATCCTTGGCAATTTCATCTTTCTCTCTCGCGAATTCTTCAACAAAGCTCCAATATGTATCTCTCACTTTGCTTAATGCTGAAATCACCTCATAGATCGGAGTATCGGTATCTGCCCTGCTTTCAGCTACTGTGCTCGCCCACTCTGTGACCAGCTTTTCAAAAATAGTCCGGTCATTCAAAAGGATGGTCGAAACGGTCTTATTAGTGAAGGCATTTTGCTCACGGAGCATTCTTTCAATTTTTTTATCCGCCTCCGCAGAATAAATCGATCCTTTTTCTTTTGCTCTGGTGCTCAGCCATTTGTCAGTAATTCTTTTAGAATTATCACTAAGATATTCAAATAACATCTGGTTTTTCTGCATAATCAGCCTTCCCTTTATCTGGACTATTCTGTAAGAACATTATAAATATCTGCCTTTTGTATGATAAAGGTTTGCTTTTAAACAGTCAAATATTTGCAGTTGCCATTTGCTGTAATAGCCTGGCTCTCCCCTTCCCTTTGAAAATACTGCTGTACATTTATGCTGCAAGTGCATATAATAACCCTTAACTCACTGGCAGACTTTAACTATCAAAATATAAAGGCAATGAAGAGAGAAAGTAGAACAGATCCGTTTTTTTCCAGAGAGCTTCGGCAGGTGAAAAGAAGCAAAAGCGGCTGTTTGAACAATGGTCTCCGAGCCCCGTCCTGAACGCGTTTTTCGTCAGTAGGCTGCGGCAAGTAGTGGTACTTGTTATCAAACCCACAGTATAAGGGCAAAGATTTATGCCCCGTACTTGCAGAGGCCGAAAGGCGAACAAAGGTGGTACCGCGGGCAAGCCCCGTCCTTTTCTATATTTCTATAGGAAAGGACGGGGCTTTTTTATTTGGCCCTGATAGTGCCTCGTTGTTCATTTCTAGCTCATTCGTTTACAACCTTGTTTCACACTCTTTTCAGCGCGGCTCTTTGTTTGAAGTATTCTGCCGGTGTCTAAAATATCAGGAGGCGATTGATCATGGCTATATTCATTGGCGGAGCATGGCCCTATGCAAACGGGTCCCTTCATCTAGGGCATATTGCAAGCCTGCTGCCGGGCGATATTCTGGCAAGGTATTACAGGATGAAGGGCAGAGATGTACTGTATGTATCAGGGAGTGACTGCAATGGCACTCCCATAGCGATCAGGGCAAAGCATGAATGCAAATCTGCGAAAGAGATTGCTGACCGGTATCACAAGGAGTTTACAGAGTGCTTTGAAAAAATGGGTTTTACTTACGATCTTTATACTAGGACAGATGCCCCCCATCACCATCAGACTGTTCAGGAGGTATTTCTTTCACTCTTGGAAAATGGCCATCTTGATTCAAGAACAATTGAACAGACTTATTGCCGGACATGTGTTCAGTTTCTGCCTGACCGGTATGTCGAGGGAACTTGCCCTTCCTGCGGCAGCCATGCACGCGGAGATCAATGCGATGCCTGCTCGGCCATTCTTGAGCCGGCTGACCTTCTTGATAAAGCTTGTAAAATCTGCGGGACACCGCCGGAAATGAAGGAAACCGAACATTATTACTTCAGGCTGAGACATTTTCAGAAGCAGCTTGAGGAGCTGACTGAGGAGGCCAGCTCCCGCCATTTATGGAGGGAAAACAGCAGCAGCCTGACAAGAAGATATTTAACTGAGGGACTTCAGGACAGGGCTGCAACAAGGGATTTGGATGTCGGGGTGCCAGTCCCTGTTGAAGGAATGGAGAAGAAAAAAATATATGTGTGGATTGAAGCGGTGATCGGCTATCTTTCTGCCAGCAGGGAATGGGCCCGCCAGCAGAACAAAGATGACAGCAAGTTCTGGGGTGCCGATGCTATTTCGCATTATGTCCATGGAAAAGACAATATCCCTTTCCATACCATCATTTGGCCAGCCATACAACTAGGAATGGGACTGCCCGGCAAACCTGCACGCATGGTTTCAAGCGAATATCTTACCTTGGAGAAAAAGAAGCTTTCCACAAGCAGGAACTATGCAGTCTGGGTGCCTGACATACTTGAAAGATATGAACCGGATTCTATCAGGTATTTCCTTGCTGTCAATGGCCCTGAAAACAGGGATGCTGACTTTTCCTGGCGGGAATTCATCTACAGCCATAACAGTGAGCTTCTCGGGGCATATGGCAATCTGGTTAACCGGACTTTTAAGTTTATTGAAAAATATCATGGCGGCCTCATACCGGAAGGAAAAATAAGTGAAGCAGTTCAGGGTGATATTAAGCAGCTTTATAAAAAAACCGGGGACATGATTGAAGATGCTAAGCTTAAAGAATCGCTTGAGGAGATCTTCACATTTGTACGCTCTGCCAATAAATACTTTGACAGTGAACAGCCCTGGAAAACGCTTGATACAGACCCGCATAGATGTGCAGATACCTTGCTGACTTGTGTGTATATCATCAAAAATCTGGCCCGGCTCCTGAACCCCTTCCTCCCTTTTTCCAGCATGAAGGTAAACGCTATGCTGAATGCGGATCCGCTGGAATGGAAAGAGGCTGGGATCACAGAAAAAAAGCTAGGAACGGTTGCTCCCCTGTTCCGGCGCATTGAGGAAGGGAGAATTGCAGAGGAGCTGGAAAGGCTGGAAGCAGCCTGTAAGAAATAGCTGCGGAAGGGATTACCTTATGAATATAGAAGTGGCTGAAATTCATCTCTTATCGGATCAACATTCTGTTTCTTCTATTCTCCTTTCGTGCTCCTGCTGAAGCAAAAAGCCTGATTTCTTCGTCAGAATGAGGCAGCACCCCTGCTACAGGGGTGGGCTTGCCGTTTTCATTTACGGCAACCATGGTTAAAAAGGATTCGGTCGTCAACGTCCTTTTCCCTGTTAAAAGATTGGCTGCATGCACTTTCACATAAACTTCCATGGAAGTTCTTCCTGTTGAAGCTACAAAGGCTTCAAGGGTGAGTGCATCACCGATAGATGCTGAAGACAGAAAATCTACAGAGTCGATCGAAGCTGTAACTACCATGCTGCTGGAATGCTTCATTGCAGCAATGGCAGCAATTTCGTCAATATAGGATAGCACTTTTCCGCCGAAAATTGTCTGCAGGTGGTTAGTATCAGGCGGAAGCACTAATCTGGTCTGAATGGTTCGGGAACGATTTGCAGGGTAAGCTTTTTCCATAGTTTTCACTCCTCGGACTTCTTGTCTGCAAAAAATAAAAGGCATCCTTTATAGAGGATGCCTGCACATTACAAATATAACAAATTAAAAACTTTGCCATTTTTAAAGCGCATCACTCTCCTATCACCCGTAGGACGGTTGTGTACTTCTCTATGGCAGGTCTCCTGGCTTAGCATCATAGACTCCTTCCGCCTTCCCGTCCGTTAAGGAACAGTGGCATCGAGGGAGGAGCCTCAGCATTACAGTGGCGGGACCGCGCCGGAATTCAACCGGCTTCCCTTTTAAGCTTGCAGCATGCTGCAAAGCACCATAAAGCATTTATTCAATTACTGAAATTTTATCATATTCTATCAAATACGGATATATATTTCGGCTGAACCTTAAAAATGGGATTCAATCCTCTCGAGGTCAAGTATCAGAGCATTGATTTCTTCGGAGGAAATGCGCAGCGGCATCTGGTCATTTAATGTGATTACCTGCCCTCCCTCTTCATCCTTATGCCTGTAGAGGTAGTCAAGGAGCCCGATAGCCTGATTTTTGGTCAGAATGGATTGGGTTTTGAAATGCTTGATCATGCTGATGGAAAACTGTTCTGTCTGGTCATCATATTCACCAGAAACAATGCTGCCGCTGATATAATACATCACTGCCGCCTCCTGTTTTTACAGGTAGATTCCCCCATATATGCATAGTTGATTCTAAGTTGCAGAAAAACGGCTGGAGATTCCTCCAGCCGCTGCTATTATTTACTGTGCATTTTAAATTCCAGAAACAATTCATTATAATGTGCGAGCATTTTTTTTCCAAGGTTTTCGTAAACTTCCAGCTTTCCGGTCATGTCCGGGTCCGGATAGAAGCGCTTGTCGCTGACTATTTCCTCAGGCAGGTATTTCAGCGCCTCTTTATTCGGCGTCGAATAGCCTACATATTCGGTATTCTGTGCTGCAACCTCAGGATCAAGCATAAAGTTCATGAACTGGTGGGCGGCATCCAAATTTTTCGCCGTTTTGGGGATGACCATATTATCAAACCAGAGGTTCGTCCCTTCCTCTGGAAGTACATACTCAATATTGTCCTTTTTCCACATCAGCTCTGAAGCAGTCCCTGACCAGACAACACCGACGGCTGCTTCATCATTTTCAAGCAGCATCCGGATTTCATCCCCGACTATGGCTTTGATATTCGGTGTAAGGGTATCAAGCTTTTCCTTTGCTTCCCTCAAGTGCTTCTCATTTTGATCATTAAGGGAATAATTGAGGGAATTCAAGCCCATTCCCATTACTTCCCTTGCACCATCAATAAGAAGTATCTCATTTCGCAGATCTTCATCCCACAGATCATTCCAGCTCGTAATTTCCTTGTCGCCGAGCAGATCTATGTTATAGGCTATGCCGACCGTACCCCAGAAATAAGGGATAGAGTATTCATTGTTCGGATCGAATGCCAAATCCATGAATCTCGGATCGATATATTTCAGGTTTGGGATTTTGGAATGATCGACAGGCAAAAGCAGGTCTTCTTCTTTCATTTTTTCAATTGCATATTCTGACGGGACTGCTATATCGTAAGCTGTTCCGCCCTGTTCAATTTTGGTCATCATGGCTTCATTGCTGTCAAAGGTTTCATATATCACCTTGATGCCAGTTTCTTTTTCAAAACGGTCCACAAGTTCTGCATCGATATAGTCTCCCCAATTAAAGACCGTCAGCGTATTTCCGCTCGAATAGCCTTGTGAGGAATTAAGTTTAGAGACTGCATACAGCAGCAGCGCAGAAATGACAGCAATGACCAGCAGGGCTTTTCCAAGCTGTTTCATTTTTTGACCCCCATTCCATTCGGCTTCGCATTTTTCTGGGTGATGAAATAATAGCCGATCACAAGTATAAGTGTGAACAGGAACAGAAGCGTGGAAAGTGCATTGATGTTCAATGACACCCCTCGCCGGGCAAGTGAGTAGATTTCAACCGACAAAGTGGTGAAGCCATTCCCTGTTACAAAGAAAGTGACTGCAAAATCATCGAGTGAATAAGTCAGCGCCATGAAAAAGCCGGCAAAAATGCCTGGCGTGATATATGGCAGAACGACCTTAGACAGCACATCGTAGCGGCTCGCCCCAAGATCCCTTGCAGCATCCACCAGCGTAGGGCTCATTTCCTGGATTTTCGGCAGTACCATGATAACGACGATCGGAACGCAGAAAGCGATATGCGAAAGCAGGACCGATGTAAATCCCAGCTTAATCCCTATCATCGTAAACAAAATCAGGAAGGAAGCGCCAATGATGACATCAGGACTGACAATCAAAATATTGTTCAAAGACAAAAGTGTGCTCTTAACCTGCCGCTTTCTGACATAAAAAATGGCCAGTGCTCCGGCCACTCCGATGACCGTTGATATGGCAGCCGACAGGAGAGCGATAATGATGGTATTCAGCACAATGATCAATAGCCTTGCATCAGCAAAAAGCTCTTTATACCAGTCAAGCGTAAAGCCTTCAAAATGTGACATCGTCCCGCCGCTGTTAAAAGAATAAAACATTAGATAAAATATTGGCGCATAAAGAACTAAAAAAACAAGGATCAAATAAAGTGATGACCATTTAGATAATTTACCCATGCTAAGCCCCCCTCCTGCGATTTCCGGTCAGCAGCATGATGATCACCATCGTAAGGATCAGGAATACAGCGATGGTTGAGCCCATCCCCCAATCCTGTGTGACGAGGAAATGCTGTTCAATGGCTGTGCCCAGGGTGATGACCCTGTTCCCTGCAATCAGGCGGGTAAGCATGAACAAGGAAAGCGCAGGGATGAAAACCACCTGGCAGCCGGATTTAACGCCATCAAGCGTCAACGGGAAAATGACCCGGGTAAAGGTTGTCCAAGAAGATGCCCCCAGATCATTGGAAGCATCGATGAGTGACGAATTCAGTTCATTAAGCGAATTGAAAATCGGCAATATCATGAAAGGCAGGAAGATGTATACCGATACAAAAACAAAGCTGAAGTCGGTAAACAGAATTTGCCTTGAACCTATTCCGATTACTTCAAGAAAGCTGTTGGCTGCCCCGTAAGTCCCAAAGATGCCGAGAAAAGCATAAGCCTTGAGCAGCAGATTGATCCAGGAAGGAATGATGATCATCAGAAGCCAGAGCTGCTTATGCCTGGTCTTTGTCAGCAGATAGGCAGTCGGATAGGCAATCAATAAAGAAAAGGCGGTGATCAGGAACGCATACCAGAAAGAGCTCAAAGTCATTTTCATGTAAACGGGTGTGAAGAATTTCTGGTAGTTCCCGAATGTGAACTGCCCTTCTATATCAAAAAACGAATAATACAGCACCAAAAACAAAGGGGTAACGACAAATAAAACGATCCATAGCAAATATGGGATCAGGTACAGGTTGCGTGTCTGATTATTTCTCATAGCTTTCCTCTTGATAAGCCTCCAGCCTGCGGTCAAATTCTTCCTCAGATTCTCCCGGCCTCATGACATGGATGGCTTCGGGATCAAAGTGAAGGCCGATTTCATCCCCTACCCTCGCCTTGCGTGTAGAATGGACGAGCCATTCGTTCCCATCCTTATCAAAGCATGAAATTTCGTAATGGACGCCTCTGAAAAGCTGCGAATCAACCCGGACCTGCAGTTTGCCCTGCTCGCTCGGTGTGATTTCCATATCTTCCGGCCTGATAACCACCTCAACCTTTTCATTCAGATCAAATCCGGCATCGACACACTCGAACTTTCTGCCTGTAAATTCAACCTGGTAATCGGTAAGCATGATTCCCCCGACAATATTGGATTCACCGATGAAGTCCGCAACAAACCGGTTGACAGGCTCATCATAAATATCAGTAGGCGTTCCGCTCTGTTCAATCCTGCCTTTATTCAGGACGAAAATCTCATCAGAAAGGGCAAGAGCCTCCTCCTGGTCGTGCGTTACAAAGATAAAGGTAATGCCAAGCCTTCTCTGCAGCTCACGCAGCTCGTACTGCATTTCTGTCCGCAGCTTCAGGTCTAGTGCAGAAAGAGGCTCATCAAGGAGGATGACCTCAGGCTTGTTGACTATCGCCCTTGCAATTGCTACACGCTGCCTCTGTCCGCCTGACATCTCTTTGATTTCCCTCTGCTCATAGCCTTCGAGGTTGACGAATTTGAGCGCTTCTTTCACTTGCTCATTAATTTCCTGATTTTTCATCTTTTTAATACGCAATCCGAATGCCACATTTTCAAATACGTTCAAATGGGGGAATAGCGCATAATCCTGGAATACGGTATTAACCTGCCTCCTGTTGGCAGGCACTTTATTGATTTTTTGCCCATTGAAGAAAATGGTGCCTTCTGATGGCTCAATAAATCCTGCGATAAGACGCAGGATCGTCGTTTTTCCGCAGCCTGAAGGGCCGAGAAGCGTGTAGAACTTTCCCCTCTCTATGTCAAAGCTGACACCGTCAAGTACCGGACTGTCATTGTCATATTGTTTTGTAACATTATCAAAGCGGATAATAAACTTATCTGTCATTATAATCTCCTTTACTATATTTATCGTCGACGTACCGTCTAGTTTGTTATGCCTCATTGGCCAGTTTATCACTTTAGTATAATAGCGTAACTTATTATATACCATAATTTGTCGAATGAAAGCTTTTTTCCGCAATTCTCTTCAATTTCCCGTTAAAAAAAACAACGTTCTGTTAGTGTTCCTTGCTGATTTGGACTCATGCAATTCAAACTTTGTTTCACTCGCATTTCAGCACAGCAATAACAAAAGCACTCCCTTCAGGCTCATTCGCCGGAAGGGAGTGCTTTACAACATGGATACTAGTTGGCCAGTTTCTGAGACTCTGAAGCAGAATAGCTCTGTTCCCTCTGTACCAGTCGCGGGGCAGCAGATAGCAGGAGCCATAAAACGGCTGTACATAAGAAAGCGGAACCAAGCATTGTAATTCCATTGACCATCAGGGAATATACAAAAGGAGACATGCCATCGGGTGCATAGCTGCCGAAGAAGATCATGCCGGCAAGAAAGTGCCAGAAATATCTTCCCGCACTGCCAAGGAAAATCGCGGCTGCTGCCCAGCCCAGAGCTTTTCCCTTCTTTCCTTCCGCCAGGTTTTTTTGGACGCTGAGCGCCAGGAAGCCGGCACAGCCGATAAAAGCAAAAGCAATGAAATACTCTATGAATGTCTGCAGCGGATTAACCATCCATGCATCCCCCATGACGATCTGAAGGATACCCCATGCAAAACCAGAGATAAAACCGGCTTTCCAGCCCCACCGCATTGAAAGAATGAAGATCGGCACCATAGCAATGGAAATGGATATGGCCGGCGTCAATTTAATAGAAGGAAGCAGATCAAGGATAACGGCAAATGCCGCAAAAAAGGATGCTTCAATCAAGCCAATAAGCCCTAGCTTTTTCATAAAAAAATTCTCCCCTTTTGTCTGTATTAACGCATACCTCAAGGGAGAACTGTTCAGGATTCGGGCATAGGCCCATCCATCCACATCCCTGCGCTAGAATTATCTAACAGGTTCAAAGGGTCAGAACAAAAGTTCACTCTCAGCATTTCGCTCCCCTTGTGGTTTACGTTATGTAATTAGTACTATATTGCATTATATCTCATTCATCCTGCGAGGTGAAGAGCAATTTTTAATAAAATCAGAATGTTTATGACTGCGGTTCCCCCTTACTGTATTTTTTTTCGAGACTTTCGAAAAGCTGGAGGCTTTTGTTGCTAAGATACTCCAGCAGCTTTGGATGGCGGCTGAAATAGTCGAAAAAATCCCTTTGTTCCCTTTCCTGGAATATAAGCACCTGGTCATAATGCTTTCTGCAATAGTAGGCAGTCCGGTCTCTGTTCCATTCCTTCAGGGGGATAAGATTCCCAGCGGCCTGGCAGTAAAGGCATTTTCTCATTTTACCCTTCCTTTATGCATTATTTTACTTTGGCAGGCGCATTTCTTTCCTTCCTGCTTAGTTATAAGTATATTCCAGAACATGCGTTCCATTCAATAGATCAGCGTTTTGTGGTTTTTATGTTCTCGATCAGGGTATTTATATAATAAGATGTTTCTCAGCAATAAATATTTAAATTTTCAAAAATATATTCTAAGTATCCATGATGAGAGAAAGGAGGAATGAAAAATGAAGCATATTCTGGATATCAAAGGCAGGCTGAATCCATATTGGTTCAATAAAGTCATTTTTAAAGTTTATATCGCAAATGCGGTGGATGAAAAAACAGTAGAATTGGAAGGGCAAAAGCTGGTTGTAGTCAATGACAGTGAAAAATTAAAGCCCGGCGAGAAGCTGAAAGTCGAGTTTCTGAACAGATGGTTTGTTTATACCCGCATCCCCCTCAAAAATTAATCCGGCAAACAGCAGGTTGGCTAAAAAGCCGTTTTTTTCTTCTCCTTCCTTCTTTTATTTTGATATTTCACTAGTGAAGTTCTTCACTTTCTTTTATAATATGAAAATAAAAGAAAAAAGGAGATCTATCTGTGGATAAAGAAATTATTAAATTTATCAGAAAGAATTATAATCTTTCACAGCGCGAATTTGCCAAAATGATCAACTGCAGCTTTTCGCTGATTGCTCTGATTGAAATAGGAAAACGAAATGTTTCCGACAATGTTGAAAAAAAGATTAAAAATGCGTTTGGGCTTGAAGCACAGGATATAGAATCCATTACCAGCATCATAAAGGAAATCGGCCGGGGCATGCCTCCTTTCAGCTAACAGCCTGGATGGGAGGAAAAAAACGACCTCCTGCTTCCCCCTCCCCGCTTTGCCGTTCTCAAGGCAGCTTTCCAGATAACTCCGGCATCCGGCCTTGGAAATACCCCTGCTGATACACCCATCTATTGATAGCCCAATAAAGAACCTTTTCATAACTTTAATTCGCACTGCTCTTTTCCTTCTGTCACAGGTTTGCTGTTCCCTTTGGAGCAATGAACATGCCGGGAGGAGTCCGTACAGGAGAAATGAAATGAAGATAGTTTCCCTCCCCGGCCGGAGAAATAAGAATTGGCTTCATCGGGCCGTACAGCCTTATTTTAATAAATTCTGATTCGGTGCCTTTCAGGGCATCCGCCAGATAGCTTCCGTTTAAGACGGCCAAAGTCTGTATTTCTCCGCTGAAGCTTTGCAGTTTCTGCACTTCTTCTATCCTGCCTGTTTCGGTCATTGGGGAAGACAGAATAATAGAGCTCTCATCTTGTACAAAAATGGATACAAGAGGGCTGTTTTTCCCGCCAGCAAATATTGCTGCCCGCTCTGCTCCTTTGAGCAGATGCTTTTTGCTGATGACAAATTCGGTTTTACATCCTTCAGGCTGAAGCCTCTCTGAGGAAGGGAATCTGCCTGTTAAAAGTGAAGAGCAAAACCGGAAAGATGATGTTGCAAAAGCAGCTTGAGATTCTGATAGTAAGATCTCTGTTTCCCCGCCTGATGACTTTCCAATCAGTTTAAGCAGTTCTGCTGCATTCCTGGCCGGCAGAGTGATAGATTGGCTGAACCCCGCGGGTACTGCTGTTTTCCACATGGCAAGCCTGCTTGAATCGGTCGCGGTAAACGTCAATCCATTTTCATCAAAGGCCAGGTTGACTCCTTCCAGAATAGGTCTTGAGCTCGTTTTTGCCGCAGAAGCAGCCGTGTTCCTGAGCCCTGCAGCAAGGTCAGCTGTTTCCATTGTATAAGTATAAGAAAACTCTCCATGAGTAAATTTATGTCCCTGGTCTGTTGAGTACCCTGCAATCGCTGCAGAAATCGGTTCGTCAAGTGAGCTGATGAAAATTTTAGAAGAAGTTCCTGCTTTGATGCTTAAACGGCCAGGCATTTTTCTGATCACTTCAGACAGCATCCTGCCATCAGCTGCAAGCTTCCCGTGTGCCAGGATATCCAAACCGGCACTCTTGCCGCTATTTAATGGAAGCACAAAGATAACAGACCGGTCCCGGCTTCCAGAAGAGACCGAGAGACCTTCACCGTGCGCCTCAATCATAACAGCCCTGTCAGCATCATCAGAATGGGGTCCGCCTGCTATCCTCGCTGCCTCACTAATGCTTTCATATAAACATTCTCCATTTACGGTAAATTCCATGACATGCACCTCCTAAGAATTGAGATTGGTTTTCGCTTTCTACCAAACATGCATGTCCCCTGCAGACCTTTCATTTTTTTTCTGCAAAAGTTCTTCTGCCGCCGTAATGCTGGCTGTCAGCCAGATAGGAGCATCCGGCTGCTGAAGGATTTCCCTGGTGGTCATCCACATTACTTCTTCGTTCTCATCCGGACACACAGACCTCGCTTCCCCGCTTTCATATTCACATAAAAATACAATATCAATCACATGTGATCCATCATCTGCAATGAAAGAACTGCTGCATACATACTCCATTTCGTCTCTTATTAGAATTCCTGTTTCCTCCAGGACTTCTCTTTTTACCGTTCTTTCCAAAATATCTCTGGAGTGGCCTTCTTTCTCCGCCTTGCCTCCAATCAGTGCCAGCATCCCGCCTGCATGGCTTTCCTGGCTGCTTCTTTTCCCGATCAGCCATTTGCCTTCTTTATGGACTGCTCCTTCTGCATTTACTATGAACATTATTTTCCCGCCCTTACTTTATGGTAGTTTCTGTCTCTAGGCCAAACCTCTGAAATAGTTCTTCAACCGTATGAATGATATAAGTGGGTGCATTATCAGGAGACTGCCGGAATTCCTCCTCTGTCCCATAGCCAGGGTAGGGATCTGAAAGGGTCCCATCAAGATCAAATAAAATGACAGAATACTGTTTCATGGCTTCCTCCTTTCTACCACCTTATATTACCATAATTATCTAACAATTCAGTGGGAAGTAAAAATTAAAAAATAGGCAGCTTCATGGCAGCTGCCTATCCTTTAAATACAATATATTTCTGCCCCAGATAATTCAAAAATGTATATAACACGGTTCCAATCAGGACTGCCATCCTCTCAGGATGGAACGGCAGATGGCTGCCCAAAAGAAGAACCGCCCCTCTTGAGGCACTGTAGGAAATGAAATAGCAGAAGGCAATCAGTACAGCAAAGAGAAACCCGCTTTTTACGAAGGGCTGTGTGCTTTTAAAAGTAAAAGCTTTATTAAGAAAATAGCTGGCGGCAGCACCGGTCCCGTTCCCAATGAATGTAGAGATCCAATAGCCTGCCCCGGCACATAATAGAAAATAAATGCTGCCAAGTCCTATCAGCGTATTGATTGCACCGACAAACAGAAACCGGATAAGTGTATCAGTTGGTTTCAGGAAGCTGGCGATACTTGATGCTGTATCCTTCATCCTGCTCCATCTCCCTGTTTTTCAGCTGAAGCGACGCCGGCAAAGTGTAGGAATCGATTTCGACGATAAATTTGGGACGCCTTTTCGTTTCTTTATAAATTTTGCCTATATATTCCCCAATCATTCCGATTGCGATAAGCTGCACCCCACCTATGAGCCAGATGGACGAAATGAGGGAAGTCCATCCCGCTTCTGTGCTTCCCGTAAACTTAAGGAAAAGAAAATAAGTCCCGAAAAAGATGCTGATAAATGATGAGACAATGCCTGCCATTAAGACCAGCCGGATCGGCGTCACTGAAAAAGAAGTTAAACCGTCGAGGGCAAATGAAATCATTTTTTTCAGCGGATATTTCGTTTCCCCTGCCATCCGCTCTTTCCGTTCATACATGACTTGGGCAGAGCGGAAGCCGATAAGGGGGATGATGCCCCGCAGGAACATATTTGCCTCCCCAAACTGGGCCAGCTCCGCAGCCGCGCGCCTGCTTAAGAGACGAAAATCAGCATGGTTGTAGACCAGGCTGGCGCCAAGCATACCCATCATTTTATAAAAGCCCTGAGCCGTTGCCCGTTTATAAAAGGTATCTTTTTCGCGCTTGCTTCTGACACCGTAGACAATATCACAGCCTTCGTGATACTTTACCAGAAACTCCCTGATTGCAGCGGGATCATCCTGCAGGTCTGCATCAATCGTGACAATGCAGTCCGATGATTTCATGCTGGTGAATATTCCTGCAAGAAGCGCATTTTGATGCCCTGAATTCCTGGACAGCTTCAGCCCTGTCACCCTATCTGATTTCAGGCTTTCTTTATGGATAAGATTCCAGGTTTTATCCCTGCTCCCATCATCCACAAATAGAAGCTTGCTAGCCCTGGAGATCAGCCCTTCCGCTTCAAGATCTTCCAGCAGCCTGCTGAGCTCTGCTATTGAATATGACAACATCTCTTCTTCGTTATAACAGGGTACAACGATCGTCAATATGGTTTCAGTCATTCTGCTTCCTCCTAGATGTCTAAGTTGCCTTGTAAAGGTAAATTTTCCAGGCAGCGTCCCCTGATGTGAATTTCTTCTCCAGCTCCAGACCGTTCTCACCGCTGTTAACAATCGGGACGGCAGAAAAAATATATTCCCCTCCCATATCCTTGAAGGCACCAGTATCCAATTCCAGATTTTTGAGTGTCTTTTTGGAAGTTTTTTTAAACATATAATGCTTGCCCAGCTCGGCTGTGAAAATATAGCATCTTCCCCCCCACTCATCGAAATAGCGGCGGATGGTTTTATTTTTTGCCAATTCCTCCGCAATTATTTTCCTGAACCGGTGCTTATAAGAAAGAGAGTAGAAATTATTATACGTATCCAGGGTGTAAAAGCCGCTGTACTGAGCAATGGCCGGATGGATGCCTATGCTTGCGACCCGGTAATCCGCCTGCGGCCTGCCTATATATTCTTCTATTTCTGTGAATAGATCTTCGGCATAGAATTCTTTGACAGAAGGCTTCCTGCTGTAAATGATTTCATCATTGAAAGCTCCCAGTAAAAGGATTTGAGCGATAATGACGGCCAGGATGCTCTTTCTGCTGTTTGACGAAATCCAGACTATCTTTAGAGCGAGAGCAAATGACACATATATGATCAGCGGCCGCAAAAAATGGAACCTGGCAAAATTGAAGGTATCCATAAAATGGAACCGCTCTGTCAATGGGAGCCATCCTTTATAGAACCAGAAAGCGTACCAGACAGAAAGAAGAAAGTTCAAAGCAAATAAAAAGAGGTAAATTCTCTCTTGCTTCCAGCTTTTATTCTTCAAGACCAGAAAAAAAGCATAAAGAGTGACAGGAAGGATAATCAGTCCATGCACCGTCATGACATGCGTGTGGCCCAAAACAAAGTTTTTAAAAGCGAGCCTGACGCAATGAGCGAATGTCAGCCTTGCATGAAAGTATTCATCCCGGCTGTTATCTTCTTCTGAAAAAAGAAACGAAAGGACAAGACGGTATTCGACCAGCAGATATAAAAGTGTCATGCCGGCAATAGCCGCAGCGAATCGCAGATTGAGGCCTTTTCCCCTGAACATGTCAAACAGCCATATTCCTCCCATTGCAGCAAGGAAGAAGAAAAATCCGAGAACAAAGCTGGAGTAAAAAGGAAGCAGGGTGAGCGCAAGATAGCTTTTCCAGTCGGCCTTCCCCTGCCGTATATTCAAAAAAGCCCACAGAGCCAGGGGCATACCGAGGGTGCTCAGCATTCCAGAAGGCCAAAAGGGAGTCAGTGCGAAGGCCAGCGCTGCCCCAACCCTGATGGCTGACCATTCTGGTTTCCTGGTAAAATGCGTTTTCAGCAAAAGATACATGCCCAGGAAGGCTGCGCATCTTGTAAGAAGCTGATTTAGGGCATAAGCTGTCATGGTCGGAAAAATAGAAAACAGCCACACAATGCCGCTGAATTCAGTTCCAAAGGCATTGCGCGGCAGGCCGTTGATTACCTGCGGTATGACTGCCTCTGCCGTTCCATATGTCTGGCCGCTTTCTTTAAGGACTTTATACCACGCCAGGTTAGAATCCAGGTTGTCATGAACGCGTATATGCGCATCTTCTCCAAGTATGAATAATGGGCTTACATACAAAGCAATGACAGCCAGCGCCATGAAGATATTCTTTCGGTCTTTCCGTAATAAATTTCCGGTCAATTCATACACCCCGCCAACTCTTGCATTGCTATTAAATTGTGCCGGGCCCAGGAGAACTATTCCTTTTTTTCCTGATTAAAAGCTGCATATCCCGTTTGTCCCCGTTCATATGTTCAGTAAAGTGAACTTTTTCAAGTAAATTCTGCTGGGAGGTACAAAGCATGATCAGAAAAGCGGTTATTCCGGCAGCCGGCCTTGGCACCCGTTTTCTGCCCGCTACAAAAGCCCAGCCAAAGGAAATGCTTCCGGTTGCCGACAAGCCTGCGATCCAATACATCGTTGAGGAAGCAATAGCTTCCGGCATAGAGGATATCATCATTATTACCGGCAGGAATAAACGCGCAATCGAAGACCATTTTGATAAATCGGTCGAACTGGAGCTTATGCTTAAGAAGACATGCAAATATGATCTCTTAAAGAAGGTCGAAGCTGCCTCCAATCTGGCCTCCATCCACTATGTGCGGCAAAAGGAGCCGCTGGGGCTTGGACATGCGGTTCTTTGTGCAAAGCAGTTCATCGGTGATGAGCCTTTTGCCGTCCTCCTGGGTGATGATTTGGTCGATTCCTGCATCCCGGCCCTTTCGCAAATGATCGGCCAATTTAACGAAACAGGAGCCTGTATGATTGGCGCGCAGGAAGTTCCCTGGGAAGATGTTTCAAAATACGGAATCATTGATTACTCATTCAAAGCAGGCAGCACGTGCAAAATTGAGCGGCTTGTTGAAAAGCCTTCACAAAATTCGGCCCCGACCAATCAGGCAATCATCGGGCGCTATATCCTTACTCCTAAGATTTTTTCCATACTGGAAACACTGCAGCCTGACCATTCAGGAGAAATTCAGCTGACAGAAGCACTGTCGCAGCTCCTGAAGAAGGAATCTATGTATTCATGTCTGATTGAAGGCCGCCGCTATGATACCGGCGACAAATTTGGCTTCCTGCAGGCTTCAATAGAATTTGCATTGAAAAACGAAGAAATTAAAGAAAAGCTGGAGAGATATTTGTATAGTCTGCACCATAACACTGACCGCTAAGATAAGAGAAAAAAAGACACTCTCAAGCGGAGTGTCTTTTCATGGTTAATCCTCAGATGAAAACAGCTTTTTCCGATCCCACCTGCCAAATTTATAATATGAAAAAGCGATCACGCTGCTGATGATGAAACTTGTTCCCATACCAAACGCGATCCCCTTTTCCCCCATCCACAGTGCAAAGAGATAGGTCAAGGGATACCTCAGCACCCAAAAAGAGATGATGTTGAGCACAAGCACCTGGAACATAGCGCCGGCTGCCCTGACTATGCCATTCAAAACAAAATTGAGACCGAGGAACGGATAAAAGAAAGCGATCGATATAAGATAGCTTGTGCCAAATTCAACGGCTCCCGGCTCTGAAATGAAAAGCGAAATCCCTGCTCTTGCCAAAACAACAGCACCGCCGGCAATCAAGAGCATGATGCCCAGATTATAGAGAGATCCATACAGTGCGATCTGGTGGACCCTTTTCCACTGACCAGCCCCAATATTCTGCCCAGCCATGCTGTTGACCGCCGTGCCGAGCGCCGAAGCCGGCAGCATGATTAGGCTGTCTATCCTCTGGGCTGCGCCAAAGCCTGCTACTGTATCAGTGCCAAAGGAATTCACCACACTCATAATCGCCATAACCCCTGCTGAGATCACCATCATCTGCAATCCAGATGGTATCCCTAATCTCAGGATTGTCCATACTTCTTCTTTATGAGGCATGAATGGCAGGGAAAATGGTGCAAGCTTTCTTTTCAGCACAATATACATGCCTGATATGAATGCGATACCCTGGGCGACAAGAGTGGCATAAGCAGCTCCGTCAATCCCCCATCCCAGGACAGAAATGAACACCGGGTCCAATATACTGTTAAGGACTACTGCGACCATCACGAAAATCAGCGGCGTCCTGCTGTCCCCCAGGGAACGAAGGATTGTGCCGATAAAATTGTACCCGAATAAAAAGAGGATACCGAGGAAATTGATCTTTAAATATGATTCCGCTTCCGGAATCATGGCCTGCGGAGTATCGAGCCATTGGAGTATAGGCTCTGATGCCAAATATCCAGCGGCACCCAGCCCCAGCGAAAGGAGGGTGAGGATGATCACAAAGCTATTGAGATATTGCCTCAGCCCCTTTTCATCATCACCTCCCTTTTGCTGTGACAGGATTGTCAAGGCAGCATTGTTGATTCCGATAATGAATGACAGCACCGTAAATATGACAGTACTTGAAACCGCAATGCTGCCGAGGGAGGAGGCTCCAAGCAGATTTCCCACCCAAAGGCTGTCGACAAACTGGTAAGAAACCTGCAGCAGGTTCGTCACCATGATGGGGGTGGAAAAAATGAACATTTGCTTTAGGATATTCCCTTGTGTAAAGTCTTGCTGGGACATAAAAAACCACACCTTCAACTATGATTGCTTCTATTATTTATCTTTTTAAGTTTAAATTCTACTCAGACGTTTCGAAATTCGAATTATTGCTTCTGCATGGTTTTTTGGGTTTACATTTCAGTAAAAGGGGTATTTTTCCATTTAGGTCCAATTAATCGCTAAGGGGGACAGGATGGAAAAACAATTTTATGCGGCTAAAGGAAAATTCTTTCTGTTTATGCTGATTGTATCGGCTGCTGGTGCATTCTTTGCCTGGCTGGCTGCTGATATGATTTTGCATGAAGAAAACAGAGAAACTATTATGTTGATTGTTTATTGTTTGTTTGCTGTTTTAATGTTCGGATGTGCCCTGCTTTTTGCAAGTATGATCTATGACAAAGCCCCAATGGTTTCTTTCAGCACAGAAGGCCTGGAAGTCAATGGTCCAGGCGGCCCCGGTCTCATTGTCTGGGAAGATTTCCAGGGTATCTTTCCATATGAAGCCCATGGAAATGCTTTTCTGGGGGTTATCGTGAAGGATGAAGAAAAGTACATTGAAAGGCTTCCTGCAAGAAAGAAAAAATTGGTGAAGATCAATCAAGCAACCGGATTTCCACCTTTTAATATTGCTTTGAATTCGCTTAAACACAGGAAGGAATTCGTTGATGAGCTGGAGAGGCGTGAAGTCCCGGTCCTGGTCATGGAAGAGGAATTTGAAGAAGAAAGTGTTAAATGAAAATCATCCCGTCCTCTTGCCAGAGGCGGGATGATTTTTTTTACAGATTCAGTTCCTTGCTTTTACGCGGGGTTTTTGGCCATATGAAGTAGCTGGCAGTGTAGATCAAATCGGCTGCAAGAACAACAGACCAGATTTTCACTACGCTTAACAGCGCCTCTGTTCTTGCTGCATCATTCACGAGATGCACAGTTCCCATCAGCAGGGCAGAGCCGATGATATAAGCAGCTGCATGCCTTGCAAAGCCTTTAATATTGTGCTTTGCATGTTCCATACCATATCTTTTTTCCGGCATTTTGCCCTTTTTGGCGATGTAATATAAGAATCTGTCATCCGCCCACTGGATCATACTTTTTCCAAAAGCAATCGACACACCGATATACACGGCAGCCAATGCATGGGCCTGAGTTGCATCCGAGCCTCTGTACAAATCCCCTGCCGCTGCTGCCAGCAGGATCAGATCCACTGCAGGAGTCATCGCCAGCAGGACGAGACCGGTTTTCTTTTTTTCGAAAAGATAACGCATTGAAAGGCCGGCCAATATCAAAACCCAAAAGCCGATTTCACACCCAATGATAACCCACAATATCCAGTTCATACCTACCCCTTCCAGTACTGTTGTATTGTTTAAACTCATCATATCATCACCTTTTTAGCAATACAAGTGTATCATTTAAAATTGAATACTGTTTTATGGTCTGCTAAACTGGAACCATGCCTAAAATAGTTGATCATGAACAAAGGAAAAAAAGGATTGCCCAAGCCACCTGGCAGGTTATTCTGGACAAAGGGATGGAAGGTGCAACTGTCCGCAATATCGCAGCAGAAGCAGGAGTTTCTCTTGGCGCCCTGCGCCACTACTTCTCCACACAAGAAGAACTGCTTGTTTATGCAATGAAACTGGTAAATGAAAATGTGATAAACAGGGTTACCGAGATTGCACGGAGAGATTTGCCGCCAAGGGAAAAAGTGTATGAGATCCTACTTGAAATCGTTCCAACAACAGATGATAAAATGGCAGAAATGGAGGTTTGGTTTGCGTTTACTGCATACAGCAGGCATAAGGAAGAATTTAGAAGCCTGAAGCAGGGGATTTATACGGGGATTGTACAGATGATAGATTTCCTTAAGTCCCATGGCGAGCTGAAGGATAACCTGGATCACGATCTTGAGACAGAAAAATTATACAGTTTCATTGATGGACTTGCGCTGCACAGCATGCTCGAGCCTGAACGCCTGAAACCGGGCAGAATAGAAAAAACTCTCCGCAGCTACCTGGATGGCATCCTAAAATGACCCAAAAGGACCGGTTCTATTAGAATCCGGTCCTTTTCAGCGTTCATTCAGTTCATGAGGATGCATATGACTGCTGCTCACTGAAAGAAGTGAGCCACTCTGAAGTGCAGCGAATCAGCTCTGCAAAAAAGCTTCCGCTTGAGTAGGTATGGCAGGCTCCATTCACATAATGCAAGGAACATGACCCTTCCTTCCGCTTCCTGAATTTTTCCGCATATCTTCCTGAGTGGGATACCGGGATATCATGATCTGCAGTTCCATGTACAATCAGGACATCGCCCCGGTAAGCCGCAAGCTCTTCCAATGGTTCATATCTTTTCAGCGAAGAAAAGTATTTTTCTGTTAATTGATAGCCCAGATAATCCAATGAAGCTCCCTTGCCCAGTGCCTTTACCTTTTCACTGCCGACAATAGAGGCGATATCTTCATATGGCATTGCAGAAGCCGACCATATAATAAGCTTCCGGATGCGGTCATCCTTGGCTGCAGCCAGGACGGCAACGGCACCGCCGAGGCTATGGCCAATGAGTGAAAGCGAATAAGGATCCGCATATTTCAGCTTCACTGCAAAATCGACGGCAGTGAAAGTCTGCTCCAGCAGATCGGGAAGACCTGTTTCACCATATTCCCCCGGGCTCTCCCCGCAGCCCTCATAGTCAAAGCGGAGGACCAGATAACCTTCCGCAGTGAGACGGTTGGAAGCTTTAACAAACAGCCTGTCGACACCAATCCGGCTGCCTGTAAACCCATGGCAGATGATGACAAGGGGATAGCGGCGGTTTTTGCTGAACCCTGCCGGATAATCGATCGATCCGCACAGGTGCTTATCCTTCCAGGGTATTAGAATGCTTTCTGACATATATAGTCCCTTCCCTCTATTCATTCTTATAAGATCGGTTTTCATGGTAAATTTTTAACAGCTCTTCGTACGGCACCTGGAACAGCTGCAGGCCTTCTTGTTTGTATATACCCATAGACAGCAGCTCTGAAATCAGCTGATCCTTTTTATCTTCTTTTGTCATTGTTAATTTTTCCTTCAATAAAAAAACCCCTTCTGCCCGGTGGCCCGGAAGCAGAAGAGGCTTTTATGCGCGAATGGCTGCCGCTCCTCTCATCTTCCAAGCTTCCGCTTGTTGGATTTGGCACAGTTCTCGCAAGGAGTCTGCTGCCGAGGCTTCATAGGGCCAATTCCCTCCGCCTCTCTGGATAAGAGTAATCCTATAAGTTTTGTTGGAATTAAATATACGCTATTTCTTTTCGATTGTCAAGATGTACTGCTGCAGTTTCCTGTTCAGCTTCTGTTAAGCTGATACAGCCAATGGATTTCCTCCCCGGAAGTGAAATGCATATCATAAGTTTTTATAATGACAGCCTGCTTCGGGTATGTCCATATACTGCCTTGTATGAAGAAATCATATTCCCTGCCTCCCGATGGCAAATCTCTTAAAGCGAAAATAACTGTCAATCACATTCCAGTCTATTTCCCATTCTACTTGAATAAAAATAGGAGAAGACAATTGGGAGGTGGGAATGATGCAGGTCAATCGCGTTCTATCTTTATGGTACGCCCTTTTGGCGATTGCATTCTGGGGGTGTTCTTTTGTATCAGTCAAATGGCTGGTCGATTATCTGGCCCCGGGTGCCCTGGTTTCTTTAAGATTTTTGATTGCTGCCATCTTCCTGGGCTGCCTTCTTACAATATTTAAAGAATCTTTTTACATAAAAAAAGAGCATTTCGCCCATGTTTTTATACTTTCTGTACTTGGTGTGTTCATTCATCAAATGGTACAGGCTTCTGCAATGCTGACGCTGGATGCCTCTGCTGCTGGCTGGATGATTTCTTTCACGCCTGTTTTTACCAGTTTGCTTTCCTTCCTTTTTTTATCTGAAAAGCTTTCACTCCCTAAAGTTGGGGGGATGGTGATTGCTATAATAGGAGTTTTGGCTATTTCGGCGGAAAATACAGGTGGCACACTTCAATTCAAGCCTGGTCTTGGTTATTTTCTCCTGCTTTTCAGCACCTTCAATTGGGCGGTCTATTCCATTTTGTCCAAGAAATTTGCACTTCCCTATTCTTCCCTTGCCATCACATTTTGGACAAGCCTGATAGGCTGTTTGGCGACTCTGCCCTTCCTCTTGAGAAATCGCGGGTATGAAATTTTGTATACCCTACCCATGGACGGATGGCTGCACCTGCTGTTTCTTGGCATATTTGTATCGGCCCTGGGCTACTGGTACTGGGGAAAGGCGCTTGAGGTGCTTGAAGCGACACAGGTTTCGGTCATGATGTATCTGGAACCGCTGTTTACATTGCTGGCAGCAATCCTTATTCTCGGCGAGAAAATTCCGCTGCACAGCAGCATCGGGGGAATTCTAATTATCTTGGGGGTATCCGCAGTAAACAAGCCGGTCCTCGACTTCTTTATCAGGAAGCTTTTTAAATACCCTATAAAATAACGGTGAAACCTTTTTCCAATAATTACATGTTTTTTCGCTTGGATAAATCTATACAGTCCGAACAAGTTTTCCTATAATGGAGATAGATTCATTTAGGAGGGAAATTGTTGAAATCCACTTTCAAAAAAATTTCGAAACCTGTCCCCCTTATTTCATTGGCCATTCTAATAGCTGCTGCTGCACTGTGGTTCAGCCTGTCCGGCAGCAAAGAAGTTACCATTCCCTTTTCTTCCATAGAAAATATCATTCAGGATCATCCTAGTGAAAATGTCATTCTAAAAGAAATGAAAAATGGCACACTGCACTTGACTGCAGGTGCAGCTGAGTATGTCTCACAGGTGCCTCCAAACAGCCAGATGGTTGCCAAACTGATCGAAAATTACAATATCCAGTACAGCTACTCTTCCGCAAATCCATATACATTCTGGATTTTGGGTGGAACACTGATCCTGTTTGCCGGGATCGGCCTTTACCTCCAAAAATCCGGCAAAGGAATATCTACAGCCAATTCAATGAAAAACAGCGCCAGCAAGGCAAAGCCTCTTCCATCCATCACGCTGGATGATATCGGCGGCCTTCAGGATGAAATGAAGGAGGAAATTCTCCAGACACTCTCTATCATTAAAGACAGGGAAGCATCCATCCAGCTTGGTGTAAAGCCGCCAAAGGGAATCCTGCTTTACGGCCCTCCAGGCACAGGCAAGACGCTGCTGGCGCAGGCGATCGCCAAGGAAATCGGCGCTTCTTTCTTTTCAACCAGCGGATCTTCTTTCAATGAAATGTTCGTCGGCGTCGGAGCTTCAAGGGTCAGGAGCTTATTCCAGAACGCCCGGAAGCATTCACCCGCAGTCGTCTTCATTGACGAAGTTGATGCCCTTGCCGGCAAGAGGAAGCAGCATGGCGGGGACGAAAGCGAGAAAACACTGACTGAGCTGCTTGTCCAGCTTGATGGCGGCCATTCAAATGACGGCATTCTTTTCATCGCCGCAACCAACCGCAAGGATATGCTAGATGATGCATTCCTTCGTCCAGGCAGGATTGACTTCTCTTTCCTTGTTCCGCTTCCGGATACAAAAGGAAGGCAGGAAATCATCAGCATCCACACAAAAGGCAAGCTTCTTGCAGAAGATGTCGCAGCTTCCCTGCCTGCACTGGCCGAAAGCACTTCCGGCTTCTCAGGGGCGGACATCAGCTCTCTCTTTGAGACAGCAAGCAGAAGGGCCATCCGCAGCGGAAAAGAAAAGATAGATAAAGAAGACCTTGATTTTGCCATCGACCGGACGGTGCTTGGAAGCACAACACGCCCGCTTCAGGACCCTGAAACGAAAAAGAGGGTTGCCATCCATGAAGCTGGACATGCCTTGATTGCGGCCATTACCAAGCCTGGTTCAGTTAGAAAAGCAACAATCATACCGCGTGGACAGGCGCTTGGATATGTCGCACCGATACCAAAGGAGCTTCATTTGTCTACTTCCAGTGAGCTCCTTGACCAGGTCAGCATGATTCTGGCTGGCGGAGTGGCGGAAAGGCTGTACCTCGGCGAGCACAGCATCGGGGTCAGCGGCGATGTCCAGCAGGCTAAACATATCCTTGAGCAGATGGTGGAAATCGGCTTATTCCAGGACGGTTTCAACCTGACCTTTGTGAAAGCGGAAAAAGAAGCCAAGATGCAGGAGCTGTTCCAGCAGGCTTTAGCGAAAACAGAAATGCTCATTCAAACCCATGAATACGAATTTGAGTGCCTGGTTGCAGCCCTTCTGAAGAAAGAAACACTAGAAGGTGCAGAGGTGCAGGGCATCGTGGGCGAACCATCGAAAAGACAGGAAGCCGACCTTATGCCTGTGTAGAATTGAACTGGAAAAGCAGCCTGGCAGGCTGTTTTTTTTATTGCTGATATACAGTGAACTTCCCTGCCTTTTCATAAAGCGGGCTGGAACAGCCATTCTAGCGGTGCAGGAAAGTGTAAAATGGTTTTGTCGGCCAATTGCGTTGTTCCTGGTGGATAGATATCGGCTTGTTTGGTAAGAAGAGGCTCTCTTTCAAAGCAGGAATTCGCCGGAATAGCGGAGACTCATGCTTCAAATCTCTATCATTCAGCATATTGCTTCCACCGGTACAGCTTGGATTCTTTTCTCTGGAAAGGCCACTATGAAAAAAAGGAGCGGGCCGCTCCTTTCACATGTGGCTTTTATTCTATTAAAACAACTCTGCAGCTGCTGCACCGTCAGGCAGCTCAAATGGATTTTCTTTGTTGATGCGGTCATAAAACATGATGCCGTTCAGATGATCTATTTCATGCTGGACGATGACAGATGCAATCCCTTTCAGGCGCATTTCCACCTGCTCCCCTTTTTCATCGGAATATTTAATCTTGATTCTTTCATAGCGGGGAACATAGCCTTTAACCTCCCTGTCAACAGAAAGGCAGCCCTCACCTTCCGGAAGATAGACCATTGCCGCAGAATGGCTGATGATTTTAGGATTGATAACCCTCAGCTCGTTCACTTCCCCTTTTTCATCCCTGAATAAGGCAGCAAACATTTTTTTATCCTCCCCTATTTGGTTGGCAGAGAGGCCGACTCCAGGCCTGAGCTGATATTTTGTTGCCAATTCAGGATTCTGGCTGTTTTTTAGATATTCCATCATCATTTCCATGATTTCATGGTCTTCCTGGCTGAGAGGAACCTCCACTTCAGCTGTTTTTTGCCGTAAAATTGGGTCTCCTTCTCTGACAATGTCTTTCATTCTGATCATTTTTCTGTCTTGATTGTCCATAACTACCATTCCTTTATTTTTTTTATTTATTTTGCAGAGTCCTTTGCAGGCTCTTTAAATGCTGTCTATTAATTTTCATAATATTTGCTATAATATTTTTGATAGGACTTTTAGAGTGGGAGCTGATGATGTTGCGGGAATTTGCCGAGAATTTGTTTCTTCATTTTTTTATCATGCTGATCATCCCGCTTATGCACAATATAAGCATAAAGCATGAAAAAAGAGCATGGCTCATGTTTTTTGCCGCTGCTGCCTCCTTGATGCTGACTCTGGCATTTCCTGTGAGAATGGCTAATGGCCTTGAATTTGATATGAAATTCATACCTGTATTTTTTTGCTTTTTCTATCTTGGACCTCTGGGAGGATACTTGTCAATCGCGGCCCTTCTGATATTCATGGCCTTATTTAATGCAGAAAATCTTTATGTTACTTGTATCAATTATTTTATCATTTCAATCCCAATGCTGTTTTTACGGAAAAAATACCAAACAATGAATATCCTCGGCAAAAACAGCGTTGCTTTTGCTTTTTATTTTTTTATCACGTTTACCAGGCTGATATATTTCCTGCAGACTGGGCATATTCAGAATGCTGTGAACCTCGGCCTTTTCTTTCTTTTATCATTTGTAAGCTTGTGTGCTGCCATATATATTATGGAAATGTACAAATTGCACGCAGAAATGGCTGAGAAGCTTCAAACAGCAGACAAATCCAATGCCATCAGCCAGCTTGCAGCCTCTGTTGCCCATGAAATCAGAAATCCCATGACGACAATCAGAGGATTCCTGCAGCTGATGAAGGATGAACAAAACCTGACTGACGGCCAGAGATCATATGTATCAACTTCACTTGAAGAACTTGACAGGGCGAATCATATAATCACAGATTTCCTCTCGCTGGCAAAGCCTTCGATATCCTCAAAGGAGAAGCTGCCGGTTACAGATCTTGTAAGGGAAATTGCTGAATTCATCAAGCCTTTTGCCCTTTTATCGGATACAGAAATCAGCTGCCGTATACAGGATGATTTATATATTTATGGGAATGCAAATGAATTCAAGCAGCTGCTGATCAATCTCATAAAAAACGGGGTGGAATCAATGCCGGACGGAGGTTCTATCATTGTCACCGCAGAGCAGGATCAGAAGGAAGTATCCGTAAAAATAAAAGATGAGGGATCAGGCCTCTCACCTGGACAGCTTAAACAGCTGGGCCGCCCCTATTATTCAACAAAAACCAAAGGCACCGGCCTGGGGCTGCTTATTTCATTTGATATCATTAAACGGCTTGACGGTCACTATAAAATCATCAGCGATATGAATAAAGGGACTGAATTCATACTGATTTTCCCTGCGGCTGAAAAAGAATTCAGCGGAAAGCAGCCATTGTAATCAAGGGACCCTGCCCGGTAAGGCAGCGTTCCTTTTTTAGATGAGCAGTGCATCCTCAAACGGAGCGAAAAAAACGCCCTTCGGCCCCAGCATATCTGTTTCTGATTCCCGTTTTTCTCCTTTTACCTCATACTCCCCTTCAGGGAAATAGTCAAACATTCCGCTCGACTTATGAAGCTCAATGAAACAGTCATGAAGTTCGCACATCAATGTCTGGTAGTCTTTATCGTCTATTGGGTCTCCGTATTCATCCAGCTTAAAATTGGCTTTAACCAGCTCTTCAAATTCCAGATTGCCTGAAGAGGCAACATAGAGGTCTACATCACTGCAGTCAATACAGAGCAGCATTGGGTCGTCCTTGATATCCAAATACGCTTTTTCCACCATCTTTTTCAGCATATCTTCTATTTCATCTGCATTTATAAGTGTTTTGGCTGTTTGCAGCATGAACTTTACACCTCCAAAAACGAAAACATTAAGATAGAAAATGAAGTTTCGTATGTGTCCTATTATAACAAACTGCTCCGAATAAGTCGTCTTTCGTGCTGATGCGCCATAATACGCCAGCATGCTTAGTTTTTCGGTAGGAAAAAGTCCCTTCATGTCAGATTCTGCGCTTTCCCGAGAAATATTTCTTATTTCCTGTTAAGGGATATGCTCCAGGCGGAATGTTTTGGGTCTGTCAGGGTAGATTGTTATTATACAATCGTGTACTTGGAAAGGAGAATGAAACATGAATATCCTGATTGTCGGAGCAAATGGACAAATAGGCAGACATCTGATTGAAAAAGTGGCAGAAACTGAACACAAGTCAGTTGCCATGGTTCGCAAAGAAGAGCAGGCAGATGCCCTGAAGAAGCTTGGAGCTGATGAAGTGGTCATCGGTGACTTGGAAAAAGACTTTTCACATGCTTTCAAAGGAGTGGACTGCGTCATATTTACGGCGGGCTCCGGCGGGCATACAGGTGCAGATAAGACCATCCTCATCGATCTATGGGGTGCAATCAAGACGATTGATCTGGCAAAAGAGCATAAGATCAGCCGTTTTCTTCTTGTCAGCAGCATGAATGCAGATACTCCAGATACAGGTATAGAATCCATGAAGCATTATTTTGTGGCTAAGAAACTGGCTGACGATCATCTGCGCTCATCAGGGCTGGATTATACAATCGTCCGTCCGGGCGGACTTCTCAATGAGCCTGCGACGGGAAAAATCCTGCTGGAAGAAAAGATACAGGAATACGGCTCAAGAGAGATAACCCGTGAAGATGTCGCTGCTGTGCTGGCAGAAGCGGTTGACCTTGAGAATACTTATAAGAAAACATTTGAGATCCTGAACGGGAAAACACCGGTTAAGGAAGCATTGAAGCAGGTATAAGCAAGAAAGCCAAAAGCAGGGCTGCTGCTTTTGGCTTTTTTCGGGATTTGTACTGAAATAAATCGAGGACAAATGAAACTATCCGTTTTATCTGTTTTGACAAAAATTATAGAAATCAACCACCGTATGACAGGAAAAATAAATTCTACAGCAGACAAGACTGTGATTTTTAGATTCAATGGCATTTTTAATTATCAAGTATCTTTCATCATTACCTATATCTTCATACTCCCCTTTTATTACCCCACACAAATGTATGCAGCTGGGGCAGAACCCGGACTTCTTTCATTTCTTCATCAAGCATTGCTTTTTCGATCAGCCAGCTGTATTTCTTCAGCTGTTCGCTCAGGAATTCATCATTGTTTGCAGTTGATAGATTTTCATTGCCTGCCTGCAGGTAAAATGGAATTCCGGGATATCGTTTCATAACCTTTTTGCTGTATTCAAAATCGTTTTCATCAAATATAACCACTTTTAAGCTCACCTGGTGCGCAAAGTGATTTGATAGTCTTTCGAAAATATCATCAAGAATTTCGAAATCTGTTATCATCCCTGAGCTTGGCGGCTTAGGCGAGATCGTCAGCTCATCTATGGAATAAAACCAGTCCTGCCAGCGGCTGCCCTGTGTTTCCAGGCATAATTTGATCCCTTCTTTTTTCAAAAGGGCAATCAGTTCGTTTAAATTTTTCAGAAGAGCTGGATTGCCGCCGGAAATCGTGACGAATGAGAAGCCTTCCCCGCCGATTGCTTTAAGCTCATTCCAGATTTCTTCAGCATCCATCTGCCTGATTTGTTCTTTGCCTGTTCCATCCCATGTGAAGGAAGAATCGCACCATGAGCATGAGTAGTCGCAGCCGGCGGTCCTGACAAACATTGTCTTCTGGCCGATGACCATCCCCTCTCCCTGGATGGTAGGCCCGAAAATCTCCATGACTGGAATCTTACTCATTTTCCATCCACTCCCTCCTGGCCTCTGCATAGCTGGTCGGAGTTTCAAACAGTCTCACAAATTCTATCCTTGCATCCTGCTGAGGCGAGTAATCCTTAAGGGAGGCAGACATTTGCTCATAAATCCAGACAACCATATTTTCAGCTGTAGTGTTCATAGGCGGGAGCGTTTCATTCAGATATTTATGATCAAGATGAACTTCAATTTGTGTTTTCCATATTTCCTTAATATCACCAAAATCTATTAAAAGGCCAATTTGATCCACATACCCGCTGATTCCGAAGATGACCTTGTAGGTATGTCCGTGAAGATTTTTGCATTTGCCTTCATAGCAATGAAGATGGTGGGCCGCATCAAAAGTGAATTCCTTGCTCACCAATACTCTTTTTGTATGATATTTTAGCTGGTTTTGCTTTATATCTTCATTTATTTTCTGAAGCTTGTCGACAATCCGGAAGCCATACATATTAGACACCCTGCCTTTCAGCAAGATAGTCTTCCAGCCCGCGCTTCCGCAGCCTGCAGGCAGGACATTCCCCGCAGCCGTCAGCAATGATGCCCTCATAGCAAGTCAGTGTCTGCTCTCTTACATAATCAAGCGCCCCCAGCTCGTCAGCCAGCTTCCATGTTTCCGACTTATTCAGCCACATGAGCGGTGTGTGGATGACAAATTGGCTGTCCATTGAAAGATTCAGTGTAACATTAAGCGATTTTACAAACTGGTCGCGGCAGTCGGGATAGCCGCTGAAATCTGTTTCGCATACTCCTGTTATAATATGCTTGGCTGCAACCTGGCTGGCAAGCACGCCTGCAAAAGATAAAAACAGCAGGTTCCGGCCTGGGACGAAGGTTGAAGGAAGCTCTCCCGCCTTCTCCTCTATCTTGATATCCTTCCTTGTCAAAGCGTTTGGCGCCAGCTGATTTAATAGGCTCATATCAAGCACATGATGCTGGATAGCTAGATCAGCGGCAATTCTTCTGGCACAATCAAGCTCAGCAATATGCCTTTGACCGTAATTGAAGGTGACTGCCTCCACCTCTTTAAAGTTCTTCTTTGCCCAAAAAAGGCAGGTTGTGCTGTCCTGGCCGCCGCTGAAGACGACAATTGCTTTTTCGTTTTTCATGTTTTTATCTCCTTTAACAGAAAAACAGCACCACTAAGAAAGCGGTGCTGTTTTTCTTAGTTTTTTTGAGAGGGTAGCTAGAACCTCTACCGTTTCGGGAACGGATTTTTATACAGTTGTCGGAAATGACAGATTTCATTTTACCACAAATATATGAGTCTATAAAAGTTTGATTACCTTTTTCTCAATATAAATGTTTGATGCCCGAGGCACGTGGTATATAAATAATGCAAGCCAAGATATTAAAGGAGGGACTGGAAGCGATGGATCGCAGAACAGCGACTTCAAGATTGGTATTTGGCGTTGCACAAGAGGAAACCTTTACAGACAGGTCAATTGGGACACTAGTCCTGAATCGATATACGTAAACATCGATTCGGCCCCGATGTCAGGTTTCACAGATCCTCTACGCAGGATTGAGAAAAAGCGCCGATTCAAGGAATTGGCGCTTTTTCTCGTTAACGGCCATTTCAACACTGTACTTGTCTTTTAATTACCTGCCTCACTGTTATTGAGGCAGGGCCAAAACTAATCAGGAGGGACTGGTATCGATGATTCGGTTAACAGCGACTTCACGTTTATCGTTTGGCATTGAGGGAAAGACCCATTTTGCTTACCGGTCTAAGGGTCCGCAGTTTTATGGCCGCTATATGATTATCCGGTAAAGAGCAAAAAGCGCCGGCAGTAGCCGGCGCTTTTTGCTTTCTGCCGTAATAATGGATTTCTCCCCTTTTTTGTGCTAGAATCCCCTTTAAATAACCAGCCACAAGGAGTATTAACATGACAGCTTATCAAATTATCTTTTTGGATATTGACGGCACCATCCTGCGTCCTGATGATACCATACAGGAATCTACCAGGCGTGCAGTCGCACAGGCAAAAGAAAAAGGTCTTGAAGTGTTCCTTGCCACCGGCAGGCCTTTGCATGAAATAGCAGACATCGGCAAAGAACTGAATATTTCCTCTTTTATCGGATATAATGGGGCCTTTGCTGTCCACAAAGGCAAAACGATACTGGATAAGCCGATGGAGCGGCCAGTGATTGAAGAATATTTGCAAACGGCAAAGAAGCACAAACATGAAGCAGTGCTTTATTCAAGTGAACAAAACTTATTGACCGATAAAGATGCCGGTAAGATGAAAGACTTCCTCGCTAAGTTCCATCTTCACAAAAACGAGCTGATCAAGCCTGAGCACTTCGATCAGATCCTCGGAATGACAGTCCTTTCTCTTAAAGAAGGAGACCAGCATCTTTATGAAAGTAATGGAATTCATCTTTCTCAGGTTAATGTAGATGGAATGCGCGACTGTTATGATGTGATCCGTGATACAGTCAATAAGGGCTATGCCCTGGAGGTCGTCATGAATGAGCTTGGCATTCCCCGGGAAGCCTCGATCGCTTTTGGCGATGGGATGAATGATAAAGAAATGCTGAAATATGCCGGGACAGGCATCGCTATGGGCAATGCACATCCTGACCTTTTACAGTATGCAGACAAAAAGACGACCACTGTGTCAGATTCCGGCATTTTTAACGGCCTGAAAGAGCTTGGAATAGTAAACTGAATCTGCAGCCGGAAATCATTTCCGGCTGTTTATTTTATTGGATTTCAGTTCTTCTTCCAAAGCCAGCATCGTTTCAGAGAGCTGCACCGTTATTTCTGATAATTCATTCTTACCTTTTTTGCCGCTGCTCAGATCAATGGGACGACCGATTTTAATCAGGATGGGCGTGCCTGACAGCAGTGCCTTGACGGTTTCAGGTCCATAAAAGGCAGCAGGCACGATCACCGTCTTTGCCATGCTGGCAATTGTGACAGCCCCCCTCTTCAGGGATGCCTCCTCGCTCGACCTTGTGCCTGATGGGAAGATCCCCACTGTGTTCCCTTTTCTCAAAAGCTGGAGTGGAACCTTCAATGTGCTTGTGCCAGGATTTTCCCTATTAACAGGAAAAGCATTAATGCTTGTTAGAAATCTGCCTGCCAAATTCTTTTCAAACAGTTCTTTTTTGGCCATAAAGTGAATCTGCTCCGGAAAAACTCCTGCACCCAGTGCGACTACATCGACCCAGCTTCTGTGTGTACAGGCAATCACATACCCTTTTTCATCCGGCAGATTTTCCTTGCCTTCTATAATAAACTTCCCTCTTGATTTAAAAACCGCAATAGCCAGCCGGGCAAAAAAATTATACATCCTGCTGCCCCTCCCTCGTTGACATGATTTATCATTATTTTAACACCAATTATTAGTATCTGGTACTAATAATTATAAAAATAAGGCTGTGTTAAATATAGTTGTTGATTCTGGAACACGAACAAAGCCAAAAATAAAGGACGGGCTGTTTAGGAGCCCGTCCTTTCCTCATTCAAATGATTCCACTTCAAGGAGATCCCAGGATGTGATGAAGCCTTGCGGTTTTTCATTATAGCCGCCATGCTCTGTAACAATGATTCCTTCCAGCTTTTCATTCTTTGCATGGTGATTTTCGAACATATTTTCAATTTCAAAGATATCCAAATCGGCTGGAGCAAAGGCGATTTGATGCTTGAATTTCCTGTTATAAAGTTCCTTGATTTTCACTTCCTTCAGGCTGACAGAATCCTCGGAAAAATGCTCAGACATCCATTTGACGATTTCTGCTGAAGTAAGGAGCCAGCTGTATTCTTCTTTTTCGTTATAAATCGGGAATTGTGAATGCGAGAAACTATTGATGACGGAAAGCACATCTGAAAGCTTCCCCTCTTCATAAAAATAAAAGACCGGCTTAGCTGCTACAGAGAGTGCTGTTTTAGGTTTCTCAAAATAATCGGCGATCTTTTCGATCTTTTCCACAGTTTCCAGATGCGGCTCTGCAATATAATAGCCGAGGTCTATTTTTTCATGGACGATTGCATTTCTCAGCTTGGCGAATTGAAAAAGATCAACCTCGTAACTTCTTACAAGTGAATGGCTTTTCCCCAAATCGACCAGCTTATGGAATTTGTCGGTGCGCGCGTTTTTAACTGATTGCTTCAATGCTTTGTGAATGCGATTGAACGCGGCTTCAAAGCGCTCAGACAGGTTTTTCTCTGCTGTTTCTGCCATTATAATCTCTCCCAGGAATAAAATACTTCGTTTATCTATTCCCTGATTCGCTGAAAAGCTAACATTCTATACGAAAGTATGGGATTTCCTGATTAACATACTCTTAAGAAATATACTTAAAGGATGCTAATTTGTGATAATCTCAGATGGTTTTGATTCTTTGCCGGTTGAGCTGACTGCTGTAATATAGTAGGATAATGCTTGTTCATCGTCAATAGCTATGCTCTTTCTTTCATGAGCTGAAACACTGGCTGCATGGATGAAGTCTCCATTTTCGGTGCTGCTGTATATGCGGTATCCGGAAATATCACCGCTTCTGACTGCATGCCAGGTAAGCAGACCCCCGCTTATTTTTACATGATCTGGCGCTGGCAGTTCTTCGCCGGTCTCTGCTCTATCTTCCTGACCAGATGTGAGTACTGTGTAAACGACAAGCCTTTCTTCATGTGTGTTTGTTTGCCGATTGTAAGTGCCTGTGCACGTTATCAGGTTAAGCCTCCGTTCTTCAGAAGGACCGAAAACTTCGCTAATGGGTGCGCGGTCATAAGGATAGCTTTTTAGTTCCTGAACTTCAAAGGTATAGCTTAGTCCATCCTGTGCTGTTACAATCACTTGATCACCTTTTGCAAGATCTTTTAAATAGAAAAAAACAGCGGGTCCTGCTTTACTGTCTACATGTCCAGCTATGACACTGCTTCCTTTTTCTCCCGGTTTTATTCCCGGTTCAAACCATCCGGCGGATTCGTTGTCATCGGGAACCCCCATCGCGCCATTCTCCAGAACGCCTACCTTGCCGACCGTGGCCTCTATTCCCAGAGAAGGGATTTTTAATGATACGGGTACTATTCCTCTCAGATCCTTAATTTCCTTGGTTTCAGCTTTCTTTTCAACAATATGGAATTCTTCTTTAATCTCAGCCTTTTTTATAGACTGCTCATGCTTTTGTTTAATAATCGGGGGATCTTCCCATTCAATGCTGTCTTTATTGCTAAAGCCTCCGATTGTAAAACAGATCAGGCTGCCGGCAAGCAATAAAGCTGGTTTTTTCATGACTCCGCCTCCCTGCCCTGCTGTTAATCAAAACCCGGAAGAGACCAATCCCCTTCCCAATTTTGCTGCAATTATTTTATTGCAATTATTTTACTGCTTTTCTTCTGAAAGAATATACTCCTCCGGCTGCAAGCATCGCACCAAGTGCAATCCACAGAACCGAAGCCGAATCCACAGGATTGCTTGCTCCTCCGAAGCCTGTTTTAGGCATTGATTCCGGCATGGCCGTTCCTGCAAATTTCTCAGGCATCTGAGTGACAATTGCATTTCCGAGTACTTCCCCAATCGTGAACATAGCAGCAAATCCTTCACGGAAAGTTCCTGCTGACTCCTCATAATTCCCAGCTTTATATTGGTCAAAAGCCATGAGGACCTGGTTTTCATGTGCTTTTACAGCTGCTTCAGCATCAGCTGCAGGAAGATTGCCTTCTGTTGCCGCACCGAGAAATTCGCCGAAATCTTTTGCAAATTGGTCAAGCTGGGCCCTTGCTGCTTTGGCAGCTTCTTTATCTCCTTCAAGCTCAGCTGCCGCTATTTTGCCCTGGGAATTAATGTGATCAGTCTGCCATATTTTTTCAAATTGCTGTGCCCCTGCATCACCGTAAATGCTGCCTATAGCTGCCTTGAAGTCTGCAGTGTTGGCATTTTCTGCCCAAGTGATGAAATCATAATCCTCTGACTGAGCGTATCCTTTTTCCATTCCCATGACTGCCAACGCAAAGTGTTCGGAAGCTAGGCTATTAAGGGCTGACCTCAGATCGGCCGCTGGCGTGTCAGAAGAAGAATTTGCAAACTTTTCCGGCATTTGAGCTGTGATGGCTGATGAAAGTGCTTTGCTGATGGAGAACATATGCTTATACCCTTCACGGAAGCTTTTGTATGCTTCCTCGTATTCACCCTCAACATAATGATCAAAGGTTTCAATGACTTGGTCTTCGTGGAGGCTGACTGCTTCTGCAGCGGCTTCTGCCGGCAGCTTCCCTTCTGTTGCCTTGCCTAGGAAGGTGGAAAATTCATCAACAAATTCGTCAACTTCTTTTTCTGCTTCCTGTCTGGCAGCTTCATCATTTTTCTTTGCTGCTTGCACGAAGGTGTCTGCATAGCCGTTATGTCCGCGGAAAATCCTTTCAAACCCAGCAGCTCCTTCCTCACCATATATCGAGGCAATTGCAGGTGTCATGTCGAGTGCATTCTGGTCCAGCGCGTTTGTTAGTGCTTCCGCATCCTTGGCACCTTCAAATGATTTGGTCATAGATGAAACCGCAAGTACATAATGCTCGGATAAAAGCTGATCCAGGGTTGCCCTTAGATCGGCGGCTGGTGTTTTTACCGTTGGTGTCTGTTCTGCAGCAGATCCTGCAGAAGGAAATAGAAGTGAAAGCCCCAGTACAGGAACAATCATTTTTTTCAGGTTTTGTTTTAAGTTCATGTGATGCACTCTCCTTTTCGTCATTTTATTTTTTGATTACATCTACTAAACGCAGTAAATTTTCATTTGGATCACAATATATATACATTTTTTAATATTTTTCATTTTGAAAACATTCAGTGTGTTTTAATAGAATCAATTACACTTGATTTCCATCAACAGAGCCGCATGCTCTAAGGCCCAACGGCATAAAAAAAAGCCGGCTTCCTATTGGGAAAGCCGGCCTGTCATTTCTATAGTTCCGAGCTCAATACGATCTGCCCCTCAGGAAGGGAGTTGCCCGGTTTTGGCTCCAGTGTTATTGCTATGGTATCCCAGTTTTCACTGCTCGTGTCTGCTGCATGATAGAAGGCTGCACCTTTGCTGGTGCTGTCGGGGACAAACGAGCCTGCCGGTACCGGATTGCCGCCTTTTATCAGCCACACCTGGTATACTTGTTCGCCTTCAGTCTGTTCAAGCCCGCCTGCATTGACAATTACTTTCAAGCCGTTGTTCTCCCGAATAAGATAGGCTTCAGCATTGCCGTCGAAGTTTTCTCCAGGCTTAAGGGCAATAGAAGAGATTTTTTCTTCGATCCTTTGCGCAGGCTCTTTCTCGGAGAGCTTCATAATTGCATAGCCATTTCCAATGACTGATAGAAGCAGTGCAGCTGCCAATGCTGTCATCTGCCATTTTCTTTGCGGTTTTGCTATAAATTTTGCTGGCTCATGAATTTTCTCTGCAATAGCTTCCCTCTGTTTTTCTTCATCTTTGAATACTTCTTTTAAAATACGGTCTTTCATCCCCTTAGGAGGCTGGGTATCCTCTGAGAGGAAGGGAAGATGGCCGGATAGCATTTTTAAATCCTCCTGTTCTGCCCTGCATTCTTCACAAGTCAGCAGATGCTGTTCGAAAGCCTGTTTTTCTTTCTGTGTCAGTGTGCCATTAAAATAGTCTATTGATAGTTCGCAATAATCTTTGTTCATGCCTTCTCCCTCCCTTCAGTGGCATCAAGAAATTTCCGGAGATTTTTCAGGGCAAGCCTGACCCTGCTTTTGACAGTTCCCAGTGGAATATTGTATGATTCAGAGATTTTCTGCTGTGTAAAACCTTTAAAATAGATAAGGTCGATGATCCCTTTTTGATCTTCAGACAGTTTTGAGACAGCACTATGTACCTTCATTTTTTCTTCTTTCCACTCTGTCTGTTCTTCCGCCGAGCTTTCCAGGCTGGCGGCCGGCTGAATTTCTTCGAGAGTAACAGGACCTTTATCCCTTTTCCGGATGATGTCAATCGCTGTATTGCGCGCCATTGTAAATAACCATGAACTGAATTTGCCTTTGTCTTCGGTATAATGTCCCTTGCCTCGCCAGATCTTTAAAAACACTTCCTGGAGGGCTTCCTCTGACAAATCTCTGTCTTCTGTCATTTTGTATAAGAATGAGAAAAGAATTTTCTCGTATTTGTCATACAGATCCTCAAGCGCCTGCTTATCTTTACGAAGTATCTTTTCATAAAGCAAGCTGTCATTACTTCTGCTCATCGTATTCCTCCTTCTTTACAGGTTAGCTCTATTATTATAACGGAAAGTGCTGTGCAGGAAGTAAATTCTATCTGCCCGCTCTATACTAAAACGAATATAAAAGGGAAATGGATCAGTTATTGACATGATTATTCAGATTCATTGCTACGCAAAATAGTGTGAATATTCAGCTGATAGCGATATAATAAATGCAGGCAATTCTGTATTCTATTTTATTTTTCGGCACAAAGGTTTTAGGCTTCAGGCAATTGAATATACTGTTTAAGATGTGAGTGCAGTCTTTTCCCGGCAGTACAGATATCTGCCAGACATGAAAAGGAGGGATGCGGATGGCGGAATTGGAAATTGGACAGCAGGGAGTTTTTCTGAAAGAATCACACCGGAAAATGACTAAAGGAAAAATACTCAAAAGAGCTCTGCTCATCACAATTGGAGCCATCCTTATGGGTGTCGGGCTGGAAATCTTCCTTGTTCCCAACCAGGTTATCGACGGCGGAATCGTTGGAATCTCTATCATGCTTTCCCATCTGACAGGAATCAAGCTCGGACTAATCATCTTTCTGCTCAACGTCCCCTTTTTCTTTATCGGCTACAAGCAAATTGGAAAAACCTTCGCTATTTCTACATTGTACGGCATCTCCATTCTTTCTATAACAACCGCCCTCCTTCACCCTGTGCCTGCTTTTACACAAGACATTCTGCTGGCATCGGTGTTCGGGGGAATTGTACTCGGGATCGGGGTCGGCATCGTCATCCGTTACGGAGGGTCCCTTGATGGAAGTGAGGTTCTGGCCATACTGGCCAATAAAAAGCTGCCATTTTCAGTGGGAGAAATCATCATGTTCATCAATCTGTTCATTTTGGGCAGTGCAGGGTTTGTCTTTACATGGGATCGGGCGATGTATTCCCTCATCGCTTATTTTGTAGCTTTTAAGACGATTGATATTACCATTACAGGTTTGGAAGAATCCAAATCGGTATGGGTCATCAGCGACAACTACAGGCAGATCGGAGATGCCATCAACAGCCGCCTTGGCCGCGGAGTGACTTATCTTTCAGGAGAAGGCGCCTATTCAGGGGATGATAAAAAAGTGATTTTTTGTGTAATAAACAGACTGGAAGAAGCAAAGCTGAAGGAAATTGTCGAAGATCATGATCCTTCAGCCTTTCTTGCTGTAGGGGATATAGCTGAAGTTCGCGGCGGGAGATTTAAAAAAAGGGACATTCATTGAGGGAAATCCCATAGAGGGGTTCCCTCTTATTTTTTCAGCGGATATAAAAAGGACTGAACGATTTCTGGTTTAAACCGTCTTATCATTGTTTTTATCAATCATAAGAGGTGTTCATGATGACAGAATTTTATATTTTCTGGCTGGCTTCGGTACTTGGAGCCATACTCGTTATTCCTTATCAGACTAAAATATTGCATGCCCGCATGCAGGAGGCGGCAGAAAAGCAGCCAAAAAAGAAGCTGCCTTCCCTTCCGGTACTTGCACTTATCGGCGCTTTACAAACTGGAGTCCTCCTGGGTGCCGCGGCGTTTACAGGCACCTACCTGGCTCCAAAAACCGGTTTTCAATGGCCCCTGCTTGACCGTTATTTGAATGGCACCGAAATATCCTTTTCAATAGGGCCTGTACTTCTGCTCAGTATCCTCGGAGGTGCAGCATCCGCATTGGCAATCCTGCTGCTGGACCGGCTGTTCAGCAAGAAAATGCCTCCAGCTGAAGCAGAAACGCCAACAAGAAAACAAGCTTTTTTTGCTTCTTTTTATGGCGGGATTTCGGAAGAAGTGCTTATGAGACTGTTTTTAATGACTTTGGTTGTCTATCTGCTTTCATTATTGTCTGATGGAAGCTGGATTTACTGGATTGGAATAGTTTCAGCTGCCTTCTTGTTCGGTGCAGGCCACCTTCCGGCAAGCTATCAGATATACGGTAGGTCATCCATAGTGACGCTGCGGACCATTCTCCTCAACATGGTGCCCGGCATATTCTTTGGTTATTTATACTGGAAGTATGGAATAGAAATGGCGATGCTGGCCCATTTTTGTGCAGATATAGTCCTTCATGTCATCTTTGCCCCGCTTGCTGCAAAATCAAGAAAGCAATAAGGAGCGGCTATTCTACTCGTCTTAACTGGTTTTCCAATGTGCGAAGCGGTAAAGATGCATTCAATATCCTTTATGCGGGATAAACTCTTCCATCCATTCAGTGGACTTACCTGATGCAGAAAGTCCCGCTGCTTCCTGAAAGCTTGGCGGGTATGGGCTATTCCGCATATGCTGGCAGACATGCCGGAAAACATCCTGATATACAAGGCCATTGCTTTGTCTGAACCACTGTTCGACCGTTTCATTTTTAAATCGGCAGAATGGATAGCTGCTTTCTATTAAAAATAGAATTTTAAAAACTTCTGTTTTTTTCATGCTTTCTCACCTTCTTTCTGCTTAATATCATCTTGGCAAAAAAAGGCGGATGCTAAACTGTTTTTGATTCATTTAAGATTAGTTTAAAGAAGGTGATAGTATGGCTGCTATAAAACTGATGGAAGAAATGCCGCCAATGGATCTGCTGCTGATGGCAGATCCTTCAGAAGAAGCGATTAAAGAATATGCAGCAAAAGGAGTCTGCTGGGGGGCTTATGAGGGAGAAAAACTGACAGGAACCTGTATCATCCTTTTCACAAGGCCCCGGACAGCTGAGATTGTCAATCTGGCCGTTTACGGGCATTCCCAGGGACAGGGCTTCGGGAAGCTCCTTCTGCAGCATGCTATTGAATTTACAAAGGCAGCAGGATTCCATACTTTGGAGATTGGCACAGGTAATTCCAGCGTTCAGCAGCTTGCCTTATACCAAAAAGCCGGCTTCCGTATTATTGGGATAGACTTTGATTATTTTACACGCAATTATGCAGGTGAAATCATTGAAAACGGGATCATCTGCCGTGATATGATCAGGCTTTCCCTCCACTTTGATTAATGAATGTGTTTCTCCTGTTTCGCTTTGCGTAATTAGGGAACAATATAGAGAATGAAAAATGGACAGGAGTGATGATCATGGATAATTTGTATACAGCTAAAGCGACGGCTGAAGGCGGCAGGAGCGGCAAGGTACGTTCTGATGATGGAAATATCGACTTTAACCTTTCCATGCCAAAATCATTGGGCGGAAATGGGACAGAAAACGGGACAAATCCTGAGCAGCTTTTTGCTGCCGGGTATGCATCATGCTTTGATGGCGCCCTCAATCTCGTTGCCAGGCAGGACCGGAAAAAAATAGATTCGAAGGTGACGGCTGAAGTGACAATCGGGAAGGAAAATGATGGCGGCCTCGCCCTGGCGGTTGTCCTGAATGCGGCAGTCAGCGGCGTTTCGCTCGAAGAAGCTAAGGCTCTGACAGAAAAGGCACACGGCGTTTGCCCTTATTCCAAGGCTACAAGAGGAAATATTGAAGTAACGGTTAACACTGAAACCTATTAAACGAAGAAATCCCCCGGGGAAACCGGGGGATTTTCCTATTCTATTATAAAGTGACAATGACCGGGCCGTCTTTTGTTACTATGAGCGTATGCTCACATTGTGCCACAAAGCTTTTTTCTTCTGTAACGTATGTCCATCCATCTCCAAGCTCTACAACTTCCTCTGCTCCTGTTGAGATGAATGGCTCAAATGCGATGACCATCCCTTCCCGGAGAAGACCTGTATCCCATGAATCATAATAATTGAGCACATGGTCGGGCTTTTCATGCAAAGAACGTCCGATTCCATGGCCGGTCAGGTTCATGATGACTGTAAAGCCTTCATTGGCAGCTGTCTGGTGAACTGCCTTCCCAATTCCGTTCAGTTTTTTCCCCGGCCTTATTTTTTTCAGGCCGGCATCAAATGCCAGCTGGGCAGTCCTGCAAAGCCTGGCCAGTGTGCCATCGGCTTTGCCTCCTGCAACAAAGGAAAGACCGGTATCCGCAAAATAGCCGTTCTTCGATCCCGAAACATCAATGTTGACAAGATCGCCTTCCTGGATGACGCGGCTGCCGGGAATTCCGTGTGCAACCTCCTCATTTACACTTATGCAAGTATAGCCGGGAAAATCATATTCCCCCTTGGGTCCGGAGATGGCACCGTACTGCTCAAAAAGCTTTCCGGCATGTTCATCAAGCTCTTTTGTTGTTATCCCGGGAATAGTTTTCTCAATCAGCTCATCCCGGATTTTCGCAACAATGCTGCCGATTTCCTTAATCCCGTTCACATCTTCTTCTGTTTTCACAATCATCTATCGTGTTTCCCTTCTCTATTAGATCTCCATATTAGATTACCACAATTTAAACCCAATCAAAAATCTTTGAACGCAAAAAAATGGCACCCGGAAAAGGCTGCCGCATTTATCTCTATTCAGGCAAATAACCTCCTAAAAAGAGGAGCAAGGCTGGGACAAAGCTCCTCCTAGTAGGGATTAAAAAGAATTGGGTATCCAATCCCTAACAGCATCCTAACTCTTTTTTATGAACGAAGCAAAAATGAATGTGCCGGCAGCAATAAAAATTTCACGTGCCCCCTTAACATTTCATAATATTCTGAATATAATAAAGAAAAAATAGGTATAAAAAAAGGCTGATAATATAAAACTATTCAGGGAAAAGGAGGTGAACAGCATGGGTCTTCTAAAATCCTTCCAGGACTGGCTGGCTGTTAGGGAAGAAAACCGGATCGCCGGGCTGCGGGCAGTTGACAAATGCCCTGACTGCTTTGGCCGCGGTTTCAATGCTTATCATGCAAATGAATATGTGTATTATACCAATTCGCTTGAGTGTCCTGGCTGCAGCGGAAGCGGGCTTTATTCAGCCTGGGAGGAAAACAGGCAGTTTTAGCGGTCTAGCTGAAAATCGGACGGGCATCAGAATGCCTGGACCATGCTTCTCCTCTGCTCTGCTGAAGGAAAGAGTGCAGACAAAATGCTGATTCTATATGACCAGAAAATTCTTGCAAAAAAAGCCATGCTGTCATGCATGGCTTTTTTCGCCGTAGACATTCACAATCCAATTCTCTTATAGCTAAGTATACAAAAATTTTTGTCATTATAAGATTTATGCTTTATCAGCGAAGCCATTTCCTTGACGTAATGAAGCTATTTACATACACTCACTTCATAACGTAAGCTGATTACTAAAGGAGAATAGATTATGAGCTTCCATCAAATGCCAATGACCTATGTTTCTCAAATAACACTTAAGGCTGCCAGCCTTGAAAAATCGATTCAATTTTATAAGCAGATCATCGGGTTAACGGTTCTCTGCCAGGATGAAGGCAAGGCGGAGCTTACAGCAGATGGTAAAACAGTGCTAATTAAGCTCGTGCAGCTTCCTGAATTTGAAGCAAAAGCTGCCAGGTCGGCTGGGCTTTACCATTTTGCCCTCCTCCTCCCTGACCGTCCGTCTCTCGCATCCGCCTTAGCACATCTGATCCAGACTGGCTGGCCGCTGCAGGGTGCTTCAGACCATCTTGTAAGTGAAGCGGTTTATCTTGCCGATCCGGACGGAAACGGAATTGAATTGTACTCGGACCGGCCATCGGGATCCTGGATCTGGGAAGACGGTCTGGTCAGAATGGATACAGCTGCCCTGCAGGCCGGGGAGCTGCTTGCCCTTGCAAAAAATCAGCCCTGGACTGGAATGCCTGAAGATACGATCATTGGCCATATTCACCTGCATGTTTCAGATTTGAAGATAGCTCAGGAGTTTTATGTAAAAGGATTAGGCTTTAATATTGCTGCCGAATATGGAGGCCAGGCCCTCTTCCTTTCCACAGGCAATTATCACCATCATATAGGCATCAATACGTGGAACGGGATTGGTGCGCCTCCTGCACGGGAAAATACTGCAGGCATGAAAGAGTATAAATTGCTTTATCCCGACCTGAAATCAATCAGAGAAGCAGCCGAAAGAGTCAGGGAGCTGGGCCATAATGCCGACATGCAGGGAAATTCAGTCTTGACTGCTGATCCATCAGGGAATAAGATTTTATTGTCTATCGAATAAGCATTCTCAGCCAGGGGTATCTCCCAATTCCATAAATGTAAATTTATTTTTTCAAGAGATGGAATGCAGCTGGCTCAGCCAAGTATTGGCTGGGCCTATATTTTGTTTACATAATTATATTATCGTTTCCTTTTTGATAAGATACGCAGGAGCAGCCTTTCCCAATTCCTCCACCCTATTGTCTCTTTCAGCAGTAAAGTCAATGCTGTCCCCTTTCCGACAGGGTACCGAAGGCGTGTTTTTTCTTTCTCGGCAATCCTCCCGCAGAGCTCAGCTACTTCCCTGGGGTCACCATATTTTTCTGCACTTCTGCTCAAATGGTTTTCCAGCTGTGAATAGTATGTATAATAAGGCGATTCAGGCTGCAGCGACCGTTTGGAAACCTTCTTGCCTGTTGTCCAGATGCCTGTTTTGAATGAACCCGGTTCAATGAGAACTACATCGACATTGAATGGCTTCATTTCAATGCGGAGGCTTTCGCTCCAGCCTTCTACAGCATGCTTAGAAGCGACATAGGGAGACAAGCCGGGAAATCCCATTTTTCCACTGATGCTGCTGATATTAATGATTCTTCCCCTCTTCTGTTCACGCATATAAGGCAGAACAGCCTGAGTAACTGCAAAAACGCCGAAGACATTGGTTTCAAATTGGCTCCTGTAATCATCAAGATCTGTTTCCTCAACAAATCCCGCACCTGCAAATCCGGCATTATTCACAAGGAGATCAACTGAGCCGAGGGTCTGCAGGTAGCTGCGGAAAGCTTGGACAGAATCTTCCGAAGATACATCGAGCTTATACAAAGTGATCTTATCCACTGCCCCGGTTATTTCCGCCTGTTCCATCAGGTCATCAGACATCGATAGATCTCTCATTCCAGCTGTAACTTGGAATCCCCTTTTAGCCATTTCAACCGCAATCAGCAGCCCGAATCCCCGGGAAGCTCCTGTTACGATCGCATTTCTGTTCTCCTTCATTTGCTTCGATCCGTCCTCTCGACTCACTCAAATATGGGTCACTGCAAAAAAATCCGGCCTGCTTGCCGGCCGGATTTCCAACATTTATTCTGCCACTACTTTTTTGACCGTTGCATGAACACTATCGCGATTCATCTTTTCTCTGCCTTCTGACAAGGCAGAGAGGGTCCCATGTGCAAGTGCAAGCGGGATTCTGCAGAAATTCAAGATAGGGGCAGATGTTATATCCTTGATATAAGCATCCGCAAGGGCGAGATTCCTTCTGGCGTAACGGAACATCTGGTCATTGTCCCAGCCATCGGGATAAAAGCTGACTCCCCGCTCTTTATCTTCTATTTTATTGCGCAGGATATTGACAGATTGAAGCCCGCGGCCGAACGCAATCGCCAAGTCCTTCTTCGTCTCCGTATTGTCATGCCATTTCCATATGTCTGACAGCATGACGCCGACAAGGCCTGCCACATAGAAAGTATAATCATCAAGGTCTTTTTCATCCCTGATGTTCCAGCCCTTCATCGTCCAGTCAGCCATGCCCTTTGCCATCGTGCTGGTAGAATCAAGGACTTTTTCTTTGATGCTTGCAGGACAGAGCCTGATCCAGTCATAAAGGCGCAGCGTCACTTCGGGCAGCTTTGCTTTATAGGGATTAAAAAGAGATTTGAAATCCTCGGGATTAACAGGTTTCTTCAGCAGCTCGCTTACGGAACGTAAAAGATGGTCCTTTGACTCCGCTTCAAGTTCGGGATGGTCTTCAATCTCATCTATCGCCCTCATGCATAAATAAGCGGATGAAACGGTCTCCTTCAGGCCCGGTGTCAAATAGCTGATCGGAATCAAAAAGGTCCTGCTTGTCTCTTTCAGCATCTCATAGGCTTCATCATGTAGCTTGGCAGTGTCATTCATATCCAATGTTCCCTTCATAATAGAAATATCTATCTTAAATCCTACCATAAAATCATCGTTTTGTTATGTATTAATACTTCCCAATCATAATATTGGCTGAAAGCCGGAATTTTTTCGTATATTTCTGGCTAATACCCATTTCTGAATGATGCTAATCCTATTTTCAGCATAGAAGAATGGCGGCAGGCGCCCATCAAAGTAATGAACTCTTCCATTTTGGCATACAGATATTGTTAGGGTGTAAAAGCTTTGTGAAGATATTTCATCGTGTTTTATTTAAAGCTCTTGTTTGTTAATAATAATTATAAAAAAGTATTGATTTTTTATTGAGAAGTGATATCATTGGTTTCATGGAACAAGCAATCTATTAAATTAAGAGGTGATTTGTACATGGCAAATAACAAATTGACTACAAGCTGGGGCGCCCCAGTAGGCGACAATCAAAACTCCATGACGGCTGGATCTCGCGGGCCGACCCTTATCCAGGACGTCCATCTTCTGGAAAAATTGGCCCATTTCAATCGTGAACGCGTGCCTGAGCGTGTAGTGCATGCCAAAGGCGCAGGTGCACATGGCTATTTTGAAGTCACAAATGACCTGACAAAATATACAAAGGCCGCATTCCTGTCTGAAACAGGCAAACGGACACCGCTGTTCATACGCTTCTCAACTGTAGCCGGAGAGCTTGGTTCAGCTGATACAGTCCGGGATCCGCGCGGCTTTGCTGTTAAGTTTTACACAGAAGAAGGCAATTATGACATCGTCGGCAATAACACACCTGTGTTCTTTATCCGTGATGCCATTAAATTCCCTGATTTCATCCATACACAAAAGCGCCATCCCCAGACACATCTGAAGAATCCGAATGCGGTTTGGGATTTCTGGTCCCTTTCCCCTGAGTCGCTTCATCAGGTAACCATCCTTATGTCTGACCGCGGCATCCCTGCTACATTGCGCCATATGCACGGATTTGGCAGCCATACCTTCAAATGGGTCAATAAAGAAGGCGAAGCTGTCTGGATTAAGTACCACTTTAAAACTGAGCAGGGTGTAAAAAATCTGGCACCTGAAACAGCAGCGAAAATAGCCGGGGAAAATCCCGACTATCATACAGAGGACCTTTTCAATGCGATTGAAAAAGGTGATTATCCTTCATGGAAGCTGTGCGTCCAGATTATGCCGGAAAAGGATGCGGACACATACCGCTTTGATCCGTTCGATGTGACGAAGGTCTGGTCCCAGAAGGACTATCCTCTAATAGAGGTGGGCCGGATGGTATTGAATAAAAATCCTGAAAACTATTTCGCAGAAGTTGAGCAGGCAACCTTCTCCCCTGGCACACTTGTTCCGGGCATTGATGTTTCTCCGGATAAAATGCTTCAGGGACGCCTGTTCGCTTATCATGACGCACACCGTTACCGTGTTGGAGCAAACCACCAGGCTCTTCCGATCAACCGTCCGAAGAATGAAGTGAATAACTATCAGCGCGATGGCCAAATGAGATTTGACTCTAATGGGGGCGGATCAGCTTATTATGAGCCAAACAGCCTGGGTGGCCCTGCAGAAACACCGGAAAACAAGCCTGCACCATTCACCGTTTCAGGTGCTGCAGACAGCGTTTCCTATGACCATAATGACCACTACACCCAAGCCGGCGATCTTTACCGCCTTATGAGCGCAGAAGAGCGTGCCCGCCTAGTGGAAAATATAGTCGGTGCCATGAAGCCTGTTGAAAGTGATGAAATCAAACTTCGCCAGATTGAACATTTCTACAAAGCAGATCCGGAATACGGAACGAAAGTAGCAGAAGGTCTGGGCTTGCAGTTACCGGTTAAAGCATAATCATATATCTGCATCTCGTTATCTGTATTCTCATTAATCATCAATATTCTCAATTACAGGCACCTGCTTCGGCCGGTGCCTGTTCAATATATAAACAAAGCGGGTGCTGCTTATGTACGATTGCCGGCTTAAACAGCTTCTTCCCTGCCTGAAAAAGAGCGGACTGAGAATCACTTCGCAAAGAATGGCCATATTGAAATCACTGGGAAGCTTGATAACCATCCTAGCAGCTGATGAAATTTACCAGTAGCTCAGCGATATGGGCCTTGCAATGGTATGTAATAATAGAAATTATTTGTGAAGCTGGAGATTTTGGACGAGCTTCCCTACGGCAGCGGGCTCAGCAAATACAAATGCTATCGCAGCGATTCATTATCATGCCATCTGCGAAGGCTGCGGGAAAATAAAGAATTTCAGCTATCCGGTTTCGAAGGAAATTGAGAATGCTTTATCACGCCTGACTGCTTAAGTAATCAGGCATCACCACATGGAAATCTGCTGTATATACGCATGGAATGTGCCAAAGTTTCGGCCTTAGAATAATCATTGCTGGATGAGAAGGTGAAATAAATGAACAAAAAGATTTGCCCTAAATGCCAAACAACTGAGAAACAGTTAAAGCACAGCATCATCTGCAAATGCGGCAGCCGGCTTAGGGCCAAAGTTTAGTGGAGAAACGGAGTGTACTGGTATACTAGGTGGGGTTTGCTGAAAGCCAAGTCAGCCAATAAAGAAGCACTGCTGAAAAGTGCTCCTTTATTGGCTGGCTTGTTTATCCTGATTAGCTGCTGACTAGTGAATATTAGTATATGCCTCCTGCGCAGCCGCACTTCCCTTACCCCCATAGATCAATTCCCCGCGAGTTGATCCCTTTCCGGACATTGAGGCGGCTGTTCGAACCATTTGTTTTGGATTAGGAGGTCAAGGCCGTCTTCTGAATAGGCTGTCGTATCTGCAAAGCATCTCATATAATATGCCGCAACATCCCTCCGCAGTGTCATAGAAAGTGACTGTCCGTAACGCGCTACCCCTAATGCATTAAGAGTAGAGACCAGAAACAGCATTAATTCATCGGAATATGGAGCATCCGTTGATTTTGTCACTTTTGAATCCCAGGTCATACCATTTGGCACCAAGTCTTCCTCGAGCAGGCCTTGTACTTTAGATACAAAATCTGCAGCAAGTTCTCTGCCTCTATAGAAATAATCCTTTATTTGCTCATGCCTGACGGTTTGGATGAATCCTGTCAGCAGTTCCTTGCCCATCTGGTTGGTAATGCCATTGTCAAAGAGCTGGGCTGCCTCGATGGCAAGCAGCGGCCTTCTTTTTCCTAACCATCCTCTGACAAAGCTTTTCCTTTCTACAATATCCCGCTTATCCGGATAAGGGATATAAGGCGGCCGGACAAAGATTCCCTTCCCTTTCATCATATCAAGAATCTCCTTCAGAACCCGGTTCGCTTCTTCATAGAATTCGGTATAGAGAGTGAAAACATCATCTCTGGAAGAAATGTTCAAGCCCATTGAATGGGAAAGGACTGCAAATCTGCCCGCATTAAGCATAAAATCACAATAAAACATATCTGTATAGAGCCGGGCCGCATGAAAATTCACATGCTGGTCAGCCGGAAAAGCCCTCGGTATCGGGATATTTTCGCTGTTGAATAGCTGTTCCACTCTTTTCATATGACTTTCTGCCAATTGAATTGTATGCTCGAGGCAAACCTTGATATCCTGATCATCAACATGATGATTGAAATGGTAAAGCATACAGACGATTGCACTGTCGTCCATATAAGTGTTCCATAAATATGCTATTTCAGCGCTGGTCAGCCTTGGGTCATGATGAAATTCCATCTTCCGATCCTCCTTTGATATTAGTAGTATGCGCGAATCTTTCAAAGAAATAACAGAAAATTGGAATGTAAATGGAAATAGATCATAGCAAAACTAGATAAGTTAAGCAGGCTGGTTTCATGCAGACCGCAAATAAATACAATCAGATGCACAAAAAAACGCCCGGCATGACTTCGGGCGCTGCATTTTTTTAGATTTAGGTCAGTGAATTTCCCAGAAAATCCAGGATCAGTTCATTTTATATTTCTCCGGCTCGGATTGTTCCATAAGAAGAAATGCGGCCATATTGTTGAACACAGCTTCTCCCTCTTGCTTAATATACAAACTCTGCAAGTCTCCGATTCAAATTACTTTTCTGCCGGAATTCCTTTTGGATAAAAGAAAAATGGCCAGAAGAAGGACAGAGAATATCAGCGCAGTGAAAACACCGCTTTTTCTGTAAATATTTTGTGCTAATCTTTCCGCTTTATGAAGAAAAGGCTCTTTGAGTGCCTCATCACGATTTGGCGCATAATACAGATGATTGACAGTCGCACCGGACAGGACAGGCTCCCATCCTTCCTTCCCTTCTTCAAGCCAAATCTCAATTATGTCTCCCTTAGTAATATCCATCCGGACTGGACCAATAAATTCATCTGCCATCCAGGATGGAATATAACGGTAAAAAATCTCGAAAACTGTTTCCTGCTGAGCGCTGCCGGGCGCCTTCACAACTTCTGAAGCGGAAATCGTCATTTTTCTGGTTTGGAGATATTCCTGGTTTGGTACATCCCCAAAGAATTCGTCGTTTTCCACCTTGCCGATCAGATGCAATGGCGCCTGCAGCTTCATTTCTTCTACCTCAGCTGGATCGGGAGCAGAAAAAGCCTCTTGGCGTTCCTGGAACAGAAAAAGTACCAGAAGCAGAATCAATGCCTTGAGAATAGTTGTTTTCATAAAAACCTCTTTTCCCAGCTTATTTATACAGCCGAAGATGCCCGACGATCATTTTGGCTTCTTCTTTATCCATCGGCGGCAGGGCTGCTGCTGTAAGGCTTCCGGGTGCAACCTCAGTCCTTCCGGCGTCTTTGACCGTTACATAACCTTTATCTTCCAGCTTCTTGAGCTCGGATTCGCGGCCGGAGAGCATAATTTTTGTTTGTCCGCTCATCAGCCATTCTTTAAAAAGAGGTTCTTCCATATATGTAAGCACACTTATGGCTGCTGCATGGGCGGCCTGGGCAGCAGCTTTCCCGGCTGACATCTTTAAATCAGAGTTAATCACATAATATTGTACAATTTGTTTCATATTGACCCTCATTCTTATTCATTTAGTTATACTCCTGCTCGGAACACATCCATAATTAAAGAAAGTGCCAGCGGGCCAAGAAAAATGGCAATGATCAGCCAAACGCCAGTTTCCATTTTTATTTCCTTTTTGTCCAGTGACAGCTTTTTTAGAGCAAAGTCAGCTGCTGGCACGATGAGTCCCATAGAAACGAAGATGGCTATTGACTTTAAGGAGACCGGCTGTACTTTTTCATAAGCATAAGAAGCAGCAAACCCTACAGCCACAAGGATAGCAGGATTTATAACAGTCGTCAGTTTCATCGAGCCTCCCTCTTTCTTTATGAGCATTCAGCAGAGCTGTATATTGGTTGGATTTAACAGAATTCTTTAGTTAATATGTTAAAACAGGACAGCCAGATTGTCCAGATGACTTCATTATTGAATGCTGAATTTGAATACGCCTTTTCTAATGGACAAATAACAGAACCAAATCGCCTGCAGGAAGAAGATAATGCCAAATATCTGTGCTGGAAGCAGGATGGAAGAGGCCAGATTGGTCGCATCCCCTGCTGCCTGCGGAGTCATAAAGCTCAGCAGCATAATTTCAAAAGAGCTTGTGACAGATTCAACGAGCATGATAGATGCAATCAGGAGCAGGACATTCTGGACGACTGTTGGGCTTCCTTTTTTCAAAAGAAAAGCAAAGCCGGCACCAAATGAAATAAGCCAGAAAATTCCGTAGGCATTACGCACCCAAAAAATCAGATTAAGAACGATCAAGCCAAGCAGAATCAAAATTAGCACTTTATCTTTTTTCTTCCCAAGCAGCCAAAAGGCGATGAAAGCCATAAAAGATGAAAAAACATATCCCGCTGCTCCAGTGAACACTCCCCCAAACCAGTTAGAATGTCTTGTATATGTGACACCTTCTGTATTGGCAAAAAGGGAGATATGGTGGACCTCCCCCCCGAACAGGGCGACAAGCGCATGGCCGGATTCGTGGATGAGCGTGTTGATGATTCCTGCATAGTCACCAATGACCGGCATTCTTGTAATAAGGACGGCCACTATTAAAAAAATAAAAAACCGCCAGCTGAACTTGCTGCGAATGAAATTCATCCATAGTCCTCTTTTCCTGGTAATCTTAAAGAAAATTATACCGGAAATGACTTTAAAAAGCTTTTGTGGCTATTACTTTTTTACTCTTAGAGAAATGCTAACTATATATACAACTTCCCTGCAGCCTTATTTCAAATCTGCTTGTTAATGCTGGCTGTTGATTTCCGTTCCAGGCACTTCGCTTTCCGCGGGGCGACGCTGAGCCTCCTCTTCGCTCCGCTCATGCGGGGTCTCAGCATTGCCGCTTTCTCCCGCAGAAGTCTGCGTGCCTTCTACTGCAATCAACAGAGTTTAATAATTTTGTTGGCAATTTTGCAGTTATAAGATGGTTAGTTCCTCCGTGGCTGGATTGGCTCTTTTTAAAAAATTCTCTTACTCCTGCAAGGCAAAAATTAACTTTTTTTCGAAACGCCTTTCTTCTCATATAACAACATAAGTTTTTCTTATAGTTAATTATAATATTCTGGTCATTTCTAGCTTCCTGTTTAAAAGCTAAAATAGAAACTAGCAGATACATACATAAGGAGGCTTATCATGAAGGCGATACATGTTACGGAGTATGGCGGTTCTGAAAATATGATTCTGGCTGAATCTGAAAGGCCGGTGCCTGCTGCGGGGGAAGTTCTGATTAAAGTGAAGGCGGCCAGTGTGAATTTTGCCGATATTAAGGCGAGATACGGCAAAAAAGGAGGCGGTTCCCTCCCTTATATCCCTGGTATAGACTGTACCGGCACGATAGAAGCTTTAGGGGACGGTGTGGAGGGTCTTATTCCAGGGCAGCGGGTAATTGCGTTTCCTTCTAAAGGATCATATGCCGAATATGCTGTCGCCCCGGCTATGCTGACATTCTCCATCCCGGAAAGCATCTCAGATATACAGGCTGCAGCATTTCCGGTTGCCGGTATAACATCGCTCAAGCTGCTTGAAGAAGTCGCTAGAATTAAGAAAGGAGAAACCGTACTAATACATGCCGGCGCAGGCGGGGTCGGAACTACAGCCATTCAGATTGCCAGAATACTTGGCGCTGGAAAAGTAATCACTACGGCTGGTTCTCCTGAAAAAACAGCATATGCATTGGAAGCAGGCGCCGACTACGGAGTGTGTTATACAGAGGAGGATTTCTCGGAAAAAGTAATGGAATGGACAGAAGGAAAAGGAGCTGATGTTATCCTTGATTCTGTTGCCGGTGCAGTGACGGAAAAAAGTCTGGATTGCCTTGCACCTTTTGGAAGGCTCGTCAATTTCGGCAATGCTTCCGGAAAAGCTGGCACTGTAAAGACAAGTGATCTCCACAGCAGCTGCCGCTCCCTTCTTGGCTTCAGCTTTGGCACGGTGCGCAAGAACAGGCCGCATCTTGTAAGAGCTTCAGCCGAAAAAATCATGTGTTTGCTGGAAACCGGCCGGCTGAGCATGAAAATCGGAAAAACTTTCAGCTTGGCAGAGGCAGCCGAGGCCCATACCTGGATAGAGAGCAGACAGGGAATGGGGAAAACTGTCCTGATCATAGACTAAATAAAAGAGCCTGCACTGTATGCAGGCTCTGAATCTTCTATATCATTACACTTCTTCTAAGATTTGCAGCAGCATCCTTTATATCTGCTGCCTGGCTGATGCTTGTTATCACAGACACGCCGTCTGCCCCGGCCTGAATCACAGCACGTGCATTGAGGGGGGTGATTCCGCCTATGCCGACAACTGGAACCAGGATGGCTTCTTCCCTCAATTCCTGGATAAGCGCCATTCCCCGGACAGCCTTGGCATCTGGTTTAGTGGAAGTCGGGTAGATGGGGCCAAGTCCGAGATAATCGGCGCCTGCCTTGACAGCAGACTTCGCTTCCTCAATAGTATGGGAGGATACCCCTAATATTTTATCGCCGATTTTTTCCCGCACGGCTTCGGCCGGCTCGTCCTCCTGCCCGATATGGACGCCGTCTGCGCCGATTTCACATGCCAGTTGTATATCATCATTTACAATGAACGGAATACCGCTGGCCCGGCATAACTGCTGAAGCTGCTCTGCAAGCACATACTTTTCCTTTCTGTTCAGGCATCCTGCCCCTTTTTCCCTGAACTGAAACAGGGAGATTCCGCCTTGAATCGCCTCTTTCATTACCATCTCCGGATTTTTCAGGCAGTTCGTACTCCCCATGATAAAATAAACCTTTAAAAGCTCTTTCATTCTTTGACTGTCAATTCGCGCCATATGCCAAGCCCTCTGCTTTCTGTCTATTGTTATAAGCCCAGTGGTTTGTCGGGCCATGGCCGCTTCCGATCAGAAGATCATCTTCAATGGCTGCCTGGATGAAGTCTTTTCCAAGCCGGACGCTGTCCTTTACAGCAAGCCCCTTCGCCAGCCCCGCCGTGATGGCTGCTGAAAAGGTGCAGCCGGTCCCATGGGTATTGACTGTATCAACCCTCCTGCCTTCAAACACATCAAAGCTGCTCCCATCAAAAAGCAAATCAGCAGCAGCTTCTGGATTTACTGTATCATGCCCCCCTTTAATGACTACATGGTCAGCGCCAAGCGCACACAATCTCCTGGCCGCTTCTTTCCGGTCGGCTAAAGAAGAGATTTTTATGCCGGTTATTGCTTCTGCTTCAGGAATATTGGGAGTGATGATATGGGCCAGCGGCAGCAAATAATCCTTCAAGGCAGCCATGGCGCTTTCCTGGAGGAGGCTTGCCCCTCCCTTGGCAATCATCACAGGGTCGACAACCAGCTTCGTCCATTTATAATGGCTGATTACGGCAGAAACAGCTTTAATAATGTCTGCATCAAAAAGCATGCCCGTTTTTAAGGCATCCGTCCCCATGTCGCTTCCAATGCTCTCAATCTGTTTACTGACAGCTGCTGCCGTCATTGGGAAGACCCCCTGCACGCCAGTAGTATTCTGAGCGGTGATCGCTGTCAGTGCTGACATGCAATAGACACCAAGTTCCTGGAAGGTCTTAAGATCAGCCTGGATTCCGGCTCCGCCTCCACTGTCCGAACCTGCTATCGTCAATGCTTTCTTAATTGTCATTCTGTATATCCCCTTTCAGGACAGTAATCCCCGTCCTTTTCTCAAGATCCTCCGCCTTAATTAGGGCAAGGGTGTTAAGCAGCTCAATTTGAAATGTTCCAGGCCCCTTGCTTCCCGCTGCTTCTGCTGCCATTTCTGCCGCTGCAGAATATACAGCCAGCGCAGCCGCCGCGGCTTTCAGTGGATCTGATTCGATTGCATGGAAAGCGCCTATAACTGACGACAGCAGACAGCCGGTTCCTGTAACTTTCGTGAGGAGGCTGCTTCCGCCTGTAATACGGACAATAGTTCTTCCATCAGATACGATGTCCTCCCTCCCTGTAATAACAGTTATGGTGTTGAACCGTTTTGCAGCAAACTGGGCTACCTCTTCCGGGTTGCCGGCTTCCCCCCCGTCAACACCTTTGATTTCTCCTCCTTTTCCGGCAAGATGGGAGATTTCCGCCGCATTGCCGCGCAAAATGGAAATCGGCAGCTCTTCAAGAAGGCTTCTGCCTGTTTCGGTCCTGTATGCTGTTACACCTGCCCCAACCGGATCGAGGATGATCGGTACAGAGTTTCTGCCAGCTGATTTTCCCGCAAGTTTCATAGCTTCCACTACAGGGGAAGTGAGAGTGCCGATGTTCAGGACCAGCGCCCCTGCAATGCCGGCCATATCGGCAGCTTCTTCTGCAGCATGCGCCATTACAGGCGAGGCCCCCAGTGCCAGCAGGCCGTTAGCGGTAAAATTGGTGACAACCATATTGGTGATATTATGTACAAGCGGCTTTTCAGCCCTCAGCTTTTCAAGCATATCTGCGATTTCTCTATTGTTCATTCCACTTTCTCCTTTCAATAAAAAAAGCCAGGCCCCTGAGAGGACCTGGCAAGTGTGCATAAAAACTTAGCAAATAGTTTCATTTCGCTACTTTCCTACGCTGGCATCATCCAGATCAGGTCCAAAGGGTTAAAAAACGGGCCAGTTTTTCTCTCAGCCTGCTTACCGCAGGCACCCCCAGTAGTTGCTTATTAGATTATCAGTTATATAGTATCTTTTTTTCTCCCCCGCGTAAAGCGATTATCTTTTTTCTAAACCACCTCTGCGGAAAAGCGGAAGACAGGAAGTTCAATGAAAATGGATGTTCCTTCTCCTTCATTGCTCTCTGCCCAGATTTTCCCGTTGTGCTGTGCAATGATTTCCCTTGTGATTGATAAGCCGAGGCCATTCCCGGCCGTCATGCTGCTTCTGCTTGTTTTCGTATAGTTTTTGTCAAATATGAAAGGAAGCCTGGCAGCAGGTACCCCGCTGCCGGTATCTGAGAGGCAGATCCTGACCAGGTCGCCCTGGCCGGCCAGCCTGGCGCTCAGCGTCATACCGCCGGATTCCGTATGCCTGATGCTGTTTGAGATCAGATTGGAGAAGGCCTGAAGCAGCCGGCCGGGATCTGCTTCCACCATAGCCATATCTGCCTCATCTGTTTCCTTCAGGTCCAGGGTGAATAAAAGCCCCTTGCTTTCCGCTTCGAATTCGAATTGCTTCCATATGTGGACAAGCAGCTGGCCAAACGGCAGATAGTCCATCTCAAACCTGATCTGGCCAGCTTCCATACGGGATAAATCAAACAAATCGCGGATTAAAGCATTCAGTTCATCCAGGCGGCTGATGCTTCGCTGCAGAAATTCCCCTTTTTGCTCATCTGATTCGGCAGTCCCCTCCTGCACTGCTTCTATGTAGCCCCTGACCGCGGCTAGTGGGGATCTCAAATCATGCGAGATGTCCGATATTATGCTGTTCTTTTCCTGCCTCGCGAAGTCGAGTTCCTTATTGGCTTTTTCAAGTCTGATATTTGCTTCATGCAGCTCTTCTGTCCGCCGGGCAACCCTTGCTTCCATCCTTTCATACAGATCGGCATTTTCCAAGGATATGGCTGCCTGAGATGCAATCAATTCAAGAACCCGGAGATTATCTTTTGAAAATGCATGCGAAATCTGATTGTTTTCCAGGTACATCATACCCTTTACTTCACCCTTATTCAGGATTGGCAGACAAATGAGCGACTTCAGCAGCATCCTTTTGACATAAGGGTCCCCTGAGATCAGACTGTTTTCGTGAGCATGATCCAGAATGACTCCTTCCCTGCTCAGCTCTGCAAGTTCTACTGCCTGTTCGGACAGCATTTCTCTTCCGAGGACCTGCTCGAAGCGTTCTGGCCGATTACCGTCACCTGCATATTCACCGATGGTCCAAATTCCATCCCGCTTAAAGAGGAGGATCCCCCTGTCTGCCCCGCTGTAATGCATGGTAACCTCCAAAAGCCGGGCCAGCAGATTTTCAAGTACTACTTCCCTGGATATGTTCTGGGCGGCGGAAACAAGGGCGTACTCATCAAACTGAATGGAATGCCTGTTTTCCGGCTCCTTCAGCAAGGAAATTTTAGTCTCTTTCCGCAGAATATCAGCCTTGGCTCCTGCACCCCAAAGACAATATCCTTTAAACGCTTCTGAGAAAAAGGAGCTTGCCATCCTGCTGTATCCCTGTGCAGAAAAATAACGGCCTGCACATTCATTTGCAATTGCAGCATCCTGCAGGAAGCCGTTCTTTTCCGCCTCCTGGATGCTTTCATCATAAACGTTGAAAAGATTGGGATCTCTCTTGGCAATCCTTCGGTATTCGGCTTTCAGAAGCAAGTATTTATGCCGGAAATTTGAAGGGGAAAGAGCTGCCCAGCGTTTCATTTTTGATAAAGAGTCCTTCAATTTAGCCAAATGGGAAGCTTTGTTTTTTTTCAGCTTTTCCTGTTCATAAAAACGGACAAGCCATAAACCGTGATAAAAATGGTATTCAGGGATGATGACAAGTGTCAGCCTTTTGCTGACAAGCCGTGCCAGTTTCTGAATAAGCTCCCCGGCATACTCATTTTTCTGGAAAAGATAGCTCATCTGAAGCCGGATCGTGTAATGGATGATTTTTGCAGAGTCATCATCAAGCACAGGAGTAAAGGTCCAATCATGACTCTCTTTTTCCTTCATCAAATAGAGGACCCATTCTTCCATCTCCGTCAAAAAACCGATTGAAATAGGATATTGAATTCTATTGACGAACCTGATCTGACTCCGGATTCCATCCAGCGCCTCTTCAAGCGGCGATCCTTTCATAAGCAATGTGATAACTATGAATGAGCTATTAGCACCGGCAAGATGGATATTTCCTGCATCAAGGCAGTATCTCTGTGAATCTGTGAGGTGGTTCAGATTGTCTGAAATCGGGTTTCTCCAGTGACTGACAAAACTTCCGAAGACAAACTGCACCCGGCCTTTAATGCCTGTGACACCAAAATGATGAGACAGTTTGATTGCCAGCCTGCCGTAGTCGTAGCTGCCCTTGAAATCGCTGAAACCTGCGCTTAATATCAGGCTGTAATTATTGAATACCAGAGCGCTTAAATCGGTCAATCCATTGTCGAGGGTGAAGTTCAGCGCCTTCAGCATCAGCATGGAGGCAAGATTCTGGTCTGCATGGTAGGATGGAGCGTTCAGGTTGATGAGCGTCTGCAGAATTTGCCTTTTGTCCCGGTCCGTCATTTCAGGAAGGGACATGATATCTTCTTCGGATTTGCCGCGCAAAGCAAATTTTGCACGGAGAAACTCCAGCATAATGGCATGTTTGCCGATGCTTGGTGCAAAAGTGATCCCGTAGAGCTTGAGGCCTTTTATTCCTGAGCTGACCGCCTCTTTCACCCTGTGCATATGGGTGAATAATGTGATCTGCAGGTTATAGATGGATAATTTCTCATAATCAGTTTCCGCATTTTCAAGCACTATAGCGAAGGTTTTTTCAGCTTCACCCAATTTTCCTGTCAAATAAAAGCATTCACCGAGACCTTTAAATATGCGGAAAGTCAGTTCATATTTCCCGTCCCAGTCTTCCCCGGCGAGCTCAAGTGCAGCCTGAAAATAAGAGAGTGCTTCCCGAAAGGCAGCAGCATCCTTGGCCAATTGCCCGGCAGCGGCATTCCATTCCGCAAGCGGTTGCCTTTCCTTCGCTTCAAGCTGTTCACTGCAGAAATTCAAATGGTGGACAATCTGGAAAATGCGGGACGGTGAATTATCCTTCATGCTGACAAGCAGCCTGCCGATCCTTAAATGGGAGGCCTTCTGTTCTTCCAGGTTCATAGACTGATAGACTGCCTGCTGGACGGTATCGTGAAGGAAGCTGTACTCTGTTGGCATAGCATCCACATAGCCGCTGGAATGAATATATTTATATAAAGGATCTTTAGGGAGAATAAAGCCTGATTCAAGAGCCAGCCAAAGAGATTCAGCGAGCCGGCCCGGCCTGTCTTCGAACAGGAGGGAAAGAGTTTTGAATTCAAATCTGTTTCCAAAGCAGGAGGCAGCCTTTAAAACCTCTTTTGCTTTTTCAGGCAGCTTCTGAAAACGCTCTAACATAAAACCGGATATTCCGTCATTTACTGGCCTGTTCATTATTTTCCAGATATCAGCTTTCCATTTTCTTTCTTCTGGATCGCTGGTGATGAAGCCATCCTCAAAATAGGAAAGAAGGAGCTGGCTGATGAACAGCGGGTTACCCCCGGTAATCCTGTGTAAAAGCCCTCCCAGTTCCAGAACCGTTTCCCCATCATCTCTCAGGGCATTTCCTGCCCATTCATAAATCTCCCCTTGGCTGAGAGTGCGGACCGGGATGTGATGAATGGGAGTTTCTCCTTCACCCAGCTTGGCAAGTGTCCTTCTTACTGGATGGCTTGGCCCTGTTTCGTTGTCCCTGTATGCACAGATAAGCATAAAATGGGGTATCATGCCCTTCAGCAGGAGATATTCGATCAGCTCCAGCGAAGCAATATCCGCCCACTGAAGATCATCAAGAAATAGGACAAGCGGATGCTGTTCATCTGCAAACAGGCATACAAACTGATGGATATGAAACAAAAATTGCTGATGTGCGTCAGCCTCATTTGGCTCTTCTTCTTCCAGCTGCTCTCCCATAAGCAAGGCCAGCTCTGGCAAAACCGGGAAAAGGACGGCATAATTGCCGGTAAAGCCTTCCTTTAATTTAGCTGCCCATTTCTCTTTGCGGCTCCCGCTTTCAAGCATAACCTGGAGAACGAGAGAACGGAATGCGGCAATGATTGGGGCATATGGCATCTGCCTTTGCAGCATGTCATACTTTCCGGAAACAAAATAGCCTTTATCCCGGATGAGCGGCTTCTGGATTTCATGTACAAGAGCCGTCTTTCCCATCCCGGGGGAACCTGGCAGGAACACGGCGCCTGTTCTACCGCGGCTGACTTCCTCAAAAACATGAAGGATTTCTGCTTTTTCACTTTCCCGTCCATATAGCTTCCTTCCGGCTTCAAACAGCATACTGTCATCGTCTTTTCCAAGTGGATATACTTCTTGCTGCTTGCCGGACTTCAGGTTTTCGGCGGCGCGGAGAAGATCGGCGCGCATCCCGAAAGCGCTGCTGTATCGATTTTCAGGCATTTTTTCAAGCAGCTTCATGATGATAGAGCTAATTATAGGGGGAAGGTCGGGATTTGAGTCACAGGGATCTTTCACACTTTTTGCCAGATGCTCGTATACAAGCTCAAGCGGTTCTTTAGCCTTGAAAGGCAATTCGCCGGTAAATAATTCATAGAATACAGTTCCTGCTGAGTAGAAATCTGAACGATAATCAACGAGCCTGTTCAATCTTCCAGTCTGTTCAGGGGATATGTACGGCAAATGGGCAAAATTGGCCAGACTGGCAGCGTTCAAGGAAGGATGTTCTTCCTTCAAAAGCGTCGACTGGCCGAAACCAGTGACTTTCAGCCTGCCATCAACGGGGTTAAAAAGAATATTTCCAGGATTGATCGATTTATGGATAATATGCTGCTGGTGCACCTGCAGGATTGCCCCTGCAAGTTTGGCTGAAATATCCAGCATCTCTGTCAGGCCGGCATTTTTTGTGCTGGAGAGCTCCCTTAAGGTTATACAAGGAAAGTATTTGCAGACCAGATATGGCTTTTTTAAGTGTATGATTATCTCTTCGGCTTTTAAGATGCTGTCTTCTTCCATTTCCTTTGTGAGCTGGTATTCGTGGACAAGAGCGGCTATCTCCATATCTGACAGCACATCGTTTTTATATGTCTTAATCAGCACCTGTTCCCTGCCTTTGACTGAGTAGCCTTTCAAAAACAAGAACTCATCATTTTCTGTTTCTGCGCCAATCAGCTGGTATCCGGGGAGATTAATGTTCTCAATCATAATGGCCACCTTCTTATTTAAGCGAAACTTTAATGCTGCTTTAACAAAACTTTAACTTTCCATTTTATAATATAGTCAACGAGAATGATCTGGAGGAATGGGCATGAAGAAAGAAGAAAAAGCGCTCTCTTATGAACAAAATATGTGTGAATGGATATGTTTAATGGAAGAAGCAAGAAAGCTTGGCATGACGGCTGAGGAAGTCAGGGAATTCTTCAAATCCGCCAAAAGGCTCAACCTCCATTGAATTTATAGCCCATGCCCCTGACTGTGATGATATATTCCGGCATGGATGGGTCACGTTCGATTTTCTTGCGGAGATTGCTGATATGGACCATGACCGTCCTGATATCCCCTAAGCTGTCTTTTCCCCAGATAGAATCGAATAAATGCTCCGCACTGAAGACACGGCCCGCGTTTTCAGCAAAGCAGCAGAGCAGCTGATATTCCTTCGCAGCCAGAGAGATGGACTTTCCTTCCCTCGTAACCTCACAGCTGTCCCTGTCAATTGCCAGCTTCCCAAAAATCATTGCCTGTCCGTTATCAGCCTTCTTGCTTCCTGACAGCTCTTTGAATCTTCTAATATGGCTTTTTACCTTAGCCACTAGCACTGGAGGGCTGAATGGCTTAGTAACATAGTCATCGCCGCCGATCCTGTGTCCGAGGATCTGGTCTATATCATCTTCCCTTCCGCTGAGGAAAAGAATCGGAACATTTGTCTTTGTCCTGAGAATGCGGCAAACCTCAAACCCATCCATATCCGGCAAAGCCACATCAAGGATGATCAGGTCCGGCTCCAGGCTTCCTGCCAGTCGCACCGCCTCAGCCCCTGCTGATGCGAATGCCAGCCGGAAGCCTTCTTTAGATAAATATGCCTTTTGAATAACCTGTATATCCGGATCATCATCAACCAGCAGAATCATTTCACCTGCCAAGAATGCGTCCCCCTTTTTATAGCACAAGGAAAAAATTAACACTACTAGTATATTATAGCATTCATGACAGATTTTTATTGTGTTAATCTTTTGACTGCTGTATTTAAATGTTTTATGAGCAGGGCATGGGGTAAATAAAGAAGGAAAGCCAATCTATCGAAGGGACTGATAAACGATGGATCGATTAGCAGCGACTTCTGATTTTGGCATCATGATGGAAGGTTCCTTTGTTTTCCGTTCACAAGGAACCCTGGTGCTTAATCGGTGGACTTAGAACCGATTCGGCCGCAAAGCTGAACCTTCCGTGAGCTGCATATGCAGCTGAAAGCGCAGGCCTTATGGCTTGCGCTTTTTCTATGGAAAGATTCCAGCCTGCACTTCTTGGGGTATCAGCAAAAAAATGGTAAGATATATTTAGGAAAACTAAACAAATAAAGAAGGTTGCAACATGCAAATCATTTCAAATAATAAAGGAATCCTGGCTGCTTTTTTCATCGCTCTTGCCGGAGGGATGATCTTTACAGTCCTACACCTGCCGATTCCCTGGCTGCTGGGCAGTCTGACGGCCATTCTTGCTGCCAGCCGGTTCATCCCCTTCAAGCTGGAATGGCCTAGAAAGCTGAGGGATGCAGGAATCCTGATAGTCGGATACAGCATCGGTTTGTCATTCACAAAGGATGCAATCATCCAGATGTCAGGAAAACTGCCAAGCATGCTCGCCATGACCTTGCTTACCATTGGATTTTCGGTCCTCCTTGCCGTCATCGTTTCCCGTATTTCCGGTATTGATTTCCCGACTGTCCTTACAGGCAGCATACCTGGCGGGCTTTCGCAAATGCTTGTTTTTGCAGAAGAATCAGAAGGCATCGACTTGACGACTGTTACCTTTCTGCAGGTTGCAAGACTGCTGATGATCGTCTTCTTTGTCCCTTTTTTAGTATTAGGTCCGCTTTTATCAGGAGAAGCGGGGCCAGCTGCCACTCTGCAGGAAGAAATACCAGGGTGGAATGCCTTGTTTCCGGCTGTCATACCCTTTGCCATCGCTTCACTGGCAGGTGCTTATCTTGGGAAAAAATTAAGGCTGCCGACACCTTATCTGCTCGGCCCCATTGTCGCAACCGCCTTGATCGGGATTTATTTTACGAGTGGACCTGCGCTTCCTCCTTCCCTGCTGGATCTGTCCCAGTTTTTCATCGGCGGCCATATCGGCCTCCTCATGAGGCCGGAAAAGCTCAACCACAAAACCAAAACCATCTCGCTTGCCCTTTTGAGCGGCGCTCTGCTTATCGGAATATCCCTATTATTGAGTATCCTGCTGGCATTCGAGTATGATCTTTCATCTGCCACCAGCTTTCTCAGCCTTGCTCCAGGTGGAATGGACCAAATGGGAATCCTGGCACATGAGGTTCATGCAGACCTGGCAACAGTTACCGGCTATCAGCTTTTCCGGATCTTTTTTATCTTTTTCGCCGTACCGCCTGCACTGCGCTGGTATTTCCGCCGGCGGACACGAAGGAGAACGTTAAAAACTTAAAATCACATCTCAATAACATTTGTTTTCGCAACGTAAATAGCAGGGATAATTAACAAACCAAAAAAGCTTGGGATAAGCCCAGGCTTTTTACATTTAATATGTTGTTCTTATTCAATAAACACACTCAATCGCTCAATAGTTGAACAGGCGATTTTCCGTTAAACTTTTGCATTCTTAAACAATGAAACCAGGTTCCCTGCTATTGGAGATTTATAGTGGGATGATCTTCCCTTATACTCCCTAAAAACCACTTGTGTCTGCTAAAAGCAATTATAGCCATATAGTTTTCTTGAAGCAGCTGGAGATCACATCCCAAATAGCAAGTAAAATAGCACCCTGAATTGTACGATGACAATATTCTTTGTCAAAGTGTTATTTGGGGTGCCATTTGCTTAATATTGTTGTCTTACCAAACACAATTTGTTTTATGCGCTGAAAGACATGCTGACTCTAATGCCATTTACAGTGTTTCTCCAAGAAAACTCTGATCAGGCCCACTTTATTATTTATATTGATCTAATTAATAGTTACAGCATGGCTGCCCATCATCTTCCATGCTTTTATGAAAGCTTCTTTTTCCGCTTTCCTGTCTTTGGTGCCATAAGGATCATTAACATAGATATGGTCATCATCATAGCCAGTGATCACGACGCTGTGCATATTGAATGTGACCTGTACCGCTCCCTCGGGCGTGTCCCACTTTTCAAAGGAGGCGGCCGGCGTTAAACTGGCCGTTGTGATGATCCATACGGGCGAGCCTTCACTAACCTTTTTCAGAATTTCAGCAAAGCTCTTGCCAGTCAGGTTTTCCGCCTTGTCGCCGGCATAAGACTGGGCCAGCTTGAAAATTGGCCCATTATAGACGCCAAGACCCGGCCCGTTGGCCATGTCCCCCACAAACCCTGCGTTCGGGCTTCCGTAGCTTCCGTCACTATAGCGGAGCGGGACGGTATCTATACTATCCGCCAATTCATTTTTCGTCACCTTATAGCCTTTATAATTCAGAAGCATGGCGAGGCTTGTCACCTCACAGCCGTTATATAGCCGGGGGGCAGCCATCTGGTTAAACAATGGGACGTCCAGCATCACTTCCTCCTTTATAATTTCATTTTTCGATAGTGGCGCATTTTTTGCTTTACTATGTAATTCCGCTGCCAGGGCCTTTCCCGGCTCCTTGTTTTCTGCATCCATCCAATGGTAGCCTCCCAGAGTAATAGAAAGACCCACTGTGGCGGCAATAGCGGTTCCCCAAGCTTTGTTCATCTGCAAATTCTCCTTAGCTGCATACATTCTAATAGTTTCATTATTAAGGCTGCTGAGGGCTCTTTCAAGAAATTTGCCTCGATTTAAAGATAACTTAACTCTACCGACACATTCCCTCCCTTTTTTTCCAGTCAAGGACAGATAAGGGTGCCTCGGCTGATATTGCCATCCTCCTCCCTTTTTCCCCCAGTTTCGTGCTATTTCTCTTTCTATGATGGATTCCGTCTAGTTTTGTGAGCTTTTGTCAGTCGGCAGGAATAAGGACAGCACTGCGGAATATAACAGGCAATGATAAAACCGGCTCTAATCCGTTTTGGCAAAATCATGTTTTATATTCAATATAATTGAAAGGGTGTTTTTTATGGAAACTCAATTTATGAAAGCTTACACGATTAATGAGGTTTCGAAGAAAATAGGGGTTCCTTCCGGGACGCTCCGTCAATGGGAAAAAGATTTGAATGGGCTCCTTGTCATTCCCAGGTCCAAGCAGGGAGTAAGGTTTTTTACAGATACAGAAATTGAGCTTTTAGGTAAAATCAAAGAGATGCGCGAGAAGAACCTCAGCAAGGAAATGATCCGCCATCTAATGCAGATCCACCTGGACGGGCGCGGAGAAGACGCCGGCCCAGTGCCTGCATCCCCCCCGGCCGTTACAAGAAGCCCGGAGGCGACTCCTGTTAATGATATGGAAATCTTTATGGAGGCCCTTGATAGCTACAAAGAAAGCTTTCTTGCCGATATACGTTCAGAAATAAGGAATGGCATCCGGAAAGAAGTGCTTGAAGAAGTGAAAAAAGAAATTTCCAGGGGATCGCTGCATACGGTTAAAACGATTTCCGATTCTATATACAAAAATGCTGAAGGGACGAAATCCCAGCTGAAAAGCCTGTCGCACAAGATTGAACAGGCTTCGGAGGAAACTTCCGAAACATTCGGAGCTTTTTCAGAAGAAGTTGCGAGGGCTTCGGAAGGCACTTCTGAACAGATCCGCCAATTGACGGCCCGTGTGTCGGATTCCTCGGAAGCGGCTTCTGAAGAGTTCAAAACGATGATCCACTATATTTCAAAATCTGCCGAAATAACTAATCACGAGATCACCAGTCTCATTGATACACTGAATAAGGACCGTGATGCCTATCTTCATGCCATGAATGAGGAGAGAGAGCAATATAGGGTGGATATCAAGCAGCGTGAAGATATCTTCCAGGATTTTGTCGTCGGCTTCCGCCAGGCTGCTGCCGGGGAAAAGGAAAAAAAAGGTTGGAAGTTCTGGAAATAAGCCTATATTCATGACTGGTCATCTGAGGCGATGGCACGAAATTTCACCAGCACGATGGTTATTGTTATATTTTAACATCCTCTTTTATGCTACGCTTATCCTATGCATTAGATGTACTAGCAAAGGAGCGATTAGCGTGTTTAACGGAAACCATCATGACAACCCGGAAGTATACAGAATCTTTTCAAAAGAGTTTATTCAAAACCCTTATCCCGGCTACCGGAAGCTCAGAGAAGAACAGCCAGTCTATAAAACCGTCATGCCTGATGGACAGACAGGCTGGGTCATTACGAAATATGAAGACGCAGTCGCAGCATTAAAGGACAAGCGCTTCATCAAGGACTTTTCCAAGCTGTACGGCGGCCATATGGATCATGAGAGCATTTTTACAGAGAATATGCTTTTCTCTGACCCTCCTGACCATAAACGGCTGCGCGGCCTCGTCCAGAAAGCATTTACTCCCAGGATGATCGAAGGTATGCGCGGCAGGATCAAGGAAATAGCGGACGAGCTTCTGGACAGGATGGAAAATAAGGAAGAAATCAGCTTGATCGATGATTATGCTTTCCCCCTCCCGATCATCGTCATTTCGGAAATCCTTGGCGTCCCATCAGAAGACCAGGACAAATTCAGGATTTGGTCCAACTCTTTGATTGAAGGGTCGAATGGCGAAAATTGGCATGAAATCCAGCAGCATATGAATGAATTTGTGCAGTATCTGGGCGAGTGGTTTGCCTTTCTGCGCGAGAATCCGCGGGATGATCTTATCAGCCAGCTTATCAATGCTGAGGATGATGGCGATAAGCTGACTGAAAAAGAATTGTATGGCGTCGTCTCCCTGCTGATCATTGCGGGCCATGAAACGACTGTCAACCTGATTGGAAACGGAATCCTCTCCCTGCTTGAAAATCCAGGCCAGCTTCAGCTCCTGAGGGAGAAGCCGGAACTCATCCATAATGCCGTAGAGGAGCTTCTGCGTTATAACGGGCCTGTGGAATACAGTACTTCCCGCTGGGCAATTGAGGATGTAGAATTTCAGGGCCAGCTGATAAAAAAAGGCGAACTCGTCATTGCTGCGCTGAATTCAGCTAATCGTGACGGTGAAAAATTCGCTGACCCGGACGTCCTGGACATCACCCGGGAGAAGAGCCCGCATCTTGCTTTTGGCAAGGGCATCCACCTGTGCCTCGGTGCACCACTGGCGCGCCTGGAAGGTGAAATAGCCATTCTTGCCCTGCTGGAAAGGTTCCCTGAAATAGGGCTGAACGGTTCACCTGATGAGCTGGAGTGGCGCCCGGGCATGATTGTCAGGGGTGTTAAAGAACTTCCGTTAAAGGTCAGATGACTGAAAAAGCAGCCCTTTTTGGGGGCTGCTTCACTTTAAGATTATGTGACTTTAAAATAAATCTCTTCATATTCCTCAAAATCCAGCACCTCGATCACTTCCGACCAATGAAGGACCGTCCCGATAAAGTCCTTAATATCAAGGCCGGGCATTTCATATGTCTCTTCACTATTCACTCTGCCTGTTGCATCTTCAATGAAAGTGACCTTATAACCCCTGTCATAGGCGCTGATGCTTGTAAAGAGACAGCAAAATTCTGTGTTGAAACCGGTGATCACCAGCTTTTCGACATCCAATCCCTGCAGCAGCTCTGCCAGATTCGTCCCAACAAAGGCACTCGGAGTCCTTTTGTCGATCACATAGTCAGGATAATCGGTAAATTCCGCGATGATATCAGCTCCTTCACCTTTTTCATACAGAGGGCTTTCTGCAACTCCATCCAGATGCTTTAAAAAGATGACCGGTCTGTCCCTGTCTTTAAAATCCTTCATGACTTTTTCAATATTTTGCAGTACTTCTGAAAAATCTCTTGTCCCGACAATACCATTCTGCACATCTATCACCAGCAATGCTTCCATTTCTCTCCTCCTAATTGGCAGTCCTCTACCAATTCTTCACCAAATTCGTAATCTCCTCCTACAAATAAGAAATCCACGGGTGATGAGTGTCCATTTGCTGGATGGCCTGCTTCAGCCAGTACCTTTGATACTTTCCACACTCATGAAACATCTACCCATCCCCCATTTTCACAGCAGAAAAAAACCGGATGGCATCATCCGGCAAATTCCTGCTAGCGGCTTTTTTCTTTTAAAAAGAAACTTCCCAAAGTGGTAATGCTGGAAACCACCATAAAGAAAAACGCAGTGCCGGCAAGCCAGGAGCCCTGAAAAATCAGGCATATGGCCAGGGCACTGAAAAATATGATCAGGCTGAAATCCATCAGACTTTCTTTTGTCATAGAATTACCTGCCTTTCGTTAATCAGAAACTCTTTGTTGTCATCTTTTCCGCTCATACGCTCTTTTTAAACATGAATGCCGAAATAATGCTATACAGGACCAGCAGGACTCCTGCTGCAAGGAAGGCTGAGGCAGCTTTTGGAATGTTCTGCTCAGAAAGGCTGTCAGCCATTTCAACACCCAGCAGCTGGATGCCGATCCCGTCTCCATCAATATTCGGCCCCATGTTGAATAGCTCTAAGCCCTTTAAGGGACAATGCAATGCCTGCAATAGTCAAGAAGAACAGGACAGCTTTCATTTGCAGCACTTCCCCCTTTTAAAACAGATTGTCTCTCTATTCGGGCTAGTGCATGTTAATCCCTGCTTTTTGGCAAGAGAATTCGAGTTCTCCCTCTAAAAGGCTGTTGTTGCCCTCTTCATAGGCTGTTATCTTTGTTTGTTCATGGTTCCATAGGAAAAAGAATAGGAATATAAGTGCGGCCAGGACAAAAATTGCTCCGTACATCAGATAATGCATCACAATGGATAAGGTCCTGTTTTGTTTGGGAAGGCGATATAAAGTGAAGTGTATTTGTTGTTTGATAGAGTGCGGCAGATATGACGGCTCATTTTGCAGGATTCTCTTCAGCTGTTCATCCTTGCATTTCTCATGCATTGCCGATCCCCCTTTCCTCAGAAAGATAAACAGACAATTTGGCCCTTGCCCGGTTCAGCCTGGATTTCACTGTTCCTATGCTGATTTCCAGCAGCTCGGCAATTTCCTTGACGGAGAAATCTTCATAATAGTAAAGGATGACCGGTGCACGGTGCTTTTCATCCAGTTCACCGATCGCTTCGCTTATGCTCTGGGCCGGATCGCCGAGAAAGCGGTCTGATAGATAATATTCAATATCCTCTACTGGCACGACTGTTTGTTTTTTTCTCAGGATGTTATGGCACTCATTGATAAGGATGCGCGTGATCCAGGTTTTAAAATATTTTGGCTGCTTCAGTTTGGGGATGCTGCGGAAGCTTTTCAGGATTGTCTCCTGTATGGCATCGGCACAATCGCTGTCATTGGACAAAAGGCCGCGCGCCACCCGGTAAAGTGATACCTCGCAAGATTCAATCAGTCTGACAAAAGACTCCTCATTTCCTTTTTTGGCAAGAATAATGTCTTTTTCTGAAAACACATTTATCTTCCTCCCTTTGCACATTAGACATTTTTTCGAATGCAAAGGTTCCATATTTTATCTAAATTGGGCTTAATTACTTATGGAAAATGGAGAAAAAAGGAGCTTTTTGGGCAATTGGTATTCCCGATTTCTAAACAGTCCCGAGCCTTGGGAGGCAGGCGCTTCAGCGGTTTAGAGGGAAGGTGCCTGAGCAATATTATGGCAAGTAAATAAAAGGAGAAACGGCAGATTCCGACTCCAAAAGGTTAAAACAATCGCAATGTTGGCAAATTAATTCACCAATTGGTTAAAATCCATTGCTTCTGAAGCCATACAGCCAATCTATTGCATGAAAAACTGATTATCATTCATTGCATAAAAATGCATGCTCCTTAACAAAAAATCATAAAAAAGAAGGCCAAATTTCAGCCTTCTCTCATTACCTCCTGCCGCGGCCTGGACCGCGGCTTCCATTTGAAGCTGGCCCCTGTTCTCTGCGGCCGCCTGTTCCATCTGATCTTCTGGATCGCTGGCCGTCACGGCCCCGCCCGCCGCTTGAGCGTGTGCCATCCTGCCTTGGATTTCTTTCAGCAGATCGTTCTCCCGACGCCCTCCGGCCATCACTAAGGGAGCGCCTGTCTCCTGCTGAACGGCTGCCATTCTCTCTCCGCTCATCATTCGAATTGCTGCGCCTTTCGCCATCAGCTCTGCGTCCTTCATTCGCACGGGTGCGCCTCTCTCCGGAACGGCTGCTGCGGCCTTCACGGCTCCCCCGCCCGTCAGTCCGGCCGCCCGTCCTTCTGCGCGATTCAGCAGCGCCAGTCCTGCGGTCCCGGTCAGAACGATTTTTAGGTTTATCTGCACTGCTGCTTTCCTCGCCATCGGCTGTAGAATTGGCAGTTGCTGTGCTTTCTTCTTTAGGCAGTCTTATATTGAGCTCCTGCTCGATCATTTTCAAAGCCGCTTCATCTTTTTCTGCGTAAAATGTGACAGCAAGTCCGTCTTTGCCTGCCCGCCCGGTGCGGCCGATGCGGTGGACATAACTTTCGCTGTCCTGCGGGATGTCGTAATTGTATACATGTGTCACACCCTCAACATCAAGGCCCCTTGCCGCTACATCGGTTGCAATCAGAAACTGGATTTCTGCTTCACGGAACTTCTTCATGACTTTTTCACGTTTAGCCTGGGTAAGATCACCGTGAAGTTCTTCGCATGAGAACCGCTGTGACTTCAAGGCATCATACAGTTTACTGGCCCTGCGGATCGTCCGGCAGAATATGATCGCCATGAATGGCCTGTCTTCCCGGATCCTGCTGATAAGGGCATTCTGCTTGGCCCTGTCGGTTGTAAAAATGGCCAGCTGCTCAATGGCTTTTTCGGGAACAAACGTTTTTTCAATGCGTATGCTTTCCGGCCCCTTCAGATGCTTTTTGGACAGTTTCCGGATATCGTCAGGCATGGTGGCTGAAAACAGCATCGTTTGCCTGGAAGCAGGCGTCTGGCTAATGATCAGTTCCATCTCGTTCAGAAAACCGATATGCAGCATCTGATCTGCTTCATCAAGGACAAGGAATGAAACCTCTTCAAGCTGGACAGTCCCCCTCCTGAGATGATCAAGAAGTCGGCCAGGTGTGGCCACTACAATCTGTGTCTGCTTTTGCAGCTTATGCAGCTGCTTCTCAACATCCTGTCCGCCATAGACCGCCAAGACATTCAAATCAGGAATCCCTTCGATCAGCTTCTTCACTTCTGATGTAATTTGCAGGGCGAGCTCTCTTGTCGGCGTGACAATCAATGCCTGTGTGCTTCCATTAGACGGATCTATTTTTTCCAGGATCGGAAGAATGAACGCCAGCGTTTTGCCTGTGCCAGTCTGTGCCTGGGCGATGACATCCCTGCCTTCCATTACGATTGGAATCGCTTTTCCCTGCACGGGCGTCGGCACTTCGATTCCCTGGACTGCCAGTTTATGTATGAGAGGATCTGAGATCCCGAGTTGTTTAAAATTCAATCTAATCCCTGCTTTCTTTTGGACAATACTCCTATTATCTGCGATAGCTTCATTAAATAGCAACCTTTATCGGACTGTGAATGAAAAAAGAGACCCGGGAGGCCTCTATTAGACAGAAGAATGCATAGCACGCTTTGTTTTCAATAAGTCATTTATGACAATCTTATCTGGGGGGCTGATATTTTCAGGCAGCTGTTCCAGCGGGAAAAACTCCACCTTAAATGCTTCCTCCGCATCAGGTTCAGCTGTTCCACTGTATTCTGTGCAAATATAAGCGGCAATGACATTATAAACCTCGTCGCCATGAGGATACTTATAATATAATTCCTCTCCTGAATATACTTTAAAAAATGAAAGATTCTCTGCATGAAAGCCTGTCTCTTCCTTCAGCTCCCTCAGTGCTGTGCTTTCGAGTGATTCACCCGGTTCAAGCGACCCGCCGGGAAGGCCCCAGCAGCCGTTGTCCCTGCGCAGCTGCAGCAGCAGCCTGTCCTTTCCATCCAATAGCAGGACACTGCTTCCCGCAGCAATAAGCGGACGCGTCCCAACCACCTTTCTTAAATCCATTATGTATCCCATGATTTATCCCCCTTTATTAGTTTGGCAGACATGAACAGCCCGCTTAGATCCATTTCGAAAACCAGGCAACATAATAAGCTGCCGGTATGAATATTGCCTGTGCAAACAGCGTCCCGGCGAATTTGCTTGTCACCATGGTCAGTGAATAGCTTTTTAAATACACATAGCCGGCCTTTTTATTGGCAACCCTGTCGGCAAGAATAGAGGCCTTTGGATCAACAAAAAGAGTCAGCAGAATGGTGGCGAATCCATTGATGATGCCTGATGACATCATGGCTGCCCCCTGGTATTCAGGAGCCAGCGCCGAAGCATATAATGCCGCGAGGATTCCTACTGTGTAAATCCCGGAAATGAGAACATTAACGGCAAACAACCGTTTAGGCACCGTCTGATAAGTGATTCCGTTCAGATAAGAGAGCCTTGGCAGCCGGAAGCAGGCAGCTGCTTTTTTAAGGCTTGCTGCAGTAAGCCCTTTTTTCATAACCTGGATATACGATCCTCTTTCCTCTGACAGATGGACAATGGCTCTCGAAAAGATGCCGAATAAGCCAGTGTTTCAACAGCCGTGATGACCAGCAGAAGCAGGGCTATGAAAAGCAGTTTACCTGTGATGAAGGCCGCCATGCTACCCCCTCCTTTTTGTTTCATTTTAAACCAAAAGGAAGAAGATGGGAAATATTATATTCATTTTATCAATCAACAATAAACTTTAACAAAGCTTAAAACTTAATTTCCATCACTGTCGATATATCATGGAAGCCGATCTCCTCATACATCTTCTTGGCAGGATTCCCCTCAAAAACATTCAGCTGCACTTTTTCATATCCTTCCTGCCTGAACACACTCACTGCATGGGACATCAGCATCCTCCCAACGCCAAGCTTTCTGTATGGCGGGAACACATAAAGGGAATATAAAAATGCAGCATTATTTCCATTTACAGGGTTTGTATCCCTTCCTGCCATCAGCCAGCCGAGGATATTGTAATCATGGACTGCCACATAAAAGAATGCCCCATTCTGCAGCGCCGGAATAAATGCACCCAATCCTTTTTGTGGATCATTCTGGAGATGCCCCATTGAGCTTTCCTCCATCACATGCACGGTTGTATAAAGCAGCTGTTCTGTTTCAGCCCGATTCGCTTTCCGTATAAACAAAAGGCAGCACCCCGTTCATTTGCTTTCAGCATAATATATGCCGTACAAATGCCCATGGTGCTGCCAATCTTGATTCAGCCTGTATTTTCGCTTGGATTGGTATCCCAGACCTTTTTCTTCATTATAAATACCGCAATGGCAATCAAAGCGATGATAGCCAGGCTTACGAAAAATCCGGGACGGATATTCTTTTCTAGCAGGGTGCCGCTGACGGCTGCGAGGATCAGCAGCAGCGCCGCCGAACCCATCAATTTGCTCCAAATCTTCGTTTCGAGAAGCTTAAACGATGAAATGACGATAAAAAACCAGTTATACAGGAGGAGGATCCCTGCAGCTGTAGTGATATACTCATAAATTTTACCCGGCAAAAGCAGGGCGGTAATTATGGACAGCAGCAGCCCGACGGAAGCCAGCCCCAGTGAGGGCAGGGGCAAATCCTTCAATTTCTTGATTTTTTTTCCGAAGAAAGCCGGTGCATCCCCATCCTTAGCCAGTGTCACAAGAAGGTTGGTCACTCCGAAGAGCGACGCTGTCATCGTTGAAAAGCCGGCAATAATGATTGCCCCATTAAATACATGCGGGAAGAACGGCAGATGATTTTTCGATAATGCCGTAATGAACGGACTTTCTTTTTCATGGAATGCATCAATCGGCACCATTGCGACAGCAAGCCCCAGGGAGATGACATAAATGGATGCCAGGAGGATCAGCATCACACTCCCTGCCTTTGGTGCATCTTCCTTCTTTTTCAGCTGCATGGCCATCAGCCCGATGACTTCAATCCCCCCATAAGCATAGAAAGCATAAATAAGGGAAGACCAGAAGCCTTTAAAGCCGTCTTCAAAAAAAGCACCTGCAGAGTCCGGGATCCCCGGCCGGTCAGCATTGCTGTGCAGCCAGCCGAACATGGCGGCTGCCGCCAAGATGATGAACATGATGATGGCTGCCGTTTTTACGACTGCCAGGATATCTTCTATCTTATCGAAGCCCTTTGTACCAGTCAGTACAACAAGGATGGACAAAATGGCATAGCCGGCTGCAAATACCCATAAAGGCACATCCGGGAACCAGAATCGCGACAAAATGGACAGGGCGGTCAGCTGGCTGCCCATGATCAGGATATTGGAGGTCCAATAATTCCAGCCGCAGCTGAAGCCGGCCCATTTTCCATAAGCCTTTTTTGCATAATAGCAGAATGATCCTTCCTGCGGATCCTTCGCAGTCATCTTTGCAAGCAGGTTAAAAACAATATAAGTTCCAAGTGCAGCCAGAATGAACGAAAAGACGATGGAAGGACCGGTAATCTTGATGCCGATGGCAGAAGCCAGGAAATACCCGGTCCCGATTGTACAGCCCACCCCTGTCAAGGACAGCTGCCACCATTTCAGATTCCCTTCCTTTCCTCCCTTGCTTCCTTTTCCTGAACTGCTTGGATCACAACTAGCACTGCTCATCTTCTGCCTCCCTCTTAAAAGAAAAATGAATCACTGTCATTTATCCGACAAACACTATACAAGATTATCGTTTCTAATCTGCGGCCAGAAAATCCACTGAAATAAATGGAATCGGGGAGGTGTTGTTTATGTTCGGGAATAAAAACAGGAAAATGATCGGTTCAGGAGCCATTCTCTCAAGCTTTTTCAGCCTTGTCATCATTGGAATGACGATTTATCATCATCTGCGGATTGAGGAATTGATACGCAGGGCTGGAAGCGGGGGCAGAATGCAATGAAGGATTTAAAGGAGGTCTGCTGCAGAAGCAGTGCATGACCTCCCCTCCCTCTTAGGGATCAAAAAAAGCCACAGCCGCCAAGGCCATGGCTAATCGATGCTATCTTCACCAGCAAAACTCAAACCGCCGGAATAATATCCTGCTACATCGGGATGCTCTTCAAGCTCTTTCCTCCCTTTTTCTGTCAGGGAATAGGTTCCACGGCTGATTCTTTCAAACCAGCTGTAGTAGTTTTTATGGAGAATTGACTGGGTTTTATCGCCGGTGCCCATTTCGCGGAGCTTCTTTGGTGACAAGGGGCCAAAGCGCTTGAGGCAGCAGGCGATGTGAATGCAATTTTCTTTGTAGGCAGTCATGATTTTTGTCTGGGTGACACCGCCTATGTTATAGTCCCCGTTCCGCCCGCTGATCTCGGACAGCATTTTTTCTTTCCTTTTCTTGTTGAGGCGGATGCTTTTTTTACGGTCGAATGCTCCCGGTTCGGTCAGGATTTCCATTTTGGCGGAACCCGCCTGGAAAGAAACAATGATAAGGCCGAGCTCAAGCCGCCGGATGAGATGGCTGATATCATTCCACTTTTTAGAGCGAAGCCTGTATTTGGGCTTTGGAATCGCGATATATACCTGGTCGGAGAGCTTTTGTCTTTTGGCCGCCTGCACTAGCAGCTCAACTGTCAGATTGAGCTTCAGCTCGACAATGATGAGCTCATCTTCTTTCACAGCCACAAGATCACAATCATGAACCTCTCCATAAACCTTATAGCCGAGTTCAGAAAAATGCTTTTGGATCGGCCTGTATAAGTCTGCTTCATATCTTTTCACATTTGTGTTTTTCATTGCTGCTGCCTTTCTGTCTAATTGTTTCTTTTGAAGAAGTTCGAGGCCGCTATAAGGAGGATTCCTCCTATTATGGCAGGCATGGATAATCTGCTTACAGCTTCTGGCACATCACCGATATCCAGCAGCGGGTTGACAGCAAAGCCTGCTGCAAACAGGGCCATCCCCAGAAAATAAAGTGTTTTGCCTGCTTTTGAAAGCCGATTGATCATGGTTTTGCCCCCTTTTTATTACACCGCCTGGTTGACGGACATTTCTCCCCGCTGATGGTTCATACGGCTCATGAAGGTGCCGGCTGAAGCAGCAAGTATCTGCTGAAACAGCATGCCCATGATGACAGGAACTGCAACAGGAGCAGGAAAATAGGCGATGGCCAGCACGGCGCCGGCACTGATATTTCTCATGCCGCTGTTGTAGGTGAGTGAGATGACGCCTGCTGTTTCTTCCTTCAAAAGCTTTCCAGCAAGAAAGCCGAGCAGGTAAGCTGTGATTGACAGCATAAGAACTGCAGCTGCGATGCCCCATAGCTTGCTGGAAATCGTCTCAAGGTAAGGGGCAATGGCTGAACTGTTGATGGCGACAACCACACCGATGCCTATTTTGGAAAACGGAAAAAGAAACGGATTCAATATTTTCGGTGCTGCGCCTTTTGACAGCTGATTGGCTGCCATTCCCGCAATGGACGGAAGCACAATCATCCAAATCAGCCCTCCCATCATATCGGCCGCATCCATTTCTACCGAGGCCCCTGCAAACAGGTGAAGGATGAACGGCACGGCAAATGGGGCAATCATGGTGTCGACCAGAATGATGCATAATGTCAGGAAAGTCTTGCCTTTATAAAGAGTCACCCATACAAGGCTCGTGATGCCGGTTGGAATAACAAAGGAAAGGATCAGACCTGTCCTTGTGTAGGCATCATCCGGAAAAAACAGGGCCCCTGTGCCAAATGCTGCTGCAGGCATCACAAAGTGAAGAAGCACAAGGCAAATGATGATCGGAAGCGGGTGCAAAATGACCTTCTTCAGATCACTGAAGCTCGAGCCGAGGCTTCCGGAGAACGTCATAAGAGCGAACAGCCATGGCACGATAAAGACGAGGCCATGAAGCTGGTCTGCAAATGTAATGCCGAGAAGGACGGCCAGCGGCGTCATGAACGGCATGAATTTTTGTAAAAATCGGTTAAGCTTATCCAGCAAGGTTGCTCCTCCGCCTTTTTGTGGTTTCAATCTAATAGAAAAGGGTATTAGCCTTTTGTAGCAGGTGGATTTCCGCCCAGTTCATCAATCAGCCTTTCTGCCGTCCTTCTGTACATATTGCCCATATGGACGAGCGAGAGGATCAGGAGAATCTGTTCAAGCTCGCTGCTGCCTTCTTCCAGCTCTTCTGCCTGTTCGCGGGCCAGGCGGCCGCGGAGCGGGACATCTTCTTTAAAGCTGGACAGATTCTGCTTTGCCAGCTGGAGATACCTGCTGTAAAATTCCTCGATCCGCAGCTTCCCTTTCAGTGCCTTTTCATTGGCTCCATCGAGGATCTGTTTGATATCCTGGATGGACAGGGATCCTTTGAGCTGATAAATGAGGCTTATCATCATAAGCTGCTCACGGGAATATTTCTTATTTTTGACCGGAGTGAACAGTTTTCCTTTGGCATAATTGTTGATCATCGTTTTGGTGAGTACCTTTTCCCCTTCATTCCGGGTGGCTGAACCAAAGGTGTTCTCAAAAAGCTGGATCACCTGATCCATATACAGATCAATGCTTGGTAGCTCTTCAGGCAAAAGCTGCCTTTCAAGGCCCAGGGATTCGATCAATTCTTCCATATTGTTTTTATCCATAACATTTTCCCTCTAGCTTTCTATGTATTGCGCTTCCTTTATTTTACCATAAGTGAGAACTAATTGTTGACGGGACTGCATTAATCATTATATGATGATAAGTAGTTATCAATACTACATTGTGTTATGTAAGGGGGAGTTGTCTTGAATTCTTATATCCGCGAGCCTATCAACGGACTCACACATCTTGCAGGAGCCATCCTGTCATTCATCGGCCTGCTTGCTATGGTCATCAAAGCTTCGATGGTAACCGCATCTGCCGCAGCAATCGCATCATCCATTGCCTTTGGTGTCAGCATGATCCTTTTATATTCTGCTTCTGCCACGTATCATATGGTGATTGCAAAGGATAAGGTGATCGCGTTCCTTCGACGGCTTGACCATTCAATGATCTTCGTTCTGATTGCCGGGTCTTATACACCTTTCTGCCTTGTGAGCCTGAATGGTACAACAGGCTGGGTCATTTTTTCCATTGTCACTCTTGTAGCCGTTTGCGGCGTCATTTTCAAAATGGTATGGTTCAATTGCCCAAGATGGCTTTCAACCGTCCTGTATATTGCAATGGGCTGGATCATTGTATTGGCATTCTCGCCTCTGTCTGAGGCAATGTCATTCCACGGCGTATTCCTGCTATTGCTCGGCGGAATATTCTACACGGCCGGGGGCATCATCTACGCAGTCAAGCCGAAGTTCCTGGAGTTCAAGCACATGGGCTTCCACGAAATATTCCATATTTTCATCATGATGGGCAGTATGGCCCACTTCCTCAGTGTCTACCTATATGTGCTGTAATAGAAGCTGAACGGATTTTCCGTCGGCTTTTTTTGTTTCATTTTTTCCTCCGCGTTAATACCTTTGCTGCTTATTTAGTAATTCGAATCCCATCAATCTATTTCCATCTTTTGAAGAGATTTCAGCCAGCTCCTCACGCGTTTGCCCGATTGCTGAGAGGACAGAGCCGGCAGCCTGGATCCAGCTTCCTGATATATCCAGTGATTTCCCTTTCAAGCTCTCAGATGCGGCACAACCATTTCTGGTTGTTTCAAGGAGCAGAATCGTCCCAAGAGCCTGGAGGGAATTGCCGATCGCCTGCAGGAAGCTTCCCATGATCAGCAAGTGTTGCCCTTCTGCTGTCTGATCAGTCCATTCATCCCCAAGCACAGTGAGAGATCCCAGTGCCTGAATCCAGTTCCCAGTAATGACCAGCTTTAATTCGTTCTCATTCCCTGGATCGAGAACAAGTCCGGCAATGACGAATAAATTGCCGGCTGCCTGCAGTTCATTTCCTGTTTTCTCGAGAGAAGGCTTATCCTGTCCGTCCGCCTCCAATGCGCTTCCAGCCGCCTGCAATTCATTGCCTATTACTATAAGTGATTCTGCGGTTGCATCATCCAGCCCCAGCCATTCTGAAGTTCCAACCGCGGCTATGAGGGTTCCGGCAGCCTGGATCCAGGCGCCGGCAATCTCCTTTTTCTGATTTTTCATAAAGAATTCCCGCCTGTTCTGCTGCTGGCTTCCAAGGATGATTATTCCGGTCCTTTCCCCATTATATTCAAGAGGTGTCAAGCTGCCTCAGCTGACTGGTCCCTGCCCATATTTCTTATAGCCTTATGCTGGGAAGGAGAGTATAATAGTGAATAAAATTCAGTATATTGTAATAATTAGGCTGGGAAGGAGCTGGCTATGAAAGAAATACTGATCGGCATTCTTGCTTCCGTATTTTTTGCGGTCACATTCATTCTTAACAGGACGATGGAGCTTGCAGGCGGCAGCTGGCTTTGGAGCGCATCCTTAAGATTTATTTTTATGGTTCCGTTTCTGGTCATTATTGTAGCACTGCGCGGAAATTTGAAGCAGCTATTTGCTGAAATGAGAAAGCATCCTTACTGGTGGCTGTTATGGAGCTTTGTTGGGTTTGTGCTTTTTTATGCACCGATCACCTATGCAGCAAGCTACGGGCCCGGCTGGCTTGTTGCAGGATCCTGGCAGCTGACAATTGTGGCAGGCACCCTCCTTGCTCCCCTTTTTGCATCTGGCAACACTGCGGGAAAAAGAAATAAAATCCCTTTCAGGCCCCTTTCCTTTTCGCTTATCATTCTGGCTGGAGTCATCCTTATCCAGCTTCAGAAAGCAGACACTTTGTCTCCTGCTGAAATGGCCGCAGGAATCCTGCCGGTCGTGGTGGCTGCCTTTGCTTATCCGCTCGGAAACCGGAAAATGATGGAGCTTTGCGGAGGAAGGCTTGATACCTTCCAAAGAGTGCTGGGCATGACGATTGCAAGTCTCCCTTTCTGGCTCGTCATAGCTGCTGCCGGCTACGGAAATGCCGGCCCTCCTTCCTCAAGCCAGCTTTTGCAGACCTTCATTGTCGCCATTTCATCAGGAGTCATTGCGACAACGTTGTTTTTCATTGCAACTGACCGTTCTCGCCAAGATCAATCTAGGCTTGCTGCAGTGGAAGCGACACAGTCGACGCAGGTACTTTTTGTGATGGCAGGCGAAGTTCTTCTGTTTTCTGCAGCCGCCCCGGATACCCTCTCTTCTGCCGGACTGCTGGTCATCATAATCGGAATGGTGCTGCACAGCCGCTTCTCGCAATCAAAAGAAAAGCCCTCACTGCCCATTCCGGCTTCCCCTATTAAAAATCAGGCTTGAATGAGCAAAGGACGAGACATTTCAATTGTCTCGTCCTTTTTCTCCGCTCTCTTTTCCTGCAAGCATCCTATGGAATGGGCATTTGCTGAGCGAACTGTCATCATCCCTTAAAAAATATTGCTGCCACTCATAATTATTATCGCTTCCATAACTGTTTAAATGGGGATGGGCTCCGATACTGTCGTAAGCTGCCAGCCGGTCGCGTATTTTGCTTTTTACTTTTACAGCACGCTCCGGGGCAGCATTGAACTCATCCAGCACCCAGCGGGGTGTGATTGCCAGCATGAAATATGGAAAATACCTGCTTTGCCTGTTTACGTGCGCAGGTGTGGCGCAATACATAAAATACTGTTCACCATGGCTGCAGAACTCCCAAAGCGGATCGTGCGGGTCCTCTGGTATATGGGCCGGCCAGCTTTCCCTGTCCCTTTCTGCTAAAAGGTTCATCTGCCGCCAAAAAAGTTGTTCAAATTCCTCCACCGTACCCTGTTCCGCCAGCTGTTCATTGGTTTCAAAAAAGACAATAAGCGAAGTATAGCTGCCAAAGCTCCTTGAAAGTGCTGTAAACTCCGTCATCATTTCCGCCAATTCACCTGCAGAAGAAATATTCCGCGGATCTCCGGCAAATCCATAGCGCAGCTGCTGAAGTGCATGACCCTGGGTCGCCGGGATACATGGGAATCGATCTTTTTTATTGCCCAGCTTTGACTGGAATGCCCTCAGTGCATCTTCTTCCCAGCAGTCAGTTTTTTTCAAGCCGGATATATCGCTGATTAATTGCATACTGATCCCTGCCTCCTGTTTGCTTATTCAGCATATTCAGGATGGGCCGTAAATGGGTTTGTACAGCTGAAAACCGGGCTTATACACCGGCAAATTGAATACCCGTTTCCTTGTTGGACTATACTGATAAGGTTTTTTACTAACTACAACCAAGGAGATTCTAATGGAACATATCGCTTATACCCAATCTGCCGAAAAAGTTTTGAAGCTTCCTACAAGCGCACGGCCAGTAGTGAATCCTGATGATGTCTGGGTCCCCGAAGGATACAAAGTGGAGGTGGCCGCTGCCGGCCTGTCTTTTCCGACCGGGATGGGATTTGCGGAGGACGGCACACTTTACATATTAGAAGGCGGAAGCACATGGCCGACAAGGCCTGCCCTCCCGCCCAGGATTTTAAGCCTGGATCCTGGCGGAATGCTCGAGGTTTTTGCAGTCGAGACGCTTGGAGGACCTCGCGGAGTCGTCTGCAGGGACGGCAAGCTGTATGTATCTTGCAAAGGCGGCTATCTCGCACGAATAGTCACATATAACAGAAAAACAAAGGAACGCACCGTCCTTCATGAAAAAATACCGAGCGGCGGCTGGCATGAACCAGGCGGTCCTGTTTTTGGCCCGCATGACGGGTTATTGTATTTTGCCAATGGGTCAGTTTCGCAAAACGGTGTCTGCCTTCCTGCAGGTTTTACTGTCGATCTGGCGAAGCATCCCGAGGCCCATGATGTCCCAGGTGCAGACATCACCTTAACAGGGCATAATGTCACATCGCGCAACCCGCTGATGCCCTTTCCTTTCTTAACAGAAACAGGCGCCTTTAAGCCTTTCGGGACACCAGCCCAGAAAGGGGAAAAAGTCAAAGGAGAATTATGGTGCTCAACGGGTCTCTGGAGATCCAAGCCGGATGGAAGCGAACCTGAACTATTGGCCTGGGGTCTCAGGAATCCATATGGACTGGCTTTCAGTGAAGATGGCGAATTATATGCATCAGACAATTGCCTGGAGGAAAAAGGCGAACGGGCGATCGCCGGCGACCCTGATAGAATCTGGCATATCCGCAATGCCAAAACAAAGCATGGAACAGTAAAAAATCCTGATTGGTATGGATTTCCTGATTACCGGGCAGATGGCGTGCCTGTATGGGATGAACGCTGTAAGCCGGCAAAAGGCAAGGCCGCCGAGCAGCTGATTGAGAATCCTCCTGAATGGGCCGGCCCTCCGGTTTACCTGGAGAAGCCTCATTCGGCTATGACAAAAATGGAGTTTTGCACATCAGATTTCTTTGGGCACCGCGGGAAACTGTTTGTAACAGAATGGGGTACTTACGCTCCACTCAACAGCCCGCATGAGAAAGACCTGAATAACGGATTCAGGGTGGCAATGGTTGATGTTAAAACAGGAACTTCTGAGGTATTCCTCCGCAACCGTGCCCCTGGAGCTGCTTCCTCTTCAGGCTCAGGCGGAATTGAAAGGCCGGTTGACTGCAAATTTCATCCGGACGGAAAAAGCTTGTATGTACTTGATTTCGGCTACTCTCCTGTGACAAAAGGATATATTCAGGCATATGGCCATACGGGAGTTTTATGGAAAATAACAAAGGAATGAATAGGGGTACGAATATGCAGGAACAAAAAGCCATTCTTATTGAGCTGGGTGAAGATTATATTGAAATGCAAAAGAATGAAATGGAAAAATGGTTTGAACATATCCTCACTGCCCAAACTGCTCTTGAGGTTATGCTGGCAAAAGCTGTGCCCGCAATCAGGGAGCCCCATATCAGGGAAGCTATTGAAAAAATCCAGAAGTCGCAGCAGCATCATGCGGAAAGTGCGGATAATCTTTTCCGCTTTATCGGCCGGACAGCCGATGACCGTAAAGACAAGATCCTTGGCACGGTGATCGGCAAAGTGGAGGAAGCTTTATTGTCTTTTCAGGACTTCCTCGCTGGTGCTGAAGGATCCTGGCAATCCATCCATCACCTGCTCCTGTTAAACCAGCAGGCAATGGGCGCTTTTGCCGTTGGCGAACAGCTCGGCCTTTCAGTCGGGAGCAGAGAAGTTGCTGACGCATGTTTTCTGATCGTCCATGATAAAACGATGCACCAGCTGCTGCTCCAGGAATATATGCTGGAAATGGCGCCTATTTCAATTTTGTATAAACAACAGGTATAAACGGGCGCAAAAACGCATTGCCTATAAGGGGGTGGAAAAATGAAGAGAAATTGGCTACCAGGACTCTCAGCTGCAGAAGAGATGGCCGGTTATTCCGGTACAGTCAAAATGGTGATGGGGGCGATTCTAGGCGGGCTGGCAGCGATATTCCAGTCAGCCGGCCTGTTCAGCGGTGCAGGCTATGCGCTCAGCATCCTGACGACTTGGCCAATCATCATTGCCTGCTTCCTGTCGGTGCGCATCGGACTGCTTACATACTTGCTCACCGTCCTGATGCTTGCTGTCCTTCAGCCTTCCGAACTGTTTGTATTTCCATTTACCACCGGCTTGCTCGGCATCAGCATCGGCATCTCACTCAATAAGCTCAAACGGCCTTTGATTGCCATCTTGTCCGGTGCAGCTTCTCTGACAGCCGGCATCGCTTTTCTTTTGTACATCATTGATTTTCCGATACTGGGGCCATCCCTTTCTGGCTATCCAGTCTTGCTGACTGGCGGCCCGATATTTCTGTTTGGCTTGATTTACAGCTGTCTGTGGCTGTGGGTTTCTTTCGCCACTCTTAAGGCGCTCAACCGGACCGTACGGAAGAAATCACCGGAAATGACATGAAGAAAGGCTGCCATTTAGGGCAGCCTTTCTTCATGTGATTCATTATGTCCGTTTTCAGCTATACGTGCAAAATATTCCTTCAGCATAGCCTTATTTTCGACAATGTCTTCAAGTGTATACTGATCCAGCACTTTTAAAAAGCTTTCCAGCGCGTGATTCAGGATATGCTTCAAAGAGCAGACCGGCGTGATGACACATTTATTATTGTGGTCAAAACATTCAACAAGATAAAAATCTTCTTCTGTCTTCCTGACAATCTCCCCGATATTGATTTCGGCCGGGGCCTTGGCGAGCTTGAAGCCCCCATTGCGGCCGCGTACGGTCCTGATATAGCCCATTTTTCCGAGATTATAAATGATTTTCATTAAATGGTTCTTTGAAATATCATATGCTTCAGCAATTTCTTTTATATTGACGAGCTTGTCATTTTTATGGGAAGCCAGATATATTAACACTCTTATGGAGTAATCCGAATAGGTTGTAAGCCTCATGATTTTCCCTCACATTCTGTTCTTTCCCCATTTTATCATAATTGTGAACAAATCTTAAACTTTGCTGTTCTGCCCATAAAAAGATGTATTTGAAATATTGCTTTTTAGTTATTTGGCTACTATTATAAAGATGTATTCAAAATACTACTTAAACAAAGAAGGGATTCAGCAATGCTATCTCAAAAAACAATTGACACAATCGTTTCAACCGTTCCTGTACTGGAAGTGAAAGGAACGGAAATAACAACCGTTTTTTACCGCAACTTATTCTCAAGTCATCCGGAGTTATTGAATATCTTTAATCATGCCAACCAGCAGAAAGGCAGGCAGCAGACGGCTCTTGCCAATACGATCTTGGCTGCAGCTGTTTATATCGACAGACTGGAAGCGATCATTCCTGCAGTAAAGCAAATCGCACACAAGCACAGAAGCCTTGGGGTTAAGCCTGAACATTATCCGATCGTCGGCGAACATCTTCTGGAAGCGATCAAAGAAGTGCTTGGCGATGCGGCAACTGATGAAATCATCGGTGCCTGGGGAGAAGCCTATGGCGTCATTGCCGATGTTTTTATCGGGATCGAGAAGGAAATGTATGAAGAAGCTGCCAGCGTGCCTGCAGGCTGGAAAGACTTCAAGGAGCTTACAGTCAAAGATATAGTGAAAGAAAGCGATGTTATTACCAGCTTCTACTTAAAGCCTTCAGACGGTTCTGCTGTACCGGCCTTCCTGCCTGGCCAGTATATAACCGTGCGCATCGGCATCCCTGGTGAAAAATATCTGCTGAATCGGCAGTACAGCCTTTCAGCGGCACCAGGCAAAGATTACTTCCGCATTTCGGTTAAACGGGAAGCAGAAGAAAATACACCGGAAGGCAAGGTTTCCAATTATTTGCACGACTTTGTTGAAAAAGGCAGCATGATAGAAGTGACAGCTCCTGCCGGTGACTTCACGTTAGAGGTAAACGCAAATAATCCAGTTGTGCTCCTTAGCGGCGGTGTCGGCATCACACCTTTCATGAGCATGATCAGTGCGGTATCTGAACAAAACCCAGGCCGCCGGGTGGAGTTCATCCATGCTTCCAGGAGCGGCAGCCACCAGCCGTTCAAGGAGGAACTATACGCACTCGAAGGAAAATTAGAAAACAGCAGGCTTCGTTTTGTCTACGAAAATGCCCAGGTAACCGACCGCCAGGATGCCCGCTTTGCCAAAGAAGGCTATATTGATGCAGACTTCCTGAGTGATTTCCTGCCTGATGATGCAGATTATTATGTTTGCGGGCCGGTTCCCTTCCTCCACGCAATTGTTAAAGGGTTGAAAAAGCTGCATGTAGAAGAATCCAAGATTCACTTTGAATTTTTCGGTCCGGCTTTGAATCTGGAAGAATAGGAATATATGAAGTGAAAAAAGCTGGCGGGCCTTGATAGGCTCGTCAGCTTCTTTTTTGGGCGTTTTGAGAAGGCGTGGTGGTTTGGATTTAATTGTTTTTTTGGGATAAGCGGCTTTTTCGGGAATTATTATGGAATTCCGGGTGTTATTGTCTGCATGGGATAGCAGTAAAGATATTTTGTCGAGGTTACAGCCGGATGTGCAGGCTTCGTGGTGTAATATGGTCTCCTTAAACTGTGGAAAATAGTGTTTTTTATCATGGTGCAGCTTATTTCACTACTTTGAGGAATTAATTTAATCAATTGCACGATTATTCTGCCATTTCAGCATTAGACGGACTATAACGGTGCTGCCGAAGGGCGCCTCGCACAAACCCGGATTCTTCCGCCGGCCGTGCCAGCGCATATTCACCGAAACCCCTGACCATCTTCCCTCACTCTCTCCGCCATCCTCCTGATTTCCATGAGCTTCTCCCCCTGCACACTCCTGTTCAATCGGCAATCATCCTCCAGCAGGCTCCAGAGCAGCCGGTCTTTTTCCTCGGCAGTAAGATCCAGCCTTTTGATCTCTGACCGGCAGCTTCCGAGGAATTCTGTATATACGGTCCATGTCTCGTCAAAAAGCTCCTCAAATTCTTTTTTCAGCTTCCGCGTCAGCTTGGGGCTTGTGCCGCCTGAAGTGACAGCAATTTGAAGGCCGCCCCGCCGGACTCTTGCCGGAAAAGTGACATTGCCGGTTTCGAATTCGTCAACGACGCAGACGAGCTGATTGGCCGGGAGAGACTTTTGCAAAGCTTCATTGGCACTGCGGTCATTTGTGGCCAATATGGCAAGGAAGGCATCAGCGAAATCTGCTGCGTCTGCTTTCCGTTCAATAAGTGTATAGCCTTTGCCGGCGGCGATCGCTACCGCTTCCTCAGAAAACGAGGGGGCAATGAAAGTGATGAGTGCCCCCTCCTCTTCAAGCACACGCGCCTTCCTGGCAGCAATCCTGCCGCCGCCGGCAATGACAACTTTCTTCCCTTTTAAATCAATGAATAGCGGCTGCATCGTTCTCCAACCTTCCCTGCTGCACGTGCAATGACAACATTTTCTATGGCAGGATGCCTGCTCAATGCGCCGGTATGTACGATTTGAACACCCAGCTTTTTCTTTTTCCTCACCGCGTTTTCCACTTCACCCAGCAAGAGCCCTCCGAATAATAGATACGGAACAACGATAATGCGGCCGCGGGATCTGGAGCATGCATCTTCAAGTCCTTCATTGAAAGATGGAGAAGCCGCAGCCAGAAAGCAGAACTTCACTTTGGCACCAGTCTTATCAGCAATCTTCTTCCTAATCTCTTCAAATGCTTCAAGAATGCCAGGATCGCTGCTCCCCCGCCCGACTATCAGGACAGTATCATCTTTGGCAAGGACCGGAGATTCCTGGAAGATCAAATCGGAGACGCCGTCAATGATTGTCTGCTGGACTCCAAAGGGATCCGCCATTTCAACCGGGATATGAGGAAACCTATTCCTTAACTTTTCCAGGGTTTTCGGAATATCACTTTTTATATGCCCGGCAGATAAAAGAAAAATGGGGACCACTTTGATCAGCGCGGCTCCCCGCCGGACACATTTTTCAAAGCCTTCTCCGATCGAAGGCTCAGAAAGCTCCAAAAAGCTGATTTCCTGGATCGGTGCAGCAGATTTGCTGGTGATTCTGTTCAAAAAGTCCCTTGCCTCCTGTGCACCTTTCTTGGACCTTGTTCCGTGCCCCACATAAAGGATCGCTTCCATATTCCCCCTCCTCTATATTCCCTGGATGACCGGCAGCTGGGGAGCAATTTCTTCCTCAAACCAATGTAGCTTCTTGTGCAGCTTTACGACTTCCCCGATAACAATCATGCTTGGATTGCTGATGCCTGACTTTTCAACCAGCTGCACTATCGTCTCAAGAGTCCCAGCGACAGTCTGCTGGTCAGAAAGTGTGCCCCAGTGGACAAGAGCAATCGGCGTTTCCTTTTTCTTTCCGTTTTCAAGGAGCTTGGCAACGATGTTCGGAAGATGAGATACCCCCATATAGACACAAATCGTATCTACTGCCCGGGCAAGATGGGCCCATTGGTGCTCTGCCTCCCTGTCTCCAGCCTGATGGCCTGTCACAAAGGCAAAGCTTTTGCTGAGTGTGCGGTGCGTGACAGGAATCCCTGCATATGCAGCAGCTCCGATGCCGGCGGTTATGCCTGGAACCACTTCAAAAGAGATATCATTAATGGCGCATTCCTCCGCCTCTTCCCCTCCTCGTCCGAACACGAAGGGATCTCCTCCTTTCAACCTGACGACAACCAGGCCTTTTTTTGCAAACTTAACAAGGAACCGGCTGATTGTTTCCTGCTTCATTGTGTGATAATGGGGGAGCTTGCCGCAGTAGATAAGCTGGGCGCCTTTCTTCGCGTGCTCCAGCAGCCCGGGATTCACGAGACGGTCATAGAGGATAACATCCGCCTGCTGGATACAGCGGAGCCCTTTTACCGTAATCAGGTCCGCATCCCCCGGACCTGCTCCTACCAAATATACTTTTCCTGGCATCACTACCACCCTTTCTCATCTTCATCAAAAATATAGCCTGCCGTTTTTGCAGCGCGCTTTTTCTCGCGGAGGGCCACTTCCTGTATGCCCGGTTCTTTCAGATAGAACTTCTCAAGCTCCACATCCAGCTGGCGGAAAGCCGCTTCGTCATCTTCAGCAAGGATGACCGCGGCAATCTCTTTTTCTTCCAGCTGTACACTGAATCTATAAAGATAGGCCATGGGCTTCTTTTCCCAATATGATGTCAAGCTGCTGCTGAAGAAGCTCAAGGCCGGCCCTGCCGACAAAATCGAAGAATGATTCATCTGATGCTTTTTCCTCCTTGAAAAATTGCAGCAGTTCCTCCAGTACGTCCGCCAGTTTTTCTGCTTCCACTTTACCCTTCAGCTTTTCATTGAATTTGCCGCCTGCATTCAGGGTTCCTCCCACATAAATCTCGTAAGCTTCCACCATTTCCTTATTCTCGTTCCGCACCTTCATCCCCTGAAGGCCGATATCGGCAATCTGCCTTTGCCCGCAGGAGTTCGGGCAGCCTACCATATGAATCCTGACCGGCACATCAAGGGCGATCCGGCTATCAAGTTCTTCAGCAATCAAGCGCATCCTTTCTTTTGTTTCAACCAGTGCCAGATTGCAATATTCGATCCCGGTGCAGGATACCGCATGGCCGATAAATGAATTGGGATTGATGGTGATGCGGCTGAAGATCGGCTCTTGAAGCAGTGCTTCAACGTTTTCTTCAGGAATATTGGGTATGATCAGATTCTGGGAATTGCACGTCCTGATTTCTCCGTTCCCATATTGGGCTGAAATGCGGGAAAGCTCGAACACTTCATCAGCCGACAGGCGGCCAACGGGTACATTGAAGCCAAGGAACTTCAGCCCGGGCTGCTTCTGGTCATGGACACCGTAAAAATAGCCGGCATTCCAGCCTCCCGCAGGCTCTGTTCCCTTATCAGGGAGAGGACCTGTGTACTCGAGCAGCTTTTCCCTGAATTTTTCTGGACCCCAATCGGCCATAAGGAATTTCAGTCTGGCAAGATGCCTTTTTTCGCGGTAGCCGTAGTCCCTGAAAATCGTCGTTACGGCAATCGCTGTTTCCAGTGTGCGCTCCGGTTCAATGAATACATCCAGCGTTTCTGCCAGATAAGGCCGTGAAGAAAGGCCTCCGCCAACCTTGAGGTGGAATCCTTTTTTCTCGATCCCATCTATCACCTTGACGGCTGGGGTAAAAGATACACAGTTGATTTCCGCATTGGATGCATTATGAAGATTGGCGGAAATCGACATCTTATATTTTCTCGGGAGATTGGAAAAGTCCTCATTTCTCTGAAAATAGGAATATACTTCCTGAACGATTTCTGCCGTATCAAACAGTTCATGCGGATCAAGTCCTGCAATCGGGTTGCCGACAATCGTCCTGGTGATGTCGCCGCACGCACCGGCACTTGAAAGGCCGACAGCCTCCAGCCGATTAAAAATATCAGGGATCTGGCTGATTTCAAGCCAGTGAAACTGGATAGCCTGCCTTGTCGTAATATCGAAAACGCCGCGCCCGTAATCCCGGGCGATCCCGGCCAAAGCATCCACCTGCGGTTTTGTCAGGATGCCTGAAGGGACATTCACCCTCATCATAAAATAGCCGTCCTCTTTCGGGCGCTGCAGATACAGGCCGGCCCATTTGAACAGGTCCCACTGGTCTTTCGGAATGGATTCAAAACCGTTTGCTGCATAATAGGGTATGTCATTCAGAATTTCGAGTCCGTCTTTTTCGAGCTTCGCTTTTTCCGTTTTGTTCAGCTTTTCATTATCAGCCCAATGCTTTATATATGCCATCCTTGCCCCTCCTTAAATAATTCCCTGTTCTTTTAGATAAGTTAATATCTTTTCAGCTGCTTCTTCTGGTGAAAGCTGATCAGTCCGGATGGCGATCTCCGGGTCTTCCGGCTTCTCGTAGGGGGCGTCAATCCCTGTGAATCCTTTGATTTCACCGCGCCGTGCCTTTTGATAAAGCTGCTTCGGATCGCGCTTTTCACATTCCTCCAAGGGGCAGTCAATGAATACTTCAATGAACTCCCCTTTTTCCGGAAAAATGCCCCGCACTAAATCCCTGTCCTTCCTGTAAGGCGAGATGAATGCTGTACAGACAATCTGGCCGCTGTCCGTAAACAGCTTAGCCACTTCACCGATGCGGCGGATGTTTTCATTCCGGTCTGCCTCAGAAAATCCAAGGTCGCGGTTAAGCCCGTGGCGGATATTGTCTCCATCCAGTACATACTCATCTATGCCTTCCTTGAACAGCCGGTGGCTGACGATATTGGCAATAGTGGATTTTCCAGAGCCGGATAAGCCGGTAAACCAGAGCACACAGCTTGCATGGCCGTTCTGCGCCCTTCGCTCTTCTTTTGTTACTGCTGCTTCATGCCAGGTCAAATTAAGTGATTGTGCCAAATTTCCCTTCCTCCTTAAACTATTTCTTTTTCCCGCAGGCCTTCAATCAATACCTCTATCACTTCTTTCCTGCTGAAAGATGAAGGCGGAATTTCACCGGCCCTGAGCATTTCCCTTACCTTTGTGCCTGACAGGATCACCCGGTCATCCGCTGAGTGAGGGCAGGTCTTATCGGAAGCCATAGCTTCGCACACATTGCAATAAAAACTGTGCTCGAAAAACAAAGGCTTGATCCCCAGTTCTTCTTCGGCAAACTCGCTGAATATATGCTGGGCATCATAGGTTCCATAATAATTCCCCACGCCGGCATGGTCGCGCCCGACAATGAAATGGGTGCAGCCGAAGTTCTTCCTGGCGATGCTGTGGAAGATGGCTTCACGCGGTCCCGCATACCGCATCGCTGCCGGGTAGACAGCCAGCTGGACCCGATTTTTCGGATAATAATGCTCCAGCAGCACCCGGTAGCTTTTCAGGCGGACATCGGCCGGGATATCATCTTCCTTCGTGTCTCCGACCAGCGGGTTCAGGAATAAGCCGTCGACAGTTTCCAATGCTGCTTTCTGGATATATTCATGAGCCCGGTGCACCGGGTTCCTTGTCTGGAAGCCGACAACCGTTTTCCAGCCTTTTTCGGCAAATAATGCCCTTGTTTCCTTAGGTGTCAGCCAGACATCTGCAAATTCGCCTTTTCCGGGGCGTTTAACCAGTGTGATTTTCCCTGCAGCATATGTGCCTCCTCTTTCAAAGAGCTTCTTTACGCCTGGATGTGCCCGGTCAGACGTCCGATAGACAAACAGGGCCTCTTTTTCCAAATCTGGTTTATACAGCTCTGAAAGTTCAAGAACCCCATAGATGACGCCCTTATGTTTCAGGCTGCAGACATCTCCCTCCCGGAGCTGATCTGCTGCAGCAGAATGTATCGGCAATGTCACAGGGATCGGCCAGACCGTCCCGTTTCCAAGGCGCATATTTTCAACAACAGACTCATAGTCTTTTTTTCCAAGAAATCCTGTCAGCGGGCTGAAATGGCCGCAGGCAATCAGTTCAAGGTCGCTTAGTGCAATAGAGTCGATTTCAATCTCCTTGTTGGCATTCTCCAGGTGGTAATCCGGATTAAATAATTCTATTAGTTTGCCTCCATGAGGCGCTGGCAGTGTCATTTTCATCAGCCTTTCCTTGCTAGTTTGTAAGATTCATTTTCCGGCAGTGCCGCGGTTTGCCTTCCCATCAGGAAGCGGACGCCTAATACAGAAATTAGCACTCCTGCCATGGCAACAATCGGATAATAGTCATGTTTGATGAGAATTTGGATCAAAGTATAGCTCAGGACCATCGAGAGGACCGGTGAAACAAGCCATACACCGAGCAGCCTGACGACGATCTCTTTCTGAAAAACGGACCGGCCCTGGCCGGCAAAGCCGATGCCGATGATAGAGCTTGTGGTAATCTGGGTCAGGGGAACGGGAATCCCGAACAATGATGCTGCTGTGACTATTCCCGCCCCCGTCCCTGAGATGATGCATCCTTCCCCAAGCTTAATATCCGTGATTTTCTTTCCATTTGTCTCCAGGACTTTGCTGCCGAGAAAAACTGCCCCGGCTGCGACAAATATGCCGCCCCAGAATATCCCTGCCCCCGTGGTAAGGACATCTGCGCCTACAAGGGGGCCAACGGCATTCGCCACATTGTTCATGCCGGCCGAAAAGGCTTCAAATAATCCCATGGATATTACCAGGAAGCCAAGGAATTTGTTTGTGCCCGGCTTTTTCTTTTTCTTGGAGAAGCGGGTCATCCTGACCAGTTCCGCGGCAAGGACTGCAATAATAAAAGCTGCCAGCGGTGTTAGGAGCCAGAAGGACACGATCCAGAGCAGTTTATAAGCAAATAGAGACTGATAAGCAATCCCTGCCCCGACCACTGATCCGACTGTCACCTCACTGGTCGACAGCGGAATGCCGAAAATATTGGCCAGAAAGAGCGAAAGTGCTGCTGAGGCAAGAACGATCAGGGCAATGCTCACGGTGAAAGTGCTTTTCGGCACGATGCCGCTCCCCATCGTTTTGACGACCTCGCCCCCTCCGAGCCAGGCGCCAAGGAATACAGCAGCACCGCACAAGAGGAGGGCGATTTTTCTGCTTTTAATGGACCCCGTGCCGTAGGCAATTCCCATCGAGGCGGCGGCACCGCTTGCTCCTATGTTCATGGCAAAAAATAGTCCAACGGTTATTGCTATTGCTGCAAGCATGGTCATGCCCCCCTTTCACCCGGAATGCAGGCCGCATTCAGTCTTGCCGGTCCCTGCCCACCTGCCAGCCCTGCTGTCCCCGCCGTCTCCTGCAGCCCTTGTGCAGGGGAAGCAGCCGATGCTGGGATATCCATTGTCATGGAGGTTATTATAGGGGAGATCTTTTTTACGGATATGCTCCCAAACTTCCTCCCAAGTCCAGTGAATAAGCGGGCAGATTTTCACATTTTGAAATTTGCTGTCTTTGTTTAAAAATTGCGCACCGGCCCTGGATGCAGATTGTTCCCTCCTCAGCCCGGAAATCCAGGCCATTTTGTCTTTCATGGCTTCCTGGAGCGGAATGATCTTCCGGATGCTGCAGCAGCGGTCCGGCTCTCTTTTCCAAAGTGCAGATCCGTAGGCTTCACGCTGGCCATCCAAAGAAAGGTCAGGCAGCTTTCTTTCAATATTCAATCCTGGAAAGCGTTTCTGGACCTTTTCAATGACTTCATAAGTTTCAGGGAAATGGAGGCCGGTATCCAGAAAGATTATGTGGGCGTCAGGCTTGATTTCCTGGATAAGATCAATCAGGACAATCGCCTCTGCCCCAAAGCTTGAGGCATAGCTGATTTCATGCGCGCCGTAGTGGCTGTAGGCCCATTCCAGCACTTTTCTTGCTCCTTTGAATCCATCTTCTTCTGAAAATGAAGGCGGATTCCATTGTGTGTACGTTACGGTGGTGCTCATTACAGTGCTCCTTTCAGATCGCCTTCTGCTGTTTGAACAAGAAAAAAAGGCAGCCTTCCTCCCGCTTTGGGAAGAAGGCCGCCTCTAGTTTGTCTAGTCAGCGCGCTTTATTAGATTGAAGGCGAACCTTTTCATTCTTTTCAATTTGAATGACCTTGCCATCCTGCACCACTAAGGTGATGCTTCCAAACTTTACGGACTGCAGCATCTTTTCCAGATGTTCAGCCACTTCCTCCCAATCAGCATGCTTCAGATTGGCTCGCCTCCTTTTTGAATGGCGGGTACTGGCACAAGAGGAGAAAAACAAACGCCTTTTCCATCAGGAAAAGGCGCATCTTCACATACTTGCACCTTATCTCCCAAAATGCTGGACATTTTGCTGGAATTGGCACCTTGCTTTTAGCAGGTTGCCGGGCTTCGATGGGCCAGTCCCTCAGCCACTCTAGATAAGTGATTTAATCAGGAGCGTTTGCTCTGATTTATTTTATTGAAATTAATCCTACCATACCTATATGATTTGTCAACGAGTTATCATGCAATTTTCTAATTATTTTATTAATTAGGAAAATCAGCTCATTTATTTATGATTCTCAAACTCCCATTCTTCCTTGCCGATTAAATAAAGAACGAGCAGGATGTCTTCCAGCTGCCTGAAGGATTTTCGTTCTGGATCGATATCGAGATTCGGCAGGAGTGTATACGAAAGTTTCTTTGTGAGCTCTTCCCTTTTGCTTATAGGCAGCTGGAGCAGTCTCTCACTATAGGTTTTTAAAAGCTTCCATTCCTGAGCCCCGATTTTCCTGACAGTCCATTCATCCATATACAAATCTTCCTTCTTCAGGCCTCTCTCCTGGATTTCTCTTTCAATCGCAGTCATTTTTCCCGGCCTCTTCTTTTTCCGCTCATGCACGACCACCGTCCCCGCAGCAAGATCCCCAACCCGTTTGTGCCTGGAATGGAAAAACACCATCAAGATGCCAAGCAGATAGTACACCGGCAGAGAGTCTATGATGCGCAGAAGATTGCGGATAAAGCTCGAAAGCAAAGTGATGCTCTGGCCGTTATCCTGGATGACGCGAATGCCCATTATTTTTTTCCCTACAGTCCTCCCGGCCCAAAAATACTCTAACACAAAGAAATATCCCCAGTTGACAAGAAAAATGCAAATGAGCATAATGGCGAATGGCCATGAAAGGAAAGAATCATCAAGGAAGTATGCAGCTGCGCTGGAAGCATAAAAAGCAAATAAAAGAATCGCAGCCAAATTAAAAACCGTGAGGATCAGCTGGTCAATGATGAGTGCTCCTGCCCGGCTTCCGAGACCCGCCGGCTGGAACTGCAGTGATACATATTCCGGTGTTTTAATAAGAATTGTTTCTGTTTGCATGGTGCACCCCATTTCCTGGAAGTTTTGCCTGTATCTCTCTTTCGCTTTGATTTATAATGGAGATATAACTTTTCATTCGTACAGGCAGGTGATTATATTGAATAGTAAACAGTTCATCAAGCAGCACCGCGGGAACTGGCATGAGCTCGAGGAGCTGCTGGCCAGGATAAAAGGAAAAAAAGCTGCAGGAACTGATTTAGCGCGTTTTGACAGGCTATACCAGAAAGCAGCCCAAAACCTTTCATTCTCCCAGACTTTCTTTCCTGAGGAAGAAGTGACTCTTTATTTAAATGATCTGGTCGCAAAAGCCCATAATCTTTTATACAAAAGCCAGTCCTCCAGCTTGGGCCAGCTGAAAGATTTCCTCCAGATTAAGTTTGTAAGGCTGCTGTTTGAGCAATGGAAATTTGTCATCGCCAGCATGCTTCTTTTCACATTGGGAGGTTTGGGCAGTTTCTTTGCTGTAATCGGGGATCCGCTGTCGATCCATTCGATTCTCCCGGACGATATGTCAGGGGCCATTGATCCACAGCGGCTCGGCGAAAATGAAGGGGCGGTCGATTCTGCGGTCATGTCAGCCAGCATCATGACCAATAATATCCGTGTGGCTATCCTCGCATTCGCCGGCGGCATCACTTTCGGCATCTTGACAGTCTACCTGATGATCTACAATGGTATTATAGTTGGTGCCATCGCTGGCCTCTTCTGGACGCACGGCAAATCTTATGAATTCTGGGCCTATATCGTCCCGCATGGAATGATAGAGCTCACCGCGATATTCATCGCCGGGGGCGCCGGCCTGCTGATGGGCTACAAGCTTCTTGTCCCGGGCAAATATTCTCGAGGATACCAGCTGAAAACCCAGGCGAGAAGGTCCGTCCAGCTGCTCCTGGGGACAATCCCGCTCTTCATCATCGCCGGATTGATCGAAGGGTTCATTACCCCTTCCCCGCTCCCGCTGGAAATAAAATACCTGGCCGCCTTGCTGACTGTGCTGGGCCTGCTGTTTTATGCCTGGTCAGGCTGGCTCTTGGAACAAAAGAGAAACCGCCTGTATGGGCAGCCGCGGCAGGCGTGATGAAAGCTTCCCGGGAACTGCTCAGGCCATCACATCGGCAGGTGCCTGGGCTGAACATCGCTCAACTGCCGGCCGGTTACACTGAAAATTATCACTTATGGCAGAAAGGCTGGCCATATTAAAGCAGTCCCCGGTTCATCACACTGATATAGTGGGAAACAGCTGCTGCTGCAAGTTTTCCTTCAGGTGCTTCCGCCATTTGCAGGCCCTGCTTCTCCCACTTCAGCTTTTCACGTTTAGCCATAAGGATCTGCTGCTGCGCCATGCTTTTCAGCATGGTGCTTTTTATATCCTCCGGCCGCGCTTTCGCCCGGTCTGCAAGGAAATTATCCTCTATCCCCAGCATAAAGAAAAGGTGCCTCTGCCTGATTCTTTTTAAATAAACAAGCGCACTTTCCTCAAGGATAAACGTTTTTACATCAGAAAAGAGAAGAAGAAGGCTCCTTTTATTCTGAACAGACTGCAAGTATTGAAAAGCTCTGCCATAGTTAGATTCAACTGCATCCGCCTGGATGGAGTACAAAGCTTTCAGGATGAAGTTCAAGTGCTGCATCCCTTTTGCAGGGGGGACATATGATTTAATGTCTTTTGAAAAGGCGAGGACAGAAACATAATCACCGTTTTTGAGTGCAGCAGCAGCCGTAGTCATAGCCGCTTCAAGCGCTTTCTCGAGCCGGTTCCCTGTTTCAAGTTCCGCCCCCATAATTCTGCCGCAGTCAATCATGATGGTGACATACTTTCCGTGTTCGGGCTCATGGACATTGGCCATGACCTCCTGGAGCTTGGCCGTCTGCCTCCAATTGATTTTCCGCGGATCATCACCTGGCGCGTATGCCCGAATCTTTGAAAATTCGCCGGATCCGCTCTGCTGCCTTCTGATCTTTTCTCCTTCATACAGCAAATAAGATTGTGCATTTTCTAGATAGCGCCTGGTTTCGGTTAAATCTGGTATCACTTTGACTATGCTTTCATTCTCTTTCACCATCTGCTTTTCCCAAAGGCCGAGGAAGCTGCTGCAGCGGATATAAATGCTGTTCAGCTTATAGTGCCCCCTTGCACTGGCTCTGGTTTCATAATGAATAGTGCCCCTGGTGTTTCCAGCTACCTTGCGCTTAAGCGGAAAAGGCCGTGCAAAGGAATCGGAAAGATCATCGATGATCCGGAAAGAAAGGGGCTGCTGAAAGTGATTCTCTATTTCAATGCTCACTCTTGCAGGAATCCCCCTTTCCATTTCTTCGGGAGCTCTGCGCCTCAGCTGGATCTGCGAATTCTTTGGCAGTAAGGCCAGATCGGCAATGGATAGCAGCAGAATGCCGAGATCAAGTCCCGCAACCACCTTCCACGGAACACCCCAGAATGCAGCGCCCACCAGGGCTATTGAAAGAACAAGCATGCTGATGAGGAGCCGCTTTCCCGGAAGGATGCCTTTATCTCGGAACAGGAACCGATCCCACAAGCTCATCGATTGTCTGGTCAACAGTCCTCCCCTCCAATTCTGCATTTGGGGATAATTGGATCCTGTGCCTTAAGGCAGGTTTGGAAACCATCTTGATGTCATCAGGGGTCACATAATCGCGCCCAGCCAGATAGGACCATGCCCTGGCGGCTTTTCCGATAGAGATGGCTGCCCTCGTACTGGCGCCAAACCGGATGGACTCTGCGTCCCTCGTCTTCCTGACGATCCGCATGATATAGTCGAGTATATCATCGCTTATGGCCACCGCTTCAACATCTTTACGGATGGACAGGAAGTCTTCCAGTGATAGTGCCTGTATAATAGATCCGGCTTCCATCCGCCCTTCCAGCACAGACTGAAGCACAAGTTTTTCCTCATTGAATTCAGGAAAGTCAATAATCAGTTTAAAAAGGAAGCGGTCCTGCTGCGCCTCCGGCAAAGGGTATGTTCCTTCAAATTCAATCGGATTCTGGGTCGCTGCGACAAAAAATGCGTCCGGGAGCTGATAGGTCTCCCCCTGGATGGTAACTTGCTTCTCTTCCATCGCTTCCAGCAGTGCAGCCTGAGTCTTAGCAGGTGTCCTGTTGATTTCATCTGCGAGCAGGACATTGGTGAAAATCGGACCTTTCAGTGTCTGGAATGAGCTTTCCTTCATGTTATAGATCATGCTTCCGGTGATATCGCTTGGAAGCAGGTCAGGTGTAAATTGAATCCTGCTGAACTGACCGCCAAGAAGCCCTGCAAGCGTCTTGACCATCTGGGTTTTCCCGGTTCCAGGCACCCCTTCGATCAGTACATGCCCCCCGGACAGGATCGCGGCAAGCAGCAGCCTCAGGTTCCGTCCCTGCCCTTTTATCCGCCCCTCATACTGCTGGAGCAGTGATGATGTATCTTGTTTCATCTTTTCTCCACCTCTTTCCTTAAATCATCCAGTTTTGCGGACCAGCGCAAATACTCTTTTTTATGCAAATACTCTTTTTTCAGGACAGAAGAAATCCCTTTAATGAACGATTCTACCTCTTCAGCAGGCAGGGAAGATGCTTTTGCCATGATGGAATCTCCTGCTTCCTCCCACTTACGGCTGAAAGGGATCCCCCATTTTTCCTGCAGCAGCTCTTTTGTATATTCAGCCTGTATCCTTAGCGAGTCCTGGTAGCGCCTCCCCCTGATATGCCAGGCTGACAAAGCGGCAATCTTTTCATCCGTAAAACGGACAGTTTCTTCCCGAGGCCAGTCAACAGGACCAAATCTCTTGCCTTTATAAATGATCCATAACAGGGCAATGAGCACGCCCTGTACAAGAATGACGAGGAACCATTGCGGATACACCCCAGCTCCGGAAGAAGATTCCTGACCATGTAAAAATTCATCTATGAATATATCTTCCGCTGCTTCTTCATCCATCAATGACAGGATGAGCTCTAAATGGTTTTCTTCCAGGATCAGCCCATTTGTGAGCCAGGAAGGGGAATTTGCGGCAATCAGGCTGCCTTTTCCGACAGCCCTTTTGACCGCCACCGCACCAAGTTCATCGGAAAGAAGAATTTCATCTCCAGGTTCTTCCATGATTCTGAATGGAGAAGTGACGGCAGCACTGTATCTGCCCCCATCCTTGCCGGCAATCTTGCGGGCGCTGTCCCCTTCAGCGGCAAATTGTTCTGTTTTCATCCCGAACATCGGTGCCGGATTTTCCTTGAATAATAGAATGGTATGGCCATTTTCCATGAATTTTGCATATGCTTCCATTTCTTCCTTATCAGGAACAGACCGGGGCTCTGCCATGACCAAAAGGATGGGATCTTCAGAGTTTGGAAGAAGGCGGGGATCCCTGCTCCACTTTCGGATGCTTGAGCCGTTTTGCTCCTTATATGTATACAGTCCCTTGATGCCTGTCGGCGATGGGGATTTGGCCAGATAGGGAGGATAGCTTGCTGGCGCGTCGCCGGCCAGGAAGTAGCTGGCGATAATAAACAGCAGCAGCGGAAGTATCCAATATAAAGCTCTCTTAATCAGCTGATTCCGCAACTTCCGGTTCCCTCCCTTCCTGCAGGTTTGCACTATTTTCCATAAGTTTCAACGCTTCTGTCTTGTATTGCTGGTATTCAATGGGCTTTATGCTTTTGCCCCCATAGGCAGCCCTGTCGAAAAGGACTGACAGGGAAAAGAAAATTCCAGCCGTTTTGCTGTCGGTTTTTTTAAGCTCCTCATAATAATCCCAATTCGTTTTCCATATTTTTGCCTTCAGCCACCCGTGTTCATTGAACCAGAGCAGCAGGGCAAGGAAAATATGCCGGGCCCCCTTTGTCAGATCCCCGGCTTCCTCATGCTTTCCGGCTTCTTCAAGATGCTTCTTATAGGACCAGCTGATCTCAGCTTCCCTGTCGAGAGGCTGATGCTCCTGCAGGATCCTCTGCCTTTTGGCAGCCCTTGCTGCCGCAAAAAGCACTAATCCAATGAATAGGACTCCCGCCAGAATCATGATGAACGGAAAGGAGCCTGAAGAGCCGCTGGAGAATTCTATCTGCGGAAACAACTCTTTAAGCCAAGTGAAGAATTTTTCCCTCAGCTTCTCGAGAAAGCTCTCCCCCTGATCCTGATAGACAGTATATTCCCTGTCTTCCAATATCTCAGAAAGTTCTTTTCTTGCTTGTTTAGCATCCTTCATATTCTCCACCTCTTGCCGGTATTCTCAGCTCTCATCCTATTGCACCCTGCTGTAGTCCTCTATCATGCTGTTGAGGTCATCGCCGCCCTGTCTTCCTTTCAGGTCAAAGTACATGACAGAAAAGCCGATATAATACAGGCAGGTTGTAACAAGGGTTGCCAGATTCAGGATGATATCAAACAGTACACTGCCCCCAAGGAGCAGGCCGGCCGTCATCTCGATCGCAAAAGATACTGTTCCGACTATTAAAAACAGCAGAGCGTAGATGAGGAGCATATGCCATGATCTACCCTTGGTCAATGTCCAGCTTTCAGAGAAACCAGGCGCTTTTTTTTCCAGAACGGTATATCCAAAATAAAAGCTCCATCTTGTCAGTAGATAACCTACTCCAACGGCAAATGCCAGCAAAAACAGCCCAGCAAAAATGATGCCGATCACAGGATGCACCATGGACCCGAAAATACCTGTGATGGATATGAATATGACCGGCAAGATAATGATGGTGAATGTAATGATGCTAAAAAGAATGCTTGTTCCCAGAATAGGCCAAAACCGCCTGAAAGCCTTCTTGATGGCCATTCCCGCGGTAAAATCCTTCCCTTTTCTTACCTCGTCCACCGCTATTAGGGCAGCCGCTCCGGCTATTGAGATCATCAAAGCTGACAGCAGGCCGGCAAATATAATGCCCAAATCAGCAAACAGCGAACCCGGTGCATAAATTTCTGTTCCTGTGGTTTCTGCTTCAAAGCTTGAAGCAATCTGTTCAAACCAGCTCCCCCCGGCATCCATGTCTCGGAAAAAGCTCTGTCCCGCGGCCAGGCTGAATAGTGCCTGAAGAAGATAGACCGGCCCTGCCAGAATGAGGAAGATGGCCATAAAGGAGCCAAACCTGTTTCTGGCCAGGCTGAAGGTAAGGTCAAGGATCTGGCCGATCCCTTTTGGTCTGTTTAACTGTGAATTCATATTTCAGCCTCCTAAATGAACGGAGAGCGCCCCGGATTCAAGTCCGGTTTGTGTTGATACCTCTCCTTGATGAAAAATTTGTCAATCTATAGGATATTTTAACATTTTTCTCCCATCTGCGGGGTGTAAAAGATTGAAACCTGGCAGTTTACCAATATTAGAGGATGTTATAACAGTAGTTTGTGGTAAAAGACGGTTGTATGGAGGCTGCCGTCTTCCGATCGGGCATAACTCGGGATTTTTCCTGATTCCACATAACTCAAGGACTGATAAAGCCGGTTGGAAGGATCCCCTTCCCGTGTGTCCAGCACAATCAGGGAAATGCCGCCTTCCTCTGCCCTTTTTTCAGCGGCCTCCATCAATCTGCGGCCGATTCCTTTCCGGCGGAAGGCAGTAAGGGTCATCAGCTTACCTATATCAGCCCGGTGACGGCCATTTTCCTTGGTGCAAAATTGAAGCTGTACCGCCCCAGCGATGGCTCCTTCTTCTTCAGCTATAAATAGGGCTGTATCATTCAGCTGCAGTTCCCTCCAGTAAGAAAGTGCATCATCCTCATCCATTGGCGGCAAAAATCCAATCGATGCCCCGCTGTTTACTGCATCGGCCAGAAGCAAGGAAAGCTGCTTCAGTTCTTTTTCCCCCAAACTTTTCAGCTCTCTGATCTTCATTCTCTTATCCTCCTTTATGTACGTTTTCAGAATACAGGTGAGACTTTGGTTCAATGGAAAAAAGGGGCCCATTCATGGCCCCTTCTTTCCGCCTTTTCAAATTCTATTCGCTGTCCTCAGGTTTTTTTCCTTTTTTTAAGTCATAATAGGCCTTCATGATGCCTTGGCCGATTTTTTTATTAATTGTGTTTTTATCTGTAGACACATACGGGACGATGATTGAGAAGGCAACTTCCGGATCTCTTGAAGGCGAATAGCCGGCCAGTGTGAGATTATAAGTCGGTGTGTCTTTGTAAAGCTTTTTCTCTTCCATACTATAATAAAAAGACTGGGCCGTCCCCGTCTTTCCGGCGAGGTCATATTCCCGGTATGGACTGCTGCTGAAATAATTTGTTGCTGTACCGCCCTGTTCCTGGAATACCTTCTTGAAGCCGGTCTGGACCTGCTGGATTTCACGCTCGCTCATGTCGATGCGGTTTAGTGTGACCGGCTCAAAACCTTTGTAGACAGACCCAAGCTCTTTTGCCGGGGAAGGTTCCCTGATTTCCCTGACGAGCTGGAGCTTCATGCGGTTGCCGTCATTGGCGATCGTTGAAATATATTGGGCCAGCTGGAGGGCAGTATACGTATCATACTGTCCGATTGATAAGTCAAGCAGAAGCCCTGGCCTGTAATCAGCACCCGGAAGGCCGCTGGATTCATTCGGAAGGTCGATCCCCGTCTTCACGCCAAGGCCGAACTGATTGAAATAATAACGGAATTCCTCAAACGCGCCTGGATCGTAAGGCAGCTTCATTCCCGGGGTATATTCCTTGCCGAGTGCCCTGATGGCCGTTTTGAACATATACACGTTAGAAGATTTTTTCAAAGCCTCAATATCATTTGGTGATCCGAGCGACAAGCTGTATGATTTTTTCACTGGAGTTTCATACAGATTGAGAGGCTCATCCTTTAATCTGGTTCCGAGCTGAAGGACGCCCATCTCATAGCCGGCAAGGACAGTAGCCCCTTTGACGGCAGACCCGACTTCATAAGATGAAGTGAAGGTGCCCAGTGCATAATCATCCGCCTTGTATCCGCCATTTTCATATTTAAGCTTTTTGCCGGAGATGGCCAGGACCTCGCCAGTCCTCGGGTTAGTCATGACAACAAAAGCGCTGTCCAGGAATCTGCCGCCTCCGCTTGCTTTTGCAGCCTTCAGCTCCTGCTCGATGACTTCCTCCACTTTCTCCTGCAGCTCGAGATCGATGGTCAGAATCAGGTCTTTGCCGCTTTTGCCCGGTGAAATCACTTCTTCTTCTTGCACTTGTCCGCTTTTGTCCACCTTGTACTCTGTTTTCGTTTTTTCCCCGGCGAGTACGTCTTCATACTGGTCCTCAATCTGGCTTTTCCCGACCCGGTCATTCAGGCTGTAGCCCCTCGAGGTGAAATATTCCAGCCGATCCTGCGGCAAGCCTTCCTCACTGGAGCTGATATTGCCAAGAATCGAACGGAAGGTGTCGCCGTTTGGATACTCGCGCTTCCAGTCTGTGAATACATCGACTCCAGGCATATCCTGAAGATGCTCGCTCACAAGCGCAGCCTCTTCACTGGTTACATTTTCATTTTTAACGATCTGCGGTGTGAGTGCGTAGCCTTTTGCCATTTCCCTGAAGATGGCTGCCACCTTTTTTTCCTTAGGAGTCAATTTGGCAAGCTGCTTATCCGGAAAAATCCTTTTGAGCTGCAGCTTATAAAGATCTTTGAAAGTCAGCTTTTGATTTTTAAGCTCTTTCTCTGTAAGAAGGGCCTTTGCTTCTTCCTCATGTGTCAGGATCCAGAAATCCTTCAGGTCCCTATCAGTCAGCTTATCGGTCCCCATTTCGATATATTTGGCCAGTTCTTCAGCAACGTCTATGATTTCCTGCTGCTTTGTATTCTGGTCCTTAATATAAGAAATGGCATTTTGCCCGACATTATCAACAATGATCCGGCCATTCCGGTCAAATATTTTTCCTCTTGGAACAGATTCCTTGATGACGAGGTTTTCGGTGCGGTTCAGTTCGTTCACGAAATCCTCCCCCTTGACGATCTGGACAACGCCAAGCCGGACGATCAGCATGGTGAAACATAAAAAAACAAAGAAAAAAAGCAGATTAAGCCGGAATGGCAGCTTGTTTTTTGTCTTTTTTTTCTCCCTTTCCATTTCCACTTATAAGACCCCCTTTTATTTGCTGAATTGAAATGGCAAGGAGACAGACAAGTCAGCCAAATCATCCTCTGCCTGCAGAATCAGAACGAATTCACCCCCGCCTTCAAGAATGCGGACAGGATTAGCCATCGATACCTCGAGCCTGCCTTCCGCGGAAGGAATAAAATAAATATCTTCTTCAATAGTCCCTTCCCCTATCTCAATATTTTCAGCGGGTCCGAACATGACACCAGCGTTTGATGATTTTAGTGCAATCGTATACCGCCGGGAAGGGCTGAGCTCTTCAATATATAGTCTTCCAGTGAATGAATGGGGGCCATCCATCGTAATGGAAGCCGTCCCCTTTCCTACTTCCATAGGAATGACGGTTTTTCCTTCCTGTTTTATGGAAATTGGTGTCATTTTGGTTTTAACAGACTTCAACCTGGCAGTATTGTTTGAATCAGAGGGTGCAAATCGGATAGTATAAGAGTCTATCATGACTGCCACCTTGACGCCTTTTTCTGCCGCTGATTTCATATTGTCTGCAAAATCCCCCTGATTCTCAAAAGTAATCCAGCTTTCCCTTGTGTCACCCTTAAAACGGGGCAGAAGTGCGGACGATTCTGCATCTGGTTTAAAAAAGAATTGACCTTCCAGGAAGCCGGATGAGACTCCAAAGCTGTGAACTGTGCCGGTTAAAAGCTTTTCTCCCTTGAATTCGGCATATACTGTCTGGAAAGTTCCTTGCCTGCCCTCACTCTCAAGCTGCGACAGATCCATTCCCGCTATCCTGTCGCCCGCCTCAGCATCCTCCGGGTCAAAAATATTCCCGCCGGAGACGAATGGGATGACCTCTCTAACAGTTTCCTGCTGCCCGCTGTGTTTCTCTGTCTGGAGAAGGCCCAAGTGGTATCCGGCAAATCCGCCTGCAGCCAGGAAGAACACCCCTGCTGTGAGCCATGCTGCTGCCCTTGGAAAAAAGGTTAAATAATGTGTCGCTTTCTTTTCCTTCTCTGCCGCAATCCTTTGCCTGATCAGCCTTTTATCTTTCTCGGTAAAAACAGGATCTTTTGAGATATAACGATTAAAATGCTGCTTTAAACCTTCCGGCCTGTCATCCACTGAATTCATTCCCTTCTCCTGCAGAATAAAAGACTTTCAACTTCTCCCTGCCTCTCCTGATCCTCGTTTTGACCGTTTCTGGATGAAGGCCCAGGATATCAGCAACCTCCGGCATCGAAAATTCTTTTATATAATAAAGAAGAATCACTTCCCTGTATTTAACAGGCAGATCCAGGATGTTTTCCATCAAGTTTTCCAATCCATCCTTTTCAACCAGCTCATCCTCGGCCGATTTCTCCCTGTTTCTTTCAAACCAGAAAAGCTTATCTGTCAGATGAAGATGAATATAATGCCAGCTCCGCTGGTAGTCTTTGCATTTATTTGCGGCAATCCGGTAAATCCAAGTCTTAAATGATGATTCTCCCTTAAAGTTTTCAAGATTCATATAGACGCTCAAGAATACCTCCTGGAGCAAATCCTCAGTCTGTGCCCAGCTTTTCGTATATGTATAAATAAATCTCTTTAGTTTCTCGCCATACAAATCCATAGCATATTCTATGGCTTCGTCTTTTGAAATCTTATGCCAATCTCTATCGATGTCAGGATTCAAGGGCTCCCTCCTTGCTGCACAAAAAGCCGTTTGTAATATAGACGCAACACAGATGTAAAAAGGGTCAAAAAACAGGGAATTTTTCTGGTGATTATGTATTTCATGCATAATTCACAAAAAATATGGCGGCTCTGCCTTGATTGAGGGTAATACCTGAACTTAGAAGGTATGGAGCCTGATCCTGAATTTTCTATTTTTCGCCTGAAACCAGAAGAATTCTGCGAAAATACCTAAAATCAGCAATAACTTTTCCGTTTTACAAATATTACCAAACCAACACTAAAAAAAAGAGCCGGAATCCATCCTGCTCTTCTCATTATTTAAACCAGCCCTTTTCGCGCGAACGCGTGATGGCTTCAATTCGATTCTGTACTTCAAGTTTATCCAGAATTGCGGACACATAATTTCGCACGGTCCCGCTTTTAATGGAAAGCTCTTCTGCAATCTCATTCGTATTTTTTCCGTCTGCGACCAGTTCTAGCACTGCTTTTTCCCGTTCTGTCAGCGGATTTTCTTCGGCATACATATCATCCATAAGCTCTGGCGCGTAAATGCGGCGGCCAGCCATGACACTGCGGATGCTGCCTGCCAGCTCTTCACTCGGGCTGTCTTTCAGCAGATATCCGCTGACACCGGCTTTAATGGCTGACTGGAAGTAGCCGGTCCTGGCAAAGGTGGTAAGGATGATGACCTTGCATTTGCCCTTCAGCTCTTCTGCTGCCTCAAGGCCGGTCTTCAGCGGCATCTCGATGTCCATGATGCAGATATCCGGCTGGTGCCTATCGACCAGGGCGACAGCTTCCTCGCCATTGCCCGCCTTGCCGACAACCTCCATATCTTCCTCAAGGCTCAGCAGCGAACCAAGCGCACCGAGCATCATGCGCTGATCTTCCGCTATGACGATCCTTATCATTGCAGCTCCTCCTTCTGTCTAATCTTCACAACATTCGGCACCCGGACGACCAGTGACGTTCCATTGTCCTGGTACACCTCCATAGTGCCATTGACAAATTCGGCACGCTCCCTGATCCCGAGCAGGCCGCTTCCTTTGCCGATATCCCGGTCAGGGTCTATACCCACACCATTGTCCCTCACTGTGACTGTGGTTTCATCATCTGCCTGCCTGATTTCTACGATGACTTCAGTAGCATTGGAATGCTTCACCACATTATTCACTGCCTCCTTCAGGCACATGCTGAGGATATTTTCCACGAATAGAGAAACATTGACAAGCTGCCGCTCCTGTTCAAGCACAAACGAGATCTCAGCAGCTTCCAGTATTTGTTCAATCAGGACTACTTCTTCCTTCAGCCGGATCCCCCTCATCTGCGAGACCATCTTCCTGACCTCATTCAGGGCGGTCCTGGCTGTCTGCTGAACATCCTTCAGTTCGGAACGGGCCTGCTCCGGGTCTTTATAGACCAATTTCCCCGCGAGATCGCTTTTCAGACCTATAAGCGACAGCTTCTGGCCGAGTGTATCGTGGAGATCCCTGGCAATCCGCTGCCTCTCTTCCATCTTCACGAGCTCTGAAATCCGTTTATTCGCATCTTCAAGCTGCGACTCCAGCTTGCCCCGCATGTTGCGGTTTTTGATGCTGAAAGGCAGGAGAATAACGCTGAGCCAGCTGATGATGATAAACGGTATCTGCTTCAGGAATAAAGGGTCCTGCAGGATAAACTGGTAATTGATCGCTGCAGATGAGCCTACCAGGTGAAGGATATATAAAATGGCAAATGGCACCTTTGCTGACATATTGCCAATAAAATAGGCGATAAAAAAGGAAAAATACACATAGCCGAACAGTGTTGTCATTGCTGACGAGATGCCGATCAGAACGACGGCCCAGATATAGACGGTCCAGCCCCTTGAAAGGAAGGCCAGCCGGAAGCATAAATAAAAGATGACAGTCAGAATGATGCCGGCAACGATTTCCGCTGTTGAAGAAGACTGAAATATGAAATAAAAGGGCAGTATCGTCAAAATTGCCCAGATGTACGGTGAAATCCCTGTGCTGCTGTTAAAGACAAGCAATTTTTTCTTCATTATACAACTCCAATATCATTTGTATCCTTATTTTACATAAAAATTTGTTTTCGAAAAAGGACAGAGCCTTCATTCCGGGCTCCGTCCTTTGAAATGGCTTTTTATACTGAAACGCTTTTCTTCTTCTGCGCTTTCAGCAGGTGCTGGATTTCCCTGAAAGAAACAAAACTGCGGTTCTTTTCATCCCACAATCGGTATTTCAGCGACTTTAAACTTGTTGCAAGAGTTACTGTCTGCACATTTTTGAGCATCGGTTCCATATTATGGGCATCCTCAAGATAATAGTTCGGCACCCTAGGGCTTAGATGGTGGACATGGTGGAAGCCGATATTGCCGGTCAGCCACTGCAGGAGTTTCGGCAGCTTATAAAAAGAGCTTCCGTCAACTGCGGCCCTGACAAATTCCCATTCTTCGTCTTTCTCGAAATAAGAATCCTCGAACTGATGCTGCACATAAAACAGCCAGATCCCAAGTGCTCCGGAGATATAGAAGATCGGTCCCTGGATCAGAAGGAATGCCTTCCAGCCAACAAGCCAGCACATGATTGCAATCACCAGGATAATCAGGATATTGGTGATATAGGTGTTCATTCTCTCCTTAGGGCGAGCTCCCTTACGGTTGAACCGCTGTACGACAAGGAACTCATAAATCGGTCCCAGCCCGAACATAACAAGCGGATTGCGGTAAAGGCGGTACTGCACACGCTGCCATGGGCTTGCCTCCATGTATTCATCAACGGTCATGACCCAGATGTCCCCGGTACCCCTTTTATTCAGGTTGCTGCTTGTCGCATGATGGACGGAATGGCTGTGTCTCCATTGATGGAAAGGGAAGAGTGTCATCACACCTGTGATGATGCCCAGCACTTCATTTGCTTTCTTGCTTTTGAAGAAAGAGTTATGGCAGCAGTCATGGAAAATGATGAAAATACGCACCAGAAATCCTGCATTCACAACAGTCAAAATAAAGGTGATCAGATAAGATATTTGCATGGATTCATAAGCCAGATACCAAATGAGAAAAAATGGCACCAGCGTGTTCATTAATTGGGTAATACTGCTCTTTGTATCTGCTTTTTCATAAGGAGAGATATTTTTCCTCGATAATTTGCCAGGTTTTGACGTCTTTTTTTCCATAAAAGATATTCCTCCTCGTTCGTTCTTGCTAATTCCATTATGTAATATAGAGCAGTTTGGTGTAAGACATACATGTCATGCGGGGGACATGATAAATGTCATGTATGGAATTAATATCTATAAAAGGCTCTTTGTTTAAGTATTGCAGATTCTTATTGGTAGTCTTACCTTCCGCTGCTATCGACAGGTTTTCTGCTAAGAGCCGTTCGTTAAAGAATTGTAAAGAAGAAAACAAAAAAAAGGGTACGGAATATTCTCTCTCCGTACCCTCTTTAAAAATGGTTATAAAAATACCCTTTTTTATCCTTTCCCTGCCTGGAATCCCGGATACTGCGTCATCCCGCCGTCCGCAAAAAGTGTCAGCCCGGTTACATAACTTGCTTCCTTTGAAGCGAGCCAGGCAGCGCAGGCGGCTATTTCTTCAGGCTTTCCGATATACCCCATCGGGATCAGTTCCAGCACGCCTTTTTCAAGCTCCGGATCAGAGAATTTCTCTGCATTGATCGGTGTGTCGATGGCACCAGGTGCGATGCAGTTTACCCGTATTCCTTTAGGGGCGAATTCGAGCGCGAGTGTTTCGGTCATCAGCTTTACGCCTCCCTTGCTGGCAGCATAGTGGACGAAATGCGGCCATGGAATGCGCTGGTGGACGGATGACATATTGATGATAGAGCCCTTAACATCGTTTTCCAGCATATAATTGATTGCTTCCCTGGAGCCAAGGAACTGCCCTGTCAGATTTGTGTTGATGACTTTATTCCAATCATCGAGTGACAGTTCTTCTGAAGGCACTTCATTTTCAATTCCGGCGTTATTGACCATAACATCCAGTGAACCAAAGGTATGGACTGCATGCTTGATGATCCGCTTGATATCTTCCTCATTGCCGACATCTCCCTGGATGCTGGTAGCCTTGCCCCCCGCCTTGTCAATGATCTCGATTATTTCGTCAATATTGTCATCACTGCTGTGATAATTGATGACGACATTCGATTTTTCTGCTCCGAACCGTTCGGCCATTGCCCGGCCGAGCCCCGAGTTTCCTCCTGTTATGACGACTGTTTTTCCTTCAAGGTCTTTATACATGTCCATTCTCCTTTGTTTATCCTTTTGTAAATCCGATCAGCACACCGCCTGCAATGATGAGCAGGCATCCTGTTATAATAAGTACCGTTTGCTTTTTTGACGTTTTCTCGCCAAGAAGGTAGATTCCCCCCAGCGTAGAGATGACTATCCCTGTCTGGGAAAGCGAGAAGCTTGTCGCCACGCCGATTTTCGGAAGCGACAGCAGGAGTGTAAGATTTCCGGTTGCCCAAATAAGTCCTGTCAGAATATTCCGCACCGCATATTTATTGAACGGTTTATTCCTGATCGTCAGCACGATGCCGCCGATGATCATCCCGAGCGCCTGGGGAAGGAGCGCAGACCATCCATCAATTTCAAGCCAATTGATGATGACTACATAGCCAACAAAGCCAACAGTCGAAATAAGGAGCGTTACGAGCCCTTTTTTCAGATTTTTGGATTCATCATTCTCGCCCTTCTGCCCCCATGATGTCATCACCGCCCCGCCGATGATGAGAACAAGTGCGATAACGCCAAGCGTGATCTGCAGCCCGGTCGACCATTCATTAAATACGACGATCCCAAAAAAGCTTGTCCCGAGCAGCTGAAGGCCCGTTGAAAGCGGTGTAGTCTTAGCAACTCCCAGATATTTCACCGCGCCAAACTGATTTTTTTGCCCGAGGGACCAAAGCGCCCCAGAAGCAAGCCCCGCTCCCCATACATGGGGCGAAAGCTCAGGCCTGACAAATATAAATACCGTCACGGCAAAAATAAGTGCTCCGATGGTGGTACCCAGGGTTTGGCTGTTGTCATTCCCTCCAAGCTTATTGCTGACCAAAATGATGCTTCCCCAGCATGCCGCTGTTATAACAGCTAATACAATTCCAGACATCTATGATTTCCCCTTTCTCGATGCTAAAAAATTCAAGATGATGATAGTAGCTTTTCCCTGAATGTTCTCAAGATGAAACCTAAAGTTAAAAAGCACAAGAAAGGGGATTTTTTTACAAGCCGGGAAGCTGCCAAGAATCGGACATATTGGAGCGGGCATATAGTAAACAATCAGTTTGGGATGGTGAAGGAAATGGAAGTAAAAAGCCGGTTTATTGTCATTATCATTGAAGCCTCTGCTCTCAGAAAATTCTTCGCTTTGGAAATGGGGTTTGGTACAGCCTGCTATTACGGGGCGAAAATTATTTTCGTCAATGAACTTGCAGCAATCGGTGCAAGCATTCTGGGGGTCGAGGCTGCAAAAAGAGGTTTGAAGCAGCTTGAAAAAAACAGAAAGTCTTAGTTTGATTCTTTATTTACATGAAATATGTTGAGTATATACTGGGAGTTCTGAAATTCCCCGCAGTTTTGAAACACTTTATTGTAAATCACACATATTCCAGTTTCTAAAAAAGGACCCGGCAAAATGCCTGGTCCTTCCTAAAGCATATCTTCATCATTCATCTTATCATTCCGTCTAATCGCCACAGGGGGAAAAATCATCCGGCAAATGATGCGGGCTGCTTCCATTGTGTTGACCGGCGAAGAACTCTGAATTTTTTTATGAGGCCCGTTTTCTGCCAAAACAAGGGCCGACCAGGCAGCTGTATCAAGATCTATATCATCCCAGGTTAACCCTTTTTGCCTGGCCAGTTCTAATCCGCGCACAATCTGCATATGTATATTTCTCCGAGCCTCCTGCAAAACAGCGGCCAGTTCTGAATCCTTGGGCAGAAGTTCGGGCAGCACCCGGTGAATGCCAACCTCTTCCAGTCTCTTATAATGCTCATCCAGCAGACGGGCCAGGATCAGCACCTGGTCTCCATTGAGCCAGTCGGGCTCCGGAATCGTCAAGAAGTCGATTTTATCCTGCAGCAGTTCCATGAGCAGCTGGCGTTTATCAGAAAAATAGCGGTAAAAGGTGCCTGTGGCCACATCTGCGGCGGCTGCTATTTCTTTTGCTGTTGTCATTTCGTAGCCTTTTTCTATAAATAACCGCTTTCCGCTTTCCAGCAGAGCCTTCCGTTTCTGAAGCGCTCTTTCCTGCTTGGGCAGGGATGGGAATTCCCCAGAAAACGGGGCGGTATTTTTTTCTGCCATAAACCTCACCTCCAGATTCATCATATCATATAAAAAACATAGCAGAGATACTGAAATCCTGACGCACAAAAAACATGAACTTTAGTTCAGCTTATTGTTTGACAGGTGTTTCCTATGGTGCAATAATGAATTTAATTTCACTATGATAGTCCTTACGTCTTATTTTTACTGGTTTGAAAATTTAACGATAAGGAGTCGCGATTATGGCAAAAGAGGGAGACACAATCAAGTTTAAAAGGCATGATCTTTCCATTACCGGAACGGTCGTAAAAGTCAAAGAAGAAAGCGTTCTTGTCCAGATCAGCGATGAGGATGCACTGCTTTTGAAAATAGATACACCAATTACGGTCGTGTCGCATAAAAATTACAAGATTGTTTGAAACTGAGATATGTATAATGGCGGCTGACAGCATTAATAGAAGAAAGCTGCGGAGTTTATTTACTTTTGTTTGAAAAACACGCAGGATTTCAGCTATAAAGATAGAATTGAATTATATGTTTATTGATTCAGCCGTTCTATCAAAAATTTAAAAACCTGGGAGGATACTGGCATGGAAATCAGCAAAGATTCAAAGAAATTAGCGGTAGATTCACCTGTTTTGCTAAAGGGCATTGTTAAGGCTATTTACAATGATACCGTTCATATCCAGATCGGCGGCAAAATCATTGCTCTGCCAGCTTCCAATATGCCCGCCGCTTCTTCTTAAACTGCAGGCTTCAAAAGGCTGTTTTTTATTGAAAGTCTTGCATTCTTTAAAACTTCAAAAGGAGCCGGGGTTCCGGCTCCTTTTGCATCAGATCATTCAGAAACTTTTTCGGCATAGCGGAAATCAGGATTATTAAGGGGGCTGAACCGGATTCCCTTAATATTTTCTTTCACGGCCGCATTTTGAGATGAAAAGTAGATTGGGATGATTGGCATTTCATCCATCAGGACAGCTTCAGCCTGATGCAGCAGTTCAAAACGCTTTGCTTCGTCCTGCTCTGTCAGCGACTGGTCGAGCAGCTCATCAAATTCAGGGTTGGACCAGTTTGTAAAGTTGCTGGAACTGCCTGAGCTGTACAGATCCAGTACAGGGTACGGATCCAGGAAGTCCCCTACCCAGCCCATGCGTGCAGCCTGGAAGTTTTTCTGCTTAAAAGTATCAATGAATGTTTTCCATTCCTGATTCTCCAGCTTCACTTCAACACCGAGGTTAACTTTGAACATTTCCTGCAGTGCCTCGGCAATATTCTTGTGGTTCCCTTCTGAATTATATTTCAGAGTGACCGCAGGAAGATCCTTCCAGCTCTCTTCCTTCATACCCTCTGCAAGCAATGCTTTTGCTTTTTCCGCATCAAAAGTATAGTAAGGGTCTTCCTCATCACGGAAGTCTTTGCCTGTGGGACCTTCCACACCATACCCCACATAACCGTAGGCAGGCTCTTCCCCGCCTTTGGAAATGTTTTTCGTTATGGCCTCACGATCGATTGCCATGCTGAATGCTTTTCGGATTTTGCTGTTATTAAAAGGCTCTTGATCAACATTGAATGTATAGGTATAAACACTGAATTGCGGTGAGTTTACAAACTCCCTGCCATCCTTTTCCATATCTATCGCGTCGGCGGGAAGATTCTTGATCATGTCGATATCGCCTGATTTATACATCTGATACTCAGTGTTGGCATCAGCTACCATCTTAAAGTTAACAGTATCCATCGTAATTTCTTTGCTGTTCCAGTAATTGCTGCTTTTGTTAAGGGTAAGGATATTATTGTGTTCCCAATCCCCTAGTGTATAAGCACCATTCGTGACAATTGTTTCCGGGCCTGCCGCCCAGTTTTCGTCAGCTTCCACTGCCTTCTGGTTCACCGGCATAAAGCCCTGGCCCATCAGGACCTTAGGGAAGAACTTAATAGGCGTGTTCAATTCCACCTTTAATGTTTGCTCGTCCACTGCAGTGATTCCCACATCTTCAGCATCCCCGTTTTCCCTATTGTATTCTTCTGCACCTCTTATGTAAAAAAAGCTGGAAGGATCATAGGCACCTGTTTCAGGATTAAGGACACGCTTCCATGCAAACTCAAAATCCTTTGCTGTCAGCGGGTCGCCATTGGACCATTTCTGGCCGTCCCTGATTGTGAAAGTATAGGTTTTTCCGTCCTCTGACACATCGACTTTGCTGGCCGCCCCTTCTACTGCATTTCCATCTTTATCATAGCGGTACAAGCCTTCATAAAGATTATCGATGACCCAAAAAGAAGTTGTATCAGATGCAAAGGCAGGATCAAGGGTATACGGCTCCCCTCCAAGATTGGCATTCAACACTTGTGCAACGTCTTTTCCACCGGATGCCGGCACTGCTTCATCATTGCTGCAACCTGTCAGCGCCGCCAGGGCGAACACCAGGATAACCAGCGGGAAACTAAATAATTTCTTCATGGTTTCATTCCTCCACTACTTATTTTTTGTTTAACACTTTAAACTGATTTATCTTATTAAAAAAGTAAGAATTATAATTGCAATATCCCCGCCCTTTTTGCTTATTCCGAAAATACCCTTTAACTCATTAACTCACTAAAAAACCTCCCGGCAAAGATAAGCTGAGAGGTGTTGTACCCGGCTTATCTTTCCGGTATATCCGGCGGAATTGGCACAGTGTTCACAGAACCTGCTGCCGAGGCTTCATCGGGCCAGTCCCTCCGCCTCTCTGGATAAGAATATAGGTATTAGCTGGCTGAATAAAAAAATCCCCTTCTGCAGATAGAAGAGGACAGTATGTATAAACAGGCTCCCTTCTTATCTGCCAGGCATCTGCCTGATGGAATTGGCACAGTGTTCAATTGAACCCGCTGCCGAGACTTCTTCGGGCCATCCCCTCCGTCTCTCTTGATAAGATATTATAGGTATATAATTTTTCCGGTCCACTAAGAATAACCAATTTAGAAAATTTCGTCAACAGCAACGAGAAAAGTCTAACTTTTCTATCTTTTTGGGCGAATTGGAAATGCACCGGCATAAGGTAGCTTTTCAGGTGTCTGACTAATAATCTTATTAGCAATTGCAAACACTACCAGCATACTGATTGAAGGAGTCTTCCTATGGAAAAGCAAACACCTCTTACATCGGCAGAAATCGCGATGCTCTGGACTACTTATATGAATGACAGCATGTCAAAATGTGTTCTTGGCTATATGAAATCACATGCTGCAGAGGATGAAATAAAGGCTGCTCTGCAGTATGCCCTCGATTTATCCACCAGCCATCTGGAATATCTGATCCCTTTATTCAAAGAGGAAAAAATGGCTGTTCCGGACGGCTTCAGCAGCGGGGATGTCAACTCTGATGCTCCACAGCTGTTTTCAGACACTTTTTGCCTTGCTTATATCAACCATATGGCAAAAGCGGGAATGCTGGCATACAGCGGTATGCTCTCTATGAGTGCGAGAAGCGATATCCGGAATTTCTTTACTGAGGGCCTGGCCGAAACAGCCTTGCTTTATAATAAAACAACGAGCCTGATGCTCGAAAAAGGGATTTACATAAGAGCTCCTTACATCTCTTATCCGCATGAAACGGATTATGTGGATACCAAGAAATACTTAAGCGGGCTGAACCCCTTCGGGACCAAAAGACCTTTGAATGCCGTGGAAATTTCCCATCTGACCCTGAATATCCAGACCAATTCAATCGGACTGCAAATATCAGCTGCATTTGCTCAAACTGCTCAATTGAAGGAAGTCCAGGAATTTATGCTGAGAGGCAAAGAGATTTCCCAAAAGCACGTCGGCATTTTTTCAAAATTGCTTTTGGAAAGCAATATACAAGCTGTCGGTTCACCGAATATCGCCGTGTATGATACAACTGCACAGGTGTTTTCCGATAAGATGATGATGTTCCATATGGCCCTTTTGAGTGCTTCCGGATCAGGAAATTACGCGACTGCGGGAGTTGCCAGCCAGCGAACCGATGTGGCTGCAAGCTATGAGCGGCTGTCAGTTGAAATTGCCATTTTCGCCAAAAGCGGTGCAGACATTATGATCAAGCACGGCTGGCTCGAGCAGCCTCCAGGAACAACAGACCGTGATGCACTGTCCAAAAAAGGAACGCCTTGACCCTGCTATATGAGCGAGGTTTTGTGGTTCTGGGGTTTTGTGTTTCGGTCCAGTGAGCATAAAGCAATTTATTGCATAAATCGGTACCCTTTGTGTTTGTGATACTCCCTAGGGACAGATTCTTCCTATATTTAATTAATATGAGTACAAATTCAAAATTGACTTAAAGATTCCGAATACCCCGCAGATTGACATCACCCAACAACCTTAAAATTTCCTTAAACCAAAAGGAGCAATTGGGAGAAAGTTTTCAGACTGAAAAAAGGCCAGCTGGCAAATCTAAAAGAGATACCACAATAAGGAGGTCTTCTCATGACCCAGTCTAAAAAGCAGGAAGAAAGACAGTGGCGCCAGAGAAAAGAAACACAGCATCCTCATGGAAAAGTGAAATCGTTTGACCAGCTGGCCGATCAGGCCGGAAAAGGCGGACGATCCTGATTGAATGGGTCCAGGACAATGTCTTGGGCCTTTTTTTTGATATGTGAAGATGCGAGTTGCTAATATATTGGCAAAGTTGCTAATATAAATTGAAAGTTGCTAATAAATGAAAAAAGCTGCTAATAAACAGAAAAAGCTGCTAAAAACAAAAAAACACCAGGTCCGACATGCGCTTTTCTTCAAGGTGCTGCAGTACATAGCTTTCACCTGCAGAAAAACAGGAATTTTGTACAATTCCCCCGCAAGCCTGGATATGCGAGTATAATAGAGGTGGCAGTTTTCCATGCTGCTTTATTAGGTAATTTTTGGAGGAGCACGTTTGATTACTTTGCTAAAAACGCTATTAATAAATATGACGATACTTTTTTCATTTACCTTTAATGCGAATTTATTTTTCCCATTTCAGCTGAAAGAGCTGCTTTCTTTAAAGCATAAGCTCACCTACGGTCTGATTGGCTCGCTTGGAGCGGTTTTCTGCATGCTGTATCCGATCGAAACCCTTGGAGACACTCACTTTGATTTCCGGATGATCGCCATACTGATCATTTCGCTTTATGCCGGGCCGATTCCCGGTCTCATCGTGGTGCTTGTTGTCTCCCTGATCAGAGCGGCCATTGGAGGACCGTTTGTACTGACCGGGGTAGTGGTGTCTATTCTCGCTATGCTGACAGGACTGGCTTTCCGGAAGAAATATATTGAAACTTCGTATAAATTGCTTGTCAGCTCTGCGGCCTTCGCTGTTTATGCGATCCTTTATATTCTTGTCATTTATTTTAATGTTAGATTTTTGGATTTATCGTTTTATCTCATGTATTTTACTGCCTTTTATATAACATTCGGGAGTATAGTACTGATAATTGAAAAGCTGATTAAGACCAATAAGCAGATTGAAGAGGTGGTATATCTGGACAAGCTGACGATGGTCGGACAGATGGCCGCTGCCATCGCCCACGAGATCAGGAATCCACTTACCACTGTCAGGGGTTTCATCCAGTATTTAAGCGAAAAGACAACAGATGACCAGGTCAAATCCTTTTCCCCTCTCATACTTGAGGAATTAGACAGAACAAATAAGATCATTACAGATTATTTAAAAATTGCCAAGCCTGAACAATTCAATCTGACTACCATGAATCTGGAGAAAGTTGTCAGGGATTGTGTTGATCTGCTTCGCCCGCTGGCAAATTATATCAATACAGCAATCCTATTCGACGAAGGCGGGCACCATTTCGTCCGCGGGGACGAGCACCATATGAAGCAGGCAATTATGAATGTAATAAAAAATGCAATCGAATCAACTGATAAAGATGGCTCTATTAAAATCACCATCCAGCCCAACCAGCTGGCAAATACAGTATCCCTGAAGGTTTCTGACAATGGAGTCGGGATGTCGGAGGAACAGCTCAGAAAAATTGGCCTTCCTTTCTACACGACCAAGTCAAAAGGAACAGGTCTGGGCAGCATGGTGACAAATAAGATCATCAGGGAGATGGATGGGACGATAGATTACGAAAGCGAAGTGAATCGGGGCACTACGGTAACGATTATCCTGCCTCTTCAGCTGATTCCAGAACCCGCTCGATAATGTGTCATTTGAGCCACATATGATACTGGAGAAAAAATTACGTGTATAGTTTAAAAAGAAGCCGAAATTGGGAGATTATGATGCTGAATAATTTGTATGATCCGGATTTTATCCGTTTTTGTGAAACAGCCACCCCTCTTGAAATGGTCACAAAGCTTACTGGAGGAAAGGTGCGCGGACTTGAAAACCTTGCTCTTAGGTCCCTGAACACCCGCAGGCAGCTGCCAAAGGAAGTCATCAATGTTCTGCTGGTTTATTTTTATGCCTCATACGCCCACCAGGTTTATGATCGGAACAGCCTGGCAAGGCTCTATGACTACTGGGCGACTAAGCAGATCCGCACTTTTGCAGCGGCCCGCGATATGACGAAAATAGACATTGCAACGATCCTGAATAAATAAGAACAGCGCTCTCCAGCCTGTTTTTTTTTGTGTTTTTTCTTACTTCCTCCATACCGGCTTCATAAAAACTCAACAACTGAACATGCTATAAGTATGCCTCTTATGTGTATTTATTTTTAGAAAAGAAGGGATTGATGAATCATGAGACGAGATGCCTCAGACAGAAAAATATTATGGTTCATGTCTATCCTTTCTTTCTGCATACTCTTTTTCACCCTTAGGAAACCGCCCATCAAAGATTGGCTTTTGGCATTTCTATTCAATGCGTACACAAATGGGATCATTGATAAGTTTGTTGTAAGCAAGAAATATGTTACCTATCCTGTGCGTTTTCTGCCAAAGCTGAGCGACATCAATATATTATTTGACTACCTTTTCTACCCGACTGCCTCCCTGCTTGCGAACCAGCTGACAAGTAAAGATAGAGGTCTCTGGCTTTTCTTTAAAATGATGATCATAACCTTTACTATATTCCGGATTGAATCATGGGCAGAGCGAAGAACAAGACTCGTCAAATGGCAGAAAGGCTGGACAGGATATTATTCTTTTGCCACCCTTACTATGAAGTCGCTTTTGAACCGCTATATCATTGAAATCGTCCGAAAGATAGATCAGCATCAGCGTGAAGGTCACGCTGATATAGATAGTGAATAATTGCAAATGACCTTATATTTTCATTTTGTTGTTTAAAGCTTGTCATGCCGGGTATTGAAAAGTGTAATGAAAAACTCAGGAGGAGTTGAATCAGCCATGTCCATGATCGAAAACCCATTCAAGGCAGAAACTGATGCAGCCGCCATTCGTTCAGGTGAAGTGGAGCCCAAGAAAATGGTTATCAGCTTAACAGGAAGCAGTTCTGTCGTCCCTCCTTCTACTAAAGGACCAGCTCCCGAATTCGATATTTTCGGAACAGGATTGAATGATTACCGCTAATACGCTATTTTCTCCCCCAGCCTTCATAGAGAAGGCTTTTTTTCATGAATACTTTTATAGAGACACCAACTCTATTAACAATAATAACATTATGTAAACAAAGAGGAACAAGCTGCTGCCTGTCCCTCTCTTTACAATCCAGTTTTTCTAATTAATGGTCAGAGCCTTGGCCGTAAGCATTGCGAAGAATTTCCTTCATATGGCCGCGCAGTGATTTGCGCAGGCTGTCAGCGCCTTTTTCAGACCTTGCATCTCCGTAGTTGTCTTCGATTCCGTTTTCAGCTTGGCCAAATTCCTCTTCAGCCTGTAATTCCTGAAAAGCTTCAAACTGTCCTTGTGCTTCCATGCCGTCTGCTTCAAAATCTTCGGCACCAAAACGGCGGTGTCCGCTGTATTGCTGCTTTTGAAGAAGCTTCAAGAAGAGGACAACTTCCATTTTTTCTGTGATCTTCTTAAAGCTGCCGCACATATTATGCTCTTTAGCGAGATCAAGTTCGTTAATGATAGCCCCTAGAAGCTTCACTTCGATCGGCTCATTGAAAAACTCGGAATGATAGGAACCAAATTGGTCCTTATCTGCTCCATGGCCTTTTTTATCCAGATAGCGGCTTTCGTGGATGCTGGACTTCTGGCTTGTTCTGGAGTAAGCAGGATTATAGATGCGGACCTGCTGGTTGGTGCTGAATTTGATATCAACGCCATAATCTCTGACATAGCCGCTGTATTCTTCTACATACTGAATGTTTTTGTGGACAACACCAGTGATGAATACTTTAACAAGGTCTCTTCTGACAACAGAAGGAATTACTTTAGCTTGAGTCAGATGCACATTTTTGCGGATAGATTTAATCTCCTTGGCAGGTGTAGGCAATTCGATATGTGCTTCAACATCTGCTTCAAGAAGAACTTCTGCGAGCACGACGCTGGCATCAATAACAGGGAAGAATTGAAAATCGCCTTGCGGCGGGAAAGAACGGGTAAAGGCACCAACCGTTTCTGTTTCACCTTTGTTCTCAGGCTTGCAGTAAGGATAGTTTGGCGGGTAGTTCGGCGGATATTTCACCGAGTGGTCCGGCGTATAGCCCGGCTTGTAATTGTGCTGATAGCTTGTTGACTTCTTCTTTTTTTGTTCTGACATTCTCATATCACTCCTTGGATTTTTTTGCTGACAGACTCTGCCCAATTCTATTTAGGCAGTGCAAGTTTTGAAAGCATCGTGAAGTTTTATCACTCTCTTAATTTATATGTACTTCTGCTGAGCTCGGCTTGTACTGATGCCGGTGGTAAAAAGTCTATTTTATGAATAACAGCGCTGCCGCCTGGATACAATGGGACGCAGACTGAGAACGCGGGGTCCTGTGGCTGCTTCTGCCATAACCAGCTTACGCTTGGCTCAAGACGGTCCTGATGGAAAGGCGTTTACTGCCTTTTTGGAGGATTGGCCAGTGCTCGATGCGGAGCAGACGCTGCTGGTGAACGATGATCCAGAAACTTAGGATTATCTACTGGCCTTATAAACAAATCAAAACGGATGGCCGGTAATCAGCCATCCGTTTTCTCTTTATATTCAGCCAAGATCTCTATTACGATAGCCGATGAACCCTGCAATGGTGCAGACAGCAGCCGCACCGGCAAGCGTTAGCACTGTTCCCGGGATAAATTCTTCTACCGGCAAACGCGGCACATAGCCAAATGGAGATAGCCTTTCAAGCCACTCGGGAAAATTCAGTATGCTTCCCAGATAAACAACAACAAAGGAATAGCTGAGTACAATCCATATCAGCCCGGTGAGCCTTGGAAGGAAGCCCAGCAGCAGGTAGGCACCGCCAAGCATCAGCCAGATGGCCGGCAGATAGACCAGCCCGGCCTCCAGCATACTGCCCAGTGGGATAGGGTCTTCCATAACCGAACCAGCAGCTCCCCAAAGGCCCAAAATAGCAAGCAGCAGCATGATAACACTGAAAATCAATGAAAGCATGAAATAGCTTCCCGCAAGCCGCAGCCTTGATATCGGTTTTGACAGCAGGATATCAATCCTGTCATTTTTCTCCTCGCTCTTCAGCCTTAAAAAGAACATCAGCGGCGGGATGCATGCAACCATAGACATGACGGACATGAGCATGGACATGAATTGTTCTGTCAGTGATAAACCGCTGGCGGGGTCGATCATCTGTTGCAGCAATTCATTTTCTGTAAAAAAGGACTCGAGATCTCCAAACACAGATCCATAAGAAATCCCCAGGATGAACATCCCTGCTGCCCAGGAAATAATGGCTGTCCTCTGGAGCCGGAAAGCCAGTGCAAAGGGGCTGGATAACAGCGGTGAAGCGGATTTCTTTCCCGGTCTGGACGGAAGCAGGCCAGAATCAAGGTCCCGTTTCATATTGAAATAAAATGCAGATGCTGTTAACAGGATACCCGCCATGACAGTAAGGATTACAGGAAACCAATAGTCATTTACGTAGACTTCTGTGCCCACTATCCATCCGAGCGGCGAGAACCAGGATAAAGCGCCGCCGCTTACATCCCCGATGGCCCTGATCAAATAGGCGACTCCCAGAACAGCAAGGGACAAACCGGCTGTGCCCCTCGTGTTTTCCGAAAGCTGCGCGAACAGTGCGGCTGTCCCGGCAAAAAAGATGCCTGCCGCACCGATCGCCGCTCCATAAAGAAGCGATCCCTCAAGATTCATGCTTCCGATCTGCAGACTGTATAGGCCAAAGCCAATAATAATGGCCAAAATGACATTCATAGTAAATAAAACAAGGACGGATGCTGTCAGATTGGCCATCCTCCCGACTGGCAATGCGCGGATCAGCTCGATCCTTCCCTCTTCTTCGTCATTCCGGGTATGCCTGGCCATCAGGAGGATGCTCATGACTGCGGCAGCAATGCTTGTGAATAACAGCATCTGATGGGCCATCATAGGGCCCGGAGTGTAATTATCCAGGCCAAAGCCCGGGCCGACCATCGCAGTCATGGCCGGATTTTTCATCGTTTCCGCAATGGCCTGGCGCTCTGCATCGGTTTTATATAAATCCGTAAAAGCGGAAGCAGTCACAATGGTCAGCCCTGCAAGAGCAATCACCCAAATAAGAAATCTCAGCCGGTCCCTTCTAAGCAGGAACATGGCCAGAAGACCAGTCCTGCTGAATAATTGCTTCCCCATTCAGTTTCCCTCCTGCTTTTTCTCTATAGGGTTGGATGCTGATTCATAATGGCGCATGAAAAGCTCCTCTAAGGTCGGCGGCATGCTTTCCAGCTTCGTAATTCCGAACTGGCTGACATACTGAAGTATAGTGCCCAGTTCTTCAGCATCCGCCTTCAGCGAAATGCCTCCCTCTTCGAATTCCAGCTCGTGGACCCCCTTCAGGCTTCCCAGATCAGGAGCCTGTTTGCTGGTTTGAAAAACAAGATGTGTACGTGTCAGATGCCGGAGCTCATCAAGAGTACCCGTTTCAATGATTTCACCCTGGCGGATGATGCCCACGCGGTCACACAGCTTTTCAACTTCAGAAAGTATATGGCTGGATAAAAGAACGCTTTTTCCCTGTCTTTTAGCCTCAAGCACACATTCCTGGAAGACAATCTCCATTAGAGGATCAAGGCCTGAGGTGGGCTCATCCAGGATAAACAGCTCTGCATCTGATGAAAAGGCAGACACAAGTGCCACCTTTTGCCGATTTCCTTTTGAATAGGTCCTGCTTTTTTTCGAAGGATCAAGATTGAATTTTTCAAGCAAATCGTTCGTCCGTCTTTTATCAGTGCCTCCCCGGAGCCTCGCAAACAAGTCTATTACCTCTCCCCCGGTAAGGTTAGGCCATAGATTGACGTCGCCGGGAACATAGGCTATTTTTCGGTGGATGTCGACAGCGTCTTTCCAGGCATTCTTTCCAAACAGTTTTGCTTCCCCTGAGGTTGCCTTCAGGATTCCCAGCAAAATCTTGATTGTAGTGGACTTGCCTGCTCCGTTCGGCCCAATAAAACCGTATACTTCCCCTTCATTCACTTTAATATTGACTTCATTCAGGGCTGTAAATTTTCCAAACCTTTTCACAAGGCTGTTCGTTTCAATAATGGCCATTTCCATTCCTCCCTGTTTCGATAGTTACTATTACAACTCTATAAAATTATGAATTATTTTTATTCAACGAGTTCATAATACACATAAATCACATAACTTACAAGAGTTTATGAACTATTTCATTTGTTTTATTACATATTTTTCATTACAATAAGAGTGAGGTGAAGAAATTGGACGGTTTTCAGCGCCGAAAAGAACAAAAACAGCGACACATACTGGAGGCGGCCCTTAAGCTGTTTCTGGAGTATGGAATCCAAAAGGTTTCCGTTTCGGAAATTGCAAAGGAAGCCCATGTTTCCCAGGTGACCATTTATAATTATTTTGAGAGCAAGCATAAGCTCATACATGAAGTTTTCCTCTATTATGTCGATAAAGCTTCCAGTCAGTTTGAACTGCTGATCAACAGCAGCATGCCATTTCCTGAGAAAGTTAAAATGCTCATTTTTAACAAGAAGGAAGCGGCCAGCGGAATTCATGAAGAGTTTTATCAGTATTTGATGAAAGAGTATTCAGAGGAAGGCAATTATATTGAAAAAATTTATAAGGAAAAAGCCATTCCCTATTTCAAAGAGCTGTTCAAGGAAGGGCGGGAGAAGGGATATATCAATCCTGATCTTTCTTTCGAAGCTATGCTGCTCTATGTCCAGATGATGAAGGATTATTTTCAGCGTGAGGAGGTATACAGCAAGGCTTTGCCGCTGACAGAGGATATCACGAATATATTTTTTTATGGAATCATCGGAAAAAAGGAAGACGGCTAAAAGCTGTCTTCCTTTTCGATTCTCTTTCGGCTGATTCCCTTTATCATGAAAGTTTGTCCTTTCTGCTGCATATATATAGGCTGTTCCTTCTTTTAGGGAAAATCTAAACAAGAATGGGCAGATGATTATGACAGGTTTACTTATAATCTTTTTCCTCGTATTGCTGCTCCCATTTACGCTGAAAGCTGTGGAGCATAATCTGGAACTTTTCCTCTTTGCGATGGGAATTCTTGCGGCTTTTATAAGCGGGATGTTCAATGGAGAACTATTTCTTAAGGCTGCCGGGGACCCCATTAAAATTTCTGCGGCTGTTTTTGCGGCAGGTTTGCTGTTTAAATGGCTGAAGCGTCCGCTTGAGAAAATCATCATCGGCATGAGCAAAAGAATGCCATTCAGGCTGTTTTCCGCTTTGACGGTTGTCGTGCTGGGATTTGTTTCAAGCATTATCACCGCGATCATTGCCGCGCTGGTGCTCGTGCTGATTGTCGGCGCCCTCCGGCTTGAAAGGCAGGCAGAGGTTCGTTTCACAGTACTGGCCTGCTTCTCCATTGGCCTCGGGGCTGCCCTTACGCCGATCGGAGAGCCTTTATCAACCATCGCCATTTCGAAGCTGAACGAGGATTTCTTTTTTCTTGTCAATCTGATCGGCGCTGAGGTAATAGCGGCCATAACGGCACTTGCTATCATGGCCATGCTCCTTATCCAGCCTCCTGAAAAACGGCCCGGAAGCTTCCGCAAAGAATCTGGAAGTGAAACATATGAAGAAATATTGGTCAGAAGCATGAAAGTCTATTTGTTTGTCATGGGGCTGACCTTCCTTGGGGCCGGCTTTGAGCCGCTGATCAAGCACTATCTGATCGGCCAGAGTCCAACACTTCTCTATTGGGTCAATATGATTTCCGCCATTCTCGACAATGCCACACTGGCTGCAGCAGAAATCAGCCCTGCCATGGACCATTTCACGATTCAGTCTATCCTGCTCGGGCTTTTGATCTCCGGAGGCATGCTGATACCGGGTAATATCCCGAACATCATCTCTGCCGCCAAGCTCAAAATAACCAGCAAAGAATGGGCCAGGTTCGGGGTACCGGTCGGGCTGCTTACGATGTTTGCTTACTATCTGGCCATTATGTGGCTTGAACACAGATGAAGAGTCCCTGGTTTGGGACTCTTTGTTTTTTAGCTTTCTATTCCTCATCTGCGCCTGCACCACCTTTGCCCCAATAATACAGAAACCCCATAGAAGAAAGCATGGACAGCAGGATCAGCATCAAGTTCATATAACTTCCTCCATCCAATTAGACAAATCAACGTCCTCCTTCACGATATACAGCTTCTCATCATAAAGACTGAGCATTTCCAGTATCTCAGGCTTGCTTACAGTTTCAAAATATTTGTTCCATTTGAACATTTTCCTGAACATTTCAAAAGTAGGTTTGTAATTTGCTTTTTCTAAATGGAGTTTCTGCCTGATGAACCGTTTAATGATCCTTAAAGTTCTTGTGTTATAGGGGGGATCGAGTAGGATTATCTGATCTGACTGCTTAAGGCTTTCCATGATCCAGGTATGGTGCACTCCCTCAATGACCCAGCTTTCCAAAGAGGTGATTTTTTGAAAAAGAGCATCTCTTTCTTCTTCTGTCCTTCGCCTGTCACCGTGCAGGCCTCTTTCCCATACCACATTGTCAAGTTCATAATGTCGAATTCCCAGGCTGGCTGAAAGCTGTCTGGCTAAGGTTGTTTTACCGCTTCCAACGGAGCCTATGATATGTATTTTTCTTTTCTCTTTCATTCCGGCATTTCCCTCTTTCTATATATCTGCCAGCAGTTTTTGCTTCCCGATCAGCTGAAGCAGAACTTCCCTGTCTTCAGGAAAGGAAAGGACCATCCGTTCAAGATCTTCCCATCCTATCCAGGATATATCATAAATAAGCCTATCAGGATCTTACAGCACTAGGCTGCCCCCAGTAATCCGGATCTCAAAATAACGCACTTCTGAAAGCTCCGTTTTTTTTACGAACAGTGGCCGGATGATTTCAGCCATGTAGCCTGTTTCCTCCAGCACTTCCCTTATACAGCATTCTTCTCTGCTCTCGCCAAGCTCCTGCCCACCCGAAGGTACAGACCACCGTTTCCCTCTAACGGTACACTTTAATGAACTCAGTGAACGGCTCGGCAAAATAAGTGCCGCGCTCATTAAACTCGCTATATAGATGGGTAATGCATACCGTTAGCCAGTCCCTTTCAGAAAAACCTCAAAGCTCACCCGTTCAGTTGCACTGCTCACCTTTCTCCACAATACTGTACCTCCAAAATTCCGTTATAATTTATGCATTTCGATACTGCATTTTGGAAGTCCTTCTTTTTGGAGGAAAAAGGGGAAAAGAAGACGTTACAAAAAAGAGCAATGAAAAAAGCAGAGGCTTATCGACCCTGCTTTATAACCTATGGCCCCCTATTTCCTGGATTCGCTTCTTTTCTTCTGTTTTATCCAGGTATTCAAAAAGCCCCAGTTTGTTTCCCCAAGGATCATTAAGAGTGCCCCATTTAACCGGCACCCCGCTGCGGGAATAAATTTCAAAGGAGTTTATCTCTAATTCATCGATAAGCCGCTGTTTTTCTGCTTCAATATTCATGACTCCAAGCCGGATTGGTCCTGCTCCTTCAGCGGTTGTCCCTTCGGCAAGCTGAAGCCAGCTCCCGGGTATAAGCTCTCATTCAGCAAACCCTTCATGCGGGATGAAGTCAGGCTCCCTGTTGAGAAAAACGGAATACCACTTCTGGCCATTTTTTATATCATCCACCCTGATTTGAGTGGTCATTTCAATATGCATGCTGAACCTCCTCTTGGCGTTTTATCCAGTTTACCAGATTTTTTTGGGGAGGGGTTCTTCCGGATTGCTGATATTTTTAATCTTAAGGATATTAGATAAAGATAGTTACTGCCTGGTTTTGATAAGCTCTTATCGTGAAGATTGCTGCTTTTATTATAGCAAAGGATATTTACATTTTATGGATCTCATAAAGAGAGGCTTATTCAGCTATACGCGGCAGGATAATGAAGAGTTTTAAAAACCAGAAGTCATATCCTTCTTTCAGTGACCAGCAAGCCTTAAAATAAGCGGAGAATTTCCGGTCAGGCTGCTGAATATGGCACGGATGGGTGGAAATTAGCGGTGATTTTCCGGTTAAGAGTAGCGAAATTGCCCATTTTCCTGTTTTTTGAGTTGATAGTCGGAATTTCTCCGTCTATTTTAGCTATTTTTAGGTTTTTTTTGAAAATAGGGGAAATTTCTCCGCTTATTTTTCACCTGTCACCGACCGATTACCTCATTCAGAAGAAAAAAAATTGCTCCTATATAGCTTTTCTTGGACCTCAACAAATAGCTTACTGAATAATAAGAAATACAGTCGTTCCAACATAGGTAAAGCTGTTTTTATACCACATGTAGGAAATTGAGGGTAATGTAATTTGAAATTTGGCAATCACGAGCAGCATGTGCCTCCTGAAGGAGTATTTTATCACCTATGGATGCCAACATAGCAACAGTCTATGCGAAAAAAGCCTTTAATCTCTGTTAGTGTCCCATGAATAACACAGCCATAAAAAGTATATAAACAATCCGGCAATAAATATCACTGCTGAAGCTCAGCCGGACGAATCAGCGGCAGCTCTCTGCTAAAAAGAATGGCAGCAGTAAAAGCAGCGGTTCGCACCGGCAAAATAACGGTCAATAATTTTAACAGTTGCTTGAATGCTCTTTTGCCTTTGGATAGATAGGTTCAGTTCTTTCCGGATTTCCATAAGTTTATCCAGCGGAATACTTTCGGAAAGCAGAAAGTCTTCAATGCTTTCTGAAAGCATTCCAGCAGTTTTTCCCTGAATTGGCAAAGAAAGAATCTTGCCCAGCAGCCTGGTTTTCTGTACGGTCCCGCGGGAACAGCAAGGACACATTATTTTCTGCGGAGTTGCTTCCAAGAGCCGATCCCCCTTCTCATTTATATACGAATAGCTTATCTGCTTTTGAATAAGATTTCTGTATGCTTAACGAAGGATTTTTACAATTATGTTACAAATCATTCTAGTTCTATTGTACGAGATGGGCCTTCTCATTCCTTCATATAGCGCCAATTTATTTTATTGGAGAGCGAATGAAAAAAAGAACCAGCACGTATCTATTAATAAAATGAACTCCCGGAACACTAAAAAAAAAACATTCCAGCAGCAGCCAGGAAAACCACTTTTAGAGAGTTTAAATGATATAATTGAATAGCAATATCATTTTAATATTTCTTATTAATCGGTTCCTTGTTAATAAGAATCAGAGGGAGTACTTGAATGGAAAACTGGAGAAATATATGGGATAAGACAGGTGCGAAGCGGATTGTCATTTTTGCGATCATCCTGCTGCTCCTTGTTTCACTTCACAGCATGATCAATATCGTCCTGCTGACATTTATTTTTTCCTTTTTAATGGATCGTCTGACCACCCTGCTTACAGGCAAGTGGAACCTTCATCGGCCGCTGGTGGTTATTTTTTTATACCTTGTTTTCTTCGGGGGCCTGACACTCGCGGCCATCAATTACCTGCCTGTTATTTCACGGGAAGTAACACAATTGATCGCCCAGCTGCAGGCATTTTATCTTCATCCGCACGAAAATGGATTTATCAATTACATTGTATTGTTCATAGAACAAAACGATATCAACAAGTATCTTGAGCAAGGGTTTACGTTTCTGCTGAAATATTTTACCGATATAAGCAAAGTTGGGATGCAAGTACTGATTTCCTTACTGCTCAGCCTGTTCTTCCTGCTTGAAAAAAATAAGCTGATCGACTTTACACTAAAATTCAAGACGAGCAAAGTTGCTGCATTTTATAATGAAATTGAGTATTTCTCAAGGAAATTCTCCATGACATTCGGAAAAGTTATTGAAGCACAGTTTGTCATTGCCATTGTCAACTGCATCTTGACGACACTGGCTCTTTGGATCATGGATTTCCCTCAGCTGGTCGCCTTGTCCCTGATGGTATTAGTCCTGGGGCTCATTCCTGTGGCAGGGGTCATTATCTCTATGTTTCCACTCACAATAATAGCCTATTCCATAGGCGGATTCATGCTCGTCGGCTATATCATCCTTGTCGTCATGGTCATTCATGCTATCGAAGCTTATATCCTTAACCCGAAGCTGATGTCTTCCAAAACAGAGCTTCCGGTTTTTTATACCTTCATTGTACTCATCTTCTCCGAGCATTTTTTCGGAATTTGGGGTCTGATTGTCGGTATTCCTGTATTTATGTTCCTTTTGGATATTTTGGGGGTTAAGGAAATTGCTCCAAAACAAACGAAGCAGGTCCGCGCCAGCTGACCTGCTTTACTTCAATTTAAAAAGGATGCAGTATAGCGCTGCATCCTTTTCTTATCTCTATGAATCTTTCTTTACCTCAATATAAAGGACCTGGTGGCCGTCTTTTTCTTTAATTTTGAAACTAAACCCTTCTGCTTTCACTTCTGTTCCAAGTTCAGCATCGAAATCCTGCGAAAGGACCCATCCGCCGATCGTATCGATATCATCACTCAATAGTTCAATGCCGAGAAGGTCGCTCACGTCCTCGAGCAGCATTTTGGCATCAAGGATATATTCATCTTCCTTCACCTTCCGGATTTCAGGCACTTCATCGTCATCAAATTCATCCCTGATTTCTCCGACGATTTCCTCAAGGATATCTTCTACCGTGACAAGTCCTGATGTCCCACCGTACTCATCCATGATGATCGCAATATGGGTCCGTTCTTTCTGCATCTTGACGAGCAGATCGTGGATCGGGATATTTTCAATCACATGCATAACAGGCTTGACGAACTCGGACAGCTTGTGAATCATCCCGTCATCCAATATCTTAGCAGTAAGGAATTCCTTCACATTGACATACCCGATAATATGGTCTTTGTCTCCGTTGACAACCGGATAGCGGGTATAATTCTCCTCTTCCACCGTTGCCATGATGTCTTCAAATTCATCTTCTATGCTGATAGTAATCATTTCAGTGCGCGGCACCATGATTTCCTTTGCAACTCTTTCATCGAATTCAAAGATATTGTTAACATATTTCAGTTCGTTCTGGTTGATTTCACCGCTTTTATAGCTTTCTGACAGCAGCAGGCGAAGCTCTTCCTCTGAGTGGGCAAGTTCATGCTCGGATGCAGGCTTCAGGCCAAAAAGACCGACAAGCAAACGGGCAGATCCATTCAGGAACCAGATGAAAGGATACATCAGGCGGTAAAACCATATGATCGGCCTGGCAAAAAGCAATGTGATTTTTTCAGCTTTTTGGATTGCAAGAGTCTTTGGAGCAAGCTCCCCTACGACAACATGCAGGAAAGTCGCAATGGCAAACGCAAATGCCAGAGTCAGAATATGAGAGAGAGATTCACTGACATGGAAATATTCAAGCACAGGGTGAAGGATGACTTCAAAAGTCGATTCACCCACCCAGCCGATTCCAAGTGCTGTTACTGTAATGCCAAGCTGGCAGGCTGAAAGATACTCGTCAAGATGGGTCACGACTTTCTTGGCTGCCATGGAACCGCTGGTACCCTCTGCGATGAGCTGGTCAATCTTGGAAGATCTAACTTTAACAATCGCAAATTCCGTCGCAACGAAAAAGGCGGTCAATGCAATTAAAATAGCAAAAATGATCAAGTTGATAGTGGTCAATAAATAGCCTTACTGAGTAAGGCGTACACCTCCTGAGAAATTAGGTTCATGACCGCTGCTTTTTCCCCTGGAGCAGATCAGGCTGAATAGGAGAAATAATTCTTTTTTTACACTTATGATTTAAAGAACTTATTTTTTTAAGAACTTAATAAAGGCAGCTGTTTTCGGCAGCAGCCTTTCATCCATCAATCAAGCCGATTCCCCGGCCAGGCTGCAGCGGCAATTCAATTTAGAACGTACAGGTTTCAGCAAACTAAATTTGGTGTAATAGTTTACAGAACCCCTTGCATCATAGGTTGCTGATGAAATGCCCTGCTGATTTAATTTCTCGTTCCCAAAAGAATCACCCCCTTACCGGCACGTTATAGTTAGTTTTAATTTTACTGTCATATTGGTCTGAAGGCAATTAATTAATCCTTCCGTCCACAGAATGTTCAAAAATGATAAACCGAAGCCCAAATGGCAATGCTAATTAATGGACAAAACCATTTTGGCAAAAATGGAGAGGTGAAACAATGTCTTTAATCCAGTTGTTGAAAAAAGGAAACAAATCTTCCGGCATTGCAGCCATAGGAAACACAGTGCTGACGATTGCCAAAGGGATAGCGGCTGCTGTAAGCGGCAGCGGTACTATGCTTGCAACCACGCTCCACTCAGCAGCGGATGCCCTCAACCAGGGGTTCGTCTTTATCGGCAGTGCGCTTGCTGAAAAGGAGCCGACAAAAAGATTCCCGACCGGATTCGGCCGTGTTGTAAATCTTTTCGTGCTGGTAGCGGTCATCGTCATTGCGATCATGGCCTATGAAACGATCCACAAAGGCTGGGAACTGATCCAGCACCCAAAAGAATCAACCAGTATTCTGCTCAATATTTTCATTTTGCTTCTGGCGATAGGAGTTGACGGCTTCATCCTGTTAAAAGCGATGAAGGAAATCAATCATGAAACACGCAGTGAGGCCAAAGGCTTTGCCATTGTCACAACAGCATTTAAAAATAATGGCCTGGCATCCCCGCCGACAAGGCTGGTGTTTTATGAAGATCTGATCGCGACATTCGGGGCACTGCTCGCACTTGTTTCCATCCTTCTTGCCCACTTTACTGGACTTTATTTTCTTGATGGTGTCGGGACGATTTTGATCGGCTTGCTGCTTACTGGGATAGCCGTTAAAATCGGCTATGAAAATACCATAGGCCTGATCGGGGTAGCTGCACCAAAAGTCGTTGAGGACCGCGTGGCGGATATGATCCTTTCTGATCCTGATGTGGTTGATATCATGGACATGCGCATTTTGCAGGAAGGCCGGCGCTTTCATGTAGAAAGCTACATCGAGCTTAGGGCAGGACTTTCACTGGCAGATGCTGATGATATCAAATTCAGAGTCCGCGACCTGCTGCTGACAGATACCGATATCGGCGATGCAACGCTTGGCATACTGGAAACAGACAATGTCCAGACCTGGAAAGATGAAGAGGAAGAATAAATAAAGGAGAGGGAGACCTCTCCTTTATTTATTTGGCGGGGTGTGATATCCTTTTTCGCCATAAGGCTGGAAATGTTCATGCCACTTCTCTTCCAGCTCTGCCAAGGCTTCCTTTTCATTATAATAGGGGTTTTCCTTCTTCTTTAGAACCTCAATCACCGAGATTTCGAAGGCATCCATCCCGTACTTCCTCCAGTCATCCTGAAGATGCTTATTTACATAAGAGTCTGTTTCCAGACTGAATTTTAATCCATTCAGTGTCTTTAGATTCCTGGTACTTCCAATAAACATTTTATGGTTGTGTTTGTTTTTTATTTGAAAAACACCCGCTTCCACAGGAGCTTCCTTGAATTGATTTTTCAGTTCTTTTTTCCGGTCCATGATTATTTCCTCCTTCGGTTATCTTTTCAGCCAATATGCGCTTCCATCGGCCTTTCTGTCCAGAAGGCCATATTCAATCAGATATCTTCTGATAAGTGCATAGTCTTCGTAAATGCTCTCAATAATGCTGTTTAACTCTTTTTCGCTGTAAACTATGCCAGCCTTCAGAAGCTTGCTGATTTCCCTTATCACTGCAAGCCGCTGTTTTTCTTTTGGCGGGAACTTTACAAGGCCGCCTTCAATGCCATTGGGTAAAAATTTATCAACGATTTTGTGCTGTTCTTCCTCAGTTATGGCATATCTGTCATCAACCATAGAGGCATGTATATGCGGAGGTATAAAAGCTGGCGCATAGTGGTCCTTCTCCCTTAAGAGCTCCATGACGGCAAGGAAAGCCTTTGCCTGCCTCTCTTTTTCCTTTAGGGCAAAACGGTGATGCCTGATTGTCGATGCACTGCCAATGCCCAATTCAGCTTGCACCTCTTTATCTGCCATCCCTTGATAGAACAAGCGCAAAAGCTGGCTCTGGTGCTCTGTCAGCCCGGTCCACTTCTTATCAAGCCCCAGCAAATAATCAAACACTGAAGAATGCGATCTCTCGATATGAAGGCGTGTATATCTCTCAGCTTCATACAAGAGGTTTTCATAAGGATAGACAATACCCTTTTCAAATTTCTCCCCGCATAACAAGCATAGAAAGCTCTCACTTTCTTCTCTGTATCCTTTTTTTATTTCTTCAAGACTCGCCTCCCAAAGGCTTGCTGATATATCCGGCATACAAACACCCCCAATAGATTAATGATTATATTACAAACGTATTATTTTTTTGTTTATAATTATACTAACAATATATATTTTTGTTTGTGATAAGTCAATAAAAAACGGCTATCCATTTTTGGATAACCGAATATTTTTAAAAGTTCTTTCCTGTCAGATAGCCCAGGCAGGCGAGTAGAATACCGAAGAAATAAGTGATGCCTATGTACAGGAAAAATGCTTTTTTCTTTTGTCCGATATGCAGCTGGATGGTTTCTAGCTTTAGTGTAGAAAAGGTTGTAAAAGCACCCATAAAACCGGTGCCGGCGAATAACAGATAATTCTGGTCCAGATGAGCTCCTGTCAGCAGGCCCAGCAGAAAGGCACCAGACAGATTGACGATGATCGTTCCAGTGGGAAGGGATTTCTCTTTGCTGTTGTATTTCCGGCTTATGGCAAACCGGGCCATGCTTCCGAAAAAACCTCCGATGCCCACCAGTGCAAAGTGATAGAAATTCATGAAGCCAGCTCCTCCTTTGCTATCCTGAATCCAAGCCTGCTGAACAGCAGCCCGCCGATCACACTGAGGATGATATAAAGAATCCCAGGGACCAGATGGCCCTTGTTAAATAAATCGACAGTTTCCACACTTAAAGTTGAAAAAGTCGTGAACGACCCGACAAAGCCTGTGCCAATAGCTGCCGTAAGCTCAGGAGAGACATTTATTCTTTTGAATCCAATGGTTGTCACCCTTGCGAGCACAAAGCTGCCGGCCAGATTGCAGGCCAGTGTGCTGTATGGAAAAACATTCTCCGCGAACAGACTGATCCCTATCCAGTATCTCAGTATGCTGCCTAACATTCCGGCGAGTCCGACATACATATAAATCATGGTGTTAACTCCTTTAATTCTAATAATCTCTAACCGTACTTTTTAGTATAGCATTTTTCTTGTTTGTCTTGAAAATCATGAAAAAACTCCTGCCGGCTATGGGAGGAGTCCTTATCTGGATTCTTATTTGGCCAAGGATTCCTGGATAGCAATCAGTTCCCCTGCCAGCTTTTCAATTCTCTCAAGCACAATGGGTGCTGCAATTTCATTGTCTTCGTTGAAGTCATTGCTGTGGACAAAAACTGAGCTGGCCGGGGTAGTTCCCTTCAAGTAGGAAATGATCGGCTTGAGCTGATATTCTGCTACAAGGAAATGTTTGTCAGATCCCCCTGTTGTGACAATACCGACTGCTTTTGATTTAAATACATCAACCGGGAGATGATCAAATAGATTTTTCAGCGCTCCTGTGATAGAGGCCTGATAGATCGGTGTGCCTATAATGAGGAGGTCAGCTTCTGATACAGTCTGCACAGCCTTCCATGTATCACTGTTATAATAGGTCAGCGGCTTTCCTGTAACAAACTCAACGTCATAGTCCTTTAAGTCAAGCAGCTCTGTCCGGATAGATGGCGACAAGCGTTTCGCCGCAGCGAGTACCTCGTGTACAGCCTTTGATGTTTTCGATCCAGTCAGGGATCCTGAAATGCCGACAAGTTTCATAGCGATTCCTCCCAATGTCAGTTTTTTCAAATGGCAAATTCCTTCAATTCATTATCAATATGCTCTTTTATCAAATGAAGGCACTCCTCTGCTGTCTTTGCAAAAATCCTCTTTCCATTCACCATTGCATAAGGGCGCCTGGCGCACATGCCGCAAAAGGAGAGGCAGCTGCTTTCAATAACGGCCACTTCAGGATACTCCCCTTCAAGGAGCCCTTCGAGATCCAATTCTGTAATCAGGCTCCCGTCGCAAATCTCCACCACTACTATGCCCATCGCTGCTCACCTCCCTGCTTTTTAGGCATGCTGCCCTCTGTATAATTCCTCACCAAGGGTGCTCACTTCGGTTTCAAGGTCGATACCATGCTTTTCCTTCACAGTTTTCCTGACACACTCTATAAGTGCCAGATAATCCTTTGCCGTACAATTATCTTTATTAATGATGAAGCCGGCATGCTTGCGGGAGACTTCTGCCCCGTCGATATTTTTTCCTTGAAGGCCGCTGTCCTGTATAAGCTTTCCTGCATAATGGCCTGGAGGACGCTTGAACACACTCCCGCAGGATGGAAATTCAAGCGGCTGCTTGCTTTCCCTCGCCTCTGTGTTTTCTTTCATCCTGGCTGATATATCCTCTTTGCAATCAAAGGACAGATTAAACTCTGCCTTCAGGACGATGAATTTTTTTTCAGCCATGATGCTTTTCCGATAGCTCAGCACAAGCTTCTCTCTTCCCAGTTCCAGGATGCTTCCTTCCTCTGTGAGAACCAGTGTTTTTTGAAGGACATCAGAGATTTGTCCGCCGTAGGCACCTGCATTCATGTAAAGGGCCCCTCCAGTCGTCCCAGGGATCCCGCATGCAAATTCCATTCCTGAAAGGCTATGCTCCAATGTTTTGAGTGAAACATCGATGATCCGGCTGCCTGCCTCGGCAATTACCGTCTCTCCAGTGACCGAAATCTTATTCATTTTTGACAATGACAGAACAAGCCCCCTGATTCCTCCATCCCTGATGATCATATTCGAACCATTGCCTATCAGAGTCACAGGCACCCCATGCCGCTTTGCCTGCTTAAGGATATAAGCTGCATCCTCAGGGCATGCCGCTTCAGCGTAAAGATCTGCCGGTCCGCCAAGCTTTGTATAAGCATGCTCCTTTAAGGGTTCATTAAGTCTAAAAGAAGAGTCCGGCAATTCTGAGGAAAGCAATTCATACAGATTTTTTAGCATATGATTCATGAAACCAGCTCCTTAAACAGCAGGCGGGCCGAATTTGCCATTATGGAAATCCCGGTAAGCCTCCCTGATTTCTTCCATTGTGTTCATCACAAATGGACCATAGGGAACAATTTCTTCCTTAATCGGTGCACCGGAGTATACAAGCACCTTCGATTTTCTGCTGTTCGCCTTTATGGCAAGTTCGCTGCCTTTATTAACATCCCCGCCGTCCTTGTATGAAAGAGTCGCGACTCCATGCTTTTTCAGATTCACTTCATTTTCCCCAAAGTCCATATCCCCTGAGAGGATATACAAAAATGCATTGTGATTTTCAGGGATGGTCAGAGTATATTCTGCACCCTTAGTTAAGTTGATCTCAGAAAGAGTAATGGGGACAGCAGAACTGAGCGGCCCCTTGACACCTGCTATTTCTCCGGAAAAAACCTTAATCGAGCCACCTTGGAAATCCACCGTGGGTGCATCCTCCCCATAAACATTCTGATAGCTTGTTTCAGATTTTTTCAATTCCTTCGGCAGGTTAAGCCAAAGCTGCAGCGTGTGGGCAATATCATTTTCCACGCCCTCCTCGGCATGGCGCGCTGCCCAGCCGGCATTCATATACTGCACATCGCCAGGCTCAAGAATATCCCGGCCCCCTGCATTGTCGATATGCTCCAGCCTGCCATCCACAACATATGTGACTGTCTGGAACCCCCTGTGCGGATGGTCAGAGAATGCCCCCTTCTTAAACCAGTCCTCCGCCATCAGGATGAACGGATCAAAATCCTTGAACCGGTCAGCCGGCAGTACCCACCCCTTCTGGATGAACGGGAAGCTCGCTTCTTCATACTCCACATACCAGTGGTCTTTGACACTTCTTTTAAAAAGGCTCTTTTCTTCCAATCTATTCATCTCCTTCTTCGTGTAATAATCGGTATTATCACTATTTGCCTTCATTAGAACATATATTAGTTGTTACATCAACTATTACAGCTTTCTTCGTGAACATGCCTTTTTTATAAGATGAAGCACACAATCAGGATGGGTATATACATTAATAAAATCCGCATTATACATATGCAGCCAATCCACCAGCTCGGAAAACTCCTTGGAGCGGCTGTAAAAAATTACAGGATGATTGCTGAAAAAAGAGGACCTAAGCTGATTTGCCAGCATTGAATCTATATCCACAATAACAACATCCGCATCATCAGGCACGCTGCTGCGTGCATCCTTCAGGAATGATATCTCCAATTCTGGGTATGCCTTCAGCAGCAATATTAAGCTTTTCCCTACTCGCCCATTATCCGAAACAATTACTGCCTTCATCAGCTCAGCCCCCTTTTTGCTCTTCTATCATAATGTAGCATAAAGCAGAAGGGTTTCCTTCCGTCATTCTGGCGAAAAGCCTATGCTGCTTTTGGCTGAGTGGACTAAGACTAAAGTTGCAGGGAGGTCTCCTGGGGATGAAGCTAACTTGCAAATGAATTGATTAAACTGTTTTCTATGCATGGGGTCCCTTTTCAAGTGCGGGTCATGCATTGATTAGACTGTTTTCTATGCATGAGGCCTTTCTTCATGTGCAGGTCATACATCGATTAGTCCGCTTTCTATTCGTGAAGCCCCTTTTCAAGTGAGGCTCATGCATCGATTAGTCCGCTTTCTATTCGTGAATCCCCTTCTCAAGTGAGGCTCATGCATCGATTAGTCCGCTTTCTATGCATGAAGCCCTTTTCAAGTGAGGCTCATGCATTGATTAGACCGTTTTCTATGCATGAAGCCCCTTTTCAAGTGAGGCACATGCATCGATTAGACTCTTCTTATGTTCACCCTCTTTCTTTCTGCATGTTTCAAGCGTAAATTAGATTCTTTTTTAAGATAAAAAAAAACCCTTCCTATAAAGAAGGGTTCCTCTGGTCATACGCCCATTTTTCTGCGGGTATTGCTCGCTTTTTTAGTCATCTGGCTTTTCATCACCTGATTTTTAGCAGCTGACTTCGTACTTTGATTTCCATTTCCCTGCGCTTGTTTCTTTTTCTCAAGCTGCTGCTTCATCAATTCCTGAAGACTTACTTTTTTCTTTTCGCCGTTTTGAGTATTTTCCTGATTGGACATATTGTTTCTCCTTCAGATCGTATTTCTTTTATTATAATACAAGCTGAAGATAATTTCTTTTTTTTATTAAAAGATAATAGCCAAGCCGCAAATAGAGCCTTCTTTTTATGATGGCAGCTTTCCCTCACTCAGGCATCTTCAGCCTAGGAAAGGATAAATAGAGCATCAATCCGCCAGTCCCGGTCATGAACAGGAATCCCCATATACTGCCTTCCTTTATGGCAAAAAATCCAAACACCAGAAAAATGATGGATAGCCATGCAAAAAAGGAATTAATTGTATATTCATAAATCGCACTAATGAAGGTCAATGTCCTACCGAGGAACTGCCCTTCGTTTCCTGCCCTTTTTGCGTGAATCGCCGCAAGCAATGTACTCCAGAGTAGTAAAGCAGGCAGCCCCCATAAGAAAATCCATCCAAAAATACTCATTGAAATCCCCCCGGATCAGCAGCAGTCCCAGTTAAACAGCACCCGGTCAAACCGGCGTGCTTTCAGGTCGCTTTCGTTGATAAAAAAATTGCAGATGCCAACATCGCCCCATATGACCGCGTATTTTTCACTGGCCTTGTCATAATCGCTGTCCAGCTGGAACAGGAGGGTATCATATCTGCTCCCGCCCTCGCGTGGATCCATCTGTGTGAAATAAGGATAGCCGCCCATCTGATGGTGTACTGCCCCCTCAGGATTGCTGTAGTCATTATAAAGGTCGTCAACCTCTTCATATCCTTCTGGCATTTCTTCCTCTGCCAGCCTTTCGAAATAATCAAGGCTTGATTCCCCGATCACTTCATCAAACCGGTAATCCCCTGCCGCTATATACATACTTGAAGCTTTTCCTTTAATCAAATACTCGCCGCCCTCGAGGACATCATATTCACAATTGGAACGGTGTTCATCTATAGCCGAAAAATCTGTAACCAGATATTCTTCATTTTCCTCCACATCCGCAAAAAATAGGACCCGGAAGCCTGACTGGTCATCCTGCTGATCGAAATTCATCCCGAAAACATCATCATTTAAGTCGATGTAAAATGACAGAATGCCTTTGTCCGGAAAATCCGGCAGTTTAGGGAGTTCACCTAAATTAAGCTGGGCAAGCAAATGAAGGGGCTCCCCTGTTTGATTAAGCGGATATTCAATACCCTTCGGCAAGTAGGGATGCCCCCCGGCCTTGCTCTCCCAAAGCCGAAGCTCCCCTTCAGAACTTACAAGTTCAAGCTGGACAAACTCTCTTCTCGTTTTTTCAAAGTCTTCCCGGTCGTTCTTTCGTATTAATTTTTCCTGCTTCATCAAGCATTCCTCCTGATTTCAAAACATAGACTCTCATATTTTTACTAACGACGTATATTACGATGCTGTATGCTTACAGTTCCTAGTGCTTTTTTCCTTTTTATCATAGAAAGTAAAAAGCTCAACCCCACATATAGATTACTTTAACGAAATACAATAGTACAAGAAAATTTTTCCGAAAATTCAACAAACTATTTTATAATAAAAGGAGACAAAAAAACTAAGGGGGAAATATATGAGCAAAAGGAAAATCAGTCTTATGATCTTCGGAGGTCTGCTTCTGCTGTTTGTGGCTGTGACCGGCTTTAATACACTGATGCTACAATCCCGGCAGCCAGAACCGAAAGAAGCAGTCCTAAGGATCGATGAAGATCTTGCTGTCGGGCATTTATCAGAAGCAGTTACATACAAAACGGTTTCTTACCAGGACAGAAACAAATTTGACTGGGAGGAATTTGACAAGTTTATTTCATTTCTGGAACAAAGCTATCCACTCATCCATGAGGAGCTGGAGCTTGAAAAAATAAATTCTTATGCGCTCGTGTACAAATGGAAAGGAAGTACCGGGAAGAATCCAATCGGCCTGACGAGCCATTATGATGTGGTGCCAGTCCTTTCAGGAACGGAAAATAATTGGGAACAAGCTCCTTTCAGCGGGAAGGTTGAGGGAGAAAAAATCTGGGGACGCGGGACGCTGGATGACAAAATCGGCGTCATCAGCATTCTTGAAGCAGTAGAGCACCTGCTTTCCGAAGATTATCAGCCTGAGAGGGACATCTATCTTATGTTTGGATTCGATGAGGAAATCGGCGGGGACGAAGGGGCCTTTGCCATCGCTGACACTATGAAAAACCGGGGAATAGAATTTGAATTTGTCCTTGATGAAGGCGGCGCCATCGTGGATGGGATGGTACCAGGCATTACTCAGCCTGTTGGAGTTGTAGGGATTTCTGAGAAAGGCTCTGCTACTGCCGTCCTGTCGATAGAAGGCAGCGGAGGACATTCCTCGCAGCCGAAGGACCATACCAATATAGGCCGTATATCCAGCGCGATTGCAAAGCTTGAGGATAAACAATTCAAGGGCGATTTGAAAGGCCCCGGCGAGGACCTATTTGATTTCACTGCACCGGAAATGAGTTTTCTGATGAAATACGTGTTTGCCAATAAATTGATCTTCGAGCCTGTCATTGAGCGGATACTCCTGCAGCAGCCAGCTTCCGCCGCCCTCATCCGCACGACGATCGCTCCGACTATTTTTCAGGCTGGGGAGCAATACAATGCCCTGCCTGAAAAAGCAGAAGCAATCATCAACTTGCGGGTCATGCCGGGAGACACACTTGATTCCATCCAATCTTTCATTGAAGATACAATCGAAGATGATGAGATTAAGGTCACCGTCACTGGCAGCGAAGCTTCCAAGGTTTCCAGCATAGACAGCTGGCAGTTCAAGACAGTGCAGCAGGCAGCAAGGAATGTCTATAAAGATGCTGTTATTGCCCCATACTTGATGTTCGCCGGCTCTGACGCCAAGCATTATGACCCTGTCTCCCAAAACACATACCGGTTCCTGCCTGTCCACATTACCTCTGAAGACCTGAACCGGATGCATGGCACCAATGAGCATATCTCAATAGAAAACTATCTGAACGCCATCACATTTTATGCTGAAATCATGAGGGAGGCAGATGCAGCAGAATAGTTGTATATGTCCCTTCGAAAAGAACAAATTCAGCGAAAGTGTCCATTTACCGTGCCAGGCACGCAAAATGGGCATTTTTCATTTGTTCCCTGCCCCTTTATCAGTGTATGATTCTATTATCTGTGAAACTTTAAAAAAGGTGAAATCTATTATGTCCCGCACTATAATCGGCAGTATTGCCGCTGCACAGCTCTTCTTTCTTTTATCACTGCCATTCATCAGCAATCTTATCAAATATCTGCATCCGCTCGCGCTGATTGTTGTATGGGCAATCATAACAGTTATCACCATTACGGCGGGTCTGCTCTTACGCAATCAAAAGCTTCTATTGAACAAGTACCTGGTCCTGAGCGCTTTTGCCCTTTATAGCGCATGCCTCCTCGTCCTGCTTTTTTTCAGGCCGGGCAATAATGCTTATGCAAGCTATAATTTAGAGCCATTCAGCACAATCGAATTCTATTTGGCCGGGCGGGTTGACTTTCTTGTCGCCTTTTACAATTTAGCTGCAAATGTAATACTGTTCATTCCGTTTGGCGTATTTCTCATTTTCCTTATGAAAAAGAAATCTTTCTTTACCTTGTTGGTTATTCCTATTGCATCTATATCGGCCATTGAAATCACTCAATTCCTGAGCAGACGCGGCAGCCTGGATATCGATGATCTTATTCTTAACCTGCTTGGGGTATTTTTAGGGTATGCATTATCGCCGCTTCTGCAGAGGGCATATATTATTAAGATAGCCGGGAAGCCTTCAGCCGCAAAAAAAACCAACCAGCCTGAATAGGATGGTTGGTTTTCTCACTTATGCAAGCTCAATCCCGCCAGTGACTCCATATACCTGCGCAGTCACATAGCTTGATTCCTCTGAAGCAAGGAACACATACACGCTTGAAAGCTCGACCGGCTGTCCGGCGCGCTTAAGCGGTGTGTCCTGGCCAAAAGTCGGAATGACTTCCTGCGGCTGGCCTCCGGAGATTTGCAGCGGCGTCCAGATTGGCCCTGGTGCCACAGAATTCACACGGATTCCTTTCGGCGCTACCTGTTTTGCCAGCCCGCGCGTGAAGCCGTTGATGGCAAACTTTGTAGCGGCATAATCCAGCAGGTTCGGACTAGGGTTATATCCCTGTACGGAAGAAGTGGTGATGATTGAAGCTCCTTCGGGCAGATGCGGAAGTGCAGCCTGTACAGTCCAGTATAGGGAGAAAACATTGATTTCGAATGTTTTGCGAAGCTGTTCGCTTGAAAGGTCTTCGATCTTCTCAACAGCCTGCTGCTTACCGGCTACAAGAGCCAGCACATCAAGGCCTCCCAATTCTGATTGGGCCTGTCCGATCATGTCCCTGCAGAATGACTCATCGCTCAAATCACCCGGGATCAGGACAGCTTTGCGGCCTTCCGCTTCAATCAGCTCTTTGACCTCTTCTGCATCCTTCTGTTCTTCAGGAAGGTAGTTGATTGCAACATCGGCGCCTTCCCGTGCGTATGCAATGGCTGCAGCACGGCCAATCCCGGAATCACCGCCGGTCACCAGCGCTTTCCTCCCCTTCAAACGCCCAGTTCCTTTATAGCTTTTCTCACCGCAATCAGGCTGGGGATCCTTCATCTCATTCTGGACCCCTGGCGGCTCCTGATACTGCTTCGGGAAATCTCCATTAAAATATTGCTTCAGCGGATTTTCAGGGTTTGACATTCTCCAGCACTCCTTTTTTGTGAATAATAGTCTCAATACATAAAAAAGCATGCTTTTTATATTGTGCAGCTCTTCACTATGTATCCGTAGTATTCATTTCCCCTTTCTGCCGCTGATAAACTAGAATAAAAATTTGAAGAAGCAGTTGAACGCTTGTTAATATATGTATATTTGTAGAATCACCGGCTTTTTATCACTAAGAATCCCGCCTGATTAACGGCGGGATCCAAGGTCACACGTTTATATAGGTACTCTCACACATTTCCTTTCTTTTTTACAAAGTTCATTTAATTATAGGTTTTTGAGAGGTTAACTACACAATATTGGTATTTCAATGTATTTAAAAATACTTATACATCAAAGCAAGGAAAAACTTCAGCAAGCATACCCACTCATTCAAAGCAGGTGCACTCCGTACTGCAGCGCCGGATATGCTTTTGGGACAGGGCCTCAAGTGCTTTTCTCAAATTGGATACTGTAATGTAGAGAGAATCATTTTCTCCGTTGTATAAGGCTTTTACCTCTGTTCGGCACCAAAGGGTGCCATATATTTCGTTTAAGGTACCCGGCACTCCTGCTGGAATATTGGTAATAGCGATAACCGCTTCTTGCTTAAAATAGATATGAAGGCTATTAAGGATCTTCCTTACAGAGCGCAGTGTTTCTTTTGTTTGGCTGTTCGTGCCGCCAGGCACAAACCTGACAAAATTTTTTAGGCTTTTATCTTTAGTGAGCATGATGGCCGCAATATTGATGGATCTATCCGCTAATTTTTCAAGCAATCGCCCAAGGGTTTTATCACTTGCAAAAAAAGTGAACTGTTCTATGATATCTATGTCCAAGCCAGGAGAACAATTTTCGTGGCTTTTCAATTTTCATCACTCCTTTGATAGTATTCTCAATATACTATGGCAGGCAGGACTGAAAGGCTTGGACAAACATAATGCAGCTTTATGCACATTTTTTGGTTAGATGAATATACTAATGCTTGATGAAAACGAAAAGCCGGGACACCTGTTCCCGGCTTTCTCGTTTACTTTTTCTTTACATTATCATTTGGTGAATCTCCTGTTGCTTTAATGCCTTTACTATTATTCGAGCCAAAGGTCTGGCCGTCATTCGTAACCTTGGCCCCTTCGAGAAAATTATCCTTTGTTTTCATAGTCGTCACCCCTTTTGTTTATTGTTACACTGCCATGTAAATTTATTCTTTGAGTGTTGGGTAATCTTTCATAATATATTGACTATTCCGGTATATTATAAATAATATAATTTGCAGGAGATAAAACAATGGTAAATCGAAGACGCAAGAAAGGTTCCATCGGAGAAAACAGCAAAAATTTGCTTATGAAAATTGCAGCCGAAAAAATTTCTGATAAGGGCTAATTAAAACCAGCGGTTGCAAACACAATTTTTACCTAGTTCCGCTGTTTTCTTTCTGTCATCATGATCAGCCTGACAGTTATTTTATTTATAAAGGGAAGTATATACTTATTGCTGACCCAGCAGTTTCTTCAATTTTCCAGTCTGCTCTTTATCGGCAAGAAAAAAATGTTCTCCTTCTTTAAGGATCGCTGTATCGTCCTCTTTGTACCATATATAAGCAAATATCTCAGCAACACCCTCTTTTGGTCGCTTTATAACAAAAGCCGTATCTGCTGCTCTTTGCGGATCTCCAGGTGACTTTTCCTCTGTCAATTCGTCATTCAAAGAACGGAGCTGCTGGATTTGCTCTTTATCTTTTATATCAGTATTAAAGCGCACCCCTTCGACTCCATTTTCAATGAAAGGTTTCCCGACTGACAAAACTTGTTCAGCTGAACAGCCTGCCAGAATAGCAGCCAGCATATATAATAGCAGCAAAGGATTTCTTTTTTTCACATCCAGGCACTCCTTGCAAGATTTCTATAATGATTAAGCTTAACAGAAATTTCACCCTTTTTTAAACTTAGCTGTGAAAAAATAACAAGGGAGCTAACTTTATGAAAAACATTTTACCTGGATTGATTATGTTTCTTGTTCTCCTGCTCGCAGCCTGCGCAAATAATGGAAATCCCCAGCCAAAAGACTTTCTCAAGGAAGATGAAGCTGATATTTTTTTATTTGAAGATATTGTTTACTCCAATGCCGAAGATCTCGATTGGGTCGCCGAACTGACATATTCACTAGAAGAAGAAGCAGGTGAAATCACCAGTCAATCAGACCGGCCTTTTGGCTTCAAAAACGGGACGGCCAATAAACTGCCGGCCGGGACAAAAATATATGAAACAGACACACCTATTATGATCGCTATTGTAGAAGGCAAAGAAATACCCTATCTTGCCATGATAGAAGGCTAAATCATTATGGCTATCCCTCGCGAATAATTCCATGACTTGCAGCGAGCAGCACTTCCTTGCCGTCTTGATTGGTAAAAGTGGATTGGATCTTAATCTTTTGGAACCCTTCCTTCTGTTCAACACTTGTTTTTTTTTTCCTCCCGACAAAAAAAGGAAGCCCATAAAGGGCTCCTTTCTTAAAGTTCTTTTACAACAGCCATCTCCCTGCCAAATCTGTCTCCTTTATCAATAAAACCAAGGCTTGCATACAAGTTATGTGCAGCCAGATTGTCAGGATGATAGCCGACAGCTATGCTTTGGGCATCTGGCAGCTGTGCTATTTTCTCAATCATCAGAAGCGTGGCTGCTTTGCCTATTCCTTGCCCTTGCAAACTGGAATCAATCATAATTCTATATATCCAGAAAGAATCCATTTCTTCCGGAACCGTATTGTACATCAATAAGCCTGCCATTTTTCCATTATAAAAGATGGCATAAGCTCTTAAGGTCTGTTCAAAATGAGACTGCAGGATCGATACTGCATTAGACTCTATATAAGCCTCCTGGTCACTGGCTACCTTCAGCTGGCAGCAATCATACCAATTTTCTTCATTGATTTCTTCTAATGTAATCATTATTTTCCCCTTTCATCCTTAGGGGATACGCTGGACTATTATGTTAAGAAGCCGTAATCCCCTCTGTGCTGTTATGCTGTCTTCTTGCGGTTGTTTGCATAATGAACGCCTCCTCTAACAAAATGGTCCAGTTATTTACTGGGAACCTTCATAATAGCAGAATTTTCTATCTTCGTATATACTTCTCTTTTATGATTACCGCTTTTCTTTTAAAAGAGAATATAGATATGTATCATTTGGCTTTCCATCCTGATACATATAGTCCCTCAGCACACCTTCCTTCTCAAAACCCAGCCTGCAAAGGAGCTTATTTGATGCTTCGTTCTCAAGAAAAACGACTGCTCCGATCCTGGACAGATCCATTTCTTCAAAACCATAAGCAATGACCATTTCTGCCGCCTCTGAAGCATATCCTTTCCCCCAAAAGCCAGGATGGAGCTCATAGCCTATTTCAGCGCGATGGTGCTTGGGAAGCCAAGAGTTAAATCCGATGGTGCCTATCAGCTGATTAGTTTCTTTTACTTCGATTCCCCACCGGACTCCTCTTTTTTCGCTGAAGATCTTTTGGAAAAAACGAATCATTTCTTCCGCCTGTTCTACCCGCTGTAAAGCATCCTGTCCGTAATGGCGTACAACATCACTTCTCGAAAAATACCCAAACAGGCTTGCAGCATCCTCCATCACAATCTCCCTTAGCGTTAATCTCTCTGTCTCAAGCTCCTTAAACATGTAGTTCCCCCCTCTGAATGTCATTTACTAATTTTACAGATATTTCTCTATTTGTTAAATACTTAAAAGACGCCTCCCATACGTTGAACCAAATGTAAAAATAGAAAAGACCAGGAAAGATATCATCTCTGGACAGGACGGACAGCTTGAACGGATACTGGATTATGTAGAGAAGAATGGGCAGAGATAACCAGAGGAACTGCGAGGAAATGAAATTTAATCATCCAGAAAAGTGAAAAGGACCTTCTCCACAGGTCCTTTTCATCTGGCCATATAAAGAAGAAGTGCTGCAGCAATATTCGGGAGTCCTATTAAAATAGAGGCAGCCGCTGTTCTTCTGCGCTTTTTTCTCTGCTCTGGCGGTTCTTCCACATGCAAATCGGCTTTAAACCGATGAGGTCCCATAATGATGCCTGAAATAAGGACGGAAGTTCCCCAGAACAGCAGGCCAATGGCCCCGGTCACCAAATGGGCATATTCCAAGATCCCAAATAATAGCGAAGCTGTTACACCAAGGATGGATATTAAAATGCCAATCAAAATATATATCAAACCGCTTCCCCCTTTCTCTTATCTGTAATACGATGCTGGCTGGGTTTTAGTTTCATAACAGACGAAATACTCTGACAAAATCATTTTTTCTTTTCGATTCGTTTTACAGCAGCGGACAATTCCTCTTTTGTGTGATAGAACAATGGCCAAATAATAACATAATTTTTTAAAAATGTTAAAATGTTCTTTACGCAGCTCTTTAATGAACTTAGACAATGCTAATGTCCATATGTATAAACTTATAGACTGATATCTATTATCGCGCGGAGGTTCTTATGAGTTATAAAATTGTATTTTTTGATGTGGATGGGACAATTACTCATCATGAAGATGGCAGCATATCAGAACAGACGAAGGAAGTTATCCTCAGGCTCAAAAAGCAGGGAATAAGGGTCGCTGCTGCTACCGGCAGGCCCCTTTCTTTGTGCAGGGAGCTTGAGGAGCTTGGCATAGATACATTTGTGACTGCAAACGGCGGTTATGTAAAGCACCTGGATCAGGTCATCCATAAAGTCACGCTTGATCAGCAGGTTATCCGTGATGTAGCAGCCTTTTCTCAGGCTGAAAATCATGGTTTATCCTTTTTCACAGAAGAATTCAGCACAAACGGCGTTCAGAGTGAAGAAATTCTGCAGATATTGAAGGAAACCCTGGCCTTCACCGATTACCCGCCATTTTACTCTGATATCCATGAACAGGAAGTTTTTCTGATGTGTCTGTACGCAAATGAGAAAATGATGGAAAAATACATCCACGCTTTCCCCCATCTGTTTTTTCAAAGATGGCATCCGTTTATAGCAAATGTGCTCCAAGAGGAAATATCCAAGTCTTTGGCCATTATGAAAGTGCTGGAATTCTTTGAGCTTGAGCCATCAGAGATGATTGCATTTGGGGATGGGAACAATGATATTGATATGCTTGAACTGGCCGGACTTGGCATTGCTATGGGCAATGGAACGGACAGACTGAAAGAAATTGCTGACTTTGTGACCCTGAAATCCAGTGAGGATGGAATCGGGTATGCCTTGAAAAAATATGGCATCCTTAAGTAAATCAGCTTTTTTTAATAATGGCTGCGGCCTGCAAAAGAACCCCGGATATCAAAATCAGGGGTTCTTTGCATCCGGCTCAACCTGATAATATTCCTTATACCAATCGGCAAACTTCTCCAGCCCTTCCTCAATGGCTGTTCCAGGCTTGTAGTCAATCAGCTTCTCCAGATCATCAACTTTGGCAAAGGTTTCTAGCACGTCTCCCGGCTGCATCGGCTTTAAGATTTTTATTGCCGGCATGCCCAGTTTTTCTTCCAGGACACTGATGAAATCATCCAGCCGCACAGGCTGGCTGTTGCCGATATTATAGAGTCTGTATGGCCTAGTCTTCTCAGGTCCATTCTCCATTAACCTCCAGATTGATTCTGTTACATCATCCACATACGTAAAGTCTCTTTTCATATTTCCATAATTATAAACTTCAATAGGTTCATTTTTCATGATCGCTTCTGCAAAACTGAAATACGCCATATCAGGCCTGCCCCATGGTCCATAAACAGTAAAAAACCTGAGGCCGGTTGCAGGGAGATTATATAAATGGCTGTATGTGTATGCCATCAGCTCATTAGCTTTTTTCGTTGCTGCATATAAACTGACTGGCTCATCGGTACGATCTTCCACAGCAAAGGGGATGGTTTTACTGTTGCCGTAAACAGAACTGGACGAAGCATAGAGAAGGTGTTCAATATTATATAGACGGCAGCATTCCAATACATTCATAAAACCTGCCACATTGGATTGGATATACGCATGCGGATTTTGCAGGCTGTAGCGGACACCAGCCTGGGCTGCCAGGTTTACAACAATTCGGGGCTTATGCTGGCTGAAGAGGGAGTCAAGGAGCTGATGGTCATCAAGGGATCCTTTTATGAAAGAAAAACCGGAAAAGTTCATTAATTGTTCAAGCCTTGCCTGCTTCAGGTCCTGGTCATAATAGTCATTGATATTATCCAATCCCAGTACGTGGAGACCTTCTTCAAGCAGCTTCTTAGATAAGTGAAAGCCGATAAATCCCGCACACCCGGTAATAAAAACAGGATTCTTCTTATGGTGCATCCATTAAGCTCCTTTCCTTCTAGGTTTAAAATGAACTTATGCCGACCCCCTGATATATAAAACCCATTTTTGTCATTGCTGAAGGGTCCAGTGCATTGCGTCCATCGAATAAATGATTTCCTGACGCGAGCACTTTTGCTTCTTTCCAATCCATTTCTACTATTTCTTCCCACTCTGTAACAACTAAAATGGCTTCGGCCTCCGTAACTGCTTCTAAAGGGGAAGCTGTGTAGGAGATCGCCGGATATATTTTTTTCATATTTTCAGTTCCTTTAGGATCAAAAGCTGTTAGGATGGCTTTTTTTCTCAAGAGGAAATCAATGATTCTGAGTGAGGATGCTTCCCTGATATCATCTGTTTGAGGTTTAAAGGTAAGTCCAAGCAAGGCGATTTTTTTCCCGCTCAAAGACCCTAGAGCGTCTGTTACTTTCTCCATAAACCAATCAGCTTGGGTTTCGTTAACGTTTGAAACAGCGGTGAGTATGTTCATGGGGATTTTCTTTTCTGAGGCAATGGCGAGCAGCGCCTTTAAGTCCTTAGGAAAACAGGAACCGCCATACCCTATACCGGCTCTAAGAAACTGAGGGCCAATCCGGCTGTCCAGGCCCATGCCTTTTGCGACTTCATTAATGTTTACTCCTGTTTTTTCACATAATCGTGCCAGTTCATTCATAAAGGATATTTTAGCCGCCAAGAAAGCATTTGAAGCATATTTAATCATCTCCGCGTCTCTTACTGATGTAAATAATAGAATGGACGGCACATCCTTATACAATCCTTCCATGGCCGTTTGGCATGGGCCCGCTTCGCATCCTATAACAATTCTTTCAGGACGAAGGGCATCCTCTAAAGCCTTTCCTTCTCTCAAGAACTCAGGATTCGAGACAATATCAAAAGAAATGTTTTTGTTTCTTTCAGCAAGTTCATTCTCAATTATTTTTTTGATATGGTTTCCTGTGCCGACAGGAACGGTGCTTTTGATGACAATGACTTTATAATCATTTAAGAGGCGGCCAATCGATCTGGCAGCAGCTTCTACATAGGATAAATCTGCTTTTCCATTATGGGACGAAGGTGTGCCTACTGCTATGAAAATAAATTCACTCTCAGTCACACACTCTTTCAAATCGCTTGTAAAACGGAGGTATCCATTTAATGAAAGCTGCTGAAACTCACTTTCTATCCCTTTTTCAAAAAAGGGAAGTTTATTCTGTTTCATCATGCTGATTTTTGACTCATCCTGATCCATAACAAGCACTTTATGACCGTATTTGGCAAATGCCACGCTTGTGGTAATTCCGACATAACCGGCTCCAATAACTCCTACATTCATCTCTTCACCCCGAATCAACTTCTGCCTGTACGCCTCCAGAAAGGCGATTTTCTATAAAGTATGGCAGCCGGTCCCAATCTGCAACCGTCAAAAACCCACTTGAAACCCAGATCTATTGTAATTTATCTTCTGCTGAAAGTTTTCTTAGATAGCTTGAAATTTCAGCTTTGAGATCATCACGGTCTAAAGCAAAATCAATTGTCGCCCGAATAAACCCGGCCTTTGTTCCGATATCATAACGCTGCCCCTGAAAATCGAAGGCCAGTACTGTTTCTGTTTTGTTTAAAATATTCAGGGCGTCAGTCAGCTGAATTTCCCCGCCAGACCCCGGGGGCAGATCTTTAAGAATGCTGAAAATTCCCGGTGTTAAAATATATCGCCCCATGATAGCCATCCTGGAAGGAGCCAATTCCTTTTTCGGCTTTTCTACTAATGCTTCGATACTGAAAACATCATCTTGTAAGCTTCTGTTTTTCGGTTTGATGATACCGTATTTAGAAACCTCTTCCTCTGCTACCTGCTGGACTCCGGCAACAGAACACTGATAGTGGCTGAATACACCGATTAGCTGCTGCAGACAGGGTACACTGGACTTAACAATGTCATCACCGAGCAAGACAGCAAAAGGCTCGTTGTTGACGAAGCTTCTGGCACAATAGATGGCATCACCGAGACCCTTCGGCTCCTTTTGGCGGATATAATGAATATTTGCCAGCTGCGATATTTTCTGGACTTCCCTTAACAGGCTATGCTTATTTTTTTTATAAAGGGTTTCTTCAAGCTCATAGGATTTATCAAAATGGTCTTCGATAGAACGCTTGCTCCGTCCGCTTATGATAATAATATCCTCTATCCCCGATGAAACTGCTTCTTCGACAATATATTGGATAGCCGGTTTGTCCACAATCGGGAGCATTTCCTTTGGCAATGCCTTCGTTGCCGGGAGAAATCTCGTTCCAAGTCCTGCTGCAGGAATGATTGCTTTACGTATTTTCACTTATTCCTCTCCTTTCTAAGGACTTGCATAACTCTTGTTATCTATTTCTATGGCAAAAAGGACCAATGCGTATGTGGGATAGCACAGAGGGACGAAATATTACTGATTATTCTCGATAAGCGGGGGAGCTGTCCTATACAAAAAACTTTTAAAATCATAATTTAGTAAAAAGTACTCTCCCATCAAATGACCCCGCTTTTTCTATAAAAAATAAGAAAAAATTCGGGACAAGAGCTTTAAGGTGGAACTCTTTACTACAATGACTCTTCCTTGGCTGTTGAACTTATGGGAAACTACTTATTAATTTAAGGAGGGATAGCATGGAAAGGATAGAAATTGTTCCATGGGAAGTCACCGAAACCATGCATGAATTTTTCGTTCCAGAATATATAAACGAGCTTGCTGCCGAGGTTCTTAAATCCTACGACCTTTCTGTTCAGAGCATGACGGTGGTCACAACGAAGCCGGATAAAGGCGGAGCGATATGGAAGCTTGAAACAGTATCAGGCCCGAAAAGCTTAAAGCTTTTGCACCGCAGGCCGACGAGGAGCCTGTTCAGCCTCGGTGCCCAGGAGTACTTAGTTGATGTCCAGGAAGCCAGGGTCCCGCCCATCTATAAAACAATGGACGGGCTTAACTATGTTGAAGCAGGAGGAAAGCTTTGGTTCGCAGCTGAGTGGATTGAGCCCCTGGCACCGGTTACCAAGGACTTGGAAGGTGCTAAGCAGCTTTGTTATGCGCTCGGCGAGTTTCACCGCTTAAGCAAAGGGTATACGCCCCCGCCATCTGCTGAAATTGCTTCAAGAATTTTAAAATGGCCGAAAAGCTATCAGAAGGTGCTTAACAAGATGGACTGGCTCCGAAATATTGCGGCTGCATATAAAGAGATGCCGGCAAGCGAAAGTTTAATAAACGTAGTCGGCCATTTTGAAGAACAAGCTAAGCAAGGAATAGAAAAACTGAAATTGTCAGCTTATGCCGATCTTGCATCAAAGGGAAATGAGTTCTGGGGACTTGTGCACCAGGACTACGGCTGGTCTAATGGCCAAATGGGCTCTGGCGGGATGTGGATTATTGACCTTGACGGAGTTGCATATGATTTGCCAATCCGCGATTTAAGAAAGCTAATAACAGGTTCAATGGCAGATTTGTACAGATGGGATATTACATGGGTGAGGGAAATGATTAAAGCCTATCACGAAGCAAATCCAATATCTCCTGAACTGTATGACCTGTTATTGATAGATCTTGCTATGCCAAATGAATTTTACAAGAATTTGAAGGAAGCAGTATATGAACCTGAAATTTTTCTAAATGATCAAACGACACAACTAATCCAAACAATCCTGGACACAGACCAGACGAAATGGCCTGTGCTGGAGGAAATCCAAAATGACTGGAAGGGAGCCCAATAACCATGAAAATCTTAATGATCTGTACAGAGAAACTTCCTGTGCCTCCAGTCCTGGGCGGGGCGATCCAAACCTATATTTCCGGAGTCCTTCCCCATATAGGAAAGCATCATGATATTACCGTCCTCGGAATCAGCGATGTATCGCTTCCCGATCAGGAAACAATGGACGGTATTCACTATGTGCGTGTTCCCGGCAAATTATTTGACCTTTATCGCGAGGGTGTTGCCGGCTATATCGAAAAAAATCAATTTGACCTGATCCACGTCTTCAACCGTCCCCGCCTAATCCTTCCCGTCCGACAGGCTGCTCCAAAGGCGAAAATCACCTTGAGCATGCACAATGATATGTTCGGTGCTGATAAAATTGATCCTGAAGAAGCTGCAGCAGCATTAGAAGAGATTTCAAGTATTGTTACAGTCAGCAATTATATCGGAAATGTGATCAGGGAGCTTTATCCTCAAACTGCCCCAAAGCTTAAGACCATTTATTCAGGAGTAGACACCCAGCGTTTCCTGCCAGGGACTCATCCAAAAATTCAGAAAACCCGGAACGAAATCAGAAGCGCACATGGTCTTGAAAATAAAACCGTGCTGTTATTTGCCGGGCGGCTCAGCAACAACAAAGGTGTTGACAGGCTGGTCAGAGCACTCCCTCAGCTTTCGGAAAAATTCAAGGATCTGGCCCTAGTTATAGTCGGCAGCAATTGGTTCAGCCAAAATCATGTCACAGATTATGTCGCATATGTAAGGGCACTGGCAAATAAACTCCCGATACCTGTGGTTACTACGGGTTTCGTCGCTCCGAGCGAAATTCATAATTGGTTCGCAGCCGCAGACCTGTTTGTATGTACGTCACAGTGGCAGGAACCGCTCGCACGCGTCCATTATGAAGCGATGGCTGCAGGCCTTCCTATAGTCACGACCGCAAGGGGAGGAAATCCCGAAGTTATATTGCCAGGAGAAAACGGACTGATTGTTGAAAATCCTGAAGATCCAAACTGTTTTACAGAGAGAATCTCTGACATTCTTTCAAACAAATCTTTGATGAAAAAAATGGGGGCTAAAGGAAGAGAATTGGCTGTGTCCCAATATGAATGGCCAAGGGTCTCCTCTGAGCTGCTCGGCGTCTGGAATCAGGCAATATTTACAACTAGCGGCATGGCTGCTGAAAGTGCCCTGAATCATGAACCTCAAGAAGCTTTAACATTGATTGACACTGCTAATGAACCTGCAGACCCATTCAAGGAAAATAATGAAACAGCTGTCACCATAAACGAAATGGCTAAAGCAGGCAAAAAAGAAACACTAGTGACTCTTGAAACAAAATCATCACAACCTAAACAGAAAGTTAAACAGGCACCCCCCCGAGAAGAACAAAAACCTTCCGCCAGCCAAAGCCGCTATGGAGGGCTTCTCAGTCTTCTTAATGAACCTAAGAAAAAGTCGAATCAGGAGTTAGTCTCCAGGAAAACCAGAAGCAACAAGAAAAACAATGCAGAATCGGATACAGATGCTGCAATTAGTAAAGCTCCCACCTCGGTTAAATCCAGTGCTGAAAAAAGAGACAGTAAAGTAAATTCTGAACACTACAAAACAAAAGAGACAACCAAAAACGAGAAGCTAAAAGGGATTATCAAAGAATGGCTCAGGGAGTCTGCAGCAACAGCCCTTGAACAGCTTATGGAAGAACAAGCAAAAAAAGAAAGCAGAGTTAACCGGAAGTAAAAGCAAAAACTGTTTGGACAATACTGAAAATGTTTTGTAAATAAGTATGAAAGCAAAATCCTATTATTTCTTTCCCTTAAGATGATTGACGAATATCAAAAACACAAGATTTTACACTTCCCCCCCGTTTGGCCGCCATATAAGGCGGCTTTTTTTTAGGCAATTTTTGAGGATTAAAAAAGCCACATAAAAAAACCGGATCCTGCAGCAACTGTCTGCGGGATTGACCGGTTCTTACACCTATTTTCCTATCTTAAAGTGCCATTCTGTCGAGTATGAATGTCCTAAGAAATTCCCGTCTTCTGAGCCGGGTCTTCTCTGTATCATTTCCTTCGAGTGCGGCTCCTGCATCAGCAGATTGTGAGCCGTCATCTTCATCTTCTTCATCGTCTTCGTCTTCGTCTTCGTCTTCATCATCTTCATCGTCATCGTCATCTTCATCTTCATCTTCTTCATCATCTTCGTCTTCATCGTCATCGTCATCTTCTTCATCTTCTTCATCTTCATCTTCATCATCGTCATCTTCTTCATCTTCATCGTCTTCTTCATCTTCATCTTCATCATCGTCATCTTCTTCATCTTCATCGTCTTCTTCATCTTCGTCTTCTTCGTCTTCTTCGTCTTCGTCTTCGTCTTCTTCATCTTCGTCTTCTTCATCTTCTTCTTCGTCTTCTTCATCTTCTTCTTCTTCTTCTTCTTCTTCTTCTTCCTCTTCTTCTTCAGTTAATCCAGCAGCTTCTTCATCCTCAGCTCTTTCAAATTCTGTTTCAGAACCATCTTCAAACTCAACCTTTAAAGTGACTTGCCCGACTGCTTCATTATTCAACGAACCTGTCAGAACTCTCAGCACCTCTTCATAAGATGAATTTTCGTTCAGCTCGATTCCCTCTAAGAACTCTATTTTGATTTTGGCTTTTACAACTTCGTTTGACATTACTTTTCCTCCCTGGGAAGTTTCTTGTTTTTTAATTTTGCTTAAACCTGTCCAATTTGTCTTCAGAGTTACTGAATCCTTAGTATTAGATTATGTTTCTATTGGATTATTGATATAGGACAACTTTCTCATGTTGCAGCATAATACAAAAATTGAGTAAATACCCCTGCTGCAAAAAGCTGGCTGCCAAAAAAAATGCATAAAAAAAAGCATCAAATTGATGCTCACGAAAATTCCTTATTGTCACTTTTCCGGATGCAAGCAGGAAAAAGACATCTGGTGAATATGCCAGTTTCTTATGAGTTCGAGCCCCCATGATCCCTATTATCACCCATCATATAATTCGAGTCATCTCCTGGCTTGGCATGGGGTTGGGTGATATTGGGCGGATTATTATTGATTTTTTTCCTCCGCCAGTCGATCAGAAAGGCAAATCCGAGGACAAGGAAAATAAATATAAACAGAAACCAAATCATGATTTTCCTCCTTCTCCATAATATTCAAGCGGTATTTTCAGCTCTCCGATTATCAGCGTATTTCCCTCACCCACTTCATATGACATCTTTATAAATTCCATCTGGCTCTTTTCAGCGAGTTTTGAATCATCTCTAAATTCTTTTCCCTCCTGATAAACATATGGTAAAACCCTGCTATAGACCTTTATGGCCACACCATCATAATCTTTTTGCGGAATTTTATAGGTAAATCCGGTGATTGCAAAATCAGTATTCTCAATTATCGTATAGTTTTCTGCAATCATAAGCCTTGGCAGGATGGATACAAGAATGATGAGCAGCAGGAGCACCGAGGTCATCCCAGGTATTTTTTTATTTTTAAAATATATTCCCGAAGCCAGTGTGAACACAAAGACCATCAGGAAGTCGGGAACCAATGCTGCCATCTGCAGGTCTTGCCCTTCTGGTCCGATAAGAGCGAAGCCTGCAGCCGACATAAAGATCATGGCCAGTCTAATGAGGAGATACATTCCGGTGATCCCCAATAATGTTAAACAAAAAAATGAGCGGATAAAATAAACAGGACGTCCACTGGCAGACATCATCAGACCTCCATTGATCAGGCTTTTTGGGAATCAATCGACTTACTTCAAAAAGGAAAGCCCTAGAGCATCGAAGCAAGCAGCAGCTCATTCTCCCTCATAAACTCTTTATGCTTCTCCGCTCCCCTCTGCTGTCCCCAGCCGACAGAACAAAAAGCATCATAAAACTTATAAAATGGAAGGATGCTGTCCAGATCAATAATCGGCCTGATGTTTTCATAGCCTTCAACATAGGCTTCCTTTATACCCTCATGCTGTTCCCAAACATCCCGGTTAATTTTTGAAAAATCCATCTCAGGCGATCCGAGACGGGCACTTTCAAAATCAATGATTCCGGCAACTTTATTATCTTTCACCAGGATGTTTCCCAGCCTGAAATCCAAGTGGATGATGCATGGGCCATCAGGTTCGGGAAGATCCTGAAGACTACTATAAAAATACCTCTGTGACTTTTCAAGCAGACCTTTAGGAAGGACTTTGGAAGCATGCAGGGTGAAGTCTTCAAACTTCTCCCTGACCATCGCTCTCCATGCCATGTGATCGAAGCCGGGACAATCCCCGGGCAGCGGGGCATTATGCAGCATAGCATGATGCCGGCCGATTTGAAAGGCAAGCTCCCTGTCAACTCCCCCGCTGCAAGGTTCACCTGCAATTCCTTCGAGCAGCAGAGCGCCTGCAGATTCTTCATTTCCTTCCCAATAATCAAGGACTGAAGGCACTGGAACATGCCCTCTCAATAATTGGAGCATTTCCATTTCCCTCTCCAGCTTTATCTTAGAATAGGGAATTTTCAGATAAACTGTCTGTCCTTCCTTCAGTGTTAGCCTGTATACTGTTGAACTGTAGGAATTTGGGACATCGCTGATATGATAAGCATCTATGCTAAACTGGTCAATGTATTTCTGTATAAGGTTCATGTAATCTCCGTTTCTATTATATGCTTTTAACAAAGCCAGTGCTTTTGACTGCAAATCCTGTGCTGGTGCTTTGATGTTTCCTTTTCTTCATAATTCGATTTCAAATTGAAAAACCCTCTAAAAAGTAATAAATTGTAAAATAAAAACAGGGTCAGTGCCCTGCTTTTCCATCCAAATCGATCGTTATTTTTTTGCTGCTGAGTTCAGTATAGCTGTAGCCCTCGATCTCCAGCCGCTCAGGAATCACTTCCTTGCTTCCGTCACCAGTTAGATTGATGTTATGCCTGGTTGTATACAGTCTCGGTTCGATGAGCTCAGCTGTACGCATAAAATATTCATCTGTTCTGTATCTTTGGCCATCTTTGTCGATAAAATACCCTTCTGAATTGCTTCCTGATGAAGTCATGCCTATTGCCGAAATCGTATACCGCAGTTTTTCGTATGCGCGATTTTCCGGCAGCTCCTCATTCATGACCATTGTCGTTGTTTTGCCTGTTTCGATGCTGTCGATCGATATTATGTTCCCTTTATATTCAAACTCAATCGGAAGCTCTTTTCCTGCCAGTTCAACGGTTTGCGGTTTGTCAATAGAATATTGTAAAGCCCCTAAATGAACGGATATACGTTTCGGCTTTTCTCCATAGATAGAATCAAAGGAAGCGGTCACTGTATTCCATCCATCGCCTGATGAGTCGCCGCCCTGACCAAACAGCTGATTTTGCACGGTGCCATTTTCTGTTTCAATGCTCTTGACTGCTATATAATCCAGACTTTTATCTTTATGAGTGTTTTGGTATCTGTAGGTAAGCATTGTAGCTGTCGGTGCAATGACGATCTTGTCAAAGACAATTGGATTCCCGTCAGCTTCCGTTTTGGCGGATAAAGGATATTCTATACTAGGGTGCTTTTCCACCGGAATCTTAAATGACCATTCCCCTTTTAAAGTCTCAGGTTCTAATTCTTCTGCCCGTCCCTTTTCTGATGATTCAATGAATTTCTGAAGCCTCTGGATTTTCAGATCAATGGTGCCGGATGGCTGATCCATTGGTGCCACTGACAATTTTCCTCTGAAGGTTTTTTCTTTAGTGGAATAAAGGTTGATTTGGCTTCGTATAGGAGAGAACGATGGTTCATCCTTATTTCCCCAATACTCAGCTGCATTCACGACTTCCAGTCCGTCATAATCAAGCATGAAAAGGTCTGCATTCTCCAAATTTTCTACTTCATAATAAATCAATGTCTGGATGTCATCGGCTGCCACACTGGTAATTCTTACTTTGACTCCATTGCTGTGCTCTTCCAGGTCCAGCTTCTCGCCAAAACCTGACTGAATGTATTGCTGCTCCTGTTTGCTTTCCTCGGCACTGAAGCTCTGCCACCAGTCTTTGAATGTACTGAATCCTCCATTTGCTGCTGCCGTGCCGACAAATAAGGTTAAGCAGACAGCAGCAGCCACACCGCCGATCCTGCTGGCATTTCTCGTTTGCTTCTTTTTTGACTTTGTCTCTCTGACCCTATTGCCTACATTCATCATAAATCCTTCAGGCATTTCAATTTTTTCTGATATTGAGGTCAATTCTGCTTTCATATTCTGTATCTGCATCCACTCATCTGCACATTTTCTGCAACCTGCAAAATGGTCTGCCAATTTTGACTCGTCTTCAGGCTGAAGCCTTCCTTCCAGGCTATCCAGCATCAGGTTTTGTATTTCACTGCATGTCATGGCTGCCGCCACCTCCATATTCTTTGCGAAGAATCAGCAATCCTCTGTAAATACGGCTTTTTACAGTACCAACCGGGAGACCAAGAATTCCTGCGATTTCTTCCTGGGAAAATCCTTGTATATATTTCAGCAAAATCGGCTCCCTGAACTTTTCATCAACCTGCCCCAGTGCATCCAGTACATCAAACGTTTCTGGAGAAAGATGATTTCCGGCCTCATATTCCCCAATGACTGCTTCCTGCTGCCTGCGCTTATTCTTTCGGTAAAGTTCCCGGCACTCATTAATAAAAATCGTTGTGACCCATGTTTCAAAATACCGGTCCTTCTTCAGCTTACCGATATGGTCATGAACTTTAAGAATTGTATTATGGAATACATCTTCCACATCATGATGATTCTTCAAATAAGCCCAGCCAATTTTGTAATACTTGGATTTCCTGGACTCAAACCAGCTTAAGACGGCATCGATATCTTTTTCCTTGATTTTTTTCAGCATAATTGAATCTTTTATCGCTTTAATCACACTCTTCCCCCGGCTCCTTCCTGCTGTCTCTTTGCTAATTAGAGGATTGAAGGCTGCAGAAAGTTCCCTTTAATTGAAAAAAAGGTTCTTTTCGCATAGATCGTTGCTATCTTGTCATCCTTATAAGACATGATAAAATACCTCTTCAGGAGGCGGCTTCTTCCCCATCCGGCCATAAAAGAGCGGACCGTTCCTGACCTGAATGGGGGAATCAATGACAGGTTGAAAAATAAGCGGAGAAATTCCCCCTAATTTCAAAAAAGCTATAAAAATAGCTCAAATAGACGGAGAAATTCCGGCTATCGACTCTAAAAACAGGAAAAAGGGCAACTCCGCTCCGTTTAACCGGAAATTTTCCGCTTATATACACCCACCCGTTCCATATTCAGCAGTCTAACCGGAAATTCTCCGCTTATTTTTAGGCTTGCTGGCCTCTCAAACCAACAATGAAGTTAAACCATAAAATGTAAAATGTATATTTAAAAGCAGCAATCTTTACGAAAATAGCAAAAAAAAAGAGCTGCAAAGCAGCCCACATCCAGATAATCCACAACTTTTCTTTCATTTCCAGCGAATATGTTGGCTATAAGGATCATATACCCCTGTCAACAAAAGTACACAAATACAAAGAATTAATGCGGCCCCAGTCAATATTGCAGCAGCCGCCTTTTTTTTTTTGCTGAAAATAGAACATCCTGCTATCAAGAGACCAGCAGCTATGAACAGCAGCGTAAAGCCCGCTCCAATGCTCATGTTAAAAATCTCCCTAAATCAATAAAGCCGCTTAACATATCCTTCATGCAGCTCCCTTTCCACCTGCTCAGCCGAAACATTCTGTATCTTTGTATGAGCGACGAGCATTTTAGCGGCAGAAGGAAGGTCCTCTTTTTCTGCCCATGTGTCCGGTTTCCACAGCCCTGATCTGATAAAAGCTTTGGCGCAATGGGTATAGCATTCTCTCACTTGCACCCCGATGCCGAACAAAGGCAGCTTCCCGTTTACAGCACTGCTTTCCAAAAGCTCAGGATCGCGGACTATATTTGCTTTTCCGTTGATCCTCAAGGTCTCTCCCAGCCCTGGAATGAAAAAGATCAGTCCAACATGAGGATTTTCCAATATATTCTGGACAGAGTCCAGCCTTTTATTGCCTGGCCTTTCGGGGATAAATAAATGTTTTTCATCCAAAACGGACACAAACCCCGGCATATCTCCCCTTGGGGAAACATCACATTCGCCGGCACGATTGGAAGTGGCCATCGTCAGAAACGGTGACATGCGGATGAACTCCCGGCAATGTTCGTCGATTAGCGGTATCACTTTTCTTGAGGCCCTTTCACTTGGAGACCCGACGACAGAACGGAACTCTTCAAATTCTTCTTTAGTTTCTATCACATTTTTAAATATCGTATTCAATTCAATCACCTTTTCCACCAGAATTACTTTTTCGAAAACCTGTAGCACTCATGCTCATTCTGCCTAACAATCACTCTTTTTATCTGTAAATGCCCATGTTAAAAATAGCCTGGCGCAAGTAATACATAATGCTATACTTACCTTCTTTTTCCAATCAATGCTTTCTCCCCGGATTACATCAAATAGACTGATAGAAAACATCCAGATCAGAAAAAAGACTGCGGGATAATATTTAGGGTTCCTGATAAGCCTGTTCCCCCATTCTTCATTACAAGACTAACCTTTTTTCAGGAAAGATTTACACTCAAACTTCCAAATAAGTATATGTATTCAGTATAATAGACGAAATACTGGCAGGAAAGATTCAATTTTCTGCAAAAAAAAGAGAAGCAGTTTCCGCCTCTCCTTTCGCCTAGTCTAAGATACCTGATGAAGGTTTGATAAATTCTGTTTATCCTTTGGATTTACAACAAGTTTTGTGAAGGTCTGGGCGCGGCCGGACCCTGTCATGTCTGCAAAAAGGAGATATACCAGAGTGGCTGTTTTGACCCTATTATTCAAAAACATATAAATTTGACACATTCCGAACTGGTTTTCCAAAGATATCCATCATAAAATAGAAGAGTAAGGAGGTGTTTTCATGTCTGATGTGTTTGTGTATTGGGGAGATGCGAGAATCAAGCTTTCCTGGACTAAAAGCAGTTCATTGCCCGCCTTAGACAGGATCACGAGCATCCATAGCTTTTGCTTTTATAATGATCAATTATTGCTTGTCAATCTGAATGAACGGGGATGGGATTTTCCCGGTGGTCATCTGGAAGAAAATGAGACAGCGGAAGAATGCTGCAGGCGGGAAGCCTGGGAAGAGGGCTATATAGAAGGGAATTGTACCCTTCTTGGGTATATTACCGTCAGTCATGAGGAAAATCCGCTTTGGAACGAACAAAGCCCTTATCCCAAAATCGGGTTTCAGGCTATTTATACAATGGAAATAGAGCAGCTGCACCCTTTTGAAGGGAATTTTGAATCAGCAGAGAGGATGCTGATAGATCCTGAAAAAGCTTCTCTATGGTACAAGAGCTGGAATTCGCTGTACGAAGAAATACTAAAAGATTCATTGGCCAGCCGGCAGCTAGGCGCCGGGCCTCCTGCTTTTTAGCGGAGGCCTGTACGGAGATGCAGATTAATGCCATAATCTTGTTACATCTGCCAGCTTGAAAGCTTCGAATTCTAATTTATAAATATCAGGCTTGGAAGAATTCAATAAAAAGTCCAGTCCGTATCTATCACAAAAAAAGCCCATCATTAGAGTCATAACCGCTCCATGCGTACCTATGGCAATTTTCCTGCCCTGATTTGTTCTAATCATATCAAGCAATACTCTTGTAGACCTATCTTGGCAAGCTCTGTTCGACTCCCCGCCAGGCAAAGCATAATCAGGGTCGGAAAAAGAGCGTTCCAGCAGCGGCAGTAATTTCTCTCCACTTATAATAGCTTCTTCCGGCAAGAATACTCTTTCCTTCAAATCCTCAAAAATATAAATGTCCTTATTAAGCTGTGCTGCGGCCCCCTTCACTGTCTGGATAGAACGCTGATATGGACTTGATGCAAACACCTCAATTCCTTCATCAATTAGGCATTCACACACCCTTAGAGCATCACTTTTTCCCTTTTCAGTCAGCCCTCTTGATCTTTCATTTTCATTTTTTTTGGGCGACTCTCCATGCCTCACCATGTATATGTACGTTTTCATAGATTCTCCTTTGTTGTCCAGTTAAGCTGCAGCCGGTCCAAATATTTAAAAGGAAAAGGTCACAGTCCTTTCCTTTATCGTGCACCTATTCCACATACAAATATCACTTTCTCTTTTTTACAAGCTGAGAATATATAAAAAATCCGCAGGTCGCTGCTATAAGCAGCAAGTGGGGAACCAAATAGTATTCTGCCGGGACGAACCAATACAATATAACTGACACAGCTATAACTGGCAGCATGATCAGCAGCCAGGCTCTGACAAGCTTATTATCCAGGCTAAAATCGAAGCGATCCATATGGACTCCTCCCTCTATAAGTTTTTTAGGATTAAAAGGATGAGACTTGAAAGCATTAATTAGTCAAACGCAAAACCATTCGGATCGATATTAACCTATGGCCCTCAAATTCCTCCTCGAACTCTTTGATATGCTCGAAGCCTTTCGCTTTATAAAAGTTTTTGCCAATTTCATTTTCTTTTTCTACATTTATATAAATCTCTTTGACACCAGCCAGTTCTTCAATCCCTTTAGCAAGAAGAGCACTTCCAATACCCTTGCCCTGTGCTTCAGGATATAGATAGATAGCAGCCAGCTCTGCCTTGCCATCCTTGTTGACAGGTGTAAAGTTGGCAAACCCGGCAATCTTTCCTTCGTCTTCTGCAACAAAAAGGTATGAGTGAGTAAGCCTCTGCTGCATCCTTTCGCTGCTGTAAGCTTCAGCCAGGAATTGATTCTGCACCTCCCGGGGGATGATGCCTTCATAGGTGCTGTGCCAGCTGGCTCTCGCGACTTTTTGTATCTCTTCAATATCTTTTTGTTCCATTTTTCTAATGATGGTATCCATCTTCTTCTCCCCCAGCGAGTTGTGATAAGACTTTTACTCTTCATCATGCCGACTTTAGTTGATGATTCTGCCCATCACAATTGTGTTATAGTAGTTTCCATCAGACAGCTGCTTATCCTTCCGCAATACACCTTCGATTTCAAAACCATACCTTTTATAAAGCCGGATGGCATTTTCATTCGTTTCCAGCACCTGCAGGGTGATTTTTTTTATATCTGCGTCTTCCGCCCATCGAATCGAATCAATCAGAAGTCGCTTACCGATTCCATTTCCCCAATATTCTTTAAGAACGCATACGCCGAACTCCACTTTATGGGCCGTTCTTTTTAAATTGGACCCTTCGCAGCGGGAAAAGCCGACAAGTTGGCCATCCGCTTCAGCCACCAGAAAAAGATGGTTCTTCTGTTTGCTGTCATTTAAAATGATATTCTTAAATCCTTCTTCATTGATAAAATTCTCGCCGCTCTCCCTGTCCATGTTCTCTGTTTCGCCGTCGATTTTCACTCTCAAATCTGAAAGGCTCTTAGCATCTTCTATCTTGGCGATCCTTGTTGAAAAAGTCACTTTAGCGCTCTGTTCCAAAAATAATCTCTCCTCGATTTAAAGTAACTTCCCGGGATTCCTAACTTTAAAAAAGTGGATATAACCGCATTTCCCACAAAAAATGGCGTCCACCTCTGAATATTTCAGGACGGTTTTTTTCTTAAAAATAGACCCATAGCCTTTAAATTCTCCGGTTCCTCTTTCTTCTGAACCGCACTGCGGACAAATCTGTACTTCGGTCATCTAAAAGCTCCTTTCAGCAAGCTGAATCACTCACCTTAAATCTTTGCCATCTTTTCATTAAGAAGCTCGAATGCTTTCTCCAGCCGATCCTTTGATGCTTCTCCATATAGATCGCCAATGCTGAGCTCAAAATAGCATGCTTGGCCTTCTTTATCTCTTAAATTTCCGGTAAACCCTACCCCTGTTTCTTCCTGGACTTCCACCAGGATCGGCTCTATTTCTTCCTTCCGGTGCCGGAAATATACATGAAACATATTAGACACAGGAACAGCTGGCAACGTAGATATCCCTTCGCAGCTGTTGAACATATTTGCAAGCTCTTTCGCTTCCTGATAGTAATCTGCCATTTTTCCTGAACGCCTGTCAAAATAATAATCTGCGGAAAGTATGTAAGGATATAGGCTGATCAAATCGCCTCCATGCCGGCGTTTCCAGACCTTTGATTTTTCCGTGAACTCTTTACTTCCGGCAAGAATGGCACCGGCAATCCCGCCGATTCCTTTGTAGAGTGAGATATAGACACTATCAAACAGTGAACACACTTCTGCGGCTGTTTTATTGTAAAACGGAAGCACTTCCAGTAAGCGGGCACCGTCGAGCTGCAGTTTGATCCCTTTTTCACGGCAATAAGCTGATATTTTTTCCAATGTCTCGTAATCAGGAAGCTGTCCGCCGATCTCACGCTGAGGCAATTCAAGCAGCAGGCAGGCAATATCCTCTTCCATGCCAGTGACATCATTAAGTTCAATCACCCTCGTTTTGTCTGCGAGCAGGACTGTTTCGATATGGTGCAGTTCTTTCAGCCCGTCTTCTTCATGGATTTCAAGATGGCTTAAAGGATGGTAAGCCACCTTCGCAACGCCCTTTTCGTCACACCAGATGCGCAAAGCAATCTGCTGTGCCATTGTTCCGCTTGGGAAAAAAACAGCAGCCTCCTTTCCGAGCAGTTTTGCCATTTTATCCTGGAAGTCCTCGATTACCTTCCCCTTGCCGTATATTTCACTCTCTATGCTGCCGCTGATATGTTCGAATGCCTTTTTCAATACTTCTACATTCCGTTTGCCATGGCCGGCGAGCGGATATTTAGCCAGGCTGTATGACTCTTGAAGCGATTTAGTTTGCATATGTATTCTCCTGTCTTTTCAGAATAATAGAATTATATCCCAAAGCGAGCTGCCGGGTCTATGGAATGCTCTGTTCCAGGAAAAAAGGGCCGCTGCAATGGCTGCCCTTTCCATTATTATCTGTTTTTGAGTCTGTAAAATAATGAGGCTATCAGATTCGCTCCCCAAAATAGAAACCCTTGAGCATTATAATGAAGCAGCTGATTTTCAAAGGACATGCTCTCATAAAACTCATCCTGGGCTTTTCCTTCTGCTTTCCGTTTCTGATCCATTTTCTTCAGCTCTTTAATATACCCATATTGAACGGGAGCAAGAATAAATGAAAGCAGCAGGTAAATGCCCGCAATCCATAAAAAGATAGATCTGTCCATTATATGCAGCTCCTTTACAGCGTGGTTTTCTTATATTTACGAATGGGGGCTAAGATAGGTTTCGTGTTTTTCAAAATATTTCCTTTATTTTGTGTTGCCTTTAAATTTGCTTGTAAACCACAGGAATATTTTGTTTGAGCTAGGAGGATATCTTCCGGCCGAAATAAGGTTTTATAAAAAGCAAAAAAAGCTGTCATTTTAGTCGACAGCCTGAATCGGTGTGTTTTGATTTTGTTTATCGCTAATGGAGATCAGCTGAGTGTTAAGAGGATTTTGCTTGTTCTGCCGGTGCCCTATGTTCCGCCGCTCGTTATTCAGACAATCTTAGAACAGCACCTTGCTGGAACCCTATGTTTTACTTTTCTGTATTCAGAGGGTCTCAGTTTCGCTGACTAGATCCCTCTGTTTCTCTTTTCACTATTCAGAGGGTCTCAGTTCCGCTGACTAGTACCCTCTGTTTCTTTTTTCACTGTTCAGACGGTCTTAGTCCGCAAGACTAGTACCCTCTGTTTCTTTTTTCACTGTTCAGACGGTCTTAGTTCGGCTGACTAGTGCCCTCTGTTTCTTTTTTCACTGTTCAGACGGTCTTAGTCCGCAAGACTAGTACCCTCTGTTTCTTTTTTCACTGTTCAGAGGGTCTTAGTCCGCAAGACTAGTACCCTCTGTTTCTCTTTTCACTGTTCAGACGGTCTTAGTCCGCAAGACTAGTACCCTCTGTTTCTCTTTTCACTGTTTAGACGATCTTAGTTCAGCTGACTAAAACCCTCTGTTTCTCTTTTCACTGTTCAGACGGTTTTAGTTCGGCTGACTAGTACCCTCTGTTTCTTTTTTCAGTATTCAGAGGGCTTTGGTTCGGCCAGCTGGAACCCCTCTGTTTTACTTTTCAGCATTCAGAGGGTCTTAGTCTGGCCTGCTAGACTCTTAAGAAGCATCCTCAAATTGGCTATTATACAAGTCAGCATAAAAACCATTCTGCCCCAGCAGTTCCTCATGTTTCCCGCTTTCAATGATGTCTCCGTCTTTCATGACGAGAATCAGGTCTGCATTTTTGATGGTGGACAGCCTGTGGGCGATGACGAAGGATGTTTTGCCTGCTGTCAGCTTATCCATCGCCTCCTGGATCAATACTTCTGTCCGTGTGTCGACAGAGCTTGTCGCTTCATCCAGAATCAGGAGCGGCGCATCTTTTACCATGGCCCGTGCGATCGTAATTAACTGCTTCTGTCCTGCTGAAAGATTTGCCTTATCATCGAGGATGGTATCATATCCCATAGGAAGCGTCTGGATAAAATGATGCAGGCCAACGGCTTTCGCTGCTTCCACTACCTCCTGGTCACTTACCCCTTTACTGGAATAGACGATGTTTTCACGGATCGTCCCTTCAAACAGCCATGTATCCTGAAGCACCATGCAGAACAGGCTGCGCAGTTTTTCACGGCTCAACTCTTTTGCCGGCACACCATCAATCAGGATTTCTCCCCCATTTACTTCATAAAAGCGCATCAGAAGGTTGATGATGGTCGTTTTTCCTGCTCCTGTCGGTCCGACAATCGCCACTTTCTGCCCTGCTTTTGCGAGAGCAGAAAAATCATGGATGATCATTTTATCTTCGCTGTAGCCAAACCGGACGTTTTTGAATTCAACTTCCCCTTTGACATCAGTAAGAACAATTTTCTTATCACCTTCATTTTCCAGTTCGTCTTCGGCCAGAAACTCAAAGACCCGCTCACTTGCAGCGGCGGTCGACTGCAGGTTTGCCGCTGCCTGGGCCAGCTGTGAAAGCGGCTGGGTAAACAAGCGTATATAAATCATGAATGCGACAATGACACCAAATGTAATCGATCCATTTACAGCTAACATGGCACCGACAACACATACAACTACATATCCTAAATTTCCTACAAACATCATGATCGGCATCATGAGCCCTGAAAGGAATTGTGACTTCCAGGCACTTTCATATAGCCTTGTATTGATTTTATGGAAAGTTTCCTTTGCTTCTGGCTCTCCGTTATATACTTTTACAACGCTGTGGCCTGAATATATTTCTTCAATATGCCCGTTAAGCCTTCCCAGCTCTGCCTGCTGCTGGGCAAAGTATTTCTGCGACTTGGATATTAAGAAACTCATAAATACAAAGCCGATTAATGTTGAGAGAATGGCAGAGACAGCCATGATCCAGTTTGTATAGAACATCATGACGAGCGCTCCGAGGAACATCGTTATGGCCGAGACCAATGTGCTTAAGCTCTGATTCATCGTCTGCCCGATCAGGTCGACGTCATTTGTCACGCGGCTGAGCACATCCCCGGTGCTGCCTGAATCAAAGTATTTCAGCGGCATCCGGTTCATTTTGGATGATAAATCGCTCCTTAAGTTCTTGGATACCCGCTGGGTGACTGTTGCCATGATAAAACCTTGAATATAGTTGAAAAGAAAGCCGAGCCCATATAAAAAAGCAAGGATAGAGGCTATCTTCACGACTTCGTCCAAATTAATTTCCGTCATCATTCCTTCAGCAATGAGGTCGGTGATCCTGCTCAACAGGTCTGGACCGACGATGCTGAAAATGGATGCGGCCATTGCCAGAACAAGGGCTGTCACTATATATGGCAGAAAGGCTCTGCAATAGGAAACCAGCTTTTTAATGGTCTTCTTAAAATTCTTTGGCTTCTGTCCGCCTTCTGGCCCCAAAGCACCGGGCCCGCCTTTTTGCTTTTGAATTTTGCGGTTAGATTTTTTATCAGCCAATTTCGAGTTCCTCCTTTGACAGCTGAGAATAGGCAATCTCCTGATATACGCTGCAGCTGTCCAGCAATTCTTCATGCGTCCCGATGCCGGCTACCTTCCCTTGGTCGAGCACTACGATGCGGTCTGCATCTTTGATGGTTCCGATCCGCTGGGCAACGATCAGGGTTGTGCTGTCACTGGTTTCTTTTTTCAAGAGGGAGCGCAGACGCCGGTCCGTTTTAAAATCAAGTGCTGAGAAGGAATCATCAAACAGATAAATTTCAGGCTCCTTATAAATGGCCCTGGCAATAGAGAGCCTTTGCTTCTGTCCCCCGGACAGATTGGTTCCTCCCTGTGAGACCGCTCCTTTAAATTGTTCTTCCAGCTTTTCAACAAATTCCGAGGCCTGTGCGATTTCTGCTGCCCTTTTAACCTTCCCGGCAGTTTCAGATTCCGCCCCCCCTGCACCGTAAGCTATATTCTCTGCTACCGTGCCGCTGAACAGTACAGCCTTCTGGGATACATACCCCAGCTTGTCGCGGAGACCTTCCTGCCTGTATTCTTTTACATTGATGCCGTCGACCAGTACCTCGCCTTCTGTTGCATCATAAAAGCGGGGAATCAGGTTCAGCAGGGTGCTTTTTCCGCTGCCTGTTGATCCGATAAAAGCGACAGTTTCCCCTTTATGGGCAGAAAAGCTGATGTCCTTGAGAATATAGTCCGAAGCATCCGGGTATTTAAAGCTGACATTCCGGAATTCAATCTCCCCTGCAGCTTTTGCATTGTTCCCGCTTAAGCTGCCGTCAAGAATTTTGGAATCGGTTTGCAGCACCTCATTGATCCTTTTTGCGGATACCGTCGCACGCGGCAGCATCACAAAGATAATCGACAGCATCATAAATGCCATTATGACCTGCATGCTGTAAGAAGAGAAAACGACCATGTCTGAAAAAAGGGTCAATTTGACAGGCATTGCAGCATTATTGATAATAAAAGCTCCAATCCAGTAAATGGCAAGATTGATACCTGACATGATGAGAGTCATGACCGGCATCATGATCGCCATGGTCCTTCCTGTAAAAAGATTTGTCCTCGTCAGCTCGCTGTTTGCTTTATCAAACTTATCTTCCTGGAATTCCTCAGCATTATAAGCCCTGACAACCCGGATTCCGGTAAGGTTTTCCCTGGTTACGCGATTCAGGTTGTCGGTAAGAGTCTGGATCACTTTGAATTTAGGGAGTGCAATCACAATGATCACAGCAAGCATCACCATAAGGACAGCAACAGCAATACCGGTCGCTGCCGTCCACTGCCAGCTCTTGCCCATGATTTTTAAAATTGCCCAAACAGCCAGTATCGGCGCCTTTACAATCGCCTGCAGCCCAACAGCAATCAATAGCTGGATTTGCATAATGTCATTTGTGGAGCGGGTGATGAGGCTTGGAGTTGAAAATCCATTGATTTCCTCCATTGAAAAGGACATTGTTTTCTCAAACACCATCCCTCGCAGGCGGACGGCGAACCCGGCAGCAACCTGCGCGGCAAAAAAGCCGACAATCATGGCAGCCGCCATACTGCCGATGGCACATAAAAGCATAAATCCGCCCTGAACGAGGACATCTCCCATACTGCTACCTTCCGTCTGCACCAGCATGGTGATTTCATGTAAATATTCAGGCAGCTTCAGATCCAGCCATACCTGTACAATGATAAATACTAAGCTGCATAAAACGAGCAGCCAATCTTTCCCTTTGAAATGCCTAAACATAGCAAGCATCCGGCAAATCCCCCCCTGATTTCACTTTACCTAACAGTATTAGATATCATATACGCATGAATACCATTCAGCGGATATGATTCATTCCATTTCTTTATGGATTTCTTCAATGCGTTTTACAATGCGGACAAACTCTTTCGCATCATGTTCCCCGAGTTTCCTGAAGGTCTGCTCAACAACTTTCTTTGCTTCTTCATGCTCTTCCATGACAAAGGTTCTGCCGATTGGCGTTATCGAAACAATTACAAGGCGTTTGTCATTCTCATCCCTGTTCCGTTCGATATATTCCTTCTTTGCCAGATTTTTGAGTGCGGCTGCAACTCTCGGAGTCGAAAGGCACAGCTTTTCACTCAGTTCGCCTGAAGTAACGTTATTATGTATAAAGGTCAGGTACCCCAATATACTTCTTTCCCCGTATGAAAGGTCATTGATTTTCTTCTGGAAAGGCATCTTCGGCGATTTGCTTATATTCTTAAAAAACTCATCCACTAAATTTTTATAATCCATAACCAGCACCTTTTATTATTTTATCTAATACTATTAGATATTAAAAACCGTTATTTGTCAATGACTTGCAGCCTGCAGCAAATCCAGGTGATCAAGCATAAAATAAAATCCTTCCAGATGGGTAATTTACTGTTATGGAGGTGATTGGAATGGCAGAAAAGGAATTTCCAAATGTAAGCCTGGGAGGAAAGATTGCAAAGGAAAAAGGCGATGGCGGAGACCAGGTGCATGGGCAAGAAAAGGAAAATAAAAACGGAAAATTCAATACAAATCCTAAAACGAATATGTGAGGTTGATCACGGCAAAGAACTGGAGCGGCAACGTGTCTCTCCTTTCTTTGCATAACATTAACAACGGGCCACTTAAGACACCAGTTCAGGACGAATGAAAATGTGGCTGTCATGATAAAGATGCATGGTATAAGCCCTAAGACAATATACTGAAAAGTGCATCAGTAAAACAATCTCCAGCACATTCAAACAGGAAGCCGCACTAAACCTCTGTTATCCTTTTATGAATGCCATATCCAAAAGAAGGAGTCCTGAGCTTGGAAGAAGATCAATTAAAAGAGCTGCTGAAAATCCTGGAAAAATACCCGCAGACCGAAATCTCCCTCACTCTATCAAACCAACAGAACATTCCCTACAGCATCATAACATACGAAAAGAAGGCATTTATCCTTTTAGACTTGGACACGGAAACATCCACTATTCATACTGATATTTGGACATTATTAACAGCGGTACAAAAATTCAGGATTGACCATAAGAAACTGGCCGGAGACTAACATTACTTTCATAAAGCACTGATAAGCATGTTTCCCCCTTCAATTGTGCACTCTAAAAAAATAAATTAAGAGAAGCCGCAATCATGAGGAGGTGCCAGCATGTGGAATGCAATGCTGTGGGGAGGAATTTCAGGATCTGCAGTCTTATTGGGGGCATTGGCATCGATGCTGCTGCCTATCCCTCAGAAACTCATTGGGCTGATTATGGCATTCGGCACGGGGGTCCTGATCGGTGCTGCATCATATGAACTGATCGGAAATGCCGTCCTTGAAGGCGGCATCCTAGCCACAAGCATCGGATTTCTCTCGGGCGCCCTCCTTTTTACCATCCTAGACAGCATTGTTTCCCGGAGAGGTGCAGATAAACGGAAACGGTCCAGCCATATGGCTGCACGAAGCGGAGGAATGGCCATTTTCATCGGCACCGTCATTGATGCAATTCCTGAATCGATCATGATCGGAGCAAGTTTGATCGAGGGGCAGTCAGTGAGCTTCCTTTTAGTCGTCGCCATCTTCATCAGCAATATTCCGGAAGGCCTTTCCAGTACAGCCGGCATGAAGAAAAGCGGCTATTCCAACACAAAAATTTTTCTGCTCTGGTTCACGGTCCTCGCCATCTCTGCCATGGCATCCCTTTCAGGATACAGCCTTCTCAACGGGGCACCTGCTGAAGTGATGGCAGGAATCGCTTCTTTTGCCGGCGGGGGAATCATTAGCATGATCGCTTCCACTATGATGCCTGAAGCCTATGAAGACAGCGGTCCTGTTACAGGGCTTGCCGCCTCCCTTGGTCTGCTCGTTTCCATCATCCTGGACCATTCTTCTTAATAAGGCGTTAATCATTATATAATTGTCATCTCCTCAACTTCCGCTTAAATATGATGCTTTCATCTAGTACAAGCTCCGTCCCTCAATCATAAAATAAATGCAGTGGCATGATGAGGGAGGTGTAATCATGAGATGCAATTGCAGAAGATGCCGTGAACGCGCTGCTGCTGACAAAACGATTGTAAGCCCGACGGAAACGGTTGTCCGCAACAATACCCGCACACAAACAATCAGAAGAATTCATCCGACGGAAATCGTGAATGTCAACCGCACCATCATCCGCAACGAGAATTACTTTCCAGTCACTGAAAGGACAGTAAACGAAACCATCGTGGAAAATTTCGATTGCGGCAGGGACCCTAATAATAACCGCAACTGCAGAAGAATCTAAGCTGACAGAATGATAGGCACCATACACTGGTGCCTATTTCAGTTTTTTGATCAGATCGATAATATAATACATAAACGCAATGATAAATGAAAACAGAATGATATTTATGCAGCCAAATGTTATGGCAGCGACTTCTGCCGGGTCTCCGCCATCAAAAAGGCTCCCAAAGATAAAAAACAGGATGATGCTGGACCCGATTCCCAGAAAAAAGATGCTGATATATTTAGACATGGCTCCTCCTCATTTCTTAAGCTTTGCTTCTGCTATAACTGTTGCCGCCATCAGCAGTAAGAAAATAACAGCAAGACCTGGGATGAGCAGCCATCGAGATTCATTTTCCTCATTAGCAAATGTATATTCTCTGCCCCTGTCAGCTCTTACATACGTCCCGCTTTCTGCTTCTACCGCAATCGATTCTTCTGTACTGACACCTTTTATCGAAAAATATTTGCTTCCTTTCTGGAACTTATTGGAAAAATTACCTCCCAAAGGCTCCATGTCAGAATAGGCTGTTACTTCCCCGATTTCTGACTCAATTTCATGTTCTTCTATATATTCTTCCTGAACTGTATACTGATAGCCTTCCCACACAACAAAGCTGCTCACCCATTTGGTCGCTCCAGTGATGCCTGGATATGCCGCAGTTAATAGAAATAAAATGCTTAAGGAAAAGAACATTCTTCGGATTCTCACTATTTTTCTCCTAACATGGCATTTCGGTACTTGCTGAAATTACCGAGATATTCTGACCAAGGGCCAACATCCTCCCGATATCTCTCAGCCATGACCTTTGCGATCTGTGAAAAATGGGTGAGATCGTGCACCGCCCATGTGGAAACCAGCTCCCTTGCCCTCACCTGGGGTGTCCGCTCCAGCACTTCTATTGCTTCACTCAGCAGAAATTTCATCGCCTTGCTCCCCCTTCTATTTGCCATCTCTATCATTCTATTCCAGGCAGTTCTTCACCAATCACCTGCTGTACATATATTTAAGAAAAATAACAGTCTTGGATTTGCTCTGTTTCCGTAATATAGTAGGTGCAAAACCTAAGGAGTGGTCTATATGTTTATCAAGCTGACAAAAGAACAGCAGCAAACCATGATTTCCGATATCCAGGAGTTTTTCCTGCAGGAGCGTGATGAAGAAATCTCAGAATTCGCGGCTGAAAGAGTGCTCGATTTCGTAAAACAATCCCTTGCACCGCATTTTTATAATAGCGCGGTATCAGATGCCAAGATTCTTGTGGAACAGCAGTTTGCTTCCATGGAAGAAGAAATCCTGACCCTGCAGCGCCCAATTAAAAAATAGACATGATTGCCTGGAAGAAAATCCAGGCTTCCTTTATTTAATAGAATCCAAAAGCTCCACATTTACACTTTCAAGATTATCGGGGTTGCTGTTTTGATCATAAATTTCCAGATTCCAGCGGTCATTGGCCCTTTCAAACCCTTCTGCTTCAATCCAGGTGTGCAACTTTTCATAGCTTTTTCGCATCTCGCTGTTGGGACCATGATGAAGGATGGCAGCATACCGCTGAGGCGGGACGCTTAGACTCGTCATTCCTTCCGGTACCGAATAGTTTTGGTCAGCTTCTATCCCGATCCAATAGCCATCTTTATCTTCAGAATAAGCATCAACAATAAATGCCCCAATCTGCCGTCCATTTCCCGTCGTATTGTGGATTTCCGAAGCCCGTTCCTGCAGCCTTTTAGCTGCCTTTGGTATTTCCTCTATGTATCGGCTTCCCTCACACAGTACACGAAAGCCTATCAGGTTGATTTCGTCCAGTTCAACTATTCTCTTGTTACTCGTCGTATTAGTCTGCATCCCGCCAGCCCCTTTCTTTTAACAACTTATTTCGACATGGAGAGCAGGCAATCCCCCCAATATACTAAAATTCAGGCAAAAAAAATGAGCTGAAGCCAGCTCATTTTTGATCAGAATTCCTCATATTCAGCCGGATCCTGGTCATGCAGCCTGCCGCCGGGATGGCTTAATTTTGAAATGGCGGCCATATCCTGTCCGTCCAGTTCAAAATCAAAGATGGAAATATTCTCTTTCTGTCTTTCTGCTGAAGATGATTTAGGAATGGATACAGCCCCAAGCTGATAGTGCCAGCGGAGAACCACCTGCGCAATGGATTTCCCATGATTTTCAGCAATCTTTTGAATATCTTCATTTCCGAGAAGATCGCTGCCGCGGGCAAGCGGGCTCCAAGATTCTGTCAGAATACCGTGCTTCTCATGGTAGGCGCGCTGTTCCTCCTGGTTGAAATAAGGATGCAATTCGACCTGGTTCATGCTCGGCTTGACCCCTGTCTCCTTCTCCAGCCTGTCCAGATGCTCCGGCAGGAAATTGCAGACGCCGATTGAACGGATATACCCTTTTTTCTTAGCTTCTATTAATGTTTGCCATGCTTCAACATACAATTCTTTCTTCGGGTTTGGCCAGTGGATCAAATAAATATCATAATAATCCAAGCCTGCTCTGTAAAGAGATTCCTCAATCGCCATCATCCCTTTTGCTGATTCATGATAGCGCCCCGGGAGCTTCGAAGTGATGAGCAAATCCTCCCTGGATACAGAGCTTCTTTTTACAGCTTCGCCGACTGTCCCCTCATTTTCATAGTTATATGCAGAATCGAGCAGGCGGTATCCTCCCTCATCAATCGCCTTGCGGATCGACTCAACGCCTGCACTCCCTTTTAATTGATATGTACCCAGCCCAATCGCCGGAATGGACAGTCCGTCATTAAGCTTCACTTCAGGTATCCCATTAACCAACATTCCTCACTCCTTCTTTCTGTCATACTATTACCTTACCATACTTTGGATTTTTCCCCCTGCTGCGGGGCTTGAACTTTGCTGTTCACTGTTTCTGAAACCACTATTCTCTCCTCTTCCTGAGATAGTGGTTCCAGCTATCGCCTCTAGAACCACTATTCTCCCTTCTTCCTGAAATAGTGGTTCCAGCTCTCTCCTCTAGAACCACTATTCTCCCTTCTTCCTGAAATAGTGGTTCCAGCTTTTCTCTCAACCTTAATTCCATAGCTCTCCACAACCCACACCCCCCAGAAACAAAAAACCTCCCGCAAAGGAGGTCTTTCTTTCTATCAAAGACTTTCTTTAGCCTGCGAAACACCGCCGCTTCGAATGGCAGCCACAAAATATCCGATCACTGCACCCGCTGCAGCCGGCATAATCCAACCAAGTCCGACTTCATATAATGGCAGCATTGCGCTGAATACCTCTTCAATCGGTCCAAAGCTTAGGCCTGCAGCCTTTAATCCGTCGAATAAGCTGACGATGAAAGTGAGCAGCATGCTTACCTGGTATACTTCCTTTTTCCCTTTGAAAAGAGGATGCAGGAAGGTAAGGAACATCATGCAGATGGCTAAAGGATAGATTCCTGTCAAAACAGGGACGGAAATGCTGATCAGCTGGCTGAGCCCGATATTGGAGAAGACGGCGCTGAATACAGACAAAATAACAACAAAAACTGTGTAAGAGACCGAAGGAAACACTTTATGGAAATAAGATGAACAAGCTGTCACGAGACCGATGCTCGTTGTCAGGCAGGCCCCTAGAACAATGATGCTTAAAAGCAGGGCGCCGAATGAACCAAAATAATATTCAGATGCACCGGATAACACGGCTCCGCCATTATCAAGCCTGCCAAGCTCACCCACGCTTGATGCGCCAATATAAGACAGCGAGGTATAGATAACAGCAAGAAGTGCTGCTGCAATAAGACCTGCTTTAGCTATTGAAACCATGATTTCTTTTCTGGAGGCGGCCCCTCTTTCTTTTACTGCATCGACAACAATGATGCCAAATACGAACGCGGCCAGGGCATCCATAGTCAGATAGCCTTCCTGGAAACCTTTAAAAAAGGTATTAGCTAAATAATTTTCACCTGGTGATTGGAAAGAACCCATAGGATTGAAAAAAGCGGCAATGATCAAAATGCCTACTACAATCAGCAGGATCGGGGTCAGGTATTTACCGACAATATCAACAATCTTGGAAGACTTTAAAGAAAAGAAGCCTGTTACTGCAAAAAACAGAACAGAAAAAACAATCAGTCCGATTGTGCTGTGCCCGGTTAAAAACGGCTTTACGCCCATTTCAAATGAAACGGTTGCTGTCCTCGGAATGGCAAAAAGCGGCCCAATGGACAAATACAAAAGCATCGTAAACACCGCGCTGAATGCTGGATGCACCCTTCCTGCCAGCGACTGCAGATCGCTTTTTCCAGAAAAGCCAAGTGCCAATATCCCTAATAACGGCAGTCCGACGCCAGTGACTATAAAGCCTGCATTGGCTGACCAGATACTGGTACCTGCAGACTGTCCGAGCATCGCTGGGAAAATGAGATTGCCTGCCCCAAAGAAAAGTGCAAATAACATAAAGCCTACGGCGACTACATAAGAAAACGGTATTTTAGTTCCCATCCAATTAATTCTCCTTTATGTGAAAGATTCTGGCTGATTTATTATCTATCAACTTTAAAATTTCTGAAAATGAAAAAAGCAATTTTATTATCACGTAATATATTGCATAACCCAAGATAACACAGGAACCGACCGTATGCAATATATCGCATAAAGAAAATTGTCGGTTTATGCAATATATTGAATTTTTCTATCGTAGTCTATATACTAAATGTATAATACAGTAAAAAATATACTAATTTATGAAAATACTAGAGGTGAAGATAGATGCCCATCCCTGCCAATTTTGCCTCCCCTGTACGCCTTTCGGCCAAAGACCGCGCCTTCCTGCAAATCCAGGAATGGATCATTGACGGCACCTTGAAGCCGCAGGAGAAATTAAATGATGCCGATCTTGCCAAAGCGCTCGGCGTCAGCCGCACACCGATCAGGGAAGCGCTCCAGCTCCTCAGCGTCCAGGGGTTCGTAGAAATGTTCCCTGGCGTCGGCACTCAGGTCACAACCATCAATCCGGAAGATATCAATAAAATATTGCCTCCGCTTGGGTCTCTCCAGGCACTGGCTGCAGAGCTTGCAGCTCCGTCAATGGACAGCGCCACAGTTGAAAAGCTGAGGTTTATCAATCGTTCTTTCGCGGACTCACTCTTAAAGGGCGATACCTTTTCAGCACTGAAACAGGATGAGCAATTTCATAACCTCATCATTGAGAAAGCCGACAATCCTTACATTACCAGCTATGTATCTTCTCTGCAGGCCCATGTTATGCGGCTGTATTATAATAAGACGATTATTTTAAAGTCCCGCTCGATCGATGAGCATGAAGAGATCATCAAAGCTTTTGAAGAGAAAAACACAGAAAAAGCCTCACATGTTGCCAGGACAAACTGGCTGAGAGCCATTGACGAGTATTATGGGGAAAAATAGCAATTAAGAAGAGGAAATGGCTGCTGGCCATTTCCTCTTTTTCATTCCAGATTTCCCCTGATTTGAGCATTCCGAACCAGCCTGGTACCAATATAAGCAACAAAGGCAATAGCTAAATCAATTAAAAACAAATAAAAGAGATTCATTCCTTTATTCAGCTCTAACATACCAAGCGCCTTTTCTATTGAGGCAAATACCAAGGAGTATATTGCACTGAGAATGACAGTATACAGGATAAAACTCTTGCCGCGGCTGGTGCAGTACTGATAGATCAGCATGTATCCGACAGGGAGTACTGACATCGTAATATCAAAAGCATACGGGAAAACAGGAAGTATATAGTATGTATGAACAAGGAGGGTGTAATTGCCCAGCACAATATCCGTATAAGTCCACAGAGCATGTACGACAAAGCCGAAAAAGAACACCTCAAAAATCCTTTTGCGGTCAACTGTAAAATATAATATAAAAAGCGGCAGCACCAGAAGAAATACCACTGCCCAGAATTGCCATGTACCTGGACCGGAATAATTCTTCCAATACGAATCAATCAGAGAATTCATCTCTTCGCCCAACTGAAATATCTTGTCCCAATATTCGTTATAGCTCATCTTCAGCACTCCATAACATCATTTTCAAGCCGCACTTTTAATACTTGCCTTTTTATTGTTGTTTGGATTGCTGAAAGTATGCATCTAATTTCCATGAGTTATTGAAGAAAACTAGGCTTTGCCCTTTAAAGGACATTATGTCTCCTTTCAGACAACTTCCGGCAAGCTTATGAAATAGAAAAGACACCCTCTTTCAGGTGTCTTTTCAATCATTCCATTTACCAGCGGGCAGTCAGCATCTTTCTTCTGGTATAAAACTCGACTCCGTCAGAGCCGTTGGCATGAAGGTCTCCATAGAAAGAGTTCTTCCACCCGGAGAATGGGAAAAAGGCCATAGGGGCAGGTACGCCGATATTGACACCGAGCATTCCAACTTCAATATTTTCCCTGAAATAGCGGACATTGCTTCCGCTGTCGGTGAAAAGGCAGGCACCATTGCCAAAGTCCGATTTATTGGTCAGCTCAATCGCTTCCTCAAGGCTTTTTACCCTGACGATGGAGAGAACCGGCGCAAAGATTTCTTCTTTCCAGATTTTCATGGATGGGTCCACATGGTCAAAAATGGTCGGCCCGATAAAGTATCCATTTTCATGGTGTGCTTCGTCCTTACGGCCATCACGGACAAGGACTGCTCCTTCTTTTTCGCCAATTTCAATGTAGTTTCGAGTCCGCTCTTTATTTTCCTGGCGGATGACAGGTCCTAAGAAAATGTCTTCATCCAATCCATTTCCCATTGTCAGGCTGTCTGCCTCCTCCTGCAGCTGTGCCACGAGTTCGTCAGCGATGCCGTCCACCGCAACCACAACTGAGCAGGCCATGCATCTTTCACCTGCAGACCCGTAAGCTGCACCGATGATTTCTTTAACTGCCCCGTCAAGGTCCGCATCCGGCATCACAATCGAATGATTCTTTGCACCAGCCAGCGCCTGGACCCGCTTGCCCTTCGCAGAGGCAGATTTATATATGTACTCGGCAACAGGCTGAGAGCCTACAAATGATATGGCCGGAACATCCTGGTGTTCAATAAGGCTGTTAACAACCTCATGGGCTCCATGCACAATATTGAAAACGCCGCCCGGGAGGCCCGCTTCGTCAAATAGCTCTGCCAAACGGTTTGCGAGTAGCGGAGTCCTTTCGGAAGGCTTCAGTACAAATGTGTTTCCGCACGCGATTGCCAGCGGGAACATCCAGCAAGGGACCATCATAGGAAAATTGAATGGTGTGATGCCGCCGATGACGCCAACAGGATAGCGATACATCCCGGACTCAATATTTGTCGCTATATCAGGCAGCTGCTTGCCCATCATTAGGGATGGAGCTCCTGCTGCAAACTCCACACATTCAATCCCCCGCTGTACCTCGCCATACGCTTCTTTATAATTTTTCCCGTTTTCCTGTGTGATCAGCTTTGCAAGTGCGTCCCAATTGTCTATCAACAGCTGCTGATATTTGAATAGAATTCTTGCTCTTTTGGGTACCGGAGTTTTGCTCCATGTTTGATAGGCATCCCTGGCTGCCTGTACCGCATCTTCCACATCTTCCCGGGAAGAAATCGGTGTGCGCGCCAGTTCCTCCCCCGTTGCAGGATTGGGAACAGCTTCAAACCTTTCTGTTTTTGCATCCACCCATTTGCCATTTATAAAGTTCCTTAAAACATTTACGGATGTCGCTGCCATAAAGAAGCTCCTTTCAACATTAGTGACAGTATGCATTTACACCTTCTCAGCTTCAGAGGAAAAAACATAGTCATAGCAAATATGATAGAGTTCCTCCAGTTCCAGCTGGCTGGGCACTTTGGGATTATTGGCCGGGCTGCCGCTTTCAATAGCGTCTGCTGCCATTTTTCCAACTGCCTGCTTGAAGGCTTCCCCGTCGATCCTCCACTCTTTTAGGTTGGGTATATTTAATTTTCTGCATAATTCTTTTACAGATTGTACAGCTGTTTCGGCTGCCTCCGCATTGGCACCGCTATCAAGATCCGGCCTAAATATCCGGCCTATATGAGCAAGCCGTTCCACACAAGCTTCCTGGCTGAATTCCAATACAGCAGGCAAAAGCATGGCATTTGAAATGCCATGAGGCACATGGAACAAAGCACCGATCGGACGGCTCATTCCGTGGACAAGGCAGACTGAAGCATTCGAAAAAGCCATTCCCGCCTGCAGTGAGCCAAGACTCATCCTTTCTCGTGCATCAAGATTTCCGCCATCATTGTAAGCGGTTAAAATATTCTCTGCAATGAGTTTCATGGCTGAAATGGCCATCATGTCTGTCATGGGATGTGCTTTTTTAGATTAGTATGCTTCAACAGCATGGCTTAGAGCATCAATCCCTGTAGCCGCGGTGATATTCTTTGGGGTAGATACTGTCAGCAGAGGATTCACGATCGCAGCATCCGGCAAGAAAGCAGGCTGCTTGATCATCATTTTAACATTATTGGATGTGTTGGTGATTACGGTTACATCGGTTGCTTCAGAACCTGTACCGGCTGTGGTTGGAATGGCAATATGCGGGACAGGCGGATGCTGTGCCAGTTTCTTTCCTCCCATATAATCGCCGATAAAGCCCCCATTTACAGCCAGGACTGCTATAGCTTTTGCGGTATCGATACAGCTGCCGCCCCCAATGGAAATCACCAAGTCGCACTGTTCACACTTAAAAAGCTCCATTGCTTCTGACACATATTTATCGGTTGGTTCAGACGCAATACCCAGATAGACTGCATTTTGAACACCTGCATCATTAAGATAAGATTGGCCTTGGCTTATATATCCAAGCTGGTCCATTATCTTATCGCTAATGATTAATGCCTTCTTCCCTCTAAAAGCCGCTTGCAATCCTACTTCTTCAAAGGAACCCCTCCCATAAAAAATGGACTCTGGCACCCGGAATACCGCCGGTTTCTTCATTGCTTCTGCACCCCCTTATTTCTGTGACGCCGCTATTTTATACCAGGCACTACTTATACATTAATAGCCTTAATTTGCAGATTATTGGTATTAGATGGAATGATCAAGACATACAGACGTCAGAATAGTTTAATTATTCGAATTATACCATCTAAACATGAAATACTGTATGCCATTATTCAAAAACCTTCCTCCAGGAAACTAAAAAAGCCATCTGCAATCCTAAGTTTACCTATTGAAAATTGCAGGTATATTCTCTCATTGAGAGGGTAAACAATGAAAGGTGAAAATTATAATTTGCTTTGAATGGAGGATATTCATATGTCAGTTAAACTTGCGATTGTCTATTATAGCTCAACAGGCACCAACTATCAGATGGCCCAGTGGGCTGCCGAAGGCGCAAAGGAAGCAGGCGCTGAAGCCAAAATCTACAAAGTGCAGGAGCTTGCGCCTGAAAGCGTAATCGAAGGCGTTCCTGCTTGGAAAGCACATTTGGAAGAAACAAAGGATGTTCCTGTAGTTACACCTGATGATATCGCTGAAGCGGATGCGATTATCTTCAGTACACCGACCCGTTTCGGGAATATGGCAGCTCAGATGAAACAGTTCCTCGATACAACCGGCGGCATTTGGGGAGCAGGGAAAACAGTCAATAAGGTTGTCAGCGGCATGACTTCAGCCCAAAATCCGCACGGCGGGCAGGAGGCAACCATCCTTTCCCTCTATACAACCATGTACCACTGGGGTGCCATCGTCGTAACACCCGGCTATTCTGACCAGTCATTATTCCCGGCAGGCGGAAATCCTTACGGAGCAAGTGTCACCGTCGACCAAAACAATGAAATAGTCGGCGATAAGGATGCTTATAAGGGAGCGATCAAATATCAGGCGAAACGTGTTATTGGCATCGCTGAATCTGTAAAGAATGGTGCAGGGCAGCAGTAAAGGGAAGAAAGCAACCAGCTCGCCAGCTGATTGCTTTTTTTTGAAACTGATTTATTGCCTGTGCTGAGTTCGTGTGAAACAGGATAAGAGCCTAAACCAACATGTAAAAGGCTTCACCTTAAATCCCCTACCACTCCTGTCCAAACAGGTCTTTCACTGTATCAAGCTTTATTGAAAGTTCAGCCGCCGCAGCCTCCAGAAACTCCCTGCAAAAATAATAGCTTTTATGCCGGATGAGCTTTCCATCCTCTATCTCCGCTGTTGCTATGTCCCATAATACAGGGCCGTAGCCTGCATCCCTTGTATAGATGACAGCATACCGTCCCCATAAGAAAGCAAGCTCTGCCGAGAGTCCAGCTGTACTGCTGCCCCAGTCGCCCATAGAGTTCTTCCTTATCTGTGTTTTTCCGATATCCATGCACTGCCCGACCACTTCATTTGTTGCATATTTACCTAAAAGCTCGCCGATAGACTTAAAATCGCCTTTCACAAAATAGTCCATATACTGCTGGATAACTTGCTTTTTTTCATCCGTCAGCACTGCCTCTTGGAAAGGAAGATTCTCCACTGCTTTCTGCTTTTTGAGATTAGCTCTCGCCCGGCTTAACAAGGACTGGACACCGCCTTCTGTTGAACCGATCATTTCAGCGGTTTCCCGGATGGTGAAACGGAATACCTCTGCTAAAAGAATGGCTGCTGCCTGCTTCGCAGGCAATTGATGAATCAGAATCTCTACACTTTCAAACACTTCTGAATAAGGTACGAGGTCTCCATCCGGAATTTTTTCGGACTCCATATCCAGCAGCTGAGGCGATTTTTTCCTGAAATGGTCTATCCAAATATTCGTCGCAATCCTGAACAGGTAGCTTTTTGCATTCATTGTCTGCCCGATTCTTGATAAAGAAGAAAACGCCTTTAACAGTGTGTCCTGCAGCAAATCTTCCGCGTCCCAGGGTGAACCAGTCAGCTTCCTGCAGTAATGCCATAGCTGTTCCCGGTATGGCTGAACAATGCAGTCAAAAGAAGGTGCAAGCTCCTCCATTTCTTTACTGATAGAAGACAAATCATTATGTTTTTCCACAAAAACTCCCCCTTTTTTATATCTAACTTGTAAGACGGAAAAGACTTGTGAAAACATACGGGCTGCATGAAATTTATGTCGTAATTTTTATAGGATAATTTCAGTTGGTTTTTTAGAATTTGAGAAAAATGCCTTCAGCTTCCAGCAAGCGGAATGAGGTAACTAAACGTCCGGCTCTCAGGAAATTCGTATTTTTCCAGTTTCATTCCCTCTGCTTTAAATCCGAACCGGTGGATCTGCCTCATATAGTGGAAGCAGGTGAAAGGATTGTACACATTGCACTCTACTGCAGCAAACATTCTTGGCCCGAACCGCTCTGTATATAAGTCATCGAAAAAATCAATTTCTTTGCCGGGTATATTATGTAATAGGAAGCCCACTTCCCCGGTTATTGTATCTCCCTTTGATTCTAACGTTCTTACAAACACACCTGGCTTTGTCTCAATCCTCAATATCCTCAGTCTTTCACTTATTTCAGACATTTTCTCTTGAAAAGGATGAAAAGCCCGTGGAACAGTGCACCTGAACCAGATGAAGCAATTGTCCCCCTCCCACTTAACGAGATGCAGATGCCGCTCTTCAGCATGCATGGAGCTCAAATATTGCTTCGCGATATTCATGGACGCAAGCTTTTCCTCTATTTCCCGCTTCCATCCGGATATCCATGTCTTCTTCTCTTCTTCTTCTGCCTCCAAATAGGATTGTATTTCTTCTATTTTTATATCAGCCTGCCGGAGAGAATGGATGATCATTGCCTTGTGTATCTGTTCTTCTGTATAGATACGATATCCTTTTTCACTGCGTCCTGCCGGCTGGATCAATTTTTTCCGGTCATAAAATCGGAGAGTACTCGGAGGAAGCCCAGTCCGCTCAGCAAACTTCTGTATATTCATTTCCAATGCAGTTCCTGCTCTCTTTTATGAAGGATATGACCAGACATTGATCATGTTCCCATAAGGGTCATAGAAATGGAAACCGCCCCAGCCTGCTGCTGGATTGCCTGCAATTTCGGATGGGCTTAAACCTTTTTCAGACAGCTGCTCATATGTTTGATAAAACTCATCAGGCCTAAGATCAAAATAATTCCTCGCTGAAGGACTCCCTTTTTCGAAAGCAGCGCCAGCAGCCGTTTCGAGCCATACACTGTCATGGAATACTTGTTTATGCTGAATCCAATCGTAAGCATCTTCCACCTGCATATGAGCAAATTCGCTGCCAAAACGTTTAGCCAGTTTAAGTCCTAAGTGCTCCTCATACCAAGAGATTGCTTCATCCAGATTTCTCACGCCTATTCTAGCATTAACAGGACCGAATCCCGTGATTCTCGCATCCGGAAAATGACCTGCTTCATCAGGGTTATACACAGCTGTGATTCTCGCATTTTCATATGCAAAAATATCATAACTCTTATGGCCGCCAGGAAGCTCAGCTATCGGAGTTACTTCAATCCCCTCATTTTTAAAATAAGAAAGGGACCTGTCGATATCCAATATTTCAAAACATAGTCTCACATGACCTTCAATAGCGCTGCCCTTTTGAAAGTGCTCGAAATTCCCTTCAAAAGATTTCAGTGTCACAACCCCTAGTCTTGGCATCTTCAAAAAGGCTTTTTTGCCGACCGGCGAAATGACCTTATCCAGGCAGCTCCAGCCAAAATGCTTTGTATACCATTCCACCCCCTCCTCGAATCCATCCCATGAAACCATGATAAAGCCGCCATCCCAACGAAATGTCATATTGCGAACCTCTTTTCATTTAGGCTTTGTTAAACATTGTTGTTGATTTTGGGATCATTTTAGCCAGATATTCATCCTGCCGCCAAGAAAGCGAGCTTTATTGGCGGCAGGATAAATATCTGGCTGCATTTCAGCTGTGCTGAAATGCGTGTGAAACAGAGTTTCACACGAATGAACCCAAAATCAACAAGGTACACTAACACAGCCTTCATTTAAAATACGGAAAGTTCTTCCATACTTTATACTAAAGCTTAAAGTTAGTTTAAGGTCAAACATAATTATTGATAATCTTAAAATGTTTGTTTGCAATTTTAAAATACTTGCATTAGAATACAAATAGTAATCATTACGCTTTAAAATTCTATGGAGCTATTTTTTTACCACGTAAATCGTAATGATTTCTACTTACAGTACATACTAGTTTTAGAGAATAGGAGACAAAAAGATGGAAATGAAAAAATGGAAAAATGTCCTGCTCGGCACTATGCTTGTCTCTTCTGCTTTCCTGGCCGCCTGTTCAGCTGCAGATAATGAAGGAAAGTCCGGTGAGGAAACTACGGGAGAAAAAATTAAAGTGTACACCACAATCTTCCCTCTTGAGGATTTCGCAAAAAAAATCGGCGGGAATGAAGTTGAAGTGGAGAGCATTTATCCCCCGAATATTGATGCACACTCTTATGAGCCGGATATTAAAACGATGACAAATATAGCTGACGCCGACCTGTTCATCTATACAGGAGCTGGTGTTGAAGGCTTTGCAGAAAAAGCTGAAAAAACACTTCAAGGCGAAAAAGTTAAAATTGTAAAAGCGGCTGAGGGAATCGAACTTTTAAATACAACGGATGAGCATAGTCATGAAGAAGAAGGTCACTCTCATGAAGAGGAAGACCATGACCTCTCTGAAGAAGGGCATTCTCATGAAGGAGAAGACCACGACAACTCTGAAGAGAGCCACGCTCATGAAGGAGAAGACCACGACCATTCCGAAGAGGGCCACTCCCATGAAGGAGAAGACCATGACCACTCTGAAGAGGGCCACTCCCATGATGACGGACACCATCACGGCGATCATGACCCCCATGTTTGGCTTGATCCATCAAAGGCTGTAACACTTGCAGAAAATATAAAAAACAGTATGGCTGTATTAAAACCCGAAGCAAAAGAACAGTTTGAAGAAAACTTTAACACTTTGAAGGAAAAGCTTACTTCACTGGATGCAGACTTTAAACAAACCATATCAGAAAGCAGCACGAAATATATTCTTGTATCCCATGCGGCTTATGGCTACTGGCAGGAGAGGTATGGTCTTGAACAAATCGCCATTGCAGGCCTATCTCCTACACAGGAGCCCAGCCAGCAGCAGCTTGCAAGGATCATAGAAGAATCGCGGGAGCATGAACTGAATTATATCCTGTTTGAACAGAATGTTGAATCTCGAGTTGCAAAAGTCATCCAGGAAGAAATCGGTGCGGAAAGCTTGACTCTTCATAATCTTGAAGCGGTGACCGAAGAAGATGTTAAAAAGAAGGAAGACTATTTCTCTATAATGGAGCGTAATTTAGAAACGCTTGAAACGGTTTTAAATTAAATTTCTCGATATTGAAGATCATGGCCGGCGGAGGGCTCGGCCGATTCTTATTTGCCCTCCCCCTTCTTTTTCCATCCGGCTAAAACGGCAAAACCTTTCTTATCTGGAAACTTCCCTTCAGAAACAGAGCTTTCTTCTAATTTATTATAAGCAGCATTACTCATCGTCTCCTCCCTATTATGGGCTAGGACTTTTACTTTTTTCCATTCTTCCCGTTTTTTTGTACCGCTTTTCCATCCACAAAAAAACACTTGTAATAACTTTTGCAGTCAATAGAACAATCAGATATCCTCCAAACAAATGAAGATAATGAGTGTTTCCATACATCCGAAAAAGGCCTACTGCAATTAAAAATGGCTTAAAGACAAATGCTAAAAATACTGCTGTGAGGATGGTATACACATAATAGTTCTTCCCTTTGTTTAAAGTCCACTGATAGACGAGCATAAAAACGACAGGTATTAAGCTCGAATCAATGGATATTCCAGGCGTCACTGGAATCAGCGGAAACGGGTAATTCCAAAAGCCGCTGTTTTTGCCGTACCAGTCTGTATAATTGAAAAAAACATGAATGCTGTAACCGTAAAAACCAAGCAGAAAAATCTTGCTTCGATCTATTTTAAAATACAGCACAATTAGCGGAACAAAGAAAAATGCCGCCATCAGCCAGTATTCAAAAGATGTATACAGCGAATAATCCATCCAGTACGAATTGAGGGCATCCTGCCCTTTTTCATTCATCTCTACAATTTTATCGAATTCTTCGACTCGTTTATTCTCCATCATTTATCATCCTTATGAGTGGCTTAACAATTATTTTTTGATGGCTGCCTCAAATTAATTATTCTGTTCTCCATAACTATAATATCAATCAATATTTTCAAAAATATTCCTCGAACAGTCTGCCATCCAGTATTTAAGACTTATGGGGGCACCCTGTAAGTTAAGCTATGCCCTCTAATCTGGCAGAATAAAGACCATGCACCTGTTAGTCAGATGACATGTTTAAATGCTTTTAATAAGAGAAAAAATAGAGAGTACACTAAAAAAGTCAAAGTACTGCATTCAGCAAGGAGGAATATTCATGAGCAGCAATAAAGCAGCTATCATAACAGGTGCAGGGAGCGGAATAGGACAATCCACTGCGGTTCGTTTAGCAAAAGAAGGTGTTGATATAGCTGTTGTTGATATTAGTGAAAAAGGCGGAAATGAAACAGTCGAGATGGTTAAAAAGATGGGTGCTAATGCAATCTTTATTAAAGCAGATGTCTCCAGGAAAGAAGAAGTTAAAAATTATGTAGATAAGACCCTTGAAGAATTCGGCAAGATAGATTATTTCTTCAATAATGCCGGTATTTCCGGAAGCGGCCAATTCTTCCTTAACACAAACGTAGAGGAAATTGAGCAAATTGTCGGCATCAATCTGATGGGAGCGCTGTATGGCGTCCGCTATGTTGCTGAAGCGATGCTGAAAAACGGCGGAGGGTCAATCGTTAATACTGCCTCAAGTGCGGGTGTGATCGGGCAGGATTCTGTTGTAACATATTCCGCAACCAAGCATGGGATCGTCGGATTAACGAAGAGCATAGTTGCTGAGTATGCAAAAGATGGTTTAAGAGTGAACGCTATTGCTCCAGGGCCGACCGAAACTCCTATGGTGAAAGATTTTTATGCCGCAAATCCTGAAATGAAAGCGAATGCCACAGGCGGTATCCCACAAAAGCGTTTAGGAACACCGGAAGAAGTCGCAGAGCTTGTCACTTTCCTGTTAACTTCTAAAGCAGAATATATCAATGGTGAAGTGATCCGTATTGACGGTGGCTTTACCAATACTAAATAGCAATCAGACAGAATATGAAATGAAACCAGAAAAGCAGAGGAACATCCCTCTGCTTTTCATTTACTTATCTTGATATGCATACGCTTATATAACGAAAGCGGCTACTCCCCTGCCTCCTTCCTCTGATCTTAAGGGAGCTATACTTCTGCCCGGTTCTTCTGCATAGAGATGAAAATATTAGTGATGATTTTAGAGACGAGGAAAAAAGCAATATAACATAAGAATAAGTGGAAATAATTCACGCCTTTGAACATTGTGAAAAAATCTAAGCTGACCAAAACAGGCTTTATGATAAAAGCAAACACAGCGGATAAAAGCAAAGAATACAAATAGAAGTTCTTTTGATTATTCAGAGTCCACTGGTAAAGAAGGATAAACATAACAGGAACAAAGGAAGCATCCAGGGCAAAACTCGGGAGAACGGGGAGCAGTTCATAAGGATACTCCCATAGCCCCAGCCTGATCCCGATTGAATTGGTATAAGCAAACCAAATGTGAAAATTAAGTCCGTAAAAACCAAGGAGCAATATTCTGCTTCGGTCAATTTTAAAATACAAAAGGATCAGCGGGACAATAAGAATAAGAATTACTGCCCAGAGCTCCCAATCATTAAAGCTCGAATACTCTTTCCAATAATCAATCTGCTCACTGGAAAGAGCACCTGCTTTATCTCTTATTTCATTGAGCATCTCCCGCTGTCTCTCACCCATCAATTACACACCTTTACTTTAAATTTGGCTCTGTCAGTGTTCCATGTTAATTTAGGCTCTGTCGTGTGACACTCTGTTTAACACAGCCTTGAACGAAATATATGCATAGGTTTTGATGTTAAGGAACAAATTATTCCAAGTTAATTAAAAAGCGTACTCACAAAGGAATGCAGACTAATAACGGTAAAACTCTATGTGGCAATGTCTTTATAATTCCCCTTCCTGATGGCACAATAAGGCAGATGCTGCTGGACAATATCCATAGTGAAAAAATATACTTTCTTATTAAAATAAAAAAGGCCAGCTGCAACAGCCGGCCTTCCCTTGGTAAAACATACATTCATATTTAATTGCTGTCCTGGTTGACCAGTTCAACAATGTCCTTAATCGTATAATTCTTCAAATATTCACCAAGATGCTCTTCTGCTCCGATGAAGATGCTAAAGAGGACATTCCGCATATTGGCCCCTACTATGCACTGCTCGTTGGATTCCGGGCATTTTGGCTGCAATGCTCCCTCAGAGGTAATTTTATAGATATCCCATAAATTGACCTCATCCAGCTCCCTGGCAAAAATAAATCCGCCGCCGGTCCCTTCCTTTGACTTGATAAAGTTATTCCTTTTTAGCAGGCTCAATACTTTACGGATCCGTACTGGATGGACCCCGGCGCTCTTTGAAATGGCCTCGCTTGTAGACATCCGGTCCAGCTGCAGGGCAAGATAGGTTAAGCTGTGAATGGCTAGTGTAAAATCGCTGTTCATGAATAGCCTCCTAACTAAGCAATGTTCCCGGCCCTCCTGCTGTTCGTTTGTTTCAGCAGATTAGTTCGCCATTTGCTGCATTTTCATAAAAGAGTAAGAACGCAGCTTCCGTGGGAGGAAGCTCCTGATTTCTTCATCATTATATCCCACCTGCAGCCTTTTTTCATCAAGGATGATCGGCCTTCTCAGCATCTGCGGATTGTCTGCAATCAACTGATACAGTTCTTTAAGAGGAAGAGAATCAAACTCCATATTCAGCTGCTGATAAGCTTTTGATTTTGTTGAAATGATCTCTTCGGTTCCGTTTTCTGTCATGCGGAGAATAGATTTGATTTCTTCAACAGTAAGCGGTTCGTTAATGATGTTTCTCTCATTGTACTCGATATTATGCTCTTCAAGCCATGCTTTTGCTTTGCGGCAGGATGTACAGCTGGATGATACATACAGATTGACCATTAATCATGCACTCCTTTAATGAAGATTCAGTTTTAAGTGATTTCTTTATAATTGATAGCATTAAAGTGTAAAATAAAAAGTTACAGTTCCTGCAAAAAAAATAAGCTGATTTGCATTCACTACTGTAATTTTAATATTTACAGTTAAAAAAGTCAACCTGTTTCTTGGCTTGGGAGCTGGTGCTACTATTATTTTTTCCAGCCCCCTGGCAACTTTCAAACCTCCGCACAAAAAGCAGAATACAGCAATCTGACTGGTTACTCCTTAGCCAAAGCTTTATGATCAGCAGCTGCAGGAGGTGCCTCAAACCAGCCCTTTTTGATTAAAAGCTGCATGCCATCCTCGGCAATTAAAGCGATTTCCACATTCATCCTGGTATAAGCAGTAATAATGTCCCTTCTTTGGGAGAGAGCAGCTGCTTCGCTGTAGTAACTGAGGGCTGCGGACAGGAGGCCTGTTATATGGAAAAGCATCAGTTTATCTGAAAATGGAGAAATAGTTGAATCCGTCACTTCTGATTCAAAGATTTTCGGAGTATGCAGATTCTCTTCTTTCAGCAATGCTGCAAGGATTTCAAAATGCTTTACACATAGCTCTCTTGCTCTTTCCATGTATGAACTTATTTCTTTAGTCTTGCAAACTTGGCTAAAGCCCAGTTCCAATACCATCTTTACCATTGTTTTCTGCATATTGAGGAATACACCGCTGATTTCAATCGCGTTGATCGGTCTCCGTTTCCCAATCCCGCCGGCCAAATAGCCCTTTTTGATAAAATCTGCTGTCTGTCTATTATTGAGAGTTGGAGCTTTATCAATGATTCCCTTTTGCAGCGCGATTTCGGTAGTCCGGTCATACAGCTCCAAAGCCTCTGTTGTACATCCCGCAAAATATTGCCTGATATCCTTCCGTGAACATACTGAAGTCGCCCCGGCATATCTTGTCAGACCATGCAGGGACATAATATGCAGATAAACGATTTTAAACACATCTGTAAATAATCGCGGTGCATCCATTTTTACATCTTTTTCAGAAAAGCCTATCGGTATAGGCTGATTCTCACTTTTCAGAATCTGTTTTATTTTTTCTAAATGCCTCTCTGACAGTTCAAGGGCGAACGAAAACACTCCGCGGATATTTTCATCCACAGCATCTTTCAGAAAATACTGCAGCACACAGCTTGATAAACTGTCATTCATATATTGAGACCATATCACTGCATATTCAGCAGCATTCATTTTCGTATTATGCCGGCTATGTTCCATGCAATTTCCTCCCTGCTCGTATAACCTGTATTTTTAGCTTTTTTTGCTAAAATTATTTCTCGGAAAACATTAGAAGGAGGAAATTTGATTCTTTATAAGTTGCCATTCATGAAAAAAAGCCAAATTAATGATTTGGCTTTGCTCTTTTTTATAATTTATTCGCTGCCAAAAGTGCATCCAGCTTCTTCAGCTGGGAGGAAAATCCCTCTGCAGCCCCCATATCGATAATTTGCCTGATAGCTGACTTGGAAGGAAATTCAGTGACGGACACATACTTGGTTTTCCCCTCTTCTTCACTAAAGGCTGACGTTATTAATGTTTTGGGCAAAGATTCATTTATATTGCCTTCTTCGTCTGAGAATGCATCTGTATAGACAATTTTCTCAGGTGCCGAGATTTCCTTATAGACAGCAAGCCCCCACGATTCCATCCCATAAAATTCGCCCTGGCTTTTGTCTCTGCAGATCATGCCATAATGCCAGGTCCCGCCGGGTTCAAATTCAAATTTCTTATTCTTCGTTTCCCAGCCCTCAGGCCCCCACCAGCTTTCCAGCATTTTGGAATCTGAAAATGCTTTAAATACTTCTTCCCTCGTTGCATCAAATTCCCACTCCATTATCAGGTTGTTGCCTTCTTCCCTCATAACCAGCTTTCCGCTCATTGCTTTCGCCTCCCTTTTTGAATGTTCCGTGCTGCCTATAACTTCTGTCCTTTTTAATATTCAACAAGCAGGGAATATTTCCTTTCCGGCAGACTTCAATACAATTCGACATTCTTACATCAACAAGGCACCGGCACAATCAGCCCATTGCCGCATAGTTTGATGGAAATAAAAACTTTAGGAGAATTGATCATGACCGCTTATCTCGATTATACTTCCCCGTCCCTTGCGTATGCTTTTGATGTGAATAAAAGCCCGCTTATGAAAAAAGACAACAGGAACTTTATCAACATTCTGGGAATTGCCCAGTTGAATACGCTTGAAAATATCTCCCTGCTCGATATTTTTCTAAGCACAGGCAATGCTGTAGAACCCCATTATCACCAGAATGCTGCTGAATTGGTCTATTGCATATCCGGAGCAGCCGCCGTTTCCCTGCTGAATCCTTTTACAAAGAATATCCAAAATTATACGATCGGACCAGGACAGGTTGCCAATGTTCCGCAAGGCTGGTGGCATTATGAAGTAGCCCTGCAGGACAACACGCATCTTCTTGCCATTTTTAACGCCCCGACACCTGAAGTCATACTGGGTTCTGATATCCTGAAATTCACACCTGCCAATATTATGGCAAACACCTATTGCATAGATGAGAACCAATGGAAAGAGACGATTGCCCAAGTGCAGCCTACAGCCTATATCGGACCCGCCAATAGCTGCAGCAAACACCAAAAAACGGCGCGCAAACATCAAAATCCTTATGGACTTCAATACTCAGCTTTCCAGCCATCCACCTATCCAGCCAGCTCAGGACACTGGCCCGTTTATCCAAGTTGAATACTTCTAAGGTTTTTAAATGCGTACCCAACAAGTCAAAAAAATAAAAATCGCCGCTTTCATCATCAGAAAGCGGCGGACAGCTTAGGCGTTTAAAAAATAGTGTCACATTAGATTGTTTCTCATTTTTATGCTTTCGCGTACTTCTTCCCGCCTCCATAAATAAAGAATACAGTAACCATGATGCAGGAAAAGGTATAAATTCTCTCGTCTTCTATGGGAACAAGCTCATTGAGAACCAGCCATATTGCAAAAGGGACTATGATTGCCAATGATCCGGCTGCCACTGTGCCCATTCTGGTGAAAAGTTTTTGACGAATTTTAAAAGCCGGCTCTAATGCGAACTCTAATAGAACGCCGAGAGCCAATGGGATAATGATAAACATCTGAGTTTCCTTTCGATATTTCCAGAGCTCTGTCCCTTTTTTAGTAATCCGGATACGAAGGTTCTTTTTTCTTATTGGCTGTCAGGATCAAAATGCCGGATGTTAAAAGGAGACCCGGGATTATTAAAGTGGGGAGATTCAGAACCCCCATGATTATAAAAATGACTGCTGCCGCTTTTGGATTTTTTTTAAGAGTTAATATGCCTGCCAGGTTCAGGAACAGCATAAATAGCCAATAAACGAGAAAGATGATGAGCACAACCTCGATAAAATGCATTGTTCCGCCCGCTATCTCCCTGGCTGCTGCACTTCCATCCTGCCCCGCCATTTCCCGCTGGAATTTTGGATCGCTGCTGATCAGTTCAGTTAAAATATTTGTCGTATATCCCCTTGGCACGAGGAAATAAAAAAGCCCTGAGACAAAGCTTATCAAGAATATGACGGCAAAAGAAATATATCCCAGCAGTTTAGGCACCCTATAAGTTTCATCTGCCACCTTTTTTTCTCTCCCTGCTCATTATGTAATATTTTTTTCTGCTTTCTTAAGACTTCTGCCAATCCCGCTTTGAAATTTCAAATGATCATCAGGAATCATTTTCCTATTTTATTGTAATCTTTGCCTCTTTATTATTCAACAACTGTGTTTATTCTTGTGCCCGGCAATAGATTTATATAGAAATAATGATTGCCTTTAAATAAGCGGGCCTTTATAAGGAATTTCCGGCATATTGATAAAGTCATAGCCGGCAATCTCATCTGCCTTAGTCAGGTAAGCATGCAGACTTTCCACCAGCATCAAGTTCGGAATGCTGGTTTCTGTTTCTTTTATCAATATGATCGGCTTTTGCAATGCATACGCATAACCCAGCTCAAAAGCTGTCCCGCTGTCCACAGAATTTCCCTCATAGTCGTGAATGGCGACTACCACGTCCGCGCGCCGCAAAAACCTTAAATCATTTTGGAAAACAGTCTTCCTCCAGGGATCAGAAGCGAAAGTCAGCTGCGGGAACTGATAAAATCTCGCCGAGAAGAAATCAGCCACATAGGGATTCTTCCTCAGCGCGTTCTCCAGCCTGCCGATTCTTTCCAGCTGCTCTTCATTGAAAAAAGGGCTGGCGATAAATACTCTTACCGTCCTGAAATATTGATTACTTTCCATCGTTATTCCTCCGCATTTTTTGTATATATATGTGCAGGAGGACTGCAATTATGTTAAATCCTTTACTCGTCTTCCTCATCATACAAATCTGCCTGTTTCAGCCGCAGCCTGTAAATGTAAAAGACAGGTATTCCGCCGCATACCGCGATGATTACACCCAGGAGCAGTCCATCACTCCATCCATAGTCAGGTGTTATGCTGATCAGATATGAAATGACTGCTGCCCCTCCCAGAATGACTGCTATGCTTACAATGAACTGCTTTTTCGGATCTCTTCCCTGTCTTTCATGCTCTACACTCACACTCATGGATAGATAAGCAAATACAACCGAGGTTCCGATAAAAACAAGCCAAAGCGGATTCTCACGCATAGCTTCCATGCCGCCTTGCATGAAATCGTATGCAAGAATGCAAAGGATCCCTAATGTCTGGACGATATAGACTATCCGTACATGCTCTAAATTCCTCCGCTTCAAGCGTTCATCCGTCATTTTTTTCATTACAGCTCCTCCTCTTCAACCCAAAATAATTCGTCCAGCTTTGACTGGACTGCATAGCAGATCTGGAGGCACAGCTTCAAAGAAGGATTATACTTGCCTTTTTCAATCAAGCTCACCGTCTGCCTGGTAATCCCCACCCGGTCCGCCAGCTCCTGCTGGGTCAGCTCTGCCTGCAGCCGGGCCAGCTTCACGTTATTTTTCATATATTCTTCCTCCAAACAGAATGTAACATATATATTCCATTATGTAAAATATATATTCCACTCTTATATGGTATGACCTGCAAAAAAAGAGACAGGCTCGCCCTATCTCTTTTTTGCTATTCTTCTTCTCCCTAGTATTCGAGAATATCTCCAGGCTGGCAGTCCAGCGCCCTGCAGATGCTGTTAAGCGTGGAAAGCCGGACTGCCTTTGCTTTGCCGTTCTTCAGTATCGAGAGATTGGCCATGGTAATCCCAACCCGTTCGGACAGCTCTGTGACACTCATCTTCCTTTTTGCCAGCATAACATCTATGTTAATGATTATCGCCATTGTTTCACCTCAGATAGTCAGTTCATTTTCATTTTTCATAGTAAGGGCGCTCCGCAGCAGCTCTTTCAGGACAGCTGCAAATACACTGATGACAAAAGAACAGAAAGCAATGGCTGCACCCATCAGGAAGACTCCTGGATGAAGGGCCCCGGCAGCTCCGACTCCGATGATGCCGGCAGCATATATCAGCCCCAAAGCAATGCCGCAATTCCTGATGCGGCGGAGTGACCGGACAGAGATATCGGAAAAAGCAGTCTGCCTGTCAATATATTTTAATAGGTTCCATGATTCATACAGCGCGATATAAAATGGAACCGCAGCAGCATACATGCCCAAAAGGACCGGCCATTTCAAATAAGCAAATTCAGGGTTTTCTGCAGCTGCATCACCTGCAAGTCCAGGCAGAAGAAATATGCAGAGGAGTGCCACGATCAATCCCATAATAAGGATCGCGGCTTTAAGGAAACTCGTTATAGCCTTGTTCATAAGATACCTCCGGTTTATGTCTGTGTTTGTTACCATCTTAATACAAATTTTATCGATTATCAATAAAAATAAAACTACTATCAACAAAAATAAATCGGTATTTAATAACAAACAGGGTTGACATATTTTATTGAATCACGATAAATTAAATATCATAATATATTGCTGGAGGCTATTTATCATGACATCCTTCTTATTTATTGGAATCGCAGGTATTACTTTCTTGCTTATACTGTTCAAAAAAAATCCTGCACTTGAGGGCAGTGCAGCCAATCAGAGAATGGCAAATACCTTAAAAAACACATCATGGTTTCAAAGCCAATGGAAAGCTGGTCTGTTTTTATTTTTTTCAAATGCCCTTTTATTCTTCGCTGCGCTGCTTGCTTTGTATTTCCTGCTGTTTCTGAATATTCCTTATATCCATCTTCTGATCATGTTCCTGGCGACAGCCATCAGCATCCATTTATGGATTGTTATGAAACTTGCATGGGGAGGATCTAAAACAGGCCGTATACAAATGAGCCTGATTGGAAGCAGCTTTTATCTGTTTGTTTTTATCATCTTCCTTTATCAGTATTTTTCAGTTCAGCCTGAGTTTCCTGGTGATGACCCCTTTATGCGGGCAATCGGCTTCTTTTTCGGGATGATCGTCTCAGCCACTGCAAGCGTTGTCTGTATAATGACCATTGGTTTTTCATCAAAAACAAAATGAAAAAGGCGGACCTGATGTCCGCCTTTTCATACAAACAAAATTTCTATAATTCTTTTTCATTACAAACGCATTCATGCACCCTCTTAAAGCTATTTTTTACCCCGGCTGCATCTCCACCAGTATAATGGGCAAAGACTTGCATAGGATACAATATTCTTTTTGTAATATGATAGCGTACAGTTATTTGCTGCTGGAGTATCCCTTTATTGTCGTCAGCTGATTACGTTGTTTTAGAATCGGCGGACGTACTCCAGGCTTACACTGTTCTGCTCAAAGAAATGGCATTTCCTTAATCAGCTTTGCCACTTCAACTGGTCTTACAGGCAAATCTTCCAATAAACCGATATCCACCCAAAGCGGCTCATAAGCGCCCCGGCCCCGCGCCGGATCGAATTCTTCTCCGGTCCCGCTTCCCATAATACCTTCCACCATCTCTGCAAAATAAAAATATTGCGGGCCATTGTAATCATGACGGGCCAGCAGTCCGCCGACCTTCACTGTAATTCCCAGCTCTTCGAAGACTTCACGTGCTGCTGCGTCCTCAGGCAGCTCTCCCGGCTCTGCCCCTCCGCCGGGGAACACATAATATTCCTCATTTGCCCGTAGCCGCTTAATAAGTGCCAGTTTCCCATCATTAACCATTACTGCCCTGCCGCAGATTCTCAATTCGTTCTACTCCCTTTTTCTATAAAACTTTTTCAGAAAGCCTGACAATGTCTCTAATGACAGAACCAGCCTCTTCATTATCTTTGATAACAAAAAGATAATCCGCCTCAATTTCAGCAGGATCTTCCTTACGAGCATCAGCATTCTGCCGCTCCAGCACTTCGTTAAAAGTGGATGCACTCCTGAATATGTTTGTGTTCCTCATGCTTTCTGCAGTCCTCGCTTCAAGAATAGGATGCGGAATTTGAAAATGGACAAGAATACGGATAAATTCCTCTTTAGGAAAAACCTCATCTAGAAGATATGATCTGGCTTTCCTGCTGAGATTTGAATTGCAGACAATAATATGCAGGCTCGTATTTTCTTTCGCATACTTGACAATATACTTTGAAAGGCCGTGCTTCAGGGTATTCGGCCCGCCTGCAGGCAGAAGAGCCGAATAATATGTATGGAGAAAAGCCGCGTGGTTATCCTGGTCCATCACAAAACAGTCTTTCAGCTCTTTCTCCAATTCCCTTGCAAATGTACTTTTTCCACTGTGTGTCTTCCCAACGGTCATGATTGCAAATCGTTTCATAGATTCAGCTCCAACTTGTAAATTTAGATAGACAAAAAAAGGACCTGGAGGCCCTTTTACTGCGATACCATGAATTTCTTTTTGAATGAAGGACTCAGCTCGCTCCATACATCGAACAGATTGCCATCCAGATCCCTGAAGACAAAGTTCCTGCCTGCGTGACCTCTCTCCTCGATCTCGCCAGTATGAACTCCTTGTTCACTGAACTCATGGTGAACAGCTTCAAGTGCATCCAGCCCGTCCACTTCAAACGTCAGTGAAAACCTTTCCTTTCCGGAAGCATCTGTGAAATTGCTAGTTTGAGATTCTGCTGCTTTAACCAGGAAAAAGCTCTGGTTTGCCAAATCAAGGATGGCTTTATCTCCATCAATATAATTCAGCTCTGCCCCCAGCTTCCCGGCATACCAATCTGCAGATGCCTGAACATCATTAACCGGAATATAAGCAGTACCTACCCTCCAAATCTTTTTGCTCATAAGAACCCCTCCTGGAAATTTCAGTATATACAGAGATTCTCCATCCTGAACCAGGATTCCTTTTTATTCTGCTGTCTTATTTGCCTTTTTTCTGGATGAAAGTGAGATCCAGGCTGCCGTATATAGGATGATGATCAGCACTCCACTGATTAGAAACAAATAGAACGATGCAGTCCTTCCCTCAGCATAGCTGCTGTATGCCTGCGAAAAAGAAACAATTGAAATCAAATAGCCTATAATAATCTGAAAAGGCTGTATATGTTTGAACATTGCAATCCCTCCTGCTGACTGATAGTATTATACCATAATTTCCCTTATGTCGTTTGAAAAGTATTGGAGGTATAGTATGTATCTGGGAGATTGGCTGATTTTGATAATCATTGTTTTACTGACTTTGCTGGGTGTATTCTCTTTTACCCTGTTTATGCGGAGGATGGTGTCCCGTTCGGCTGCCTCCTATTCTTCTGATCAGGAGCTGCACGCCAAGCTGGATGAAATCATCAGATTGCTGAAAAAGCTGGAAAAATATGAATAATTATCTATGCCCTCCTGATCCGGGGGGTTTTCTTATTCTCCTGTTAAAAGCTAAAATGAAATGTAACTTTTCTTAAAAACACAAACCTGAACAGCGGGTGCCCCGTCTAATGGTTGGAAGGGAGCAAAAGACCGTGGAAGAAACTTTATCAGAAATATTATTGGCAGAAGACAGGGAAGCAGCCATCGACCAGATTATGCAGCTTTATGGCCAGGATATTCTCCAGCTTGCCTATACATATGTAAAGCAGAAGGATGTGGCAGAGGATCTGACACAGGAAATTTTCATTAAATGCTATAAAAACCTTCATCAATATAACCGCAAATCAATGGTGAAAACATGGCTTTGGCGAATTGCCGTCAATCATTGCAAAGACTATCTCAGAAGCTGGCACAACCGCCATATCGTCTTATCAGAAGAACAGGCAAAGTCTGGGGGCAGTATGAAGGATGAGGTAGAGGCAGCCGTCATCAAAAAAGATGATGATTCACAGCTCGCAGCAGCGGTCATGAACCTGCCAGACTCATACCGCGAAGTCATTTACCTTCATTATTTTGAAGAGATGAGCATGAAGGAAATAGCGGCCGTCACCAGCATCAACCAAAATACAATCAAGACGCGCCTGAAGCGGGCAAAGCAGCTATTAAAAGAACGACTGGAGGAGCTATGATGGAAGAGCGCCTGAAAAGATTAAAAAAAGCGATGGAAAATACCGTTTTTCAGGACCTGTCTTTTACAGACAAGACCCGTGAAGAGGTAAAAGCAAAAGCAAGAAGTCTTCAGATAAAAAGTGATGAAGATGTCATACTTGCAGTCCTCCAGCTGCTTGTCTATGAAAAGACTGGCTTTGACTTGACCAGAAGCATCATCGCAAGGGGCATTTCAAACTTTGAGAAAAATGAAGGCTTCCTCTATGCCCTCTTGCACCGGCTGGAGCGGAAAAATTATCTGCAGTCCAGCTGGCAGGAGTCACGCAAATACTACCAGCTGAATGACAGGGGCAGGAAGCTCCTGGAGCAGTCAGAGAAAAAATCGGCCGGAAGGCGTACTGCTTTCAAAGAATTATGGGAGGGCTGAAGTGATGGCAGCTGAGAAAGACGGCTTCCTCTCGGAGGTCAAAAAGCATATAAAATCCAAAGAAGCAAAGGTTTTTGTCCATAGAGAACTGGAGCACCATCTTCTTCAGGCAAAAACGGAGCTTATGGCAGAGGGAGTCGAAGAAACAGAAGCCGAAGAAAGGTCCGTCCTTCAGATGGGCAGCCCCGCCGAACTGGGGGTACAGCTGAACAAAATCCATAAGCCAAGGGTGGATTGGATGCTGATCGGGCTGGCGGCAGCGGCTTTTGGGATGGGACTGCTTCCGTTGTTTAATATCCATTATGAAGATTATGATGTTGCCTTTGTTTCAAAGCAAATCGTCTATATTGGCATTGGTTTGCTGGCTGCACTTGCTGTTATGTTCATTGACTATCGGAGACTGCGGAAATGGAGCTGGCACTTGCTTACGGTTGGTGTTTTATACCTGGTTCTATTGCTTATAGCTCCATTTACAATCAGAGCCATTATAAACGGGGTCCCTTATTTCATGATCCCTGGAATTGGAGCATTCGGCGGAATCACGATCCTGCCATTATTCTACCTATTCTGGGCAAGCTTCTTTTCCCAGAACAAGCCGAACTTATGGATAGGCTGGCTTATTTTCAGCACTACCTTGTTTCTATTCTTATCGTTGCCAGGCTTCCCTATTGCCATGATGTACGGCATCCTTGTCATGATATTGTTTATCAGGAGCTCCGTAACGCGGAAAACCATCACTGCAACCATATCATCTGTCGGTGGCATCTTTGTTATATTTGGTGCAATAGCATGGTTTACCAGCAAAGAATACCAGAAGGTCCGCATTCTCGCTTTCCTTAATCCAAAAGAATACTCAGAGACTTCGGGATTCATGTATATTAAGATAAGAGAGATGCTGGCTGAAGGCGGCTGGCTTGGCAATACGGATAAAACGGAATCCATACCTAATTTGCATTCTGATTATGCCTTTGTGAACATCACCTATTTTTATGGATGGCTGATGGCTGGCCTGCTAATCATCGTTCTTGCCCTCCTTTTGGCCAGGATGATATCAGTCGCCGGACAGATTAAAGATACTTATGGCAGACAGCTGGTCACAGGAGCCATCGCCCTGTATTCAGTCCAGTTTATTTATAATATCGGCATGATCTTAGGAATCCTGCCGATCATCTCTATATCTCTGCCGTTCATAAGTTATGGCCTTACACCCGCCATTCTTAATGCGTTTGTCATAGGCATCGCCCTAAGTGTTTACAGGCGAAAGGATTTTACTGCCGCTGCCTCCAGATAATACTGAAAAAAAGACTTCTATTTCTGAAGTCTTTTTCCATTTAAAGAAAGATTATTTAATCCGCTCCACATCATAGCCATAGTGGCTGAAGTCCTTTTTAAACAGCTCTTGAACCAGCTTCTTTGTTTCGTCATTATAGAAATCTGTGTAATCCGGGAGAGGTGTTTTGATGGTACTCCTTGAAAATCTGACATCTGCAAATGATTGCTGTCCATTGCTTTTCATTGCTTGTGTGAGATGATGGGGCGATTTCACGAATTCATGCAAAGGCGAGTTCTTCAGCTGAAATTTTTGCTCTAGACTGCGGATGTCCGCTGTAAAGCTTTCCAGCCGGATATTATTTTTGACAAACAGCTCTTCATCCTGAATATATTGCTGGGCAATATGGGGATCAAGCGAAGGGTGATCTGCGCCTATTGCCTTCACTTTATAGAGAAATTCTTTAAAGGAGATGCCGGTTACTTTCGCTCCGGGAGCGAATTGATCCATCAAGGGCTCATTAAAAATGGCGGCAAGGTATGAACTGACCGCTCTTGTATATGGGTTCCGGACCAGTTTAAACGATTCCTTCTTGTTAAAAAGGAGCTGTTCTGCTATGCGCAGCAAATACTGGGGCTCAGCCTGGTAAACCTGCAGCCTGTACGTATGGACCCATGGATGAAGGTTCAATGCCTCTTCAAGTTTGCCAATCTGGAAATAAAACCACTTGATCAGTGAAGTGCACCCGCTTTTCGGGCTCCAGAAAAAAATGATGGGAAAATCCTTTTCATATAAAGGCGGCCTGGAGTTAGTGAGGACCTCCTTCAGCTTTTGTTCTTTCTTGTTCATAAGAATCCTTCTGCCTCCCTCTTTTTATATTAATAAATGCATGCTGGATGGCCTTCGCTTGGACGGTAACCCGTTTTTTAAGTATATGATCCTATAAAATAAGTATATGATCCTATAAAAAATGAGAAAACACTGAGTGCTTTCTCATCCCAAAAGTCTATCGGTGCAGTCCCAGCTGGCTGTCCCGGGACCATTTTGTACATTTATTACAATTTCTTCCTTCTCATCCATTGGGTGGCTGCCCACTTGCTCCCTTTAATGACTGGCGCCCCACCATGAAGAGTCAGATCATTCAAATCCTGGTTATCGTAGAAATACTCAAAATAAACTGCAGATCCTTTTTGCGGATTCACTGAAAAATTCAGTTTAGGAAAATAGGTTTCCCCGCCCTCCTCGACATCATTCAGATACATAACAAGCGTACTGATTCTTGGATTGCTTGCCGCCCTGCTGGCTGAAGAGAAAAAGTCATAATGAGCCTTATATTCCTGCCCGATGTGATAATTCAGCATCTGCAGGCCTTCCCCGTGCTCCACAGGGATATTCATGATTTGCGACAGCCTTCTCTCAATCTTTGCCACAAGATCATTTTCGCCTTCTTCAAAAAACATGCTGCTGCTCGTCCTGATTTCATCCACCGTGCGGGTGTTGCCGATTTTTGAACGCTTCAGCTTATCCTCGGACATCCTGATTAATCCTTCGCATTCCTCATCACTCAGCAGATTCCCTAAAATGACGATCAGCGGTTCCTCTATTTTCGCAATGATATGAATCTCTCTATCTTCCGTTTTAATTTTATTACCAATATGATCAAAAATAGTCTGTTCTTTTACTTGTGTCTCATTCGCATCTATTTTCAACATTCATCGTCCTCTTATTCAATTTTTAAATTTCTGAAATATTTGATAAATAAAAACCTGGAACCGCTAATGGATATTCCGGCGATAAAGTGCCCTTAGTGAAATTACACGGAATTTCATCCTAATTTTACACTGGCGAAGAAATTATTTCTATTGTTTTATTGCTGGAAAGCCGAGATTACTCGCTTCAATACCTCTTTTAAGCAGCCTTTTAAACTCCATACTTTTCAGGAAGCAGCTCCATCACATTGCATTTAACGAGTTCCCCCTGATAAGAAAAAATGACATCCGTTTCCTTGCCATAGTCGCTGATCAGTTCACGGCACATTCCGCATGGAGCGACCACCCAGCAATCTTCCATGTCTTCGTGAGGATGGGGATGGGCGACTGCCACAATCGTCTTCATTTCATGCTCTCCTTCAGAAATAGCCTTCCCCATCGCCATCGCTTCGCCGCAAACCGTTATCCTTCCTACATTTGCCTCTACATGGACAGCTGAAAAGATTTTTCCTGAAGCTGTCCTGACAGCAGAACCGATATGGTGCCGTCCATAACGGTAATTTTTCTTGATGACTTTCTCTGCAGCTTGGATCAGATCAAAATCTTTATCATCCAGACTTATTGTCTTTATCATAGGCCCTCTCTCCTCATATAAAAATCTCTGACTCTATTTTATCTTAAACAAGCGGAATTTTCGATATTGCAAAAAAATTGAAACATTCCACGCTCATTTCCGTAAAGTAGACCAGGAGGTTAAAGAATGAAAATTATTTTATGGATACTTGCCGGCGTTGTGCTGCTGGCGGCTGTGTTATTCGGAATTGGAGTCTGGATGTATTGGAAGAATTTGAAAAATGAAGAACCTGGCTATCTTGTTTCTTTCTTAAAAGAGAAAGCAAATACAAAGGATGCTGCACTCGTTATAAAATACAATCAGGAGGAAATTGCCAATATCAATCCTGAGACAGCCCTGCCTTTGGCAAGCACAGTCAAATATATTGTGGCGATAGAATTCGCAAAGCAGGCAGCTGCAGGAAAGATAAACACTGAGCAGCACGTCAGCCTGAAGGAGCTTGAAAGATACTATGTACCCAAAACAGACGGAGGCGCACATGAAGCATGGCTATCTGAATTAAAAGCAAACAGTGCTTCACTTCAGCAGGTGGCAAAAGGCATGATTGCTTACAGCTCGAATGCCAACACAGACTATTTAATTGAACTGCTTGGTCTAAGGCAAATCAACTCTAATCTGGAAAGCTTGAATTTAGAAAATCATGAACTGCTATACCCGCTGGCGAGTTCCTTATTCATCCCAATGAAACTAATGGAAGAAAATAATCTGTCAAAAAAAGAAGCACTGGCCAATCTGAAGGAAATGCCATTGGATCAATACCGCGATATGGCAATTGACATTCACAGATCCTGGCAGTCTGCTCCCCCAACACCTGAAGAAAAGTCCCAGCTCCTCAAAAAGCTTGATATGGATTTTCAGCAAATCTGGTCTGACAGGCTCCCAAGATCAACGGCTGCAGAGTATGCTTCTCTTATGGAAAAACTGAACAGCAAATCTTACCTGGGCGAAGACATACATACACATCTTGACCCGGTTCTCGAACAGCTGATGGAAGACTCCCGCAATCAGGAATGGCTTTTGCATGCAGGCCAGAAAGGCGGTTCAACTGCTTTTGTCCTAACAATGGCCATGTATGCGACAGATACAGATAACAATCAAACTGAAATCGCCTTTCTTTCTAACAATCTGAGTTTAAAAGAGCAGGCTAAGCTCTCACGCAATATGAACAGCTTCCAGCTGAAACTGCTGAAGGATGAAGATTTCAGGGAAAAAGTACACCAGGAGCTAAAAGACCTGAATTAGCAACCATCCCGGCCTGGAGCCACTATTTTTATTTTTTTGAGGAATAACGGTTCTAGCTCACTCCGCTGGGACCATTATTTTAGTTTTTCAGAGAAATAGCGGTCCCAGCTCACTCCGCTGGGACCATTATTTTGTTTTTCAGAGAAATAGTGGTCCTAGCTCAATCCGCTGGAACCATTATTTTAGTTTTTCAGAGGAATAGTGGTCCCACCTCACTCCGCTGGGACCATTATTTTAGTTTTTCAGAGAAATAGTGGTCCTAGCTCACTCCACTGGGACCATTATTTTAGTTTTTCAGAGGGATAGTGGTTCCAGCTCACTCCGCTGGAACCACTATTTCAGTATTTCAGAGAAATAGCGGACCCAGCTCACTTCCCTGAAAGCACATTGCTGTTTTCTGAGAAATCAAGGTCTTACCTAATCCTGCTGAGCTGAGAGCCCGATACTAGCAGGATCTTTTCAATCGATCTAACAGTCAGCGAAAAAAATTTAATCTAATTGTAAATAAAATACTTTTTAAAGTAATAAAACAGGGGAATATATAGAATAGACTACTATTCTACAAAATATGAAATATCGGAGGGAACAATTATGAAAAAGTCAACATTGAATATGGCTGCCGGCATTCTGCTTTCTGCAGGAGGAGCTGCACTTGCCTTTGCGGCATTGAAGAAGCGCAGCGAAGAACTTGCCCCCAATACCAGAACTTTTTCATATACGATCAAAGATGGCGTCATTGAAGATACAGATATGAGGAACAGTGAAAAAATTGACAAAATGGAAAGTGTTGATGCTGATAAAGTGGAAGCAGAAAAAGGGCTTACCCAGTATGATTCCGCTTTAAGGGCAGAATGGGTTGCCAACGGTTTTCCACAAACCCGGATGGAAATTGAGCTGGAGGAACAGGATATCTAAAGAATGCCTGAAAAAGGACTGCAGGGTCCTTTTTTTCTGCGCTTCATGATCTTTTGGCTCTCTTCTTAAACTTTTATAACAAAACATAAATACCAGCTTAATAATTCCCTATTAGTATAGAAATCAGCGGGGGCAGCATGCGTGGCTGCCATAGCATTTGGCGTAGGAGGAGCCAGGTGCAGGGAGAATCCTTTAAAGGGGGCTGGAATTTATGTTTGAATTCATTGCAAGGCTTCTGATACTTATTCCTATTTTAGTATTGTTTCCTTGAACAGCTTGCTTCTTGAGATATACTGCCTATTGTTCTCAGATACATACCTTTAACTGTCTTTGTGAAATAATAATGTTACAAACGAAAAAAATCACTTTCTAATCGAAAGTGACTTTAATCAAAATTTTGTTATTTCAAAAACCTCATTAAATCTCCGTTCACAACATCATCGGACATCCCAAGCTCTTTTCTGGCTGTTTCCAGATAAGGTTCACACTTGCTAATCTCTTCTTCCCCCCCAGAGTCTGCCCTCAGGCAGCTGCCGCTCTTATAAAGATAGTCTTCAGTGATGAAGCTGCCATCCCGGAATATGACTGGCTGCTCTGGATTGCGGGCAAAAAGGTTTCGGCTGAAGCTATAATGATCTTCAGGATTGATGCCGAGCAGGTGTAGCAGTGTTGCCCTTATATCAATTTCCCCGCCGATTGTCGATATGGTTTTTCCTTCTTGTCCCGGAATATGGATGATCAGCGGTATTTTCTGCAGCTTCATCCGGTTGACAAGCGTGTCTTCCTGGTTTAACAACTCGAGTACACCATGTTCATATTTGTCAGAAATGCCATAATGGTCCCCGTACAGTACAAACATCGTATTGCCGTATTCTCCACTGTCTTTCATTTCCTGGAAGAAGGTTTTGATCGCTTCATCCTGGTACCTTACTGTGGTGACATAGCGGTTTACCACCATCTCGCTTGTATCAGCCTCCGGAATCAGCCGGTCGCGTTCTTCGAGCAGGAATGGAAAGTGGTTCGTCAATGTGATCATCCTGGTATAATACGGCGTTTCAAGGCTCTTTAAATGCGGGATTGACTGCTGAAAGAACGGAATGTCCTTTATTCCGTAGTTTACTGAATTTTCATCTGTCACCTCATAATCGCCTTTAGAGAAGAAACGGTCATAACCAAGTGTCTTATACATTTCTTCCCGGTTCCAGAAAGCAGGCTCATTTCCATGAAGAACTGCTGCCTTGTAGCCTTCTTTCTCTTTCAGAATATGCGGCAGGCTTTCATACGTATTCTCAAATTTGCGGACAAAAGCCGATCCGCTCGATAAGGGATACAGTCCGTTATCGACCATGAACTCAGAATCAGATGTCTTCCCCTGGGCAGTCTGATCATAAAGATTATTAAAATAAAAACTGTCCTTTGCCAGAGAATTAAGGAATGGGGTTATTTCTTTCCCCTTCACCTTTTGATTAAGAACAAAATTCTGGGTCGATTCCATGCTGATCAAAACGACGTTCATCCCCTCTGCAGCGCCGAAATAATCTGAAGGCTCCTCTGTCCTGCCGTTGACATACTCGGCAGAAGCCTTGGCATCAGAAGCATCTGCAAATGCCTTTTGCAGCGGATAGGCTGCCGCTACTCCAATATCATATAAATGATACGGATACAGCCCGATATTTTTGACGAGCTGCGGGCGATTGTATGATTCAGTAAAGAGATGCGGCGCATTTGCAAGCCCTATTACCCCAGTCAGGAGGAAAAGGGCTATGCAGGCTGCCGCATACTGTCCTGCCGTCCTTCCTGTCACCGCTAGTTTGGTAAGTTTCTTCTTTTTGATTAAAAGAAAATATAATGCCAAGTCAACGAACAGCAGCAGATCCCAGGGACTGATCAGTTCCAGGGTGCTCGGTCCGAGGCCGCCGACGTTCTTAAATTGGAAAAGGATCGGTACAGTAACAAAGTCTGTATAAAAACGGTAATAAAGAAGATCTGCATAAAGGATACCAGTTAAAAAGAGCATGGTCAGCCAAATTCCAGCCGGTTTCACTTTCCTTTTCCAAAAAAGTCCGGCACCCATCAACAGCAGAATCAGCCCCAGCGGTGAAACGGTGATCAGCAGCACCTCGAGCGGGCTTGCAGCATGAAGATTGAAGCCAATAAAAGATACCAGAGCTGTTTTTAGCCACATCAATAAGACAGCTATCCATACCGGCTTCAATTTCTTATACTGTTCCATACTGATACCGTTTTTCTTTCTGTTTTTCAAAAGCCTGTTCCAATACGCCCAGCGCTTTTGCCGCTTCTTGTTCGCTGATGGCCCCCATGAAGGCGGCCTGAATCCAGTTTCTATTCAGCAGATACTCACTTTCATAGCTGATCAGCACCCCTTTACCCTTGCAGTAATCACCAATGTTTCTGCTTGATAGATTCTCAGACACGCTGATCGTGATAATACCGGGAGAATAGCTGTCATTCCCAAGGACATTCCACCCGTTCGCCTTCATCCTTTCCCTTGCCTGCTTTGCAATACTTGCTGTTTTTTCATAATCAGTGAGACCGCAAGCTTTGTTCAGCGCCTTTACTAGATTGGAAGAATGGGTATAGGGAATGCTTTCATAATCCTGATACATTTTCAAATCCAAATATCTTGGTATATGACTGCCTCCATGAACTCTCTCCCTGTGAAAAACAATCGCGAGGCCGGGATACGAACCCAATCCTTTGCCGCTGACAGCAGATGCAAGATAGATTTCCTTCAGATCAAGGGGGACGACACCTGCCGAGCTGCAGGCATCCACACAAAGCTCGATCCCGTGGCGGCTGCACAGCTTCTTGAGTGAATCAAGATCATATAAATAGCCTGTCGAGGTTTCACAGTGAACGGTCCAAATCCAGCTGATAGAAGGATTGTCATTGATTGCCTCTTCAATCTCCCATATTCCGACCGGCTCATTCCACTCTTTTTCAATAGACTGAAAAGAAAGCCTCTGCCTTTTAGCGTGGTCGATGAGCCTGAAGCCAAATTCCCCATTGGCCAGGATCAGACCTTGCCCGTGCAGGCATGAAAGCTGTGCACCGACAAGATCATTGGAAAGGGTTCCCGTACCTGCGACGACTTCTGCGTGTGCAGCCCCTGTCATCTTGCACAGCCTGCTGCGAAGATCATTGAGTTCTCTCTTAAACTCTTCGCTCCGGTGGGAAATGGCAGGCTCTGTAAAAGCTTTTTCAGCCTCAGGATGGATCGAAACCGGGCCTGGCAGCAATGAGATCTTTTTAACAGGCTCAGTGTTCTTCGCCATCAGGCGGATAAAAGCTTTTGTAGACCGTTCAAAATTCTCCTTCGTTAAATACATTGGCTGGAATTGTGCACCCTCTTCACCTGTCAAAGGGCCAAATGGAATGAAGCCGATCCGCCTGTACAGCTTAAGCTGCCGGACCGTACCGGAAATAAGGGCCATCGAATACCCTTTATCTAAGCAAAACTGTACAAGCCTTTCGCATAAATGATAAAAGACACGGCTGCTTCTGTATGCTTTCTTGATCGATAACAGACGGACCTCGCAAGCTGTTCCCTTTACGGGGAGGCAGTCATCAAGTGACTTAAGCTTATAATCCAGAGAAAATGGCCTTTTGGCACGGATGGCAATCATGCCCACCACTTCCTCTCCTTTTTTGGCAATCATATATGTATTTTCCTGATGAAATTTATCAATCAATTCATTTTCATCATTTTGGCTGTGCTGCGGGATTTCCTCTACAAATGTTTGATAATTGAGCTGATGGATTTGTTCAAACTCACTCTGCTCACTGGCAAGCTTATATGTTAAACTTTCCACGGTTACCCTCCTATGTCAGACATGATGATCCGGTTTAACTGGCTGAGCTAATGGATAATATATTAATAAAGTTTAGACTACCTCGTAATACTATATATAATTTAACGATTAAAAAGAGTAAAAAGTTTCATTTTATTACATCTTTCTTTTAGCCTTTCTATAAATATTGCAAACCCGCAAAATAAAAAAGAACCCGCTTGAAAATTTGGGTTCCCGGACTTGCTTTAGTCAGCGGTCTATTTTTTCCCGCTTCCGTTGTTCAGATAATTCGGCCTGTACCGGTCATCATCCCTGGCAGAGTACACAAAGCTTATCCCCATTGCAAATGTACCGAACATGAAGCCAAATAAATAGCCGGCAGAATGGAATCCCGAAACAAAGCTGACAATTGTCGCAGCAAGCAGAACCAGCAGAATTGACAAGAAAACTTTACCCATCCTCCCCCCCCTTTTCCTTAATATACCATATCATATTTTTTAAAAAACTTCCTGTATAAAGTGCCTTAAAAAATCTCCAGCCAGCTGCTGGCACTTGAGAGTATCCCCTTCATCTAACACTTTTACGTTTTTTAAAAGGAAAGGTTTCTTTTTCAAAAGAATTTATACCAGTTTTATAACAAGTTAAAAAATAAACGCCCATTCAGGCGTTTATCATTCTCGGCTGGCTCGCTCGTCATTGTCATTAATTATATTTTTGACATCCTCAACCATACTGTTAAAGGTAGCATTTACAGTATCGATAAGGGTGTTTTGCCCGCTCTCCTCCGGCACGCCTTCTTGATCATCTTTGCGCATGTCAATCACCTCCAAGACTTAGGATGTCTAAAAAGAGGCTTTCCCATGCATTGAAATTCATTCAGCACAACTGCTCCGTTGCTTTTCTGTAAAAATATCATCAATACTATTGCTCTGCACTGGACTTCCTCTTAATGCTGGCGTATACTAGCCATATTTATGCCAAGAATAGCAGATTGCTGGAAAGAAAGGTTTGAGATCATGCTTCAAAATCCAACAGGAAGAGAAAGGCTCGCCCTTGCTTTTCTTCTTAGTTCATTAGGAATCTTAGGGCCATTTAACATCGATATGTACTTGCCGAGCTTTCCGGATATCGGCAGAGATCTGAATGCCTCTGCGTCCCTTGTACAGCTCAGCTTGACCGCCTGTCTGATGGGGCTCGCTGCCGGTCAGATGATTGTCGGGCCGATCAGTGATGCACAAGGCAGGAGAACACCGCTTCTGATTGGGATTTCCCTTTTTAGCATCGCTTCATTATTTTGTGCGCTTGCACCAAATATCACTACTTTTATAGCTGCCCGTTTCTTTCAGGGGTTAACCGCTTCAGCCGGGATTGTCCTGTCGCGTGCAGTTGTCAGGGATGTATTCAGCGGTACAGAGCTGACGAAGTTTTTCTCCTTATTAATGGTGATAAATGCTACCGCTCCGATGATTGCGCCTATGACCGGCGGTGCACTCCTCTTGCTTCCATTCGCCAGCTGGCATACCATTTTTTACTTTTTATGTGCGCTTGGACTGGCCATCGTTACAATCATTTCAATTCGCCTGCCCGAGACGCTTCCTGCTGAAAAGCGCATTCCCAGCAGCCTGGGCGGCACAGTCAAGGCAATGGGCGGCTTGTTCAAGGACCGCTCTTTCATAGGCTATGCCCTGATTGTCGGTTTTGTACATGGAGGAAGCTTTGCTTATGTATCCGGAACACCATTTGTTTACCAGGGAATTTATGGAGTTTCCCCCCAGATATTCAGCATCCTGTTCGGAATTAATGGGATTGCCATCATCACCGGGAGCTTTCTGATCGGCCGCCTCGCCGGCATTGTTCCGGAAAGGACGCTGCTTCGGACAGCCGTCTGCATTGCTGTCAGCGCGACTGCATTATTGCTTACTATGACCATCATTAAGGGGCCGCTGTTTATGCTGGTCATCCCGATATTTATATATATGACGTCTATGGGGATGATCCTTACCAGCTCCTTTACGCTCGCATTGAAAAATCAGGGTCACCGCGCAGGAAGCGCCAGCGCCGTCATCGGCATGATGCCGCTCCTCCTGGGCAGTATCGTCTCCCCTCTTGTCGGGATCAATGAAGCATCCGCCGTACCGATGGGAAGCATCTTATTCACCACATCATTTATCGGCTTCATTCTTTTCTTTACACTGACAAAAGAAAAACAGTCTAATATGAAGCTAAATCCGGAGGGGTAATCCCCTCCTTTTTTGTAGACTTTTGTTCGTGCTCCATGTTGATTTTGTGCTTATGCGTGTGAAACTCTTCTTCAGACGCCTTTTAATAAGTATGATCCTCCGCAGCAGCTTAGTTTTAGTCAGCAAAATTGCTGCTGCAGTGGAATTCTACATAAATCTTTAATTTTTCTACATAATAAAGCAATGATTCTACATAAAAAGGCAATAATTCTACATAAATTAACCGTCATTCTACATAAAATACATTTATTGCCAAAATACTGCACCACTTTAGAATCCACCATACCGTCTATCCGTCACGGATGCATATATTCATGTTTGACTGCAGAAGACTATGCTAAAAGGTTTTTCTGAAAGGTGATGTAAATGGATCTTAATTGGATTTGGAAATCGATCTTGATTGTAGTGGCAGGCACCCTGCTCCTCAGGATAGCCGGCAGGAAATCAATTTCCCAGATGACCCTTGCCCAGACAGTCATTATGATTGGAATCGGTTCTTTGTTAATTCAGCCGCTCGCCGGAAAAAACATTTGGACAACCATCATTGTAGGAGCAATTCTGGTAGTAACCCTGGTCATCATGGAGCTCTTGCAGGTGAAGTTTGATAAGGTTGAGAAATTCATCACCGGAAGAGCAAAAATATTAATCAATAATGGAAATCTTGATGAGAAAGGTCTGAAAAAGGTAAGGCTGACTGTTGACCAGCTGGAGATGAAGCTCCGGCAGAATAATGTCTCAAGCCTTCAGGATGTCAAATGGGCAACATTAGAGCCTAACGGGCAAATTGGATTCGAGCTGAAGGAAGATGCCAAGCCGGCATTGAAAAAGGATATCCAGCAGCTTCAGCAGCAGATGAACCAAATGATCTTGCTGCTGAATGGAAATGCCGTACCTGTGCCCGCCATTGATACGTCAAAACAGGATCTATTTGCGGAAGTGGCCCATAAATCCCATAGCACAGAGCCGCCGGAGCATCTGCAATAAATGGCGGCGAAAAAAAGGATTCTAATTATATTGTGTACTGCTTTCACCATTTTTTTTGCGGCTTTATGCATTTATTATCTTTTCAAAGACGATTCTTCCCGCTGGCAGGTATCTATCGGAGGAATCATCGTAAGCGCACTTCCCTTATTACTGATTTTAGTAAAAAAACCGTTCCCGGCTGCCCTGGTCTTCGGCTACTTTTTGTTCGTATTCTGCTCCATCTGCCTGGGCTCGATCGCAAGCTTCTATGACAAATATGCCTGGTGGGATACCACCCTTCACCTTTATAAAGGAATTTTTGCCGGCATAGCTGCCGTTTTTATCTTTAAGATATTATCCGGCGGAAAAGGGAATTCACGCACACTTTTATTCCTTTTCAGCTTTTCCTTATCTGCCGCAGCGAGCGTCCTCTGGGAAATTTATGAGTTTGCCGGCGACCAGCTTTTCACGGAAACGATGCAGCGCGGCGGCAATAAAGATACCATGCTGGATCTCATTGCCGGCACTTCAGGCGCATTAATAGCAGGATTCTGCATTATTTTGAGATTCAGGAAACTATAACGGCCGGCTCCTAATAGGAACCGGCCATATTTCAGCTTTTTAAAATATCTTCGATCCTGCTTAGCTCTTCAGCCGAAAACTCCAGATTATCCAGCGCAGCGACATTTTCTTCAATCTGGGAGACCCTGCTTGCACCGATCAAAGCAGATGTCACCCGCCCCCCGCGAAGGACCCATGCAAGCGACATTTGAGCAAGGCTCTGCCCGCGTTCAGAAGCGAGTTCATGGAGCTTCCTGACTTTTTCGATTGTTTGCTCTGTCACCTGGTCCCCGCTGAGCGCACCAGTCTCGCTGGCAGCCCTGCTGTCAGCAGGAATTCCGTTTATATACTTGTTGGTCAACAGCCCCTGAGCTAGCGGACAGAAGGCAATCGATCCCACACCGTTTTCTTCCAAAACATCCTGTAGGCCGTCCTCGATCCAGCGGTTAAGCATCGAATAGCTTGGCTGGTGGATAACCAGCGGCGTCCCGAGCCTGTTCAGGATTTTCACAGCTTCTTCAGTCTGCTCTGCCGAATAGCTGCTGATGCCGACATACAAGGCTTTACCCTGCTTCACTATTGAATCCAAAGCTCCCATCGTTTCCTCCAGCGGCGTGTCCGGGTCAGGGCGGTGTGAGTAGAAAATGTCCACATAATCAAGCCCCATCCGCTTCAAACTTTGGTCCAGACTTGAAATGAGATATTTCCTGCTTCCCCACTCCCCATAGGGTCCGGGCCACATATAATAGCCAGCCTTCGTGGATATAATCATTTCATCTCTGTAAGGGGCAAAATCCGACTTCATCATCCGGCCGAACATTTCCTCAGCCGATCCTGCCGGAGGGCCATAGTTATTGGCCAGGTCGAAATGGGTTATTCCCAGGTCAAATGCCCTCCTGAGCATTCCCCTCCCATTTTCATATGTATCAGTTCCACCGAAATTATGCCATAAACCAAGGGAAATGGCTGGCAGCCTTAGCCCTGAGCGTCCGCTCCGATTGTACTTCATAGTTTCATAGCGCTGTTCACCTGCAAGATACACCATCAATATTCCTCCTTTAAGCAATACTAGCAGCTCATTTCCATATTAAACGCTTTCATGAAGCTTCACAAAAAAACTGCCCATGCCATGCTTTCTTTTTAAATGAAAAAAATAAAGATTAGCCGAAAACTAATCTTTATCTTAAGTCCATTACTATATCTTTCGCCTTTTGGCGCTGTAAAAAATGGTACAGCGCTCCAATAAGATTGGAGTCGTTCCCAAATTTGCATACCTCGGCTTTTACATCAAGCGAGTGGATATCAGATTTCATGCTTGCAAGAACTCTATTGATTCTCTCACAAAAATCATGTCTGCCTGATATCGCACCGCCGATAAGAATTTTTTCAGGATCGATAATATAATGCAGATTCAGAATGCCGACAGCCAGGCGTTTGTAGAAGCGCTCTATTTCTTCCTGGATTTCTTTATCTCCGCCCTCTGCCATTTCAAACACTTTACGGCCGTCCAGTGTTTCAGGATCCAAACCTTTTCTGGCTGCTGCAATATTGACCAGTGCACCAGTGGCACCAAGATCGCTCCAGCTTCTTCCTAAAGGATTATCTAAATAATCCTCCATGATCATATAGCCGAACTCTCCGCCATGGAAGCTCGCTCCATGCCTCACTTTTTTGTCCAGGACAATGGCTCCGCCGATTCCAGTCCCAATAACTATGCATATATAATCCCGAACATCCTTTGCAGCACCGATCCATCCTTCTGCAAGGCCGGCACAATTCGCATCATTTTCCAGCTCCGCCGGAAGCCCTGTCCTTCTTTCCACCAGCTCCCTGATATTCGGGCCATGTACATATGGAACGGCGCTTGCCCCATGGATGGTCCCGCTTACCACATCGACCGCTCCCGGCATGCTCATCGCGATTCCCTCCACGGGGCTAATGAACTCGATTTCCTCGACAGCCTTTCCGATCGCTTCTATAAGTGCTTCAATGCCTTCCTTTGGAGTCGGGATTGATGACTTTTTTATAATGCTGCCCGCTTCATCCATCAAGGCATATTTTATGGATGAGCCCCCTACATCAAATGCTGCATAATTTCTCAATGCTCCTACCCCCATGTATCCTTCCGCCAAAGGATCATTTTCCTTCTATTACATATGTGTTCCGCAGGATTCCCTGATGATCAGCTCAGAGTCGATCAGGGCAGGCCGCGGCTGGGATTTGCCGTTGATTAGATCGTTCAGCATATAAGCCGACAATTTCCCGAATTTCTCTTTATCCTGCTTGACTGTCGAAAGCTTGGGATCGCTGTAGCGGCAGGCGGCAATATCATCGCAGCCAATCACCCTTATATCGTGAGGGACGGAAAGCCCGGCTTCCTTAATAGCCCTTAGTGCTCCAAGCGCCATTAAATCGGAGGCTGCAAAGACAGCTTCGGGCTTCCTTTTCCCTTCAAGGATCCTTTGCATGCACTGATACCCGCTGCCTTCATGATAATCGCCGTATTGGATCCAGTCTTCCCTGATTTCAAGGCCGAACTGGTTCATCGCCTCAAGGAATCCTTTTTTTCTTAAATTGGAAATTACAGACCCCTTCATTCCTCCGATGAAACCAACATCCCTGACAGAATTGAGATAAAGATGCTCAATAACCTTTCGGGAGAGATTCACATTATCAGTCATGACAAAGGCCGATTTCGGGCCGGTCAGTTCAATGTCGATCCCGATGCAAGGAAAATCAGCCTTAGCGAGCTCATGTACTGCTTCCTCCACTTCTTCCCCGGCAATGACAAGACAGCCGTCCACATTAAAATGTCTGCACCTTGCCATATAACTCCCATTGTCCTGCCGGAAATTTTCATTGGAGAACATCAGGATATCATAGCCAAGCATGCCGATATTTTTTTTAAAAGAAGAAATGACTTCGTTGAAATATGGGTGGGTCATGTCTACATTGATTTTGCCGGCATAAATAAGGCCGATGAGATTGGATTTTTTTGTAGCGAGCGATCTGGCCGAAAAATTCGGTTCATAATCCATCTCATGAATGACAGCCATAACCTTTTTCTTCGTTCTTTCACTGATGCCTCCGTAATTATTGATGACCTTAGAAACGGTTGCGGCCGAGACGCCAGCAATTTCCGCAATATTTTTTATCGTTAGGCTCATGAGAATCCCTTCTGCTTCCAAAATATGTTCTTTATTACTAGATTACTAGCTGTTTCCTTTCGTTTCAATCTCCAGAATCAGAAAGGTCCGATTATTTTACAGACCCTTCTGTGATGCTGGAAATGAAAAGCTTGTTGAACAGCAGGAATATGACCAAAAGAGGCACCGTAGCCCAGAATACGCCGGACATGATCATTCCGAAATCGATATTATGAGTGTTGCTCAGATTAGCAAGTGCAACTTGTATCGTATACATTTCCGGATCCCTCAGCACCGTGAACTGCCATAGGAACTCTCCCCATACTGCCGTAAACACGATAATTCCAAGCGTTGCAAAGGCAGGTAGGATGATGGGCAGAACGATGCTTCTGTAAATCCGGAAATTGGAGCACCCATCCAGCTTTGCCGCTTCAATCAGCTCATCCGGAACAGCTTCATTCACATATTGCCTCATCAGGAAAATTCCTAAAGGATTCAGGAAGAACAAGACCATCACTCCAGAAAGTGTATCAAGAAGCCCTGCCTTGGAAATCAGGAAATACTGGGGAATGAGGCCGAGCTGCGGCGGAATGATCATCGTCACCAGGATTGAGATGAAAAGAATATTCTTCCCGGGAAACTTAAATTTTGCAAATGCGAAACCGGCCAGGGAACTGATAGCCAGAACCACGAGTGTAACAACCGCACAGATGATAAAGGAATTCAGCATTGCGTTGAAAAAATCAATATTGCTCAGCACTTTCTTGAAATTGGCCACCAGCAGATTCCCAGGTGTCAGCGTCGGGGGAATCGTGTTGTATGCTGAGCTTGGGCTTGTTGCCATCACAAACATCCAATAAAAAGGGAAAAGGGAAATTAAAGAAGCAATGCCCAGAAACAGATAGATCGGCAGATTCCCTTTTCCGGGTTTCTTTCTGGCTGTGTTCATGCTCATTTAGTTGCCCTCCTTTTTCCCCGCCCATATCCTGATGTCAGCATAGTATTGATAGTTGCGAAAGCAGCGATGATGACAAGCAGGATGATGGCTGTTGCAGATGCTGTACCAAATGATTGAAGCTTGAACGCATCACGGTACAAATACATAACAATCGTCATTGCTTCGTCCCTTGAAAATGCTCCGGCCCCAAGGAATACAGTAGGTTCTGAGAACAGCTGGAGCGCACCGACTGTTGAGAAGAAAACAGTCAGGAGAATAAACGGCTTCAGCAGCGGAAGTGTTATGTAAAACAGCTGCTGCGTTTTGCTTGCTCCATCGATTGTTGCCGCCTCGTATAAGTCATTTGGAATACTTTGGATCCCTGCCAGGAAAATGATCGTATTATAGCCGACCCATCTCCAGAAGACCATAATGGAAATTGCGATTTTCGTGCCCCATTCCGAAGCTCCCCAGTTGACCGGATCAAAGCCGAAGAGGCTTAAGACATAGTTGGCCAGCGAGGTTTCATGGTTGCTGAACAGGACGCTGAAAATTAAGGCAACAGCCACCATCGAGGTGATATATGGCATGAAAATGGTCACCCGGAAAAAATTCTTGAACCGGATGAACGTAAGATTGAGCAGAAAGGCGAGGATGATCCCGACAATCAGCTGCGGGGCTGTTCCTAAAAGCCCCATCACGATTGTGTTGTAAACCGACTTCCAGAAAAGCGGATCTTCCAATACAATCTTGAAATTATTCAGTCCGGCAAATGTCATCGGGCTCAGCCCGTTCCATTTCTGGAATGCCAGGTACAAGCTGAAAATGGCCGGATAAAGGCCGATAATAGCAAAAATGATAAAAAAAGGTGCTATATATAAATAGCCGGATATCATATCCTTTTTAGCTTCAGACAAATGCTTCTTCGTTCCAGGCAATGGCCTCTTATTCGGTTTGCTTTCTTTGGCAGCCGTTTGCATGTTCCCGCCTCATTTCTATCATAAATCAGGAAATGGCTTTAGAAAGCCATTTCCTTTTTTTAATTCTTTATCTTCCTATCAGGTCTTTAGCCCGTTTAATGGCTGCTTTCCATTCTTTTTCAGGATCCTTGCCGTTTTGGACATTCTTCAGGGCATTTGTAATTTCCTGGTGAACCGGGAAGTATTTTTCTCCCTTATAGACGGCTCCCTGGATATCCTGTGCCGCTTCTGCAAACACGCTGGATGTTACCTGTCCGCCGAAAAATTCATCTTCATTCGATTTGAACTCTTCCATATCATAAACAGCCGGTGCAGATGGGAAAAGGCCCTTGCTCTGGAAAGATTCAAGCTGGCGGTCCGGCGATACTAGCCATTCAACAAAGTCATACGCCGCCTGCGCATTTTTGGTTTCCTTTGGAACAGCAATATATGAGCCGCCCCAGTTTGCAGCGAATTCCTTCGGAAGCGTGGCTACTTTCCACTTGCCTACAGCATCAGGAGCATTTCCTTCCATCCAGCCTTTAAGCCAGCCAGCCCCGAGCTCTGCTGCAAACTCGCCTTTATTCACCGCATTGGACCATTCCGGCGACCACATCTCATATTTCCCGACAATTCCCAATTCATCAAGCTTAACGGCATAATCATAAGCTTCCTTCACTGCATTTCCATCTTCCTCCAGAAGAAGCTCGCCCTTTGGATTCAGATAAGTCGACTCAGCCGAATCCAAGTATGCCCTGTAAGCCATTTCAATGCTGTCGACGAAAGGCTTCCCGGTTTTTTCTTTCACCTGCAGGCCCGCTTCCTGGAAAGCTTCAGGCGAGTTGATGAGAGCTGCAACCTCGGCAGGATCTGTAGGAAGGCCGGCTTCCTCAAAGATGTCTGAACGATAGTATAAAGCCTTTGGCCCAATATCGGTCGGCATGCCGAACAGGAAGTCCCCATCCGTGTTCTCTCCGCCTTGCCATTTCCAATCCAGATATTGATCCTGGACATCCTTGGCACCTAGATCGTATAAGTTCTCAAACCGGTCCTGGGCAACTTTGAAGCGGTCAAACTGGTCAATTTCCAGCATGGCGATGTCAGGCGCCCCACTGCCGGCTGACAAGGAAGTAAATAAGGCATCATGATGATCTGCGGTCTCTGATGATTTCACTTTGATTTTGACATTCGGGTTTTCTTCTGTATATTTTTTGGCAAGCTCCTCATAATTGGTCGCTCCGAACGTCCAGAAGCTTAAAGTCACGTCACCGCCCCCATCCGATCCTCCGGATGAAGTTTCTTCGCCGCTGCAGGCGGCAAGTGATAATGCCAGAACAGATGATGCTCCGAATGCCGCTATTTTTTTCAGGCTGTTCCATTTCAAGTGAATCTCCCCCAATATTATTAAGTAAATTTAAACCATCCCTCTAGAGAACCTGCCTATCCTGCCTTAAGCCACCCCCTCCGAAAGTATCCAAGGACCTGTCGCATCTTTTTACGGAAACCGCTTTCGTTCTTTACCGGAAACCGCTTTCATTTGTAATTATATGAGCCTATTTTTAAGAAATCAACTATATTTTTGAAAATTTAGTCAATAATTTTTCTGAATACTAGATTAATATAATATTTTCAAAACTAAAAATGTTTCTGAATGCTGCATATTCACTCCATTTCACTCATATTCCCCAAATTTAGAAACCGATTTCCAAACAAAAAGAGAGCCTATCGCTCTCTTTTTATTAATTAGCTTATAATGTGTCTCCATTGCTTTTTATTACTTCACTATACCAATAAAAACTCTTCTTTTTAGTTCTTTTAAGGTCATGCTCTCCTTCTTCATGCTGATTGACATACACAAAACCATACCTCTTCTGGAAGCCGTTCAGCCAGCTCAGCAGGTCGGTAAATGACCAGACGCAATAGCCAAGCAGGTCCACTCCATCAGAAATGGCTTCCTGCATGGACTGGATATGAGAACGGATAAAGGCAATCCGGTACTCATCATTCACCGTGCCATCTTCTTCAAGCTTATCGAATTCTCCCAGCCCGTTTTCACTGATCAACACTGGAAGCTGATATCTGCTTGTGATCCGGCGCAGTGCCACTCGCAGCCCCTGAGGATCGATTGTCCAGTCCCAGTTCGTTTTTTCCAGGGACGGGTTGTCAGCTGTTCTATATAAGCCGGGCACACCTGACGCTTTAGTGGTCCCTTTTTTGCCAGTGGTATTCATTTCGCCTTCAGCCACACCCCCATCAAGCGGATTCGCTTCAAAGGTTGCTGTCTGATAATAATTCAGCCCCATAAAATCAGGCTTCCCTGCCTGCAAAAGCTCCCAGTCCCCCGCTTCCACTTCAGGGGCGATCCCTTCATTCTCTAAATAATTCCAGGCTGCTTTCGGGTACTTGCCCCATGCGTAGACATCCATCCACCAGTGGCTGTTGAGCTCTTCTGCGTTTTCACTGGCAATGATATCCTTTGGTTCAGGAGAGCGCGGATAAGAAGGCGTGTACGCAAAGCTCGGCCCGATTTTCCCTTCCGGCACATAATTACGGAATGCTTTTATAACACTGGCATTGGCCAGATTTGCATGGTGATTCACCTGGTAAAAAAGCTTGTCATCCTTGACTCCAGGCGGATGCATGGCATTACGGTAGCCAAACATCGTGAAAATATTCTGCTCGTTCAGGCTGACCCAATATTTGACCCTATCGCCGAAACGCTTAAACAGCTCTGAACTGTATGCCGTAAAGTCTTCAATGATCTGCCGGGATTCCCAGCCGCCGTATTCCTCCTGGAGTGCCTGCGGCAGATCCCAGTGATAAAGAGTAATGATGGGTTCAATATCATGTTTGATCAGCTCATTGATCAGTGAATCATAAAATTCGATGCCCTTTTCATTCACTTTTCCCTTTCCTTCAGGAAAAATTCTCGTCCAGGCAACTGAAAAACGGTATGCCTTCAATCCCATTTGAGCCATCAGCTGCACATCTTCTTTAAAGTGCCGGTAATGGCCAACAGCCACATCGCCAGTCGTCCCTTTAAATGTCTTGCCGGGAATCCGGACAAATTCATCCCAATTGGAAAGACCTTTGCCATCTTCGTTCCAGCCACCTTCTACCTGATAGGCCGCAGAAGCAGCCCCCCAAAGGAAATTCTGCGGAAAAGCCTTCAATTCTTTATGTATCATCTTCACTGCCCCTTTCTTTTTATTGAAACCGGTTTCCTAAAACAGTATAACAAATTCTGATAAAACAATATATTCAGAAATATAATTCCGCATAATTTTTTATAAAAAAAGAACCGCTTAGGGCGGCTCTAAATAGTCGTGCTATGTAAAATATCATCTGTTTCTCTGCTTGTATACTCTTTTTTCAGGAGACCGTATACTATATGGTCTACATAATGATCATAGAGCCATTCTGCATCCCGTATAATGCCTTCTTCCGTGAAACCGTGCCGTAGCGGCAAAGCCCGGCTTTTCACATTGCCGGCAGCAGCCCTTACTTCAATCCGGTTGAGGCATGCTTCTGAGAATCCATATTCTACAAGGGCTGAGAAAGCACTGTTCATGATTCCTTTTCCCTGATACTTCTCACCAAGCCAGTAGCCTAATACGCCGATTTTGTGAATCCGGCTGATTTCATTGAAACCAATCGTGCCGGCAATCTTCCCCTTGTAAATGATGGCCGCAGCCTGGGGATGCTTTCCATTCTTCTCATACGCACTGAGAGAGGATTGAATAAAACCGGCTGAATCCTCTGCTGTCTTGGTATAATCCAGCCAGCCCAGCCATTCTTTTAAATATTCCTTTGACTCGATTGTCAGATTAAAAAGTTCGTCAGCATCCTCCGGCTGATAAAGCCTGAGTGAAATTTCAGCATCCAAATCCAGATGAAACATGAATACTCCCCCTAGAGTTTTCACTATTTTACCATAATTGCCCTTAATATATATATAGATTTACCAAGAAAAAGGCTGACCATAAAAATGGCCAGCATCTGTTAAGTAATCATAATCTTTTATTTTACTTTGCTCTTATACCATTCTGCCGCAGCCTCTGCCTCCTGAGATGTCAGCTGATGTCCATAATTCTCCCAGTGCAGCTCAACATCAGCATTGGCATCTTCCAGTAGAGATGTGAGTTCTTCTGATTCTGCAGATGGGCAGATCGGATCGTTTTTGCCGGCAGCGATGAAGACTGTGGTTCCGGTCAGGTCAGGCAGCTCGACACCCCTTCTTGGCACCATCGGATGGTGAAGGATCGCACCTTTTAAGGCGTCTTTATAGTGAAATAATAAACTGGCAGCTATATTGGCACCATTAGAATAGCCTACGGCGAAGATATTGCTGCGGTCAAACTCATATTTGGCAGCTGCTTCATCCAGGAATTCATTCAGTTCATTTGTGCGGAAAACAAGATCTTCTTCATCAAATACACCTTCCGATAATCTCCGGAAGAAGCGCGGCATCCCATTTTCCAGCACATTCCCCCTCACGCTGAGTACAGAGGCTTCTTCATCTATAATCACTGACAGCGGAATCAGGTCCCTTTCATTTCCCCCAGTCCCGTGCAGCAGCAGGAGTGTCGGCTTATCCGGGTTTGAGCCCTTTCGAAAAATATGTTCCATCCCATTCACCTTCCAGTATTGTTTAATTGTTTTGTCTATCTCTGATTTCCCCTATTTTGGCAGTGTTTAACCTTCTGATGTTTACCTTTAATTCGAGATAATTCTAAGATGGTTCCGAGATAATGTCAACAGGTATGTATCTATGAGCGATCATTTGTAAAAATCACCCACTCTGATGACTGGCACCATGTTATAATTTACTATATATTCGTTCAAAGGAAGTTTCCGTTTTGCCTTTAAAGACAAACTGCTTATGACAACATAAAATTACTAGCAATGCTTGATGCAAAATCCATAATGGCTCTGGATGTTCATGCACACAGAAGCATAGTCAATGAGCTGCTGGTCAAAAGCAGCGAACTTTACAGGAAAGGCATCCAGCATAAGAAAAAATCTAAAATATCTAAGCTGAAAAAAAGCATGGATTTTATTGGTGCAAAGCTAAAAGGTGAAGATTTAAGGGGAACAAGTCTGAGGGGGGCGCTTCTGATTGCGGCAGATCTGCAGAATGCTGATCTGCGGAAAAGCGATTTGATCGGTGCTGATTTGCGGGATGCCAATCTTTGCGGAGCTGACCTCACGGGGTGTATATTTTTAACCCAGGCCCAGGTGAATGCATCTTTTGGAAACCTTTCGACTAAGCTGCCACCCGCCCTTAAGATACCTGCCCATTGGAACAGGTGATTTTTTCGCAAATAAGCAAACTAAATGTAAAATTAATTTACATAATATGATTATTAAAAACAAACAAAGGGAGATTCATTCAAGTGAATTTCCCTACTGCCTGTATTCTGCATTATATGAATTTTCGCCGGAATGGACTGACAGCAGTGTATCAGCATAGCCTACAAGACGATTGACAATTTCATCACAGACTGCGTAAACAAACTTATGCCTGTGTGCATGGTAAAGTGCCGGATCATCCCAAACAATCGTTGTATTGATATTAAAATGCTTTGTATCGTAAATATTATAATGGATGATTGCCTTTCCTGCTGCTCCTCCCGTCTGCGGATCCTGGTATCCTGGCAGGAACACATACCATTCTTCAGCAGTAGGGGAACGGAAATTTTTAGTGAATGATAGTCCTGCTATCGCTTCACTGACTTCCTTATTAGTCTCTTCATCCATTGCTTCAAACAAATTATTGCTCAACCCGATCCTTCCTTCTATGAACAAAGTGTTTACTTACACGGCCTGTGTGCCTTATGGAGGCAAGAACGGCAAAACCCCATTTCATTTTCGAATGGAAACCAGTTCTCGCAGTTCAAGCATCTTTTATACAGCACCCGGTCAATCAGCAGATCATAGCCATAATAAGTTTTCAGCTTTTCAATCTTCATGATTCAGCCTCCCTGCTTAAGCATATGGGCAATATATGCAGGAAGGCTGGGCGGTGCAGCTTGGGCTTTTAAATCTCAATAATGATCGGCAGAATCATCGGCTTCCTTTTCGTTTCGGAAAATAAATATTGCCCGACTGACTTCTTAATTTTCTGCTTTGTAGAATTTCTTTGGTAATAATTCTCCTGCCTCAGATCATTAACCGTGCTTTTAACAATACTATTCACCTTTCGCAGCAGATCATCGGACTCACGCGTATAGACAAAGCCCCGAGATATAGTATCAGGCCCTGAGACAATTTTCCTTTCCTTCTTGCTGAAGGTGAAGACGATGACAAGCATCCCATCCTCTGACAGCTGCTTCCTGTCTCGGAGAACAACCTCGCCGACATCTCCGACACCCATCCCGTCAATGAGGGTATTCCCTGATGGCACCTCCCTTGTCTGACGGGCCGTGCCATCTTCAATATCCACCACATCACCGTTTTTCACAATAAATGTGTGCCCCTCTTCAACACCTGCAGACTCAGCCAGCAATCTGTGATGGTGCAGCATCCGGTATTCCCCGTGGATCGGAATGAAATACTTAGGCTTCATCAAAGTTAGCATCAGCTTAAGGTCCTCCTGATAACCGTGCCCGGAAACGTGCATCCCGGTTGAAGTGCCTGAGCCATAGATAACGTTCGCTCCAAGCATATAAAGATTGTCGATGATTTTGGTCACACCCCGTTCGTTTCCAGGTATCGGACCGGCTGCAAGGATGACCGTATCGCCCGGCAGCACTTCGGCATCCCTGAAATTATTGGTAGACAAACGGGCCAGAGCGGCCATCGGCTCCCCCTGGCTCCCTGTGCATAAAATACATACCTTTTCGGGCGGATGAGAGTCAATGTCCGCACCCTGGATCAGCATGCCTTCAGGTATAGTCAGATAGCCGCGTTCCATCGCGACCCCCACTACATTGATCATGCTCCTGCCCAGGAGTGCGAGCTTGCGTCCCGTTTTAAAGCAGGCATCCGCCACCTGCTGGACCCTGTTCACATTTGACGCGAAAGTCGAAATGACCACCTTCCGCGGCGCCTTGATAAAGGCTTCCAGGATATGATCGCCGACAATTCGTTCAGACGGAGAAAATCCTGCCCTCTCTGCATTGGTACTTTCAGAAAGAAGAGCAAGCACTCCCTTTGTTCCCAGCTCAGCCATCTTATGGATATCAGCATACTGCTCATTCATAGGCGTCAGATCGAATTTGAAGTCCCCAGTATGAACTATCATCCCTTCAGGTGTTTGGAAGGCAATCCCGAGACAGTCGGGAATGCTGTGATTGACTTTAAAAAAGCTTGCCTGTATGCTGCCAAAGTCCAAAACTGTATCAGAATCTATCTGGTTAAGCTCTGAATCAGACAGGATTCCGTGTTCTGATAATTTCAATTCAATAAGGCCCAATGTAAATCTTGTTCCATATACAGGCACATTCAACCGTTTGAGAAAATAGCCGATGCCTCCAATATGGTCTTCATGTCCATGTGTGATGATCATCCCTTTTATCTTTGCCTGGTTTTCTTGAAGATAAGAAATATCAGGAATGATTAAATCTATGCCCATCAGGCTTTCATCCGGAAACTTCCCTCCGCAGTCAATGACCACAATATCTTCTCCAGTTTGAAGAACATACATATTTTTGCCGATTTCATTCACGCCGCCAAGGGCGAAAATAGACACCGCTCCATCCTTCATGCACTTACCCTCCTAATCTTATGCCACTAGCTTGGCTGGTTCCAAATCCTGTCCAGATTCAATGGAACATACACCTTTTCCCCATTGATTTGCTTATGTACAATTGGCTGCCTGAAATAATGGTCTAAAGACAAGTCCTCATTTTCATTTTTATGCCTTGCTGAACTGTTTTGCCCAAGCAGCTTTTCCAACCGGGTCTCTGATTGATGCATCATGATGTGCCCCCTTGTCAAAACTTCTTACACTGTTAATATGACCCATAGGGAATGATATTATTTCCAGACAGCTGTAAAAATCTGATCTTGATATAGATTAGTAATTGCTATCTTTCCGGCCTTTTTTCGATAAAAAAGGCCGCTTCCTGTTAGAAGCAGCCCTCATCCATATAATCTGACTTTTTGATTTCATTCTGATTCACCCGCCAGGCAAGTATGCCGGCAAATAATCCAGCAGCCATATTGGCAGCCATATAAACAAAGCACTCTCCCGCTAAATCTTCGTTTACAGTAAAAGCAGCCATGTCAGAAAAAACAATAAACCCTGCAATTATCCCCCAGCCAAACGCCCATTTCAGCATAAATACGCCCATACCGCGAGGTTCATCTTTATTCTTCCATCTGACAAGACGCTGCTTCCTGGTCATATTCCGCTCTTTATAGATCAGCAAAGCCAGCAGCATTATAATAATGCCTGCTGTCATCCTAATCAGAAAAGCCGGCCAGCCTTGATCAGCGGTGAAAGCTAAATATATTTTATAGAAAGATACGGACAAAGAAAACAGAATCAATATAATTTTAAAAAACATGCTCAACATCTCCCCAGAAGTGGATGATTTTGGCTGAGGAATTCTCAGGAAAAATAGTATATAATGTCATTCGAATCTAATAGTCAGAAGGTACATAATGTTATATCAAAAATTTCTAATAGCCATTGCAGTTTCCTTTATCTATTCCATATCTTCGTATGTAATAAGCTTTATTCTTACAGGTCCGATACCTCTGCTGGATACTCTGCTCGGGCTGTTTCTCACAATAATGTTTTCGCTTGCCGTTATTTTACGGTCTCCCCGTTTCCATGCTCGCTTCTGCGGCTGCCGCTCTTTTTAAAAAGAGGATAGCACTCCAGCTTGTATTTTCAGCAAGCATTTATGCTGGCTTTACTTTTGCAGTTCTGCTTTTAGTGCAAGATGATTTACTGCTAAGGACTTCAGCCATCATCTTTCATTACTATTTTTCCTGCTTGATGTCCTGTTTGACACCAGAATGAGACGCTGGATGCTCTCCGGTTTGCCGCGGATAAATTAGAGGGATGCTGCAAAGGAATTTGCATCGCACCCCTTAGTTTTATTCAGTTATTATCACAAGCAATACAATGACTTCAAAGCCGCCTTTCCTTCCCCTCAGCCTCAATCACAATATTAATATAGCTTCCTTCTCCGCTATCCACATAATGATCCATTCCTGACACGTCTATATCAGCTTCAAGTTCAATGAAACGGTCTTCGTTTGGATTAAGCTGTATGCTAAAAGGGCCTGCCTCATTCATTAGGGATGCAAATCGTACTTCAGTGTCAGGATATTCCCTAAAAGAAAGACTGAATTCAGTTCCGCGGCTGCTATAGTTCTTTAAGGGAACTGTACAGGTTGCATGTACGTGTTTCCGTTCCCCCGCTTCAATTGAGCAAGAGCTCAGTTCTTTTTCATACTTTACAGCGTATATCCCGCTTGCTGCTGTTTTTTGATACATATCCGCCAAGAATGGAGGAATCAGGGAAACAGCGAGAATAGCAGCGAAAATGGCCCGTCCCTTAAACATGTCCAATGACTTGGCCAGCAGATAAAAACTCCCCATAAGCAATATAAGGATAATAATTCCTGGCAAATGAAATCCGCTCTCCAAAGTGACCGGTATATTGAATACGGTGATTAAGCCCTCGCCCAGCGGATACTTATGCGGAAAAGGGAAATTCAAAACCATGACGGCACCAAGAAGAACGAGAGCCACTGTAAACATTCTCTTATTATTAATCATGCAAAACACCCCGCTGCGTTTATCATCTGCTTAATATACGGATGAAAAAGAAAAATGTTTCAATTCAGCCTGCAGTCTTCCTTTTTTCAAAGGTCCTGATATTCAGAAAGCAGCCAAGTGGCCCAACAAAACTACTGTTTCTTCTGCACTTTACTTCCCGGCAGGATCTGGTATATGCTCCCCGAGCTGATGTTCCTCAATAAGCTCCAAATTCCTTTTATTTAGCGCGTATTCTATTATATGTTCCTTTATATTTGGATAGAGGATGATTTCATGAAGTTCGGATAGCTTTACCCACCTTACACCTGTTTGGTGCTGATCAGGATTATCCGGCAATTTTGCTTGTGACCCATCTTTTAAGCTGCATTCAAACATCAGACAAAGTGAATGTGTTCCTCCAAACCGGCCGTCCGAGTTATGAGGAGCATATTCATACGCAAATGCGAGCGCCCCTACTTCTACATCCACGTCTGCCTCCTCCTTAGCTTCCCTTCTGGCAGCTTCCCTGACTGTTTCACCGGGTTCGGCTCCGCCGGACGGAAGATTATAATGGAGACCATTTTCATCGTTGAATTCAATCAGCAGGATTGCATCATCTTTAATAATCACAGCCCCTGCTTTGACTCTTATATGATATGACATCAAACTATCCTCCTCTTTTTTGGTTTTCATAAATCTCCTCTATAAAATTCGAATGGTGCAACTGCCCGCTTTCAATTGGATTCGGCACACAATTGCAAAAATCATGCTTAGTACTGATAATATAGTCTTTTCTGCTTTGCTGATTGAGTATTTTCATTTGTGGATATACTGTTTACTATCATTTTGGAGAGGCTAAAGATATGTATCTGTTATTGGTTATTATTGTCTATATTTTATTTGCGGTCTATCTTGTCGACTGGAAGCGCTGGAACGAATTTTATCCGACCATCCAATATTTCGTTATCTGCAATCTTCTTTACAATTTTCTTTTTTATCAGCATCCTCTATGGAGTTACCATGCAGTGACAGTTGGATGGCTCAACCACACACTGATTGAATTAACCTTCACTTTTTTTATCTTGCCGGTTGTTCTTATGATTTACCTCAGGTTTTATCCTAAAGGCAAAAAGCGGTTCACTTATATATCCATATGGATTGCTTATTTCACCGTACTAGAATATATATTTTATAAAAAAGGTCTTTTTATCTATGACAACGGGTGGAATATCCTTTGTTCCGGCCTATTTAATATCATTCTTTTCACAATGGTCAGGCTTCACAGTAAAAAGCCAAACCTTGCACTAGTTGTCTCCTTGCCGATAATCATCATTCTGCTTTGCATCTTCCATCCAGGCTTAAAAGTTTTAAAGTAATCGGGGTGCTTTCATGGAACCTAACCCAATACCCACACCAGTCTTTCTGATCCTGGCTATTACCATTTACATTTCTATGGCCATCTATCTCAACAGAAAAAAATAACGTGCCAGGCACCTCAAATGGACACTTTGACCCGCTTTGTCTTTTGGCGGTGCCTGACACAAGCTCATTGATATCTCACAAAAATGAGAAAGTCCTTCCATTCACCATATTCATAAGCAAACTTCTTCCTGGTGCCTTCTAAGTGAAATCCGCTTCTTTCGGCCAGGGTGACGGATGGGTGGTTATCGGTGTTTATATGAAGTTCAAGACGATGAAAGCCCAGTTTCTCATGGAATACTTCAGCTGCTGCTGAAACGGCTTCTGTTCCGTAGCCTTTTTTCCAGAACTGATTATGAAGAGAGTAGCCCATCATTCCCCACTGATAGTCCATTCTGAGGATGGTAAACAGCTCAACTTTGCCGATATTGAGGCCATCTTTTTTCCGGAAGATCCCGAGATTTGTCATCTGATCCTTCCTTGCTGCAATTTCAGATCGTTCAATCCACTTCTCAAACCACTCTTTTGTGTTTTTTTCCATATTCTCGGGTCTTCCTTCATCATACTTATATAATGAAGGATTTCTGCCTGCAAAAGCAGAGAACCAGTTTTCATAATCAGACAGCACAAATGGCCGTATGATAAGCCTTTCTGTCTCATTCGATGCTATGCACAAATCCATTCTTCTCTCCCCTTCCAATTCTTTTCTCTTCCATGGAGAGAAGACAGAATCCTTCTTTTCGGCACAAGAATTCAATCCCAACTTGACAAATCGGATATGTAGGGATTATAGTTGTACATAATATCTTATATCACTTATTGCTTAAGCCTTAGAAAATAATTGAGGGGGATGAGCATTTTGATCATGACAAAGGAAGAATCCCGAAGAAGTTTAATTCTCGATAAACTGATGGCCATTGCACAATTCCAGAACAAAACAGAACTTGGGGAAATGACTTGCACGGAGCTCGAGGGGCTTTATTTAAGCCAGCTTTTCTCTTCATCCTCACATCCCCACAGCGGACAAAAATCAATCCGGTTAATCGGAAAAAATAAATCATAATAAAGGTGGAGAGCCAAATATGCTCTCCACCTTTTTCACCTTCTTCCCAGCATTTGAAGTTCATTGACTGGTACAAACGAGCAGCCTTCTTCTGTTAATGATGACAAAATTCCTTCAATCGTTTCAAGCTCTCCTCCAGACTGAACATAAATAGGAAGGATGGGAATGATAGACCCCGGCTGAACGGTATCTTTTACAACTTTTTCCTTTTGATCCTAGAAGTATGTATCCGGCTCTACATCCCGCATGATGGTGTCCTGCCCCATTTTCTTCAAGGTATAAGGAAGCCTGATCAGCTTCTTTCTTCGCACTTTCCTGTTTCAGCAGTTACCTCAATGTGACACTTAGCCAAATGCCTGGGCTGCCAGGGCGTAAAGCATGCCGTTTCTTGGAGGCATTGTATCATCGTTTAAAATCATAATCGGAGGTGATGCTGCCAAAGTGAACCCGCTGGATTCCAAATATGAGTGAAAGACAGTCTGCCCTGAAGGCACATCAATCCGCAGCTGGCTATGATGGCCGGCCGCAAGCTGGTCAAACAGCAGGATGGCTGTATCGGTATCTTCAGCAGCAATGGGGCCAATAATCAGATTGACTGGCCCCTGGATGGCAAGACCATAGCCCGCAAGCTTTCCTTCTCCATTTAGAGCAATCAGGCATTCTTTTGACTGTGCAATCCTATTCTTCAGGAAAACCGTTCTTCCATCCCCGAATGCTGCTTTATCGAATTCTGCTACATTTTCAAAATACTCAGGGCTGAACCTCTTTATCTCCGATACTCTCCCTTTCTTAACAGTGAGAGCAGGTTTGTAATCCCGGCAAAGATACTTCTTGATATTATCCACTTCAGTAAAGCCCAGTCTAAGATAAAGCGGCCGTCCTTCTTCTGTACTGACAAGCAAAACAGATTTTCCTTCATCCGCTGCATCCAAACAGCTTTGGACAGCCTCTTTTGCAAGGCCCTTCCCTCTTGCGCGAGGATCAACAATGACCATTCCAAGCCATGCCAGGCTGGTGTTATACGGGATAAGTGCTGAACAGGAAACAAGCTCTCCATCCGGCGTTATATGGCCAAAGACGGTTCCGGAATTGAGCAACGTCAAGATTTCTTCCCTTTCATAATCCCAGCCGACAGAGGCTGAAAGTCTTATCAGTCCTGATATATCTTCTTCATTCAATCTTATTAAAGTCATACCCTCTTCAATCAATTTCATTTCTTTCTCTCTACCCTCTCTCAGCTGCTTATTTCTCAATTAAAAAAGGAAAATATGAGGACGGCAGCAATCGAAACAAGGAAAAAGCCAATAATGACAAACTTCAGGATCCTAATTGGCTTCGGAAGGCTTCGCACAGCATCCGCATCAGGCAGTCCCTCAATCTTTTTCATATGATCAACTGCATCATTCATTGGTTCTTTGCCATCCATATTGTCATCTCCCATTTACTCTTTATACATAGTATTCGCTGTTTTGGCCCTCATTCCTTTAAAAGGGAAGGTTTCTTTCTGGCAGAAATGCAGGCTTCCATGATGCTGCCTGTTTCCATTAAAGTTAAGTCCTTAAGGCAAATTCCTGCATCCATCAGGCATTTTATTATTCGTGCCCCGGCAAAATAGCCGCTCCTCCCCTGAGCCTCTGTACCTATGAAGTATTTCTCAATCATTCGGTTATTAAGAGGACGATTCATGTCTTTAAATATTTCCGCCTCTATCTCTGAAGAATTTATATATAGATATTGATAATGGCTTAAATTCATCATCAAAGCACCTGCAATCCGGGATTCATCATAACCCCTGCCGGATAATTCAAGTGAAGCCCACACAGCCAGCCCTTCAGCAACTAACAGCTGCTTTACAGTCATATTATTAAAATCCTCCTTTCCTCTTAGTGTGTAAAAGCGAGCCATATGACTGAACTCATGAGGCAGGAGGATTTCCGGTTCTCTTCCTTCAAGGAGCTCTAGTCCAAGAAAAATGATTGGGTCCCTTGAAGGGGGAGCTGCACCGTCGCTGAACCCCAGGCCAGTCAGCATGTAAACAGTGAAATCTTCGTAAAAGCCAAAATAGGTGCTGCATTTTTTTAAAAGCATCTCCACCCTATTCAGGGGAAATTGAGATTTCCCTATCACGGATTGAGCGAGCAATTCTTTAAAATCTAATTGTTGGATGATACCTTGTAAGTCATCCTTATTTAATTTATACACGCTGCTGAACAATGGATTAAATACAGCTGTGAATTTATTATAATAGGCTTCCCATGCTCTATAATTTCCAGTGCTTTCTGCCATTTTTGCTGCTATTTTAAATTCATTAAAACCTTCAATTATTTTCATACCCTGAACCTCCTGATCTTTCTAATTCGTAAAGATTGTTGCTATTAATTATAACAAAGAATACTTTACATTTTATGGTATTTTTTAAAGAGAGGCATATTCAGCTAACATGGCAGGATAATGAAAGAATGGTTTGTAAAAATGTTTTGAGTGAAAAGCAAGCCTAAAAATAAGCGGAGATTTTCCGGTTAGGCTGCTGAATATGGCAGAGGCGGGAATAAATAAGCGGACAAATTCCGGTTAAGAGGAGCGAAGCTGCCCATTTTGCTGTTTTTTGAGTCGATAGTCGGAATTTCTCCGTCTATTTGAGCTGTTTTTAGGGTTTTTTTGAAATTAGGGGGAATTTCTCCGCTTATATTTCAGCCTGTCACCGATTCACTCATTCTTAAGTAACTTTACGGTAATGCTATTTGAATTTTGGCAAGCACCAAAAGAGCCGCAAATGCGGCTCTTCAAAAAAGTTATTTCATCAATTCGTTCCGATCAGCAGCTAAAGGCATCTGTTCCATCCATTGCTTCTTGATGAGGAGCTGGGCTCCATCCTCTGCATATAGTCCTACCTCTCCCAGAAGACGGGCATAGTCACCCGCAATGTCCCTCCTTGGGCTCGCAGAAAGGGCGGTTCCGTAATTGCCCAACCCTGAAGCTGCCATCAAGCCCACCTGGAACATCATCAATTTATCTGAAAAGGGGGCTGCCTGACTGTCCGTTATTTCAGCATCCCATGTGACCGGCGCCGGCAAATCATTTTCCTGCAAATAACGGCTGAATATCTTGGTATGTTTTTTAGCAATTTCTTTCCCGCGGACTAAATATTTTCTCGCTTCCTCATCTTTTACGGTTTGCGCAAACGCTGAAACAAGGGATCCGCCGAAATAATTTGTTTGGACATTAGAAAAAAGGTGGGTTATTTCAACGGCTGTCAAAGGCCTTTGTTTGCCGAGCCAGCCTGCAAGAAATTGCTCCTCCTTCACCATTTCTGCTTTTGTAAGAGGAGGAATATAAGGCGACCGTACTTCAAGGCCTTTAGAAAGAAGGACCTTTTTTGTCTCATTCAACAATTCCATCGCAGACGAAATACAGGACATAAAGTGTTCCCGGACATCGTTCCGGTACGTAAGAGGCAGAATGGCTCCATAAGTCACCATTGCCCCTTTAGCCATTTGCTCTGTATAAAAGAGAAAAAAATCATCAGAAAACAGCCTTGGCGCATTTATTTGGACATCCTGGTCAGTAAAGCCTTCAGGTACTGCATGGCCTTCTTCCCTGAAAATACCCGCTATCACATTGACATGCTGCTCGGCTAAGTCAAGGGCATGGCTCAAAACTGTCTTTGCCTCGCTGTCTTCTACACAGGAGAGAAAGTATTGATAAACACACTTGAACATACTATCTGATACATAATTTGTCCATAATCCAGCAATCTCGGAAGAAGTTAAACGAATATGATGATTATTCTCCAAAAAAATACCCCCACTTTATTGATGGAGGTATTTTTCCCATTATCTCTATTTGTTATGACTACTGAGGAGGATTATTTAGTAAAATCCGAAAGTACCTGGCTTCACATTTTGCAGCCGGTCAGGAACAACTCTAGAACACGATGACCTGCAAAACTTCCTTTTGTGCAGCATAATCAAGCTTCAATCAGCTCACACCATCTATAGCGCCTTCTCCAATTCCTCCACAAGCTCGCTGAATTTCCTCATAGAATTTTCAATCGGCTCAGGAGAAGTGAGGTCAACGCCGGTTTTCTTCAGAAGTTCAAGCGGGTAATCGCTGCTGCCGCTCTTCAGGAACTCGATATACGACTCAAGCGTCTCCTTGTCACCTTCGAGAATTTTGGTTGCAAGGTGGATAGCTGAAGCGAACCCTGTCGCATATTTGTATACATAGAACGGGCGGTAAAAATGCGGGATCCTTGACCAGCCGTATTTCACCTCTTCATCCAAGACCAGCTCATCACCATTATACTCACGGAAGAGCTTCTCATAAATTCCGTTGAAGACCTCGACGTTGAGCGGCTTGCCCTGCTCTGCATATTCATGGGTGATTTTCTCGAACTCGGCAAACATGACCTGTGTAAAGAAGGTTCCCTTGAACTTATCAATAAAGTGGTTGAGTAAATGCTTGCGCACATTCACGTCCTTCTCGTTATCGAGCAGGTAGTTGATCAGGAGCACTTCATTAACCGTAGATGCCACTTCAGCAACGAAAATGCTGTAGCGCGCTGAAATCTGCGGCTGATGCTGGCTGCTCAGCTTGCTGTGCACCCCGTGGCCGCACTCATGCGCCAGTGTGAACAGACTGTTCAAATCATCCTGGTGGTTCAGGAGGATATAAGGATGGACTCCATATACACCCATATTATAAGCGCCAGATCTTTTCCCCGGCGTTTCGCGGACATCCAGATAGCGGGCATTTTTAAAATCCTTCAATGTCTGTACATAGTCCTCACCCAGCGGTGCCAGTGCCTTCAGCATGATCTCATATGCTTCTTCGTAAGGGATTTCCTGCTTGACCCCGCTCACGAGCGGAACACTCAGGTCATACTGATGCAATTCATCAAGCTTGAGCTTTTCTTTTCTAAGTTTATTGTACTCATGCATCGGTGCGATATTATCCTTTGCTGATTGAATCAGATTATCGTATACCTCTTTTGGAACTTTATCACCAAAAAGCCCTTTTTCCAATGCTGACGGATAGTGGCGGAGCTTGGATGTGGCCACATTGTTCTTGATCGCTGCGGACAATGTGGACGCAATCGTGTTTTTCAGCTCAACATACGGCTTGTAGTAAGCTTTATAGGCCTCCTTGCGCTTTTCGCGGTCTTCGTCTTCAATCAGCTTGCTGTACATGCCGCGTGTAAGGCGGACCTTCTCTCCATCGTCATTTGTCACCATTCCGAATTTGATGTCGGCATTGTTGATCATACCGTAAGTATTGCTTGGCGACGATAGTGCCTCCCCCAGCTGGGACAGGATTTCTTCCTGCTCTTTGCTTAGTACATGGGCTTTGTAGCGGAATGACTCAAGCAAGTCTTCTTCAAAATATTTCAGCCCGTCTTCCTCTGCTATGTATCCTTTTAGCGTTTCCTCATCGAGGCTAAGAAGATAAGGCATGAAAAACGAGGTGGCCGCCCCAACCTTGACCCCAAGCTGTTTCACGCGGTCCTGAAGCGACTGGGCAGCCGTATCCCTCGTATCCTGATCCACCTTGAACATGCTGTATGCATATACATGGGTAAATGTATACGACAGCTCTTCACTGAGCTTTAAATATTGGTAAAGATCCTGTGCATCCTTGATATTCCCGTCAAACTCTTTCAGCTTTTCAGCCATTTTCCCTACTTTATCAAAATCCTGCTCCCAAAGCTTTTCATCACTATAGATATCCTCCAGATTCCACGTTTCCTCAACAGGCACATCCTGCCTTGAATTGTATGCTGTCATTCCCTTCACTCCTTCTAGAAATACTTTTATATTATTATGTACGGAAAACCCGTTCCTGCTATTCCCCTTCGGAAATAAGTATTTTATAGCCTGCCAGCTGCGGGCCTTCTTCATAGCTTTCCCTGCTGATAATATAAAACCCTGACTCTTCAGGATCGGCAATCACCAGTTCATCAGGACTTTTATCCACCTGGGCAGCATCAAGGCTGAAATATTTTTCCCCTAAAAGGGCATGATCGAAATTCATAAAAAAAACCTCCTTTTGAAAAAGATATCAGAACATTACAGAAACACCAAAGCTTATGCTCCATTTTTCATCTATTGACTGTAACTTTATCCCCCCTGTTTACGCCAGTATATATAAAGGGAATAAGAATCCTGACAGCAAAGAAAGGTGATCATGATGTATAAATGGATCCTGGTGCTATTCCTTATATTGACGGGGTGCGGCACGAGCATAGAAAAAAATGAACCTGAAAACGTTACGGAAAATAACACTAACGGAGGAGGAAGCAGCATTATTGCAGGCAGTGTAGAACCTACCCTTCAAAAGGAAAGCTCACTGAATTATGTATACACCATAAAAAACCAGACAGAAAAAGAAGTCGAAATGAAGTTTCCTACTTCCCAGCGCTTCGACTATTCCGTCAAAAACAAGGATGGAACCGAAGTATTCCTCTTCTCAAGTGCGGCATTTTTCCTGCAGGCGGAGGGAGAAGAAGTGCTGAAGCCGGCTGAAGAGCTGAATTACGATATCAATCTCAGCCAGCTGAAGCTTACCACCGGCACGTACACCCTGGAAGCCTGGATGACCCAGCAGGACGGGGAAGACTATAAAGTCACTGAGGAAATCACAATTGAATAGAATTAGCCTCTGCATTTTCAGCAGGGGTTTTTTTTATAACATTTTAATCACTCGCTCATGAAAGGAAAACACATCAACATGATGATTAAAGCATGCGAGCAAGCAGTGCCTTCGTTCTTTCCCTCTTGATAGGTTTTAACAGACATATACCTTCTTTACAATATTTTTCAAAGGAATGAAAGTTCCCTTATCGGCCAAATATCCTAAAATGGCCGCAAAAAAGGCTGCCCCCAATAGGACAGCCTTCCTGCTATTCAACTTTATTTGAGATTTCTTCATCTGTTTTGTCTTCAGCTATTTTTTCACTATCTGTTTTTTCTTCATCTGCTTTTTTACTTATCATTTCTTCACTTGGCTGATAGTGATATTTCGAACGGTCGACCGGTTTAAAGCCTTCCGGTGTATAGAACCGGAGCAGGTCACCATTAACTACTTTGTCTGACAGCTTAAGCTTCTGCTCTACATTCAACTTGAATTTTTCCGCCTCTTCAAGCCTGCTTTCATCAAGCAGCTCGCCTGTCTTAGAATCATAGTACTTGCCGCCAGTGGAAGTGATCTCAGGGCTGGCAAAGTCACCATTGCGGAAAGGAACGATTTCATCATGATCTTCTGACAGAAGATCAGTCCCAAACTGGATGTTGTCTTTATTCTCAATTCCAAGCAGGTGCAGAACAGTCGGCAGCAGGTCGATCTGGCCGCCATACTCATGATTGACGCCGCCCTCCATGCCTGGCACCCGGATGAAAAGAGGCACCCGCTGAAGGCCCTGGCTGACAAAGTCATCGACTTCCTGGCCAAGCACCTCTTCCATTGCCTTATTATGGTTTTCAGAAATACCATAATGATCTCCGTACATAATAATAATGGAATTATCGTATAAGCCTGCTTCCTTCAGATCCATGAAAAACTGCTCCAGCGCCTCATCAGCATATCGGGCGGTCTGGAAGTAATTGTCGACTGATTTATCCCCGGTTGTATGAGGGGCAATCGTAGTTTCTGCCTGGTCCATCTTATATGGATAATGATGTGTTACTGTAATGAACTTTGTATAGAAAGGCTGCTTCAATGATTGCAGATGGTCCATCGACTGCTCAAAGAAAGGTTTATCCATCAGGCCGTATTCTGCCTGAGGGGCATTCATATCATAATAGCTTGAATCAAAGAATTGATCGAAGCCAAAGGATTTGTATATTTCATCCCTGTTCCAGAAGCTTCCGGAGTTACCGTGGAAAACAGCGGATGTATAGCCTTGCTGGCCCAGGATGGCAGGCGCAGCCTGATACGTGTTCGTCCCCTTTGTTGTAAAAGCTGAGCCCTGCGGAAGTCCGTAAAGGGAATTTTCAAGCATGAACTCCGCATCGGCCGTTTTCCCCTGTGCTGTCTGGTGGTAGAAATTATCGAAATACATTGTATTCTGTTCACTTGTCAAAGAATTCAGGAACGGTGTTACTTCTTCACCATGAAGCTTATAGTCAATCAGGAAATTCTGGATAGATTCGAGGTGCAGGTAGATGACATTCATCCCTTCCCCTGCTCCAAAATATTTTTCATTAGGCTTGGCATGATTCGATTTTGTAAAATTGATGACTTCTGTTACATCATTGCTGTCGGCAAAAGCCCTCTGTGCAGTTGACTTTGTGCTTTGAACAGCATCGTAAATTGTATAATTGTACATTCCAAGATATTTAACAATATAGTTCCGGTCAAATCCGCGCGTCAGCAGCTGCGGGCGGTCTGACTCAGCCAGTCCCAGATTAAAGCTGGAAATGGCCAGGGACAAAAACATCAGTGCAGCCACTTTCCTGCGCGGGGCATTGCCCATTTCAAATTTCACCAACCGGCTTGCCAGCAGTACAGCCAGGATAAGCAAATCAGCAAAATAAAGGACATCATGCGGCTTCAGCAGAGATGTCACGCTTCCGCTTACATCGCCGAAGTTTTGTGTCTGAGTCAGTGTCGGCAGCGTCAGGAAGTCATTGAAAAACCTGTAAAACAGGACATTTGCATAAAGAAGGAATGACATCAGGAGGTCGATTCCAATCAGCGCAAAGTATTTTTTCCTCCCTTTAAAGAAAAAGGCAATTCCCAGGAACAGCATCGCTGATCCAAGCGGATTCAGTACAAGCAGGAACTGCTGAAGGGCGTTTTCAATCCCGAGGCTGAATTCCTGGGCCTGTACAGTGTATGTCTTGATCCAGAGCATCAGGACGGCCAATGCATAAAAGCCTGCAAATTTAGTTAATATATTCGTATTCAAATAGTTTGCTTTTTTCAAAAGTATAACCCTCTTTCTATTGCAAAATCGAAATCTTGCACAGGGGATGCCATTTCCCATTTCCCGTTTTTTGGCCCTTACATTGCATTTGAAGCACAACATAATGAGTAAGTGTACCATGATTATGTGCAAAAATGAACTGGTAACCGATGCAAAAGAGCTTGTTCACAAAAAGCTCACATATATTATACGTATAAACAGCCTAAAAAGTTTCACCATAAGTATTTTGCAGCAAATGAATAGACTCAAATATATATACCCAGGAATAGAAAGATATTCCTAATTTGATTGTTAAAAAGGAAATAATCTGCTAAAACCCCGTGAAAAAATCCATTTTATAGTATAAAATAATAAATTATTGCAGATTCAGATAGCATAAATTTGCTCCTGGCTGCGACTTATCTTTTCCTTTGTCGAGATCAAATTTGTTCAGTCATAAATTGAGGTGGACTTTATGCTTGTGCATATAGGGGAAAATTGGCGGAAATATTGCATCGAGGAAAATTTTATCGGAATCGGATCTACAAGAAAGGTATACCGGCATAAGGGTTATGCCATCAAAGTGCATCTCCATCCTGTAGGATACAAGCAATCTCTAATGGAGAATGAAATGTATCAATCTATGAAAGCAGCAGGATTGGGCAGCCTGTTTGCTGAAGCTTTCTACATTGATCAGTCTGTTTTTGTTCAAAAATACTATGAGCCCATTGCGTTGATCAACAATCAGTCTTACGAGATTGATAAAGATTCAGACAGAGCCTTCCTCCCTGCCGGCTATGAAAAAGCATTGCAGATCCTTGATGCTGAATTTGACTCTTTTGATATTAAAGACAGCAGCAATTATGGTTTAAATGAAGAGAAGCAGCTCGTTTTCATAGACTATGGCATGACAAGGAAGCTGTATGAAAATGAGTGGGTCCCTTTGGCTGAATGCGGGGTCCTGCCGCAGATTTATTTTGAACAGTGCGTCTCATGCGGGATAGAAAAAGAGCTGCGCATGTACGGAGAATATGATGAAGACAAAAGGTGCCTGCAATGCGGGAAAGAATGAAGCAGTGAGGCACCAGAGACTATCAATCTCTCAAATAAATAGCGGGGCAGCGACATGTATGACAATGTCTGCAAAGATATGGGCGATCATTGCATATTCCAGCCCTGCATACACGAATATCGCACCGAACACTATACCGCCTATTCCATTTATAAGGAGCATTCCAAGAATAAGGCCAAGAGTCATGTCGAACGCCGAAGCCGCAACTCCATAATGCAGTGCGCCAAATAAAAGGGCTGCGCTAAAGATGCTGATCCAAATGGCAGTCTTCCCAGGCTTCTTTTTTTTGATCTTCGCTGTTAACCAGAGAAGCAGAGTGACAAAGAACAGCCGGAACATGGTTTCTTCTGTTATTCCCGCTCCGAAAGAGCCTAAAAGACCCAGCTTCCAATCCGGTTCGTTTATGCTGGAGTTCTCAATACCGAGCGGTTTCGATATAAAGTAGCTTGTGATGCAAATCACAATACCTGTCGCACTTCCGAAGAAAATAGCTTTCCCTGTATCTTTTGCGTGCTTTCTCCAATTGCCCTTCCTCATAATAAGAGATTCCAGCATAGGAATTTTAATATCTGCCGTTTTCGCCATAAGCAGAGCCAGCAGGATTAGAATGCCAGCCTCAATTACAGTCTGGCCTGCAAAAATCAGCGTAAAAGCTGCTTCCGTCACCCCCATATCCTTATGGAACCCTTCCCTGGCCATTGCATAAGGAGCTAATGCCAGTGCCCCAGCCAGGTTGATGGCGAGAAGCAGGAAGTATACCCTCCAATTAACTAGCTGCTCTTTTTTTGATCGGACCTGGATCTCCGCTTCTTCATCTGAACACTCATCCATTTTCAGCTTCAGCAGCTCTGCAAGTTCGTCTGATTGCTCGATGTATACGAAGGCTTTCTTTACTTCTTTCTTTAATCCAAAATAACCTCTTGCTGTAGCAGGCTTCTTAAAGATTATTTCATGCCTCAGCTCATCACCCATTCCGAATGTCCTGGTCAGCACCCTGGGAAAAGCGGTTGCATGAAAGACACCCTTTTCGTAAATGATCCCCCCGCTTTTGTTATACTGAAGGGATGCTTTCTGTATGCTGTCAATCTCGCTGATATGGAAGGACAATTCCCTCCTCGCCCCGATTTTCATATCAACCCTGTTATTCCTGACGGTAATGGGTGTATTGCGGAGCCAGTTATAATCGCCGATCATATAAATGATGCTGTAAATATGGACCGCTGAAATAGTGTAAGCAAGGGCCGGCTCCTCGTTTCTCAAATATATATGGAAAACAATCATTTCAAGAATCTGTTCATGCAAAAGAGCGAGGAATAGCCAAAAATAATTGGAGCCTTTCAATAATGGAAAAACAGCTGCCTGATTTACAGGCTTTCTCTTTCCCCATTGGAAAATGCTATAATACAGGATCTTTCCTTCTTTTAACACCATCGCTCCAAATGGATTGTGATCGATCCTTCCCTGTTTATATTTGATAAAAACAAATATCAGAAAAGCCTCGAGCAATACAGCCAGTATGGAAAGTGATATCAGCATCTGTTTATCCATGTAAGTCCCCCCTTTAACGGTGTCTTCTCAGCTCAAGCCAAAAAATCAAGTATTGAATAATGCCCATCCCGGCAAGAAGCATGACCGGGAAGTAAGGAATATGATTCAAGAAAGCTGTCAGGGCAATTGCAGCCGGTATAAAGGAAGCAAAAAAGATATACACCTTCCTCGTTGCCTTATAAGTTATCCACTGCTGGCCTTCATCTTCTTCCCGTAACTCCATCGGTATGATTTGCGGCTTCACCTTGCTGCCAGGGTTCAGCTTGTTATAGACAGGTATGGAAGCAACAAGGATGAGTATTGGAATGCCGAGATACATCGGATCAATATTCATCCATCCAGGAACATCGTCAGTATAATAATTGCCGATCATTATGATCCCAAGGCCCAGGATCAGCAGACAATTAAAGAGTGGAGATTGAAAAATAGCTTTTAGCATGGTCATTCTTCCCCTTCTAAATGAAATATCTGTTCGACCGGGACACCAAATACAGAAGATATCTTCAGGGCGAGTGTGATGGACGGAGCATAATCCCCCTTTTCAATCAGCCCGATCGTCTGCCGGGAAACACCGATCTTATCTGCAAGATCCTGCTGTGTGAAACGGAATCTCGCCCTCATTTCCCTAACGGAATTTTTTAACATGGTAATTTCCCCCTCCCTAGTCACTTTAAGAGTAAAGGATTATTGTCATAATGTAAATGATAGTTGTCATTTATCCATAATTTTGTAACAAATCGGCAGACTTGTGATAATCAGATAGTTAATTTTACAGAGAAACAAAGATTCAGTTTTAGCTAAAAAAACAATAAAATAGCCCATTCTCTGCAGAATGGGCCTATCTCTAATTGCTTTTGAAAAAAACCGGTGCTTGGTCCACTCTTTCAAGCCAGACCTTTGCTTTGCCGCCTGCTCCCTCTTTGATCCAGACGTCTCCCTGCATTCCGCGGCTTTCTGTTCGCATCCATGTTATATACTTTCCTGTAACTTGAGGCTTAGTATCCATGCTGCCTGGTCTAGGGAATGTGATTTGCTTCTGGATGCCTGATTTGATATTGATGTTGTATAGCTTTGAATACAGCTTTGGGACCGGCCCTTCCTTCCAGTCTTTATTTTCCTTTGCCCGTGCTGAAACTACTTCGTCTCCTGTCAGCCATGCGAGGTCAATATCTACATAGCCTTCTGGCGTATATTCCTTTTGGCCGGCTGAAATTGGAATATCTGCTACCGACGTCCTTTTATCCTGGACTAAAAATCTGCCTTCACCTGAAATATACGCCATTTTATTTTCTGAGGGGGACCATTGAAACCAATCAGGCTGGTTCAGCATCTTGCCTATAGTCTGGAACCGGGTACCACCTGCCGACAATACCATGAGTGTGTTGCTGTCTGCAGACCATGATGCGGTCGGGACTCCCAGAAAGCTTATCCACTTGTGGTCTGTGCTCCACTTGAAATGATTGGCATCAATCGCAAACAATTTGTCTGGGTCAGTTTTAATCGTATAAAATGTTTTGATTTTTTCCGGGTTTAGTCCGGCATCCTTATTTATTTTGAACAGCCTTACCGGCCCCCATCCAGTGGGCAGCAGTTCCGCTTGTGACGACGCAATGAATCCCTTGCCGTCCGGCGTCCAAGTAAAATCACTTACACCCAAAGAGACATTTTCAAAGTCCATTGGTATTCCGTTTTTTGTTTTTGTGATATTAAGAACTCCCCTGGAAGTGTAAGCAATTGTATTGGCATCCGGGGACCATTCGAAATGATAAGTCTCGATTGTTTTATAGGGCTGATAGCTCCGTTTCTTCTGTAAATCATACACATATAGATAACGCTGTTCACCCTCTGCAGCCAGATAAGCAATGAACTTTCCATCATAAGACCATTTGGGATCTGATGCCTGTCCCCCTTCAGTCAAACGGGTTTCTTTTTCTCCCTCAGCAATCCACAAATTCCCGTCCCGTATGAAGGCTGCCTTTATATTTCCTTCAGCCTGGCTGGGAAGAGGCATGCTTGCCAGGATAATCACTATACATAAAAAAATCCTTAATCTCATGGAAAATCCCTCCTGCCGTTAGGGTGTCCCGATTAAGGATGATGATTCCAATATTCAGCCTAAATCATGCTTGCAGACAAGGCCGTGCTCTAAATAAAACTTAAGGAGGACGAGTGCTTCGCCCCAGCCGGCTGCACAATTCAAGCAGGCCTGCAAATCTTTGCGGGAGGAGGAATACCCAGTCTCGAGAACACTGACAACCGTACCTTCATCAGCAGGCTCCAGTGTAAACGCAACCGTAGTCGTACTATCTCCGGGAGTCCATTGAAAAGTGAATTGCCGGCCCGGCTCTGCATGAAGAATCTCCCCTCCATCCTCAAGCACAAGTTTTTCTGGACCATAACTGTTCCACTTCATGCGGATATTACCAGTGCCATCAGGTTTCATATTCAGGAAAGTTTCATCGGTAAACCAGCTGTTCCAGCCTTCCGCAGTGGTTAAAACCCGATAAATATCATCTCTATCTTTCCTGATCAGAATTCTGTGTCCGATCTCCGGCATCTTACTATTCCCCCAATCTATTAAGGCATGGAGCTTGAAATCAGCTCAATGACAAATGCCAATACGGCCAGCAGGATGGTCATGATGGTACTGCTTAATAAAATGTTTTTACTTATCATTATAAATTTTTCAGGTTCCCTGAGCTGGTGGTAGATGAGGGAGACCAGGAGGCCAAGCATGATGGCTGCCCCCCACAGAACCAATCCAGGTACAGTCGTCAGCTGTTCCCAATCCGCCATCCATAAAAATAGTATATACAGCTGTAATCCCAGAATAATAAAGCCTGCGATCGCTCCTAGTATTCTTCTCATAATAAAACCTTTCCTCTCAATTCTGACTGCTCATGCTGCTGTCGAAAAGGGATATTGCATTTTACTTTCCCTATTAAGTCCCCTTCACTTCTTTCCTGAAGATGCCTTGTGTATACCTTTTGTCCTTTCAGACAGCTCTATTTTCCACTGCCTTCTTACCTCTATAATAGATTTGACGAAAAAAAGAACAGTAAGTTTCAATAATTATCAAAGAAAAAAGGACCTGTTAAAGGCCCTTATTTCCAGACTGTATCCAACTTATCCGAATAAAAGAAAATTGCGTTTCTATACTGCTGAATGCCTTCGTCTGAAGATGTTTCCGCAAGGCTTTCCAGCAGGAGGCCCATTGCTTCTCCATGGCTTCCTAAATTGTATAATACCATAGAATAGAAAACTCTCATTGCACGGTTATCAGGGAATCTTTCCATCCCCTTCTCCAGCGTATATCTTGCCTTCTGATATTCTCCTAATGTACGGTAAGTGCTCCCCAATCCGAGCAGTGCCCCCTCCAGCTCCTTATCTGGAAGTCCAAGGCTGATGGCTCTTTCATAATAGGGAGCTGCCTCGCTTTCTTCCCCCAGCAAATCAAAGCTCCATGCAGCATGATAGCTGATAAGCGCGTCGTCGGGCTTTCCGTCAGCCAGCTCCTGAAGAATAAGATTTGATTTCTTCAGCTCTCCCAGCTCTCTAAGTTTGATTGCATATTCAAGTTCTTCCATAGATTCATCCTCCGCCGGACATAAGATAATAACCCAATACTGCTATCATATTCGGGAGGCCGAACAGCAGGATCCTCCACCCTATTTTTTGCCGCCTGTTCCTATCATTCCTGCTCTCTGTGTGAAAATTAGCTCGATTTTGTTCTCCGCTGATGAAAACATTAAACAATAATCCGCTTAATAAAATGGAGGCTATAGCTAAAGCCCCGCAAAGCATGACTAAGAAATTCCAGTCATCCGCCGCAAAAGAACCAGCCGCAGCAAGACACGCCAGTATGATTCCTGACAACAATGCTTTTTTCATCAAAACATCCCCTTTTCTTCATTATATTTATGAAGGGAAAGAGCCGTTAATCTTTTAATCTTCTTTTTTCAATGAACTTTATCCTTCCTTTTTTGCAAAAAAAAACGCCGCAACATTTTAGTGCGGCATCTTACGATTTTAAAAAGCAGGCAAAGGGTCCTCAAAAGTTTTCCAGTCTGCCTCAGCTTCCTCTTCACTAATCAGGCAAACATCAAGCGAATCCTCAATGGCCCGGCGGTCCATTTTTATGCCCATCATGACCAGCTCTGTCTGCCGGTCCCCTGTTATTTCATCCCAGCTTTCCTTAAGCTCGGGATCTTCTGACAGAATTTGTTCCCGTTCGGCCTCGGGAAGCGATGCGATCCATGCACCCGCCCCTTGCAGGATAAGCGACGGTCCAGCCTGAGAAAGAAGGCCGGCTGTATCTTCCCTGCCTGCAACCCAAACAAAGCCTTTTGATCTGACAACCTCGGCAGGCCATTGTTCAAGCCATTGCATAAACCGGTCAGGATGGAATGGCTTTCTTCTTCTATAGACGAAAGAAGAAATTCCGTATTCCTCGGTTTCCGGTATATGCTCATGATTTAGCTCTTTGATCCAGCCTGCATTTTGGCCAGCTTGTTCTAGATCAAAAAGATTTGTATTCAGCACACGGTCCAGCGGTACTTCCCCATGTATCGTTTCAATGATGTCCGCTCCCGGGTTGAGCTTGCGGAGGACGGCTGTAAGCTCTTCAGCAGCCTTCCTTTCTGTCAAATCAATTTTGTTCAGCAATATCACATTGGCAAATTCAATCTGATCGATCAGCAGGTCCACCACTTCGCGCTCATCTGAATCCCCTGCCTCCTCCTGCCTGTCCAGAAGGCTTTCTCCTGAAGAAAAGTCCTCCCAAAAACGGTATGCATCCACAACTGTCACCATGGTATCCAGCCTGCAAATGGAGGACAAATTTATGCCTAAATCTTCGTCAGCATATGAAAAGGTCTGAGCAACAGGGACCGGCTCGCTGATCCCTGTTGATTCAATCACGATATAATCAATATCGCTTTTGGCAGCAAGCTTCTCAACCTCTATCATTAAATCCTCGCGCAGGGTGCAGCAGATGCAGCCATTCTGCATTTCAACCAGCTTTTCATCTGTCCTTGAGAAGCCGCCCTGCTTCACCATTGCAGCATCAATATTCACCTCGCTCATATCATTGACAATCACAGCCACCTTCAGGCCCTCACGATTTGCGAGAATGTGATTGAGCAAAGTTGTTTTTCCCGAGCCAAGATAGCCGCTCAGGACAGTAACAGGTATTTTCTTTATAGTCATTAAAATCTCTCCCGTTAAACGTATTCATTACGATTTAAATTTCATAACAAGCTGCTTGTAATTCTTTCTGCTGCCTGGCGTGCCCCTGAGATATTTCGGGCAATCGGCCCTATCTCCAGCTCGGCCAGTGCTCCTGTAACATAAAGTCCGCGGGACCATTGGAGCGAATGGCCAACGATCGGATAACCGCTCTTAGCACAAGGCAGGGTATGCTTTTCAATAAAAGGGGCAAGCCATTCTTTTCCCGGCAGACCGGCCTGAAAGCCGGTGGCCAAAACAACAGTACCTGTCTGATGGATAAGCTCCCCTTCTTCATTGAACATAGAAATGCCCTCTCCGCTCCATTCAGCCCGCTCAACATGGCCATCAATAAGGTGAAGCTTTTCCTCTTTAGCCAAATGCTTGATTTTTGACAGAAGATCAAATGGAAGAGATCCCTTATTCCTTGCTTTTATAATCTGCCGGCGTTTTTCCTTCCAGGATTCAAGCTTGCGGAAGCCATATTGGTTTTTGGGACCGAGCCACCCTGGATCACTGTCAAAATCATGCACCCTGAATGGATGACGTTTAAGCAATGTTGCCTTGCCAGGATATTGTGTACTTAATCTTATGGCCAAATGAGCCCCCGTTATCCCTCCGCCAAGGATCGTAAAAGGACCTTTTAGATGCTTTAAATCTGGAATGCCTTTTTCAAAAATATGATAAATGGAAGGGCATCCTTCTTCTTTCATCTTAATGGCCCATTCAGGAAAGAAAGGCTCTTCTCCAATCCCGATTGCAATGGCTAGATTTTTTGTATCTAATGTACGGCCATCCTGAAGGGCAACATGCCAGCCGCCCTCCCGCTCCAAAGCTTCGCTCACCCTGCCCTGCACCCATGAATCTTTTATTTTTGTTTCCTGGATAACATGCTGGCAATGCTCATTGAATAATCTTAATGAAGGTCTCTTATACCTGCCGTAGAATGCTTTCGTTTGTTCGGTATCACCTGCAAATTTCTGCAGGCTGAAAGGCCCGTCATCGATATGATGCACAGAAGGAGATCTCAAATAAGGCATCGAAATGGCAGATGTGCAATGGTTCCAATTAAATAGCGGATCATGATGCGGATCAATAATTGACAGCCCTTCTAAGGATACTTTTTTCTTTCTCAGCAAGAAAGCAGCCAGCGTAACACCCTGGATTCCCCCTCCGACAATGACCCATTCTTTCATATTTATAACCCTCCTTGAAAAAGTGCCATGCTGATGTGTGATTATGTAAAGTGGCTTCAGCTTTTTGTGTTTATTAGCTAGTTTTTTCTTTTATTAGTAAGTTTTTCAGTTTATTAGCAACTATTCCAATTTATTAGCAACTTTTTCCTTTTATTAGCAACCATTCCAATTTATTAGCAACTTTTCAGTTTTATTAGCAACTTCAACGCCAAATGTAACTCCAAATAAAACGTAATAATTCCGATTTATTAATTAAACCATAACTTTTAAACTTATGCAATCCCTACTCCTGGTAAGGTTCTCTAACGTTCTTTGTGCCTGCATCTACCCTGGTTCTATTCTCTAAGCAATTCCTCTTGGAACGACTGGCGCATCTCTTTCCCTGAATGAACAGGTATTCCAGCCTCCTAAACTGCTATGAATGGGACAGGAATATTCCCATGGACAAACACATATAGTTAGCTTAGAATGTGTAAAGCGTAATTATTACGTTTACTTCAAATTCCATTACCGGCGAGTGCTGTTATTTAGGAGGGTAATATGAATCGAATAATGAAAAGCAATATGGGCGATTTGACAGGTCTGATTATCGCTGTTACAGCGGGCCTGTTTATCTTTTCGATTGTCAGCTTTCAGGAAGCAGTGGAGCTTCCCTCATCATTGCTCAATTTGAATACTATCTTTATCAGTATTTTAATAGAGGCGCTTCCATTTGTATTGATCGGCGTTCTTATAGCTGGATTTATACAGATTTTTGTGACTGAGGACCATATTAAGAAATGGATACCGAAGAATAAATATATGGCGATACTGATGAGCTGTACGGCGGGAGCCCTTTTTCCAGCATGTGAATGCGGCATTGTTCCGATTATACGAAGGCTCGTAGGCAAAGGGGTGCCTATTTATGCGGGAATTGGCTTTATGCTCACTGGACCGCTTATCAACCCGATCGTTATTGCTTCTACATATATGGCATTTGGCAATGATGCGAAGATGGCCGGTCTTAGGATGGGGCTGGGTTTTGTCATTGCACTGGCATCGGCTTTTGCTGTCAGCCTATTCTTCAAAGGCAATCAATTTAAAAAAGGCCTTCATACAGAGGCCGCGCATTCGATGAACAAAGCTCCCTTTTTGGACAGGCTTTGGTCGATGCTGACACATTCTATTGATGAGTTCTTTGATATGGCAAAATATTTAATACTAGGGGCTTTCCTGGCTTCATTCGTCCAGGTATACTTGCCTGCAAGGACACTGCTCGAGGCAGGGAGCGGCCCTGTCACATCACTGCTGGTGATGATGGGCCTTGCTTTCATACTCTCTTTATGCTCGGAGGCCGATGCATTCATTGGAGCTTCATTCGGCAGCATATTCCCTTCTGCCTCTGTATTGGGCTTCCTGATTTTCGGCCCTATGATTGATTTGAAAAACACACTGATGATGCTGAGCGTATTTCGGAAAAGATTTGTTTTATCCGTGCTGCTGATTGTCGCAGTAACCGTTTTTGTAACTTTGCTTGCAGCACAGAGTTTAAGGTAAGGAGGGAGATACATTGACCATAAATTATCAGCAAGGGTTGAGGGCTCTGATTTTGCTTATCTTTTCCTCATTAATTTTCAAACTGCATTATACTGGGGAAATAAACAAGTACATCAATCCGAAATATGAGAGCCTCAGCCAAATCGCTTCAATTATTTTCCTGGTTTTGTTTTTTATACAGATCACACGTATCTGGGAACAAAAGAAAGATAAACACCATCATCTGGAAGAAGCTAGATGCTGCCATCATGAGGATGATAACCATGACTGCGGGCATCATCATGATCATGGCACCTACCCTTTTACAGCAAAAAAGCTGCTATCCTATACGATCATCATCTTCCCCTTGATTACGGGCTTCCTCCTCCCGCCCAAGGTGCTGGACGCATCGATTGCGGATAAAAAAGGGGGAATGGCCATTTTATCGCATGGAAAGCAGAAGGCAGACCAGGATAGAGCAGAAACAGAGGAGCAGCAGACTGGCAAGAATCAAGCGGCAACAGAAGAGCAGCTCGAGGAAGAACATGGAGCCATTTTAGACGAAAACGAGCCAGATCCAAATCTGGAAAACCAGCCTGTCATGACAAATGATGAATACACAGCATACAAAAAAAGCCTGGCAAAAAGCAATAATATTCTTTTGAATGACGATGTGTATGCAGCCTATTATGAAAGCATGCATGAAGATCTGGACAGCTTTGTGGGAAAAGAGATCGAGCTGAAGGGGTTTGTTTATAAAGAAGAAGGCTTTAGCGAAGACCAGCTTGTCATCTCCCGTTTCCTTGTTTCACATTGTGTGGCAGATGCAAGCATTGTCGGCTTTTTATCACAGTTTCAAGAAGCCGCAGGGCTGGAAGCTGACAGCTGGATAAAAGCAAAAGGAACAATTGAGATGGCTGAATATAATGGCACAATGCTGCCGCTCCTTAAAGTGACAGAATGGGAATCGATCAGTGAGCCCGATCAGCCATATATTTATCCAATAACAATCAAGGTTATATAAAGAGGGGCGGACACATAGATCCGCCCTTTTTCATGCATGCCCATCTTCAAGCCCTCTTATAACCTTGATCTGGCCTCTGTGGCTGACTTCATCCTCTATGACGTGGAACCACATCCAATAGTGATTATATGCCAGCCCATTTTCCCAGTAATGATCCTTAAGGAGCCAGTCTTCATCAGCGGCCTTCAGTTTTTCCAATGTGTTACTCCGGACTTCATTGAGTTCAGCTATCTAAAACTCCAGATCAATGCCTCTATACTTTTCTCTGGACAGATTACCCAGTTCCAGTGCAGTTCCCCATTTTGCTCTTTCATCCTCATTTAAGTCCCTTTGCTCAAAAGTTATAATGGTGTGGACAAATTCGACCGCAGCCATGTGCATCAGCAGGGCACCGATTGAATTAGAGGCCTCGTCGATCAAAAAATCGAGCCGGGATTGATCCAGCCCCTGTATTTCACTAAGTGTTACAGAACTTGAATGTTTGAGCATGCTCACCACATCAGCTACTCTTCTGCCGTATCCTGCAGCAGGCTTTATCCGGTAATCAATCAAGAAAACTCCCCCTGGTGCTGCCCCTAAATCCCTCTGTTCCCCTGCTGAAATTGTAAATTTAATTCCATAAATAAACAGGAGAAATGTTATACTGGAAAAAAAGAAAGGTTGTGGAAAGTATGTTTAACAGTGGAGATGTTATATTCCAGATTTTTATGTTTGCCGTTATGGCTGGCATGGTTTTTGCTGTCTATTTTCTTGTCCGTTGGCTGGTTATGGGAAAACCCGAATCCAAAATGGAACAGAAACTGGACAGAATCATTGAACTGCTTGAGGAGGAGAAAAAAAGCTAGCCTCCCCTGCCGGCTGGCCCGGAAATATGGAGGAATCTATTCCGAGGATCTATATTCATTGCTTCCAGGCATGCTTTTAATTTGCATCCACGCTGTAATAGCCTCAGCTCTGCTTTTTCCCTGGTTTTTCGGGTCTGCATAATAATCACGGATAAACCGGTTGTATTCGAACTGCCGGCCTATCTCACGTTGATAGGAAGGATCCTTTTTCCGGTTTTCTTCCTCGTACCACGCTGATACAGCATCGCTGTAGGTCTTTCCGGCATTAGTCTTAAAATATTCTTGTATATAAGTAGAAAAGTGAAAATGTGAACCTATGACACTTTTGAAAAATGCACGGACTTCCTGAGAACAAGTATGTTTCTCACAAATGACAGTATCAAGGCTTAATGGGGCTCTGGCAGCGCGGGGCTTTGGACTTCTTTTTTTCATCGGGCCTTTCTTCTCCCCTGTCGTCAGATATATCTCAATCCTTTCCGACAGCTCCGCTTTTCCGCCTGACGTACTCATCCTTTCTTCCCTGCAGAAAGCCTGAAGCTCTGCTTTCAGCCAATAATATTCACTAAATTCTTTTAAGCTTATTTTGCTGGTAAGTTTCGGCCTCATTTAATCCTCCATTAACTTTTCTTCCATTCAATTATAGAACGAATGTTCTTAAAAAACAAGAATTAAGGGAAATTATTCCACTGCTTAAATTTGCGTTATTATGGGTAGATTGGTGAGAAAAGGACTTTTTTAAAAATAGGAGGTTGGCTGATGGCAAGAATGGACAAAAATCTTTCCCATGTTCAGGCAAAGTTTGCCGGCAGGAACCTGGGTTCTGGTGTTTTGTTTGGAGTGGGCCTGGCAGCTTTTTTCGATGAAGCTGTTTTTCACCAGCTTTTGCACTGGCATCATTTTTACGACCTTTCCACCACGGCCGCTGGACTGGTTTCTGACGGTTTTTTTCATGCATTCAGCTGGTTTGCCACTGTAGCAGCTTTATTTATGCTTGCAGACCTCCGCCGGAGGGCAGCCTGGTGGCGGAAGAGATGGATGAGCGGCGTCATGCTGGGTTCAGGAGGCTTCAATTTTTATGACGGAACTATCCAGCATAAAGTCATGAGAATCCATCAAATTCGCTATGAGGTTGAAATTTTGCCTTATGATCTGGCCTGGAATGCTCTTGCGCTAGTTTTCATTCTTTCAGGAACCATGCTTTTCCTGAGGACGAACAAACAGCTGCGAAAGGCAGGTGCAGCAGCAGATGCACGGCAATAGCCATCAGCACCATGAAGCTGCCGCTGGTGCTGATTTATTCGCTGCCCAAAGTACTCTTGTTGTGTTTTTTGTATGGCTGCTTCTCATGTACCTTGCAGTCCAATATTTCGGGAAACGTGATTGGCCTTTATACAGGACAATTCTTTGGATTGCCGGAATCTTTTGCTGTATAGCAGCGGCAGGTCCAATAGCTTCCTGGTCCCACAATAATTTTTCAATGCACATGATGGGCCACCTGCTCCTCGGGATGCTCGGCCCCCTGCTGATGGTCCTTTCCGCTCCTGTCACATTGATTTTGAGGATGCTGCCTGCTGCATATGCCAGAAGGGGGGCCAGATTGTTAAAATCCCGTTTTTTTTGGTTTGTATCCCATCCGGCTATAGCGGCATTCTTAAATATAGGAGGGCTTTGGCTTTTATATACAACCGATTTGTTTACAAGGATGCATGAACAGCCTCTGCTTTACCTGCTGGTCCATTTCCATGTTTTCCTGGCAGGATATCTATTTACGGCTTCGTTTATCTCAATTGAGCCTTCTCCGCATAGAAAGAGCTTTATGCCGAGGGCAGCCATCCTGATCACAGCCCTGGCCGGTCATGGTATATTATCTAAATACCTCTACGCCCATCCCCCTGCAGGCGTATCAATGGATCAGGCCCAGAGCGGCGCTGTCCTCATGTATTATGGCGGAGATATGATAGACCTGTTCATCATCATTTTTTTCTGCCTTGAATGGTATAAAGCGAGGCGGCCTAGAGATACCGGGATCAGCACTGCACGCTTGCAGCACCGGGACGCCATAGAATAAGGAGAGCACTGCCGAGTCGGCAGTGCTCTCCTTATTCTATAGTACCTTCTGTTTATTAAGCTGTCTAAGCGCCTTTTTGAGGCTGCCCAGGAAGACAAGCCCGTCTACCTCAAGTCCCAGATTAACCATAGTCTGCGCTATTTCGGGGCGTATGCCGGTGAAAATCACCTCTATGCCAAGAAGCTTGAGCGCATCAGTGACTTTGAAGAGCTCATTGGCCACCATTGTATCCACGATCATTACACCTGATATATCAAGTATTAAGTGTGAGATGCCTAATTCCCTGGACTTTTCAAGTGTTTCTTCCATTAACAGCTGCGCCCTGTCAGTATCTATATCACCAATCAGCGGAAGAATCGCAACAGAGTCTGTAATAGGAACAACCGGTACTGAAAGCTCCAGGAAAGCTTTTTTGGAATTATTCAGTGTATCTGTATACGATTTCACATAAGCCAGGCTGAATGCATGAACCGCCTTATCAAGAAGTGGATCAATTGTTTCTAATATTTCAAAAACAGTGCCTGCTGACATTTCCTCTTTAAGAACTTCATTTTTGATTACTTCCCATATGTATTTCCGATAAAGTGACGTATCCATTAACGCCTCATCAAGGGACACTCCTTGAACGCACAGATTTTTTCCTGTTTCGGCCCCCCAGTTTTCAAAAACTCCTGATACTTCTTCTCCTTTGGAAGACTTGATGAGACTGTCTCCAAACATGCTGATAAAAGCAGCTCTTAAATCCAGAATCTCTTTTTCATATTTGCTGACTTCTTCTCTTTCTATATCTGTCAGATCAGCAAATCGCTCTGTCTGGACCTGGTTGGCAATCTGCATTTTTTCCTGATTAATTCTTTCCCCTATATGCGCAAGTTCTCTTGTCATAAGCTCCCCCAACATAAATATACAAAGAATCTTTTATTTATTTTAGTTTATTATACCGGCAGCATTTCAAATTTCCTAGCTTTTCAGCGATAAATTATGCTTTTTACCAATATATATATTTAACCGTTTTTTTTGATGGTTAAACGTACTTTGAAAAATTAATATCCTGCCGGGCTGCTGACATTATACAGAAAAGGAAGCTGCAGGTTTACAGCTTCCAAAATAATGAATTTATTTAAGAGAATTAATGGCCCTCTCCAGGGTGGAGGTAACACGGATCTTATCAAATGAGATTCCCAGCTGCACTGCTGTCTGGGCAATTTCGGGCCGGATTCCTGATAGCGTACTCTTCACGCCAATCAGTGTAAGAGTCTCTATGAGCTGAAAAATCTGGTGGGCAACCATCGTATCAATCATGACCACTCCCGACAGGTCGATGAAAAGATGGTTAACCTTCTTCTCGTTGCATTCGAGCAGTGTATGCTCAAGAATGAACTTGGCTCTTGCCGTATCAATATCGCCAACTAGCGGCAGCAATGCTGCATTATTATTAAGTGAAATGACCGGAGAGCTGAGTTCGTTGATCATTTCCTGGCTGGCCTTCAGCCTGGCTTCAGAAAATTTGTGGTTTTCCTGGGTAAACCAGGTCATCACCTTGCTGAAAGCCTTGATGATCAGCCTGTTCCAGGTGTTGATCTGCTCCTGAGAGTACTTTCCTTCATGTTCCTTGACGAAATCTTCCATCAGATCAAGATACTGTTCCTCTGTGTTAAAGAACTCTCTTAAAATATAATGGATTGGAGTACTCAAATGCTCTTCATCTGATGCAATGGCAAGAACCCATTGCTCGAATTCGCGGAAAAACTCATCCTCTTCCATGACAAAAACTTTACAGAAGTGTTCATGGAACTCATGATTCTGCTGTTTGATCGTCCGGACAACATCAGGATTATTCGAGCTGTATACCCCTTTTGGATCACTTTTGTCCAAAGAAGCATACCAGTCTTCTGTTAGCTGCCATGTTTTATCTACTAAAAATTCATGTAAAACTTCATTTCTATGCATAGCTTCCCCTGAGACCTCTCTATTTTAAGATATTTTCTTTTTACTATTGTAGCATTTCTGCTTACATGGGTCATCTTTTAAACTGCATGGAAAATCTATTTCCTCTTAGACTTTCCTGCTCTCATCCAGCAGCGCTTTAAATACCCAAATACTGTTAAGAAAGGAAGGCTCACAGCTGCTGTTTTCTTCCCAGCTCCATGACGCCGATAGGATCGAATGGGCATATCCCCAGCTGATCAGCTTTTCCCTTTGCAGGCCGGCTATCTCCGCGAACAGTTCAATTCTTCTAGAGATGACAGGTTCGGCCCCTGTTTCAGGCAGCCGATTGAGCAGGTACTGAATAGCATCATATTCCCTTTCCCCGATCATCCCTTTTGGATCGATGATGACCCAGCCTTTTTTCCCGCCATCCAGGATATTATAGTGATGCAAATCTCCGTGAAGAAGGAATTGGGCTTTTGTATTTTTTATGTTTTCAGCAAAAACGGCGGCAGCTTCATTCAGCATTGAAGCTGTTATAGGTCCCAGCCCTTCCGGATTTTCACGGAAAATCCGCTGAAGACTTCTATGCCGCTCCTCCATCCCAGGCAAATCAGATGATTCCTGCGCAGGGACCCAAAGGTTCTTCATCAGATTTGCCGCAATCCCTGCGGCTTTTTCATCATCTTCTATTTGAGCAAGTGTTGAACCGGGGGACACCTTTTCAAGGAGGAGAATTCCTTTTTCTACGTCAGCATCAAATACTTTTACGACGCCCGGACCTTTAAGCCGTTCCAATGCATATGCCTCACCTTTTGATTCACCGCTTGGTACGGACAGTTTTAGAACTGCCTCTGTTCCATTTGCCATGATAACAGGCGCGGCAAAATTATAGGAAAGCTTATAATGCTCCCCGATTTTGAGCTTCCATCGCTGCTCGCATTCTTCGATTAAATAATCAAAGTCCGAAAGCCATTTCATGCCTCTCTCTTTATGTACATTTATGATGGTTCTTTTAAACGCTTCAGGCAAGTCCATTAAACGGATAGCCTTCCAGATTTTATGCTTTTATAAAAAGATTTGACGGCGTCTGCAGCCTGTAAGGGAAACTGCAGCCAAACATACGCATGCAGTGAGTTCGGGATGTAGGTAATGCGATGTTCCCGGATAAAGGAAGAAAAATGCCTGATGCTTTTTTCCGCCATTCTGTTCTCAGACTCCTCCTGGCTTGGCAGAAAAAGAACAGGACAGCTGATTTTACCGTAATAGTCTTCCAGCCTGATATCCCAGCATGTTGAAATAAAGCCGGCAAGGACGTTCTTTGTAAAGCGATTTGCAAAGTGTCCGTTTACTCTTTGTTCCATCGTGCTTCTTATGAAAACTTCTGCATGTCTGTTCCAGATTCCCGCTTCCTTGAATTCTTTTTCCATTGACGTAAGATACTCTTCAGCTGAGGAGAAAAAAAGTTCTTCTTCATTATTAATGCTTGCCAGGAGCTCTGTTCTTTCCATCTCTGCCTCTTCTTTTGTTCCTTCCAGCAAGCTGTATTCACCCCAGCGATCATATAATCCGCCTTCACAAACAAGCGATTTGACCATTTCAGGGTGGGAGGCTGCGATGCTGAGCCCAACTTCTGCCCCCATGGAGCTGCCAATGATATGGCAGCATTCAGTGCCCCACTCATTTAATAGGAAAATTATATCTTCAGCCATTTCGTCAATATGGTAGCCGCTTTCAGGTTTTTCTGATTTACCATGTCCCCTGAAATCCGGTGCAATTACACTATAGTCTGCAGCGAAATGCGGTAAGATGCCATGCCAGGCCTGCAATGTCCCTCCGCTGAAATGCAGAAACAGTATGACTGGTTTTTCAGATAGATTTTGGGCGACGTTCAATGTAAATCCATTAGGCAATTGAATTTTTTCTTCCTTCATGACAGACCCCTTTCCCGTTCTATTTCCCTGATCGTATTAAACTCCAATTCAAACCCGGATGGCTCTTGTCCGAATGCATCCTCAAATTCTTTAAATACGAAAGAAATTTCTTCCAGGTTCTCCGGCAGAGGCGGCACAACTGTAAAGGTGAACGACATGCTGCCGTTTCCTCCTTTCGCACCGCGCGTTCTGCAATCATAGCCTCCTTCAATATATAACATGAAATGTCCCAATAGATGATATCTGGCGGGTACGTGCTCTTCAGCTGTTTCATCCCATTCAACTGCCATGGTAATGACACTCGCATTGCTGTATTGTTTGACCGCGGTCATGCTATAAAGCTTCCCATCTCTTTCTACACTTCTCAATACAGGAACATATTTTATAAAACCTTCTGGCTCTGCCCGGAGCCTCAATTCTTCTTCCATGCGCATTGTTTCGAAAATGGCTTTAACAAAGTCTGGATAAAGACCAAGCTTTTCAGCCCAATGTTCAAGCTGGTCTTCTGGCGGGATGCCCGGATTATTGTCTGCTGCCGCTTTCCTTTCAATCAACAATGAAAGAATCTTTTCATCATATGGTGCAGCCCTTTGGTCATAATGCTCTGGATAACGGAATTTCTTTTGTCTTATCATATAGCTTCCTCCTTCAATGAGACTGCACTTCCGGACAGTGACAGATACCAAAATCATTCTTATGATTATTTTAAACTTTCTGTCATCATTTTAAAATCATATCCTCCGCTGAATATGTCGATTGTTTAATCTGTTCCTACTCTTGCCTTCCCCATTAGATTCCGGTAATATATGTATATTAATTTACCGGAAGGGTGACAAAAGGGCGATGAACAACTAATTCTTTTTGGGAAATGTTCGTAATTCATTTATACGATTCTTTTCTGGATAGGATTAGTGCACCCTTTCGTGACAGCAGGCAGAATACCTCTGCACTGCTGTACACCCAAGGAGCCTCCTGCCCAGAAAAATCCAGGAGGTTTTTCTATGTCAGAAAATATGCTTGCAGAAAAAGCAGGCTTTGGGGCGCTGTTTCAAAATCGCGTCATCAGAACCATCCTGCTTTCCGTCTTTTTCCTGCAAATCGGAATCTGGGTCCGTAATTACTCGATCCTTCTTTATGTGATCGAAAAAACAAATGAAAACCCGGTAGCCGTGTCTCTTATATCAGTCGCCGAATTTGCGCCGATTTTCCTGTTTTCTTTTATCGGCGGGACGTTTGCAGACAGGTGGAGGCCGAAAAAAACCATGGTTTGGTGCGATTTATTAAGTGCCTTGTCCATTTTTGCAGTGCTGCTGACCCTTCTGTTCGGAAGCTGGAAAGTGATATTCTTTGCGACGCTGGTCTCTTCGATTCTGTCTCAATTTTCCCAGCCTGCCGGAATGAAGCTTTTCAAGCTGCATGTGCCTGCAGAGTTGGTTCAGATGGGAATGTCTATTTACCAGACTGTATTTGCGCTTTTCATGATTCTTGGGCCGATTATCGGAACCTTTGTCTATCAGCGCTTCGGGATCATGGCAGCCATTGCTGTCATGGGTATTGCTTTTATCCTCTCTGCCCTCATCCTGCTTTTGCTGCCGGCTGACAGAGAATTGGATGAAGCATCTGAAAGAAAATCACTGTTCCAGGAAATGAAGGATGGTTTCCGCTATGTCTGGAGCAGCAGGCCGCTTACACTGCTCGGAGGCTGCTTTGCGGCTGCCGGCCTTGCTATCGGCCTTACCCAGCCGCTCGGCGTCTTTCTCATAACTGACAGGCTTGGCCTGCCAAAAGAGGAGCTGCAATGGCTGATGACTGCTTTTGGAGCCGGTATGATACTTGGAGGCGGCGTAACAGTAGCTTTTTCCAAGAAGGCACAGCCCCAGCTGCTTCTTGCGCTTGGAATGGCGGCCAGTGCAATCGGCTTCATAGGAATGGGCCTTTCCACCGCTTTCTGGCTCACGCTTGCTGCACAATTTTTCTCCGGCCTGTTTATGCCGTGCATCCATATCGGCATTAATACGATGATTCTGCAAAACACAGAAGAACACTTTATTGGCAGGGTCAATGGCATTCTGAATCCCCTTTTTATGGGAGCGACTGTTATTACCATGTCAATGTCCGGCTGGCTGCTCAGCAAGCTTTCCATCGTCCTGATTTATGAAGCTTCAGCTGTACTCCTGGCGGTCGGAATTCTTATCCTCCTGCCCATCATGGGAAGGAGCTCCGTTAAATCTGGAGTGAGCGAAGAAATATAACTTAAAGCTTGAGGCGAGTCAGCCTCAAGTTTTTTTGTGCTTTATAAAAAGATGAAATGAATTCCAGGCAGATTGGCAATACTACCCTTGTGCTTAACAGAAAGGCGGCACTTTGATGAGAGATAACTTAAGGAGGTTTATGATGGGAATTTTAAGCGGCAACCCGAAGGAAGAACCGCTGCATTATGGCGAAGTATTTAGTATCTGGTCCTCCCAGCTTGCAGGAAATGCGATGATTGCAGGCTATCAGACCATGATGAACCATGCAGGTGACGATGATCTTAAGAAGCTATTGACTGAAGCAATTGAACTCGGCAAAGAAAACCGCAGGCAGGTAGAGGAACTGCTGAAAGAGAATGGAGTAGGCCTGCCGCCGGCACTGCCTGAACGGCCGGATGCGTGCCTGGATGACATCCCGGTTGGCGCAAGGGTTTCCGACATGGAGATAGCGGGAACACTTTCTGCGGATATTGCAGCAGGGCTTGTTGCCTGCAGCCAGGTTATGGGTATGTCAATCCGTGAAGACGTAGCCATGATGTATGGACAGTTCCACACTCAAAAAGCCCAGCTTGGCGCCAAGGTCTTGCGCCTGAATAAAGAAAAAGGCTGGCTGATCCCTCCTCCCCTGCATCTGTCTAAAGGGAAGGACTGCTAGCAGCCCAAGAATGGGAGCTAACTATCTCCCAAATTAAATCTTAATTACTTAAAAAATCAGCCTTGAGCTCTAGGAGGAAATACAGCCGGGGCTGATTCTTTATGCCGGAAAATTTTTACACTTAATAACAGAAAATAATCATGTTTTGGGCAGCCCGCATCGGCGGTATGAAACTGATTGCAAGAATAGTCAAGGATAAGCATATGCAAAAATACCAGGCTTTTGTCCAAAAAAATGAAACGCTCATCGTCGCCCTTCTTTTCATCATCCCCATTTTGCCGGATGAAATTATTTGCGCGGGTTCAGGAATCAGCGGTATATCTTTCCGGCGTTTCTTCCTCATAGCCGGCATTACAAAAGTGATTACTTCCTGTACGCTTGCCTGCTCAGTCAAGCTGGCAAATCTGCTGAATCTTACAGCACCCCAGCTGGTCTTTAGCTGCACATCGGCGGGGGTTGCGGCTCTTGCTGTGTCTGCTATCCTTCAAAAGTTTTTTTAAAGCAAAAAATATAGACAAGAATCCCGTTTTTAGGCCTCTGAAAGTCAGAGGCCTTTTTTATTTTTTTCGCACATTTATTGACAATATGAAAATATATTCATATTATAAAATCAAAAGTTGGCATAGGGCAAAAAATAAGCAGGAGGGAAATAATGATGATTGAACCTAAAAAAATATCGCTGTATGAGGGAAAAAAAGGAGAGCTTATAAGAATCTCCTCCTTGAAGGTTGAAGGCATCATGAGGAGAAGGCTTCTTGACCTGGGTTTTGTCCCAGGCGCCATTGTTGAGGTAATCAGAAAGAGCCCGCTTGGGGATCCCATCGCTTTTCGAGTCAGCCATACATCCATCGCTTTAAGAAAAGAGGAAAGCACAAAAATTGAAGGTGAGCTGATGGAAGGATGAACCACTATCAAATTGCTCTTGCCGGAAACCCGAATACAGGAAAAAGTACACTTTTCAATGCCCTTACAGGTTTAAAGCAGCATACCGGAAATTGGGCAGGAAAAACAGTGGATATGAAAAAAGGAGGATTTCAGCACAAAACCAAACATTATGAGATGGTCGACCTTCCCGGCACCTATTCTCTTTATTCAAATTCACTGGACGAGGAGATTGCCAGAAATTATATCGTCTTCGAAAAGCCTGACCTGACCATTGTTATTCTTGATGCAACGGCTCTGGAAAGGAATCTGAATTTAGCTTTGCAGGTATTGGAGATGACTGACCGTGTCATTATCTGCATCAATCTGATTGATGAAGCGGAAAAACTCGGTATCAGTATCAGGGAAAAAATTCTTATGAAGCGGCTGGGCGTTCCGGTGATCAAAATCTCCGCCCGGAATAAAACAGGCATTCCCTTGCTCTTGGATACAATAGACAGGGTCATTACAGGAACAATCGAGATGGAACCTTATAAGATGTCCTATGATGATGAAACAGAACAAAAAATCAGAACGCTTGAGCCATTGGTCAAAAAGGCATTCGGAAATGCGGTATCGGCCAGATGGCTTACATTAAGGCTTCTTGACGGGGACACAGAGCTTCTAAAGCAATTAGAAATCAGGATTCAGGCAGAAAAGGAGGCAAAAGTAAATGGAATTTCATCCGGAGAGCATACAACCATCGGCAGCTGATCTCATAAAGAATGCAGAACAGCTTTCCTCACCGGGCGTACGCGACCGGATAGTGGAGCAGCTCTATAATAAAAGCAATCAGCTCATGAAGGAAGGAGTATCTTTCACAAAAAACAAATATGATCAGCGCACCGAAAAGCTGGATAGCATCTTTACCTCTCCCCTTCTTGGATTCCCTATCATGCTGGTCCTCCTTGGAACTGTGTTTTATTTAACCATTGCAGGAGCTAACATCCCATCTTCCATGCTGGCAAATTTCTTCACATGGGTTGAAGGATATTTATCTTCGGCTTTTGTTTGGATGAATGCTCCTGAATGGCTGCATGGAATGCTTGTTCTCGGATTATACCGCGGCACATGCTGGGTAATCAGTGTCATGCTTCCGCCCATGGCTATTTTCTTCCCGACATTTGCACTTTTGGAAAACTACGGATATCTACCCAGGGTCGCTTTTAATATGGATCGTATTTTTAAGACGGTCGGTGCCCATGGCAAGCAGTCACTGACCATGGCGATGGGGTTCGGCTGCAATGCTGCAGCCGTCATGTCCTCCAGGATCATCGAGTCGCCCCGCGAGCGTATGCTGGCAATTCTGACAAACAACTTCGTTCCCTGCAATGGGCGCTGGGGTACTTTGATCGTCCTGGCATCTCTATTCATGGCAGCAGGATTTACGGGCGGCATGAAAACGCTTGTCTCTACTTCGGTTATAGTCGGAATTGTCCTGTTTGGAATAGTGGTGACTTTTGCGGTTTCCTGGATCCTTTCGAAGACAGCCTTAAAAGGAGTACCGACTCACTATACACTTGAACTTCCGCCATACAGAAGGCCGAAATTCTTCGATACAGTCATCCGGGCATCTCTGACGAAGTCATGGTCTGTCCTTGTCAGGGCAGTCAAAGTAGCAGCGCCGGCAGGCATATTAACATGGGTTCTGGCAAATGTACAGGCTGGAGATGCAAGCATTCTCATGCATATCGTCCAATTCCTTGATCCAGTTGGCCAGGCGATTGGTCTGGACGGCTTTATTTTAATGGCTTTTCTGATCGGTCTTCCTGCCAATGAAATTGTCCTCCCTATCCTGCTGATGGGCTATTTATCCCAAGGTGCGCTGATGGACGTGGAGGGAATAGAAGATTTGAAAGGCATACTCCTCGACCATGGCTGGACTTGGCTTACTGCATTGAATATGATGCTGTTTTCCCTTCTGCATTACCCTTGCGGCACAACCCTGGTTAATATCTATAAAGAGACCAAGAGCGTGAAATGGACGGTCTGGTCATTCCTCATTCCAACGGGCATAGCGTTCCTGGTCACCTTTCTGATAGCCAGGCTGGCTGAGATCTTGAATTGGGTCTGATGATACAGCTATGCAAACAAAAAGCTGCCGGGAAGGAGTGAAAGCATGTTTGCAGGAGCATCCATCATTTTAATTTCACTGGCAATTGTATGTGTTCCAGCCGCTTATTTTATATTAAAAACAAACAGCAGGCTTTGGTTTATCATCGGAATCATCTGCCTGCTGCTGATAATGGCTGAAATAGCAGTGTTATTAATTATATAACAATAGAAAGAACAGCCGCTAAAGCTGTTCTTTCTTTTTGTACAACTTCCATGTTATTTGAGCGGGCAATGTTCACTCTCATAATCCAATTGGATTGCATAGTGGGCAACCTGTTTATCTTTGGCCAAACCCCGGATGGTTTTCTTAATCTCCGAAGCCGTTACACGATCTGTCTGATCAGCCACCTCTATATGTACTGAGAAGGCGGAATGATTTTCATCCACTGACCAGAAATGAAGATGATGCAGTCCTTCCACAGAAGGAATATCCAATAATTCCTTCCTGAGATTTTCGACATTTACTTCCTTTGGAACGGTATCAAGCATAATAAACAATGTTTTTTTAAGATTTTTAATCACGTGGACTAAAACAAAAATGGTGATTCCGATTGATAAAAGCGGGTCAAGAATTGGAATATCTTTAAACAGCATGATCACACTGACAATAAGAACAGCAACCCACCCAAGGACATCTTCCAGCAGATGCCAGGAAAGTACTCTCTGATTAAGCCCTCCTCCGCCTTTTTTCAACCGGAAAGCAGCATAGCCATTTACAGCTACTCCAAGCACCGCAAACCAGATCATTCCTTCCGGGTTAGGAGAAACAGGGTTTAACAACCGCTTGCCCGCTTCTATGAAGATATACACGGATCCTGCCAGAAGCACCATCCCATTCAAAAGTGCTCCCAGCAGTGAAAGGCGTTTATGGCCAAAAGTAAACCGGGCATCTGCGCCTTTTTCCGACTTTTTTTGCAGGAACCAGGATAATCCGATGGATAGGGAGTCTCCCAGATCATGGACAGCATCAGATAGAATGGCAATACTGCCTGTCAGGATACCCCCGATAATTTCAATAATGGTAAATGCTAAATTAAGAAAAAATGCCAGGCCCATGTTTTTCCTGGTATCCTCACTATGTGCTTTCATATATAATTCCCCTTTTATAATAATGTTTACCCTGCTGTTCACTTCCTTTAAACGGCAGGATTCAGGTTATTTAAAAGCAGGCTCCATTACTTACAAAGATATATTGAAGGAGCAGGAGCTTTAACTGGAGAATATACTACAAAGCTCACAACATAAAGGAGCCTATCTTCTTGATCCTAAATGAAAGAGGTTGAATTGATTGAAAACAGAGATATTAGAGAAAAACAAAGAAAGCTGGAATCTTTCCGCCGAGCGTTTTTTTGGCAGGAACCCGCTTCCGGAATATGGTCCCCTCGCCCCTGTGGAAGATGAACTGAACCTGCTTGGCGATCCTGCCGGGAAAAAGGTGCTGGATATCGGCTGCGGCAGCGGCCATTCCCTCCTCTATATGGACGGGCGGGGTGCGGCCGAGCTTTGGGGCATCGATTTGTCGCCAAAGCAGATACATACGGCACAGCACGTGCTCGGAGGAGCTGCAGCGCCAGTAAGGCTGTTTGAATCCCCAATGGAGAATGATCCCGGGCTCCCTAATAGTTACTTTGATATTGTCTATTCCATCTATGCTCTCGGCTGGACCACGAGCCTCAAGGAAACGCTGGCTAATATCCATAGGTATTTAAAGCCTGGCGGCACTTTCATTTTCAGCTGGGAACATCCACTTTTCAGCAGAATCCGGAGCAAAGATTGCTCCATTATCTTCGATAAGCCTTATCACGAAGAAGGCGTATATAATCATGAGGGATGGGATACACCTGCTTTCATGCAGCAATACAAGGTAAGCACCTATATCAATGCGCTGGTCAGCCAAGGTTTTAAAATCGAGAGAGTCATAGAAGAAGCACGTCTTTCAGAGGAGGACAGGAAAAGGCACAGCAACCGCTGGTATTCTTATGAAAAAGCCCAATACCTTCCGACAACAATCATTATCAAGAGTACTAAAGCTATTTAGAGAATAAGAGCCGGGACGCCATGAACCCTGCCGCTTGACATGCAGCATCTGCATCGCACTTTGTATGGATTTTTGTAAACATATGGGATTAGGAATGATTAATGCGAAAACCGGCATGATTAATTGCCGGTATGGAATGATTATTGCCTAAACAGGCACGATTATTGGAGAATCAGGCATGATTATGAATGATTCCGGAATGATCATCCTCAATTTTGGAATGCTCTCTTTAAAAGGCGGGCGAACCGCCTTTAAGAGGCCCTTCATTTTAGGGCATCTCCTAAAAAAATGCTTGAACTTATGCCATTTTCTAACAAACAAAGCAATCCAGAGTCAAAACATCCCCAAACCCCTGCGGCGCCAAAAAGTCCATACAAAATCGTATGGACTTATTCTTTCTGTATAAAAGTGGCTGCTCAGCCTTCCTTATGATGTTGTCTTGCTCTGCTCCCCAGGAACAGACAAGTCCCTTTCTTTATAGCTGCCTGCCAGATAATCGATAATTTCCCTTCTGCGGATCAATCCTATGAAAACGCCGCTGTCATCAGTAACAGGGACAAAATTCTGATTTAGTGATGAATTAATGATTTCTTCCATCTCGCTGCTAACGAGCACCGGCTCATACGATCTATGAAGCGGCACATCCTTCAGCATCACTTCCTGGATCTCATTAAAGTCGACCCTGCCCATGCTTTTGAGCTTCCATAACAAATCTCCTTCTGATAAGGAACCTACATATTTGCCTTCTTTATTCAATATCGGGAAGGTTGTATAACGGTGATACTCCATTTTTTCCATGGCTTGCCTCATTGTCCAATGGTCATAGACAAAAACCAGTTCATTCTTAGGCAATAAAAAAAACGCGATATTCATTACAGCTGATTCTCCTTCTTATTATCAGTGAACACCTGCAGCATTCATTCCGGCTAAATAGTTCCCTCGGGTTAATGGGCACAAACTCTCCCGTTGGCAACGGAAATGCAAAAACAGTCACATTCCCTTTCTTCCCTGCAAACAGCCGCTCTAAAACGTACGCAGATTATATACAGCACAAAAAGACCCATCCTGGCTCCAGGCAGCTCCTGCAAATTTGGATGCAGGGGTGCTGCTCATTAGGCGGTCTTATATGACCTCACTCGCTTTAGCCGACGAAGTTAGCTGACGGGCAGGATGGCGAAAGATCATTCTCATCCCTCCTGCTTCCTGCAGGATGAGCCCCAAAAATTGGTTCCTCCGCTCTCAATATGAGATTAAGCCGAATCATTTTTCAGGTGTTGAAATAATTTTACTTCCAACTTTCCGCATAAGCAAATTTCTGCATATCCCTTTTTTTACATCTGACCTTCAGCAATCTGCAAAAAAATGAGTGAATCCTCTATTCTACAAAGACCTCACCATGTTTTCAACCTGTTTTTTTCTTTTTTTATTTCTTTTATGTTTTCCGTTGACAGCCATTAAGTTCGTGAGTAAGATAAGGCAGAACAGGATTTATTAATGGAAATCATGACTTGAAAATCCGGTTTCTTCTCCTCTGTTTTTGTAAAAAACAAGAGTATCATAGAATAGAAGAAACCATGTTGGAATGCTTGCATAATACCTTTTAAACACCACAGCAACGGGAGGATTTATGGGAAACACTTGCCGATATGTCATTAATGCAGTTGGAAAAGGCGGAGAAACCTACTACACACAATGCAAAGATAAAAAAGAAATGGAAGAATGGATTTCTGAGCATCAAGATCGGATAGTGATGGAGGAAATCAAGGTGAAAGACAAAAATAAGCATCCGCTGCTGAAGCTATTTTCAAAATAAAATGGACTACCATATAACTTGTTATGATAGAGAGCAAAGCAACGCTCTCTATTTTCTTTGTTAGCATCCTTTCTTCTCTTCAGGCAAAGGCTTTGCCTCAAAGTCCTGAAAATAAAATGGCAAGGGAGGGGGTAAAATATCCCCTTCCCTTGCCATTTGCACTATTTCGCTTCCACGCTTGCCAAAATAGAAATCATTGTCTCATAAACCTCTTCTGATTTCTCCTGGTTCACATAATGGATAGTAAATCTCAGCAGCTTCCCGTCTACTTTTTTGACAATGATGTTTGCTTGATCAGTTTTGTTGTGTGCGTGCAGCACCATTATGCTGTCTCTATAAAATGGAAGCTGGACAGGTTTCATTTCTTCAGGCTTGCCAATCGTCCTAAGATAATCCAGAGAATTTTTCTTTACCTCATCTATTACTGATTTGCCGTCAAGAACTTCCACCCTGGCAAAATACCGGGCATTTCTCCCATATTCCAAAAGGAAGCGGCGCGGCTCTTCTATATGAAATGTATAACCTTTCTTGGCGGAAACGGACAATTTTACCTTATCAGCATCATATGAAGCAATACCGCTTTTATGGACCGACAGCTTCTGCCCTATCAGGATCAGGTCGCTCCTCAGTCCGTTTATTTTCTTGAGTTCAGCGACGCTAAGACCGTATTTTTGGCCGATCCCCCAGAGTGTGTCTCCTTTTTTCACTGTAATCTTCCCTGGAACCTCCAATCTGCTGCCTGCATAGATCAGATCGCTCTTTAATTTATTGAGATGCTTCAGCTGTCCGACTGTACTGCCATATTGCCTGGCAATGCTATAGAGAGTGTCCCCTTTTTTGATTGTATAAAATTCTTCAGCAGATGCAAACCCCTGGCTGAATGTAAGAATCCCCATGGCGACAAGCGCTGAAGCAGCCAGTTTTTTCGCTGTTTTCATTTACAAATCCCCCTTCTGTCAATCTTGTTGTATTTTAATCTTTACACCATATTAGACGGGGGGAGCAAATAACCGTTTCAGGGGGACAAGCCTATTTTCTTAAAGAAATAATTTGTCTTTACTGAGTTTCCTTTGCGGTTTCTTTTCCTGAATATACAAGTGCTGAATGTGCCGTTTTCTAAAAAGAAGGCAAATGTCTCTAAGGAGACCTATTTATCTATTATTCCAATATCCTTGGTTTTTTTTCAGAACGATGGCAAATATTTCATTTGGGGATAGATTTCTTTTCAATGAGAAGTTTTTTTGCCGAAGAAAGATTAGAGAGTAATTGCCGGGGTAAAAGTATTTTAGCTACTCAATTATTAAGTGCTTTTCGCCAGATTTCCTTTCTATAAAGGAGGATTGGCGGGAGGTGATTAATTTTTGAGGAAGGCTTACAGCATTAAAGAACTGGCAGAATATCTGGATGCAGTTAAGTATCCGCTGTCTGAGGACGCCATTCTGGATCTCATTCAAAAGCGGAAGCTCCCACATCAAAGACCTTTCGGCGATATGATCGTTTTTGATTTGAATCATATAGATTGGTGGATTGACCAACAGCGCAGCAATGAATAACTGCCAGCAAGCCCCGCTCTTCAAGGCGGGGCTCAGTTATGTCCATCCATATTCCCGGTTCAATTCTACCGCTTCTTGTCATAGTTCATCCTTTAAAGACCGCTCCAGTTTCCGAATCCATTTAAAATACATAATCAAAAGGAAGAAAAGAACAGGATCTAAAATTGCTGCATGCCACAGCCTCCACCAGCCGTAATTGAAATACCCCCATGGCTCCGGAAGCAAAGTGAGGTATTCGTAAAGGAGGATGGCGATTACCCAAAAAAATACATATCTGATCTTTGTCAGCCAATGAGATTGAAGGGGGTATCGGCTGAGAAAGATAATATTGACAGGAGGGATCAGAATGGTATGGGCCAAAAATCCGCCAAAATCAGGATCCCGGCTGAGATACCAATAACCATGGAACTTAAATTCGATAATGACATCAAAAGCCTGCTGAAGTGCAATCGTGAAGGCCCATATATGCACCTTTTGATTGCCGGTCAGAGTCCTGCCGAACTTTATAGCAGCAATATTAAAAATGATAATTGAAATGATAAGTCCAGCCATATCTTTTTCCCCTACTTTTCAATCAGCATGCTGCTGCTTCTTTTTCTTATAAACTCTCCTATTTTTATGCAGACTATTCATGTGGCGGATGTATAATGTTCAGCGGGCTCTTTTCTCCCTTTTAAAAATTTTATAATCCAAACTTTTCTCATATCGAATACTCCCCTGCAGACTGGCATATGGTGAATTGAGGTGAATTTTTATGATAAAAGTTGTAACAGTTAATGTTAAACATTACAAAGATCTCATCTATCTACTAATCGCTGCCGCCGTTTTCCTCTTTTCTATCATTGTCTACACTCAATTCAGCTCAAAGTCTCTGGAACGTGTTATGAGAAATATAGAAATCAATGAACTTCTCACTTATTTTATCAGCTCGGCCAATCATTCATTCGCTCCTGACAGCGACCCTTTCACATTTGAAAATGTGACCGATGCTTTATTCTCCCTTGCCACAAATGTTAAGCCCACGGATGCCCGTACCTTTCTCGGGACAGAGCTTCCTGGCCTTGTTTATTTTGATACAGAAATTGTGGTTGCCGGCGAAGGAACAGATCTTTCCTCCCTTCCTTTTGAATCGGCACCTCCCGCAGAAGTGCTTATGAATGAGCGGGAAGTGGCGGAAGAAAAACTGCAGCAGCCTGTGGCGGACAAGCCTGCTGAACCGGCTAAGAAGCCTGAGAAAACAGATGTGCTGATTTATCATTCGCATAATATGGAGGCCTTCCTCCCGCTCTTGAAAAATACAAAAGACGCCAATAAAGCCGTGACTTCAGATGAACGGGCCAATGTTGTCGGCCTGGGCAGCAAGCTTTCAGAAGCACTATTGCAAAAAGGGATCGGAACGTCCCAGGATAAAACCAATATCAATAAGGAGCTGCTGAAGAGAGAGTGGACCTACTCTTCCTCCTATAAAGTATCCAATGAAGTCGTCCACGCTTCTGCAGAAGCAAATCCGAATTTAAAATATTTCATAGACATCCACCGCGATTCTGCCAGGAAGGATAAAACGACTGCGACGATCAACGGCAAAACATATGCACGGCTGTATTTCATCGTAGGCAAGGAAAATAAAAACTACCAGGCCAATCTGGAATACACAAAAAAACTGAATGCTAAGGTCGAAGAAAAATATCCGGGCCTGAGCCGCGGGGTATTTTTGAAGACAAAGCTTGAAGGAAACGGAGTATATAACCAGGATATCTCGAACAGAGCCATTCTGGTAGAGCTTGGCGGAGTCGATAATAATCTGGAAGAGCTCCACCGGACAGTTGATGCATTATCTGAAGCTTTTGCAGATATCTATTGGGATGAAAACGGCGGCAGCAAGGAATAATCCGCCGATAACAGCAAAGAGCCGCCCTTCTAAGGTGCGGCTCTCTTTATTGGGTGCTGCTTCTTTTAAATGTCCAGTTGACAAGAAAAATCCCGAGAAAAATAAGTGCCCCCCCTGCGTAAACGTACCAATGGACAGCCTCCCCCAGCAGAAGCCATCCGGACAGCACGCCAAAGAATGGGGCAAGGAAAAGGAAGGCACTCGTTTTCCCCGGATCTCCTTTGCTTAATAAATAAAACCAGACAGCGAATTGGACTATAGAGGCCATCACAGCAAGCCATAAGACAATAAAGATTGATAACGGCGTAATGTGAAGCTCAATTTTTTCCATCGTCAAGCTCATAACCAGCAGGACGATTCCTCCAAAAAGAAGCTGGTAAGCTGTCAAAACCCAGGTATTGAATTGCCCTCCCCACCTTTTGATCAGCAAAGTCGCGATAGCCCATGAAAAAGCTGCCCCGAGACCGAGGAAGGTGCCTGATTCAAGCTGGAATTGAAAGCCAAGTGTAAGAATCACACCCAGAAATCCAGCAATGACGCCAATCCATTGGATCTTTGTATATTTCAGCCTGAAGAGGAGCGTACCAAGAACAACGACAATCAGCGGATTACTGAAGGTAAGAATGGACGATTCCCCTGCTGTGATGGTCCTTAAGCTGAGAAAAATACAGCCCATCACCCCAGCTGTCTGAAACAGGCCGATTGAGAACACTTTCAGCCAGTCTGTAATTGTATCCGGCAGCGGCTTCCGCTGCACAATGACTGCCATCAGCACCCCGGCAATGGTAAAACGAAGCCCCACTAGCATAAGGGGAGAGAGGTAATCGAGGCCGATTTTTCCAATAGCAAAGGACGATCCCATTAGGGAAGTTGTCAAAAGTACCAGCAGCATATAAGTGAAGCGGTTCATATCAGCATCCCCCTGTTTGTATTATCTCTATGTATATCTATCTATTTTACAGGCAGACAGGCATCGAGCGTCAACAAATCCGTTTTGCTTCCTGCGAAAAATAAGCAGGACCCTGATTTCTGGTCCTGCTTCATTTAGCGGAGTGCCTTTTTGATATTTTTCAAATATGCCGAACGGATGAATATAAAATAAACCAGCTGAATGAATAAAAAGCTTCCCAACACAAGCGCAGATTCCTTGAAGAGCGAAGTGCCGAACATATTCTGCATGCTGGTAAGGGCAACAGCACCGTGGACAGCGGCAACACCTGCCGGTACAAAAAACAGGAGTCCGATCTGCACTGAAACCACTTTTGACAGTTCATCATCCGTCAGTCCAATCTTTGCTATGCGGGAGAATTTCTTCTTATCCTCATCAAGATCGCTGTAGAGCCTGAAGTAAAGGAAGCTTCCGGCGGCAACAAAAAACACGGCTCCGATAAATAGGCCGACAAATAGGATGGCGCCATACCCTTGGACGATCTTATCCAATTCATGAGCAAGCGGGAAAAAGCTGTATTCTTTTCCCAGTCTGCTGATCGGTAGCTCTTTCGCCAGTTCTTCCCCGATATCTGATGTACTTTTCCAATCTTTCACATCAAATATATAAAAATGCTGTGTGCTGGCAGAATTCTGCAGCGCAGCAAACTTATTGTCTGATACTACATAAAAGCTCTCATATACAGGGAACGCAAATGATTGTGCATTTCCAGCTATGGAAATGGTTTCCTCGCTTTCTTTAAGGGTCAGATTTATTTGTTTTTCTTGTTCAGCAGGTGTTTTCATTGGTATTATTTTGATTGCTTTGTGTCCTTGAGGATCTACCGAAGTACCGCCTGCCGCTCTGGCTATCGGATTATATTCTGAGCTTTTTACAAATAGCGCCTGCCTGTCCCCGACTGTCTGGTAAAGCCCTTGGGCCCTAAGTTCCCGATAGGAAATCCCCTCTTCTTTAAGCTTAGTATGAATAAGCTCAACCTGGGATGCTTCCCTCTCGTTTCCTGCATAGCTGCTGTAATCAAAAGCAAACGGATTCTCCTCCTGGACTGCCTTTGTCATGACCGTCCTGAAGCCGACCAGTGCCCCAATGGCTGAAAATGCCACAGTAGACACGATCGAAACAATGAAGAAGGTACGGGCGTTATCTTTCATCCTGTATGCTAAATCAGAGAAAAGAAGCAAATTCGTCTTTCTGAACAGAAATGATGGATTCTTTTTTAAGATGCCGATGATATACACGCTGAGCTGTGTAAAGAGAAAATAGGTCCCGATGATGACAACAGTGCTGACCGGCACCAATGCCACGCTTACATAAACCCCCTTGACCTTAAGCGCAGTCATATACCCTGCGGCAAGAAGCAAGGCAGATAGCAGCGCAAGCAGGCGGGAAGCCCGCGGTTCAGGCTTAGGAGCAGCGCTTCCTTTAATAAAAGCTGTCAGCTGATTCCCCCTGAACATGGAAACTGTGAAAAATGAAATAACTGCGAACAGCAGGACAAAAGCACCCGCTGTAAGGCCCAGCGCCTCAAAGGGCATATAAAAAGGCAGGGACTTTTTTAGTCCGAGCACATTTTCAGCTGCGAGCAGGATTGCCTTGGAAAGGACCATGCCAGCCCCGATTCCTGTCAGAATCGAAACCAGTCCGATCATCATGTTTTCCATGAAGATCATCTTTCTGAGCTGCATGCCTGTCATGCCATGCATAACCAGCAATCCGAGCTCCTTTTTTCTCGATTTCAGGAATGCGCTCATGCTGAAAAGGACAAAAAAGAAGGAAAACACATAAATAACAGCCTCGGCAAAATGCAGCCCAGTTGAAACATGTCCGCCGATTCCTTCTGTTTTAAGGCCCGGATGGAAGGCAAAAACCGCATAGACGAAAAATACCATGACCGAAAAGGCGCTGCTCAGCAGATAAGCAGCATACAGCCGTTTATTGCGGTGCACATTCTTAAACGCGAATTGACGAAAGGTCATGTGCATTCCCTCCCAGTATTGAAAGCATATCAATGATTTTCTGGAAAAAAACCTGGCGGCTGTCTCCCTGGCGGATTTCATTATAGAGCCTGCCATCCTTGATAAAGATAACCCGGTCACAATAACTGGCAGCCAGGGCATCATGGGTGACGAGCAGCATGGTGGTCCCGTCATTCCTGTTTATGTCTGACATAGTTTCCATCACATCGCGTGAAGCCTTTGAATCCAGATTCCCTGTCGGTTCGTCTGCCAGCAGGAGTTTCGGGGTATGGATGATCGCCCTTGCAATCGCCGCCCTCTGTGCCTGCCCGCCCGAAATTTCATAAGTCCTTTTATTCATGATCGGACGGATGTCGAGCTTGTCTGCGACTTTCTCTGCTTTCTCTTCCATTTCCCTGACGCGTACACCTTCCAAGGTAAGAGGAAGCATCATATTTTCTTTCACAGTCAGCGTCTCAAGCAGATTAAAATCCTGAAAAACAAAACCAAGCTCTCTCCGGCGGAATTTCGCAAGATCACTTTTCTTCAGCTTGTTCGGATCTTTTCCCTCTATCAGGATTTCGCCTGAGGTTGGAGAATCAATTGTGGAAATCATATTCAGCAGTGTAGTCTTCCCGCTGCCTGAAGGGCCCATGATCCCTGCAAACTCCCCTTTGCTGATTTCCAGGCTGAGTTCTGACAGCGCCCGGTAAGAAACCTTTCCTGTATATACTTTACTCAGCCGATTAATCTGAAGCATATTCATCTAACTTCTCCTCTCTTTCTTCTGATGCCTTAATAGTAAAGGAGAGAGATTGCTTCAGCTATCGAAGTTCCTTTCACGAGCCTTACAATCTTGTAAGATGCTGTTCGGCTCATTGAACAGGAAACGAACAGCAGTCCCTTTTCCTTCCTCGGACTCCAGCTCCAGCTGAAATTGAAGCTTCATGCTGATTTCTGATACCAGATACAGTCCCATTCCTGTTGATTCCGGGAAACGGCGCCCGTTTTCGCCGGTAAAGAAAGGCTGGAAGACACGCTCTATATCACTGGCAGGTATTCCATGACCGCGGTCCTTCACTTCAAGTATGACAGTTTCTCCTTCCTGCCAGAAGGAGATAGTCACCTTTTGATTAGTACCTTTTGAATATTTGATGCTATTAATCAGAATCTGGGAGACTGCAAAGTCGAGCCATTTTTTGTCAGAATGAACAATAAGCTCAGCTCCAGCAGCTATTTCAGGATAAACTTCATTCCGGATGAACAAGCGCTTGTTCTCCTGTACCAGTTTCGCAGACAGCTCCCTTAGCTTGACAGGCTCTGCATGGAAATCCTGCTCAAAAGATTTAAGCCTTGCATTGTACAATACTGTTTCCAGGCCATTTTGAATTCTGTCCGTCTCTTCCCTGATGCTTTCACGGCTTACTTCATCATCATCCTGCAGCAGCAGTTCAATGACAGATAGAGGGGTTTTCATTTGATGCACCCACTGATTCATAAAAGTGAGATGTTCGTTTTTATCTTTTTCCCATTGAGCAAGCTTGTTCTCATAAAGCTGGTATTGATTCAGCAAGAGCTGATCAAGGGCTTCCGCCATCGGATAGAAGCCGGTGGCAGAAATTGATTCATCGAGAGCTGCAAACGGATTCGAAAGCCGTGCATAATATCCCTTCATCCCTGCATAACGGAAAACCAGATAACCGCCGAGCAGGCATAGCCCAAAAAAAACAGTATAGAAGCTTACCTTTATGTCCCGGAATCCTGCCATACGGTAGATGATAAGCACAGAAAAGAGCATGACAATATGGAGAAATATGACCCCTGAATGATCCTTAAAAAAGAGCTTCAAATCCAATCAGCTCCTCTTCCAGGTATTTTGAAGCAGATAGCCTGCTCCCCTGACAGTCTCAACCGCCCCAGTTATAGATAGTTCCTTGAGCTTTTTCCTGACTCTGTTCATATTGACATTCAATGTGTTTTCATCCACATAAGCCTGATCATCCCACAGCTTTTCGAGCAGCGCTTCCCTGCTGGCAAAGCGGGGGCATCTTTTCATCAGGACTTCCAGGACCGCACACTCATTCTTTGTGACCGAAGCCTGCTTATCCTCAAATACAAGCAAGAGTCTTTCCGGATAAAGGATAAGCCCCTCAGCTTCAATCTTCCGTTCCTTCACATTCAATGCATACTCCCCATATGCTCTCCTTAGATGGCTCTTGATTTTAGCCAGGACAACCTCAAAATGGAATGGCTTGGTTATGTAATCATCCCCGCCATGCTCTAATGCCATAATCTGGTCCATCTCACCTGCACGGGCTGAAATGAATATGATCGGGCAGGTGGTCATCTGCCTGAGCTGGCGTGTCCAGTAAAAACCGTCATAGCTCGGCAGGTTGATATCCATCAGGACCATCGCAGGCTGCTCTCTTTCAAAGCTTTTAACTACCTCATCGAATTCCGTGCATAAAGCCGCTTCATAGCCATACTTTAAGAGATGCGACTTCAGCAGATCCGCTATTTTTATATCATCTTCCACAAGCAATATTTTGTGCATATCCTCTCTCCTGTTTACAAAAAGTATGTTTGGATTTTAACAGCATGATGTTTACTTCCAAATATAGCCGCAGACACACTTCCAGCCCTTCGTTTATATGCTGGAAAAGATTTATCTGCTTTTTTAACAAACATTAAACAAGATCTTACCCTATATTAAACTGGCGCTCATATAATAGTAATAAATGATTTGAGCAATACCGAAGAAAGGAGAAGAACGATGATTGAATGGGCTCAATCTGCCAGTGCTTTCTGGCAGTATTTTGTAATTTTTATATTCTCAGCTGCACCCTGGATGGACATTTCCATTGTGGTTCCGCTCGGAGTACTCTGGGGGCTGTCACCCTTTTGGACGGGAGTCCTGGCATTTGCCGGAAACCTTCTGCTGCTCATTTTGCTTGCCATCTTTTTTGAGCAGTTTTTTCAGTGGAGGAATAGCAGGAGGGAGAAAAAAGGCGCAGCCGGCCCAACAAAAAGAGACAAACGATCACAGCAGCTTTGGGAAAAATACGGTATCCCGGGCCTCGCCCTTCTTGCACCGCTATTGGTTGGGACTGATATTGCTGCAATAGCCGCTTTTTCCCTCGGGGCCTCCCGTTCCCGGGTTCTTGCCTGGATGACCGTCAGCCTTGCCGTGTGGACAATCGTGTTTGCAGCTGCTTCCGCCTATGGGGTCAGTTTGCTGGATTTCACCCAGGAAGCGCTGTTGGCTTCTACTCCCGCAGCTTCACACGGTAATGCCGCATAGATTTTGGGACTCCCCTTGATTCAAGTTTGCCATTGTAAATCAGTTCTCTGATCCGGTACTCCAGGTAAAATAAATCTGTGTCCGGCAAATCTTTATCTGTTATGGCTCCAATTAGGTGTCCAGCTCTGACAAAGCCATCTTCACTATCAGCTTCAATTTCTTTTATTGTTTCGATGATTCTAGGGTCTAGATGGTCTTCTTGAACGGAGACAATGCATTGGTTCTCCCATTTGCGCAAAACTGATTGAGTGCGTGCAAGTTTTTCCCACTCACTCAGGAGCTTCGAATGCTGTTTCTCGCTCAGAGGGGAGTTCTCTTTGCCCCTCTTAAAAATAAGCGACAGATTGTCGGGCTCCATTTGGCTGGTATAGCGGGCAGGCCCATTATTCTTCAAGCCCATCTCTGTAAATTGGCCAGTGGAATTAATGACGATTATGTCATTTTTCTTACCTTTTAGCAGACTCATTAAATAACGGAGATTTGTCTGCTCATCCGCATTTTCGCCTGCCCATATATAGATAGGCAGACCTTCAGGTATATCAGCTATTTCCAGGAGCATATTGTCAATTTTCTGATCCAGTTCAAAGTCTTCTATAGAATAGTTGATATGGTCAAACATCCAGTCAGCACGATGTTTTTTCCCCTCTTCAGTATCCAGTTTCCATAGAGGCCCAATGCCAAGATGTTCTATCTGGCTGATTACTTTCTCCCGCTGAGGCAGCATTACCCTTATACTGCCGGCAGCGGATTCTGATGGTGCAATATGGACAGCAGCAGATGAGGGGCTTTTCCTGCTCTCTGTTTCTCTTTTATGCTGCTGAATTGCCCTGTTGATTATTTTGAGCATTTTATAATGGTCTTCAAGCTTTATAAAATATCCCCGGCCTTCTAGAGGCTGATAGTTTTCATGATTGAAATCAGAGAAATCCTCCCCAGGTTCCATCTCATAAGTCTGTTTCTCCAGTTCACCTAAACTATTGAAATCCAGCAATTCATTTCTGTTTATTTTGTAGACGAAAACAATATTCGGTTCAGCATAAAAATAAACAAAAGGATATCTGATTCTTGAAGACATTCAGTCAACCTCCAATTCAGCGGCAGTTTGGTTAAGAAGCCATTCTTCCCCAAGAATCGCGTAATAATATTCATCCCGCCATCCGTTATCATGCGGAATGCATTTCCTGAAAAATCCTTCTCTTCTCATCCCGATTCTTTCCATTACTTTATAGGATGCGATATTTTCCGGCTGGCAGGTAGCAATGATCCTGTGAAGATTCATTTGTTCGAACCCATGCTTCAAAACAGCAGATGCTGCTTCAGGTGCTAGTCCCCTGTTATGAAAATGAGGGTTCATCACCCAGCCGATCTCATATGTATGTGTGCCGAAATAAGGATGAAAAACAATATGGCCGGCGAGCTGCCTGATTTCTTTAACAATGACTGGATAGTTTCTCGCTTCAATCATATTTTCCTTTACAAACTTCCTGGCAGCTTCTTCATTGAAAACACCTTCCGGCATATACTCCATGACTTGTGCATCAGAGGTATAAGTATAAAGTTCCCGCCAGTCAGCTTCATGAAAATCCCTGATGATCAGGCGTTCTGTTTCTATATACATTGATTATGCTCCTTATTATTCAGATCAAATGACAATATTCGGCATTATATAGACAAAATCCTGCTGAGCTAATTTGCTTTCCTTATTTGAAGATGCAAACTGCTTTTATCGTTTTTTTGAAGTGAAAGTGCTTTGTTAACAGAAACTGGGAGGCACAGAAAAGGAACAGAAAGAGATGCAGCTTGTATAAGAATTATGTTCTATCCGTGCAGAAGGGAATTTCACAGATAAAATAAAAAGCCCCGCATGCAAGATTGCGGGGCCTTCTTGAGCTTTACTTTTCCCAATGCTCTTTAATAAATTCATCGCGCCCTGATTTTTCTCTGTCTTCCTTATAATGGGCGGTATTTTTCTTATAATAGTCCTGGTGATAATCTTCAGCAGGGTAGAAAGTTTCAGCAGGCAGCACCTTTGTGACGATCGGTTTGCTGAATTTTCCGCTGTCCTGAAGCTTATTGCGGGAAGCGATTGCTTTGTCCCTCTGAGCTTCATTATGATAGAAGACAGCAGTGCGGTACTGATCTCCGCGGTCATGGAACTGGCCGCCTTCGTCGGTAGGATCGACCTGCTGCCAGAACAGCTCCAGCAAGTCTTCATATAAGAAGACTTCAGGATCAAACTCAATCTGGACGACTTCGTAATGGCCGCTGTCCCCTTTTTTCACATCTTCATATGTAGGATTGGCTGTATGTCCGCCGGTATAGCCGGAAATGATGCTATGAATCCCGTCAAATTGATCGAAAGGCTTGACCATGCACCAAAAGCAGCCTCCAGCAAAAGTTGCCAATTCTTTTCTCTCTGTCATTCGCAAATCACCTTTTCTATTAAATATAAGAAGCTTTTCTACCAGTTTACCACCTATGCCGGCTTTTGGATATTCTGATGTTTATATCTAAAAACTTCTACTGGGCAAATGTCCATTTTTAATTTTTTCCTTAAAATTACGGGCAAGCGCCCCCATTTTGTCATAGCATACAGAGAAAAAGAGACAGGAGGCTATGCAAATGAATCCTTATATGAATATTCCTGAGTATGCATATCAGCAGCATGATGAAAGGTTCCTTCCGCTTCTTGCAATAGGAGCAGCTACCGGCGGGTTCGGTTTTGGCCGCCCAGGATGGGGCTATGGCGGTTATGGCTATGGCTACGGCCGTCCCGGATGGGGCTATGGCAGGCCTGGATGGGGCTATGGACGTCCCGGCTTCGGCTATGGTTTCGGACGCCCTGGCTTTTGGTACTAATAAACACTGGAGAAACATGTAAAGCGAAGCTTTTGCATGTTTCTCTTTTCAGCCGGCAGAATGGACAGGCAGTATCATTCTAGAATTCAAACTTTAACAATGCTTCTTCCCCTGTCTCCATATCTTTCACTTTATACTGGTTATTTGAGACTTCTTCTTCTCCCAGCAAGATCACTTTCCGGATACTTTCCTTGTCTGCCCTTTGAAGAGCCTTGCTCACTTTCCGGCTGCCAAGCTCCATCTCTACCTTCCATCCCTGTCCGCGAAGATACTGTGCGAGGGCCAAAGATTCTTGGGGCGTATCTATTGGAATGAGATAATAATCCGCTGCACTTTCATCTCCAGCCTTGGACTGGCTTTGGCTGACTGCGGTAAAAATGGCATCAAGCCCAAAGGAGATTCCAACAGTGGAAATTTTTTCTCCGCTCCCTATGAAGCCGCCGATTGCATTGTCATATCTGCCGCCGCTCCCGATGCTTGAAGTGAAGGACATGTCTGTAAGAAATACTTCATATACAGTTCCTGTATAAATGTCAAGACCTCTTGCTAAAAAAGGATTGAAGACTGCTTTCCGGCCGCAATTTAAATAGGATAAATAACCTTGCAGCTCAGCCAGCTCCTCCAAACCCTCTTTGACTAAGACGTTTTTCTCCTCAAATATACGGTAGTAAGCAAGCTCCCCGTTTCGCACCTCAGAGATACAGTCAGCAATCGCCTGGATTGCTTCTTTCCCGATCCCCTTTTCGTTCAGTTCTTCAGAAACTTTTTTCCAGCCTGCCTTTTCAAGCTTATCCAGCACAAGTATTGCAATATTCCTCTTCTCCTCCGGCACACCGAAGATCTGGAGCATGCCTGAGAGGAGCTTGCGGTTATTATATTGAATCGTCACATCAATTCCGATTCTCCGGAAAGCATCCAGTGCCATAACGATCAGTTCTGCTTCAGCCAGCTGGGAGCCAACTCCCGCTATGTCGACATCACATTGTGTAAATTCGCGGAGACGGCCAGTTTTTATCGGGCCGTCACGAAACACTTTGCCGATTTCATAACGCTTGAACGGAAGCCTGATCCCTGGATTCATGGCGGCGGCTTTTGCAAATGGTATGGTCAGATCATATCTTAATGCCAAGTCCCTCCCGCCGCGGTCAGACAGCGTATACATCTCCTCAAGAATTTCCGCACCACCGCCGTATTTAGAAGCCAAAAGCCCGGTATAATTCAACATCGGCGTTTCAAGCGGTTTGCATCCATATTGTATGAAAACATCCTCCAGCTGCCTTTTTATTCTTCTCCTTACAGCCTCTTCTTCCGGCAAATAATCCTGGGTCCCTTTTACATTTTGATAATCCATCTTTTTCATAAGCTTATCCTCCAATAATAAATTTCAGAGATAACCCGCATCATTTTCAAAATACAAAAAAACCGCACTCTTTTAAGTGGACACTTAAAATAATGCGGTTCATGATTAATAGCCTTCCTATTTGCGATTTTTAAAAATCGATAGCAAGGCTAGTTTTTATGATGATGATATTGTGAAAATGAATAACAGCTTCTTACAGGCTGCATAATGATCACCTCTAATTTCCATATACTGTAGCACAGAAGGGAAGGTATATCAACCTGATTTCGGCGGCATCTGTAAAAAACGCCGGATGCATTCACCTTCAACGACCAGGTCAGCCAGGAAGTCGGAAAAAAGGGCAATCAGTGCCATTATGCCGGCCGCATCCTTCTGTGAGTACATGCCTGCCAGCTCCTCAGGCGTGATCGTAACAGGATAAGGGAAGCTGGTATGAACCAGCTGCCTGGCATGCTCCTTTATCCTCCTGGACCTTAGTGAAAACTCTTCGGAAGATACATAATCTTTCATCCCAGACCAGACCGGCTGCAGAAATTCAGGATATAAAGCAAGTGCGCGATAATCGCTTGCGATATCATAGCTGTGCTTCGCAGTCATGATATCCCAGAGCAAATCCTTTTGTCTCTTGTCAGCTTCCGGAAAATCAATCAGCCGAATGGAAGGCAGACCCGGTAAAATTCCCGGCTCTATCAATCCTCCGGGCAATGATCCGCCCTTTATCGGCCTGTATCCCAAACTTTCCTGCCAGGCCAATGCTATCAAAAGAAGCTTGGGATTAACATAGTTGAAAGTAAATACTATTTTTTCAACTCTTCTCAGACGCTCCGTATCCATAATTCTTTCCCAGTCGTATCGCTCAGGCACAAAAGAAAGGGATGGCTCTCTCAAACTTGCTGCAGCCCTTTCTGCATGCATAGTGAGCATGCTGGGACGCACCTGCTGCCACCCTGCATAGAGAAATTTTTCATAATGTGCCAGCGCCCGGAAGATAAAATTGACAATGGGCACCTTTAAAACATGCTTAATATCACCATACAGCACTTGAAGTGAAGCTGAAGCGCTATCCTCAAAAATTTCCGGAATGCCGAATTGTATTTTTTTCAAAGTGGCCACCGTTTCCTTTTTCTTTCAACATATGCTTATGAGATCGGAATATGTAAGAACAGAGAATGCTTCTTCCTAATGCTTTAAAAGGGTTTGGACCAGGAAACCTGGAGGAGAGTTCTGGCAGGCTTAAGCATAAAAAAGAGCTGCCTTTACAGCAGCCAATTTAAAGCCCTTCCTTTTTCTCGCTTTCACGCCTCTTCCTCGATTCATGGTAGGCTTCATGCCGGAAGTGGAGAATAGGATCATCGCTGCATTCAATGCCTTCAGGGAGAATGGTCGGATCAAAAATGATTTCATTTGATTCTTCGACCTTATGTGTTATTGTCAGTTCTCCTATTGCAAGCTTCTGCCTGTCGCCCGGCCACAGCACTGTCGGGTCGTCTGTCGGATCGTCTTTTTCCCCAAGCTGCACAGATAATGCAAAGCGGACTGGACCTTTTGCCAGCCTCTCATCCAGCTCATTTTCGAGATATGTTTCTTCGAGATGGCCGGCTGCTTCTTTTTTTGTATACATGCTGACGCCTTCTTCAGGCTCCCAGATGAATTTAACTGCCTGCCGACCTCCCTCCCTGGTGGTCAGGTAAAAGGCATGGATAGAATAGTAAAGAGCTGCTGCATAGCTTGCAGGCAGCCTTACCTCCTGGATCAGTTCAATAAATGCCTTGCTTTCAGGAAAGTCCTTTGCAATGCCTGCCAGTGATTTAAGATCAGGCTTCCCCTTGCGGATAGAGGCAAACAGCTCAATAATTTTGGTGAAAGATTCAGGCGTCCTCGCAAAAAAAAGCGGAACAGTCGTGCATACAAGGTTTGTTATGTCTCCATCAGGCAGCTGAAACTGAACTGCCATTCCTTTAGGAGGAGTCAGCGCATCGCTGTGCCCGGGATTGGTCGAGCTGTTGGAAAAACGGACGATAGCCGGCACTTCACTGCCCTGCAGATGAGGGGCAGACGTCAAATAGGCGGCTTTTCCGTTTGGCTTAAAGATTCCTGCATAGGAGCTCCCCCGAGCGTGCGCCCTTTTGCGGCCAGGGAACTTTCCGGCTGCTCCTTCAATACTGTCAATGGCTCGTCCGGCAAGCTCCGTCTTTTTCTTGCTTTCCATCAGTTGTCCCCCTTTTTTCTTTTATTGATTACTCTATTCTTCCCCTGGCCAGGCTTGAAGAAACAAATGAGTGTATGTTTTTACATGACCATAAGGAGGACTGAATATCCCGCAAGGCCGATGCAGAAGGCGGCAAAGCTGCTCTCACGCTCTTCCGGAAGTTCTTCTTTCAGCACATTCAGCACTACCCCGCCAGCCAGGAAAGCGACCAGGATCGAGATGATAAGCTCATGAACTTCCATTACCGCTCCAATCACCCATCCGAGCAGGATCGCAGCCGTGAGAAGAATGCGGCCGTATTTGTCATAAACTTCCCGGTGATCCCGCCTGAGCCCTCTGTCATTAGTGATGAAATGGATGCTTAAAGCTATAAAATAAAAAAACATTCCCCACGGGCTTTCATATTCCTCGCGAATGAGGAGATAACCGATGATGCTGTTGTAGATAAAAAAAGAGCCGATATGAATCCAGAACACGCCGGCCGAAGTCTGGTTTTCCGTCTTGTCTTTTTTCTTCTTTTTCGAAACCTTGACAATCCGTTCCAGGCCATAAAATATGGCCAGCCCAATCATGGCAATCAGGTAAATATGATTCTCAATATATTTCCCTGCTTCCGTTCCGATTGAATCCTCCAGGCTCTGCTGAAAGCCGTTCAGTTCCGGAAGCAGATGCAGAAACACATAAGCAACGGCAATGCCGCCGGCTATGGAAAGAATCCGGCTCCTTGGGGTTTCCTCAATAAAATTCATATATTTTGAGGAAAAGTGGATAAGAGCGAAACCGATGGCAAAAAGCATGCTGAGCCAAAATAGCATATGATCATTCCTTTTTTAGTATGGTATCAGCTTTAAGCTGGCTGGGCTGCTGGGGATATCAGGTTTGCTTGATTGTTTGAAAAGATGTTAATTGGTAGAATGATATTGTGAATTGGTAGAATATCCTGTGGTTCGGTAGAATATCCTGCGATTTGGTAGAATAATCCTGCGATTCGGTAGAATATCCGTGAATTGGCACTAGTCTTGCAAATAAGAGGTTAAAAATGGAAATTTGTTCAAACTAGCTTTAATTAGCTTGTTTTTTCGAAAATGAGGGCATGCCAAAAAAGACATGACGGTCGCATTTTTTAAAAATTTTCCTTCTTAGTTTCCGTGGATGATTTGCACAGTCTTCAATTTTTTAGGATGTTTCCTTCGTCTACCTGGCTTTCCTTTTTTCCTTCTTCCTTTTGATGGTTTGGTAGGTTTTCGATCCAGAGCCTGGATAAACCGGTCCCAGCTATCATGCCAATAGAACCGAAGAAGCTTAAGCACCCGCCATGTTGACCGCTTAGTACCTGTCTCGATTTTAATCAGTTCGCTTATGCCATATGCAATCATTGCGAGCCATAATTGATTCCAAACAGCTGCGGGCTTATGGTTGTAAAGCTTGACGAGTTTAAGGTGCTGTTTCACCCACTTGAAAAAAAGCTCGATTTTCCAACGCATCCTGTAAATTTCAGCCACTTGTTCGGCGGAAAGATCTCTTCGTGTGGTCAGGATTCGAAACTTATTGTCCTTTTCATCCCGGAATTCCACCAGCCTGAGAGGGAATTTCCGGTCATTCTTGATATCGTGGATTTCAACCTCCGCATCCTTAACAATTCGGCTGTTGGAAGGTACCGAATGCTCCGTGAGGAGTTTGGTCCTTGAATTTCCTTTAATACGAACGACAAAATTGATTTTCCTCTCAATCCAATTATGGAAATGGCTGTAGTTGATATACCCGCGATCCATTACGTAAGTGGCATCCTTATCAACTACTAAATCAATGGATACTTCCTTATCTGCAACGCCTGTTGTGGAAAGTATTGCATCTTCCGGATAATAAGTTTTTTCATCCAGAACGGCCAATTTCAAGTGGATTTTAACGCCATTTTTGGATTTTGAGGAATACGCCCATTCGCCTGCCTTTTCCGGTAAAGAGATTTCAGTCGAGTCAATTACCGAAAGCCTCCCGGCTTCCATGGTGCTTACCTTTTGTGTGTAATGGCCATCAATCCGGGAGAATAATTTCATGGCTGTATCCTGCAGAAGCCAGGTTGGAAGTTTTTCAAGTTTCCGGTACAGAGTGGAGGAGTGGATTCCCTCAAGTTCTGTCAGTTCCTGCAGTTTATCCTTAGCCTTAAGGTTTTCCTCCAAATCCCAAAGGGATCCCCTTTGGAGGAAAGCTTCTACGAATAAAAGGATGGCTTTACCCGATAACAATTTCTTGGCTCCGTGGTCAAGGTAAGGGTCTCGGAAATTTTCAAGTTTTAATAGGCACAAACACTTTTCAACGACAGTAGAATTGGGTAAATGATCAATGAGCATTTTACCATCTCCTAATTGTTGAAGTGTATTAAGGTGTTGCGACCGCCTTATTTGTCTTACTTCTTCAATTAGGAGATTTTTTATTATCTAAACCTTTAATGCTCAGGAAATATATACCATTCATTTGCAAGACTAGTGGTGAATTGGTAGAATAATCCGGTGATTCGGTAGAATATCCTGCAATTCGGTAGAATATCCGTGAATTGGTAGAATAATCCTGTGGTTCGGTAGAATATCCGTGAATTGGTAGAATAATCCTGTAATTCGGTAGAATATTCTGCGATTCGGTAGAATATCCTGCGATTTGATTGAATTAACCGCCGGATTAATCAATATACCAGCTGAATATATAAAAATCACATTAAAAATCACAAACCTCTGATCTCCCGAAGCCTAATATTCAATAACCTGACTCCAGACAGTCTAAACACCCTTCCTTACGCAAAAAAAGAGCAGCTTCTGCCGCTCTTTCATTCTATCTGCTTATTTTACTGGTATCCAGATCTCAGAATAGCAGTCCGGGCTGTAGGGATCATCGTCATTGTAGACTTCCAGCTCAGGTGTACCTGCATGCTCGTACGGATTGGAAGGGAACCACTCTGAGAAGATTTGCTTCCAGGTATCCTGCATAGCAACAGGCATCTTTCCATGCACCTCGAAAACAGCCCATTTGGAGGCTGGAATGATCAGCTCCTCAAACGCATCCGGCTTTTCTCCTTTACACTCGGCCGCAATCCAATAGTCCATCTTCGGCTCTCCGGTCTCCCCCCTTTTATCGACACAGATTCCAAGAACATGTTCATTGAGCGTGAAGAGAGTTTTATTGATGCCGTCTTCATGTACCTGTTTCCACATTTGCGGGATGCCTTTTAAATTTTCACCATTCTCCATGGAAAATTCCTGTCTGATCCCTGCTGCTGTAAAGCTTTCTTTTTCAATGATTTTGTACTTCATTGGTTCCGCTCCTTTCAAGGTTACCTGTATGACCAGGCGATTATAGGCATTCAGCTGTCCGGCCTTTTTCCGCGCCTCTGTCGGTGATAGCCCGTGCTGGCGGCGAAAGGCTTTCGCAAACGCCTCAGGAGTGTCATAGCCATATTTCAGGGCGATATCGATGACCTTTTCATCTGATGCTATAAGCTCCTGCGCTGCAAGTGTCAGCCTTCTCTTCCGCAAATATTCTCCAACCGGCATATCTGTCAGCACCGAGAATGTCCGCTGAAAATGAAAGGAAGAAGCATTTGCCTGCGAAGCAATTTCCTCAACCGAAATCTCTTCCAGGAGATGTTCCTCCATATAATCGATCGCTTTTTGCAGTCCCTCAGCCCATCCCATATCGCTCACTCCTTGCTTTAATAGTAGCAGTTGATTTAGCCTTGCTCCTGTCAATACTTGCTCTCTGCTGACAGTAATTATGTATCCGTCTAATCTAATTCGAGGCAGATCTCCCAGAACCTTTTTTCAAAAAGAAAGAAACCCGCAAAGGTCTCAAAATACTTCATCACCTAAACCAATGTCTTGCATCCGCGGAAGTGCCAATTCAAAGGTTGTTAGTTTAAAAAGATTTGAAAGAAAGCATTCTGGGTAAACTTTTGCTTCCCCGGCGTAATTACTATGTATTTTCCATGCAGAAAAGGAGCCTTATATCGGCTCCTTCAAATTTAATCTTTTTATGCTTTTGCAATTTGCAAAAGATGCGGCCTCAGCATTTTCCTTGCCCTATACAATCTTGTTTTTACAGTGCAAGGCTTCAGGTTAAGCAGCTCTGCAATCTCTTTTTCCTTCAGCCCCTTGCTCGCTTTGAGATGCAGGATATCCCTGTAGCCATCTCCTAGAGTATTAATGGCCTGGTTAATCTGTGCCTCCATCTGCTGTGCCTCTACCATGCTCTCCAATGCTTCGCTCTTTTCCTGGCCCAATGCATCAATCGCCTCAATTTCCATAGGCTGGCAGCTTTTCTTCCGTTCCCTGCGCACAAAGTCGATTGCTGTTCTAGCTGCAGTAACAGACAGCCATGCACCCAGCTTATCTTTGTCTATGATGGTGTGTGCCTTATTGAGTGCCTTAATAAATGTTTCCTGGACGGCATCTTCGGCTAAATAAGAGTCTCTTGTAATAGAGTAGCTGATATGGAAAAGCCTTTTTTTATGAGTTTCATATGAATTTGCAATTTCTGTTTCAGTCATTTTTCCACTCCCTTACTCATCAAGCGGCAGAATAAGAGCTACCTTGAAGAGATCGCCATCTGTCCCGATTTCAAGCTCCCCTTCATGTAAATCAATGATCGATTTGGCGATGGCGAGCCCCAGGCCCGATCCATCAGTATGGCGTGATTCGTCACCCCGCTTGAATCTCTCGGACAGCTCTTCTGCATTATCATTAAGCTCATATTTGGAGACATTCTTGAAAGTGATTTCCGCTTTTCGGCCCGTCTCCCGGATAGAGATATACACGCGGCTGTTTTCCAGTGAGTATTTCAGGACATTGCCGATCAGATTATCAAATACCCGCCAGATTTTTTGTCCGTCAACCATCGCAGCCAGCGGCTTATCAGGTTTTGTAATACGGAAATTCAGGCTTGATCCCTGGATCATTTCATCATATTCGCCGAGGGACTGCTGCAGAAGCTGGACAAGATCTGCTTTCGTTTTGGCGAGCTCGATATTCCCGCTTGCCATCTTGCTTACTTCAAACAAGTCCTCAATCAGGACCTTCAGCCTTTGCGACTTGCGGTCAATAATCTCAAGATAGGCCTTCCTCTCATCCGGCTCGATGCCCTCCTTCTTTAAAAGCTCTGTATAAGTGATAATCGACGTCAAAGGAGTCCGAAGATCATGGCTCACATTCGTGATCAGCTCCGTTTTCAAGCGCTCACTCTTGGCTTCCTGGCTCTGGGAAGTCCTCACCGCTTCCTTCAATAGATTGACATTGGCAGCATGGTCAGCCAGGACAGATTTCCCGGCAACTTCCAGATCCGGACCCAGATTTCCCGAAGACAACTCCTCCGTATATTGGACGATGCGGTTAAAATAACCGATCTTTTTTACAAGGCTCATTGCAATCCGAGTGCCCAGACTGAAGAGAATGATTAAGTACACAATGATAAATATCGGATCTATTAGCATGATGATGGAAAGGGCTCCCATGCCAAAAACGAGGATGGACATTATGAGCATTTTGGTGCCTGTGCTCCATTGTAAAAAGGCATCTTCCACAGCTCTTTTGGATTGTGTATAAGCATTCTTGAGGACACTGCCTCCTTCATGGAGAAGGCTATTTTTCCATTCATTTTGGAATCGGTTTCCATCCTTCAGTACAGCTGAAATATAGAAAAACTGTACCAGCGCCAATCCCCACAAAGCTGTACCAGCTGTAATAAATACAATCAGCTCCAGCCTGTCATACGGGACTTCCACCCAGTTTCTGACGCAGTCTATAATCACAGGCATACAAAGTGATGCACCCAGGGCAGCAAGCAGGAAAAAGAGAATTCTAGTATCGATCGGCAGCTTATTATAAATAGGCATCCATCTTCCCATTTCGGTTTTTAATGCCGCTGATCTGCGCGTGGCCAATACCCATAGAAGGAAAGCAGCCATGCCAGCGGCGGCCATGATTCCAAGTGCCAATTGATTTCGCTTATAAGCCTGGCTTTCATAATAAAATGAATTTGAAGGCCCGATACCGGAGGCAACAGCAATTTTCCCTTCATAATCGCCAATCGCATTCAGAAGGGGATCAATCATTTCCGTTTCATGGGGCAGGGTATAGAAAAATGAATCTGACCCTACGTAATAATTCGTTGCAAACTGCACTTCATCTCCGCGGAAATACTCTTCTGCTGTTTCACCGCTCTTTAAATCAATATTTGTAACTACCTTTCCATTCTGGTCATTTTTAAAATAATACAGAAAGTTCTTTTTAACATTTTGATATTGTTCCCGGTACTGTTCCCTTTGTTTAAAAAGCGCTTCAAGCTTTTCTTCCTTTTCCTTAATTACCTTTGGCCTGACATGTTCATCACTTTGAAAATTCTTTGTAATGTCAGTGATTTTTTCATCTCGTTCCTTGATAAAAGCTTCTTCTGCTTCTTTATTGCCGGAATTGGCTGCACCATTGATGATACCTTCATATTGAGCGTTGATATTATCTATTTGTGCCGGCAGTGAACCGTATCTCGTCCGATGTTCCTCAATATCGGCTTCTGTTACCGTTATCGCCTCTTTTGCTTCCGCTAAGTTAAGATCATGAAGCTCGAACATGCTTAAATATCCGGCTGCTTCATCAACTGAGTACTGGAAAGAATCTGAATGAAAAAAGTCACGATGAGAATAATTGCTTGCTAAAAGAAATGCTGAAAAAACCCCATTCATGGTAATGGTAAATAATAGCGCCCAGACGCCAACCATCAGCCTACCTTTCCATCTTGTATCCAACTCCCCAAACCACCTTTAAATATCTTGGATTTTTTGCATCGATCTCTATTTTTTCACGTATTTTCCTGATATGTACGGCAACTGTATTTTCTGCGTTATAGCCCGGTTCCTTCCAAACCAGTTCATAGATTTCCTGGATGGAAAATACCCGGCCGGCATTGAGCATCAGCAGCTCGACAATTTTGTATTCTATCGGCGTTAGTTTCACAGCCTCTCCATTGACCTTGACTTCCTTTGTCTCTTTTTCAAGAGTCAGCCCGTTCAGATCCACGACTTTTCTGATGCCCTCAAAAGTCCCGAATGACACATATCTTCTCAGCTGTGACTTGACCCTTGCGACCAGTTCCATCGGATTGAAAGGCTTGGTCACATAATCATCAGCACCGACCTGGAGCCCAAGGATCTTGTCGGTATCCTCACTTTTCGCGCTCAGGATGATAATCGGGATATTCTTCTTCTCTCTGATTTTATAGGTGGCAGATATGCCGTCCAGATTCGGCATCATCACATCCAGGACGATCAGATGGATCTGATGTTCATTGAGCATCTCCAGAGCTTCAATGCCATCGCCCGCCTTAAGCACCGTAATTCCTTCGTTTTTCAAATAAATCTCAATCGCGTCCCTGATCTCTTTTTCATCATCTACAACAAGTACATTATAATTTTCCATTCCCCTATTCCTACTTTCTTAGCAGCTGCTTATGTATCTATCATAAAGAGCAAATCTTAATATTCCTTTTATAAATATCTTAAGATTTTCTTAATATTGGATGTAGCTTCCACTATTGTATACTAGAAATCCTGCGGTGAAAGCATGGAATAGAAAAAAGCCGCCGGGAGGCAGCATAAGTAAAAAATAATGTATATAGGGTGAAAATGGGCCACTTTCGCTGGGCTACTGTATATCTTTGAAATAGGATTCAGGCTGGCCTTCTAAGAAAAAAAAAGCTTAACGTTGTTTTTGGGAAGTGTTTCTGCTGCGGCCACTATTTTTCTTTTTACACGAAATAGCGGTTCCAGCTCCTCCGGCTGGGACCACTATTTTTCTCTTTACATCAAATAGTGGTTCCAGCTCCTCCGGCTAGGACCACTATTTTTCTAATTAACACGAAATTCAAATTCCTTATTTGTAAATGGCAGGCCGTTTTTTGTAGATGCCATGACAAAAGATACATTATGCTTCCGCTGCCGATTTCCTTCCCTGATAAAGTGCTCCGCTGCATCAACTCCTACTATCTTCTCGGCAGCTTCTGCACATTTCAGTGTAAACCGGCCATCCCCGCATCCCACGTCGAGAACTTTCTGGTTGGCTGCCATTTTTTCAGCTTCGATATCAAATATGGATTCTCCGTTCGGCTCAATACGAAGGATTCAAGGAGTTTGAAGTATTAAGGAGAACCGTCGTCATTAGTCATTATGGATTTTTGCCTATATCAGAAAAGGCCCCACTTCTGCATACCCCCTTTTGGAGAAAGCCGTAAAAGACGGCGGGCACATCCTGGGCCTTCATCCAGGCGACATTCAGGGGCAGGAATTGCCGGGTTTGTTCCCGCATATATTTGAAGAAAAAACAGGCACTACTATTCTAAAAGGCCTGGAGAATCGTATAGAGAAATCCAATTTTTCGTATGCGAAGATTGAAAAGGTTATCAGTACTGAATATCTCAAGTCACCGCAGGACGTCATCAAACTGGCCTGCTTCGGACAGCTGCCATCTGTAGCAGCATTCGTAATGGAAAAATACTTGCCTGAAATTACCGGGATTTTCAATCAGCATGCCGAAGCGCGGGGACTTGCCGCCACTCATTCCAGATATATCGTCCGGGCAGCTGTTTAAAAGAAAAAAATGACCCGCGCTTTTCCATAAAGAAAGCACAGGTCATTCTTACATTATCTTGTAAAAGACTCCTTCATCCTGTCTGCGGCCCATCTCTTGATCATGCCTTTAGGGGATGTGCTGTTTTTCAAGGTTTGCACACGCCAATACATCGGCGGGTGGGGCATGAACTGAAATTCAATGAGGCGCCATATGAGCTTGTCGCGTTCAAGTGAGGAGATGACTCTCCTTTTTTCATCTTTAGCCGCACGGTATTCAGCTGACTGATTAACTTCATGATCCTGCCTTTCAGCGAGGTCTGCAAGCCCGCATGCCATCTGACTGTAGCCGCCCTCAAGCAGCTGTGCTCCCAGCTGGTCTGCTCTTACTTCCATCCATTGAGAAATAAAAGATTGATAGATAGGCAGAAACATCATGAGAAGCCAGACCCCAATAAAAACAGGGATAGGATATTCCGATATATCAGGAACTCTGTCTAAAAGAAGCCAAATACCTAATCCGAGCAGCAAAAAGTAGACAATTCTCCATATTTGTGACCATAGAACATCCCGCTTCTTAACATGTATAGCTTCGTGGGCAAGGATGCTTTCAATGCTGGCTGAGGGCAATGTTAAGGTTGCCGTCGTCACTGTCACCATTCCGCGTCCGATATTCATTCCAGTTGCAAGGCCGTTATACTGCTGAGAATCGGTTTCATATACTTTCACTCCAGGAATCCCCGCCTTTGCGAAGATCCTCCCGGCCATCTGCCTTACTTCAGCATTTTCAATTTCCTTTGCATCCATGGCCACTTTTAGGACCTTGTCAGACAAATACAAATTGATAAACCAATACAAAAATGCTGCCGCTGTGATGAGCCAGACGGACGCCTTACAATAGTAAAGAACAAGAATAATCGTTGTATAAGCTGATATCCCTTTGACCGTCATGGCATAATAAAGCTTTCCCAGCAGCCGCTTCATGTTTTTCCAATGGTAGAAAGGCAAGACTGCTGATGCTTGATGGCCTGTCTGGCAGTCCGGGGAACGGCTGATTATTTTTTTCCACCTGTCTGTATCTGCTACATTAAAATAGATTGTTTCATTTCCAGCCACTATCCGCTGTACAAGACCCAGGCTCGTTGTAAAATCGCTGGTGGAGGTAAAAAGCGTCAGCAGGGGATGCAGCCTCAGAATATCTGCCGCTTCCTCTTCCCTGTGTTCTTTCAAAGCATTAAGAGGCACCTGGCGGCATTCAAGCTTGGAAACAATGTAGATCGTTTCCTTTTCATCTGAAAAATAGATTCTTAGGGTCATAAAGACAATCACACGCTTGCCCAGTTCTGTCCCTGCGGCTATCAGTCCGAATAGCAGGAACACCTTTAGCGGGCTGTTCTCTGGCCCATATATCAGAAACAATATAGCTCCAAGAAAGACGGCCAGGCTGATCAGAATATCAGTCCAAATTCTTGCAGCATTCCTGCTGACAGTCCATTCTTCCGCCTCTATTATGCCCAGCTCCTCTTTCAGCTCACGGTACTTTCTATAGCCGATTCCAGCGAGAAAAAGGGAGAAATAGGCACTGGAAAGAAGGGAAATCAGCAAAAGGCTGTCCAGGAAGCCATGATCATAAATCATCCAGCCGATTGAAGCAGCAGCCAGCAGGATTTCAGCGGCTGCAGCCCATTTTCGGTGTTTAATGCCGATCAGCAGGCCGATTCCGGCAATGGCAAATCCCATCACTATCGGAACCAGCATTTCAATTATACTTGGCAGCATGATTCTCCTCCTTTAGCTGACAGGCTCCATTCCTTCGAGTTCCTGAACGACTTCCTCTTTGCTCATATCAGGATGTTCAATCATCACCACGTAGCGGAGTCCGCCTTCATCCCAGCTGATCATGCGTAATTCTCTTTCAAAAGAACCAGCAGTGTTCCTTACAGAAATTTCCTCACCGCCAAGATCCATTCCTTCTCCTTCAGGAACCGGGAATGTTGAGATGCTAAAGCTCGGAATACCGTCTTTGGCATAATAGGCAGTCACCTCGGTACGTGCCAACTCTCCCCCAAGCTCTGTCCACTCAATTCTCTCCAAGCTTTCTTTCAGGATCAGGATCGGCATGCCCAGCTTTTCTGCAGCCTGCTCAGCGGTTCCTTCAGTGGCTCCCATGCTGGAATCAATTGAGACAATCTCAACATCATCCGGCAGATCTGCCTTAAATTCATCAGCAGCAAAATCCGGGGAAAAATTAATACTTTCATAGGTTACTTCTGATCGGTTATCCCCTGAATTGGATACCGACTTAATCGGAAACCAGGTTTTTTGGTCAACCCAGAATTCCATATCGCCAAGCAGGTTCTCCTTTGACTTGGCTTTTATTTTCAAATGATAAACATCCCTTCCGATCATCTCTTCTTCCCCGGCCACTTCATAAGAGTGTGTGCCGCTGAGATTTTCAAGCATTCCTGTAATCTGTTCTTTTTGGGTCATTGCGGATGGCAGCTCAGCTCCACTTATGTCTATTGTTTGTGCCGTCTTGCTTCCTTCCTCATAGCTGATGAGCTGTTTGCCGTCATTGATGGCAAAGAACCGGCCCCCATTTTCTCCGCTGTTTTCCATGATGATTTTCCTTTTTCCGTCTTTGTCTGCGTATTCTTCAAAAGATGCATTCTCGGTAAGTTCCCCATCACTATAAATCTTGTAAGATCCTTTTCCAATATAAGCAGCAGATTCTTTTCCTGACTCCAATACATTGGATACAATTTCATCTGAAGAGACATTGATGCTTCCGCTGCAGCCTGAAAGAATCATGACCGCTGCCCCGGCTGCTGTTATCATCTTTTTAAATTCCATTATGGGTTTCCATCCTTTCTTTAATCCAGCAGGCAAACAGAGTTCCATCACCTTTACTGGACCATACACTGATTTTTCCTTCATGCTGCTCCATCAGCATTTTGCTGATGCTCAGCCCGATCCCTGAGCTTCCTCCCCGTGCCCTTGAGTCTTCACCCTGGACAAACGGGAGGAAAATTGATTTCTGCAGCTGTTCCGGGATATAACTTCCTTCATTTTGTACCAGGAGAATCGCGCCATTCTTTCTCCACTCGTCCAGCTCTTTTTTAAAAGGCGGGTAAACACCTTCAGGCAGTTGTTCATTTGCAGAGACAGCTGCTGCCAGGATGGTTCCGCCTTCTGCCGTATGCCGGATGGCGTTTGCCATAAGATTGTCTGCTATCCTTATCATTTGGCTTGCATTCAGGCTGTAAATTCCGGTGACCAACGTTTCTGCTTTCAGCCGGATTCCTTTTTTCAAGCAAGGCTCTTCATATCCTGAGAGGAGATATTCGAAGAACTCTTCACCTTCAACCTCTGTCAGCTCGATTTTTTTCTGGCCGGTCTGCAGGGATCCATAAAGAGCAAGATCATCGATCAGCTGCTTCATGTAGCTGAGCTTCTCCAGAAGGATTTCTTGATACTCAATTTTTTCCCGGGCACCTAACGGCCGGCTGCCAGTCAATGCTTCTGCATAGGCCTGGATAACAGTGAGCGGTGTTTTCATATCATGTGATAATGCTGCTAAAATAAATTCCTTCTCCTTCTGCTGCTGAATGATTTCCTCCTGGGACTTCTCCAGCTGAGCCTTCATCTGATAAAAGCCTTCGTAAAGTGCACCAATTTCATCTCCTGCAGTCTGTTCCTTTTCAATTGGCATTCCGCCGGCAAATCGTGCCATCTGGTTTTCCAGCCGCTGCAGCGGACGATTCAGCTTTCTGTTTATCAGGAGCGCAGCTGCTGCATACACTGCCAGAAGGAAGACTGCTAATGACGCCCCATAAAGGAGGGTGCGGTTTTCGACACCTTCCATCCAGGTCTGCCTGGCGAAGGTTACCTCATAAATCCCTATCAAATTGCCATCCTCAAATACGGGTTTTTTTACAATATAAGATCTCATGTTTTTGTGCATTTCATTGAGCCCTTTATACAGATCCTCCGTCCTTCTTTGCTGGAGCCTGTTCATTGACAGGTCTTCAAGGGAGGAAAAAAGAGAGATTCCATCCGGGCGGTAAAGTGAAATCTTGAGCTTATCGCTGGAAAGCTGTTTGACCTTCTTATACTGGCTGGCCGGCTGAATCTGATAAAGATTCTTGTTGTCCAAGCTGGGGCCGAGCTTCTGCATTTTTTGCTGCACTTCCATATATTCCATAACATCCCTTTGTTTGTCCCATTCAGAAATGCTGGAATACAGGAGAAAAAGAAACAGCAGAGGAAGCAGCATCACAGCGAGATAACTGATTCTGAGCCAGGTTTTAATTTTCATCCTTTTCTTCTCCAATAAAACGGTAGCCGGAACCCCATACCGTCTGGATGAAAACAGCTGACCTGGAGGTATCCTTCAGCTTGCTGCGCAGGCTTTTGATATGCACGGTAACCGTATTGCTCGCAGAAATATCTTCCTGCTTCCAGACCATTTCAAGGAGAGCTTCTTTTGAGAAAGTCTCAAAAGGATTTTTAGCCAGCAGCTGCAGCAGCTCATATTCTTTTGACGTCAAATTCAGCAATTTTCCGTCTATATGAACCGCTTTTTGAGCGAAGTCGATTGAGAGGCCGTTCTTATAGGCAGTCATCTGGCTGCTTTCCTGCACTCCCTGATACCTTCTGTACCTGCGCAAATGGGATGAAATCCTTGCACTCAGCTCTTCAAGGCTGAACGGCTTTGTCATATAATCATCCGCTCCGAGGTCCAGGCCTTTCACCTTGCTCTCATCCTCCGACTTGGCACTGATGATCAGCATTGGAATTTCGTGGGTTTTCCGGATGGTACGCAGCAGCGTAAAGCCATCCATTTCAGGAAGCATAAGGTCAACAAGCACAAAATCGAATTTTTCTGCTGCGAATTCCTCCAGTCCCTCTTTTCCAGTAGATGCCCATGCCACGCTGAATCCGTCCTTCCGCAAGTGGTCACAAATGATTCTGGCAATCTGCCCATCATCTTCAACGAGCAATAATCTTGCTTGCATTGTCATATGGCCCTCCCTTTCCATTCCAGTATAGAAAATAAAAAAACAATCTCTGAAAACTTTATAAACACTTCATAATTTAAATAAAAGGCTGTACTGAAATGCGTGTAAAAAAAAGATTCACTCGAATGTGCCCAAAATCAACATAGGAAACTAACAGATTCTAAGAAAAAAACAAAACTGCCAGCTTATTCCCAGCAGTTTCATATCAGGATGCTCCTTAATTTACCTTTTTAATTATAGTAATATATCTGAACTCATTCAATGCTGTTTGAAAGAAGGATTCGTATACATTATCTAGAAGTAGTATAAAAAGGAGTGGTTCTTTGAAATCAGGCGAATTATATATTGTGAAAAACAGCATGGATCTTTATAGCCTTGTCAGATTGACAAAAGGTATTTATATGGCGGACAAAAAAATAGAGAATCTCATGACAGAAGATTATTATGTTGATTTTCAGTACCTTTCACCGAAAGAACAGAGAAACCAGCTTCATTCCCTGGAGGCAGATCTGTTTTTTAATACAGGTGTCCATATGTCTGCTGAAGCAGCCTGCGGGGAATGCGGACATATGATGCCATCCTCTGTATCTGATATTTGTACACGCTGCGGCATGCTTTTCTGCCAGCGACATTCATGCAGCTGTTAGTAGATTGAAAGATGGGCTCATAAATGTGCCCTTCTTTTTTTTTCAAAAAAACTGATTCCCCCAGACATTCACTTTTCTGAACCCTTAATCAATAATCTACTCCCTTCCAGACAATTCCACCTCCTTTTTCACCAGATACCGTAGCATTTCAGCTACAAGCGCTAAATATCGTCATACTCTTCCATAAATAGACATAAATACTTATCGATTATGGCGGAATTAACTGATAGTATTAAAGTAAGGAATGATCAGGGGATCCTTCAGACTTTTCTTAGTCCCGTCCCATCTTGACTGATAGGAGGAATGAGGATGACCAATAAAAAAGAAATTCGCAATATGCTGCTGAATCTTATGTATTACAAAGATTGCGAAATAAGCCATATCTTCACAGAGCAGAATTTGCGGATGGAAGTCAGATATTTAAAGGATAGCCGCAGCTATTCATTACTGGTTACCGTCCCAGCCGAATCAGAATTTAATCAGCAAACCATGTATTTTCAATCAATCGACTTTGCCGCTGGCGCCATAGAGCAAATCCTATTCAATAATGACTCTCCCGCCCCTTATGTTTTTGACCCTTCACCCGAAGACCTGCCTGTTACTCCCGCCGCTCAGCCTGTTGTCATCACGATTAAAGGAAGATAAGAAAAAGGCACCGCTTTTGCGATGCCCTGTAAAATGCTTTCCTATTTCAATCTGAACCTGCTGACTGATTCATTCAGCTCTTCTGCCATTTTTGCGAGCGATGCTGCTGATTCAGACATTTCATCCATGGATGCAAGCTGCTCTTCTGTTGATGCAGAAACCTCCTGAGTGCTTGAAGCTGATTCTTCAGCTGCTGCAGCTATGTCATCAATTGCATGGACAATATGTTCGGCTCCCGCAGCAAGCTGCTGCACTGCGGCTGAAACCTCTTCGATCTGTGCTGTAACCCCTGATACAGAGTCCCCGATCTCTTTAAAACTCCCGCCTGCAACCGCAACTGCTGATATTCCCCTTTCGACTTCCTTGCCTGCATCAGCCATCGAAGAAATGGCTTTTCCAGTATCCCGCTGAATGGCGGCAATAATACCGGAGATTTGCTGTGCAGAATCTGCTGACTGCTCGGCAAGCTTCCTGACCTCATCGGCGACTACGGCAAAACCTTTTCCAGCCTCGCCAGCCCGTGCAGCTTCGATTGCTGCATTCAATGCAAGCAAATTGGTCTGATCCGCTATCCCGGTAATGGCCTCTATAATATGGGTGATATCATGTGAACGCTGGCCAAGCTTTTTAATTACCTCTTCCAGCCCTGCAAAAGTGTCATGGATAGAACTCATTTGTTCGATTGCAGAACCGATCGCCTTGCCGCCCTCTGCTGACAGGCTTGCTGCACCAGCGGCAGTCTCGGAAACAGCAGCCGCATTATCTGCAATTTGCTTTACACCGGCAGACATGCGCCCTACTGTAATAGAAGCCTGTTCTACCGATTGCACCTGCTTATCAGAACCTGACGCCACGTTATTCATGGCAGCGGCAATCTGTCTTCCTGCAGCCCCTGACTGCTCTGCACCTGCTGTCAGCTGTTCAGCGGATGCTGCCACCTGTTCGGCATTTTCAGCAGTGCTTTGGATGACTTTCCTTAAATTATGTGCCATCAGATTAAAAGAATCTGCCAATAGGCCGATTTCATCTTTGTTCCGGACGTTCAGCTTCCGGACTGCCAGGTTTCCGCCTGCAATTTCCTTTGCTTCTGCGGCCAGAAGCTTGACCGGCCTGGTAATGGTCCTACCTGTCAGGAAAGCCGCTAAGATGCCTATGAGGATGGCCGCAATTCCGATTAAAGAAACGGCAAGCACTATCCCTGCAGCATCCTTAGACACAGCAGACTGTCCATCTGCCATCAGCCCTTCCTGGTATTGGGACAGCTCTTTAATTTTTTTGTTGAAATTTTCCACGATCTGCTGTTTGGATACAAGTGACTCCAGCTGCCCTGTTTCCCCCTGCTGCTTTAATTGAAAAACAGACTGGGAAAAAAGATAATATTGAAGCTCCAGCTTAGTCAAATCCTTCAGCAATTCTTTTTCTTCCGGCCGATTTATCATAGATTCCAGCTCTTTGCTGGATTTCAAAAACGACGCATGCCCTTCTTCAAACTGCTTTAGATATTTTTCTTCGCCTAAAGCGAGGTAACTTCCCTGGCTGCTTTGCTGCTCTGCAATACTAATATGCAGACCCTTGATTTTCAGCAGCTTTCCTGCTTCATGGTCAACCAGTCCGGAATACTGGCTATCAATCGCTTTAATTTGTGTAATACTGATCACCGACATCGCTGCCAGCAGAATCAGTACTCCTGAAAACCCCGCAAACAGCTTTCTCCCGATTGTCATTCTCATTTAAGCTCCCTCTCTCTATGTTGTCAGCTTGTTCATATGACATATCGGCAGATTTTGCAGGTTTTTCAGTTAATGTGCTGAATTCGAATTATTCAGTTATTGAAGTAAAATATTCCCTGATGATCCCATCTTCTTTATCATAATCAAAATCTCCAGCTGCTGGTTCTGCAGGCGGGTTGTTAAGCTCCCATTCAATTGTCTTTTGAAGGCCTTCCGCGAATAGAATGGGTTCTTTATACCCCAGTTCCTCTCTGATTCTTTCCGATGAAAGATCAATGCTCTGCCGGGCATTCATGCCCACGGGAAGTGTCCCCTCCCCAACCTCTAGGATTGTGCCCTTCCAGCCCATAGCTTCTGCTATTCTTGCGACCCATTCCTTCTCCGCAAAATTGTTATCCGCAACATTAAAAATCTTTCCTGCCGACTGGGGTTTTTCAATGGCCAAGACAATTGCATGTGCGACATTTTCTGCAAACCCCCTGCAGGTCTTCCACCGGCTGTGAACTTCATCCAATAAAATATACGGCCTTTTATCTGCCATTCTCTTAATATATGGATAAAGCCGGTGCTGCCTGTCCCCAGGGCCATACACCATCGGAAGCCGAAGCACAGTTCCTTTAAGACTTTCGCTTTCAAGATACACCTTTTCAACGGGAATCTTGTCATAATGATAATAAAAATGATCTTCTGTGACATTTTCTCTGTAAGGGTAGAGCTTTTCCCTCAAACCGGAATCCTCTCTGGATGGTGTGGGAACCGGCTCTCCGGGCTCTGTTCCGAGCAGCCGGCCAAAGCTGCGGTATACATCTGCACTGCTGATCGCAACAAGGCGGTCCGCTGTACCTTCAAATATGCCCTTCACTTTTCTGGCATGCTCTTCAGTAAAAGGAATCATATCAAGGACTATATCTGGACGGAAGCCCCTGAGATCTTCTTTATGGTTTTCAATTTGATTGATATCTCCCTGAATGCGGATCATATCGTCCGGCAGGGAAGCTTCAGTCTGCCCTCTGTTAAAAACAGCAACTTTATGGCCTTTTTGATAAAGCTTTTCTATCACATACGGACCCATGAATTTTGTACCGCCAATGATTAATACCTTCATTCGCATGACCCCCATTTATGATAACTCTTTTATCATATAAACCTGTTTTACAACAGGTGTGAATCCGATGCCTGACAATAGTTCATAAATTTCTTTATTGCCGCCTGCCGGGAAATTAGGTATAACTCTTCGAATATTATCGCTGAAATCACCAAATATTTCAGACAGCAGAAAAGCGGTGATTTCCTGCCGGTCCTTCCTTCCCGGGTCAGCTTGAATCTGAAACAATGTGGTTGCGTCATGCCTTCCTTCAGCTGTAAAGCCTTTACGGAAGACAGCATAGCCAGCTGCAATGCCGCCATCCACTGCAACCAGAGCTTCGCCATCTTTTGCATTCTGCCAGCACGTCTGCCAAGGATCAGTTCCTTTGTAGAAGCTTAGAGAGGAAACCTCTTGGGGATAAACAGACTCTGCCAGATAAGAATGCTGATCAGGCGATCTGACAGGATTTTTCTCAAGGCTGCCTTTCAGCTCCAAATATTCCAGATCATCAGCTTTCTGGTAGCCCAGTTTTTCATAAAGGGCAATCGCTTTGCTGTTCTCGCTGATTGCCTCAAGCGTGGCAAGCTGGACTTCTTCCTCTTTGTATATTTTAATAGATTCATCAATCAGCCTGCGTCCGATCCCTTTGCTCCGCCAGGCAGAAGCAACACCTGTCCCGCCATTCCAGGCTATCTTTCTTCCCCTGAATTCCCTGATGCCGCTTTTTACGATTCCGATTGGCTCTCCTCCCGCAAAAGCAACAATCGACAGATCCGGCGACAGACCTTCAGCTGCCATCCGTGCTACAAACTTTTCCGGTGTTGTGGATGCATCGAAGAAATATCCTTCAAACCCTTTGTTCCAGGCTGTTACTGCTTCAATCAAAGTGCACGCTGACAATCGCTTGATTTCAATCATCACTATTTTCTCCCTTGAAAAATCCTCTTATTTTTTCCATTAATATTGCAGGCTGTTCTACTGCAGTCCAGTGGCCGCAATCGGGTATCACTTCAATTGCTGCATGGGGAATAAGGGGGAGCAGCAGCTCCTTCAGCATATCGGGGGTCAGGATATCCATTACACCCTGTGCTGCCATAACAGGGATATCAGCCAGAGCAGCTGGATTGATGCTGGATTCGTAATTTTGCAGAATATCTTCCCCGATCTGTGAATTAACAATAGTATTGCTTTTCGTCTCAGTTTTCCTGGAAAGATTGGCACTATCAAACAAATAATATGGATCGATGATCTGAAAGATATCTGCTGCAGCTGCCTTGCCTTCTTTATAGTCCTCTGTAACTTGATGGAAGCGCTCAAGCTCTGCTTCAGAGAGCCTTTCCATCAGCAGGCGGCCAAAATTTACGTAGCCTTCTGTTTTGGCACCGACAGCGGCGGTCAAAAAAAGCCTATTCACGTTTTCCGGATACTGGGAAGCATATAACAGGGCAAGCATCGACCCCCAGGATTCACCGACAAGATTCAGTTTGTCAATTTTGAGATGCTCTCTTAATGATTCTAAAGTTTCAACTTCTTCCCCCATAGTATAAATGGCTTCTTCACAAAAAGAAGACTTGCCGCAGCCGCGCTGATCATAAAATACCAGCTTGAATTGTGAAGACAAGGGGGCAAGATGGGGGAGAAAGAAGCGATGCTCACTTCCCGGGCCGCCATGCAAAAATACGATTGGTTCGCCTTCTCCCATTTGCTTAACAAATATAGACTCATTCCTTAACTCAACAAGTGCTGCCTCCACAGGATTCCCCCCTAAATAAACTAATTAGTCTATTTAATATTATCATTCTATTCTGAATTTTATCCAGTTATTTTTAGTTATTCGAACTTTTTTTTCATTTGCACATACGCTGTAATATCTAGGCTAATGGAGGGGAAATAATGAAAGCTTTATTAGAGCAGGGGCCTGCATTGGAAACTATTATTCGCGGAAGCAGGGAGTATCAGCTGCTGAGGAAGCTGGCAGCAGAAATTAATGCCGACCCGGCAGCAAGGCAGCTGATCGAGGATTTCCGCAGCATCCACCACTTGCTGCAGGAAAAGCAAATCCGCGGAGAAAACCTGAGTCCTGCTGATATCCAGAAACTGCAGGTGCTGGAATCTGGTCTGATGCAAAATCCTAAAACCGCTTCTTATCTGCAGGCAGAAGAACAAATCTTCCAGGCAATCCAGGAACTGAATATGATGCTGGCCAGGCCGATGGATGAGATTTATAGCAGAGTGTAGAACGGGAGGCAGTAAGCTTTATAGAACCCTATTTTAAGAAAGAAATAAAAAAGGAAAGCCTATTTGCTTCCCTTTTTTATGAGGTACAAGCCGGTCCCGCTTATGGACGTCCCACTTCCTTATAATATGGCGGCTCTTCTCCTCTCCCTCCTTTGGCAGACATGGATTGACGACCAACTTCATAAGAAAAAAACCATGAGCCGGACATTCCTTCTTTTTCCCATGATTCTTTGTATGTAATAATGAATTTTTCTCTCCCTATTTTTTCTACTGACGTTTCTTTTACCACCTGATATCCTTTAATCTCTCCTTCCCATTTTCCTTCTCTCTCAGGGAAGTGGTCAGTCATCGATCCTTCTCCCAGTGAAGCAAACTCTAGCGCTTCCGTCTCAGTAAAAGGGGGCTGAGGATCTGATATCAGTAAAAGATAACCCCAAAGCAAACCGGCGCAAAATAGAGGCAGTACAATAAACAAAGTGCTGCCTTCTTTTTTGAAAAGCCGCCTGTCCAGTAAGGCGTATAAAAGAGCTGCTCCCATTCCGTATATTGCTGCAATCGTATTTTGAAAAAGCAGTCCGTTTGCCAATCCGAAAAGCCCGTGGAGAAGGATATAAAACCAGTCTTTCCTAAGGACAGCTACCCGTTTCTGCAAAACTTCAAGAAAAAACGAAACAAGGTTCCCGTAAAAAAAGACAATCGCTCCTGCATACAGCATAAAAAAAAGCAGCCAGCCAAGAAAGGCGGTTCCAAGTCCATAGGCAGGTTCAGAATCATAGACAGTAAATAAAGCAAACAATATGGAGACCGCTGCTGAGACAGCAAACGAAGCAGTCAATTTTCTCTGGATGAGCTTTCTAAGCTTCAATTATTGCTTCCTCCTTATTTCAGGCGCCTTCTTGACTTTCTTTTTTGTTTGTTTGAGTGACTCATTTCTTTCCTCTTGAGGCACTCTGAACGGGTTATCCGACCGGAAGAGTGACTCATATTCTCCTCTTGAGGCACTCTAACCAGCTTTTCCCCCATCAGAGTGACTCATATTCTCCTTTTAAGTCACTCTGAATAGTTTCACACTCCATCAGGGTGACTCATGAATCCCTAATCAGGGATATTCCTTTCTTTCTAAAACCTCATTTTCCATTCCCCGTACAACGATTTGGTAGACTTCTTTATGTGCCTCATCATTTGCTGTACTAATTATGCTGTGTGCTTCGTCAATCACCCTTGCTGCTGATGCAGCATCAGAATTGAAAGAAGTTTTTATAATATATTTAACCGGTTTGGGATGTGTATCAATGGCAATGCCTTTGAAACCTTCAAACTCACTAAGTTTATGTTGGATTTCGGAAGCGGGCATACTCCATGTGCCTACCTGCTCACCTTTCATTCTATAAGCCTTGCCAGTTTCCTGTTGTAGCGGTCCGCTTATTGAAAAAAGGAGGACAATCCCTATAAATACCACACCTGTTTCAAATGTCTGCTTGCGGCTTTTCTTTTTAGACTGCATCTTATTTTGGTAAGTGCGCTGAATCTTTCTTTTCATAATGTCCTTTTTCATTGTATCGCTCCTTATTTTTCACTTCTAAGCTCCTTCGCCTGTTGTATTTCAAAAGCCAGGGCTTCCCTGGAAAATAAGTACTTTAGCAGTTCTTCATAAGTCTCAGTTTGATAGACTAGCTCTTTATCATTAAAAACATAAATAGCAGGTCCCTTTAGCTGTTCTCCGCTATTCATTTTTAAACTTTTTTGAGCTGTTATCATACCGGCCATTTTCAAATCTTCTTTATGCGGGTTTTTCAGCGGCTTGAGGAAATCAGTATCTCCAATGGCCAGGATAGAAAATTTTTCAGCTTCATCTGAAAGCCATTTTTCATCCTCAAAAATGGGGTCAGTATTTTTCATTACTTGTATTTCTTCAATGACCGGGCTGTAAAATTTGGACATGAAATATCTTGTTTCCACACTGACGTCCTGGCCGGTTTTAATCAGTTGATCTGGTTCAGTAATTAGCTTCCTTCCATTTATAGTGACAAACCCAAGATTATGATCTATTTCCGACACTGTTCCTTTAACAACCTCATGGGAGATAATATGGTCTTTTATATAATTTTTCATTGCTCCAACATCGTTAGCCCGGAAAAGTTCTCTTTTGTGGTCAAAAAGTAAATAAGCCTGGCTTTGTTCAATATTCAATTCAGGATAAGAATGTTTGTTACCGAATTTTAAAAAGGTTGGTGTATTCAAAAATTCTTTGCGCAATTCATTTTCGGCACGCTCAGCATCTGCTACATTCTCATTGATAAGGAGAATAGAGTAAGCTCCTATAAATGTGGCATAGTATTCTTTCAATTCAACTTCCCGGACTTGTATCGGAATAAAATAATCAGCCCTCTTTCCATTTTTCCAGTATGCTTTTATGTTAAAAGTAATTATATCTGAGGCATTATATATATAATCATTTCCATATAACCCGTTTGCCCCATAAAATTGACCATTAGGATTCCGCAAACCTCTGGCAAAATATACCGGCTCCTCCCCTTTTGGAAACTCTATCTTGAATTCCTCATTTCCCTGCACAGGCTGATATTTCAGAGATTTAGAGATATCCTTCATCTCTTTCTCCACCATTCCATCATTCCACCGGTAAGAGCCCAACCTTGCCTGCACCTCTACGTCCCCGACTGTAATCACCGGCATGGGCGGCTTTTCTTCCTTATAAACTTTTTCTCTGTCAAAATACAGCATAGCCATAATGATCATCACAGCTGCTGAACCCCATAAAATAAGACGCTGCCGTTTTGTCCATCTCTTTGCACCTTTCTCTTCCAAGAAAATCCCCCCTGTAGCTGTAAAACATAATAAAGTTACTTTATATACGCACAGACTTCAGGAAAGTTGCAAATTTTCTCATTATTTTCCAAAAAAAGAAAACAGGCTTATACGAGCCTGCTTTCTTACCAAACTTATTTAAAGAGCGGAACTCTCCATTCTTGTTCTGCTTTATAATATCTGGTTACTGAAGTGAGATGCAATGTCAGTTCTTCCGGCTCTTTCTCCAGATCATAAGCTTTGAGATCGAGAGAAGTTTTGAAACGTCCATTTTTGTCTTTTTCGTCTAAAATGGAACCGCTGTGATAAAGGGGATAAACATTTCCTTTATCATCTGTCATCACCCATGACCCAAAATCAGCAGAAGGCACTTCCTTCCCACCCTCCATCTCGATCTCAAAATAGGTTTCCTTTTCAATTGGCATCAGCGATTTGCGCAGCGAGTAATCATTTTTCTTCTTAGCTTTTTTGATTGTTAAGTGATTGCCTTCGTATTCAAAGCTGACTGGTTTCTTCCGGAGATCATCCGGTTTAAATGTAATAGAAAAATCGGCTGGCAGGGTTTTAATTACACCATCGAGTACAAGAGTATAACTGCTTCTATTTTTCTGCGGGATAAATGATTCATTCCAGCGTACTGCTCCAAGTTCGTCAAGATCTTGGCCGGAACCTGATATGGAGCCCTGATCGCTGGGATGGCCCTGCCCTTCAGCAAAAATATTGTGCTTATAAACAGGTTCATTTTTATCATTCACAATATGGTATTGAATGGCCGTTCCGAATCCTGAGAACATCCCGACATTTTCCTTGCCAAACCTTTCTTCAAGCTCTTTAATCCTGGTTTCGACTTTAGCTTTTTCTTCTTTCGTGAATGCGGTCTCATAGACAAGCTCGCTTGAGGAAGGAGCAAATTGCACTTCCTTAAGGTTAATGGAGACTCCATTGAAAGATGTGCTGTGCTTATCAAGCGCCACCCTGCTTGTATACTTTTGCCTTTCCTTCAGGTTAATAGGCACTTCAACATTCCAATTCCCCTGCTTTCCGTTCAGCTCCTTAAGATCAACTTTAACCACTACCTCTTCCAGACCGGTCCGATCTCTCAGCGAAAATTCTATTAATCCATATTCAGATCCCTCTGTCCAGCCCATTCCGTATTCTTCGATCTCTTTGCCGTTCTGGTCATAAGCTGCAATTTTATTTTCAGTGTCCTCCATGTTGATGCTGGTATCAAGCGGCTTGCCTTTTGAATCCAGTACTTTAAAAGAGAGTGCGATTCTTGATGTATCGGCGACTACATCCTCTATTTTAAATGTTGTGTTCTGATCTGTTGCTGCGATATCTACCCGGGTCGCCAGCCCTTCTTGTGATGCCAGCCTCAGCCCGTCATCTACTTCACTGGATGAAAAAAGCCCGCCAACCCAATCTGCAAATCCAGGAACCGTGCTGATCCCTGCAGCCAGAAGCAGTCCGGCTGCGGCTGCGGCCATCCTTTTCCCTGGGACAAACTTCTTTTTTTCTGGTTTGTAAGATTCCAGCTGCCCAATGATGCCGTCTGCAAAATCGTCGGGAAGCTTAGGTGTCTGCAGCGTCTCTTTCAAGAATTCAGCTTCATTTTCAAATACTCCAGCAACTTCACCACAAGACGGGCAGCCAGCGATATGGCTATTCAGCTCAGACTGTTCCTTTTCGGTTAAAAGCTGATCGATATATTGAGAAATTTTATCCGCCGTTGGACAATTCATTATAATAGCCTCCCTGTTTTTGGACTGTTTCCCTCATTTTCTTTTTGGCCCGGTGAAGCTTGTTGCGTACCATTGATAAGGGCATGCCTGTCATTTCTGCTATTTCCTCATAAGGCAATTCATTGGCATAACGAAGGAGTATAACGAGCCTTTCATCCTCCGGCAGAGTGCGGATCAATTTTTCCAGCTGCCTGTTTTTTTCTTTTTTCAAAAGAATCACTTCCGGATGCCTTGTGTTGATGGCAGAGGCCTCATTTATTTCCGCCTGCTTGATATGGGTGCTTTTCTTCCGGAATTCATCCATACAGTGATTCACCGCCACCCTGTAAAGCCAGCTTGAAAAAGCCCCTTTCTGGTCATACTTGCCAAGCTGATTGTAAATTTTGATAAACGCTTCCTGCACCAGATCCTGGGCATCCTGCGGGTTTTTTGTCATCCTTAGTATCGTTGCGTACAAAGGGTTTTTGTATTTGTTGATGATGTGCCCGTAAGCCTGCTTGTTTCCGGCCAGCACCTGCTTTATCCATACTGCTTCCTCTTCCATATGTACCTCCCGTTCATTCTCCTGTCCTTTTGTATGATTCTTCTATAATAACGGAAACAGAGTTGAAAAAATCTCAAGTTTCCGCAAAAAAAATAGCAGCTGCAGGATTTTGGCAGCCGCCTTACTATTTTTTACAGACTTTTGCGTATGGACAGATAATACGAAAGCATCTGAATCACGGGAATCAGCAGAATGATCAAAACCGGGTAGAATGGGACCTTATCTTCGAGCAAAGGATAGAAAAGCATTAGGGCTGCTGTGATGGGCACCGCGAAATACAGGGCGATATAAGAACTCCTGCAGGCTCTGGCGGTCATCATTTTTTCCCGTTCATCCTGTTCCTCGAACTCAGGAGGAAGGAGAAGCAGCGCAACAATACTTGAACGTTTTTTCTTGTTCTTGCTGTATAGGAACCAGCTGATCACACCCCCTATCAGCAAAAAAACTGCTACCGGTGTGATATTAATCGTCAATGACCAGGGCGGCTCAGGATTCCGCAGGACTTCTGCAAACTGGGTCTGGACATCGTACATTGCCATCATGGCCCAGGCAAACAAGGCATATAAAACAAAGCTTAATAAAACTGTCCGATTATTTTTCATTTTTCTTCCTCCTTTAATAGCCAAAATACTTCTTCCATTTTCAGCTGGAATGCCTCACATATCTTCAAGGCAAGCAGCAGGGACGGAATATAATCTCCTTTTTCAAGTGCTGCGATTGTTTGTCTCGTCACACCTGCAGCCTGGGCCAGCTTTTCCTGGGTCCAGCTGTTTCTGGCCCGCAGCTCTTTGACACAATTGCCAATTTCCATATAGCACCTCATTCAACATCTCTTTGTTAAGTTCACTTAACATCCAATAAGTCAATTGTATAGATTACTTAACATTATGTAAAGCCTATTTAACATTCAGTTTTGGAAAATGTATAACTTTTATGTTTTTGGAAAAATTACTCACGAATATAATTTGAGGAGGATTTGCATGAAGAAATTAAGATGGGTTCTAATCGGCGCAGCAGCGTCTGTATTGTTCACAGGCTGTGCATCATCCAACCAGGGCAGCCAGGATGGAAATAACGGCCAATCTGGCACATTATCCATGAGGAATGTGACAGACAGCGATGCAACAGACGATGCAAATAACTTAATGGACGACGAACAGAATAACAACAAGCAGTATAACAATGGACTGGAAGACAATGGGCAGAATGGCAGCGATCAGAATAATCTTCGGAATTCCGATGATGCCCAGCAGAAGGTTGAAGCTATGAAAGAAGTTGAAAAGGCAGTAGTCATTACAGCCGGAAGCAAGGCATATGCAGCTGTGCTGCTGGCAAATGGGGAAAAAGGCGATATTAATGACGAAATGAAAAAGAAGGTTTCCGATCAAGTACAGGCAGCAGATCAGAATATTAATGAAGTGTTTGTCTCAAGCAATCCTGATTTTATGGAACGTATGCGCGGGTATAGGGATGATATTCAAAATGGAAAACCTGTAAGAGGATTGTTTGATCAATTTAGTGAAACGGTGCAGAGAATTTTCCCTGAATCACGTTAACAGTAGTAGCCCGTTTCCAAATAGGAAGCGGGCTATTCACTTTAAATCTGGGTTAGTTTAAACAATACTATTTCCTGCTTCTGCAAGATAAATGCAATCCAGTTTTGTTTCTTCAGCGTTGCTATCATTTACTTCTACGTAATAAGGGCTGGCGTTCTTTCGTGAGCAGACCGTTTTATACAGCTCCTCATTCACAAAATGAAGTGCAGCCCCGTCATCAGCTGCATATCCCGGCTTCATTAGCGCTTCCTTGATATGGTGCCTGTAGGCAGGCTTTCTCTTATTTTCCCCGTCATAATGCGGGCAGTGGCTGCCTTTTAGGATGCCCAGTCCTTTTATCGGGCAGAGCGGCCCATTTAAGGGATCTGTCAGCCCTTTTTCAAACCAGCAGATGCTTCCTGCACTGATGCCTGCTAAAATGATTCCTTTTTGATAGCATTTCAGCAGCAGTTCATCCAGCCTCCATTCTTTCCATAGAATCATCATATTGCGGGTATTCCCGCCTCCAACATAGATGATATCCTGTGCAAGCAAAAATTCCTCTGCGTCTTTAAAATTCGGTTCAAACACCGAAAGATGAGACGGGATGCACTCAAGGCTTTTAAAAGCCTCATAAAAAGCGTCTATGTAGCTTTGCTGGTCCCCGCTTGCAGTGGGAAGAAAGCAAACTTTTGGATTCTTATTTTGCGCTTGTTCTATGATATATTGATCGAGAAGAAGGTTTTCAGGTTCCATTGAAAACCCTCCTCCTCCCATTGCGATGATCTGTCTCATTTTTCATTTCCTCTCTTTACGAACCTGAAATTTCAACCTCAGCGTCAGTGATAATTCCTTCTTTAACATAGTAGATCAGCTTTTCCGCTTCCCTCTTTGCCCTCAGCCTGCCTCCTTCTGACAGCTGCCAGTTCCCTTCCTTTGTATGGATATCATCCACAGGGCAAAGCGAGTATTGTATCCAGTCCGGCATATAGGTTTTCATGGTCAGATATGCCCTTCTTATATGATAGGAAGCTGTCACAACCAATATCCTTTTTACTTTATGGAGATTGAATTCCCGATCAAGGACCAGCAGCGAGGCAAGCACATTTTCCTTTGTATGGAGAGATTGATCTTCTATTAAAATATCAGCTCCCGGGATTCCAAGTGCCAATGCTTTCTTTTCTAAAAGCTCGGCTTCGCATAGCTTTGAAGCCGGCCATACAACGCCGCCGGAAAACAGAAGCTTGCCTGCTCTGCCGCTTCTGTATAGCTCCAGCGCCTTCGGAAGCCTGTATTCAGCAGCTTTGCTGCTCCCCAGGACGAATATGCATTCTCCCGACCTGCTGTCATCCTCGATATTTTTATAAAGAAGATCCCCAATCTGCCTGTCTGATAACTGATTGAAATCAAGCTTTGAAATTAGTGTTTTCATGGATTTCCCCTCTTTATTCGCTAGTATACTATTCTCCAGCCGCATTGAAATTCCTGTCGATGATTGGATTTTTATGTATGAAGGCGGGCAGCTTTCCCCTTGGCCCGCCTGAAACTCCCTCTCAATAATATGGATAAGGGGGATATGGATAAGGATAGCCATATCCGCCATACGGGCCGGCAAGGGCGCTTCCTAAGAGCAGGCCGCCGGCTAGTCCTCCAAGGAATGGAAAGCCAAAAGGTCTGCCGAATCCAAAGCCAAACGGGCGTCCGAAACCGAAGCCGAATCGACCAAATCCCGGGCGGCCAAATCCAAAGCGCATATGGTCTCCACGATAAGCGGCTCCCGGATGATACACATACTGTTGCTGATTCATCTGCCTTCTCCTCACTTTTATCTTTCTCTTCCCATAGAGAAGCAGAAATATTACATTAAAGCCCGCCCCTCAGATAGGTTTCAGTCTAGAATATGATAAAGAAGACTGCATTGAATAGACAAATACCCAAATCCCGGTGAAAAAATTCATATGCTTACTTCAGCGTTCAAAAAAGATCCTGCCGAATCGGCAGGATCTGATCTGGGTTTATCGTAATAGCTTTGCCATTATGTATTCATCATGGTATTCCCCATCAATGAAAATGGAATGTTTCTTGATCCCTTCCACTATAAATCCAGCTTTTTTATATAATCCAAGCGCCCTCTCATTTTCGCTGACAACTGAAAGCTCCAATCTATGCAGGCCGGCTTCCATCGCCCAGCTGTCAAGCTTCTGAAAAAGACTGTAGCCTACACCCTGTCCGCGATAGTCTTTTCTAATGCCTATGACAAGGGCAGCGGAGTGGCGCACCCTTCCGGCCATGCCGCCATTGACAATCAAGTAGCCCGCCAGAAGCCCGTTGACTTCTGCTGCAAAAATGGCGGCATTATCCCGGCTGGAAAACGCCTCTATCATCCGCCTTTGAATGTCCTCGGAAACGTTCCGTTCCCCTGGCCCAAACAGCATATATGAAGATTCATTTTCCACATCTTGAATAAGATGTGCGAAGGCTTCTCCATCTTCTGGCACAAGCTTGCGGATTTTCATCACATTTCCTCCGATTATACCCCTTCTGCTGGAGCGAATTTTTTCTTTTGGATATAAATCAGCCTGGCTGACAGGCATATACCGGCTGCCAAAAGGCCTGCCGTAAGTCCGATCCAATAACCCGGCGCTCCCAGGCTGGTATAATGGGCAAGCCCATATCCGAGCGGCAGGCAGATCAGCCAGTATGCAACAAGCGTGATAATGAACGCAAGATTAACATCCTTATAGCCTCTCAAAGCTGCCTGTGCAGTTGCCTGAATGGCATCTGAGATCTGGAAAAACAAAGCATAAATCAGGAAATGTGCCGTCAGGGAAATGACTGCCGCATCATTGGAATAAAAGCCTGCCACCTGGTAGCGGAACACAACGACAAGAAGCCCTGTGACCAGTGCAATGACCACAGACAAATAGATGCCGATCCAGCTGTATGCTTTCGCATCTCTATTCCTCTTTGCCCCTACCTCATAGCCGACCAGCACAGTCTGTGCCATCGAAATGCTGATTGGAATCATATAAAGGAAAGAAACAATATTGAGTGCCGACTGATAGGAAGCAAGTGTCTCCACACTGAAACGGCTTTGCAGAATTGTCACAACCGCAAACATGCTCGTTTCAAAAAAGATCGACAATCCCATCGGAACCCCGATTTTTAGGATCTCCTTGCATTGGGCCCATGAAAAATCACCCATATCAGAGAACACCTTATACACTGCAAAAGGCTGCTGAGTCCTGATAATGAAAATGGTCAGCGCAAGGATCACCCAATAGGTGGCGGCAGTAGCATAGCCGCCCCCTGCACCACCAAGCTCCGGAAAGCCCCAATATCCAAAAATGAGGACAAAATTCAGGAAAAAGTTGACCGGAAGTGCACACAAGAGGATTACCATGACAACCCGCGTCTTCCCGAGAGCATAAATAAACGAGCGAAGGACATTGAATAAGAAAAGAGGGATGATTCCGAAACTCAAGCCAATAAGATAACCTCTTGCCGTCTGTTCAACACCGCTCTCCAAATCCATCCTTTCCAAGATGGGGCCTATCAGGAAAAAACCGGCCGCAATGACCGCCAGTGCAATTATGACGGCAAGATACATGCCGTTCTTGACAACTGACGCTACTTCTCCATGCTTTTTCTCGCCAAACCGCTGAGCCGCGATTGGCGAAACAGCAAGGAGAATACCGCTCAGCCCTGTAAATACAGGATTCCATATCGAAGAACCGATAGCCACCCCTGCAAGGTCGGATGCACTATATTTTCCTGACATAATGGTATTAAAGAATACCATTGAAAACATCCCAAGCTGGGTGATCAGGATGGGAATCAATAAAATAAAGATTTGTTTAATTTTTTCTTTTACAGTAAATGTCTGGTTCATGATGGTACTCCTTGGAAATGAAATTCACAAGGATAATTATAAGCCAAAGAAAGCATCAGCGGGCGGAAAAAATGGAATTGTTAGAAAATCTCCTGAAAAGATGGGCAGGATGCTGCTGTAATAGTTACTCATGTATGGATAGCTCTTGCCAATCAAATTATAGTAGCCTGTTGATTGGAGTGGAAGGCACGCAGACTCCTGCGGGAGATAGCGGCAGGGCTGAGACCCCGCATGAGCGGAGCGAAGAGGAGGCTCAGCGCCGCCCCGCGGAAAGCGAAGTGCCTGGAACGGAAATCAACTGCCCCATAGAAAAAACCCAGAAATTACAGGACTATTATGTGGCTGTAACTTAATTAAGCCGATGTCTGATCGCTAAAAAGATTAAAAAAACTCAGTTGATTGGAGAGGAAGGCACGCAGACTCCTGCGGGAGGCAGCGGCAGGGCTGAGACCCCGCATGAGCGGAGCGAAGAGGAGGCTCAGCGCCGCCCCGCGGAAAGCGGAGTGCCTGGATCGGAAATCAACTGCCCTCATTTATAAGCAAAAATCCTGCTGTTTCAGCCTTTTTCTAATGACTTTTCCTATCTTCTATATAAATCCATGAATAATAGATGACCCACATGATCAGTACCGGTAGAATAGCATAGTTGCGGAAAGGGGCGAACAAAAGCATGCCTATACCTGCAAGCAGCGCCCACGGGGCTAAGATTGAATACTTCTTCCAATCCATAAGCCTTCCCTCCTTTTATGCGTCAATTCTCTGTTCCCGCCGGGAGAAGATATTTTGAATAATAGGCTCCGGCCAGCAGCAGAATAATGGTCATCATCCAGTTGAACATCCCCAGCCAGCCCATCCAGTATGATATAAGATTGACAAACGCAATGAGGAAGAAGCAGATGGAGGTTAGGGCACTCTTGAAGCCCGTAACTCCTGCATCCTTTCTTCTTTTTATCAAGATCGATATAGAAACAGGCAGAATTATAACGAGTATAATAGTCAGCAGGATCGGAATCATAAACATCCTCCTCTTTTCAGCAAAAGCTGATTGTCTTTACTATAACTATTATACGGACCAGCCCAGAAAAAGTTTCATCCGCCCATAACCAGGCCGCCATCGACATACAGGCACTGTCCTGTCACAAAGCTTGAGAGCGGGGATGCGAAATACAGGACAGCATTTGCAATATCCTCCGGGGCTGCGAGGCGCTGCATTGGAGTGAGTTCAATGATGCTGTTCCTTACATCCTCCTTTGTCCCGGCGCTCGAATCGGTCGGATAGGTCAGCCCAGGGGCTACTGCATTAACTGTAATTCCAAAACAGCCAAGCTCCTTCGCGAGATTCCTGGAAAACCCGAGCAGACCGGACTTGGCCGTTGTATAATCATGATAGGGCACCACAGGAAAACTCACCAGGTTGCTCACAATATTAATGATACTTCCACTCATCTCATCCTTCATGAACGGAATGACTGCCCTGCACACATTGAAAGCGCCGCGGACACTGCCTTCCCACTGCCGATTATAATCCTCCCAATCAAGCTCCCAGGCCGTCTTCCTCTTCTTTGGATCAAAAGAATAGTGGCTTAGCGCATTATTGATGACCACATCAATGCCGCCAAAATTCATGATGATATCTTCCATCATCCGATTGACCTGCTGTTCTTCTGTCACATCTGCCTGCATTGCCGCCGCCTGGCCGCCTGACTCCCTGATCTCGTCTGCGAGTGCCTCTGCTGCCTTTTTACTGGAAAGATAATTAATGATGACTGAAGCGCCCTCTGAACCCATTTTCCTGGCAATTGCTGCACCAATTCCCCTGCTCGCACCGGTAATCAGGACCACTTTATTTTTTATAAGCATGATTTCACCTTTCTTCTATTCAACATCCGGGTCATAACGTTCCATTTCTTGCTCTGCAGCTCTTTCAATATCTATAAATCTTGCAAGCGACAGCAAGTTGAAGCTGCCGTCATGATGCCAGCCCGGCTTTGCTCTGTTCATCTCACCGACCGGGCAGATCCTGCTGATTCCGGCCTCACCGAGCATCGCGCTTATATCCAATAGTCTTTCAGGCAGTACCGCCAGCCCGCATGACTGCATCAATCTTTTGTACGGAGTTAATTCAGCAATGCACCTCTCCAAATTTGAAACAGAGAAGATATGGACGAATCTGTTCAAAGTGGACGCCTGAAAACCGCTTCCTTCATGGAAAATTACAGTCCAGTCAGTTTTTATGCCGCTTTTAAAAACAGCCGTGCTGCCGCCTTTCAGCTTTTCCAGGTCATATTTCCCCCTTGTTCTTTGGATGGACAGGTGCTCTTCTTCTGACAGAGCCGACCGGGGCCGTTTTTTTTCGTACCTGGCAAGCTCTGCGCCGAGCAGCTGGGCGAAACGCCTGGGCTCAGCCGAGCCTCCTTCTTCTATGTAAACGGATTGCGGAGAAAGGCACCCCTGCTGGTCATAAATACAGATATCCTCGGCAAGTTTGCGTGCTGTCCTCGCATAAAGGTCAGGAGTCAATGCTTCTTTTCCAATCATACTGATGCTGATTTTGTGCCCATAGGCAAGAAGGAGCTTTCCCTCTGGAAGCCTTGTTCTGATGCTATTGACCGTCCTGTCTGATCCATATATTACAACAGCTTCAGCTGCTTCTAAAGCCGGCTCTTCCAGTTCGGCATTTCCTCCCCGCCATGGAATTACCGCGGCAGCATCTGCAAGGCTTTTGTCTATCTCACACAGCGATTTCATAAACAAAACAGGCATGACAGGCTCTGAAAAAGAAGTCTTCCCCAGATTGCCGGATTTCATGAGGAAACCCATGATCAGGCTCCATAGCTGGACTCCCGGGACATTGCCGGAAAAAACATGAAAAATCAGGTCTGGGCCGTAAGCCCTGCTCAACCCTCCCGACTTTCTTGGCCTGAATTCGTCCAGCATCGCAGGGGAATCAAATTCTTCTTCCAGGAAGCGCAAAAGCTCTTTTTTCCGGAAGGTCCGCATATACCTTTTCAGCTCCAGCCGGACCATTTCACTGTCATAGCCAGTAACTATTGGGAGAACTCTTTCTGCAATCTTTCTTAAATGATAATCCGGATTCAGCCAAAGCTGGACTGCTGCATCAATTTTGCCGATGATAGTTGAAACCGGCATATCCTTAAGATATTTCCTGCGGTTTTCAAGGACAGCATCAATTGTTTTTTTCACTTCCCCGCTGCTAAGGTCCGGATATTTCAGGGTAAATGTATTTCCCTCCACGCTATATATCTTTTCTTTTACAACAGTTGGCTTGATTGCTGCCGGTAAATGATAGATGTCGAAGAATTCCACCACCTTAGCGGCCACCGCCTGAGAGCAGCTGGTCAGCTGCTATGGAACAGCCTCTTGCCTCAGAGCCCTTCACTCTGCCGAGAAGTTTGAAGCCATGCCCGGTTTTCAATCCAAGATCCTCTGTCAGGACAGCCAGGCAGGAGTTCCAGTTAGCCAGGTCATAATGGGCAAGAACACCAGCTTCCCCTTCCTTAACCGGCTCCAAAGTGCCGGGGTGGAGCACCCTCGTCTTCAGCCAGGCTGGACCGGCTTTATCGGTTATCATCTGTGTTCCTGTATAGCTGGAGAGGATTGTCCGATCATAGATTTGCGAGCTGAGCTCCGTCATGCCGTACATATTTATATGCATGTCCCTTCCTATGCCAAAAAACTGTTTATACAAATCCGCCAATTCTTCGGCACTGATTTCCCGCACTTGGCCTTTGAACCCTCCTGTATCAAAGATTCTGCTGTCATCAGGCAGATTGAACGACAAATTCCTTTCTTTCATAAAATCCAAAAGATGGACGAAAGCAAAGGCTGCCCCCATGATCAGGACAGGCTCTCCCCTTTCTGCCAACCGTCCCAGCGACTCTGCTGCTCCTTGAAAATCAAGGGACTCTCCATTGTGGAAGAAGCGGCTGTACTCATTGCCATAATAAAAGACAGCATTCGTAAGGTAGCGGGAAAGAGAAGAATTTTTGTTATAATCGTCTGATGGAGACAGCACTAAAATGGCTATCTTTTCCCGGTCCGGCAATACGAAGCTTTTGAAAGGGACTTTCATTGACAGGTCCCATACAGACAAATCAGGATGAATGTTCTTTCCCTTTGCATCAGGATCGGTCGTTCCGCTGGTCATAAAAACAGCTTCCGCTTTTTCAGCGGGTTCGCAGGTTAATGTCAGTTCTTTGAAGCCCTGCACCGGCATCGGCGGAATTTCTTCCCATGTTTGCACTGTTGCAGGAGTCTTTCTCTGTGCCTGGCAAAACTTTTTATAGAAAATGTTATTTTCAAACTGGTGGCGGAACAGCTTAAGCGCCAGCCGGCCAAAAGCCTCATCAGAATTTTTTCCAGCTTCGATAAAATCTTTAATTTCCGCTGTCAATAGGATCGATTCTTCTTTCATGATTTACCGCTCCTTTCATAAACCAATTAGGGATATTGACTAGAATCAGCTGCAGAAAGATGCTTGTAAATGCTCCAATCAAGATGCTGTTAGTCAGGAATGTTCCCGCTATCCCTGTTGCGTTCACAGCATAAGCCGGCAGAGAAATGGCCAGCAGCATGGAAAGCCCGACAATCATAAAGTTGACTTGCGTGCCTTCTGCCCTTGCAAGGATTGAAATGCCAGTAAATACAAGTGTGGCGGCAGCCGGCAGGAAGATTCCCCCGACAACCGGGGCAGGCGTCAAAGCCAGCAGCGCTCCCGCTTTCGGCACCAGGCCAAGCACAAGAAAGATAACAGCAGCAGCCATGACCGGGTATCTTGAACCGACACCGGTTAAGCGCAGCAGGCCGACATTCTGCGCATATGCGGTCGTCGGAAATCCTCCGATTAAGGCAGACACAAAGGACCCTGCCGATTCTCCGGCAAATCCGCCGCGGATTCTTTTGGCCGTCAGCTCGGTCTTCAGCATGGCAGAAGAAGCCTGATACACACCCATTGCTTCAATAACGGCCACAAGATAAGCGATGAAAAAGGTCAGGAATGCTCCCCATTCAAAGGTAAGCCCATACGGCAGCAAATGCGGAAGCCCGAACCAGGCACTTTCCGATATCATGGAAAAGTCTGTTTTTCCAAGTGAAAAAGCGAGAATATCACCTGCAATCAGAGCAATCAAAAATGAAAAAGACTTCCAGATGCCCTTTCCGAACAATGACAGGCCAAGGACAATCACAGCCGTCGTGACCGATAATAATAGAGTGGATGGACTGGCAAAGCCCTCATCACCCGGCGAGCCTCCAAGAAATTCATGCAAAGTAAATCCAGCGAGAGAAATCCCGACCAAGAAAATGACGGTCCCCGATATGACTGGCGTAAATAAAGCCTTCAATCGGCCAATTACCCCGGTTATCGACAAAAGGAATACAATCGCTGCACTGACTAAGATTCCGCCAGTTGCTGCAGCCAGCCCGTTAGCTTTTCCTGCAGAGATCATGATTGCATCAAATGCAGCTGACGGCCCCTGGATGATCGGGAGGCGGACAAGCTTTGTCGCCTGTATGAAGGTGATAATCCCGGCGGCAATAAAAATGCTGTTCACCATATTGGCTGACAATGCAAACGGCAGGCCGATCATAGCTGCCACAAAGATCGGATCAAGCCAGACATTCGACACAAATACATGCTGAAGGCCGTATAAAACGGTCTTTCCCGGCGGCAGCTTTTCTTCCAGCCCTATCAATATCTCATTTTGGCCGGTTTCTGTTTTTATTTCGTCCATCTTCTATTTCCCTCATCTCTTATATTGATAGAATTCAAAAATTGGCGTCCGCTTTTTTGCAAGTATGGCCAAAATGATGATCCCGAGAAGAGCTCCGGCCATCGAACTGAAGATAAAGAGCGGGATAAAGCCGAACAGTGTGGCTTTCTGCCCCAATATCAATGTGGCGATTGGATATGACAGCAGCGCCCCGATTATGCCGGTGCCGATCACTTCCCCGGTGAAGGCCATTGACAGCTTTCTTGTCCTGCTGTACAAAAGTGCTGCAAGCAGGGCTCCGGCCATACTGCCGGGAAAAGCAAAAACCGAGCCGGTTCCCATCAGATTCCTGAGGAGCGAAATGCATAATGCCTGCGCCACTGCGTAATAGGGTCCAAGTAATACCGCTGACAGCACATTCAGCAGATGCTGGACCGGGAATAATTTTGTAAAGCCAAGCGGAATATACAGCATGCTGCTTGACAGCGTCCCCACTGCAGCCATCATCGCTGCCATTGTTAATTTCCGTGTTTTCCCCATAAAAAAATCCCTCCATGCTAATTTGCACTGAGGGAATGGAAGGTTCAGGAAGCACAGGCCGGTTTTTTGCAGCCGGCATAGATCCCGCACTTCCCTCCGCCGGCATGACCCGGATCAGGTATAAGGGTTAGGGCCGTAACAGGCCCAATCTCAGCCGGACTCCTCCGGCTCCCCCAGTGCTTTATGTATTAAGTTGACTTGGATATGCCGCTGTTCGGGCCTTTTAAAGGCATCAGCCGGAAGGTCTAAAATTATTGCCGCTAAAGCAGCTATACATTTGTATACCAGGCAAACTTCGTATTTTATCAGCAAAAAACAGTTTCTCCTGATAGTTTTAAAAATCCCATCCAGCTTTGTTAACAAAAAAGCCTGACCCCATATGACAGGACCAGGCTTTTACATACATAAAAAAGTAATGTTGCTCAATCTACTTTCCTACGCTGGCATGATCCAGTTCAGGTCCAAAGGGTTAAAAAACAACGGTTTTTCTCTCAGCCCGCCTGTGCGGACACCCCTAGCAGTCACACTATATCCAATTAAGAATCATCATAGCTTTGTTCCTGACAAATGTAAAGACAATATTTACTTCTTCCTTCGCCTGAACCAAAAGACAGCTGCACCTATAATGGCTAAGGCAATCAGCATATACACCATATTTGAGTATATATCAAAATACTTGACAGCCGTCTCCCAGGAATCTCCGAAGGCAGCTCCTATATTGACGAGGATGGTGTTCCAGGTGAGTGTGCCGATGACCGTAAATAGCAGATACAGCGGGAAATTCATTTTCGCCATCCCGGCAGGAATGGAAATAAGGCTTCTTATCAGCGGCACCATCCTGCAGATCAGGATTGTCCAATAGCCATATTGGTCAAACCATCCAAAGGCTTTATCAATATCTGCTTTTTTCAGGCGGAGGATGCCTCCCCATCTTTCTATGATTCTCTCAAGCCTGTCTCTGGTCAGGGAAAGGCCCGCCCAGTAAAGCAAAGCCGCTCCTGCCGTCGAACCGAGGGTTGCCGCTGCAATCGTCCCGAAAACAGTAATATTTGTTTGAGCGGTCATAAAGCCGCCAAAAGTCAAAATGACTTCAGACGGTATCGGGGGAAATATGTTCTCAAGCGCAATCAGCAGAAAAATTCCTGTATAGCCAAATTGTTCAATAATCTCTTTTATCCAGTTCTCCATAATACCTCCCAAGATGCAAAAAGCCTTACAGATAATTAACGATAAATTTTAATGCTTACCCTTCTGAGGGCAAAGTAGATTTTTGATAGTTTCATGCAAATACAGATGAAATTAGAATAGCTTATCCTTGTTAAAAATTAAACAAATAACATGCCACAGCCAAAAAACAGGAACATTTGTTCCTTTTCAACATATAATGTATGTAAATTCTTTTAGAGGAGGATGCGCATGGAAGCGACCCCTGCTCCATTTGCCTGTATGGCACGGTATCTTCTGGAGGATGAGGCAGCCGCTGCAGAATTATGGAAAAAAGTCCTTCTCGCTGCCAAAAGGAACGGAATTGGAAATGATCCGAGCATCATAGTGCCTGCTGCCGTGGAATCACTGCGTGTTTTGATGAGGAAAATGAAATCAGGTGAACCGGCAAGAAATCCTGCTGCTTATTTTTACGCGGTCATGGACCGGAAGCTAAAGCACATTTTTAATTGAATTCACCTGTATCTCAAACAATCACCCTGAAATATTCTGCAATCAGCAAAAATCCGCCCTCATCTGAAGGCGGATTTTTCTTAGCAGCATTAAAATTGGGAAGGAGGCGGTGTCTGTCCCGCAGGCATAGTTCCATGAATGTAAATCGGACCTGGAGCAAGCACTGGAATCTGCCCCATCGGCTCGGGGTTTTCAATGTATTCAAACTGCCCTTGTCCATCCATGCTCGGCCCCTTTGCCCAGCGGCCTTCTGCACTGTCTGTCCCCTTGGAGCAGTTAAGGAATGAATAAGATACTTCCTGCTTCTCCTGCTGGCGGTTGAATGTGCCAGGCACTACCTTGCCATCCCGCGCTTCAAGCTCAGAGATTGCTGCGAGCCATTGATTCTGGTGCATAGTGTCACGGGCAATCAGGAAGGATAACATGTCCCTTACGCCGCGGTCCTCTGTTATTTCATAAAGTCTGACTGCCTGAAGGCGCCCTTGTGATTCAGCATTGAGATTTGCACGGAAGTCAGCCAGCAGGTTCCCGCTCGCCACTGTATAGCGGGCTGTCCACGGATATCCCATGCTGTCGTCCGGCTTCGCACCAAGTCCAGAAACAATCGCATGCTGCACATTCATTCCGCCCATTGCAGCCCTGATGATTGGATCCTGTGCTGCTTCTTCCTGTTCTCTGACAGGGGCTTTATCGAGCAGCTGAGCGATCATGGTTGACAGCATTTCGACATGGGCGATTTCCTCAGTTCCGATATCAAGCAGCATATCACGGTATTTTTGTTCAGCCCGGCAATTCCATCCCTGGAAAAGGTATTGGATCATGACACTGATTTCACCGAATTGTCCTCCGAGGATTTCCTGGAGCTTTCTCGCATAGACCGCATCCGGCCGGTCAGGCTTTGCATTATACTGAAGCTCTTTAACATGATAGAACATACTGATCACCTCTCTTTTAGTATCAAGGATAGCTTTACCAACTGATCGGGAAACATTCTTAAAAAAAATTTATCACAGCAAAAAAAATATGAATGACTGTAAAACATTAAAGTGGTACTGGAACAATCAAAATTAACCTGGCATAAAGTATGAAGCAGCCTATATACATGGCAAGAAAGGTGAAACGGAGGTGCCTGCAGCATGAATAACCGACAGCTTGTTCCGGATTTATATGCGCCAGTTTTGAATTTGATTGACACTGAAAAGGCAATGAAGAGGGTGAAAGAGTGTTTTGAGAAAGAGCTCTCTGAAAGGCTGAATCTGATAAAGGTATCAGCCCCGCTGCTGCTTGAAAGCAGGACCGGCATCAATGATAATCTCAATGGGGTCGAAAGGATGGCGACCATAGAAGCCAAGGACCTTGGGGAAACTGTCGAAATCGTACAGTCACTGGCAAAGTGGAAAAGGATGGCCCTTGCCAGATATCGCTTCTCGGAAGGAGAAGGCTTGTATACTGACATGCGGGCGATCAGAAAAGATGAAGAGCTCGATCAGCTTCACTCAATTTATGTGGACCAATGGGACTGGGAAAAGATAATACCGAAAAATAAAAGAAACAAGCAGACGCTGAAAGCTGAAGTAATCTCCATATATGAAAGCATCAAGGAAACAGAAAAGCAGCTTTTCCTTTCCAGACCAAATATGGTGCCTGTTTTGCCTGAACAAATTAGCTTTATCTCTTCCCAGGAACTCGAAGATATGTATCCAGAGCTTACGGCAAAGCAGCGGGAAGACAAAATCGCCGAAAAGTCAGGCGCTGTTTTCATTATGAATATCGGCGGGTCCCTGCTATCCGGCAGCAAGCATGACAGCCGCTCCCCTGATTATGATGACTGGAGCCTGAATGGAGACTTGATTTTCTGGTACGCACCGCTGAATAGAAGCATTGAGATTTCTTCTATGGGGATACGGGTTGATGAGAAATCTTTGAGAAGCCAGCTCAAGGAGTGCGGTAATGAAGAAAGGCTTGGGCTTCCCTTCCACAAGGCACTGATTGATGGTGAACTCCCTTTCACAATAGGCGGAGGAATCGGCCAGTCAAGATTATGCATGTTCCTGCTTAAAAAGGCCCACATCGGCGAAGTGCAGTCATCTGTCTGGAACAGCAGGATCAGAAAAGAATGCCTGGAAGCCAATATTCCGCTATTATAAACGGGCTATAAAACGGTGACAGGCACCTATACCAGTGGTCTTACTGGTATAGGTGCCTGTCACCCTATTCAAATTCCTTTCCTGTAAGCTGCACTTCCTTCCCATCCAATGTCACCATCTGCTTTTCCGGAAAAATACTCAAGCCTCCTGCGAAATCGAACTGCTGCCCGGACGCCCTTGCTGTGTCAGGAATAGACCTCCTCAGCTGCACTTCGATTATCCATTCTAGTATGTAATAGGAATAACCCTGGAAATTTAAGAAAATCTTTATATTTGGTAAAACCGGCAGCACAAAAGGAGCGGGGCTCGTCTATGCGCCCCGCTCCTTTATGGTGAATGCTTCCATCAGCTGCCATTTTCAAGCTTCTTGTACAGCCAGAGGGATTCTTCCAGAAACCCTCTCTCAAAGCCTGTCTTTTCATGGATGCGATCCGCCCATGCTTCAGGACCGGCCAGCGGAGGATCGTATACCAGACCGTCATTTGTGCTGAGGAAGCTGTGCCAATCAAAAAATTCCCAATGGGCTTTTTCACCGGCAATAGGAATGCGGCATTCCAAAAGCGGCTTAGGATGGATCTGGCGGCTTGAATGCCCAGCCGCAATCCAAAATTCTTTCCTGTCGACAGGAGTCAGATGGTAAGTTTGTGAAGATTTCTTCCCGCCAGGCCTAAAGTATGTTAATTCAGCTTTATGCAGACTGCTTTTGATATGTATGTCTGCTGCAGGGAAAAATCCCTTCAGCGGAGTCTCTGTGTCACTATCGATCAGAACAGGCTGCAGCCACTGGTCGCCGAGATCGCATAAATAGCGGCAGCCTTCATTATCTTCAGCCACAACTGCGGCGTGGGCCTTTTCGGTATGAAAGCCGCTTCCGACAGGATAGGCCCTGATTCCTTCTTTATCAAATTCATCAAGCAGCCAAAGGGCGAGATCAAAGCAGTTTCCCGTGATTCCGTACTGCTCCCGATGCTCTCTCATCAGGGCCACTTCCCTTTGCCCGATACCTTTATCGTACATCCACAGCTTGGTAAACGTCTCCATGGGAAAGGCGTCGAACCTTTCCCATACAGACAAAATACTATCAGGCGCTTTCATCATGCCACTCTCCTCTAATTGTCCGTTCCTTATTTCGACAGCCGCAAAAGAATTTCCTTTAAAATCAAAATAAAAAACCGGCTTTATTGGCCAGTTTCGTCGGAATCAATGCTTTCTTCTGCCTCCATATCCATATATCCCTCTTCCCCATCTTCCTGCAGAAGCTTGCCTATCCAGTCGGGCAGCTCTTCCCCTCCGTTTTTGTAAAAGACTTCGTTTATATCTTTTTCTTCAATCCTGGAAAGAATATCATGGATGTCATTATGATCCCCCAATACATTGCCAAAGCCCTGATTATGCTTTTTCAAGCTGGTAAATCCGGTGGGAAAGCTGTTGCCGAAATTGACGCAGGACGCATCCTCAATAGATCCGATGGTAATACTGCTGATTTTAAACAAAGGAGAAAAATACCTCATCACCGATCCTCCGTTCCCGGGCCGCTTCCCATAAAGTAAGGGATTTCCTTCCCGTTGATAATAATATGAATGCCGTTTTCCCCGCTGGATTCCCTTTTAGCTTTCCCGGTTTTGCTTGCCTTCCCAGCCGTAGGTTTTTTTGCTGGTGTATAAAAGCTGTTTCCGAGATTCATCATTCCACTCAGGCTTTTTACATCAATCCTGTCGAGAAAATAAGATAGCTGATCCAGCTGGAAGGTTTCTATATTCACTTCATTGATATCCAAGTGTATGCTATGCCCGCTGGACTTCTCTTTTTCAAGCTCCTTTAAACGGCCCTCCATTTCAGCAAGGCGCCCGTTCAATTTTCCCAATATGGTAATCAGAGCTTTTTCATCCAATTGCATAACCTTCATCCTTTTTTTAGACACATCTTCTGCTTTTGCAGGCATATGATAAGCAAGGCTTTAAACAAGGAGGAGCACCATGAAAATATTGAGCGGTCCAGCAATAATTGATTTTGACGATGTTACCATCTCTCATCTCTCCAGCAACTCAGGCGTCTTTATGGGAAAAAACAGCCAAATGTTCTGGTCTTCCAATATTCAAAGGCGTTCAGGCTTCGGCTCATTAACCGGCAAATGCAATCGGGCATTATGCAATATCCATCTTGTCCAGCCTGACGGCAGAAGCATGGAAGGAAGCCCTGACATAGGTTAGGAATCTTCTTTCCTGGCCACCTTTGTAATGTTTCTGCTGATTATATTCCCTTTTCCAGCCACTTTGCCAAACCCTTCTGAAACTCTCCCTGTATGCTGCCAGTATACTGGAGTATTCAGTCCGTAGAATATTCCGGAGCTGTTTTTTATCTGGTTCACTTTCAAGGTTTTAAATCGGATTTCCGCCAACATCCCACCCCATCCCGGCTGCCGCCTTTTTCATATTATTATTTTGCCAATACAGGAAATATGACCTTATTGATGCTTTGCTTTTAAGAAAAAATAAAAAGCCATCATCAATGGCTTAAGAATCTTCCTCATCTTGATCTTGATCTTCTTCATCAATCCTGTAATAACAGGCATCCATAAAGTCGCTGTCATCAATGATATTGATGTTATAGGCAGACAGGTTCAGATAACCGGTCACCGAACCAAAGCCTGTATTTTCCTTACTATTCACCTGCCATCCGGATTGTGAGTTTTCTCCTGTAAAAATGCCGGAATTGGCTGACATGGATGTTATATTAATATTGTTAAATTGAACTGAAATTTTACGGGAAACTGACATATAAGCCCTTATATCTGGGAGACAGGCTGAGGGTTGATATTCTCCGGCTGGGTAACAGGCATATCCACTGCATCCGGATCGTTAATAAAGCTGAAGTTTCCTAGTGAAGCCGCATTGATGAATATCCCGTTTCCTGTATTTAATTTCCCCTGGGCATTCCAGTCAGGCTGGCTGTTCTGACCTGTGGAAATGATGGAATTTGAAGACATACTGATAACATTCACCTGATTGAAAATAACCGACACAGGCATATTCCACCCCTCCTTCCTGATTATTATGCTACTATATGCAGCAAGAAGCAGGTTGGTGTTTTAGGAGCCATGCCTCTTACGGAGCCTCTGCTCTCATTTATTCGATTTGCACTCAAAAAAATGCTATAATAGATGAAACGGCTCATTAGGGAAGGATGATATTTTTGATAACCTCTTATGAGAAGATAACCATATCCGGAAATAAGTATGCCGAGGTATTCCTTAATATAACGAAAGACAAGCGATTCATCATCTCGATTCCTTCCATCGGATGGTCAGCAGAAATTAATCAGCTGGATGAACTGAAGAGCCAGTTTGAACATCTTCAATCATCGCTGAATTTTCATATGTTTGAGGGAAACTCGGAAGAACTGGCTGAAGCCATCATCAGGGAAGCCGAAAAACACATGTGATCCCTCTTAATAAACCGCCTGACAGATTGGCTCTGTTAGGTGTGCAAACGCCATAAAAAATATACCTCACTCTCTCCACACAATCCTTTCACCCCAGCGTCTATATCCTTACCCAAATACTTTCACTATTCTTGCAGAATATATAAAATGTAGAAAGGCCCGGGAAAAGTCCCGGGCCTTCTTTAAGATTCCTGATTTTCTACTTTGACGCGCTTAATGAAGAAAGAAGCAACTAGTCCGATTACTGCCACAACAATCGCAAAAATAAAGGCGTCCTGGATCCCGGCTGTCAAGGACAGCGGCAGCAGTGCCGGATCCTGCGGGTTTGCCGCCTCTTCCATGTAGCTTTGCTGACCCGCCGTCATAATGGAGATCGCGACTGCAGTCCCTATTGCACCAGCTACCTGCTGAAGTGTATTCATGATAGCTGTGCCATCCGGGTAAAGTTCGGGTGGAAGCTCGTTAAGCCCATTCGTCTGAGCCGGCATGAACACCATTGCAATCCCGACCATCATGAAGATATGCAGCATGACAATATAGCCGGCTGTGGTATCATTTGTGATGCCGGAGAAAGCAAACATTACAATGGTAACGATTACCAGCCCGCCGCGCACCAGCCAGACAGGACCATATTTATCAAACAGCCTCCCCATGACCGGCGACAGAATCCCATTGAATACTCCGCCCGGCAGAAGGACGAGCCCTGCAGCGAAAGTGGTCAGCAAAAGGGAATTCTGAAGGTATAAAGGAAGCATGATCATGGATGAAAGAATAACCATCATAGCGATCAGCACCATCAGAAGCCCTATATTAAACATAGGATAAGAGAAAGTCCGCAAATTGATCATAGGCTGCTTCATTCTTGTCTGACGAAGGCAGAATAAAATCAGGCCGATCACTCCCAATGCAAGAGCAATGATTACCTTCGGGCTTCCCCAGCCTCCTTCACCCTCACCAGCGCTGCTGAAGCCGAAAACGATTCCGCCGAAGCCGATTGTCGACAAAGCAATAGACAAAATGTCTATGGCCGGCTTTGTAGGGGTAGATACATTCTGCATATAAAATAGGCCGAAAATAAGGGCAAGAACAAAAAATGGCAAGGAAATCCAGAAAATCCAGTGCCAGGTCAGATTCTGCAGGATCAAGCCGGAAATTGTCGGCCCGATTGCAGGAGCAAACATAATGACCAGACCGATGATCCCCATCGCCCCTCCGCGCTTATGCGGCGGTATGATGACAAGGATGGTATTGAACATGAGCGGCAGCAGAAGCGCTGTTCCAATTGCCTGGATGACGCGAGCCAGCATAAGAATTCCGAATACTGGTGCAATGGCTGCAATGAAGGTCCCGATGATTGAGAAAACAAGCGAGACTGTAAATAGCTGCCTCGTCGTAAACCATTGCAGGAGCAATCCTGAAATCGGCACTAAGATTCCAAGGGTCAATAAATACCCTGTTGTCAGCCATTGAACGGTGGCTGCATCCGTTTCAAAAATCACAATAAGATCCCTGATGGCCATATTCAGGGCGGTTTCACTGAACAGGCCGATAAATCCTGCTATCAGGAAAGAAATAATAATAGGAACCGCTTTGATATCCTTTAACGAATTCGGCGCGGCTGCGCCTTGGTTAGTACTTTGCACAATGATTCTCCTCTCAACTTCTGCGCTGCTTTACTGGCTTCTGAATACATATGTAAAATGTTCAGCTATATTCCGCAGCGGCTTGCCATTTCCATAGGTGTTCGAAAGCATGACCGCTCCTTCAATCATAGAGCTTACAAGCAGGGCCAGCTCCTTCGACCTCTCTTCAGAAAATCCGGAAAGCAGCAGTTTTTCTTTGTATAATGATTGCCATTCCTTGTAGGTTTCCTGGCAGGCCTGCCGGATTGGCTCACTCGTCAGGGCCGTTTCCGAAGCAATCAGCCCGATGTGCAGGCCGCTATTTTCATGGCTCAGGGGCACATCAAAGTATGAAGCAATTTTTTCGGCATGATAGCGGAAGGCTGCTGCTGCATCATCAGAAGATGCCAGCTCCTTCTTTATCATCGTTTTTATTTCATTTCCAACATGCTTAACAGCTTCCACTGCAATCTCCTCTTTGCCGCCGGGAAAATGATAATAAATCGACCCTTTCGGAGCCCCGCTCACTTCTATAATTTGATTCAATCCGGTGCCATTATACCCCTGGCACTTGAATAGATTCGATGCCGCACATAAAATCGACTCTCGTGTCTTTCGCTTGCCCTCCAAAATCATTCTCCTTTCGGAAAAATTATAACAACCGGTCTAGATAAATTTATGGGAATCCATAAGGAAAGTCAACAAAACAAAACTAAAAAAAGCACATTTTTTTCAGTGTGCTCAGTTTTATATGTGAGATGGTCTGTTAAGTTTGTTCCTATCCTTCAACCCTGCAGACAGTTTTTTCACTATTTGAGTGCTTAATATTTTCTTCTTGAGACACTCTGGCCAGCTTTCTCTACCTTCTGAGTGACTCATATCCTTATCTTGAGGCACTCTGTTCGGCTTTCCTCACCTTCAGAGTGACTCATATCCTCCTCTTGAGGCACTCTGACCGGCTTTCCCCACCTTCAGAGTGACTCATATCCTCCTCTTGAGGCACTCTGACCGGCTTTCCCCACCTTCAGAGTGACTCATATCCTCCTCTTAAGGCACTCTGACCGGTTTACTCCGCCTTCAGAGTGACTCATATCGTCCTCTTTAGGCACTCTGACCGGTTTACTCCGCCATCTGAGTGCTTCAGATGTTAACACACTATATCTCCCGAAGTTCCTCTGCCCGCTTCCGCATCTCTTTATAAGCCTCCACATTCCGAAAATCTGCAGGCTCCATGCCCAGGCTTTCAACCGCATAGTAAAGGTGCTCCAGCCAATCATATTCCCCGCATCTGATCGCTTCTTCACACTCCCCCTCAATATAAGGAGTGCTTATTTCCTTTCCTAAGTCCCTGAAAATTCCAATCGAATCCAGGGCACCAGGCCAGTTCCTGTCCTGCAGGAGACCTGCCAGCCGCGGCAGCGCGTTTTTATTTCTCGGATAGCCTATTTCCTTAATGACTGCTACTCCATTTTCCCAGCAGGCTTTGCCATACTTTGGGATGATCATGCCGGCTTTGTCTGCGGGGAGCTGTAATAAGATATCAGCCGCTTCTTTTTGGGTTTCATTAGGAAGATGCCAGTTCAAATTATAGACATGATAGATGATTTCCTCATCTTCCATGTGGATATATGCGCTCATAAAAAACACCTCAGAAACTATTTTACCAGAAAAAGGCTGCGGAATTCCGCAGCCCTTTCATGTTTAATGCTTCTTCTTGCCTTTTCCTTTACCTTTCAGGTCAACCCCAATGGCCGCTCCGCTCCTGCTGGAGTCAGCAACTCCCTTGAATATCCCTTTTTTGTGATCAATCTCTATGCTTTGAACATTGCCTATCGTTTCTGGTTTCTCTCCAAATCGATGGCCCATTTCCTTCAGTCTCTGCAGGGCTGACGCAGGTACCCCTTCTTCAAATCGGTAGGACGATAGGTTATTCGTATAAATCCTCGGTTCCTCCACTGCTGCTTTCAGTTCCATATCGTACTCTATTGCATTAATGATTGTTTGCAGGACAGAGGTTATGATGGTCGGTCCTCCCGGTGATCCGATCGTCAGTACCGGCTTATTTTTTTCAAAGACGATCGTCGGAGTCATGCTGCTGAGCGGGCGCTTGTTGGGCTGGACCTCGTTTGCCCCTCCAGGCACAGCATCAAAATCAGTCAGTTCGTTATTCAGCATGACTCCAAAGCCCGGCACCATGATGCCTGTCCCAAAAACCTGTTCAATTGTTGTTGTATAGGAAACAACATTTCCCCACCGGTCAGCTACCGTAAAATGGGTGGTTTCCCCATACTGTCTGTCTGCAGGCTGAGCTGCTGCCGTGTAATTAGGTTTGCCGCTTTCATACTTCCATGGGTCGCCTGCTTCAGGGTTTGTATTTATTTCATCAAGCGATATTAACTGCTGCCGTTCTTTAATATATTTCTTATCTAGAAGCCCTTTAACCGGGACCTTCACAAATTCCGGATCTCCCGCATAAGCTGCCCGGTCTGCATAGGCAAGATGCATCACTTCTGACATGAGGTGATATTTTTCCCAGGAGCGGACTGGATATTGGGAGAGATCGAAGCCATCAAGTATTTTTAGCATCTGCAGGAGGAAGACACCGCCTGAGCTTGGCGGAGGCATGCTGGCAATCTGATAGCCTTGATATTCTCCCCACACAGGCTTGTCTATTGTTGCTTCATATTTTTCTAAATCTTCCTTCACCATCGAGCCGCCGAAATCCTGAACTGCCTTGGCAAGGGCATCCCCAATCGGCCCTTCATAAAGCGCCTCGCTTCCATCTTTCCTAATTAGCTTAAACGCTTTGGCAAGATCTTTCTGGACCAGGATGTCGCCTTCTTCCAGCGGCTCGCCTCCTGGGAGAAACACTTCAGCAGCTGCTGAGCGGGAAAGCTTTTCTTTATTATCTTCTATTGCTGCTGCCAGTACCGGATCGATCGGAAAACCTTTATCAGCCAGTTTAATAGAAGGCTGAATCAGTTTCTTCATAGGGATGGTCCCCCACATATCCAGTGCTTTTTCAAGACCTTTTAAGGTTCCCGGCACACCGACTGCCGTTCCGCCCGTCGATCGTTCTGCAAAGGGAATCGGCTTTCCTTTTCCATCGAGGAACATATCCGGCTCTGCTCCGGCCGGCGCACGCTCACGGCTGTTGATGATCGTTGTGTCTTTCGTTTTTCCATCATACACCATCATAAATCCGCCGCCTCCGATGCCAGACATCATCGGTTCTGTCACATTGAGGGCAAACTGGATTGCCACAGCAGCATCAATCGCATTGCCGCCTTTCTTCAATACATCAGCCCCAATTTCGGAAGCAAGCGGATGGGCTGTGGCGACCATGCCATCCTCACCTACGGCTACTTCGCCATATTTTTCATAGGGGTCCTGTTTATGCTTTGCATCTGCAGCAGCAAAAGGACCGAATACCAATAAAAAACTGGACAAATAAACTAATAAGACCTTGGCTGTTCTTTTCATCTTATCCCTCCTAAAGTTGGTTCATGTCTAACTTAAAAGAAGGAAGGCTGGATTGGCAAATTTATAGCAGAAAATTTAGAATTTTAAATATATTTTCCTATACAGATTCTATGCCGGTTGGTCCTAATGGCATTGAAAAATCCGCAGTTGCTAATATATCTCAAAACTTGCTAATAAAATTTAAAACTTGCTAATATATCCGAAAAGTTACTAATAAAATCCATTTCTTGCTAATAAAACAAAAAACTTGCTAATAAACCACAAGCCGCATCCCGTTAGGTACCCTATTTACGAAAAAAAGAGCCCCCTCAGGCTCTTTTCTTCAAGAAATAAACAAAAACAGCTGTCTCTGCCCATCGGCATCCAGCCTATCAGTTAGGTCAATCCACTTCATTCTGGTTCTCCGTTCTTCAACCAGCTTGTTAATCTCCCGCTCGATCATCTGCATTCTTTGATAGGTTTCCGTCACACCCAGGCTGAACTTTTCTGCCGCCTGTTTATGGGGAGAGTGCTTGACCAGCAGGCTCATGAACTGGTCGGAGGTTTCGGACTGCTGTGCAAGCCGGTCCTCTATTTCAGTTACATATCTGTAGAGATCCCGGTCTTCAGGGGGCAGCCCCGTGACAATCTCCCTTATGATTATATCGACGAGTCTTTCATTCATGCTAAACACCCCGCCATGTAAGATTTGTTCCTTTAGTTTATCATATTACCAGCTTGCTTTTTTGACTCCGGGGATTTGCCCCTTATGCGAGTATTCACGGAAAGCGATCCGGGACATTTTAAATTTCCGCAGATATCCGCGCGGACGGCCTGTCACCTCACAGCGATTCTTCAAACGGGTTGGGGATGAGTCTCGCGGCAGCCTTCTCAGTGCCTCATAATCGCCCTTCTCTTTCAGTTCCCTGCGGATCTCAGCATATTTAGCGACCATTTCCTGGCGCTTTTTTTCTTTTACAACTTTTGATTTCTTAGCCATTTTTAAAAGACCTCCATCATTTAATTCGTAATTATTACGATTTGCAAGATATAAAATAAAGACAGAACAGCCAGATCAAGAAATAAATCGTAACCATTACTATCTACAACAAAACTTATAGTATCATAAAGCTGCCTTTCGTGTAAACACGCCTTCTCGGAAACAAAAAAGAAGCTGCCAAAAGACAGCTCCCCCTACTATGCAGCATGAGATTTATCAGCAGAACCAGACTTCTTTTTCCTCCGGAACAGCGGCACTACCATAACCAGGACAGCAATGATCATCAATGTAAGGCCGATCGGGCGATCCAGCAGGATGGCCAGGCTGCCGTCTGAGATAGTCAGTGTCTGCCTCAGTGCCTGCTCCATCATTCCGCCCAGGATAAAGGCAAGGATAAAAGGTGCCGCCGGGAAAGAGAAAATCCTCATTAGAAATCCAATGATGCCGAAGATCAGAAGCAGGTACAAATCAAACGTATTGAAGCTCAAGGCATATACGCCTACCATACTGAAGGTTATAACGAGCGAAATCAGCATCGGCCTCGGAATCGTCAGCACCTTAGCTATATACGGGACAAGGGGAAGATTCAAAATCAGAAGAAATACATTGCCGATATACATGCTCGCGATGATTCCCCAGAAAACATCCGGGTGATCCTGCACCAGCAGCGGTCCCGGCTGGATGCCCAGCACCAGGAAAGCACCCAGAAGGACAGCTGTTGTCCCGGAACCCGGAATTCCCAGGCTCAAGAGCGGAACGAAGGCCCCTCCTGTTGCTGCATTATTGGCAGTTTCCGGTGCGGCCAGTCCCCTGATCGAGCCCTTCCCAAATTCTTCGGGATTTTTCGCAAGCTTCTTTTCACTGATATAGCCGATAAAGGAAGCAATCGTCGCCCCTGCTCCAGGGAGGACGCCAAGGATAAAACCGAGCACCGACTGTCGGGCCATAGGTCCCTTCATCTCCCGGAAGTCTTCCCTGGTGATTTTCAGGCTGCCGATGTTCTCATTTTCCGATGATGAAGTATTCTTCCTATTAAATATCAATGTACAAACCTCTGCCAGAGCAAACAGTCCAAGAGCGATGATAAGGAAATCGATTCCTTCCAGCAAATAGGCATTGTCAAAGGTGAAACGGGCTGTGCCCGTCTGCCCGTCGATTCCTATGGTTACGACAATGACGCCAAGAGTCGCCGAGATAAACGCCTTTAAGGTAGACCCTTCCGACAAGCTTGAAATGGCCGTTAATCCTAAAAGCATCAAAGCAAAGTATTCGACGGGGCCAAATGAAACGGCAACCGAGGAAAGAAGCGGGGAAAACAGCATCAATAGAACAACGCTGACTGTCCCTCCAAAGAACGATGCAATAGCGGCAATGGCCAGCGCCTTGCCCGCCTTCCCCTGCTGGGCCATCGGGTAGCCATCGAATGCGGTAGCAACCGTCCCCGAAACTCCGGGTGCATTCAGCAGGATGGAAGAGGACGATCCTCCGAAAATCGCTCCATAATAAACTCCGGCCATCATCATCAACGCAATGGCAGGGTCCATATTATATGTGACCGGGATCATGATGGCAATCGCACTGATTGGGCCAAGGCCCGGCATCATGCCGATGAATGTACCGATAAAAACACCGAGGAATACAAATAAGATCCCCTGCAGGCTCAGTGCAACCTGAAACCCTGATAATAATCCTTCAAACGAACCCATAATATCCCTCCTTTAAAATGGCAGAATGCCTGCCGGCAGTGAGATTTGCAGCAGATAATTGAACATCATGTAGATGGACAGCGAGAAGACGACCGAAACGATTGCATTTGTCCATTTCTTCTTATAGCCCAAATACCAGGTTGTGATGAAAATGAAAAGAGCCGTCATGACTACAAAGCCGATCAGTTCAAAAAAGAAGATATAAACCAAAATAAATGCGCAGACTGTGAGCAGTGTTTTAGCCTCGCCTTCCGGTATCTTCCGCTTTTTCTTTTCTTCTTCCGTCTCCGGCTTCCTGGAAAAAAACAGCAGGACAGACAGCAGGAGAAGCAGAAAGCCGAGAGCTTTGGGCACAAAGTCTGCATCAATTGCCGCATAAGGATACTCAGGCAGCCTGAAGCTTAAAATAAGGTAAAGCAGTGCAAATCCAATTAATACTAGGCCAATTTTTCGATTGATTGGCTTCAGCATGTACATTCCCCCTTTATCTGATCAGCTTCAGCTCATCAAGCAGTTTATACAGTTCATCGTTTTCCTTCTTTAGAAACTCCTTATATTCGCCGCTGTCCATATAAAGCTCATTCCAGCCATATTTCTCGCGGATCTTTTTCCACTCCGGCGAATCATTCAGCTCTCTAAGCCTTTCTTCGTAATACTGAATTTGCTTTTCATCCATATTAGGAGGCCCAAAGAAGCCCCTCCAGTTCACAAAGGTTTCATTGATGCCCTGCTCTATGGCTGTCGGGAAATCCTCGAGTGTATCACCCTTCAGTCTTTCCGGTGAGCTTACTCCAAGCACTTTGATCTTTCCGGCCCGCACCTGTTCGATTGTTTCAGAAGTTCCGGCAGAATACACATCGACACTTCCGTTGAGGAGCTGTGTCAGTGCTCCGCCATCCTGGTCTGAAACGTATTTAATTTTAGTCACATCCACACCAGCGGCTTTGGCAATCTTGATAAATTGGATATGGTCCATGCTTCCGGGAGATGAAACGCCAACAACCGAGATTTTGGAAGGATCTTTTTTCATATCATCAAACAAATCATTCAAATCATCCCATTTTGCATCGGCCCTGACAGCAAAGGCTGCATAGTCGGCAATCAGATTGGACAGCGGAGTGAAGTCGTCTGCTCCGTATTTTGACTGCCCATTCAAAGGGACAAGAATTATAGGCGGTGATGAGACAAAAATATTATGAGGGTTGCCTTCCTTTTTCATCATGTACGCCCAGCCGACAGCTCCGCCTCCGCCCGGTTTATTGATGACAGGCATCCTTTGATCGACAAGCCCGTCCTTTTCAAGCGTCTGGGCAACCATGCGGGCCGTGGTATCCCAGCCTCCGCCGGCTCCAGCAGTTGCCACAACTTCAATCGGCCTGCTTGGCATCCATTTGCCATCCTTATAAATGCCTGCAGCTTCCTTGCTTGAGCAGGCTGACATCATCACCATGCATAGCAGCAGTGCTGCTGCCAGAATCATTTTTTTCATCGATTATATGCTCCTTTCCATGGGTGAAAACGTTTTCTTTTTGTTATTGTAAAAAAATCAGAAAAGTTTGTATCTATTAAACAAGTATTGAGCGTTAAGAACTTTGCGGGCTTTTTGTTCATTTTGTTCACGGATTTGCACACAAAAAAGCTGCACCCTCATTAGCTAACATGGGGGGTGCAGCTCTTGTGAACAATAGACTATAATCGATAATATTTTCTCTCTGGCCTTCCGACAATCCCATATTCCAGCTCAGCTTTCGCTTCCTCTGAAGCTACCAGGTATTCCAGGTATCTGCGGGCAGTCGTCCTTGAAGCGCCCATTTCCTTTCCAAGTTCTTCTGCATTAACGCCTTCCGTCATATCTTCCAGAATTTCTTTCACTTTTCTTAGAGTGAGTGAATCGATTCCTTTAGGCATCTTTTCGGAAGTCAGCGGTACAGCTGAACCACTGCTTAAATAATGATCGATTGCTTCCTGCGTCAGTTCACTTTCCCGGCATTCCAGGAGATCTTTCTTTTTGTTCACTTTGCGGATTGCCTCTGTGAAACGTTCAAAAGTTACCGGCTTGATCATATAATCGATCACTCCGTATCTCAAGGACTTCTCTACCATCTGCTTTTCATTGGAAGCCGTGATCATAATCACATCTACGGATGGAAACCGCTCTCTTATTGAAGGAAGAAGGCTGCTTCCAAGCTCGTCCGGCATATAGATATCCATAATCAGAAGATCTGCTTCATTTTCTTCGAGCAGTTCCAGTGCTTCTGCTGCATTCAATGCCTTTCCAATACACTGGATGCCGTTTATTTTTTCAATGAATTGCTCATGGATGGCAGCCACCCGGTAATCATCTTCTGCGATAATTGCTTTGATCATTCTCCCTCATCCTCTATCGGTTTTGGCAGAAAGACAGTAAAAATTGTCCCTGCATCTCCAGTCTTCATTTCAATCGTTCCCTCCAGCTCCCCGACTGCCTGGCTGACGAGAGCAAGCCCATATCCCCTGCCGTCCTTTTCTTTTGTCGAGAAGCCTTTTTCAAAAATACGCTGCTCATCCTCAGGTAAAATCCCTCTTCCGTTATCTTCCACTTCAAAGACAATGTCATTGCCTATATCTGTGGCAAAGAAGGAAATCCGCCTCTCTGCCATTCCTTCTGTTGCTTCTATGGCATTATCAATCAGATTGCCGATGATGGTGATCAAATGGGTAACGGTCATACCGTCCGGCAGCGGTTCAACCGCCGAGCTGTCATCAATTGTAAAGCTTACCTTCTTTTCAGAGGCCTTTGCCAATTTTCCGAGCAGAACTGCCTGCAGACGGCTGTCCCTGATCTGCTCAAACAGAATATGATTTTGCTGATCATGGGCACCTGATTCCTCCTGGATCATGCGGACCGCTTCGTCATACTGCCCCAGCTGCATCATGCCGGACAGCACATATAATTTATTTGTAAATTCATGCGTCTGGGCGCGAAGGTCCTCAGAATATTGCCTTACCTCGGATAAAGTATTGAGCATCTCATTGATTTCGGTTTTGTCCCTGAAGCTGGCTACCGCCCCGATAACCTCATCATTCTCGAAGATAGGTGTCCGGTTCACAACGACTGGTTTTTCCTCAAGGAGTACTTCCACATCTTTTTCAGGCACTCCTGTATCCAATACATGGTTCATGCCCGTTCCCTTGATCACATCAGTGATTTTCTTATTAACTCCATCTTCCTTGAGAGAGAGAATCCGGCGGGCAGAAGGATTCATCATTGTGATGACACCCTCACGATTCACAGCAATGATCCCTTCTTTCACCGAATCCAGGATGGCGCTTCTTTCATGGTATAAGGAGGCAATTTCATGCGGCTCCAGGCCCAGCATATCTTTCCGGATATCTCTTGCAAGCAGAGTCCCGCCGGCTACTCCAAGAAGAATAGCGCAAAAAGAAATGAGCCCGATTTTCTTCAGCCTGCTCAGAGCCTCTTCCTCGAGATCATCCAAAAGGAAACCTACTGACACGACGCCTGCAATCTCCCCATTTTCATCCGCTATTGGCGCTTTCCCTCTTATCGAAGGCCCAAGCGAGCCTGTAGCTTTTGAAACATATGCCTCTCCCTGTTCAAGGGCGCGCTCATTATCTTCCCCGATCATCCGTCTACCGATCTTGGTTTTGTCAGGGTGAGAATAGCGAATGCTGTCCGAATTTCCTATCACAATAAATTCAGCATTAATATCTTTCCTGATCTTCTCTGCCAGCGGCTGAATCTTCTCAGAAGGATCCTCCTGCCTGAATGCGTCCTTCACTCCCGGCATATGAGAGATTGCCTGTGCTACATAAAGGGCCTGCTTCCCCATGCTTTCCTCAGTCTGTTCAAACTCCACATAAGCAAAAAAACCTGCCAAAAGGGCAATCACGCCCACTATTAGCGCCACAATCAAAACAATGATCTTCGTGCGCATCGTAACCGCTTTCTTTATTCTCATAGCTGACACCCCGGACTGTTTCTATTCTATTATAATAGTAGATTTTAAATAGAGTGTCATATGTATTGGTGAAAACTGGACGCACTTTATTTCGAGATGGTCAAAATAATGTAATCCTCTTTGTTCCATCCGCAGCCTGTAAGAGCATAAGCTGTCCGCTTATCTCCTTTCTTTATATCAACAGACTTGCATTCTCTTTCTTCAATCATTCTCGGCCCAAAACCATCTCGTCTTGTATCAAGAATGTAATGGATCTCTTTCCCATCAAACTCAACATCATGAAGGATTGCATCTCCTTCTTCTGTATAACTTACAACCCTGATGGTGTCTTCACTGCCTTGCTGCACATTTGTGATGAATGATAAAAACCTGTCCAGGTTCTCGATGTCTCCGCGCATGGAAACAATATCATCTTTAGAAGGCTTATAGTCTGGCAGTTTAGCTGCAGGTTCTTCTTCGGCTTGGCAGCCCAGGAAGAGGAGCGGCAGCATTATGTATAGGGGGAAGAGTTTTTTCAAAAAGCAGCCCTCCAAATGTACGATTATCTCAGATTATACCATTTGAAAGATGGTCAAATACATGAAAAAAAGCTTGATCCTGTCACCGGGACCAAGCTTCTCCCCTATTCTTCCTTCTCCACCCAGTTATCATCTTCGTCTTTCTCATACTTATTTTTCACCGCACTCCAGGCAACCTTGAAGGCTGTTTCTTCTTCGTCGTATTCTTCACTTGCTGAGTTGAAGGCTTCCTTGAAGATTTCCTGGGCGTGATGCGGCAGATTGTCTTTGACGGAATCCGTCAGTTCACTTAGTTTATCGTATGGCATGATGTTTCCTCCTCTTCTCTTGTCCTGTTAGGTATTTTTCCTGAATGGCATTTTCTTAAACACCAGAAGAAAAAATCATAACAGGGACTGCAGCAAGGGATAAAACCATGGAATGACCAAAGAAGTGAGAATGGCGGAAAAGCCCATGGCGGCACTGGAGACTGCCCCCTGCACAGGATCTTCAATTGCGGCCTGGCTTGTTCCGATGCCGTGGGCCACCGTTCCTATCCCTAGCCCTCTTGCGAAAGGATCGCTGATTTTTATAAATGATAGAATAACAGAGCCCATGACGGCCCCGAAGATACCGGCCGAAATGACGAACACTGCAGCGAGCGGCGGGTCACCGCCGATTATTTTGGCAGCTTCGATTGCGACCGGAGTGGTGATTGCTTTGACGGCAGAGGTAGCCTGGATACTTTCCGGCAGTCCAAGCACTTTTGTCAGCACTACGGCTGATGTGATGGTCGACAAGGTTCCAGCTGTCAGACCAATCATCGCAGGCTTAAGTTTTTCCCTGATCACCATCCGGTTATGATAGAGAGGAACGGCAAGGGCTACAGTCGCAGGACCAAGCATGAAGGTCATGATATTTTTTGCCGGCGTGTAGTCTTCATAGGAGATCCCTCCAGCCAGCAGCAGAAGGATCATGACAGCTGTAGCCGTAAAAACAGGCGTGGCAAATGGGGAAAGCAGCCGGGCGGAAAGCGCCTTTGCCCCGATATAGACGATGACCGTCAAAAGGATGCTAATGAGTGTGATCATGCTCACCCTTTTCCGCCCCCTTTCCTGAAAAATAAGCTGCCAATCCGGAAGTTACGATCAGCCCGATGACTGTGCTGCCAATAATCATGATGAGCAGCTGCCAGCCGCTCGTCCGGATCAGTCCGCCGTAACTCATCAGGCCTACTGCTATCGGGATAAAAAAGAAAGCCAGATGCCGGTTTAGGAATGAAGCTCCCTTTTCGATCTGGCTCACCTTCACGGCACCGGTCAGCAGCATGGTGAATAAGATCATCATGCCAAGGACGCTCCCAGGAAGGGGCAGACGAAGAACTCCGACCATAAAATCTGAAACGGCATAAATCAGCCATAGCAGAAAAAGCTGCCATAAAAAGATAAGTGCATTTTTCACCATTCTAATCCTTCTTCCACTAGATAATCTACTATCCATAATAGAGGAAAAAGTGTAAAATTGCTTAGAATTTCATCCTATACATTCATCCGGCGGACTGCTTTCCTTCCATGGAGGATAAAGTAAAGGACTGCAGCAATCAGGACAATCACTGTTCCTATCATGTAAATCATGCTGTAGCCTGATTGGGCCGCTGCAGTTCCGAGGATAAAAGAGCCAATGGCAAAGCCGCCGTCAAAAAAGACAAAGAAAGTAGCGGTTGCCGTCCCCTTTCTGCCTGCAGGGGCCGTTTCCACTGCAATCGTCTGAAAACACGATACAAGCGTACCAAAGCCGATTCCGACAAATGCCCCTGAAATCAGCAGCTGGTAGCTTGTTGATGCCTGGCTCAGCATCCAGACGCCGATTCCGAAGAAAAGTATGCACGGATAAATCACTTTATTTTCCCCGAACTGGTCAAACCATCTTCCGGTGAACGGACGGGAAATCAATAATGCCGCGGCATATACGACAAAGAAATAGCTGGCTGCCTGGACGAGATCCAGCTCTCGCGCATACACCGAGATAAAGGAAATGACACTGGAATAGACAAAAGATAATGTAAAAGCAACAAATCCGATGGGCACTGTCTTGCGCTCAAAGAAGTCCGACAGCTTCATGCTTTTCACTGCTGCCTGCTGAGTCTGCCCGTTTTGCTGTTCTTTCAGCTCCATCATCACCCCGCAGATAAGGGCAAGCAGGGAGCAGGCAATGCACACCGCGAACAGCACGGTATAACTGGCTGCTCCTATAATGGTCAGCCCGGCGAATGGCCCAATGACCATGGCTAGATTCATGAAAGTGGCATAATAGCCCATCCCTTCCCCGCGCCGCGCAGCCGGAATGATGGCTGCAGCAATAGCTCCTGTTGCGGTGGTTGCCATCCCGAACCCTGATCCGTGGATGACCCGGATAATCAGCAGCACAATCGGTGATTCAACAAAAAGGTAAAGGATGGATCCAGCCAGGAAAATAGAGGATCCGATAATCAAAATTTTCTTTGGGCCAAAGGTATCCAGCCATTTTCCAGAAAACGGCCTGAATACAATTGCCGAAAGCACAAATACCGTAATAACGAGCCCGATATCCTGCCCTCCACCCTGCAGTTCATCTGCTACATATACCGGCAGTGTAACGGTGAGCATATAAAAAATCACAAATACAAAAAAACTGGCAAAGGAAATAAGGATAAAATCCTTTGTCCAAAGCTGACCTTTTTCCAACTGCTTCACATCTTTCTCTGGATATATCGATATTTTTAACGCGGGAAAAGCTCCCCAAGTGATCTGAGGAGCTTTTCCCTATATTATAGGATATTTTCCTGTCTTTTATTAGAATGGGAACTCACGGTATGTTTTTTGGACAGATATCCATTTGGTGGTCGTAAATTCTTCAATGAGCCAAGGGTTGCCGAAGCGGCCGACACCTGAAGCTTTATTTCCGCCGAATGGAATATCAGGCTGCGCATTAACAGTCTGATCGTTGATATGTGTCACACCGCTGTCAATCTGCAGGGCATATTGCTGCGCCTTCTCAAGATCTTGTGTAAAGATGGATGATGACAGTCCGTACTCTGTTTCAGAGGCAATCTTGATTGCTTCTTCATCGCTTTCAACCGGAATGATCGTTGCGATTGGCGAAAAGACTTCAGTCTGAGCCAGAGCAGAGTCATTTTTCACATCTTTGAAGACGTAAGGAGTCAAGATGTTGCCAACCCTTTGTCCTTCAAGCGCAACTTTCTCGCCGTTTGCAATGGCTGCTTCAATGACGGCCTGAGCCTTCTGCAGCTGCCTATCGTTAATCAGCGGCCCAACGACAGTTGCAGGATCCTTTGGATTTCCGAAAGGCAGTGCTTTTGCTCTTTCGACGAATTTGCTTGTAAATTCTTCAGCAATATCTTTATGGACAATGATCCTGTTTGTGATCATGCAAATCTGGCCCTGGTGGACGAATTTGCCGAAAATGGCTGCATCAACGGCACGATCGACATCTGCATCGGACAGAACGATGAATGGGTTGTTGCCGCCCAGCTCCAATGCCACTTTTTTCAGGTTCCTTCCGGCAATTTCCCCGACATGCCTTCCGACTGCTGTTGAGCCAGTAAATGATATGAAGCGCGGAATAGGATGTTCAAGCAGATAGTCGCCTGTCCCATCTGTTTTCGGATCTGTCAGCAGAAGATTCAGTACGCCAGCCGGCAGGCCAGCTTCTTTAAATGCTTTTGTCAGAATAACGCCGCCTGTGATGCCTGTTGCCACATCCGGCTTATGCACAACTGCATTACCAAGAGCAATGGCTGGTGCAATTGTCCTTACAGACAAGTTAAGCGGGAAGTTGAAGGGCGAGATGGATGTGATGACACCCACCGGCAAACGGTACACATGATTTTCCTTACCTTCGATGGTTGCCGGAACCGAGTTCACAACATTCACTTCATCAGCAAACTTGATTGCTTCCTCCAGCTCCTCGAATGTGATCTGCAGAGCGATGTTTGCAGCAAGTATCGTGCCGCCTGTTTCTGATGTATAGATATCAATGATTTCTTCTTTATGTTCTTCAAGGTAGGCTATTACTTTCCTAAGAACTTCTTTGCGTTCTTCAGGAGTCGTCTTTGCCCATTCTTTTTGTGCTTTTTCAGCTGTAAGCATAGCCTGATCAATATCGGCTTCTGTTACCGTTTTGACGGCATACAGCTTGGAATCGTCATAGGGGTTCAATACATCAATTGTATTGGCGCCGCTTCCCTCCAGCCATTTTCCGTTAATATATTGTTTGGTATAATCCTTAAAATTGACCATAAATCTCTCCCTCTCCCTGAAACTTACTGCAGAAGAAAGATCCTTAAGTTGCTATAGCAACATTTAGGGTTACGTCATCAGCAGCAATTGAATCTTAACACAGAAAAAGTTGCTATAACAACTTATATGCTTAGCTGGGCAATCTTTTTTAAACAGGAGTTTATACCCAGAAACTTAAGGAGGGCTGCGGCCGTAAATAAGCTATACTGAAACAAATGTCTGAGGAGGAAAGCATGAAAGGACGCAAACAAAAGTATTTACTATTATCAAGTATATTGAGCAGCTTACTGGTCATCTCTGCCTGCAGCAATACTGAAGCGGATAAAGAAAAAACGCAGGCCGCGCAGCAGGAGGAAGATAAATACGCAAAACTCGCAAAAGAACAGAATAAGGAGTCAGAGCTAGAGCCGATTGAATTGACTTCCTACAGCGAAGAGGTCGGGCTGGAACTGAAGGAACCGGCCTACAAGGAATTTACCGTTAATGAAAAAGCGGTTGTTGAAGGGACAATTGAAAAAGCAGGAAGCCTCAAATCTGGCTTTGTTTGGATCAAAGTCCGTGCAGCTGAAGAAGGTCCTGCCGGCAATGAGCACGAATATTACACAGCGATTGAGGACGGAAAGTTTAAACAGGAGCTGCACTTCTTTAACGGTGAGGGCGAGTATCAGGTAAAGGTGCAGGTACCGAGCATGGATCAGGAAAATTACTATTATGATACAGCGTCGTTCACTGTCCATAATGTCAATCCGCAAATTCTGCGGGATGTCACATATACCCCATTCGGACAGGAAGATGAAATCAGTCTGGATCTTACCTCCAGCTATGTTGAGGAGAATGAGATTTTTAAGCTGGAAGGAAACGCCGGCAGGCTTGGTGACAACGACACAATCATGATCAAGCTGAATAAGGACGCTGACACCTGGACACATGTCCTGCCGATTGAACAGGGCAAGTTCACCTACGATGTTCCCCTTCTATACGGAAAAGGTGTCCACGAGCTGGAAGTGCTTGTGCCTGACAAAGAACGGGAGAACTATTACCAGACTGCTACAAAGCTATTGATCAACAATCAATCAGACAGGACCATGAAGCCGATCGAGTATTATGAAACTTACAGAGAACGCGGTGTCACACTGGAGTCACCGCAGTTCGGAGGCGAAGAGTCCAATGGTGAATACACAGTCAAGGGAAAAATAGATCCTAAAGCTGATTTCGGCCCTGATACAACGCACATCTATGTTTCTACCAAAAAAGGTGAAGATGAAGCCCTCGACGTCATTCCAGTAGAAGACTTTGCGTTCGACGGCTCCTTCTTCCTCCGCTTTGGGCCGGGAACCTATGAGGTTACGCTGAGTGTACCAGAGATCAAAGAAGAAAACAGCGACAGCTTCCGCTATTACGGCTTTGCTGCCTTTGAAGTGGAAGCAGACAGTGAAGATAAGCGCGATCTTCTTCCATCTAGGGGCGTCGAGTCAAATGCACCTGAAATCACATCACTCGCGGGCAAACTGACTGCCGGGAAAAACTCAGAGAAAGACAAAATCAAAGCAATTTATGAATATGTCGCCAAAAATGTCTCGTATGATGTAGATAAATATGAAAATAGTACATTCAGCTGGGACGACAGCGCCCTGAAAACTCTGAAAATAAAAACCGGCGTCTGCCAGGATTACGCCTACCTCTCTACCGCTCTTCTCCGTGCAAGCGGGATTGAAGCCAGAATTATTGAGGGTACAGCGCGAGGCGGCTTCTGGCCTTCCAACCATGCATGGGTCGAAGCCAAAGCAAATGGCAGCTGGATCGTCATGGACCCGACCTGGGGAGCAGGATATATCCAAAACGACCAATTTGTCGCCAAATATACCGATAAGTACTTTGAGCCAGACCAGGCCGAATTTGAAAAGACCCATACGAGAAAAGGCGTTACCTACTAATATGGCTGGAGGAGACAGGACACTTTTGTTCTGTCTCTTCTTCTTAGAAAAATGATTTTCTTATAGGGTGAAAGACCATAATATGGTAGTATATGATTAGAGAATTGAATCTTCCGAAAAAGCATAAAAGGAGAATTTAATATGACTGGTTTAGTCACTGTGGTAATGATTTTTTCCATTCCGCTTGTCGCCATCGTTACGAGCCATTTTCAATCACTTGCCAAAACAAAAGTAAAAATCATTGAAAAAGAGCTGGAACTGGAAAAACTGAAACATGAGAATTATTTGATAGAGACGCAGAAGATGAGGATTGAATTGGAGAAGATGAAATTGGAGGGGCCGTTGGGGGTTAAATAGGCCTTCAGATGAGAAAGCTGCTATGTTAAAAGCAGCTTTTATTTATATACCTTTTTTTCTTATTAATTTTTAAAAAAAATTTATACCATAATGTAAATAATCTCTGCACCTACAAATGCTTAACTTCCTCTATTCTGACAGGCAACATCCCCCCTTCCCCGCCTCGTTCCTTACTGGGGACTGCTCTGCATCAGCATGTCCCGCATTCTGTTTTCAAGCTGATACCGAACGCCAGCCATTATTCTATGATTGATCAGCCCAGCATTGTTTCTGCGGAATTGCTCGTCCATCTAAAAAATTCCGCCTCCAAAAGACAGCTATCCATTTAGCTGTTTTTTGGTTAGTTTCTTGCCTCATTTTTTCAAGCCCTTAAGCGATTCTATGTTTGATTGCATCAATTTTTTATAAAGGCATGAGGAATTTGCATTTTTTTATTTTTTTGCTTGATTTAACGCCATATACCCGGCGCCGATCACCCCTGCTTCTCCCCCAAATTCACAGATGGCAAGCTTTATTTTGTCTCTAAGATTTGCGTAGAGCTTTCTCTTCATTTTATTGTTGATTTCTTCTATCAGCCAGGGATTGCGGCAGATGACAGCTCCGCCAAGGACAAATGCCCCTGGATCCATGAGCTGGACGATGGAGGCGACAGCACTGGAAAAATGCTCAATCCAATCATAGATCACTTTAACGGCCATCTTTTCCTTATCTTTAAATTTTTCAAACAGATATTCTGCGTCCGCACTTTCACCATATAATAGCTTACTCCTCGCATCAAGAGCCCTGCCGCTGCAAAGGGATTCAAGCGTCATTTCCCTGATCCCCTCCTCTTCGCTAGCTTGGCCAATGATCATTCTTCCCGCTTCTCCTGCATATCCATTTTCACCCCTGATCATTTGGTTGTTATAATATACGCCCATCCCGATGCCTGTGCTCACTGTCATGTAGAGGGAAAAGTTTTTTCCTGCCGCTGCTCCCTTTTCAGCTTCCAGCAGCCCCGCTGCATTAACATCATTGTCAAAGAATACTTCATGCCAAGGAAAATAGGATTGTATGTACTCAATACTCAGTCCATCCAGAACCGGGATATTGTCTGCATCTTTTATTACTTTTGTCTGTTCATTCCATGGGACAGGCAGAGCAATCCCCATTTTCTTAGCATTGTTTTGAGGATCGACCCTTTCAGCCATCCGGAAAATTTCACTAAACATTTCATCTGCGGTGATAAAACTTTTGGTTTCAGCTGCCTCTATACTGATAACCGACAGCTCTTTTCCGATAAGTCCCACACGAATATTTGTAGCGCCTATGTCAACACCTATTACATGTTCATCCATTTCAAAATAGCTCCTTACCCAGCAACTCTGCTTCTATTGGATCGCCGAAAGATACTAAACTTCTAATTCGGAGCATCCAGGAGCAAATATAATATGGATCGAACCAGTACTGCAACTTTGATGGATGCAGAATGATAGAATCCGAATTTTTAAAACAGGATTACGTAACGCATCAAACTGAGGTTTTTCATTTCTCTTACCCAGCAAAGGGGAAATAATAAGCGGAGATTTTCCAGTTAAATACAGAATGGAGTTCATTTTGAGGTAAATAAGGGGAAAATTTCCGGTTATGCAAAGTAAAAAGCCACAATTTTACGTTTTTCGAGCTAATAAGCGGAATTTCTCCGTCTATTTTGGCTGTTTTTTGTAAAAATTTCTAATTAAGCGGAATTCTTCCGTCTATTATTCAGACCGGATTCTTAACCTGATCCCCTACCCGATAGGAGCGGATCCTCTGAGTTCCGGATGCTGGGATCAGCATCTTTTTTTCGACTAGCTGGGATAGTACCTTTTTTACTGTCTTATTACTTAGTTTTAAATACTTCCCGACTTCTATTGGTGATATGTCTTCTCCTTTTCGAATTACCAGCCGAAGCACTTCCTTTTCAGGAAAGGACAGTGATGTCTCATCCAGCTCATCACCCAGCCATCTGCCTATCACTTGCTGAACAACCTGTTGGCATCTTCGGGGATTCTCTTTCACTTGGTCAAAAGAAAAGCGAATGACGGTCCATCTATCAATAACTAGCTGGTTTTGACGTTCCAGGCTGTCGGAAAATTGCCATCTGCTGATGTTCTTCAGGTGAGGGCCATACCCGTCGACTTCTAAGCAAACCTGGATGCCGGGACGAATATAAGCAAAATCCAAATACCTTTTGCCATCATTGTAATCATCAATTTCATATTCAGGGTGAAGATACTTAAAATGGTAAAATACAGGCCACCACACTTGCTTCAAAAACAGCATTTCAGCATGTTTGTGACCTTCTTCCAGGCGCCGCAGCCGCTCACCGGTTCTTGCTTGTAAGTGAGCATTCAAATAGACCTGGTATTCTTCTTCAAAACCCATATATCCCTCTCCTATCTAAAAGAATAATTACAGCAAAGGCCTTTTTAAAGCTTCCAATGAATCATCTCCATTTTTGATTCATTTGTATTATTACAAAGACTTTTGAATAACTTTGGAATTTAAAATGAGTGGTAGATGTGCGAAAAAAAGAGGATATCAATTGGAGGATTGTAAACGGGCAGATACAGTTGCGGAGCGACAAATATAAAAGAAAACTTTGGTAAAAACTAGAAGGTTGAACTAATTTTAGTTTAATAGAATTCTTACAATTGTCAATCCACTTACTTTGTCATTAGATATTTTATTCTAGCCTCTCACAGGCTTTGGATTAAACCTCACTTACTCATGAAAAGGTTCACAATTCAGCCTAAAAAGGCCCTGACACAAAAAAGCGGTGCATCCATCACCTTGCATGGATGCACCGCTCAAATATTTATTATTAGTACCCGGCTGTTTTTACGCCCACCACATATCCCCAGGCGTTTCCCGGATCAAAACTTCATTCAAGTTCTTCACTGCCCGTGCAAACCCTTCATCGATGGACATCAGAGGATCTTCATGCTCGATGCTGACAACATAGTCATAGCCATACAGCCTCAGGGCGCTCATCATATCGCTCCACTCCTGGATGCTGTGGCCGCAGCCGACGCTCCGGAAAGTCCAGGCGCGCGTTTGTACTTCTCCATATGGCTGCATGTCTGTCAGGCCATACATATTGACATTATCCTGGTCGATATATGTGTCTTTGGCATGGAAATGGTGGATGGCACCGGCTTTCCCGAGAATTTTAATCGCTGCGACGGGATCGATGCCCTGCCACCACAGATGGCTCGGATCCAGGTTCGCCCCGATGGCCGGGCTTGTTTCTTCGCGAAGCTTCAGCATCGTATAAGGTGTATGGACAAGGAAGCCGCCATGCAGCTCCAGTCCTATTTTCACATTATGTTCTTCTGCTAAAGTGCCAATTTCTTTCCAATATGGAATAAGCTTGTTTTCCCATTGCCATTTCAGGACATCGCCATATTCTGCCGGCCATGGTACAACTGGCCAGTTTGGCTGTTTTGCTTCCTCACTGTCGCCTGCTGTGCCGGAAAAGGCATTGACGACCGGTACATTAAGGAGTGAAGCAAGCTTGATGGTTTTTCTGAGTACTTCATCAGATTCTTCAGCAAAAGCTTTATCAGGGGAAATCGGGTTCCCGTGGCAGCTGAATGCACTGATCGTCAGGCCTCTGGATGTTACAGCTTCCAGATAAGCTTTTCTTATTGCCTCATCCTCAAGCAATTCGTCCAATGGGCAATGGGTATTTCCAGGATAGCAGCCTGTTCCGATTTCAACCGCGTCAAGACCTGCTGCTTTTACATGGTCAAGCATTTCTTCGAAAGATTTTTGTGAAAATAATACTGCAAAAACACCGAGTTTCATTCTGCCAGGACCCCTTTCTTAAGGGAAACAATCTGCTTTGTCTGCTGTGATTCAATTGCTGCAAGGATGATTTCCAGGCTCTTCAAGCCCTCTTCCCCGCTGATCAGCGGCTCCTTGTCTTCTACTACACTTTCTACAAAATAATTGATAACATGGGAAGTTGTCTGTCCGCCTTCCTCATTTGTCTGGATTTTGTCCAGCTTATGTTGCACAGAACTGCCGTCACGGTAAACCTCAATCAGGGAGTATTCCGGATCTGCCTCAAGATGGAGAGTCCCTTTTTCCCCGTAAATAACAGTGGAATTGTCGCTTCCGCCCATATAAGACCAGCTTGCTGCTAATGTGCCGACTGCTCCTGACTCTGACCGGAGGACACAGACCGCATTATCGTCCACTTCTGTATTTTCCTTCGCATTTGTAGCGATAAGCGCACCGACTTCTGTGAACTCGCCGAGCAGATAGCGCAATAAATCGGCTTTATGTACGCCAAGATCGCCCATTGCCCCGATAAAAGCTTCTCTTTTATTAAAGAACCAGCTGTCAGCGCCATCCGCACTCCATCCCTCTGGGCCAGCGTGCCCGAAAGTTGTTCTGAAGCTGAAGATCCTGCCAAGCTTGCCGCTCTCAATAAGTTCCTTTGCTTTCTGGTGTGCAGCCGTGAAGCGCTGGTTGTGGGCAATCATGAGTTTCTTTCCGTTAGCCTTTGCAGCCTCATTCATTGCTTCTGCTTCTTCCCTTGAGGCAGCCATTGGCTTTTCACACAATACATGGCGCCCTGCATTCAACGCTGCGAGGGTAACTTCAGCGTGCAGGTAATTTGGCAGACAGACACTGACAATGTCAATTCCGTCCAGTTCAATCGCTTCTTTATAACTGGTGAATGCTTTTGCACCATATTTTGCAGCTGTCTCTTCTGCTCTTTCCAGGTTGCTGTCGCAAACAGCAGCGATTTCAACAAATGGATTAGCGGCATATTCCGGCAAGTGGCGGTATTGGGCGATGCTTCCGCACCCTATCACAGCAGCTTTCAATTTGGTCATAAGTATCAAACTCCTTTAATGGAAAATTGTTTTTTTAAGTAGTTGATGCTGATCTCAATGCTTTCGAATGGAGTCAGGCGGCTTGCATCCTGTTCTACTATCCACCATTTCACATCTGCTTCTTTTCCTAGACTGAGGATTTCCTGCAGATCGATGCTCCCTGTTCCAAGCTCTGCAAAGAACTGTTCTTCATCTTTTGTCATATCCTTCAGATGCACAAGCGGTGACCTGCCTTTATATCTTTTGATCCAGGCAGCAGGATCTTCCTTAGCCTTTGCCAGCCAGTAGACGTCCAGTTCCGTCTGCAGCAGGCTGGATTCGGTATCATCAAAAATGGCCTCGAGCGCCATCCGCCCGTCACTCAATCTTTCAAGCTCGAAATCATGGTTATGGTAGCATAAGGTGATTCCTGCATCCTTCAGCTTCCGGCCTGCTTCGTTCAGCAGGGTAATGAGTGATTGATAGCTTTCCTCTGTCCGCTGATCCGGCATAAGGTAAGGACATACTGCATATTGAATTCCAACCGTTCTAAGATCGGAAATCACATTGTCCAGGTTGTCCTTAAGCTCCGCTAGCGGGATATGTGCAGATACCGGCACAAGATTAAGATCATCGGTCAGTTCCTTCACTTTTTCAGCACTCAGGCCCCCAAAACCGGCAAACTCCACTCCGTCAAAACCGAGCTCGGCCACTTTCTTAAGGGTGCCGGCAAAATCCTTCTCCGTTTCTTCACGGAGTGTGTAAAGCTGGACTGCAATTGGTATTCCCGCCATCTTGATCCCCTCGCTTCCTCATATTTTCAAAATAAACTATTTGATTCCATCATAAGTGACCATCAAATATTTGAACATTCATGATATGATTAAAACATGCACTATTTTGCTATTTTGATTGACGGGGGTCTTTTTTTGAAAACGGATACATTATTTTGCGGTTATTCCTACCATACACAGCCTTTTTATTCTCACTATAAGTCGGGCTATCCTTCGTACCTGATCCGTCTTCAGACAGAAGGGGCATGCGAAGCTATTGTGAGAGGCAATCGCAGGAAATTGGAAAAAGGCGACCTGCTGCTGATCAAGCCTGGGGACCATTATGAACTGATGGTCGACAGCCTGCTGCCTGATAAAGCTATCCTGAGCGGCGACTATCACCTTATTTGTGAAGGCGAATGGATCGAAGAGTGGTGGAAAAGATCTAATAAACCAGATATAGCACGGATTGATGCTGATGAGCGGCTGCTTTCCCTCTGGAGGCATCTGATCATTGAATTAAGGCGGCCTTCGAAGGCAGATTATAATGAGCTGTCCGACTATCTTCTGCGCTCGCTTTGCATCTTGCTTGAGAGATCGCTGAAGGAAACGTCTCTTTCCTCGCACAGACCTTATGCAGTTACGAGGCTGCTCCGTTTCATTGAAGAACATTCCTTATCCTCTTTTAAAGTAGAAGAAGCAGCTGTCCATGCCGGACTCAGCGTCTCGCGGGCCGTCCACCTATTCAAGGAGAGCACCGGGAAAACCATCATGGAATATGCAACGGAAATCAGGCTCGCTGCAGCAGAAGAAAGGATGAAATATACCTCGATGACACTGGAGCAGATTGCGGAAGACTGCGGCTTCGGAACCTATCCCTATTTTCACCGCGTGTTCAGGAAAAAATATGGCAGGGCGCCGGGGGCTTACCGGCGGATGGAATATGGATGGATGGGGAGTGTGAGGGGCTGAGGTGCACAGCGGGAAGTTTTGTGACACTCTACAAGGGGAGAATCAGTTTAGAGTGCCTCATATCTCTGTTTTGAATCACTCTACTCTGGTTCTATTAGTCTTAGAGTGCCTCATGTCTCTGTTATGAAGCATTCTAATACGGTTTTAATAGTCTTAGAGTGCCTCACGTCTTTGATATGAAGCACTCTTCATGGTAACTTTCAATTTTAGAGTACCTCATATCTTTGTTTTGAATCACTCTACTCTATTTCTATTAGTCTTAGAATGCCTCATGTCTCTGTTATTAAGTACTCTACCTAAAGCTATTGGAGATTGAGTACCTCACGTCACCAGTATGAACAAATTTACCCCCTACATAATACAGCAAAAAAGACGCATGATTCCTCATGCGCCCTCCTACTTATACAATTTCATGAAAAGTGATTTCCGGCCGGCTGCCGATGCGGATATTAACCCCGGTCTGCCCCAGCCCCTCGCTGATATAGAAAGGCATTCCGTGGTGATAATGCAGTCCTTTGACCATATTCATGCGCACAAGTTTCCCCATCTTAGCCAGGTGATAAGGCTTCGGCCAGTGGATCTGGCCGCCGTGGAAATGGCCGGATAAAAGATAATCATACTTATATCCCTTCATCTCAAGCACTATATTCGGATCATGGGTGAGGACCAGATTATACCCCTTTTCTACACCAAGGTAAGATCTGGCCACATCATGATGGTTGGTGCTGTAATTATCAATTCCAATGATATTTAACTTTTCTCCATTAATATCAATGACAGCATGCTCATTCTGCAGTGTCCTGCACCCATTTTCCTCAAGAACTTTCTTCAGAGCCGCAAAATTCTTTCCCTTCAGGACATAATCATGATTGCCAAAAACGGCGTACATGCCATAACGGGGCTCCAGTTTATTCAGCATTTGGAGATAAGGAGCCAGTTTCGGCAAGCTCCTTTTTCGATCCATGAAATCCCCTGTCAGGGCAATAAGATCAATATTCTTTCTGTCTATCAGGCTATAAAGTTCTTTCGGACTAATAGAGATATTCTCAAGATGAAGATCTGATAAATGAAGGATTTTTATGTTATTTCCGCCAAGCACAATATCAGGCCGTTCGACCGGGATAGTTCTGACAGCTACTTTACTTGTATTCTTATTTGCTTTAATCAGTGTAAAAACAAGGTAGACAGAAATGATCATTATAAAATATAACAGCATTCGCTCATCTCCTCCTATCTATTCAGTATAAGGGGCTTGTGCTTTCTGTCCTAGTGGGAGTTGGAGGAAGTCTTACTCTTTATCAAAATAAATAGTACAATAGAATTTTCTGGTTCTTAGGAAGGAGTGTTTTTGTGAGATTGCTTGGCATTATTCTTGGAGTTATTGTGGCTGATAACTTATTCCACCTGATTGACGCATTTGCGTATGGCCTGAAGGCAGAAAGCAGTTTCGAACGGATCGCGGCTGTATTTTTTGGCGTTGTGGTACTCGGTATATTAATGTTTATCTTCCGCCGCTTATTTTCTGCTGCCTTTTTCAATGGATTCACAGCTGCGACAGGTCTGTTTCTTAGCTTTGACATCGCTGTATTTCACTGGATCTTCCAGCTCCACCGGATCACTAACGGGCCTGAAGCCAACTGGCTTGAGCCGTTGTTTGTGATTGGCGGTTCTTTTTTGGTTTGGTATGGGTTTAGGAGAGAGCGGATGGGTGTTAGGGAAGCTTAAAAAGAGACCACAGCCAAGTTATAATCAGGTCGGTTTCTTTTCATTAATGTTATTCTAATCGTATTCATTTCCAGGGGACAAGAAGCAGTATATTAAAAATCCCCCTGGATATAAGGGGGATATGTTTTTATAGGTTTCTAATCATTTTCTCTAGATGCTTAACAGTCGGCGTTAGATTCACCAGGAAATAAGATTCACGCAATCTTCTTGAAGGGGCGCTGTTTTGCAAGTATCCCGCTCCACCTTGATGCAGCATACAGGCATGAACTGCTTTGGTTGTCATGTATACAGTTCTCAGCCGAAGTTCAAGAATTTCTTTCCAGCGGGTTTCCGGGCCGGAAACGCAAACTTTATAAAGTTCTGCCCTTATGCTCTTAAGTTCCTCTTCCAATTCTTCCGGCTGGACTGGAAGGAAAGAATTGCAGCCTCCCTGCTTATTGCAGACCTGGCGGATAGAATTAATGGATGCCTCGGTGACCCCAAAGCCCAGCGGAATTTGATAAATAACAAAAGCCGGCCTGATTTGAGGAATAAATTCGTCTGCTTGCTCAGAAATAACCCATTCAGCGGGAATAAAGACATCTTTAAAATCACAAGAGTAAGTGGCGCTCCCGTTTATGCCGAGATATTCAAGTTTTGCTTTCAAAGTAAGCCCCTCAGCCTTGCATGGAACAAGGGCCATTACCCGGCTGTTACCTTCTGTTTCTGCAACCACGCCAAACCAGTGGTCAGGGCCGAGATTTGATACTGAAGGCAGTATACCGTTAAGTACATACCCCTCTTCCGTTCTTTTTGCTTTCAAGTGGAGGCTTTCAAGTCCTGCATAATACTTCATTGGATTGGAAAGACCTGTACCGGCAAGCAGTTTACCGCCTTCAAGCTGGGGAAGGATTTCCTTCTTTAAATACTCATTGCTACTTTTTCGGATATAGGTCAGGGCGGCCAATTCACACCACAGATTGAAGCCTGTCGTCATACAGACTTTAGATGTCTCTTCCACTACCTGAACTTCCCTTAATAGATATTCACTTTCTTCCATAGATTCGGAGGTCAGATAGCCGTCTCTCCCTAGGCTTCTTAAATATTCCTCAGGATAATAAGCTTCAGCGTCAATCTTTTTGACCAGGGGCTTAAGCTGACTTTGAAGCATATCCTGCAATTCTTCTATTCTATCCAATTTATTGGTACCCTCCTGGCTTGTTTTAAGAACAGTTCCTTTAGAAAGAAATACCTCCCTTATCAGGAGGCATCAAATGTATTAAGATAATTCAGTGATCGTGTCGATTGGAGCTTTTACTGCTTCACGGGCCTTTTTAACAGTTGATTCATCTGGTGAATCGTAGAAGCACAAGCATTTAGTCATGTCTTCACATACATACGTTCTTGAGAACTTAACATCTGGAACTTCAGCATAATGTACAGAGTTCTTGGATTTTCTTTCTAAGTAGGCATCCATTGTAAGGTTTTCAGGCAAATTCCATTCCACCAGATAATTTACATTCTCTGCCTTTACCTTTATTGTATCCAGTTCCTGGCCGACAAGACGGACCGGCTTGATCAGCGATACAGGCACTTCAATGCTCCTTAATGTTTCGTTTACACTGTTCCTGCTGTCACTCTCAATAATAAAGAAAGCTCTGGAAAAATCTTTGGCAACCTGTACTTCAATAAGGGATGAACTACTATCCTTGAGACCTGATCGAATCTCTTCGATTTTCCCTTCAAAAGCTGCCTTTTCTTTCACTGCACTATTAAGAATTGATTCTACTAAATAAAGATTCACGTAAATTCCTCCTCTTTGGGAATAAAATATTTATAAAGTAAGTTTATTATAGTAAGTTCAAAAAAACAACTAAGTAGCATTAATTTTGCTAATTTGTTATGATTTAGTTAATGAACTAATGGAGGCTGCTAATGAGAGAAAATAAATACAATCTGCCCTGCAATATTGCGCAGACGCTGAACATCATCGGGGATAGGTGGACCCTTCTTGTTGTCCATGAAATCCTTACTGGCAGGACAACTTTTAACGAGATAAAAAAGGAGCTTAAGGGTATTTCCTCTAATCTTCTTTCAGACCGGTTAAAATTTTTGGAGAAGGCAGGATTGATTGAATCAGAAATGTACTCCGTCCATCCCCCGAGATATGAGTACAAGCTCACACCAAGCGGCAAGGAGCTTGAAGGTGTCTTTAACGCCATTATCCTATGGGGGAGGAACAACCTGGAAAAGTGCTACAAGAAGCTTATTCATGCAGAATGCAAGACAGAGGTGGAACTGGCGTACTATTGCCCTCACTGTGATAAGAATGTCAGCGAGCTTGAAGTAGTTGAGCTAGATACAGCAGAGGTCTAAGCTTTATAAGACAGAGAGCATATAAAAAGCTCCCTGTCTTTTTTTCCTACATATCTGTCCTTCCCCAATGCCTGTTGATCCATTTTTCAAATAGGCCAATCGCTTTATCAAGCAAAAGTCCGGAAACACCTATAAAAAGAATTCCTGCCATAACCAGGTCCAGCCTCATTGAATTTCGTGAGTCGACGATAAGGTAGCCGAGCCCTGATTGAGCACCTACCATTTCTCCTGCCACCAGAAAAATCCAGGCGGTACCTACAGCAATATGCAGACCGTTCGCAATGTAGGGGAAAGCAGCTGGAAAAATAATTTTCCGAAGCAGTTCGAACCCTTTTATCTCTAAGTTTTCAGCAACCTTTAAATAAACATTGTCGACTTTCCGGACTGCTGAAACAGTTGAAAGCAAGACCGGAAAGAATGCCGCAATAAAAATAATGACAATAGCAGGGATATCTCCAATACCGAACCAAAGAACAATGAACGGGGACCATGCTATAGGCGATACAGGTCTCAGAACCTGTACCACAGGGTCTATGATTCCCCATAATAGAGGAAGCCTGCCTAAAATAAGACCGAGCAGAATAGCCGAGATTACAGCAAGCAAATATCCTGCAGCAAAGCGGACGATACTCACCCTGAAATGTTCAATCAGGGTCCCTTCCTTTATTAAAGAAAGTATTCCTTCCCATACCTGGATAGGGCTTGGGAAGAGGACTGAATCGTATTTTCCAATAACAATGGCTGCCTGCCACACAGCAATAAGCAATATAAAGCCTGCAGCCACATTTAGTAGGTTTCGATAGCTTTTCATGTTTACTGCGCCTTTTCAATCAGTGTATTATCCACGAAATCCTTATATGCAGGAGGGTTTTCCAGCAATCCCATTTCTTTCAGGTTCTTGCTCAATTCTTCATAATCCTTTTCATTCAGCTTTAGATTGTCATAAGATATCCATTGGAAAGAGAGATCCATAACCTTCTCATCAGCCTTCATGTACTTCGATGACATCTCGAAGGTATGCTCATCCTTCTTTTCTGCGGCTTCTCCAGCCTTTACATAAGCATTCACGAATTCCTGTGCAATATCGTTATCCTTTGTAATAAAGTCATTGCGCAGAACAAGTGTGCAATCAATGGAGTCCTTCCATATCTCCTGGTCCTGATACAGTACTTTGCCTTTATTGATAGAGACCGAGATAGCACCAAACGGCTCTGCCACAACATAACCTGCAATACGGCCTTCAGATAATGCGGCCGGCATTTCTGAAGGCGGCAATTCTACTGCCTTTACGTCTTCATACTGCAGTCCGTTTTGTTTAAGCATCTGGTACAAAAGGATGTTATGAGTAGAAAATTTGTGAGGTATACCAAAGGATTTCCCTTTTAAATCTTCAACACTATTAATATCATTTGCTGTAACGAGTACATTGCCGTCACGATGGCCCAGTGCCACAGCTTTTAGATCAATCCCCTGCTCCTTTGCTTTCATAGCGAGTGTAACCAGAACAGACGCACCATCTATTCTTCCAGTATTCAGGGCATCCATCAGTTCAGGCCATGAACCAAATTTTACAAGCTCCAAATCAAAATTCTTATATTCTTCCATTTCTTTTTCAATATACAGCGGCACTGCATGGGTGATGGGCAGATACCCTATTTTGACAGTACGCTTTTCGCCTTCACCTGTTTGAGCATTCTCTGATGAACTGCATGCAGCCAGATTGAATAATAGCAAGACAGATAGTGCCAGCAGCAAAATTGATTTTCTTTTCATTTATCTATCATTCTCCTTTAGTGTAATTAATTAAATATTAAACTCTATGGGTGAAACCTTTTTATTAAAGTGAAATTCATTGAAAATGAGTTTTCTATAATGCTGAAAATCGCTGTGGCTGCGATCTCTCGGTTTTGAAAGGTCAATTTTTATTTCTTTGTGGATTCTTCCAGGTGACGGATGCATAATAAAAACTCTGTCTGATAAATAAATGGCTTCATCTATATCATGCGTTACAAGTACGATGGACGTTTCTTCCCTAGTTTGGATACTTAATAGCTCATCCTGCAGATAATATCGGTTAAAAGTGTCCAATGCCGCAAATGGCTCATCCATTAAAATAACCGTCGGCTGCAGTGACAGTGCTCTTGCGATTGCTACCCTTTGCTGCATGCCGCCTGACATTTCATGAGGGAACATCTCTGCTTTGTCAGCCAGACCTACCAAAGCAAGATAATGCATGGCACGTTCTTTCCGTTCTGCCGGATTAATTTTTAATCCCTCCAGCCCCAATTCCACATTTTTAAGAATGGATCGCCATGGCAGCAAAGCATAATATTGAAAAAGCATGATGCAGTCTCTTGTAGGCTTTTGCACTTCTTTTCCATCTAATAAAACAGAACCAGCGTCAGGTTTTTCGAATCCGCCAAGAATGTTGAGCAGTGTACTTTTGCCGCAGCCGCTTTCTCCCAATATAGAAATGATTTCCCCCTGTTTAATTTGCAGTGAGATATTCTCCATTACAGTTAATCGCTTCTTTTTACTTTGAAAGCTTTTAGATATATTTTCAGCAAATATTATTGATTCAGGATTCAATAACTCCACATCCTTCTGACAAGAAAGTCTAAAATCATTTTAAACTCTTTAATTCCTATGCAAATAGTATGATTAATGCTGTAAGTTATTTTATTATACTTTGTTCATTTAATCAACTTAAATTTGTAGAATATTTCATGTATAAATAAATTTCTAAACTATACTGTATGCCAGTGAACTGCTCCAATAAAATGTATATGACTGAATGTTAAGAAATAAGCAGATTCCCGCCTGGAAGACTCTTAGTGAGCAGTATAACAGAATACATTATTAATCCACCTACCGAAAACCCAGCAAATTTGCTATGATAAAAAGATAAACTCTAGTTGCAGGTGAATGAAAATGTCCGAAACAAATGAATTCAAAGGTTTTGACACAAGCATTGTGTATGACTACAAAGATTATCCTGATGTTAAAAGCGGGAGATGCGATAATTGTGACAATACTTTGTTTAAAAGTTCCGTAAAAGACTTTATTTTTCTCCGCGAATGCCGGGAGTGCGGAATGAAGAAAAGTATATAAAGATGTAAAAAGGAGATGCATTTGGCGTCTCCTTTTTACATCTTATTCACCGCATTTTATAGAACTTGAGAGAATGAGGACTATTTTCCTTTATTCCTGCGCATCTCTTTTATTCTGGCCTCATATACTGGACTAGCATGATGATGAGGGTGGTCTGGTATGAAAAGAAGAAGACTTAAATGGTTTGCAGTTATTACTGTTATTCTTTTCGTCTTTCTATTGCTCGGTTCTGTTTCTGCAATCATTTACGCCAATTATTATGTAAATGACGGGGAGGTACCTGTTTCTCAGGAACTTTTCCCGAAGAATGAGCCAAAAAGAGTGCTTTCCCTGTTTGCACATCCGGATGATGAAATTATGGTGAGCGGAACTTATTCTAAGCTGGGGAAACAGAAGGATGTATATACCGCCCTGGCTGTATTTACCAGGGGTGAAGCAGGTCCTGATGGAGGGGTTGTCCCAAGGGATAAACTTGGGGCTGAACGCTCAAAGGAAATGGAGAAATCGGCCGAAATCATTGGGTCAGACCGGCTTGACCTGTTTGGCTTTCCTGATGGAGGATTAGAAGGTGTGGATGGCGAGGAAATTAAACAGGTGATCAGAGACTTGATCGCCGATGTTAAGCCCACAGTATTAATATCTTATGATGATGTGATTGGCTTATACGGGCACCCGGATCATGCGGCCATGGGGAAGCTGGTGCGGGAAGTGGCAAAAGAAGAGCTTTTGAAAGGAAACTCCCCTGTTAAGAGGCATTATATGGTCACCCTGCCCGAGCCTATGATTAAGGTAGCCCTTAAACTCTCTCCAACTTTCAAGGAGAAGTATCCACAAGATGCAAGCAAGGGGCTTCCTGAGCCTGATATCGCTTTTCCAATGGCGACCGAAGCATCCGCACGCAAAAAAGTCCTTCTTGCCCATCGGACACAGAAGGAAGTGATATCCAGTGTTCAGCCGTACTATGATAAAATACCAGCGTCAATCTATTACCGGATCTTTGACCGTGAGTATTTTCACCTGGCTGAATCAGCCGATTGAAAATGAAGCTCTTAGCTTAATGCCAGCCTATTAAGGATCAATCCTAGGCGGCGGTTATAGCAATGGCGGAAATAGGCATCAAAGGTCATTGAGCAAGTCCATAAGATCATGAAACTGAATCGGCTTTCCAGAAGAACAGCTTTAAATATAAGCAGGGTCAAAATTTATGTAAAATAATAAGCTGGATAGAAGCAGCAGGAAATGAAGCTGAGACCACTATTTCATCCAAAAACAAAAATAGCGGTCCTACCCTGCTCTGCTGGAACCACTATTTCAGCAAAAAACAAAAATAGCGGTCCTACCCTGCTCTGCTGGGACCACTATTTCATCCAAAAACAAAAATAGTGGTCCTACCCTGCTCCGCTGGAACCACTATTTCATCCAAAAACAAAAATAGCGGTCCTACCCAACTCTGCTGGAACCACTATTTCGAAAAAAAACAAAAATAGTGGTCCTACCCTGCTCCGCTGGAACCACTATTTCAGCTAAAAACAAAAATAGTGGTCCTACACTGCTCTGCTGGAACCACTATTTCATCCAAAAACAAAAATAGCGGTCCTACCCTGCTCCGCTGGAACCACTATTTCAGCAAAAATCAAAAATAGCGGTCCTACCCTGCTCCGCTGCAGCCACTATCTCTGCATAAATAAAAACAGCGGTCCCAGCTGCCACGCACCTCGAAGACAAATCCCTTTATGTTAAAGTGTTATTTCTTTTGGTCACTCTTCTTTTGGCTTTGCGGTACCGCTGTATTAAGCGCTCCTGTTTCAAAGTCATATTCCTTGGATATTCCGGCGTATCTTCCAAGATCGTTCGTACGGTCTTCACCCTTTTGATTTTTAGCCACGAGGTTCACCTCCTCCCCTGTAATTTCCCCGTTCCTGATTCCAATTATGTACATTCCCACTAACCAAATAATCTGCTTTGATTGACTTATACTATGGATGAAAGGAGGCGGAACGATTGAAAAAAGATAAGCAAAACCAGCCTGATACAACGCAAATTGCTGCCAGATACTTCACTCCATCCGATTATGAAGGGAACTCCCAGCTGGAGCAGGGTCTCGCTGAAACCCATGAACAAGTCGGGGATGATTATAATGAAGGAACGGTGGATCAGCTGAAGGAATAGCAAAAATAGCTGCTTGCCTCTGCAAGCAGCTTCTTTTCCGTGATGCAGGATTGCTAAAACGGATACACTCCCCAGACGTTTCATTGTCAGGTTATAAGACAATTAACTTCCCCTCCATCTTCTGCTCTTTTAAAATAAGTACCAGGAGGGATGATGAAATGATAATCCGCGAAGCAGCAAAAGAAGATTTGCCGGACATTCTCGATATTTATAATGAAGCAATCCGCACTTTGACGGCGACTTTTGACCTTGAAGAACAAAGTCTGGAAGAGCGGAAAGCCTGGTTTGAAAAATACGGCGGCAAATATCCGCTGACGGTTGCAGTGGAAGAAGGCCAGATTGCCGGCTACTGCTCAATCGGACCCTTCCGCGACAAGCAGGCATACGAAAAAACAGCAGAGCTTTCTGTCTACATATCTTCACGCTTCAGGGGAAAAGGAATCGGGACAAGTCTGGCAGAGGATATGCTCTCCCGCGCAGCCAGCCTTGGCTATCATACCATTATCAGCGGACTCACCGCCGGTAATGCAGCAAGTGTCAAGCTTCATGAAAGATTAGGTTTCCGCTATATCGGCATCTTTAAAGAAGTTGGCTTTAAATTCGGGGAATGGCAGGATGTCCTTTTTTATCAGTATTTCTTTGATGCATAATAAAGGCCGGCGCTATGCCGGCTTAAAAAACAAAAAATCGCCTAACTCATGGTTTAGACGATTTCATTTTATCTTACGCAGCTGATCGCAGTCTGCAACAGCTCAATATCCTTAACAATTTCAACTTTTAAGGCTTTATCTTTACATCTCTCGTATTCTTTTTTCATCCGTTGGATTTCGTCTAAGAAAATGTAGTATTCTATGCTGTTCATAATCGCCCTCTTAAGATTTGAATTATTTAATACTCTTTACCCTTATTACACGAATGAAAACTACAATATTTGTCATTTATTAGGTGACAGGCACCTATACCAGTTATAGACCACATGCAAAAAGCCCCAAAAGCCAGTCATGCCGGGGCTTCCGAGATTGATAAATTTTAGGCAATAACCTGCATTTATTCTTATCTGCTATATTGAATCATGTATTGTAAGTATTACAATCAAACCGGATTGCTGCTGCCATTAAAACGGAAAGCGCTTGATCCTAAGGCTAAACCATTCAAGGATCAGCCTGTGCATTTGATATCCCACACGCTCACCTGCTTTATATGTTCTATAAACTTAGTCGCCTGTAAGGTAAATCTGTGACATTTTAATAAGAGAAAAATCCAAAAAACCTTGTTTCTCCTCCATATAAGGGTAAAATAATCAGGATATAGTGGATATCAGGCTTCCGGTATGATACCATTTACAAGTTAAAGAAAAGGAAGTGACTGAAGATGATAAAAATTGAAATTCCAAATCCGGATTTGACTCTGACTAAAAACAAGCATGCCGACGAACAGACATCATCCGTACTGAGCAATCTCTACGGCTTTACGGATTATCACCGCATCCCCCGCGATAAGGGCGGCCTGATCCTGTTCCTTGATTCTAATGAGGATCTGATGTTCGTAGGAAAAGCCCGCAAGCTGAGGCAGCGCGTAAAGAAGCATTTTGAAGATACTGTTTCACCGATCAAGGATGTTCGCCATGATGTATACAAAATTGCCTTGATTTATGTAGAAGACCCGATGGAGAGGGAAATTTATGAAACTTATATCATCAATACTCTCCAGGCCAAATATAATACAGATAAGGTTTTTTATAAATAATCTGTATACAAAAAAAACGAAGCATTGCTGCTTCGTTTTTTTATTTTACCCAGCTTTTCAAATCATCTGTTGATAGGGTATTCATCCAGGCGTCTTTTTCGCCATTTTCTATCTCGGCAGCCTTAATGGCATAATGCAGGAACCAAATCTCCCCGCCTTCGCTTTGAATCCTAGCTGTTTCATATTGGTCTGGATGGGCAGGGTCATCGGTCAGCTGAAATTCATAATAAAGATTATTAGCATCCTCTCTTAGAACCTCAAAGTGAAGGTCGCCGGATACTGACTGCTCAAGAGAATTTTTGAATTGAGCAGCATATGCCTGCACCGGCACCCCATTCGGATTGCTGTAGCGGTGGACCGTGATCAGCTCAGACCAGTTGTCGACTGTTTCCCCGGCAAGGACATATTCCTGAAAGAGCCCGTTCTGAGAATCTGAAAACCCGAGCTGCCATTCCTTTCCGTTGGCGATAAAGCTTTCCTTTGCTGCAGCCTCTTCAGCATCTGTTTCCTCCCCTGCAGCATCCACCTCCTCTATTGGATTTTTTTCTGGAGCTGCTGCCTTTATTTCTGAATCTGACTCAGTTTCCTCCGTTCCGGAGCAGGCAGCGCTCATCATTATCAGGATTGTCAATAATAATAACAATTTCAAATGCTTCAACAAAATCCCCTCATTTTTGTAATAATAGCTAAATTTTACCTGAGGGAATCCGAAACCGTCAATATTCATAAACAAGCTCACTTACGATATACCTTTTTCAATCACATTCACATTAAATCATTCCAGCCTTTCCTCTGTCATCTTGATAGAAGAGCCAGAGATGCTGACAGCGGCGTGCGCTGCCCACAGACTTGACCATATTTGCTTTTTCCAGCACCTTACTGCCTGACAGCCTGTTTCGATTTTGCTTCGAGTCTCCGCCTATGTAGAATAGGTTCTGTGTAGCCGCTGGGCTGATTCTTTCCTTCAAAAATGAGCTCGCAGGCCGCCTGGAATGCGATGGATGAACTGAAATTATCTGACATCCTCTTATAGTCCGGCTCATTCTCATTTTGTGCATCTACTATCACCGCCATTTTATGGAGCGCATCCATCACCTGTTCCTTTGATGCTATATTGTGGTGGAGCCAATTGGCTAGATGCTGGCTTGATATCCTCAAGGTAGCACGGTCCTCCATCAGGCCGACATCATGAATATCCGGCACTTTCGAGCAGCCGATGCCCTGTTCCACCCAGCGGACCACATAGCCAAGAATGCCCTGGGCATTGTTTTCGATTTCTTCCCGGATCTCTTCAGGTGACCAAAAGCCTTTGGCTTCCACCGGTATTGACAGCATTTCATCTCTATACATTAACGGGTCCTTGAACTCCTTCTGCTGGATTTCCCTCACATCAATCTGATGGTAATGCAGCGCATGGAGGACTGCAGCTGATGGTGAAGGCACCCAGGCAGTATTGGCCCCTGTCATGAGCTGGGCACCCTTCTGCTCAAGCATATCCTTCATTTTATCCGGCATGGCCCACATGCCTTTGCCGATTTGCGCTCTGCCTGAAAAACATGCTCCCAGACCAGTTGAAACATTGGAAGCCTCATATGCCTGGAGCCAGGAGGACTTCTTCATCTCCCCTTTCCTCACCATCGGTCCCGCTTCCATGCTGGAATGGATTTCGTCCCCCGTCCGGTCAAGGAAGCCTGTATTGATGAACACGATGCGGTCTTTGACTTCTTTTACACACCTCTTTAAATTCAGGGAGGTTCTCCGCTCTTCATCCATCAGTCCGATTTTCAGGGTATTTCTTTCAAGTCCGAGCAGATCTTCAGTCCTATCAAAAAGCCTGCCTGCAAACGCAGCTTCCTCCGGCCCATGCATTTTAGGCTTCACAATATAAATAGAGCCTTTCCTGGAGTTAGCCGCTACCTCTGTGTGTAAAAGAGAATGCTTCCCTGCCAGGCTTGTAAAGACGGCATCAAGTATTCCTTCGTATATTTCATTACCTTCCTGATCCAGTATTGCGGGAGTCGTCATCAGATGGCCGACATGGCGGACAAACAGAAGCGATCTGCCCGGCAGGGAAAAAGGCTTGCCTTCAGGATCATTGTAGTATCTGGCACCGTTCAGTTTCCTTGATACGACCTTGCCGCCCTTTGGAAAATCTGCGCTGAGTTCCCCTTTCATCAACCCAAGCCAATTTCGGTAGACAAGCACCTTGTCTTCTGAATCAACAGCCGCAACTGAGTCCTCGCAATCCATGATCACTGTAACAGCGGCCTCCATCATAATGTCTTTTATGCCTGCCGGGTCACTTTTTCCAATGTCAGAAGCATGGTCGATCTGAATCTCAAAATGAAGTCCATGATGCTTCAGCAAAACAGCTTCCGGATGGTCATTATCTCCTCTGTAACCGACAAATGCTTCTTGATCTTTAAGTTTTGAGGATGACCCATTTTTTAAAGTGATGACCAGCCTGCCGTCCTTGACTGAATAGCGTACAGCTTCCAGATGAGAAGCCCCTTCGAGCGCGGCTGCTTGATCAAGAAATTCCTTTGCGAATTCTATCACTTTATTTCCGCGCACCGGATTGTACTGGCTGCCCTTTTCTGCCCCTTCCTCTTCACTGATGGCATCAGTCCCGTACAGAGCATCATACAAACTTCCCCACCTCGCATTGGCCGCATTGATGCTGTATCTGCTGTTATTGACCGGCACAACCAGCTGCGGACCTGCCTGAAGGGCGATCTCATCATCCACATTTTCCGTTCCAATCTGGAAGTCTTCCGGCTCTGGCAGCAGATAGCCGGTATCCTGGAGGAACTGCTTATACTTCTCAAAGTGGAAGTCGCGGTTTTCTGAATGATACTGATCAAGCTCCTTTTGCAGCTCCTCCCTTTTGGCCAGCAGTTTCTTGTTTTCCGGGGTAAGGTCTTCAATAAGCTTTTCAAAACCACTCCAGAATTCATTTTCTTCCAGTCCGCTGCCGGGAAGAGCCTCCTTCTGTAAAAATTGATGCAGAGCTTCATCCACCTGCAAGTTTCCTATTGTTCGATAGTTTGCCATCCTTATCCTCCTTTATTTTCTATTACACAACGCTGTTTTTTATATCTGTTATAGTACAGGATAGCATAGGAAAAGAAGTCTTTACAATTATTTTTCTTAAAATTCAAACATTTACCCGCAAAAATTAAACCGGCCCTATCCGGAACCGGTCATTCCTCTTCCTCTTCATCTTCTTCTTGTGCGGCCTCTTCTTTTACCTGATCGATTTTTTCAAATGCATTGGCAAGAAGAATGGCGGCGCTGATAATTTCATCCAAAATTTCGAGAAATTCGCCAAAGTCCACTTCGTTCTGCGAACATTCTCTGATCGCCCGCATGATATCAGTATAAAACCGTTTATATTCTTTCTCATAGCGGCTGTTATCCATTTCTCTGATGGTTGTCCCGTCTATGCTGATGGCATGAAAAATCAAGCTCGATAAAGTTTCAACAGCAGCCTCCAGCCGCTGCTCTTCCTTATCGGATTCTCCGGGGATATGATAAAAATAAACATCGCATAGAGTTATATAATAGCTTTCAATATTGGTATCCTGCTGTATATGCTTTAACTTGGCCATCGGCAGCCCTCCGCCTGTATGTTGCCCATCTTGCGGAAATTTATCCTTGGCTTGTAATATTTTTCGGCATCAATGGCCTGCTGGAGGAACTTGCTTCCCAGGAGATGATCGTAGTACTGTCACGGACTTGATGCGCCTTTATGACATCCAGCATTTCCTTCACACCCTGCCCATCTGAAGCCTCCTTCATTGCAGCCATGATTTTTTCCGGGTCTTCATACGGCATTCCAGGGCATTCAAGGAGGCCATCGGTCGTAAGGAGGATGGTATTTACGCCTTCTCTTAGTTCTCTCCTTCCTGTTGTATAACAGGGAACGGACAGATCAAAAGCATTTGCCCTTCCTGTCCATTCAAAAAATTGCCGCTGGTTCAGCTGATGCTGCCCCATAGCCGCCAGTTCCGGATGAAAGAGGAAAAGCACACAATCACCAATAGACAGCCACCAAAGATACTGAGCTTTCCGAAAAGCAAACAGGCAGGCAGTTTCCCCTTTTACCTTGCTGCATTCCAACCGGAACTCTTCAGAAGCCAGGGAGGACAATATAAATTTTTCCACACCAGGTATTGCAGCATCTGCTGGGAGTTCCAGTATATCTAATATGTCTTTCTTTTTAGATTGGATATGCTGCAGGACAAGCTCTGCACTTTCTGACGATTCATGGGCATCGAGGATGAGTGCAAACTCCCATTCCCGGTTTTCATCGGCCCAGACAAGGCAGCCATCCTCATTTTTATATTGGCCTGCCTCTGTATTTCCGCCAAACCGCCCTAGCGTGATATGGGCATGCTGTTTGACACTTGGATTATCCAGATAAGGGGCAAGCTTCCCATTCCAGCAAATATCAATCATGTTTCTGCTCCCCCAGGTATGCCTTAATTTTGCGGCAGATTTGGCTGACCTCTTCTTCGTCTCCCATCGGTGCCTGCTTCCAATCATAAACACCCATTGGCCCCCAATGTTCTTCCGGGGTGCCCGGGTAGCGCGGCACTAAATGCATATGCAAATGAGGAACAGCGTTACCTGATACAAGAGAATAAATATGCTCTGCTCCCTCGCTTTCCTTCAAGGCCCGGCTAATCCTCGCCATAGATTTACCAAAAGCCGAAGCTTCCTCCATCGTCAAATCCGCCAGCGTCGGTGCATGCCTTTTCAAGTCAATCATCAAATGTCCAAGATATACGGGCTTTCCGCCTCCGTCAATATGTCCAACAAAAACAAACTCATCCTCATAGATTACACTTCCTGAAGTTTTGATTTTTCCCTGGTGCTTATCACAAATAAAACACTCTCCCATCTTTTCCCCTCCTTTGGTAATTGGTATAATATAACTTTTGTCTGATGTTGTCTATATTTTCTGATATTATAGGTTGTTTGAATGAAGGAGTGGCTTCAGGTGTACTAACACCCTCTGATTCTCTTTTTCCAATTTAGACGGCCTTAGTTCCCATAACTACCACCCTCCCGTTTTGAACATTAAGAACTTAACCAACCCAGCTGCTAACTAAATAAGCCGGACAAAAATGTCCGGCTTCTTCCTTAGGCTGATACATCCCTTTTCTTGAACAGCCAGAATGCAAGGGCTTGAAAGATGATAAAATACACAATTAGTACGATCACTGAAAAAGTCAGTGTCATCCCTTCAACTGGCGGGACGCCGTCAAAATACACGGTAAGATTTGTGTTGGCAAACAAAATATATTTTGCCCAATCGAACAGTCCTGCCAAAATAACTGTTGCCGTGCCTCCTGTAAACAGAAGAAACAGCGAAAGGCCGATGGCAAGCGAGCTGTTGCGGAAAACGGCAGAAATCATGAAGGCCATCGTAGCGACCATCAGAACATCAACACTTGCCAGCAGATAGGAAACTGCCAGATGGCCGGCGATTCCTCTTTCGACCACTTCCCCATTCGAGTAGGCAAGATGAGGTATTTGTTCAGACGGAAGCCCGAACAGAATCACACCGAGCAATGTGGCCAGCCCGTATATCAAAGCCAGCATGAACAGCCCGAACATAAAGACGGTTATGTATTTGGAAAGCAGGATCTTGGATCGGCTGATTGGGCGGATCAGGAGAAGTTTTATCGTTCCCCATGAAAATTCAGAAGCAACAATCCCAGCTGCCACAATGATGGTGAACAAACCAGCAAAGGTTATCAATGCCTGGGCATCATTCACGAATGACCATACTGAATATTCCGTTTGAGGCGGTAAATCATTCTCGATCTGGTATTCTTTAATGGCGATTTGCCTTTTATAGAACATATCCAAATTGGAATTAAAGTTCTCATCCAACTGGGTTTTGTCATCCTTGATGCTCTGTTCCAGTGATTGCTTCCAGTCAGCCTGCAGTTCCTGTCCGCCATTTTTTGATTCATCGTATTTCTCGAAACCGGCATATCCTATTGTAAAAAGGATAACAAGCCCCACCATGACAAGTGTACCTGTTCTGCGAAAGAGTTTTATCCATTCATTTTTGATTAAATTACCCATGTTTGACACCCCCGGCCGTCACTTCGAGGAATCTGTCTTCCAGTGTTTGCGAAGCAGCTTTCACTCCATAGACTGATACTCCCTGTTGAACAAGGCTTTGTACGATCACGGGCACTTCGTCTTTTGTACAGGCGGCAGTAAATCCATCGGCTGTCCGGACTGCGCCAAATCTATCCTCCAGACTGCTGAATGCCTGGCTGAGATCTCCTGTTTCAAAAGCGTAAACCGTTCCCGTCTTTACAAAATCATTCACCTGCTGCACTTCTACAAGCTGTCCATCCTGAATGATGGCAATCCGGTCGCACATCATTTCCATTTCTGAGAGGAGGTGGCTCGATACGATGACACTCATGCCTTTTTCCCGGGTCAGCATCTTAAGATGGTCCCTGATTTCCCGTATCCCTGCAGGATCCAGGCCGTTCGTCGGCTCATCGAGAATCAGGAGCTTCGGGTCATGAAGCAGGCACTGTGCCAGGCCGAGGCGCTGCCTCATCCCGAGTGAATAGGTGCGCACCTTATCATGGATCCGGTCCTGCAGACCGACGAGCCCAATCACTTCGTCAATCTTCTTTTTCGAAACATTTTTCTGCATCCGTGCAAATTGCATCAGGTTCTGGTAGCCTGTCAGAAACTTGTACATTTCCGGGTTCTCGACAATCGCGCCGATATGGCTTACCGCACCGGCAAAGTCCTTGCGGATGCTGTTCCCGCAGACGACAATGTCTCCTTCCGTAATCCCGATTAGGCCCACAATCATCCGGATCGTCGTCGTTTTACCGGCTCCATTGGGTCCAAGAAAGCCAAATACCTCTCCTTCGTTTACAGAAAAACTGAGTCCTTTGATGATTTCTTTTCCTTTGATCGACTTTTTAACATTGTTCAGAGTCAAAATAGAATTCAAAAATTGCGCCTCCTATCATTCTGTGTCTAACCATAATACGGCAGAGTCTGGAAAAAGGTTCATTTTTTTAGTAGTTTTCCAGATTTCTTTCTTTTTCAGCATCAGGACCCTTTTAAGACTAACCAGACTACTTCAAGATCCTCTTTCTGACATGGAATAAAAGCTTTCTCATTGAAAATAGCGCCAGTGCTTATATTACTATTTTTTGGAAAACATTAATATATTCGTCAAATTATGCTATTTGTATTGTTTCTTTTGACAAAAAATTATAAAATTTTTATATACATACAAAAATGCGGTGAAATAAATGGAAATAACCAGGCACTTGTTTTTCAATTTAGCGTTGATTATCATTCTTTTATTTTTCTCATTGGTTTGGTCTGAAAGAAGGCAAAAGATTTCTTTTTCCCCCTTGTCGTCCTTAATCTGGCTATCACTGATGCTTTGGCTGAGCCTGCAGTTTTCCTTTAAATCCTCTTCCGACTTCCAGTTTGATCTGAGGCTCATACCGGTTTTGATCGGCGGCTTGTACGCCGGCCTTGGCCCTTGGCTCAGCGTGCTTGCCATTGTCTTCCGCTCGTTCTATGGAATCGGCACCGGTTTCTGGCTCAATGTTCTTTTGTATGTGCCGCTCGGATTTTTACTGTGGCGCATTTATCCAAATTTCAAAATACAGCACCCGCAAAAAAGGATTGCCTTTTCGGTCCTTTTGACTGTTATTTTAAGCGTAGTGGCAGTCATCGCCATGGAAATATGGTCTTCCCCTGAAAGCAGGCTTGATGCCTGGGCCGCTCATCTGGCGGTTCCGACTGTAGGGGTCGCAATGATTTCCTATATCATTGAATATGTCAGGAAGGATCTTGAGCTCAAGAAGAAACTGATAAAAACTGAAAAGCTGGAGGCAGTGGAGCAGATGGGGGCCGCGATTTCACATGAAATCCGCAACCCTTTGACAGCTGCTGCCGGCTTTGTACAGCTATTGATCGAGCACCCTCAGCCTCTTGAAAAAAGAAGGGAGTATCTTCATATCGTTAAAGGCGAGCTTGAATCCGCAGAAAGGGTCATAAAGGACTATTTGACTTTCACCAAGCCTTCCCTCGACTATATAGAGGAAATCAACGTAAAAAAAGAAATCACACAGGTTATCAACATTCTGACACCTCTCGCGAATCAGAATTCTGTCAGGATCTCAGCCAATTTTGCCATCCTTGGTTCCATAGAAGGTGACCGGCAGAAATTTCATCAGTCACTTCTCAATGTCCTGAAAAACGCCATTGAAGCAATGCCAAAAGGCGGCGATCTCATGGTTGAGACCAATTATACGAAAAGCCATATATCCATATCTGTAAAAGACACAGGCATCGGAATGACCCCTGAACAGCTTCAGAAGCTGGGCGAGCCTTATTATTCTACCAAAGGCTCAAAAGGGACCGGCCTGGGGATGATGGTTGTTTTCAGCATCGTAAAAGCTATGAAGGGCACAATCAAAGTCGAAAGCAAAGTCGGGGCGGGCACCACCTTTTATTTTTCTTTCCCTGTTTTCAGCCATGGTGCCAAAAATGAAAGGTTTTAGAGGGGAAGCAGGTTCTTCCCCTCTTTTTCCATGCCCTTCTTAGAATTTCTCCCCATAGACGTCTAAATGGAGCCTCCGGATGCACACTTCAAGGCGCTCCCTTCCTGCTGATATGCATGAAAAAGCAGCGCCGGCATTCAGCGCTGCTTTTTCATTTTCTTTGTGCGTACATCATATTCTTCACTTCTACGATTTTGAATTTCCGCTCAAGATTGGTAAGCTGCGGGATCAGGTCTGTAATGCAATCTGCAAAAAATTCGGTACTGATGAATTGGTCCTCGCGGTTTTTGTATACAATTTTATAGCGGTTCATGCAGCATCCTCCTGTTGTATGGATTGTAATATTCTTTTCCCGATATTCTGCATGATTGAAACCATCAATCTTCAACCTGGATAATCTGGTCACGGTCAGCTTTCTTCAGTGTATAAAGCCTGTAGGCATGGCTGATGATGACCTTGATGATTGCATAGGCAGGAACAGCGACGATCATCCCGATCAGTCCCGCAAGATTGCCCGCCACCAAAAGGATCAGGATGATGGTTAGCGGATGGACATCCAGCTTTCTCCCCATGATGAGCGGGGAAGATACATTTCCGTCTATTTGCTGGACCACTATCACAACGAGAATGACTTTCAGCGCCATAAAAGGCGACATAGTAAAGCCGACGATGACAGCCGGGACAAGAGCAAGGAATGGTCCCAAGAAAGGAATGACGTTTGTTAACATGGCCACTATCGCCAGAATCAGAGAATAATTGATTCCTATGATCAGATAGCCGATATACATCATAACACCGACGATGAAGCTGACGATTGCCTGCCCCTGGATATAGGAGCTGAGTGCTTCGTCCATATCCTTAAGGATTTTCCTTGTCTCGGCAGCCTGAAAATACGGCAAATATCTTACCATGCCTTTTGACGCCCCTTCACTGTCCTTCAGCAGATAAAATACAATGAAAGGCACAGTCACAACCACTGTCACTACACTCGTGACGATACTGAATACGCCCGTCAGGCGGGAGCTCAGGTCTGAGAAATTCGATTTGAAATACGAGCTCACCTGTTCTGCAATGTAGTCGAAGGTAATATAATCGTTTTCCTGGAAACGGGAGAACCAAGCGCTGTTTTGCAGCTCGTCCGCTTTGTTTCTAAGCCCTTCTATATACTGCGGGTAATTGTCCATCAGATCTTTGAACTGGCGCTGCAGCTCAGGTCCCACAAAGTAGACCAGGGCGGCGGCCCCGCCGATGACAATAAGATAGATTAAGAGTATGGACACAACCTTAGGGACTTTTTTCCTGTTCAGGAAATAAACAATCGGGCGCAGCAGATAATAAAGGACCCCGGAAATAAGGAATGGCATAAATAAAGTTTCAAAGAAAATTTCAATCGGTGTAAAAATAAAATCAATTTTTGTTGCGAGGAAGATGATGACCATCACAATAATAATTCCGTAGCCAATTTTAAACCATTTTGAACTTGGCAAAGTATCACATCACTTTCATTATGTATAAGAAATATATACCCTCTCTTTCTTTCCTCATTCATACTTCTCTAACTTCTGCTTAATTCATCTAAAAAATATGCCTGCTGTATAGTAAAATCACTTCTTTACCCTTTTTCCCATCAGATATGCAGGTATAAGCTCCTTGTGTCTCAAAAGCCACGCCCATCCACAGTGATACATGATAACCTAGAGCCATGCATAAACAACATAAACGCGATTGGCTTATAAAATTAAGAAAAGCTAGAAAGCTTACCCAGGAGACCGTGGCAAAAAAGGCATTCATCGACAGGGCTTATTATGCACAAATTGAAAGCGGGGTGAGGAATCCCAGTGATGAAATACGGCAAAATATAGCTCAGATCCTTAATTTCCACTCTTCTGCCTTTAATGCGGAGGATGAAAGCCCCTTCCGTTATGCACTGGAGGCTGCACCCATAATCGTAACCCACTGTGATAAGGAATTAAAATACACATGGATTTTCAATCACCATCCGGCATTCCCCCCTGAATTTCTCATAGGCAAACGGGATGATGAGCTTGGTCTTGGAATAGGGGGAGAAATGTATACACAGATGAAAAGAACCGTCATAGAAAAACAGATTTCAATCCGGAAAACAGTCTCCTTTTCACTTCCCGATCAGCATCTTTATATATATATGATTTTTGCACATCCACTTTTTGACCGCACTAATCAAATCATTGGTGCGGCTACCATACTGACTGAGCTGTCTAAAGTCCCTCTGACAGAAAACCCTGATGCACAACCTGATAATTGCTGTACATAAAAAGGGTGAACCAAGACGGCTCACCCTTTTCTTTGATCATTCTTCCACAAGGCTTTCGATGGCCTGTTTCACATTTGCAAATGTAGGAACGGATGTCAAATCGATTCCTTCTGCAACAGCTTGCTGTGCAAGATCCGGCCGGACCCCGGAAGCTATTGTATTAACCCCCACAAGACGGAGCACATTACGGATATCAAAAACATACTTTGCGATTTGCGCATCTATATTGACTATACCGGAAAAGTCCATGATCAGGCAGTCAATCTGGAGATTCTTAATTTCCGGTACCACTTTTTCCATAATAAGCTTGGCCCTGTCGAAATCGATTGAGCCGATCAGCGGAAGGACGGCGATGCCATCTTGTATTGGAACTACAGGTGCAGTCAGTTCATTGACTTCATCCTGCGCTTTTTCCAGAAGGAATTCTGAAAATCGTTCAAAAGCAAATACCGTTTCATTGATGCTTATATCCAGAATCAAATTGACCTTTTTTATCAGCTGAACAACCTCATCCATGCCCAGATCAAATTCTTTCCCTATCCGTGACACTTTGTCGATAAACACTTGCCTGGAATCTGGATAGCGCATCACGATGTCAGAGATACGGCCGCCGTTTTTTGCCTGCCTCTCTCCATTTTCCTTGCTCCAATCCAGCAATCCGTCAGGCATCTTCTCAGTTTCGGACACAATGGACTCCCCAATAAACTTCATAAAAGATTCATAAGTCTTTTTGGCATTCTGTATTTCTTCCTTCGGCACCTCAAAGTCAAATTCCAGAATGATGCTTTCCACCAATTCATCTGCAAGTGATTGTGCATGCTCTTTAAAATACGAAGAAATTTTGTCAAATGGCTGCATGTGTCGATTCCTCCTATTTACGATGTCTTTATTATATCGCATTATAAAGCAGGGGACATCCTCCAGAGGCTATAAGTTTGGGCAGCATTAAGAGAATGGTTTCCGATTAAGCTGGTGCACCAGGCATTTCCCAAAAAATACTGGATTGCCAGAAAAGCCGCCCAACGTTTCCTTCCCTGAAAACAAGGGAATGGTAGAGTAATTCTATTAATCTACTGGAGGAGAATAAATATGAATAATCAACTAATTGGCGGCTATGACACCATCGAGGAGCTGACGGAAGCACTTGCTTCAGCAAAAGACAATGGCTATAACAGCAGAAAGCTGGTGATCGTTTCGAAGGACGGATCCAATATCGAGGCACTTGCAGAGACATACGGGGCCATCGCTAAAATCATCGGCTCACAGGAGCTCGGAAACCAGCGCTTTCTTGATTCTGCTAAAGCATTATTTTTAGGAGCAGATCCCGGAACCAGCTCAGGGATCCATTCGAATGATGAATATGCCAGCTATGGTGCAGCTGACGAAGATGCAGAAGAATTTGCGCAAAAGGTATTTGACGGCCAGTATGTCCTTTTTGTTGATAACACCATTGAAGAAGATGAACTTCTTCGCCCCTCCCATGAGGGGAACCAGCTCGGAGATACGCCGGGAGATGAACCTTCCGTCCGAAGGGAAGAATATTGATGAAAATCCCGGCTGTTTGCCGGGATTTTTCATTTTTTTATGATCCTTACTTTTTTTCAGGAATCTTGCAGACTCCGAATCTGCCTCACCAGATACCAAAGAAAAAAGCCCCCCTGCCCGAAGGGAGCTCCTCGTTCCTCATATGACCAGCTCACGTCTTTCAAGATAGCGGTCAAGCTTTCGTTTGACGCGCTGAAGGGCGTTGTCGATGGATTTAACATGTGTATCCAGTTCCTCGGAAATTTCAATATAAGAGTGGCCGGCAACGTACAGATCAAGAACTTTTCGTTCCAGGTCGCTCAGCTTCTCGGCGATTTTCTCTTCAATGTCTGCCGTGTTCTCCTGGTTTACGATCAGAATGGCCGGATCTGTGACCATGGTGCCCGGAAGGATATCCATAAGTGTATGCTTTGATTCGTCTTCGTAAATCGGCTTGTCCAGTGATATGTAAGAGTTCAGCGGCATCTGCTTCTGGCGCGTCGCCGTTTTCACAGCGGTGATGATCTGCCTTGTGATGCAAAGCTCAGCGAATACCTTGAAAGAAGCAAGCTTGTCCTCTTTGAAATCGCGGATCGCTTTATATAGACCGATCATCCCTTCCTGATAAAGATCATCCTTGTCTCCGCCAATCAGAAAAAATTTGCTCGCTTTCGCCCTGACAAAGTGCCTGTATTTTTTCATAAGGTACTCAGATGCCATCCCGTCCCCATGCTGAAAAAGGACAACCAGTGTTTCGTCTTCATAGTTCGAATAGTCTTCCATCAGTTTTACTGCGATGCTTGCACTCACTCATATCCCTCCATCTATCATTCTGAGTCTGAAGTTTGACTGACAACACCATTACTGTTTTTTCTAAAAAGTCCGTCTATTAACTTATTTCTATCTTAAACCATTTTCCGAATAAAAGATATGAACAAATAGCGAGCTATCTTTACAAACTATGACACTCAATCAAGCACCTGCAGCAGAATGGGCGTCTATTGTTATCTATTTATGCTGGCTTAACTGGATGCTGTCGAAATGTTTATGTTCTGTATTATGGCACCTATATATCGATAACCATCATTTCTTTCAGTTCCGCCGCCCCTCCAATTTCCAGCCTATCTATTTTTCCGGAATCTGCAGCTGATAGATTTGCTTTTATAATAGAAGGCAGACCCATTGAATCTCCCTGGTGAAAAAAATGTTCGCCTGCAAGGATTCTTTTATGATAATAAAGATAGCCGCATAAAGCCCCGCTGGCCGTACCTGTCGCGCTCTCCTCGGGTATGCCGGCGGCAGGCGCAAGATTCCGGCATACTGCCGCTGCCCCTTCTTCTCCGCTGACAGCAAACAGATGATACCCTATTGCCTGGTACTTCCTGCTGATTTCGGCAACTTGCCTGAAATCCGGCTGAATCGAATCCAGCACCTCCCTGGAACTGATGGGAACCATGATATCCGGCAGCCCGGCTGAAACAATTTGGACCGGCAGACCTTCAGCAAGATCATCCAAGCTGATTCCCAAGGAAGCTGCAGCCTCTTCTGCAGGAAGCGTTTCCCCTATTTTCGGAAGAGGCTGTTCAAGGAAAATTTCTCCTGTATCTCTCGTCCTTGCTTTAAGAAGGCCTGCATTGCATTCAAATATGTGATTTCCAGGCGCTATCCTGCCTTCTTTCACAAGCAGATGGAATGAAGCGACAGTAGCATGTCCGCAAAGGTCGACTTCTTTCTCGGGCGTAAAGTACCTTATGGATACATTACCTGCTGATGAACGGCTGACAAACGCCGTTTCCGGGAATCCCGCCATTGAGGCAGCTTTCTGCATTTGCCTGGTGCTCAGGGCATCTGCGTCAAGAACCACTCCTGCTGGGTTTCCTCCCTTATTGCCCCTGCAAAATGCATGTATTATATAGACGTTTACTTTCATGGAAAAGTTTCCTGCCTTTCTATTATAAAGGCCGCTTCCTATGTAGAAAGCGGCCTTTTCCCTGTTATGCCTGCTGCAGATTCCCGACGAACTGGTCGATGAAATGCTGCGGGTTGAGCTTTTCACCGGTTGCTTTTTCAATCTTTTCATTCCAGTGGAAGGATGCACCAGGCTTGAAGAATTCCTCAAGCAGATAGCTTCCTGCTTCTTTAGAAATTATGCCATTTTCCAGGTTTTTCTTCATATGCTGTTCCAGCTGTGAAGTTGTAAGTTCCCCCAGAAGGTAATTTTGATAGTATACAGGCACAAGAGTAAAGTGGATTTTAGCTGCCCAATGCGGTAGATCCTGATTTTCCGGTGGGTTTACGAATTGGACTTCCTGTACGATTTTCCACCACAGGCGGTTAAGGTCCTGATCAGGGTTTTCATACAGTTCTTTTTCAAACAGCGAAAAAGTGATGAACCAGCGGGCCGAAATGAGCATCTGTCTCCTGAGCGAGGATTTCAGTTCGCCAGCAAGCTCTTCCAATTGCTTTCCATCTATAGCAAGGAATCTGCCCAGCCACTCTGCATTACGGCCCATCCGTCCGTAAAGCATCGCAATCGCTTCAGTGGTTAATGTATGTGCAGGGGCCCTGAGAAGGAAAGGGAGATCACGGTCAATATATTTGAAATATACCGCATGCCCAAACTCATGCAGCATGGTGGTTGACCAGTAGTCGCTGCTGCTGTTGTTGCACAGGACCCTGACGTCCCCTTCCCTGTCGATGTCTGTACAGAATGCATGCTGATTTTTCTTTTCCCTTGGATAGAGGTCGCTGTTTTCCAGCATATCCCCTATTTCCATTCCCATGGAAGCAAATGTAGCAGCCGTCAGCTCCTCCAGATCTTTCCCTTCATAGTAGGAATCCAAATTCAGTGCTTTAGAAGGCGGCGCTTCCTGAAAAAATGGATCCGCATAATGCCAAGGCCTGATTTCATCAATTGAAATCGAGAGGCGTTCTGCAATTTCCACGTCCATTTCCCGCTTGAGCTGGCCGAATGGTTCATCCGAAATCTCTTTCAGCTCATTGAAGATGCCAAAAATAACATCCCGGTCAAGCTCCTGCAGCTCGAAACTCATTTCATGAAAATTTCTGTACCCAAGCTTCACGGCTGTTTCGTTCCTTAATTTCACAAGCTCAAGGAGCTTCTTTTCGACTTTGCTGCCTATTGTTTTGCTTGCATGCCAGGCCTGCTCGCGAAGTTCGCTGTCTTTGCTGTCCGTAAGGATTTTTCTGATATCATTTTCCGATACTTCCCTTCCATTCAGCTCTGCTCTGTATGTATTGAAAACGCCTATTAATTCAGAACTTTTTTCAGACAGCTCCTTAAGAACATCAGCGTCCAGCTGATTTTTTACCATGCTGTTTTTCAGCAGCTGCAGCTGCCTTTGTTCCAAAGGATCAAGCCCCTCAGTGCCTAGCAATTCTTTTACCTTTTTGAATCTTTCAGGGTCTGATAAATAAAGGCTCACCTCAGTCTGCGCTTCGGCTGTCTTCCTGTTCCATTCATCTTCTCCTGTTGTGGAAGCCTTCCACGAAGCTTCAGCACGGTTTTTCTGGAGCTTTTGCAAAGCTTCGTTTTGCTTTTGTAAAAACTGTTCTGCTGTCATGCTCTTTCCTCCTCTGATTGTTGGATTTATTAATATATTCTTGGCAGGACAGCAAAAACCCTGTTTTCTCACAAAAAAAGTTTCGTAAACCGAAATTTTTAAGATTATTTGCTAAAAGCATTGACTGCTGCAAGCATGATAAAGGAAATGCCGATCATGACTGCCGTCCAAAGCCAGGCCATCTCCATATTGCCTGAGTCGATGGCAAAATAAATGGCCGTCGGAATGGTTTGCGTTTTGCCAGGAATATTGCCGGCAAACATGAGTGTAGCCCCAAACTCCCCGAGGCCTCTAGCAAAGCTGAGTATGGCCCCGGCGGCAAGCGCTTTGACTGACAGCGGCAGTGCTATGAAAAGGAAAACCTTCATCTCAGAAGCTCCATCGACTCTTGAAGCATCTTCTATCTCCTTCTCTATTGTTTCAAACCCTGTCTTTGCCGACTGGTACATCAGCGGAAAAGCCACAACACTGGAGGCGATCACGGCAGCCAGCCATGTAAATATGACCGGCTGCCCAAAAAAGATTTCTATCGCTTTCCCGAAGAACGACTGCTTTCCAAACATAATGATAAGCAGGAATCCGACCACCGACGGCGGCAGTACGAGTGGCAGGAGGAGGATGGTTTCAATAAGCGGCTTTCCTTTAAATCTTTTTGATGCGAGCACTCTTGCCAAAAGAATGCCTGCAGCAAAAACTATGGCCAATGAAATGGCTGCTACTGAAATCGACAGCCGGACGGGCGACCAGAAGTCCTCCATCATCCTTCCCTTCCCCGGTTATATTCAACTAGTATCATTATTTTTAATGCCCCCTGTATTTTCTGCTAGATTCATTATAGCCGAAAAATGGGGGCAATAGAGCGATTATGCTTTCTCTCAGGGAGTTTGACGGGTATTTTGTAAAATAAAAAAGGACAGGCAAACGCCCTGTCCTTCTATCCATTATTATGGAAGCTTTTTAATCTTGTCTTCTATGCTGATGCGCTCTTTGATAGCCGGGATTTCTTCCGGGTAGCCAAAAGCGATGATGCCGGCCACTTCGTTTCCTTCTTCCACACCAAGCACTTCCCTGGCAGCCTTTGAAGCACCAAGAGAACACCAGAAGGTCCCTACTCCCTCATCCCATGCCTGCAGCATGAAGTTCTGGATAAAGCATGCCACGGCAGCTGTATTCTCAACTGTCTCCAGTTCTGTTCTTCCATGCTTGACCGTGACGGCCATTACTTCCGGCGCCCCGCCGAAATCTGTTTTATGCTTCAGCTTTCCGCGTGTTTCCGGGCCGGCAAAAATGAGATCCCACGGCTCAGTCATTTTATGGTTGGGAGCAAGGCTGGCCGCTTGAAGCCACTTCATGAACAGCGCCTCATCCACTGGATCTGCTTTAAACTTTTTAATCGTTCTTCTAGTGGTAACCAATTGTTCAATATTCATTACAGTAAGCACCTCATCAATAATGATAATCATTTTCGTTCAACATCATTATAGCAAATAATTCCTTGGTTTTGAACCATAAAGCAAAAGCCCCGTGCTTTTAGCAGCAGGGCTTTTGCTTTCGGAGGTATTTACATTAAAGGTATGCGGCGGTTTGGATGGTTATTCTGAAATTCAGTTGACCTTTGTGGTTTAGCTAGACGTTGTTTTTCACGCTCGTGTTATCTTCCTGGTCACCATCCCACACTACACCTGCCGGCATGGCCATAAAAACCCCGTCAGCAGACTGCTGGCCAAACCCCTGGTTTTTCTTTCCATTCACCGCTTTATTAACCATGATATTCTGGCCAAAAATTATGCCATTTCCATGATCAGAACTTCTTAATGATGTCTTGCCGATTGTTACACGCGCAGGATAGAACATGCTTTTCCCCCTTTTTCTCTCAATGCCGGTTTATCATAAATTATGCAGAGCTGAATATACTTAGAAGCAAACAAAGGGGGAGATATAATTGCCGGCTCCTGCGCCATTTATCAATATCAACATCTGCGCAATCAAGATCAATTCTTTCGAGAATGCTTCCGCTGTCAATATCGGCCAGAACCTTCTTGCCGAGTGGCATAATTCGGATAAAAAAAATCAGGGCTACGGACAGAACTTCGGGGATTCAAGCGGATTTATCGGCACGAAGGGAATGGTTGATGACCGAGATCAGCTTGACTCTAATTCTACCTTTGACTCTGCGAGAATACCAAATCTGTAGGGAGTGATGTTTATGATATTTGCCCCCATGGTGGTAAATCTTCTCGCCTTAAAGGTCAATGTGCTTGACCATGCTTCTATTGTGAATATGGGGCCGAACCAATTTATCGACCAGTTCATCTCGTATAAAAGAAACCAGGGATTCGGCGAACAAAACGGCGATGTCTCGCCTGTGAATATCCCTATATCCTGGATTGCCGATCCTGACCTGAATGATTCCAACTCAGTGAAAAACAGTGTGATATAGAAAAAGCCTGCTGGTGCAGGCTTTTTCTTATGATTCTTTCTCCTGGTGGCTGGACAGGCTTCCAATATAGGCGAGCTCATCTGCCGAATAAGCATCTGCTCCACCATCCAGAATTTTTCGGACGTCAGTAAGGTTTTCCTGAAGCGGTACAGATTCGCCCTTTTGGCCTGTAAACTCTTCTGCTGTATAAAACGGCTGGGTCAAATAGGCTTCAAGCAATGCACCGCGCTGATAGCCCAGTGTTTCAGAAGGCGGAAGCCTCTTCATTCCCCCGGCTTGAACAAGCGCCTTTAATTCCCTGTAGCGGCGGAGAAGCTTTTGCGCCTTCTGCTGGATAGTCAGATGGGCCTGATCCAGGTATGCCCCCTCAAGGACAGAAGAAGCAGAATAAATAGGATTTACGGCAGGATATAAATGCCTGGCAGCAAGGTCGGCATCAAACTGCCATAATGTTTCCAGCGGCCCGTAAGGAAATTCTTCATCTACTGCTTCCCCTTTCAAATCAAGGAGAAAGGTTGTTACTGAGCCAATACCGCCCGCATCAAGCCTGCCCTGCAAATCATGGATGGTTCCATTGACCACATGTGCTCTATCAGCTGCAAACAGAACTTCCTGATCTTTTGAATGGATTGTGAGAAGCTGGTATGCCTCCTCAATCGTTGCAGCAGTAAAATCCGTGTTCATCAGAACATCCTGAAGTTCTGGATACTCCCCTTCGGGAATGAGCAGGATTGTCTTGTAGCCTTCCTTTTTCAGCCGGAAAAATATCTCTGTCAGGAGGACCAGCTGCCCCATTCCGGGCCTTGCGACAAGACCGGCCGTCCCTCCTTTAGCCAGTGGTGCAAACAGATCGAGCGCCTTGATCTTCGTTTCAATCATCTCTGCCTTCTCCCCTCTAATGATTAAATCATCCAGGCTGCATTCTGCCAGTTCAGCAAGCGCAGCAATTGTCCTGACTTCTGCCCTTCCTACCGGTATCTTTCCGGTACATAAATTGGAGACTGTGGCGGGACGAAGTCCGACTGACTTTGCAGCTGCAGTCAAATTCGGAACTTTTCTCCGGAGCAAGGCAACATTCAGGCTTAAATTTTCCAAATTTTCCACCTCCTGTTCTAAAAGTAATATAAATTACGTTATAAAGCAACCATTAATTACTTTCAGAAGTAATTTAAATTTCAAAACACACAAAAAAGAAGGCTTTCGCCTTCTCAACTAAGATATAGTATCATGTGGTCTTCGTCATAATAGTTTTCACCAATTTTCAATGCCCTTTTCTCGACGCCATATACTGTAAAGCCAAATGAGGCATAAAGCCTTTTGGCAGGCTCATTCCCGCTTTCAACTGAGAGGGTGACCTGTTCTATTCCCGGGTCTGAACGCGCTTCAGCAAGAGCTGCTTCGAGCAGCTTCCTGCCTGCTCCCATGCCCCTGTAATCAGGCTTTACATACATCGCAGCAAACATTGCCCGATGCTTAAGCTTTAATTTGGTATCCTGTACAAGAGCTGCTGTTCCTAACAAAGTGCCCTTTTCAAAGGCTCCGAACTCTGCAGAGTGCCCGAAAGCAAAACGATTGGCGTAAAATTCGGCACTATTCCCAACTTCCTCTTCATAGCTGGATGCGAATGCTTCCGGCTTATTTTGCAGCGCTTCAAGCCGCAGCTTTTTGTATTCCTCTGCGTCTTCTTTCACCAGCTTTCTAACTTCCATGTGAACTCCCCCTATGCAATAGTGAGTACATTATCGCATTAAACAGAGGCGGCTAGAAAGCCTGATTCCTCTTTTTTTTCAAAACAAGGAGCACGGCCAGTATACCTGGAAACAGAAACTGAAAAGGGAGATGGACCAGATAAGGGACAACTTTCAGCCCTAAGAACAAATGCTGCGGGAGATTTTCAGCCATATACAGTGTTGCAAGCATAGCTCCTGATGCAGCGGGGTAAATGATGTTTTCTTTTTTCAGCTTCCTGAAAACATTGGCAAAAGCCATTGTACCAGCCTCAAAAAAGATGCCGATTTTTATAAAACCGACAAAAAGAAAGCTGAACACAGAGAAAATCTCAAGATGCTGGATAACCTCCAGATACTCAATCATTTCAATCGATTTTACGAGCGGATATGTATATATGGCAGCTGTTTTTGCCCCGACAATGCCGATGATGAGCTCTGAAAGAATAAGAATGATTATACCTGCTGCGATAACAGCCAGCCAGCCTTTTCTAATAAGTTTTTCCGGCTGATTGACTGCAGCGAAAATAAGCAGGAACACAACCATTTCTCCATAAGGGAAGGTGAACAGCTGAGGCAGAGTGCCCCATTTAATTTCATCAGGATTAAATAAAGGCATAATATTTTCCATAGAAAAGAAGTCGGACATGAGCGCCAGGGCAATAAGAGAGAAAACGAGCAGCATGGTCATGAACAGCAGGATTTCAGCAGTGCGTGCCAGCGCCTCCAGTCCAAGCTTGGACCCATATGCTGCTAAAATAAGGAGCATGGCTGAGATGATCCAGTCCCGGATATTATAGAAAAGCGTCTGGCTGATAAAATAGGAGAAGTCTTTTACAATTCTTGCAGCGATATAGTAGAAATATATCGAATATAAGGCGCTGATGATTTTGCCGCCTGCTTTCCCGAATCCTTTCTCAAGTATTCCCCCAAAATCCCCCCATCCGCCTTTATGGAGAATGAATATATAAAAGAAGAACAATACGATTCCCACGATCATTGCAAAGAGATTGATCAGCCATGCATTTTCCTCTGAATCCAGTCCCAGCCCCACTACTATTGTACTTCCAAGGAGAAAAAGGGTCAGAAGCGCAAAAGTTTGAAATACTGTAATTTTAACTGTGCCCATGTCTTTCCTGCTTTCTCAGCGCAATTTCATAACATCGCCGAATTCTGTAATAACCACATCCACTTCTATATTTGTCCGCATTTCCGGATAAACGGTTCCCCACTTATTTTCAATCTCTGACCAAAGCTGCGGTTTTCTTGTATAAAGCCTTCTTCCAAATCCAATGTAATCAAGATTTTCTTTTTGACTTTGTTTAATAAGCTCTTCAACTTGTTTTTTAAGCTCCGTTGAAAAAACTTCTTCATATTCCTTGTTTGATGGAAGGGTGAAACCCGCGCTGCAGCTGGTTTCAATCACCTCCCCCTCAAGCTTGAGGCTGATATCAAACTCAGGTATCCCTTTGACTGGATTCGGCTTGAGCTTTGGTTTGTAGTAACTGACAACATAGATGTGAAACCATCTTCTCCGTTTGGACAACCTGCTTCAAAAAGGGTCCTTTCCAGCTTTTTTTCCAGCAGCAGCAGTATCTTACTCTGTTCAGTATCAAGGAACCCCTCAAGTTTATCATTGCGGAAAACGGCCATACCTCCGATTTTGATTTTTGAAGGAGGATCAAACTCTTCAACATTGGCTTTCTTCATACCCGTGCTGGCATCTCCCTCGACTTGCAGATACGGAATGCTGATTTGGGCAGTGGTCTGATTCAGCAGATAATTTTTTATTTTATTAGGATAGACGGGCACTGCCGTTCCAAGGTCAGATCCTATATTGCGGGCGATTTCTTTGATCCTTCGGGCTGAAATCTTCTGGATTGGCGTAAAAATCTTCAAAATTTCTCCCGGCTTGGTGCCTTTGCTAATAAACACCTGCAAATTTGAGGTGACATTTGGTTCCATTATAAGGAAATCGATAGCTTCCGTAATGCCGTTTTCCTTGGCCAGCTCTTCATCCATAATGAAAACTTCCGTATCATCAAGAAATAAATAACGTGAAACTTTTTGTGATGCAAGCCGCACTGCTTCTGAAAAAGTTCTTCCTGTCTGTTCATATACCACGGCGCCCAAATCACCAGTTGCTTCCTTTTGGGAGGCTGTAGGGCTGATGACCTGAATAGTCACCTTGTATAAATCTTCTTCCTTTTCGACACCAATCGCTGATACAATCGCCAGGTTTTTCAAAAACGAATTTTCCACATTTTTTCCTACAATGAAAAAACCAATGATAACTGCAGGCCACAATATAAATTCCTTCCAGCTTATCTTCATATCACATTACTTCCGTTTCATTTTTTCTTCTTTAGTAAACTCTTTTTCAGTTTTTACAATTTCCGGAATAGGCACCCTGAATAATGCATCCTTCTGATCAGCCAGATTAAATGGTGCCAATGGTGATAAATAAGGAACCATAAAGCTTCTTAAGGAGCACAAATGCAGCAGCAGTGCCAGGAAACCGATAATCACACCGAACAGCCCCAAAAATGAAGATAACAGGATGAACCGGAACGTCAGCCGCCTTTGCGCTGTAACAAGGGTGTAAATTGGCGATATACTTGCCATTACATAGGCAGCACTCAATATAACAAGCGACGTCGGCTGCACCAGCTGCGCTTCAACAGCCTGCTGGCCCAGAGTAATAGAAGCAAATATCGTTACTGTCAGGACAACCCCTTGGGGAAGCCGTAAAGAGCCCTCAGATATGATCAGGATCAGCCAGTAAAAAATCAAAACTTCTAAAATTGTCGGAAGCGGTACATATTCGCGCTGGGCAATGATGCCGATAAGCAGCTGTGTCGGGACAAGGCCAGGATGGTAGACCGTAAAGGAAATATATAATGCAGGCAAAAGCACTGACAGTGTGAAGAAAAAGATGCGGGCCAGCCTGCGTATCTGGAACCCTCTGTTTAAGGTGTAATAATCATCAGGCGATTGAAAGAACTGAACAAGAACTGCGGGCAGGGTTGTGACGAAGGGTGTTCCGTCCACTGCGATGGCAATCCTCCCTTCCATCACTTCCGCACAGACCACATCTGGCCTGTCAGTCGAAAGAGTCAAAGGAAAGAAGGTTTTTGTCCCTTCTGTCAGCGCCTCTTCCAGATAATTGATATCTAAAATAAATGGTATTTCAACTTTTGAAAGCGACTGCCTGACATTCTCCAAAATCTCTTCATCTGCTTTTCCTTCTATATATATCAGTGATAGCTGAGTCATAATCTTTGGATTGAAAGGTCCCTTGTCAATCCTTAATTCGGGTGTCTTTAAGGTCTTTCTGATCAAAGCCAGATTATTTGTCAGAGATTCAGTAAAAGAGATGCTCGGCCCTATTGGCGTGCGCTGTGCCTGGGGTTCGGAAGGACTCCGTTCCGGCCACTTGGAGCTATCAAGGGAATAAGCTTTATCCCATCCCTCAATAATCAGCACACTGTTTCCTTCAAGCATTTCTTTTAATGCTTGCAGGGGGTCGTCCAATTCCTTCACTTGCCCGGAATGAAGAATACTGCTCACAAACTGGGGTGACTGGTTTAGCCTTTCACCAGACTCCCCCCGGCCAGCTTCCAGCAGCGGTGCTATGAACTGTTCTTCTATCTTTTCTGAATCCACAATCCCATCGATATAGGCAAGAATCATTTTCATTTGTAAGTGAACTGGTATGATCCGCCTTATCCTGATGTCAGAGCTGCAGCCAAGCTGGTTCTCCAGCCACTTTACATCTTTTTCACTATCACCACTGAATACTGTTTGTTTTTCCATAGCTATTCCTCTTCATCTTTTATGGCATTTCATCCTATCTTTTGCTCAAATGAACAAGTTTATCCATTATTGGATTATCCCTTTTCCATCATTTTGGCATGAATAGCGTATCTGAAAATAAGATTAATAATAGACGATAATCCCTGGAAACTTATAAAGCAGGTGATAAGATGGACCTTGATAAAATGAAGCAATGGATGGAGCTTGCCCAGAAGGTACAGGGCGGGGATTTCTGGAACCAGGTTTTTGAGCAGGGGCCAGGCGGACAATTTGGGGAATCTGCGGCTTTCAACAGTTTTGCCGGCGAGCCGGGGGAAGCCGGCTACCGGAAGTCAGCCGAGTTTCCGCTTGTGGATATATATGAGACAGAAACACAAATCATCCTGCTGGCCGGTCTGCCAGGCATCCAAAGAGAGGATGTCCAGCTCTTCCTCCAGGGTGACAGGCTGATCATCAGGGGAACTATTTACGTACCATACAGCGGTATAAAAAATATTCAAAAAGAAAGATTTCATGGGAACTTTGAAAGAGCTGTAAAGCTTCCGGCCATTCCCAATGACAATAAACTTTCAGCAAAATTCATTAACGGCCTGCTGGAGATCAGCTACGGGAAGATCTCCCAGCCAGAGGAACAGATTCCAATTGAATGAAATCCAAGGACTAAATGGTGTGGTGAGATATGGCTTTTAAATATTTTCTTGGCAAAGAAGGCGGAGACCGGCTGGCCAGACTGGAATCAAGGATTGATTCCCTTGAAGAAGATTCTAAAAAAATCAGGACATGCGATGTCCATGTCAGGCGTTTCCTTACCATCGAGAAAGAATTGGGAAGCCTGGTCGCACTGAAAAAGAAATTAACAGCCCGGACACCCGCCGCTGAAACAAGACAAAGTCCGGGCCCTGCTCTGGAAAATAAGGACGTTGAAAGAATGATTGATAAAGCACTCGGCCGCTATATCCATCTGATTGAAAACCTGGAGCACCGCCTTCAGGACACTGAAAATGCCATCTTCCGTCTGGAGAAAGAAAATTCAGAACTGAGGCAGGAAATCTCTTCTTTGCATGCTGGCACAAAAGAAGACCCCCGTAAAGACGCATCCTCTTCCCAAACGGATTCCAAGTGCTCTCCGCCTGTCATTTTTCAGGAATTCCATATTGACAGATTCATAGTCGACAAATATGAACTTACCAATAATATCAATCAGCTGGGAGTAAAGGAACTCAGCGGCCAGATGAATATCGGTGCAACCTATGGAGGAGGCATCACACCACAGGAATTTGCCGGCAGCGAAGAAGAAGACCCTGATACTCCAGACGAAAAAAAAGACGGTGAAGAAGAGCCTCCTGAATGAGTGCTTTGTTCACCGTCTTCTTTTTATTTGATTTCACAGGCTAAAAAGCTCCTGAACCTCCCCATACTTTCGGCAGGATTTTAGATCGTCTTTGTAAGCAAGTATGAATAATAAATAAATTCGCTATCATTGTCAGTCTGTTTAAATCCGTTCCTCAAAAGCACCTTTTGAGAGGCTGGATTATCCCAAGATGTTTTAGCTTTGATCTCCTTTATCTTCTGCGTTACTATTTCTTCCTTAAGCAGGAGGCTCAAAGCGGATGAAGCAATCTGCCTCCCAGCAAAATTTTCTCCAATCCGGTAACCTATATTAGCTGTTCCGGCATCAGGATCGATATCTGTCAGATTGATCCTTCCTGCCATTTGTCTTTTTGCAGAGCGGATAATATAAAAAAAAGATATCTTATTCTCTTGCTCATTGAGAAGCGGCCCCATTAACTCCTGAAATGTGTCATATGAATAATAATCTGCAGGCCTCGGAGGAACCGATTTTTCGAAATAGGTGCGGTTTTCTTTTTCAAACATAAAGATGTCCTCCATGTCATCTTCAGACATTAGATGTATATTTATCTCCATCGTTTCCCCTCTTTTCACCCGTGCTGTATGCTCTTTTGCCAAACTTGATTAAAGCCAGCAGTTCACTTGTCTGCCTTTTTGCAAGATATATATTTCAATGGGCATCGTATATGCTCTGAAATCATCTTCCCAGCTTTCTTCATCCTCTTAATTCTTTCAGCAGCCCATCAATTCCTCTTTTTATATGAAAACCTTAATTAATAGATTTCCACCCAGGTTTGTACAGGGTTATCCTCTTTGTGCCTGTTTTTCCGTTTCAGATTCAATGTCCCAATGACCGCCCTGCTCATTTAAAAATGAAAAATAAGGATGAAGGAGTCCCATTGCAGAAGCTGCAATTATCACTGTCCCAATAAGCATAAACATGGGCCTGACTCCCCAAAGGCTTCCTAATAGTGTTCCAGCAAGCACTCCGAAAGGCATCGCCCCCCTGATGATGAACAGCCTGGCCGAGAATACTTTTCCTCTTAAATGGTCAGGTACTGTCTGCTGATAGATGACCGTACTTTGTATATTGAAAAATGCCATGAAAACTCCGGCAGCTGCTTCAATCGCAACTGCGGCTGCAAGACTACCATTAAACGCCAGCAGGATATAAGTCGATCCTCCTGCCATTAGCGCGCCAAGCATAGAAGTGCGGCGATTGCTTATTCGCACCTTCCCGATAAGAACCGTGCCGGCAAGATAGCCCACCGGAAATCCCGCCATAAAGAGGCCGTAGCTGCCGTAGCTCTCTGAAAGTTCGTCAGTTATGTACGGAAGATTAAGAACCATGGCGGCACCTACACCGAACTGGACAAAAGCAAGGAAAATCCCAAGCCACAGCAGCAGAGGATTCCTAATATAATAGAAGATTCCCTCCTTAAATTCTGCAAGCCATGTTTTTCTGATAGTCCTTTCTTCTGCTGGTTCTGAAATAAATAAAAGAAAGCTGCCGCTTATCAGCAGGAAAATTGTCACGAGCAGCAGACTCACCTCTGTTCCTGCTCTCTCGATAACAAATCCGCCCGTCATCGGGACGATCATGGAAAGCAGCCTGACTGTACCGTCGAGTACAGCGTTGGCAGACTGCAAACTGTCTCCTTTTATCAATGAAGGAAGCAAGGCCTGGCTTGCCGGGACATAAAAGGGAGACACAAGCCCTACAGCGATCTGTGCAGCATAAATATGCCAAACTTCAAGCTGGCCGGTACTTACCATCACAAAAGGAAGAAGGAAAAAAAGACTTCTTGTCCATTGGGAGACAACCATGATCCACTTGCGGCTCCATTTGTCAATAAATGGCCCTGAAATGAGCTGCAGGATGAGGGACGGCAGATAATACAGCAGCCACATGCTCCCAAGCGCCAGCTTTGATCCTGTCAGTTCATATACCATGATCGAATTACAGAAGGTGCCGAGTGCCCCCCCAGCTTCTGAAGCGGCTGCACCTGCCCATAAATAGCGGAAGTGCTTCAGTTTCCAGATCATTACCTTCCACCCTTCAGATACCTTTCGAGCTCTCTTCCCAAAGAAAGGACAGCTTCTTTTTTCAGCCTGTATTTATGGTTATGCACTTCTGCAAGCTTTGCTGCCCTGAGGATCTTAAGATGATGGTGTACAGTCGATTTCCCGATGTTGAGCTCCTCGGTAATATCCTGCAGAGGGAGGTCTTCCTTGAAAAGCAGCTTCACAATGCGCAGCCTGAATTCATCTCCCAATGCCTTTTGCTTTTGAACCAGGAAATAATCCGGACTGTCCGGCACCTCAGCCGGCAGGCTGCTGTTTGACACTGGATAATAAAATACCTTTGTGCCTTCCAGATCCGCTTCAATGGTCCAGGGACGGTACACATATTGCGGAATCAGCCTGACAGTAAAAACCCCGGGCTCCGGAAGATAAGCAATCCCCCCTGTTGCCTGTTCAGCAAGGCCTTCAGGGGACGTCCTGGCAGCCAGCAGTTTTTTGTCATGAACATCTTTTTCCAGTATCGCTGAAAGCTTGTCTTTTTCCGGTTCAATGGCAGCCAGGTACCAGCCTTCCATACTGGCAATAAGATGCTCCTTCAGTTCTCCAGGCGATTCATTAGTGATATAGGAGATATATGCCGGGAAAAACTTATGCCCTTCTACATGACCTATTAATTCTTCAAGCGATTCAGCATTCCCTGCGGCTGCACGCTTTCTTGCTTCTTCTTTTTCCTGGCCCAGAAAAGGCAGGCAGATCCGCTTCAGCTCTTTTCCATCCAATTCCTCCACAGCTGCAATAAAATCCTGCAGGGTCCGGGCTTCCACATGGTGCAGCAGCTGAAGCAGCGATTTCCATGTGTTATTCTTTTCAATACGATCAAGCTGATCCTTAAGGCGGGCAGATGCCCCTGACCTGATGCCTGAAAGCTTTGCTGAATGCTCAAGCGTGTCAATCAGTGCCCCGTTTGTCACAGCAGCTATGCCTAGGGCGCACTCCCATAAAAGAGAATGGCTGAACTCCACCTTGTAGCTCTCCCTCTTTCTTCCGGATAGATTAATATGTTCCATGAAGCTCCCCCTCATATTTCTAATATGATTGATTAACACCATTTTAAATTATCTGAATATTAAATTCAATACTTTTAGAATCGATATTCCAAAAACGTCGAAAATAAGCAAAAATAAAGACATCAGCTTGAGCCGATGCCAGGAGCCATTTTTATTAAAAAAGCCGAATCACTTATTCTGCTTATAAATTTTCCCGGTTCCATCTACATAGAGTGATTGGACAATGCTCCTTTCGAATGCTTTACCCTGGCCGGTTTTCCCGGTGATTTGGATGGTAAGGTTGTATATGCCTTCCTGTTTAAAATCTGAAGCATCAGGAAGACCCGCTTTCAGACCGCGAATAGAGGAAGAACCGGCACCAATTCCTTTGAAATGAACCCATTCTGTTTGGTACTTTCTGCCTGCCTGCGCGCTTTTCCAGCTGTTCAGCTCTTTGCTGAGCCCTGGAATGGCTCTATCTCTGTCCAGGCTGACAGTGTACAGAAATCCATAGCTGCCCTCTTTACTGCTGAGAGTCCAGGCCCCTGGCAAAGGGTCCTTAATTTTGAACTCAGTGACATATGCACCTGAAAAAAGTCCTGATTCATCAGTATAAGTTCTGCCGGCAGTATAGCTGTTCCCCTGTTCATCCTGCAAAAGCAGGTCCGGAAGACTTTTGCTGCTTAATACAGACACTGAAGCAGCCTTTACCTCATTTTCGATAAGAAAAGAATCTTCAAACACCAAACCCGCCTTTCCGCCATGGATGATCATGCTGTCTGAATGTGAAGCATCGGTTTCACTGAAAAGGGGTGAATCGTTATTGGATTGGATAACAGGAGCAGATAAATAAGGGTTCAGCACCGGAAATATGACAGACCCTTGCCTTATGCCCGAATGGTTCCAGGAGCGCTCGGCTATAACAGGGAAACCTGAGAGCCTCGAACTGATTAGGGGCACAACGCCATCATTCCTGCCATACTGGCTCAAATACAAACCGCCCCAATATGTTGCTGATCCAAAGCTGCCCCACCCTGTCCCTCCCAACGTGTAAAAGGGAATCCGCCGGGCATTTGGATGAGAGTCTGTCAAACTGCGGTAATAACTCATATAACCTGTCTGGAGTGAGGCTGTAGCGTCATTGCGGCTTCCGAGAAGTTCGGCGAGCCATCCTGCAGCACTGCTATTGGCGAGATCGGCAAGCTGTGTGCCGCTGTGGGGAGAAGATAGGGTGATTACTTTGGAGACAAAAGGGTATGCTTCATTATGGACGAGAGCTGTCTGAATATCCACACCGCCCTTGCTGTAAGCAACGACTGCCAGTTTTTTCTGTCCGAAATGATAGTAGATTTCCTCGAGCATGCCGGCCAGCATCGTTCCGTTTTCCCACATATCACGATCTGGATAAAGATCGGCATAGGCCGTCTGATAGCCGTATTCCCTGGCTATTTCCGGCATATCGTTATCCTCAAGCCAGACATTTGCAGAATTGCTGTAGCCGTGAATAAACACAAGCGGCGGAAGATCAGGATTCACTGTATTTGGATTTTCACCCGGATACCATCGTCCCGGACTCCCCCCGCTTCCGCCGCCCCCTCCCGCAGATGAAACGAGCGGAGCAGCAAAGAAAAAGATCAGCAGCATCAGCGGCAGCGCTTTCATAAAACCCCCTCCTTTTTTCAGATTTTTCAGCTTTAGTGTAAATTCTTCCAGCCAATAAAAAAAGAGGAGAAAGTTGGATTCTCCTCAATCAAACTGCAAATATTCTAATATATTGCCGAACGGGTCCCTGAAACTTATATATCTTCCTGGCGGGCATGCTGCCGGTTCTTCGATGACAAAATCCGCACCTTTGGATTTCAGTTGCAAGGCAGTATTTTCGATGTTTTCCGTCTGAAGCACCAGCACCGGACCTGTGGCTTCCTTTCTTTCAATATAATCAGCACCTTCAGTTTCTTCTAAAATAATCGGCAGTTCCCCGTGTGCAAGCGACACTATTTTCGGGCCATACTGTTTGTTTACTTCAAAATCGAGCACTTCTGTATAAAACTGGAGCGCTTTTGTTAAGTCTGGTACATAAATCCCTATTGCACATAATTGAGCCATGATAGCTTCCCCTTTCTTATTGACAGCAAAGTATCTTCTTTTTAGTTTTTCATGCGCTAATGACTAAATCTGTTTCATTGACTTGCTATCACTTCTTTTACCTGATTATACAGCAAGGCTTTTCCATAAAATTCTTCTAGGTTGCTTTGTTGGCTATTTTTTCAAACAGCAGGAGAGGAAGATTGATCAATATTGGCGGATCATGGGAAAGCGGCTCCCTCAGCTGAACGGCGGCCTTGCAGTCCGTGTTTTTTGTAATTTCTATCGTTCTTTCAAATTTCCCCCTAAGGAATGTGCCTGGCTGGAAATACCGGAGGGGATTCACACCCCATTCAAGCCCCGCTGCCAGCAGATAATAAGTTCCTTCCGGGATGTCTGTGAAAATGCAATGAGAGCTGTTATGGCTGAAAGCAGTTCCTTTGACAGGCCGCTGATCAGGAATCGGTTTAGGAAACAGGCCAACAAAAATAATCCCCCTGAATCCCCGGGGAACCTGGATATGGCAGCTTACTTTTGCCCCGCTTCCCAGCACTTCCAGTTCTCCTCCCTCTGGAAGCAAAGTTTTCGTCTTATCCATCATTTCCTGCAGCATTTTAATACTTGCTTCGTATCGTTTTGGGCTGATTCCTACATAATTTTTAAAGCGGGTTTGAAATGTGCCCTGGCTTAAATATCCAGAAGCCATCATAGCCTTGGTCAGTGAGGAACTCTGGGCCAGCTCTTCTCTCCCCTGTTCAATCCTTAATGCACTCAGGAAATGCCTCGGAGATATTCCTGTGGCCTTTTTGAAAATCCGGGTAAAATGAAAATGGCTGTAGCCTGTTAAATCGGCAAGCTTTTTAGTTGTGACCTCTTCCTCAAGATGCTGCTTCATATAAGCAATCGCTTTATCCACAGCTGTAATATGCTCTGAGTTCATATTTTCACCTTTTCTTTTTAAGCTCTAGTTCTTATTTGCTCTCCTTCCTGCAAAATCCTTTTTTAATAGAGAAAAAATGAAATTTTTATTCAGATTGCGGCAGTAAACAAGCTCTGCCTTCAAACAAAAAAAGATTCCGCCATTTCCAGGCAGAATCCTATCTGTTATCTATTCAACTGTGCCAGCCTGTTTTGTTATTTCGATCAGCTTGACTTTATTATCTTCTATTCCCTTTACTGTAAAACGCAAATGATGGTAGTCATAGGTTTCTCCTTCTTCAGGAAAATGGCCTAATTCCTTCAGGAGGAATCCTGACAAAACATCCTCTTCTTCCGGAATCTTTGTTTTAAAAGCCTCATTAAGGCGGTGGAGGGACAACTTTCCGCTGCAGACGATATGAGAGTCGGTAAGTTCTTCTATCAGCACTTCTTCATCATCAGTTTCATCATTGATTTCCTGTCCGATCATCGCCTCAATGATATCTTCATGCGTAATGATACCGCGTGTGCCTCCATATTCATCAAGTACGATGGCAATATGCTTGCGCTCTTTCATCATAAGTTTAAAGACCCTTTCAATTGAATGGAATTCGTATATGAATAAGGGGTCATTATCCGTATATCCATCCAGTGAGCAGGTAAGGTCAAGCGACCAGGATAGCAGCTGTTTGCTGTGAAAAACCCCGACTATATTGTCCATATTATCTTTATATACAGGATAGCGTGTGTAATGGCTGTGCAATACGATATCCCTCGCCTCTTCATAAGAAGACTCAGCAGGAATGCCGATGATCTCAGTCCTCGGTGTTTTCAGGGCATCACGCACATCAAGTTCAAAGAAATCAATGACTCCTTTGATCCTCGTTGTTTCTTCGTTATTGAAGGTACCTTCTGTTGTAGCAATATCCACCATGGTGATCAGTTCTTCCTTTGAAAAGCTGACTTCCGCTTCGCTGTCCTTCGAAAGCAGCCGGATGACTCCCCTTGTGAATCTTGACAGCAAAAATGTCAATGGCTTCAGGATCACCATTAAAAAACGGATGACCGGGAACACGATGAATGCGATTTTATCAGCAAAGGTGGCAGCGATGGACTTCGGAAGCACTTCTGCAAAAATAATCAGCACGATAGTCAGTATTCCGGTAGCGATTCCTACATTGATTCCGTAATTGATCGCCACTATGGTGACCAATGTAGGAAGCATAATATTGGCGATATTATTGCCAATCAGGATGGCCGTGATCAGTTCATCAGGTTTTGCTACTGTATTAAGAAGCTTTTGGGCTTTTAGATCATCATTTTCAGCTCTTGTCTTCAGCTTCATTTTGTTAACAGCAGTCAGCGCTGTTTCGCTCCCCGACAAGAAAAAGGACATAAATAAAAAGAAAATTATAGCGATAAACACAGTTTTCCTCCAAGAGTTTTTCTTCCATCATACCCAATTATAGAAGAATATACAAAACATAAACCTATTTAACATTTCTCTCCCCCATTATGACGCATAAAACTTCCTTTTTCGTGCATGCTATAAATGCTGTCATCCTTAATACATAAGGAGTGTTGGAAATGTCTGTCTTTGTCTACCAAACCTTTGAACTCAAGCAGGACAAGTTCGAAGAAGCTATTGAAAATATTAAAGCGATCCAGCAGCACAGGAATGAAATGTATGATCACAAAGTCGATATCCTGACTCCTGTTACCGGACCGGACCATACATATGCATTCCTCTGCACCTATGAAGGCCTGGCAGAAATGGAGCTTCAGAATAAAAGGCTATTTGACGATGAAGATTATGTTAAGCTGATCGGCGATTTTTTCATTCAAAACATTGTACAGGGGAGCATTAAAACTCAGATATTCCGTTCATTGGCAAATAATAAATCTTAAAGAAAGCAGTGTTCATCTGCTGCGCAGGCTAAAAATAGGGTTGTATCAGAGCGCGCTTAGCACATGCTTTCTCCGTCCCTCTAAACTGGAGCACGTATAAGAAATGGCCCGCGGATTCTGCGGGCCATTTCTTATATGTTAAATCGGCTGACAAGCTGGCTGAGCTGCTTTGCCAGCCCTGCGAGACCGTTGGCATTTTGTTCAACATCGGTCATGACAGAGTTGGATTGGATGATCGTTGCTGCCGTTTCTTCTACACCTGCGGCTGCTTCTTCGGACACCGATGCTATCGTTTCAACCGACTGGCTGATGGCAGATGTATTCGCATTCGCCTCCTCAAGAGTGCTGCTCATTTTAGAAATCGTCTCTCCCAGAGAAAGAATGGACTCTTTCAGGCTGCTGAATGTTTCTTCAGTATCCTTCAGGCTCCCGGTGCCCCGCTGGACCTGTATGTAGCTGTGCTTCAAAGCCTCGGCAATCTGCTTGGATTCTTTTTGAATGCTGGCTACAATGTCTGTAATATGAACCAGTGAAGATGTTACCTGCTGGGCAAGGACCTTCACTTCCTTGGCAACGACGGCAAAGCCTTTTCCGCTGTCTCCCGCTCTCGCCGCCTCAATCGCAGCGTTCAGCGCCAGCAGATTCGTCTGGTCGGCAATTCCCTGGATCACTTCAACCAGGGAGGCAATTTCCCCTGACTGCTTTTCAAGCCCGCCAACTTTGGAGACAGAGCCCTCGACGGTGATATGGATCTGATTCATATCCTTTCCGGCCTGCTCCATCCTCTCCATGCCAATAGATGCTTCCTTTAACACATTCCCTGCTGTGTCAGACATTGATTTCCCAAAATTATGTGCAGCCTTGATGCTTTGTGAAAATCTGGCCATTGTTTCAGAAAGATCTGATGCTGCCAGTGCCTGCTGGTCAGTGCCGGAAGCTAGCTCCTCCATTGTTGCTGATATTTGCCGTCCCCCAGAGGCAACCTCGTTGGCAGACTTTGTCAGGATGCTGCTTTGAGTCTGTACCGAACCAGCGGCTTCCTTAATGGAGCTTACCATCTCTAGGAGGTTTTCTTTCATATCATCCATGGCACGCGACAAGATGCCGATTTCATCTTTTCCCTTCCAAACAAGCGGGCTTCCTGAAAGATTTCCTGACGACACTAGCCTTGCACTATCGACCACAGCCCGGAGATTTTTCTTCACTGTCCTGTTAATAAGAATGATGAATGCAAACCCGGAAGCAGAGGAAACAAGGATTGAGGCAATCAAAATGAAGATGCTTGCCTGAAGCCTGTCTTCAGTACTGGCGATTGACTGGTTCTTGCCCGCCTCAACGCTTTCTCTCAATTCATTCAATCTTGCAATCACTGTATCCCTCTTGGTGCGGATATCATTAAGAACCGTCAGGACCCTGGCATTGCTTTCTATATTTGGTATGAGCTGTTCTTTGAATTGGGCATTAAGCCTCTCGTCGCTTTCAATGAACTTAGCATAAAGCTCCTGCTCTTCCTTTGTTTTCATGCTTCCTTTTAGTGCCTCATGCAGCTGTAGGAATTCGCCCGATTGCTTATCATAGTTTTCGACGATTCTTTGCGACCGGACCTGTACGTAATCCAGCACCATGATCGTTTTTGAGCGGTATATGGAGCCCATCTCAGTCAGCTGGACAGCGCGCATGCTGTTATCATCAATGGAAGCTACATCACTTTTAATCAAAGAAAACTGATTGAACACTACTGCCGCTGATAAAATGAATAAACATATAGTAGCAGAGAAGACCGCTATGTATTTCTTTCCCAAGTTCCAATTCCTCAATATAGTAATCATTTCATCCCCCGAATCATGCTTTTTTACTATTATCGGCCGAAAATATGCAAGATTCAATACAATAAACAGAAAATATTCATTTTTCTAAAATAAATTTGGGTAAATAGTCCCGTGCGTGAGGAACTGAAGATAGAAACTACTTAACTTAACACTTTTCCGTCAGCTTTCAAAGCCCCCAGAAAATATTTACGACAAAGAAAAGGAGAGGGCATTTGCCCTCTCCTTTTCTTTATGAGTCTATTAGCGGACCCTCACTACACGCCCGTTGAATGTCTGTGCCCAATAGCCGCTTGACATATTGGCAATCGCAACGCCTGTGGAGCTTTGTGATCCGATGAATTTACCGCCGCCAATATAGATTCCGACATGTCCATCCGTTTTATAAGTGTTGAAGAATACAAGGTCTCCTGGCTGCATTTCGCTTGTGGAAACGCGGGTGCCTGAGTTTTTAAGAGAATCAGTGCTTGAACCGACACTGATGCCAGCCTGTGCAAATGCCCAGTGAACAAAGCCGGAGCAGTCAAAACGGCCGTTGGCAACGTCAGATGCAGTTCTTCCTCCACCGAATACATAGACGGAGTTTCCGATATATTTATATCCTGCAGTGATGGCAGTATTGATATTGCCGTTTGCCTTCGGAGCAGGTGAGAATGACTGCGTACTGCTGCTTCCGCCATTGTTGCTGCTTCCGCTATTGCTGCTTGCTCCGCTGTTTGAAGATGCTGTCGTATTAGAGCTGTAGCTCCTTTGCACTGCTTTTGCAGCCTCGGCAGCCTGGCGCTTTCTTTCCTGCTCGATCGCATTATCAATTGAAGTCAGTTCAGATGCAAGTGTTGCATCTTTTTGAAGCAAGTCCGCTTTCAGGGCAGAAGCCTGCTTTTCCTTTTGCTGGACCTCAGCCTTCAATACATCGATCTGGGCCTTCTGTTCAAGAATCTGAGCCTGCATGCCTTCAAGCTCTGTCTTCATTTCATTGAGGCCAGCCAGTTTTTGCTCAACTGAAGCCTTCTTTTCTTCGAGCTCCTTCTTATCCGCTTCATGCTCTTCCATCAAACCTCTGTCAGCTTCGACGATCTTAGCTACTGCTCCTACGCGGTCAATGAAATCACTAAAGCTTGTGGAACCCATCAGCACTTCAAGATAGCCTACTGAAGCACCGCTCTCCTGGAAAGACTTTGCCCTTTCCTTCAGCACTTCGTTCCTCTTCTCAATGCGTTCCTGAATGACAGCGACTTCTTTCTTCAGTTCTTCAATCTCTGCATTTGTAGCAGCAATTTGTTCTTTTGTGGCCGTTATCTTACTGTTATTATCCTTGATGGCCTGATTGACGCGTGCAATTTGTGCGTTCAATTTTTCCAGTTCATTCTGGGCTTTTGCAATCTCTTGAGCTGCCTTGGATATATTGGCCTGGATTCCAGAACGCTGTTCCTGGATTTGAGCTTTTTTGCTGTGTAATGTATCCGCATTTACTGCCGGGATGGAAAATGCACTTCCCAGTCCAAGCATAATTGTCGTGTTTAGCACTACTAATTTCTTTTTCATCGCTCTCTTCCCCCTGCTTCCCTTTGCCAAGCTATAAGACTCTCTTTATCTAAATTGCAAAAGCCAACGGCAAACTATTATGTATTTTAAATTTAATTTCAATTGTTCTGTGACAAATTTCTATTAAATAAACCAATATAAACCTTTTTTTCACAATTAGAAGTATAACACCCAAATCTTTCAAACAGGTAATAATTATATTACAGTTATATTTCAATCGTAACATTAAACCACTTTTATACTAGTTTCCCAGCCCTAAATACCTTTATTTTACAGGAAAACAGCGAAAATCTATCTAAACGTGCCATTTAGACATTTTTTTCTCCACACATTCATCCGGGTAAATTAGCATATAGTAAGCAGGAAGTTTTCTTTTGTATAATATTGGCTATGGAAACTTATTATACCAATTTGCGACAACCACTCTAAGGCTGGTGAAAATATGGCGAATAAAAAAAGAAGGAAAAAAGGCAGACAGATGGCCGGGAAAGAAAAAGACTCGATTTTCATGGAAATTCTATCAGAGGGTCTCAGCCAATTATTAAACCCGTTTTTATGGTTAGGAAGGCTGATTTCTCGTTTGTGGGATTGAGCGAAGATGTAACGTCGATGAAATTTATTCTGGTTCAAAATTAATAAGTTAACATGAGCAATTTGGCGTGCAGATTGTAACCGGTTAAGGGCATCCAGACCATTGTATTTTTTCTTCACTACCTCATATGTCCCGCTTGCCGCTTGGGTAATCAGATCGGCGGCTTCACTCTTTAGAGTACCTCATATGCCCCGTTTGAGGCACTCTGATCAACGAATCCACCCTCTTGTGTATCTCATGCAATGCGCTTCAGCACTTTGACAAGTGTGCTGCCGCTGGTTCGAGCCGCTTCTCCTCCTCAAACGGTCTCTCCAATTAATTCGGATTTCAAATAAACCTTCCCAAAGAAAAAAGACCTTTCCAGGTCTTTTTCATTGGTTATGGAATTGGCTATTATCTGCCATCTTCATGTGCCTTAGGCCAGCAAAATGAACAAGCCATCAGGCGTTCCTTAAAGCCCTCTCAAGTAGCAGCAATCCCACGTTCAAGGTTTTTCTGCAGCATCTGTCCTGGTTCCGCCTTTTCAACTGCAACGGCCCAATCTTGCCCCGCCCCTATCGAAAATATTTCAGCAAAAGATCCCTGGTTTACAGCCAGCCCGAGATTGCCGAGTGAGTTTATATAGGCAACAGGTTCTCCCCCAGGGACATCTGCAAATGACTTTCCAAAAGTGACCAGCCCTCTAAAGGCAAGTGATTGGCCAGCCCAAATTTCTGCTATCATTCTGTCTCCGTATGCCACACTCATCTCTATTAACAGGGAGCTGCCAATATTCGTCCATAAATTGCCGAAGCGGACATCCATTATCTCAATACACCCTGCAGCTTTGCCGTTATTGAGCGAAGAGCATGAAGCCTGCAGAGCACAAATGCTGTCGGGATCGGCAGTATCCCCCAGTTCTTCAAAGGTGATTTCTCCGCTGGCCAGCCTAGCCCCTGTATACGCATAAATATCCCTGCCATGGAATGTATGAGATTCCAAAGATCCTGGAAGCCTGTTCATCGTCTCATTAATAACTCTTGCTTCAATAATCCCTGCATTCTTGCTGACATGTGTCAATGTGCCGTTATCCGGCGTGATGACTACCTGTCCGGACGCTGTTTTGACAGCCAGGCTCCTCCTCTCAGAACCAACACCAGGATCGACGACAGATACAAAGACTGTCCCGGCCGGCCAATATGGAAGAGTCTGATAAAGCCTGCAGGATGCCTCCCATACAGCGAAAGCAGGAATGTCATGCGTCAAATTAAAAATTGGAATGGCAGAGCTGACGGAAAAAGCAACGCCATGCATTGCACTGACAGCTCCGTCTGCCAACCCGAAATCTGATTGAAATACTAATGCCTTCCCCATTATTCCACCCTTTCAATAGTTATGTATAAAAAGAGTTATGCCGGGAAGGTCGGAAAGATTCTTATTTTTTCTCTGTATGAAGAAGTTTTACTCACTTATCTTAAAGCCTGCGGGCGGGTTATAAAGATATGTCAGCGTTCTGCCAGTCGCCTTTTCAATCCGGTATTTATAGCTCTCAGCCCTGGCCATCCTGTTTTTGAAAAGTTTTTCTGAAATGTCCAGCTGCACTGTTTTTCCGTTAATGAGCAGGACAGCACACTTATGGCCGCCAATCGGAGCCACATCTTCAATCCCGTGAAGCGAAAACCAGATGCAGTCTTCATGAAAGGGAGCTTTGTGAGGAAACCAAAACATGTCCTGCAGGCCGCAGATCCGTACGGGCGGCATGCTGACTTTGCCCAATACTTTCTTAGTCCCCTTCATAGCGCCCTTTAAGTTGCTTCCCAGCTGCTGAAGAGAATCATTCATCACCTCATGCGGCGGCCCTTTAACCAAAACGGACTCATCTTCCAGACCCATGATTTCAGCATGCCATTCCCCAATCAGATTCCTGAAAGGCAAAATACAGAGCGTCTCTCTCTTTATTAAAAATTTTTCTATATATAGCTGTTCCAAACTTTCCCCTCCCGTGGTTTGTTTCAATATAAAAAACCTTGTACAAATTCATTCCCTATATAGAATCTTTCATTGATCACAGCAGTGCATTCACATAAAAGACACCTCCAGAATGGTACATGTTCTAGGAATTTGTGACTGAACAGGGTGAATATGATGGATTCGAAGAAGAGAAATGAAAAATGCGGAGCTCAAACAGAAGGAAATGGCTTCCGGTTCGCTGCCAGAAGCCTATGAAGCTTATTCATTAGGATAATTATACAATTAATAGAATATTTTGTAAATTACTTTTCTGTTTCTATTACGGCAGATTCTTCCTCTCCGGCATGGCTTGCAGGAGAAGCAATATTAAGGAGAACAACGCCAAGGATTATCAGGATGATTCCTGCAGCGCTCAGCATACTGAGTTTTTCCTTCCAAATCAATATGCCGATTACTGCGGTTGCAGCAGTGCCGATTCCGGACCAGATCGCATACGCGATGCTCAGTGGGATTGTTTTTAAAGAAAGGGATAAAGCAAAAAATGCAACTCCAAAGCCAAGCAGCACCCCAAGGGCGGGCCAAAGCTTCGTAAAACCCTCAGAAGCCTTCAGCATGGAAGTTCCGAATAATTCAGCAGCGATGGCGACAAACAGAAATATATAAGCTTTCAATACATCACCCTCTATCTATACATGTCTTTCAAGAAAAAAGCTCTCCTTGAGGGAGAGCCTTTCATCAGCAATTATATAATTTCCCATATTTATCTTCAAGGTATCGGATCAGATACTCAGCATTCAGCTCTTCACCTGTTACTTTTTGGATTAAAACATCCGGAGTGAAGGTTTTTCCATATTGATGAATATTTTCTTTCAGCCATTGCATGATCGTGCTGAAATCGCCTTCCGCTACCCTTTCCCCGAAATCCGGAATTTGTTTTTTAATAGTTTCCAGGATTTGCGCTGCATACAGATTCCCCAAAGAATACGAAGGGAAATAGCCGAACCCGCCGAATGACCAGTGTACATCCTGAAGCACCCCTGCTGAATCTGTCTCAGGTGTAATCCCCAGGTAATCCTCCATTTTTCTATTCCATGCTTCTGGAAGATCTTTTGCCATAAGCGACCCTTCGAATAAGCTTTTTTCAATCTCATAGCGGAGCATGATATGAAGATTGTATGTCAGTTCATCAGCTTCCACCCTGATAAAGGAAGGATTAACAGCATTTATCGCCTGGTAAAACTGATCTTCGGCCACATTGGACAGCTGTTCCGGGAAGGTTTTCTGGAATTCGGGATAATATCGGCTCCAGAACTGTCTGCTTCTGCCAACCATATTCTCAAGGAACCTGGATTGCGACTCATGGATGCCGAAGGATGCCCCTTCCCTGAGACAGGTACCTTCAAGCGCCGGATCTATCTGCTGCTCGTAAATGCCGTGCCCTGCTTCATGGATGGTGCCGAACAGGGCGGTCAATACATTGTATTCAGCATATCTGGTTGTAATTCTGACATCTCTCGTATTGATAGGCTGTGCAAATGGATGGACTGTTTCATCCAGCCGGCCGGCATCGAGATCAAAGCCGATCTCAGGAAGGATTTTTCTATTAAAATCCTTTTGCCTCTCAACCTGGAAAGACTGTTTTACAACTTCAACCGGCAATGCTGCACCAGAGTTCTGAATCTTCTTCAGCAGCTCCACACTGCTTTTGCGCAGAGAAGAAAAAAGAGGGTCAAGTTTTTTTACTGTCAGCCCTGGTTCGAAATCTTCCAGCAGGGCGTCATAAGGATGGTCGTATTCTCCATAAAGCTTTATGAATTGTTTTTTGTAATCAATGATTTTTTCCAGGTAAGGCAGGTAATGCAGAAAATCATTCTTCTCCCGGGCTTCTTCCCAAGCATGATTGGCATCGGCAGTAAGAATGCTGTATTCTTTGTACAAGTCTGCAGGAATGCTTTTTGATTTATCATAGTAAGTTTTTCTTTCCCTGATTCTTGCCTTCATTTTTTCATCCAGCTGTGAAGCTTTTTCTTCATCATCCAGAATAGCAAGCACTTCCCCAAGTTCCCCGCTCACCTGAAGCTTAAAAATTTCCGTTTCAAGCGTCCCGATTGACTTAGAAAATAATCCTCTTCCTTTTTTCGGGGCCATCACTTTCTGATCCCAGCCCAAAAGGCTTGAGATGCTTGTTAGATGGGTTATTTTCTCATCGATTTCCTCAAATTTCTTTAAAGCAGCTTCATATGTATGCCCAGCAGCAGTTTGCATTCATTTTCCCCCTAGATATTTGGTTTATTATCAATATAGAATATTCGGTCTATTTAATTATAAAAAGAATGTCTTTCTTTTTCAATGGCTGTATTTGTGTTCCGTGTTAATTTTGGGATCATTCGTGTAAAACTCTGTATCACAAGCCATTCATAAGGAAGTAATTCTCTATGTTGTAATGGTCATCCTCCAAATCCTTCCTATTCACAACTTTCCTTTCATTTTCCAAAACCCCTATTCGTTTAGTCGGTTTTGCCTTAAAGAGCATTTCTTTTTTTATTATTTTCCGAAGATGTTAGAATAGTATTATTCGAAATTTCTGTCATCTATAGAAAGAAGGTAACTTATTTGTCTACAAAAACAATGATCATTACACAAAATCTACGTGAAGACTTGTTAAAGAATGTTAAAGACGCTATGCCTAACTGGAACATCATCGCCGGGAAAGATCCTGAAATCTGGAAAAGCCACCTGATGGAAGCTGAAATCATAGCAGGATGGAAAAAAGATGCGGCCCAGGCGGCGGAAAGCAAAAATCTCCGCTGGATTCAGGCTTGGAGCGCCGGCGTCAATAACCTTCCGCTTGAAAGGCTGGAAAAAAACAGTGTGTTTCTGACAAGCGCTAATGGAGTCCACGCTTATCCGATCTCTGAAACGATTTTTGGCCTGATGCTAGCACTCACCCGAAAAATACATACTTATGTAAAAAACCAGGGAGAGAAAAAGTGGCATCACAGCCATATGAACCAGGAAATGCACAAAAAGACCATCGGGATCATCGGTGCGGGTGCCATTGGCGGTGAAACAGCCAAAATTGCAAAGGCATTTGGCATGAAAGTGATCGGTGTGCGCCATTCAGGTAAAGAGGAGCAGTACTTTGACGAAATGTACACAGCGGAAAAGCTGGATGAGATTCTGCCTGACTGCGATTATGTGGTCATTACACTCCCTCTTACAGATGAAACGCGCTCTATGTTTTCCGCATCACAGTTTAAAAGGATGAAGAGCACAGCATTCTTAATCAATATCGGAAGAGGTGAAATCCTGGTCGAACAGGATCTAATCAGTGCCCTTCAAGAGGGCGAAATTGCCGGAGCAGGCCTCGATGTTTTTGAAAAAGAGCCTCTCCAAGATAGCAGCCCTCTCTGGGAAATGGAAAATGTCATCATCACACCCCATACTTCCGGATCAACAGAATATTACGACGAAAGGGTCATTAACGATATTCTCGTTCCCAATTTAAAGAAATATTTAAAGGCAGAAAAGCCTTCCATTAATCTTGTTGATTACCAGAAAGGGTATTAATATTTCCCATCAACAGCCGTCCTGCGGTAATTGCCGTATTCTATAAACCGGGAGATATGCATAGTTTGTAAAGGGGAGAATAAATAGGGGGAATGAAAATGAGCATGATCCATGATCAGTTCGATGCCATTTCTATCCGGAATGTCCATCGGCAGCTGAAAGAAATACAAATGATCGCTACCACAAACAGATGCATAGACTGGGAGCTTGCTTCGGCCCTGGACCATGTTACAAGGGCGGCCGGAATGCTCTGCAATGTTATAGAAGAACATCTGGATGGGACCCGGAGTGATGTTGATGCCCTCTATTATATAGAGGAAAAGCTGTCGGCCGCCCTTTCCATGGCAAAGAAAATCGATAACCGCAGAGAGCCTGTATAAAGCTGGGCCTGTTAAAGCAGGCCCTATAAAAAGCCAAGGGAGAAAAACATATGTTTTTTCTCCCTTGGCTTTTTGCGCTTATTAACATAATGTTCACCACCCAGCTGGTGTGTGCGGCTTCCTCTTCAAATTCAGATACAGTTATTGGATGTTGTTATTTAATAACAAATAAAACCTTTTGAATATCCGAATTATTTTCGCCTTTTCACGCCGGGATTAAGCCTCCTGCTTCTTAAGGCGGATCATGTTCCAGGACATTTTTGGCAGTACTGCAGCCAAAGTGCCGTTTTCTATATAAGAGTCACTCTTAGTCTGTGGTTTTACTTGCTCATTATCGACTGTATTCTTTGCTTTTGGATTTTCATTTTCAAGAACAACTTGTTCGACTAATTTATATCCCTCAAACGACCGGATATCAATATCTACTAGCAAGTGATCTTCCAGATTGCGATTTACTGCAAAAATAACCAGTTCTTCATTTTCTTCATTATAAACCACTGACTGGTCCAGATATGGCACATCAGTAAAGTCTTTACTATCGTACTTAGGTGAATCAACAATGGAATGAAGTGCTGCACCGCGTCCATAAACAGAAGTATAGTAATATGGATAGAAGATGGATTGCTTCCAGATACCGCCCCCTGTTTCTGTCATTATAGGTGCAATGACATTTACCAGTTGTGCCATACAAGCGATTTTTACACGATCTGAATGCTTCAGCAGTGTATTCAGCATGCTGCCCACAAGCAACGCATCTTCAAATGTGTAAATATCCTCTAATAACGGAGGCGACACAGACCAGGGCTCTATAGTTTTGTCTTGAGCATTAGAATGAAACCATACATTCCATTCATCAAAACTCAAATACATTGTTTTTTTACTGCGTTTCTTTGCCTTCATATAATCACATGCAGCAGTGACGGTTTTTATAAATTTGTCCATATCCAATGTACTGGCTAAATAATTTGCCGTGTCATTATCTCTATTGCCATAATATTGATGAAGAGATATATAATCAGCAGCTTCATATGTATGCTCCAGTGTTTCAGCTTCCCATTCAGGGAATGTTGCCATGCCGGAGCCTGAGCTTCCGCAGCTGACTAATTCAATTGAAGGATCAACCAATTTCATCGCTTTGGCAGTTTCTGCAGCAAGCCTTCCGTATTCATATGCCGTTTTCATGCCGATTTGCCAGGGTCCATCCATTTCATTTCCTAAACACCAGACCTTGATATTGTGAGGGTCAGTATAGCCATGTTCTTTTCTTAAATCACTCCAATAAGTACCTCCTGGATGATTGCAGTACTCCACTAAATTCCGTGCAGCATCAATGCCCCGGGTACCTAAATTCACAGCCATCATCACTTCTGCATTGACTTTCTTAGCCCATGCTGCAAATTCGTTTGTTCCAACTTCGTTTGTCTCCAGTGAATTCCAGGCTAAATCCAGGCGTTTAGGCCTCAATTCTTTTGGGCCGATTCCATCTTCCCAGTTGTAGGCTGATACCATATTCCCCCCAGGATAGCGGATAATCGGCACTCTAAGCTCTTTTACCAGTTTTATAACATCCTGCCGGAAACCATCCTCATCAGCACTCGGGTGAGAAAGTTCGTATATTCCGCCATATACGGCCCGGCCCAGCTGCTCAATGAAAGATCCATATATCCTCGGGTTAATTTCGGATATTTTAAACGACTTGTCTATCATCATTTTGGCTTTGTGTGCCTTTAAAGTCATTATTCTCACCTTTCTATACATAAATTATTAATCTGCTGACTTTTAATTTGTACCCCATATGGAACTAGCCCATCTATATTGTTCAGTGGATATACAAAGTATTGGCTGTTCAACCCCTAAATTCCTTTTTTCCGCTTGAAATTTGGCATCGTAAAAAAAATGCGGAAAATCATCAATATTTTTCTTCTCAAAAAAAGTCCTTAAAAACCAAAAAACCAGCTCCTAGAAGGAACTGGTTTTCTAATGCTTATGTAAGCCACTTTTGCCGTAATAAATATAAGAAAGTTTTAAACCACCACTCCTCAAAGTGGGTGTTTGCAGAAACCTTCCTGCATGTCCTCCTTGTCACATGTGACAGAGGCTTGTCATTCCAGCTTCGATATAAAACTCCCTATTACAGCTTAAAGGTTAAAACTTTATTATGGTTACGGGCAAAGCAGCTTGTATTTATATATTACCTTATTTGAACTTCCATCTCAACTGTTTTGTCTGGAAGCAGAGGAGCCTTTTGGCTGTAAAGGGCTTCCATAGCTAAGCTGCTGCTTTTTTCGAAAAATAGTCGTTATGGGCTGCTATCACAATCAGGAGCATCATCACAAATGCACCTGATGCGGGAACGCCGCCTCCTATCAGGTAGATGGAAACAGGCATTGCCGCCATTGCAAGAAGCCCTGGAACCGTAAAGCGGCGGGTGATTCCCCATCCTGCAAGCAGCACAACAAAGGCAGCCAGCAGGCTGGCGGGAGCTACATAAAGAGCAGATGCCAGATACACAACGACACCCTTGCCGCCCCTGAAACCAAGAGGCGCCGGCCAGATGTGGCCGCATAATACAGCAAAAGCACAGAACAGAAGCGCAATGTGACCCAGAAAAGCATCAGCTGCGGCCAAAGCAAGCACTGTCTTACCGGCATCGATTAAGATCGTAAAGAAAAACCCTTTTTTCCCTAGCTCCCTGCCTGCATTCCTTGCCCCTGCGTTCCCGCTGCCCATCTGCCTGATATCTTTTCCCTGCCAATTTCTGGCCAGCAAATAAGCCCCGTTAATGCAGCCTGCCAGATAGCACAAAATGATAGCTGCGGCTGTATACATAAACTCTTCCCCCCGGAATAATTCTGCGGTTAGCGGCAAAAATAGAGTGCATCAGCACTGTCCTTACTTGAAAGAAAGGTGATAGCATCATGTTCCCCGTTATCCATACCAACTTTTGGGATGCCGTCTTTGCCGTACCTGCGGTTCTCATTGTAACACAGCTGCTGGAGCTGTATTTCAATATCCCGGGAAAAATAGTCCCGTCAGTTGCCTTGCTTTGCGGACTGGCCATTTCTGTCCTGATCAGCCATAAGCATGACTTCGTGGCAGGCCTGTTCATGGGATGGTTTTACGGGTACGCAGCATAGGGTCATACAGCAGCCTGAAAGTGTCTATTGCAGCCTATCGAAACAGCAGCCGCTAATTATTAACTTTTCCTGAATATTGATTGAGGAAATTCCAGGAAGCGGAATAAGCTTTTATATTATTTTCTCTTTTTACAAAGAAATGGCCTTCATCCTCAAAACGGATATACTCTACAGGATGCTTGCGGTTCTTCAGGTCCTCCACAATCTGCTCTGTTTCCTCAATCGGCACCCGCGGATCGTTGGCACCGTGAAGAACGAGAAGCGGACATTGAATCTTATCTGTTTTATGCAGCGGATCAATTTCATCGAAGAATGCCCCGTCTTTTTCTATGCTTCCATATTCAGCTTCTCTCATCTTTCTCCTCCAGGGGCTGGTGTTCTGCAGGAATGTCCGGAAGCTTGAAATCCCGACGATATCTATCGCGGAAGACCAGATCTCCGGGTAGTGGGTGATGGCCGCAAGAACCATGAAGCCGCCGTAGCTCCTTCCCATTATGCTGATCTGATTCTCGTCCGCCCCTCCGTCAGTTTTAAGCCAGCCGGCAAGATGGACCAGGTCACGGACAGAGTCCATCCGCTTCCTGACATCATCCAGATGGGTATAGGTCTTTCCATACCCTGTGCTGCCCCTGACATTCGGCGTACAAACCGCGAATCCTTTATCAAGGAAAAATTGCAGGAAAGGATTGAACACTGCCCTGATCTGGCTTTCCGGGCCTCCATGTACAAAGACAACAACCGGGAGCTTTCCAGCGGCATTTTTAGGTTTATAGTAGAACGCAGGAATTTCAAGGCCATCAAAGGAAGCAAAAGAAATCAGTTCAGGAGCGCACAGCTTTTCCTCCACCACAGGATCATGGGAAATGAAGGTTGCCCTTTTGGCTCTATTTGAATCAAGATCAAGCTCCCAGATGTCAGTAGGATGCTGGGGGCCATTAAGGACAAAAGCAAGTTTGCTATTGTCAGGCGAAAAAGTAAAGTCCGTAATGACGCCGGCAGGAGATTCCCACACTCTCACTTCATTGGAGTCAATCTCAAATAAAGCACCTTTCGAGATTCCTGCTTCGTTAATGGAAAAAGCAAGCTTCTTTTTGTCAGGGCTAAGCTTCAGCTCTTCCAGATCCCAGTACTTCTCAACCAGCCATCTTGTTTCCAGGGTATCAAGGTCAAGCATCGCGATATTCATGAACTCCCGGTCCTGGTTCGACAGCATATACAGATATTTTCCTTCTTCGCTGAACGCAGGGCTGGCAAAGGAAGCTTCCCCTTCATGATCTGTAAGCCATTGCACCGTTCCCCCTGAAAGGTCAAGCAGTCCAAGGTCATTATCAAGATTAGTATTTATCTTCTCAATGAGCAGGGAGCTTCCTTCCGGATGCCATTGAACTGGTGAATAATTCCCATCTCCCTGGAACACCATTTTCACTTCAAAGCTTTCAAGACTCTGGATATAAAGATCAAAATAAGTGCTGTGCCGGCGATTGCTGGCCCAGGCAATCCACTTTCCATCCGGGGACACCCCGCCATACTTGTGGATATGTTCAGGCGAGTCGGTCAGCCGAATGACCTCCCCTGTTTCTGTGAGAAGGAAAAGCTGCTGCTTTTCATTTACACCCTCGTCCATGCCAAAAATCCTCTTTCTCGTTCCCTGGATATAAGAAACAAACATAATCCTTTCAGCGGTTTCCAGCACCTGTACAGGATTGCCTCCTTCAGCGCGGTTTGTTTCCCAAAGCTGCGGAAGACCGGAAGCGTCCGAAATGAAATTCAGCATCTTTCCCTGCTGCCCGTATACAGGGTTTTTCACATTTCTGATATTCATAAAATGTTCAATCGTCAAATTTTCCATCATAAGCTCCTTTCTGAAGCATTTTTACTGTGAACACCAAGGAGCGGACTGGAGATGCCATTTATTCCGGCCAAACCCAGAATGGAAAGGAAAATAGCCTGAGGCCCATAGTACGCATCCTGAGGATCAAAATATTCCTGCAATGTATGTATGCCGCCAAAGCTTCCGCCACCGCCAAGTGTAACAGCCGGGATCCCGAGAGCTATCGGGACATTAGAGTCGGTGCTGCTGGCTTTTTCAAAGGTTGCTGTAAAGCCAAGATGCCTTGAAGCTTCTGCGGCTGTTTGGACGATGGCTGATTCCCTATCCTGGCCGCCGGCAGGACGGTCGCCTACCTGCTTGATTTCCACTGTAATTCCTGAAGATCCTCCTGCTGCCTCCTTAATGATAGAGAGTGCCTCATCTTCGATTCTTGCAAGCTCTTCTGCCGAAACAGAACGGAGATCAATAATCATTCTTGCTTCCGCCGCAATCGTATTGACGGAAGTCCCTCCAGATACTGTCCCAACATTAAAGGTTGTTTTGGGATCTTCCGGCACCTTCAGGTCAGCTATGCCGGCAATAGCTTTTCCTGCAGCATGTATGGCGCTCGCTGTCCCGAAATCCCCAAAGCTGTGGCCGCCCGGACCGCGGTAGATGACCTCATATCTTTTACTGCCTGCGGCCAAATACGTAATGCGCTCAGGGCTGCCCGGTTCTATGGAAATAAATCCGTCTATCCCATGGTCCTGTGCAAACAGCGCCTTAACTCCATTCAGATCCCCAAGCCCTTCCTCACCGACCGTTGCTCCGAACATGATGTCCGCTTCCGTCTCAATCCCTGATTCATTGAAAGCACGGAGAAGAGTCAGTACGGCTGCCAGCCCCCTTCCGTCATCAGCGATGCCGGGTGCATAAATGATTCCATCCTTTTCCTTAGCTTCTGTGTCAGTTCCTGCCGGAAAAACAGTATCAAGATGGGCACAAACTGCCAGCCTTGGTCCATTTCCGGTTCCCTTCCTCAGGCCGAAAATATTCCCTGCTGCATCCTTCTTGATGTTTTCAAGACCCAGCTCCTCCAATCTTCTCCTGTAATATTCCCCCCGCTCTCTCTCTTCAAAGGTTGGTGCCGGGATGCTTGTCAATTCCTTTTGGTCGGCCGCCGTCCGGCCATTATCCTCTTTTAAGAAAATCAGCCCCATTTGGACAGCCGGAATGCCCGTTATTGTCTCAAATGCTTCAGTTATCTTTTTCTTCAGCTCAAGATTATCTGCCAAGTTTTTTCCTCCTTTAATGAATCAGTCTATTATTATTATATTCCAAAAATTTAATGAATTGTTGCTGGAAGGCTTCAGAAGAACTTGCCGCAATATAAAAAGGAAAAAGCCCCAGTAATATGGAGCTTTTTCCCGCTGTTTTATTTTTTATTCACCGGCCTATTCGCCTTGATGCCCATGCTCTGGTTCGGCAGGGACATCAGCGAAAAATCCATCGTACACAAAATAGCCTCCGATGACGAGAAGCAAATATAGTATGGCTGATACCGCCCACTTTTTCAACTGAATCCCCCCTATAATTTAACCCGCTGCAGTCTCAGTGCATTCAGGACTACTGAAACCGAACTGAATGCCATTGCAGCCCCCGCCAGCCATGGTGCAAGCAGACCGAGCGCCGCAAAAGGGATGCCGAGCGTATTATACCCAAAAGCCCAGAAGAGGTTTTGCCGGATGTTTGAGATTGTTTTCCTGCTCATGTAAATGGCATCGGAAATGCTTCTTAAGTCGCCGCGGATCAGGGTGATATCTGCTGCCTCCATCGCCACATCAGTGCCTGTTCCGATAGCCATTCCGATGTCAGCAACAGCCAGTGCAGGCGCATCATTGATTCCGTCTCCTACCATGGCGACGATTTTCCCTTGCTCCTGAAGCTTCTTCACTTCTTCTGCCTTTCCTTCAGGGAGCACTTCGGAAATGACAGCATCAACTCCGGCTTCCCTGCCGATCGCCTCAGCTGTAGCTTTATTGTCGCCGGTCATCATTATTACTTCGAGACCCATTTCCTTAAGGCGTGCCACCGCCTCGGCAGATGTATCTTTAATCGTGTCTGCAACCGCGATAATACCGGCAAACCTTCCGTCAATGGCTGCCAGCATGGCAGTTTTGCCCTGGCTCTCAAGCGTTTCAAGATCTCCGTCAGCAGAGCTGAAATCAACAGAATTCCCGCTGAGCAGCCTTCTGGTTCCTATCAGGAGCTTCTTTCCATCCACAACAGCCTTAATGCCATATCCCGGAATTGCCTCAAATTCTTCCGCTTCTTTCATTATTATATTGCGCGCTTTGATTCCAGCGGTTATAGCCTCGGCAAGAGGATGCTCAGACTGCTTTTCTGCCGCACCTGCCATTGCCAGGAACTCCGTCTCATCCATTTCGGTCAGTACATCTGTCAATACCGGCTTCCCGTTGGTGATTGTGCCTGTCTTATCAAGGACAACCGTCTTAATGCGGTGTGTTCGTTCAAGATGCTCCCCGCCCTTAAAAAGGATGCCATATTCTGCAGCCCGCCCGGAGCCGGCCATGATGGAGGTCGGTGTCGCCAGACCCAATGCACAGGGACATGCTATCACAAGGACAGCAATCAATTTTTCAAGAGCTTCTGCAAAATTGCCCGGTTCTGCCCACAGATACCATATGAGGAATACAATCACCGCTATTCCAACAACAACCGGGACAAAAATGCCGGAAATCTTGTCAGCCAGGCGCTGGATCGGCGCCTTTGAACCTTGGGCATCCTCAACAACCTTGATGATTTGGGCTAGGGCCGTGTCTTTCCCTACTTTGGCTGCTTCGACTTTTATAAAACCGTTTTTGTTGATCGTCGCCCCGATGACAGAATCGCCTGACTCCTTATCTGCGGGCACGCTTTCTCCTGTTATCATGCTTTCATCAACGGCGGTCCTGCCTTCAAGGATCACACCGTCAGCAGGGATTTTTTCTCCTGGCTTCACGGCAAGGATATCACCTGGCAGGACGCTTTCCAGGGGGATTTCTGTTTCCTCGCCATTCTTGATGACGCGTGCCGTTTTAGCCTGCAGATTCATCAGCTTTTTGATGGCCTCAGAAGACCGCCCTTTTGCTTTAGCTTCAAACAGTTTACCTAAGATAATCAGCGTTATCAGGACTGCGCTGGTCTCAAAATAAAGATTTACTGAGTGGCCTAATGAACCTATCGATCTTATTGATAGATATAAGCTGTAGAAAAAGGCAGCAGAGGTGCCCAGGGCAACCAGTACATCCATATTGGCGCTGCCGTTTCTTAGTGCTTTATAAGCGCCCGTATAAAACTGCCGGCCGATGATAAACTGGACCGGCGCAGCAAGGGCCAGCTGCACCCACGGATTCATGAACATCTCGGGCACATACAGAAAGCTTGTAAAGCTGAAATGTCCGGCCATCGCCCATAATAATGGCAATGATAAAATGAGGGCAAAAATGAATTTGCCTTTCTGCCTCTCAATCTCCCTTTCACGGTGGTCCTGCTCTGCCCCTGTTCCTTCCTCCGCTTTCAGGGCTGCTCCGTAGCCAAGCTTTTCAACTCTTTTAATAAGGTCGGCTGGCGACACCGCAGCAGGATTATAGACCACATCTGCCCTTTCCAGCGCCAGGTTGACGTTCGCTCCGCTAATTCCGTCCATTTTGTTAAGGCCTTTTTCAATACGTGCGGAGCAGGCTGCACAGGTCATCCCGGTAATGGTGAGCTCTGCCTTTTCGGTCACAACATGATAGCCCAGGTTTTCTACCTTTTGAAAAATATCTTCCTGCTTCACTTTTTCAGGATCAAATTGAACAGCCGCTTTTTCAAGAGCCAGGTTGACTGAAGCATTTTCCACGCCTTCAACTCTTTTGAGTCCTTTTTCTATTCTTACGGCACAGGCTGAACAGGTCATCCCGCTGATTTCAAACTGAGTTTCTTTTGCTTGCTCACTCATCGTCCACATCTCCTTATACCTATACGGGGTATATTTTGATGAAAAAGAGAACGTGCCTGAGCACGGTCCCGCCGGCTATCTGCTGTTAGACAACATCATAGCCCTGTTCATCGATTGTTTCTTTAATTTCGCCTGAATTTACTTTGGATGAATCATATTCGACATTGACTTTGCCATTTTCGAGGTCTACCTTTACAGCAGATACGCCTTCAAGCTTCCCTACACTGCCTTCCACGGCTTTTACGCAATGGCCGCAGCTCATGCCTTTTACTTCTAATGTGATTGTTTCCATTCTGAATTCCTCCTTTATTTCTTCATTAGTCTTTGCACTGTTACCAGCAGCTCGTCAACCACTTCAAGGTCGTTCTCCTGGATCCTCTCTACTACACAGCTCTTCAGATGCCCCTCGAGCAGGATTTTGGCGACACTGTTCAAAGCAGACTGAGTGGCTGAAATCTGGGTAATAACATCATCACAATACGTATCCTTTTCAATCAGGCCTTTGATTCCCCGGATCTGGCCTTCAATCCGGTTGAGCCTGGTGACAAGGTTTTTCTTTGTCGCTTCTGAGTGATGGCTCTTCCGCCCGCTCACATGATCGCAGCTTTCACCCTCAGGGACTAACGGCAATTCATTTATTTCCTTTTCCATTAAATTCCCTCCCCTTAATTGTATTGTAGTATACCCTGGTATGGTATGTAAAGTGAAACTGCTCAGTTTTTTAAAAAATAAAAAAGGAGACTTTAGGCTCCTTTTTCAGCTTAAAATAACCTCTTTTTCAAGATAACTTGCCCTTATCCCAAAATTCGGGGGAGCAGGATCAATCTTTTCATTCAAGAGGATTTTGATGGCAAGATAAGGGAAATTGATGCCGGACAGGCAGCTGATATGAAGCCCCCCGCTCATTCTTGGATTGATTTCCAGAAGCTTTGGCACACCCTGCCCATATTTGACTTGTACATTGAATACATAAGGGACCGGATATTCACGGTGGAGGTTTTCGGCTATTCCGCTGAGCAGGAGGTTTTCCTCAAGCTCCCTCACCCGTCCTTGGCCCTTTTTCCTCGGGATGCTGGTGTAAAGCTTTTCCCCGTCAGCCAGGCAATCGATGCTGTACTCAGGGCCGTCCAGATATTCCAGGACCATCAGGTCAGGAAATCTTTCCTGCTGCGAAAAAATTTTACAGGCATTGTCATAGGAAATACGGTGGCCGATCCCTTGCCCGAACAGCTCCTCTATTGAATCTTCGCGATCCTTTACAACCCTGAACCCATATGCCCCTTCTCCAATAACAGGCTTGAAGCAGACTTTATGGCCTGCAGCACGAAGCTTGTGATAAGCTTCCTTGAAGCCTGCCGCTGTATTGACCACTTCGTAATCAGGTATGCTTACCAGCTGCTTTCCAGCAGAATTCTTTTCCTCAATTGACCGGTAGATCGCCGCCTTGTTGTCCATGAACGACATCAGCATCGGATCCGGGCAGACAAGCACCTTGGTCCCTATTGCTTCAAAGCGGGCAAGATTCCGTGAAATCAGGACATTTTCCTTGCGAGGAATAAAAATTTCAATCTCGTTCCGGGCACAAAAGTCCAGGCAAAACAAAATGTATTCTTCACCTGCTATATCCGGCTCTGTCGCTTTAAAGTCGCAGACCTGCAAATAGAGTGCGTCCTTATCCGGATGCGTCCCATATATGGTGAAGCTCCTATTATCAGGATTATTCTTAATCATTGTGATATAATGGCTCACTGTCGTAAACCAGCGGTTAAACCAAATCTTCATACTAGCTCTCAATCCCCTGTCAGTAAGATATGAACTCCTGAGAACCCCTTTGCCATAACAGGCTGAAAAAAAGGAATACTCTGATAGATCTATTATCTCATATTTTCGACAGAGGTAAACAGATTCTGCTAATCTTCTACTGCATGAAAGTCACACTGTACAGAATGATCGGCAGGGTGATGAGGCTCAGGCAAGTGCTGGCAAGCGTCGCACTTGAAACCAGCTCAGGATCTGTGCCATATTGAACGGCATACATGGTCGTATTTGCTGCAGAAGGCATGGCCGCCATGACAATCATAATCTGCTTCAGCAGAGTATCCGCAGGCAGGATAAATGTAAGAGCCAGCGCGATCAAAGGCGATACAACCATTCTCAAGATAAGGGAAACAGAGAGCGGGCCTATTTCCAGGTTTTTCACTGAAATATTGGCGAGCGTGATCCCAAGGATGATCATGACTGTTGGTATGGCCGCATCTCCTACCATCCGGACTGCTTCCATCAGAGTTCCGCTGACAGGAATGTTCATAAACTGCAATGCTGCTCCGAGCAATGCGCCGTAAACAATCGGCACTCTCACGACCTCTTTCAGGGCCGTTTTGAAGCTGGCATTTTCAATGGACCCTTTAGCTGCATAGTATACCCCCAGGGTGCACATCAGCAGCTGCTGGATGACCATAAGGACTACAGCATATTTAATTCCTTCCTGTCCAAATGCAAACAGGACGAGCGGAGTCCCGTAATTGCCATTATTCATAAAGGCAGTAGATAGAATGATGCCGCAGGTTCTCTTCCTGCTGTACCCCGCAAAATAAGATACAGCATAAACGATCGCAATAATTGCTAAAGCGAGCCCTAATGTATAAATGGCCATGACCGCATAATCGAGATTGAATTCTGTTTCATAAAAAGTCCTGAAGGCAAGAAAGGGAGTCATCAAATATATAGCAACAATAGACAGCGACTTTGTTTCCAGCCTGAAGATTTTCTGCCCGGCATAGCCTAGGCCGAAGATTAGAAAAATTGGGATTAAGATTGTTATAAAGGACATATCATCAGCTTCCGTTCAAGATATTTCGGGTTTCGTAAAAACCAGTTTCTATTATACAAGAATCTTCTCTTCTCTGCTCAGGAAAAGCACTAAAGTTTAAATGATAACAGTGAACACTGGTAAGAAAGCTGCTGATTTCTCCGGTAATACAAGGATATAGCATGAGAAAAAGCATGATCCTGCAGCAGCAGCGACCATGCTTTTTCTTTAATGATGATGGTTTTCTTTTAAAGGATTGTAGATAACAAATTCCTCTTTTGGAACAAAGAAGTATTGAATCCATACGCCATCCAGGAAATCTTCCCGTGAGTCTAGCAGGATGTCAATATCCTTGTCGGTAGACACAACTTCATCATGCTCTGAAGGGGTGTCTAGCCTGATGTCATAATGGGCGTGGTTTCCGTGATGCTCTGTCACGAACACGCGGATATGCTGGCCTTCTTCAGCTGTCTGCAGCATCTTATTCAATACTTTGGCCGCATTGCGGTTGATTTTGACTTTCATCATATCTGCTCCTTTTTACAGTGTTAAACGCCAGGGAACCAGCCAGGGGTGTTGACTATGGCCTTCCAGAGCGGATCTGGGACCGTCAGTTCCTGCTGGGCATCTTTATCAATTTTGGTTTTGATTTCGTCTTCCCTGCCTTCTTCGACTTTTTGCACCCACTCAGGATCAATGATCAGTTCGCGTCCAAGGGCAATGAGAGGGACGCCGGTTTTAAACGCTTTTTCCACCTGCTCCGGAGTGTAAAGAGAACCAACGCCGATGACAGGCACCAGGCTGCCGACTCTTTCCTGGATGATTTCGATCCGGGACCTTGTGTCCTCGACTCCGCGGCGCGGCTCAGACCAGAAGTCCTGGAGTGAAACGTGGAGATAATCGAGATCTTTTTTTGCCAGCTCATCGATCAGGACAAGAGTATCCCCCATTGTGATACCCGGTGTTTCCGGTTCTTCAGGAGAAAATCTGTAGCCTACAGCAAACGGCTTTTTAGCATGTGCCGCAGCCGTCTTCTTGACTTCATCAACAACAGCGAGCGGGAATGTGAGCCTTTTTTCAAGGCTGCCTCCCCATTGATCTTCCCTGCGGTTTGAGTGAGGAGAAAAGAATTGCTGCAGAAGGTATCCATTAGCTCCATGGATTTCCACACCGTCATACCCTGCTTCAATTGCACGTCTTGTCGCTTCACCAAAATCTTTAATAATGTTTTCAACTTCCTCGCCGCTGAGCGCCCGCGGCTCCTTTTTTCCTTCACCGGAGCCTGCAACTGCACTGGCACTGACAATGTCTCCATCCGGGACGAGCTCAGGAGGGCATTCCCTTCCGCCGTGGAAAATCTGCAGGATCGCTTTGGCGCCGCCTGCCTGAATTTCTCCGGCAAGGCGCTTCAAGCTTGGGATGTACTCATCCCTATGGCCTGCAAACTCCCCAGGGAAGCCTTTTCCATTCTCAGTCACATATGTACAGGCCGTAATCACCATCCCGGGCCCTTTTGAACGGCGGGCATAGTATGCAGCCTCAGCATCAGAAACAGTATCATCTTCATTTGAAGAGAAATTTGTCATGGGTGCCATTACCAGTCTGTTTTTAACTTCAATTCCACTTTTAAAAGTAAATGACTCAAAAAAATGTTTGTATTGTTCTTTCATAAACCAGTTGTCCTCCCTTGGTGTGTTTTAAAGTTCTTCCGCTTCAAAGCGTTCTGCCTTAAGCGGAGCTGCCAATACTTCTTTCATTTCCTGCATATAGTTCTGGAAGTGGGCAGTTTCCCCGTGCAGCCTTACAGCTTCCTTGTCTTTCCATTTCTCAAGCATCACAAATGAATTTTCATTACCGGCACTCTCAAAAAGATCATAGCTGATATTTCCTTCCTCAGCCTGTGACCCTTTGATTACCTCTTTCGTTTTCTCCAGGAAAACTTCACGCTTTGCCGGATCCACCGTTATATGGGCATGGATAATAATCATGGACCGTTCCTCCTTCTTTTAGCACAGATAATAGTATTGGTAAAAAAACAATGAAATATCTCCCCGGCCTCTAAACTGTAACAAAAAAAATTACATTAGGGGTGCAAGGGAGGATTAAAGATATCATAGTCTACCAGAAAGTATATTACAATTGAAATGCTTGCACGGATAGCTGAAAAACTTTTTCAGCAAAAAAGCACACCCGTTTTAAAAGGGTGTGCTTTGCTTTAAATATGGATGATGCGGATTTTTTGGCCGGGCTTTATGAATGAAAGAAGCGGCAGGTCATCTTCCTTTATCCTGCCCGCTATGTTCACTCTTTCATCTGCAGGGAGGTCGGACAGTGTTATTTGCACTTCACCTTTATAACGGCCGTAATGCTCATTATCCACTGTAATCGTTCCTGCATTCCGCTTCCCGCAGTTCCCTGGAGGCACCGGATCAGCTGTCCGGGTATTCATGAATCTGACAGCATCCCTTGCCTGATCAGGACGTGTTGCGTAAGTTCCTTCAGGTATTGTACAGTTCTCCGCTCTCACCGGCATGACAAAGTCATTTTCGTAAGCTAAGAGATCCTCAAGCAGCCCTGCACCAATATCCGGATCACCGATATAAATATCATCAATTCCCGCAGCCTTCAACTCCACATAAGCAGCCAAGGGTTCAGCATGTCGGTGCTTCTCAAGCGTCGGCAGGCCTTCAAAAAGCGGCCCCCTTTTTTCACCCCGGGATGGAATATACGCAGCAAGCGGAATTCCCAGGCTTGTAAATAGCCTGTTCTGATCATGGAAAAAAGATTCAGCCAGCCCGGTTTCCCGTCTCGGGTAAAAATTATGCCACCCGATCAGCTGGTCCGGCATTAGCCCGAGGCTGAGGAGGTTTTGAAGATCTTTTTCGAAAAGAATGCTGGAGTTGACAGCTATTTTGAATTCCTTTGCAAGGGAGATAATCAGATGATGGTCGAAAAAGTCATCCAGCCTAAGGCCGGCTACCCCAAGGTCTTTTAAGGCAAAAAGGTCTGCCACTCCCAGATGGGCGGGTGTGTGCATGGAAACATCGGCATAGACATCAATGCCGCTTTCCTTTGCAGCAGAAAGCAGCCTCTTGGCTGCTGCGGCCAGCTCCCCTTTTTCTTCAGGGATATGAAGCGAGGTGAAGCCCCGCTTCACCCCCTTGCTTCCTGCATCCCTGATCCGCTCTTCAGCAGAAGGATCGTTCAGATAGAAGGAAATACCGATCAATCAAACTCACCAGCCATTTCATCTTTAAAGCCGAACAGATACGTAAAGGCAAATCCTGCTGCATAGGCAATGACAAGTCCTACAAGGTAAAGAAGGATTTCGCCCGCGTTAACAATGAAGGCAAGAGGCAGGCCGGATACACCGATTGCCACTGTGGCAATGTCAAAATGCGCCTGGAAAGCGCCCCCTACACCTGCGCCAAGGCATGCCGTAATGAATGGCCTGCCAAGAGGCAGCGTTACACCAAAGATCAGCGGTTCGCCGATACCAAGCATACCGGAAGGCAGAGCACCGCCAATTGCCCTTTTGAGGCGCTTCTTCTTGGTTTTGAAATAGATGGCAAATGCTGCACCAACCTGGCCGGCGCCGCCCATCGCAAGGATTGGCAATAATGGATCATCGCCGATTGAATTGATCAGTTCCAGGTGGACAGGAGTAAGACCCTGGTGAAGCCCGGTGACTACAAGCGGGAGGAAGGTTGCTCCAAGGACAAATCCGGCAACGACACCGCCGATATCGAGAACAGAAAGCAACCCTTTCGTAATTCCTTCAGAAATAAAGCCGCCAACAGGCATGAAGACTACATAAGTTACAATTCCGGTAATCAGCAGAGAAACCGTTGGCGTAATGATGATATCCAATGACTGAGGAACAAATTTTCTGACCCGTTTTTCTACCAGTGCAATGAAGATGGCAGCAAGGAGTACGCCGATCAAGCCGCCGCGGCCCGGTACAAGTGCTTCACCGAACAAAGTGATGCCGGCGACAGCTGGATTGATAATTAATATTCCCGCTAGTCCGCCGAGTGCAGGTGACCCGCCAAACTCCTTGGCGGCATTGATACCAACCAGAATGCCCAGGTAAGCAAACAGCCCTGAGCCGATCACAGTCAGAATCATGGCAAGCTGTGATTCACCGTCAAGCCATCCTGCCTGGATTACAGCTTTCGAAATACCCGTGATCAGACCGGAAGCAACAAGTGCCGGAATGAGCGGGATAAAGATGCTCGCAATCTTACGAAGGAACAGTTTGAAAGGAGTTGCGTTTTTCTTATTGATTTCGGACTTTTTGCTTGCTGCCCGATCGTTCAGATTGAGTTCACCCGATGCTTCAAGCAATTTGCCAAACTCTTCTGTAACCTTATTGACCTTGCCTGGCCCCAGAATAATCTGCAGTGTTTCTTCTTCAACCAGTCCCAGGACTCCATCTATTTTTTTCAGTCCTGCTTTGTCTACTAATGAATCATCAAGCGGCGTTACTCTCAAGCGTGTCATGCAATGCGTATAGGATCCGATATTGGAAGCCCCGCCCAGCTTTTCGAGTATCTTTTCAGCAAGAATAGTATTTTCGCCAGCCATTTGAATTCCCCCATTTCTAACATTGATGTCAATGCATAATTTTCAAACAATTGGAATCGTTTACATCAAAGGCATAAAAAAGAGCTTAAGAGAATAATAGGATAAAGTATCAGTCCAAGCCTATATTATGAAAAACCCTGTCAGCTGTTTTTTGATGACCACCCCCACAAAAGGATATAAAGGGCAGGCCCACAAGCGGCGCCTTCCCTTAATATGTTTATCTTCCGGCCTGCTCCACAGCCTTGCGCACATATCCGCCTGCCTGGACAAGAAGCTCCTCAGCTTCCTCTTTGCTTTTTCCTGTCAAGATCATGACAATTGCTGATTTAGCCTGAAGCCCGCTGTCTTCAAGAGCCTTTTTGGCCAGTTCATAATCAGCCCCGGTTATCTTGCTGATGATGCCGATCGCGCGCTCCTTGAGCTTATGATTGCTGACATGGACATCCACCATTAAGTTTTCATAAACCTTGCCGAACAGAATCATGCTGGCAGTTGAAATCATGTTCAGAATCATTTTATGGGCAGTTGCCGCCTTCAGCCTTGTTGAGCCTGTCAGCGCCTCTGGGCCGACAATCACTTCAATGCTGTGGTCAGCTTCTTTGCTGATGATGGCGCCGGTGTTGCAGGAAAGTGCTACCGTCCTTGCTCCGATGCTCCTGGCATATTTAAGCGCTCCTGCCACATAAGGTGTGCGCCCGCTCGCTGCAATGCCGATAACTGTATCATCTTCCGTGAGCCCGATGTCTTTAAGGTCCCGCTCGCCCCACTCAGGCTTATCCTCTGCCCCTTCAACAGCCTTGACAAAAGCATCTTTGCCGCCGGCCATAATTCCCTGGACAGTATCAGGATCTGTACTGAAAGTAGGAGGGCATTCTACCGCATCCAAAACACCGAGCCGTCCGCTGGTCCCAGCCCCGATATAAATGAGCCTGCCGCCCTTTTTCAGGGATTCGAACACAAACCCGACTACTTTCTCTACATCCGGGAGAACCTGTTCGACCGCTAATGCCACCTTCTTGTCTTCCTCATTCATCATCGTAATGATTTCCAAAGGTGAAGCTGTATCAATCGTCATCGTCTGCTCATTACGGGTTTCCGTTGTTAACGAGGTTAAGTTCTCTTTCATTCCTATGGCCCTCCTGTCACTGATGTACTGGTTCTAATTTCATTATAGAGGGTTTGAAATATTAGTTCAATAACATATTTACTTTTATGAAATATAATTTTAACAATCGTGGAGCTGGGGCTTGTTTTTACTATTATATATATGAGGCTGCGGAGTTTGTATTCTTTTTTTAGGTGGACGGAGGTGATGAGTGAAAAATTGTTTTAGCTGGAATTATGCAGTGATACGGAATTAGAGCAGAACAGTTTCTGATGGATCCCTTAAATGTCGGAGTATCTCCATCCTTTGAAGAAATCCATTTTATTACAGCAGAACTGCGAAAGAATGTCATAAAAAAACACCAGGCCGCTACTGCGGAAAGAGCAGCAGCAGCCCGGCGGCGGCCGGCGTCAGAATCATTGAGGCCTTCAATACGTTTTTAGGAGCATAGCCTGTGAATTTGGCACCGATATAAGCGCCTGTCATGGTGCCGAGAAGCACTTGCAGAAGCAGCAGATAGTCAAGATAGCCTTCGGATTGATACCCAAGGCCCCCTCCCGCTGCAATCGGCAGGATGACGAGCATAGTCGTGCCTATCGACTGCCTGATTGTTAGGCCGAGCATGATCAGTAAACCGAGCTGGATGAACGGCGTCGATCCAATCCCGAATGTTCCCGATAATACGCCGGTTATAAGACCAAGAATGATAGCTTTTGCTGCCAGCTGAAAGGACAGCTTGTCCCTTCCTGCTTCCTGGTCAGTGAGATTCCTGGTTATGTACAATCTGACCATGAGCAGGATGGAGGACAGAAACAGCATGCCTGCGGTCAGCCAGTGGAGCGATTCTGTCGGGATTCCGGCAGCAAGCTGCGATCCCCCATATGCACCAAATGCGCCGGCAATCCCTGTCATGAGCCCTGCCTTAACCGCCATATTTCCTTCTCTGTAATGGCTGTATGCTCCAGACAAGCTTGTGAAGATCATGGCCGTCAGGGAAGTCCCTAAAGCGATATGGATCGGCACATCAAAGACCAGCGTGAGGATGGCAATGATAAAGCCTGCGCCTCCTGCCCCGATAAACCCCAGCAGCATGCCCATCAGCAGCATTGTAAATGTTATGGCCATAGCATTTCTTCCTTCCTTTTTTCCATCCTTTACTATAGTACAGCTTTTTAGGATCAAAATCGAATAGGATAGAAAAAGAGGCCTCCTTCAAGGAGAGCCTCCTTCTTATCATGGCTGTATTAGCCCATCATCAGAGCTTCCTAATAAAAGCACAATCCGACAAGCGATACGGTCATCGAGCTCAGTCCAGCAACCAGAAAGGCATAAAGCAGTGCAGAAGTGGCGCCGGCCTTGAATTCCTGCCACTTATAATCGCTGCTGACCATGCTTTCAGTCCGTTCCATAGCATTGGAACGGGGAAACATGCTGGTCCCGATCGTGCGGAAACCTTGGAAAAACAATGACAGGAAACCTGTTTTGAGAATAGTGATGATGACGGCTGCGGACAGACCAGCGATGCCGGCAATGAACGATAAATTGATCCAGTCCAGCAGAGGCAGGATCCCCGTCACCCGTATACTGACCCAAATGCAGGCTATCAGCAGAAAACCTGTTATCTTCCATTTCATAAGATATCCCCCCAGGCTGTTTCTATCATTATAGCAGGAAAAGGCGGAAGCTGGCAGCCTCCGCCTTCCCTCTTATTCTGAAACTTTCTTTGTCCACTTGAGAGCCGGATAGCGGTTGAATGGATATACGACTCCTTCGAAATCAGGTGAAGTCAGATACGTGTTTGTATAATGGTACACAGGCATGAATGGCATTTCTTCCATCAGGATTTTTTCAGCATCATGCAGAAGCTGATAGCGCTTTGCTTCATCCTGCTCTACTTTCGCCTGGGCAATCAGTGAATCGTATTCTTCGTTTACCCATTGTGTACGGTTGTTTGGGCTGTCTCCAAGATAGTAGTCAAGAATGACAACAGGATCGAGAAGGACGCCGATCCAGCCCATGCGTGCCATTTGGAAGTTATGCTGCTTCGTCGTATCAAGATAAGTTTTCCATTCCTGGTTGGCCAGCTTGATGTTAACGCCAAGATTCTTTTTGACCATTTCCTGTACAGCTTCACCGATTTTCTTGTGGTTCTCGGCTGTATTGTAAAGAAGGGTTACTTCAGGAAGGGTTGTCCAGCCTTCTTCTTTCATTCCTTCTTCAAGAAGCTTTTTCGCTTCTTCTGCGTTTTCCTCGAAATATTCCCCGCCGGCTTCACGGAAATCTCCGTCAGGTGTTTCAACTCCAGGCGGCACGAAAGCATAGGCAGGTGTTTCGCCTGCTTTTGTAATATTCTCAGAAATGGCTTCACGGTTGATGGCCATGGCAAATGCACGGCGTACTTTAGCATTGTTGAATGGCTCTTTTTCTACGTTGAACATATACATATATGTTCCGAAATAAGGGACTTCCTGATAGTCCTCGTTTTCTTTTTCCTGGGCAAGGGCATCTGTCGGCAATGTCTGGATCAGATCAAGTTCACCCGTTTTGTACATCTGGTAGTAGGTGGTTGCATCATTGACCATTTTCCAAGTGATTTTCTCAAGATTTACCGTCTTGTTATCCCAATAGTTTTCGTTCTTTTCTGCGACTGCTTCGCTGTCATGCTTCCAGGAAGTAAATTTGAACGGTCCGTTGCTCACATAGCCGTCTGCATCGGCAGCCCAATTTTTATTTCCTTCGGCCAGGTCCTGCTTGACCGGATAGAATGTCCACATTGTCAGCAATTCATTAAAATATCCCAGCGGCGCATTCAGCTCAACGACAAGCGTTTTGTCGTCCTTTGCTGTGACGCCGACTTCTTCAGCGCTTCCATTTCCTTTGTTGTATTCTTCTGCACCTTTAAGATAGTAAAGATAGAATGCAAAGGAACTTCCTGTTTCAGGATTCAGGACGCGTTTCCAGGCGTACTCGAAATCCCCGGCTGTCACTGGTGACCCGTCTGACCATTTTGCATCATCACGGAGTGTGAAAGTATAAGTTTTTCCATCATCAGATACCTGTACGTCCTTCGCAGTGCCTAAAACCGGCTTTCCGTCCTTATCTTTTGTATAAAGCCCTTCAAAAATATGATCCAGGATCCAGCCGGATGTTGTATCTGTGGCAAGTGCCGGATCCAGATCAGGCGGCTCGCTCATTGCATTCAGCACGATTTCCTGCTTTACATCTTCCCCGTTTCCGCTGCCGGAAGCTCCTTCATCTCCGCTGCAGCCCGCTAGAGCTGAAGAGACAAAAAGGGCTGCGGCAACTCCTGATAGCCATTTTTTCATCTTCCAAATCCCCTCTCATCTAATATATTTATCTTATCCTCTCTCAAACTTGCAGAGTGGTGAAGATCAATCGTTGTACAAATGGCATGCTGTCCAGTGGCCAGGCCGTGCTTCTTTCCATTCCGGCACTTTCTCGGCACAGATGCTCATCGCATGCGGGCAGCGCGTCCTGAATCTGCATCCGCTCGGCGGGTTCACCGGACTCGGAGGATCTCCTTGAAGTGTGATGCGCTCCCGCTTGGCGGCGGCTGGGTTCGCCACCGGGATTGCCGATAGAAGCGCCTGTGTGTAGGGATGGAGCGGTTCGGCAAAAAGCTCGCTGCTCTCGGCCAGCTCCATCATCTTCCCAAGGTACATGACACCGATCCTGTCGCTTATATGCTTGACCATCCCAAGGTCATGGGCGATGAATAAATATGTCAGTCCCTGCTCTTCTTTCAAATCCTCCAAAAGATTGATCACCTGTGCCTGAATGCTGACATCGAGCGCTGAAATCGGCTCATCGGCAACAATGAATTTCGGGTTGACAGCAAGCGCTCTGGCGATGCCGATGCGCTGACGCTGTCCTCCGCTGAATTCATGCGGATAGCGCTTAGCATGCTCAGGCCTCAGCCCCACTCTTTCAAGAAGGTCATATATCCTTTTCTCGCGTTCTTTTCCCCTGGCCAGTTTATGGGCATCCATGCCTTCTGCGATAATATCGCCGACCCTCATCCTGGGATTAAGAGAAGCATGGGGATCCTGGAAAATGATCTGCATCTCCCGGTTGACAGCCTGCATGGTCTTCTTATCAAGTGATTCAACATCTTTGCCGTTATAAATGATTTTCCCCTCTGTCGGCTTCTGGAGACCGACAATCGTTTTGCCGAGCGTCGATTTCCCGCTTCCGCTTTCGCCGACAAGTCCGAAGGTTTCGCCTTTTTTTATAGTGATGGTGATGTCATCGACTGACTTGACGGTCTGATCTTTTTTAATCTTAAAGTATTTTTTCATAGCTTCTATTTCTAAAAGTGTTTCAGCCATTCTATTCCCTCCCTGCTGCAACGAAGTCTTCGGCCTTAGGGGCCCTTGGGTCATTCAGCCAGCATTTTGCCTGATGCCCATTTTCCTCACCAAATGCCGGCGGCATTTCCTGCAGGCAGATTTCCATTGCATATTTGCATCTGGGTGCAAAAGGACATCCCTTTGGAGGTGAAAATAAATCCGGCGGGGAGCCTTCGATCGGCACAAGCCTTTTCTTATCAGGAGAGTCTGTGTCCGGAATCGATTCAAGCAGTCCCCAGGTGTAAGGATGCTTCGGATTTTCGAATATTTCGGCGACAGTCCCGCTCTCGATCATCATCCCGGCATACATGACGATGACACGCTGGGCGGTCTCGGCGACTACACCTAAATCATGGGTGATTAATATAATAGAAGTATTTGTTTTTTTCTGCAGATCCTTCATCAGATCAAGCACCTGCGCCTGAATCGTTACATCAAGTGCAGTGGTCGGCTCATCGGCAATCAAAAGCTCCGGATTGCAGGCAAGTGCAATAGCAATCATCGCGCGCTGCCTCATCCCCCCGCTGAATTCATGCGGATACTGGCTGTACCTCTCTTCAGGGTTTGGGATGCCGACAAGCTTGATCATTTCGACCGCTTTTTTCTTCGCTTCTGTTTTGCCCAGTTTCTGATGGATAAGAAGCCCTTCTTCGATCTGCTTGCCTATTTTCATTGTCGGGTTCAAAGAAGTCATCGGATCCTGGAAGACCATGCTGATCTTCGAGCCTTTGATTTTTTGCATTTCCCTTTTGGAGATCTTCAGCAAATCCTTACCCTGAAAATGGACTTCCCCATTTTTCACTTTACCGGGAGGAGTGGGAATCAGTCCCATGATCGTCTGGACAGTCACGCTTTTTCCGCTTCCGCTTTCCCCGACGATCGCCAGTACCTCGCCTTTATCAATATGAAAGGAAACGTCCCTGACTGCCTTTACCTCTCCTCCGTATGTTTTGAAATTCACTTCGAGGTTTTTTACTTCCAGTAAATGGCCCATCTGTCTTGCCTCCTATTTCCGTACTCTTGGATCCAATGCGTCCTGAAGACCGTCTCCGAATGCATTAAATGCAAACATCGTAAGGGAGATCATCAGCCCAGGGAAAAACAGTCTCCACCACTGCCCGCTTAAGATTACGCCCAATGCATCATTGGCCATCGTCCCCCAGCTTGCAAATGGTGCTTGTACACCCAAACCAAGAAAGCTGAGAAAAGATTCGGCAAAGATAGCCTGCGGAATTGTAAATGTCAGATTGACGATAATGATGCCCATCGTATTCGGCAGCAGATGGCGTGTGATGATTTTTCCATGGGATGTCCCCAGTTTCTCCGCTGCCATGACGTATTCCTGTGACTTCAGCTGAAGAATCTGCCCCCTGATGATCCTGGCCATCCCTACCCATCCTGTTACAGACAGGGCAATGATAATGGTAGTGACTCCCGGTTCCATGATGACCATAAGCAGAATGACGACGAGCAGATAAGGAATACCGTATAGAATCTCAACAAGGCGCATCAGCAGGCTGTCCACCCGGTCGCCGAATTTCCCCCTCCCGGCCATATAGCCGGAAATGCCTCCTACGGCTACACCAAGAATCAAATCGATGATGGCTGCAGCAAAACCGATGGTCAAGGAAACCCTTGCTCCGTACCATGTACGCGTCCACATATCCCTGCCCAGGTCATCGGTCCCGAACCAGTGATCTGCAGACGGTGCAAGATTGCCTTTTGTCAAATCCTGGTCAGATGGGCTGTACGGCACAAATGACGGGCCGAAAGCCGCAAGAAGGATGATAACCAAAAGGAGGCTGAAACCGAGCAGCGCCAATTTATTTCTTACAATATTGAGTGCCGTTTCCTTCCAGACGCTCAAGGACGGCCTCTGGATTTCATCCAGGCTCTTTTTATCGGGCGATACAGGCCTGAACAGAAGCTCTTCTGATTGTTTCGGCTGCATGTTTATTCCCCTCCGCTCGATAGTTTTATTCGTGGATCGATCAGCCTGTAGGAAATATCAATTAAAAACAGGGTGATAACAAGAATGGCGCTGAAGAAAATCGTTGTGCCCAAAATAACGGGATAATCCCTGTTAAAGATGCTGTCAACGAAATAGCGGCCGATCCCAGGTATGGCAAAGATTTTTTCAATAACAAAGGTTCCAGTGATCAGCGCAACAAATAATGGGCCGATAAAGGATACGACCGGCATGATGGCATTCCGGATCCCGTGCTTGAGGACAAGCTGGAACGTGGAAAGCCCTTTTGCATTGGCGGTCTTTATATAGTTCTGGTTCATGACCTCCAGCATGCTTGAGCGCATAAACCTCGCTATGACTGCAAGCGGAGTCGCAGCCAGGGCGAGTGACGGGAGGATCGTATGCTGCCATGTTCCCCATGAAGCAACAGGCAGCAGCCTCCAGTCCACCGCAAAATATTTAATCAAAAGCGGCGCCAGGATGAAGCTTGGGACAGAGATGCCGATGATGGCAACCATCATGCTCGCATAATCAATGAACCTGTTATGATTCAGTGCCGCTATGATCCCCAGCGAAAGCCCGAATATCAAAGCGATCGTGATGGACTGGATACCCAGGAGTGCAGAAGCCGGCGCTCCTTCTGCGATGATTGAATTGACGCTCCTCGTTTCCGACTGGATGGACGGCCCAAGGTCACCTACCGCAAGATTTTTCATGAACAGCGCATATTGTACAGGCAGCGGTTCATCCAAATTGTATTTGGCCCTGATATTCTGGAGAACTTCCTCAGGCAGCACATCGCCGTCTGAAGCAAATGGATCTCCCGGTATAAATTTCATTATGACGAATGTTAATGTAGCGATTACCCAAATGGTTAAGATCATGATGAGAAATCGTTTGACTATGTACATTTGCTCACCTCCACAGCATTGAAGGAGCAGTAGAGCTCCTTTTTCTTTTTTATGCGTTCACCTGGCCCAGAACTCCATTGGTAGCAGTCATCGCAATGATGACGCAGCCCCACATATGCTTATAGGCAGTGACCATATCATCGCAAGTAAACTTGATTCTCTTTGGCCCTATCAATTCAACTGTCGGGAGGGTCGTTGTCATTTTTGCCTGCTGCGGCCCCTTCATTTCGATTTCAAATGTAACCGGCCCTTCCGTTTTGACAGCCTGCTGATCCTTCGCCTTTTTGACGGCTGCCTCAGCCTTGGCCCTGATTTCTTCTCTTGCTTTTTCAGGGTGGATCAGTTCGGCCGCGAACCTGTCAACGGCCCTCTTCGTCACGGCCCCTTCTACATGCGGGAGTGTTTCCTGCACTTCTTTTACATAAGCATCATCACCGGAAACTAAGATTGCAGGAACGCCGAATGCACCTGCCACCATGGCGTTCATTTCTGTCTCGCCGACAATCTTTCCATTGATTTTCATTTCGTTCACGCAAATGCCGGCAAGCGTGTGGGAAATGACAGTCAGATCTGAACCGCCTTCTCTGCCATGGTGGCCGACGAACATGATCCCGCTGAATGATTCATCCAGCCCTTCCAGCTGGCACATGACCCGGTTGTTCCCGGACACAAGGCGGGCACGGGGATCCATTTCTTCAATGATGATATTAGACATATTGCCATGGCCGTCTGCAACGACCACTTCGTCTGCCCCTCCGTTGAAGGCTCCTTCAATTGCAGCATTTACATCGGCTGTCATCAGCTTCCTAAACCGCTGGTATTCTGAGTTTGTTTTTAGCTGCTGGTTTGTCGCTACTCCTGAGATGCCTTCCATGTCTGCCGAAATAAAGATTTTCATTATATATCCTCCTAAATGAATAATCATTCATTATTTTAATTTTTCAGTCTTTTTAAGCTGGATTTTGTGTAAGTCAGCCTTCCCTCTTAAAAAGGGAAGGTCTGATCTTCTGCCAGATTCCTGATAAATGCTGTGACAAGATCTTTTGTTGCAATCAAATCGCCGATGTCGGCAACTTCAACAGGTGAATGTGCATAGCGGGATGGAATGGAAAGGACGCCAGTCGGAATTCCCTTATTGGCATAATTGACCGCTCCCCCATCAGTCCCGATCCCCGGGAACACTTCAAGCTGGTACGGGATCCCGCTATCTTCGGCAAGCTTGACAAGCAGGTCTTTCACCGTTTTATGTACAATAAGGCTGAAATCCATCACTTTAATGCCAGTTCCCCTGCCAAGTCCGAGGCTTCCGTCCATTGTTTCTTCCGGTGTATCGCTGACGGCAGTCGTGTCGACGGCAATCGCAGCATCAGCATGGAGATGTTCAGAGGCTGTCTTTGCCCCTCTGAGCCCGACTTCCTCTTGTACTGCAAAAAGGAAAATCAGTTCTCCGGCGAAGGAACCATCCTTGACTTCCTCCAGCGATTCCAGCAATACAGCGCAGCCTGCCCTGTCATCCAGCGCCTTGGAGCGGACCCGCTGCTTCTTTTCCGGCCCGAATACCTGGAATTCTGTTCCCCAGGTTACCGGCGTGCCGATTCCGACTCCCATTCCGTCTGCTTCCTCCGGGGATGAAGCACCGATGTCAATGTACATCTGCGTATGCTTCCTTACCTTCCCAGGGTCATCAAATTTCGCATAGTGGGCAGAAATCGTGCCGATCACACCGCTCACTTCCCCTTTGCTGCCCATCACCCTGACAGGCTGGGCCAGCAGGATGCGGTCGTCATTGCCGCCAAGCTTTTCGAACCGGAGCAGGCCGTTTTGTTCAATTTTTTTGACGATGAAGCCGACTTCATCGATATGTGCTGTCAGCAGAACCGCCGGGCCTGGTTTATTCCCTTTTTTCCTGGCAATCACATTGCCGATCGGGTCAATGATGACAGAATCCGTTTTATCCTCAAGGTATTCTTTTAAAAAATAGGACACAGAATGCTCGTACCCGCATGGACCGGATAAGGACGTCAATTTCTCCAAAATCTCCAGCATATGATCTCTCCTTTAACTAATTGGTTTTTAAATGAACTCAAAGGTGTTCTTGAACACTTCAAGCTGGACGATGCTGTTCACTTCGGTAATATCCTCAAGGCTGTTCAGCCGGAGGAGCAGGTCAGTGATTTCATCCTGGCTGGGCACCGCAATTTGGACAAGAAGCGAATATTGTCCGGATGTTAAGGTGACATACCTGATTTCCCGGAATGTTTTCAATTCATCAATCACTTTATGTATACTTTGCGGCCTTACCTTCAGCTGGATGATGGCGCCTGCCTTTAAGCCAAGGGCAATGGGATTCACAACCCCGACCACTTCTAGGATGTGATTGTCTATCAAATTCTTGTAGCGGAGCCTGACTGTTTTTTCAGTAACATTCATTTTGCCTGCAATCTCCGTAAATGACATCCTTCCGTCTTTGGAGAGCAGCTTGATGATCCCTCTGTCCAGCTCATCAATTTCGTATTTCATAAATTACCTCCTTTCGGTATGAGTTTTTGATTTAAGTAACAAAAAAGGAACCATAAATTCAAAACAAGTACTGTTTACAATATTTAAAAAATATTTTATTATCGAAAAAAGGAATTAAGGGTAATTATAGAAAAAGAATTTTCAGAAATCAACAATTTTTATTAAAAAAGGAGCGAAAAAATCATGTTAGCGATTACAAACGCAAAAATTTTCGATGGAACAGGGAAGAAATATGAGAATGCCAGTCTTCTTATTCAGGATGGAAAAATCCATAGATTAGGAGAAAATATCGAAGCCGGGGAAGAATATACTGTCATCGACGCAGCCGGCAAAATCGTCACGCCTGGTTTGATCGACGTACATACCCACCTTGGTGTGCATGAAGAAGGAGTAGGGAAAGAAGGGCAGGATTTCAATGAAACCAGCGCAGCCGCCACTGCCCAGGTAAGGGCCATTGACGGGATCAATCCAATGGAGAAAGGATTTGAAGATGCGAGGCGCTTTGGGATTACAACCGTCCAGGTTATGCCTGGCAGCGCCAATGTGATCGGCGGCGAGATGATTGTCCTTAAAACGGCCGGACAAATCATCGATGAAATGGTCATTAGAAACCCTTCCGGCCTGAAAGCGGCAACCGGAGAAAATCCGAAGAGATTTCATGGCGGGAAAGGCATCATGCCGACTACCAGGATGGGTGTAGCTGCGATTCTCCGCGAGAAATTCATTGAGGCGCAAAGCTACATTGAAAACCGCAAAGCCGGAAAAGCAGACCGGAAGCTCGAACTTGAAAACATCGCAAAGGTGCTGAATAAAGAAATTCCCCTCCGGGTACATGCGCACCGTGCCGATGACATCATCACCATCTTAAGGCTGAAAAGAGAGTTCGGATTTGACCTGACGATCGAGCATTGCACAGAAGGCCATCTGATTGCTCCATTCATTGCCAAGCATGAAGTCAGGGTTTCTGTTGGGCCAACCATGTCTTCCCGTTCGAAAGTAGAGCTTTCGGATAAAGGATGGCATACACTTCCTGCCCTTGCAAAAGAGGGAATAGCTTTTTCCCTTACCACTGACCATCCTGTCGTCGGGATCGAGCACCTGATGACCAGCGCGATTTTGGCTGTCAAAAACGGCCTGAGTGAAGAACAGGCACTAGAAGCGATCACGATCAATGCAGCAAGGCATCTCGGGGTCGAGGACCGCGTCGGATCGCTCGAGCCTGGCAAGGACGCTGACTTTGTCATCTGGAGCGGTGATCCGTTTGATTTGCGTTCCGCCGTGGAGGAAACTTATATCAATGGGGAAAAAGTCTGAACCAGGCGGTTAGTCTTCTTTGCCGGCAGTTGTGCTGTAAAAAGTTTGGCCGGCTTTGACAAAAGATAACTTCCAGTTCAGAAATCTCTCCGGTGAATTGGTTCGGAGCGATCTAGAGCCAGTTCTCCCGCTTTCCTGCATTTTTTAAGCCGATGAGTAAAATTCATCGGCTTTTTTGCTGATTTAAAATCGTTTAACTCCAGATGAATCTGCTGGCAAAAAGGGTTATATCCCCTCGTGGAAGATCTCACTATTTCTATCTCCGGCAAACGTCAAATAGCCGCCATACACAGCGATTCACTGTTATGGCGGCCAGTCCGGCATCCGTTAAACGGCGCTTTAATAACTAGACGGCTACTGACTTTTTATTTGCTTTCTCTTCTCTGATTCTTTTAATATCAAGGCGGATCAATAATGAAACGGTTAGCGCAACGGCGAAGAGTCCTGTGAAAACATAGAGGCTTTGAGAATAGCTCCCTGTCGTTTCCCTTACCCATGAAGCGAACATCGGTCCGGCCAGGCCGGCAGCAGCCCACGCTGTTAAAATATATCCGTGGATGGCGCCAAGCTGTTTTGTCCCAAACAGATCCCCGATGTAAGCCGGTATGGACGCAAAGCCTCCGCCGTAGCAGGTGTAGATGATGGCAAGGATGATCTGAAACAGCAGCGGATTATCCACCATGGTGACAAGTGGAAAAGCAATGATCTGGATCAGAAAAAAGAGTGTATAGGTATTCGGCCTGCCGATATAGTCAGAGATTGATGCCCACCCGATCCTCCCGAATCCATTAAACGCGCCAAGCACACCGACAAGAGCTGCCGCCGCCGCGGCAGTAATGCCGATGCTTTCCTGCGCGAGAGGAGAAGCAGCCGAGATGATGGCTATGCCGCAGGTGACATTGATGAAAAGCATGATCCAGAGAAAGTAGAATCTTTTCGTTTTCACCGCTTCATTGGCAGTGAGCTGCGATAAATCTGCCCTGCCCTCACCCTTGCCATCCCCTTTTCCTTCAAACCCTTTCGGCACCCAGCCTTCTTTGGGAGGAGCCAAATAGAGAGAGGCAGCAATCATAATGATAAAGTAGGCGGTCCCAAGGATATAGAAGGTGCTTGCAATCCCCACGGAATTGATGAGGCTCTGCATGATCGGGCTGCTGATAAGGGCGGCAAATCCAAATCCCATGATGGCAAGCCCGGTCGCAAGTCCGCGGCGGTCAGGGAACCACTTTACGAGAGTTGACACAGGAGCGATATAGCCTACCCCAAGCCCGATGCCTCCAAGTACTCCATAAAAGATGTATAATAGCATTAAAGATTCCATTTGAATGGCAAGTCCTGAACCTGTTATTCCTGCTCCAAAAAAAACCGCAGCCAATACCCCCGCTTTGCGCGGACCATATTTTTCAACAAAATGCCCCAGGAATGCAGCTGAAAGGCCCAGGAATAAAATTGCCAGACTGAATGTAAAGCTGACCTCTGTCAAATCCCAGCCAAATTTGCTGACAATCGGCTTTGTGAACACACTCCACGCATATACCGATCCGATCGATATATGGATTCCCACTGCCGAGGCCGCGATCAGCCACCTGTTTTTGGTTTTTCCCATCACTTCATCTCCCTCCTCTAATTAGAAAACCCTTTCAAGAACAAGCACTGCTATATTCCCTTAAAAGCTTCCCGTTAAACATAATAATCAAAATATTCAGATGGATTTTATGTAATGGGCAAGGCATTGAATAACTCAGCTTAAATTCTTGCTTTCTTTCTTATATATGCTTATATTTGTGGTAATTCAAGAGAACGGGTGAAAAAGAATGAATATCAGCAAAGAAAGAAAAATTATTCAATTCCAGGAAGGAAGTTTTAAAGAAGCAGAAGACCTGATAGCAGAAGAATTTCCCCTTACCATCTTTGTAAATGGCGAAGAATTCGCCACATTGGTTTGTTCCCCGGACGGACTGGAAGAGCTGGCGGTCGGATTCCTTGCTTCCGAAGGAGTCATCCGCAGCAGCTCAGAGCTGACAAATCTCCAGGTAGACAGCAGCAAGGGCTTCGCTTATGCCGAGGTAAGCAGGTACACTCCTGCCTTAAAGCCGGCCCATTCCAAAAGATTCATCGGCTCCTGCTGCGGCAAAAGCCGCCAGTTTTATCTCCTCAGTGATGTGAAGACGGCCAAGACCTCCACCTCAACTGCATCTTTGACAGCCAAAGAATGCCTGTCAGCAATGAAGCAGCTGCAGGAAGCCAGTGTTGACTTCCGGCAGACCGGCGGTGTCCATAATGCCGCTTTATTTCAGGGCGGCAGGATGATCATCAGCCGTACAGATATTGGCAGGCATAATGCTTTAGATAAAATTCTGGGATACTGTATAATGAATAAAATACCTGTCCGGGATAAAGCGATTGCGTTCAGCGGCAGGATTTCCTCGGAAGTGCTGCTGAAGGCCGCCAAGATCGGGGTCGGCATCTTATTGTCCAAGTCCGCCCCTACCGGCCTTGCGATCGATCTTGCGGAAGATCTGAATATAACTGCCGCCGGATTTATCAGGGGAAATTCCTTTAATATATACTCCTGCCCGGAACGGATTACAGAATAAAGGAGGCCGTCCCATGCTCAAAGATAAACTAGACAGAAATCTGCGGGATCTGCGCATCTCCGTTACCGACAAGTGCAATCTGCGCTGCACCTACTGCATGCCGGCAGAAATTTTCGGACCCGGCTATGCTTTCATGCCAAAGGACCAGCTCCTTTCGTTTGAGGAAATCGAGAAGCTGGCATCCGTTTTTGCAAAAGCCTTCGGAATAAAGAAATTCAGGCTCACCGGGGGTGAGCCTTTGATGCGGAAAGATCTCCCCCTGCTTGTCGAAAAATTGTCCAGCATCCCAGGGATTGATGATATTGCCATGACCACCAACGGAATCCTGCTCCCCCGCTATGCAAAAGAACTGAAGTCTGCAGGACTGCGCAGGGTTTCCATAAGCCTCGATTCTCTCGATGATGATCTGTTCGGAAAGATAAACGGGCGCGGAATCAGGACAGAGCAAGTGCTGAAAGGAATTGACGCAGCAGCTGATGCCGGCTTGAAAGTAAAAATCAACATGGTTGTCCAGAAAGGCGTCAATGACAAGGATGTCATCCCGATGGCCAAATTCTTTAAGGAAAAAGGGCATGCCCTTAGATTCATTGAATTTATGGATGTCGGGAACACAAACCAATGGAATATGGATACAGTTTATACAAAAAAGGACATCCTCCGCGATATAGCCGAAGTCCTTCCCTTCCAGCCTGCCCCGCCGAACTATCCAGGGGAAGTTGCAAAAAGATATGTATATGAAGGCTCGGAAGCTGAATTCGGGATCATCTCTTCCGTCACTGACGCCTTTTGCTCATCATGCAACAGAGCCCGTCTTTCTGCTGAAGGCAAACTGTATACATGCCTGTTTTCTTCTGCCGGGCATAACCTCAAAGAGCCGCTCCGCGCCGGAAAAACCGATGATGAACTTGAAAGCATCATCACCGGCATATGGAGTGCCAGGGATGACCGGTATTCTGAGACGAGGGATGAGCTGAAAAGCAGCCAAACTCCCCGGAAAAAAGTTGAAATGTCCCATATCGGAGGCTGATCTGGTCTCTTTTATTGTCAGGAGGATGCCCAATGGCAGAACACCGTTTTGAACTAAAAGCCCACTGGCCAGGATTGCGCAATGATTCAGGAACACTCGAAACAAAGGGGCTCTCAACTATAATATCCATTCCGCCGGAAATGGACGGGCCTGGCGTCGGCACTAATCCAGATGAAATGCTCCTCGCTGCCGCTGCAACATGCTATATTATAACTCTGGCTGCCATGATGGAGAGAAGCAGGCTTGAAAAAGAGGATTTAACGATAGAATCGACAGGGATTGTCGATGTTGCTAACGGGGTCATAACTTATAAAAAAATCATCCACCGCCCCCATATTATTTTGAAATCAGACGCGTCAGACCGTGACCTTCAGCTTGCCGGACGGCTTGCCCAAAAAGCGGAAGATTCCTGCATGATTTCAAGGGCTGTAAAAGGAAATGTTGAAATAGCGCTTGATGCGGATATAAGAAGAGCATATTAAAGATAAAAAAATGCCCGGGAAGATGAGCTTGCCCCCTGAACATAATGGGGACACCTCAAATTCCCGGGCATTTTTACATGCTGCCCCAATCTTCAACAGACCTTAACTCAGCTGCTTTTTCAGGGCAAATTTCCTGATGGCTTCCGCCACTCCATCTTCCGTATTCGCTGTGGTCACTGCATCTGCAGCTTCCTTGACTGTTTCCTGGGCATTCCCCATTGCCACACCCCAGCCGCACTCTCTGATCATTGAAATATCATTCAGGCTGTCCCCGACAGCCATCACCTGATCCATAGAGATGCCAAGAAGTTCGCAGACCCTCCTGATTCCATTTGCCTTATTGACTCCAAGCGCATTGACTTCAATATTGGTGAGGGCACTGTTCGTTATTTCCAGCTCTCCCCTTTCTGCCAATGTCTTCAGAACCGTCTCCCTGGCCATATCATCCTCGATGTTAAAACCGAATTTCAGCCACTCACTTGAAAGCAGATCCTCCGGCATCTCGTCCCGGTATACCTTCTCGCTGTTAACAGCCCAGAAGCCGGCATTATGCTCTTTAGACAAATCCCACATCCAGCTGATCAGTTCGGTGGATACCGGATTCCTTTCCACCAGGCTGCCGTCAGGCCCCCAGATCTCCCCGCCGTTAATGGTAACCAGATAAGAGTCAAGCTCAAGTGAATCAGCGTGATCCCCGCAGGTAAGCCTTGTCCTTCCCGTACTCAGAACAACATTAATCCCTGCCTCGATGGCTTCCTTTACAGCTTTTCGGTTTTCATCTGACACTTCACCTTTTTGATTCAGTAATGTTCCGTCCATATCCAAAGCAATCATTTTAATCTCTGGACTTTCTACTCTGTTTGGCAACGCGGCTCAGTCCTCTCTCTAATTATATCTATATTATTATAATAAAAGAACGGCATATCTATCCAATGATAGACTTCACTGCCCTTCTTAATCCTATATAATATCTGCACCGTGAAGAAGTTTCCCCGGCCAATCTTAGCATAAACTTTACATTTGCCCCGGCCAGAATGTTCCGCCGATCTTCAGCACCTTAAGCTGTTCCTGAGGCAGGCGGAGCCTTTCCCATTCTTTTACAAGCCTCCCCAATGCTTCGGGCCCTGTATCATCTGCAAGGCGGTATGCACCATAATGCATAGGGATGAACCGCTGTCCCTTCAGCTCAAGGAAAGCTTTTACAGCATCCTCCGGGTTAATATGTGATACAGACATAAACCATTCCGGTTCATAGGCACCTATTGGCATCAGGACAATATCAAGCTTATGCTTTTCCGCTATATCCTTAAATCCCCTGAAATAGCCGGTATCACCTGCAAAATATACCGATTGTTCTCCTTCAGGATGCTCTATGATCCAGCCTCCCCAATGGGAAGTGTTGGTGTCATTCAGGCCCCGCCTTGTCCAATGCTGTGCCGGGACAAAGGTAAGCTTGAGAGTGCCCGCTTCAAAGCTGTCCCACCAGTCTGCCTCATGGACATTCGTATAGCCCCGCCTGGTGAAAGCCCCCTTCAGGCCTGCAGGCACATAGAAAGCCGGATTTCCTGGAAGCTTTTTAATAGTAGGGAAATCAAGGTGATCATAGTGGCCATGCGATATCAGGACCAGATCAATGGCAGGCAGCGAAGAAATGGGCAGACCCGGCTCCGTCTGCCTTCTTTGGGCCCCCATCCTCATGGCCCAGACAGGATCGGTAATCATATTCACTCCACCCATCTGTATGAGAAAGGTCGAATGGCCGATCCATGTCACAGACAAGGACCCGCGGTTTGCCTTAAGCCTCTCTGCTTCCTTCTCTTCAGCCTGGGGAATCTGCACCGTCAAATCTTTCTTGTTCCGCCGCCTTTCCCGCGACCAGCGCAGCATATCCCTGAATCCATGCTCATTTTTCACACCATCATAATTTTCGTATCTGGAGCCTTTCATCCCATTACCTTCCTTAACCGCCTTTAATGGCATTTATGATTTTATTTTACTAGCGCGGGAGGAAAGCGGCAAAGAATTGCACTTTACTGCAAAACCAAAAGACCGGGCAGTTTACCCGGTCCCATCTATTTCGAAGGTTTGGACTTCACATTCTCCCGCAGAAAATCAATGGCACTCCTGGTTTCGTCCAGGTAAGCAACGCTTTCATCATATTGGCGGGAAGCAGCGCACATAAAGAGAATATCAATGACATGCAGCTGTGCGATCCGCGAGGAAGTCGCACCGCTCCTGAAGGTAGGCTCTTTTGTTGAAGATGTAAACAGCCTGATGCCAGCTTGATCTGAGACAAGAGAGCTTCCGTACTTTGTAAGTGAAATTGTAACTGCGCCCCGCTTGTTGGCAAGCTCAAGGATTTTTGCGACCTCAAACGTCTTGCCTGAGAAAGATATCCCGAACACCACATCATCCGGCTTAACATTCGCGACCATTGTGGCAGTCATATGGATATCAGAGAAGGCTGTAGCATGCTTGTTGATGCGGAGGAATTTCTGCTGGGCATCCTGGGCAATGATGCTGGAGGCACCTACGCCAAAGAAATGGACAGTCTCCGCCTTCCGGATGGCCTCGACAGCTTTTGAAAGCTCTTCTGTGCTGAGCAGGTCGGCAGTTTCCCTGATTGTCTGGATGCTGTTGCTGGACATTTTCTCAATGATTGAATGCTGTGATTCATTCGGCTCAATATCACGGAAGCCGGGATGGTCGGTTTTCTGCAGATCTCCGGCAATCCTCAGCTTCAATTCCTGGTAGCCTTTCAGTCCAAGGGACTTGCAGAGCCTGATGACGGCCGCACTGCTTGTAGAGCTCCGCTTGCCCAGCTCACTGGCTGTCAATGCTATCGCTTCCTTGGGATTTTCCAGGATGAAGGACGCAATTTTTCTCTCTGAAGGAGGCAGATTTCCGAGCATTTCGGAAAGCATGACCAGACCGCCATTAATAAAAGACATGGAATACCTCACTTGCGTTAAATTTATTATCTATATTATAACGCCTTTTCCCTGATCTATCATTTTTGAGTATTATAAAAGGAAAAAATGCTGAATTGCTTCATTGTAATCAGAAAACGGCCATGTTATGATAGAAAAAAAATTTGGAGTGCTTGATATGTATATTGTCCATTCAACCTTTTCCGTTCCGGCTGAAAAGGCCGCAGAGGTAATAGAAATCTACCATAAGAGATCCCGGAAAGTCGATCAGTCGGAAGGCTTCAAAAAATTCCTTCTGCTCCAGAACAGCAAACGCCCAGGGGACATTACCGTCCATATGGAATGGGATACGAAGGAAAGCTACTTAAGCTGGGTCAAAAGCGCACAATTCAAGGAAATTCATGAACTTGAAAAGAAATACCCCGACCAGGAACTTGCAGCGGTTATCCCGAAGGTAACGCAATTCGAGGTTGTTGGAGACTAGCATTAATAGGCCTTTAAATGCCCTGTGCCCCCGCTCCAGCTTTGAGCGGGGCACAGGCATTTCCATGATCTTTTAATTCATTAAAGAATGAAAGAGTTCCCCCAAAAAGGAGAACTTCTTTATTATCTTTTACAATGTATTAAGCCAGTATAACTTTCAAAGACGGAGAAATATATATACAGCAGTGCACTCTCCTGTTATTTTTTGCGGATTCCAAAGCGGGCATTGATCTGCCCTTTCAGCATCTGCTCCCGGAGTTTCTCATCTGTGCCGTTTTTCTTTTTTAGGTAATCGCTCCTGATTTCATCCGTTCTGACCCCTTCCTCCCTTTTGTTGGCAATATCGATGAGCTGTTCAACATCCGTGAATGAGTATTTCCGGCTCCCCTTTTCAGTTCTTTCAGGAAAAATGAGTCTTCTTTCTTCATAATATCTGATCTGCCTTTCACTCAGTCCCGTCAACTCGCTGACCACCCCAATTGAAATGACTTTTCTGTTTTTGTACGAAGGCTCTTCTTTCATACACTCACCCCGATGCCTTTATCTTTCTTCCATTATATAAGCAGAAACAAATTTATACAGAGTTATGTAAGAAAATCTAACACAAATAAACCCATTTGTTAAAAACCAGGTAGATTTTCTTACAAGGCAGAAGAAATTTTCCCTGTTTTTTTCTATACTACATAAAAACAAAGGAAAGGATGAGGGCCGGTGCCATTTCTTCGCGAAGCAGTTGAGAAAAAGAAGAATTACTTCATTCAGTTGCTCGTTAAAGGCGGTTTGCTCGATTCTTATGTAAAATCACTGACACTGACAGAACTCGAAGGAGAGTATAAAAAGCTGCAGAGAGAAAAGGATTCTAACAAAAACTGACTCGGAGGGGAAACTGGTGGAGAGAGAAGCAGCAGAACTTGCAAAGAAAATCATTGAACTTGACCTGCTCCGGGATGAAATTTGGGAAGTGCTCGCAGAACTTGCGGGAGACCGCGCCCACGAATTGCTCAGAATGGCTCAGAACAGCTGAGAAGCCTTGGGGTTAGATTAAAGATTATTACTGAAATAGTTTATCCTGCATGATTCAAGCTGAAACTTACCGGAGTGGTATAGGACTGGTATAGGTGCCTGTCACCTGTACCAGTCTTACACCAAATAAAAGCCCGCAGCAGCGGGCTTTTGTTATTATTTACAATGGAAGCAGTTCGATGGCTTCTTTTTTCTTCAGTCCTTCGACCATTGCCAGCCATTCTGCAGGCTTGTTGGAGAGGACACTGTAATAGGTTTCAAGAAACCCGGCAGTGAGGGCTGCAGGTATCTCTTGTGTTTCATCGTTTGAAGGCATGAAGCACAGATCAAGTCCTTTTACAGCTTCACCGTCATTCTTCCATGATGGATGAACATATTCAAAATTGAGGCACCTGTAGCCAAGATGAGAAAGCACTTCCCTGCGCACGAACGGATTCATTGCCTTCACCCCGCCAAACTCATGGCTTCCGGCCTGGTAAGGATCATAAATTTCTGCAAACATCCCATAAAGCTCCTTGCCATTTTCCTTTGCAAGCTTTTCGAGATCCTTCTGCCTGTTAACAGCAAGAAAACGGCCGATGCTCTGGCCTGGTTTCCCGATGATGGTGAAATCCGTCATCGCGATATTCCAGTCAGGATAATAGCGGTATTCTGTTGCTCCTGCCGCTTCGCCGTCCTCAAGGGCAATAAATACCCTGATGCCGGGATCCTCAAGCGGTTCTTTCCACAGTTCAAATTCCAGCACCTCTTCAGGAGGGAAAACGTCCTTCATTAAATCATGCAGTTTTACGAATAATGGATCCTCAATGCTTGTAATGCGAATATACTCCATCTGACACACTCCCGAAATGATCTACTTGCCTTCTGCCTGTCTGAAGGGGTTTTTCCATTCCATCAGGCAGGCATAATTCAATGACTCTTCGTCCTCCAGATAACCTGCTGCGATGGTGAGCGGGACCCGGCCGCATCCCAGCAGAAAGGAGAGGACCGGGTCCTTCAATTCTCCTTCTGTTACCTTCCGGACATATTCTTCAGGGGTCATTCGGGCTGCATGCTTATGGTAGCCAGGCATGCGCCCTCCCCCAAGCAGCCGGTCCAGCCCGAGACTGATGACGGTCTGGTACATAGCCTGCATTAGAAGCTTTCCCAGGCCCAGCTTACGGTATTTCGGCCGGATGCTGATATCGACAATATATAAAGTATTGCCGGCGGGATCATGCTTCCGGATATAGCCTCCATCTGTCACTTCCTCCCATGTGTGAGCGGGTGAAGCGGGGTCGAACTGAACAAGCAGTCCTGTCAATGAGCCGGCAAGCTCACCATCAACCTCTATGCACAGCGCACCTTCCGGAAAGAGGGAAACATGGTTTTCCAGCTGTTCCCTGTTCCACCAAAGCTCTTCAGGAAAAGGCGGCGGAAAGCATTCTGACTGGATGCTGATCAGTTCTGAAAAATCTTCTCTCCCATAATTCCTGACTGCCGCCGGGAGCGTTTTTATTCCATCATATACATAGAAAAAGCTTTCATATCCCATTTACTCAGCCTTCTATTCCGGTATTTTCCCAGTCTGTATACAGATCATTCCGCCTGTCGCGCCAGGTCGTCACTGAACCTCTTTCCCTCACTTCATACAGCAGGCTCAGGTCAAGGTCGGCAGTAACGATCATATCATTATTAAGCTCTCCTTCAGTCATGATGCCCTTTGGCGGAAACGGAATATCATTAGGCGTCAGGACTGCGGCCTGCCCGAAGTTGGCACGCATGAAGTCAACTGTAGGCAAAGAACCGACTGTGCCTGTCACAACCACATATACCTGGTTTTCAATTGCTCTTGCATGGCTGGTATAACGGACACGGTGGAAGCCATGACGGTCATCTGTGCAGGAAGGACAGAAAATCACATCAGCCCCTCTTGCTTTCGCCATCCTGACGATTTCAGGGAATTCAATATCATAGCAGGTGAGAACAGCGATGCGGCCTTTGTCTGTATCAAAGACACTGAGGCCATCTCCCTGGGACATATTCCATTCATGCACCTCTGTCGGTGTGATATGAAGCTTGGCCTGCTCCCCTATCCTGCCGTCCGGATAGAACAGATGGGCAACATTGTATAATTTTCCATTGCGGCTGACAACATGGGTGCCTCCGATAATATGCATGCCTGACTGGATTGCAAAACGGGAGAACAGCTCCCTGTATTGGTCCGTGAACCCTGGCAGCTCATTAATGGTCAGCCTTGTTCCCTGCTCACTTCCGATTGACAGAAGCTGCGTTGTGAAAAACTCTGGAAACAGGACGAACTCTGATCCATATTCCTGTGCTGTTTTTATATAATGTTCACACTGGTCAGCAAAGTCCTGGAATGAACGAATAGTATGCAAATGGTATTGTACTGCAGAAACTCTTAATTTCATAAAAAAAAACCCCCTAAATATTGATGGGCCAGCTCTTGATGAACTATCATTCTGATTATGGAATATTTTTTGCTTTTTAACAAGTACTCACTTTGAAGTAAGTTGGTTACTTCCGTGTAACTATCCTTCTTCAGCACCGGTCAAGGGAATCTGGACTGCTGCAGAAGGAAAGCACAGATTTCATAGAAAACATAATAGAAGCAGCCGGCTATGAACCCGGCTGCTTCTTTTCAATGAAAATTCCTTTACTGCTGGTACTGGACCTGATGGAGGCCGGCGAAAATACCGCCTTTCGCAAGCAGTTCATCATGCCCTCCCTGCTCTGCAATACCGTCCTCTGTCACAACCACGATCCTGTCTGCATTGCGGATGGTCGCCAGACGGTGGGCGATGACAAGCGTCGTCCGATTTTGAGCAAGCTCTGTGAGGGCTTTTTGGATGATCATTTCTGTTTCCGTATCAAGGGCTGATGTAGCTTCATCCAAAATCAGGATCGGAGGATTTTTCAGGAACATCCTGGCAATCGCAATCCTTTGCTTTTGCCCTCCTGACAATTTGAGTCCCCTTTCGCCGATCTGGGTTTCGTAGCCGTCAGGCAGGGACTGGATGAAACCTTCCAGGTGGGCCTGCTTGGCAGCTGAACGGATCTGCTCCTCAGATGCATCGAGCATTCCATAAGCGATATTCTCCCTTAAAGTCCCGGTGAAGAGGAATACATCCTGCTGGACGATCCCGATCTGCTTCCGCAATGAAGATTGGGTCATATCCCGGATATCCATACCGTCAATGGTGATCCTTCCCCCATTCACATCATAAAATCGCGGAATCAGCGAGCAAATAGTGGTTTTCCCTGCACCTGAAGGACCGACAAAAGCCACCGTCTCCCCTGCTCTAATGGTAAGGTCGATATCTTTAAGCACCTGTTTGGAATTGTCATAGCTGAAAGATACATCTTCCAGTGCGATATTCCCTTTAAGGGAAGCTACTTCAATGGCGTCAGCTGCATCCTTGATTTCCGGCTCTGTATCCAGGAGTTCCATGAACCGCTTGAATCCTGCCATTCCTTTCGGATAGAGCTCCATCAGTGCACTGATTTTATCAATCGGCTTGAAAAGGACATTCACATAAAGAACGAATCCGACGAGCTCGCCGTAGGAAAGCTTGCCGGTGTAGCTCAGCCATGCCCCGAGTACAAGGACGATGAGCACCATCATCCTTGTCATCATATAAATGCCGGATGAGCTGTAGGACATGATCTTATATGCCGCTAGCTTTGCTTTCCGGAATTTCCGGTTGTTAACGGAGAAACGGGAGATTTCAAATTCTTCATTAGTGAATGACTGGACAACGCGGACACCGGACACACTGTCCTCTACCCGTGCATTAACATCTGCTATATCGCTGTACATCTGCTTCCAGGCTCTGTTCATCCTGATATTGCAGAAAGTGATCAGCCAGACAAGGAATGGAACGATCAAAATCGTGACCAAAGCAAGCTTCACATTGATGGTCAGCATGATCCAGAAGGCGCCGACAAAGGTCATGATGGCAATGAACAGGTCTTCCGGCCCATGATGGGCCAGCTCGCCGATATCAAATAGGTCATTGGTTATCCGGCTCATGATATGCCCTGTTTTGGTATTATCAAAAAAGCGGAAAGACTGCCTTTGGACATGGGTGAACAGCTGATGGCGCATATCTGTTTCAATGTTGATGCCCAGCTTATGGCCCCAGTAGTTGACAATATACTGCAGAAAAGTGCTTGCTATATATAAAGCAAGCAGCCCTGCACTGACTGATACGATCATGGACCAATTGCCGCTTGGCAGGAGCTTATCAATAAACCATTGGACAGCAAGAGGGAAAGCGAGTTCCAGCAGGGCTACTATGACTGCTGAGCTGAAATCCAGTGTAAACAATTTTTTATGAGGTATATAATATGCAAAAAAGCGCTTTAGCATCTTTCTCTTTCTCCTTTTCACGGTGCATCTTCAAACACAGCTGCAGAGCAGGCATAGCAGGCTGCACAGCATCATAATTGCTCCTATGGGCGCATGAATTTCAGTGAGAATTCTTCCCCGCTTATCTTTTTGAACAGTTCCCCGAATTTCAGGCTGCCTGATAGCCTGATGACTTCCTCCAAAAGGAAGCTGCCGAAAGCCTCAGGCTCCTCGAGCAGGCCCGCTCCGCGTTTTTTCTCAAAAACCTGCTTAAGCATTTCGCCTGTCACATCACCCATAAAGTAATTATGGAGATAAATCGGATGTGTCGTGTAGTGGATGGTAAAAGCCCAAGGAGGCTCTTCTCCAAACGGCTCCTCCTGCAGCACTTCCCTGTGGTTCTTCCAATAAAGCTGATACACGTCTTCCAGCGAAGATGCTTCATTAAGGTAAAAGCTGTGGTCAAAAAAGATCCGGCTGATGGCGCGCAGCGAGTTTGTCTTCCGGTATTCCTTCAGCTTTGAGAATTGTCCTGATGCTTCTGCAGAGCCGCTGAAGAAGCTTTCGGAAAACTGCGGGCTGTAAAGGAATCCTTGAAACAGGTTCGCGATGCCTTCACTGATGATACCGCTCACGCCTGTATTTAATATTAATTCATCAGGATCGAGCAGAAATGAATGGACGGCATGGCCAGTTTCATGCAGAAGCACCCCGTACTCATGGAATTTATTTTTCACATTGGCCAGTATCCGTGAATCCTTTGCTGTTTCAATCGGGAAATTATAGCCCCATTCCGATTTGTTCTTTCTCGGAAAAATATCATAGGTAATATTATAGCCGCTTATATCAAAGCCGAAAAGGGAAAAAAGCTTATTGATGTTCCCAAAGTAATTCGACATATCTACTTCTTGATTCAGCAAGGGGGCAATCTTTGCATCAATATACTGCTCATCCCATGGCATGATGCGGTCTTCATGCAGGAATTGCTCCGCAAACCCGCTCCTCGCCTTTTCCATGGCAGGCAGGGCCTGATGAAGCTCAGGGAGCCAATGGCTGAAGAGGTCTTCATCTAATTCATTCATTTCCAGCTGATGAGCGATGTAATTGGCTGAGCCATATTCTTTGGCATAAGATTTCCTCAGCCTGATAAGATCGAGGAAGCCCGCATCTATCATAGGCCGGTTAATCTGATTTTTGGCAAAGAAGGCCTCCTTCCTCCTGTTCTTATCTTCATCCCTGCTCATCACCTGGCCAAGTTCAACAGAGGAAACCTCTTTGCCCTGGAAAGTGTAGCGAAACTGGTTCAGAAGCCTGGACAGGTCATTTACTTTTCCTTGGATCTCCTCGTCCAGCTCATTCAGCGACTGTGACAAATGGTAGGGCCTGAACTGATTGAAAACAAGCTGCAGCTTCCTTTTGTTCAGGGAATCCTGCTCTATTTCCAGCGCTTCCCTCACTAATTCAAAGCTTTTCTCATTCTTCAGCAGACTGGTTATCTTTTTATACTGGTCTTTCAGGCCGAAATCATATCCGGCTGTATATTGTGTCCAAAGCAGGCGACCATACTGTGTCTGCGCTTCATGTACTTCACTGTATAGTTTCTCAACTTTCTCCATATGCCCCAAGATGATTCCCCCATTTTCATTTTATTTCTATAATCGAAATACATAGAATCTATTATATAAAAAGAATATTCTGCCAGCAAGGAGGATTTTTGCAGCCTTAGCTTTTTCAGGGCTTTTTTACAGGAAAAGCGGCGTAGGTGCCCACGCCGCGCTTTTGAAAATTATCATAGCACAAACCATACCCTTTTGATCCTGTCGCCTTCAGCCTCATACATGGCAATCGCTTCGGATTCTTCTCCGCTCGCCCTGCCCAATACTTTTTCATGATCGATGCAGATGCTGCCTTTTACCATTCTGGACAAAAGGACTGCTTTCTGGCTGGGATTGCTGTCAAACAACCTTTTATACACTTTCCTCATTTCATCTTTTCCTGTATAAAGCAGTTCCTGGGAAGGAAAGCTGTGAATTTCAACATCTTCGCTGTACACTTCCAGGAATTCTTCAAGATTCTGGCGATTATAGGCATCAAGCTGCCTTTCCGCTAATTGCTCCACTTCAGCCATGCACACTGCTCCATTCTTTTCATTTTTCAGCATTCGAGAAAGAAAGCCCCTTTTTTTTCATAAGGTATTTCAGAGCTGCCTGGAAATCAGAAAAGGTTTCTGCCTGGAGATTGATTCCCGTCAGAACAATTTCGCGGATCAGAATAGGCGAAAGTCCGACAAAATAAGGTTCAACCCCCATTAGGCGCACTGATTTGGTCAGCTGATCTATTTCAATTCCCAGCTCGGAAAGACCCATCTGCTCGATCCGGTCGATGGTAATATCCGTGAAATCGATAATAGCGGCTTCCACTTCGTTTTTCTGTATATACTGCATGATTTTTCCGCGGATTTTCTCAAACCTTTCAGCAACCAGCAGGCCGGTTATCGGGACAAGGATCGTACTGGGAATGATGGATGGTATGATTGGAGCTGACATCAGCGAGATTACTTCTTCATATTCCCTCACCTTTTCTTCCAGCATTTGTATGTATTCTTTCGTCATTGTTTACTCTTCACCAATCCTCTGTTTATTTTTTACGGTCTTATAGACTGTTGAGCGGCGAAATCAGCTCAGCCAGCTCATTTTTGGGTGAATTTACAAGCGTTGATACTGGATAGGCCTCCATTTCATCAGCTGGATAAGGAACCAGCAGTTCTTTAAGTTTCCCTGTATCCTTTTCACTGGGATTCAGCCATGTATCATAGTCCCTGCTTTTCAGTATAACGGGCATCCGGTCATGAACTTTTTCTGTCACGCTATTAGGTTCAGTGGTAATGATCGTACAGGAAAAAATCGGAGCTTCCGGTCCTTCCCACTTTTCCCACAGTCCGGCAAAGGCAAAAGGCTTGTCCTCTTTCATGATAAAACGGTATGGCTGCTTTCCGCCGGCCGTTTTCTTCCATTCATAAAATCCATCAGCCAGGATCAGACAGCGCCTTTGCCTGAATGCATGCCTGAAGCTTGGTTTGCTTTCGATCCCTTCTGAACGGGCATTGATCATTTTGTAGCCGATTTTCGGATCTTTCGCCCAGAATGGAATAAAGCCCCACCTCAGTTTCGCACCTGTCCTTCCGCCTTTCCCAAAACCAACTGCAAGAATTTCCTGGCTTGGCGCAATATTGTATCTTGGCGGCGTTTCTTCTCCAAAGGAAAAATTAAATTGCGACTGAAGCTCATGTATGCCTTCTGTTAATGTAAACCTTCCGCACAAACAGACCATCCCGCTTTCTGTCTAGATTTCATTCTGATCAGATTAACTTCTTAAGGATAAGCAAAAAGCAGCGGAGGAAGATCCTCCGCTGAAAAGGAAGGTGTTAATGGGTACTAGTGGTTAGTGGTTACTGTATCATATGCTCGTATGCTTTGTCCGTATAGACAGGTTGTCTGGTTTATATGCACATTTTTACTGCTGCGCAAAAACAATGATATCCTTACTTCTATTTAACCAGAAATAAGGATGAAATTCCTAATATTTTGTTTATCTGCAAGAATAATTTCGTTTATCCAAATTCTATGGCGAGCAGCCATTCCGGCAGACTTGATGGATAGCCAGCTCTTCCATAGCCGCTGGTGATATGCAGCACCTCCTTTGGAAGCCAGCAGGCTGCTTCCAAAGAAGGGAATCATCTATTTATGAGCCTTTGGGGCTTTTATCAGTCCATACCTTCTTCTTATATAATCTCCAGCGCTTTTCAGCACATACTAGGAGGGATGTTGGCTGGATTGGCTTTAATGGCAGCCGGCGGTGTGTCATATATATATGGAGGCGCAGGCTTTAGCTTAGGCGCTTTCCCGAACGGCTGCGGATGTTCCACATAATTAAAAGTTCCCTGGCAGTCCATGCTGACGCCCTGTGCCCAGCGCCCTTCAGCGCTCTGGTTTCCTTGGGAGAAATTAAACAGCGTATAGCTGACCTGGCGTTTTTCCAATTCTTTTGGAAAAGAAACCGGGACTACGATCCCGCCTTCTGCTGCTTCCAATTCCTTGATAGCCGCTATCCATTGGTTCTGATGCATGGTATCCCTTGCTATGAGGAATGACAGCATATCCTTCACGCCTCTGTCATTTGTCGTCTCATACAGCCTTACAGCCTGGAGCCTGCCCTGTGATTCCGCGTTCAGGTTCGCCCTGAAATCGGCCAGAAGATTTCCGCTTGCTGCAATATATTTTGCTGTCCAGCGGTTGCCTACACTGTCAGCCGGCATAGCCCCAAGCCCTGATACAATGGCATGCTGAGGATTCATCCCGCCGAGGATCGCCCCGATAATCGGATCCTTGGCAGCATCTTCCAGATCCCCCACAGGGGCATTGTCAAGCAGGCGGGCAATCATTGTCGCAAGCATTTCAATATGTGCCAGTTCTTCCGTTCCTGTGTCCATAAGCAAATCCTTATATTTCCCATTCCCTCTGGTATTCCATCCCTGGAACAAATATTGGAGCGCAACCGAAATTTCGCCGAACTGGCCGCCCAGGATTTCCTGAAGCTTTTTGGCGAAAATAGGATCCGGACGATCCGGCTTTGCCTCATACTGAAGCTCTTTTATGTGATAAAACATACATTCCCTCCTCATTTTCCCTCTGTCTATATCAGGAATTTTTCTATTCCGTGATATCAGCCCTTATATATTTATGGAATAATCAGCTAATATTGCACGTACAATGGTCATTACCCATTAAAATGGGCGGACAAAAAAACTGACCCCTATTGGAATCAGTTCTTTACGCTGTATAATTTCCCTTTCACCGAGAAGGAGATCCGGCCGGTTTCTTCAGAGACGACAATGACCAGTGCGTCTGTCTGGGCCGACAGCCCCATTGCAGCACGGTGCCTCGTTCCGATTTTTCTGCCCTGAAGCTCCGTATCTGCCACCGGGAGGATGTTGCCTGCTGAAATAATTTTATCTTTTTCGATCAGCATTCCTCCGTCATGAAGCGGGTTGCCCGGATAAAATATAGTTTCAATTAATATCGGGCTAACGTTTGCCGTAACCGGGATGCCATTATGAAGGAAGGCTGCCAGAGATTCTTCCCGCTGTATGACGATAAGGGCTCCGTGCCTTTTTTCTGATAGTCTTTGGGCAGCAAGCGAAATGCTGGCATATTCTTTGCTGAACGGAGAGAGGAAGGTTTGGAGATAATAGGTTGAAGCCAGATTCTGGGCATCTGATACGAGCTTTTGCAGCTTTTCAAACTCTGTCAGTACACAGCAGTCCAGCTCTCTCATCGCAGTCTCGGCCGTATCCAGCTGCCCTTCTATATCGCGGAAATAGCGGGCCAGGTCACTCCTATAATGCTTTTCGCTATATTTCACGCCATCCACCCTTTTAACGGTTATTTGTTAATGAACATATTTCCCCTGCTTGGGCACCACAAACGTTTCATGCCCTTTTATCAGCTTTTCCAGGCCTTCCGCGAGCTCTTGTCCATAAAATGCCTGCCCATGCCCCGTTAATGCCGCTTTTGGATTAAGGGCAGCAAGCTTGCGTATCGATTGCCCCGCAGTGTCCCAATCAGGCGTAAAATAAGCCGGCGGCCCATGTATTTCCTTAGCCTGGCTCATTACAGCCACCAGTGACTCCTGCTTTACGGTAATAAAAGCATCGCCTGCAAGCAGAACACCGTCGTCATCTCTATAAAAAGATACATGCCCCGGAGTATGGCCCGGGGTATGTATCCACCTCCATCCCGGGAGACCGGGCAGGGAAGCATCCTCAGGGAGCTCCTTTGCGTTCTCCCCGATATCGATCGGCCTCCTGGGATACAACGGTGATATCAGGGCCATCAGCCCTCTCCCGACAGCAGGATCTGCAGGCGGATATGTTTCTTTTCCTGTCAGATAAGGAAGCTCAGCTCTATGTGCGTAGACGGGAACATCCCATTTAGAAAGTACCGCCTTCAGCCCGCCAATATGGTCAAAATGTGCATGTGTCATCATGACGGCAAGAGGCTTGGATTCTTTTCCGAACATCTTCTCAGCAAACCTGATGATAAATCTGCCGGATAAAGGTATGCCTGCATCTACAAGAATCCAATCTTTCCCTTTGGGACCCAGCCCGGTTATAAAAGCGATATTCGCAATCGCCGTTCTATACACGTATACATTTTCTGCAATGCGATGTCTCTCGACATATGTTTTATGCTGTTCCATTTCGTGCCTCCTACTGAAGAGTTATTCTTACTATCCCCGTTTTTTTTATTTTTTTCGATAGAAAGGTTTAACAGCAAGCTGGATGTGGTTTATATATAAATATTCTTTCTAGAGGTGAACCCCCATGTTCAAAATACTCGCAAGACAATTTGAAAACCCAAAGGGGATGCTTGGCAAGCTGGCAGGCAAAATTATGTACAGCGAAAACCGGACCATCAACAGCTGGACGGTCAAGAAGCTTGATATTAAAAATAAGGACCGCATCCTGGAAGTCGGATACGGCCCCGGCTACTGCATAAAATATATAATGAACCGATGCCGCTGTGTGTATATTGATGGAGCTGATCTCTCGCCGGACATGGCAGCATCTGCCGAAAAAAGGAATAAAGAAGGGATAGAAGCAGGAAGGGTCAGGCTGTTTACAGGAGATATACACACCCTTGCATCAAACCTGGGCACGTATCATAAAATTATCTCAATAAACAATTATCCTCTCTGGACAAAACCAAGAGAAACCCTGGGCATGCTTTATGAAATTACTGAGGCTGGCGGAGAAATTGCCATAACTGTGCAGCCGCGCGAGAAAGATGCTGACAGCCTTATTACAAAGAATCTGGCAAAAATCATTGAAGCAGATCTTGCCTCTGCAGGCTATGAAGAAATACAGGCATCCTTTAAGGATGTACAGCCTGTACTGGCTGTCTGTGTGACTGCAAAAAAAGGCAGGCAATAAAAACGGCTGAGATCAATAGCCATGGCTGCGCTTATAGAACTTCGATGGCAAGAATAAGCATACTGAAAAAATGGAGCTCCTTCAGTGAAGGGCTCCATTTTTTCAGTATGCTAATATTTAGTATCACAGAATCAGCCAATAGACCAGCCCAAAGCTGATGAGCGATACCGCAGCCGATGCAAATAGTCCTGTAAGCAGCGGCGATACGCCGAGTTTGGCAAACTGTTTGAGGTCTGTCTGCAGGCCGACAGCACCCATGACCATAATGATGACAAACTTTGAAATGCTGCTCAGCAAATCTTGGACTGCTGCTGGAAAAAATCCGAATGAATTGAGAATGCTGACAGCCAGAAACCAGACGATGAACCAGGGAAAGGCTTTTTTGAAAGAACCGGCCCGATTGCTTTTATCTGCAGACCCCATCAGCATAGGAAGGATGAGTATCAGCGGCAGAAGGAATATTGTCCTTCCCAGCTTGACCGTAGTCGCAACTTCTCCTGCTTCATTTCCATAAACATAGCCGACAGCAATCGCAGAGGAGGTATCGTGCACTGCCGTACCTGCCCATATGCCGAAAGCCTGGTCGTTCATATGGAATATATGGCCGATGATTGGATATAGAAAAAAGGCAATCAGGTTAAAAAAAACAATGGTCGAGATGGCGTAGGCCGTTTCATCATCTTTTGCCCCAAGAAGACCTTTAACAGCTGATATTGCTGTTGCCCCGCAAATGCTCGTCCCCACCCCGATCAAAAGAGATAAGGTTTTTCCAAGCTTCAGGAAATGCCCGAACCAAAGTGTAAGAAGTATGCCTGAGCATACAGATACAAAAATAATGAGCAGGGACTGTCTCCCTATTTCGAAGATATCAAAAATATTAAGCCCGGCTCCAAGCAATACGACTGCGGCTTTGAGAAGCCTTTTAACCGTCAGTGTAAGCCCTGGTTCAAAAACCGGGGGTATGCCCGCTGTGTTGCGGATTGCAGCCCCTATCAGGATGGCAAATAATATTCCGCCGACCAATGGGAAAACGCCGCCCAGAAATTTTGCCGCCAATGCAATCACAATAGCCAAAATGACTCCCGGCAGCCATTTAGGAATCCTGGCGGCCGCTTGCTGTAGCCGTTCCATCTTTCTCTCACTACTCCCTGATGATAAGGCAAATTTATAGCTTCTATAAAACTGCTCTTCTCTTATTTTGTTAAAATCCACAAATAATCTTAACATAAAAGACCTTTTAGTAACATCTGCAGGAATAGCAGGAATATTCACACACAAAAAGCATCAGGCCGTAAACCTGATGCTTCTTTAACCAAAAAGTACAGTTATTGTTCCTTGAACTAAGGAAGGCTTTTCCGCTTTTCTATCTGTCCAGCTCCAGCGGCTAGTCCTCGAGTCATAAGCCACTCCGGAATTAAAGGCAAAGAACGCCTTTATTTCCGGCGCGTCTTATGCTTGTCGGCTCTGGGCAAGCCGCTTCCGCTTTTCTATCTGTCCAGCTCCAAAGCCTAGCCCCTCGAGTCATAAGCCAATCAGTCCAGAAGGTTAAAAAACAACCTTCCGGCCTGCTCGTCTTATGCTTGTCGGGGCTGAACAAGGCTTTTCCGCTTTTCTAGTTAATAAATTCCTTGTCAATAAAGTCAGAGAAGTCAGGTTTTTCTTTCAGGAATTTCAAGGCATAAGAAGAGTCGGCAAATGCCTGGACTGTCTCTTCATCCACTTCATAAGTAAAGCCGATGCGTTCCCAGGCTCTGTCTACAACTGACTTTTCCAGCTCCTGGCCTGTCACTTCTTTGATATCCTTGATGGTGATTTCTTTTGCCTGGTCAGGATTTTCTGTAATAAATTTCACAGCATCCTTGTGGGCTTCGACAATCTTTTGGATAACTTCAGGATTGTCTTTAACAGCTTTTCCTGATGTTACCATGACAGACGCAGGCAGGGTTTCGCCGAAAGCAACCTCATCCCAGCCGATGACAACATTTGCATCTGTTTCTTCTTCTATCACGGCAGCCCAAGGCTCAGGGGCAACTGCCACATCAATCTTTCCTGCTTTCAGCATATTTGCATATTGTGCAGGGTTACCTGTCAGGTGCTTCATTGTCCCGCCGATCCTTTCGGAGGTAATGCCTGATTCTTCCAGATATGTTTCATACTGAACGTCATGTGTGCATCCGACTGCAGGCGTAATATAAGTTTTTCCTGCAAAATCAGCTGCAGTCTTGATGCCGCTGTCCTTGCTGGCAAGGACGACTGTGCCGCCTGTAGAAGCTCCGGCAATCAGCTTAACGTCTGCACCAGTGGAATAATTATTCATCGCTGGGCCGGGGCCGACGAGACCCGCATCCAGGTCGCCTGTTTTAAGTGCAGTCATGAACTGGCCGCCATCAGCAAACGTCTTATACTCGATCGTTGTTCCGTCGCCAAGCCGCTTCTGGAAGAAGCCCTGATCTTTCGCGACCATTGCCGGAACATGGTTGATATTCGGGAAGTAGCCGATGACGATTTTTTCTTTTGAGCCTGAGCTTTCTTCCGATGATCCGCAGCCTGAGAGAATACCTGCTGCTGTCAATAATGAAGCCATGAACATAAAGGCTTTCTTTTTCATTGTGTTTCCCCCTATTTATTTGTTTTCAAGTCCCCATCTTTCCAGGACTGATTTCTCGATCCGCTGGAAAATAAGCTGGTCCACAATTGATCCGATGACGCCGATGATGATCATGACGGCGATTACAAGGCTCATATCCCCAAAATCAGAAGCATATCTCAGCGTGTACCCGAGCCCTGGACCGGTGCTGAGCAATTCCCCTGCCATCAGAGCCCGCCAGGCAAAAGCCCATGCAAGCCTTGCACCTGTCACCACATAAGGGATTGAGGCCGGGAAGATGACTCTTGCAAACAAGTCAATTCCATTGGATCCCATTGTTTGGGCTGCTCTAATGAACAGCGGTGAAACATTTTTGATGCCCACCCTCATATTCAGGGTCATGACAAAGGTTCCGCCAAGAATCACGACAAAAATGACAGATACTTCATTCATGCCGAACCACATGATCGCCAGCGGCAGCCAGACAATGCTGGGTACGCTTTGGAGAGCAAGGATGACTGTGCCGAGTGTTTCGTCGGCCGTCTTTGATTTGGCAAGCAGGATTCCAAGGGCAGAGCCCAGCACTAAACTGATGCCCAGGCCAATGAGCAGTCTCCTGAAGCTGGCGGCAAGATCATATAGAAGTGTTTTATCGCTGATTCCTGTTACTAGTGATTGGAAAACATCTGTCGGCGATGGGAGGATGGTCGGCAGCCAAAGACCCATTCTGGATCCCAGCTCCCATAAGCCAATGACGATTGCAAAGAAGATGATTCGTTTAATTGCTGGTTTCATCGGCTAATTCCTCGCTTACTACTTTATCGATTTCCTTTTTGAGATAGCTCATAATATGATCTTCTATTTCAAGCATTTCCTTCTTGTACTGGTCTCTAGGACGGGGCAGATCGACCTTGATATCCTGAAGGATCGTTCCCGGCTTGGTGCCCATCACAATGATGCGGTCAGATAGCTTGATAGATTCGGAGATGCTGTGGGTGACAAAAAGGATTGTTTTCTTTGTGTCCATCCAGATCTTCTCAAGCTGGTGATGCAGCCTTGAGCGTGTTTGTTCATCAAGTGCACCGAACGGTTCATCCATCAGAAGGATTTCCGGGTTCATGGCAAGGGCGCGGGCAATCGATACCCGTTGCTGCATCCCCCCTGACAGCTCATGCGGATAATGTCCGGGATACTTGCCAAGCTGGACCATCTGCAGATACTTCAGGGCCGTCTCCTTAGCTTCTCTTTTAGCCATTTCCTTTTTCAAAGGAAATGTTACATTTTCAAGTACATTCAGCCATGGAAATAATGCGGCCTGCTGGAAAACCATCCCCCTGTCCCTGCCGGGCTTCGTCACCTTCTGCTGATTAATCAGTACACTGCCGCTCGTGGCTGCTGTAAGGCCGGCCACAATATTCAGCAGGGTTGATTTACCGCATCCAGATGGGCCAAGGATCGATATGAACTGGCCTTTTTCGATGCTCAGGTCAATATCTTTCAGCACATCTGCGGCGAGGCCGTTTTTATCAACATACTGTTTATTCACAGATTGAATATCAATAAACACAGAAAACCACCTATTCTAAGAAATCTTATTATAATACTCGGATATAGTATGTAATTATAATGTATTCACCGGGCATGTCAAGCTTTCTGAAATAATTTGAAACCAGGATAAATAGTTTGCTTTTACAAACCAAAGAAGGTGATTGCAGAAGGGCTGGGAAAGAAAAAAATAAGCCTCCCCCCTTAATAGGGAGAGGCTTTTCCTCATGGCTGAAAGGCATTTTCTTTTTTGGATGCTTTAATGAGCTTCTCGATTTCTTCCAGATTATTTTCTTCAAAGAGCTGGACGATTTTGCTTCCGACGATGACACCATCGCAGATCTGATTCATTGCCAAGACATGCTCGGGGGTCGAGATCCCGAAGCCTGCGAGGACCGGCAGCCTGCTTACATTCTTTACTTTCTGCAAATGCTCCTGAAGCTCTTCGGAAAAATCTCTTCTTACGCCCGTTGTCCCTTTGACTGTGACCGCATATAGAAAGCCATTCCCTTTTTCCGAAATTTGCTGTACCCGCTCGATCGGGCTGGTCAAAGTAGCAAGCCTGATGATTTCCAGACCGTCCCTTTCTGCATGGGGTGCAAGCAAATCTTCTTCTTCGGGAGGAAGATCTGGAAGGATCAGCCCGTCGACACCAGCTTTGCTTGCTTCGAAGGTAAACCTTTCAATTCCATAAGCCATGACAGGATTAACATAAGTCATGATAATGATAGGGATATGGACGATCGGCCTGATCGTTTTCAAGGTTTCAAGGACCGTTTTAAGCGTAGTCCCTTCTTTCAGCGAGCGTATTCCCGCCTTCTCAATGACCGGGCCGTCCGCTACCGGATCCGAAAAGGGAATGCCCACTTCAACCGCTGTTGCGCCGCATTTTTCAAGGAAAGTGATTTTGTCCCCCAGCGTGGCAAGACCGCCATCGCCTGCCATAATATAGGGGATAAAGGCCTTTTCCTCTTTTTCTTTCAAAAGGCGGAACACTTTTTCGATTCTATTCATCCTTCTTCCCTCCTAATCTGGCTTTCACCGTTTCTACATCCTTGTCCCCCCGCCCTGACAGACAGACGGCAATTCCTTCATCCTTCGCCATCCCCGCTGCAAGCTTTAAGCTATATGCCACAGCATGGGCGCTTTCCAGCGCCGGGATGATGCCTTCAAGCCTGCACAGCAGCTTAAGAGCTTCAAGGGCTTCTTCGTCTGTGATAGACTCATAGACTACCCTGCCAGTATCCTTAAGATAGCTGTGCTCAGGGCCCACACCCGGATAATCGAGGCCTGCCGAAATGGAATGGGCTTCCTGGATCTGGCCGTCCTCATCCTGCAGGAGATACATTAGTGCGCCGTGGAGGACACCCGGCTTGCCTTTGGTCAATGAAGCCGCATGGCTTCCGGTATCTACCCCAAGTCCAGCTGCTTCCACACCATACATGCGGACACTCTCATCTTTAATGAAAGGATAGAACATCCCCATAGAATTGCTTCCCCCGCCGATGCAGGCCACGACTGCATCAGGGAGCTTTCCTTCTTTTTCAAGATACTGCTGCTTCGTTTCCGCCCCGATCACACTTTGGAAGTCCCTTACAATCATCGGGAATGGATGCGGCCCCATCACAGACCCAAGTATATAATGTGTATCAGAAACATTGGCAACCCAGTAGCGCAAAGCTTCATTGACCGCATCCTTCAGTGTGCTGCTCCCAGAGCTGACACCAACGACTTTCGCTCCGAGGAGTTCCATCCTGAATACATTCAGAGCCTGCCTCCTGATATCTTCTTCCCCCATATAAATGACGCATTCAAGATTCAGCAGGGCACAGACGGTCGCAGTGGCTACGCCGTGCTGACCTGCTCCCGTTTCTGCAACGATTTTCTTCTTCCCCATGCGGACTGCCAATAAAGCCTGGCCGATTGTATTATTGATTTTATGAGCGCCCGTATGGTTTAAATCCTCCCTTTTCAGAAAAATCTTCGCTCCTCCTGCATGCTTCGTCAGGTTTTCGGCAAAATAAAGCGGTGTTTCCCGGCCCACATAATCCTTCAGGAGGCTGTTTAGTTCTGCTGTAAAGCTTTCATCCTGGAGCGCTTTTTTATATTCCTCCTCCAGCTCTGTCACTGCCTGCATAAGTGTTTCAGGCACATATCTTCCTCCGTATATGCCGAAATGCCCTTTTTCATCTGGCATCGTATAGACTGCTGTCATTTTACTTCCTCCTTATTTTCGAGCGCATTTTTTGCTTCTGCTATAAATTCCGCAATCAGGGCAGGGTCTTTTTTTCCGTCCTTTTCAACGCCGCTGCTGACGTCGGCCATATAAGGCGCTGCCTGGCGGATTGCTTCTGCTGCGTTATCAGGATTCAAGCCCCCTGCGAGGATAATATTCTTCCCTCCAAAATCCCTTCCTTCAAGAATACTCCAATCAAAGGCGATTCCGTTCCCGCCCCTGTATTTTCCCTTTGGGCTGTCCAGGAGGATATGATCACAAGGATATTCTGCAATATGGTCAAGGTCCTGCTCGCCTTGTACACTCAGGGCTTTAATGACTGGCAGACTGATTTCCGCACAGAATTCAGGAGTCTCATCACCATGAAGCTGGACCATATCCAATCCGGCAATTTCCGCCGTTTTTTCAATTACTTCTTTTGATTCATTAACAAAGACGCCAATCTTCAGAAGCTCGCCGGGAAGCTTTGCTATAATTTCAGCTGCTCCCTCCGGCGAGACCCGGCGCCTGCTTTCGGCAAATACAAATCCGAGTGCATCTGCACCGCTTTTGGCCGCGTACAGGCCGCTCTCCAGATCTGTGATTCCGCAGATTTTCACCTTCACGGGAGATGCACCTCCTTTAAAGGCACTTTCATGCCGCTTAGCGAGGATTCAAGATCAGAAGCTTTCATGAAGGTTTCCCCGACAAGGATCCCTCCTGCCCCTGCAAAGGCGGCCCTTTCGGCATCCTTGACCGTTTTCATCCCGCTCTCGCTTATCAGGAATGCACCTGATTGCCTAATCGCCGGCGCGAGCCTTTCAGTGACAGAAAGATCCACATGGAATGTCCGCAAGTCCCGGTTGTTCACTCCGATCAGCCGGCTGCCGGCCAGCATTGCTCTTTCTGCTTCCTCCTCATCGTGCACCTCAACCAATACTTCAAGATCCAGACTGGTAGCATATTGATAAAGTTCTTCCATTTGTCCTTCCCCAAGCGCTGCCGCAATCAGGAGGATCATATCGGCTCCTGCTCTTTTCGCATTGGCAATCTGGATATTATCGATTATAAAATCCTTGCAGAGAATCGGGACGTCGACTGTGTTCCTGACTGCTGCCAGATCATCAAAACTTCCTTTGAAAAAGGGAGTGTCTGTTAATACTGAAATAGCATCGGCTCCATATTTAATATATTTGGCAGCCTGTTCCGCCGGAGAAGCATTCATGCTAATATCACCTTTAGAAGGTGACGCCCGCTTGAACTCTGCAATGATGCTCAAATTTTCAGCTGATTCAAGCCTGGAAATGAAGGATCTTTTTTTCACTTCAGGGATTTCAGGCATCCCAGCCGCTTTCATCCTTTCAACTTCCCGTCTTTTCTCTTCAATGATTTTATCTAAAATGGTCACCATCTTATATCACCTCTTGTTTGAACTTGCTGCCAATCTTTACTAAATCTTCCAGTTTATCCAGCGCGGCACCGCTGTCTATGCTTTCTGCAGCCAGCCTGATGCCATCCTGGATGGTCTCCGCCTTTCCGCCGGCGAATATGCCGATCCCGCTGTTCAGCAGGACGGTATCCCGGTATGCCCCTTTTTCGCCTTTAAGCACTTTCCGCAATATTTCCGCATTTTCCTTTGAGTCTCCGCCCCGTATTTCTTCATTATTATATGTGCCAAGCCCAGTTTCTTCAGGGCGGAGGATTTTCTGTGTAATTTTCCCGTTATCCAGGATCGCCAAATGGTTCTCTCCCTGGAGGGAAGCTTCGTCCATGTATCCGGCTCCGTTCAATACAACCGCTCTTTTCCGCCCCAGTTCATTCAGTACTTCCGCAAACATAGAAAGCAAATCTCTCCTGTAGATTCCCAGAAGCTGAGAATCAAGCTCCATCGGATTGGTGAGGGGCCCGATCAGGTTGAAAATCGTCGGAATCCGTAAATCCTTCCTAACCTTCATAATTCTTTTAATCTGAGGATGGACATGCGGCGCATAAAGAAAGGCAATGCCGATCTCCTGGAGAATTTCTTCAATACGCTCCGGCGCCAGGTTCAGGTTAATCCCCAAGTGCTCCAGTACATCAGCGCTACCGGTCTTACTGGAGATGCTCCTGTTTCCATGCTTGGCAACAGGGATTCCCGCTCCTGCGATGACAAATGCACTGGTCGAACTGATATTGAAGCTTTTTGATCCATCTCCGCCAGTCCCGCAGTTGTCCAGGGCACCGGGAATCTTCCTTTCAAACCTGAGGCTCCTGCCCCTCAGCCCTTTCACAAGTGCTGCAATTTCAGCAACCGTTTCTCCCTTTGTTTTCAGCCCCACCAGGAAGGCGGCAATTTCACTGTCTGTCACCTCTTCGGACAGCAAGTGGGCCATCGCCTCCATCATCTCTGATTCAGTCAGTTCCGTGCGTTCAGATAAGCGTTCCAGTATGTGCCTCATGCCTATTCTCCTTTCTGATTTCCGCTAAAAAGTTTGCCAGCATCTTTTTTCCGTTTACCGTCCCGACTGACTCCGGGTGAAACTGAAGGCCGAAGAGCGGGTATTTTTCATGCTTGATGGCCATGATTTCCTGATCATCCATTGATTTGGCCAGCACCTTGAATTGTGCCGGAAGCGTCCCGGTCTGGATGACGAGTGAATGATATCTCATGATATCGATCGGCTGCTCCATGTATTGGAATAAATGAGAGCCGGTATGCCTTAGCTTGGATGTTTTTCCGTGCATGATCCTGGAGGCCTTCTCGATCCTGGCCCCGAATGCCTGGCCAATGGCCTGATGTCCCAGGCAAATCCCGAGGATCGGGATGCTGCTTGAGAATTCCTGGATCAGTTCTATGCAAATGCCGGCTTTCTCCGGCCTGCCTGGTCCTGGTGACAGAACAATGGCTTCAGGGTTCATCCTGCCGATTTCTTCAATGCTGATTCTGTCGTTGCGGACGACTTTTATTTCTTCGCCAAGCTCACCCAAATACTGATACAGGTTATACGTAAATGAATCGTAGTTATCAATTAATAAAATCATCTTGATCCTCCAAAAATGCCCTTAATTTATGAATGGTTTCTTCATACTCTTTTTCGGGCACCGAGTCATGTACGATGCCTGCCCCAGCCTGGATATAGGCCTTATTCCCCTTGATCAGCATGGTGCGGATCGCAAGGGCGAAGTCCATATTGCCGCCGGCAGAGAAATAGCCGATGGCCCCTGAATATACGCCCCGCTTATATTCTTCCAGTTCATTGATGATCTCCATTGCCCGGATTTTCGGTGCACCTGATACGGTCCCTGCCGGCAGACAGGCAGCAAGTGAATCTGCTGGTGAATATTCCGGCTTCAGTTTTCCGGACACCTCTGAAACCAGATGGATGACATGTCTGAATTTTTCGGCCTGCATATATTTTTCTATCTTTACTGATCCGAATTCACAAACCCTGCCAAGGTCATTTCTGCCCAGGTCAAGGAGCATCCGGTGCTCAGCAAGCTCTTTTTCATCATTCAGAAGGTCTGCTGACAGCTTTTCATCTTCTTCCTCATCCCGTCCCCTTGGCCTTGTTCCTGCAATGGGGTTTGTGGTTACTTTATCAGCATCTGCCTTGATCAGGCTTTCCGGAGATGCGCCGGCGACGGCATATTCCCCGAAATTCAGAAAATACATATATGGTGAAGGATTCTGAATACGGAGCCTGCGGTAGAACGAGAACGGATCTCCTTCGATGTCTGCCTGCATGCGCTGCGAAAGCACTACCTGGAAAATATCCCCCTGGACGATGTGTTCTTTGGCTTTCTTCACCTTTTCAACAAAAGACTCTTTTGTTTCTGAAGCCGAGTATCTTGATATCTTTATATTGCTGTCAGAAGTGGTGCCGGAGCCTTCTTCTATTTCCTTCCTCCGCCCGGCAATCCTGAGCCTCAGGCTCTCTTCTGTCGTTTCGGGCAACAGGGGGGTGCCAATCAGATAAACTTTCTGTTCAGCATGGTCATAGACAGCCATGACCTCAAAGAACATCAGATGCACATCCGGGATCCCGAACTCATCTTTTGGCACCCGCCCTATATCTTCATACTGCCTGATGCTGTCGTACCCGACATAGCCTACCGCTCCTCCAGCCAGCGGAAATGGGGCCTGCACAGCCTGTTCAGGCAGCAGCTTTTTTACCATCTCAAGGGGAGGCTCTGCCAATTCGGTTTCTTCTCCTCCCTTGATCATAACGCTTTTGCCGCCATTCCCCTTTAATTCAAAAACAGGATCTGCACCGATAAACGAATACCTTCCTGAGCGCTCATGTTTCAGCGAACTTTCAAGCAGGAATTTTTTCTCGCCGCTGATCCGCTGATAAATGCTGATGGGCGTCAGTATATCTCCTTCCAGTTCCTCAATGATGATGCCTGGTACTGTCTCTGCTCTGCTCATTTTCTTTCCTCCTATGCTTTTCTCGGCTCGGCTCCAATAAAAAAAGTCCCCTATACGCACAGGTATTGTGCATATAGAGGACGATATTCCGGACCGCGGTGCCACCTCAGATTAGAGCAATAAATGCTCTCTCTTTTCGGGTGCGCAAGACTCTCGGCCCTGCAGACCCTATCCTGATAACGGCGGAATCCCGTGCATCCCTACTTTTTTCAGGATGCCTCTCACAAGTCCATTCACAATGCTGTTCGTGCCGGCTTCCACCACTCCCGGCTCTCTGGAACGAACTTAAGCACTGCTACTACTCTTGTTCAGCGATTTCTATATTCTTTTTTCTATAACACAAAAAGGGTCCCTCATCCTTATAAAAAGGACGAGAAACCCGTGGTGCCACCTTCATTAGCTGATCAATCAGCTCACTTTGCAGACAACAGAACAAAAGTCCTGCCATCTGTCTCTTGTAACGTTGAGACCGTTCGCCAAAGCCTACTGCTCAAAAAAGGTTCGGTTTGGAGGCTCGGAAGTCCATTCACTATAGCATCTGCACTGATTCCCACCATCCATCAGCTCTCTAAAGCATCTGCAAAAGCTACTACTCTTCGTCATTGCCGTGCGATATATTGATTATTATGATAAATCGGATATATCCGTTTGTCAAATCTTTTTTTACAAAAAATTATGTAATATTATACAAAGCCTTTTGGAGCTTTGTTTTCCAGACATCCGCCAGAGCCTCTATTAGGAGCATCTTCTCCATTGCCTGAGCGTCTTTCCGCCCGCGGAAAAAAATTTCATTCCCCTCCAAGACCGAGATTTCCTCCTGCTTCCGTTCAAGAAGGGTAATTTGTGAATCTTTCCTGACCCTGCCTGGTTCAATCACCCTGAAAAAATATCCTGTGAAGCCTGTCTCCACAATTCTTGCCAGCAGTTTATCAGCTTCATTGAACTTAGAGATGGTCGAGCACGGCACCCGCCCCTGGGTGATTTGGATGACCGCATTGCCCAGTGCAAAGATATCCCCGATGAATACCTCTTCTTCCGTCATCTTTTCTGCACAGATATTTTCTCCGAATGCCGGAGGCTGAAACGGCTTTCCAAACTCTTTTTCCCACCTGCTGTAATGTTCATAAGGATACAGGCATACTGCCCTGTCAGGGCCGCCGTGGAAATCCGGATTGGCGACACCGTCGCCGGTAAAACCCTCAGGCGTCAAGCTGGCTTCCTCAAGCGGGGTCTTACCGATTCCAGAAATTTCTTTTGACCCTTTCCAATCAAATTGTCTTGGCTTGCCAATGCTGAATTCTATAATCCGGCCTTTCATTGCTATCTCCCTTTCAATGGACCTAATTAGTCTGCCCGCTGGCATTATCCCCTATTCTAACTCTTTTTCCTGTTTGTTCCAACCCTTTCTTATGCCAAAAAATAGCAGGGAAAGAACTGAGGCTGTTGGCTAATAGTAATAGTATCAACACAGGAGGCAGGTTTTCATATGGAGCATGTGGAAAAAGTCGTTTTAAAGAAATCCAAGAAAAAAGCAAAGGATAATAAGAGCCGGAAAAGCAATGACACGCATAATCAAAAATGGGCTGTTCTCTCTATTTCCTCCATCCCCCTTGTTATGACACTGGGGAATTCCATGCTTATTCCAGTTCTGCCCGTAATGGAGCGGGAGCTTGGCATTTCTTCCTTCCAGTCCAGTATGATCATAACGGTGTACAGCATAGTTGCCATTATCCTGATCCCTCTTGCTGGATACCTTTCAGATCATATCGGAAGGAAAAAAGTAATCATTCCAAGCCTCCTGATTGCCGCAATCGGCGGACTCATCTCCGGGTGGGCTTCCTGGAAAATGGCCGACCCCTACTGGCTCATCCTTATCGGCAGATCGCTGCAGGGGATCGGGGCAGCCGGCGGGGCGCCCATTGTCATGCCTTTAGTGGGCGATATGTTCAAAAATGAGGAAGAAGTGAGCAGTTCTCTCGGGGTGATTGAGACCTCGAACACCTTCGGCAAAGTATTAAGTCCGATTCTCGGGGCCTTTTTGGCAGGCTTTTTATGGTATTTGCCTTTTTTTGCTTTTCCAGTATTCTGTGCCATTTCTATTCTTCTAATGGTCTTGCTGGTAAAAACACCGGAGAAGCGCACAGAGCCAATTCCCTTCAAGGCCTTTTTCAAAAAAATTAAAGATATTTTTAAGAATAATGGCAAATGGCTTTACGCCATATTTGTGGCAGGCATCATATTAATGTTCGTATTATTTGGAGTGCTGTTTCATCTATCGGATATCCTAGAAAAACAGTATGACATCAAAAATGTAAAAAAAGGCCTTTTTCTGGCCATCCCGCTGGGCGCGCTATGTTTATCGTCCTATATTACAGGAAAGCTGATCAAAGAAAATAAGAACCTGATGAAGTGGATTACTTTTTCTGGCAGCATCCTGCTTGCTGCGTCAGTCGGAATACTGGGGCTCTCGACCAATCTGTGGTATTTAATGGCCATGTTCGCAATCGGGGGAATCGGCATCGGAGTCAGCCTGCCCTGCCTGGATGCCCTGATCACTGAAGGCATCGAGAAGGAAGAGAGAGGGACCATCAGTTCACTGTACAGTTCGATGAGATTCATCGGCGTAGCAGCCGGTCCGCCCGCCATCGCCATCATCGTTAAGCATTCGGAACAGCTTCTGTTTTATATATTATGCGGTGTTTCCATCCTTGCTGCACTTGCGGTCCTGTTTGCGATAAAGCCTGATAAAAGCGGATAGGCTGCAGCAGTCGCTGGCCATGAGCTAACAAATGAATAAAGAAAAAGCCCGGCAATATGCCGGGCTTTTTCTTGCATCATCATCACTTTACCGTTTCCTCAAGACTGCTTGTCAAAGCATTCAGTTCACGGATATTTTCAACGATTCCTGTTACACGCTGTTCCTGGACCTCGGCACTTGCCAGCACTTCTTCAACGGAAGCTGCCGACTGTTCGGTTATGGCTGCTACAGCTGTCATTTCCTCCCTGACGCTGGCTGATGCCTGCTGAAGCTGTTCGTTGAGTGTCCTTAAGTATCCTGCCTGCCGCAATACAGCAGAGGACTGTTCCTGAATAGATGAGAACAGGTTCTCCGCCTCTTCCGCAGACTGCCTTCCAGCAGAGACCTCCGCCATCCCGCTCCCGATCAGTTCCGCTGCCTCCTTGAATTTGGACTGGATCCCTTCCAGGATGCCAGTTATTTGGCCTGAAGCAACATGCGCCTGCATGGCTAGCTTTCTGACCTCCTCTGCCACCACGGCGAATCCTTTGCCATGTTCCCCTGCACGTGCAGCTTCAATGGCAGCGTTCAATGACAGCAGATTGGTCTGATCGGCTATGCCGGCGATCAGTTTGACAATGCCTTCGATCTGTTTGTTTTCTTCATTTACTTTTGCCATGACAGAATTAGTGGTTTCTACCATCCTTCCAATACCGTTCATTTTTTCATAAAGCCTGTCCATCTTTTCTTTCCCCTGCATCGTCATTTCTGCCGAGGCGGTTGAAGAATCTTCCATGATTCCTGATGCCTCATTCGCCTTCAGAACTCCATCATAAACGTCCTGAATAGCTGCATTTATATCTGTGATGCTCGCAGCCTGAGATTCAATCCCCCCTGCAAGCTCCTGAAAAGCGAGGACCACCTCGCCCGTTATTTTACCTGTCACTTCCGCATTTTCATTCAGCCCGCGGTTGGACCTTCCCAAAACCTCGATTGTCCTCTGAACTTCCTGCAGGACCACTTCGGCTTTCTTCTTTTGAAGCTCCGATTGCTTCCTGCCTGACTCAACCTTCTTCAGCATCCCGCTCCCCAGCAGGCTTTGCGCGGTAAGGGCAGCCAGCACTAAGATGAAAAAGGCATTGACACCGAGTTTGTCAACCTCGGCATAACCCGGCTTCACTGCAAGGAAGTAGTTCAGCATAGCCAGTGCAATCAGCCCATTTAATAACAGCGGGCGGTAGTTATGATACAAGGAAATAATTCCAAGCGCTAAAAAGAATATAAGCGTATTTGTAAACTCAGCTGTTGTATGGACAAAGAAAAAAGAAATGACCGCCAGCCCAATTGATATAACATACATGATCAGGGGGATTCCTTTTTTCCTCCAGATCATGAAGCTGCAGAACAATGAGAATGGTCCTCCAGCCGCCAATATGGTCACAACCGTTTTCGGGGTATCAAATGCTACTGCAATTCCGAGGATCACACAAGCCCACAATAGATAGACAAGCAATTGATTCCTTTTATGCAGGTCAGCCAAGTATTCTGTCATATTATTCTCCTGGTAAGATGTTTTTCCAAATTTATTCAGCATAAATTCAGTAACTTTATTATAATGGGAAATAATACCTAAGAAAAGCTTTTTCACGCTAAAAAGAACAGCACTCTGGCTGTTCTAAATTTTCGCCTCCGAAAAAAGGAAGCCAAGTATTATCTGGTTAAAAGCATGCCATTTTTTAGTAGGCAGCTGATGGGCAACTTTTTTTATGACAGCTGATTGATAAGCAGTGTGTTTTTTGTATGATCTGATGTGCTGATTGGCGAAATCGCGGGATCCGTACATCAGAAGCAATGGAGCCTTTAGCTCTTTCAGCTCGTCAGTGCAATTGTATTGCAGTGACTGGCCGTAAAACTGGAACCATACCCGTTTGTCTGCCAGCTCCATATGCTCCACTAGCCTGGCACGGTATGCATGATCGCGCGTATGGCTTGCCGCAAGCAGCGGGATCAGGACCTTCGGATGGTGCTTGACCATATACATTCCAGCCAAATGTTCATACTTAAACGCAGCTGACTGAACTTCCGGGTAACCGCCTGCCAGCAGAAGCGCGGCTGTCCGCTCAGGATATCGGAGCGCAAATTCCTGAGCGATGAGCCCGCCGGCAGAATAGCCAAGAACCGCTGCTTTTTCAGTTTTCAGGTGATCCAGCAGCGCAGCTATTTCTCCTGCATATCCGCTGATGGATATGTTTGTCTGGATGGCGGGAGACTGCCCGTGTCCGCTCAGGTCTGGAAGAATGAGCCTGAACCATTCAGAAAGCGGCTTTTGGCGCTCGAAAACCACGCTTCCCATACCAGGCGGGTGAATGAAGACAATCGGAATCCCGCTGCCCATCTCTTCATAAAAAATCCTCCCGCCCTGATATTCAAAACTGGCCATAAAGTCAGTGCGGCCTCTGTTTCTCAGCTTTCTTTTCTGAAGCTGTCATTTCCTTTGAAAACTCCATATCATTTATGCTTTTGGCGCTTTGCAGGCCGGATTTGGTTTTTCTATTGCGCTTAGTCATGAAGTGTCCTCTCCTTCTGCAGCATTAGTGGACAGTTTTGGCTGCTGTGCAGCAGGAACTCTGTCCCAGGCTGCCTTTATAGTATGGCTCGTAAAACGGAACAGTCATGCACCTAAAAAGGATTGCCTTGATTTACCGGCCACTATTGTTTACCGCCCCTTTCGGAATAATTCCCCAGCAGTCCCAGCTCTTTATTGAGCAGAAGTTCCATCTGCTCAATGTCGCTTCGCTCCACGACACCATCTATTTCGTTCCACCCGATGCTATAAACAAGGAAATATCCCCTGACCCGCCGGAAAATAACAGTGGTATTCGGATACTTATCAAAGACCGCCTTTCTCTGCCCTCTCCTCATATAGCCCCATTTCAATATTTCCATACAATCCCTGCATTCTGATTAGTTTTTTTACCATTTACCCTAAACAGCGGGGATTATCACTTAAAAAGAAAAAGCCGCATTTCTGCGGCCAGTACTTTCCTTTTTATCTTTCGCCAGACAAATTTCCTCCAAGATCCGGTTTATCTTCGGTCTTTGGAGTCTCGTCGTTTCTCATGCCACGGTCGCTCCAGTCTTCGCTGCTCTCATTTTTCTCTTCAATTTGTTCATCAAGCTGCCTCATATCTGCCGGATCTACGTAGCGTGAAGGTATGACCCTGTTGCTGTCGTTATTAGGCTGATTGACCTGGTCATTGTCAAAACCATCGCCATTATTGCGCATTGGTGTATAGTTCATCTCTTCCGGTTCATTCATTTGATTATTATTGTTTGTGCCGCACGCTGACAAGGGCATGACTATGGACAAAATTGCCAGAATGGCTGCTAAGCTTCTTTTCACTAAGATTGCCTCCTCGAAATGTGATCCTTTTTAGTATGTTCACATTAGAGAAGGTTAAAATGCGAAATATTTTCAAACAGGGAAATGGCTGCCTAATATTGAAGGCGGGGTTTCGCAGGATTGCAGTCCGGCTCTTGCCCGGACTGCGACTCGGCCAGCTTTGTAAGATAATAGCATTCCTCTCTATACATATGGTCGGCCATCAGGGGAGCAAATGTTCCAAGAGCCTGGTTTGAGAGTTCAAGTTCTTCGATTTCATCCAGGAAATTCATAAACAACTTCATTTCGAGCTTTACGTTTTCATTGAAGCGGTCAAGTGCAGGAAAGCTTTGTATATTTGTCCGCAGAAAACCGGTAAGCTCCACTGCTTTTAAATAAAAGCCCTCAAAATGCTTCGTATAGTCATCGCTTTTTTCTTTGATCATCTTCTCAATCCGGTCCATATTATCGGAAATCGCTCCGGCATGACCGGCAGCATCGAGCAGCCAGATCAGATGGTGATGAAGCTCATGAAATACAGGAGGTGCTTCACCTTTTTTTAAGCAGCTCAGCACAAGCAGGTATTCTTCCAGCTCGTTTACCATATGGTTGATGAAGGTCGGACCAAGGTGGATTTTAATTTTGCCGGTCAGATGCTCTTCGATCAATTTCAGCTTAAAGCTCCGCAGCTTTTCTGCCTCTCTTTCTGCCAGCATGCTTAATTGTATAGGATCTGCGCTTCCTGTCTGTACGAGCAGTTCATCAAAGGCATTTATAAAATATTCTGCTGTCCGGATATTTTCCTTTTCAGACGGCGCCAGGGCGTCATGGATGAATCTCGCATGATCCCCGAGGATCTGGAGCCAGAACCCGTTTTCTTCCATTGCCGCTTCTTTGAATGTTTTGGCCATTTATCATCACCCTTTCAGGAACATATATATTATTCATATTTCCCTGAGCGCTGATTATGACCTGCGGAAACCCTTGCGCTTTGTCTGTGGAAGAGAGCTAAGGCTGCTGCAGCCCTGATGAACTGATCTTATCAAGCAAAGAAAAAACCGGAAAGCATAATAGCTTTCCGGCTGGGTTATTATTTAACTTGTGCTGCAGGTTTTTTAAAGATTCCCAAAAGGACGGCAGATACAACCGAGCCAACCAGGATGGCTAATAGGTACAGCAGCGCATTTCCTTCTACAAGGAAGGAAACAAACACTCCTCCGTGAGGTGCGCGGAGGCCGATGTTAAAGAGCATGGACAGTGCGCCTGTTGTGGCAGCACCCACCATGATCGACGGAATGACCCTGATCGGATCTGCTGCCGCAAACGGGATGGCGCCTTCCGTGATGAAAGATATGCCCATGATATAGTTGACAGCTCCTGCATCTCTTTCCTGCTTTGTGAATTTATTTTTAAAGAAAGTTGTAGCCAGGGCAATGGCAAGCGGCGGAACCATACCGGCCGCCATGATGGCAGCCATCGGCTCATAGACGCCATTTGCCAGAAGGCCTGTCCCGAATACATAGGCTGACTTATTGACAGGGCCACCCATATCAAAAGCCATCATTAAGCCCAGTACAATTCCAAGCAGTACAGCGTTGGCAGTGCCAAGCCCGGCGAGCCATTCTGTGATCGCATTGTTCAGTGCACCGACAGGCTCATTGACTGCATACAGCATGGCAAGGCCAGTCAGCAGGATTCCAAGTAGCGGGTAAAGCAAAATAGTCTTGATTCCTTCAAGAGCAGACGGAAGGCCGGACAATAGCTTCTTAAGAAGCACAACGATGTAACCGGCAAGGAAACCGGCAATCAAGCCGCCAAGGAAGCCGGCGCCGCCGCTTGCGGCCATGAAACCTCCGACCATGCCTGGAGCAAAGCCCGGACGGTCTGCTATACTCATTGCAATAAATCCGGCAAGTACAGGAACCAGCAGGCCAAAGGCATTGCCCCCGCCAATGGTCATAAGTGCCGCTGCAAATTCATTGTAGGAAGGATCATTAGGATCGGATGCGTTATAGCCGAACATAAAGGAAATTGCGATCAGGATCCCGCCGCCGACAACAAACGGAAGCATATTGGAAACACCATTCATCAGATGCTTGTAGATGCCGCCTTTTTTCTCCTTATTGCCGCTGTCTTCTGAAGCATTGCCTGATCCCTGATAGACCGGCGCATCCTTTTTAACGGCCCTGTCAATAAGCTCTTTAGGCTTGCGGATGCCGTCTGCTACGGCCGTCTGGATGACATGCTTCCCTCTGAAGCGTTCCATTTCCACTTTTGTGTCTGCCGCCACAATAACGGCAGCTGCATTTTCGATTTCTTCCCGGGTAAGGACATTCTTAGCCCCGCCGGATCCATTTGTCTCTACCTTTATATCAATGCCCAGTTCAGCTGCTTTCGCTTTGAGTGAATCTGCGGCCATGTAGGTATGTGCTATCCCTGTAGGACAGGCTGTAACAGCGACGATGAAGTCCTTTTTGTTTTCCATGCTCTGCTCTTCTTCTTCGCCTTCTTCATCATGGGCATTGATAATGCTCAAAACGGTTTCCGCAGAATCCGCTTCCATCAGCTCCCTGCGCACTTCTTCTCTCATAAGGATGGAAGAAAGGCGTGAAAGTGCCTCAAGGTGGGTATTGTTCGCACCTTCAGGGGCGGCAATCATGAAGAATAGATGTGACGGCTGTCCGTCCAGTGAATCATAATCCACCCCTTCTGCCGATTTGCCGAATGCAATTGCAGCATTGGCAACAGCCGCGGTTTTCGCATGGGGGATGGCAATGCCGTCGCCTATTCCGGTAGTGCTCTGTTCTTCTCTTTTTAGAATAGCTTCTTTGAAAGCGGAAATGTCATTAAGCTTTCCAGCTTTATCAAGAGTTTCTGCCAGCTGGTCGATTGCCCCGCGCTTATCCCTGCCATTAATAGAGAGCAGGATCGTATCTTTTGTCAACAGCTCTGTAATTTTCATAAAGCTCTCCCCTTTAAATTGTTCTGACCGCTACCTCGGGCAGCAGTTCTTCTACTTTTTCAATCGTGCACAGGCCAATTGAAAAGGCTGTTGCACTTCCAGACGCCACACTGTATTTAAAAGCCGCTTCATAGCTGCCGCTTCGGCTGAATTCGGCAAGGAAGCCGGCAACCATAGAATCTCCGGCACCTACCGAGCTTTTTAATGTGCCCTTCGGTACAGTCGCTGTAATGGCCATATCGCCATTCACAAATACAGCCCCCTCCCCAGCCAGGGAAATGATGACGTTCTGCGCACCCATTTCGATAAGCTTTTTAGCGTACGGAAGCACTTCTTCGCACGTATGGATTTCAGTGCCGAATAATTCGCCAAGTTCATGGTGATTGGGCTTGATCAGGAAAGGACGGTATGGGAGAACCTTTTTAAGCAGCTCACCCTCTGCGTCTGCAGCAAACTCTGCACCGCCGGCATGGCAGATTTTGGCCAATGATTCGTACGTATCATCCGGCATCGTGGAAGGGATGCTTCCGGCCAGCACCAGCATATCTCCCTCTCCCAGCCGGCTGATTTCAGAAGTCAATGCTTCCAGGTCTTCTCTGCTGATTTCAGGCCCCCTGGCATTGATTTCAGTTTCCTGCCCGCTTTTCAGCTTGATATTGATTCTTGTGTCATCCTTTACCGGAACGAATCGGGTCTTAATATTCTCTTCCTCCAGGGAGTCTTCGATATATTTACCGGTAAACCCGCCGGCAAACCCGATTGCTTCACTGTCGACTCCCATCCTTTTCAGGACCCGGGAAACGTTTATGCCTTTTCCTCCAGGAAATTTAGATTCACTTTTTGTCCTGTTCAATCCGCCGAGCTGGACATTGTCCAGCTCAACGATATAATCAACGGAAGGGTTAAGCGTCAATGTGTAAATCATGCTGTCACAACCTTAATTTTTGTTTTGCTGATAAAGGATTCTCTGCTCTCTGCATCAAGCGAGTTTGTGATGATGGATGCTTCATGAAGCTCCGCAATTTTGGCGAAAGCGATTTCAGAAAACTTCGAACTATCCGAAAGCACATATGCTTCCCTCGATAGTGAAATGGCCGTCTGCTTGATCATTGCTTCCTCCTGGTCCGGTGTAGTATAGCCGAACTGAGGATGGATGCCATTGACACCCATAAAGCATTTATCAAATCTGTACTGGCCCAGGCTTGACAGGGCCCCCCTGCCTATAATGGCGTTCGTATGCGGCTTAGCATAGCCGCCTACCAGGAAGGTCTTGATCCCTCTCTCCATTAGGATTTGTATATGCATAAGCCCGTTTGTCACTACCACAATATCCTTATGAGGCAAGAAGGGAATCATTTCCTGTACGGTCGAACCCGCATCCAGATATATGCAATCTCCCTCTTCTACAAGGCCTGCTGCATACTTCGCAATATCCTTTTTCTCTATACGGTTTTTAGAGGATTTTTCCACCATGCTGGGTTCCTGGAGTTTCCCCTGCAGTCTCGCAGCACCCCCATGCACCCTTTTTAAAAACTTATCATTTTCAAGCTGGGATAAATCCCGTCTAATGGTTGATTCTGAGGAAGCTGTCAATTCGACAAGCTCCTGTATTTTAACTGTATGCTTCTCTTTTAGCATCTCAAGTATGAGCTGATGTCTCTCTGGCGTCAGCAAGAATAACACCTCCCGGCTGCTTTCACTGGCAGCTTCATGGCTTTTTGCTTAGTAATTGTATCTTTAATTATGTAAGCCAATTGTAATGGAATCGATTTCAAAAATCAATCATTTTCTTTCACAACCATCCAAATAAGTTCATGAATTGATGATTATTGATTGTTTCGCATTAATTCGGATTTTTTTGAAAATATCAAAGTTTTGTTTGCCTGTTTATTGAACGCTATAATGGAGAGGCGAAAATATTATAAATGTCTTGGAGAGTGTTTCAGTGAAAAATATTGGCGGTTTTTATCTAGAACTGATTAAAGTAATCATCATTGCCGTTGCCGTGTTTGCCCTTTTTGGATTTTTTCATGAAAAGATCCTTGGACTTGCGGTCCCGGCAGATGAAGATATAACAAGCAAAGCATTCGGGGTGCCATTCTATATTCAGTCTGCTGCACTATTCATGCTTCTTTTCCTTCTTTATAAGACAAATCTGCAAAGGTGGAGCTGGTATAAAAAGTGGAAGAACAGCGCCAGGCTTTCGACAAATACGGCACGGATTCTGCTTATTGCCGGGAGCGCCATGCTCCTGCTTCCTTATTTTTATTATTTTTTAGCTTTATGATTGATGTAGGATTTTATCTATGCTACAATCAAGGTACAAGATATTGATTATACATCACGAATCAACACTACATATTGTTTTCCTTATGAATGAATTTTGTTTGTGGTCTCTTTTTCCTTTTTCGCTTCTGAAACTCGGGAAGCGATTTTTTTTGCAGAAAGACCAGAGAATTTTGGCGAATGATCGATGCGGCTGCCGATTCAGGCTATTGCTGTCAACAATTGAATAAGAATCCGCAAGTGTTGGTGCCCATTAAGGGCTTAAAAGGGAATCCGGTTCGATGCCGGAGCTGTCCCCGCAACTGTAAGTGTGTACGAGGTAAGCATCCACTGTATATGAACGCTGAACAGGCGCATTTATGGGAAGGGCTTATAGTAGGATGATGCACGAGCCAGGAGACCTGCCATGCTTGCAAAGTTTCGGTTCTTCGGGGATTGGGAAGGTGAAACGATGGTATAAATCGTTTGATCTTCTTTTATGCCTTCGTTTGATCCGCCCAATATGTGGGCGGATTTTTTTATGGTCAAGGAATTAATAAATTGTAACACTTGTGGATGATTTTCAATTCTTTATCCACGTCCAGCTTAAACGCTTGCGCTTTTGTTTTTGGAAAAATACTGATCAACCCAGGAGGTATGACTATGAACATTTCTTCGGCAAAACCGCTGCCATTGGCAGCCATTGATTCAGATTTCCCGCATTTGGACTTTCAGCACCTCTATAAAAGGGCGATTCAGCTGCAGGAGAATCACACTCCAGGAAAAGATGAGCTACTTAACCAGCTGATTCTTGATTCTCTTTCTATGATCAGCGAGGCGGATCCTGACTGGACATTCGTGGCCGCACGCCTGTATTTATCCAGCCTTTATGAGGAAGCTGCCGAGAACCGCCGCTTCACTGCCGGAGATCGGTATGGCCCCCTGTACGGGCTTATCACCAATCTAACCGATGCTGGGGTCTACTCTCCAGTCCTGCTGGAATCTTATACTAAAGAAGAAATCGCTGAAATCGGTTCTTTCATTGACCCGGAGAAGGACAGGCTTTTTACATATATAGCAGTGAAGATGCTGGCTGACCGCTATCTGAGCCGGGATAAGAAAAAGAGGCTGTTCGAGCTGCCGCAGGAAAGATTCATCATTATCAGTATGGCTTTGAACCGTTCAGAGCCGAAGGAACGCAGACTGTCTCTCATTAAGGAATCCTATTGGGCTTTAAGCAATCTGTATATGACAGCAGCAACCCCTACCCTCTCCAATGCCGGAAAGAACTGGGGCCAGCTTTCAAGCTGCTTTATCGATACAGTGGATGACAGCCTGCAGGGCATTTATGACAGCAATACAGATATCGCGAACCTTTCCAAGAATGGCGGCGGCATCGGGGTCTATCTGGGAAAGATCCGGAGCCGGGGCAGTGATATTAAAGGATTTAAAGGGGCTTCATCAGGAGTTCTTCCATGGATGAAGCAGCTCAATAACACAGCTGTGAGCGTCGATCAGCTCGGACAGCGAAAAGGGGCAGTCAGCGTCTATCTCGACGTCTGGCATAAAGATATCTTTTCTTTCCTGGACAGCAAATTGAATAACGGGGATGAAAGATACCGCACCCATGATTTATTCACCGGTGTCTGCCTGCCGGATTTATTCATGGAAACGGTGGAATCGCGCGGGGACTGGCATCTGTTCGATCCCCATGAGGTACGGAGTATTATGGGCTTTTCCCTTGAAGATTTTTATGATGAAAAGCCAGGTGCTGGTTCTTTCCGGAATAAGTACGAAGAATGCATCGCAAACCCGGAGCTGTCTGCGACAATAGTGCCCGCAATCGATATTATGAAGAGGATCATGATCAGCCAGCTTGAAACCGGCACTCCTTTCATGTTTTATCGGGACGAAGTCAACAGGAAGAATCCCAACAGTCATGCAGGCATGATCTACTGCACCAATCTCTGCACTGAAATCGTGCAAAATCAGAGTGCAACCATAACGAAGGAGCAGCGTGAAGAAGACGGCCGGATTATTATTGAAAAGATCCCCGGCGACTTTGTAGTCTGCAATCTGTCATCTATTAATCTGGCGAGAGCTGCAGCTGACAATGTATTGGAAAGATTGATCCCGATTCAGGTGAGGATGCTGGATAATGTCATTGATCTGAATACCATCCCCGTCCTCCAGGGAGTGGCCACCAACCGCAAATACAGGGCAATCGGGCTCGGTACATTTGGCTGGCATCATTTGCTCGCCTTGAAAAAACTCAGGTGGGAAAACGAAGAAGCCGTCAGGCTGGCAGATGAGCTGTACGAAAAGATTGCCTTCCTGACTATTAAAGCCAGTATGAATCTGGCCATGGAAAAAGGCTCATATCCTGCGTTCAAAGGCTCTGACTGGCAAACCGGCGAATACTTTGCTTCCCGCGGCTACAGCAGCCTGGACTCTGTCCACGATTGGGATTCTTTGATGCAGGCAGTCAAGAAGAACGGCATCCGAAATGGATATCTTATGGCTGTGGCCCCCAATGCATCAACAGCCATTATTGCCGGCAGCAGTCCGAGCATCGATCCGATATTCAGGAAATTCTATTCTGAAGAAAAGAAAGATTACAAGATTCCGGTAACGGCGCCTGACTTGAATGAGCATACAACCTGGTACTATAAGTCAGCTTACGTGATTGATCAGCACTGGAGCATCCTTCAGAACAGCCAAAGGCAGAAACACATCGATCAGGCAATCTCTTTTAATTTTTATGTCCAGAACAATATTAAAGCAAAGGAACTGCTGGATTTGCATCTGTCTGCCTGGAAGAACGGTTTGAAAACAACGTATTATGTCAGGTCTACTTCTTCTGACTATGAAGACTGTGATTCCTGCTCAAGCTAACCTATAAGGAGTGTTATTATGACAACCCCTGTCCATAAAAGAGAAATCATGAATCAAACAGCACCAAACCGCTCTACCGGAATCATCAATGGAGAATGTTCCAATATCCTGAATTGGGATGATGTCAGGTTCCAATGGGCCTTTCCTAAATACAAGCGGATGCTCGCCAATTTCTGGACCCCTTTTGAAATCAATATGTCACAGGACATCAAACAGTTTCCTGAGTTATCAGCAGAAGAAAAGGAAGCTTTCTTAAAAATCATCGGCCTCCTTGCCCTTCTTGACAGCATTCAGACTGATTATGCCGGAAAGGTCGCTGATTACCTGACAGATTCCAGCCTGTCCGCCCTGATGATCATCCTTGCCCAGCAGGAAGTGATCCATAACCACTCTTATTCTTATGTGCTTTCAAGCATTGTTGATAAAAAAAAGCAGGACGAAGTGTTTGAATTCTGGCGTACCGAGCCTGCCCTTGTGAAGCGGAATGAATTCGTTGCCTCCGGCTACAGGAAATTTGCAGAGTCGCCTTCCGTTGAAAGCCTGCTGAAATCGATCATTTTCGACGTAGTGCTGGAGGGGCTGTTCTTCTATTCCGGCTTCGCCTTTTTCTATCATCTGGCACGGAACCAGAAAATGGTCTCTACCAGCACGATGATCAATTATATTAATAGAGATGAACAGCTTCATGTCGATCTTTTTGCTAAAATCTTTCAGGAAATCCTTGAAGAATATCCTGACCACAATACCAAAGAGCTGGCAGAATTCGCCGAGTCTACTTTCAGGGAAGCCGCCCATCTCGAAATTGAATGGGCGCGTTCAATCATTGGGGATAAAATAAACGGCATCCTGATCGAAGATGTGGAGGAGTATATAAAATTTTATGCGAACGTCCGCTCCAACCAGCTGGGCTTTAATCGGCCTTTTGAAGGATCAAGGACTAATCCCCTCCGCTGGATCAAGGCCTATGAAGAGGTCGATCTTGGAAAATCGGACTTTTTTGAACAAAAGCCGAGGCAGTATGTGAAGGTGAATACAGTGGATAATGGGTTTGATGATCTATAAATTTACTCATGAGAAAGCACCCCTGCTTGTCGGCAGGGGTGCTTTTGGCTGAAGAAAATCTGCGGCTTTTTTTACAGAAATAAGGAAGAAGATGATAATGCAGAGCTTCCAATTTGGCATTAAATCAATAAGCAGCCAGGCAGGATTATAGCTCATTCAAACTGCTTTTTGTATTCGGCAGGAGTATACCCTGTATATTTTTTAAAGCAAACACTAAAATATTGGGGATTGCTATAGCCTACCTTCTCACATACCTCATACGTTTTCAGATCCCCCGAGCGCAATTCTTCCATCGCTTTATTCATTCTTAGTTCCAGCAGGTAGTCCCCAAAATTGAACCCTTTTTCGAGTTTGAATAAATTGCTTAAATAAGGTGTGCTGACATGGATGATCTCAGCCACTTTTTTCAGGGTCAGTGTACTTTCATGAAAATGTTCTTTAATGTATGATATCGCTTGATCAACATGGCTGAAATGATTTTTATCTTGTTTCCTATGCAACGCATCTGCCCACTGCAAAACAAGTGAATGAAGAATTTCCATCATTTCAGTAAGCGTTTCTATTTTCATAATTCTCTCATATACTTCGGAAAAATTAATACTTATGGTTTCTTCCTTTTTCCACTTTTCAGATTCAAAAAACAGCAAAGTACTGAACTTTAGCGCAAGGACTTTTAAATCTGACAACGGCACAGTTTTTCCTTCTAATATCGCATTGTTTAATCTGGTGAGAGTTTCACTTACCTTTTCAGGGATACCGAGCTTGATTTGGCTTTCTAATTCTGATTCTAATATATGCAGAGAATCATCTGCTTCTCTCTCGCCTGACACGGTATCTTCAAAAGAAAATACCCTCCCTGTTCCCATGATATGCCTTAAATCCATGGCAAGCCTTGATTCCAGAAGTGATTTTCCGAGCTCGAACAGATTCTGATAGGTTCTTCCCAGCGTTATTGTAGCAGAATGTCCATCATGCTCATAAAGTGTATGGATTATTAGATTGGCCAGCTGGCCTTTTCTTGTATCATTCAAGCCATCAAGTGATAAAAGGACTGCACACTCATTGAAATCTATATGAATGACAATACATTGTCCAGGTGTAAAAAGGGAGGAAGCAGCCTGTTTCATTAGTTTAATAGAATTCTCACGGAGACCTGCAGATGCGTGAACAAGAACAGCAGTGAAGCTTGGCCCTTCTAATTCAACCCCGAGCTCATTCAATTCCTTCTCCACATCTACCTGCTGGTGTCCCTCTCTCATCAGCTCCTGAAAGAACTTTTGCTGAAGAAAGGGCAAGGACTCTGTAACTTTCATTTCTTTCCTGGCTTCATGTTCCCAATCTGCCGCTGCTTCCTTTGCTTTCAAAAGCAAATGATCTGAATCTACCGGCTTCAGCAAATAATCAAACGCTTTCATTTTAAGGGCCCGCTGAGCATACTTAAACTCTTCATATCCTGTCAAAAAAATGATCCTGGTTTCCGGGCTGATTTCCCTGACTTTCTTCCCCATCTCCAAACCATCCATAAAGGGCATATTAATATCCGAGATAACCACTTGGGGCTGCTCCTTTTCAATCAACCCCAGCGCCGCCTCGCCATCCCCCGCTTCTCCTGCAACAACAAATCCATGCTCTCCCCAATCGATGGACTGGCAGATCCCTCTGCGGATAATACGGTCATCTTCAACAACAATCACCTTATACATTCTCGCTGAACTCCCCTTTTGTCTTGGGAATAATGATGCTCGCCACTGTCCCGCTTCCTGGTTCACTGGCTATACTTAGTCCATACTCATTTCCAAAATGGATTTTAATCCTTTCATTTACGCTTTTTAGACCAATCCCGATAAAGCCCTTGGTTTCCTGAAAAGAAGACTTCATTTCGTTAAGAATATCCTGAAGTTTTTCTTTTTCCATCCCATTGCCGTTATCTGCAACCTCTAAGTAAATGGTCTCTTTATCCTGGTAACCTCTTATCATAATCTTCCCTTGCCCTCTTTTCTGTTTCACTCCGTGGTAAATGGCATTTTCAATAAGTGGCTGCAAGGAAAGCTTGACAATATCATGGGAAAGGACTTCTTTTTCTACGTCGATAATATAAGAGAAGTCATCACCGTAGCGCATCTCCTGAATGAATAAATAGTGCTCGATATGCTCCAATTCATCTTTAATAGGAATAATTTCTTTTCCTCTGCTGATTCCAATACGGAAAAAGCTGGACAATGCGCTTACCATGCTGCTTGCCTCCTTATTAAGCCCCATATCACATAATCCCTTAATTGAATACAGCGTGTTATAAAGGAAATGCGGGTTAATCTGAGCATGCATAATGGCAAACTCCAGCTGCCGTTTCTCTTCCTGCTCCAGGCGGATCTGGTCCATCAGTGACTGAATTCGCAAGAGCAGTTCTTTAAACCCATTATGAAGGACTTTCATCTCCTCTGGGCCTGATGTTTCATGATAAAAATCCAGGCTCTTTTTATTGATGGTCCGCATTTGCTCTGCCATTTTCTCGAAAGGCTTTGAAATATACTTCCCTACCAGATAGGTAAGAAATATCGCACTTACTATCATCAATAAGATGAAGAAAACAGTAGAATGCTTTATATAATTCACTTTGTTTAATATTTCATCCTGCGGGACTACTGCTGCCAGCTTCCAGTTGTTCGGTTTGACTGTATCATAAATAACAATCATATCTTCCCCGGAAGCGCTTTTATAAAAAAATTGCCCGTCCTCTTCCTCGGTTTGCTGAAGGGAGCGGAGAGTTTTATTATCCAGCTTGTATTCCGTTTTCACGGTTTTGGATTCATATTTGCCGTTAGGGCTGATCAAAGTCAGATAGCCATTATCACCGATGAGTGATTTGTTCAGCACCTGCTCAAAGAATTCATCGCGAAGATTAAATAATACGATTCCTTTTTCTGAATAGTATTCCTTTTCGATCAGCCGGAACACCGACATCACTTCATGTTTGGTATCAAAAATTTGATCCTGGTGTATATTTCTCCAATAAAATCCCTCTTTGCTTCCTTTATAATGATTAAAATACTGATCATAGGAAACCGTCGGGTTAGCTGTGTAATCACTATGATACAGCAAAAACCCTCCTTGATTGAGATCGATCAGGACGGATTCCAGTATGATATTATAGCGCGAATAAATAAGCTGCAATGTTTTATCTATTTCCACATAATACTTTGGTTTAATGTCCGCCTGTTCCATTCCAATCAAGTTTAAAACCATTGGGTCATTCGAAACAGCCACTATCTGCTGAAACACGTCTGTGAGCATATAATCCAATGAGTTTTTTGTCTGAAAAATGGTATCATTGACATTTTTATATGCATTTTCTTCAACCTGGGCAGTTGCAAGCAAGGAGGAAACCAGCCCGGAAACGGATATAAAAATAATAATGATCGGTAAATAAAGAGTATTAATCGTTGATTTAATCGAGAAAAGGAAATATTTGCGAATGAAGTTTTTTATTTTCATAACCATCTTTTATGTTCCCCTTAGAAGCAAAATAGAAGATTAGATCTCCTGACTTAAACAATATCTAATATTCTATCAATGGTAAATAAGTTTTTTCTTAATTCGAAATATTTTTTCACTTTTTACTGCATGTCCTTCAATTAAATGACCTTGTAAAATAAACCTTTTCATGTGCAGGAATCCGGCACAAGAAAAGGTTCATTTCCTTATCATACAGGATGTAGCCGGCTGTTATGCTTTCAGCAGATCATGGTATGCCATGCTTCCCAAGATAAAGGCACCCATCCCATGGAGGTCATTGATTGATGTAGGGCGTTCTGCATAGTAGTCATAAACACCTGCTGATGTCCCGATTACAATGCCCTTTAAATCAATTGCTTCCTCTTTTTCATCGACCATGTGTTCCAGCAGGCCTTTGTATGCCTTATCACAAATTTCACGGTAGGTTTCATCAACATAGCCATGCTGAATTCCTTTTGCAATAAAATACAGGAATAATGACGAACAAGAAGATTCCAGCCAGTTATCCTCAAGGTCACCTTTGTCGATGATGTTAAACCACAGACCTGTTTTTTCATCCTGGAAATTGGCAACCGCCGGTATGAAGCTTTGAAGAGAAGTGATCCATTCTTCCTGGCCCCGCTTCTTATCTCCAAGAATCTCCAGCAGGTCGATCAATGCTGTACCGTACCACCCAACAGAACGCCCCCAGAACTCAGGTGAAAGGCCTGTTTCAGGGTCAGCCCATGGCTGCACTTTTTTCTCATCCCAGGCGTGGTAAAGCAGGCCTGTTTTCTCGTCTGTCATATGCTTTCTCATCAGCTTTTCCTGAAGCAGGACATGCTGGATCAATTCTTCCTCATTGAAGTGCTCCGCATAAAGCAGCATGAAGGGGCCTCCCATAAATAAGCCATCCAGCCACATTTGATAAGGGTATTTTTCCTTATGCCAGAATCCATTCTCTGAGGTTCTGTTAATCGTCTCCAGCGCGCTTCTTAAACGCTTTGCTGCAATCATATATCTTTGATCTTTCGTTTCTTCGTATAGCGGGAATAAAAGAATTCCTGCCATTGTAGAGTCAAGCTGGTCCCTTTCAAAGCGGACATTCCCATATTCATCAATCAAGTTATCAAAATAGGCTTTTATATACTCAAAATATTCTTTTTTTCCTGTTGCTTGGTAGACCCTGTACATGCCATATAGAAAAACCCCTTGATGATAGTGGAAATCATCTACCGGCGGAAGCTCTTCTGCACGAAACGTCTGCATAAGTGCCTGGCATGCCTTTTCAGCCATCATCAAAGGTGTTTCAGTCGTAATCTTATCAATTGTTTTTCCCATTATTCTGTCTCCTTTTCATGTGAAATTAGTAGCAATCAGACAAAAAGGATGCCAATAAACTTCAACACCCGCTTTGTCCTGATTGTAAGCCGGCAGCATCACCCAGGTTGAAAGAAAGGGACTTTACTGCGTTAAGCCTTAATTACATACTTTTGATTACTTATTAAAAGTGTCGTCATATTTTTTCTTTGAATCTTCAATTGCTTTTGCCCATTCATCTAAGAAGTCTTTGGCAGACTTGTCGCCCGTCATTACTGCCTGGAATCCAGGGTCTACCAGATTATCAAGAATAGAACGGTAATCCGGTAAATAGAAAGGAGGCATATAAAGTTTTGTATCCTCATTATTGTAGACATCAAATGCTACCTTGATATGCTGTGCATCCTGTACCCATTGGTCATCTAATACATCTGAATTTGTCGGGATTTGACCAGTCTGTTCATTCCAGTAGCTTTGTGCTTCTTCAGAGTTGACGAATTCAATGAATTTCCATGCTTCATCCTGATGTTCAGAAGACTTGAACATAGCCAGGTTAACTGCGTTTCCGCCTTCAGCAACATATTGGCCATCATCTGTGGCCGGCAGCGGGATCAGCTGATATGTCCCATCTTCCAGAGCTTTTTTGTGTTCACCATAAGAACCTGGGTTGTGATGGACCATCGCGACAACACCAGTATCAAATCCAGCGATCATTTCTTTGTAGCCATTGGTAATATCGCTTTTTGGAGTGAATTTATCATAATAAGATACATATTTTTCAACGAAGTCTACGTGCTTTGGATCATTGATGTTGGTTGTTCCATCTTCGTTAAAGTAATCCAAACCGCTATTTGCAAACATTGCGCGCTGGATAGTGAAGGATGCACCAGCACCTCCGCGGATCGTAAATCCATATCGGCTCTTATCTTTATCTGTCATCTTTTCAATGGCTGTAAAGAAATCATCCCATGTTTTAGGTTCGGCGGCTCCTGCTTCTTTGAACCAGTCTGAACGGATCCACAGAGCATCTAAGTTCTGGGCATATGGAATGCCATAAAGCTTTCCATCCTGGGTAATGGATTTATTGGCTTCTATTGCATTGCTATTCAGCTTTCCGCTGATATCTGACGACTCAAAGTAAGAATCAAGCGGCGCCAGTGCTTCGCGGATTGAAAACTCAGGCAGCCAGGTTGTCTGGACAGACCCAATGTCCGGTGTATCCTCGGCGGCTATCGCTGCATCATATTTGGATTTTGCTGATTTATTCGGAATTCCGACATATTCAACATCAATATCAGGATTTTTTTTCTCAAACCGCTTGATTACTTCTTCCCAAAAAGGCGTACGCGCCGGGCCTGCGTTTTCATCCCAGAATTGGAGAGTTACAGGTCCATCGGATTTTTCACCAGAATCTTTGCCTTCAGATGAAGCCTCATCCCCGCCAGAGCAGCCTGTAAGAACTAACCCGGCAGCCATTGAAAGAGCAAGTATTGAATTGCCCCATTTTTGCTTTAACATCGTATTTCCTCCTTTTTTAAACCGTATATTTTTGTATTTATCAGCCTTTGACAGCCCCGCCCATGCCATTGACAAGGTGTTTCTGTGCGTAGGCAAATAATATAACTGCAGGAATTAAAGCGATTACACTTCCGGCTGCTAAAGCTCCATAGTTGACATTGAATTCGCCCAGCATCGTACTTAATCCAACCGGGAGCGTAAATCTCGAATTCTGATTGGTCAGCATCAGTGCAAGCAGGAATTCATTCCAAGTGTAGATGAAAGTAAAAACGCCTGTTGCCACAATGCCGGGAAGCAATAGCGGAAATACTACATGTCGCAGGGATTGCAATTTTGTACAGCCGTCAATCATTGCAGCTTCTTCCAGTTCCTTTGGTACGTTTGCTATGAATCCGCTCATCAGGATGGTCGTAAAAGGAATCTCAACTGCCGTATATGTGATAATCAGAGCTAGCGGATGGCTGATTAATCCCAGATTCTTAAAAATGACAAACAATGGGATGATCATCATAGCCCTTGGTATAAATTGGGTGGATAACAGCATCAGCAAAAACCCTTTTTTTCCTTTGAACTGATATCTTGCCAGTGCGTATCCAGACAAAGTTGAACATATAAGAACAACAATGACAGTGCAGATGCCAACAATCAGGCTATTCTTAAAAAAGGTCGCAAATCCGATATTAGTCCATGAATAGACAAAGTTTTCAACTGTCGGGTTGACCGGGAAATACTGCAAAGGTCTCTTTACTATATCTCCTTCCGGCTTTAATGCTGTGTTGATCGTCCAATAGATTGGAAAGATAGTAAAACTGAGCATCATGGCCAAAGGAAGATATAAAGTCAGGATTTTATCTAATTTCTTATTTTTTGAAAACAATCAACTCACTCCTTTTCATAACGGGATAGCCTCAAATAAAGGATGGCAAAGATTAGAAGTATTCCAAATGAGACAACCGTTAAGGCAGAACCGTATCCAAAGTTGCTTCCATGAACAGCCAAATCTGCAATATACATCGTCAGTGTCGTTGTCGCGTGTGCAGGCCCGCCGCCCGTTAAATTGAACAGGAGGTCAACGTTGTTGAATTCCCAGACAACTCTTAGCAATGTAGTCAGCACTATCGTATTTTTCAGTTGAGGCAGAGTAACGTAGATAAAAGATTTCCAGCGGTTTGCTCCGTCTACCCTTGCTGCTTCATATAATTCGTCCGGTACACTCTGAAGGGAAGCTAAGAGAGTGATTGCAAAGAAAGGAATCCCCCTCCATAGTTCAGCAATCACCACAGCTGCAAAAGCGGTGGATGTGCTGGCTAAGAAAGCCTTCGGTTCGTCTATGATTCCCACCTTCATAAGCATGTCATTGATTACTCCCATATGCTCATTAAACATCATAGACCACATAACAGACGCCAGCACCCCTGAAATTGCCCATGGGATGAAAGCAACCGCACGTGCAAACCCCCTGAACTTGAAAGTCTGGTTCAGCAGCAGGGCCAGGATCATCCCAAAGATTAGCTGCAGGCCGACCTCAGAAACTACCCACTTCACACTATTGATTAAGCTGGGGATAAATAGTTCGTCCTGCGTAAAGATGTTTTTAAAATTATCAAGCCCCGCAAAGCCATTATAATAAGGTGCTGAAATGTCATAGTTTTGCAGACTATAGTAGAACACAGTCGCAATCGGGTAAAACAAAAATCCTAAGATAATAAGAAAAGATGGCAGTATAAAAAGATATGGAATCAATTTTTCTTTTTTAATTTTCTTTTTCTCCACTGCCTTCTTGCTGTTGATTACTGATTCAGGAACTCCTGGCGAGTAACTCATCTAGTTTCCCCCTTTCTCTTGATTTAATTGTAAATGAAAACGTTTTCTAAAATAATTAAAGATTTTAAGATGATAGGGTAAAATTTTAAGATATTTTAGTTAATTCAGTTTTATCAGAATTCCACTGGTTGAAATTCCATTCAGTAACATGGCTTTGATGTTCCAGCAAAAACCTGCCCTTTCCTTTACAGGATCAGGCAGGTTCGGATTAAGCATTTTATTTGCTGATGGCTTGCTTGCTGGCAAATAGGAGCTCGTTTATATTCATTGGCTTTTTTTCTTTCACAGACCGCCATACGCCTTCTCCAACCGCTATTGAATAAGCACCCGCCTGCGATCCTGCCAAGATGGGATAGTTTCTGGCAGGGTCAGGGCCAAGGAAAAGATCTTCCAGCAGAATGGGATCGCCGCCCCCGTGGCCCCCAGGATTTTTAACAACCTCTATTGTTTCTTTCGCACCGAAGAGCGGAAAATAATCAATGGTTTGTTCAGGATATTTGAAATGAATCCGTGACGGCTCATGATACTCTGCCGTTTCGATCCTCCCCTTTGTTCCATTTATCGCCAATCGGTAACCCTCATAAGGAGAGGAAAAATTAATAGAATAGCTCAGCAAGCTTCCTCCCTCATATCTAACTGAAGCCACATAGGTATCCTCAATGCTGATTTCTTCATCATAAATACAGGCATCCGGCCTGTAATTAGTGTAAGGTACTTCCTCATATACTCCTGCAAGCAGATGGTCGTCTTTTACAGTGCTGGTTCCGCTGCGGGGATTCCAGCGCCTGAAATAGGTGCACTTGCTTTGTTCAGCACATGTTCCGCAATAGCGGCTCGGTACTTTTCGCGGATTTAATTCTCCATCAGGCCCGAAATAATTCAGGCTTCCATATGCAAATACCTCTTCTGGCTTTTGATCCAGCCACCAATTCACCAGATCGAAATGATGTGTTGATTTATGGATTGATAAGCCTCCGGAAAAATTCCTGTCACGATTCCATCTTCTGAAATAACTGGATCCATGGAATGTATCTATATACCAATTTAAATCCACGGAAGTAATCCTGCCGACCTTGTCTTCCAAAATCATTTCTTTAATCTTCCTGTGAAATGGACTGTATCGATAATTGAATGTGACAATCACTTTAGCACTGCTTTCGGTTTCGGCATTCATGACTTTATTGGCATCTGCCGCATTTGTCACCATCGGTTTTTCTGTTATGACATCAACCTGCTTCTTTAATGATCTTAAAATATATTCAACATGTGTATCATCCCTGCCTGCGACAATCACATAATCAGGCTTTGTCTGGTCAATCATTTCTTCAAATTGTTCCGGATTATACGTCGGAACATGTTCAAGCATCGGAAATTTCTCTTTGCATACCTTAAAGCGATAAGGATCGGAATCCAATATCGCTGCAATCCCGGTTTCTTCGGAAAATTCATTCATCATGGGCCGCATAAACATTTCCAAAGCCCGATTGCTGACACCGCAAATAGCATATTTTTTCATTCCTTATCCTCCATTTATATTTTTGTTAGCGCCGCCATCGCACTGGTACCGATAGTGTAAATCAATCTCTGCATCCTCTCAATGAATTAATTGACGGCTGAAGGAATCTCTTAAAATTTTACTCATTCATCTTAAAATCTTTAATTATTAATGGAAGCGCATTCACTTACTATTAATACAGACATACTTTTAAATAAAGATAAGGAGGAACATATTTGAATAGACATATTTATGATGGTTCAGCACCCATAAAGCTCTCCCCTGCTCGATCATGGCGAACCTACCTTGGCGGAAAACTGATTGATGAAATTCATGGAAAAGAAGATCCCAAGGATAGTCATTTCCCGGAAGAATGGATGATATCAATTGTTTCAAGCCGAACGGAGGGCCGGGAAGCGGACGGATTAAATAAACTGGATCTGGCTGGCATAAAAATCACTTTAAAGGAAATGGTAGATGAGCACCCCATTGAATTTTTAGGCAAACAGCATGTTGAGAAACTTGGAAAGCAGACTGGTGTTCTCGTAAAATTAATCGATTCGGCTGAGCGTCTAATTATTCAGGCCCACCCTGACAAGAAAAAAGCCCAGCAATTATTTAATTCGGCATATGGCAAGACTGAATGCTGGCACTTTATTGGAGGGAGAGAAATCAACGGGGAACCTCCGTATGTGTATTTAGGATTCAAACCCGGTGTCACAAAGCAACAATGGAAGAACTTATTTAATGAACAAGACATTAAAGGCATGCTGGATTGCATGCACAAGTACTATGTCCGCCCTGGAGATACCTTCCTGATTGAAGCTGGCATCCCCCATGCCATCGGAGCGGGCTGCCTGCTGGTTGAAATCCAGGAACCCACTGATTACACAATCCGGCTTGAAAAATCCTCCCCTTCCGGATTGCAGCTGGAGGACTACTTGCTTCACCAGGGACTGGGATTCGAAAAAATGTTTGATATATTCCTGTACGAAACTTATACGAGCGAAGAAACCTTGGAAAAGTGGAAAGTACCTCCTGCTGTATTATGGGAATCAAAAGGATTTAAAGAAACCGAATTAATTGGATATCAGCAAACACCGTGTTTTAGAATGACCCTTATCGAAGTGGAAAGAGAGGTTGAAATTACGGGAGACGGAGTGTTTTCCGGATTATATATTCTGTACGGGAACGCAGTGGTGAAAACGGACGAAATGGAGCAATTTGTTAAAAAAGGCGATCAGCTGTTTATTCCTGCAAATACATTCAACTTTTCAATAGAAAGCACAGGTGAAAGTCCCGTAAAAGCATTGAGATTATTTGGTCCAGCCTTAGTATGAATCGGTAAAGAAAAACAGCACGGCCGAAGCCGTGCTTTTTTTCTTTCTAGAGCAGCAAATAGACAAGCGGTGTACTAATAATCAGCGTCAAAATCACCCTTTCAATCCAAATAGCGATGAGCACGGGGATGGAGAGAGGAATTTCCGTCGACACGATACAAGGCACAAGCGCAGAGAAAAAGATGATTCCTGACACAGAGACAATCGCAATGACAACCTTCAGTTCCAGTGCAGCTTCAGTGACCAGCAGGGCAGGAAGAAACATTTCTGCTATGCCGAGAGCGCTTGCCTTGGCAGCAAGCATCGGCTCCGGCAGCTGCAGAACTGATGTGAACGGATAAAAGATATAGCCAATCCAGTCAAAGACCGGTGTGAACTCAGCTAAAATCAGGCCAAGCAGTCCGATAGACAGGATGGAAGGCAGGATAGCCATGGCCATTAACAGCCCATCCTTCAGATTAATCCAGACGTTCTTCAGCAGGCGCGGTGAATAAGCGGCTGTTTCCCTAGCCGCAGACCATGCTGCGGTGAAAAGGTTTCCTTCTATCTTTTTCTCCGGCTGCGGGTCAGAACCTTCATAATAATCTTCTTTTATTTTTGATAAAGGCCAAATTCTGACCGTTATCGCTGTCACAAGGAAGGTTATGAAGAAGGTAAGCCAAAAATACAGATTCCACATTTCCATCAGACCGAGGGTCTTTGCCACAATAACCATGAACGTGGCAGAAACGGTTGAAAAGCCAGTTGCAATGATGCTTGCTTCTTTGCCGTTATACTTGCCTTCTTTATAGATGCGGTTTGTTATCAGCAGGCCGACCGAATAGCTGCCCACAAAAGAAGCGACAGCATCAATTGCAGAACGTCCGGGCGTTTTCCAGATGGGTCGCATGATTGGCCTTGCTAGAACCCCGATGAATTCCAAAAGGCCGTAGCCTACCAGCAAAGAAAGGAAGACAGCGCCTATTGGCACCAGCAGGCCGACAGGTATAACAAGCTTATTGAATAAAAACGGCCCCATATCCGGGTCAAACAGCCAGGCTGGGCCCTTATTCAGAAGAATCATGATGCCTACCAGCAGGCCGGCCACCTTAAACAATGAAAAAATAATATCTGTCAGGGATTTCTTCCATTTCCCTGTCCAAAAAGGATATATGGCTCCGGCAGCCAGAATGAGCAGAGTATAAAAAGGGATGGCAGGTTCCGCTGCCGTTTGAATGTAAGTCACAATATGATCAAGCAGAATGGAATTCTTTTCGCCGATGGTGATGGGGACGAAGAAAATGAACGCGCCTATGAAACTGTAAACGAAAAATTTCCACATAAATGGCGTTTTGGTGCTTATGTCTGTACCTGGCTGTTTTGGCAGATTGGTTTCCATATCAATCGCTCCCTTAACAGTGAGTGTTCAATCCTTACTTGCGCAATGTGCAGCCGGTCATAAATTGCAGCCAGGCATAGACGCCCGCTTTTACCGTTTCTGATACGTTTGAATCTTTTGTCGGGTCGAGACAGACAAAGTCAATATGCAACACATGCGGACACTTCCCAATTTCGAGCAGGACATCAAACAGTTCGGCAGGCATCATACCTCCCGGTGTCGAGGCAGGCACGCCCGGTGCTGCTGATATGTCCAGAACATCCATATCCACTGTTACATAAACCCGGTCTGTCCTGGCTGCCAAATCATACAGTGACTCCTGCACTGTTCGGATAAGCCCCTGCTTCCGGGCATTCTTCATGGTGACCATCCGGATCTTGTGTTCTTTTGCGTATTCTACCAGCGGCCTTGCATTGAAATATCCATGAAGCCCGATATTGACTATATCCTCCCCCTTAACAGCGCCGCCGTCTATAAGCTGGCGGATCGGTGTGCCATTTGCAGGCCCCAGTTCCTGCGGATCTCTTACATCCAGATGGGTATCCAGCTGGAGGATGCCGATTCTTTCTTCAGGAAAGGCTTCCTTTATCCCTCGCACAGAACAGGCTGTGACTGAATGGTCCCCGCCGATCAGGCAGCTGACAGATCCCGGGAAGCCTTTTGCCAGTTCATAGGCTGTCTCCTGGATACGGCTGTGGGAAAGGTGAATATCAGTCGTATGCATAAGAACATCTCCTGCATCAGCAGCAGTAAAAGTGGTCAAATCGATATCTTCATCAAGATTATAGGCTGCGTATCCCTTCCACATTTTCCTGAATTCCTCCGGGTATAGGGATGCTCCTGAAACACTGATGGATGATCTTGATAAGGGCGCTCCATAAATGATGACATCGGGTTTTCCCTCTATCCGCTCCAGCGGACAGACCCATTGATGGACGAATTCAGGGGAACTGCTTTCAGCATAATTCCAGGACCAGCCGGGTTTTGTCAGCCAGCGCGCATCCATCTTACCCCACCACCTTTATGCCGTTTTTCCAGACAGAATGAACATGATTGACCCCGAACAAATATTGCAGCTCCCGGTAGTCCTTCACATTCCACATAACAATATCCGCCTGCTTGCCTTCTTCCAGTGACCCTGCTCGATCTTCTCTTCTGATGGCGCATGCGGCATTATAGGTTGCAGCGGTCAATGCCTCTGCCGGCGTCATCCTCATCAAGATGCAGGCGAGATTCATGACGAGGGGCATGGAGGTCGTCGGTGATGAACCAGGGTTGCAGTCTGTTGAGATTGCTACAGGCACCCCTCTGTCAATCATCATCCGCCCTTTGGCCGCTTCCTCCCGCAAATAAAGAGCTGTTGCCGGCAGCAGACAGGCAATCGTTCCAGACTTTGCCATCGCATCTATTCCAGCTTCCGAGGCCTTCAGCAGATGTTCTGCTGAGATGGCCCCTGCCTTGGCTGCAAGCTCTGCTCCTCCATAGGACTCAATTTCATCAGCGTGTATTTTAGGAATCAGCCCGAATTTTTTTCCGGCCTCAAGAATCCTTTCTGCCTGTTCAGGAGTGTAGACGCCCAGCTCGCAGAATACATCATTGAATTCTGCGAGCTTTTCAGCAGACACAGCCGGCAGCATATCATTTATGATATAGTCGACGAACTCATCTTCCCTGCCTTTGTATTCCGGCGGCACTGCATGTGCCCCCATAAAGGTTGGGACAATATCAACAGGATGCTGCTCATTCAGTTTTTTCATTGTCCGCAGCTGCTTCAGCTCTGTTTCGAGCTCCATTCCATAGCCGCTTTTCCCTTCAATTGTTGTCACTCCATGCGCAAGGAAGGAGTCAAGGCGCAGTGCTGTCTGCTTTATCAGCTCCTCTTCCGATGCCTCCCTTGTCATTCTTGCAGTCGCGTGGATTCCGCCGCCGCTGTTCATGATATCCATATAGCTGGCACCTTCTAGGCGCATTTCAAACTCCCGTTCCCGGCTGCCGCCATATACTGCATGAGTGTGGGGATCGACCAGCCCGGGTGTGACAAGCCGGCCGGAAGCATCAATAATCTCTGCATTCTTCAGGATGGCTCCATACTTTTTTTCTACTTCTCCTGCTGCCGCTGCTGCCAAAATTTTGCCGTCCTTAATCAATAAGCTCCCGTTCTCGATCAATCCCAGCTCTGACATATCACTTTTTGAACGCGGCCCTTTCACATCTGAAGCGAGAGTGGCAAGCTGGGAGGCATTTTTAATCCATATTATCCTGCTGCTCATTTCCGCTCACTTCCTTTATCTAACATCGGCATGTTTATGCCTTTTTGCCTTGCTGTCTTCTTGGCCAGCTCATATCCGGCATCCGCATGCCGGACCACTCCCATGCCGGGATCAGTGGTGAGCACCCTTTCAATGCGCATTTCAGCTTCCTTAGTGCCATCTGCAACTATGACTACACCCGAATGCTGGGAGTAGCCCATCCCGACTCCGCCTCCATGATGAAGGGAGACCCATGTTGCTCCCCCGACTGCGTTGATGAGGGCATTGAGGATTGGCCAATCTGAAACAGCATCAGATCCATCCAGCATCGATTCGGTCTCACGGTTCGGAGAAGCGACTGAGCCGGAATCCAAATGGTCTCTGCCGATTACTACCGGAGCACTCAGTTCCCCGCTCGCGACCATATCATTCAGTATCTTTCCGAATCTGGCTCTTTCTCCGTAGCCAAGCCAGCATATGCGGGATGGGAGCCCCTGAAACTGGATTTTTTCCTGAGCCATCCTGATCCAATTGCATAAATGCTCATTATCGCTGAACTCTCTCTGGATAGCCCGGTCGGTTTTATAAATATCCTCAGGATCTCCTGAAAGAGCTGCCCACCTGAAAGGTCCTTTTCCTTCACAAAACTGCGGCCTGATATAGGCAGGCACGAATCCGGGGAAAGCAAAAGCGTTTTCCACACCTTCATCTTTTGCCACCTGGCGGATATTGTTTCCATAGTCAAAAGTAATCGTGCCATTTCCCATCATATCGAGCATAGCCCTTACATGATCTGCCATAGAAGATTTTGACCTTCTGACATATTCCCCAGGGTTCGCTGATCTCAGCTCCTCAGCTTCACTAATAGTCATACCGGCGGGGATGTACCCATTCAGCGGGTCATGGGCAGAAGTTTGGTCTGTCAATACTTCCGGGATGAAATTCGTTTGCAGCATTTTGGGGAGTATTTCAGCAGCATTGCCTACAAGCCCAATAGAAAGGGCTTTCCCCTCTTTCTTTGCCTGCTCAGCCAGGGAAATGGCCTCCCCCAATGAATCCGTTTTCATATCGGTGTATCCTGTTTCAATCCTGCGGTCGATCCTTGTCTCATCCACTTCAATCCCGATGCAGACACCGCCATTCATCGTGACAGCAAGCGGCTGTGCCCCTCCCATGCCTCCAAGGCCGGCTGTTACAGTAATAGTGCCTTTAAGGGAACCTCCAAAATGCTGATTGGACAGCTCGGCAAAAGTTTCATATGTCCCCTGAACAATCCCCTGGGAGCCAATGTAAATCCAGCTTCCAGCGGTCATCTGCCCATACATCATAAGGCCCTTGCGGTCAAGCTCATGGAAGGTTTCCCAGTTGGCATAGGCCGGTACAAGGTTTGAATTGGCAATCAGAACACGCGGGGCATCACAATGCGATTTAAAAATCGCAACAGGTTTGCCTGACTGGACAAGAAGTGTTTCGTCATTTTCCAGCTTCTTAAGCGACTCCACTATAGCTTCAAAGCATTCCCAGTTCCTGGAAGCCTTGCCGATCCCCCCATAGACAACAAGCTTGTCAGGCATCTCTGCTACCTCTGGATCCAGATTATTCATCAGCATCCTTAGCGCTGCTTCCTGCTGCCAGCCTTTCGTATTCAATTGATTGCCCCGGTATCTTTTCACTCTCTCAGCAGCTTTTCCCATCACAATTACCTCCTGAATATGGTTTCTTTCATTTTACTGCGGGACAGGAGGTGATGAATTTATAATCTGGTGATTTCTTTATAAATGGTTGCACCCTCAGCGCAACAGATTGACATGTTTTTAAGAAATATTTCGAATTGTTTAAATATATTCAGCTTTTTTCCGTCTATAAGATACAGGTGTTTCTAACACAATTGATTTAAACTTGGACGAAAAATAAGATGGGTGTGAATACCCGCACATGCCGGCTATCCTTTCAATCGGCAAATCTGTTTCAAGCAGGAGCCGCTTTGCCTCCCGGACTCTGATTTCATGAAGCCTTTCACGGAAGGTCAGCCCTATTTCTGCTGCAAACCGGCGGCTCAATGTACTTTTATGCATTCCGAGCGATTCTGCACAATCTGATAAGTTCCAGCCTTCGATCCAGTAATTTGACTCTATCAGTTCTTCGGCTTTTTCAGCAGCCGAGACAGGATCATCCATTCCTTTGCGGTTATATTCCATGAAAAGCAAGGCCGCAAATTGCTCAAGCTCCTTGACAATCTGGTGGATGGTCGGCAGATGGACTATCTTCTGAAAAACATGGTGATAGTTTTCCTCCAGCAGTTCAGACTGAAGCTGATAGGTTTTCATATACCTTCTCGCCTGTGCAAGCACACTTGTCAGACGGACCCTGACCAGCTCCGGATCCGGGTATGGGGATTTCAGAGCAAGGAATTCTCTTTCACACCAGGAACGAATAGCTTTTTCGTCTCTTTTTTCAAGCATTTCTATCCATTCCCTCTGCTCGACCGGTGTCAGGAGCGGGTCCATTCCCTTTGTTAAAGAAGAATGATTTTCTGAAATGATAATGTCATAGCCTTCAAAAAAAATCAGTTTGGTCAGCATCCGCACATGCTGGTATGCATCCTTCAGCGATTGCGGTTTCTTTGTTATATGTACGATGACAGCCAGGGGAGCGGCAGGAAAGCTTTTTTTCCAATCTGCCATAAATGAGTGGAACTCATCCTGAGCATTCCCATTCGTAGAAGTTCGTACAAAAAGAACGAACTCCGACAAAGCGAACACTTTCCCTGCTTTAATGGAAGTATGACTGCATAATCTGCTGTACAATGTCTGAAAAGCTGAGCTGTTAGGGGTAAGGAACGCTGCCATTGTAAGGCCCTTGTCCTGTTCCCCGTTCGAGATGAACAAATCTGGATAGCCAGGTTCATGGGAGGCAGATTTCCTGGTTTGCCCCTGCTCCGGCCTATTCCTGAGTTCAAATCGGATCTGCTGGACAGCCCTTACCAGGTCTGAAGAAGAAAATGGCCTGAACAGCACATCCTCACCCTTATATTTCAGTGCACGGTATGCTGTCTGAAATATCCTTTCAGAGGAAATCCCGAGCCAGCGCACTCTTTTATTCTTCAACTCTTCCGCTTTTTCCCCGGCCCCCTGGTCCCAGCTGTCCATATTAATGATGGAAAGTCCTGGTGAATCAAATTCTATGCCATTAAGAAACTCTGTCTGATCTTTCCAAATCCGCAGATCAACCCCGCTTAAATGGGACTCCAGCACCCAGCGTATTCCCTGAGCCTCCAAATCATCTTTAGGAACTAAATGAATGAGCATAGCGGCACTCCTCTCTCCTTTTTTCTTTGCATATCCACTTGAATCAATGCTTATTGTATTAGTCAGCATTCCAGCTGAATCTTTTCTTCCCCCATAGAGCATCATATTTGCGATATAATATATATATCATGAAAATAAATAATACAGTAAAAGAAGGCAAAAAAATGAAACCTTTCCTATTTAAATTTGCTGGCGGGAGAATTGTAAAAACCGGGATTGCTGTTTTTGTGACAGCCTTTATCTGTCATTTGCTGGATTGGCCTGCCATGTTCGCAGTCATAACTGCCATTGTAACAATTGAACCGACTGCTGCCGATTCAATCAGAAAGGCATTCATCCGCTTTCCTGCTTCTGCCATCGGGGCAGGTTTTGCCGTTTGTTTTGCTTTCCTGTTAGGCGACAGTCCTTTTTCTTATGCATTCGTTTCGCTTGCCACAATCATTGCCTGCCATAAACTGAAACTTCACGAAGGTACGGTTGTTGCAGTGCTGACAGGAGCTGCCATGATTTCGACTGTCCATGATCATTATGCAGCATCCTTTTTTATCCGCCTCGGCACAACCTGCACCGGCTTGGTCGTCTCGTCTTTAGTCAATATCTTCATCATGCCGCCGCAGTATTCGAAGACCATTATGCTGGGAATCGACTCAGCATTCGAAAAAGCTTCTTCTATCCTGCTGAAGTCATTTACTCACATGTCCGGCTCTCCTTTTGAAAAAGCAAGGCTCCTAGAAGATTTTCAGAACCTGTCGAGGGACACGGAGAAAATTGAAAAATTATGTTTATATCAGAAAGATGAATGGAGATTCCACCGTTTTACCCGTAAAGAAATAAGGTGCTTCAGGCTTGAATATAAAAAATTGATCATTCTCCGCCAATTGATTTATCATATCGGCAATCTGTTTTATTTGCCAAAATCCCGGTTCAGCTTTGATCAGAAAACAAATATTGCGATCATGCCGGTCATGGAAACCGTCTCACGCGTCCTTAAGGATAAAGAATTTATACCTGAAGAGGATTATCAGACTAAAGTAAATGCGCTCACACAGTGGTTCAGCGAACAGAAAGAATTTATTCCCTTGGCTGACCTGCATCCGGACCAGCATCATCATATCTCTCCTGAAACTGCGGTATTGTTTGAAATACTATCCCTCCATGACCTTGCCGAAGAACTGCTGCATGTCAGATCACTCGAGGGCCGCGGGAAGGAACTGCTGAATGCAGAAATAGAAAAGCAAATAAAATCCAATAAATTTTCTTGAAAATTTATTAAAAAAGTAGTGTACAAACATAATTATTATGCTATAATAAATTCAGTTGCTAGTAAGCGGTTGTGGCGGAATGGCAGACGCGCTAGATTCAGGTTCTAGTGGGGGCAACCCCGTGGAGGTTCAAGTCCTCTCAGCCGCATAAAAAGATTTACCGAAAAAAGCGATTTGCTTCTGCAAATCGCTTTTTTCTATTACTTCTATGAAAAAATTCAGGAAGAAGGCCAGCCGGCAGCCGTCCTTCCTATTCTGATGCAGATGCCAATGAGGCATTATCCATATTCCCGGTTTGCATGAGGGCGGATAGATAATTGTATATCTCTGCCCCCAGGATCTTATATCCCCATTCGGTCAGATGGATTCCATCGGCTGAAATTAAGTCTGTCAGATCTCCGGCCTGTTTTAATGCAGATCTTACATCTATTTTCATTACATTCAGTTCATCCGCAATTTTATTGAGACTTTGATTATATTTCCCATGCCAGTGCTCTATCCCGCCGACTCTGCATATCCAGCTGCTGATTTGTGAACTGAACTTGCCAGAAATATTCTCATAATAGCGGACTGGATCAAGCGGAGGCAGGGTCAGGAGGATTGGAGTAATCCCGCTGTTCTTCACTTTCTCTATCATACATCTGAGATTATCTGCATACTTGTCCAGCGGAACTGAAGCAATATGTTCACTGTCTGGATTTTGCGCAACCTCTTCCCATGAAAAATTACAATCATTGCCGCCGATGCTGATGATGGCAAAATCGGGTTTCACATCAGTTACATCCCGTTCAAGCCGTGACAGCAGAAGATTCGAATTATCATTAAAGACACCTTTGTTCAACACTTCAACATGCGGCCCCGCTTCACCTGCACCATTATTTCGAAATAACTCCTGAAGGACAGCTGGATAGTTCTTTTTTAAGATTCTCAGCCGCCCTTTTAGGTATGACACTCCGCGGGTTAGACTATCACCAAAGCAAACTATTTTCATGATGGACACCCTTTGCATTTTAAACTTTATTTTAGAATAGCATATTACCTCTTTAAAAACGAGTACAGTGGTCCCGCATTCCAACAAAAAGGCTTCAGCCCTGGGCTGAAGCCTTTAATTCTTATTGGCGGTAATTCTCCTGGTCCTCTATCCTTCCTTCATCATTATGGATAATGGCCATTGTACCTGCTTCCTTCGCCATATCCTTAGCCTTGTCCACAGCTTCGGATTTGGAACCGGTTGTTAATTCCGGCTCATCTTCGCCTTCTTTTTTTACAGCCCAGCCTTCCTCATCACCTGGCACAACGTGGAAGTTTGCTTCATCTGTCCCGGCTCGCTCCTGGAAATACTGATTGCGGTCATCGTTATTCTTATTGTCTGCCATATGATCAGCCTCTTTCATTAAAATTTTTTCTCCACTAAACTATTACCCCTTCATTTTTGAAAAAAACACGGTACCCGCATCATTTTGCCAAAAGAAAAACAGCCAATCAACCGACTGGCTATTTCTTTTCGACACGGACCAATCCGTCCCTCATATTGTCTTTTTCAAAATAACAAACCACTGTATCTTCTTTTTTAATGATGATGTTCTGGTCAAGATCATCCAATGTAAATGATATGCCAAGCCCATCAGCTGATTTCCCGTAATACGTGCCATCCTCTACCTTTGTAATTCTATATTCAAAAGAAACATAGTCTTTTTTCTCTTCTACATTAGCATTTGTCTTTTTTGCATCGAATTCGAATGAGGAAATCAATACAAATAAAACAGCAGACAGCAGCGATAAAAGAATCAATCTTTTAGCCATATGTATCCCCCCATGGACATAGTTTTAGCATCAGAAACTTTCAAATTGACGCATCCTCTTTTTCTTTTCCCTGAATTCCTTCTGCCAAAACCATGATTAAGACTTTTTAAGTTATTATCATACTGCTGTTCCTGACTGCATCATAGTGTCAAAAGACACGGTGACTGCCTTTTTAGAGAACCAAAAAACATGGAGCCTGCTATTGCAGTGCTCCATGTTTTTTGTGTTTATCCTCTTTCTTGAGAAAAATAAGGTACATGACCATTGAAATCAAGACTGATACTGCAGCTGTCGAATAGATGCTGCTATAGCCGAACCAGTGGCTGATCTGGCCGAATAGCATCGCTCCAATTCCCACCCCAAGATCAAAGAAAGAAAAGAATGTGGCGTTCGCCATCCCCCTTCTGTTCTTTGGCGCCTGTTCAATCGACCATGCCTGCAGGGCAGGCTGGACGCTGCCAAAACCCAGCCCATAGAGCACAGCTGCCAGATATAAGATGCCGGTGCCCGGCAGCCATGAAAGCAGGATCATCGCGATTAATATCAGGAAGGCCCCTGGTACAAATATAGCTTTATGGCCCTTTAAATCATAAACCTTACCGGCAAAGGTCCTTGTCAGCATGATGGAAAGAGCATAAATCAGAAAATACCATTGAATTCCGCCGATGCCCTTCTGAGCTGTATAGAGCGGCAGGAAGGAAGCAATCCCTCCAAAAGTCACAGTGATAAAAAACAGCAGGACAGAGGGTTTCAGTGCACTTTTCTCATAGAAATCCCATTTAACCGGAGCGGCAGCGGACTGGCTTTCTTCCACTTCTTTATAGCGGATCCGTGATGAAAGCAAAAAAGCCGCCCCTCCAAGTGCAGCACTAATCAAAAACAGCTGTTTGAATGTCAGTACTCCTGCAAGTGTGAGTCCCAGCGAAGGACCGAGAGCAAGGGCGATATTGCCTGAAAGGCCATAATAGCCCATACCTTCCCCCCTTCTTTTAGGAGGAATAAGGTCACTTGCGATTGTCCCTGAAGCAGTAGTGGCAAATCCCCAGCCCACGCCCTGGATCACTCTTAACAAAAATAAAAATATGATTCCAGGCACAAAACCGAATGCCCCTACTGCAAGCACAAAAATAAAGAGGCCGAGCAAGTAAACCCAGCGCCTGCCTTTTGTTTCAAGAGCATGCCCGGCATACGGCCGGAGAAGCAGGGCAGAAAATGTGAAAATGCCAACCACAAATCCAATCAGCTGATCGTTGCCCCCAAGGTCTTCAACAAATAAGGGGATGGTAGGCAATGTCATCTGAAAGCCTAAAAATACAAAAAAATTAGCAATGCAGATCAGGACAAAATCTCTTGTCCATATTTTGTCTGCATCCGATACCTGCTGGAGATCCACTTTACTTTGTTCTTTATCCATATAACTGGTTCTCCTCTCTATGTAAAAATCACCATTTATTTTACAGCAATCCTCTGCAGCTGCCTAATGAACGGCCTCTGTTTAATTTATACTTTGTACCGCACCGGGAATTTATAACTGGAATTCCGAAAAAATATGTTTAACGCCCATAAAAGAAGGGTATATATTGCGGAATGGTTTTCCTGAACCGCTATCATACATAATATTCATACAGGTAGTTGTTTCCCCAGCCTGACAGATTTAAAACCGTTTTATGAGGAGCTGAATGTGCTTCTTTCTTAAAGGAGATAGTGAGAATGTCGATTTTAATAGTGGATGATAACCAGGTAAATTTGTTTGTAGTTGAAAAGATTTTAAGGAATGCCGGGTATGACGACTACAGGTCTTTTACATCGGCAAAAGACCTTTTCAAGCATTTGGAAAGCGCCGGGCCCGCTTTTCCCCAAAGTACACCAGATGTCATCCTGATGGATATCATGATGCCTGAAATGGATGGGATCGAAGCATGCAGGCGCCTGCAGGAAAATCCCCTGTACCGGGATATCCCCGTCATATTTGTCACTGCCCTTGAAGATTCTCAAAAGGTAGCAGAGGCGCTGGATGTAGGCGGCATCGACTACATAACGAAGCCTATCAATAAAGTGGAGCTTGCAGCCAGATTAAGGGTTGCCCTGAGGCTTAAGGAAGAAAAAGATTGGCATAAAGAACACGAAAAAAAAATAAAGGATGAACTGGATCTAGCCCAGCAGGTCCAGCATAATCTTTTAAGCGAAATGGTTCAGGAGGATCACATACATATTAATGCTTCCTATATTCCCGCATTTAAATTGGCAGGCGACATGTATTATTGGCATAAGATTGATCAGAACAGGTATGCAGCCATCGTATTGGATATGATGGGGCATGGCATTTCAGCCTCCCTCGTCTGCATGTTCATTTCCTCTGTCCTGAGGGATGTGATCAGGAATTTCAGTGACCCGGAAAGAGTCATCAAAGAGCTGAATAAATGGATGGTCATGCTCGAGAAAAAAAAGAGCGGTCTCCATTATTATTTTACAGCGGTATATCTGGTGATCGATACAAAGAAAAAAACAGTGGAGTTCGTAAACGCCGGGCATCCGCCATGCTTTGCCCTTGTGGATGGACGGGAAACGGTCCCCATGAAAAAAGGCAGCTGCGCCATCGGCTTCTGGGATAACATACAAGTCGAAAAATCTGTTATCGAGTATGAAAAAAGCATTCAGATCCTTCTGTACACAGACGGGGTCATGGAAGCCATTGAACGAAAGTTTGAGGATGGCATTCCCTTGCTTGCAGAAGCAGCGGGAAGCAAGTGGGACAAAGAAACCATTGATGCACCCATCAATCTGATCATTCCTAAAGAGCTCCAAGCATGCCAGCCGGATGATATGTGTGTCGTCATGATCCAAGCCAAGGCGGAAATCGAACAGGTGCTGAAGCATCCGGCCGTTGAAGCCGCAGAGAAATATTCTGCTGCCGGGCTTGCTTAGAGATGCAGACTGGCCAGCAGGGCTGCACCCAACAATTATTGCAGCCAGATGTCCTGGCCTGCTCCGAAAGCTAAGTATAATACAAACGGAAGGGCGGAACCATCATGGGTTCCGCCCTTCTAATTCTAAGTTTATGCCCAAAGATCCAGGCAATCCCCTTACTTTTTCGTATACAATCTCTCTTTGCCATCAAACTCCGCATAATTTTCCTTTGAACGTCCAATTCTCAGCGTTTCTTTGTTTCCAAGTCCCAAGTACCCGCCATCAGAAAGGCTCTCATGGAAAAGATCAAGTACATCCTGCTGCAGCTGAGGTGTAAAATAAATCATTACATTTCTGCAGATGATAACATGAAACTCGTTGAAAGAGCCGTCAGTCACCAGATTATGCTGGGCAAATATCACATTTTTCACTAGATTCCGGTGAAAATAGGCATTGCATTCGTCAGTAGAATAGTATTCTGAAAAAGCCTTCTTGCCGCCCGCCTGGATGTAATTCTTAGTATAAGTCTGCATCCTGGCCAGGGGGAATGTCCCGCTCTCTGCCCGCTTTAAAACATTTTCGTTTATATCGGTCGCATAGATCCTTGTTTTACTGCCGAGTCCTTCTTCTTCCATTAATATTGCCATTGAATATGCTTCTTCCCCTGTAGCACAGCCTGCATGCCATATCCGGATTTCCGGGAGGCCCCTGAGACGGGGTACAACCTTCTCGCGAAATGCTTTAAAGAAGGATGGATCCCGGAACATTTCTGTCACACTGATGGATAAATCGTCCAATATTCTATTAATGAAGCCTGGATAGTGCAGGACTTTTTCAATAAGCCTGCTGATTGTCGGTATCTGCTCCAGCCTCATTCTATGCTGTATCCTTCTTTCTACAGAGGAGCGCATATATTGGCGGTAATCATAACCGGAAATCAGGTAGACGGCTTCAAGAAGAAGATCCATCTCAATTTTTTCCCGTTCATCCGCCTTAAGCACATCCTTTTTCACACATATGCCCCTTTCCAATTTACTAAGAAGCTTTTGTCAGCCACACCCGCATGACGGACAAAAGCTGATCAAGCTTCAGGGGCTTGCTGATATAATCGGATGCACCAGCATCCAGACATTTCTGCCTGTCCCCTTTCATTGCTTTCGCTGTCAATGCTATGATCGGCATTTGTTCAAGACCATCCATGGACCTCAGGTGCTGCATTGTTTCATAGCCATCCATCACAGGCATCATAATGTCCATCAGAATAATGTCAATATCTCTTCTCTGCTGGATCATCTCCAGGCATTCCAGCCCGTTCTGCACCGTGGTGACTTCCATTCCCTCGGCTTTAAGCGCCTTTTCCAGCGCATAGATATTGCGATTGTCATCATCACATATTAGCACAGATTTATTTTTAAAGATATGACGGATTTCCTTTGAAATCCCTGCATGAATTTCCGGCTCCTCCGCCCCAGTATCTGTGATTGTTTCTTCCGCCGCAGCCGAAGCGGCTATTTCTAGCTGTGCTGCTGCAGTATACTGTTCTTTCTCGAGGCCATTAGGAAGGCTTGGTATAAACAGGGTAAAAGTACTTCCCTCCCCTTCCTCGCTTTCCACGAATATCCAGCCTCCCAAGAGCTTTGCAAACTCCCGGCAGATAGAAAGGCCAAGCCCTGTGCCTCCGTATTTCCTGACTGACGCACCATCTCCCTGCTGAAATGCTTCAAAGATGATGGATTGCTTGCTTTCCGGAATGCCTATTCCTGTATCAGACACTTTTATCTCTGTCCAAAAATCAGCTTTTGATTTTAAAGGCAGATTTCTTGTCTTTTCCGGTTCAGCCAGATTTACCTCTATGGAAACAGAGCCTTTCTCTGTGAATTTAAAGCTGTTTGAAAGCAGGTTCTTGATAATCTGCTGAAATCTTTGCTGATCTGTATACATGATCCCAGGAAGGTCTTCAGCAATTGAGATATTGAAATCCAGGTTCTTTTTTTGTGCCAGATGGCTGAAATTGTATTCCAGATAGGAAGGCAATTCACTCAAATTCATCTCTTCAAAGAGCATATCCAGCTTCCCGGCCTCGATTTTAGATAAGTCAAGTATATCATTGATGAGAGAAAGCAGATCTTTCCCTGATGAATGAATCACTTTAGCTACTTCCTTCTGCTCCTCCGGTATTTCTTCACCCTGCCCCTCTGACAGCATTTCTGATAACAGCAGGATGCTGTTCAGCGGGGTCCTGAGCTCGTGCGACATATTGGCCAGGAATTCAGATTTATATTTGGAGCTTAATAACAGCTGTTCTGCTTTTTCTTCAATATCCTTATTGGCCTGCTGCAGATCGCGGGATTTTTGTTCTGCATCCCTTGTTCTTTCTTCGAGCTGTTCATTGATCATCCTTAGCTCTTCCGATTGTGACTGAAGCTCTTCTGACTGGACCTGAAGTTCCTCAGATTGAGTCTGGAGCTCTTCTGACTGTACTTGCAGCTCTTCTGTCATCATCTGGGATTCTTTTAGCAGCCGCTCGATTTCCATTCTTCCGAGCACACTGTTGACTGTGATACCGAGCGTATCCAGCAGCTGTGTCAGAAGCTTCTCTTCAAGAGCTGTGAACTCCCTGATGGAAGAAAACTCTACGACTGCAGTGACATTCCCTTCAAAAAGGACCGGGGCAATCAGTATGCTTTTAGGCTTCACTTCACCAAGTCCAGAACTGACAAGCGAGTAGTCATCCGGAATCTCCTTCAGCACCCTGGTCCGCTTATCCAGAGCTGCCTGGCCGATCAGGCCTTCGCCAAGGTAGAACTCCTCCCTGCCAGCTTCTCTTCCATCTCCAGCATAACTTGCCTGCTTAAGGAAACGGCTTTCCCTGCCTTCCCCAGTGCGCAAATAAAACGCACCGGCAGAGGCGTCCAGAATTATAGCAGTTTCTGCAATAAATTTTTCGCCCAGCGTCTTGATATCCGTTATATCCTGGTACATTGTAGCGATATCTGCTATATTCGTCTGCAGCCAGTTTTGTTCAGATATATGTTTCGTATAGTCTTTTTCTTTTAAACTATAGTCTTCAAGCGATGCAGCCATCTCATTGAAAGCAAGCCCGATTTCGCCTATTTCATCCTTTGTATTAATTTCTACTCTGGGCAGGGAAGAAAGATCGGCATAATTCACCCTGGATATGACACTGATTATCTTTTTCAGGCTCATGGATGTGCTTCTAATCACCCAGAAAGCCGCTGCCACGACAGCAGCAAGACAAAGGATGGACCCTGCTATAATGCTGATAATCATCTGATCATATGTATCACGTGACTGCTCCACAGAAGCACCCATCAGGCTTTCCTGAAAGGCACTGAAGTCAGACAGGTCTTCACTAAGGCTGTCTCTCTGCTCCTGCCGGCTTTCCATAAGCCTCCGCAAATCAGCTGCAGGTACATCACCATCCAGCGCCCTTATCAGATCATCCTCTGTGTTGATCAAGGAGGAGTATTCAATCTGAATCTGCATCAGCAGATCCTGTGCCTCTTCGCGATTGAGGCGGTCCTCCAGATATGCTACGCCCTGCAGAATTGCGTTTCTGTTTTCTTCAATTCTCTCTTTGCTTTCCGCATCGGCAGCCTTTTCACTGTTAATCAGCTGCAGGATCACCTGGTCAGACTGGGTAAATCCCTGCCTGATTTCACCAGCTGTTTTAACTTTTTCATATCTGTCTTCAGTGATTTCCCTAAGGTTGCTTCTCATCCCATTCATAAAGTAGACCGTCAAGAACAGGATAGCTGCCACAAACAGCATAATGATCCCGAAACCCAGGAACTGTTTCTTTCTAAAACTCATAATTTCCCCCCCTAAATCAGCACTGATTGCCTATAAATAGAAAAGCGGACAGAATCCGACCTCTTTTTATACCCTCTCATTTATGTTTTAAACATGATTTTGATATTTTTTTATTTTTCGCTTTGAACTTTGTTTTTGATTTTGGCTCACGCTTGTGAACTATAGTTCACAAGCGTGAGCCAAAAATCAACTTGAAAAACTAACTGAGGTTATGAAAAATAAAAAAACCGCTCATAACAGAGCGGCGTCCACCTTATTTTTCCAACAGTTCTCCAATTTCTACAACAGACCTTTCCTCAAGCGGACCTCTCAAATGGACTGTTGCGGTCCGGCCATCTTCATTGAGGCTGTCAATCCATACAGAAGCACCATTATAAGTCACTTCAATTTCTGCAGTTGAAGAAAGGATCTGTTTAACCCGATTTGCGTTCAAGAAAATCCCTCCAAAAAAGTTTGTCGATTTAGCTTTTCGCTTCAGCAAGAAATTTATTCCTCTCTCACATCAGCTTTGAAATAAAGGCAGTTGCAATGCCGAAATATACGAACAGCGAGATAATATCATTCAATGTAGTAATCAAAGGCCCTGAAGCAACCGCCGGATCAATATTCAGCTTATAAAGAACAAGCGGGACTATTGTCCCTGCAAGAGTGCCTATAATCAAGGTAATAATAAGAGAACTTCCGACCACCAGGCCCAAAACGGCATTACCCTGCCAGATATATGCAATCACAGATATCAGGATGCCGCAGGTCACCCCAATAATGAGCCCGACAGCAAACTCCCTGAGAATCAGTTTTGCTGCAAGCTCCCGGTCAACTTCTCTGCTGATCAGCCCCCTTACAACAACAGCAAGGGATTGTGTTCCTGTATTCCCTGTCATCCCTGCTATCATTGGCATGAAGAATGACAGTGCAACCACCTTGGAAATCGTTTCTTCAAAGCTGCTGATGATCGTTCCCGAAACAAGCCCTATAAAAAGCAGCAAGATCAGCCATGGCAGTCTCCGGTAGGCAGCCACAAAAGCCTTTGTGTCAAAATCAATAGATTTTCCCGATGCTGATAGTTTTTCAATATCCTCTGTCGCTTCCCTGATGACCACATCAATAATATCATCCACAGTAATGATGCCTACCAGCCGATCGTTTTCTTCCACGACAGGCAAAGCCAGGAAATCATAGCGCTCAATAAGCATGGCTGCTTCTTCCTGGTCTGTTTCCACATTTACTGAAATCACCCTGCTGAACATAATATCTTTGATCTGTTCATGAGGCTCTGCCAGAATCAGGTCCCTGTATGAAACAACCCCTGTCAAACATTTGTCTTTATCTATCACATAAAGATAATTGATTGTTTCCGAAAATACAGCAAATGATTTCATCTTGGCAACCGTTTCGCTGACAGTATAGCTTTCAGGAATCCATACGAACCGGTTCGTCATTATTCTTCCTGCAGTCTCAGGCGGGTAATTCATGATACTCTGGACAATCAGGGACTCCTCCTGCTTCATCCCTGCCAGGAGTTCTTCTATCCTTTCAGGTGAAAGGCCTTCTAAAAGCAAGGCCAAGTCGTCATTATCCATAAGATCCATGACCTGACCTGATTTTTCCACACCAAGCTTTACTAAAACCCCATACTGTTCTTCCCTTTCAAGCTCTTCAAGCAAATCTGCAATCTGCTCGGGATCAAGCAGAAGGATGAAACGCGAACGGTGCTTCTCCGGAAGCTCCTCATAAAGCCTGGCAATATCATAAGGCTGCAATTCTGAAATTATTTCCTGGAATTGCTGTTTGTCAGCTTCTTTTAATTGTTTAATCAGTTTGACCAAATGCTGTTCATCGATCATCACTTATCACCCCTTTGCCTTCGCTTCTACTATTCCCCATTTCTGACTTCGCAAAGCCAGCAGCAGTTTTTATCCATTTTTCTGTCGTACAAACCTATAATGCTGAATAGAATTGTACAAGCAGCAAATGAGAAGGAGTTGTTTTTTTTGAGCATATTTCTAAGCTATATCTTCCTAGGGCTTTCCCTTGCAGCTCCTATTGGTCCCATAAATGCAGCACAGCTGGACAAAGGCATAAAAAACGGCTTTTTTCATGCCTGGCTTGTCGGACTGGGAGCTATGATCGCAGATGGAGTATATATGATTGCTGTCTATATGGGAGTCGTGAATTTTCTGGAGATCCCCTTCGTAAAATCATTTTTATGGCTGTTCGGCTTTTTTGTGCTCGTTTATACGGGAATCGAAAGCCTTTTAACTGCAGGAAAAGTAGTATCCAACGACCGCCTTAAAGATGAATCGGCAGCAAAATCATTTATTTCCGGATTCCTGATGTCCATTTCCAATCCCCTGACCATTCTATTCTGGCTTGGCATTTATGGCTCTGTATTGGCGAAAACAGCAGCTGAATATGATAAAAGCCAAATATTGATATACAGCTGTGCAATCTTTATCGGCCTGCTGCTTTGGGATTTGACGATGGCAGCGGTGGCAAGCAGTTTCAGAAGATTCATGACTGGCAGGATACTTACGCTTATTTCAATTTTATCGGGGCTCTCCCTTATCGGTTTTGGACTTTACTTTGGATATGAGGCCTATAAGCTGTTTTTCTAACAGTAATAAAGATTTATGAAAGTGGACTTGCACCTTTGCGGCAGCTATTGGATGGAGATTAGGGATTGCGTTATTAAGTAGTTCTGGATAGGATAGGATGGAAACTTTGCGGATGATTGGGGAAAGACGGTTTTGCCGGGGATTGTGGGAGTGGTTATGCTGGGGATTGGTGAAATCTACCGGTAAGTTGGTAGATTATCAAGTTAAGTGATTAAATTCTCGATTAAAGCTCCCGTTCTCCTCTTTATACCTGACAAAAACACTGCTCTTTTGCCCACCCGGCGTTCTTTTTTCAGCTAGAGATCAGGAATTTAGCAGATGGACT